>NZ_JBBOPD010000001.1:577500-3142500 GCF_038003445.1 Solibacillus sp. FSL K6-1126 | reverse complement strand
CCGATAGTGAACCAGTACCGTGAGGGAAAGGTGAAAAGCACCCCGGAAGGGGAGTGAAATAGATCCTGAAACCGTGTGCCTACAAGTAGTTAGAGCCCGTTAATGGGTGATAGCGTGCCTTTTGTAGAATGAACCGGCGAGTTACGATTACGTGCGAGGTTAAGTTGAGAAGACGGAGCCGCAGCGAAAGCGAGTCTGAATAGGGCGAATTAGTACGTGGTCGTAGACCCGAAACCAGGTGATCTACCCATGTCCAGGGTGAAGGTGAGGTAACACTCACTGGAGGCCCGAACCCACGCACGTTGAAAAGTGCGGGGATGAGGTGTGGGTAGCGGAGAAATTCCAATCGAACCTGGAGATAGCTGGTTCTCTCCGAAATAGCTTTAGGGCTAGCCTCGTGATTGAGAATACCGGAGGTAGAGCACTGTTTGGACTAGGGGGGCATCTCGCTTTACCGAATTCAGACAAACTCCGAATGCCGGATATTTATACACGGGAGTCAGACTGCGAGTGATAAGATCCGTAGTCAAGAGGGAAACAGCCCAGACCACCAGCTAAGGTCCCCAAGTAATCGTTAAGTGGAAAAGGATGTGGCGTTGCTTAGACAACCAGGATGTTGGCTTAGAAGCAGCCATCATTTAAAGAGTGCGTAATAGCTCACTGGTCGAGTGACGCTGCGCCGAAAATGTATCGGGGCTAAACGATTCACCGAAGCTGTGGATGCATACTTAGAGTATGCGTGGTAGGAGAGCGTTCTAACAGCGTTGAAGTCAGACCGGAAGGACTGGTGGAGCGGTTAGAAGTGAGAATGCCGGTATGAGTAGCGAAACATGGGTGAGAATCCCATGCACCGTATGACTAAGGTTTCCTGAGGAAGGCTCGTCCGCTCAGGGTTAGTCGGGACCTAAGCCGAGGCCGATAGGCGTAGGCGATGGACAACAGGTTGATATTCCTGTACCACCTCCTCACCGTTTGAGAAATGGGGGGACGCAGTAGGATAGGGTAAGCACGCCGTTGGTTGCGCGTGTTCAAGCAGTAAGGCGTGTATGTAGGCAAATCCGCATACTATAACGTTGAGCTGTGATGACGAGCTCGTATGAGCGAAGTTCCTGATTTCACACTGCCAAGAAAAGCCTCTATCGAGGTGAGAGGTGCCCGTACCGCAAACCGACACAGGTAGTCGAGGAGAGAATCCTAAGGTGTGCGAGAGAACTCTCGTTAAGGAACTCGGCAAAATGACCCCGTAACTTCGGGAGAAGGGGTGCTTCTTTGGGTGCATAGCCTAGAGAAGCCGCAGTGAATAGGCCCAGGCGACTGTTTAGCAAAAACACAGGTCTCTGCAAAACCGTAAGGTGACGTATAGGGGCTGACGCCTGCCCGGTGCTGGAAGGTTAAGAGGAGCGGTTAGCGCAAGCGAAGCTGTGAATTGAAGCCCCAGTAAACGGCGGCCGTAACTATAACGGTCCTAAGGTAGCGAAATTCCTTGTCGGGTAAGTTCCGACCCGCACGAAAGGCGTAACGATCTGGGCACTGTCTCAACGAGAGACTCGGTGAAATTATAGTACCTGTGAAGATGCAGGTTACCCGCGACAGGACGGAAAGACCCCGTGGAGCTTTACTGTAGCCTGATATTGAATTTTGGTACAACTTGTACAGGATAGGTAGGAGCCAGAGATCTCGGAGCGCCAGCTTCGAAGGAGGCGTCGGTGGGATACTACCCTGGTTGTATTGAACTTCTAACCCATGCCCCTTAGCGGGGTAGGAGACAGTGTCAGGCGGACAGTTTGACTGGGGCGGTCGCCTCCTAAAGAGTAACGGAGGCGCCCAAAGGTTCCCTCAGAATGGTTGGAAATCATTCGTAGAGTGTAAAGGCATAAGGGAGCTTGACTGCGAGACCTACAAGTCGAGCAGGGTCGAAAGACGGGCTTAGTGATCCGGTGGTTCCGCATGGAAGGGCCATCGCTCAACGGATAAAAGCTACCCCGGGGATAACAGGCTTATCTCCCCCAAGAGTCCACATCGACGGGGAGGTTTGGCACCTCGATGTCGGCTCATCGCATCCTGGGGCTGTAGTCGGTCCCAAGGGTTGGGCTGTTCGCCCATTAAAGCGGTACGCGAGCTGGGTTCAGAACGTCGTGAGACAGTTCGGTCCCTATCCGTCGTGGGCGTAGGAAATTTGAGAGGAGCTGTCCTTAGTACGAGAGGACCGGGATGGACATACCGCTGGTGTACCAGTTGTCTTGCCAAAGGCATCGCTGGGTAGCTATGTATGGACGGGATAAGTGCTGAAAGCATCTAAGCATGAAGCCCCCCTCAAGATGAGATTTCCCATTACGCAAGTAAGTAAGACCCCTGAAAGACGATCAGGTAGATAGGTTCGAGGTGGAAGTGCGGTGACGCATGCAGCTGACGAATACTAATCGGTCGAGGACTTAACCACATTTTATTGCACAAACTCAATGAAACGTTTATCCAGTTTTGAAAGAATGAAATTCTTTTATATAGGCTTATTTAAAGGCCACTATAGTGAAGTGATGATGGCAAAGAGGTCACACCCGTTCCCATACCGAACACGGAAGTTAAGCTCTTTAGCGCCGATGGTAGTTGGGGGCTTCCCCCTGTGAGAGTAGGACGTCGCTTCGCTAGAATATTGGAGGATTAGCTCAGCTGGGAGAGCACCTGCCTTACAAGCAGGGGGTCGGCGGTTCGAGCCCGTCATCCTCCACCATTTCTAAATGCCGGTGTAGCTCAGTTGGTAGAGCAACTGACTTGTAATCAGTAGGTCGAGGGTTCGACTCCTTTCGCCGGCACCATTTAGAGAGCCATTAGCTCAGTTGGTAGAGCATCTGACTTTTAATCAGAGGGTCGAAGGTTCGAGTCCTTCATGGCTCACCAGTTTATATACTGCTTAGCGGGTGTGGCGGAATTGGCAGACGCACTAGACTTAGGATCTAGCGCCGCAAGGCGTGGGGGTTCGACTCCCTTCACCCGCACCATTTAATTTCATATTACTGTCAGAGTAAAAATATCTTAAGCATTTTGCGGAAGTAGTTCAGTGGTAGAACACCACCTTGCCAAGGTGGGGGTCGCGAGTTCGAACCTCGTCTTCCGCTCCAAAAAATGCCGGGGTGGCGGAACTGGCAGACGCACAGGACTTAAAATCCTGCGGTGAGTGATCACCGTGCCGGTTCGATTCCGGCCCTCGGCACCATCTTTTAAATAAACAATATGCGCCCGTAGCTCAATTGGATAGAGCGTCTGACTACGGATCAGAAGGTTGTGGGTTCGACTCCTGCCGGGCGCGCCATATTATTTCGGAATGTAGCTCAGCTTGGTAGAGCACTTGGTTTGGGACCAAGGGGTCGTAGGTTCGAATCCTGTCATTCCGACCATCATTTATGGGGCCTTAGCTCAGCTGGGAGAGCGCCTGCCTTGCACGCAGGAGGTCAGCGGTTCGATCCCGCTAGGCTCCACCATAATTTGTAACCAAAATAAAGATCCTGGCGGTGTAGCTCAGTTGGCTAGAGCACTCGGTTCATACCCGAAAGGTCGTGGGTTCGACTCCCTCTGCCGCCATCTTAAAGGACCTTTAGCTCAGTTGGTTAGAGCAGACGGCTCATAACCGTCCGGTCACAGGTTCGAGTCCTGTAAGGTCCACCAGTTAACGTATTAAATATAACGGAGGTATACCCAAGTCTGGCTGAAGGGATCGGTCTTGAAAACCGACAGGCGGGTAACACCGCGCGGGGGTTCGAATCCCTCTACCTCCTCCATTTTTACAAACTGGGTACTTAAAACAGGTTCAAACATAATATTATCGCGGGGTGGAGCAGTGGTAGCTCGTCGGGCTCATAACCCGAAGGTCGCAGGTTCAAGTCCTGCCCCCGCAACCAAATGGTCCCGTGGTGTAGCGGTTAACATGCCTGCCTGTCACGCAGGAGATCGCCGGTTCGATCCCGGTCGGGACCGCCATTTGTGGGTTTGTAGCTCAGTTGGTAGAGCATTAGATTGAAGCTCTAAGTGTCGGCGGTTCGATTCCGTCCAAACCCACCATATGCGGGTGTAGTTTAGTGGTAAAACCTCAGCCTTCCAAGCTGATGTTGTCGGTTCGATTCCGATCACCCGCTCCAGTTTTTAAATAGGGCCTATAGCTCAGCTGGTTAGAGCGCACGCCTGATAAGCGTGAGGTCGATGGTTCGAGTCCATTTAGGCCCACCATAGTATTATTCCGAAGTAGCTCAGTTGGTAGAGCATCCGGCTGTTAACCGGCAGGTCGCAGGTTCGAGTCCTGCCTTCGGAGCCATTTTTCTATTTTTGGGGACATACTCAAGAGGCTGAAGAGGCGCCCCTGCTAAGGGTGTAGGTCGCGTAAGCGGCGCGAGGGTTCAAATCCCTCTGTCTCCGCCATCGGCCCGTTGGTCAAGTGGTTAAGACACCGCCCTTTCACGGCGGTAACACGGGTTCGAATCCCGTACGGGTCATACATAGGAAGACGAAAAACGCTAAGTACTTATTACAATGTACTTGGCGTTTTTTTGTTGCGGTAAAAGCTCTCTTAAGATAATAAACAATGCTGCTAAATTTAAGGGATGAAATTTCTTACACAATATTATGCTGTTTTATAATAAAGATAAAAAAACTGTGTTGAAATATTTTTATTCAATTAACCCACAAACGGAATCTACTTTAAGATTATATTGTTTTATTGATACTGCGTGAAAAAGCACATCCTCGATCACTATGTTGAAGGGAACATGGATTAAGGGAGAACAAGATAGTAGGCAGGAGCGAAAAAGAAAGCAGAGATTTTCCGGTTATTTAATGAAGGTCGATTGTGAGCATGCAAGAAGTTTAGTTGACACTATGTTAGAGGGCTTTTTAATCGGATTTCCCATCATTAATTCAAATAGAGGTATCAAATCCCCGGTTCATTAAAGAACATGGTAAAAAGCAATTTAAAGGTGAAATAACAAGGATTTAACGGCCGAATCGTGGAATCCCAATAAGGCTGCGGTATGCATCAAAATCATTTAATGAAATAGCGCAATTCTAAGCGTATTTAAACACGGAAATAATTATTATAGAATAATAAAAATGATGAAAATAACATAAAGATAAAGACTATATTGAGAAACCAATAGGTGGAAATAAATAAAATGTACATTATATCAATACTTAAAAAAAATAATGATAAAAGTACGGACATTTTCTTGACAGCTTCAGTATATAAAATGTATAAATAAGTAGTCGTATATTCTAAAACACTTGATATTTATAAGTAATATTAATAATTATATCAGAATGATTTATAAATATTAAAAACAAGCCTTGATAAAATTAGACAAACATATTAGAATTTCGTTATACTAAGTAAACGTTTTCATGAGCAATCTCAGTTGGTTCATGGAAAAAATAGAAAATAATTTATTTTTTAAAAATAATTTCAAAAAAGGTATTGCATTATAAAAAAAGTAATGATAATATAAATCTTGTCCTTAAGAGATAGGACATGCGGTTACGAAAGTGTAATCAGCAAATACCCATTGGAGGATTAGCTCAGCTGGGAGAGCACCTGCCTTACAAGCAGGGGGTCGGCGGTTCGAGCCCGTCATCCTCCACCATTTCTAAATGCCGGTGTAGCTCAGTTGGTAGAGCAACTGACTTGTAATCAGTAGGTCGAGGGTTCGACTCCTTTCGCCGGCACCATTTAGAGAGCCATTAGCTCAGTTGGTAGAGCATCTGACTTTTAATCAGAGGGTCGAAGGTTCGAGTCCTTCATGGCTCACCAGTTTATATACTGCTTAGCGGGTGTGGCGGAATTGGCAGACGCACTAGACTTAGGATCTAGCGCCGCAAGGCGTGGGGGTTCGACTCCCTTCACCCGCACCATTTAATTTCATATTACTGTCAGAGTAAAAATATCTTAAGCATTTTGCGGAAGTAGTTCAGTGGTAGAACACCACCTTGCCAAGGTGGGGGTCGCGAGTTCGAACCTCGTCTTCCGCTCCAAAAAATGCCGGGGTGGCGGAACTGGCAGACGCACAGGACTTAAAATCCTGCGGTGAGTGATCACCGTGCCGGTTCGATTCCGGCCCTCGGCACCATCTTTTAAATAAACAATATGCGCCCGTAGCTCAATTGGATAGAGCGTCTGACTACGGATCAGAAGGTTGTGGGTTCGACTCCTGCCGGGCGCGCCATATTATTTCGGAATGTAGCTCAGCTTGGTAGAGCACTTGGTTTGGGACCAAGGGGTCGTAGGTTCGAATCCTGTCATTCCGACCATCATTTATGGGGCCTTAGCTCAGCTGGGAGAGCGCCTGCCTTGCACGCAGGAGGTCAGCGGTTCGATCCCGCTAGGCTCCACCATAATTTGTAACCAAAATAAAGATCCTGGCGGTGTAGCTCAGTTGGCTAGAGCACTCGGTTCATACCCGAAAGGTCGTGGGTTCGACTCCCTCTGCCGCCATCTTAAAGGACCTTTAGCTCAGTTGGTTAGAGCAGACGGCTCATAACCGTCCGGTCACAGGTTCGAGTCCTGTAAGGTCCACCAGTTAACGTATTAAATATAACGGAGGTATACCCAAGTCTGGCTGAAGGGATCGGTCTTGAAAACCGACAGGCGGGTAACACCGCGCGGGGGTTCGAATCCCTCTACCTCCTCCATTTTTACAAACTGGGTACTTAAAACAGGTTCAAACATAATATTATCGCGGGGTGGAGCAGTGGTAGCTCGTCGGGCTCATAACCCGAAGGTCGCAGGTTCAAGTCCTGCCCCCGCAACCAAATGGTCCCGTGGTGTAGCGGTTAACATGCCTGCCTGTCACGCAGGAGATCGCCGGTTCGATCCCGGTCGGGACCGCCATTTGTGGGTTTGTAGCTCAGTTGGTAGAGCATTAGATTGAAGCTCTAAGTGTCGGCGGTTCGATTCCGTCCAAACCCACCATATGCGGGTGTAGTTTAGTGGTAAAACCTCAGCCTTCCAAGCTGATGTTGTCGGTTCGATTCCGATCACCCGCTCCAGTTTTTAAATAGGGCCTATAGCTCAGCTGGTTAGAGCGCACGCCTGATAAGCGTGAGGTCGATGGTTCGAGTCCATTTAGGCCCACCATAGTATTATTCCGAAGTAGCTCAGTTGGTAGAGCATCCGGCTGTTAACCGGCAGGTCGCAGGTTCGAGTCCTGCCTTCGGAGCCATTTTTCTATTTTTGGGGACATACTCAAGAGGCTGAAGAGGCGCCCCTGCTAAGGGTGTAGGTCGCGTAAGCGGCGCGAGGGTTCAAATCCCTCTGTCTCCGCCATCGGCCCGTTGGTCAAGTGGTTAAGACACCGCCCTTTCACGGCGGTAACACGGGTTCGAATCCCGTACGGGTCATACATAGGAAGACGAAAAACGCTAAGTACTTATTACAATGTACTTGGCGTTTTTTTGTATAAAAGGGAGAAGAGCTTATGAATGAGCGTTTAAAAGTATTTGATCAATTTTATAAGGAAACGGGCATTGAACAACGTCATCTCGTTCATGCAAAAGGTTATTGGCATGAAGTGTTTCATTGCTGGATTATTGAAAAAGTAGATTCTGAATGGCGTATTTATTTACAGCTGCGTAGCAAAAATAAAAAGGATTATCCAAACCAATTTGATATTACGGCAGCTGGTCATATACTGGCAACGGAGACAATTGAAGATGGTATACGCGAATTAAAGGAAGAAGTAGGGGTTAAGGTCATGTTTTCGCAATTAACGTCACTTGGAGTCATTCCGTACAGTATAGATAATGAAAAAATAAAGGATTATGAGTTTGCAAATGTATTTGTTTATGAATTAACAGGTGGTCTTGAGAAGTTTTCAATTCAAAGAGAAGAACTGGATGGTATATACTCTGCTAACTTAAAACAGTTTATATTGCTTGCGAATCATAAAATAAAGGAAATTGAAGTATCCGGTTATAAATACGAAAATGATATACGTCATTATGAAGTGAAACAGATCGGATTAGAACAAATGTCAGCATTACCTGAAAGCTATTTGCACGAGTTTATCCCGAGATTGGAAAAGATATTAATTGAAGCAACCTGAAAAAACTTAGGTTAGCTTTTTTTTTTATAATATCTATTGACCTTCACGTTACGTCAACCTTTATAGTACTAATTAGGAGGTGATCAATTGTTAATAAACGAACTAGTCAAGCTATCTGGTGTGAGTGCACGCACACTACGATATTACGATGAAATCGGTTTGCTGATGCCTTCTACGATTGCAGAAAATGGCTACCGAAAATATAGCCAAAAAGATATTGACCGGTTACAGCAAATACTTTTTTACCGGGAGCTGGATTTTAAGTTAGAGGAAATAAAAAAACTGCTCGATCATCCAGATTATGAAGTAAAAGAAGAGCTAAAAAAACAATTCGAGCTATTACTAAAGAAAAGACGACATATTGATGACTTACTGAAAACGATAGAACAAACAATCCAAACGATGGAAGGGGAACTTAAGATGACAAATGAACAGAAATTTGACGTGTTTAAAAACAATCTAATCGAAGAAAATGAAAAGAGCTACGGTGAGGAAATACGTAATAAATACGGTGAAGCTAAAGTGGAAGCGAGCAATAAAAAATTTAAAGAGATGACTGAAGAGCAATATAATGCAATGCAGCAATTGGAACAACAACTGTTTGAACGATTAAAAGAAGCGATGGCGTCCGGCGATGTAACGTCAGACGTTGCAATGGAAGCAGCAGAGCTTCATAAACGCTGGCTAAGCTTCTCCTGGGCAAAGTATACCCCAGAAGCACATATAGGCCTAGCACAAATGTATGTAAGCGATGAACGGTTTACTGCTTACTATGATGACCGGGTAGGGCCAGGTGCTACACAATTTTTGCATGATGTTATCGTTGCTTATGCAGCAAATAAATAAGAAAAGATGTTTAAAAATCCTCATATAGGTAATATTTTATTAATGGAAAAAGGGGGATTTTATATGGATATCAATCAATTACACCATTTACGTAGTATTTTAGAAGAGGAGCTTGCAACTTTGCAGGAGCATGTTAATGAAGAACCAGCTGTTGAAGATACAGAAATAACTGCAGTTGACAATCATCCAGCAGATGCAGCGACCGATTTAACGACAATTGTTACCGAAAAAACACTAAATGAATTGAAAGAAGATGAAATTGAAAGAATTCAAACAGCTTTAAATGCAATGGATGAAGGCACATACGGGGAATGTATCGTATGCGGGAAAGAGATTCCTTTTGAGCGTTTAGAAGCAATTCCGACAGCTTTAACATGTATTGATCATGTTGATGAGGTTATGGAATAGTAAAAGAGGTATGTTGATTATTCAACATACCTCTTTTAGTTTTAAATGAAATATGAAACTAATAAACCAACAGCCAACAAGAAACCGAAAATCGTGTTTGTTTGGGCTGTGTATTTCATGGCCGGCATTACTTCGAGCGGTTTTTCTTTTGCTCTGAATAATTTAATCGCTTCAATCGGTTTTTTCACACTTAATAATACAAGCAGTGCCCATGGTGTCAAATGACCTAGAATTACAAGGCCAGCAATCCAAATATACGAAACAATAAAGAAACCAGCAAGTACTGTAACAGCGTTATGTCGGCCAACCAATATAGCCATTGTTTTACGCCCGCCTTCAGTATCTCCTACAATATCCCGGATATTATTAGAAAGCATAATTGCCCCAACTAGAATCATACTCGGCACAGAGATAATTACAGCATCAGCTGTCACATCACCTGTTTGAATAAAGAAGGCAATTAGAACAATACCCATACCCATTACTGCCCCTGAAACTAACTCCCCGAATGGTGAATAAGCAATCGGGTACGGTCCTCCAGTATACAAATAGCCAATCAGCATACATACAAGTCCGACAGCAACTAGCCACCAGGATGTCATGGCACATATGTAAACACCTAATAGCATTGCAATGCCGTAAAAGCTTAGCGCAATAGCCATAATTGTTTTTGGTGCTACACCATGTCGGACGATTGTGCCACCAATACCGACGGAGTTTTCATTATCCAGGCCAAGTTTATAATCATAATATTCATTGAACATATTTGTTGCAGCCTGTATTAGCATACTGGCAATTAGCATTGCAAAAAACAAGCCAAAATGAACTGTTTCATGATTTATTGAAAGTGCCATCGACGTACCTAATAATACCGGTACAAATGAAGCTGTTAATGTGTGGGGACGTGTTAAATGCCACCAAACTTTAATTCCCTTGTCCGCTTCAACGACTTTTGTCATAAAAAAACGCTCCTAACTAAATACAATTATCTAAACTATTGTAATGCAAATAAAACAAATTGAACAGAGTGAAGGGACAATACATGTAACGTTTGCTCGAAAAATGTTATGATAAGAAGGTATTATTTACTGCGCGAACGCAAAAAAAAAGAGCAAATTATATAAAAATTCAAGCACGTATTAAAATAACGCTATACTTGCATCATACTTAGTGAATTTGCAACATGACGGAGGGAATTTTCATGCAACACAAGTGGTACAACGCCACTGAAATAGAAGTAGGCTCAAATTCAAAGCAAATTTTTTATATGGAAACAATCGAAGTAAGCCGTTTGTCCGCATTGGCATTTTTTGCGGCAGGCGAATCGAAATATAAAGGAAAACGAAACTACTGGCAAAATCGTGAAAAAACATTCACATTGGTTGGTTTAGGACATGCCTATACAATTGCAAACAATGCGTCTGACGCTCGTTTCGATTTAGTAGAACATGAATGGAAAAAACTGACGAGTCAAATCATAGAGGAAGATCAGCATCTGCAGCCAATCCTTTTTGGCGGCTTTACTTTTGATCCACAAAATGAAGTTTCAGCAGAATGGACAAACTTCCCGCAAAGCTACTTTACTGTCGCAACACATCAGTTAGTTATTCGCAATGATAAAGCTTATGTCACAATAAACTATATTACGGACGAGGAAAACAGCGCAACAACGTTTGAAGCACTTCGTAAAGAACGTGACGAGCTCATTCATGCAGCACAAGTGAAGGAAGTTAAAACTTATGCGAAGCCGACGATGACAAGCTATATGGAACCGTATAAGAAGGAATATTTGAATTCCATCAATAAGGTAACGAGCTTAATCAAAGCAAATGAAGCGCAAAAGGTTGTCATTGCACGATCTTTAGCATTGCAATTTAAGGAAACGATCACTTCTCCGCAAATTTTGTCGCATGTCGTACATGAGCAGCCGGAAAGTTATTTGTTTGGCTTAGAGCATGGTGACTTACTATTTTACGGCGCATCACCGGAACGGTTAGTAAAGGTAGACAACGGACGTGCCTATTCTTCATGTGTGGCAGGTTCGATTAAGCGCGGAACAACAGCTGAAGCCGATGAGGAACTTGGAAGAACGTTACTGAGCGATTTGAAAAACCTTGGTGAGCATCACTATGTTGTTGAGATGATTACCGACACCTTCAAAAAGAATTGTTCAAAAGTAAAGGTACCTCATGGACCGAAGTTATTAAAAATCCGTGATATTCAGCATTTATATACACCTGTTGAAGGACAGTTAAATGAAGATGCAACAATTTTGCAGCTTGTGAAACATTTGCATCCAACACCTGCTTTAGGCGGAGTTCCGCGTGAACAGGCAATGGAAATAATCCGGACATATGAACCGATGAACCGAGGGCTGTATGCAGCGCCAATCGGCTGGCTCGATGCTGACGGAAATGGCGAGTTTGCGGTAGCGATTCGCTCGGCAGCATTAGTACAGGATAAAGCGTATTTATATGCAGGCGGAGGAATTGTCGAAGATTCGGAAGCACAATCGGAATATGAAGAGACACTCGTTAAATTCCGTCCAATGCTTCGAGCTTTAGGAGGCCAATTACATGAATGAACGTGAAGTACTATCCAAATATGTTTATACGATTGTGTCAGCGTTAGTAGCTTCTGGTGTAGAGCAGGTTGTCGTAAGTCCCGGCTCTCGCTCTACACCGCTTGCCTATGCATTTGCCTCAACAAAGGAAATCGAAATGCATCGTCAAGTCGATGAAAGAGCGGCAGCCTTTTACGCGCTAGGCTTAGCTAAATCAACTGCGAAACCAGTCGTGCTTGTATGTACATCAGGAACAGCAGCGGCCAATTACTATCCTGCCATTGTCGAAGCAAAATATGCACGTGTACCGTTAATTGTTTTAACAGCAGACCGTCCGCATGAATTGCGAGAAGTAGGAGCACCACAGACGATCAATCAAGTACGGCTATACGGCGATAATGTTAAATGGTCGGCAGAATTCCCGATTCCGGATGAGGCACCGCAAACGATTCCGTTTATCGAACGACACACAGTGCGTGCGGTAAACATTGCAACGACCGCACCGTTTGGACCTGTTCATCTAAATATACCGTTCCGTGAACCGCTAATCATTGACTTTACCGATAAATTGCCGGTTTCAAGCTTTATTAAAAGCTATACAAATGAACTTCAGCCTGCTAAACAAGCGGTGGCAAAGCTGACAGCAATCATCGAACAAACAACGACAGGAATTCTGATTGTAGGGGAATTGCCGCTAGGAACGAACACAGAATATTTATGGGATTTTATTCGTGAAGTGAAATGGCCGGTAATGATTGAAAGCTTATCGAACCTGCGCACAGAAATACCGGAAGATTGCCAAATATATGCGATTTCTACATATGATACATTGATGAAAAATGAACGCTTCAAAAGAAATGTCCGACCACAAACGGTCATTCGATTCGGTGCACAGCCTGTATCAAAATTTTTAATGCAGTTTATCGTACAGGCAAATCCGCAAAGCTATATTGTTATCGATGAAGATCCGATGTATAGGGATTCTACTCATATGTCGACACATTTCATTCATGCGTTACCTGGAGAATGGCTATCGGAGCTGAAATTAGCAAATTCTCAAGCAGAAATGGCGTACGTTCAATTTTGGAAAATGGCAGATTTACTTGCAGCTGATGTCATTGAAAAGTACAGTCAATTTGCTGATGATGAAGGAGCAATGGTACAGGCATTCCTGACAAGTATTGAGGAAGACGCCGACATTTATGTCAGCAGCAGTATGCCAATCCGTGATATTGATACGTTTTTACTTACACAAAATCGCCCTGTTCAAATTTTTGCAAACCGCGGAGCAAATGGAATTGATGGGGTAACATCTACAGCACTTGGTTTCAGTAATGGTCGCAAAAACCGCAAAACCTATTTATTAATTGGCGATCTGGCATTTTTACATGATGCAAATGCATTTGTTGCAAGCCGTTATCAGGAATGTGATTTAACGGTAATTGTCATGAATAATGACGGTGGCGGAATTTTCTCTTATTTACCGCAATCGAAGGTAGAAGAGCATTATGAAGATCTCTTCGGTACACCGACTGCATTGACATTCGAACAAATGGCCAAAATGTATGAGCTGGATTACGAAAAAGCCACATCATTGGAACAATTTAAGAATGCATTAATAGCAGATAAACAAACACCGATTAAACTAATCGAAGCTTTCACAGATCGTGATGAGAATGTAAAGCAGCACCGTGAGTTATGGGCGCGTATTCATGAGGTGATGGAACAATGGCTCGATTCACTGTAAAAGGCCAGGATGTAAATATAGATCAGTGGAATGAACAGGCAACTCAGACAATTGTATTTCTCCACGGTTTTACTGGGAGCACAATTACTTGGAAAAAGATAGTTTCGCAACTGCCGTCAAACATCAGATGTATTGCCGTTGATTTAATCGGACACGGTAAAACAGCGGCTCCGGCTACTGTTGAATTTTACTCTATGGATTTTCAAGTGGAACTGCTGCATGAACTTTTCCATCACTTACAGCTTGATACTTTCTCGCTGGTAGGCTATTCGATGGGGGGGCGTGTAGCATTGAGCTATGCAGTTCGCTACCCGGCTGCAATCGAGCATTTACTGTTGGAAAGTGCTTCTCCGGGTTTAAAAGATGACCAGGAGCGTAGTATACGAAAGCAGGCGGATGATACACTCGCTGAAAAGATACTCGCGAATGGGATTGAATCATTCGTAACCAAGTGGGAAAATATACCGCTATTTGCTTCTCAAAAAAGTCTTCCTGCAGTAGTACAGCAGGAAATTCGAACAGAGCGAATGCAACAAAGTGAAATCGGCCTTGCAAACAGTCTGCGCGGGATGGGGACAGGTGTAATGCCTGAACTTTGGGGTAAGCTTAATACATTAACGATGCCTGTGACACTTGTTACCGGACAGCGTGATGGAAAATTCATTCAATTAAACATTGAAATGCAAGAGCATATAAAAAAAGCAAATCATCTTATAATTCCAGCAGTTGGCCACGCAATTCATGTGGAAAATCCGACAAAGTTTGCTACAATAGTAAAGGAAACGATTTCATAACCGAAATAGGAGGCAATATATATGACAAAGCAACGTCTATGGACATCTTTACATACTTACGAAGATATTAAGTATGAATATTATAACGGGATCGCAAAAATTACGATTAACCGTCCAGAAGTTCGCAACGCTTTCCGCCCAAAAACAACAGCGGAAATGATCGATGCTTTCTCACGTGCTCGTGATGATGAGCGTGTGGGCGTAATTATTTTAACAGGTGAAGGCGAGCATGCATTCTGCTCTGGCGGCGACCAAAAAGTACGCGGTCATGGCGGTTATGTAGGCGATGACCAGATTCCTCGCTTAAACGTATTAGACTTACAAACGTTAATCCGTAAAATTCCTAAACCGGTTGTAGCGATGGTAGCAGGTTATGCAATCGGCGGCGGGCACGTATTGCACGTAGTATGTGACTTAACAATCGCTGCAGAAAATGCACGTTTCGGTCAAACAGGACCTAAAGTCGGTTCATTCGATGCTGGTTACGGCTCAGGTTACTTAGCACGTATCGTAGGACACAAAAAGGCTCGTGAAATCTGGTACTTATGCCGTCAATACGATGCGCAGCAAGCACTTGAAATGGGCTTAGTAAACACAGTAGTACCATATGAGCAATTAGAAGATGAAACAGTAAAATGGTGTGAAGAGATGCTTGAAATGTCGCCAACAGCATTACGTTTCTTAAAAGCTGCAATGAATGCAGATACAGACGGCTTAGCTGGTATCCAACAACTTGCTGGTGATGCGACACTTCTATACTACACAACAGATGAAGCAAAAGAAGGCCGCGATGCATTTAAAGAGAAACGTAAACCAGACTTCGGTCAATTCCCACGTTTCCCTTGATTTGTTCGTTATAATAATTCAAAAGGGATGTCCGAAAACTTTGGACATCCCTTTTCTTTACGATAGGAGGGAAAAAGGATGCAGCCAAACTGGATCAAGCAACGAGCCTATTTAACACCAAATCGGGTTGCACTGAGCTTTCATGACGAGCAATGGACGTTTAACGAGCTTTATTTACAGTCTGTTAGGTTAGCTTATAAATTAAATACACTTCGTTTAACGAATGGAAAACGGGTGGCTATTTTAGCACCATCTACACCGCCTTTAATCGAACTGCTGTATTCATGTATGCAAGCACAATGCGAAATGGTACTGCTGAATGGCAGACTGGCAAAGCAGGAGCTTGCGTATCAAGTTGAAGATGCTGAAGTAGATGCGATATTAGTCGCCGATGAAGAGCTTGTCAAACTTCCTGATGATGACCGAATCATCCCATTTTCGAAGCTTTATAAGACAACGGAGTCGGAATATGATATTGCAGCACAGTGGAATGAGGATTTTGCTTTGACGATTATGTATACATCCGGGACAACTGGATTTCCGAAGGGAGTTTGCCAAACCGTTTCAAACCATAGTTCAAGTGCAATCAGCTCAGCATTGAATTTAGGCATTTCAGAGAAGGATACATGGCTTTGTACTGTTCCAATTTTTCATATAAGTGGTTTTTCGATTGTCGTCCGTTCATTGCTATATGGGATGAAAATACGTTTATATGAAAAATTTGATGCTAAAAAATGTGCACAGGAAATTATGGAAGGTACCGTTACGAAAATGTCAGTCGTTTCGGTCATCCTCGAAAATATACTTTCCGAAATGGAGCAGGCTGGTAAAAAAGCACATCCCAATTTCACAGTCGCATTAGCAGGTGGCGGTCCAGTACCGATCGATTATTTAAAACGATCAGAAGAACTGGACTTGTGTGTTGCCCAAACTTACGGTATGACAGAAACGTCTTCGCAAACCGCAACACTGGCAAACGAGGATGCAATGACACATATCGGATCTGCCGGCAAACCGCTGTTTTTCAATGAAATTAAAATTGATGCAAAAGACGGGGAATTCATTGGTGAAATATTAATCCGCGGACCTCATGTCACGCCGAAATATATTGGCCGCTTTAAAGACAAACCGACAACCATCAATGGCTGGCTTCATACAGGAGATGTTGGTTATTTGGATGAACAAGGGTATCTATTTGTCGTTGATCGTCGTAGTGATTTAATTATTTCAGGCGGAGAAAATATTTATCCGGCTGAAATTGAAAATTTATTGCTCGGTCACCCGAACGTAAAAGAGGCAGGTGTGTGCGGAATGGAGCATGACAAATGGGGGCAAGTCCCTGTTGCCTTTATTGTTGCAAAAAATCAGATGACAGAACAAGAAATCATCAAATTTTGCGCACAGCACTTAGCAAATTATAAAGTCCCGAAACATGTTCACTTCGTCAGTCATTTACCTCGAAGCGGTTCCAATAAACTGCTAAGAAGAAAGTTGATGCAGCTGCTGGAAGAGTGATGAGGAGATAAAAAGGCCCAAGCATAATGAATGCTTGGACCTTTTTAAATGATTAATTGCTCAAAGCTTGCTTGAGGACATCCATATTTTTACGCATTAACGTAAAGTAGTCTTCGTTGTTTTGGATATCTTCCTTCGTTAAAACACTTAAATTATGCAACGTTAACGTTTCTGCATTAACTTCCTTTTGAATAATTTCCGTTAATTTTGAAGAAACATTTTGTTCAAAGAAAATATATTGGATATTTTCTTTATTTGCTAAATCAACAATTGCCGTTAATTCCTTTTGTGAAGGCTCACTTTGCGAATTTAAACCAGCTACAGGTACTTGATTGAAGCCGTAATGTCCCGCAATGTAGCCGAATGCAGCATGCGATACAAAGAATGTTTTTTTCGTAGTAGCTGCAGCAATTTCTTCAAAGTCTGAGTGCAATGCCGCAAGATCTGTTACTAATTGCTCGTAATTTGAATTGAATGTTGCTTCGTGTTCCGGTAAGGCTTTAACTAGTTCATCTTTAATCGTTAAAGCTAACTGCTGTGAAATAATTGGGGATAACCATACATGCGCATCGTGTTCTTCGTGTGCGTGTTCTTCTTCATGTCCGTGGTCATCATGTTCCTCATGCTCAGCATGTGTATGTCCTGTGGAAATATGAAGCTGATCTTCCGTTACATTGGCAGCTGTAGCAACTAATTTTACGTCTTCATTTGCCAAAGTCTTTTGCGCATTTTCAACAAAACCTTCTAAACCAAGACCAATGTAGAAAAATAAATCTGCATCTGCTAACGCCATCATATCCTTTTGAGTTGGTTCAAACGAATGTTCATTTGCACCTGCAGGATAAATGGAAGAAACATCAACAAACTCTCCACCGATTTGTTCCGTAAAATACTGCAATGGGTAAACGGTTGTATAAACAGAAAGGGCATCTTCCTTTTGCTGTGATTCGTTTGTGTCTTTTTTCGTATCATCTGCATTGCAGGCAGCTAATAATAAAACAAGTGTAAACATCGAAATGATTGAAAACCATTTTTTCATTAATTAAATCTCCTTAAATAGTAATTATTACGATTTGTATTTTTGAACATTTTCAATCATACAGGATTCAATAAAAAAAAACAATATAAAAAGCCTTCGAAAATTATTTTTTTTTCGAAGGCCATTTTTCTGGAACAGGATCGAAGCCACCAGGATGAAGCGGCTGACATTTTATGATTCGAATGATCGTCATGATCGATCCTTTTATTGCACCATGTTTTTGAATTGCTTCAATTCCATAGCTCGAACAAGTCGGGTGGAACCGGCAAGATGGTGGCGTCATAGGCGAAATATATTTTTGGTAAAGACGAATTAATCCGATAAATAGTTTTTTCATTGCTGTTTTTGCTCTCCATTTTTATAAGTCCGGATTGGTTTGGAATCATCGGTTTGCTTTAATGATACGCTGTTTTTCCGGGCAAGTAAAATAATAGAGAATGCAAAAATACCCATTATCGTTAAGATAATAATCAATACAATAGGTAAGCTCATTTTTTTCACCTCAACTTCCATTTTACAGGAAAAACCTGCGGTGAGTGTGAAGAATGATTGAACTAAATGTTTTAAGAAGTCGGATAACGGATATAATACAAGCAATGATACATTTCTAAAAATATAAGCAATAGAAAGATTTTATATCAGGATTAAAATTTCGTTATCGAAGTTTTAAATATAATTTATGAGGTGAAGGACAAATGGCAAAGAAACAATTAAACACACAATTAAATGATTTAGTAGCAACATGGTCGGTAATGTACACGAAGTTACATAATTACCACTGGTATGTAAACGGACCATCATTCTTTACATTACACGTCAAATTTGAAGAGCTTTACAACGAAGTAACTTTAAATTTAGATGAAATTGCAGAACGTATTTTAACGAAGGGCGGCAAGCCTGTTGCAACATTAAAGGAACATTTAGAACTTTCTCTAATTGAAGAGGCTTCAGGAAAAGAAGAAACAGAGGAAATGGTTTCTAAATTAATCGAAGACTTCAAAACAATTATGGGAGCTTTAAATAAGGCAATGGAAACAGCTTCAGAAGAAGGCGATGACCGTACAGAGGATTTACTGAATGCTCAATTCCAAAGCCTTGAAAAGCATACATGGATGTTAAATGCTTATTTAGGCAACTAATATTGGATAAAACGACTCCGTTTTGGGGTCGTTTTTTTATTGATCATTTGATGGAATGATTGCACGATATATGCTTCCAATGTATAAATGATTTTATTGCAGTCCACCTTAAATATGAGGTGAGAATAATGGAAAAAAATAATGTTTATGTATCCGTTGCCAATTTAACATGCAATTTGCATCCTGGATCTTCGTATGAATTTGTTTTAAAAATGGAACCGCAAAAGGCCCGTGTATTTATGAAGCTGTTTAATCAGATGCAACATCTGGAAGCGTCAAATGCTTTCCGTGCACATATGCCGTTTATTCCATATCATTTGGACAGATTAAATCATGAAATCGACCACCGACTTAAAAAGGTATATGCCCTGATTCATGAATTTGGAGACGAGGAAGCGAAAAAGTTCGTCGAGCAACTGCCATACTTTACTCGATAATTAGGCGATTTGATTGAACCGTAGACATCTGTTCGTTACACTAATAAGAGGAGTTGAGCGAAAAGATGTTTACATTTATCGATGAAAATAATTTAAAAGTAGATTTAAGATTTGATGAAGGTCCTTTCGAAGTTGAACCTAAGCATGTATTGGCCCTTGTACAATATGAAGGGAAATGGTTATGTACGATTCATCACCGTCGTGGTGTTGAGTTTCCCGGAGGCAAGCAGGAGCCTGGAGAGACATTATACGAAGCGGCTATCCGTGAAGTTTATGAAGAAGCAAATGTTGTAATAGAAGATGTAAAATGGTTTGCCTACTACATCGTGCATGATGACATTCCCTTTTGCAAAGCGGTTTTTACTGCCAAAGTAAAGGACATTGAACCTTTTACAGGAGATCATGAAACAGAAGGCATGTTATGGCTGACAGAAGAGGATTTGTGGAAGCAGCCGAATTTAAGTTTCTATATGCGGGATGCAGGAATGAAAAAGATGTTGCAGGAAGTGAAAAATCATGAACGACAATGGTAAGATTTTTTCGATACGCAATTACCCATCACCGAATCCCCATATCCGATTAGATGAAATTACGTATTGGTCACAAGGCCTGCGTGTAAAAGGATTATTGGCACGTCCACAAGCGGCTGGTACATATGAAGCGCTTTTATATTTGCGTGGGGGGCTCCAATCAATCGGTATGGTGAGACCGGCACGTATTGCCCAATTTGCGATGCAAGGCTTTGTAGTATTTGCTCCGTACTATCGCGGAAATCGCGGGGGAGAAGGTAAGGATGAATTTGCCGGTGATGACCGTTATGATGCAATTAACGGTATAGAAGTACTGAAGCATTTTATTCAAGTGGACAAAGTGAATCTGTATGGTTTTTCCCGTGGTGGATTAATGGTATTGTGGACAGCGATTTTACGTGATGATATTAAATCGCTCGTAACATGGGCAGGTGTATCGGATGCGACAGCAACATATTGGGAGCGGGTGGATATGCGGCGCGGCTTGAAAAGGATTGTTGGCGGTACACCAAATAAAGTACCGGAAAACTATGATGACCGGACACCACTACTTGAAATCGAAAAACTTCAAACTCCGGTACTCATAATTCATGGTACAGAAGATCAGCATGTGGATATTGAGCATGCCTATAAACTAGAGCAGTACTTAAAAAAGGAAGGAAAATCTGTTGAGACATGGTTCTCATCCGGATTAAAGCATCATTATCCTCCAGACTTGAACCGTGACACTGTGAAAAACTTATGTAATTGGATGAAACGCCAAGAAAGTAAGAAGTCTGAACAGAACTAGGAAAAAAAATAATAAGGGAAAACCTTATTTTATACAAAGTAAAAACAGCATTTTCCCCATAGAGGAAAATGCTGTTTGTTTTTGATTGAATAAAGTTGGTCATTAGTAAATTATACTAATGGGCCGCCTTTTTGAACGATTGCTTCATCAACATTCTCGAATTTCGTGAAGTTATTTTTGAACAGATCAGCAAGTTCAGCAGCTTTTTTGTCATATGCAGCTTTATCTGCCCATGCATCACGAGGATTTAATACGCTAGATGGTACACCTTCAACGGCTACTGGAATGTTTAATCCAAATACTGCATCTTGAGTTGTCTCAACGTTATTTAATTTACCATCGATTGCAGCACGAACCATTGCACGTGTATAAGAAAGCTTCATACGGCTGCCTACACCATATTCGCCACCAGTCCAACCAGTGTTTACTAGGAAAACTTGTGAACCGTGCTCATCAATTTTCTTACCTAATTGCTCTGCATAAACTGTTGCAGCAAGCGGTAGGAATGGAGAACCGAAGCATGTAGAGAATACTGGTTCTGGCTCTGTTACACCACGTTCTGTGCCGGCAAGTTTTGATGTGAAACCACTTAGGAAGTGATACATTGCCTGCTCTTTTGTCAATTTAGAAATAGGAGGTAATACACCAAATGCATCGGCTGTTAAGAAGACGATTGTATTTGGATGACCTGCTACTGATGGTAACACAATATTGTCAATATAGTCGATAGGGTAAGCGACACGTGTATTTTCTGTTAATGAACCGTCAGCATAGTCGCATTCGCGTGTTTCAGGATCTACCGCAACGTTTTCCAGTACTGAACCAAAGCGAATTGCATTATAAATTTCCGGCTCATTTTCAGCAGATAGGTTGATTGTTTTTGCATAGCATCCACCTTCAATGTTGAATACGCCGTTATCAGACCAACCGTGCTCATCGTCACCGATTAATTTACGATCTTTATCAGCAGATAAAGTTGTTTTTCCCGTACCAGATAGACCGAAGAATAATGCAACATCGCCACCTTCACCAACGTTTGCAGAGCAATGCATTGGGAAGATACCTTGTTCAGGCAATAAGTAGTTCATAATACCGAAGATTGACTTCTTCATTTCACCTGCGTACTCAGTTCCGCCGATTAAGATGATTTTCTTTTCAATAGATGTTATAATGAATGTTTCCGATCCTGTACCGTCTACTTCAGGATCTGCTTTGAAGTTTGGCGCAGATACGATTGTAAACTCGGCAACATGTTTAGCCAATTCGTCTGCTGTTGGGCGGATGAACAATTGATGACAGAATAGATTATGCCAAGCATATTCATTAATTACTTTAATGGATAATTGAGACTCTTTGTCTGCACCTGCAAAACCGTTGAATACATATAACTCGTCACGTTCTTTTAAGTAATTTACAACTTTCACATAAAGTTTATCAAATACCTCTGCAGAAATCGGACGGTTAACTTTGCCCCAATCGATTTTATTGTTGCAAATTTCTTCTTTTACTATATATTTATCTTTTGGAGAACGGCCAGTGTATTTTCCTGTTTGGGCACGTAATGCACCTTCAACAGTCAGCACGGCTTCTCCGCGTGATGTAGCTTTTTCAACTAATTGTGGAACAGATAATTGAGTTTTGATGTTTTCCCCGTTTAAAAGTTCTTTCAGCTCGTTAGCAATTTCTACCGAATTCATCTATTAAATACCATCCTTTTTTATAGTATTCCCTTATAGAGGGGAGTTGATTCCTAATTCAAAAATAGTATAACACATTAAGTGAAATAATCTATACTAATTGCAAATTATTTTTTCCGGAATTTTAAACATTGCGAAATACGTCAAAATTTGTTGACAGCACTTGTTTTTTTGCGTAAGATGTTTAATTGAACGGATACTCTTATCCCGAGCTGGTGGAGGGGCAGGCCCTATGAAACCCGGCAACCTGCGTATATTTTATACGTGTTGGTGCCAACCTGATGCAAGGGCAAAAATTCCCTTGAACGATAAGAGTGAAAGGTAACGAAACGTAATATCCTTTCCTCACGTGTGATGAACACGGCTATGAGAGAAAGGATTTTTTTTATTTTGTTTTACAATTTCGTGCTGAGCGAAAATTATATAGTTACAGCCTTTCAGACCCTCGTGTTAAAGCAAATATAGCTTGACGTTAAAAGGTAGATACGCATTAGCGTAATTGCTTTATATAACGGACATGGGTAATGAGTACCGTATCAATAAAAAACAATTGCCAAAGTGATTTAGGAGGAAATGACATGACAAATCGTCGACTGTTTACATCAGAAAGTGTAACGGAAGGACATCCGGATAAAATTTGTGACCAAATTTCGGATGCCATTTTAGACGCTATTTTAGCTGCAGATCCAAATGCACGTGTAGCTTGTGAAACTACGGTAACAACAGGCTTAGTACTAGTATCTGGTGAGATTACAACTTCTACTTATGTAGATATGAAAGGAATTATCCGTGATACAGTGGCAGAAATCGGCTACACACGCGGTAAGTACGGCTTTGATGCGGAAAACCTTGCAGTACTAGTAGCTGTAGGAGAGCAATCACCTGACATTGCACAAGGTGTTGACCAAGCATTGGAAGCACGTGAAGGTTCAATGACGGATGATGAACTGGAAGCAATCGGTGCAGGCGACCAAGGATTAATGTTCGGCTATGCATGTAACGAAACACCGGAATTAATGCCGATGCCAATTTCTTTAGCTCATAAATTAGCACGTCGTTTAACAGAAGTACGTAAATCAGGAGAATTGGAATATTTACGTCCGGATGGTAAAACACAAGTAACAATCGAATATGATGAAAACAATGAACCTGTTCGTGTGGATACAATCGTTATTTCAACACAGCATGATGAAGAAGCAACATTAGAACAAATTCAAACAGATATTAAAGAGCACGTTATTAAACCGGTTGTTCCTGCTCAATTATTGGATGAAGCAACAAAATACTTCATCAACCCAACAGGTCGTTTCGTAATCGGCGGGCCTAAAGGAGATGCAGGTCTTACAGGTCGTAAAATTATTGTTGATACTTACGGCGGCTATGCGCGTCATGGTGGCGGAGCATTCTCCGGTAAGGATGCGACAAAAGTTGACCGCTCTGCAGCATATGCAGCACGTTATGTTGCTAAAAACATTGTAGCAGCTGGCCTAGCTGACCGTGCTGAAGTGCAACTGGCGTATGCAATCGGTGTTGCACAACCTGTATCAATCGCGGTTGATACATTCGGTACAGGAAAAGTAGAAGAATCAAAAATCGTGAACTGGGTACGTGAGCTATTTGATTTACGTCCTGCGGGCATTATTAAAATGCTTGATTTACGTCGTCCGATTTATAAGCAAACAGCAGCATACGGACATTTCGGTCGCACAGATTTAAATGTGCCATGGGAAAGTACGGATAAAGCGGCTGAATTGAAAGCTAAAGCAGGAATTTAATATAATAAAAAGGAGCATCCAGTTTAATGGATAGCTCCTTTTTTATGATCTTATATAAGATTTCTTTTTAACAAGGTATAGATTTATAAGATTCAAAGAGGGGAATGACTGTTAAATTATTTTTGAAGTGATTTATAGTATTGCCCTTTTGCCACATATTCTGAAATTATCCGATCCATATCTGCGCGATCTTCTGCTGTCACTTCACGTACGACTTTTGCTGGGCGACCCATCGCTAAACAATTGGGAGGAATCACTTTTCCCGGTGGTACAAGACTGCCGGCACCAATAAATGCACCCTCGCCTATAACAGCCCCGTCCAGTATGATGGAACCCATACCAACTAAAGCGCGTTTTTTAATTGTACAGCTATGTAATGTAACTTGATGACCTACTGTTACTTCGTCTTCAATAATGAGAGGGGCAGCGGGACTTTGGTGAAGGCAGCTCAAATCCTGGATACTGACACGGTCACCAATTATAGTTTTGTTTACATCGCCACGAATTACCGTGTTAAACCAAATTGAAGTTTCGGCACCGATTGTTACATCACCGGTAATTGTGGCATAGTCTGCAATGAATGCAGAAGGGTGAATCGTTGGTATTTTATCCTTATAAGGGTAAATCATGTGCATTTCCTCATTTCTTCTATAAAATTGTAGATAAATCTATAGATATCGTAACAAAACGTGAAGATTTTTCAATTAACATTTCTTTTAGAACGGAATGTATTATAATTATACAAATAAATAGTAATATAATGATGCCGATGTTAAAGAAGGTGCAATATCGTAATTTTTTGATAATCGGCAAACTCATTCCTGAATTAAAGGATCACGTGTTTATGTCATAAAAATATTTTATATGTAAGGAGTATTGGCCATGTGGAAATGGGAAACAGAGCAACAACCAAAAGCCGTAGTCGTTATTCTTCATAGCGCATATGAACATCATCGGTGGTACGCATGGTTAATTGAAAAGTTCCGCAGCTCACACTTTCATGTTGTAATGGGGGATTTACCTGGACATGGAGAGCAAGGAAAGTATACAACGTATCATGATGAAGATTTTAAAGAATATTATAAGTATACAAAAGTATTATTGAAAGTGGCACTAGAATATAACGTACCGCTTTTTATCGTAGGAAATGGCCTAGGGGCTGCAATAGCTACGTATGTACTCCAGAACAATAAAATAGAATGTGCGGGTGTTGTTTTAGCATCCCCCTGGTTTAATTTAAAGCTGGCACCGGGAAAATTGTCGAATGCTTTATCAAGCTTCAGCGCCATTACATCGAATGTTAAGCTGAAACATGAGTTGGAGCCTCACCATCTTACGCGGAACACAGATGTGTTAATGGAACTAAAAGAGCAATTACCGTTGAAGAGTATGGTGACGGTAAAATGGTATCGCGACTGGCAGCAAATGTCGCGGACAATCCGTAACCCTGAATTGAAGTTTCCGGATATCCCAGTATTATTAATGACGGGTGAAAATGATAAAGTTTCAGACATTAGTACATCTAAGAAATGGATAACAGAGCATACGCTTTCCGAGTTTCACTATAAGCAATGGAAAGGTTGCCTCCACAGCCTTTATTTTGAAGTGGAACGGGAAGATGTTTTTAAATTTACGATAGATTATATTAATAATGTTTTAAGAGACTTGGGATATATTATTGAATAGTGATAAGCCTAACAAAATCATACTTTGTTAGGTTTATTTTTATTTCCTTAAAAAAAATATATCGAAATTTTCGAATATTTGTAATATACTAAATTTCAAATTAATACATTATTTCAACAAAGGGGGTATAGTATGGGTTTCTTGAATGATTTTGTAGGATGGGCCAACAATATTTTATGGGGTCCTGTTATGATTTATGGTATTTTAATCGTTGGTTTATTTTTCTCTATCCTAACAAAGTTTGCACAAGTCAGGCTAATTGGAGACATGTTCAAGTTAATGTTCAAAGGAGAAAAATCAGAAGCAGGTGTATCTTCGTTCCAGGCATTGTCGATTGCATTGTCGGGCCGTGTCGGTACAGGTAATATCGTTGGTACCGCAACAGCTATTGCATTCGGTGGTCCGGGTGCGGTGTTCTGGATGTGGGTGACAGCATTTATCGGGGCATCAACGGCGTATATGGAGTCGACGTTAGCTCAGATTTATAAAGAGAAAAAAGATGGACAGTATCGTGGTGGTCCGGCGTTCTACATTGAAAAAACAACTGGAATACGTGCATTAGGTGTTATTTTTGCCATTGCGATGATTATCTCTGTTGCATTTTTAATGCCTGGAGTTCAGGCAAATGCCATCGCAGGTGCAGTTGATAATGCATTTGGAATTGAACCATGGGTAACTGGACTAGTTACGATTCTCCTGCTGGCGGTTATTATTTTTGGTGGTGTTAAGCGTATTGCAAATGCTGCCCAAATTTTAGTACCATTCATGGCATTAGCGTATTTGTTAGTAGCGGCTATTATTATTATTATGAATATTACAGCTGTGCCTGAAGTGTTTGCTTTAATTTTCCGTAGTGCTTTCGCTACAGATGCAGTATTTGGCGGGATGATCGGTAGCGCAATTTTCTGGGGTGTAAAACGTGCCATCTACTCAAACGAAGCAGGTCAAGGTACTGGTGCACATCCAGCTGCTGCTGCAGAAGTATCGCATCCTGCAAAGCAAGGTTTAGTGCAGGCAGCTTCAGTTTATATTGATACAATCTTGGTATGTACTGCAACAGCATTAATGATTTTATTCATGGGTACATACAATGTCCATGAGGGTAGTCAAGACGGAGCTCTGATTGAAGCAAAAATGGATGAGACGATTACGTATTCAGGCTTTACACAAGCAGCTGTAAATGATGCGTTCCCATCTTTAAATAACTTTGGTTCAGGGTTTGTCGCAATTTCTTTATTCCTATTTGCTTTCACTACATTAATGGCATATTACTATATTGCTGAAACAAATGTTTCGTATATGTTTAATGGCAGTGCAAGACGTATCGGGATATTGTTAATGAAATTCGTATTATTGGCTTCGGCATTTTACGGCACAGTTAAAACGTCCGATTTAGCTTGGGCATTCGGTGACGTTGGTTTAGGATTAACGGTTTGGATTAACGTAATTATGCTATTATTCATCATGAAACCGGCCCTCATTGCGTTGAAGGATTATGAGCAACAGAAAAAAGAAGGAAAAGACCCAGTATTTGATCCGAAAAAACTCGGAATTAAAAATGCTGATTTCTGGGAGACATATAAGAAAGATTAGTAGATTAAAAGGAGCAGCTAGTTAAAAAGCTGCTCCTTTTTTTATGGAATAATACTGATGTAGTGCCTCAAATTGTTCCGCAGTAAAATCTTTTTGTCCGCGAATATATTTTTCATATAAATTATAGTAGCAAATCGTTAAATACTTATCATTATGGTGGCGGCTGTATGGCGGATAGTATTCATTTTCAGACAAACGAAGATCGACAAAATAACGATCCATCTTATCAATCGTACGAATTGTAATGTTTCTGGCGCGCATTTCCTTCAGAACAATTTGCGTATAAATATATAAATCCTCTTTTGGGTATTCATAAATATAATTGATTAATACATGGTTGTCTTCCTTCACGAAAATGCTGTTCAACTCGCGCCACTGGGCAAGCAGCTGACTTTTTGGGATAAAGGGAATTAACTCGGTATGCCATAAACGCATCATTTCACCTCATTAAGGATATGAAAAAGAGCTAAGAAAACTTAGCCCTCTATCGGAAATTCTTTTACTTTTTCTAATGCAATGATAAACGGGGGATCATTTTTCTGATTCATAAATTCATAGCGCAGAACATGTACATGTTTTTGCGGTAAATCACTTACATAGCGGATTACTTCATCGCGCTCATTTTTTCCGCCTTCGTGACCGTGATAGACGACTAAAACGATCATTCCTCCGACTTTTAACAGCTTTAACAAACTTTCGATCGCTTGGATTGTAGTATTCGGCTTTGTCACAATTTCATGATTGCTGCCGGGCAAATAGCCAAGATTGAAAATTGCTGCTGATACGGGTTTATGAATATAATTTGCTACATTTTCATGTCCGTCTTTTAAAACAATAGCCCGATGCTCGAGTGCATTGTCGAGCAGACGGTGCAATGTCGCATCAACCGCTTCTTTTTGCACATCAAAAGCATATACATAGCCGTCATCCCCAACGAGATTTGCTAAAAAAAGAGTATCATGTCCATTTCCAGCTGTTGCATCGACCGCAATATCACCCTCGGAAACCGACATTTCCAATAATGTTTGGGCATATTGAAGAACACGTTCTAATTTCATTTGGACACTTCCGCCTTATAAAACTTCCCTTGATAAGAACCTCTACGTTCCAGCTCTGCATCAATTCCGTTCAGAACTTCCCATTTGTTGACAGACCACATCGGACCGATCATTAAATCGATTGGACCATCACCAGTAATACGGTGGACAATCATTTCAGGCGGAATAATTTCAAGCTGATCTGCTACAAGCTGAATATAAGCATCCTTTTCCATAAATTCCAGCATGCCTTTTTCGTATTGCTTCACAAGTGGTGTTCCTTTTAAAAGGTGCAGAAGATGGATTTTGATACCTTGGACATCGAGCTTTGCCACTTCACGGGCCGTTTCCATCATCATATCGTAATCCTCTAGCGGCAATCCGTTAATAATATGCGTCACTACACGAATGCCATGCTTGCGCAATTTATTAACCCCTTCCACATATGTCGCATAATCATGTGCACGGTTAATTAAATTGGCCGTTTTTTCATGAACCGTTTGAAGTCCCAATTCTACCCATAAATACGTGCGTTCATTTAACTCTGCCAAATATTCTACAACATCGTCCGGCAGGCAATCTGGACGCGTTGCAATTGAAAGGCCCATTACTCCTTCACAGGCAAGCGCTGCTTCGAACTTTTCCTTTAGTACTTCAAGTGGAGCGTGTGTATTTGTATACGCTTGGAAGTAGGCCATTGTTAAGCCGTCTTTCCATTTGTTCTCCATTTTTGCTTTGATCTTTTCGAACTGTACGGGAATCGGATCGACTTTACTGCCCGCAAAGTCACCTGAACCAGCTGCTGAACAAAATGTACAACCGCCAAAAGCGACCGTCCCATCACGGTTTGGACAATCAAACCCTGCATCCAAAGCGACTTTGTATACTTTCTTTCCGAATTCGTTTCGTAAATAGCGATTCCATGTATAATAACGTTTCCCATCTGACGGGAAAGGAAAATTTGTTTCTGTCATTCCTTGTTCACTCCTCTAACGTATTATTCTAACATGGACAGAACATCGTGTCCTAATAGAAATCTTTTTCTTGTACAAATTCCTGTTAAAGAATAAACTAGTAAATTGAGCAAATATTGAAGGAGGAAAGTTAGTGCCGAAACAAGTATGGCTATTAATTATTGGTACATTCGTAAATACGGTCGGAAATTCGTTTTTATGGCCTTTAAATAGTATTTATATTCATGATCATTTAGGAAAATCCTTAACTACCGCTGGAATTGTCCTTATGTTAAATTCATTGGCTGGTGTTTTCGGCAATCTAGTAGGCGGTTACTTATTTGATAAATTAGGTGGCTATAAAGCAATTTTAATTGGGGTTGTATTTAATTTATTGTCAATCACACTATTAACGATTTGGCATGATTGGCCACAATACATCATATTTTTAACGATGATGGGCTTTAGTGGAGGGATTGTATACCCGGCGATTTATGCGATTGCAGGAAGTGCCTGGCCAGAAGGAGGTCGACGTGCTTTTAACTCGATCTTTTTGGCAAACAACGTAGGGGTCGCAATCGGCCCGGCATTGGCTGGCATTGTTGCCGATATTAAGTTTGACTATGTATTTAGTGCGAATCTATTTTTCTATGCTGTATTTTTTGTACTTGTCATCACAACATATAAGCGTTTTGATATGAAGGGACTGACAACAAAACCTTTCTCAGGTAATGAGACAAAAAGAAGAAACAGAGGGCCGATTGTGGCGCTTAGTATATTAAGTATATCTTTAATCGTCTGCTGGTTAAGCTACTCCCAATGGAGCGCGACCATTTCTTCTTATACACAAGGATTAGGAATGAGCCTGTCTGAATACAGTTTACTCTGGACAATCAACGGCTTTATGATCGTTGCTGTTCAGCCGATTATCCGTCCGCTTGTTACACGTTGGGAAAACAAAATAAAGCATCAGCTGGTGCTTGGGCTGATATTGATGTCGCTATCTTATATCGTCGTTTATTTTGCCCAGGACTTTAAGATGTTTGCTGCAGCGATGGTCATTTTGACATTTGGGGAAGTGTTCTTCACACCGGTCATTCCGATGATTGCCAATAAACTGGCACCTCATGGACAAGAAGGTTTTTATCAAGGGCTCGTCAATAGTGCATCGACAATTGGGCGGATGATTGGGCCTGTGTTTGGCGGGTTAATGGTAGATTTATATGGCATGCAAATATTAATGCTTATATTATCGGTACTAATTATCGTTGCCATTATTCCATGTCTGCTCTTTGATCGTACGCTAGGAAAAGAACAAACATAAAACAGTTACTTGTGCTTTTGTGTTGAATTCGTTAAAATGAATGAAATAATAATATTGACTGTGATGAGGAATAGTAAATGGACACACTTTATAGAGAGCTGGCGGCAGGTGGAAGCCGGTAAGTGTCAAGTTGAACTCGCCTCGGAGTTTGCTTTAGTGAAGTAATAGTAGCTAATGGCCGTGTATTCGCGTTAAGAAATGAAGCTGAGTGCTGCGTCACTAATTTGGGTGGTACCGCGGGAGTAAAAAATATCTCTCGTCCCTTCTTATCATAAGATGGGACGGGATTTTTTTATTTTTTAAATATTCTGTTAAATCATTGATGATACGCCTAAAATACATAAACCACAGCAAGAATATATTTAAAGGAGGAATTATTGTGAGTTTTAATCATCAGCAAATTGAGAAAAAGTGGCAAACGTTTTGGGATGTCAATAAAACATTCAAAACTGAAAATGAAATGGATAAGCCAAAGTTTTATGCATTGGATATGTTCCCTTACCCATCAGGTGCGGGTCTGCACGTAGGACACCCTGAAGGTTATACAGCGACAGATATTTTGTCTCGTTTTAAACGTATGCAAGGCTACAATGTCCTTCATCCAATGGGTTGGGATGCATTCGGTTTACCTGCAGAGCAATATGCACTTGATACAGGGAATGACCCAGCTGAATTTACAGCTAAAAACATCGCGACATTCAAACGTCAAATTAACGAGCTAGGCTTCTCTTATGACTGGGATCGTGAAATTAACACAACTGACCCGTCTTATTATAAATGGACGCAATGGATTTTCACTAAGTTAGTGGAAATGGATTTAGCGTATGTAGATGAAGTGGCAGTAAACTGGTGTGAAGCATTAGGTACGGTTCTTGCTAACGAGGAAGTAATCGACGGAGTTTCTGAGCGTGGCGGTCACCCGGTAGTACGTCGTCCGATGCGACAATGGGTACTGCGTATTACAAAATATGCAGACCGTTTAGTCGATGATTTAGTTGATGTTGACTGGCCTGAATCAATTAAGGAAATGCAACGTAACTGGATCGGCCGTTCTGAAGGCGCACAAGTGAAATTCACTGTTGCTGGCACAGACAAAAACTTCGAAGTATTTACAACACGTCCGGATACATTATTTGGCGCGACATACTGTGTATTAGCACCAGAGCATAAATTAGTAGCTGACATTACTACTGCAGAGCAAAAAGAAGCAGTAGAGGCATACTTGGAAAAAGTATCATTAAAATCTGATTTAGAACGTACAGACTTAGCAAAAGAAAAAACAGGTGTATTCACAGGTGCTTATGCAGTGAACCCGATCAACGGCAAACAAGTGCCGATCTGGATTGCGGATTATGTATTGGCAACATACGGAACTGGTGCAATTATGGCTGTTCCTGCACATGATGAGCGTGACTATGAATTTGCAAAAGAGTTCAATTTAGAAATCATTCCAGTTCTTGAAGGCGGAGACATTGAGAATGAAGCATTCACTGGTGACGGTGCGCATATTAACTCGGACTTCTTAAACGGATTAAATAAAGCAGACGGTATTGCGAAGGCAATTGAATGGTTAGTGGAAAATGGTGTAGGGGAAAAGAAAATTACTTACCGTTTACGCGACTGGTTATTCAGCCGTCAACGCTACTGGGGAGAACCAATTCCAGTAATTCACTGGGAAGATGGCACAATGACTACGATTCCTGTAGAGGAACTGCCATTGGAATTACCGAAAACAACAAATATCCGTCCTTCAGGTACTGGTGAATCACCACTTGCAAATATTGAAGAATGGGTGAATGTAGTTGATCCAGTAACAGGCAAAAAAGGACGCCGTGAAACGAATACAATGCCACAATGGGCCGGTTCATCATGGTACTTCCTGCGCTATATCGATCCGAAAAATGATCAGGCGCTTGCAGATCCGGAACTATTAAAACATTGGCTACCAGTCGATATTTATATCGGTGGCGCAGAGCACGCGGTACTTCACTTACTATACGCACGCTTCTGGCATAAAGTGCTTTATGATTTAGGACTTGTTCATACGAAGGAACCGTTCCAAAAGTTATTTAACCAAGGGATGATTCTAGGTGAAGGCAATGAAAAAATGTCTAAATCTAAAGGCAATGTTGTAAACCCTGATGACATTATCGTTTCACATGGTGCTGATACATTACGTTTATACGAAATGTTCATGGGTCCACTGGAAGCTTCTGTAGCATGGAGCACGAACGGTCTTGACGGGGCACGTCGTTTCCTAGATCGTATTTGGCGTCTATTCGTCACAGATGAAGGAAAGCTTGCTGCAAAAGTTCAAGATTCTGCTGACACAACATTGGAAAAAGTGTATCACCAAACTGTGAAAAAAGTGACGGAAGACTACGAAGGCATTCGCTTCAACACAGCAATTTCACAAATGATGGTATTCATTAATGATTGCTACAAAGCGGAAGTTATTCCAACAGAATATGCAAAAGGCTTCGTGAAACTTTTATCGCCAATCGCACCGCATATTGCTGAAGAGCTTTGGTCAATTTTAGGACATGAAGATACAATTACGTATGCAACATGGCCAACATTCGATGAGTCAAAACTAGTAGACGATGAAATCGAAGTTGTTGTACAAGTTTTAGGTAAAGTACGTGCAAAAGTAACGGTTGCAAAAGATATTACTAAGGAAGATTTAGAAAAAGTTGCTTTAGCAGACAGCAAAGTACAAGAATTTATCGAAGGGAAAACAGTTGTGAAAGTAATTGTCATCCCAGGTAAATTAGTTAATATCGTTGTTAAATAATTAATCAAATAAAATTAATGCACGGTGTTTTCATTTGGAAAACCACCGTGTATTTTTATTTAGATTTCATATGAAAAGCAAAAATAACTATGTTGCGTAACCGATTTCTATGTAATACTAGAATAGTAAATGGTCACATTTAATGAATAGTAGAAAGAAGTGTAACAACATGGCACAAGCATCACATTCAGTACAAATCCCAGTTAGCCAGGAACAAGTATGGGCTTTCGTAAGTAAAATCGAAAAATGGGCTGTATTAGTTCCGGCGTACAAAGAACATAAAGAACTGGATGCCCAAACATCACATTGGACATTCGAAGGAAACTTTAAAGGTTTAAAGAAAAAAGTTGAAATCGAAATTAAAATTATCGAAATGAATGAGCCTTCTAACATCAGATTTGAAATAACTGGGCTATCGGATAATATTAAAGGCGGCGGCGAATTTACAGCTGAGCCGAAAGATGGCGGTACATATATGACAGGTGTGGTAGAAGTAACTGCTGGAGGTCTTTCTGGAGCAGTATTGAATCCGGCTATTAAAGTATTATTGCCGAAAGTTACGACTCGCTTAACAGAAAAAATCGCTCGCCATATCCAGGCATAAGACTATCAATAACTCACTGGAAAAAATTTTTCCCAGTGGGTTTTTTTATGTGAAATAAGGGGGTATAGCTTTAATGGACAGGCCCTCCCTAGATTTCCAGCAAATCCATGATAAATATCATATGGAAAGCATGACAAGTTCTTCTATAACAAACAGACACAATTTTTTATAATTGAATAATGAAAGAGGTGGCTTTATGACACAAATCATGATGGAACAAAGTGGATATAGTACAAAAGAAGAATTTTGGAACGGGCTGACACACGGGATTGCCGCATTGCTGACGATTCCCGCAACATTGCTGTTAGTGAACAAAGCCCAGCATCAAGGCACAACATTAGAGCTCGTAAGCTATATTATTTTTGGTATTTCAATGTTCTGCCTGTATTTCGCTTCAACGATGTATCATTCATGGCCAAAACATAAAACATTTCTGAAAAAGCTCGATCACAGCTCCATTTTTTTATTGATTGCAGGTACGTATACACCAATCGTATTAGTCGCAATTGGCGGCAAATTGGGATGGACAATTTTTGCGGTTCAATGGATTTTAGCGACAATCGGTATTGTACTGAAACAATTCTTTGTTTACCGTTTTAAATTACTATCGCTGTTCGTTTACATCGGGATGGGCTGGCTCATTATTTTTGTAGCCAAGCCGTTATTCGCACATATTGGCATCGCCGGTTTTGCCACATTATTAATGGGTGGACTGTCCTATACGGTCGGCACGTACTTTTACAAAAATGACCGCATTCCATACAACCATGCGATTTGGCACTTATTTGTTATGGGCGGCAGTGTCGCGATGTTCTTCGCAATTTACTTATATGTATAAACAAAAGAGTCAATCCTGTTATAGTGAGGATTGACTCTTTTCTAGATGCTCGCTGTAAATTTTTCGATTAAATCTTGCAAGTAATCGTCATATTGTTCTTCGTTGCGTTTTTTCATTTCTTCCAAAACCTGATTTAAAAATGTTTTGTTGTCCATGAACTGATCCGGCAACGTTTCATATAGTAGCTGATGATGGTAATTTTCCTGATCCAAATAAAGCTCAAAATAATAGCCGAGCTTTTCGTCTTCATTGAACATATGCATCATGCAATCTACTTCATAGCATTGCATAATAAAATCATGTTTAAAGCCAATTTGGACGGTAAATGCAATATGCCCGCCTTCACCATCTAATTTAAATGAATCCATATCAGAAATCATTTGGTTTTTTTGCATGAGCCAGTACAGTTCGTTTGCCTGACGGTTGGTCGTAAAGCTTGTAATCCCTTTCGGCGCATTTTCAATGAAGAAATGCTTTGCCAGTTTTGCTTGCACCGCCTCTTCAATTGATGAGGAAGAAGCAATTTTATCAAGCTGCTGACATACAATTAGCAATAGTGCCGGACTTTTTTGCAAATACTCAATAATCTTTTTTAATTGCATCGGGCAAACATTTGGTATATTGACCAAATCGACAGCCAAAGACATGCCAACACCTTGTTTATTTAAGCCAAGTATCAAATATAATGGAACACTTTTCGCATAGGAGTTATTTTTTTCAACATAGCAAAAAACACGAATGGAAAAGGTAAATTCATCTTTATTACGATTGCTTATTTTTGTGCAGGTTAAATGAGTTTGCATGAGCTCATCAGATGCTAAATAAAGCATAGTTTGGTTTTTTTGAGAATTATTATTCATCGTGCTGTATCCTCCTGAGTGTACATACCTCTTATGATACTAGGGAATGATGAGCAGTTCTAGTATTTTTACGATTAAAAACAGAAACGTTACTGTTGCCCCGCACTCATACCGGCAATTCGTCCTGTAACGAGAGCAGAAGTAATATTGTAACCCCCCGTATAACCGTGAATATCTAAAATCTCACCACAGAAATAAAGTCCCTGTTTTTTCTTGGAGGCCATTGTTTTTGGTTCAATTTCTTTTACCGAAACCCCGCCTCCTGTAACAAATGCCTTTTCAATTGGTTGGGTACCGTGAACGTCCATCGTAAACGCGACAAGTTCGCGTGCAAAATTGCGAATCTTCTCCTGAGATAATTCTATGCCTGTTAACTGTGCGTCAATACCTGCACGCTCCATTAAAAATAATAGCCAGCGTTCTGGAACGAGTGATTTCCATAAGTTTTTTACCGCTTTTTTCGGTTCTTCCTTGATTGTTTTATTTAACATTTGGAAGCATGTTTCTTCGTTGTACTGCGGTAATGATTGAATACGAACTTGTACTGGCGCGCTCCCTGTTTTCAACTGCTCTTTTACAATAAACTGACTGCAGCGTAAAATGGCAGGACCGCTTAAGCCAAAGTGTGTAAACAGCATATCCATCTGATGTGTTACAAGAACTTTTCCTTTTTTGTTTAAAACGGAAACAGCGGCATCACGTAATGCCAACCCTTGTAGCTCACGTGATTGGATAAAGGGTTCCTTTGATGTAACGGGAACTTCTGTCGGGTAAAGTGTAGTAACCGTGTGGCCAGCCCGTTCTGCCCATGGATAACCATCACCAGTAGAGCCGGTTTGAGGAACAGCTTTACCACCGACTGCGACAACAACAGCATTTGTACGGATTTCTTCGCCGCTTTCCAAACGTACACCATATATTTTTTGATCGTCCATCAACAATTTATTAACTGCCGTGTGCAAACGGACTTCTACTTTTAATCGCTTCATTTCATTGACAAGTGCATCAACAACATCTTGTGCGCGGTTGGATACTGGGAACATACGCCCGTGATCCTCTTCTTTTAATGCCACGCCAAGCCCTTCAAAAAATGCAATAATATCTTCATTATTATAAACGGTAAAGGGGCTATATAAAAAGCGCCCATTGCCGGGAATATGTTTAATGATTTCTTCCGCTGATAGTCGATTTGTTACATTACATCGTCCACCGCCAGAAATGGCCAGTTTCTTTCCTAGTTTTGAGCCTTTTTCAAGCAGGAGCACTTTTTTGTTTTGCTCGGCTGCGGCAATTGCTGCCATCAATCCTGATGGACCGCCTCCTATTACAATTACATCATACATAGATAATTTCTCACTTTCTTTTGCAATAATTTTTTCGTTCAACGGATTTTTCTCTTACTTATTATACACGAAGTGAAGAAACTATTTGAGTAAATGGACTTTCACATGTAAACTTGTAAAAGGAATTGTACGGGAACTTTTTAATGAGAACACCGTCACAAGAAGGAAGTTAAATAATGTAAATAAATAACTTGCCTTACGAAATCGTATTGTAAGTGAATTGTTATACTAAAAGAGAATTTCATATAGAACGGTAGGTTATTTCATGTCTTCATTAATGAAAGGAACAGCCATATTAACAATTGGATTGTTTCTATCAAAGCTTTTAGGGTTAGTTTATATTTTCCCGTTTTACGCCATTGTAGGTGAAGATAATATTGCTTTATATAATTACGCCTACATCCCCTATAATATTATGTTAAGTATTGCCATTGCGGGACTGCCGATTGCAGTATCAAAATTCGTATCGAAATATAATGCGCTCGGGGATTTTGATGCCGGTCGCAGATTAGTAAAAACAGGTGCATTACTGATGACGCTTACAGGAATTGTAGCGTTTATTTTAATGAATCTGCTTGCAACACCGCTAGCAAATATTGTGATTGATAGTGAAGAACAGACATTTACTGTGGAGCAAGTTGCGAATGTCATCAAGTGGGTAAGTTATGCACTGATTGTTGTGCCGTTTATGAGTTTAGTCCGTGGTTACTTGCAAGGATACGGACATTATTTGCCGACATCTGTTTCTCAGCTGGTCGAGCAAATAGTGCGTATCGTCTTTTTATTAGGCGGGGCATTCATCGTTGTCAAAGTTATGGACGGTGATGAGATTACAGCAATTAATTTCTCGGTATTTGCCGCATTTATTGGAGCACTTGGCGGACTTTTGACATTGTTTTATTTCTGGAAAAAGCTGCGCCCCGAGATTAAAGCAGTTCAGGTTGTCGCGCCGAAAGAACAGAGACTTCCTTATTCGGATATGTATAAAGAGATATTTAAATATTCGATCCCTGTCGTTTTCGTTGGGTTGGGAGGCTCATTATTCCAGCTTGTCGATCTGCTGACATTTAACCGTGCGATGATTGCCAGTGGGATATCAGGAGAAATTAGCGATGCATACTTTACAATGCTTAACTTGTTGACACAAAAAATTGTCATGATTCCAGTCGTTTTGGCGACAGGCTTTTCGATGGCCATCATTCCGACGGTCACGAAATTTTATACGGAAGGCAATTTACGGCAAGTACATAGTTCGATGGATAAAACCTATCAGGTGCTGCTGTTTATTACCGTACCGGCAGCGATCGGAATTTCAATTTTAGCGGAGGATTTATATCACTTCTTCTATTCCTACAGCGAAATGGGCACACAAGTATTAAGCCACTATGCACCAATTGCGATTTTCTTTGCATTATTTACAGTAACAGCCGCCATGTTACAAGGGGTCAATTACCAAAAATGGGTTATCTTCAGTTTACTTGTCGGCTTGCTTACGAAGACGATACTAAATACACCGCTTATTCATCTTATGTCGGTTGATGGTGCGATTTTAGCGACAGCACTTGGCTATGGAGCGACAATCGCAATCAATATTTTTGTTATTAAAAAAGTGACAAATTACAATGCGACAGTAGTTTTACGCCGTATTTTGTTAATTGTTATTTTGACAATTGTCATGGCGTTAGCAGTATGGATCACACATATTGTTTTAACAGCGATTGCTCCGGCTTCTACGAAAGTATTAGCGCTTCTATATGCAATCATTTGTGCAGGGGTTGGTGCCATTATTTATGGCGCGATTTCTTATCGACTAGGGTTAGCCCAATTATTATTAGGTGAAAAGTTTACAAAAATTGCACGTAAATTAAGATTAGTAAAATAAAAATGAGGACGTCGTAACGAAGGCGTCCCCTTTTTTCATGGAGGACTATATGCGTTTAGACAAATTACTGGCTAATATGGGCTACGGCTCGCGAAAAGAAGTGAAACTATTATTAAAGCAAAAAGCTGTAACAGTGGACGGTGTTACAGTGAAAGACTCAGCAATGCATGTCAATCCTGAAAAACAAAATGTTTCTGTATTTGGCGAGCGTGTGGAATATGTAGAGTTTATTTATTTAATGATGAATAAACCACCGGGTGTCATTTCAGCAACAGAAGACCGCTACGATCAAACGGTCATTGATTTACTGGATCCAGAGTATCAGCACTTTGAGCCATTCCCTGTGGGACGTTTAGATAAAGATACGGAAGGGCTGCTGCTCATTACAAATGACGGCAATTTAGCACATAATCTGCTTTCTCCTAAAAAGCATGTTCCGAAATGGTATTACGCCAAAATTGACGGAGTAGTAACGGAAGCCGATATCGAAGCCTTCGCACAAGGTGTAACATTGGAAGATGGTTATCATACAAAGCCTGGAGAATTAAAAATATTAGTGTCCGGCGAGCAATCGGAAATTGAGCTGATGATCCAAGAAGGGAAATTCCATCAAGTGAAGCGCATGTTTGAGGCGGTAGGCAAGAAGGTTACGTATTTAAAGCGTCTGTCAATGGGAACATTGAAGCTTGATGAAGAGTTGGCATTAGGTGAATACCGCGAGCTGACAGAACAGGAACTTGAGCTGTTAGCGACAAAATAATAAACAAAGGAAAAGCGAATGCCCCGACGAAAAGGCATTCGCTTCTTTTAGTTCTTGTGTCAAGAACTAAGTGAACGCTTGCTGACTCAGCAATGTTCATAATATTTCATGTGTAACTGATCGACACCTTACGTTATGTTGGGACAATTAGTCCTTTCTCACAAAATAAGAATCAGCCGCTTTCAAAATTCTAAGATGTCATTTTTACTTTTTTCTTCGTCGTTGTCCATTTACCCCGACTTGGACTCATTACCAAGTCATTGAAGGCTAACACATTCAAATCTCTTTGAATGGTGCGAGGAGTGATGTTAAACTCTTCGACTAAATCCTGTGTAGTCACTTCTCCTTTATTGAGGATAAACATATACACGTCTTTAATACGATTAAGCATTCTATCAGTAGTTGGCTTCATTTCTAAAAACCACTCCTTCGATCTTAAATTCTCATGGCATAAGACTAGCGGACGACAAAATATGTGCGGAGTGCACTTAGGCTTTAGTAGTTTGCCTTAGACATCCCCTTTTCTGAAAGTTTGGTCAGAATTGATGTTCTGACACATACATTATAGCGGAAAACCAAACAGATTTCCAGAAATGAGAGACGAAAAACACTATTTTTACAGAAAATTCATATATTTAATATTCCTAGAAATAGAGGATGCCGATTAAAGTCAAATGATTATTGTAATTTTAACAAGAAGGAGTACAATAACAATATTATAAAAATGAGGTGTAGTGATGGATTGGTTACAACTGGCTCAGGAAAGAAAAGAAGAGCTTATAAAAGAATTGCAGCAATTGATTCAAATAGAAAGTGTAAAAGATGAAAATAATTTTTCTGATATAATGCCTTTCGGTGCTGGTCCGAAAGCAGCATTGGAATTTATGCTTCAAAAAGGTGTGGAGCAAGGGATGACTACAAAAAACGTGGATCATATGGCCGGCCATATTGAAATGGGCCAAGGTGAAGAACTTGTCGGTGTGCTTTGCCATGTAGATGTTGTACCTGCCGGAGATGTCGCTAGTTGGACATATCCTCCGTTTGAAGGGCAAGTGGCAGACGGTAAATTATTTGGTCGTGGTGCGATTGATGACAAAGGTCCAACAATGGCGGCTTGGCTGGCGATGAAACTGATTCACGATGCGAAAATCCCTTTGAAAAAACGAGTACGAATGATAATTGGTACAGATGAAGAAAGCGGTTTCCAATGCGTGACGTGCTACTTCGAAAAAGAAGAAATGCCGACAATTGGTTTTGCACCTGATGCAGACTTTCCGCTAATCAACGCTGAGAAAGGTATTGCCCATTTAACGTTTTCCAGTAAAGAAAAACGATCAAGCGATGAGCAATTACTGTCATTCTATGCAGGTAACCGAACAAATATGGTGCCGGATGAAGCAACTGCTACTTTAAAATATGCCGAAAAGAGCACAAATGAGAATTTTCTGAAATATTTAAAAGAAAATGACGTTGAAGGTACTTTCACTAAAAACGATAATGGGATTATAATTGTTTTGAAAGGTAAATCAGCCCATGCAATGGAACCGGAAAAAGGACGAAATGCAGCGGTTTATTTAGCGAAGTTTTTACAAAATGTTGTGACGACAAATCAGAGTAAGTCGTTTGTCGATTTTATTGTCCGTGTTTTTGACAACGATCATTACGGAACAGCATTGGACTTCCAATTTGAAGATGCGATGTCAGGACCGACAACATTAAATCCGGGAATCGTAACTTTTGATGAGCGCGGTTCGTCAATTGAAGTAAGTATGCGCTATTCCGTGACATATCCGTTTGAAGAAAAAATAACGAAAGTACAGGCATTATTACAGCATGAAGCTTTTACGTTAGATGTAGTGAGCAATTCAATCCCGCATTATGTAAGCGAGGAAGATGAATTGATACAAACATTGCTCCAAGTTTATCGCAAATACAGCAATGATTTCTCGAAGCCTCTTTCAACAGGCGGAGGGACATATGCGCGCGTTATGAAAAAAGGGGTCGCATTCGGTATGCTGTTCCCTGGTGAACAGGATGTTGCCCATCAGGCAGATGAATTTGTTGATATTGAAAACTTGATAAAAGCGACTGCCATTTATGCAGAAGCAATTGTAAATTTAGCAACTAACTAATTAAAAGGTGGTATTTGAGATGAGCTTTAGTTTATGGAATGATCAAATTGTAAAAAATGAAGAAGTGCTGGTAGACAAGGAAGACCGCGGTTACCAATTCGGTGACGGTGTGTATGAAGTCGTGAAAGTATATAACGGGGAACTTTTCACAGCAACTGAACATATTGACCGTTTTTATGACAGTGCTGAAAAAATCCGTATTACGATTCCTTATACGAAAGATAAATTACACCAATTACTGCATCAACTGGTTGAGGCGAACAACATTGACACAGGTCATGTTTACTTCCAAATTACTCGTGGTGCCGGCCCTCGTAACCACATTTTCCCTGGTGATGATGTGAAACCGGTAATAACAGGGAATGCAAAAGAAAATCCACGCCCATTGGAAAACTTTGAAAAGGGTGTAAAGGCAACATTTGTGGAAGATATTCGCTGGCTGCGTTGTGATATTAAATCATTAAACTTGCTTGGCGCGGTTCTTGCAAAACAAGAAGCATATGAAAAAGGCTGCTATGAAGCGATTTTACACCGTGAAGAGATTGTTACAGAAGGTTCATCTTCAAACATTTACGGTATTAAAGATGGTGTGCTGTACACACACCCGGCCAATAACCTGATTTTAAACGGGATTACACGTCAAGTAATTATTAAATGTGCAGCGGAAATCGGACTTACTGTTAACCAACAGGCAATGACGAAAGAACAGCTGCTTGCAATGGAAGAAGTAATCGTTTCTTCAACGACATCAGAAGTAACACCAGTTATTGAAATTGACGGTACTGTGATCGGCAACGGCACACCGGGTGAATGGACACGTAAATTACAAGCACAATTCGAAACAAAAATTCCAAAAGGGATTAAAGCTTAATCTGGTACGATGTATTCTTTTAGAAAGCTAAAATTTAATTTTTAACAAGTTGATTGGAATGGAGGGGAGGCGACTCCAGCGGGAATAGCGCGAGCCTGAGACTACAGGCTCAGGCCGTGCCCGCGGAAAGCGTCCGACCCGGAATGGAAATCAACTCCGATGGTTTGGGAAAGAATTATAATTACACAATTTAATAAAATAGCGCCTTGCTTATCGGCAAGGCGCTATTTTTTTTTGGAGATAACCTGTAAAATGTAATGTAATAAAGAATAGGAATGAACTTAGGGAGTAGATAAAATGGCTCAGTTAATAAAACTTCAAGATTATATTTCACGATATGAAATTGACTTGGCACGCTATCCGACGCAGTTTATTCGCTTAAAACAAAATCAGTGGGAGCGGATAAAGTATCAATGGCAGACTGGAGAAACAATCGAGCGTTGGGAACATATAGAGGAAGAGGTGCAGGAAGAGAAGAAAAAGTCGCTTTTCCAAAAACTTTTCCCTTTTAAAAAAGATGTACCGGAAGTAGAACAAGAAGATATCGAAAAAGTGACCATTTCCAATGAGTGGGCAGCAGAGGGAGATTCGCATCAAGAAGAGGATACAACGCTAAATTTTGAACCGAATCTAGTCTACACACCAAAAACGTTGGAGGAACTAAAAAAAATGTTCATCGATCAGTTTTTTCATTTCCAAATGAAATGGGCGAGTTCGACATTACGTGAAAAATCTTATGTAGATCCAAAATTTATGCGCGATACATTATTGCGTTCCATGCTTCAAACATTACCGGACAATTACTTAGTATTCTATTATCCGATTTTACGAGTGAAAAAAGCGCCGATTGAGTTGGATATTATTATTATGACACCGACAGAATGTCTGTGCATTACGGTTTTGGAACAGGAAAGTCAGGCGGTCTATATCGCAAATAGCGAACGCTTCTGGTTAAAGAAGGACGGGAAAAATGAAAAAAAAGTGTTAAGCCCTTTAATTCAGTTAAACCGGATGGAAAAAGTTGTCGAACAGATTTTTCATCAGAACAATATTGAACTGCCGATCCGTAAAGTGTTGTTAACACGAAACGGCTATATTGATTATCCTGGAACAATGTATGGTATATCATTTGTGGATAAACGGAAATTTCCGGAATGGATGGCACAATTAAAGCATTCTGTTTCACCGATGAAGCATATGCAAATACGAGGTGCACAAGCCATTTTAAATACAGTTCAAACAACATCTTTTCATCGGGATATTTGGAATACGGAAAATAAGGAAGATTGATGAATGGAAGTACATTTTATAATTAATCCTTATGCAGGAAACGGGCAGGGGATTAAGCGTTGGCGTCAGTTTGAACAACAGTTGGCAATCCCGTATCAAAGCCATTTGACAAAATACGAAGGACATACACTGCTGCTGGCCAATGAACTTGCCGGACGAGCGACAAAGGAAAACCCGGTCTGTCTTATTGCTATTGGCGGGGATGGGACGATTCACGAAGTGCTGAATGGCGCAATACATTTTAAAAATGTTTATTTAGGGGCAGTTTCAGCAGGATCGGGTAATGATTTTGCCAGGGGATATCAAGCATTCAAAACGAGCAAACAGGTCGAGCAATTTATAAATACAGTAAATAGCTCCTCTCATGATTGTGGAGTAGTGAGACAAGGCGGAACAACTAAATACTTCATTAATAATTTTGGTGTTGGATTTGATGCATTAGTCGCGGGTATCGCTAACAGGTCCTCGCTGAAAAGGTCGCTTAATAAATGGAAACTGGGAAAGCTGAGCTATCCTTATTACGTCATTCATGCGCTTTTTACATATAAACCGTTTAAGCTCACCATTTCCTGTGAAGGGAAAATTAAGCAATATCAAAATGTATGGTTTGTAACGGCCAGCAACCAGCCTTATTTTGGCGGGGGGATGAAGTTGTCTCCTAATTCTATTACATCCGATGGCCAGTTCGAATTGACAGTCGTCTCCAATTTGTCGAAATGGAAATTATTATTCCTTTTTGGGACTGTATTTTTAGGAAAGCATACTTTGTTGAAGGAAGTCGAGCAGTTTGCAGCAATGGAAGCAAAGTTGCTTTTTGATGAACCAGTCATGGCACATGCAGACGGTGAAACACAAAAACTAGTAACCGGTCAAAACAAAATTCAAATAACCGTTCAGAAAAAAGCATGGAATTTAGCAAAATAAAAGCAAAAGATGCTATTTTCCGTTATAATATGAGGCAGCTACACAATAGAAAAGAGGATAAGTAAGTGAGATTAAAGCATAAACCATGGGCAGCGGAATATATTCAACAACATCCTGATGTAATTATTCCAAACCCGGAAGATTATAAAGGCAAGTGGACTGAAGCATTCGGCAACGACAACCCGATTCATATCGAAGTTGGTACGGGTAAAGGGCAATTCGTTTTAGGGATGGCACTGCAAAATCCGGAGATTAACTATATCGGTATTGAATTATTTGATAGTGTGATCGTTTGTGCCCTTGAAAAAATTGAAGCAGCGAACAAACCATCCAATTTACGTTTATTAAAAGTTGATGGTGCGAAGCTGGAAGAGTTTTTCGGAAAAGGGGATGTGGACCGTGTATATCTGAACTTCTCGGATCCATGGCCAAAAGTGCGCCATGCAAAACGTCGCCTAACACACGAAGGATTCCTTAAAATTTATGAGAACATTTTAGTTGATAACGGTGAAATCCATTTTAAAACGGATAACCGTGGTCTTTTTGAATATTCACTTGTAAGTATGAACGAATATGGTATGGCATTAAACTATGTATCGCTGGACTTACATGCCAATATGCCGGAAGATAATATTATGACAGAATACGAGGAGAAATTCTCGAAGCTCGGTCAGCCAATATATCGACTAGAATGCCAATACAAGACGAAATAATTAACGATTTAGGGGGATGGAGAAATGGATCGATTTGAATTTCACAACATGACACTGACATGGTTACATGGGGGTGTCACAGCACTGGATGGCGGGGCTATGTTTGGGGTAGTGCCAAAAGCACTGTGGTCTCGTAAATATCCGGTAAATGAACTGAACCAGATTGAATTAGCATGTGAACCAATCTTAATTCAATACGAGGGGAAAAATTATTTAATCGATTCGGGTGTAGGTGCCGGTAAATTAAATGAAAAGCAGCTTCGCAATTTCGGCGTTTCCGAAGAATCAACAATTGAAAAAAGCTTAGCTGAAGCTGGATTAAAGCCAAGCGATATTGATGCAATTTTAATGACACATCTTCACTTTGATCACGCTGGCGGTTTAACGAAGTGGGAAGGGGACAAGCTTGTTCCGGTTTTCCCGAATGCAGTTATTCACACGACACAAATTGAATGGGATGAGATGCGCAATCCGAATATTCGTTCAAAAAATACGTATTGGAAAGAAAACTGGGAGCCTGTACAGCATTTAGTTTCAACATATGAAGGGGAGCTGGAAGTAGCTCCAGGCTTAAAAATGATCCATACGGGTGGTCATAGTGAAGGTCATGCGATTGTTCGCTTGGAGCAAAATGGGGAAGTAGCGCTACATATGGCGGATATTATGCCGACACATGCCCACCAAAATCCGCTTTGGGTATTGGCGTATGATGATTACCCGATGACAAGCGTATTTGCGAAAGAAAAGTTGATGAAAGAAGCACTTGAAAATGGCTACCGCTTTATTTTCTATCATGATGCGTATTACCGCATGATTCAATGGGATACAACAGGCAAAGAAGTAAAAGACAGCCTCGAACGTTCGAAACCGGCATTGATTAAGTAAAAACGAAAGCACCTGCATAGTTTACGAAGCAGGTGCTTTTCTTATCGATTGTGTACTTTTAGCATACTTGTGTTCACAATGATTAAAGGTAAAGAAAATACTTTGATGTAAAGCAGAAAAAATGCGATGACAAAATCACGTCATCGCATCCTTAACATTATATTTGTTTAATATCTACAATGGCACCGGAACGGGCATCTGCTGCGAACTCGTAGTTCTCAAGCTCGCCGTTAATTGTACGAGAAATACCTCCACGATAGACCGGTGTTTCTGTAAAGCCATTACTGAAGTTTTCAGTTTTCATGTAAATCCAAGAACCATCAATTGGTGCATGCTTTTTAAATTCATCTTTAATGTTGGCTAAAATATGATCTGGATTCGCAAATGGTGCGACACGATTGCTCATTTCTTTAACAATGACAGCTGCTGCTATCCCTGTTACAACCCCTATTGTAAAGTCTTTTAAATTCATTTCAAAATACCTCCTCAAAATAGTGACTACCTATACTTTATCATATTCTGAAAATAGAGTAAAAATAATAGAAGGTTCGAAAGTCGAAATATTACTTGCAATTTGTGGTATAATGAAGGTAAATCTACATTTAGAGGTGTTGCAGAATGAATCAAGATACACTTGCTCTTTTTAAAACATTAACAGAATTGCCTGGTGCACCAGGGAATGAACGTGCAGTACGAAATTTTATGCGCTCGGAATTAGCGAAATATTCTGATGAAGTTATTCAGGATAATTTAGGCGGCGTATTCGGCGTGCGTAAAGCTAAAGATGAACAAGCGCCAAAAATTTTAGTCGCTGGCCATATGGATGAAGTCGCGTTTATGGTTACTTCCATTACTGAAAACGGCATGATCCGTTTCCAAACACTTGGCGGCTGGTGGAACCAGGTAATGCTGGCACAACGCGTTACAGTTTATACGAAAGATTGTGAAATTCCGGGTGTTATTGCATCAATTCCGCCACACTTACTGACTGATGCGGAACGTTCGAAACCGATGGATATAAAAAATATGCTGATCGATATCGGAGCGGATTCAAAAGAAGATGCCAAGAATTTAGGTGTACGACCAGGTCAATCCATTATTCCGGTATGTCCTTTCACACCGATGGCCAACCCGAAAAAAATTATGGCGAAAGCCTGGGATAACCGTTACGGCTGTGGATTAGCAATCGAACTTTTAAAAGAGATTCATGGTCAGGAAGTGAAGAGCCATATTTATTCCGGAGCAAATGTTATGGAAGAGGTCGGTTTACGCGGAGCAGCGGTTTCATCGAATATGATTAAGCCTGATCTGTTTTTTGCATTGGATGCTTCCCCGGCGAACGATACATCGGGTGATAAAAATGAATTCGGTCAACTAGGTAAAGGGACATTACTCCGAATCCTGGACCGTTCAATGGTTACACACCGAGGTATGCGTGAATTTGTGCTGGACACAGCAGAATCAAACAATATTCCTTACCAATATTTCGTTTCTCAAGGTGGCACAGATGCAGGACGTGTGCACACACAAAATGACGGAATTCCATCGGCAGTAATCGGGGTTTGCTCACGATATATTCACACTTCTGCTTCGATTATTCATGTAGATGACTATGCAGCGGCGAAAGAACTGCTAGTGAAATTAATCCAAAGTGCAGACCGTTCTACAATCGAATCTATTCGCGCAAACGTATAAAAAAAGTCAATATTATATTATAATACAAGGATGCGAACTTATCGCATTCTTGTTTTTTAGTTGCGGAAATAGGTTTAACGTGACTTACATAAAAATCGGTAAACCAGTTTTTATTGGTATAGACCGTTTAAAAAATGAACAGCTTGGAGATGAAATAATGAAAGTAGCAGTCGGATCGAAAAATAAAGCAAAATTAGGTGCCGTTGAAGCAATTGTTAAACAGTATTTCCCGGAAGCGGCAATAGAAAATATGGATGTACCTTCTGATGTGTCGATTCAGCCATTCTCAAATGAAGAAACAAGACAGGGTGCAATCAATCGTGCACGTCATACGATGATGCTGACAAATGCTGATATAACATTTGGACTTGAAGGCGGCGTCGATGAAATTGAAGGAACAATGTATTGCTGTAATTGGGGGGCGGCTGTTTTAAAGGATGGCACAGTCATAGCCAGCTCAGGAGCACAATTTGCCTTACCTGAAGAAATTGCACAGGAGCTTCGTATGGGAAAGGAACTTGGACCAGTGATGGACGTCTATACAAATAGCGAAAATATTCGTCATCATCAAGGGGCAGTGGGTATTTTTTCAAATAATCTGATTGACCGAAAAGAAATGTTTGAACACATTGTTAAGTTATTAGTTGGCCAAATACTGTTTAAAATGAATAAAGATCAAAAGGACCAGATATAGAGCACATTTGTTGCATTACGGCTTGAAAAATATTTATGATACGATTGAACGTTTGAAAGAGAGGGAAAACAATGAGTCGTAAATGGATACATGCGTTTTTGCTTACTTCACTTGTTGTTATATTATCAGCATGTAGTCAAACAGTCGAAGAACAGGCACAAGCAGGGATGGAAAATGCTGAAACAATATTTAGCAGCGAACCGAATAAAGCAAACAAAACGATTGGACATATAGAGTTATACTTACCAAATGGATATAGTATTGAAAAAGGAATCGATGAATTGAATTATACGATTCTGAACGGTAAAGATTCCTATATACTATTCGTCAATCAAAACGAACCGGAAGACAGTCAGTTACAGTATGATCTATTAAAGCAGGAAAATAAAAATGAAATCGTTGAAGAGAAAACATTCGATGCGGCTGGCCAATTCGGATTTTCTGCTGTCACAAAATTTCCTGAAGAAAAATATGAGCTGATTGTTAATTTAGGCGGCGTAAAGCTGTCGACTATTTCCGTGGATAAGAAGATTGACGATAAAATCCAGGAAATGATGGAAATTGTAAAAACAGTGAAAGTGATTGATTAGTTGAAGCATTGTACAAGCATTGAGTAAAGTAATCACATGGCTTTTTTGTTACAATAGAAGAAGTAAACGGAACGGTTCACATTTGTGAGCCGTTTTTGATTAGATAAAGGAGTGGTTGAATGGAATCGAAACAGTTAGTAGCTGAACTGAAGACTAAATTAGGTGAGGCAAACTTTACATTCACATTCGATGAAAAGCATGATAAATTACGTCTTGAACATAAAAAAATCGGACGAGGGATGGATATCTCTTTACCCGAAATTTTAACAAAGTACGAAACGAAAAAACAGCAGGCAATTGATGAAGTGATTTATACAATTGAGCAAACGTTTTTAGCGATGCAACGGGAAGAAGAAAAGGGCTTTGGCGGACTTGCTTCTGTTTATCCGATCATCCGCTCAACGTCCTTCCCTAAAAAGTCAAATGATGGACATGCATTTGTCATGACAGACCATACGGCGGAAACACGTATTTATTATGCACTCGATCTAGGCACAACTTATCGTTTAATTGATGAATCAATGTTGCCGAAATTAAACGTAACAGAAGAGCATATACGCGAAGCAGCCCGTTTTTCTGTAAAAAAATTGCCGACTTCTGTAAAACGGGATGAAGTTTCAGGCAATATTTATTACTTTTTAAATCAGAATGACGGTTATGATGCAAGCCGAATACTAAATGAAAGCTTTTTAAAGGAAATGGAAAGCCAAATTGAAGGCGAAATGACGGTATCTGTCCCACACCAGGATGTATTAATTATTGGTGATATTCGGAATGAAGTAGGGTATGATGTATTAGCGCAGATGACGATGCATTTCTTTACAGTTGGCGCGGTTCCAATTACGAGCTTGTCATTTGTATATGAAAACGGTCATTTAGAACCGATATTTATTTTAGCGAAAAACAAAGTAAAAAAGGAGCAAGAAGAAAAATGAAAGTAGCTTACAACAAAGCACATGTAGGAGATGTCCTACTAGTTCAATTAGCAATGGAGCCAATCGTAAAAACAGCGATGGATCGCGCTGGCGATGTAGCCATCCTAAAAGAAGAAACAACTGGTGAAGTGAAAGCATTCAACCTTTTTAATGCAAGCAAATACGTAGAACTGGATGTTGCAGGGAATGTAGAAGTAACACCGGAACTTGTAGATAAATTAGAAGCGGCTTTACAAGCAAATGGCGCAGAAATTTCTTTAGAAGTAGAATTTCTCCAAAATTTGTAGTCGGCTATGTTGAATCAAAAGAAAAGCATCCAAATGCAGATAAACTAAGTGTTTGTAAAGTGAACGTTGGGGATGAAACATTACAAATCGTATGTGGCGCACCGAATGTAGATGCAGGCCAAAAAGTAGTTGTCGCAAAAGTTGGTGCTGTGATGCCTTCTGGTTTGTTGATCAAAGAAGGAAACTTACGTGGTGAAGATTCATTCGGTATGCTTTGCTCTGCACGTGAACTGGCAATTCCAGGCGCACCGGAAGTAAAAGGTATTTTAGTACTGGATGATTCTGCAGAAGTAGGAAGCCCATTTGAGGTTTCAACTCGTTAATTAGTACGAAAAGTTAGTATGTTGAGCTGAGTCTCTCATACTAACTTTTTTTTATCCTTAAAAATATCAGCGACAAAGCGCATTTACCCGGCAAATATGATATGCTTTTGAGGTGTATATTATTTATATACTGTATTTAATATAAGAAATAAAGACCGTCTCAAATAGTGGAATTTGTACGGCAATGTTTTTAAGGAAAGAAGTGGTTAATTATGAGTTGGATTAAAAATAAATTTAATAAACTATTTAAAATGGATCCAGATGAAGAATATGATGATTATGAAGAGTATTCCCAACTGGATGATATAAACCAATCAAAACAAACTGAGGCGCAGCAAAATTATCAGGAAGAAAAAGAAGCACCGAAAAAAGCATTCCGATTCCCTTTAATAGAAGATGATTATGAGGAAACAGCGAATCAAGAAAATGAGCAGAGACAAACAACGCGATTTTATGATGATGACAAGGAAAAATTGACATTACCAAATTATTTGCAAAAGCATACAGTACAGGAAGTATATGATGTCGAAGTATCTGGTATACGAGATTTACTGGAACGCCGCCGTAAAGGGAAAGGTCAAACAAATGTTGTGCACACAAGAGATCCTGTTCGTCGCTTGCCAAATTTAAAGGAAGAACGGGAAGCAATACGCCATAATAAGCCTGTACGAGCGGAGAGATTGGAAAACAAAGAAATTCTAAAACCGATCGAAATTAGGAAACGTTTTATTCCTACCGATGTTCCGTCCCCTGTACACGGTTTTAAAAAGCCGTCATCGATTGAAACATTAATCGAAAAACAGCAGGAAGAAAAGCTTAAAAATAAGGAACAGCAACATTCATCAATAATTGAACCTGTGCAGAATGAAACGCCAGAACATTTGGTCGAACCAGTTGCTGTACCATCACCAGATGAAGATCAACAGACCGTAATAGAGCAGCAGGAACATGTAATACACGAGTCTTCTTCAGCAGTTGAGATTCCACAAACAGAACCAGTTGAATCAGAAACAGAACCTGAACTTGAGCATGAAGAAGTGGTTTTAGTCGAAAAGGACGAACCAGCTGAGGTAGACCAACAACCAATGGAAGAAACGATACTTGAGCAACAGAACGAAGCAGTGACTGACATAGGAAATGAACAGGAAGATACTGTAAAAGGTGACACACCTGTTGCAGAAACAATCAATGATGTACAAGTGAAGCATGTGACGATTGAAAACTCGACGATTCACATTGGTCAATTGAATGTAGAGCAAATGCCACCATCTGAGGAAGCGACTATCATTGAGCAGAATAAGGAAGAAACGGACATAGTACAGCCGATCAGCACAAGAAGCCGTGTTCCTTTTAATGTGGTAATGCTGAAGTCAGATAAGCAAAAATTAATGACGAAGCAATTTGTCGAGCAGCAACTAAGTCTACAAAGTAAAAAAAATAAAGAAGACGAAGTTAAGCGAGAAGAGAGTGTAAATACGTTTGAAGAGCCAAATGAAGCTTTTACTGAACGAGAAAATTTTGTGCAACATGAAAACGATGTTGAAGTGGAAACTTTTTATCAAGATACTCAAACAACTCAGAATGATGCACGGGAAGCACATGAAAATGGAGAAGTCATTACTTTTAACGAGCAAGTCGTAAAGCATGAACCAAACAGTCAGCTTGAAAAGGGAACGATGAAGAATTCTACTTCTACATCAATTGGATTGCTGGAACGTGAATCCGTTGTACCGGCACAAGAAGATGAACTTTTAGAAGTTGCTGCAACTACGGAAGCGATATTGGAAGAAGTTCCAGAAACATTGGATATTCAAGGAGTACCCGAAATTCAAGAAGTGACCGTACTTCCTTTAGTTAATGAAGAGGAAGATCAGATTGTTGAAGAAACGTCAGACATAAAAGAATCTACTTCACAAGAATTGGCAGTGGATGAAGCGGAAACTTTAATAGAAGCACCTCCAGTTAAAAGAATACCTTATGTAAAACCACCTCTTGAATATTTAGTACCACCGGAGGAAATGGTAGAAGACCGTGACTGGATGGATGAGCAAGGCGAAAATTTAGTGGAAGCACTATCGCATTTCCAGGTTCAGGCACAAATTGAATCGATCGTACAAGGACCTGCTGTTACGCAATTCGAAATTACGGTAGGGCACGGGACGAAAGTAAGTAAAGTCCGCAATTTAACGGATGATATTAAATTGGCATTGGCTGCAAAGGATATTCGTATTGATGCGCCAATTCCGGGGAAACGTTCAATCGGTATTGAAATTCCAAACCGGATTTCGCGTTCGGTCCGTCTTTCTGAAGTGACAGAATCAGCATCGTTTAAAGATTCTAATTCTCCATTAGAGGCGGCACTGGGCTTAGATTTAACAGGGAAGCCTGTCACAATCGACTTACGGAAAATGCCGCATGGTTTAATTGCCGGAGCGACAGGATCGGGTAAATCGGTATGTATTAACTCGATTTTAGTCAGCCTGCTTTATAAAGCAAATCCGAATGAATTAAAGCTAATGCTGATTGACCCGAAAATGGTGGAACTGGCTCCATTTAACCATATTCCGCATTTAGTCAGCCCTGTTATTACAGATGTTAAAGCGGCTACCGCAGCATTAAAGTGGGCAGTAGAAGAAATGGAAAGACGTTATGAGTTATTTATGCACAGCGGTGCACGTAAAATAGAAGCATATAATAAAATGTGTGATGCAAATGGTATGTATGCACAGAAGCTACCATACTTATTGATTGTCATCGATGAGTTGGCAGATTTAATGATGATGTCTCCACAAGATGTGGAAGATAGCATTGTGCGAATTACGCAAAAGGCCCGTGCTGCAGGAATTCATTTGATTGTTGCTACACAGCGCCCTTCTGTAGATGTTATTACAGGCCTGATAAAATCAAATATTCCAACGCGTATCGCCTTTTCTGTATCATCGCAAATCGACTCTCGTACAATATTGGATTCGCAGGGCGCAGAACGATTGCTTGGTCGCGGAGATATGCTATATTTAGGAAATGGAATGTCGGCTCCAACCCGTATTCAAGGTACATTTGTTACAGATGACGAAATCGAAGAAATTATCGAGTATGTACGTGAACAAGGAGAGCCACAATATATTTTTAAACAGGAAGAATTATTAAAACGCTCAGAAACAATAGAGGAACAAGATGAGTTGTTTGAAGAGGCATGCCGATTTGTGTTTGAACAAGGCTCAGCATCGACATCACTTTTACAACGCCGTTATCATATTGGCTATAATCGAGCAGCTAGATTAATCGATATGTTAGAGCGACATGGTTATGTTTCAGAACCAAAAGGAAGCAAACCGAGAGATGTATATATTACAGAAGAAGAGCTGTTTGAGCAATTTGGAGGCTAAAGAACTAGGTAATTGGACAAATGAAAAAATTTGAATTGTCGTTCAATTATCGTAACGTGTATTTAGTGCTATAATGTAGGCATACTTTGAAACAATAAAATTGATAATTCAATGGGGTCTTCGTATCCTAGGAGGGTTTTATAAATAATGACACGCTATCATTTTACCGGTATTAAAGGTTCAGGCATGAGTTCCCTGGCGCAAATCCTATTTGATGCAGGAGAACAAGTTCAAGGTTCCGACTATGAAACATATTATTTCACGGAGCAACCATTACGTGACCGAGGAATAGAAATTTTAAATTTTGATGAAAACAATATTAAAGAAGGTTTAACAGTTATTGCAGGGAATGCATTTAATGATGATCATCCAGAATTAGTGCGTGCACGGGAGCTAGGTGTTGAAGTCATTCGCTATCATAAGTTTTTAGGCGAGTACAGCAATCGCTATACTTCAATTGCCATTACAGGTGCACATGGTAAAACGTCTACGACTGGTTTAATGAGCCATGTTGTAGGCGGTTATATGCCGACATCTTATTTAATCGGTGATGGTACTGGTTCAGGTAAAGAAGATGCTTCCTATTTTGTTATGGAAGCATGTGAATACCGTCGCCACTTTTTAGCGTATCATCCGGATTATGCAATCATGACGAATATCGATTTTGATCACCCGGATTATTTCACGAGCATTGATGATGTATATGATGCTTTCCAACAGCTGGCTTTACAAGTGAATAAAGCAATTATTGCCTGCGGGGATGATGAACAGCTTCAGAAAATTCAAGCCAATGTACCAGTGGTTTATTATGGTTTTGATCCTGCAAATGATTTTTCTGCGCGTAATATTGTTAAAACATCGGAAGGAACGGAATTTGATGTTTATGTACGTAATGAGTTTTACAGTAAATTCTTTATTCCGTTATTCGGTGACCATACGATTTTAAACACGTTGGCGGTAATTTCACTGTGTCATTATGAAGGAGTTCCGGCAAAGCTGATCCAAGAACGCCTAAATACGTATGGCGGGGTAAAACGTCGCTTTACTGAAACGAAAGTTGGCAATGCGATCTTAGTGGATGATTATGCACACCACCCGACAGAAATTGCGGCAACTTTGCAATCAGCTCGACAAAAATATCCTGAGCGTGAAGTTGTAGCGGTATTCCAGCCACATACGTTTACTCGAACTAAAGCATTTTTACAAAACTTTGCGGATAGTTTGAGCGTTGCCGACGCAGCCTATTTATGTGATATTTTTGGTTCTGCACGCGAAAAGCAAGGAGAGCTTACGATTAATGATTTAGCTAACTTAATTGATGGCTGTACTGTTTTAACAATTGAAACAGTAGATCAACTTAAAAAACATGAAAATGCCGTGTTCCTGTTTATGGGAGCGGGAGATGTTCATAAATATCAAGATGCATTTGAAGCAATTTTGAATTAATTGAAAAACAGCTTAACCTGGAAGTAGAAGGATAAGCTGTTTTTCCATACATAAAATGAACTTTAATCAGTAGGGGTTTCTTCATCCCCTATTGATTGTTAGTTTCACCAATCTTGCATTTCCCTAGCCTTTTACCCTGATAAACACTAGAGGCGGAATTCTTACTTCACGTTAATGCGGGATAAATGTTGGAACTTCTATTCATTAAGGGTTTTATTCATCAAGAGATTGGGGAATATGAAAGCATGGACAAAATGGTCATTCGCCTTTAGTGAATAAATAAATAACAAATTAGAAGTATTCACGTATGAAAAGCTTGAATTTCATGAGGTTTTAGCGAAAAAAATGCTTTTCTAGGAAAAGGATTGTCGCAATTTTTGTCGAATGTATTAATTGGAACTAGATAGAGGAGGTTATTTTTGATGGAAGTATTACTTTATATTGCGGCATTAGTGGCTGCAATCGGATTTTTAGTCCTATGTGTAAGTATTGGTATGACATTGTTTTCTGTTAAGAATACTTTAAATTCGATTGCGGGAACAGTTGCTGGTATCGAAGGACAAATGGAAGGCATTACACGTGAGACGACGAGCCTGCTTACAAAAACAAACGCATTGGCAGATGATATTTCAGATAAATCGGAGAAGTTAAATTCAGTAATGCATGCTGTAAAAGGTGTTGGCGATTCTGTTAATAACTTGAATTCATCCGTTCAACGCATTACAACATCGATTTCAACAGAAGTGCATAAAAATGAAGATAAAATTGCGCAAGTCGTTCAATGGAGTAATGTAGCGATGGGGATTGCAGATCAATGGCGTCAGCGCAAGCCGATTAATGAAGAAGATGTAATTTATACAAGTACTAAAACAAATGAAACACCACCAAGTTTAGGTGGAAAGTCGAAATTTGGTTTCTTAAAACGTAAGTAATGGGAAAATGACACTCAATCACAAGGGGGATTTTTAAAATGGAAGAAAAACGCGTAAACTATGATTATAACCGATTAAATGATTCGATTTATGATGATGAAAAAATTCATGTAAAGGATTTTGTCATTGGTGCTTTAGTAGGCGGTATTGTCGGTGTAGCGACAGCCTTATTACTCACACCGAAGACAGGCAGTGAAATGCGTAACGATGTAGCAGTACAAGCTGTTACATTAAAGGATAAAGGCATTGAGCTTTCCGGCACGGCAAAGGAAAAGACTGCACAACTTTCATCGCAATTAAAAGAACAATCTTCTTCAATTGTTGAGAAAGTTAAAGCCAAAACAGCAAAACAACCACCTGCTTTCGATGATGGAACAGCTTCATCAGAAGGTGAAGAACCATTGCCATTAGATAAAATGGTAGATGAAGAAGTACTCGCTGCCGAATCTCCGGATCCAGATAGCGTAAATACAGATCCAGATATCGCAGCAAACTCAACTCGTCATTCAGATGTTCAATAAAAAAAGGCTCCCAAATATTTGGGGGCCTTTTTTTTATTATGGAAACGAAAACCCCCTGCTATGCGGGGGGTTCTAAAGAGCTTTTAGCTATGGACAAAAAAAATACTCCAGTCGTACAATAAAATCAGGTCTGGTCAACCGATTACGTACGAAAGGAGCTCCAATAATGGATAATAAAAGTTTAGCACATACAACATGGAATTGTAAGTATCACATCGTGTTTGCGCCAAAATACAGAAGAAGAATGATCTATGGAAAAATAAAAGCGGATATTGGTAAAATATTACGTCAACTGTGTGAAAGAAAAGGCGTAGAAATCATTGAAGCCACGGCGTGTCCTGATCATATACATATGTTAGTAAGTATTCCGCCGAAACTTAGTGTATCTGCGTTTGTTGGGTATCTCAAAGGGAAAAGTAGCCTAATGATATTCGATCGACATGCAAATTTGAAATATAAATATGGAAACAGGAAATTCTGGTGTCGAGGATATTATGTAGACACAGTAGGACGAAACAGAAAAGTAATTCAGGAATATATAAAAAATCAATTGCAGGAAGATCTCCTGGAGGATCAAATGACGATGAAAGAATTCATTGACCCATTCACAGGTGAAGAAATAAATCGAAGAAAAAAATAAGTACACCGCTTTAGCGGTAGTCGGAAACGTAGTGCGGTTGGCAGACCTTTCAGAGCGTCTTTAGACGTGGGCCAGTAACCCAGCGTTTCACGCGCAGAGAAAACCACCAGTTCAACTGGTGGTTTTTATTAACCAACAATCGGCTGATCAGTTAGATGGATTTCCAGTTGATCGCCACCAAATATTTCAGCATCAAATGAAGAAGGCTGCCCATTCTTTAAAATCGTAAATGACCCTTTAAATGACGCAGGAAGCTGCCAGCTGGAAAATCGAAAGACATCCTGATAAATCCATTTGCTTGACTCTTTTTCGATAATACTAATTGTAGCCCCATTCGGCACTGTTGCTTCACGCTGTACAACTTGACCGTTTACAGAAAACGCTCTCGCTGTTTTTACAAGTTCCACCTGTTCTTGCTGGAACGTAACAATCACCTTTTCTTCCAATAACAAATTCAAATGGGCGGCAATTTGCTCAGCAGTAGGTAAATGATGCTGTTTAAATGTAATGTTATCACTATTTTGAACAGGGTAATGCAGTTTCCCGGGCTTACCATTAATGTAAAGCTGAGATGAAAAATCAGGGAAGGATACAGGTTTCCCATCGATATGGACAAAATACGGTTGGAACTGCTTTGCATGTATAGAATAGTTTATTGATTTCAATACATCTTCCACCGTTTCGCTTGTTTCGACGACAATTACATCGCGGTCCTGTAAAAGCGAATCCATTTTTCCGATTTTCCCGTTTACGAATATTTTCGGTCCAATAGTATATTGCGTTTCTTGGATTGTCACAATCTTTACGGAAGCATGATCAATAATTTCCCCTATCGTAACAGATGCGCCTGACCCATCTTTTCCGGGAATCAGTTGTATTTGATCTCCATTTTTAATAAGGGATTTAATCGATGCATGTTCACCATTCAATATGATCTGTGCTGGCTGCCCATGCTCCCCAGGTACGAAAACATTTTGACCGTTCACTGTAATCGACAAACCATGTCCTGGCTTTCCATATAGTTGTTTTGCTCTGACGTTCGCAGCCAAAAAAGCATCCCCGACTGTCATTTCCTTCAACTCAAAGAGGCGTACAACTTGTTCGTTTACTTTAATAGACATGTAATGAATCGGTGATTTTTGGGCGGCAATCGCAATCCCGATCGGTGTCACAAGCTCAGGCGTTGCTGCAATATGTGGTGCGCGTGTTAAATTCTGAATGGCATTCACATCACGTACCGCCACACGGTTAGCCGGTAAATTTAATATTTTTCCGATTTCTTCTGTTAAGTGGGGGGTTAAACTTCCTCCACCTACTAGCATGACCGCTTTTGGAGGCGTGTTGTTGTTTAACCGTAAAATTTCTTCTCCGATGGACTTTGCCAAGTTTTCAATGGCAGGATATATTGCTTTGATCACTTCTTCACGTGGAAAATATTCGTCAAATCCTAAAATATCCTGAATAAGAACTTTATCACTCGTATGTAATTGTCGTTTGGCCATTTCAGCGACCGGAAAATCCAATAAATAATGGTCACTTAAACTTTCCGTAATTTCATCGCCAGCAGTCGGCACCATCCCATATGCTACAACCGTGCTTTTATCTGTAATGGCAATATCCGATGTTCCCGCACCAATATCAACAAGTGCTACATTCAAACGGCGCATTGAAGGAGGGATCAGCACATTTATTGCGGCAATCGGTTCTAAAGTGAGGGCTTCCATTTCCAAATTGGCCCGTTTTAATGCAGCAAGCAATGATTCCACAACAACACGTGGCAGGAAAGTGGCAATCACTTCTACGGATGCTTCCTCACCTTGCTGATCGAGAAGACTTCCAATTTCTTCACCATCCAGACGGAAATACAAAACAGAATAGCCGACACAGTAATAATGATTATTTTTTGTATCTTCCTTATGAAGCAATAATTGTTGCTGGGCCTGTTGTACTGCTTGCAGTTCCAGGCGGTTAATATCTTCTTCCGTAAAGATCGGTCGGTTTTTAATAGAAATGGAAACACTGGCCTGTTCGGTTTTTAATGCCCGTCCTGCTGCTGCAACACTTACTTTTTCCAAAGGTCCATGCGTCTCTTCCAATTCATTCTTAATTTCCTGTATAAGCTCAGCTACGTACAAAACATTATGTATTTGACCATCAACCATTGCCCGTTCTTTATGTTCTCTTACTAAAATATCGGCCACATGATAGGTATCTGCATGTTGCTCTAAAATAATGCCGACAACGGAGCGTGTTCCGATATCAAGTGCGAACAATTTGTTTGCCATATGAAAACGCTTCCTTTCAATTATTATCACAATATACTTTAGCGAGTTGAATCGCTAAATTAAAAAGACGTGACATTCTACAATAGTTTGATTATAATAAGTTTATTACTTAAAAATGTATCATACTTTTTATTTATCTGAAAGTGCCGGATACGCAAAGAAGAGGGGTAGAGGAATATGCATCAACAAGATTTAGAAAGCTTACGCAGCCAGATTGACAGCTTGAACTTAGAAATTTTACGTTTAATTAATGAACGTGCATCAGTAGTAGAAGAAATCGGTAAAATTAAAGAAAAGCAAGGTGTCAATCGCTATGATCCACTTCGTGAGCGTCACATGCTTGACTTAATTAAGGAAAATAATAACGGTCCTTTAAATCAAATGACGGTTGATTATATTTTTAAACAAATCTTCAAAACAGCCCTTAAACAATTAGAAGCAGAAAAGAAAAAGGAATTACTCGTTTCACGTAAAGAAAAGTCAGAAGATACTGTCATTAATGTAAATGGTGAATTAATTGGTACAGGAGCTCCTTCTTTCGTATTTGGACCGTGTGCGGTTGAGTCATATGAGCAAGTTGCTGCAGTTGCTGCAACAATTCAGGAAAAAGGCTTAAAATTAATTCGCGGTGGTGCATACAAACCACGTACATCTCCATATGATTTCCAAGGCTTAGGTCTGGAAGGTCTAAAGATTTTAAAGGATGTTTCTAAAGAGTACGGTTTAGGTGTCATCACAGAAATCGTAACACCTGCTGATTTAGACCATGCATTGGACTACATCGATGTTATTCAAATTGGTGCCCGCAATATGCAAAACTTTGAACTGTTAAAAGCGGCTGGAGCAACAAATAAACCAGTTTTATTAAAACGTGGTTTAGCAGCGACAATCGATGAGTTTATTCATGCAGCAGAATACATTATGTCAAAAGGTAATGAAAACATTATTTTATGTGAACGCGGTATTCGCACATATGAAAAAGCAACTCGTAACACATTGGATATTTCTGCAGTTCCGATTTTAAAACAAGAAACACATTTACCGGTAATGGTGGACGTGACGCACTCTACAGGACGTCGTGATTTATTATTGCCATGTTCAAAAGCGGCAATCGCTATTGGAGCAGATGGAGTAATGGCAGAAGTGCATCCAGATCCATCAGTTGCATTATCGGATCAGCAGCAGCAAATGGATATTCCAACTTTCAATGCTTACTACGAAGAACTTTTAAAATTCATGAAGCAATACGAAGTGTCAAAATAATCATTAATAAGCCCATGTTGAGTAATTTCAACATGGGCTTTCAATATGTCTGTACATTTTAATTTGACGGAAGTGGTAGAGTGATTTACAATTTTTAACAAGTGCTATCGTTTTGGTAGCATACTTTTTGAATATTTTAAGACAATTGACGAAAAAACCACGTATTCACTGGGTTTTAGATTGAAAATAGAAATGGAAATATTATATGATGAAGCTATACATAACAATTAGTTCTACTAGTCGTTTATAAAAACTTGTATCACTATGATAAAAAGGGGGAGAAACTTTTGACTGTCACAATTTATGATGTTGCACGTGAGGCGAATGTATCAATGGCAACCGTATCTCGCGTAGTAAATGGAAATCAAAATGTTAAGCCTGCAACAAGAAAAAAAGTGTTGGAAGTGATTGAGCGTCTCGAATATCGTCCAAATGCAGTAGCACGTGGCTTAGCAAGTAAAAAAACAACATCAGTAGGAGTCATCATCCCTGATATTTCGAATAATTTAAATGCTGAGCTGGCACGAGGCATTGAAGATATTGCGACAATGTACCGCTATAATATCATTTTAGCAAATTCAGATCAAAATGAAGAAAAAGAGTTGTCTCTGCTTGATACAATGCTAGGAAAACAGGTTGACGGTATTGTCATGATGAGTGAAGAGGTAACAGACAATATTCAACGCGCGGTGGAGGCATGTCCTGTACCGATAGTATTGGCAGGATCGATCAGTTCAACTGAAAAAGTAGCTTCTGTAAACATTGATTATTATAATGCGGCATTTGAAGCTGTAGAAACACTAATTGATAATGGACATACGAGAATTGCCTTTGTCTCTGGTCCGCTACAGTATACAGTGAATGGTCAGCATAAACTTGCAGCCTATAAAGATGCGCTTGAAAAAGCAAACATTGAAATAGATGATGCATTGATTGTTGCTGGAGATGGTTCCTATGATGATGGATTGGAAAGCTGGGAGAATTTAAGTGAACTACAGCAACCGCCTACAGCTATTTTTGTAGGGAATGATGAGCTTGCAATTGGACTAGTACATGGCATTCAAGATAGCGGAAAAAATGTGCCGGATGATGTTGAAATTATCAGCTTCGAAAATTCAAAACTAGCGCGCATGGTACGACCAAAACTTACAAGTGTTGTATTGCCTTTATACGATATTGGAGCTGTCGCAATGCGCTTATTAACGAAGTATATGAACAAAGAGGAAGTTGAACAGCAACATGTCATCTTACCTCATCGCATAGAAAAGCGTGGTTCGAGTAAATAACAAAAGCGCCTGGCAAAAGCTGACAGGCGCTTTGTTTTATTTATAGCCTTATAGTTACTTCAAAGCAAATGTTATGAACGGTTTTTTTCTGTACGAATAATATGTAGTGCTTTTTCAAGCATTCGTATATTTTTTTCCTCAATTTCTGCTTTGCGCGGAATAGGATCATATAGAGGATGAGGATCATTCCATGTCGGGATTAGCGGAACAGGTGATTCCGATTGCCATTTATCAAGCCATTGCTGTGGCAACGGTCCAGTCGGAGCAGGCTGATCGGTCATCTCCGTCCAAATATGTGACCATGCTCGTGGGACGACCCGCCAAATATCATAGCCTCCGCCACCAACTGCAATCCAGCGTCCGCCACAATATTCATGTGCTAATTTATGGGCAAGCTTCGGTATTTCTTTATAAATATTCATTGTGCCGTACAAATGTGTGAGCGGATCAAAATAATGTGCATCTGCACCATTTTGTGTCAAAACGACATCCGGTTTGAAAAATTCAAATACTTCCCGCATTGACTGCTCGTAAATTTCCAAAAAGCTCTCATCTTCCGTAAATGCATCAATCGGGAAGTTAAAAGAAGTCCCGTAACCTTCACCATTTCCGCGCTCTGTTATATTGCCTGTACCCGGAAATAAATAGCGGCCGGTCTCATGGATCGATAATGTACATACATTAGGGTCATCATAAAAGGACCATTGAACGCCGTCTCCATGATGGGCATCAGTATCTACATATAAAACACGCAGTCCGTACTTTTCCTGGATATATTTTATCGCTACACTGCTATCATTATAAATGCAAAAACCGGATGCTTTTCCGCGGAAACCGTGATGGAGACCACCGCCCAAGTTTAATGCATGCTGAGCTTTTCCCTGCAGTACCTGGTCGACCGCCTGTAATGTACCGCCAACTAAAAGTGCGCTTGCTTCGTGCATATTTTTAAAAATGGGGGTATCTTCTGTTCCAATACCATATGGTTCCCCTTGCTGGGCAGTTAACTCGCCATGGCCTGCCTTTTTTACGATCTCTATATACTGCAAATCATGAGCCAGCGCAATTTCTTCATCTGTTGCAATTCGAGCAGGGACGATATCCTCATCTTGAAGTGCACCAATATTTTTCAGTAAATCTATCGTTAAGTGTAATCGCTTATGGTTAAACGGGTGTGTGTCCGAAAATTTGTAAGTGAGTTGTTCTGGTGAATAAATAAATACAGCTTTTTTCATAATGTGACGCCAGGTAAGTTTGGCCACAATACATCGTATCCTTGCTTTCGCAAATCTTCAATAATATGCAGCGGATTGATTACTTGCAGACGGACACTTACAATTCGGGTTTTCACATTTTCACCATCAGGATATACGAGTACACTTAATACATTTGCCTTGTTTTCGTGAAATACTTTTGTAATTTCAAAAAGCATGCCAGGTTTGTCATTTACCCGAATATCAATTTTAGAGCCGGGCTTATGTGCGCCTGTTAATTCGATGTAAGTATATAGTAAATCAGTCGTCGTAACGATGCCGACCAGTTTGCCGGCAGTAACTATAGGTAAACAGCTGATTTTAGCATCATAAAAAGTCATGGCCACTTCTTCAACGAAGTCTAGCGGATGACCGACAATCGGATTTTTAACCATGATTTTCTCGATTGGGGCATCATAAATCGTAGAGTCGGGTTCTTCGCGCAATCGAGAAGGCAAAGCATTTTTCAAGTCATGGTCTGTAATGATTCCCACAACCACATTTTCTTTGTTTACAATTGGCACATGACGGATATTTTCCTCTCGCATAAGGCGCACAGCATCGCGCACCGTGTTTTCAGGCAGGAGTGTATGTATCTCTCTTTGCATGATTTCTTCGACAATCATAGTTCATTCCCCTTTGTGATAAGAATTAATACATGAAACGATTTCTAAAGCGAAGTCTGTCAAATCTCTCCAATGTCTCATTTCCGACACGTGCCCCCACACGCGCCATTAGACAATTGGCAGGATGAGAAGTTATTTCAGGATCATCTGTCGCATAATACTCAAAATTAACTGAGGTCATCATTCTCTCCATCATATTCCGATATTCCCAAACAGATAAACCTGTTCCTTTTAAATCCCAATGCCAGTAATATTCAGTTGTAATCACTAAATAATCTTCCATTGCATCATCCATAAATGACACTTCCAATAATTTTTTGCCTGCGCCGGATCCTCTAAAAGCAGGAATGACTTCAATGGCACCTAGCTCAATCATATCTGGAATACGGTCTTCTGACCAGCGTTCCAACGGGTCTGGATAGAGATACGTAACATAGCCGACAATTATATTATCCTGTCGAATGACAATAATGCGTCCTTCTTCCAGTTTAGCAATCCCAACAAGTGCTTCATGCTGCTGATGGGAAGGTCTAAAAGCTTTTAAATCTTCATGTAATGTGTAGGTAGCAAGTTTTTCGGAAGGAACGGGCCCTTCTACTAAAACATTACCATTCCTCGTTTTGAATTCAAGACGATAATAATTTTTCACATGAATCATAATCACACCACCTGCTTTTAATACATCTATTATACTCTATTTCATGCGAAAATACGCTTAAATTCGCGAGATGTCACTAAATTGATTGAAAGTTTTAAATATTTTGCCTATTATAGTATTTTTATTGTAAAATGATTGTAGTTTTTAATGAAAGGGGATTTTTCATGGGGATGAAAACGATGGAAAAGCTAGCAGTTATTCCAGGGGAACATAATTTGAAAAATTATGAGGAAACAGCTGCAAATCATGATTGGCAACATAGTGAAAAAGCATTTTCTTGGTTTGAAACGGGGAAAGTCAATATTGCGTATGAGGCAATAGATAAACATGCAACAACACACCGCAAAAACAAAGTGGCTCTTTATTATAATGATGGGAACCGAAAAGAGACATATTCTTTTTATGATATGAAACGTCATTCGAATAAAGCGGCGAATGTGTTGAAAGAAAGGGCGGAATTAAAAAAAGGCGACCGTGTTTTTATTTTTATGCCACGTACGCCGGAGCTTTATTTCAGCTTAATTGGTGCATTGAAAATTGGCGCGATAGTTGGTCCGTTATTCGAAGCGTTTATGGAAGGTGCCGTATATGACCGGTTAATGGATAGTGAGGCGAAAGTGATCATTACAACGCCTGCACTGTTGAGCAGAGTGCCGCTGGAAAAGCTGCCGCATTTAAAGACGGTATTTGTAGTCGGGGAAAATATTGAAGAAACGGATAAGATCTTAGATTTTAATAAATACTTTGCAGAGGCATCTCAGGATTTTGACATTGAATGGGTCGATAAGGAGGATGGCTCCATTTTGCATTATACATCCGGATCAACAGGTGCTCCAAAAGGGGTATTGCAAGTCCATTATGCAATGGTTCAGCAATACCAGACAGCACAGTGGGTATTGGATTTAAAGGAAGACGATATTTACTGGTGCACAGCCGATCCCGGATGGGTGACTGGAACAGCTTACGGCATTTTCGGTCCATGGCTAAATGGGGTGACAAATGTCGTTGTAGGGGGGCGCTTCAGTCCGCAAGCATGGTATGGGGCAATTGAGGAATATGGCGTCACGGTATGGTATAGTGCGCCAACTGCATTTCGTATGTTGATGGGGGCAGGTCCGAATATTATCGGTAAATATAATCTTTCTACGCTTCGTCATGTTTTATCGGTCGGTGAACCATTAAATCCGGAAGTTGTGAAGTGGGGATTGGAGATTTTGAACCATCGTATTCACGATACATGGTGGATGACGGAAACAGGTGGCCATATGATTTGCAACTACCCATCGATGGAGATTAAGCCAGGCTCAATGGGCAAACCTGTGCCGGGAATTTATGCAACGATTGTAGATGACCAAGGCAATGAAGTGCCGCCGTATACGATGGGGAATTTGGCGATCAAAAAAGGGTGGCCGGCAATGATGCGTCAAATATGGGGAAATCCTGATCGGTATGAATCTTATTTTTTAAAAGGCGAATGGTATGTTTCAGGAGATTCTGCATTTATGGATGAGGAAGGTTATTTCTGGTTCCAAGGTCGTGTAGACGATGTGATTATGACAGCGGGAGAGCGAGTTGGACCATTTGAAGTGGAAAGTAAACTGCTTGAACATCCGGATGTAGTGGAAGCAGGCGTAATTGGAAAACCTGATCCGGTCCGCGGCGAAATTATTAAGGCATTTATATCGTTACGTGAAGGGGTAGAGCCGAGTGAAGTGCTTGAAGCGAATATTAGAGACTTTGTAAAAACAGGGTTATCGGCTCATTCAGCACCACGTGAAATTGAATTCAGAGCTAAGTTGCCTAAAACCCGAAGCGGAAAGATTATGCGCCGTGTACTAAAGGCTTGGGAACTTGACTTGCCTGCAGGCGATTTATCAACAATGGAAGAGTAACTTTAAATGGCAGTACTTCTTAAATCGGGGCGCTTACATATGTAGGCGCCTTTTATATTATTGCGGTTATTATTATTGAACGATAATTTAGAATAATCTACAATTATATAAAAATACAGTTGACTAAATAAATATACATACTTATACTTATTTTTATCATTTAGAATTCGTATAAAATTTTCGGCCATACAAAAATGACGAGGTGACAACATGAAAGCAGGTATTATCGGTGCAACAGGGTACGGGGGATTGGAACTATTACGATTTTTGCATAATCATAAAGAAGTAGAAGAAATCGGGTTATTTACATCCTCAGAAGTAGGAACTCAATTTTCGGATAAATTTCCACACTTAACGGATATTTATGATCAACCATTACTTAAATTGGAAGATGATGCATTGGCGGAGTACGATGTCGTTTTCGCAAGTACGCCGTCTGGGGTATCGAGTACGATTTTCCCGTCTTTAGTTGAACGTGGACCAAAGTTAATTGATTTATCGGGGGATTTCAGACTTAAAAATTTAGCAAGTTATGAAACTTGGTATAAAAAAACTCCGGCGCCACAGGAAATAGTGGAGCGAAGTGTTTACGGCCTAACGGAGTGGAATGAACGAGCAATTGAAAAGGCTGATTTAATTGCCAACCCTGGCTGTTATCCAACGGCAGTTTTATTATCCATTCTGCCTCTTATAAAAAATCGATTAATTGATCCGAGCTTTTTGGTCATCGATGCAAAAAGCGGTATTTCGGGAGCTGGTAATAAACCTTCACAAGCAACACATTTCAGTGAAGCAAATGAAAGCTTCTCCATATATAAAATTAATGAACACCAGCATATTCCAGAAATCGAACAAGCAATTTCGATGTTTACCGATATTGAAACAACAATAACGTTTAATACTCATCTTGTACCGATGATACGTGGGATTTTAGCAACTTCCTATGCACAAGTGACGGACGGTGTAACACAAAAGCAGTTAGTGGACTGTTTGTCAGAAAAGTATAAAAATCACCCATTTGTCCGGGTGATTCAAGAGGCATCCGCTGTAGGAACAAACCGAGTAAAAGGTTCTAACTACTGTGACATATACGTGAAGCTTGATGAAAGAACAAACCGGGCAACGATTATCGGAGTCATCGATAATTTAGTTAAAGGAGCGGCCGGTCAGGCAATTCAGAACATGAACGTCCAATTCGGGCTTCCGCAGCAAACAGGCTTACAACTCGTTCCGTATTTTATTTAACTGATAAAGAAGAGATAGATAGAAATCAACCCCATATTATGACGAGGACTTTAAATTAAGGGAGGGTCACTAGATGACTTCAACAATAGAGATGAAAAAACTATCAAGTAAAAATATCGTGTCACCAAAAGGGTTTACTGCAGCAGGTGTTCATTGTGGGCTTAAACATAAGAAAAAAGATTTAGCAATTTTGGTAAGTGAAGTACCAGCAAGTGTTGCCGGCGTATTCACAACAAATGCAGTCCAGGCAGCACCGTTGAAAGTGACAAAAGAAGTTGTATATGAAACGAAAAAAATGCAGGCGGTAATCGTAAATTCAGGAAATGCCAATGCATGCACAGGCAAACAAGGATTATTGGATGCATATGAAATGCAACTGCTTGCAGCACAAAAGCTTGGCATCGCATCTAGTTTGGTAGGGGTAGCCTCTACAGGTGTCATCGGGGAAATTATGAAGATGGAACCAGTTAAAAAAGGTGTAGAGCTATTAAATCCGGATTCTAAGCTAGAAAGCGGTATTGATTTTTCTCAAGCAATATTAACGACCGATACAGTAATGAAAAACACAACGTATGCAACGATCATTGATGGCAAGGAAGTAATTGTTTCAGGAACAGCAAAGGGCTCTGGCATGATTGAACCAAATATGGCGACAATGCTTGGGTTTATTACAACAGATGCCAATATTGAATCAGAAGAGCTGCAAAAAGCGTTATCGAGTGTAACGGATTGCACGTTCAACTCGATTACAGTTGACGGTGATACGTCAACAAACGATACGGTTATTGTAATGGCAAATGGCTTAGCAGGAAATGACCCATTATCTTCGGCGCACCCCGACTGGGAAAACTTTTACACAGCACTACGTCTCGTATCAGAAGACTTGGCAAAGTCAATTGCACGTGATGGGGAAGGTGCGACTAAGCTCATCGAAGTAGAAGTGGATGGAGCGGTTTCAGATGAAGAAGCGCGTAAAATCGCAAAAACAGTTGTAGGTTCACCACTTGTGAAAACAGCCGTGTTTGGCTGTGACGCAAACTGGGGTCGTATTATTGCAGCAGTTGGCTATTCTGGAGCTGTAATCGATCCTGATAAAATTACAATTAAAATCGGTGGAGCTACAATGGTGGAAAACGGCGAACCGATTCAGTTTTCCGAAGAAGTACTCATCGAAATATTAAAACAGCATGAAGTGAAAATATTTGTGTCACTGGAAGTTGGAAAAGGACACGGATTTGCATGGGGGTGTGACCTGACTTATGACTACGTTCAAATCAACGCATCATACCGCTCGTAAAATGGTCATCAAGCTTGGTGGCAGTACATTAGAAGGTCTTAACGAGGCCTTCTTTCGCAATTTTAAAGCATTGCAGGAACAAGGGATCCAACTCATTATTACACATGGCGGAGGGCCAGCGATTAATCGTGAATTAGCCGCTGCAGGAATTGAGTCCCATACAGTAAACGGACTGCGTGTAACGAGTAAAGAAATGATCGGCATTGTGCAGTCAACATTAATCGGAAAAGTAAATCCTTCACTCGTTCATGAACTTCATTCAGCAAATATTTCTGCCATTGGACTAAATGGTTTTGATGACGGACTGCTCGAAAGTGAATTTTTAAATTACGAAACTTACGCATATGTAGGAGAAGTGAAGCATGTTAATATAAATATGTTAAATACTTTGACAGAAGCTGGTATTGTACCTGTCGTTGCCTGTATCGGTGCAACGAAGGACGGGCAGGCGCTGAACATTAATGGCGATACAGTTGCGAGTGAAATTGCATTGGCAGTCGGCGCGGATTGTCTCCTGCTTGTGACAGATGTTGCCGGTATTCGTATAAAGGATGAATATCAGACGGAAGTGACACCAAGGTTAATCGAACAATGGATTGACGACGGGCATATTTACGGCGGTATGATTCCGAAAGTACAGGGCGCTCTTAACTGTTTGAAGGCAGGCATTCCTTCTGTACAAATTGTAAATGAAACTTTAACCGGGACGACTATTTTAAGTGAGGAGCTAGTGAAATGAGTGCATTATTCCAAAATTACGCAAGAAGACCTTTCGCTATTGTCGAAGGAAAAGGAACAGAGGTATTTGATACGACTGGGAAACGATATTTAGATTTTACGAGCGGTATTGCCGTATGTAGTTTAGGGCATGCACATCCATCGATTGTAGAAACCATTCAAAAACAAAGTCAAAAGTTATGGCATATTAGTAACTTATTTGAAAGTCCAGGACAGGAAAAGCTTGCTGCATCATTAGTGGAAGATTTGCATTTATCGTATGCATTTTTCTGTAATAGCGGTGCAGAGGCGAACGAAGCGGCTATTAAACTAGTACGTAAGCATACAGGAAAACATAAAATCATCGTTTTTGAACAAAGCTTTCATGGACGTACATTTGGAGCGATGAGTGCAACAGGGCAAGATAAAGTACGTAACGGCTTCGGTCCATTAGTAAGCGAGTTTGTAACTTTGCCGTTTAATGATGTTACAGCATTAAAAGCAGCAGCTGATGCTGATACTGCTGCGATTATGCTGGAAATGATCCAAGGTGAAGGTGGCGTAAATCCCGTAACGGAGGAATTCGCGAAAGCCATTCATGAAATCCAGCAATCATCGGATATTTTAGTCATTGTTGATGAAGTACAAACGGGTATCGGACGTACAGGAACTCGTTTTGCATTTGAACAGACAGTCATCAAACCGGATATTGTTTCAATGGCAAAAGGTCTAGGTGGCGGATTCCCGATTGGGGGGATACTTGGGACAGATAAGCTCTTTAACACGTTTAGTGCAGGGACACATGGTACGACGTTCGGCGGAAATCCATTGGGCGTTGCCGTTGCGCAAACAGTTATCGATCAAATATTCAATGATGCCTTTTTGGATAATGTGAAACAAAAATCAGCGTACTTTGTAAATAAACTGGAAGAAGCATTTCCGGAAGAAAAATATTCGGTTCAAGGTAAAGGGTTAATGCTGGGGTTAAGTCTCGGTGGCGAAGATGTCGCACCTTATGTTGCCGCATTGGATGAAGCAGGTCTATTAACGGTTGCAGCCGGACCGAAAGTGATTCGTCTATTACCACCTTTAACAGTTAGCGAACAAGAAATTGATGAAGCGGTCAATTTATTAAAAGGTGTATTAAAAGAGGAACAGGTATCAATTTAATTACATTAAAAAATCTCACCAACAATTTTACTAGTTGGTGAGATTTTTTTGTTATTCTCCTGATGGTTCGACAGGATCAACGTCAACTTCAATTTCGTCAAGATCTTCGGGTTCTTCTGGTTCTTCAATTACCTCTCCGGGTACAACATTTTCCTCATCTTCCGTTTCCGGTGGAGCCGTTTCGACAACTTCTCCAACTTCGTTCGAATAGCCTGATTCCAATCCTGTAATATCAACTGCTACGACGATGTAGCGAACACCTGGTGAAACAGATACCCGGTACCCTTCATAAGATTTTAATGAGCGTACGAGCGATCTTCCTTGATCGGTAACGCTATAAACACGATAGCCGACGACATCATTTGATGAAGAGGCTGTCCACGAAAGTGAACCGTTTGCCAATGTAGCATAAACAGGTTGTGGTGGTGCACTGTCTGCCGAGAATGGTGCACCGGTTACAACACCTTTACCTGATGTGAATGACAATAATTTCGATGCGTCACCACCCAGTCTGCCTAACATACGGTCAACAAATGCCTGATTTAATCCGAATCCGCTCATTTGGACAAACTCAGTAGGTGTATTTGGTAATGCGGCATATGTGTTGCCGTTAATAACAACCGATGTAGAAGATACAAAGCTGTCATCCGGCTTAGACGGTAAAAATACATTTTTATTAAATAAATCTGACGTAACTAAACCGGCATTGGCACATGAAGTAGAAGGTGCCAGACCTGAAATGCCGCAAAATGATCGTGTTACAACGCCTTCAGGTTTTTTGAAAGTTTCTTTCGTACCGACTAATTCCGGGTCAATGTCATAAAGCGTATTCAGGTAATTAGCCCATAACCGGTTTACACGCTGACTTGGATGCTGGTAACGGTTATTAAATGCATAAAGTGTGCGTGGCTGGTCATAACCTAACCAAACGCCAACAGAAATATTCGGATTGTATCCGACTAGCCAAACATCTTTATGGTCCTGTGTAGTCCCTGTCTTTGCGGCAAAGTCAGATGAGAATTTCAATTGACTCTTCGCCAATGTTGCAGTACCACCTTGCTTCATAACACCTCGTAGCATATCAGTCATCATATAGGCAGTTTCCGGTGCAAATACATCAACTGGAGCAGCTTCATGTTCATAAACAATATTGCCATCCAGATCTTCAATGCGTTCAATCATGTAGGCATCGTTAAATTGTCCGTTATTTGCAAAGGTTGTATAGGCATTTGTATTTTCTTCGACAGTTGCCCCGTGAGTAATCCCGCCAATAGATGTAGAAAGATTGACATAATCTCCTTCAGTCAACTTTGAGAAGCCCATTTTTTCCAAATAGGTTGCTGGACGACGATCTAAAATTGAATCATACAAACGCAGTACTGCTAAGTTTTGTGATGATGCAACTGCTTGTCGTGCTGGAATAATTCCTAGTTCCTGTGTTGGAATATAGTTGACGGGTTCATAGTTGTCATAACTACGTTTAAATTTCACATCGACTACAGGGCTTCCTGCACCAATGACACCGTAATCAAGCGCTGGTGCATAGGCAAGTAACGGTTTCATCGTTGAACCGTTTGAACGGTAAGCTTGTGTCGCATGATTCAATTGTTCAATTTCATGGTCACGCCCACCAACAAAACTTAAAATACGGCCTGTTTTGTTTTCAATAACCATACTTCCTGTTTGTACGGGAACATCCACTTCGATTTCTTCGCCTGTTTCAGGATCTTTTCCTTTTTTCTTGTATGTTTGTCCGTATAAAGTGAATTCTTCCGTCACTTTTTTCATGGCATCATACATGTCTTTATTAATCGTTGAGTAAATACGGTAACCGCCTGAACGTATTGTACGGTCTGCCAGTATTGTATATTTTTCATTTAAGTTCTCTTCTTCTTTTAAACGGTCCGGGTCAATGCCGTCTTTTTCGGCAAGTATTTTAGCGAAAATTTCTTTTGAACGCAGCTCAAGCTCTGCTGTTAACCAAGGATATTTTTCTTCCGGACGGATTTCATATCCTTTGAAGTCTTTAGAAATATCATAGGCAATTGCTTCGTCATATTCTTTCTTCGTAATATAGCCTGCTTCCTGCATACGATAAAGAACCGTTTTCATACGGTCAATACCTGGCTGCATCCCTTCCGCACTTTTTTGCTCACCTTTATTTGTAAAAGGCGTATATGTGAAAGGTGCCTGTGGGATACCGGCAATATAAGCTGCCTGCGGTAGATTTAATTTAGATGCGGACACACCAAAAATACCCTGTGCAGCCGTTTCAATTCCGGCAATGTTACGACCTGAAGAATTTCGGCCATACGGGATGATATTTAAATAGGCTTCGAGTATTTCTTCTTTTGTCATAAAATGTTCCAAACGGTACGCAAGTAAAATTTCCTTCGCTTTACGTTCATAAGAAACTTCATTCGTTAATATTTGGTTTTTTATTAATTGCTGTGTTAGGGTAGAGCCACCTGTCTGTGTAGACGAGTTGGATACATCTTGCAGTAATCCACGTATTACCGCTTTCGGCACAATGCCGGTATGCTCACGGAAATATTCATCCTCTGTAGCAAGAACAGCATTAATTAAGGATGGGGATATATTAGCTAGCGATGTTTCACGTCGATCTAAATCAGTTCTGATCTTTCCTATGTAAATATCGTTCGCAAAATAAAGTTCACTTGTTTCTTCATAGCTGAAAATTTGTTCGCGCATCTCTTCTTTCGATCGCAAAGGTTCATCCTTTGTTAATGATGCGAAGTAACCTGCGCCTACACCTCCAACAAACAACAGTGTCGCAGCTATAAAAATAATAGCCAGTAAAGTTAAATTCCAGAATACACCGCCTCCAATTCTGACGAAGCGCATTCTTTCTGAAGAAGCAAGGATTTCGATTTTTTTATTTAATTTTTCGAGCCATTGTTTCACATCATCGACCTCCTAAAATCTTGTTTATTATAGCATATTTGATATATAAACGAATATAAATATTGACATCAACTATTTTCTAGGTAGAATAGAAAATATAAATTTCAGGCAACGAAGAGTTTGCAGTAATAAATGTGTTCCCTGCATAGAGAGCTAGCGGTTGGTGAAAGCTAGACATAACGCATTTATGAATTACGTACTTGGAGCCTGAACGGATCGTCACGTTATAGACGCTTAAAGTGGAAGAAAGAGATTTAAATTTCTTCAAGCCGGGTGGTACCGCGTTAAATAAAAATTTGACGTCCCTGCATGCATTTGCGTGTAGGGACTTTTTTATTTCCTTACAAGTAAATGACGCATCATGTAAAAGGAGAGAAAACAAATGACAAAAGAATTACTGCAAGACTTGGAATGGCGTGGATTGTTATACCAGCAAACAGACGCGGAAGGTATGGAAAAGTTATTAAACGAAGAAAAGGTTTCCCTATATGTAGGTGTTGACCCGACAGCGGATTCGATGCATATCGGACATATCGTGCCATTGCTAACGTTACGCCGTTTCCAAAAAGCAGGTCATACACCGATTTTATTAGTTGGTGGAGCTACAGGTACAGTTGGGGATCCATCTGGCCGTTCAGAAGAGCGTCAATTACAGACGATGGACCAGATCGATAAAAATGTGCAGGGACTTAAAAAGCAAATGGAGCGCTTATTCGACTTTTCATCGCATGCTGCAAATGGTGCTGTTCTTGTAAACAATAATGACTGGGTAGGTCCAATGACATTAATCGATTTCCTTCGTGATTACGGGAAACTGATCAATGTAAACTACATCTTAAATAAAGATACAGTAGCGTCACGCCTGGATTCAGGTATTTCATTTACTGAATTTGCTTACACATTAATCCAAGGTATTGACTTCAATCATTTATACGATCATCACAACGTTCGAATTCAAGTAGGTGGTTCGGATCAGTGGGGCAATATTACAACAGGCTTGGAAATGATTCGTAAAACGCATGATGAAAATGCGAAAGCGTTCGGTATTACAATTCCTCTTGTAACAAAAGCGGACGGTACAAAATTCGGTAAAACAGCGGGCGGCGCTGTATGGCTCGATGCTGCGAAAACATCTCCATACGAGTTTTACCAGTTCTGGATCAATACTGCGGATGCAGATGTTGTGAAATACTTAAAAATCTTCACATTCCTGTCACGTGAAGAAATTGAAGGCCTTGCAGTAAGTGTTGAAGAAGAACCGCATTTACGTAAAGCGCAAAAAGCATTGGCTGAAGAAATGACGCGTCTGATTCACGGTGAGGAAGGTCTGGAAGCCGCAGAGCGTATTACAAAAGCATTATTCTCCGGTGACTTAAAAGCATTGTCAGTAGAGGAAATGAAAGTAGCCTTCTCTGGTGTACCTTCTGTAGAAGTGGCGAAAGAAGACAAAAATATCGTGGAGTTAATCGTAGAAGCAGGAATTTCTTCATCAAAGCGTCAGGCACGTGAAGATGTTACGAACGGTGCAATTAGCGTGAACGGAGAAAAAATTACAGATCTGGAATATGTAATCGATGCGAAAGACCGTTTGGAAGACGCCTTTGCCATTATTCGTCGCGGCAAGAAAAAATACCATATGGTGAAATTTGCTTAATTAAATTAAACGTCTTGGGAAGTAGTTTTCCAGGACGTTTTTTTAAAAGGAATATTTCGTTTCATAAAGAACTATAGGAGGAGAGGTGTGGGAGTATGGAAAATAAATCTTATTTAGGGAAAATTGTCATTTCGATTTTTGTCTTACTGACGGTTTGCTTTTTCACTTTCATATTGTTATTTTTTGTAGCATTTAGCGGCAAGATTCATTATATACCGTTAGTAATTTCTGCTGCGGTCATTTTATATATTGGTTTTGTCCTTGTGATTTTTGATGTATTTTACAAAAACAGTAAGCGTATAAAAATCTTTTGGTCAATTGCCGGAATTGTTTTGGTCGTCACCTCGATACAACCAATTTATAAATGGTTCGATGGCAGGGTACCGACTGTTGACGCGGAAGTGAATATTTATCAATATGAGCCATTTACAGATCAGAATAAATTAGTGCAATTGGATAAGAAACCGAGTTTAAAAATAGAGGAACCTTTGCCGAAGATGGATGGTGCAACGGCTTTGTATCCATTGTATGCAGCCATTACAGAGCATCTTTATCCTGAAAGAGAATATAATCCTTACAAGAGTGAAGTGATGGTGAATCAGACGCACGAAGCCTATACGAACCTGATTTTTGGTAATACGGATATGATATTTGTAGCGGGCCCATCCGATTCACAAATTCACCAGGCAGAACAACAGGGGATTAAATTTCATTTGACGCCTATTGGAAAAGAAGCATTTGTCTTTTTCGTGAACAGTAAAAACAAAGTCGATCGTTTATCGCTCGAACAAATTAAGGGAATCTATGCAGGGGAAATTACAAACTGGTCTGAAGTTGGCGGACAAGACGATGCGATCCGTGCATTCCAAAGACCTGAGGACAGCGGATCACAAACAGCATTACAACGGCTTATGGGGGATAAACCGTTAATGGAAGCCCCAACGGAAGATGTAGCGACAGGAATGGGCGGAATTATCAATGAAGTGTCCCAATATAAAAATTATAAAAACGCAATCGGTTATACTTTCCGCTACTATTCAAATGAGATGGTAAAAAATAAAGAAATTAAACTTTTGGAAATCGATGGGGTTGCACCGACAAGAGAAACAATTCGCAACAATGCGTATCCAATTGCTTCCGAATTTTATATTGTGACAGCAGGCGAGCCAACAGGAAATGTTAAACAGGTGATTGATTGGGTGCTCTCGGATGAAGGGCAGGCATTAGTGGAAAAGGCGGGCTATGTATCTCTTAAATCTGCCGAATAGTAAAAGATTGGTATGCTACTAAAGAAGCAATAATTTTGTATCACCTTAAAAATATCAGTATAATAGATTGTATACATATTTTTAGGGGGATGTTATTTTGAGTGAGCAATTAACAGGTACAGTCGATGATCGACATGCGATATTAAGCATTGCTGTTAAACCCCGAGATACTATTCGTTATGTGTTAACAACTAAAAAGTTATCTTATTTCATTTTCGTTGGTATTATCGGAGTGTTTGCTAGTAATTTAGTCAGTTTTATCGGTAGTGAATTTACAGGACAATATACGCTGGGAGATATCGTTTATTCAACATTTCTTTTAAGTTTAGTACTATATTTTCTTTCAACAGTTTTATCGGCAGGCGTATTGACACTATCAGCAAAAGCATTCGGTGGTACAGGGAAGTTTAAAGAAATGTTCCGCATGATCAGTGTGACAATGATTCCTTATATTTGGATATTGCCGGTTCTTCTGTTCTGGATGCAATTCGCACCACAGTCATTTTTCTCTATTTCCTATATGGAGACATCACTAGGTGATTTGATTCTGCAATTTGTTTGTGGAACTCTGATTATTATTAGCAGTATTTGGACATATGTCATCACAGTTATTGGGATTTCGGAAGTGCACCGTATATCTAAGTGGAAAGCATTTTTTGCTTCGTTTATAGTAATTGCGGTACTAGGAGCAACTTACTTTTTGTTTTAAGCATATTTAGTATGGATTGTTACGAGTTGAATAGAAAGGATGCTGCCGCTCTATAGCGTACAGCATCTTTTTTTATTGTTAGCGGAATGTAATGTTTGTGTCTATATGTAAGGATGAAAAGTAAATGAAATTCAAAATAAAAAGGGTCACTGGGGGAAGTGACCCTAAGGGCGAGAAGCAGTAATAAGTAGTTGGATTTATTTCTGGCTAGCTAGAAGCCTTCTTTGGAATCGGAGTTATTAGTAAGCGAAAGTAGCACCGACAATAATTAAAAGAATGAATAGAACAACAATTAGAACGAATGTTAAGCTGTTACCGCCGCTGTTACCGCCACCACCACAGCCGTAACCACCGTAGTTATTATAGTTTTGATTTTGATATCCTTCATAACCGTAACCCATAATATTCACCCCCTTTCCTCGTTATCCTATTCAACGAAGAAGGGTTGATCGGGGCGATTGAACAATTTTGAAAAAAATTTTGCAGAAAATAAATCTAAATAAAAAAACCACCAAGCACCCGATAAACAGGGCTTGATGGTTTGATTCGAATATATCTGAAGCTCGAAAGATTAACGAGAGTAGAACTCTACGATGAATTGTTCGTTGATTTCAGAAGATAATTCAGAGCGCTCTGGTAAACGTACGAAAGTACCTACTTTAGAGTCTGCATCGAATGATAAATATTCTGGTACGAAGCTGTTTACTTCGATTGATTCAGCAACAACTGAAAGGTTAGCTGATTTCTCACGTAAAGAGATCGTTTGACCTGGTTTTACTGAGTAAGATGGGATGTCAACGCGGTTACCATCAACTAAGATGTGACCGTGGTTAACTAATTGACGAGCTGCACGACGAGTGCGAGCTAAACCTAAACGGTAAACTAGGTTGTCAAGGCGAGTTTCAAGTAAAATCATGAAGTTTTCACCGTGTACACCTTGTAATTTACCAGCACGTAGGTAAGTGTTTTTGAATTGACGTTCAGTCATACCATACATATGACGTAATTTTTGCTTTTCAGTTAATTGTAGACCGTACTCTGATTTTTTACCACGAGAGTTCGGGCCGTGTTGACCTGGTGCGTAAGGGCGTTTTGCGATTTCTTTACCTGTGCCGCTTAATGAAATACCAAGACGACGAGATAGTTTCCAAGATGGACCTGTATAACGAGACATAATTGTGTCTCCTCCTTAAAATTGGTTTTTGTTGTAAAAGAAAAAACCAGTTGTACCCGACATTAAACGGTATTCTATTTTCATGTATCTTCGCCCATGCAGCCGAAAGGGTTACACAATACACCATTCTGTCTACACAGAAGGAATAAAATACTACATTTAAGTTATACAACTACTGCATTCATTTTACACAAAGGCTATTGTATCTTTTTTTTTTCTATCCGTCAACAAAGGTGTTTTACATTTTGAAGATAATATGTAGTAAAGAAAAATAAAAATAATTTATCGTTTTGTGGGCATTTAAGCACAAAAGCGGGTAGTAGATAAGAACGGGAAAATACTTTAATATTCAAAAAACAATTCAAATTGGGGTGTTTACTAGAAAAATATAACAAATTTAAATAGTCAATAAGACATAAAATGTGTATACTTGATGTTAAGTGAAAAGAACCGACATCGCAATAGTAAAAGAAAAGGTGATTTAATGGTGGAAAATCAACAAAAGATTGATCAATTTAAATCGGATATTTTAAGCCTTTGTATGAATAAGAAATTACAACGAAGTAAATTTTATGATTACTTTTTCCTATTAGAAGAAAGCCTAACAAAACACTTTAATATGGAACATTGTTTTTTATTTCATGTAAGCGAAAATAAATTGAAACCGATCGACAACTTAGAATTACTGAATGTTGATGTAGCATTAGATTTAATACAACCCTATTTTAATGGTAACAAAGTTGTGAAGTTACCCGGGTTTTTAAAAGAACAGCCGTATTTTGAAAACCATACGGATGTTATGCCACTTATAATAAATGATAAAATAGAAGCTATTATTATATTTAAATATAATCCTGTCGGGGCACCTATACAAACAGTGCTGACTGAAGAAATAGTAGGGGCGATATCCGCTTCCTATAAATATTTAATTCAAAAATACGAAGTGTATTCAAATGAGCAAAAGTACCGTAAATTATATGGGATGACAGATCTTTTCCATTCAACGATGGACATTGATGTAATTTTGGAAAATGTGCTTATTACAATAGAAGAAAATTTTCCTGGACTTGAAGTAGAGCTGATCTTGTCAAATGACCAAGACCGTCAAACGAGAGTGAAAATAAAGCCCTTTGACTATTTATCGGAGCGGCCTGCAACAATCGAGTCTTTTGTATCGGGAGAATTGAAAGAAGATATAGCCGTTGAACAAAACCGTCGATTATTAAATGTGCCTATAAAAGGGAGACAAGCAATATACGGAATTTTACAGGTAAAAGCACCGATCAATTACTCATTCGCGAATTCGGAAAAAGAATTTATCCGTATGCTTGCGCAAGCTTCAGGAAATGCCTTGGAAAACGCAAAACTCTATCATCAATCACATCGTCTCATCACGGATTTACAGTTAATCAATGAAACTTCCCACCGTTTAAATATGAAATTGACGATCAGCGAGATGCTTTTATTTTTACAAAAGCAAATGTTGAAATCTTTTCAGCCTATGGAAATTGGTTTCATGTTTAAAGAAGATGAAAAGTATATCATGACCGAAGCGTGTACAGATCTTTTCGATTATGTAGCGTGCAATGTATATGTCCAACACGTGGAAAAACATTTTCAGACGACACAAGACCCATTGTTTATTGCTGATTTCAGTCGTCTTATTTCAGGAGACATTGAGTATAAGTCGATTATGGCCATTCCAATGATTGTTGAAGAAGATATTATCGGGTTTAGCATTGTATTGCATAAAGAGCCGTATTTCTTCTCCTTTGACAGCTTTAAGCTAATGCAATCGCTTATTCACCATTCGTCATTAGCCATTTCCAATTCTGTTTTACGTGAACAACTTCAGGAGATGGTGGATCGGGACCATTTAACAAAGCTTTATGCAAGAAGTTACTCTGATTCATACGTAGAAAATTCCATTCAAAAGGACGATTCAGGAATGTTCCTTTTAATTGATATCGATAACTTTAAAAAGGTGAATGACACATATGGGCATCAAGTCGGGGATGAAGTAATCGTGCAAATTGCTAGGCGACTGCAAAATGAAATAGGGAAAAAGGGCATTTGCTCGCGATGGGGCGGTGAAGAGCTTGCTATCTATATTCCGAATATTTCAGACAGTGAAGCGATTGGAATTTCGGATTCGATTGTACAAATGGTACCAAGTGTATCAAATCCATCAGTTACGGTTTCAGCGGGTATGATTACATGGCATAAGAGCAGTCGTCCTAATTTCAAAAATATGTTTGCGCAAGCTGATATGGCGTTATATCATGCAAAACGAAACGGAAAAAACCGCTTATGTGTATATGAAAAACCAATGGAACTGCAATATTAAAGGGAGTACCCGGAATAACTTTTCGGGCACTCCCTTTTTAGTAATTAAATATGTTTTAACAGTACATCCACGAATTTTTCCAAACCATCTTTATCTTCAGCAGTAAAACGTGCTTCAACCGGGCTGTCGATATCTAAAACACCTATAACGACACCATTTTTAATTAATGGAATAACGATTTCCGATTTTGATGCAGCGTCACAAGCAATATGGCCAGGGAAAGCGTGAACATCGTCTACAACCATTGTTTGCTCCTTAGCAACCGTTGTACCGCAAACACCGCGCCCGACAGGAATTCGTACACAAGCAGGCAAGCCTTGGAATGGTCCAAGCACTAATTCGCCTTCATTCATTAAATAGAATCCTACCCAGTTAATTTCTTTTAAAAAAGTATTTAATAAAGCTGAAGCGTTACTTAAGTTAGCGATTAAGTTATTTTCCCCTTCAAGCAATGCATCCAGCTGTTTAGATAGCTGTTCGTACTGGTCTGTTATTGAACCGTTATAAGTGATATTTCCAAACATAGAATCCTCCAATTAAAAAGTTATTTTTTTCAGTAATGTTTCATAATGCTGATGTAAATCCGCTACCGTATGGGCATCCGAGCCGAAAACAATTGGAATTTGTAAATTAATTGCCTGTTTCACAAATGGATAGGGCGGGTATGTCTCATTACAATACGGTTTACTTAGGCCAGCACTATTAAAATCAAGCTCATAATGGCTGTTCTGCATCATCTTTAATAGTTCATTTATGTCAGCTGCGTCATCGACCTGCTCATTGTGGGCAAGCTGAAATTTATGAATTAGTGTAGGATGTCCTATACGCTTAGGTTTGTATAAACCTAAATCCGCCAAAATCGACTTTTTCACGGTTTCGTAGTATAGCTTATACATAGGAAGAATGCCGCCAACCTTATTGGCAAATTGTAAATATACTTCTTGTGAAAAGTCAATACATACATATTCTTCTTGGAAATTCAAAAAGTGTACGGATAATATCGCATCATCCAATAATGGGCCGACTTCATCGAGAAATTGTTTTGTTTCATGTTCAAAGCCGACAATATAGTCGACCTCCAGCCCAATATTGATTTTAATTTGTGATTCGTACTGTTCTTTTGCGCACTGCAGTTGTTTAAAGTAATCCATCAAATAAGCAGGGTTCATTCCGCTATCCTTGTCAGGTGTTGGATCGACAAAGTTTTCAGGTAAAGGTGCATGCTCCGTAAATGTGATTTCTTTAAATCCGCTTGTTATCGCTTTTTCGACATATTTTTCTATCGAATCTGTAGAACCATGGGGACAAAAAGGTGTATGTATATGACCGTCTCGTTTCAATTGAATGACCTTCCTTCAAAAATATGGTATTTAAAAGTAAAAAAAGCTGGAAATAGTTAAACAAATATTAGAAAACATGTTATTATAAATAATACGTATATAGCTAAAATATTGATTTTATTTGGGATTAGGGGGCTTACAATGATAAAGTATATCATCATTGTTGTCGTCGTACTATTAGCATTATTAATGGCAGGCTTAGTAGTAAGACGCAAGCATAATGCAGAAATAGGACGATTAGATAAGGAAAAACTACAAATACAACATTACCCGATTTTTGAGGAGCTCGCAAAAGTAAAAGCCCTTAATATGAACGGTCAAACAGAAGAGCTTTTTGAAAACTGGCGTAATCGTTGGTTGGATGTTGTTGATAAGCAAATTCCGAAAATTGACGAATTATTGTTTGATGCAGAAGAATTTGTCGACCGATTTAAATTTAACAAAGCAACACATACAGAACGTGACATCGAGCAAGAGCTTGCAAAATGTGAGCAAGTACGTGTGCAGATTATTACAGAGCTGGATGAATTGATTGGCAGTGAAGAGAAAAACCGTATTGAAATCGAGCAGTTGAAAGAATATTACCGTTCTGCACGTAAGACGATTTTGGCACACCAGCATTCATTTGGTCCGGCTTTGGAAGCATTGGAAAAGAAGCTTGAGCAATTTATACCTAAGTTTGAAGAATTCGATGAGTTAACGAAAGACGGCAACTATTTGCAGGCACGTGAAATTGTTCTTCAGTTAAACAGTGAAGCACAGGAGATTTTCAGCTTACTAAATGATGTGCCGACATTGCTTACGGAAATTCAAACAAAAATTCCGACCGCAATTCATGAACTTCGTAATGGACAGCGTGAAATGGAAGAGCAAAAATATTATTTACGCCATTTAGAACTGACTGAATATTTGAATGGGCTTGAGAATGAACTGGAAATGTTAAAAGAGGCAATTGCTGAATTAAACTTACCGGCTGTATCACCACGAATTGAAACAATTAATGATGAAATCGACCATTTTTACAATTTGCTAGAAAAAGAAGTAATGGCAAGAAAGTATGTGGAACGCAACTGTTCCGGCATGTACAGTGTGATCAATGATGTAATGCGCCTTACAAAGGACATTAATGATGAAGTCGCGTATGTACAGCATAGCTACCGTTTGCAGGACAGAGAGGCGGAAATTCCTAAAGTGGGCTTAAAGCACTTGGAAGTTCTACAAAGACGCTATGAGTTGTTATCAACTCGTGTCCATGAAGAAAAGTCTGCCTACTCCAGCTTACAGGAAGAGCTAAAAGAAATTACTGATGAGATCGAGCAAATTGCTGAAGAACAGGAAAAGTTCTCTAACAAACTAAAAAATCTCCGTATCGATGAAAATAAAGCAAGAGCTGAATTGGAAACATTAAAGCGCTTATTGCAAGATACCGAACGCCTGCTTGGACGTGCCAATATTCCTGGAATACCGGAAGAAATGGATGCAAGATTAGAAGAGGCGGCAGAGCAGATTTTTGTTGTTGTACAAAGCTTACAGGAAGTGCCGTTGAATATTATCCAAGTAAATCAGCATTTACTAAATGCAAAGCAATCGATTGAAGAAACACATGAAAAAGCACAGGAAATGATAGAGAACGTATTAATTATTGAGCGTCTTATTCAGTTTGGAAACCGCTACAGAGCAACTAACCGACAAGTACATGAAAATTTACTTGAAGCTGAAGACGCATTCAAGAAATTCCGCTACATAAAAGCACTGGAAGATGCAGCAAAAGCGGTTGAAATTATCGATCCTAATGCGATTAAACGTATTGAGGAGCTCGTTCAGGAGCAGCTGCTTACAAAATAATAAGCATAACGGTTACATGTTGATCCATTTAGCGTTATAATAAATAAGCACATTTATGAGGTTGTGTTAATAGTCAATTTGACTATTAACACAACCTCTCTCTTTGGTAAGTGATGATTGCAGGCAACTCTGTAATGTTAATAGATTACGGAAAATTAGTTTTAATAAAGAAGGTTGAGTATAGATGATATATTTAGATAATAGTGCGACAACAAAACCGCACAAAGATGTCTTGGCTACATTTATGTTAGTAAATGAACAATATTACGCCAACCCTGCATCGATTCACCGTGCTGGAGTCGAGTCAAATGCTTTATTAACAAAAGCTCGTGAGCAATTGGCAAATATTCTTCATACAGACGAAAAGAATATTTTATTTACATCCGGAGGTACGGAATCGAATAATGCCGCGCTTTTTGGTCTTGCAAAATCTAGTAATTTTAGAGGCAAGCATATTATTACGACAGAAATAGAACATCCTTCGATATTGGAAGCGGTCAAGCGTTTGGAAGAGGAAGGTTATGAAATTGACTACTTGAAAGTAAACAAATATGGGGTCATTTCTTTAGAGGAATTACAGCAAAAGCTTCGCAAAGATACAATCATCGTGAGCATTATGCATGTAAACAATGAAATTGGAGCTGTTCAGCCAATTAAAGAAGCGGCACAAATCATTCATCGTACATGCCAGGCAATGTTTCATGTTGATGCGATTCAAAGTTTCGGAAAGCTGCCAGTCTTTTTTGATGGGGATAATGGTCCCGATGTCATTTCGATTTCAGGACATAAAATTCAAGGTTTAAAAGGGAGTGGCCTGTTGGCATTCCGTAAAAAACCTCAACTGAAAGCATTTATTGTTGGTGGTGGACAAGAGTTCGGATTAAGAAGTGGTACGGTTGCAGTACCGCAAGCTGTTTCATTGGCAAAAGCGGCCCGTTTAGCAGTAGAAGGAATGCCGGGGAATTTTAAGAACTTTAAAAAATGGTCTGCAGATCTCCATCATTTCTTTGAGCAATTTGGTCAGGAAGTATATGTCCTTTCGCCAAAAGATGGTGCACCGCATATTTTATCTTTCAGTGTTAGAGGACTTAAAGGTGAAATTTTAATAAATGCATTACAAAAACGTGATATTATCGTTTCAACATCAAGTGCATGTTCGTCAAAACAAACGAAAACAAGCCATGTTGTGGAAGCATTGAATATCGATAGTCGCTTTAAAAACGGTGTCCTTCGTTTAAGTTTAGGCGCAATTAATACTGACGAAGATATTGCTTCATTCAAAAAGCAATTTACAATCGTAATGAAAGAATTAAAAGGAGAAATAATGCAATGATTTTTAAGGAAATATTAGTTCGCTATGGTGAATTATCAACAAAAGGTCGAAACAAAAAAGATTTTATCAGCCGTTTACGCGATAATGTCCGTTATTCATTTAATGATATTGCACCACTGAAAATTCGTGCAGAGCGTGACCGTATGTTTATTGAAGTTGAAAATAAAGAGAAATTTGATGTACTGATGGATCGTTTACCACATGTTTTCGGTATTCAATCAATCAGCCCTGTCGCTTCTTGTGAAAAAGATTTGGATGTAATGAAAGCTTTAGCCTTTGAAATTTTAGAAGACTATCGTGAAAAAGGTGATTTAACGTTTAAAGTTGAAGTACATCGTACAGATAAAACATTCCCATTAAACACACATGAATTACAGCGTGAAATGGGAGCTACAATTTTACCGAATTTCCCTAACTTTAAAGTACAGGTGAAAAATCCGGATTTCGCATTGCGAATTGAAGTTCGTGAAGATGCAATCTATATGATGGCGCAAGTAATTCAAGGTGCTGGAGGAATGCCGATTGGATCAAATGGACGATCGCTGTTAATGCTTTCAGGCGGTATCGATAGTCCAGTTGCCGGTTACTTAATGATGAAACGTGGCGTTCGACTGGATGCGATTCATTTCTTCAGTCCTCCGTATACAAGCGATAATGCTTTACAGAAAGTTAAAGAACTTGCAAATGAACTAACAAAATTCGGTGCAAATATTCGCCTGCATGTTATTCCGTTTACAGAACTGCAAGTAGCAGTAAAAGATGCAGTCCCAGACAATATGTCAATGACATCAACACGTCGTATGATGATGAAAATAGCCGATAAAGTGCGTGAAGAAGTTGGCGCATTAGGTATTGTAACAGGTGAAAGCCTAGGACAAGTCGCTTCACAAACATTGGAAAGCCTAACTGCAATTAATGATGTGACAAATACACCAATTTTACGTCCGCTAATTTCAGCAGATAAAAATGACATTATCAAAATCGCAAAAGATATTGGCACATACGAAACATCAATCCAGCCATTTGAGGATTGCTGTACAATATTTACACCGTCTAGTCCAAAAACAAAACCGAAATTAGAAAAAGTTCAGCGTTTTGAAAGCTTTACGGAATTCGATGAATTAATTGATCGTGCCGTTAAAAACCGCGAAGTATATCAGTTCCCTCAGAAGGAAGTAAAAGAAGATAAATTCGCGGATTTACTATAATTTTTAGAAACTGATAATGATTTCCTAATGAAACTATAATTTACCTGTGTTTTTTATGTATTAATCTTTCCTCCCGGTGCATTCTAATGTCACAAGGAGGTGAGAGACAGATGGCAAACAACAACAGCTCAAACAAATTACGTGTACCTGGTGCACAACAAGCTTTAGACCAAATGAAATACGAAATCGCACAAGAATTTGGCGTACAATTAGGTCCTGACGCATCATCTCGTGCAAACGGTTCTGTAGGTGGCGAAATTACGAAACGCCTAGTACAGATGGCAGAGCAGCAATTACGCGGCAACCAAAACCAATAATCCGTTTTTAAAAAAGGAGCGCTACTTTTAAAGTAGCGTTTCTTTTTATTTTGGTAACAAATATTTTTTGTTATGCAATAAAAAGTGGCGGAATATTTTGATATTAACGAGAAGGATTATTATACTAATAAGGTAAGGCTCATTTTTTTTAAACAAAGGGGAGTATTAAAAATGAATGAAAATCAATTAGTTGCACCGGAAATTTATAATATTGTGAATGAATTTGAAAAACACGATAATAAAGAATCGAAAACAGCGTTAATTTTTCAAGAAGAAAATGGACACCAAGAGCGTTATACATACGAAGAGTTACTACAAAGAGCAAATCAGGCAGCGAATGCCTTTTATGCACAAGGACTAAAAAAAGGTGATGTCATTTTAATTATGCTGCCTCGCTGTTTAGAAGCATATGTTTCTTATATTGGGGCATTAAAAGCAGGATTGGTCATTATTCCAAGTTCGGAGTTGCTGCGAGCTAAAGATATTGATTATCGACTAAATCATTCTGAGGCTAAGGCGATTATCGTGATGGAACAATTCGTAAATGAATTTGAACATGTAGAAAATTTAGCGAATGTAGAATGCTTTATTGTCGGAAAAGAAAAAGCAGGATGGACTTCATTAATGGCGCTTGCAGAGCAACAGTCAAACGAGTTCGATTCTGTTGAGACGACAGCACATGATCTTGCTTTTTTAGCCTATACATCAGGCACAACAGGAAATCCTAAAGCTGTAATGCACTCACATGGCTGGGGATATGCACATTTACGTACAACGGCTGCGGAGTGGCTTGGCGTACGTGATGGTGATACGGTATGGGCAACTGCAGCTCCAGGATGGCAAAAATGGATTTGGAGTCCGTTTCTTGCTGTATTAGGCAGTGGTGCAACAGGATTTGTATATAAAGGGAAGTTTGACCCTAAACAGTTTTTACATTTAATAGAGCAGCAACACATCAATGTGCTTTGCTGTACACCGACAGAATATCGAATGATGGCGAAGTTAGATCAGTTAAATACATTTAATTTAACTTCATTGCGCAGCGCTGTCTCGGCAGGTGAGCCATTAAACCGTGAAGTAATTGAAACGTTCGAACGTGAACATCAGTTAACTGTCCGTGATGGCTATGGCCAAACAGAAAATACATTATTGATCGGAACATTGTTAAACATGGAATTGCGTCCCGGCTCCATGGGGAAACCGACTCCGGGAAATATCATTGATTTAATCAATGAAGATGGTGAGCCTGTCCCGGCAGGTGAAGTTGGTGATATCGCAGTACACAAATCGACACCTGCACTATTTAAAGGGTATTATAAAGATCCTGAACGTACAGCGATTCAATATCGCGGGGATTGGTATGTAACAGGCGACCGAGCGATAAAGGATGAAGACGGCTATTTCTGGTTTGAAGGCCGTAATGATGACATTATTATTTCATCAGGTTATACAATTGGGCCGTTTGAAGTTGAGGATGCTTTAACGAAGCACCCTGCTGTACAGGAATGTGCTGTTGTTGCAAGTCCGGATGAAATTCGAGGTAATGTTGTAAAAGCATTTGTCGTCCTTAAAGATGTTACATTAAAAGAAAGCCCAACAATTGTAGAAGATCTGCAAAATCATGTAAAACAGCTGACAGCACCATATAAATATCCTCGAATTATAGAGTTTTTAGATGAATTACCTAAAACAATTTCAGGGAAAATCCGTCGTGTTGAATTGCGTGTAAAGTAAGGGAAATACCATTGCTCGACAAATATTTCCCGGGTAATGAATAAAAGGTGGCGAAATTTGCCGCCTTTTTTTCTGCCAGTATTCATGTTTAAACCGAGCTTAATTAATAGAAATGAGGCTTCGCCAATTGATAAAACCTAAAGTATGGTTGCTTAATCAAGTGGGATTATGTCAAAATCGCTGTAGGAAATGGTTTTCGATGAAACTTTTTGTAAAATAGTTTCGTACATATATTGAGGAGGCGTGAAAATGAATACAAAACGAGTTGTGGCACTCATTATTGCTGCCGTATTATTATTTTTCTCTATTGGGATCAATACGATTATTTCGATTTTCAAGACCGATTTCTTTACTAGTATCGACAATTTGATGGGTACGGAATCGCTCACATACGAAAGCGTAGTGGAAACGGGAGACTTAACGAATCGAATTGCGCATTTAACGGTAGATGGCGTAATTCAGGATGTAGGAGAACCAAGCATTTGGGAAACTGTTGATTACAACCACCAGCAGTTTATGGAACAATTGGATGCTGTACTTGAAGACGATACAATTAAAGGGGTTGTATTATCTGTAAACACTCCAGGTGGCGGTGTCATTGAATCAGAGGAAATTTACCAAAAACTATTGAAAATAAAAGAGGAAAAACAAATCCCGATTTATGTATCAATGGGATCAATGGCTGCTTCCGGAGGTTATTATATTTCAGCACCAGCAGATAAGATTTTTGCACAACGAGAAACAATTACCGGTTCAATCGGTGTGATTATGCAATCGATTAATTATGGGAAATTAGCCGAAAATTTCGGTGTCGAGTTTGAAACAATCAAATCAGGCGAACATAAAGACATGTTTGGCGGTGTACGACCTTCTACAAAAGAGGAACTTGCGATGCTGCAGGAAATGATTGATGAATCATATGAGCATTTTGTCGATATTATCGAAGCTGGGCGTAATATGTCTGAAGCGCAAGTGAAGAAAGTGGCGGATGGCCGTGTATTAGGCGGTACTCAGGCACTGCGAGCAGGGTTGGTGGATGAAATTGGAAATGAAGAAGCGACAATTAATGCATTACGTAAAGATTTCGGATTGGAAGATGCAGAGCTGTTTGAATATACAATGGATACATCAAGCTGGGGTTCTTTATTAGGTGTAAAACTAGGTTCTATGTTACGACCATCTGCTGAGTCTGAAGTATTGTCCAAAATTATTTCAACGACAAATTCACCTCGTATGATGTATTTATATGGTGACTACTAATAGGAGGGATTACGATGACTGACATAATCGAAGTAGTGGATGAAGCATCTGTCGTAAAGCCGCCTTCTATTAAACAAAAAACAGCCGGCTTCTGGATGCGCTTCTGGGCATTTCTGTTGGATTCAATTGTAATAAGTGCCATTATCGGCGTCTCGATTAGGCCGGTATTTGCATTGATGAATTGGAGTGTTGCCAGCGATGCGTGGTACGCGCCGATGACAATTCTTTCGGGAATTATTTTCTACGCTTATTTTGTGCTCATGACAAAATTTTTCAAGCAAACCATAGGGAAAATGACGTTTGGTATAAAGGTTGAAAAAGATGACGGGGAAGCGCTGGATTGGATGACCGTGCTATTTCGTGAAGGGGTAGGTCGATTTATCAACGGCACATTATTATACTTGCCGTATTTAATCGTAGCCTTTTCACCGAACAATAAAAGTATTGCCGATTATTTTGCGGATACGGTCGTTGTTCATGAAAATATTTATACAAAAGATGTTTGAAAATGAATAGAAGGGGAAATAATTTACTATCGACACCTTCTAAGCAAGAGAAGAGCTGTTTTGTAAGATTCGTCTTATAAAAACAGCTCTTTTCTTTTTCTCTTCTTTATTTAATGAATATAAGCTCAGTTAGTTGCAATTGCTAAATCTTTTTTAGTAATATTAGGGAATATAAAGGAGGCGTTTAATATGGCACAAGTAACATTTAAAAACAGTCCAGTAACACTAATCGGTAATGAGGTAAAAGTTGGTGATCAAGCACCGGACTTTACAGTGGTTGCAAACGATTTATCAGAAGTAACTTTAAAAGATTCTGAAGGTAAAATTCGATTATTCTCAGTTGTTCCTTCATTGGATACAGGTGTTTGTGATAAGCAAACTCGTACATTTAACGAAGCGGCGGCTAACTTAGGTGACAATGTTGTAATTTATACAGTGTCAATGGATTTACCATTTGCTCAAAAACGTTGGTGTGGAGCTGCGGGTATCGATAATGTTGTAACAGTATCAGACCACCGCGATGCATCATTCGGTGAAGCATATGGCGTACATATGAAAGAATTACGCCTTTTAGCACGTTCAATTTTTGTTGTTGATGAAACTGGCAAAGTTGCTTATGTGGAATATGTTCCAGAAGGTACAGACCACCCGAACTATGATGCTGCAATCGAAGCAGTAAAAGCTCTTGCAAAATAATTTCGTTTTGAACGATTTTGTTGTAAAGTAATTACATGTATAATTAACACCCACTCAATGATCATTGAGTGGGTTGTTCATTTAGTGGATATGTCGCAATTCGGCGAGAAATCCAAATGAATGGAATGGGGGAGCTAGTTGAATGGAAAAGTTTGAACAAATTTTCAAATATATTAATGACAATGCAGAAAATCTCGCAGCGCAGCAGGATCACGATTATTTGGAAGCGTTACTGCAAACACTGGAAGATACACTGGACGGGAAATTTGAGTGGCAAGTAGAAGGTGCAACGAAGGAAGATATGCGTAAAGCAATCCAAATTGCGATTTTAAAAGGGATGCGTAAAAGTGCGCAGCCGAACCACCAAATGACCCCGGATACTCTGGGGCTGATTGTAAGCCATTTTGTAGAGCAGTGTTTTGACCAGGAATTATCGGATGGGACGATTTCTATTGTGGACCCGGCACTCGGTACAGGGAATCTACTCTTTACGGTCATGAATGCGCTGGAAGGGAAAGTGGCTGCTTCAGGAGTGGAAGTCGATGATTTATTAATTCGGCTGGCGGCAGCAACAGGCGATCTGATCGAACAACCTGTTACACTATTCCGTCAAGATGCCCTTGAAAAACTGTTAGTGGATCCGGTCGATGCGGTAGTTTGCGACTTGCCTGTAGGATATTATCCGAATGAAGAAGTAGCACTTGACTACGAATTATGCGCGGCAGAGGGAATGAGCTACGCACACCATTTGTTTATCGAGCAATCTTTAAATTATACAAAAGAAGGTGGATTTGGATTTTTCCTCATTCCGGCAAACTTATTCGAATCAGATCAGGCAAAACAGCTTCACCAGTATATTAAAGGACATGCATGGATTCAGGCGGTCATCCAATTGCCGGAAAACCTGTTTTCATCAAAAGCACATGAGAAAAGTATTTTAATCTTACAAAAGCAAAGTGAGCAGTTAAAAGCACCGCGTGAGGTTTTATTGGCAAAAGTACCAAATATGTCAAACCGTGATGCGCTGGCTATGTTCTTTGAAAAAGTCAGCATGTGGAAAGAAAGTAATAATCAGAAACGATAGATGATAAATGATAAATGCCATCGACTCATATTGAGAAGATGGCATTTTGTATTTTGCTAATTTAAATCACTCTGGAGTACGGATAACTAATACGTCACATGTAGCTGAACGTACGATTGCTTCTGACACAGAACCAATCAGAAAACGTTCAACAGCATTTAAACCAGTTGCGCCACAAATAATTAAATCTGCTTCTACAACTTTTGAAAGATCTTTTGTAATAATATTTTTAGGAGAGCCATATTCAATAATCAGGTTAACGTTTTCAACGCCTTCTGCTTCAGCTTGTTTTTTGTAGCCGTTTAACAATTCCTCAGAATGTTGTTGAGCACGCTCAGCAATTGAACGGTCATACGCTTCTATAGCTGCGAAAGAACGTGTATCGATAACATTTACTAGGTTGATTGTTGCACCTTCATTACGTTTTGCCACATCGATTGATTTGCGGAATGCATATTCTGCTTCTTTTGAGCCGTCTACTGCTACTACAATACTTTTATAATGGTTTGCCATTTTCCATACCTCCTAATTATCTATAACTATATTATACCAAATAATTTTCCGAAGAACATACTTCCTACGATGAAATATAAGTGAAATACAATAACTTCCATGAATTAGTCACAATTTTTTTGTTTATGGTTAATAATATACTTTCGCTATCATAAAATATTTTCCACAACTAAATAATATAGGATTCTTTACAGTTGAAAGACATAATTAAAGAGTCTTTTTTCGGAATAGAATTTACATTCAAAATTATCTACTAATTTACTGTTAAAATTGGTAAAATGGATTTGATTTATGTTAAGCATATTTCTAAGTGATAGTTAAAGGGAGGAATTAGATTGAAAATAGGGGTACCGAAAGAGATAAAGAACAACGAAAATCGAGTTGCAATGACTCCTGCAGGGGTATTGTCATTAATCGCAAATGGTCATGAAGTATATATCGAAACAGGTGCAGGATTAGGTTCTGCATTTACGGATCAGGACTATATTGACGCAGGTGCCCATATTGTGCAAACAGCAGCTGAAGCATGGGCAGGAGAAATGGTTCTAAAAGTAAAAGAGCCTGTGCAAAGTGAATACAAGTATTTCCGTGAAGGGTTAATATTATTTACGTACTTACATTTAGCACCTGAGCCTGAGTTGACTAAAGCTTTACTTGAAAATCGCGTAATCGGTATTGCCTATGAAACAGTTCAATTATCAAACGGTTCTTTACCATTATTAACACCGATGAGTGAAGTAGCAGGTAAAATGGCAACACAAATCGGCGCACATTATTTAGAAAAGCTGCCAGGCGGTAAAGGCATCTTGCTTGGTGGTGTATCAGGCGTTCCTCGCAGTAAAGTAACTGTAATTGGCGGTGGTATTGCCGGAACGAATGCAGCTAAAGTAGCAGTCGGGATGGGAGCAGACGTTACGATTATCGATTTGAATCCTGAACGATTACGTCAGCTAGATGATTTGTTCGGGCGTGATGTTCAAACATTAATTTCCAATCCGTATAATATTGCAGATGCTGTTCGTTCTGCTGATTTAGTAATCGGCTCAGTGCTTATTCCAGGAGCGAAGGCACCAAAATTAGTTACTGAGGAAATGATCCAATCGATGTCACCAGGATCTGTTGTTGTTGATATTGCAATAGACCAAGGCGGCTGTTTCGCAACATCAGAAAAAGTAACAACGCATGACAATCCTACATTTGTGAAACATGGTGTCGTGCACTATACAGTGGCAAATATGCCAGGTGCGGTTCCACGTACATCGACAATCGCATTAACAAATAATACGGTACCTTATGCATTACAAATTGCGAATAAAGGCTTTTTACGTGCATGCCTGGACAACTTGGCATTAAAACGCGGTGTCAATACACTAGAGGGTAAAGTTGTATACCGTGCAGTAGCAGACGCACAGGGGCTGCCATATGCAGAAGTGGAAGATGTATTAGGAGCACTGACAGGATTAAATTAATAAATATTTTACAGCAAAAAACCGCTACGGTTGACGAAACCAAGTGTAGCGGTTTTTTTGTAGGGTGATTTTTATTTAACTGAGATTAATTCAGTTGTAATATTACCTTCAAAATCGGTGATGCGGATAATACCGTGATCTTTTGCCAAGTAGATTTTCGAGCCATTTGGATACTTTAAGACGACTACATTATTGAAAGTTCCTGCTTTAGTTTTAACTGTTGCACTTGTGCTTTCAACATAAACCGGAGTTGTCTCAGTATTGCCGTCATATGAATAATCCGTATCGGAAATTGTTGTCTTTTCTTTCATCGGATAGCTTAATGAGAAGAAAAATATATCTGAATAGGCAACACCTAATGAAAGCTGCTTCTGATTTTCAATATACGTATAGCCGATATAATCATCTTCCAATAATTCTACGGAGTTATCAATCGATTCATTTTTAGAAGCAGTATATGTTTTTGGTCCTGCATCTTCAAATGATGGTTTATACGTATAACTACGATTTACTTTTGGCAAAAACCCTGTATTCGATACAGGAGCTTTTTCTTTTACCGCTTTGTTGGGTGCTGCAATATTTGAAATGACTTGATTATTGGCCTTAACCGCTGGACTTGCTTCGGCTTCCGTATTCCATTCAATTTGACTTATCGGCATCAGTGTAAGCACAATTATAAGTAGCGTTGTAAAAGACCATTTTTTCATAATGCACCACTTCCTTTCGGTTATTATTAAATAATTAATATCCTATTCCTCATTTTTGCTTATCGAAAACAAGTTAAAAACTGTAAAGTGGAAAATAAAAAGCGAGCAACCCTATAAAAAGGGCCACTCGCTTAGTATATGCAAATTTAATAGTTTCTATACAATCAAATTAACTAATATATTATAAAATTACAAGTTCTTTAGTGAATGATGTAAGTATTTCTACACCATCTTTTGTTACAACTACATCATCTTCGATACGAACACCTGCAACATCCGTTTTATAAATGCCGGGTTCGATTGTAAATACTGTACCTTCATTTAGAACAAATTCATTGGCACCGTTGATTGACGGGAATTCGTGTACAGAAATACCCAGTCCGTGACCTAAACGGTGTGTGAAGTATTGTCCATACCCTGCATCTGTAATAACATCGCGGGCAATTTTATCCAAGTCCATTGCGCGTACTCCTGGTTTAACAGCGTCAATTGCTGCTTCGTTTGAGCGGCGGACAGCATTGTAAATTTCAATCTGCTCGTCATTTGGCTGGCCGAATGCTACTGTTCGCGTAATATCTGAACAATACCCCTCGTAAATAACACCTAGGTCAAATAAGATCAGGTCACCTTTTTTAACTTTACGATTTCCAGGTGTACCATGAGGGGAAGCTGCTTTTTCTCCTGCCAATACCATTGTATCGAAGCTCATTGCATAGCCTTTTGCCTTAATTGCCGATTCAATTGTATTTAAAATTTCCATTTCTGTTACGCCTTCTGCAATTGCATCACAGCCTACTTGAATGGCATAGTCTGCTAACTGGGCAGCTTTACGTAATTTTTCAAGTTCCGTTTCATCTTTTGAAATTCGAAGCGCGTTAATTTTTTCATCAATGTTTACAAACTTCAGTTGTTCATAACGTTCTTGGATTGCTTCCAAACGCTCAACCGTTAAATGCGATTTCTCGATAGCCAATGTATCAAATGCAACGTTGCGACCCGTGACAGTTTTTGCAACGACATCCCAGGCGTTTTCTGTATCTTCATGTCCGACAACATCGAAAGCCCATCCTGCAGCGACTGCATCCGGTACTTCCATCTTCGGACAAATTAAAAATGGATCTGCATCCTTAAATACCATGACTCCAAGTAACCGTTCATGTGGCTCACTTCTAAAACCGGAAAAGTAAAAGACATTGTCAGGTGTTGTTATAAAAGCAGCATCCCAATCATTTTCAGTTAAATGAATTTGTAATTGTTTCAATTTCGACATTGTATAAACTCCTTTGTTATTCAATAAATGAATTCTCGGTATAAGCATATCAAAAAAAGGAGAATTATGCATAAATATCGAATAATACAAGGAAGGTTATTTTAGGAGGTATGTTAGATGCAGATTTCATTTCACGGACATTCCGTTGTAAAGGTTGTGACAAATGGAACAACGATTTTAATTGATCCTTTCATAAATGGAAATGGACAAACAGATTTAAAGGTTGAAAATGAAAAACCGGATGTCATTTTACTGACGCATGGACATAATGATCATGTTGGGGATACTGTTCAATTGGCAAAAACGCATGATGCACTGGTAGTTGCGCCAAATGAGCTTGCGGACTATTTAGGCTGGCAAGGATGCAGAGTCCACAATATGCATATTGGTGGTTCCCGTCAATTTGATTTCGGAAAAGTGAAATTTACTCAGGCGTTCCATGGCTCTTCATACGTAACGGAAAACAAAGAAATTATCTATATGGGAATGCCTGCCGGAATTTTATTTACGGCAGAAGGGAAAACAATTTACCATGCAGGTGATACTGCATTGTTTGGTGATATGGAGTTAATCGGGAAGCGTCATCCAATTGACATCGCCTTTTTACCGATTGGCGACAATTTTACAATGGGACCTGAAGATGCAGCTTATGCAGTTTCATTATTAAAACCAAAAGTTGTTGTGCCGGTTCATTACAATACATTCCCGCCCATCCAGCAAGACCCTGCCGACTTTGCGAAACTTGTTAAAGGCGCAGAAGTCCAAGTATTGCAGCCAGGGGAATTTGTGAAATTCTAATTTCCGGCTGACCGCATATCAATTGTAAAATGCATACTTAACACTTAAACTGCCCAGCACTCTATTTGTTGGGCAGTTTGTCTTATTTATTCCTTTAGCTTTTTCTTACATTTATAAGCAATTATACGGGTATATGTATTGAAAATAGTATAATTGCGCTGTTTAAATATGGTACACTAAAGACATAAATGAATGATGAGAAATAGGTGATGTAATTGTCAACGAAACACGAGAAGATTTTACAATACATTGAATCACTACCAGTTGGCGATAAAATTTCGGTTCGTCAAATTGCAAAGGAAATGCAAGTGAGTGAAGGGACAGCTTACCGAGCGATTAAAGAAGCTGAAAACCGACGTCTTGTAAGTTCAATCGAACGTGTAGGAACGATTCGTATTGAAAAGAAAAAGAAAGAAAATATTGAACGCTTAACATTTGCTGAAATTGTAAATATTATAGATGGACAAGTTTTAGGTGGAAAGTCAGGTCTCCATAAAACATTGACGAAATTTGTAATTGGTGCGATGAAGCTTGATGATATGATGCGCTATACTGATGCAGGGAGTCTGCTCATTGTCGGTAACCGGACACAGGCACATGAATACGCATTGAAAACAGGGGCTGCTGTATTAATTACAGGCGGATTTGATACTACTGAATCCAATAAAGAGCTGGCCGACGAATTGGACTTGCCGATTATTTCAACATCGTATGATACATTTACAGTTGCAACAATGATCAACCGCGCCATCTATGATCAGCTGATTAAAAAAGACATATTACTGATTGAAGATGTATATGTCCCGATGGAAGATACGGCTGTATTAAAAAATAATGATACAATTGCAGATTTCCATAGACAGAACCGTCGTACGACACATGGTGCTTTCCCTGTAGTAACAGGCCAAAACAGGCTTGTCGGCATGATTACGAGTAAAGACGTAATCGGGAAGGAAGAATCAGAGCCGATTGATAAGGTTATGACGAAGAACCCGATTGCTGCTTCGATGAAAACGAGTGTCGCTTCAGCAGGTCACCGAATGATTTGGGAAGGAATCGACTTGCTCCCTGTCATTGATGAGGAAGGCTTATTAAAAGGGGTTATCAGTCGCCAGGACGTATTAAAGGCGATTCAATTAGCACAGCGACAACCTCAGCATGGCGAAACAATTGATGATTTAGTAAAAAATGAAATGCGCGTCATGGGTGAAGAGGACATTGAAGTGGAATTTACGGTTACACCACAAATGACAAACCAGTTTGGTGCGATTTCATACGGTGCGTTTACAATCCTGTTATCAGAAGTTGGTGCATTTGCATTAAAGCGACGTAAGCGCGGGGAAGCAGTAGTGGAAAATATGAATATTTACTTCATCAAGCCAGTTCAGATGGAAAGCGTTTTAACGGTCCGTCCTAGAATTTTGGACATGTCCCGTAAGTTCGTGAAAATGGATTTTGAAGTATATAGTGCGACAAATCTCGTAGGAAAAGCGATGATGACATTCCAGCTGTTAGAACGATAAAAAAAGGGTCTTGCTGAAAGTGAGGCACTTTCGACAGACCCCGTTCTTTTACCTGTTTAGTTCGTATTCCTCTTTTATGTATCGGCCTTCATGCTGCATGCGTTTATAGTTATTCACACCTAAACCTGCACCAATGATAAGGAAAATAGCTGCAACCGCAAACCCGAGAATATCCGGATACAGAATCGTTGCATTCAGACCAAAGAAGACGAGAAATGCGGCAAGCGCAACCCCGGCTTTCGCAGTATACCATTTACGACGGATTGGTAATGTCGAACGGAACTGCTTTGTTTTGAAATAAAAATAAAATACGAGTGATGCTATAATACAGGCAACAAACAGAAAATTTAAATAGACCATATTGAACCTCCTAATAGCTAAACTACTAAATATTGTAACGATTTTTAGTGGAAAATGATATAGGTATTCAATATGCACGAGGAGGAAATGTATTGAAACATGAAATTATTGACAAAATTAAACAATATGAAACAATTGTACTGCATCGCCATGTACGACCGGATCCGGATGCGTACGGTTCACAAATAGGGTTGGCTGAGTTAATACGGGCAAATTATCCTGAGAAAGCAGTTTACACGGTTGGTGAGCATGATCATTCACTATCATTCATGGCATCTCCGGAGCAAATTGAAGATTCGCAGTTTAAAGATGCACTGATTATTGTGACCGATACTGCGAATACAGAACGTATTGATGATCAGCGCTATATGAATGGCGACTTTCTTATTAAAATCGACCACCATCCGAATGATGATGCTTATGGTGATTTATTATGGGTGGATACGGATGCTAGTTCATGCAGTGAAATGATATATGACCTTTATGAAGAAGGCAAAGTGTATGCAGACTGGAAGATGTCCGATGAAGCGGCACGCCTGTTATTCGCGGGAATTGTCGGTGATACTGGGCGATTCTTATACCCAAGTGCGGGTCCGAAAACATTTGAAACAGCAGGACACCTTGTACAATATAATTTCGACCGTAATGAAGTATTTGATGGTATGTACGAAATGGAACGCAAACTATTAAACCTTCAAGGTTATATATACCAGCATTTTGAAATGGATGAAAACGGTGCGGCATCGATTAAATTGCCTGCAACTATTTTACAGCAATTTGATGCTACTCCTTCTGAAACATCCCTATTAGTCAGTTCATTGGGCAATGTAAAGAATATCCGTGCATGGGTGATGTTCATCGAGGATAATGATACAATCCGCGTTCGTATCCGTTCGAAAGGTCCGGTTATTAACGGCCTGGCGAAAAAATATAATGGCGGCGGGCATCCGCTGGCATCTGGTGCTACAGCATATTCATGGGAAGAGGCAGATCAAGTAATTGAAGATTTAAAGGTCATTTGCAGTGAATATAAATAATATGATGGAGGGATGATGGGTGACTGTATATCCGCAAGTACGGACAAGTGCAGATTTATTGAAAAGTACAATTCGTATCGAAGAGCTCATCCCTTTTTTACATCAGCAAAAGGCAAAAAGCTGTGCAATTGTTAATACGAAATTGTACGGTCTTTTGCCTTTTTGGTTTGAAATGAAAAGGGCCGGTATTCATCCGGTAGCAGGGTTGACGATTCAGCTCGAATTGACGGAAGATCAATCGTTGCCGCTTGTTTTATATGCAAAAACAAACGAAGGTTATCGTAATTTGTTGAAAATCTCCAGCAGCATTTCCATTCGACCGGAGCAGACGATCCCGTTAAGGTGGCTGCTCGCATATGGAAAGGGAATTGCTTTTATGATTCCCGCGCTTGAACAGCAGGCTATATGGCTGCAACAGGAAGCCGAACCACTACTGGCAGAAATTGTTAAGGCCAATCCGCATGAAATATATATCGGGATTTCCCGTTTATCCGAAACAATAAGTTTTGAAAGTACGGCAGTGCAGCTCGCCGAAAAAAATGCTCTGCCGATTGTCGCAACACATGAAAGTCTGTTTTTTAATGAAGAGGACTTTTTTGCCTATGAAGTGGCACAGGCCATCCATACCGGGGTAAAGCTGAATGATGCTGAAGAAAGCAATAAACAGGAAAATCATTTACTGACAGCCGAACAATGGCGGCAAAAATTTCATGATCAGCAACAATGGCTCGTACAAATGGAAAAATTATTACTAAGCTGTCAAATTGAAATCAACACAAATCATGTTTATATGCCGAAGTTTCCTGTCGGAGAAGGTGAAACGGCGGAAAACTTGCTGCAGCAGCAAGTAGCGACTGGTTTACAGCGACGTTTAAATACGCACACATTGCCAAGCCAGTATGTTGAACGGATGAACTATGAGATGCATGTTATTCAGTCGATGGGCTATTCAGATTATTTTCTGATTGTTGCCGACTTTATACAGTTTGCCCGTGAAGCACAAATTTTAACGGGTCCTGGCCGTGGTTCTTCCGCGTCTTCTCTTGTCGCATTTGCACTCGAGATTACACAGGTGGATCCATTGCAATACGATTTACTGTTTGAACGTTTTTTAAATCCTGAGCGTATTACACTGCCGGATATCGATATCGACTTTTTAGATACGAGACGGAATGAAGTAATTCAATATGTTGCAAAAAAATACGGCAAACAATATGTCGCACAAATTATTACGTTCGGTACACTTTCTGCCAAGGCGGTTGCCCGGGATGTTGCCCGTATGTTTAATTTCGAAAGTGAAGCACTGGAAATGATTTCTAAGCTGATACCGAATAAGCCCGGTATTACACTGAAAGAAGCCTATGCAATGTCGGAAAACTTAAGGGCATGGGTTACAGCAGAGCCAATACGCCAAAAATGGTTTCAAACATCCCTTCGATTGGAAGGACTTCCAAGGAATGCGTCGACACACGCAGCAGGGGTTGTTTTAAGTCCTGTTCCATTAGTCGATGTCGTACCAATTGAAGAAGGCCATGACGGGATATTTTTAACACAGTGGCCGATGCAGGAAGTGGAGCAAAACGGACTATTAAAAATTGATTTTTTGGGACTCCGTAATTTGACGATACTAGAACAAATACGGAAGTCGATACAGTTTACCCATAATACTCAAATCAATTTTAATCAAATTCCGCTCAATGATGAGAAGACATTTGAGCTTTTACAAAATGGAGACACGAATGGCATTTTCCAGCTGGAGTCGGATGGCATGAAAAATGCACTCCGTGAAATTAAACCGACCCACTTTTTAGATATTGTTGCAGTCAATGCATTGTATCGACCAGGTCCGATGGAATTTATCCCAATGTATGCAAGAAGAAAGCATAAAAAAGAGCAGGTCATTATGCCACATCCGCATTTAACGTCGATTTTGGAAGAAACATACGGCGTTATTATTTATCAGGAGCAAATTATGCGCATTGCGAATGTGATGGCGGGCTTTTCTTTTGGACAAGCTGATTTGCTCCGTCGTGCTGTGAGTAAAAAGAAGCGGGATGTACTGGAACAGCAGCGGGCATCCTTCGTAAAAGGTGCTATAATAAAGGGCTATACACAGGAGACAGCCGAAGAAGTATATGCATTAATTGTCCGGTTCGCCGATTATGGCTTCCCGAAAAGCCATGCCGTTGCCTATAGTGTTATTTCCTATCACATGGCGTACTTGAAAGCCCATTATCCGGTCAATTTTTACGCTGCCCTCCTGACGAATGCAACGGGGAATCCGGAAAAGCTTTCGCAAATTTTAATGGAGGCAAAAGCAAAGGGCATCGAAATTCTGCCGCCGTCAATTAATCGAAGTATGCGTCACTTTAAAGTGGAAAGCGGGAAAATAAGGTTTAGTTTGTCTGCGATTAAAGGTGTGCCGCAGCCGTTTATGCAAAAACTGTTATGCGCGCGTGAAGAAAGACAAAAGCCGTTTGATTCTATATTTGATTTGGCAGTGACATTGACGACAGCGAATTTCAACAGAAAAACTATCGAACCGCTCATTAAAGCAGGTGCACTTGATGAATTCGGGAAGGATCGTGCAACATTACTCGCAACAATCGAAGGTGCACAAAAACAAGCCGATTTCGTACGACCTGGCGGGGATGACTTGTTTGAAGGGGCATTACTCGCATTTGGCAAACCGAAATATAGTGAAACATCGCCAATACCTGAGAAAGTCAAGCTGCAATACGAAAAGGATGTGCTCGGTTTTTATTTATCAGACCATCCGATTGTAAAATTACGAAGCCATTTTCCTGAAGTAACGGCAACTGTTCAAACATTGGCGCAACATAAAGACAATGCATTTGTAAAAATGATCGGTCAAGTCAGGGAAATGCGCCAGCTCCGCACAAAGCGCGGTGAATTGATGGCATTTGTACAAATGGAAGATGAGTATGGAACAGTATCCTTAACCTTGTTCCCGAAAGAATATGAACAAGTTGTCGGGAAAATCCGAGAAGAAGGATTGCTTTATATAGAGGGCTTTTACGAGCACCGATTTAATAAACAACAAATAAAAGTTAAACAGATTATTATAAAATAAATAGCAATAAAGAGCGCTTTCTAATAGCTTTAGAGGCGCTCTTTTTATATGGGTTCAGCTAAATTTATCGAAAAAACGGAAATCTAGTTATATATTCGCAAATTTTATTATATATAAAATATAAGTTTTACATTTTCTCTTTACAATGAGAAAAACATTTTGTATTCTTACTTTAGTAACTGGTCTGACCACTTTTGTTAATAATAATGGAATGCGTAGGACACGGTGAGGTGAAAAATTTGGAAGATAAGCCCGCAAAAAAGATGTTTATTCAAATTGTTAAGCAATTACACGATTTAATTGAAGAACAAAATATTCAGGAAGGGCAAAAGCTTCCTTCAGAAAGAATGTTAAGCGAGCAGCTACAAGTGGGAAGGTCTTCGGTTCGGGAAGCATTACGCAGTCTGGAGTTACTTGGCTTGATCGAAACAAGGCATGGCGGTGGTACATATTTGTCAAGTATGCAACACCATCAGTTTGTTGAAATTGTCAGCTCTTTTATATTACAGGACGAAAAATCGATCGCGGATGTGCATGCAACAAGACAAATGCTCGAAAAAGAAGCGATTCGAATTATTTGCCAGTCTGACAATTTAAGGGCACTGCCGATTTGGGAGAGCTTTTTTGTAAAGGTAGAACTTGGGCAGGAGTTAAAACGAGAAGACATACTTCGTGAATGTATGATCGTTTCAGGGAACCGCCTCGCATTAAAAATTTGGCTCCAGCTTCTTTCGTTCAGCAATAATCTATCGGCAAATGAAATTACAGAAGAAGAGAAAATGGAATTAAAAATACTGCTTGCTTCATTGCAAATGGGATATATACAAGAAGCAATTGATTCATATGAAAAATGGATGATCATTATTAAAGAATGATTACGTCAATATAAAGGGGGATTACGATGGCAATTCGTGATTTATTTACAATTAGTCGTAAAAAAAATACTGATAATATTACTAGAAAAGAAGATGAAAAATCCTTTCCGGAAGGCATCGTGACAAAATGTCCAAAATGTAAAACGATTCATGTCACAAAAGAACTCGAAAAAAACTTAAAAGTATGCGCGAAATGTCAGCATCATTTTACTTTGACAGCCAATGAAAGAATCGCCTGTTTTTTAGATGAAGGTTCGTTTGTATCAATGGACGATCATCTTCAAACAACAAATCCGTTAAACTTCCCTGCATATGTGGAAAAAGTGGAAGCGGATATTAAGAAAACAGGGTTAAACGAAGCTGTATTAACAGGTGTAGGTGCATTAAAAGGGATGCAGGTTGTTGTAGCGGTAATGGATTCGCATTTCCGTATGGGGTCTATGGGATCAGTTGTTGGTGAAAAAATTACACGCGCTGTAGAAAAGGCGACAGAGCTGAAAGTGCCGTTTATTATCTATACGGCAAGTGGCGGTGCACGTATGCAAGAAGGCGTATTATCATTAATGCAAATGGCAAAAACGAGTGTGGCTCTAAAACGCCATAGCGAGGAAGGCCTACTATATATTTCAATTTTGACGCATCCGACTACAGGTGGTGTATCAGCAAGTTTTGCATCGATCGGTGATTATAATATTGCAGAGCCTCAAAGTCTGATAGGGTTTGCGGGGCGTCGTGTAATAGAACAAACGGTACGTGAAAAGTTACCGGATGATTTCCAGACAGCAGAATTTTTATTAGATCATGGACAGCTTGATGCAATTTTTAACCGAACAGAAATGCGCGACAAAATTGCAACAATTGTTAAATTGCATGTACAAGGAGGCGTATCGCATGTCTAAATTAATGGCATTTGAAGAACCGGTTGTAAAACTTCGTGAAAAAATTGTAGAGTTAAAAACAATTGCCACGGAAGCAGATGTCGATATGACAGGGGAAATTGAAAAGTTGGAAACACGCTTGGAGGAACTTGAAAAAAGCGTATATGCCAATATGGAACCTTGGCACCGTGTGCAAGTAGCCCGTCATGCTGATCGTCCGACGACACTGGAATATATTGAACGAATTTTTGAAGATTTTATCGAAGTGCATGGGGATCGTACATTTAAAGATGATGCAGCAATTGTTGGCGGAATTGCATCGTTTAATGGTCAGCCCATTACGATTATTGGACACCAGCGCGGAAAAACGACAAAGGAAAATATTCGCCGGAATTTTGGTATGCCTCATCCGGAAGGTTACCGCAAGGCGTTACGTTTAATGAAACAGGCAGAAAAATTCAAACGCCCAATTATTTGCTTTATAGATACGAAAGGTGCATATCCGGGCAAAGCAGCCGAGGAACGTGGCCAAAGTGAAGCGATTGCGCGTAATTTGTTTGAAATGGCCGGTATTCGGGTACCGATCATTAGTATTGTAATTGGTGAAGGTGGAAGCGGCGGTGCACTTGCACTTGGAGTGGCAAATAAAATTTTGATGCTTGAGAATTCAACGTATTCCGTAATTTCTCCAGAAGGAGCTGCATCAATTTTATGGAAAGATGCAAGCTATGCGAAAGAGGCTGCTGAAGCGATGAAAATAACAGCACTTGATTTAAAGGAGCTTAAAGTAATTGATGGAATTATTCCGGAAGTTGCCGGCGGTGCCCATAAGGATGTTGAGCAGCAGGCGATCTTTATGAAAGAATATCTTACAAACATTCTTAATGACCTAAATAAAGAGAGTGCAGATCAATTAGTTGAAAATCGTTATATGAAATTTAAAAATATTGGACAATATATAGAACAATAAGGTTGTTTTATAACAGTATTGTACTACGAAGAATGCGTGTGAGCGCATTCTTCATTTTTTTCAAAAGCATTTCAATTTGTTTTCTAGAATAGTTACATATGAGCGTGTTTTCTGTTAATGTGGATAGTAACAGCGTAATAGGAGGAAAAGGTCGTATGAAGAAGATTGCGGTTTTAACGAGTGGTGGAGACGCACCTGGAATGAATGCTGTTATTCGTGCAGTCGTTCGTAAAGCGCGTTTTCATAATGTTGATGTTGTCGGTGTATATCATGGTTATGAAGGACTCTATAATGGGAACTTTGAACTTTTAGATATTGGTTCTGTTGGCGATATTATTCAAAGAGGCGGAACGAAACTGTATTCAGCACGTTTCCCTGAATTTAAGCAGGATGATATACAATATAGAGCAATCGAACGCATGAAAGAAGAGGGAATCGAAGGTTTAGTCGTCATTGGCGGAGATGGTACTTATCGTGGAGCAATGCAATTAACTGATAAAGGATTCCCATGTGTGGGTATTCCGGGTACAATCGACAATGATGTACCCGGTACAGAATATACGATTGGCTTTGATACAGCACTGAATACAGTCGTTGAATCGATCGATAAAATCCGAGATACGGCAACAAGTCATGAAAATACGTTTGTTATTGAAGTAATGGGCCGCGACGCAGGAGACATTGCTCTTTGGGCAGGTTTGGCAGCTGGTGCAGAATCGATTTTAATACCGGAAGAGGCGTATGATCTGGATGATATTGTTACACGTCTTGAGCGTGGAGTAGCTCGTGGAAAGCGCCACAGTATTATTATTGTAGCTGAAGGTGTAATGAATGGTCATAAACTGGCGAACCTTTTAGAAGAACGCACAGGGATTAAAATTCGGACATCGGTATTAGGTCATATACAACGAGGAGGGTCTCCATCGGCTCGGGACCGCGTTTTAGCAGGAAGATTTGGTGCAAGAGCGGTAGAGCTATTGTTGGAAAACAAAGGTGGTAGAGCAGTTGGCGTGAAAAATCACGCTATAATCGATTATGATTTAAGAAAAGCATTTGAAACTAAGCACCAGGCAGATTTAAGTTTGTATACATTATCAAAAGAGCTTTCAATTTAAAGTGCATAAAAACGGAGATGACAAAACTATGAGAAAAACTAAAATTGTTTGTACTATTGGACCGGCTAGTGAATCACCAGAAATGTTAGAAAAGTTAATTGAGGCAGGGATGAATGTTGCCCGTTTAAACTTCTCACACGGAAATCATGAGGAACATGCGAATCGTATTGCTGCAATTCGTGATGCAGCAGAACGCATGAAAAAACCGGTTGGAATTTTATTGGACACAAAAGGACCTGAAATCAGAACACACTCAATGGAAAACGGTGAGTTGCATTTAGTAACAGGACAAGTAATCGATATTTCGATGACAGAAGTTTTAGGAAATGAATCACGTTTCTCCATCACATACGATCAGCTGATTGAAGACGTAGATCAAAACGATATAATTTTATTGGATGACGGCTTAATCGAATTGCGTGTACTTGCGAAAGATAGCGAGCAAGGTTTAATTCATACAATCGTTGAAAACGCCGGTATTTTAAAAAATAAAAAAGGTGTGAATGTACCGGGTGTTTCTGTGAAATTACCGGGTATTACTGACAAAGATGCAGCGGATATTTTATTCGGTATTGAGCAAGGGATCGATTTCATCGCGGCTTCATTTGTTCGTACTGCAAAGGATGTACTCGAAATTCGAGAGCTGCTGGAACAAAATAACGGCAGCCACATTCAAATTATCCCTAAAATCGAAAACCAAGAAGGCGTTGACAACATTGATGAAATCATTGAAGTTTCAGACGGTTTAATGGTGGCACGTGGTGACTTAGGTGTAGAGATTCCTGCAGAAGAAGTACCATTAGTACAAAAATCATTAATCCGAAAATGTAACCAAGTCGGCAAGCCTGTTATTACAGCTACACAAATGCTTGACTCCATGCAGCGCAATCCACGTCCAACTCGTGCAGAAGCATCAGACGTTGCAAACGCGATTATGGATGGCACAGATGCAATCATGCTTTCAGGAGAAACAGCAGCTGGTCTTTATCCGGTAGAGTCTGTAGCTACAATGAACAAAATTGCGATTCGTACGGAAAACGCATTGGATTACCGAGCAATTGTATCAAAACGAAGCCGTGAAAAAGAAGCAAATATGACAGAAGCTATTTCACAGGCGGTTGCCTATACTTCAATTAACCTTGGTGTTAAAGCAGTATTAGCTCCAACCGAAAGCGGAAATACTGCAAGAATGATTGCAAAATATCGACCAGGTGTATCAATTATCGCAGTTACAAGTCAGCCTAATGTTGCACAGAAATTGACATTAGTATGGGGCGTTAAACCAATTTTAACGCAGCGTGTTACTACAACGGATGAGATTTTAGAGTTATCAGTTGATGAAGCGCTAAAACATGAATTTGTCAGCCATGGTGATGTAGTTGTTATTACTGCAGGTCTTCCAGTTGGCGAAGCAGGTACAACGAACTTAATGAAAGTACATGTCATCGGTGACTTATTGGCACGTGGACAAGGTATTGGTAAACTGTCAGTTGTTGGTAATGCAATCATCGCCAACAATGCAGCCGAAGCATTGGCTTACGACACAGAAGGAGCAATTATTGTAACAGTAGGCTCTGACCGTGAAATGATGCCGGCAATTGAAAAATGCGCAGGTATTATTACGGAAGAAGGTGGGCTAACATCCCACGCGGCTGTAGTCGGCTTAAGCTTAGGAATTCCTGTTATTGTCGGTGTAAAAGAAGCAACTACTTTAATTCAGCACGGACAGGAAATTACAATGGATGCTGAAACTGGTGTTATTTATAAAGGACATGCCAGCGTTCTTTAAGATTAATAAATGGTGCTGGAACATAAATAGAGGTGCCATGGGATAAGAGAAAAATCTTATTAAGTAACGGATATTTTATAAAATTGATTGGAATGGAGGGGAGGCGACTCCAGCGGGAACAGCGTGACGCCTGAGACTAGGAACAAAAGCTAAGAACGCCACGTCCTGTGGCAATGCTTTTGTGACCAACATCCTGTTGGCCTCACGCCCGCGGAAAGCGTCCGACCCGGAATGGAAATCAATTTTTAACGCCCAGCAAAAAAATGCTATTTTTCTCTCAGAGAGAAAAATAGCATTTTTGGGTTATGTCTCAGCCTCTTGTTTTTTTGTCATACCCTCTTTTTGAAACTTTTTACTAGCTGTTTCGTATAAAATAGAAGAAGAGGAGGTTCATAAATGAAAAAGATATTATTTGGATTACTGGCACTATTATTTGCTGAAATTGCGGTATTTATCGTAATTGGAAATGCAATCGGTGTTTTCTATACATTGTTATTAATTATTTTCACATCCATAGCAGGACTGCTAATTGCCAAAAAACGTGGGACAAAATCTATACAGGATATTCAAAAGAGTATGCAGCAAGGTCAGCCTCCTGCAGTACCGGTCATTGAGACATTTATGATTTTTGTTGGCGGTGTACTTTTGGCGGTACCTGGCTTTATTACGGATATTCTCGGAATATTATTTGTTTCAGGAATTACGCGAAATCTGTTTAAACCGGTCATCTTCTACTATTTACGTAAAAAGATGAAAAGAGGCCAAGTCGTTATTTTGCAAAAATAGCATGTTGTTTTACCTTAATGGCAATCATCAGTAAGATTGGACTAAGGATGATTCCGTAAAAACCAAATAGTAAAACTGAGGCAGCGCTGATTAGAAATGTGTGGATCATACGTAAATGCAACGTATGTGACCAGAGCATGGATTCAGTTAGCTGCCTTATCATTTGTACCATAAAGTACAGAACTAATATGGCAATGCCTATCATCGGTTCGTCTACAATAAAATAGTAAATAGAAACTGGAATAAGGAAAATGCCGATTCCTAAAAAAGGCAGGCAATCTGCAAAGGCAATTAAAAAAGCTTTAATTACAAATGCTTCAAACTTTAAAAAATAAAATCCAATACATAGCAGGATAAACGTCAGTGTAAACAATTGCATTTCCACAACGATAAAGCGGCCGATAAGCTCCATACCTTTTTGGAAGTAGCGTGCCCATGTAGTGCGATAAGCTTTCGGTATGTAAGCAAAAAACCATAATCGGTTTTTATAGCTCTCCATCAATGCGAAGTAGAATGTGACAATGAAAATAAAAAACTCAAATATAGATTGAAAACTATTTTTTATAAAATTGATTGTGTAAAACAGCAAGTCCCTTATAAAACTTTGGAGCTTCTCAACAATAAACGGAAGAAGCGGATGTTTCATATAGGTGCTATCCAAAGATAAGAGTGTTGACTGCAGCTGAGGGAGAATGGTGATAAAGCTATGAATAATCAGCATGATCACAGAGACGACAACCGAGAATAAAAATACCGAAAGTATAATGACAACGAGAAAGAATGGTAGTTTAAATTGCTGTTTGAAAAAGAGGAAGACGGGAAACAGTAAATAAGCGAAAAATAGACCGAAAATAATAGGAGGAATGAAATAAAAAAGGACAAAATAAAGTAGAAGAACGATAATGTTCCTACTTTTTACTAGCCATTGGTTTGTTTTATTTGTATAATCCATTTATCTCACTCCTAATTAATACCTTTATTAACTCATTACAAATTATAAATTCTCTTTTTTGCGTGAATTCTATCACATATGTGATTTTTTCCTAAAATCCTACTAATTCATTCACAAAGCCGTCAAAATTGATTATAATGAAATTTGTAAGCGATTTACTTATAGGTTCAATTGAGCAGAACGATATGAGTGTGCGACTTTTTAATAGAGTAAAAAGAAAGCACTTACAAAATTAATTTACTAAGTGAAGGAGCGATTTTTTATGTCAGCAACAAAAGGTTTAGAAGGTATCGTAGCAGCAGAATCGAAAATTTCTTCAATTATCGATGATACACTTACATATGTAGGGTATGGCATCGACGACCTAACTAACAATGCGACTTTTGAAGAAGTAGTATTCTTGTTATGGAACACGCGTTTACCAAACGCTGAAGAATTAGCTAACTTAAAAGAAGAATTAGCTAAAAATATGGAAATTCCAGCGGCAATCACAGATTTATTCAAATCTATGCCTTTAAACACAGTGCACCCAATGGCAGCACTACGTACAGCGGTATCAATGTTAGGTGCATTTGACGAAGAAGCAGATGTTATGGAAGCTGAAGCAAACTACCGTAAAGCGATCCGTTTACAAGCAAAAATTGGTACAGTAGTAACTACTTTTGCACGTGTACGTCAAGGTAAAGAACCAGTTGCTCCAAAACCAGAATTAGGTTATGCAGCAAACTTCTTATATATGCTGAAAGGTGAAGAACCAGCAGCAATCGAAATTGAAGCATTCGATAAAGCGTTAATCTTACACGCTGACCATGAATTAAACGCTTCTACATTTACTGCACGTGTATGTGTTGCGACATTATCAGATGTATACTCTGGTGTAACTTCTGCAATCGGCGCATTAAAAGGCCCATTACACGGTGGTGCTAACGAGCAAGTTATGAAAATGTTAACTGAAATCGGATCAATTGATAAAGTTGAATCTTGGGTTCAGAACAAATTAGATAACAAAGAAAAAATCATGGGCTTCGGTCACCGCGTATACCGCAAAGGCGACCCACGTGCACCTCACTTACGTGTAATGTCTGAAAAGCTTACTAAATTAACAGGCAAACCAGAATTATACGATATGTCAGTGAAAATCCATGACATGATTGTTGAGCAAAAGAAATTACCTGCAAACGTAGACTTCTTCTCAGCATCAGTATATGATTCTTTAGGTATCGAGCATGACTTATTCACACCAATCTTCGCAGTATCTCGTACTTCAGGTTGGGTAGCGCACATTTTAGAACAGTATGCAAACAACCGTCTAATCCGTCCACGTGCGGAGTATGTTGGTCCAGATATGCAAAAATACGTTCCAATTAACGAGCGCTAATTAAAAAAGTATGTTAAAATATCTGGGACTGTGATTTGACACAGTCCTAGATTTATGATTATTAGGAGGCAAATTTCCAATGACTAACAAAATCGTAGTAGAGAATGGTAAATTAAACGTTCCAAACAATCCTGTTATTCCTTTCATCGAGGGTGACGGTATCGGTCCAGATATCTGGGCTGCAGCATCTCGCGTAATTGACGCAGCTGTAGAAAAAGCTTATAACGGTGAAAAGAAAATCGAATGGTTAGAAGTATTAGCAGGTGAAAAAGCATTCAACAAAACGGGTGAATGGTTACCAGCTGAAACTTTAGAAAAAATCAACGAATACTTAATCGCTATTAAAGGTCCTTTAACAACTCCAATCGGCGGCGGTATCCGCTCTCTAAACGTAGCATTACGTCAAGAGTTGGATTTATATGTTTGCTTACGTCCAGTACGTCACTTTGACGGTGTTCCTTCACCAGTTAAACGTCCAGAAGATGTTGACATGGTAATCTTCCGTGAAAACACTGAAGATATCTATGCTGGTATTGAGTACAAAGCTGGTTCTGACGAGCAAAAGAAATTATTAAACTTCTTACAAAACGAATTAGGCGTTAACAAAATTCGCTTCCCAGAAACTTCTGGCTTAGGTATTAAACCAGTATCTAAAGAAGGTACTGAACGTTTAGTACGTTCTGCAATCGAGTACGCTATTTCACACAACCGTCCATCAGTAACTTTAGTACACAAAGGTAACATCATGAAATTCACTGAAGGTGGATTCAAACAATGGGGTTACGATGTGGCTGAAGCTGAATTCGGCGACAAAGTATTCACTTGGAACCAATACGATGCAATCAAAGCTGAGCAAGGCGAAGCTGCTGCAAACGAAGCACAATCTAAAGCTGTTGCAGAAGGCAAAATCATCGTAAAAGATTCTATTGCTGATATCTTCTTACAACAAATCTTAACTCGTCCTAACGAGTTCGACGTAGTAGCAACTATGAACTTAAACGGTGACTACATCTCTGACGCATTAGCTGCTCAAGTTGGTGGTATCGGTATCGCTCCAGGTGCTAACATTAACTACTTAACTGGTCACGCTATTTTCGAAGCTACTCACGGTACTGCACCTAAGTATGCTGGTCAAGATAAAGTAAACCCATCTTCAGTATTATTATCAGGCGTATTAATGCTTGAGCACTTAGGATGGCAAGAAGCTGCGGACTTAATTACAAATTCAGTAGAGAAAACAATCTCTTCTAAATATGTAACTTATGACTTCGCACGTTTAATGGACGGCGCTACAGAAGTTAAATGTTCTGAATTCGCTACAAAATTAATCGAAAACTTCTAATTAAAAGTTTAAACATTTGCCTATATATGTGAAATTATGAACAAATTGTTTAGTAATGAATAATATAGTTATATAATTTTACATAATTGGAAATAGTTTGCTTTGAGGTTTGAAATAAATAATAGTAAAAAAGGGAGAAAGCATTATGTTTTCTCTCTTTTTTTTATATAATTTTCATGACACAAATTTATTTACGATGAAGGAGTGGTTCTTGGTGACATTAAAACGTAAAAAAATCTCAGTTATTGGTAGTGGTTTTACAGGGGCAACCGCAGCATTTTTGGCAGCGCAAAAAGAACTAGGTGATGTTGTAATTATTGATCTTCCATCAGCAGAAAATCCTACGAAGGGAAAAGCATTGGATATGTGGGAAGCATCGCCTGTACAAGGCTTTGATTCTTATGTAAAAGGCTCTTCCGATTATGAGGATACCGCAAACTCAGATGTCGTTTTAATAACTGCGGGTGTTGCCCGGAAGCCAGGAATGAGTCGAGATGATTTAGTACAGATTAATCAAGGTGTAATGAAAGCCGTTGCATCAGAAATTGCCCGTACTTCACCCGATGCAACGATTATTGTTCTTACAAATCCAGTTGATGCGATGACTTATACAGTATTTAAAGAATCTGGTTTCCCGAAACATCGGGTAATTGGACAATCAGGTGTGTTGGATACTGCCCGTTTCCGTGCATTTATTGCCGAGGAACTGAATGTATCAGTAAAAGATATATCTGCACTTGTATTAGGAGGTCACGGTGATACAATGGTGCCTTTAATACGGTATGCTTCGGTAGGAGGCGTTCCTTTACAAAGCTTAATACCTGCACAACGTCTAGAGGAAATTGTACAGCGTACACGTGTAGGTGGTGGTGAAATCGTGAATTTATTAGGGAATGGCTCGGCTTATTATGCACCGGCTGCGGCAATGGTGGAAATGGCAGAGGCAATTATAAAGGATCAAAAACGAGTCTTACCGGCAATTGCCTATTTAGAAGGTGAATACGGTTATGAGGGGATTTATTTAGGTGTTCCGACATTATTAGGTGCTGGCGGTATCGAGAGAATATTCGAACTTGAGCTTACAGCAGATGAAAAAGCAGCGTTAGATCAATCCGCAGATGCCGTAAAAGATGTAATGAAAGCACTGAAATAAATAAAAAAGGGTTTCGGTTATTACCGAGGCCCTTTTTGGTTTTTCATTTATTGATACACGGGATTCCATTTTAATAATTTCTTCTCTAATAGTTTTGCAATGGAATCTGCAATTTTTCCTAAAATCGCATATAAAATAATCGCCAACACAACAATATCAAGTTGCATATACTCACGGGCATTCATCGACATATAACCGATTCCCGAACTTGCTGCTACTGTTTCTGCAACAATTAAAGTAAGCCACATAATTCCTAATGAGTAGCGAATACCGACCAAAATCGATGGCATTGCACCTAAAATAATTACTTTAAAAAACAGCTTGTATTTCGAAAGATTATAAATTTTACCCATTTCGATTAACCGTGGATCAACATTGCGGATACCATGGTATGTATTGACATAAATCGGGAAAAATACGCTGATTGCAACTAAGAAAATCTTTCCTTCTTCACCCACACCAAACCAAATAATAACTAAAGGGATGAGCGCCAAATTCGGGATGTTTCGCAGCATTTGAATAGTTGTATCTAAATAACGCTGTGCAAAAGGAACAATTCCATTTAAAATACCGATGACAAAAGCGATACTGCCGCCAATTAGGAACCCAATTAAAGCACGCGTCGTACTAATTTGAAGATGATCAAACAGAACACCGGAAACAGCTTGTTCATAGCCTGCTTTTACTACATCGGAAGGGGCAGGCAAAACTGTGTTAGCCAGAATACCTGTTTTATTCGATACTTCCCATATGATAATAATTAAAATAGGGATGATCCATGGCTCAATCAAATGAATCCATTTTTTCTTCTTCATTTTTCTCACCTCTTATGGTTTCCAAATATGGTTTTCGAGATTTTCTACAAGATTACTTGTTAAGCCAATGTCATATAAATCTTCATTTAGTCTTTGTAAGTCTGCTTGAGCGCCTTCATCCAAATAACTAGCAACAGATGAACGGCGGGCTAAGCTTGTTACCCATATATCTGCGGCAATACCTGTATTCTCTTCAAGAATTTCTGCTGCCTCGCTTGAATCAGTATCAATGGCTTCACCAACTTTAGATAGTTCTTCCACATAGGCAACGACCGCATCCTTATTGGATTCGATGAATTTATCAGATGAATAGTAGAAGCTGCGGTGTTCAACAATACCTTCTGCTGTAGTTAAGATTTGATTGCCTTTACTTTCGGAAACCGTCATATACGGATCCCAAATTACCCATGCATCCACATCGCCGTTCTCAAAAGCAATATTTGCATCTGCCGGGCTTAAAATAACCGATTCTACATCGTCCAGAGTCAAGTTAACTGTTGCTAGAGCAGTAACTAATAAATACTCTGAAATTGAAGCTTTATTGTACGCAATTTTTTTTCCTTTCAATTGTTCGATAGATTGGATAGATCCATCATTTTTCACTAAAATACCTTCCATTTGTGGAGACGATTCTTCACCTGCAATGTATTTGAAATTCATTCCTTTTGATAGTGCCATCATTGATGGTGCATCACTTGCATTGGCAAAATCGATGGCCCCGGAGTTTAATGCTTCAAGAATCGAACTTCCTGTATTGAATTCAGACCATTCCACTGAATAACCTAATTCCTTTAATCGTGATTCCAATTCGCCATTCGATTTTAATAGCAATGTTGTCCCGTTTTTCTGATAGCCAATGCGTACTTTTTTATTTTCTGCATTCGATGATGCGCACCCGACTAAAATAACCGATAAAGTTAAGAGAAAAAAGATGGATAATAGTTTTTTCATTTGTAATACCTCCTTAAATAATTGCCTGTAATTCTTTTTGTTTATTCGATGTTTCCGTTTTTGTTTGTTGTCCTAATAAATACTGAAGCAGAATTTCCTCGAGCTCCGCAAATTGTGGATTTGACCGCGTTCTTGGTCGAGGGAGTTTTACCGGCAAATCTAAAGCAACGATTCCGTCTTCGATTAAAATAATCCGATCTGCCAATGTAATGGCTTCTGCCACATCATGTGTCACGAGCAACGATGTATATTTCTGGTTTAACCACAGCTGTTCAATTAGATTTTGCATTTCAAGTCGAGTCAGCGCATCTAATGCACCAAGCGGTTCATCCAACAATAAAAGTCTTGGCTGTGCACTAAGCGCACGAGCTAATGCAACCCGTTGTTTTTGGCCACCTGACAGTACATGTGGCCACTCTTTTGCACGGTCTTTTAATCCCACATGTTCAAGTGATTTTAATGCAAGTGGTTGCCAATCCTTTTTCAATTCTGTGCCTACCCCTACATTTTCTAATACAGACAGCCATGGGAGTAAACGATCTTCCTGAAACATGACGCGAACGCCTGAAAAGTCTTCCTGTTGAATACCGTCTTTTAAAGATTCTCCTGCCGTTTTTTGTTCTAAATTTGCAATGATACGGAGAAGCGTACTTTTCCCGCATCCGCTTTTCCCGACGATGGCAACAAATTGTCCAGCGGGGATTGTTAAATTAATATCCTTTAATACTTGTTTTTCACCGAAACTTTTTGTTAAATTTACTAACTCAATATTGATTCCATTTGTCATGGAAGCACCTACTTTCCGTTAAAATACTTAACATATTGAATTACTAGGAATTATTAATAAAAAAATTTACACAGGCTCTTTAAATAGTGCGCTAAACAATTTTTCTAAATGTTACCATAATAATAAATATTCAGTCAATAGTAAAAATTATTTTACCTATCGAAATAATATGGATTAGATTTCTTCGAATAACAATGAGCATATAGATAGCTGAACAGAGGAATAATTGTACTTTTCAAAAAAAGTTGTTACTATGAAGGTAGTGCTTTATTCAGTACATATTTAAAGAAATAGTTGATAGCCAACCACTGGAAGATTGATTTTGAGATGGGGGTTTCAAATCGATTTTGGAGGAACTTATAATGGTTAAAACGGTTTTAGTAGTAGAAGATGAAATGCCAATTGCAACACTATTAAAATATAACTTGGAACAAGCAGGTTTTGACGTTCTATTGGCGCATGATGGTCAGGCAGGTCTTGATACAGCAGTAGAACAATCACCGGATCTGATTTTATTGGATTTAATGCTGCCAAAACTTGATGGGGTCGAAGTTTGTAAAGAATTACGACGATTGCGTATCAATATACCGATAATTATGTTGACTGCGAGAGACGATGAATTTGATAAAGTATTAGGTCTAGAGCTTGGGGCTGATGATTACATGACAAAGCCGTTCAGCCCGCGTGAAGTAATTGCACGAGTGAAGGCTGTGTTGCGACGTTTCTCGGGACCAGTTGTGGAAGAAACAGTCGAATCGAGTGAAGTAGTCTACACATTCGGTAATTTAAAAGTTTTCCCGGAGCGATTTGAAGCATTTATCGATGATGAGTCTTTGGAATTCACGCCAAAAGAATTTGAATTGCTTGTTTACTTGCTTGAAAATAAAAACCGTGTTTTAACACGCGATCAGCTGCTTAGTGCCGTATGGAACTACGATTTTGCCGGGGATACTCGAATTGTAGACGTACATATTAGTCATCTGCGGGATAAAATTGAAGAAAATAGTCGTAAACCACTGTATATTAAAACAATCCGTGGTTTAGGTTATAAATTTGAGGAGCCAAAAAAATAATGAACGCAATGAAAAATCGTTTATTTTATTCGTTTATTTTAGTAATTGGATCAAGTTTAGCTGTTCTAGGACTGTTCATAGGGCAGCTTTTTCCATTTTTCGCAGATGAGTTTGTTCATGAAGTGACAAAGGATTCTGAGCTGCAATTGGAGCAAGTGATCGAGCAGGAGCAAATAGAACTTACTGAGACACAGAAAGAAGCCATATTAGGCACTTATGCAATAGATAGACAGGCTGAAGGACTACAAAGTACAAAACAAAAAATATATTTAATCATTGCCGCATTATTATTTGGCGGTCTCATTGTAATGAGTTTTATGGCATATCGGGTTGTGAGCAATTTTATAACACCGATTATTAATATTACAAAAACCGCGAGAGAGCTATCAAAAGGAAATTACCGTGCGCGCGCTTTTGCGAATGGTCCGACTACGATTGTTGAGTTGAGAAATTCCATTAATATTCTGGCGCGCAATTTGCAGGATATTACGAAAACAAGAGCTATTGAGGAAGAGCGATTAAAAACATTAATTGAAAATATGGGCAGTGCCTTAATGATGATTGACCGGGAAGGGAATATTTCGATTGTTAATAAGAAATTCCAAACATTATTTGAGCTGCCTAAAGAGAAGCTCATTGGCAATAATTTTATGATGCTCGGGCTGCCAAAAGAGCTTGAAAAGTTTATTGATCATGTATTTTTAACGGAATTACCATATCGTCAGCAGCTTGAAATGGAAATCGCAAATGAAGTGTATTATGAGCAAGTTTACGGGGCTCCGGTTGTTGGAGAACATGGACGCTGGCTCGGTGTCGTAATTGTAATGCATGATGTGAGTGAACTTGTACGATTGGAGCAGATTCGTAAAGATTTCGTCGCAAACGTATCGCACGAGCTACGTACACCGATTACATCGATCAAAGGATTTTCTGAGACGCTTCTTGACGGAGCGTTTAATGATGAGCAGATGCTGCTTTCCTTTTTAACGATTATTCATGATGAAAGCAATCGCATTCAAGTGCTCGTCAATGATTTGCTCGAGCTTTCCAAAATTGAGAGACATGGTTTTACACTCGATGTAGTGCCGACAAAGCTGCAGGATATTTTAGTTCGGGTTGTTGATTTGACAAGCGCGCAATTAGAAAATAAAAATATGCAGTTTGATGTTGAAATAGAGCAGGATGCTGTTATTTTAGGTGATGTAAATCGGCTAATGCAAATATTTACGAATTTGATTAACAATGCGATCGCCTATTCTAAAGAAGAAACAACGGTTACACTGCGTATTAGTGCCAATGACCAATACGGGATATTTGAAGTGAAAGACGAAGGTATCGGTATTGAAAAAGCAGAGATTTCACGTATTTTCGAGCGCTTTTACAGGGTAGATCGGGCACGAAGCCGAAATTCTGGAGGGACAGGCCTTGGTTTGTCCATTGTAAAGCATTTGATTGAAGCACATAACGGGAAAATTATAGTACAAAGTGAAGTTGGTAAAGGTACGAGTATTAAAGTGTACCTGCCATTGAAAGATTGAAGCTTAACAGTATATTTACAAAACATTTAAATAACCTTTATATTGCGGTGTTATAGTTCTTTATAGAAACCCCCGTTTCTAAAAGAAGGTAACGCAAAACATGGAATTGAATATAATAATGAAGAAACTGCGCAGAAAATTGGAAGCTTTCTGTGTAGTTTTTTTATGTCTAAATTTCTGACCCCTCAATTTGAAAAAATATGAAACTTTTACAAATGGTTACCCGTAGAATAAGAGGAAATTGAAAAGTAAGGAGGCTTTATATGATGAGTGTAAAAAGAACATTAATGTGGGTAGCGCTTATTCTCATGGCTGTCGTAGGTATTATTGTTGTGACGACATCCTGGTATACAGTAGATGAATCGGAACAGGCAGTAGTGATTACATTTGGTCAAGCGGATGAAACAATACAAGATTCAGGACTTCATTTTAAATTACCGTGGCCAATACAGTCTGTAGAAATTTTATCAAAAGAAACGTACAGTTTACAATTCGGCTATAAGCAAAACCCGGACGGTACGGTTGAAGCATTCGATAAAGAAACAAAAATGATTACAGGTGATGAAAATATTGTTTTAACAGATCTTGTTGTTCAATGGCGTATTGTTGAGCCAAAAAAATATTTATTTAGTTCACAGGAGCCGCGAGCGATTTTACATAATGCGACATCCAGTGCGATTCGTTCCATCATTGGCAGCTCAACAATCGATGAGGCATTAACGGATGGTAAAGCGGATATTGAAGCAGAGACACGCGAATTGCTTGTATCGTTAATCGAAAAATACGATATCGGTATTGGGGTTTTAGGAGTAAAGCTGCAAGATGTAGAGGTGCCGAATGCAGAAGTGCGTGCAGCTTTCACAGATGTTACCGATGCACGAGAGACAAAAAATACAAAGATTAACGAAGCGGAAAAATACGAAAACCAGCGTGTAAGTGAAGCGGTTGGTGAAGCAGCTGCAATTCTTTCAAAGGCAGAAGGGGAAAAGGCTTCACGTATCGAGCAAGCTACAGGTGAAGTAGCTTTATTTAACCAGCTTTATGATGAATACCGTCTGAATAAAGATATTACACGTGAACGATTAGTGCTCGAAACATTGGAGGCAGTTTTACCAAATGCCCAAATTTATATTATGAATGATGACGGCAGCGGTACGATGAAGTACTTGCCGATCCAGCCAATGCAAACGACACCTCCTTCTACAGAAGAGAAAAAAGAAGGGAGCAAAAGTGAATGAGTAACAACAAAAATAACTTTGACGGCGATTTAGATGAGTTTGTGAAAAAACTGTTCGGCAACAAAAAAGGGTCGAAAGAAGTGAAGGAAGTACCGAAAGCAAACGACGCTGAACAACAAGTAAATAGCAGTAATACAAATGGAAAAAAAGCACCAACACCATTAAAGAAAGATAAGAAGCCGATAAATGTAAAACAATGGGTTTCTTCTGCTATTGTATTAACGGTTGTGTTTGCAGCATTAATTGTCGTATTTGCGAATCTGTATATTGTTAAAGAAAATGAATATAAAGTAGTTCGTCAGTTCGGGGAAGTAGTCAAGTATGAAAGTGAACCGGGACTTCATATGAAAATCCCGTTCATTCAAAGTGTGACAACTTTACCAAGCAATTTAATGACACATGATATGACAGAAGAAGAGATCAGTACAAAGGATAAAAAGCGAATTATTATTGATAACTATACTGTTTGGCGTGTAACGGATCCAAAAGCGTTAATTTCAAATGCAGGACAGTTGCTCAATGCGGAAAATCGTATGGAGGAGTTCATTTATTCGGCACTTCGTACAGAATTCGGTCAAACGGAATACGGCGATATTATTAATGAAAAGGATTCGAAACGCGGGAACATTAATGACCGTGTTACTCAACGCGTCAATGAATTAATCGATTCAGCCAACTTTGGTATTGAAGTAATTGATGTACGTATTCGCCGTACAGATTTACCTGAGGAAAACGAACAGTCTGTTTATACAAGAATGGTTTCTGAACGTCAATCGATTGCGCAAAAGTATCTGTCAGAAGGGGATGCGGAAAAGCGCAGTAAAGAGGCGAAAACAGACCAGGAAGTTCAAGTGACTCTTGCGAAAGCGAACAAAGAAGCATCTGTCATCCGTGCAGAAGGAGAAGCACAGGCCGCACAAATTTATAATGCTGCCTACTCGAAAGACCCGGAATTCTACAGTTTATTCAGAACGTTAGAATCATATAAGAAAACAATCGGCAATGAGACGATGATTATCATACCGTCAGACTCGCCATATGCAAAACTGTTATCCGGTCAAATAGATTAAATAATGTAAAAGCCAATTAGAATCAGCCATTCTAATTGGCTTTTCTTTGCATGGGAAAAAACTTCATTAAATTTTCAAATTATATTATTGGAAACTATTATTTTGCTGTTATACTATAGTATAGTTAGTTCATATAGGGGGAGTGGCGAAGTTTGAGTAAAGTAATACAGAATAGTTTAATTGCTTTTATTATGGCAACATCTGTAACGGCGCTTTTTTATCAGTCTAATATTAATTTCGTGAAGGTGGAAATTTTCCATATACCAATTTTATTTATTGTTATTTTACTATTAAGTTTATTTATTGCAGAAGATGTGCGGGATTCATTCAAGAAAGTACTATGGTTTGAGAAACGTGAAGATAAGCGTCCGATTTGGCAAGTTGGTATTGGTATGATTTTTTATTTCACACAAATTGGATTTGTAGAAGTATTTGCGCGCGGGTTAATGCCATATGATTTAGGCGGCATGCCGATGTATGTCATCATACCATTTTTAAATGCCTTTTTATTAACGGTAATTTTTGAAGAAGTATTTTATGAAGAAAAACGCGAAGTAGTGAAGAACTTTAAATTTAAAAAGTTAAAATAAAGATAACAGGCTCCTAGCAATAGGGGCCTTTTTGTTTCCTTAAAAAATCTGACGAACACCACATTAAATATTGGCAATTCATGTGAACAATCGCTAAAGTAGAAAGAGAACATATAATCGTACCGAATGTCATTTGCGATGTTAAAACATCTGCTAAATGAAGTTGGTGCCTCCGGCGGATGTCAAAGAATCGGTTTATGGTTCCTGAAGAGTATTGCATGTCCCTTAATGGCTGACTGACCCACATCCTTTGTGCCTAACCCGAATCTGGACGCAATTACGCCAAGGCAAAATTGATATATTATTGGAGGAACTTGCATGACAAAACAAAAATTGCTTTTACTAGATGGAAACTCATTGGCTTATCGTGCCTTTTTTGCATTGCCGCTGCTGACAAATGACAGCGGGATTCATACAAATGCGACTTACGGATTTACAACGATGCTTCAAAAAATTATCGGTGAGGAAAATCCGACACAAATGCTTGTTGCGTTTGATGCCGGCAAAACGACTTTTCGTCATGAATCATTCGGTGAATATAAAGGGGGCCGTCAAAAAACTCCGCCAGAGCTTTCCGAACAATTCCCTTATATTCGAAAACTGATTGATGCATACAACATTAAACGCTATGAACTGGAAATGTACGAAGCAGATGACATTATCGGAACGTTAGCAAAACAGGCTGCTGGACAAGGGATCGAAGTTATCGTTGTTTCAGGAGATAAAGATTTAACGCAGCTCGCAACAGAGGATGTCACAGTATATATTACCCGTAAAGGGATTACCGATATCGAAAAATATACACCTACACATATTGAAGAAAAGTATGGACTGACACCGGAGCAAATTATCGATATGAAAGGGCTTATGGGAGATCAATCCGATAATATTCCGGGAGTTCCAGGCGTTGGTGAAAAAACAGCGATTAAATTATTGAAAGAACACGGGACGATTGAAAAATTATATGAAGCGATGGATTCATTGAAAGCTTCGAAAATGAAAGAAAAGCTGGTAGACAATGAAGAAATGGCTCACTTATCAAAAAAGCTTGCGACAATTCATACAGATGCACCACTAACAATTTCACTTGATGATTTAGCATATGCAGGTCCGGATGAGGAAGCACTTCTTAATGTATGGCAAGAGCTTGGCTTTAAATCTTTAATTGAAAAAAGTGATTTTGAAGCAGTAGAAACGGAACAAGCTGAATTAGTATTTGAAAATGTACAGGCTATTACAGGCGACATGTTAAAAGAAACGATGGCAATCCACCTCGAGTTGGAAAACGAACATTACCATAGCTGTAATGCACTCGGTTTAGCCTTGTCAGACGGAGAACGTACGGTTTATACAGCGATTGATAATGTAGTTGATAATGCGGACTTAAAAGCATGGCTGCAAGATGAGACTAAGAAAAAGTATATTGTGGACAGTAAAGCAACACAAGCAATGCTTCATCGTTTAGGGATTGAGCTTAAAGGCGTGGAGTTCGATTTATTATTAGCTTCGTACATTTTAAAGCCGTCGATATCAGGTGATGATGTGGCAACGCTTGCAAAGGAATTCGGTTATCAGGATGTCCAATCCAATGAAGCAATCTACGGAAAAGGGGCGAAGTGGGTTGTTCCAGGTGCGGATCATGTAGCTGAACATGTGAGCCGAAAAGCGGTAGCAGTTTGGAAGCTGCAGCCTTTATTAGAGCAAAAGCTGAAGGAAAATGAACAGTTTGAATTATACAAGGAGCTGGAGCTGCCGCTTGCACATATTTTAGGGAAAATGGAGAGCGAAGGGATAACTGTCAATATTGATACATTACGTCAAATGGGTGATGATTTGAAAGCAAAGCTTGAAGTAATGGAAGCGACAATTTATGAGCTGGCAGGCGAGAAATTCAATATTAATTCACCGAAACAGCTTGGTGTTATCTTATTTGATAAATTAGGCTTACCTGTCATTAAAAAGACAAAGACAGGATATTCAACAGCAGCCGATGTACTGGAGAAGTTACAGTCCGAGCATGACATTGTGAAGCATATTCTTGAGTACCGAACGCTTGCGAAACTGCAGTCAACATATATTGAAGGTTTAATAAAAGAAGTGCATAAAGAAGATTCAAAAGTGCATACCCGATTCCAGCAGGCATTAACTTCAACTGGGCGTTTAAGCTCAACGAACCCGAATTTACAAAATATCCCTATTCGTTTAGAAGAAGGACGCAAAATTCGAAAAGCATTTGTTCCGTCGAAAAAGGATTGGATTTTGTTTGCTGCGGACTATTCACAGATTGAGCTGCGCGTATTGGCTCATATGTGCGGAGATGATGCGCTTATAGAGGCATTCCAGCAAGGGATGGACATCCATACGCGTACGGCGATGGATGTGTTTAATCTTGAGAATCCGGACGAAGTGACAAGTTTAATGCGTCGCACTGCAAAAGCTGTTAACTTTGGTATTGTATACGGGATTAGTGATTACGGCTTATCGCAAAGCCTTGATATTACCCGTAAAGAAGCGGCAATTTTTATCGAAAACTACTTGCAAAGCTTCCCGGGTGTAAAAAACTATATGGATACAAGTATTGAAGAGGCAAAGAAAGCAGGGTTCGTTACAACGATTTTAAATCGCCGCCGCTACTTGCCGGACATTACAAGCTCGAACTTCAATTTAAGAAGTTTTGCAGAGCGTACTGCGATGAATACACCAATTCAAGGAAGTGCAGCGGATATTATTAAAAAAGCAATGATTGATATGAACGCACGCCTTGAACAAGAAGGATTACAGACGAAGTTATTATTACAAGTTCACGATGAGCTTATTTTTGAAGCACCAAAAGAAGAAATTGAAATTTTAGAACGTATCGTACCTGAAGTTATGGAAAATGCAATTAAGTTAAGTGTGCCTTTAAAGGTTGAGTTTTCATATGGTGCTACATGGTACGATGCGAAATAAGGAGTACCATTTATGCCGGAATTACCAGAAGTAGAAGGGGTCGTACGTGATTTACGGCCAATTGTAGAAGGAAAGACGATTGAATCTGTCTCTTTGTCGGATGTTGTTTATACATCACATGAAGCTGGAAAACAGGCGATTGTAAAAAACGCAAAGCCTTCTCAGTTTGAACTATTAGTACGCGATATGAAAATCGATAAATTGGAGCGCAGATCAAAATATATATTCTTTCATCTCAAGAAAGATGATGAACGTTTTATTTTAGTGAATCATTTAGGGATGAGTGGCGCATGGTTTGTTGTTACTGATGTGCTGGAGATAACGGAAGAAAAATTCCGCAAGCATATTCATGCAATATTCACATTGGCAAGCGGAGAATTGCTTGTCTATGCAGATATCCGCCGTTTTGGTGAATTACGGTTTATTAAAGAAATTGCCGATCATCCACCATTGTTAAAAATGGCACCGGAGCCTTTTGATGAAATCGCCTGTGATTTTTTCATCATGCAAAGTGAAAAACCGAAATTCGCGAAAAAACCGATTAAAGAAGTCATCATGGACGGTCAGGTGATTTCTGGTTGCGGGAATATTTATGCAACCGAAGCATTGTTCAAAATGCTTATTCATCCTGGAAAAGCAACGAATGAGTTAAGCCGCGAGCAGAAGACGACGCTCTTTCGTGTGATTTGTGATGTGTTGCAGGAAAGCATAGATTCGGGTGGATCGACAATTTCAGACTATCGCAGTATTAATGGTGGTGCTGGAACAATGCAGCATCGACTGAAAATGTATGGGAAAAAGCAATGTGTTGTATGTGAAACAAATACAGAGTCGCTCGTAATTGCGGGCAGAACATCAACATATTGTCCGCAATGTCAAAAATAAAGGGGAATTGCTGTGATTATTGGTTTAACAGGTAGTATTGCCAGTGGAAAGAGTACAGTTGCTAAAATGATTGAGTCATACGGATTACCAATCGTTGATGCCGATTTAGTGGCGCGGCAAGTAGTCGAGCCTGGTACACCGACATTAAAAAAAATTGCGGAAGCATTTGGACCGGAAGTCGTTGCACACGATGGTTCAATGGACCGTGCAAAAGTGGGAAGTATTATTTTTCATGATGAAGAAATGCGAAAAACTTTAAATAGCATTATACATCCGGCTATTCGTGAAGAAATGCTGCGTCAGCGTGATGAATTAATGTCTTATGGAGAAAAAAACATTTTCATGGATATTCCGCTGTTATTTGAAAGCAAGCTGGAACATTTCGTTGAAAAAATCATTGTTGTTTCTGTAAATAAAGAAGTTCAGCTGCAGCGCTTAATGGAACGAAACGGCTTTACGGAAGATGAAGCAAATGCCCGTATTGCCTCACAAATTCCGGTAAAAGAAAAAGAACAGCTAGCTGATGCTGTCATTCATAATAACGGTACGCTGGAAGATACGGCAATTCAGCTTCAAAATATTTTGTATGAATGGAATGTACTGAAGTAAAATATAACCTCAACTAATTTTATTAAAAATTGGGTTGAGGTTTTTATTTTGAGGGTATGTATTATCTGAAAATAACAAATTTAATTTAGTGGATTAAATATGTTCAACTTTTTATAATATGTGTTATACTAATCAACGAATAAACAAAACGAATGAATCGTACTTTTAGGAGGATTTAAATAATATGACAGTTTCTATTGCAATTAATGGTTTTGGCCGCATTGGTCGTATGGTGTTCCGACAAGCAATGATGCGCGGTGACGTGAATATCGTAGCGGTGAATGCAAGCTATCCATCTGAAACGTTAGCACATTTAATTAAGTATGACACAAATCATGGTATGTTCCCGGGGACTGTAGAAGCAGTCGAAGGTGCCTTAATTGTAAACGGCAAACGTGTTGAATTAGTTAGTGAACGCGATCCATTAAAATTACCATGGGCTCAAATGGGTGTAGATATCGTAATCGAAGCTACTGGCAAATTTAATGAACGTGAAAAAGCAGCAAAACATATTGAAGCTGGCGCGAAAAAAGTTATTTTAACTGCTCCTGGTAAAAATGAAGATATTACCGTTGTTTTAGGTGTAAATGATGATAAATTGGATTTATCAAAGCATGATGTTATTTCAAATGCATCTTGTACGACAAACTGTTTAGCTCCTGTAGCAAAAGTATTAAACGATGAGTTCGGCATTGTAAACGGCTTAATGACAACAGTTCACGCTTATACAAACGATCAAAACAACATCGATAACCCTCATAAAGATTTACGTCGTGCGCGTAACTGCGGATCATCAATTATCCCAACTTCAACTGGTGCAGCAAAAGCATTGCGCCTTGTATTACCGGAATTGGATGGGAAAATTCATGGTATGGCATTACGTGTACCAACACCAAACGTTTCTTTAGTTGATTTAGTTGTAGATGTAGAAAAAGACGTTACAGTAGAAGAAGTAAATGCGGCATTTAAGGCGGCAGCTGACGGCAAAATGAACGGTATTTTAAACTTCTCTATGGAGCCATTAGTATCTTCTGACTACAATACAACAACGTACTCATCTACTGTAGACGGCTTAACTACGATTGTATTGGGAGACCGTAAAGTAAAGGTTATCGCATGGTATGATAATGAGTGGGGTTACTCTGCACGCGTAGTAGACTTAACAAAGAAAATTGCAAACGAATTAGCAACAGTAAATGCATAATTTTAATGCTTGTTAAAATGTGATAGATCACTTCAAAAAGGCGTAAATACGTCTGATGTAACAGAAAAACCTTTTGCGGAAAATCAAACCATTTTTGCAAAAGGCTTTTTCTATTGTGTGAAGCACCAATGCACTATATAATTGAATGACTTTCCATTGGAAAATTTCAACGCGCGTGAAGCACTATTTCAAGCGCGTTGTTTTTGTTATAATAGAATAAACTAACTTTTAGGAGAAATTATTATATGAGATGTCCAGCTTGTCAATACAACGGTACACGCGTTGTAGACTCAAGACCTGTTGATGATAATAAAGAAATTCGCAGACGTCGTGAATGTGAATCTTGTGCTTTTCGCTTTACGACATTTGAAAAAATTGAAGAAACCCCTTTAATCGTAGTGAAAAAGGATAGCTCACGCGAGGAGTTTAGTCGTGAAAAAGTGTTGCGTGGTCTGATCCGCGCATGTGAAAAGCGACCAGTTGCATTAGATCAATTAGAAGAGATTGTCCTATCAATTGAAAAGGAATTACGCCGATTAGGCAATGCGGAAGTACGCTCGGAAAATGTCGGGGAGATGGTGATGGACCGACTTGCAAAAATTGATGAGGTGGCCTATGTGCGCTTCGCCTCTGTTTACCGTCAATTTAAAGATATTACAGTCTTTATCGAGGAACTGAAAGAAATTATGACCCGTCAGTCAAATGACAAATAAGTGTTAGGAGGGATAAATGGTAATGATGAATCAGCTAAATCCATATGACCATTGTGAAATTCATTGCCCTCAAAATATCACTAGTGAGCATCAGCTTGCATTGCAATTATGCTATCAGCCGATTATCGGTGTTGAAGCTACCGCATTATATTTAAAGTTATGGGTTGAAACACAACAACAGGAAAAAGCAACTTGTTTTCATAGCAACCTGCTAGATTCATTAAGTTTTAAACCGAAGCAATTACTACAAGCAAGAATTGTATTAGAGGCAATTGGTTTAGTGAAGTCATTTGAAAAAATGATGGATTCATATAAATCAATGAAGTATATTTTATATCCGCCTTTGACTGGCCGCGATTTTTTTGACGATTCGATTCTTTCGGTAGCACTTTTACGAAAAATCGGTCGTGAACAGTATGAAGCATTGCGAAATAAATTAACGAAACATGATATTTCCTTACATGGATACAAAGATGTGACATGCAGCTTTAACGATGCATTTGTAGCAATAACAGAAACTGAGCTAAAGCAAGTCATGCAGGAAAATACAGGTTCGGTAAATGAACGTTCAAAAATGTCGTACCCGTTTGAGTATGACTTATTTGATTTCAAAAGCTTCATGATGGGCATGAGCCAAAACTTGATTCCGAGTAAATTATTTACACTTGATATTAAAATTGCTATTGCCAAATTAGCTTTCATGTACAATTTCTCTGTAACGGACATGCAAAGAATTGTGTTATTGGCATGGGATACAGATGATGGACTTACAAAAAAAGAGCTGGAAAAACGCTGTGAAGAATATTACCAGTTGAACGTCGGTGTCTCGAAACCGAAACTGATCAAAAAACAGGACATTTTCCGTTCGGTAGAAGTAATGAACACTGCACCTGCAAAAACACAGCGAAATATTAATGATAAAGAAGGTTTAATCGAGTATTTAGAAAAAACCTCACCGATAGAAGTTTTTCAAAAATTTAATGGTTATTTGCCACCGGAATCCGTTGTAATGGAATTTAACAATTTCATTAGAAAAGGGGTATCTTACGGCACATTGAATGTTTTGATTCATTATATTTCAATGAATGATGAACTGAATTACAATAAAAACTTTATGAAGGTTGTCATGAATAACTGGCTGAAAAAAGGTGCAAAAACAGCTGAAAATACAATGGAAATTGCAAAAGTTGAACATAGCTACCGTGATCGTAAATCGAAAAATTTATCGCAAATTACGGTTACGAATAACGATTTGAATAAAGTTGAAGAAAATAATAACTCGAAAAATGATTCTCCTGATTCAGCGTTAGTTGATTTTAAAAATTCTACGCCTTATCAGTATTTACTTATATTGACTCATGGTGAAGAACCGTTTTCAGGGCATGTGAAAATAGCAGAATCGCTTTACAGTTCTTATGATATACCGATCGAAGTGGCGAACGTCATTATTCGCCATGTTTGGGATTCAACAAAAGGAAACCTACCAGAATCGTTTGTAGAAGCGTTGGCATCTGAAATCCGATACAATCAAATTAAAACAGCAGAGCAAGCATTGGACTATATTGAAAAGCGAAATGAACGCAATCTTATTAAAGTGACAGAAGATTATTTAACGGTAGATGACCAATCAATTCACTATGATAAAACGGTTCCTTATTATTTCTTGAAATCGCTGTATAAAGGGAAAAAGCCGGTAAAATTTATTGTCGATTTAGCGGAGGAACTCGTATTGCAGCAAGGGCTTTCGGTCGGCGCTGTCAACGTGCTGATGGAATATGCCTACAACGAGAGTAACGGGAAACTGACAAAAAACTTTGTGCAGTCAATCGCAGGTAACTGGATGTTAAATCCGCCTGCAAATGCTTTGGAAGCCCTTGGTATTGTTGAAGAAAGCGATGGATCTCAATTGAAGGCTTCTAAAATTACGATGGATACACCGCTTGCATTTAAAGTTACGGTTAAGGATATGTCAAAATGGATTCCGGCTTTCGATGAAACATTGCCATATGATTTCATGAAAAACTTACTTAACGGTAAAGAACCGGTTGAAATGTTAGTGAAGCAAGTGGATGACCTTGTATTAAAACATGGCATTAAAGTTGGTGTTGTCAACGCAATTCTTGAATTTATATTAACGAATAAAACGAGCCGTTTTGGACGTAATCAAATTCAGACGCTGGCACTAAATATGCAGCTGAAAGATATCCTGTTGGCTAAAGATGCACTTGCTTACATTGAAACAAATTATAAAGAAAACAAAGTAGACGTGAAAATTACCGAGCAGGATTTACCGAAATATTATCCGGGGGATTATGTGTTTACGCCTGAATTGGCCCGCTATGAAAAAGCGACGCCTTATCTTTTTACAAAAGAATTAAACGATGGTCATGAACCATTTGCGTATGTTGTCGCAACAGCAGAAAAGTTGATCCTGCATTACAAGATGATCCCGGCTGTCGTCAATTACATGCTAGAGTATGTAATGGAAAAGACAGAAGGTGCATTGCCTGAAAAATATATTAACAGTGTCGCAAATACATGGCGAAACAATAAAATTCAGACGATTACCCAAGCGAAAGTTTATACTGAAATGCAAGACAAGAAGAACAAACAACGCGGTGCAAGGAAAGTTGGCGTAGTGCCGGATTGGTTTAAAGAAAAAGATCAGGTACCTGTACAACAAACTAATTCTAGCAATACTCAAAACCCAATTGATTTTGAAGAGCAACGCAAAAAGTTATTAGAGCAATTAAATAGTGATTAAAAAGCAGGTGAGTACGATCGAACCAATAAAAGATTCGCTCAATAAAATTAATATCCCATCATTTGAGCAAAAATATAATGAATTAAAAAACCGGGTGCTATCACATCCAAGTGTACAACAGTTTATGAATGACCATAATATGACGGAAAACTCGGCTGTTATTCAATATGGAATGACGACACTTTTTGAATTTGTAGAGCAAAAGCACACTTGCTGTGGAGCCGGTTCAACATCGCAGTGTCAAAATTTCTATAAAGGCCATGTTCCGCAATTAATGCTTTCAAATGGTCAGATTAATATTATTTACCGCAAGTGTGAGCAAATGTTAAAAGAAGATGATCAGCGTGAGCTAGCTTCAATGATGAAGACCATGTATATGCCAAAAGATGTCCTGAATGCAGACTTTAATGAAATGGATATGAATGATAACTCCCGTATGGCTGCAACACAGTTTATGGTCGAATTCAGGAAGCAATATCGGGAAACAAAAGAACTTCCTGCAAAAGGGCTGTATTTATACGGAACATTTGGTGTTGGCAAAACCTATATTTTAGGTGCCATCGCAAATGCTTTATCCAAAGAACGGATTCAAACTTTGTTAGTGTATATGCCGGAATTCATCCGAGAATTAAAGTCGTCGGTAACAGAGGGATCGATTGAGCAGAAAATCGATTTTGTAAAAAAAGTGCCGGTACTGATGCTGGATGATGTAGGTTCAGAGCCGATTTCTACATGGACAAGAGATGAAATTATCGGGTCAATCTTGCATTATCGAATGGCGGAAAAATTACCGACGTTTATATCGTCCAACTTCAATTACAAACAATTGGAAGAACAATGGGCGGTAACCGAACATGGGGCAATTGACGAAATGAAATCAGGCCGTATTTTACAACGAGTACAGGCATTAACAACACCGCTTGAAATTACAGGAACAAACCGCAGAAAATAAAATATTGAAAGTTTTATTTTTCAATATTGCATTTCTGCAAAATCGAGCGTATACTTTGTACGTAATTAAACAATAAATGCATTGAAAAGGACAACAAGTTTAACGAACTGGCTTTTAGAGAGGGAAGACACGGCTGCAAGCTTCCTAGCACAAGCGTTTTACTTTACTACCTTCGAGCAGTGACGGGGCCAATCCGTCATCGTTTCTCAGTACGTTAACTGACCGAGAGCTTCTGATTCGTTTTGCGAAGAAGGAAGAAGGGTGGCACCACGAGCATACAGCATCGTCCCTTTGTTGGGACGGTGCTTTTTATTTTGCCTTAATATATTTTGGCTGATAAAAAATTATGGGAGCAAATTAATTTATAGCTATAGATTAGTTGATTGTAGTGTAGGGCGGCGAGTGTAGCTGACGGCTATCGCCTTTCGCTACAAACTGCGTTTCCAGCGGGAATAGCGTGACGCCTGAGACGCTCGTGTAAGGCCACGCCCGCGGAAAGCGTCCGCCCGAAACGGAAATCAACGGATTAGGATGACGACACTTTGCTACTCTCAATGAAATAAAAACCTTAAAAGGAGGACAACAACATGTCAGAAATGATCAAATTAACATTCCCGGATGGCGCAGTAAAGGAATTTGCCAAGGGAACATCTACATTAGACGTTGCAGGCTCAATCAGCCCAGGTCTTAAAAAATCAACTTTAGCCGGGAAAATCAACGGCACATTAATCGATGCCAAAACAGGAATCGAACAAGATGGTGCGATCGAAATCATTACTAACAAATCAGACGAAGCGTTAGAAATTCTTCGCCATTCAACTGCCCACTTAACAGCACAGGCAGTAAAACGTCTTTACCCGGATGCAAAATTAGGTATCGGTCCAGTTATCGATTCAGGCTTCTACTATGACATCGATTCACCAACACCGATTACTGCAGAAGATTTACCAGCAATCGAAAAAGAAATGAAAAAAATCATTGCTGAAAACATTGAAATCGAGCGTAAAAACGTTTCTCGTGATGAAGCACAAAAAATATACGAGGAAGTCGGCGACGAATACAAATTAGAACTACTTGAAGCAATTCCAGCAGATGACCAAGTATCAATCTATTACCAAGGTGATTTCTTTGACCTTTGCCGTGGTGTACACGTACCATCTACAGGCAAATTAAAAGAGTTCAAATTATTATCATTAGCAGGTGCTTACTGGCGCGGTAACTCAGACAACAAAATGCTGCAACGTATTTACGGTACTGCATTCTTCAGTAAAGACGAGTTGAAACACCACCTTCAAATGCTTGAAGAAGCAAAAGAACGTGACCACCGTAAAATCGGTAAAGAATTGGATTTATTCATGACTAGCCAAACAGTTGGTCAAGGTTTACCACTTTGGTTACCAAACGGTGCAACAATCCGCCGTACTATTGAACGTTATATTGTAGATAAAGAATTATCTTTAGGTTACAAACACGTTTACACACCAGTGCTTGGCTCGAAAAAATTATACGAAACATCAGGACACTGGGAGCACTATCAAGATGGCATGTTCCCGCCAATGGAAATGGACAATGAAACACTTGTTTTACGTCCAATGAACTGTCCTCACCATATGATGGTATTCAAAAACGGTCTGCACTCTTACCGTCACTTACCAATCCGTATCGCAGAACTTGGAACAATGCACCGTTATGAAATGAGTGGTGCCGTATCTGGTCTACAACGAGTACGCGGGATGACTTTAAATGATGCGCACATTTTCGTACGTCCGGATCAAATTAAAGCAGAATTCAAAAAAGTAGTGGAACTGATTTTAGAAGTTTATAAAGACTTTGATCTTAAAGATTTCTCATTCCGTCTTTCTTACCGCGATCCGAACAACACTGAGAAATACTTTGATGACGATCAAATGTGGGAAACTGCACAAGCGATGTTAAAAGAAGCAATGGATGAGCTTGGTTATGATTACTTCATCGCAGAAGATGAAGCAGCATTCTATGGTCCGAAGCTAGACGTTCAAGTAAAAACAGCTATTGGTAAAGAGGAAACATTATCGACTGCACAACTTGACTTCTTATTACCACAACGCTTCGACCTTTCTTACATTGGTGAAGACGGTCAGCCTCAACGCCCAGTTGTTATCCACCGTGGTGTTGTATCGACAATGGAACGTTTCGTAGCATTCTTAATTGAAGAATACAAAGGGGCATTCCCGACTTGGTTGGCGCCAGTGCAAGCAACAATTATTCCTGTATCAAACGCAGTGCACTATGATTATGCACGTGAAGTACAAGAAAAATTAGCTGCAGCTGGTATCCGTGTGGAAATGGATGACCGCGAAGAAAAACTAGGTTATAAAATCCGTGAAGCACAAATGCAAAAAATCCCGTACATGCTTGTACTTGGAGATAAAGAAGTAGCAGAAAATGCGGTAAATATCCGCCGTTACGGTTCGAAGGATTCAGAAACAATCAGCTTTGAACAGTTCCTGGCAGACATTACTGCAGAAGTGAAGAAATAAAATGAAAAGGTGTCCCGCATTTTGCGGGACACCTTTTTTGTTGTCAGTAATGGTAAGCTTCGATTTCGATAGTAATAACATTTTTTACATCTCTATAAAATGTTGGTCCCTAATTAGATACCACGAATATTTTGAGTGAAACCCGGAAGTGAAAATTAATTTCATTTATTTTTTAAAGTAAATTAATCATATAAAAATGCTTGACGGTAATTGGATCTCATGTTAAGATTATTTAAGTTATGAATACAAAAGTTTGAAAGTAGAGGCTGCCCGCTTCTCACCTGACAAGTGCTTTTATATAAGTTACGTGCAGGTATTAGAAACGTTGAATTGTTTTACGCATGAATGCGTATGCACATATAGCGGGCGGACATCTCAAATGTCCGTCCTTTTTGTTTGTAAAACAAGAAGAACATATGGACATCACGCAGAGTTGTACCGTTCGACAGGGTTATACTTTACACCAACTCATGTATTCGCGACAAACACTTGGAGGTGGATTAATATTAGCAAAGACATGTATGTAAACGAAGGCATCCGCGCGCGAGAACTTCGTCTAATTGATCACAATGGTGATCAGCTTGGTTTAAAAACGCGTACAGAAGCGTTGGAAATTGCCGCTCGTGCTAACTTGGATCTTGTCCTTGTGGCCCCTCAAGCCAAGCCACCAGTCGCTCGTGTCATGGACTATGGTAAATTTAAGTTCGATCAGCAAAAGAAAGACCGTGAAATTCGTAAAAATTCTAAAGTTATCGTGATGAAAGAGGTTCGCTTGAGCCCGACAATCGATGAACATGATTTTCAAACGAAATTACGTAATGCGATTAAGTTCCTTGAAAAAGGAGATAAAGTTAAAGCTTCAATTCGCTTTAAAGGTCGTGCAATCACACACAAAGAAATTGGTCAGCGTGTGCTAGATCGCTTTGCTGAAGCTTGTGCTGAAGTATCTACGGTTGAACAAAAACCGAAGATGGAAGGCCGAAGCATGTTCTTAGTTCTTCAACCGAAGACAGAGAAATAATACGTATGTAGAAACAAGTTTAGGAGGAAATCGACATGCCAAAAATGAAAACTCACCGTGGAGCTGCGAAACGTTTCAAAAAAACAGGTACTGGTAAATTAAAATTTGACCGTGCTTATGGCTCTCACTTATTCGCTAACAAATCAACTAAAGCAAAACGTCACTTACGTAAAGCAAAAGTTGCAACTTCAGGCGATTTCAAGCGTATCCGTACATTATTAACTTACATGAAATAATCTTGACCGTTTAAAAGATTATTAATAACAAAAATAAAAATTAGCATTCGAAAGAATTAGCAGGAGGTAATTACTATGCCACGCGTAAAAGGCGGAACAGTAACACGCGCTCGTCGCAAAAAAGTTTTAAAATTAGCTAAAGGTTACTATGGTTCAAAACACACGTTATACAAAGTAGCTAACCAAGCAGTAATGAAATCAGGTCAATATGCATACCGTGACCGTCGTCAAAAGAAACGTGATTTCCGTAAATTATGGATCACTCGTATCAATGCAGCTGCTCGCATGAACGGTTTATCTTACTCTCGTTTAATGCACGGCTTAAAAGTAGCAGGTATCGAAGTTAACCGTAAAATGTTAGCTGACTTAGCTGTAACAGATAGCACAGCATTCGCTCAATTAGCTGAAGAAGCTAAAAAAGCAGTAGCTAAATAATTTTAGTATACAATAAAGGCTGATAGGGATTTGCTCCTTATCAGTCTTTTTTTGACTAGGGGGATTCAGATGGGATTAGCAGCAGTTTCATATGTCGCAGTTGTTTCACTCGTACTATGCGTATATATGTACATAGATAAAGAACGCGCTAAAAAGAAGGAATGGCGTATTTCCGAAAGAACACTATTAACATTAGGGGTACTCGGTGGCGCACTTGGCGGTGTTTTAGGGATGTACTTATTTCGTCATAAAACGAAGCATAACCAATTTGCATTTGGCTTTCCTTTACTTGGGGCAATTCATATATTTATACTAGTTCAGCTATTTTAATATGATCTTGGAGCATAGACTAAATTTGTCTGTGCTTTTTTTATGCATTGAAAAAGATTATTCATTTGTTAGATTAGTAGTTGTAATTTATAATAAATTCAGTAAATTCGAAAGCGGGGAGTAATGAAATGAGTAAATACGAAGAGCAATTATCTTATTTACAGAAGCCAAATGAAGAGGAAATACCGGAAGATATACAGCAACTTTTCGATCAACATGTTGAAAAGCAGCAGGAGCAAAATGGGTTTGTAAATAATTTATTTAAAATTCTTCCATTGAATGCGCTGCAGTATAAAGGATTTTTGGAATTTAAATATTCTCTGTTCAATGAAGAAACAACGTATTTATCATTAGCAGACAAGGAAATGATCGGGCTTGTCGTCTCTTCGACAAATAATTGCAGCTATTGCCTTACTTCACATAGTGATGTCCTTCGGGGGCTAACAAAAAATCCGGGATGGGTTGACCAGTTAACATACAATTACCGCTCCGCAAAACTTACGGAAAAGCAGCGTGCGTTATGTGATTATGCCTACCGTGTAACAAGGTATCCAAATGAAATAACGACAAAAGAAGTTGATTTACTACGTGAAGCGGGTTTTAATGACCATGAAATTTTGGAAGCCGCATATGTTGCCGGATTCTTCAATTATACTAACCGCTGGGTAAGTACGATTGGAGCAGTTGCAAATCCCGGGCATTACGGACATAATCGGTAAACCGGATGCTGCAGTAAAATGCAGCATCCGGTTCTGTTTTAACTAATAAATAATAGGAGCATCATGACAATGCCAAGTGGAGGAAATAGTCGATATTTTAAACTTTATTCAAATCCATTTATACGGATGTATATGAAAAAGGTTTCAAACATAAAAGCGAACCGTACAATCATACGGTTCGCTGTCCCCAGTTAGTCTTTCATCAGTTTTTCTATCGGATTTTTCCAATTAATCGAGGCGTTTGGATAATTCATGAGAATCTCGTTTTCCAAATACATAAAATCCTCTTTCGTAAACCCTTGAAGTTTCATCGCATCATGGACAAAGACGAAAATACTTACGACTTCAAATGCATTGTCCGTCGTACCTAAATATTTTTCTCCTTCAAATAATGCCCCCTTATACGATATGAAAAAGTTTTTCCGAATGTTTTTCACATCATCATAAAAATAATATTGTCCATTTTCATAGGCCTCATCCAATTTACGCTTTGGGTCGATTAAGTAGCGTACCCCTCTGTAAAATATGTAAATGATGAGAAGGATGATGGCAATTCGTAACAATAAAGCCATGAAACTTCCTCCTTGCTTACGGTGATTCCCTCCTATACGATTGAGTAGTATAAAAAGTTTCATTTTATTTTGAAAAAGAGGGATGTTTTGATGCAATTTCGTCAATTATTTGAAAAGCAACGGCAGCTAGACCGATTTATTGAAGAAAACCAACAAGTACAAAAAGATGTATTTGCCGAAAAAGGCCTCGCATTATTAGTTGAGCTAAGTGAATTGGCCAATGAAACACGCTGTTTCAAGTTCTGGTCAACGAAGGGGCCATCAAAAAGAGCTGTTCTTTTGGAGGAGTATGTCGACTCGGTCCACTTTATGCTCTCACTAGGAAATATGCGCGGTTTTCTGCTAGAAGAATGGCCCTTTTTAAAGGTTAAGCAAGAGTTAACAGAAACCTTCCTGAATGCGACACAGACTATCCTGACCTTTCTGCAGCACCAAACAAAAGAAAATTACAGGGCGATGTGGGAACAATACAGCTTAATTGCCTACAACCTGGATTTTTCAATTGATGATGTTTTGCATGCTTATGAATTAAAAAATGAAAAAAATTATGAACGACAACGAAATGGCTATTAATTTACATAGTGCCGAGAAACTATTTCACATTTCGAAATATTGTCGCTATAATAAAGATGAGTAATTATTAGGGGGAAAACCGACATGACAAAGCTTGATGCTACATTACAAATGTTCAAATATTTAACAGATGCAAACGGTATACCAGGAAATGAACGTGCACCACGTGAGGTGATGAAAAAGTATATCGCACCTTATGCAGATGAGGTGGAAACAGATAACTTAGGAAGTTTAATCGCAAAAAAAGTAGGCGATGAAAACGGTCCGAAAATTATGGTTGCAGGTCACTTGGATGAAGTTGGTTTCATGGTTACACGCATTGATGATAAAGGGTTTGTCTTCTTCCAGACAGTAGGAGGCTGGTGGAGCCAAGTAATGCTTGCCCAACGTGTGACAATTACAACACGTAAAGGGGAAGAAATTATTGGTGTGATCGGATCAAAGCCACCGCATATTTTACCGGCAGATGTTCGAAACAAAGTAGTAGATATTAAAACTATGTTCGTTGATATCGGTGCCACTTCAAAAGAAGAAGCAATGGAGTGGGGCGTACGTCCAGGCGATATGATTACACCATATTTCGAATTCAATGTAATGAAAAATGAAAAGCATTTATTAGCGAAAGCATGGGATAACCGCATTGGCTGTGCGATTGCGATTGATGTACTGAAAGCATTAAAAGATGAAAAGCATCCGAACATCGTGTATGGTGTCGGGAATGTACAGGAAGAAATCGGCCTTCGCGGCGCGAAAACTTCTACATTTAAAGTACAGCCGGATATCGGATTTTCTGTAGATGTTGGTGTTGCTGGCGATACGCCGGGCGTGACACCGAAGGAATCGACTTCAAAAATGGGCGCAGGTCCACAAATCGTCGTATATGATGCATCAATGGTATCTCATACAGGTTTACGTGAATTTGTCCTTGATGTAGCTGAAGAAGCGGGCATTCCATACCAGTTCGAAGCAATGGCTGGCGGCGGTACGGATGCAGGTAGTATTCACATTACAGCAAATGGTGTACCATCATTGGCAATCGGTGTTGCAACACGCTATATTCACTCACATGCAGGAATCTTACATCGTGATGATTATGATAATGCGGTTAAATTAATTGTAGAAGTAATTAAACGATTAGACCGTGACACAGTAAATAAAATTACATTTGAATAATATAAAAACTGCAGATAGAACAATTATTAGCAGCTTAATATTATAATATGAAAAAATATCCATTTCCTTATAAGGAAATGGATATTTTATTTTAACATACCTCCTTTAACTACCAACCTCTTATGTCTCTGTAAATTCCGCAACCCGACCTATTTTCTTAATAAAAATAAGTACTTTTTGAATATTTGACTATAATTTGGAAATAATGAATTCATTAATCAGCAAAACATAGAAATGGGGGAAGCTTATGTTTTTTGAAAAAAAGAATAAAAAGGCAACGTTCAAAAAACAAACAGGAGATTTAACAGGGCCTTTAAAAGATAAGGGTGAAAAACAATCTACTTTATCAACTTCCGAAGTAACTACCAAAACGGATGATTGGCAACCCATTTCCGATTCAACTGATGTTTTTATAAAAAAAGTAAAAGAGCAAATTCATTCACCGGCTGATTTAGTAATTCGATATGTAACAGATTCAATTACTATTTTGTATATCGATAACTTAATAAAAGAAGATATATTGAACGGTAAAATATTACCTGTTCTGCAGAATATACAAGAAGGAACACCGAGTAGTATCCAGAGTCAGTTACCTCTGCCACAAGTAAACGTGGAAAATAAATTAAATCAAAGTATCGATACTATGTTAACGGGCGCTGTTATGATTCATGTGGCGGGACATGCACTGGTCACTATGGTCATTATTCCAGCAAGAGAATCACGGAGTTTGTCTGCACCTGAAAATGAATCGCAAGTAATCGGGTCGCAAGTGGGGTTTAATGAAAGTCTCTCAACAAATATCTCGCTTGTTAGACGGTTTATTTTAAGTAAAAATCTTAGTAATGAAAAATTAAAGGTAGGAAACCAGACCAATACATCGCTCTCTATACTTTATCTAGATGGTGTTGCATCAGAACAAAATATAAATACTGTCCGACAAAGAATACAAGCTCTCGATATTGAAGATTTAATTGATAGTGCGGAACTGGCAGAGTTAATCGATGACAGTTCCCTGTCTATTTTTCCGCAGATGTTATTAACGGAGCGCCCCGATCGATTTTGCGATGGTTTATTGGGTGGGAAAATAGGCATTCTTGTTGATGGCAGTTCGATGGGGATACTTTGCCCTTGCTCATTTATTGAGTTTTTTCAAAGTAGAGAAGATAAAAACTTGAGGTGGCCAATTGCAACATTTGTAAGATGGCTAAGATTTGCAGCCATTTTTATCTCTATTTTTTTTACACCACTGTATGTTGCATCATTAACTTTTCATTATGAAGTGATCCCACAGCCGCTTTTAGTTCCGCTTAGTGAATCGAGGGCTAAAGTACCGTTTCCTCCTATATTAGAGGCGCTATTTCTGGAGCTGATTATGGAATTGCTTCGTGAGGCTGGGGCAAGATTACCGACAAAAATAGGACAAACAATTGGGATTGTTGGGGGGATCGTACTTGGTACAGCGGCAGTGGAGGCAGGGATTACGAGTAATATTCTAATAATTATTGTCGCTCTATGTGCGCTGTCTTCCTTTATAACACCGAGTTATATGATGGGAAATGTTATTAGGCTGCTACGTTTTCCAATCATCATTTTAGCTGGATTTTGGGGTTACTATGGTATAATGCTTGCCCTTTGTATTCTTGTGATTCATCTATTACGACAAACAAGTTTAGGCGCTCCTTATATGGCGCCATTATACCCACCTAGACTTAAAGATTTGGGCGATAGCCTTGTTCGTCTACCATATCCGTTCATCGCTCGGAAATCATTAAATGCGAGAGTGGAGAATCCTGATTATTCAAAAATGCGTGTAAATCTTAAGGGAGACAAGGAGAAGGTGAAAGAGTGAAGAATATGCTGCAAATTAATCCCACTCAAACATTCAATGCCCCTCTTCTCTTTTTCATCATTTCTTCTGCTCAAATAGGTGTAGGAGTTCATGGATTTCAAAGCATTATCTATAAAGATGCGAAACAAGATGCCTGGATTTCCATCATTATTAGTTTTATTGCAGCACATTTTATTGTCTTTATAATTATTAAAACGCTGGAATTGTACGAAGCAAATGATATTTATGGAGTGAATTTGGATTTATTCGGTAAATACTTAGGGAATTTTATTAATGTGACCTATATTGTTTATTGCGGTTTGGCGTATTTTGCCATTATTAAAAATTATACAGATGTTATTAATACATGGGTATTTCCAGGCTTAAGTTCTTCGTTTATTACCATTACACTGCTTATAACTGTAAGTTATGCATTCACGGGCGGCCTACGAGTAATAATTGGAGTCTGTTTTTTTAGCTTTTTTTTAAGTCTCTGGATTTTAATTGTACTGTTATTTCCTATTGAATATTCGAATGTTAATTACCTGTTGCCTGTACTAGATAATGATTTAATAAGTCTACTCAAAGGAGCGTATTCGATGACGCTTACGATTGTAGGTTTTGAAATAATTAATACGGTTTATCCATATGTCAAAGAAAAGAATAAGGCGCAAAAATTTGTACATTTTGGATTGCTGTTTACATTGGCTATTTATTTGTTTGTTATGCTGGTTACATTAACATTTTTTAGCGGGGAACAGCTTGAGAAAACGATTTGGGCAACATTATCATTATTCAGCATTGTCCGTTTGCCATTTCTTGAACGGATTGAACTGATAACGGTCTGTTACTGGATGATGATAATCTTGCCGAACCTTTGTTTATTTGCATGGTCTGCTTATAGGGGGATTAGCCGAATAATTAATATAACCGATAAGAAATTTATTATTATTTTCTCCCTTTTTATATTTATAGGATCGTTGATTGTGGAGACACGGTTTGAGATTAATACATTCAACAACTATTTTGGGTACTACGCATTTTATATCGTATTTGCTTACCCTGTCTTATTATATTTCATTGCTCTCCTAAAGAAAAAAGTCTTTAAACGACAAGCGAGAAGGGAATGAAGGAGCTGACTACGTTTAAAAAACTGATTTTGCTGTTTGCCTGTATTATCGTTTTGGTAGGTTGTGCAGAACAGAAAATTCTTGAAAGAATCAGTTTAACAACATTGGTAGGCTTTGATTTAGCTGATGAGGATAAGTTGGCCGCCACTGCTGTTATCCGACAAATTAATCCGGATTTAGAAAGTAAAATTGAATTGCAATCTGCAACTGCATTAACAAGTAGGGGGGCACATTCAAAAATTGATTTAAAAACATCGAAGACTATTGGCTCAGGGCAATTACGGGTTGTGTTGTACGGTGAAGAGCTGGCGAAAGTAGGGTTAAATGAGAACATTCATATCTTAAAAATGAATTCCGAAATCAGCAATGCAACATATATAGCTTCTGTTGAAGGGGATTTGAACGAACTATTAGAGTATAAGTATGAAAATATATCTGATCTTGGACAACATATTTATCAATTAATTAAATATAATGTAGACAAGCAGTATATTATTTCATCGACTCTCCATGAAATCAATAGAGATAAACTATCATTTATAGATAGTTATTCCATGCCGATATTAGAAAGAGAAGAAAATAATATCAAAATATCTGGTATAGCTTTTTTTAACGAAGGGAAAATAGTCGGCAAACTCCCGGCAGAGGAAGCAATTTATATATTGATGGTTAAAGGGAAGACTCATAATGGAACGCTTGAAATGGAAATACCTATAACAACATTGGAAAAATCCCCCCCTGATTCCTCGGAAGGACTACCAATAGCCATTGACTCTATAAATTCAAAGCGGAAGATTAAACTAGTAGATTCGGCAGTGCCTGAATTCAATTTAACGATTAAAATTGAATGTCGGTTATTGGAAGTTGATTCAGATGTGAGCATGGATAATCCGAGCATCATTCATAAACTTGAGAAAGAAATCAACAAGAAAATTGAAAGTGAAATTAATCAAATTATAGACTATAGCCATGAAATCAATACCGATATATTCCAGTTTGGCGAATATTATAAAGCACAGAATCGAAAAGCGGATATTGATAAAAAAAAATGGGATGAAATGTTTTCCGAAATGAAAGTGAACGTTACAGTAAATACTACAATTATACGCAATGGTGTGTTTCAATAGTTCTCTATAAATGAATCAAATTTGAGAAATCTTTTTAGGGGAAGCCGAAAACCATTAATTTTCCGATTGTCAGGAAAGTTAATGGTTTTTTGTTTATTTTACATCATGTAGGGCAGTAAGCTTTGTTTCAATTGAGTTCGTTAAATCAGACGTCGCTTTAGGTACGAAACTTTCCAAAACAGGGTTGATCATCATCCCCATAAAACCGCCAGCAGATAAATCCAGGCTGCCTGTTACTTGAGTGGACTCATTATTGCCGGTTGCAATGTTAAAGTAGCCGTTCCCGTCAAAGTTGTCGGACAAACCTTTTATGTTAAATTTTACATCAGTCGGTTCAACAGAATCAGTTATATCTACTTGAAGAATAATCTTCTTTTTCGTGAACCCTAAATCTGCAAGTAAAGTCCAAGTGAACTGCGTATCATGTATTGCTTCGTGCTCAATATAACCTGGAATTAATGGTGCCCAATTATTATAGTCCTTTAGAAAATGCCATATTATCTCATTAGATAATGGTAATTCCACTGTGTGGATCGCGTTCGGCATAATGATTCCTCCTAAATCAGTTATAGAGTAAATTATTTCCAAAATGTACTGCTGTAAATAGTATGCTTAAAAATGAATTAGAATTCAATAAAAATCGGAAATATTCTCCAAAAAACATAAAATATATCCTTCAAGTAGTTATCTCATCGTTCAGGAATGAGTGTAATTATTATACAATTTAATTAATTTAAATAATTTATAATAATTCACTTGATTTTATATTTATTCATTTGTATAATAAAACCAACATAAAGCTCACAGAGGTGTGTAATAATGAAATTATTAGAAGAGGTGCAATTAAAGCCGGTTGAAAGTTTAAAAGGAAAAGACTTATTAACATTGCTTGACTATACGAGTGAAGAAGTGAAGCAACTGCTTGAACTTGCTACACAGTTGAAAATAATTACAAAAGCGGGCAAATGTCCACGATTATTGGAAGGTAAGACACTTGGCATGATCTTTGAAAAAAGTTCAACGCGTACACGTGTATCATTTGAAGTAGGTATGCAGCAGCTTGGCGGATATGGAATGTATATGAATGCGCGCGATATGCAAATTGGCCGTGGTGAACCAATATCTGATACAGGAAGAGTATTGTCAGGTTATTTAGACGGAATCATGATCCGTGCCAACTCCCATAAGATGGTTGAAGAATTGGCTGATAACGCCTCGATTCCGGTCATTAATGGGTTAACGGACCTTGATCATCCATGTCAGGCATTAGCTGACCTTGAAACAATTGCCGAAAATAAAGGGGAATTGAAAGGATTAAAAATTGCTTATGTAGGTGATGGCAATAATGTAGCACATGCGCTTATTGTTGCTGCAGCACATGTTGGTATGCATGTAGCAGTTGCAACACCACCAGGATATGAATGCGATACGCGTATTATTGAAAAAGCACAAGTGATTGCTTCTCGTAACGGCAGTACAATTGTCGTAACGAATGACCCAGTGGCAGCTGTTACAAATGCAGATGCTGTTTATGCAGATGTATGGACATCTATGGGGCAGGAAGAAGAAACGCAAAAACGACTGAAAGATTTTGCGAAATACCAGATTAACGATGAATTGGTTGCCCATGCAAAGCCGGATTATATGTTCCTTCATTGTTTACCGGCACATCGAGAGGAAGAAGTTGCGACGTCAGTTATTGACGGTCCAAATTCTTATATATTTGAGCAAGCAGAAAATCGCCTGCATGCCCAAAAAGCAGTATTAGTATCTTTAATGGCGTAAAACAAGCAGCTGGCATTGTACTACGGGTTGTAGTCGACACTGCGAACAATACATTGTTTATGGGCAGGAAGGGCAAATAAATAATGTAGTAGTCCAACATGAATAGCAACGGGAGACGCTGTGATGATTCATGAAGAACTACAAGTGATGTCTGTATTCAAGATGGAATGCCCCATCACTACATAGAAAAAGCAATCCGGGAGACGCTGGATTGCTTTTTTGTATGGAAAGATAATGGAATAATGGGTGGTAATGCTTAGTTATTAGCTGACAAATTGTTTTGCTAATTTTTGTGAAAAATCGTTTCGCTCGCTTTCGCTTGCACCGTTCCACCATTTTTCCAGAAAGACACCAAGGCCTGGAAGTAAATGCTCCTCGCCCCGTGCAATTGCATCATTGACGATATCCTGAAATTCAGCGGCATCTGAGCCCGTTACATTGGCAGTAATTGCTTGTCGAATTTGAAAATCCATATGAAACCTCCTTTTCCCATACTTTGTACAAAATAATAAACTTTATACATGGCATTGCGTTATGGATTACAAAATAATTGTGATAGAATATACAATCGAGTACGTAAAAAAGGACGGGAAATAATGAAAAAAATCGAATCGACACAAAATGCACTAGTGAAGCATTGGAAAAAGCTTGTTACACAACGTAAAGAGCGAGAAAAAACAGGAGAGTATATTGTAGAAGGCTTTCATTTAGTGGAAGAAGCATTAAAGCATAAAGACCAAATCGTCCAGATTATTGTGCGTGATGGTGTTGATCTACCATTGTTATGGGCAATAGATGAAGTAGTATTAGTCCATGTAAATGAGGCAGTCTCAAAAGAAATTGCGGAAACTGAAAATTCCCAAGGGGTATTTGCCCATTGTAAGCAGCGCCAAATCTCCGAAGATGAACAATTTAATTGGCGTAAAGTTTTATTAGTCGATGCAGTGCAAGACCCGGGAAATATCGGTACGATGATCCGTACTGCGGATGCGGCAGGAGTTGATGCTGTCATTCTTGGAAAAGGCAGCGTCGATGCATTTAATCCAAAATCATTGCGCTCTGCACAGGGCTCCCATTTCCACATTCCGGTAGTACGTGGTGACTTGATGGAGTGGGTGGAAAACCTGCAGGCTGATGGTATCCGTGTTTATGGCACTTCTTTAGATGAATCGATTTCATATAAAAAAGTGGAACCGAGTGATTCATTTGCTTTAATTGTTGGTAATGAAGGAAGTGGCATTAATCCCCAAATTTTGGCGAAAACTGACCAGAACATTATCATTCCTATATTAGGCGGTGCAGAATCACTAAATGTTGCAGTGGCAACAGGAATTTTATTGTATGCATTTGTAAAATAAACAGGTGAAAAGTTAAAGTGGGGATTTTGTAAGTAATTGCTTATAAAATCCCATTTCTTTTAAAAAAACAGGAAATAAGAGGGAATAAAACCCAGAATATGAAACAACTTCAGCTTTCTGATTAGTCGCAAAATATGAACTTTAACGAGTTCATAGAAATGTCATTTTTGAAATGAAGTTACCTTTTAGCTCGTAAACGCTCTATTTTCCTGCATTTGTCGTTATTATTTTAAAATATTAAAACAGAAATGCTCGAAAAATGGCAGAAATAAGGGTTTTTTCCATTTTGATGTTTTGACACCTATTTGATGTTTCACTAAAATCTAAGTAGGTTAGACAGACGCCTTAAGTTGTCGCAACAAAAAAATAAAATAATGCTTTTTAAAATAGTGTGCAAACTGTTGTTTATGGGATTCAATTTAAAGGTTCTAAATGGTGATGAATTGATGATCTGGCTAATTGCCACTATATGCATAGTGTAAATGGTAATAAGTGAAATTATTCATTCAAAGTCGCACTATCATCATTATTTTATTTTCGCTCTCACATGAAAGCGCTTAAGCAAAATCTAACAAGCTCTATTTATTTGGAAAGGAGTCCAACTATGAAAGTAAATATGAAGGGAACATTACTCTCTTTCATGGGACTAGGTGCTATTCTATTAGCAGGCTGTAACGATAAGTTAGCAGTACTTGATCCTAAAGGTCCTCAAGCTCAAAGACAAGCCGATGACACAATGTTATTAATTTACTTAATGTCAGGGATTGTTTTAACAGTATTAGCAATTTTGGTGTTTATGTTATTTAAATACCGTGCATCAAAACAAAGTCCGGATTACGAGCCACCGCATATTCATGGTCACTGGCTTGTAGAAACAATTATGATTGGTATTCCTGTAATCATCGTTATTTTCTTATCATTTGTTTCTGTTAAGAGTAACTACATTGTTGAGAATGTTCCACAAGAATATGAAGATCAGGAACCTTTAGTTATTTATGCTTCATCATCAAACTGGAAATGGCACTTCAGCTATCCGGAACAAGATATTGAAACAGTAAACTATCTGTACATTCCTGCCGGACGTGCAATTGAATTCAAACTTTATTCTTACGGTCCGATTACAAGTTTCTGGATTCCACAACTTGGTGGTCAGAAATACGCAATGGCAGACATGGTAACAACATTACACTTAGCTGCTGACAACCCAGGCGAATTCTGGGGACGTAACGCGAACTTCTCAGGTCGTGGTACAGCAGAAAACATTTTTGATGTAACAGCATTAACTCAAACTGAATTTGATGAATGGGTAACAGAAGTTCATGAAACGGCTGCTCCATTAACAGAAGAGAAGTTTGACGAATTATTAGAGCCAGGTCATCTTGGTAAACAAACTTACACTGGTACACATCTAGAGTTCTCACCAGCTCCAGAACACAACCATGAATCTTCAGACGAAGAAGATGAAGAGGATCATTCTTCACACTAATTTTTGAAAGTAACAACTTTTCGAAAGGAGTACTACTATGTCGGAATTCTTTGCACAGTTTGCAGTTCCACACCCAAGCACATTAATTTATATCGCAATGGCTTCTATAGTTTTAGGGTCAATCGCGTTAGTAGCAATCGTTACTTACTTTAAATTATGGGGCTACTTATGGCGTGAATGGATTACAACTGTTGACCATAAAAAAATTGGTATCATGTATTTAATCGTCGCTTTAGTTATGTTATTCCGCGGCGGTGTCGATGCCGTAATGATGCGTTTGCAGCTTGCTGTTCCAGATAACGGTTTCTTAGACGCTCAGCACTATAACGAAGTATTTACAACTCACGGAGTAGTCATGATTTTATTCATGGCAATGCCATTCATTACATTCTTCTTTAACTTTTTAGTACCATTACAAATCGGGGCACGCGACGTTGCGTTCCCGCGTTTAAACAACTTGGCATTCTGGTTATTCTTCATGGGTATGGGATTATTCAATATCTCGTTCATCGTTGGTGGATCTCCTGATGCTGGTTGGACTTCATATTTCCCATTAGCGGATAATGAATTCAGTACATCAGTTGGTACAAACTATTACATGCTGGCGCTTCAAATTGCCGGTCTTGGTACGTTAATGACAGGTATTAACTTCATTACGACTATCATGAAAATGCGTGCTCCAGGTATGACATTATTTAAAATGCCAATGTTCACTTGGTCTGCACTTATTGCAAACTTAATTATCGTATTCGCGTTCCCAGTATTAACAGTAGCTTTAGCTATGGGTACGATGGATCGTCTATGGGATACTAAATTCTTTGCTATCGGCGACGGTGGTATGGACATGCTTTGGGCCAACCTATTCTGGGTTTGGGGTCACCCTGAAGTATATATCTTAATTTTACCGGCATTCGGTATTTTCTCTGAAGTTATTTCGACATTCGCACGTCGTAACTTATATGGTTACACGTCAATGGTTTGGTCAATGATCTTAATTTCAGTATTCTCGTTCGCTGTATGGACTCACCACTTCTTTACAATGGGTCAAGGTGCATTCACGAACTCGATCTTCTCGATCACAACAATGGCAATTGCGATCCCAACAGGGGTTAAAATTTTCAACTGGTTATTTACACTTTATAAAGGGAAAATTGTTATTACAACACCAATGTTGTATGCATTACACTTCATTCCTTTATTCACATTAGGTGGTGTAACAGGGGTTATGCTTGCGATGTCAGCAGCGGACTACCAATACCACAACACAATGTTCTTAGTAGCTCACTTCCATAACGTAATCATCCCTGGTGTTGTTTACGCAATGTTAGCAGGTTTAACATTCTACTGGCCAAAAATGTTCGGTTTCATGTTAAATGAGCGTCTAGGTAAAGCTACAGTTTGGGTAATGTCTATAGGTTTCGTACTATCATTCATTCCAATGTATATCACTGGTTTAGATGGTCAGGCACGTCGTATGTACACTTACTCTGATGCAGCTGGATTCAGTACATTAAACATGGTATCGTTCGTTGGTGCCGGGATCATGTCTGTTTCATTCTTAATGCTTGTATGGAACATTTGGTACAGTTTCAAAAACTCTCCACGCGACATCGGTTCAGATCCATGGGATGCACGTGGTCTTGAGTGGGCGACACATACACCAATTCCGCATTATAACTTTGCAATTACTCCAGACGTAACTGATTCAACTTCAGAAGCATTCTGGGATTCTAAGAAAAACGGCACGAAGTTATTCAAAGGTGAAATTAAAGATATTCACATGCCGAATAACTCAGGTCAAACATTTATTTTATCAGTATTCTTCTTCATCGGTGGTTTCGCTCTAGTATTCAGTATGTTTACTTTGGCAATCATCAGCTTAATCGGTATTTTAGCTTGTATGGGTTACCGTTCACTAGAAGACGACCATGGCTACCATATCCATAAAGAAGAAGTTGAATTAATCGAGAAAAAATATGAAAAAGAAGGAGGTGCGAAATAATGGGTAAAGTTAATAACAATGTTCCATTGGAATATTCAACAGAGGAAAATAACCTGAAGATCTTCGGATTCTGGATTTTCCTAGGTGCGGAAATTATGTTATTCGGTACATTATTCGCATCATACTTTGTTCTAGAAGGTCGTACAGGTAATGGCCCAACTGCAGCTGAGATTTTCGAAATCGGTCCAGTACTTGCAGAAACATTCATTCTTTTAACATCAAGTTTTACAATCGGTTTAGCCATTCATGCAATGCGTCTTGGAAGTAAAAAAGCGACATTGTCATTTATGGGTATTACATTATTACTTGGTGCAGCGTTCATTTCTGTAGAAATTTATGAATTTGTACACTATGTACATGTTGGTGCAGGTATTACTACAAGTGCCTTCACATCTGCTTTATTAACAACGTTAGGAACACACGGTCTTCACGTAACATTCGGTTTATTCTGGGGAATCTTCATTATGATCCAAATTGCCAAACGTGGACTTAACTCGGTAACAGCAGGGAAAACATTTGTATTCTCACTATACTGGCACTTCCTGGATGTTGTTTGGATCTTCATCTTCAGTTTCATTTACTTGAAAGGAATGATGTAATCTATGGCTAAGTTCTTTCCAATCGGCCAAATTATGGGCTTCGTATTTTCACTGATTTTAACAGTGGTTGCAATGCTTGTTTACTTCACAGATATGTCATTCACAACTGGAATGGTTATCCTTTTAGTAACAGCATTCATTCAAGCAGGTTTACAATTTATGATTTTCATGCACGCTGGTGAAACAAATGACAAGTGGGCTATCTACTCAAACATCGTATACGGAATCGGTTTAGTAGTATTGACTGTTTTAGGTTCTTTATTAATCCTTCTATGGGATATGTAATGATGAAAAACACGCCAGCTAGTTGATAAATGTATGAAAATGCATTAAACTAGTTGGAGAATATATTACGAAATGCGTTGACCGGGAAGAGTAGGTATACAACATTTGTTTTAGGGAATGCAAGCCAATGACTGAAAGCTTGCTAACAAATTGTATAGTGAAGTTCACCCCGCGAGCAGCATCCGGGATCCACTTGTGGTGAAAGGATTGCCGGCTAGACATAGTCGTTAGCTCCAATGAAGTGATTGCAATTGCGCAATAACTAGGGTGGTACCGCGAAACTCGTCCTCGTCCCTTTCTTAGGGGACGAGGATTTTTTATTTTCAAAAATGGTGATGATTATAGTGCGTATATATGAATTTGTTTAAGCAACGGGTTCAGAGCAGGCACTATGTCACTATTTCTAATGAGTAGGAATTTTGTAGTTTTTGGAGATACTTAGTTGATTGAAATGTAGGCGGCGACTCCTACGGGAACAGCACGAGCGGAAGCACCCGGACTGAGCGAAGCGAGGGAGAAGGCTGGAGCCGTGCCCGTGGAAAGCGTCCGCCGAAATGGAAATCAACGGATTGAAGAAGCTAACTTTATTCTCTAACTAAATAAGGAGGACTTTGTAAATGGAACAACAATTAAAGCAACTGGAACAAGAAGCATTAGCCAAAATTGCCGATGCTGCTGACTTAAAAGCATTAAACGACGTTCGTGTTGCGTACTTAGGTAAAAAAGGACCGATCACGGATTTATTAAAAGGAATGGGGAAACTTTCTGCAGAAGAACGTCCGAAAATGGGTGCCCTAGTTAACACTGTACGTGAAAATGTAACAGCTGAACTTGAGAAAAAGGTTGCTGTTTTAGAAGAAGCTGCAATTTTAACGCAGCTTGAAAACGAGTCAATCGATGTGACGTTACCAGGTGCAAAAGTACGTGCAGGAAACCGTCACTTGTTAACACGTGTAATCGAAGAAATCGAAGACCTGTTTTTAGGTATGGGCTACGAAATCGTAGAAGGACCTGAAGTAGAAAAAGACTACTATAACTTTGAAGCTATGAACTTGCCTAAAGGTCACCCGGCCCGTGACATGCAGGATTCATTCTATATTTCAGAAGAAACATTATTGCGTACACATACTTCTCCAGTTCAGGCACGTACAATGGAAGCCAAAAAAGGCGAACCGATTCGTGTGATTTGCCCAGGTAAAGTATTCCGTCGTGACACAGATGATGCGACACACTCTCACCAATTCATGCAAATTGAAGGTCTTGTAATCGGGGAAAATATCCGCATGTCTGACCTAAAAGGAACTCTTGATGCATTGGCCAAGAAAATGTTTGGAGCAGAACGCGAAATCCGCCTTCGACCATCATTCTTCCCATTCACAGAGCCTTCTGTAGAAGTTGACGTATCTTGTCATAAATGTTCAGGTAAAGGCTGTAATGTATGTAAGCAAACTGGCTGGATTGAAATTTTAGGTGCTGGTATGGTACACCCGAACGTACTTGAAATGGCTGGCTACGATTCAACTAAGCTTTCAGGTTTCGCTTTCGGTATCGGTGCAGAACGTATCGCAATGTTAAAATACGGTGTGGATGATATTCGTCATTTCTATACAAATGACACACGCTTCTTATCACAATTCCACCAGGCAGAAGTGTAAGAAGGAGGACAATATAAATGTTAGTTTCATTAAAATGGTTAAGTCAATATGTAGACATTTCTTCATTAGAAGCAAATGTATTAGCAGAAAAAATTACGCGTGCAGGGATTGAAGTAGATGCAGTAATTGACCGTTCACAAGGTATGACAAATGTTGTTGTTGGTCATGTTGTGTCTAAAGAAAAACACCCGGAAGCTGATAAATTAAATGTATGCCAAGTTGATGTTGGGGAAGAAGAGCTTCAGCAAATCGTATGTGGTGCACCAAACGTCGATGCAGGTCAAAAAGTCATCGTAGCGCGTCCAGGAGCAAAATTACCAGGCGGCATTAAAATTAAAAAAGCGAAATTACGCGGCCAAGAATCAAACGGGATGATTTGTTCGCTTCAAGAATTGGGCATTGAAGGCCGTCTTGTACCAAAAGCTTATGCTGAAGGGATTTATGTACTTCCAGCTGATACCACTCCAGGTGCCGATGCATTAGATGTTTTAGGCTTACGTGATACAGTACTTGAGCTTGGTTTAACACCGAACCGTTCAGATGCAATGAGCATGCTTGGCGTTGCTTATGAAGTGGCAGCGATTTTATCTCAAGATGTAAAATTACCGAAAATCGATTATACTGCTTCAGCGGAAAAAGCGGCAGATGTATTAAAATTAACGGTAGAAGATAAAGAAGCAAACCCAATGTACGCAGCGAAGGTTGTAAAAAACATTGAAGTAAAAGAATCTCCATTATGGTTGCAACATGCGCTTATGTCTGCAGGTGTACGTCCACATAATAATGTAGTCGATATTACAAACTACGTATTAATGGAATACGGTCAACCATTACATGCATTTGACTACGATAAATTAGCAACTGGTGAAATCGTAACGCGTATGGCTCGTGATAGCGAAGTGATGACGACGCTTGATGATCAGGAGCGTAAATTAGCAAGCCACAATCTTGTCATTACAAATGGTCAAGAAGCAGAAGCGGTTGCAGGTGTCATGGGCGGTGCTAAATCAGAAGTGTCCAATTCTACTACGACAGTAGTAATCGAATCAGCTTACTTCAACCCGGCATCTGTGCGTCGTACTTCAAAAGAAATCGGCTTACGTTCGGATTCTTCTGCACGTTTTGAAAAAGGTGTAGATCCGAACCGTGTCCTTCCTGCAGCAGAACGTGCAGCACAATTACTTGCTGAATTAGCAGGAGGAGAAGTATTGGAAGGTACAGTGCTAGTAGATGAGCTTGATAAAACGCCAGCTCGTGTTGTAGTATCACCTGACTTTATTAACGGCCGTTTAGGCATGAAAATTTCTTTAGAGGATATGCTTTCTATTTTAGAGCGTTTAAAATTTGATGTGGAAGCGGCAAATGGTTTATTAATCATTGATGCGCCTACAAGACGTCAGGATATTAAAATTCCAGAAGATATCGTTGAAGAAATTGCACGTATGTATGGCTACGATGAGATCCCTGTAAGCCTACCAGCGAGTGAACAAGTTGGCCGGTTAACGCCATATCAAGCAGGACGCCGTATCGTACGCAATGTAATGGAAGGTGCCGGTCCTTATCAAGCGGTAACTTACTCATTAACTTCAGCAGCGCACGCTCAAAAGTTTGCATTAAAAGCTGAGGAGACAACAAAGTTATTAATGCCTATGTCTGAAGAACGCTCTACACTACGCCAAAGCTTAATTCCCCACTTAGTAGAGGCAGCAAGTTATAACGTAGCTCGTCAAGCGGAAACAGTAGCATTATACGAAATCGGATCAGTTTTCCTTGGACAAACAGCTGAGGAACTTCCATTTGAAGAAGAACACTTAGCGCTTGTATTAACAGGTAAATGGATTGATAATACTTGGCAGGGCGAGAAGAAAAATGTTGATTTCTTCGTTGCAAAAGGTATTGTTGAAGCGGTATTTGCTAAATTAGGCTTAACATCTCGCGTAAGCTATGTAAAAGCGCAAGTAGACGGCTTACATCCTGGCCGTACAGCTGATGTATTATTAGATGGCGAAAAAGTGGGTGTCATTGCCCAGCTTCATCCGCAAGAACAAAAAGCATTTGATGTAAAAGAAACATATGTAGCCGAACTGAACTTAAATGCCATTTTAAGTGCAACACAAGAAGAGCTTGTTTATTCTATGATTCCGCGCTTCCCGGCTATGAGTCGTGATATCGCATTAGAATTGGATGTAGCAGCTCCAGCCGGTGAAATTGTGAGCATTATTAAAGGTGCCGGAACTTCTTTACTGAAAGAAGTAAAAGTATTTGATGTTTATGCAGGGGAGAAAATGACGGCTGGTAAAAAATCAGTAGCCTTCTCATTAACATACTTCGACCCAGAGCGTACATTAACAGACGAAGAAGTAGTAGCAGCACATAATAAAGTATTAAAAGCATTGGCAGCAGCTGGTGCAGAAGTACGCTAATTAAATATAATAAAGAGGCTGGGACAGAAGTAGTAATTTCATAAACTAAGGAGAAAAACCTTATTAAGAAACGGATATTTTATAAAATTGATTGGAATGGAGGGCGACTCCTGCGGGAATAGCGTGACGCCTGAGACTACAGGCTCAGGCCACGCCCGCGGAAAGCGTCCCGGAATGGAAATCAATTTTTCCGCTCAGCAAAAAAATGCCATTTTCTCTAAGAGAAAATGGCATTTTTTGGTTATGTCCCACCCTCTTTTATAATTGCGGAGATTGTTTGGCAGATTTGAACATTCCATTAGCAGCTCCGATTAAAGCACTTAATGTATGAACAATTCCAAACGTATAAAAATTAAGAAAAACGTGATTCGTATACTCATTTAATAGGGGGAAACGGTAGATTGTGGAACCCGGTGTCTTCGTATCACCGCCGAGGGATGCATACACATTATTTGAAAAATCAATGGCATAATAGATGAATGCCACTAACAGCGCAATTCCAAATACTAAATAAATCATACGCATAAGCTGATCCTTTGCGTTTCTGGCGCTTTCAGTAAAGAAGCGAAACGTAATAAATAAACTAAGTATAATAAATGGTGCAACAAGCGCTAAACCAAGAGCACCAAGATTTCCTCCATTTGCAACATCGTCCGGTTTTACCGTAAAAAAGTGCTGAATGATTAATACTCCAAATAAACTAATGCCCATACTTATAAGCCAACTAAGACGCAACATGTGAATCCTCCATTTCTCTTTTCACTATACAGTGTCATGCATTTCGTTTCAATGGAGGATCTACTATTCATTTAGTGGGAAAGTTCAGTATAATAGAGAAGAATGCAACTTAGGGGAGGTATATTCATGTTAAAAAAAGAAGAAGCAGTATTAGTACTGATTGATATTCAGGGGAAATTGGCGCAAGTTGTTGAGGAAAGCGCACTCGTTGTAAGTAATATTGCCACAATGGTACAAGGGGCAAAATTATTGGAATTACCTATTTTATGGCTTGAGCAATATCCAAAAGGGCTTGGTCCGACAGATGAGCGAGTTGCGGAGCATTTAACAGATGAAAAACCGATTGAAAAAATTACATTCAGTGCTTATGATACTGAGGAATTTGTACAAGCATTACAGCAAACAGGACGCAAGAAGATTTTATTGGCCGGAATTGAAGCCCATATTTGTGTGTATCAAACAGCAGCTCAATTACTGGAAAACGGTTATGAAGTCGAAGTGTTGGCAGACTGTGTGTCTTCACGCACAGCGAGTAATCGAGAGATAGGCATCCAGAAAATGATGCAGCTTGGTGCACGCGTAACTAGTGTGGAAATGGCATTATTCGAAATGCAGCAAGTAGCAAAAGGCGATGCATTTAAAGCAATTAGCAAATTAGTAAAATAAAAATAGGATTGGTTAGCGAAATTGGCCGCTAACCAATTTTTTTATCCTCATTAACGGGGTCTCGTCTCTATAGGGGATGAGGAAACCCCCCACTAATTAAAGTTTCATTTTATTTAAAAAGGGGCAGTTTTTTCAAAGCGATACATACTGGTATTGCAATGATTAGTCCTACTGCATTTTGAACGAGATTTCCTGGAATTGATGCAAGTGGGATAATCCAGTTTCCATAGAGAACACGTTCACAAATATAATAACCTCCAAGCATAAATGGAACCGAGATAACGATAGCTGCTAAGTTATAAATAAAGCTTCCCCCATTTTTCCCATGCATTGTAGCAATTTTTCCTACAATATAGCCTTGCAGACCACGTGTAATGAATGTAAATGGTGCCCACAATGTCCATCCAGATAAAATATCGAACAGTGCCATACCGAATGCTCCGGCCAACGCACCCTTTTTTGGACCAAATAAGATTGCGATAATAAAGAGCATGGCAGACCCTAAATGAACAAGCCCACCATTTGCAGCAATCGGCAAACGGATATTAATAAAAAATGTTGCTACGAATACAAGTGAAATAAGAAGACTCGTAATAATTAAATCTTTTGTTTTTTCTGATGAAGTAGAAATTGAACGTGATGATTCCATAATAATTGACGCTCCCTTGCTTGAAATTATCTCTCATATTAGCAATTTGTTGGCATCAGTAAAAGGTTCAAAAACAAACAATTTAACCAGGTCAGAAGATTTGCACAATATTATTTACGGATATGACGGGGACTGTCCCTCTGACAAACTGACAAATAAAAGCGCAACAAATTATGAAAACAAATTTGCTGCGCTTTTTAAATAGAGCGGTTATAGTACCAATTCACATTGCCGTTATTTAGTATTAGAATTCATCGTAGAATGTTTTTTTCCATACGTGAAATATACGATTATACCGATAATAAACCAAATTCCGCAAGCGATCCATGTGTGCAAGGAAAGTTGCGTAATCAGAAAAATACAAAGAATAAATGATAAGATTGGTAATACAGGATAAAATGGTACTTTAAATCGATCTTGCGGTAAGTTTTTATTTTTACGTAAATATAAAATGCCGGCAGAAACGAAAATAAATGCGACCAATGTACCCATATTTACAAGTTCCGCCAACAAGTCCAATGGAACAAATCCTGCAAAAAACGAAATAATCAATGTAAACAGCCACGTATTTTTAGCAGGCATTTTGCGCTTTTCACTTAGGTGTGCCAGCATTTTAGGCATTAAGCCGTCACGGGCAAAGGCCATTAATAATCGCGTCCCGCCATACATCATGACTAATATAACGGTCATCATGCCAATGACAGCACCAAGCGATATGATCCCCGCTGCCCATTCCTGGTCGATAACATGCATCGCGTACGATACAGGGTCGGTTACATTGAGGTCAGTATATGGAACAATCCCTGTCAGTACAAGTGAAACTACAATATACAATACTGTACAGACAAGCAGGGAACCGATAATTCCGATTGGCATATTCCGCTGTGGATTTTTTACTTCCGCCGCAGCAGAAGACACGGCATCAAAGCCTAAGTAAGCAAAAAATACGAGTGCAGCACCTGTGAATACACCGCTCATCCCAAATGGCAGGAAGGGTGTCCAGTTATCCGGCTTCACATAAAAGACGCCAACTACAATAAACAATAAAATAACGCCGAGTTTAATGGCAACCAATACTGCATTAAAACGAGTTGATTCTTTCATTCCTAATGAAAGTAAAGCACCAATCGCAAAGATAATTAAAATTGCAGGCAAGTTAATATAAGTACCGTTTTCAGGACTGAATGCCCCTGTCAATGCTACCGGTAAATGGATATTTAAACCTTCCAGCAGCGATACGAAATATCCTGACCAGCCTGTTGCCACGGCAGCAGTTGCAAGGCCGTATTCCAATAGTAATGCCCAGCCGACCAGCCATGCTATGATTTCACCAAAGACAATATAGCTATATGAATAGGCACTTCCTGCAACGGGTACAGTAGAAGAAAACTCAGAATAACATAGCGCGGCTAATGCACAAACGACTGCAGCAATCGTAAAGGAGAAGACAATCCCCGGGCCTGCATGGAGAGCAGAGACCGTCCCAGGTAAAATGAAAATGCCTGTACCGACAATGGCACCGACACCTAACATTATCAAATCGAAAGAACCCATTGTTTTAGGCAACTGCATATTTCCGCTTTTAAGTAAAAGGTCATTGATTGGTTTTTTTCTAAATATTTTTTTCATTGATACACCTATTTCTTAATTTACAATAATCAAAATTTTAACATTATTTTTGTGGATAATAAATATGTTTATTGAGTTAAAGTGCTAAAGTATTGGCTTTGTCGAAAAAGGAAGAAATAACTCGAATAAAACAGTGAATAATGTTATTGTTAGTATTTAACAGAAAAAAATACCTACATTTAATAAAACTTATTTCTATAATTGTTTTTAAAAAATTTGTTCAAAATTAGTGAACTATTTGTGGTTTTTATAAAAAGGTATATAATTTCGATATAGTATAAATATAGGAATTTTGCTTATGCATACTGAACACAGCACAAAGGAGTGCAATTAATGGAGAAGAAAATCCAAATTAAGCAGCCTAAATATCAAGTAATAGCAGAAGATATTGCCGCTAAAATTGTTGAAAAAAAATATGTTGTCGGGGAAAAGATTTATGCCCGTTCATCGCTGGCATCTCAATACAGTGTTTCATCGGAAACAGCTAGACGAGCGATTGCCGTTCTACAGGATTTAAATATAGTAGAAGCGACAAAGGGAAGCGGTGTTGTCATCGTTTCCTATGAAAATGCGGCTAAATACATTCAGCGGTTAACTGGTGTCAAATCAATAAGAGATTTACAAAAACAATTAACTGACAGTATTGAACGCCAAATTGATGAGTTGCATCATTTCCAGGATACATTAGGAGAAATGGTCAATCGGACAAGCAGATATCAATCGATTAACCCGTTTGTACCTTTTCAAATTGATATTACCGATAATTGCCCATTCCTATCAAAAAATGTTGGCGAAATCAATTTCTGGCAGGAAACAGGTGCTACAATAATTGGAATCAAAAAAGATCATGAGCTGATTGTTTCGCCTGGGCCATACGCAACATTGTCCGCGGGTGATACATTATTTTTTATCGGTAAAGAAGAATGCTATTCGAATGTAAAACACTTTTTACAGCTGGAAAGTAACAACTTTCAATCTGATTCGATATAGAGTGTCAAATTTTCAACAAAAACAAACTACTCCCTCATTGTATTTCGGGAGTAGTTTTTTCTGTTTAAGGGACTTTATTTCTAGTTGGATGTACATAAAAATCAATTCTCATTTGACAATAGTAACAACGTCTATTAATATAAAAGTTGTTGCTTTTAACAACCCGAGATAAATATAAAGTTGTTACTAGCATGAAATTAATTATTATTAGGAAGTGGATTATGGGGAAAATTAAAATTGACCGAGTCACTAAAGTATTTGGAAAAAATACATCACAGGCATTGAAGCTCGTGAAGCAAGAAAAATCCAAAGAACAGATTTTAAAAGAAACAAATGCTACTGTCGGTGTATATGAAGCAAGTTTGACAATTGAAGAAGGTGAGATTTTCGTAATTATGGGGCTTTCAGGAAGTGGGAAGTCTACATTGATCCGTTTACTCAATCGTCTCATTCAGCCAACGAGTGGTGATATTTATATAGATGATCAAAATATTACAAAGCTCAATAAAAAGAGCCTGCAAGTTGTTCGCAGAGAAAAAATGAGCATGGTATTTCAAAACTTCGCATTATTCCCGCAACGTACCATTTTACAAAATGCAGAGTATGGCCTGGAAATCAGAGGCGTTCCGAAAGAGGAAAGACGATTAAAAGCAGAAAAGGCTTTACAGAATGCAGGGTTACTCTCCTATAAAGACCAGTATCCAGATCAATTATCAGGCGGTATGCAGCAGCGTGTAGGGCTTGCACGTGCTTTGGCAAATGATACAGAAATCATATTAATGGATGAAGCTTTTTCTGCTCTTGATCCGCTCATTCGTAAAGAAATGCAAGATGAGCTATTGGAGTTACAAGCTAATTTACAGAAAACAATTGTCTTTATTACACATGATTTAAATGAAGCGCTTCGTATTGGTGATCGTATTGCTATTATGAAGGATGGAAAAATCATGCAGGTAGGAACAGGGGAAGAAATTTTGACAAACCCTGCAAATGAATATGTCCGCTCATTCCTGGAAGATGTGGACCGTTCAAAAGTATTGACAGCGGAAAATGCGATGATTCGTCCAATGACAATCCAAATTGATCATGAAGGGCCAAAAGTTGCGTTGCAGCGTATGAGAGAAGATAAAGTAAGTGTCTTGCTCGCAGTAGATAAAGCCCGAAAATATTTAGGCTATATTACTGCAAATGATGCACTGGAGCTAGCGCAATCCGGTGAAAAATCACTGCAATCAATTTTACGTAACGATATGCCGATTGTTGAACCATCTACAGTCATACAGGATATTTTATCGGTTATTTCCGATTCTCCGACACCATTAGCTGTTGTAGAAGAAGGGAAACTGCGCGGAGTACTAATTCGTGGAGTTGTTTTAGAGTCGTTAGCCTCTGAAAAAAACGGAGGTGTAGACAATGAGTAAACTATTAAATTTAGCGACGCCATTACCAGTGGCGGAAAATGTGGAAAAGCTGATGGATATTGTAACAGATACGTTTTCAGCGCAATTCCGTTTTATTCAAAATAACGGTGAAGATTTGATGGATTTTGTAACATCCACATTAACTGCTATTCCACCATACGTATTTATTTTAATCATTGCCGTGTTAGCGTTTTTCGCAACAGGCAAAAAATTCGGCTTAGCCATCTTTTCAATCATTGGTTTACTATTCATTTTAAACCAAGGTTTATGGGAACAGCTTATGAATACATTTACACTCGTGTTGTTTTCAAGTTTAATCGCGATTGTAATTGGTATACCACTTGGTATCCTCATGTCGAAATCAAAAGTAGTAGAAGAAATTTTGAAACCAATTTTAGACTTTATGCAAACAATGCCAGGGTTCGTATATTTAATCCCAGCCGTTGCATTTTTCGGGATTGGTGTCGTACCAGGTGTATTTGCTTCAGTTATCTTCGCATTACCACCAACTGTACGTTTTACAAATCTCGGTATCCGTCAAGTTCCGACTCATTTAATCGAAGCGGCGGACTCTTATGGTAGTACTTTCACTCAAAAATTAGTAAAAGTAGAATTGCCACTTTCAAAATCTACAATTATGGCCGGTATTAACCAAACGGTACTTTTATCATTATCGATGGTCGTTATTGCATCAATGATCGGTGCGCCAGGTTTAGGTCGTGAAGTATTATCGGCTCTACAACGAGCACAAATCGGTAATGGATTTGTTGCGGGGATAAGTCTAGTAATCTTCGCTATTATTGTAGACCGTTTAACACAAAGTTTAAATAAACAAAAATCAAATGGGGGAAAGTAAAATGAAAAAATTAAAATGGATGCCTGCAGCAACAGCAATGAGTGCAGCGCTATTATTAGCTGCGTGTGGAGATGACACAACAGAGAAAAAAGAAACTTCATCTAAAGAAGATCTAGGTTCAATCGAATTAGCCTATGTAGAATGGGATTCTGAAGTTGCATCTACGTATGTAGTGGCAGAAGTACTGGAAAGTGTCGGCTATAACGTTGATATTACACCATTGGACAATGCCATCATGTGGGAAGCTGTATCAAAAGGTGAAGCAGATGCGATGGTATCTGGCTGGTTACCTGCTACACATGCTTCACAGTATGAAAAATACGGAGCAGACGTAGAAGATTTAGGACCAAACTTGCAAGGTGCCAAAATCGGTTTAGTTGTACCAAGCTATATGGAAGCAACATCAATTGCTGATTTATCGACTGAAGCGGCATCGACAATTACAGGCATTGAAGCAGGTGCAGGTGTAGTTGCAGCTGCTGAAAGAGCACTTGAAACGTATCCAAACTTGGAATCATGGTCATTACAACCATCATCATCGGGTGCGATGACAGTTGCTTTAGAACAAGCGATTAAAAATGAGGAAGATATCGTTGTGACAGGCTGGAGCCCACACTGGAAATTTGCCAATTATGATTTAAAATATTTGGAAGATCCTGAAGGCGTATTCGGCGGAGAAGAAAGCATTCACACATTTGTACGTCAAAATTTAGAAAAAGAGTCACCTGATGCTTTCAAGATTTTAGATGCCTTTGAATGGACAACAGAAGATATCGAAGAAGTTATGCTGAACATTTACTCAGGAACAAAACCTGAAGAAGCAGCACAACAATGGATTGAAGAAAATCAAGATGTTGTGAACAAATGGACAGAGGGCATTGAAAAGTAATTTAAAAAAGTTTTAGCTTAAATCAAAAGCGGTGCAAATTTTGAAATCTAAAATTTGCACCTTTTATTTTTTTATAGGAATTAAAAGACTCAATTTCCATTTGAGGGAAAGGTGCTGCACCCCAAAAGTTAGAGTTAAAAAACTAACTTTTGGGGTGTTTTTCTATGGTTAAATATAGCGAAGAATTCAAATTGATGGTGGTTAAAGACTACCTGAGTAGTTCATTAAGTTATCGAGTAACAGCTAGGAAACATGGCGTCGCTGAAGAATCTCAAGTAAGACGTTGGGTGCGTGCTTTTAAAGAATTTGGTCAAGGTAGCCTATCGATTAAGAAAAAGAAGCAGTTTTATTCTGTTCAATTTAAATTAGATATATTAAACTTTATGAAACAAACAGGTGCTTCTTATCTAGATACAGCGATTCAATTTAATATGAATAATCCAAGTTTAATCGCAAATTGGTACAGTAAATTTTTAAAAGAAGGGATAGAGGGCCTGCAAGAAAAAGCAAAGGGGCGCCCATCTATGTCTAAAAAATCAAAAACTACACAAAAGAAGCAAGAAAAAGAACTGTCACGTGAGGAACAGTTAGAGCGCGAAAATGAACTGCTTCGTTTGGAGGTTGCGTATTTAAAAAAGTTGAAGGCTTTTCGAGAGAATCCGGATGCCTTTCTCGAAAAGCACAAGCAGCGATTACCTTTGGACTCAAAGAAGAAGGATTCCGATTGATAGATATTTTAAAACGAGTGGACATTCCAGAAGCAACGTATCATTATCATATCAAACAAATGAATCAGGAAGATCCGGATAAAGCATGGAAAACATTGATTTTAGAGACGTTTGAGAAACATGAGGGTCGATATGGCTATCGCCGAATTCACGCAGAATTAAAGGCAGAAGGACACATAATCAACCATAAAAAAGTACAGCGAATCATGAATGAAATGAATTTGAAATGTGAGAAATTCGGGCGTAAATCTCGTTATAAATCTTATAAAGGAACTGTGGGTAAGGTCGCAAAGAATCGATTAAACAGACGTTTTATCACACCAAATGCCCTTCAAAAATTAGTAACAGACATAACCGAATTTAAGTGTACAGATGATGAAAAATTGTATCTAAGTCCCATCATGGATTTATTCAACGGTGAAATACTCGGTTTCAGTATGTCGAAACGCCCTACACTCGATTTCGTAATGGAGGCACTTGACCAAACACTTCCGATTATTCATGAGCAGGCGAATTATCGAACAACGATTCATTCGGATCAGGGGTGGCATTATCAACATAACAAATGGGTGAAAACATTAAAGAGAAACAAGATTTTCCAAAGCATGTCTCGTAAAGCAACATGTGCAGACAATGCGGCCATGGAGAACTTCTTTGGCATACTCAAACAAGAAATGTATTATGGGGAAGTATTGATTTCCTATGAAGCGTTACAGAAGAAAATTGTGAAGTACATCAGTTATTACAATAATGATCGAATTAAACAAAAACTGGCCGGCATGAGCCCGGTAAAATACCGAACTCATACCAGCCAATTAGCTGCATAATAAAAACTCTAACTTTAAGGGGTCACTACCAAATTGAGTCTTTTTGTTTTTTACTTCGTATAGTTATCGAAATAACCTTGGATGTAGATCATTGGTGTTCCTTTATCGCCTGAACCTGAAGTTAAGTCAGATAATGAACCGATTAAATCTGTCAGCTTACGAGGTGTCGTACCTTGTGCGGCCATATTGCCAGTTAAATCTTCTTCTTTGTTGTTAATATAGTCTTTGATTGCTTCTTTCAGCTCTTCACCCTGCAAGTTAGCGAAATCGTTATCCGCTAAATATTTCAACTTGATCTCGTTTGGAGTACCGTCAAGACCTGGTGTGTAAGCAGGTGAGACAACAGGATCTGCAAGTTCCCAAATTTGGCCTACTGGATCTTTAAATGCACCATCACCGTAAATCATTACTTCTACAAGTTTCCCAGTAGCAGCCAATATTTTTGCTTGAATGTCATCAACAATCGGTTGACAGTTATCCGGGAATAATTTAATGCCATCTTCTGTCGATTTGTTTGATCCAAGTAATCCATATTTAGAGTTACAGCCAGATCCGTTTACAGATTCAGCTAAAATGTCGTCAAGACCAAACACTTTTTCTGCACCAGCAGCATTTAGAATACGTTTTGTACGGAAGCGAGAGTGAATATCGCAAGTTAAAATGCTTTTCGTATAATCTAAAATCGTTTTTGCATTGTTCGAGAAGATAACTTCTACTTCCGCGCCTTGTTCAACGATTAATTCTTTATAATATTCGATGTAGTCCACACCTGTAAATGTATGTTTGTTAAAACCGAAATGACCACGGAATTCAGCTTCTGTCAGTACATCTGTCCATGGATTGATGCCTTTTTCATCTAACTCATCCAATGATACTAAATGGTTGCCCACCTCATCTGATGGGTAGCTTAACATAAGAACGATTTTCTTCGTACCTGCTGCAATTCCTTTTAAAATGTTAGAGAAGCGGTTACGCGAAAGAATCGGGAAAATAACACCTACTGTATCATCTCCGAATTTGGCTTTTACATCTGATGCGATATCTGAAATTTTAGCGTAGTTTCCTTGTGCACGTGCAACAACAGATTCTGTTACAGTCACAATATCACGATTTTCAATTTCATAGCCTTCTGTCTTTGCAGCATTTAACGCTGTATCAACAACGATTTGAACAATATCGTCACCTTCATTAATAATTGGGCCACGAAGACCTCGTACAACCGTTCCTACTACACGTTCCAAAATAATCTCTCCTTCAATAGCTGTAAGTTATATTTTAATTGCTTTTGCTTACCTTTAAGCAAAACATAAGTAATCTCACAATGTTTACTATAACCTGTTCATGTGATATAAGTAAAATTAATAATTCTAATATCAGATATAAGTGAGGGTTATATGATAATAAAGTTAGAAGCATATCGCATATTCAATGAAGTAAGTCGCAGTAAAAGTTTTTCAAAGGCAGCGAATGCTTTATACATGACACAGCCGGCAGTTAGCCAGTCTATTTCTAAGCTTGAAAAAGAACTTGATACTATTTTATTTAATAGAACACCAAAAGGGGTAACCTTAACAGAAGAAGGTGAATTGTTACACGAATACGTTAATTCTGCTCTTGGTATTTTAGACGCGGGTGAAGAAAAAATGGCCGAATTTAAAAATCTGCGTACAGGCGTTTTACGTATAGGTGTAGGGGATACGATTTCAAGATACTTTTTACTGCCTTATTTAGAGTCATTTCATATTAGGTATCCTGGCATTAAACTAAAGGTTTTAAACGGTACAACGAATGAAATATTGGCTTTTATCAAATCAGGGGAAGCAGACTTGGGCATATGCAACTTACCGATTCAAGATCCCCAGCTTCAAGTTAGCCCCTGTAAGGAAATTCATGATATATTTGTGTGCGGACAAAAATATAAAAACTTATCAAAAAAGCCAATTCGCCTCGATATGCTCATGAAGCTGCCATTAATTTTTTTGGAGAGAAAGGCAAACTCTCGTAATTATGTGGAAAACTATCTAAAAGAACAAGGCTATACGATTTCACCTGAATTCGAATTAGGCTCACATGATTTAGTATTGGAATTTGCAAAAATCAATTTAGGTGTCGCAAGTGTAACAAAGGAGTTTGCGACCGATTACTTGGATAAAGGGCTTTTATATGAAATTGAGCTCCAACAGCCAATTCCTAAGCGCAGTTTAGGAATTGTCCATTTAAAAAATGTTTCACTCTCGAAGGCAACAAGGAAATTTATCGCTATTGTTGATCCGGGAATCATTCATTAATAGAAGAAAATGAGGAATAAATATGACAACTAATTTTAACGAATTTCCATTATCACCAGAATTGCAAAATGCACTTAAAGATTTGGATTACAGTACCCCAACTGAAGTTCAGCAAAAAGTATTGCCCCACGCATTAAAAGAACAGGATTTAATTGTGAAAGCACAAACAGGAAGCGGAAAAACTGCAGCATTCGCAATTCCCATTTGCGAAAACATTGAATGGATCGAAAACAAGCCACAAGCGCTCGTATTGACCCCGACACGTGAATTGGCTGTTCAAGTAAAAGAGGAGTTTACCAATATTGGGCGTTATAAACGTATTAAAGCTACTGCACTTTACGGAAAGCAGCCGTTCCGTTATCAACAGGACGAATTAAAGCAAAAAACACATATTGCAGTTGGTACGCCAGGACGTGTGCTGGACCATATCGAAAAGGGAACATTGAAGCTCGATAAAATTCGCTATGTTGTTCTTGATGAAGCAGACGAAATGCTCAACATGGGCTTTATCGAGCAAGTTGAAGCGATATTGGCACATGTAGAACATCGTGAAGTAATGATGCTGTTTTCTGCGACAGTACCAGAATCGATAAAAAAACTGGCTTCCAATTACTTAAATGATCCGGTTGATATCGAAGTACAATCTGAAGAGGCTGCGCCAAAAATTGAACATGCCGTTATTGAAGTGCAGGATGAGGAAAAAACAGCTGCTGTCGAAAAAATTGCAGTTGTGGAAAATCCGGATACGTGCATTATTTTCTGTCGTACAAAAGATCGGGTCGATGCATTGCATGATTATTTGTATGACCGAGAGTACAGTGTCGATAAGCTGCACGGCGGCATGGACCAGTCAACACGCTTACTTGTCATGAACGACTACAAGCGCGGAGATTTCCGTTATTTAGTGGCAACAGATGTTGCGGCACGCGGCATTGATATCGAGAATATTTCGTTAGTGATTAACTATGATTTACCGATGGAAAAAGAAGCGTATGTACATCGTACCGGTCGAACAGGACGTGCCGGCAAGGAAGGAAAAGCTGTTACGTTTGTAACACCATTTGAACATGATTTTCTTGCGGGGATTGAAGAACTGATCGGCTTTACGATTACGAAGGTGGATTTGCCGACACACGAGGAAGTTGAGGCAAAGGCCGAAGCGTTTGACAAAAAGATGCAGAGCCGACCACAAAAGAAAAAACAAAAGAATGCCAAAGTTGATGCAAACATTACGAAGCTTTATTTTAATGGCGGTAAGAAGAAAAAGCTGCGTGCTGTTGATTTTGTCGGAACAATTGCAAAGATTCCGGGGATGACCGCCGCTGATATCGGCATTATTACGATACTGGATACATCTACATTCGTAGAAATTCTAAATGGAAAAGGAAATCTCGTGTTAAAATCGATGAAAACAACGCCTATTAAGGGCAAGCAATTAAAAGTGCACATCTCGACGAGCAATAACTAATAAAAAGTCGTATTGAACAGATGACGTTCAATACGACTTTTTTTATTGGTGAGGATCATCAGACACTAATATTAGTTCTGGTCCCCGTTTTTAATGAAGTACCATAATAAATTTGCAAGCTCGACATTTTCACCGGCATGCGGTGTGTTTACAAAAGCTTCCCGGAAAGGCTTAAGCATAGCTTCGATAACAGCAAGACGCAACTCGTTACGCTGCAGTTCATCCAGAATACTTTCAGTGAATTGGGTCCCCACCCTATTGTCGGTATCGAGTTTTAACTGGTCAAGGAATCCTTGAACCTTTTCGATTAAATCGTTCTTTGTAATCGACTGGTAAATTTTTTTCTCTTCGACTAGTTGAAGGGCATCCTGTGTAATGAGGATGTCGCCATTTTCCAACATAATAGGATAAATTGCTTTAACGTTACGTAATGCAATTTGCAAAATTTTCTTCTGGTCAATCATTTCACTGTAGAAGATACGGTGGGAATAGGTTAAATGGTGAACCATCGCAAAATATAAAATGGCAAGCTCTAGAGAATAGGGGCGAACTTCCTCGCCAAAAATATCTGTGAAACGATTGGATACCCACTCAATTTCTAATAGGCGATAGCGTTCCAATAAATGACGGAGCTCCTTGTCATTCGATTGAAAGATATTTTCGAACAAGGATACTAAGTTTTGCTTTTTATTGATTTGCATAAGAACGAGAATTTGTTCCAATAATAAGTTTTCATCGGTTATATCTTGATTTAGCAGCATTTCATGGCGTAATAAGCTCGCTTCGTATCGGGTCTGTTCCATAATCGATTTAAAACATTCCACTTTAGATGAGAAATAATTATAAAATGTCCCTTTTGAAATAAGCGCTTTGTCTAAAATGTCTTGTATTGATGTTTCATGAAAGCCTTTTTCGATAAAAAGCTGCAATGCACTATCAAGCACCTGTCTTTTTCGTTGATTCATGAACTTCCTCCATATCAATTAAAACGATTTACTGTGCATATAACGTAATAAAAGTGAATTTTTTTGTACTATATACTCTGAATTGTACTCTCATTCTACTGTTTAAAGCGTGGATTCGCAATGTTTTTAGACTTCGAGTATAAAATTGTTGAATTTATTGGACTCCGAGTATAAAATAGTTCGAGTACAGAAATAGGAAGATTGAAAGATTAAAGAAGGGAAATAAAAATATGGAACAGACAAAAGATGTAAAAACATTTCAAAAACCCCCGTATTTAATGATTGCCGTATTATTTGTCGGGGCGTTTGTAGCATTTTTAAATAATACATTATTAAACGTAGCTTTACCGTCTATTATGACTGCTTTTGATATTAAAGATTATTCAACAGTACAATGGTTAGCGACAGGCTATATGCTTGTAAGCGGGGTATTGGTTCCTACTTCGGCGTATTTAATTACGAAGTTCAGAACAAGACCTTTATTCATTTTATCGATGGCGATTTTCGTTATTGGTACAGCATTGGCCTCATTTGCGCCTAGCTTCAGTTTTTTATTGGCAGGTCGTATGATTCAAGCTGCTGGGGCAGCAACGATGGCACCGATTTTAATGAACGTAATGCTGATCAGCTTCCCGGTTGAAAAACGCGGGCAGGCAATGGGGATGTTCGGTTTAGTTATGGTATTGGCACCAGCAATTGGACCAACACTATCAGGGTGGATTGTGGAACATTACGACTGGAGCGTTCTGTTTAAAATGATTCTTCCAATTGCCGTTTTATCACTTTTACTGGCAGTTTGGAAACTGGAAGATGTCCTTCCAAACCGTGATGCTAAAATAGATATACTTTCTATTGTATTGTCTACAATCGGTTTTGGCGGATTATTATACGGCTTCAGTACAGCTAGTTCAGCTGGCTGGTCAGCAGTAGAAGTATGGGGAACGATTACCGTAGGGGCAATTGGCTTAGCCTGGTTTATCATTCGTCAATTCCGTTTGGAACAACCTTTACTGGATTTACGTATTTACACATATCCTTCATACGCACTCGCATCTGTCGTATCGATGGTATTATCTGTAGCGATGTTCTCAGGGATGATTTTAACGCCTGCCTATGTACAGAGTGTTCGAGGAATCGAACCATTTGAAGCAGGATTAATGATGTTGCCAGGTGCAATTGTAATGGGGATTATGTCGCCGATTACAGGGAAATTATTCGACCGATTCGGACCACGTATTTTAGCGGTTGTCGGGTTAACGATTACAACATTAGCAACAATCGGATTAGGATATTTGGAAGTTGATTCAACTTATTTATTTATTATTTCAGTTTATACAATCCGTATGTTAGGTATTTCGATGGTCATGATGCCGATTATGACAAACGGATTAAATGCATTGCCAAACCGTTTAAATCCGCATGGTACGGCGATGAACAATACAGCTCAGCAAGTAGCAGGGGCAATTGGTACAGCTGTTTTAGTAACAGTTTTCAACTCACACACAAAAACACGTGCAGCTGAAATTGCAGCGGATATGCAAGCGAATGCTTCATCTGCAGTACAGCCGACTGCTGAGCAAATTGCACAAGCCCAAGCACAGGTAATGCAACAGGCAATGCTTGACGGGATTACGTACAGTTTCTTCGTAGCAGCAGCAGTTACAGTCGTAGCTTTAATTTTAGCGCTATTTATTAAGCGTGTAGACATAACGAAACGTGAAGACTTTACGGGAGCAGTACAAGAAAAAAAATAAAATAGTGAAACGGCAGGAGTGAACTGCTCCCTGTCAAGTAGACAGTGGAAATAATAAAAATGCTTTAAGCGGCTTGAGACCTGAACTCTTTAGGACTCAAGCCGTTTAATGTTTCTTGATATCGTTCGTTGTTATAGAATTTTATATATGTATCAATCGCATGTTTTAACTCTTCGTACGTCTCAAACTTATGTAAATAATACTTCTCTACTTTTAGAGTCCCCCAAAACGCTTCTATCGGTCCATTATCAATACAGCGGCCGACTCTCGACATACTGTGTGTCAGATTTGCTTTCTCTATGATTCGCTTGAATTCTTTTGATGTATATTGATATCCTCGATCACTATGTAGGATAGGAAACTCCTTTTGATTTAACTGGCGTATAGCTGGTTTAACGGTCTTGAAAACTAAATCATTATTATTTAAATGTCCTAATTTGTAACTGACAATAGACTTGTCATATAGATCAATAATCGCACTTAAATAAGCCTTTTTACCATTTCCATACTGGAATTCAGTTACGTCTGTACACCATTTTTGATTTGGCTTTTTGGCCGTAAATTCGCGTGCTAATACGTTCTCAGCTGTGTAATCTGGTGTTACCTTACGGTACTTTTTTGGACGACATCGAATAACTGCCTGTAAATCGGAAATCTGCATCAGTCGATAAATACGTTTTTTATTTACTTTATTTAAGCCTTCTTTTTCGCGCTGACGATTGATTGTCATAGTGATTCTACGATAGCCGTAAATACCATTTACTTGTTTATATAAATGATTAATGGATGCTACTAACTGTCTGTTTTCCAATTCTTGCGATGTTGGCTGGCGGTTTAACCATTTATAATAAGCTGCTCGTGATACGTTAGCTAATTTACAAAGTAATAGAATCGGAAATTTTTCTTTTTCTGCTAATTCTTGAATAGCTAAATAATGACTCTGCGTACGAATTTTACTTAACGAAGCCTCCTTTCGATTTCCTCTAACTTTTTTAAAAGTAAATTTTCAGCACGTAATCTTTCATTTTCACGTTCTATTTGTTGGATTTTTAACCGTAATTTATCTTCTGGTGTACGTTCATCCGCTGATTTCATTCGCCCACGGCGATCTTCAAGAGATTCTTCGCCACCAACTTCAAACTTCCGTACCCACTGGTAAACTTGTTGGTAAGTCACATTATGTTGAGTTGCCGTTGTTTTATAATCCTTTTGATTCTTTATACAAGTTTTCGCAATTTCAATTCGTTCTTCTAGAGTAGTGTTTCTTCCCTTAGTCATAGTTTGGCTCACCCTTTTATTCGAGTCTTTTAAATCACTATGACTATTATATTTTTTTAACCACCTGTTGAATACATTTTGACCACTGATTCCATATTTGGCCATAATCTCGTGCTTTGAATACTTACCTGTTAAGTAATCTTCAATGGCATTTCTTTTCAACTCTTGAGGGTAAATTTTATTTTTCGCAGGACGAAGTAATGCGCTTGTGCCCCCAAATTGATATTTAGCTCGCCATTCGTATAATCTAGCTACATTCACATTAAACATGCGACAAATTTCTCTTACCGAGTAACGACCTTCCTCTAAATATTTAAGAGCCAAAATCTTAGTATCTATTGAAAATGTTTTATTAGACAAAAAAATGCCCCCATTCGACAAACAGATTTTATTTTTTATCTGTCTACCTAATGGGGAGCATATCAGAGTTTTTGCTCCTGCCGTTTTTTTATTTGTTATACTTGGGTAAAATACTTGGTAAAGTAATTTGTATAAAAAGGAGTTCGAAAAATGATTGAACAATTAGGGCAAGTCATGTTGTATGTAGAAGACCAGGAGCAGTCAAAGAAGTTTTGGACTGAAAAATTAGGATTTACTGTAGTTTCTGACATCGATAACGGCATGCGAATTATTACGATTGCACCAAAAGATGAAGCACAGACAAGCATTGTATTGCATGATAAAAAGAAGATAGAAGAAATGTCGCCAGAATTGAGTTTGTCTACGCCTTCTCTAATGTTTTATGCCCAAAATTTAGAGGAACTGTATGAAGATTTTAAATCAAAAGGAATTACAGTCGGGGAATTCATGAAGATGCCTTTCGGGAAAGTGTTCAACTTTGCTGATGATGAGGAAAATTACTTTGCAATAATGGAAAAATAGCGAAAAAGGAGCTATTGCCAATTATGGCGACAGCTCCTTTTCCTTATTTACCTTCTTTTTTGCAGAAGTTTGCGTGCTTTTTCAGTGTTGGCAAAATGCCATTTTGTCATGGAACGTAGTGTCTCTTCGCCATGCTTTAACCAGATTTTTGCGGCCATTTCATCGACTTTACCGCTTGCTCCTTTTTGAAGAGGGTACCCTGTCACTTTTGCCAGACGATCCATTTCTTTAAGAAATGCATAGCGTGCCAAAATCGAAGCAGTAGCAACAGCTACATGGAGATTTTCGGCTTTTGTCGAGAACAGGACGTTTTGGCGGACAATTTCTTTTTCATTTTTTATATGATTATAGTAAATTCCACGCTCTGCAAATTGGTCGATTAAAATATATTGCGGTGTTTCCGGTGCTATTTTTGTCAATACATGCTTTAAAGCCTGATTGTGCAGCAGCGCTTTTATTTTTCCCTGCGAGTAACCACGTGCCTGGATTTCATTGTATTTATCATTGCGAAGCGTCAATATACTGTAAGCGCAAACCTTCATTAAGTCCGGAGCGATTTGACGCATATAATCATCAGTTAATTGTTTAGAATCCTTCACGCCAAGTTCTTGGACCAGCGATATTTTATCTGCTGGAACATAGACAGCCGCTACAGTTACAGGGCCAAAGTAATCGCCTGTTCCAGTCTCGTCTGAGCCCAAAACGGATAAGGATGCAAAATTTTCAGGGAGTGTATCACCTTTAGTGGATGCAATTTTAGGAGCTTGAGCACTTGCTTGACCCCAACGTGCGGCTTCACGTTCTGCACCAGCCCCTTGAAACATTACTTTTCCTGATTTATAGGCAGTAATGGCCGTATCGGCAAGTTTTACCGCAAAAATTACGCCTGGAGCCTTCCGTTCAATAAGGGCGTCTTTATAGAAATGTTGAATAGATTGCTGTTGGTCAGCACTGCATAGTAAAACGATATTTGTCATAATCGATCCTTTCAAAAACAATGTATTACTATGTAGTATAGCTTTTACAATAGAAAAGGGAAACTTTCATATTGTATGATTCTTTCACAGGAACATTCGGGACATGGTGTTGCGATAGTGAATTTGGAAATGGTATGATGTACAATAGGAAAATGGCATCGTTATATAATAGAACCAATCAGTTTTGCATTCAATCATTTATTGGGCAAAGAATCGAAAATAGTATTTTCGTTACTGTTCACTTATTTTTTCTGGAGGGATTATTTTGGCTGAGCAAGAAAAGAATCGCATTTCCGTAGAAATATATGGCAATACATATAAAATGGTAGGAACAGAATCATCGGTCCATATGCGTCTTGTTGCTTCATTAGTGGACGACAAAATGCGGGAAATCAGTGCCCATAATCCATCTTTAGATACAGCGAAGCTAGCTGTATTAACAGCCGTTAATTCTGTGCACGACTATCTATTATTAAAAGAGCAATTTGAAAAACTAGAAATACAATTGAAACATTTGAAGGGTTGACATACATGTTGGATTTAATTATTCTCGTAGTCTTTATCATTAGTCTTATAGTTGGAGCGAAACGAGGGTTCGTTGTTCAGCTTATTAATATCGGAAGTTTTATTATTGCCCTCATTGTAGCGATTATTTATTATAAGCCGCTTGCAGAAAAATTTGTATTATGGATTCCGTATCCTGGATTTACAGAAGGTTCAACAGTGACGCTCGTTCTGGATTCACTTGATGTTGACCGTACATTTTATCGCGTCTTTGCGTTTGCCATTATCTTCTTCGCTGTAAAGATTGCCCTCCAAATTGTCGGGTCGATGTTTGATTTTTTAACGTATTTACCTGTATTAAGTTCGCTAAACTATGTATTGGGTGCAGTTCTTGGATTTATCGAAATGTATCTTGTACTCTTTATCGGGCTGTATGTTGTGGCATTACTGCCGGTGGAAATGATTCAAACATTCATCGACAATTCCATTTTGGCAGGACTCATACTTGAGCATACACCGATTATTACGAGCATGTTCCAAAACTGGTGGTATATTCAAAAAAATTAACTAATTCTCAGCGGGTGTCCCAAATTCGTAAAAGGAGTTTCTAAAGAACCAGCCAACCTAAAAAGCGTGGCATTGAGCGAAAACGGCTGATTTATCCTCACAACAGGACCTTAGCCGGAACGGGACCCCATGATGCCGAGGCGTAATTGATTTGAAAATCATGCGAATGCTTCTCTCGATTTTCGGGAGGAGCTTTTTTAAAGGAGAGACAATGATGATGAACAAAAAAATTATTATTCGTACATTGGAAAAAATCGCGTTATATATGGAGCTGCAGGCAGAAAATCCATTTAAAGTATCCGCCTTTCGAAAAGCGGCAGCGGCTCTCGAAGCAGATGAGCGGAGTCTAAGCGAAATCGATGATATTACAGCAATTAAAGGTATCGGTAAAGGAACAGCAGCGGTTATTACGGAACTGATGGAAATCGGGGAATCAACTGTATTGAAAGAGCTTGAGGCAATCGTACCGAAAGGGCTTGTTCCATTGATGAAACTACCGGGGTTAGGTGGTAAAAAGCTTGCCAAATTGTATCAGGAATTGAACATAGTTGATGCGGCTACATTAAAAGCAGCTTGTGAGGCAGGTCAAGTAAGGGGGCTTGCAGGGTTTGCGGCAAAAACAGAGGAAAAAATTTTAAAAGAGCTTGAAACATTTGGTTCCCGCGCGGAACGTTTACCTATTTGGCAGCTCGAGCCTGTAGTATTGGAGATTAACGAGCTTTTGGCAAGTTTACCTGAAGTGGAGCTGTTTTCGGTTGCAGGGAGCTTCCGACGCGTTGCGGAAACGAGTAAAGATGTTGATTTCATCATAGCAACAAAGGAATATGAAGTTGTACGTGAAGCGATTTTAACGCGACTCGCAATATTAGAAACCGTTGCAGCAGGGGATACAAAAGTGTCTGTTATATTGGACCGTGAAGAACCGGTAAGTGTGGATTTCCGTTTAGTGACTCGGGAAGAATTTGCAACAGCACTTCATCATTTCACTGGATCGAAGGACCATAATGTACGCATGCGTCAGCTTGCTAAATCTATGGGGAAGAAAATCAGTGAATATGGTGTCGAGCAAGAAGACGGTACTGTCGTAACATTTGAGTCGGAAGAAGCGTTTTTTGCGCATTTCAACTTACCATTTATTCCACCGACTGTGCGTGAAAGCGGTAAAGAGCTGGATCGTTTGGACGAGCTAAGTGAGTTAGTAAAGCTGGAAGATATAGTAGCGGATCTTCATATGCATACAACTTGGTCTGATGGAGCGCATTCAGTCAGCGAGATGGGGCAAGCTTTAATAGATAACGGGTATTCGCATGCGGTCATTACTGATCACTCGCAATACTTAAAAGTAGCGAATGGACTAACACCTGAACGACTTGAACAGCAAAAGCTCGATATTTATGCATTTAACGAAGCAAATCCAAATTTCCGACTATATAGAGGGACAGAAATGGATATTCTTCCTGATGGTACTTTGGACTTTGGGGACGATGTTTTAAAAGAACTGGATTTTGTTATTGCATCCATTCATTCAAGCTTTACACAACCGCAGGACAAAATTATGGCACGCTTAAAAACAGCGGTTGAAAATCCGTATGTCCATATGATTGCTCATCCGACAGGTCGTATTGTCGGACAGCGCGGAGGCTATGATCCGGATGTCCCGTTATTGATTGAATGGGCAGCAGCACACGGGAAAATATTGGAACTAAATGCAAATCCGTACCGCCTGGACTTAAGCATCGAATATTTAACGCTGGCAATGGAGAAAAATGTACCAATTGCCATTAATACAGACGCGCATGCAATTGACCAGCTGCGCTTCATGGACATCGGGGTCAAATATGCACAAAAAGCATGGCTGAAAAAAGACCTGATCGTCAACACATGGTCAAAAGATAAATTCGAAGCATTTATTTCAAAAAATAAATGATTAAAGAATAGGGAAATTGATTATGAAACGAGTTGATTGGAATAGAAGGAAGCGACTTCCGATTTAAGAGTTAGCACTTCTTATAAATCAAGTCGTTGCTTCTGCGGTGATCGCAATAAAGTGCCCCAATCCTCGGCGCATAGTAACAAAGACAAGCAGGTTTAACTTTGTTTCTTGATCGTCGGAAAGCGTCCGACCTGGAATGGAAATCAACTCCATAGTACAGTTTGACTAAAAATAAAGAAAAGTAATAGGAGGTGTTCTCATGATCGAACAACGAGCATTGAAAACACTAGAATTTCATAAAGTACGTGAACAAGTAGCGGCATTTTGTACAAATTCGATCGGGAAACAAGCAATCGAAGAGCTCGTACCGGAAACAGATTACGATACAGTTGTCGAACTACTGGAGGAAATGGATGAAGGACTCGCCATTTTGCGTGTAAAAGGCAATGTGCCGTTGGGTGGCATTTTCGATGTACGTCCACATGCGCGACGCTCGCAAATTGGCGGTATGCTTAGCCCGATGGAATTAATGGAAATCGCGAGCACAATACGAGCAAGTCGAATATTACGAAATTTCATTGAAGATATTGAATTGGAAAATACAATTGAAATCCCGCATTTTATCGAACGGAAAGAACAAATGCCTGTCTTGACAGCACTGCAGCACGAAATTAATGATTGTATTGATGATAATGGTACGGTTCTTGATTCAGCGAGCCCTGCACTACGCTCAATTCGCCAGTCATTGCGTTCAGAAGAATCCAAAGTCCGTCAAAAGCTGGAAAGTCTGACACGTGGTTCAAATGCAACGAAAATGCTGTCTGACGCGATTATTACAATTCGTAATGACCGCTTCGTAATCCCGGTAAAACAAGAATATCGTTCACATTACGGCGGAATTGTCCACGATCAGTCCGCTTCAGGTCAAACACTGTTTATCGAGCCTGATGCAGTGATTCAATCGAACAATGAAGTACAGCGTCTGAAAGTGAAAGAAAAGGCTGAAATTGAGCGTATTTTATCCGAGCTTACTTTAAAGGTACAGGAAGTCGGACACGAAATATTTGTTCTTGTACAACTACTTGGAGAAATGGATGTCATTTTAGCAAAAGGAAAGTACGGACAAGCAAATAAATGCACAATGCCAAAAATGAATAAAGAAGGCTATACACGACTAGTCCGTGCACGACACCCGTTATTGCCGATTGAAGATGCAGTTGCCAATACGATTGAATTTGGACGAGATGTCACAGCAATTGTCATTACAGGACCAAATACAGGCGGTAAAACAGTGACATTGAAAACAGTGGGACTGTGTACAATCATGGCACAGTGCGGCTTGCCTGTTCCGGCACTCGATGGTTCAGAATTGGCAGTGTTTGAGCAAATTTTTGCTGATATTGGTGATGAACAGTCGATTGAACAGTCATTATCAACTTTCTCTTCTCATATGGTGAATATAGTAGACATTTTAAGCAAATTTAATGAAAAATCGTTAATATTATTTGATGAGCTTGGCGCAGGTACCGATCCGCAAGAAGGTGCGGCACTCGCAATTGCTATTTTGGATGAAACAGTTGATCGCGGTGCACGTGTTATGGCGACTTCACACTATCCGGAGTTGAAGGCATACGGCTATAACCGTCCATCTGTTGTCAACGCGAGTGTAGAGTTCGATATTGAAACACTTAGCCCTACTTATCGATTACTGATCGGGGTGCCAGGTCGCTCGAATGCATTTGAAATTTCCAAACGTCTTGGATTAAGTTCAAATGTAATCGACCATGCAAAATCCTTTACAGGTACTGACCGTCATGAAGTTGAGTCAATGATTGCTTCACTAGAAGAAAGCCGGTTACGATCTGAACGTGAAGCGGACGAAGCTCATCTTTTACTGGAAGATGCACAAAAAATCCGGGCAGAGCTGGAAGAACGACTTCGTATTTATGATGAGAAAAAGGAAAACCTGGAGAAAAAAGCGAAAGATAAGGCTCGTAAAATTGTTGATGACGCGAAGAAAGAAGCGGAAACGATTATTGCAGAGTTGCGGAAAATGAAAGAAAATGCCGCGTTATCGGTGAAAGAACACGAGTTAATCGATGCGAAGAAGCGTTTAGATAATGCAGCACCGATTGATAACAATAAAGTGCTTCAAAAGGCTGTCGCTGCCCGTGAGCGTAAGCAAAATCTCCAAGTGGGCGATGAAGTAAAAGTATTAAGCTACGGTCAAAAAGGAACACTCTTGCAAAAAGCAGGAAATGAGTGGGTTGTTCAAATCGGTATTTTAAAAATGAAACTGCCCGAATCTGATTTAGAGTATGTGAAACCAGAAAAAGAGCAGGCTACTCGTCCGATGATGAATGTGAAAAACCGCAACAGTGTCGTGAAACTGGAACTTGATTTACGTGGGGAACGATATGAAGATGCACTTATTCGCACAGAAAAGTATTTAGATGATGCGTTATTAGCGAACTATCCGCGTGTATCGATTATTCACGGTAAAGGGACCGGGGCTTTACGCCAGGGAATTCAAAACTTCCTGAAAAACCATAAGCGGGTCAAATCATACCGTTATGGTGAAGCGGGCGAAGGCGGATTCGGTGTTACAGTCGTAGAACTAAAATAGTTGTTGCTCCTTTTAAATGATGCGCTAATATTAAACATATAAAGAAACTAATTAAAGGGGGTAAAATGGATTGCTAGGATCAGACTTTTGGCACCATCCTCTCGTAGAAACAGCAGGCTATTTTAGTGTGGTAGTCCTTTGCCTATTTGTATCGATGATTTTATTTGAAGTCGTAACAAAGTATAAAAATTGGGATGAAATAAAAAGAGGAAATGTCGCGGTCGCTTTAGCTACTGGAGGAAAAATTTTAGGCGTCTGTAATATTTTCAGATATTCAATTAATCAGCATACATCTTTTATTGAAATGCTCGGTTGGGGTTTGTTTGGTTTTACCTTATTGATTTTTGCATATTTTTTATTTGAGTTTTTAACACCGAAATTTAATGTTGATGAGGAGATTGCTGCTGACAACCGTTCAGTTGGGTTTATCTCATTTACAATTTCCCTCGGTTTGTCATTTGTTATCGGAGCAAGTATTTCATAGGAGCATACACATGGAAACATTATCGAAAATCTTACTCGTCGTCTGTTTCATATTTCTGGCAGTCGGCATTTACTACATGATGACACTCTAAACATAAAAGCAAATGAACTAGCATTGAGTTAGTTCATTTGCTTTTTTTTATTAAATTTTATTTAGGAAAATTATCACCATATACAAAAAATATTCAAACTATTAAAACTTTATTAAAAAAGTATATTTCCATACTAAACGAATAGTCCTATATGTTTTATATTCAATATTACTATAAAACTCAAAATATTTAGCGAGAAAATATCTGCATTATCGAGAATAAAACGTGTGTATCTATGAAAATAGTTTGAAACCATTTCCAATTTTCATTATAATGATGTAAACAAGTAAAGCTTTAGTAAAGGGGAGGAGTTTTATGACAGAAAAGGTTTGGTTGGCAAGCTATCCGAAAGAAGTACCACATTCTATTGAGCTGCCGGAAATTCCTGTGCACCAGTTTTTAACACAAGCATTTGAGTCAATGCCTAATAAGGTTGCTATCCATTTTATGGGGCGCGAGCTTACGTACAAAGAGCTTTATGAATCAGCGTTGAAGTTTGCGAACTACCTGCGTTCTCTAGGGGTGGAGAAGGGGGATCGTGTAGCAATCATGCTGCCGAACTGTCCGCAAGCGGTCATTGCCTATTATGGTACGATGTATGCCGGTGGGGTTGTCGTACAGACGAATCCGCTTTATACCGAGCGGGAGCTGCAATATCAGATGGCAGATTCCGGAGCAAAAGTGATTTTAGTAATGGATATTTTATACCCGAGGGCAATGAAAATTTTACATGAGACTAAGATAGAAAATGTCATCGTTTCAGGAATTAAAGACTATTTGCCTTTCCCGAAAAACTTAGTGTATCCGTTCATCCAAAAGAAACAGTACGGCTTTAGTGTAAAAGTGGAACATAGCGGAACGAATCACCTGTTTACAGAAATTATGAAAATGGCCAAAATGGATAAAATCGAACCAGACTTTGATTTTGAAAATGATTTGGCACTATTGCAATACACTGGCGGTACAACAGGTTACCCGAAAGGTGTTATGCTAACACATAAAAACCTCATTGCAAATACGTTGATGTGTGATGCATGGATGTATAAATGTAAAAAAGGTGAAGAAACAATTTTAGGCATACTTCCATTCTTCCATGTATATGGTATGACAACGGTATTAATTTTATCGGTCATGCAGCAAGGCAAGATGGTATTATTACCGAAATTTGATGCTGAGCAAGCGTTGAAGACAATTGATAAACAAAAACCAACGTTATTCCCCGGCGCCCCAACAATGTATATTGGTTTGTTGAATCACCCGGATTTAGCAAAATATGATTTGTCATCAATTAAAGCGTGTTTAAGCGGTTCCGCTGCATTACCTCTGGAAGTACAGGAAAAGTTTGAAGAATTGACAGGCGGTCGTTTAGTAGAAGGATACGGCTTAACAGAAACTTCTCCAGTTACACATGCCAATCCGATTTGGGATCATCGTATCAACGGTTCAATCGGTTTACCATGGCCGAATACAGAAGCGGTAATTTTACGTTCAGGTGAATCGGAAGTATTGCCTGTCGGTGAAATCGGCGAAATAGCGGTAAAAGGACCACAAGTTATGAAGGGTTACTGGAATCGTCCTGAAGAAACAGCAATGACATTTGCAGATGGCTGGTTTTTAACGGGTGATTTAGGTTATATGGACGAAAAGGGTTATTTCTATGTTGTTGATCGAAAAAAAGATATGATAATTGCAGGCGGATTTAATATTTACCCGCGTGAAGTAGAAGAAGTGCTGTATGAGCATGAAGCGGTTCAAGAGTGTATAGTAGCCGGTATACCGGATCCGTATCGTGGAGAAACTGTAAAGGCATACATTGTTCTTAAAGAGGGTAAATCTGTTACAGACAAAGAACTGAATGAGTATTGCCGTAAAAACTTAGCAGCTTATAAAGTGCCGCGTTTCTATGAATTCCGTCAAGAGCTGCCGAAAACAGCAGTAGGAAAAATTTTACGACGTACACTAATTGAAGAAGAGAAACAGAAAATGGCACAACAAGAAGCAAATTAATTAATTGTTTAGCAAACTATTGACAGAATGCAGAACAAATTATAATATGAAAACATGAATGAATGGTCATTCATGTTTTCATATTTTTTTTGGTGGTGATCTGCTTGAAACGAAACAAACCCAAATATATGCAAATAGTAGACGCAGCAGTCATTGCTATCGCTGAAAACGGCTATCATCAAGCCCAAGTTTCAAAAATAGCCAAACAAGCTGGGGTTGCTGATGGTACAATCTATTTATATTTCAAAAACAAAGAAGATATTTTAATTTCTGTATTCCAGGAAAAAATGGGTATTTTCGTAGAGAATTTACAGGCTATAATAAAAAGTGGGGAAACTGCTTCCGATAAGTTATGTAAAATGATTGAAAATCATTTCCGTGTTCTATCAAGTGATCGCTACTTGGCAACTGTAACTCAACTTGAGCTACGGCAATCGAATAAAGAAATTAGACTGAAAATTAATTCTATTCTAAAAGAATACTTAATTTTACTAGATCAAATTTTAATCGAAGGTATGCTAAATGGTGAGTTCAACCAGACGATGGATGTTCGTATTGCGAGACAAATGGTGTTTGGCACAATTGACGAAATTACGACAACTTGGGTAATGAATGAAAATCGATATGATTTATTAGAGCAAGCTCCGAAAGTGAAGCAATTACTGCTAAACGCACTAAAAGCATAAAGGGGATGTAGAGGATGGAGTTTCTAAGTTGGAAAGTAGAAGAAGGGGTCGCAATTGCAACAATTTCAAGACCACCAGCAAATGCACTTTCACAAGGCTTGATCCATGATGTGAATGCACTTTTAGACGCTGTCGAAGAAGATGAAAATGTACGTGTCATCGTCTTGCATGGCGAAGGACGTTTCTTTTCTGCAGGTGCAGATATTAAAGAATTTACGAGCGTACAGTCAGGCGAAGCATTTACAGGATTGGCGAAAAATGGACAAGATGTTTTCGAACGTATTGAAACATTCAGTAAACCGGTTATTGCCGCAATCCACGGTGCAGCATTAGGAGGCGGCTTGGAACTTGCGATGGGATGCCATATGCGCTTTGTAACCGCATCGGCAAAATTAGGCTTACCTGAGCTATCATTAGGCTTAATACCTGGATTTGCAGGAACACAGCGATTACCACGATATGTTGGTGTAGCCAAAGCTGCGGAAATGATGTTTACAAGCGACCCGATTACAGGGGCTGAAGCTGTAGAATGGGGATTAGCAAACCGTGCTTTTCCCGACGAAGAGCTGTTGCCGGAAACATTGAAAGTCGCTAGAAAAATTGCGAAGAAATCACCAATTGCTCTTAAAGCAGCAATCCAAATGCTGAATTACTCGAAACCATCATCTTATTACGATGGAGTAAATGCTGAAGCAAACAGTTTCGGTGAGGTATTTGTTTCTGAAGATGCTAAAGAAGGAATCCAAGCATTTATTGAAAAACGTGAGCCAGTATTTACTGGCAAATAAAAAAATGTATTCTTCCCTGTTTTTTCGGGATTAAAATTAAAAAGCTTTTAGGAGGTCTAGATTATGAATATTTTTGTATTAGTAAAACGTACTTTTGACACAGAAGAAAAAATCGTCGTATCCGGCGGTAAAATTCAAGAAGATGGTGCAGAATTCATCATCAACCCATACGATGAGTACGCAATTGAAGAAGCAATTCAAAAGCGCGACGCATTAGGCGGTAAAGTAACAGTTGTGACAATCGGTGGCGAAGATGCAGAAAAGCAGTTACGTACAGCTTTAGCAATGGGTGCCGATGAAGCGGTATTAATTAATACAGAAGATGATTTAGATGAGCTTGACCAATATTCTTCAGCTTATATTTTAGCGGAATATTTAAAAGACAAAGAAGCAGATTTAATTTTAGCAGGAAATGTAGCAATCGATGGTGGTTCAGGACAAGTTGGCCCGCGCTTAGCAGACCTGCTGGGCATTAACTACGTAACAACAATTACTTCATTGGAAATCGACGGCACGAACGTTAAGATTGTACGTGATATCGAAGGGGACGCTGAAGTATTAGAAACATCATTACCATTATTAGTAACAGCTCAACAAGGTTTAAACGAGCCACGTTACCCATCTTTACCAGGTATTATGAAAGCGAAGAAAAAACCGCTTGCAGAACTTGAATTGGATGATTTGGATATCGATGAAGACGATGTTGAAGTAAAAGTAGAAACAGTTGAAATTTACTTACCGCCACAAAAAGCGGCTGGTCGTGTATTAGAAGGCGATCTTTCTGCACAGGTAAAAGAATTAGTAAACTTACTTCATAACGAAGCAAAAGTAGTCTAATAGAAGTCAACTAGAGTACGAAAATTTTTACGAAGATGGTAATGGAGGGATATTCTATGTCAAAGAAAGTTTTAGTGTTAGGTGAAGTTCGCGAAGGGAGCTTACGTAACGTTTCATTCGAAGCAATTGCAGCAGGTTTACAAATCGCTGACGGCGGTGAAGTAGTAGGTTTATTAGTAGGGGATGCAGTAGCTGATTTTACGCAGGAATTAATCGCATATGGAGCGAGCCGCGTTATTACAGTTGAACATCCACACTTGAAAAACTATACATCTGACGGCTACAGCCAAGCAATTTTAGCAGTAGTAGAACAAGAAAATCCAGAAGCAATCGTTTTCGGTCATACTTCTTTAGGTAAAGACTTATCGCCAAAAATTGCTTCACGCCTACAATCTGGCTTAATTTCAGATGTTACGGAAATCCAAGGAGCTGGTGATGATACAGTATTTGTCCGCCCAATCTATTCTGGTAAAGCATTTGAAAAAGTAAAAATCAAAGATGGTATTATTTTTGCGACAATCCGTCCAAACAATATTCCGCCATTAGTAAAAGACGATTCTCGTACTGGTGAAGTATCATCAGTTTCAGTGGATATTACAAATTTACGTACAATCATCAAAGAAGTTGTGCGCAAATCAACTGAAGGTGTAGACCTTTCAGAAGCGAAAGTAGTAGTTGCAGGTGGTCGTGGTGTTAAATCCGGAGAAGGTTTTGAGCCATTAAAAGAGCTTGCTAATTTACTAGGTGGAGCAGTTGGCGCATCTCGTGGTGCATGTGACGCAGAATATTGCGATTACTCATTACAAATCGGCCAAACTGGAAAAGTTGTAACACCTGATCTTTACATTGCTGCAGGTATTTCTGGTGCGATTCAGCATTTAGCTGGTATGTCAAACTCTAAAGTAATCGTTGCGATCAACAAAGATCCAGAAGCAAATATCTTTAAAGTAGCGGACTACGGTATTGTTGGTGACTTATTCGAAGTAGTGCCAATGTTAATCGAAGAGTTTAAAGCGCTTAAAGTAAATGCATAATATTTGATTGAGGCTTCCTTCTTTTGAAGGGAGCTTTTTTTGAAGAAGTTAATGTATATGGTGCGGCAAATGGTGCTAATAACTGTATCAGAAATTCCAGTATAATTTAAAAGTTCTTATGTGTAGTTAATAAAATACAAGTTTTTTAAATATAAGAACCCAAGTTTCAAAATAAAGAATTAACATGTTCAAACTAAGGGTATATGTCTTCAAATAACTAATAAAAAATGCTAATAAAAATTTATTAAGCATCAGAAAACAACAGTTAAAATCCGGTGCCTTTATATTCCCAAGCATTTTACTACTGTTTAATTGGGAAAACATGCTATACTACAACCATATGTTATTTAAGGAGGCTATTTAATATGGCAATTGTACACGCGACAGATCAAACATTTCCACAAGAAATTTCAAACGGCACAGTTTTAGTAGACTTTTGGGCTACTTGGTGCGGACCATGTAAAATGATCGCTCCAGTTCTTGAAGAATTAGATACAGAAATCGGTAACGATGTTAAAATCGTAAAAGTGGACGTAGATAACAACCAAGGTACTGCTGCTGATTACCAAATCATGTCAATCCCATCATTATTATTATTCGTAGATGGTGAATTAAAAGCAAAAACTGCTGGCTTCATGCCAAAAGAAGCGTTAATCGATTTCATTAACGACAACAAATAATTCAACCATTGGCCATTCAAACGCCAAGGCGCAATTGATATGTCAAAAAGCCGTATGCCGTATAAGGTGTACGGCTTTTTTCTAATACTCCAATCAGTTAAAATAAAGAAAGGACATATTAAACAGGTGAGAAGATGAATGCAATCATTAAAGCAAAACTAGAAATATTACCGAACGAATCAGGTTGCTATATTATGAAAGACCGTCAAGGCACAATTATATACGTCGGTAAGGCCAAAGTATTGAAAAATCGAGTGCGTTCTTACTTTACGGGAAGCCATGACGGCAAAACAGCGAGACTAGTAAGTGAGATTGAAGACTTCGAGTATATTGTGACTTCAAGCGATTTGGAAGCCCTTATTCTGGAACTGAATCTAATTAAGCTGCATGACCCGAAATATAATGTGAAATTAACGGATGATAAAACGTATCCCTATATAAAAATTACGAACGAACGATACCCGCGTATTATTACGACAAGAAAAGTGAAGAAGGATAAAGCAAAATATTTCGGACCGTATCCGAATGCCTATGCAGCAAACGAAACGCGAAAATTACTGGACCGTTTGTATCCACTTCGTAAATGTACACATCTGCCTAATCAAGTATGCTTGTACTATCATTTAGGGCAATGTTTGGCACCGTGTGTAAAGGACATTGAAAAACAAGTGTATGACGAAATGATCGATGAGATTTCAAAGTTTTTAAACGGAGGAGTCGAAGAAATACAGCAAGATCTTCAGCAAAAAATGATCGATGCTGCCGAAAATCTTGAGTTTGAGCGTGCGAAGGAATTCCGTGATTTGATCGCCCATATCGATCAAATTATGGAAAAGCAAAAAATTGTAACAGATGATTTGAGCAACCGAGATGTATTTGGCTATGCAGTAGAAAAAGGCTGGATGTGTGTCCAGGTATTTTTTGTGCGTCAAGGCAAACTCATTGAGCGCGATGTATCGATTTTCCCGATTTATAATGAGCCGGAAGAGGAATTTTTAACATTTGTCGGCCGTTTTTACGAACAGCCGCATCATTTATTACCAAAAGAAATCTTTGTTCCGAAATCGATTGACGTAACGATTTTACAAAAGCTGTTGGATGTTAAAGTAGTGACACCGAAGCGCGGTTCAAAAAAAGAGCTTGTTGATCTAGCGATGAAAAATGCAGAAATCGCCATTCACGAGAAGTTCCAGTTAATTGAACGTCAAGAGGAACGGACAGTAGGGGCTTGTGAAGCACTTGCCGAAGCGATGCAAATTCCATTGCCGTTAAGAATTGAAGCATTTGATAATAGTCATATGCATGGAGCTGATCCGGTTTCAGCAATGGTTGTTTTTATAGACGGGAAGCCTGCGAAAAAGGAATACCGGAAATATAAAACAAGAGAAGCGGCTAAACATGATGACTATGGTGCGATGCAGGAAGTTATTCGACGCCGCTATACACGTGTATTGCGGGAAAATCTGCCATTGCCTGATCTCATTCTCATAGACGGAGGAAAAGGGCAAATGGAAGTTGCACGAGAAGTAATTGAAGACGAACTGGGGTTAGTCATTCCAATAGCGGGGCTGGCAAAAGACGAAAAGCACAATACGTCCCAGCTTTTATTTGGTACGCCGCCGGAAGTTGTTCCGTTAAAGCGTACGAGTGACGGTTTTTATTTATTGCAGCGCATTCAAGATGAGGTACACAGATTTGCGATCACATTTTTACGTCAGCAGCATCAGACAAATGCGATTACTTCGGTTCTTGATGGAATTGAAGGAGTAGGTCCGAAGCGAAAGCAGCAACTTATGAAACATTTTGGGTCCGTAAAAAAAATTCGCGAGGCAAGCGAGCTGCAACTGCAGGAGTCCGGTGTTCCGGCAAAATTGGCGGAAGTTATTTATCGCCATTTTCATGAAGCACCATTGAATAAAGAATAGTGTTATGCTAATATTTAAGACAATTCAATATTTACTAAGATAGAGGTGCAGTATTCAATAGTACATTGCTTGAGGAGGAACAATTCCATTGACAGCAATCGAAAGGGGGTCCTGCCGAAGTGAAGTGCGTATTGTTCGCGTAGTTTGCTGGTTTTGCATTTAAGAGATGTAAAACTGTCAGAGCTTTTTGTTCTGGAGGGCTATCCTGAAAAACTTATAACTATTTATTTGTATTGACGGCGGCTTTCCATGAACATGGAAAGCCGTTTTTTGTTTTCGGTTTTATTCAAGGAGGGGAAAAAATGGAGACAGTTGTAGTAAAGTTTGGTGGTCCGGCACTGACTACGCCGGAAAAAATAGTACAGGTAGCTAAAAAAGTGATAAAAGAGCAAGGACGTGGCATAAACTTAGTCGTTGTCGTTTCTTCAATGCCCGCTTTACGACGAGAATTCCGACAATATGCTGCCGAAATTACCGATGAGCCGTCGAAACGGGAAATGGATGCGCTTGTCGCATCTGCAACACAAATGACAAGTGCAATGCTGGCGATGGCAATTCAGGAGCATGGTGGTAAAGCGGTGTCGCTTGCTGGCTGGCAAACAGGCATTCAAACAAATCAAAAACATGGCAATGCACGGATTGATCATGTAGATAGTAAACGGATTGAGGAATATTTAGCATTAGGAGAAATCGTCGTAGTAGCTGGTTTTCAAGGAGTTACGGGGACAGAGAATATTTCAACATTCGGCAAAGGGGGTTCTGAAACTTCAGCGGTTGCATTGGCGGTTGCTCTTGAAGCAGAGCGTGTCGAGATTTTTTCATCGGTTGAAGGGATTTTCACGGCAGACCCAGAAATTGTTAAAGAATCCAGGAAACTTCCGGAAGTTTCTTATGATGAGATGTTGGAATTTGCAAATTTAGGAGCTAAAATTTTGCACCCACGTGCGGTTGAACTTGCCAAGAAATATAATATACCGCTCATTGTACGCTCTTTCGTACAAGACGTGGAAGGCACTTTTATTAAAGGGGATGTAGACATGGAGAAAAACTTACTTGTACGCGGGGTAGCCTACGAATCGGATATAATTCGTTTGACGATAGGCTATGATTCTTATGAAACCGCGTCATTGGCAGAAGTGTTTAGTGTTTTAGCAGAAAATGATATCAATGTGGATATTATTGTGCAAGCAGTCATTGATGGCGTGAAGCCGACCATTTCCTTTACAATTTCGAAAGATGAGTTTGCGGAAGCTTTACGGGTATTGGAAACTAGTAAACTGTCGCTTGGCTTTAGTTTTGCGGATTTTGAAGTAGGTTTAGCGAAAGTATCTATTATCGGTTCTGCCATGGCATCCAATCCGGGGGTGGCCGCACGCATGTTTGCACGGTTGGGTCGCGAACATATTCCTGTAAAAATGGTCAGTACTTCAGAAATTAAAGTGTCTGTCGTTATCCCACAGGATGAGATGGTTCGTGCTGCGAATGTGTTGCATGAGGAGTTCAATTTGGCGATGAAAGAAGTAACCGCTTCTTAAAGTAATAGCTGGAAATGAGCTGTAATGGCTTATTTCCAGCTTTTTTATTGAGTAAATTTGCTGCTTCAGCAATTATTGATTATGATAAGGTGAAGGCTAAATCTTCTCTTTTAAATCCCATTTTAACGTAAATTTTACGACATGTTTGTCATTATCTTTTTCTTCATAGCATTCCGTCAAATAGCCAAGCTGCTTTTGTTTTTGTTCTGCTAAAAAGCCAGCTTCAAGACGGAAGCAACGTTGTACAATATTGAGTGGCAGTTCTTCTGTCGTCAAAAGTATGTAATGAAGTTCATCCTTCGTTTCTTTTTCCAGAACTAACTGGCCCCATCCAGCTTCCATAAAAAATGAAGGCAGTTCATCCATAGAAAACAATGGGAACTTTCTTGCAATTTCTTTACCTGCCCAATATAAAACATCTTCTTCATGCTTACCTAAAATAGAAGGAAGAAGATGGTCACGAATGATTTCGTACCCAAAAGTTGGAATCGTTTTCATTTTGTACCCTTCCATATAAAAAACCTCTTTCATAAATTTTCTTATAATTTTCATTCTTTCATGAAAAAATGAGTTATAAGCAGAAAAAACAGTTCTCAAAACAGCGTAAAACCGTCTTTAAAATGATTATAAAATATCCCGCGTTGCCTTGACGCTAGTATCTGTTGAGAGTACAATGGACATGTCATAATATTGTACCATGATGAAATGCGCAGTCAACATCACAACTTTTACAAATTTGAGACGTTGCGCATGTGTATTTCAAGTACTAAGGGGGGTAACAGTTTTGTCGAAAGATCGTGAATTTTTATGGCGCCGCTTACACTCGTTATTAGGTGTAGTTCCTGTCGGGTTGTTCTTGGTGTTCCACTTATTTCTGAACTTCACTGCAGTTGGCGGTGAAGAAACTTACAATAACGCAACAGGTGTTATGGAATTACTTCCACACTCGTTGTTGTTAGCGATGGAATGGATCATTATCTATATTCCATTAATGTTCCACGGATTCTATGGAGTGTATATTGCATTTACTGCAACTTACAATACTGGACGATTCAGCACATTCCGTAACTGGATGTTTGCATTGCAACGTTTCACAGGTATTTTCCTTGTAATCTTCATTGCGTGGCATATTTTCCAAACACGTATCCAAAAAGCATTCGGTGCTGAAGTTGAATTTAATATGATGGTTGAAATCGTTGACAATCCATTAATGTTAGTATTCTACATCTTAGGTATCGTTTCAGCAGCATTCCACTTAGCGAACGGTTTATGGTCGTTCTTAGTAAGCTGGGGTATTACGCAATCAAACAAATCTCAACGAATCGCAACTTATGTTACGTTGTTAATTTTCGTAGTATTAGCAATCGTTGGTGTTGCAGCTATCTTAGCATTCGTCTAATCACTTAACTTGTTCACTACTACATAGTTAAGATCCTAGATGGAATGAAATATGAGTAAAAGTTTTTAGCAATTAATGAGGAGTGAGAAATAATCATGGCAAAAAGTAAAGTTATCGTCGTTGGTGGCGGTCTTGCTGGCTTAATGGCTACGATTAAAGCAGCTGAAGTTGGTACTGAAGTTGAATTATTCTCGTTGGTTCCAGTTAAACGTTCACACTCTGTATGTGCACAAGGCGGAATTAACGGAGCAGTTAATACAAAAGGTGAAGGGGATTCTCCATGGATCCACCTTGATGATACAGTTTATGGTGGCGACTTCTTAGCGAACCAACCACCAGTTAAAGGTATGTGTGATGCAGCACCTGGTATTATCCACTTAATGGACCGTATGGGTGTAATGTTCAACCGTACTCCAGAAGGTTTACTTGACTTCCGTCGTTTCGGCGGTACGTTAATGCACCGTACAGCATTCTCTGGTGCGACAACTGGTCAACAATTATTATATGCCCTAGACGAGCAAGTTCGTGCACACGAAGTAGCTGGTTTAGTTACGAAATATGAGCACTGGGAATTCCTTGGTGCGGTGCTTGATGACGAAGGCGTTTGCCGCGGTATCGTAGCACAAGATTTACGTTCTGAAGAAATTCGCTCATTCCGTTCTGATGCTGTAATTATGGCAACAGGTGGTCCTGGTATTATCTTCGGTAAAACAACAAACTCAGTAATCAACACTGGTTCTGCAGCATCGATTGTTTACCAACAAGGTGCAACATATTCAAACGGTGAAATGATTCAAATTCACCCAACAGCGATTCCTGGAGACGACAAAAACCGTCTAATGTCTGAATCTGCTCGTGGTGAAGGTGGACGTATTTGGACGTATAAAGACGGTAAGCCTTGGTACTTCTTAGAAGAGAAATATCCTGCTTACGGTAACTTAGTACCACGTGATATCGCAACACGTGAGATTTTTGACGTGTGCGTAAATCAAAAGTTGGGTATTAATGGCGAAAACATGGTATACTTAGACTTATCCCATAAAGATCCTCATGAATTAGATATTAAATTAGGTGGTATTATCGAAATCTACGAGAAATTCGTAGGTGATGACCCACGTAAATTACCGATGAAAATCTTCCCAGCGGTACACTATTCAATGGGTGGATTATGGGTTGACTATGACCAAATGACTGAAATCCCTGGTTTATTCGCTGCAGGTGAATGTGACTACTCACAACACGGTGCAAACCGTTTAGGTGCGAACTCATTATTATCAGCGATTTACGGTGGTATGGTTGCTGGTCCAAATGCTGTTAAGTACATTAAAGGACTTAAAAAGCATGCAGAAGATTTACCTGAAGAAATCTACACGCGTCGCGTACAGGAAGAAACAGAAAAATGGGAAGCTATCCTTAATATGGATGGTACAGAAAACGCTTACTTGCTACACAAAGAGCTTGGTGAGTGGATGACTGACAACATGACTGTTGTACGTGTAAACGCAAAATTAGAAGAAACTTATGCGAAATTAACTGAACTTCAAGAGCGTTGGGAAAACATCAACATTAACGACACACAAAAATGGTCGAATCAAGGTGCTCACTTCACTCGTCAGTTAAAGAACATGCTATATTTAGCTAAAGTTATGACTAAGGGTGCATTATTACGTAACGAATCTCGTGGGGCTCACTTCAAGCCTGAATTCCCAGAACGTGATGATGAAAACTTCTTAAAAACAACTATGGCGAAGTTCGATCCGGCAACGGGCGAACCAATTATTACTTATGCCGAAGTAGACGTTTCGTTAATTCCACCACGTAAACGCGACTACTCAGCGTAGAAGGGGGAACTAAACAGTGGAAACAGTAAATACTGGTAGAACAGTTAAGTTAGAAATCGTTCGTCAAGACAATGAGAATGGTGCTACACGCGTTGAAAAGTTCGAAGTTCCTTACCGTCCTGGTATGAACGTTATCTCTGCTCTAATGCATATTCAAAAATATCCTGTTACTGCTGATGGTCAAAAAACGACTCCAGTATCATGGGATATGAACTGTCTGGAAGAAGTTTGTGGTGCATGTTCAATGGTAATCAATGGACGTCCGCAACAATCTTGTTCAGCATTAGTAGACAAGTTAACTCAACCAATTCGTTTAGAGCCAATGAAAACTTTCCCGGTTATCCGTGACTTACAAGTAGACCGTGAGCGCATGTTTAACGCACTTAAGAAAGTTAAAGCATGGGTACCAATCGATGGTACTTATGATTTAGGCGAAGGTCCTCGTATGCCAGAGCGCAAACGTCAATGGGCTTATGAATTATCAAAATGTATGACTTGTGGTGTATGTATGGAAGCATGTCCAAACGTGTCTGAATCAGCATCATTCATCGGTCCATTTGCTTTATCACAAGTACGTTTATTCAACACACACCCAACTGGTGCAATGAATAAAGACGAGCGTTTAAATGCAATTATGGGCGACGGTGGTCTTGCAAACTGTGGTAACTCTCAAAACTGTGTAGCTGCTTGTCCAAAAGGTATTCCTTTAACAACATCTATTGCTGCACTTAACCGTGAAACAACAGTTCAAATGTTCAAAAACTTCTTCGGTTCTGACCACATGGTTGACTAATCGAATGAATATAATTGACCCTCACTTCGGTGAGGGTCTTTTTGTTTTGATCGCTTTTTGCTTCTGACAAATTATGCTATAATGAATGGGTATTCATTATCAGGGGATGATGATCTAATCAGACAAAGGGGGAATTTTTTATGCGAGCTACATATATTCAGGATGCAGCAGAGTGGATGGCAGGGTTTTCATTTTCTACAAAGGTAAAGGTACGATTTTCAGAAACAGATATGTACGGGCATGTAAACAATACAAAAGTATTTGCCTATTTCGAGTATGCACGTATCGAATATTTTAAAGCATTAGGATATAATTTTACTGCTGGATCGGAAACAGGAAATATGCTCGTTGTGGCAGACATTCAGTGCGATTATTTGAAAGAAGTGTTCTTTGATGAAGAACTTACAATTTTTGTTAAAACGGCATCAATCGGCACGTCTTCAATTGATTTGCATTATTTGGTGAAAAATGAAAAAGATGAAGTATGCTATACGGGGCGCGGAACGCTTGTACAATTGAGCAGTGACACGGGGAAAGGTGTCCCTCTACTGGATGAGCAAAAAAAATTATTGCTTGGGAAATAGTTAAATGCCCTCACCTGCTTTGTATTTTCGACATAATGTACAAAGAAGAGGATAGGAGGGTGTTGCAAAATGAATCGTCCGCAGCATCGTTCGCTGTTAACAAAAAGAGAACGCGAGATTTTTGAGCTATTAATAAAGGACTATTCAACACGGGAAATATCAACGAAGCTAGGCATTAGTGAAAAAACCGTTCGTAATCATATTTCCAATACGATTCAAAAGCTGGGTGTATCAAGTCGTACGCAAGCGATTCTTGAGCTTTTGAGACTTCAGGAATTGTCAATTTACTGATTCGATGCTTGCTATTTTATAAAAAAAACTTCAAAATAGAACTATGAAACGCATCGAGGAGTGAATGGAGTAGATGAAAGATCACAGCACACATAGCTCTGAATCTGTAGCAATCCTGGAAAAAGAACTGAGATATATTTCACACTTAATCAAACAAAAAGGTCGAGAAATTTTAAGTAATTATACGATTACGCCTCCGCAATTTATTGCATTGCAATGGTTGCATGAATCAGGAGATATGACGATCGGTGACTTGTCGACGAAAATGTATTTAGCATTTTCGACAACAACAGATTTAGTGGACCGGATGGAGAAAAATGAATTGGTACAGCGTGTACGTGACGAAAATGATCGACGTGTTGTACGGATTCATCTTTTACCTGAAGGCGAAAGAATTATCGAAGAAGTAATTTTTAAGCGTCAAAATTATTTGCGGGATATTACACAGGAATTTAACGCAGAAGAGTTTGAACAATTATCAAGAACATTACAAAAACTACATTTATTAATGAAATAGGATAGAGGCGGTACAAGTGAATGCCCCAATTGGTGTTATCGATTCCGGAGTTGGCGGATTAACAGTGGCAAAAGCGATTATGGAGCTTTTGCCGAATGAAACAATATATTATATAGGTGATACGGCGCGATGTCCTTACGGGCCACGCACAAAGCAAGAAGTCCGCAATTTTACATGGGAGATGGCAAAAGCGCTCGAAAAGATGAATGTGAAGATGCTTGTCATTGCATGTAATACTGCGACTGCCGTTGCATTGGAAAGTCTGCAAAAACATATGCCATTTCCGGTTTTAGGAGTTATTAATGCAGGGGCACGAGCGGCCATAAAAAAGACAAAGCGCAATGAAGTTGTCGTATTAGCGACAGAAGGCACGATCAAAAGTGGCGCATATGAAGAAGCGGTGAAATCATTGTCGACAAAAGCGAAAATAATTCCACTTGCCTGTCCTACATTTGTGCCACTCGTTGAAAGTGGCGAATACGAAGGCCAATTTTCGTATGATCTCGTTGCGAAAGGGTTAAAGCCGCTTGAAGATGAGCGATTTGATACAGTCATTTTAGGCTGTACACATTATCCTATTTTACAAAAGCAAATTGAGGCAGCAGTAGGCTCACAAGTTCATGTCCTGTCATCTGCCGAAGAAACGGCAAAAGATGTCGAAGCGATTTTAAGCTATACAGGACAATTACGAACAGATGAAGAACCGCCTAAGCATATTCTGCATGCATCTGGTTCCGTGCCGATTTTCCGTTCCATAGCAGAACGTTGGCTGGAAAAAGGTGAATTGGATATACGTAAAATTACATTCGAAAAATAGTTGTTAGCTCAGATTAGGCATTTTGTCTAATTTGAGCTTTTTCCTTCTATGTCTTGCTTTTCTGCTTTAGACACTCCTTAAATTGTGATAAGATAAGTGCGCGAACAAATTGAGGAGGTCACGAATGACTAGACATGACTTACGAGCTGTGAATGAATTACGTCCAGTTCAAATTGATAATAATTATTTAATGCATCCGGAAGGCTCGGTATTAATAACCGTTGGAAATACAAAGGTGATTTGTACTGCAACGATTGAAGAAAAAGTACCTGGTTTTTTACGTGGACAAGGTAAAGGTTGGATTACGGCTGAATATTCCATGCTACCACGCGCTACAGAGCAACGCACACGTCGTGAAAGCTCTGCAGGGAAGGTAAGTGGCCGCACGATGGAAATTCAACGCTTAATCGGCCGTGCATTACGTGCTGTCGTTGATTTAGAAGCTCTTGGCGAAAAAACGGTATGGATTGACTGTGACGTGATTCAGGCAGATGGTGGAACGCGTACGGCATCGATTACAGGTGCATTTGTAGCGATGACACAGGCAATTGCGAAATTAGGCGTTGACAAGCCATTCGTGAAATTTCCAGTAACAGATTATTTAGCTGCAACTAGTGTCGGAAAACTAGAAAATTTTGGCGCAGTTTTGGATTTAAACTATGTAGAAGATTCAGCTGCACAAGTCGATATGAACGTTATTATGACAGGTGCCGGCGAATTTGTGGAGTTACAAGGAACAGGCGAAGAAGCGACATTCAGCCGCTCAGAACTAAATGAATTGCTCGATTTAGGAGAAGCCGGGATTGCGCAGCTAATCGAGATGCAGAAAACAGCACTAGGTGACACCGCAAACTTGATTGGAAAGGTGGAAGCATAATGAAACAAGTAGTAATCGCAACAAAGAACAAAGGAAAAGCGAAAGACTTTGAAGCACTATTCGGACCATTCGGCTATGAAGTTGTCACAATGTTTGAGGTTGCTCCAGATGTGGAAATTGAAGAGACAGGTACGACTTTTGAAGAAAACGCAATTTTAAAAGCGGAAACATTAGCGAAGATGCTCGGTCAAATCGTAATTGCTGACGACAGCGGTTTAGCGATCGATGCATTAAATGGTGAGCCTGGAGTGTATTCAGCACGATATGCCGGTGATCATGACGATGAAGCGAATATGGTGAAAGTGCTGGAAAACATGAAGGATGTTCCGGAAGACCAGCGTACAGCCCGTTTCTGCTGTGCATTGGCGATTGCAGGTCCGAATATGGAAACGAAAACGGTATTTGGCACATGTGAAGGCATGATAGCATCTGAAAAGAAGGGAACAAACGGATTCGGTTATGACCCGATTTTTTATGTACCTGCATTGGAAAAGCATATGGCTGAGCTGTCTGCCGAAGAAAAAGGGGCCATTTCACACCGAGGCAATGCCATTCGTAAACTGGCATTGCAGTTAGCGGAATTTCTGAAATAACAATTCCGGCAATTGTTGGAAATTGTAAAAATTTGTTTAATAACGATTGAATTTTTATTTCAATGCTGTCACACTAAGAATAGAAATGTAAAGGATGTGGATACGAATGAAGCTATTGATTATGAGTGATACACATGGTGACGAGGAAATCATTGAACGTGTAAAGGGCTACCATCCAGATGCGTATAAAGTGATCCATTGTGGCTATAGTGAATTGCCGTATGCGCATCCTCTTATGCAAGGGATAGAGTGTGTGAAAGGTAATTGTGATCATGACCAGAACTATTTGGAGGAGATGCTGTTTCAGGTAAATGGAGATCGTGTGTATGTGACACACGGGCATTTATACGATGTGAAAAACTCTCCGATGAAACTGATTTACCGCGCAAAGGAAGTCGGCGCACAAATCGTATGTTTTGGTCATTCACATATACTTGGCGCGGAATATATCGATGACATTTTATTTATTAATCCGGGTAGCTTACTGAAGCCTCGACGGATAAAAGAAAAATCATTTGTCACACTTACAACAACTCCAACGCATTTTACATTACAATGTTATGATGATAATAATAATTTGATTGATGAATTATTTTATGAGCGTTAATTATCAAAGTGAAGTCTTGATTTAAAGAGGACTTCACTTTTTTAATGCAGAATTTAGAGAACAGAAAATTATTTTAGTTAAATAATAATTTTTTTGAATTAGATTGTTGACTTTAAATGAAATGTACCATATAATAAAAAATGTCTTAATTACCAATTGGTGATGAAAAACATGTCTCAGTAGCTCAGCTGGATAGAGCAACGCCCTTCTAAGGCGTCGGTCGGGGGTTCGAATCCCTCCTGGGACGTACATAAAACCGTCAAACTTGAATTAAACAAGTTTGGCGGTTTTTTATTTCCTTAATATAGTTGTTTACGTAAGAAAGCCCGATTTATTTCAGCTTTATATTTTCTATATACAGATCAACATCTTTCATCAATTGTTTAAATAATATTCTATTTTTCTTTTTAATGTTTATTTTCTTTCTTGCAGCCTTTAAAGAGAATTCTTCATGAACAATACAACTTCTGAGATTCGCCAATAATTTAGTATTATTCTTAAAAATTAAGTTATCACCCAACTGTTCCTCTAAATCAAGGATTATATTGTTATCCGATTTATTTCTATATTTACGTTTGAAAATAACTTTATAAATGTCTTTTAATAGTTGTTCAATTAATGAATATAACTCAACTGTGAGCGTAGCGTATTTACGGTCTCTGCGCCGACCGTAAAATTCCTCCAATTCATAATCGCTTAATAGCTCCAGCCATTTAAAAGTACCAGCTTTATTCGAAGTATTTTTTACAATTTGCTGAAATTCTTTTTCGATTAAACAAAGATCTGCAAATGCATGATCTTTTAATTTTTTGATTTCTTTCTTTTTACTCAACTAAAACACTCCTTCCATCGTTGGCTTTGAAAGCAAAGGGGAAGCTCAATCGCTCATCGCTCCCATTTGCAACAACTCTCCTATATTTCTTACCCGTAATTTTAAACTAATCAACTATTTTTTTACTTCGACCTTCGCAACAGGAACTTAGCAATGTTCTAACCGTAGAATGTTTTATTTAATAGGGAGCAAAAATCCCAATTTGTTTTATAATCTAATCGATTTATTGCAAGATGTTGCTTCTAAACATAAAGTAACGGTACCACAAGTTGTTCTCGCATGGTTACGTGATCGACCGAATGTAGATTCAATTGTTTTGTCTGCAAGAACTAAAGAACAGTTACATGAAAACATTGCATCATATAGTTTAAAGTTAACAAAAGAGGATATTTCCCAAATTAATGATTTAACTGAACTTGAACCTATTTATCCATTGTGGCATCGCGCTATGAATTCATTAGATAGAGCTTCAAATGCAGAAAAGGTATATTTTGATGAATACATTAAGTTGATGGAAAGTAAAAACCGTTCGGCTCATAGTTAACGGAACCTTTGCAAAAGTGTAAACATTATTTTGGAAATCAAGGGGCAAGAAGCCAAGAAAACGCTGTGAAGACATGCTTTCTTGGCTTTTTTGAATATAATTTATACATTATGTGGAGATGGATTTCAAAATGTATCCATAACACACGTATATTGTGAAGATTTTCACTTATACTAACGTGGGAAAATGCTTAGGTTATAGGATAAATAAAAGAAACAGATATTTGTGGTAATAAATTGGCGAATCAAGGGTAATTAAAGTTATATGGACATGCATTCAAATAAGAAGCATGGCATCTTGAGTAAACTGCGTTAATTGGAAAGGAAGGTACCTATGAATAAAAAATGGAACAAACAGTTTATTGGTGGTGAATGGAGAGAAGGAAACAGCGAAAGAGTTTACGTTGATCAGAATCCATACAATGAGGAAACGATTGCAGAAATCCGGTTAGCAAATGAACAGGACATAGATGAGGCATATAAGGCTGCCAAAGATGCACAAAAAGAATGGGCGCAGGTCAATGCCTATCAAAGACAAGCAATCATAGAAAAAGCTGCACAAATTGTAGAGCGACGTAGAGAAGAAATCGTGCAGATTTTAGTGGAGGAGAATGGGGCTTCCCATACAAAAGCGAATATTGAAATTAGTGGCGCAATTGGTATTATGAAAGAGTCTGCTACGTTTCCTCTCCGGATGCATGGACAAATAATGCCATCCATTATTCCTGGGAAAGAGAACCGGGTATATCATAATCCTGCTGGGGTAGTGGGGATAATTAGTCCATTTAATTTCCCGTTTCATTTAACGATGCGTTCCCTTGCTCCTGCTTTGGCAACAGGCAATGGGGCTGTGCTTAAACCTGATTTGCAGACGATGATATCAGGCGGACTCATTCTAGGTGAAATTTTTGAAGAGGCTGGTATCCCTAAAGGATTACTAAATATAACGGTTTGCAGCTCATCAGAAATTAAAGATGCATTTGTTGAACATCCGATTCCTCAAATTATTTCTTTTACCGGTTCTACACAGGTAGGGCGCCATATTGGGGAGCTTTGTGGAAGAAACCTGAAACGTGTCGCTCTGGAACTTGGCGGAAACAATGTCATGCTAGTTTTGAAAGATGCTGATGTGCAAAGAGCAGCTGCTTCTGCTGCCTTTGGTAAATTTTTAAACAGCGGACAAATTTGTATGTCGCTGAATCGGATTGTTGTTGAACGCCCGGTATACGAATCGTTTCTAAAAGCATTTGTGGATAGAGCATCCAAGATCAAATATGGGGATCCAAAAAATGATGATGTTGTAGTAGGTCCGCTTATTAATCATAAACAAATTGAACGGATTCAAAAGTTAATTGATCAAAGCATCGAGCAAGGAGCAGAATACGCCCTGAAAGGGGAAGTAAAAGGCAATGTGCTGGCTCCGACTATTTTGACAAATGTAACAAATGATATGCCGATAGCACAGGAAGAAATTTTTGGACCTGCTGTAGGTGTTATTGTTGTAGATAGTGAAGAGGAAGCGATTCGTGTTGCCAATGACAGCGACTATGGACTGAGCGGTGCTGTTCATGCAGGTACAACTGAACATGGCGTTGAAGTAGCGAAACAGATTATAACGGGAATGATTCACGTTAATGACCAGGGAGTCAATGATGAACCGATTGTTGCCTTTGGTGGGGAGAAAGCATCAGGTTTAGGCCGATATGGTGGTGAATGGGCAATCCATGAATTTACAACGACAAAATGGATTTCAGTACAGACAGACCCTCGAGAGTATCCGTTTTAATATTGAAAGTAATAAGACTAGACCTAATCATAATTCAAGATTAGGTCTTTTTATATTTTTAATTGGTAAAGTGCTTTATTTACAATGAGTCTTTAGTTTTACTCTTATTTAAAATTTTTAAAAGAACTTAAAATATTAAAAATGAAAAAATAGGAATTGAGTTGTATGGTATAAAGGGGTATTGTTAAGTTAGTCTTATTGAAATAGTAGTAAATAAATTTCTAATTTAAAAACATCTAGGTACAAAGTGAATGTATTATGGTTAAAAGAGTAAATAAATAAAAAAATGAGAAATTTAAATCATAGACATATAGAACTAATTTATATTCTCGTGCTATAATCGAATGTGGAGCATATGGTCTATTAATTGGTAATTAAATTGTGAGGTAAAAAATGAAAAAAACATCATTGTTACAAGAAGAAAAACGTTCAACTATATTATTTTTATGGTTATTTTATGTGGTATTTTCTGTATATGAAATAATTTATCTTAACCTTTTCCCATTACTTCCGTGGTATGATGATAGCGCAAATGATGTATGGCATAATTTTATGTTTGTCAAATATGGAATTATGGTAGCGATCATCCCTGTATCAATTTATTTAATCAAAAAGGAAAAAACTGGGTTTGTTAAGTACATATTATTTTCCGGTTATTTTTTTACTAATTTATTTTCAGATATATTGTTTTATAAAGATAATACGCCTGCCTATACTAGTGGAAACTTAGTAGAACTTGTAATTATTCTTTTCTCACCAATCTTTGTGAGTAAAAGGTTTACATATTATATTTCTTTTGGTTTATTATTAAAATATATATTGGTAGGTATATTTATTAAAGCTCCATTGGTATTATTTCCAATTAGTATATTAATAGTTCTTACATTTATCTCTTTCTTAATTCTTCTGCGTTTTTTAAATTATATTAAAGCATTGAAGTATTCATACGACGAACAATTAGAAGGTATCGTTAAAGGAGTTATTGCTACACTGGAGTTAAAAGATCCTTATACTCGAGGACATAGTGAACGAGTTGCTGCATATGCAATGAATATGGCAGAAGCCACTGGGAAATTCAAACCTTCCGAATTAAATAATTTTTATTATGCTTGTCTCTTACATGATATTGGAAAAGTTAATATACCGGATTCGATTTTGACAAAGTCTGGTAGTTTGACAGATGAAGAGTATGATATAATTAAGACACACCCGGTTGTTGGCGCGGAAGCTATTCGAGACGTTGATGGAATTGCCGATAATATTGATGTCATTTATCATCATCATGAAAGATGGGATGGAAAAGGGTATCCAGATGGACTAGCTGGAGATGATATTCCATTTTTAGCAAGAATTACGGCGGTTGCCGATGCTTTTGATGCAATGACTTCATCCAGATCTTATCGTCCAGCACTTCAATTTGAAGTAGCCCATCAGCGAATTCTTGATGGACAAGGAAATCAGTTCGACCCACAACTGATAGAATTATTTAAACAGTTATATCCTCAATGGATACAAATTTCAAAAATGTATCATAAGGGTATGGACATGAGAGGAGGCAAATAAATGAAAATTCGTAAACTGAATAAAATAAAAGTTACTTGCTGGTGGTGTTTTTTACTTCCAAATAGATAAGTGAGTACATACTTAGGATGCTATAATTATAGCATCCTATTTTAATTTGTAGAGGGGGCTATACGGTGAAGGTATCCTTGCAATCCGAAATAACGCTATATCCGTTATCGATTCGAAAAGATAAAAAACATTATATTGTAGAAGAGCCGATTTCCGAGGATTTCTTTGAATTGCCTGAGATAGGTGTGGATGCCATCAAACGTTTGGAACAAGGTGAGGAACTCGTTTCAATTGAACATGCATTAAAAAATTCATATCCAGATGAAGAAGTGGATATTGTCGATTTTGTAGAACAGTTGTTGGAGTTAGGACTTGTTCAAGAAGTGGATGGTGTACTCGTTAAGAAAGAGCAGTCTAAATCCACATCACGTTCGGGTGGTTTCCTATGGATTCCGCATTCGGTGGGGCGCATATTTTTTAATGGAGTGATGAACAAGATCTACTTGCTTTTGCTCGTAGCGAACATCGTCATGCTCATACTGAATCCGAATCTTTTCCCCCATTACAAAGATATATTTCTCTTTGATTCTATGATGCTGAATATTATTAGCTATTTATTTATATCTTTATTATTAATTTTAATACATGAATTTGGACATATCCTTGCCATTCGATCACATGACTTGCCGGCTAAATTAAGTATTGGAAATCGGCTGATATTTATTGTTTTTGAAACAGACCTCACTCAAGCTTGGAAGCTCGATCCAAAAAAGAGAAATATACTGTACCTTGCCGGACTGTCCTTTGAGCAAGTAATTCTTTTCCTTTCACTTGGTGCAATGCTTCTTTTTCCGGATGCGGGCATTATAGGAATTCTCGGGATCATCGTTTTGGATATTTTCATTAAATTTATCTATCAATGCTGTTTCTATATGAAAACCGATGTTTATTATGTTGTGGAAAATATAACAGGCTGTTATAACTTGATGGAAAACGGCAAAATCTATTTGAACTCCAGATTTAAGAAACGACGAAAAGATGAGGAAATTAATAAAGAGATGTTCCACGGAGAATGGAACTTGATCCGTCTGTATAGTGTGTTTTACATAGTGGGAGTTGTTTTAACATTAATTTTGGCCGTGTTGTATTTTGTACCACAGCTTTATTACACTTATACTACTATTTATTTAAATCTTCTTGGAACAGGCGATCGTGCCGCGTTTTGGGATGCCATTTCATTTTTGATCATGACAATGCTCATGCTTGTTCTGCTGATGTATGTTGCAAATAAGCAAAGGCATGAGAACAGTTAGCGTATATATTATAAAATGCCTTGCAGGTATGCTCTGCGGGGCATTTTTTTTTTTTATAAAATAAGTTATTTTCCAAACATATGACATTCAACCTAATCTAAGATAAAAAAATTAATTTAATGGGAGTTAAATATTTTGCTGTAGGAGTAATTTCCTATTATAATGGAACTAAAATATTCTTCATAAGGGAGCTTCTACAAGATGAAAACTTTTCCGCCTAACAATAGCACGACACAAATTTTAAATGAAACATCTGTATTGACTGCACTTGAATCAAATTTGGCCATGATAGAATTTAACCTAAACAAAGAGGTTATTTGGGTAAATGAAAATTTCGCTAAAACATTAGGATATACAGTAGGTGAAATGAAAAAGATGGTACATAAAGAGTTTTGTACACTTGATTTCAGAAACAGCAGTGCCTATGAAGAATTATGGGATTGTCTTGGTAAAGGGGAAAAGTATCAGGGTAAAATCCAAAGGGTTGGGAAAACGGGGAATCTACTTTGGTTGGAGGCTACCTATATTCCAATTATGGATGACGAAGGGCAAGTAGAAGCTGTACTTAAAATTGCAACTAATATTACAGAGCGGGAAAATAGCACAATAAAAATTACTTCTCAATTAAAGGAAATGCCAACAGAGTTAGTAAATCTTGTTGTTGAAAATTCAATGGAAAAAATACAAGCAATAAAATCATTGGAGCAACAAATTGATTTGATTACTGATACGACTAAAATTATCCGTAATATTTCGATGCAAACGAATGTACTTGCCTTAAATGCTGCAATCGAAGCAGCCCGTGTAGGAGAGCAGGGACGCGGTTTTAAAGTTGTGGCAGATGAAGTTCGGAAATTGGCCAGCAATGTTGATCATGCCATTAAAAATGTGAATACGAACATAGAAAATATTACAAGTGAAGCTTTAAAAGTCAGTAAAATAACAGATGATCTACAAAGAACCGTCTCAGAAACTCAATCAAAGTTTAGTAAGACTATTGAAGAATTTGAAGGGGTTATTAAATAATATTACGACAAAACAAAGACATTCATAATGGGAGAATGTCTTTTAGTTTTATTTAAAACGTGTATCATCTTTATCATGCTGTTTTATCTAGCGGTCTTCCCCGATAAATGCTGTAAATATCTGAAATTTTAAATTATTCTAAAAACCTACTTGACGAATAAGAATTAAATCGGTACGATACTGTTAATACATTTAAAGTTAAGTAGTTTACTAGGGATTGGATAAATAAACTGCTCCTTTAAAGAAAAATTTAATAAAGTGCTGATTAGACAACTAAAGGCGCTAAAAATACATTCCTCTCACCAAACATATTGGAGGAGGCTGTATTTTTAGTGCCTTTTCATTTTAACTTTTGTTAAAAGCGGTTGTCTTGGAAGGAGGAAACTAAACAAAAGAGGGTATCAACAATGTTTGAATAGCACTTGAACGTCAAATAAACGGTTAACTTAAATAAATAATGAAAAGGGAGCGATATATATGGGAAATCCAACAATTCATCCTACAGGAGCGACAGTTTACATTCCAGAGAAGGCGGCAAGCGGTTTTACAATTTTTCAAGCAGCAAATGAGGGAGCATTACTGATTGATATGAATGGGAAAGAAGTTCATTTATGGAAAGGGCTACGCGGCTTCCCGAACAAAGTATTTCCAGGTGGTTTTGTTCTAGGGCATACGTTTAATCGTGATCCGCAGTATGGCTTCCAGGATGAGGGCGATTTAGTCCAGATTGATTTTGAAGGTAATGTTGTATGGAAATTTGACAAACATCAATATATTGAAGATCCGGGCAAGGAAGCAAGATGGTATGCACGAGCACACCATGACTACCAACGTACGGGCAGTCCTGTAGGGTACCCGGCACCAGATCAGGAGCCACAAACAACAGGCGGCAATACATTGATTTTGGTTCACCGTGATGTAGTCAACGAAAAAATCTCCAAACATCCACTATTGGATGATGCATTCATTGAGGTCGATTGGGAAGGTAATATCGTATGGGAATGGAATGCACATGAGCATTTCGATGAGCTAAACTTTAGTGATGAAGCAAAAAAGGCGATTTACGAGGAGCCGAATCGACGTTTCTTTGGTAATCATTCAGGCGACTGGCTTCACATTAATTCCATTTCATTAGTTGGTCCGAACCACCATTATGATAATGGAGATGAGCGTTTTCATCCGGACAACATTATTTGGGATGCGCGTGAGGCAAATATTATCGCAATTACAAGCAAAGAGACAGGGAAAATCGTATGGCAACTTGGTCCGGATTATGACACACCGGAGACGAAACATTTAGGATGGATTATCGGACAACATCATGCACATATCATTCCAAAAGGTTTGCCCGGAGAGGGGAATGTTTTAGTATTTGACAACGGAGGCTGGGGAGGATACGGCGCACCGAATCCAAACTCGGTTGATGGCAATAAAGTGGCAATCCGCGACCATTCCCGCATTTTGGAAATCGATCCGATTACACTTGAAATTGTATGGCAATATACTGGGCTTGAAGCAAAGTATTCAGTGCCAACAGATTCCTATAAATTCTACAGTCCTTATATTAGTTCGGCACAGCGTTTGGAAAATGGCAATACGCTTATTACAGAAGGTTCGAATGGCCGAATTTTTGAAGTAACGGCAGACCACGAAATTGTTTGGGAATATATTTCTGCCTATAAAAATGAACGAGGGTCAAATATGGTCTATCGCGCATACCGTGTGCCATACAACTGGGTACCACAATTGGAAACACCGGTTGAAGTAGAGATCAAGCCAATTGATGTGAAAGATTTCCGTGTGCCAAATGCGGCAGAAGGCGGTGCACATTCGGTTGCTGAAATTAAAGAAGCTTTTTCTTATGGTGAAGGTGCGCTTTGCGTTGCTCGTTATGATGAGACAGTGGCGAAGAAAATTACAACTTGAATTTTTGAACATAATTCCTAGTATAAAAATAAAAATAGTTAGTTAGTGGAAAGAGTGAAAATATGAAACTAAAAAGTTCGATACAATTACTGCTATTATTTGTAATGGTCCTAATATTAGCGGCGTGCGGGAATGATGCAAATTCAGCCAATGCTGATGGCAAAACAATTCGGGCAGCAATCGATACAGCAGCAGGGGGATCGTTCCAAATCCGGACAGCTGCTGCAAACAATTATTTTGCGGATCGAGAATTGAATGTAGAGCTTTCCAATTTTGCCTACGGAATCGATACTGTGAACGCTGTTTTGACAAAGCAGGCAGATACAGGGTTGGCGGCAGATTATGCATTACTGAACTCGCTAGGTAAAGGTGATTTCGTCGTCGTTTCATCACTGACAGGGAGCGATGAGCATTTCAACTCTGTCAGTCTGTCTGAAATTCTAGCAGTGAAGGGAATAGAGGTACCGGCAGATATTAAAGGGAAAAAAATTGGTGTTGCAAAAGGAACGGTATCTGAATACCAATGGGCTAAATACTTGGAGCACTACAGTATTAGCGAGGACGATATTAAATATATACCGTACAGTACTCCTGATGAAGCAATAGTCGGAATGAAAAAAGGGGATATCGATGTCGTTATTGGATCGGGTGCCTTAATAGAGAAATTCAAAAATATTGATGGTGTGCATGAAATCGACCGATTGAGTTCTGTACCTGATTTAAGTGTATCGAGCTATTTAATTGTGGACCGAAAATTTGCAGAAGCAAATTCAGAAGAAATCGGGAAGTTCCTTAAAGGTATTGAACAAGGAATTGAATATGTAAAGGGGAACCCGGAAGGTACTGCGGACATCGGCTACAAAGAGCTGAAAATTACAAAAGAAGACATACTGCTTGATTTAAAACGAGTGAACTATACGCTAGGTTTTACGAAAGAAGACTATACACATTTATCCAACATGAAAGGATATTTGCTGGAGCGCGGTATTTTGGATGAAGATTTTAATTTAGATGAAAAGCTGTATCTAGATCCGGCGAAGCAAGTATTGAAAGACAAGGTAACTTACTAACTAAGGGGGAAAAGGCAATGCTGAACACGATAACAGAAGAAGCAATTGTAATTAAGAATGGTGCCAAAACATTTCAAAAAGATATTGAAAATCCGACATATGTATTAAAAAATGTAGATTTATCGATAAAAAAGGGCGAGTTTTATGTACTTCTCGGTCCAAGTGGCTGCGGTAAATCAACACTGCTGAATATTATTGCGGGATTTTTGGATTTGTCGGTTGGCGAATTGCACATTGTGACTTCTCGTGAAGAAAACCGAGATGGACGCGGTTTCGTTTTTCAGTCAGCGGATTCAGCATTGTTCCCTTGGTTAACTGTTGAGGAGAATATTTCATTTGGCTTAAAAATGAAGAAGGTGCCTCCAGAAAAGCGAAAGAAGATAGCCAATACTTTCATAAAGCTAACGGGTTTACTTGGCCATGCAAAAAAGTTTCCAGATAATTTGTCAGGCGGGATGAAGCAGCGCGTTCAGCTTGCCCGTGTTTTGGCAAATGAGCCGGAAATCTTATTAATGGATGAACCGTTTGGGGCACTTGATGCAATGACACGACGAACGATGCAAAATGAGCTCATACGAATTTGGAAAGAAACAAATAAAACCGTTATCTTTGTGACACATGACATTCAGGAAGCGATTCTATTAGGTCAGAAGATTGGCATAATGTCTGTCGGTCCGAATTCGCGGATCGAGACGGCTTATGACGTAAAGCTGCCTTATCCTCGTGATATAACAAGTATTGATTTTAACAATCATTATAAGCAAGTTCAGGCACATTTTGAGGACTTTTCGATTTAATAAAAGCTTTGTTTAGAATAATAGGAGGCAGGTTATGACGACAATTGAACTGAAAAAAGGACAGCAAGTGGCGCCTGTCGTAAAGGTAAAGAGAAAAAGCAGAATCGGTAAATTGATTTTACAGTCCGGTATGATTGGCTGGTTATTTATTCTGCTTGTATGGCAAATTGCATCGATGTTATCCGAACCGATGTTTTTGCCAAGCCCCTATTTAACATTGGTTGGGGCGATTGAAATTGCCAGTGATGGGACATTGTTTCTCTATATGGGCTACAGTTTTTTACGGGTGTTGGCTGGATGGACACTCGGGTTGTTAATTGCTGTACCATTTGGACTTCTTATTGGAACGAACAAGTTTGTGCGGGCACTGTTTGAACCGGTCATTAACTTTGTGCGCTTCATCCCGCCACTTGCTTTCATTACTTTATTTATGCTGTGGTTTGGGATTGGCGAACAGTCAAAAGTATTTTTAATTGTCTATGCAACATTTTTTGTCATCACCATTAATACATTAACAGGGGTCCTATCTATTTCAAATGATAAATTATTATCTGCTAAAAGTATGGGGACTTCAAAGTTCCAAACGCTTATTTACGTTGTAATTCCGGCCACAATACCGTACATATTCACAGGTGCGAAGCTTGCGATGGGTTCGTCGTTCATGGCGATTGTCGGGGCGGAAATGGTTGCGGCAAATGAAGGGATCGGTTTTATGATCTGGAATGCTCGACTATATTTTAAAACAGACTGGATTTTTGTGGGGCTTGTCGTTCTTGGATTAATGGGCTTTATTATGGACCGTATTTTCGCATATGCCGGACGCAAGCTGCTTGGTCGTTATAAAGTTGTGTAACAAAAAATAAGCTAAACAAATATGTTTAGCTTATTTTTATGAAAGGCTATTTCTGTTTAACGTAATGAAATAATAATCAATTTGCACTATTAAACTAATTATTCATATTTTTTTACTTGGTTTTATTGATTTGTAGAAAATTTCCATGTATCATATGGTTTATTATACAAATATTGGACTTTTATTTTTAAAAAGGAGAGTAAATTAATGGGGAAAGTATATATTGTTGGGGCAGGGCCTGGTGATGTCGATTTAATCACAGTAAAAGGTTTACGCTGTATACAAGAAGCAGACGTAATTTTATATGACCGGTTAATTAACAATGAGCTGCTATCTTATGCAAAGCGCGGCGCACAGATGATATTCTGCGGGAAATTGCCGAACCGTCATGCGATGATTCAGGAAAATATTAATCTTTCTTTAGTTCATCATGCTTTACAAGGTAAAACGGTAACCCGATTAAAAGGCGGCGACCCATTCGTTTTTGGACGTGGTGCTGAAGAAGCGGAAGTATTAGCGGAAAATGGCATTCCTTTTGAAATCGTGCCGGGAATTACTTCAGGCATTGCTGCACCAGCCTATGCAGGGATACCGGTTACGCACCGCGATTTAGGCTCCAGTTTTGCGATTGTCACAGGACATATGCGTGAAGGAAAGGACGATTCCATCCAATGGGAGAGTTTGGCAAAAGGTATAGATACGCTAGCTATCTACATGGGGATAGGCAATTTACCATATATTTGCCGGCAACTTTTAACATTTGGACGGGATGCTTCTACACCTGTCGCATTAGTACATATGGGAACTTATGAACAACAGCAGACGATTACAGGGACATTAGGATCGATTGTTGAGATTGCTCAAGTAAACGATGTAAAAAATCCGAGCATGATTATCGTGGGTCAGGTCGTGGCATTACGTGAAAAAATAGCATGGTATGAGCAAACAGTACAACAGGATAAAAGAATAAAGGAAAAAATTGTGTAAAGCAGGTGAGTACGATGAGGGCAATTTTGTATGTAGGGCACGGTACCCGCTTGAAAAAAGGCGCAGATGAGGCAATACAGTTTCTGGAAACAACAAAATCTTATGTAGAAACTGAAATTCAGGAAACCGCCTTTTTGGAACTAGTCGAGCCTAATATTCTGGAAGGTGTTGCAAAATGTGTCAATCAAGGTGCAACACATATATCGGTTGTCCCGATTTTATTATTAACGGCTCAGCATGCCAATGAAGATATACCAGCTGAAATTAAGATTGCGAAAGAACGTTATCCGCACGTAACCTTTTCAACCGGGCGCCCATTTGGAATTCATCCAGCATTAATTGAAACAGTTTATGAAAGAATTGTTGAACAACAGGTGCCGATTAATGCTGACGCAGAAGTTTTATTAATCGGTAGAGGAAGCAGCGATATTGCCGTTGTAAGGGATATGGCGAGAATTAGTGAACAGCTAAAGGAAACTTACGGTTTCCGAGAAGTAAAATCTTGCTTTTTATATGGGGCAGGACCGTCTTTTGATCAGACATTAGTTGAACTGAAATTCAAGCAGACGAAGCAAGTTTTTATTGTACCTTATTTATTGTTTTCAGGACTTTTAAGTGTAGGAATCGAAAAAAGAATTCGGTCGCTTGACCTTGATTCATCTTCCGTAATTTTATGCAACCATTTAGGCTACAACGAAAAAGTTCGGAATGTATTGCTGGAAAGAGTGCAAGAGGTCATCTGAAAATTAGGAGGCATTTAGTCATGACGAAATCAAATGATATTAACGAAACGATTGAGAAGATTAAAGATACGGTTGCATCAGTGAAATATGGAACAGTGACGTTAGTTATTCAGGACGGTCATGTTGTACAAATTGAAAAAAACGAAAAAATCAGATTGAAATAAAACACGATTCGCGAGGTGGAAGTTTTGACGTTAAATCTGCATAATAGCCCATTTTCCGAGGCACAGACAAAGTTAATCAATGAGCTTTATCCAACGTTAACGGACTATCAAAAAGTTTGGTTAAATGGTTATTTAAGTGCAATACAAACAATAGGAGATTCCAATCAGCCGCTTGAAGTAACGGTTACAGAACAAGGGCAAACCGTTTCATTGCTGGAGGCAGTCAAACAGGAGGCAACCATTTTATACGGTTCGCAAACCGGCAATGCACAACAAGTTGCAGGTAAATTGAAAACGGCTTTAGAGTCACAGGGGGTCGAGGTCGTTTTGTCTGCAATGTCTGATTTTAAAACAAATAATCTGAAAAAACAGAAAAATATTTTCGTCATAACAAGTACACATGGCGAAGGTGATCCACCGGATAATGCAATCTCCTTCCATAGCTTCCTATATGGAAAGCGAGCACCGAAACTGGAGGATGTATCTTTTTCCGTTCTCTCGTTAGGCGATAGCTCATATGAATTTTTCTGCAAAACAGGACTTGATTTTGATGAACAACTAGAAAAATTAGGTGGTAAACGGATTGTTCCGCGTGTCGATTGTGACTTGGATTATGATGACCAAGTTTCACAGTGGATTGGGCAGGTCGTGGAAGCAATGGCGCAAAATACGCCGAGCAAACAACTGGAATATCAAAATATACCGGTTGCGGTAGCTGCTAGTGAAAAATCAGCCTATGACAAAAATAATCCTTTTTATGCGGAAGTACTGGAAAGCATCAATTTAAATGGTCGCGGGTCGAATAAGAAGACTCAGCATTTGGAGCTTTCATTGGAAGGATCCGGTTTGACATATGAACCGGGCGATAGCGTCGGAATTCTTCCTGAAAATGATGCAAATTTGGTAACTGCATTACAATTATCGCTTGGCTTTGAAGGCTCGGAAGTAGTGACGGTAAAAAATCATTCTAAATCATTGAATGAAGCACTCACTTTACATTTTGAAATTACTGTACTGACAAAGCCATTACTGCAAAAGCTGGCTGTCTTTTCAGAAAACGATAAGCTTGAGGCATTGCTGGAGGATGATTCGAAGCTAAAGGAATATGTTTATGGACGAGACTTGCTGGATGTTGTGCAAACTTTTGGGCCTTTTAACTGGAATGCCCAACAGTTTGTTGATCAGCTCCGTAAAAATCCGGTACGCCTGTATTCCATTGCAAGCAGTCAAAAGGCAAATGAAGAAGAAGTTCATTTAACAATCGGTAAAGTTTTCTATGAAGTAGATGAACGTGAACGTTTAGGCGTTGTGTCTGGGCAAGTGGCAGAGCGAATTAGAATTGGAGATAAGATTCCGGTTTATATTCATAAAAATCCGAATTTCCGTCTGCCGGAAAATGCGCAAACACCAATTATTATGATTGGTGCGGGTACTGGGATTGCTCCTTACCGTTCATTTTTGGAGGAACGTGCTGAAGCAGGCATCGAAAGCAATGCATGGCTGTTCTTCGGAGATCAGCATTTTGTTACGGATTTCTTGTATCAGACTGAGCTGCAGCGCTGGCTGAAAGATGGTACATTGACAAAATTATCTGTAGCCTTTTCACGTGATACAGAACAGAAAGTCTATGTACAGCATCGTCTGCTTGAAAATGCTGAAGAAGTATATCGATGGTTAAATGAAGGTGCGGTCATCTACGTATGTGGTGACGAGAAATATATGGCGCATGATGTGGATCAAACATTGCGCAAAATTGTTGCGGAACAGGGCGGCAAAACGGAAGAAGAAGTTACATTATTTTTTAATGAGCTAAAAAGTCAAAAACGTTATCAGCGAGACGTATATTAACCCATTTTTTTGTTATGGACCGTAAATTTTAATAGAGATAGGAGATAGGCATATGAGTCAGAAAATCGTACTTCCTCCACAGCCGGGTAAACCGAATGATGTTGAACGTATTAAAGACGAAAGTAATTATTTGCGGGGAACTTTAGAAAAAACAATGCAGTATCCAATTAGTTCAGGAATTCCGGATGATGATAACCGTCTCATGAAATTCCATGGAAGCTATTTGCAGGATGACCGGGATTTACGTACAGAACGAGAAAGACAAAAGCTGGAGCCAGCTTACCAATTTATGGCCCGTGTCCGAACTCCGGGTGGTGCCGCAACATCGGAACAATGGCTTGTAATGGATGAGATGGCGGAAAAGTACGGGAATGGGTCACTAAAGCTAACGACTCGTCAGGCATTCCAGGTACATGGCATTCTGAAATGGAATGTCAAAAAGTATATGCAGGAAATTCACGAAGTGCTGCTTGATTGTATCGCGGCATGCGGTGATGTAAACCGTAATGTAATGTGTAATGTAAATCCGAATCAATCGGCATTTCATGAAGAAGTGTATAATTGGTCCGCGAAGTTAAGTGAACATTTATTGCCTCGTACTCGTGCATACCATGAATTATGGCTGGACGGAGAAAAAGTTTATGATGGTATACAGGATACAGAAGTTGAACCGGTTTACGGCGCACTGTATTTGCCACGTAAATTTAAAATCGGTATTGCCGTTCCACCGAGCAATGATATTGATGTATTTTCACAGGATATTGGTTTTATTGCCATTGTCGAGAATGGCGAGCTACTGGGCTTTAATGTCGCGGTCGGCGGCGGGATGGGTATGACGCATGGCGATAAGGAAACATACCCGCAATTAGGCCGTTTAATTGGTTATATTCCAAAGGACCGTCTGCTAGAAACTGCGGAGAAAATCTTAACAATCCAACGTGATTACGGGAATCGGGCAGAACGTAAAAAGGCCCGCTTTAAATATACGGTAGATGCAAAAGGTTTGGATTTTATTAAACAAGAGCTGAATCATCGTTTAGGGTGGGAGCTTGAACAAGTAAGACCGTACACATTCAGTCGTACAGGAGATGAGTACGGATGGATAAAAGGAGAAAATGGAAAATGGCACTTTACGTTATTTATCCAAAATGGACGAATTAAAGATTTTGAAGATTATCAGTTAAAATCGGGCTTGCGTGAGATTGCCAAAGTGCATACAGGGGTGTTTCGTTTAACTCCAAACCAGAACCTTCTGATTGCAGATGTAACGCCACAGAAAAAAGCGGTCATTGATAGACTGTTGACGGCTTACAACATAACTGATGGTGCGCATTATTCTGCACAGCGACGCAATTCGATTGCCTGTGTCTCATTGCCGACGTGCGGCCTGGCAATGGCAGAAGCAGAACGTTATTTGCCTTCATTAATTACGAAAATTGATGAAGTACTGGCAGATAACGGGCTGCGTGATACCGAGATCGGTATTCGTATGTCAGGATGTCCGAACGGCTGTTCACGCGCAGCAATGGGCGAGATCGGCTTTATCGGAAAAGGACCCGGCAAGTACAATCTATACTTGGGCGGTGATTTTAAAGGACAGCGCTTAAACAAAATCTACAAAGAAAATATCGGTGAAGAAGAAATCTTAAATACTCTTTCGCCAATTTTTTCTGAATATGCAAAAGAGCGAATCGAAGGTGAATATTTCGGTGACTTTACAATTCGTAAAGGTTATGTAGAAGCAGTAACGGATGGCCGACAATTTCATGGACTGAGCGAAGTGCGAAGCTGACAATGTTACCGATGATGGTCAATATACGAAATAAAAAAGTAATTGTAATAGGAGGCGGAAAAATAGCGGCTAAGAGAATCGAGTCGTTATTACGCTTTCAACCGAATATTACAGTCGTAAGTCCGGTACTTGAGGAACGTTTACATGACCTTGTGAAAAGTGATGTAATCGAGCATATTGCAAGATCCTTTCATAAAAGTGATGTGAAAGGGACGTTTCTCGTCATTGCGGCTACAGATGATACAGCGGTAAATCAACGGGTTAAGGAAAGCTGTCAGACCAATCAGCTGATCAATATTGTCGATGATCCGGCCAATAGCTCGTTTCATTTTCCGGCAATGTATGAGAAAAATGAAATTACGATTGCGGTGACGACGAGCGGTATTAGCCCGATGCTTGCCAAAAATCTCCGTGACGAATTCGCAGCGATTGTTGATGGGATGGATCCGGAATATTTATTGTTTTTAAAAGAAGTCCGGCATCTGGTGAAAGAGGGTCAATTTACAAAAGAACAGAAGCGTATTCTGTTAAAGGAATGCTTGGAAGAATGTCATCATTCCAATTCTATACAACGGTCAATTTTTATGGAAAAGATTCTAGATTTATACTATCACCCCAAAAAAAATAAAAGATAAATTAGGGAGCAGTTATAATTGACTGCTTCTTTTTTATTTCTGTATTTATAGAAAAAACTGGGTAAAGCAGTAGAAATCTAATTATAGATAAAGACATATTTATTTATGTTAATATTAATGGAAGATAATAAATCTTTACTATAAAAACTTTGAATGTTTCCATAATCTATAACTTCAAACGGATATTCTGGAATGGAGGTAATTTCATGGTGATACCAATGCAAGAATTACAGATGTATCAAAATTTTAATGAACTCGCCAGTGATGTATTAGAACTAGCTAAAGAAATTATGCCTGACAAACTGATTTATTTAAGTTCATTCACCGAAAATGAGCAAGTTATTCTTCGGCTTTCAAATGCAGATTCACATATTTTATTATCTGAAGGAATGGCAATTAAGCTTAATCAAACGGCTTGTAATCAAATTGATTTTGAAAATAATCAACCGTTAATATATGAAGATATCAGTAAAGAAACGGATTTTGAAGAGCTGAAAAAAATAAGCGAAAAAATTAATATTAATTCCTATTTGGGTATCCCAATTTCCCTTACAAATGGGGAAAAGTTTGGCACATTATGTGTGGTACATCATGATGCTGCTCATTTTGATACAAAAAGCATCAGTTTGCTTCAAAAGGTAGCGAAGATGTTTTCATATTATTTAATGTTGGAAAAACTGGCCTATAAAGATTCTTTGACAGGACTTTACAATAGAGAGTTTCTTTTCGCGTTTTTCAAGGAATATTCAGAATTAGGAGGGACTTTATTCTTTCTTGATTTGGATGGGTTTAAAAAAATAAATGATCTGTATGGCCATGATGCAGGGGATCAAATTTTAAAAAGTGTATCTTCTAAAATAAAAAAATTTATAAAACATCACGAAAATGTATTTGCAGTGAGGTTGGGAGGAGATGAATTTATTATAAATTTACCTCATATTTCTTCTAAAGAAGAAACTGCCAAACAGGCTGAAATACTTCTTGAGTATCTCAATACATGGGATAACGAATATCAACTTTCCGCAAGTCTTGGCATAGTCCATTATAGGGCAGAAGATACATCTGCTCTGGAAACGATTCTAAAACATGCGGACAAAGCTCTATATCAAGCAAAATTGGCGGGTAAGAACACTTATAAATTTTTTGAAGCTTAATGAACTGCACCTCAATTGTCAGAAACATCTCAATTGGAGGTGTATTTTTTTATGACTAAATTCAGTGCAGAGGAAACGCTATCAGTTAATCGAGCTTTATGCTTTGAACTTTTCTATTGAATAATAAAATGTTGATGTAGGTTGAGGGACTGTTTGGTTGTTGCAACTCACACACATCTTTACACAACTCCAAGGAATGAAGTGCATAGTATAACAGAAACCGGCTATAAGAAAGGTGGAAGCTCTTGTATCACCCACAAATGATGTTTCAACCAGTCGCCAGTATACGGGAATTGACTGTTACTGGGAATGGTGAAATTATTGCTCAGCCTGATTATGCGCAAGTGCAAATCGAAGTTCGAACGCAAGGCGAAAATGTCAGCACGATTCAGCGGGAAAATGCGGTTATTATGACTCGTGTGATTGATTCACTAAGGGCTTTAAATATTCCCCAAGAATCCATTCAGACGACTGCTTACAATATCTTTCCAACGTATGATTTCATAGATGGAAGACAGGTGCTAAGGGGCTACGAGGTTCAAAACGCCATAACAGTAAAAATAGCGGATATTGGTCAAGTAGGTACGGTAATTGATACGGCAATTCGAAATGGAGCAAACCATGTATCCGCTATCGAGTTTAAAATAATGGATACAGATGTTTACTATCGTCAGGCACTTCAGTTTGCTCTGATCGATGCCGTGGGAAAAGCAACAGCTATGGCTAAAACGATGCGCGTCACATTACACACGGTGCCGGTGGAAATAATAGAAGAGCAAACGATCACTCCGATTCCGTACAAAGCGATGCAGTTAAGCAGCCGACAGGTAGTGACACCGATAGAACCTGGAACAATGACAGTAAGCGCATCAGTTCGTGTAAAGTTTAGTTATTAGAAAAATTATATTTCATTCTATAATACTTTAACCGTCCAGAAAAATAGCGGTTAAAGTATTTTTTATTACGGTGATTTTCATCCTAAATTCTCTTCTTTTTATATTCAAGCATGTTTTCTACCTGCCTGTACATAAAGTATCTATGATAAATAGAAATATAAAGAAGGTGCGAATTGAAAAAGAGTATTCAAATTGCAGGGGCGTTTGTCAGTTTAGTTGTCGGTGCAGGCTTTGCTTCAGGACAGGAGATTATGCAGTACTTTACAAGCTTTGGATTAATGAGTGTGTTTGGATGTATTGCAGCGACGATTATTTTTACGATGTTGGGGATGACGCTTGCTCAGATTGGTTCCGATTTACAGACGACTTCCCATAAGGAAGGAATTCAATTTATCGGCGGACGTTTTTTTGGTCCGGTACTCGACCAGCTGATTTCCTTTGTGCTGTTCGGCATTGCGGTGGTTATGCTGGCTGGGGCAGGCTCTACTTTTAATCAGATGTACAGTGTGGATGCCTCGATAGGAAGCTTGTTTATGGCAATACTTGTTGTAATTACACTGATGCTTAATGCGGAAAGTATCATTAAAATGCTGGCGGCTCTTATGCCATATTTACTCGGAATCATATTTATTCTATTAATTTATTCATTGTTTACGATGGAATATTCAGTGAGCGAGCTGAATGTAATCGCGAAAAGCCAGCCTTCTGCATCACCACATTGGTTTTCCAGCGCCGTTATATATGTTTCTTATAATATTGCGGCAGGTGCGGCAATGCTTATTGTAATGGGGGGAACGGCAACGAATAGAAAGGTTGCTAGAAGAGGCGGCGCGTTAGGAGGCATCATACTAGGGTTACTCATTTTACTAATTAATGTAGCTTTATTTGCCAAAATGGATATTGTGGCCGGAGTCGAAATGCCGACACTGGAACTTGCAAAACAAATTCATCCTACAGTTGGTATCATCATGTCCTTTGTGCTGTTAGCCATGATTTACAGTACCGCTGTAGGAACTCTTTATATACTGGCTGTCCGAATAGTAAAACAGGACCGTTTTGCATTTAAGGTCGTTATCAATCTACTTTGTATTGTTGGCTTTGCGATTAGCTTAGTCGGTTTTACAACTTTGATCAGTAAATTGTATGTCATCATGGGGTATTTAGGAATAGTTCTGATTCTTTTTATCATGATTTCAGCAATATTCAAATCGAGTGGTCGGAAGGTAACTTGAATGACGAAAAATTCTATGCTAAAGATTCATCCTTCTTTTTTCATAAAATTCTTCGTCATTCCGCCTATAACGAACTTATCAATTGTTCTCTTCCGCTTCAAGACGCGCAATCGTAGCGCGGATTGACTCAATCTCCAGACGGATTTGCTCCATTTTATCAGTTAATGTTGAAAAGGTTCTGGAAAATTGAGTATTTTGGATTTCTTCATAGCTAGCGACAATACCGTCGATTCGGATGTCATCGAATCGTGCAGCTAAAGTCCCTTTCCATGTAGCTGAAGTAAGTTCTGGCTTTGTCATCAGATGCTGATTGCTTGAGAACTCACTTTGCTTTCCGGTTAATTGACCATTGCACGTTTGTAAACGGTTCAAATCATTTTGCTTTTTATTTAACAGAGCATACCAGTACGCTAAAGACATTCTATCACCTCTCAATTAATTGGTTTAGTCTTTTGAAATATGGGTACCTATATAGAGTAAATAATTGGTTTTATAGCAAATTGTAGGAACTATAATATAATACCACTTAAATATATCACAAAGAAAATAACATAAAATGATATACTTTGCTTATTTTATTCCAAAAAAATTAGTATAAAATTCCTCTTTTGCTATATTCTTATTGACCTTATTTGCGAAGGTTCTATAGAATGAGATTGAAAATGAGGATTGTTAAATTTTGTGAATTTGATTGCGAAATTTAATAATGCCAAAAAGGAGAGAACTTCATGTCAGGAATTATTCGTGTTACCCCAGCAGAACTAGAGGCAATGTCGAATCGCTATGGGAGTGAAAGTGCTCAAGTAGAAGAACAAATTTCGCGTTTAGATAACATGATTCAGGAACTGCAGTCAATGTGGGAAGGTGAATCAAGTCGCGCATTCGCGGATCAATATGCAACTTTACGTCCATCAATTCAAGATATGCAACGACTTTTACAGGATGTTTCAGTACAACTGAAAAATACTGCACATGCTCTTGCAGATGCAGATCGTCAAATTGCAGGACAAATTCGCGGCTAAATTTCATCGGTGTTTAAGTTTTCAAAGAGCGTCATATTCGGATGAAGGCGCTCTTTTTGTTTTTGCTGACCGATTTGACCAAGTTTATCGCTATGTTGCAGAAGATGTGTTGAGGTGAAGGATATGTACATAGAAGTTTCAATTGATTTAAAACAGTATAACGGGGAGTGCTTCGATCTTCGTCTATCAAACTCCTATTCCGTCAAAGAGTTAATTGAAATCGTTTGGCAGGTAAAGTCGATTCCCTATCCACCGAAAGAAGGGTTCTGGGTACGAAATACAAATAAGCAACGAGTTTTATCCGGGAATGACCTCCTGGTGAACAGTGGCATCACAACAGGTGATCGATTAGAAATTTTGTGAGGAGTCATGGAGATGACAGATAAAAAAACATCCTATTTAGAAAAACAGTTAGAGGCGGCCCTCAAGTTTGAACAGGACAAGATTGTAATAACGTTTCAACGTGAAAAAATTAAATTAGCCAATGAACTGGAAATTACGTTATTGCAAGAAAACAATCTTTTCATTGAGAAAAACATCACGTTAACAGAAGATGAATTAATTTTTACATATAAAAAAGAACCGAACTTTATGACATTCGGTAAATTACGAACATTAGATGAAAGAAGTCGATGGATGTTTGCATCAAAGGTATTAAGGTTTATCATGCTACACCAGTCAAACCGGCTTCATCTCATTGTTTGTCCTGAAAATATTCTCATAGATGAAAGTTTGACCGCTTATTTTCTGCATTATGGAGTAAAAGAGAGTATCCCTCCTTATGAAAGAAATAAGGAACGACTTTGGGCTGAAACAAAAGCAATCATTGCCGCCGCGGTACAGCCAAAATATAAGTTTGACCAATATATTCAGTTCTCCAAGTCAATTGAATTAAGTCCGGTGGCAGTAAAAATAATGGAAGCGAAAGACGAACAAGAACTTTTGACCACCATCCAAGATCAGCTGCAGCTGCTGGAAAAAGAAGAGAAAAAATATACAAAAATTGCAAAAACAAAATGGAACTGGGTGAGGTATAGTCTGATTGGGCTTCTATTAGTGTTATTGCCGTTAGGAATCTATACCGGATACGCAGCTCTCGTAATACAGCCGCAACAAGAAGCGTATGTAGCTGTACAAGCACCGTACATCCAAGGAAATTACAGTGAAATTATCGATCAGCTTGCACAGTATGACGTTGAAAAAATGCCTAACGTGATTCAGTACGAGTTATCGCTTGCCTACATTGTTAATGAAACTTTGACGGAAGAGCAAAAGGAAAACGTCTTAAAGACCATTACACTGCAAACAGATCCGGATTATTTTAAGTACTGGATTTACATTGGCAGGGGACAGGCAGAGGAAGCGTTAACGGTGGCGCGGCAATTGGAAGATTTAGATTTGATTATGCTTGCGCTGTTGCATTATGAAGAATCGATCAAGGCTGACCGAGAATTAGACGGCGAAGAGCGCGAACAGCTGCTTGACAAAGTTCAAACAGAAATAAACGAAGTGACAAAACAGCTTGAAGAATTAAAAGAAGCGCTGGAATCTGAAGATGTGAATACAGATGACGGAAAAAATCCCGTTTCAAAGCAAGAGCAGGAAAAAGCAGAAGAAAAAAATACAGTTCCTGAAAGTACGAACGAAGCAAAAGCGGAGAAGACTGCCCAGCCGGAAAAAACTAAGGAAGCGGGAGCCGAATAACTTCAGTTAATGTTCTTCAAACCGAAAATTGTAAAAACACTTTCGAAAAAAACATTACATGATTAGGAAATCCCTAATAGAAGGTGATTTGATGAGTACACTTATATTTTTCTATGACAACTATTATCAGTCCATAGATTTAAATCAACTAAAAAAGAATTCCATTACAGTAGGGAATAATTCATCTGATACTGTAACAATTCAAAGCATTCCATTTACAGATGGCCCGCTCCAGATTACCGAGGATTCCTTTGGTTTTACGGTAAAACAGAATGGAAGCCAGCTTGGAAAAGTGAATCCTAAGCAATTTTTTGAGTGGAAAGACAGTACCGGCAAAAAAATGCTGAAAATCATTCTCTTTCTTTCAAGACCTACAAGTGAGACGTATTTTGTAGGGAATAGAACGGAAATTTCTCTTTCTACAATAGACGGTCAGGCAGACGTTGTTTGGCAATCTGAAGCTGAAATCCAGCAGCAGTCTTTTTCACTGCTGAAGGTGGGGCAACAATGGATTGCTGAACTTCCGGAAAATACTATGCTCTACATAAATGGACAAAAAAAGCAGTCAACTAAGGAAATCCAAATCGGAGACTTGATTTTTACACCATTTATTTTCTTTCGTCTAGTGGAAGAGGATGTTCTGGAAGTGACGAGCTTTGAAAAGTTTGAAACAAGATTTTCGGTTATCAGTGAACCTGAATCGGAAATGAAAAAGAAATACCCGATATACAGAAGAACGCCAAGAATGGTCTATGAACTGCCGAAAGAAAAGATTTCACTGTCATTTCCTTCACAGGAGAACGACCCGTCAAACCGTGGTTTATGGCTCATCATTTTACCGCCGCTTGTCATGCTGATTGTGATGGGGATTGTCGCGGTTATTCAACCACGCGGCATTTTTATACTGATTACGATGGTCATGTTCGTCATGACGCTCATTACATCAACCGTGCAGTATTTTAAAGACCGTGGCAATGAAAAGCGCAAGAAAGAAAGACGTATTCGTATCTATACGGCCTATTTGGAAAACAAACGGCAAGAGTTGCAACAGCTGTCCGAAAAACAGCGCTTTACAATGGAGTTTCACTTTCCTAAATTTGAGCGTATGAAATATTTGACGAATCAGATTTCCGACCGGATTTGGGAACGTTCCTTGGAAAGTAATGATTTTCTGCAATTACGTTTAGGAACAGGAATCGTTCCTTCTAGCTTTACCATTGCCTTGAACTCGAATGATATGGCCAATCGCGAAATGGACGATCTAATCGAACAATCCCAAAAACTTGAAAAAGTATACAAAGAGATTTCAGATGTCCCTGTTATAGCGAATTTGGCAAAAGGACCGATTGGACTAATCGGGAAAGAGCGAATTGTAAAAAAGGAAATTCACCAGATTATAGGCCAGCTTGCATTTTTCCACAGCTATCATGATTTGCGCTTTGTTTTTATTTTTGATGAAGCTGATTATGAGAACGTTGAATGGATGAAGTGGCTGCCGCATTTCAATATTCCTAATATGTATGCACGCGGGTTCATCTATAACGAGAAAACCCGGGATCAGCTGCTGTCAACGATTTATGAAATGATTCGCGAGCGCGATATTAAGGAGAACAAAGAAAATCTCCGTTTTACTCCGCATCTTGTTTTCATCATTACAAACCAGCAGTTAATATCTGATCATGTCATTTTGGAATATCTTGAAGGTGAACATAAAGACTTGGACATCTCAGTCATTTTTGCAGCAGATGCAAAGGAAAGTTTGTCGGACAATATTCATACTCTTGTTCGATACTTAAATGATACAGAAGGCGACATATTAATTCAGGATAAAAAAGCGGTAAATATTCCGTTTAAACTTGATTCCCACCGTCAGGATAATAATGAACATTTTGCCCGACTATTAAGGACACTGGATCATCAGACAGGGATGACAAATTCAATTCCTGAAAGTGTAACGTTCCTTGAAATGATGGATGTGAAAGAAGCCGATGAACTTCAAATTGGCGATCGCTGGATGGAAAATGAATCCTCCAAGTCCCTTGCTGTACCAATTGGCCTGAAGGGAAAAGATGATCTTATGTATCTGAATCTTCATGAGAAAGCACATGGACCTCATGGACTATTAGCCGGTACAACAGGGTCAGGGAAAAGTGAATTTCTGCAGACCTATATTTTATCATTGTCTGTTCATTTTCATCCCCATGAAGTTGCATTCCTGCTGATTGACTATAAAGGCGGAGGGATGGCGCAGCCGTTTAGAACATTACCGCATCTTCTAGGGACAATCACCAATATTGAAGGTAGCGTGAACTTTACGAATCGGGCACTTGCCTCGATCCGCAGTGAACTGAAGCGTCGTCAACGTCTTTTTGACCGCTATAACGTGACCCATATTAATGACTATACAGGATTAGTAAAGCTACAACTTGCTGAAGAACCTCTGCCGCATCTGTTTTTGATTTCGGATGAGTTTGCGGAGCTGAAAAATGAAGAACCTGATTTCATTCGTGAATTGGTGAGCGCGGCTCGTATCGGACGTAGCCTGGGAGTACATCTGATTTTGGCAACACAAAAGCCAGGCGGGGTCATAGATGATCAAATATGGAGTAATGCCCGCTTCAAAGTGGCATTAAAGGTTCAGGATGCAAACGACAGTAAGGAAATTCTTAAAAACGCCGATGCCGCATCCATCACTGTTACCGGCAGGGGCTACTTGCAAGTTGGCAACAATGAAGTTTACGACTTATTCCAATCAGCATGGAGTGGTGCTCCATATCAATCCGAGCACATTGGCGGGGAAGATGAAGTTGCAATTGTAACAGATTTAGGGTTGATCCCATTATCAAATATAGCCGCAAAAGAAAGTAAACAAAAAGGGCTTTCCGAAATCGAAGCAATCGTAGACAAAATTAAAGAAACCCAGGAAATGTACAACATCGAAAAGCTGAAAAGTCCTTGGCTGCCTCCACTTGCAGAACGATTGCACAAAAACGGCATTACATCAGAAATTCAGGAACATATTGCAATGGCCTTCGTCGATGAACCGGAAAAACAAAGTCAATCGCCATATTATTATCGCGTGATGGAAGACGGGAACTTAGGTATTTTTGGTTCAACTGGTTACGGCAAATCAACTACCGTGCTGACATTATTATTAAATATTGCGGAAAATTACAGTCCTGAGGAAGTCCATTATTACTTGATGGATTTTGGGAACGGTTCATTGCTGCCATTAAAACAACTTCCGCATACAGCTGATTTCTTCTTAATGGAAGAAGGGCGCAAAATGGATAAATTTATGCGAATGGTTCGAGATGAAATTGCAAGAAGAAAACAGCTGCTTCAGCAACTGGAAGTAGGCAATATCAAGCTTTATAACCGCATTGCAGATAATAAGCTGCCACTTATCTTTGTTGTTGTAGAAAATTTTGATTTCATTAAAGATGAAATGCCGGATATGGAAACATACTTCAACCAATTTGTCCGGGATGGACAGTCTTTAGGCATTTATATGATTTTCACGGCGACCCGTATTTCTTCGATTCGTCAAGCGGTCATGAACAACCTCAAGACGAAAATTGTCCATTATTTAATGGATCATAGTGAAGCCTATACAATCCTCGGGAAAACCGCTTTAGTACCTGAAGCAATACCGGGTCGGGCAATTATTAAAAAAGACGAAGCAAACTTCTCGCAACTTCTGTTGCCGGCAAACGGGGATAATGATTTCGAAGTAATTGAAGGTATTAAAGAAACTGTAAAGATATTAAAAGAAAAGTATAAGGATCATATTGGACCATCACCGATTCCAATGCTTCCAACTAATTTAACCGTGAAACAATTAGCTGAATACAGCGGATTAATGGGTCAGCAGCATTTATATCCGATAGGTCTGGATGAAGAATTTGTTCGACCTGTCGTAGTGAATTTCCTGACGAACAAGCACCTTCTGATTATGGGACAAGCCCAAAAAGGAAAAACAAATGTGCTTAAAGTATTGTTGACGAATGCAGTAGAGAACAACGTCCTGCATATCGGCGTTTTTGATTCGTTTGACAGAAGTCTGGCTATGTTTACCGACAATGAATCGATTTCGTATTTGGAATCTAAAGATGATGTGGAAGAATGGATAACGCAAATAGAAGGGCAGCTTTCAATACGTGAGATGACTTATGCCAATTCGGCGATAGCTGAGCGCAAAACTTTGCAGTTTACACCAATTTTGCTGGTTGTCGATGATTATGCCCGTTTCAATTCGGGCATTGATGCAAAATTGCAGGAACGGATTACAAAGTTGATGAAAAATGCTGGCTATTTAGGGTTCAACTTCATCGCATCAGGAAATTCTACAAATTTAACGAAGGGATACGATGTGTTAACTACGGAAGTGAAGCAAATTCGCCAGGCAGTTCTATTAATGAAAAAATCTGATCAAACATTGTACACGCTTCCTTATGACCGTAAAGAAGAAGAGATACAAGCAGGGTTTGGCTATTATGTCCTAAACAATAAAGAAACGAAAATCCAAATACCACTTTTTGATAGTGAAAGGAAGATCTATTCATGACGGCTCAAAAAAAGCTCATGTTAAAAATCATAATCGTCATGATTTTGATAGTAGGAGCACCTGTCCTTTATTTTATGGCAATCGGAGAAAATCCGTTTTTCGATTCATCGAATGGAACGAAAAAAGTCGCGGTTGTCAATGAAGATACAGGTTCAAAAAAAGAAGAAAGTTCACTGGAATTCGGAAAAGAAGTGCAGCCGATTCTATCGACGGATTCCGAATATGAATGGTCTGTTGTCAGCAGAAGCGCAGCCGAAAAAGGGCTGACAGATCGAGAGTACGATGCGGTCGTATATATCCCTTCGAATTTCTCGGAAAACATCATGACATATGAAGAGCAACAGCCGGTAAAAGCGGAGTTTAAGTATACTGTTTCCGGTCAGCTGAACGCGGCAAACCGTGAAAAAGTATTGCGAGAAATTGACAATGCAACTGCAAGAGTTAACGGGAAAGTCGCAACATTATACTGGAGTTATGTATCTCAGGATTTGGAGAAAGTACGAAATGAATTTGATACGATTCTTCAAAAAGAGATGGAGTTTTTAAATACGATTTCCAACTTTTATCGGCCGAATTTAGCAAGCGTGGTTGGTGATATTGAAAGTCAAAAGAGCCTGCTCGATAATTTGGCTGCCACTGTTAAAGACACTCCGATTGAGGGAAATATCGAAAACGCAGGTGAATTTGAAGGGCTGCTGGCACAATTTATTACCTATGTGGATACATATCGAGAGTATCACAGTACACAGCCGCAGCTTTTACAACCGTTGCAAAATGCAAATACGGCCTCAATCATCGCGCTGAAAAGTGAGCATGACCCCCGCTATGTGGAAGTGAAATCGTATTTAATGGAGCATAATGAAAAGTTCAATTCCGATGTACAAAAATTGGAGAATCAGCTGGCCAAAAATAAAGATAATGTTAAAAATTTATCGGATGAAGTAGTCGTTCAGCGTAATGAGATTATCAGCCTACTGAAGCAAGTAGAAGGGGAGCTATTAGTGCAATACGAAAATCAAGTGATTGGTCTAAAGAATCAGCTTGATGCTAGTACCCCTTCAGCAGATCCGACAATACAAGCGAAAAATGGTAGCGGCAAAGTTACAGACAATACAAATAACTTTATCGCTTCATCAAAAATTACAGCGCTTGATTCGGAACGCGAAAAACTGCTCGGCTTAGTCCAGAACATGAATTCACTGAAACAGGAAGTGGGTGCTACAGCGGTAAATTCGGGCGAAACGACACCGGAATCCGCAGTTAATGCAAGTGCTACTGCAGCAGTAAACGAAAAGCTTACACAAATTTCATCACAGATGACAACAATTGAAGCAAATATCCAGCATATACAACAGCAGGAAAAACAATTGCAGGAACAATTTGTACAATCTCAAAGTGAATTGGTTAAAGAGACAGTAGTTGAAAAAAAACCAACCTTTGAAAATGCAACAGCCGTAATCGAAGAAATCGAGCGTAAAGAAGCGGAAATTATGGCGCTGCCTATGATGAATAACGGTAAAATAGAGCGTCTGAAAAATGTTTTCTCGAAATCTATCGGAAGTAACAATACGACTAAGCTGATGGAATATTACGGTGCACTGGCCCAGTATGAAGCGGTCGTGCAAACGAACTTAAGCGAAGAATCCAACTTCAAGGAGATTTCATCGCATGTCAATACGATTTTAGGCATCAATGATCGGGGAACGACAATTTTAGATGAATTGCAAATGGACGTTCCCGCTTCACAAAACCAATTAGCAACTTTGGAAAAAGGAGTTAATTCTTTCTTCCTGACGTATATGGAAAAAGTCGATGCAGACTATGAAGCGATTTCTGCACAGCTGGATGCAATTGAGACAAGTGCGGACAGTATGCAGCAAAGCCTTGATGCCTTTATTGCCGGATCTGAAGAAGTTGCCACGCCGCCAGCTGACGGCAGCAGCCTTGTCACGAATCAGCAAAGCATCAGTCAAAACTTAATGGCGATGAGTAATGCAATGAACAGTATTATGGCAAACCAGGACAACATTATCTCGGTTACAAATGACTTGGAATCAAAAGCGAAGAACGTCAACGCAGATACAGAGGAATTGAATTACAAGTGGAATGAAAATGTGGTGACGACAGAAAAGTACCGGAACGCGATCCATGATGTACTTAACAATGCATTTATCGATGGACAAAGGAACGGTCATATCTACAATCATTTATCAACACCGCTTGCGGCGAAAAGCTTGAATTCTTCCGTGCAGGAAAATAAAATACCGCCCGTAATTGTACTCGTAATTGTTCTGGTCAGCGGACTATTAATCGGCTACTTCTGCTACTATTTAAAAAATAATAAACGAAGTGTGCGCATTGCATTGTTTGCTTTGCTTAATCTGATTGTCGGACTAATTATCAGTATGTACGGAATGGATATTTATTCGTTAAATGAAACGAGCTCGATTGAGTGGACGATATTCACAATTTTATTATTAACAGCAGTTTCCACAATTATTTTTGCCGGCTTTTCAGTGGGCCCGCTAATTGGGTGGTTTGTAACCGTTGCAGTAATTGTATTCTTTGTCACACCAATGCTAACACTTCTGGCTTCCAATATTGATTATGAGGATCCGATGTCGAAGGTGTACTTATCGATTCAATATGGTCCGGAGTCACTGATTATTTCTGCAAGTATTGTGCTTGCACTTCTCATTGGGGTTTTTGCACTTGTACCACTCATTGTAAGCAAAATTAAAAATCGTAAAATCGAACAAGATGAGGAAACGATTTATGAAATGTAGGAAATTAGCAGTTGTTTTTGGATTTAGTATATTAATGGGAGTCGGATTCGAAATTGAATCCGGCTTTCCGTTAAATTTAGAGACAAAGCAAGTGTCTGCAGCTACTGAATTGAATAACCTCAATCCCAATGAATTTAAAGAAAAAGAATTTAAAGACAACAAAGAGTACCTTCATAATGAATCCCTGCTGGACAACCGGAAAAATATCCGTGAGGAGCAAAAACAGTTGGATTTCAAGCCAAAAGTATCAGAACGAAACGAGAAAATAAAGGAAGAGCTTTTTGTAAGTGATTTTAAAGAACGGAAAACGATTGCTTACGATTCGATGAAATATGGTCTGTTTTCAAATGAAAGAGAAATAGTGAAAACCAAAATAACCGAATCGATTCCTGATGACGACAGCAAAAGCAATGGGCTGCAGTTTTTCTATATTGGTCTCTTGATAGCTTGTATATTCGTTGTCTTGTTATGGCTAGTCCCGAAAATGGTACAGGGTGATAAAAGCTAACACATAAGAAGCAAACAAACGGAAAGGAGAGAAGGAATATGTCGAATGAAGTGAAAGTTGTATATGCGGATGTTGAAGAACAGCTGGGAGTAATGGAGAATGCTGCGTCAACACTGAAACCTAAAGCAGAATCGCCAATTGAAGGGAATATGTTGGATGTTGTTACAAAATTAAACGAGCTGTCGCTGCAATTGGAACAGGTTTTAACAAGCTACCAGGCTGTGCTGCAAAATAATATTCAAACAACGGAAAATTCTGTGCAATATTTAAAAGAGCAGGATCAGCGGATATCAACAACTATTAACGGTGCCGCTTCTAGTCATGGGAGGCTGATGGAATAATGAAAGTATTGGATGCAGAAAACTTTCATAGCGGTCTTGCGCGCAGTATAACCATGCTGACTAGACTTGATACCGAAATGAAAACAATTGAGACATCGATACAGGGACTTATTCAGCTTGAGGAATCTTTAAAAGGGCAAGGTGGGAATGCAATACGTACATTTTACCGAGATTGCCACATGCCCTTTTTACAATTTTTTTATCTATTTAAAAACAGTTTTCAGGAAGTTCTTCAGCAAACAGAAGCCGCGTTAACCAGCCTCGAACCAGATCAAAGCGGCTATATTCAACAAACATTTCTTGAAACGGGTGTTGAACAAGGTTTGAATAATGCGAAAGAAACTGCGGAGGGCCTAACAACTGAAGCGAATGGAATTATGGACTATGTGGCAGATATTGTTTCATTGCCGAAACTCAATGATTCTGCAGTACAAAGCGAAATCCAGGCTGCCAAAAACCATCGGGATACAACAATTGAAAATTTAATGATGTTTGACAATAGCCAAACAGCTGTGCTTGGAGGAGTGGAAAGCGATCTGGCGGCGATGAGTACTTGGATTAAAGACCTTGAAACGATGATTACAGAAGGGTTGACCGATGTGAATTTCCCTGCTGAACATTGGGCGCAATATGCTTCAACGACAGCCCTTTTAACAAATTTAACAAGCCGAACAAATCCAGTCGAAGAAGTGACAGAAGAGCCTGTAGAGGAAAAACCGGGCGATGTCACATCTGCAGACGAAACAGTTATGGGACATAAAGAAGATGTAGGGAATGCAAAGAAATTTAATACCGCGGTCAATGGCGCAGTTGAAAGCTTTGGCATGTTCATGGCAGGGAAAAACGGCGGACTGAAAATGGAGTTGGTGCGTGATGCGAGAACAGGCCGAAATGTATACCGTATGCTTGCCAGTGAACGTGCCCTCCATTATTTACGTGTAACACCGGATGCAAAAGCAATGCGCGAGTTTAATTATAAATTGCCAAAAGGGAATAAAGCATGGAAACCAAAACATTACCAGCAGCAGGCAAATAATCGGGCAACTTTAAAGTTTGCTACGCAAAAAAAGGGACAATCAGGCTGGTCCAAAGTTGGGGAAGCTGCCTTAAAAGAGCATTCATCGCTAAAATACTGGAATGATCAAGCGACCATTGCCGAAAAAGCCAAAACGGTTGGTAAAGCTACTGTAGCAGGTGCGGGTAAGTCATTCAAAGATGCTGTAGATGTAAAAGGGATTTTTACCAATGGGGCTGCAAAAGGATTTACAAAAGCACTTGGCCCTGTATCGGCCGGTCTGAACTACTACAGCAATTACCATAATGCAAAAGATGACGGGCTAACAGGAGCCGAGGCCCACACACGTGCCACAGTGGATACGGCAATCGATACAGCGGTGGGCGGTGCGGTACAAGCTGCAAGTGTTGCATTATTCACAGCCGCTGTTCCAATTCCGGGTGTCGGTACTGCTGTTGGTGTTGCAGTCGGAATCTTCGCCAATACGCTTCTTAACAAAAAAGACAAAAAAACAGGGGAATCGGCCATGGATAAAATTAAAGGCTGGTTCCACTGATGAATATGGAGGTAGTCACCGCATGCTAAAAAAACTATCAGAACAAGATTTCGCAGTATTACGAGGACCGCTGGAGTCTGGTAGACAAAGTCCGAATTCGTTGGCATCTGTGCTTGTATTAGGCATTTTCCTGCAGGCACTGTTTTTCTATCTAACTTATAATATTGCAGGAAAATACACAATCTATCCAAATTTCGAAAGCATTAAAACAATTCATATGTGGCTTACAGGAATCATTATTTTATTGTCCCTTCTATTCGCTATTCCTGTCGTTTTTAATAAGATGGAGAAGCTGCAGTACTTCTTGTCGATTATTGTGACACAAAATTTTTCTGTATTTTTATTCCTTGCCCCGTTATTTCTTTTAGGGGAACAGGACGCTGCAACAGTTGAATCGCTACTAAATTTAACATGGATTACACTTTCAATTGCAGGTGTATTGTTTATTGCTACGTGGATCCGCTTTTATTTACTTCTAAAAAAAGGTCATTACCGTGCAGGGTCAAGAAACGAGGAAATGCGTGGGAAATTTGAAACGAAATCGTATATTCCAATTGCAGTCATCGGCAGTACAGCGCTTGTTTTTCTTATCCAATTTGTCATGAAAACAGGTTCGTCCGATTTATTTGAAACAATCATGCTAGTCTTTTTACCATTCGGTATTTTTTATACACTCATTTTCGTATTGCCGGAGCAGCTTGTTATACTCTATTGCAAAATCAGATTTAAAAGCTTCAACTTTGATATAAACGGTTATCTGAACACGGAAAGAGCAGCCAAAAATACTAGAAAAGTAAAACAAAGTTAGGGGGACTCAATCATATGGAGATTCGCGGATTGCATTTCGATCATTTAATTATGTTTCGTGTGAGAGATCAAAAAGAGAACTGGCTTGAAGGAATAAAAGTAATGGAAGATTTTCCGTTAAATCATGAAGTGTATAAAAATGGGCCAGTGCTTTTCTCGTTTGAAGAAGAGGAAGATGGGGAAGGTTTGTTTACTTATTTTATGCCGATTAATACGGAAATCGAATTTGAAGAAGGGATTACCGATTTCGCCTATTTAAATCAATACCAATTGAATCAATCTCTGTTATTGCGCCATGCACAGGAAGAATTCGATTTCAGGACTGCTTATGAGAAAGTAAAAGCGTATGCAGCAGCAGAAAATCTTTCCGTAGAGGATTCATATATCTGTGTACTGTTAAATGTTTACGGAGAATATATCATTGATTTGTATGTCCCATTGAAAGAATGGAGCGAAGTGCAATGATTATAGAAAACCATCAAATTGCATACAGAAATGTAGCTTCAAAATATTATAATTTTGTCCCGGAAGAAATTGATCTGGCTTTCCAAGATTTTGATCAAATTTTATCGAGTCATGGATACAATACAGCCGATGTCATGTTTTTTTCTATTATCAGTGACCCGACCGCATCCGTTATGACTGCTGAAATTTTCCGGCCGATCGAAGAGAATGAAATTTCGCAAATAAGTTCTGAAGAAGATGTTAATTTCAGAAGCTATTTTTCAATTAATGGCATGCTGATGACGCGGATTACCGATCAATTTGATGAACAATCTCAAGTAAAGTTTTGGGAACTGGCGGAGCACATACAACAACATAATTTCTCGCAGAGCAGCCCTTACTTTGTAGAATACAAACGCAGTCATTCCGGGGCAACATATGTGGAAATGAGTGTCGGAGTAAGGTGAAAAACGGAGGCCAATTCAAACGTAATGAATAAAAAGATGGTGATAAATTGAAGGTATTGGATGTAAATGAGTTTCAGCAAGGACTTGAAAGAACTGTTAATCAGTTAACCCGCCTGGAAAGTGAAATGAAACAAATTGAAAGTGCTGTTCAAGGTCTCACACAATTAGAAGAATCGCTAAAAGGTCAAGGTGGAGAAGCATTACGTGCATATTACGAGAGTTGCCATTTGCCATTCCTCACATTTTTCAATACCTTTAAAAATAGCTTTACTAGTGTTCTTCAAGAGATGAAAACAGCCCTTTCATCGCTTGAACCGGATTCATCAGGCTTTATTCGCCAAGCAGCATTAGAAGGCGAAATCGAGCAAGGCTTAAACCGAGCCAAACAAGTGACGGAAGAGCTGACAGATGAAGCCAATAATATCATGGACCAAGTGTCAGATATCGTGAACTTGCCAAAACTGGATGATAGTGAAGTCCATCTGGGTGTACATGACGCGAAACGACATCGGGACGAAACCGTTGAAAAACTCATTGAATTTGACGTATCCCAAACAGATGCATTAACGACAATTCAAACAGACCTGATGCATATGAAAACATGGATCACCAACATAGAAACGATGATGACAGAAGGGGTAACAGATGTTAACTTCCCGGCAGAACAATGGCAGTCATTCGCTAGTCAGAATCCGTTAATGTTTGCACTGGCTTATCGTACGCAATCGTTGGATCAAGTGATTAATATGAATCCACTATTTAATCCTGGAGGAATAGGAGGAGCGAATCCATATACTCTCCCTGGTCTTTATCAAAATGGTCAGCAGCCTTTAGTTACTTTCGGTCTCAGCGGTGCGATGGTTTCAACAAATTTCGTTTCATTTATGAAGCAAAAAGAAAAAGAAATCGTAAAAGAGCTTTCCACTACAGCCACAACAGTAGATAATGTGAAAGATGAGGGGAATGGTTTTCTTAATTTCCTAGGAGATGTCGGAAGTGGCGCTACAAAAGTCGGAAAAGGCTTGTTGGATTTCTTAATATTGGACGACGTGAACACGCTAGCTGATAAAAATGCATCATTACTAGATAAAGGAATTGCTGTAGCATCCTTCATTCCAGTAGGAAAAGTTTTGAAAATCCCGAAAGCGATTGATAAAATTGTAGATAGTAATGTGGGTGCGGTTGTTAAGAAGAGTGATGTAGATGAGGTTGTTGGTAAGGGGAATATGAAGCATTTACCAAGAATAAAAGAAGTTGAAGTTAATTTTAAAAGAAATGATAAACATGACTCCGAAGAATTTGCAAGACAATTGAAAGACCAAGAAAAAGGTATGAATGAACTTACAGTTGATGAGTATTTGAAAAATCGTGAGAAGTATATTGAACAAGGGCGTGCAATTGAAGGTAACGCTGCCCAACAAGCAGCTCGAGAAAAAGCATTAAATAAAAAGATAGAAGAATTGTTCGAAAATGGTATGTCATGGGAAGAAGCGGAGAAAAATGCAAATAGTTGGTTGAAATCGCAAGCAGCCCTCCATAATCCTGACCAAATTGCTGGAGGTAAACCGCTAAATATTGGTGGTATGGGAGATAAAAGAATAAATTCATCAATTGGATCACAATGGAAGTATAGAATTGATATTGTCGATGAACAAATAGGTGAACTAACTAAATCAATGACATCTGATCAGCGAAAGAATACTTATTTAAATGTTAAGCTTACACATTAGAGGAGGTTAACAATTTGAGCTTATTTAAAGATTTTAAAAAAGTAAGTGAAGTTGAGGAATATACAATTAATAAATATAAGAATATGGTCCCAGAAGCTTTAATTGAAGTATGGAAATCATATGGGTATGGTACAATTATGAATGGATACTTAAAAATAATAAACCCTGATGAATTCAGCTCTTTAGTAAATGAGTCTTATTTAAGAAGTAAAGGGACAATACCTATTTTCAGTACATCCATGGGTGATCTAATACTTTTTGAAAAGGATGAAAATCAAGAATCCTATATTGTAACAATAAACTACCGAAAAGGTAAAACAAAAGTTGTAGCTTCAAAATACTCCTTGTTTCTAAGATTTTTAGAGGAAGAGGCTTTTAGACAGAAGGCTTTAGATTGGCTTCCTTATCCAGAAGCAATAGAAAAATATAATGAACCAGAGTATGATGACTGCTTTGGCTATACTCCTTTACTAGGTTTAGGTGGAGCAGAAAAAGTAGAGAATCTAAAAAAAGTCAAATTGAAGGAACATATTCGTATTATTACTGAATTTATGGGTCCAGTGCAGTAATGTACAGGAAATATGGTTAGAGTTAACTATGAGCACTTGATTGTCTATATTAGGCGACGAGTGCTTTTTTATGTTTTCAATATTCATACCGATGTTAACTTCCCGGCAGAACAATGGCAGTCATTTGCTAGTCAGAATCCGTTAATGATTGCACTGGCCTATCGAACGCAATCGCTGGATCAAGTGATTAATATGAATCCATTATTTAATCCTGGAGGAATCGGAGGAGCGAATCCTTACACACTTTCGGGTCTTTATCTAACCGGTCAACAGCCTTTAGGTACTTTCGGGCTCAGCGGTGCAATGGTTTCAACAAATTTCGTTTCATTTATGAAGCAAAAAGAAAAAGAAATCGCAAAAAAGCTTTCCGCTACAGCCCCAAAAGTAGATGATGTGAAAGAAGATGGTTATCAGGCACATCATATTATTCCTAAAGAATTTAAATATCATCCAGTAATAGAAAAAGTAGGATTGGATATGGATAATGCTAACAATGGAGTGTTTTTACGCAATCGAACTAGTGCTAAAATAAGTCCGATGGCAAGACATCAAGGATATCATCGAGTATATAACAAATACGCAGAGAAAAGATTAAATCAAATAGAATTAACTAAGAATGTTAATGAAATTGAAAGGGATGTGTTTACTCTTCAGGGAAATAGTTTAAGACCAAGCGGATTTGATATAGAATATGAAATAGATGGTCGTATGAGGTATACAAGTATAGAGAATTAGGGGTGTTTATGTGAAGGCATTTGAGGATTATTTTTCAGAATTACAAACAGATATGGTGGCTATTTGTTTAGAGTACGTCGATAATAAAGCAGATGAAATCTTTATTTATTGCTCATATGAACCCAAAATGTATGTGTTTGATTTTTTCTATAAAATTAATGGTAAGGTTGTTCATAAACATCAACTCAAGGAGACTGTAAAAAAATCGAATGGTCCACACAATCAAGTTTATGATGTTTCTAGAGAAAGACAGAAGGCTGCACTAAGAATTGGTAATCAAAATTTAAAGCATATTCATAAAAAATGTGAAGAGTTCAATAAAGATATGCCTAAAGAAATGAAACTTTATTATAATGTAAAACAAAATAGCTTAAAAGGAAAATATAGATATGAGTTAGTTTATTCGAATGATGACGAACTATTACCTGATGATATTTTTGATTTATGGTTTGAAGAAGTGAAGGGAAATAATTAGTAAAACAAGACCTTGATTGGCTATATGCCTTTCAAGGTTTCTTTTTTAGGTGAATACCTAGCGCCCAATAAAGCGCTATTATTTTTAAAATGTAGATAACCCCTGTATCCCTTTCCAAGCCTTGAAGTTTACATTCGTTGTAAAAATCGTGCTCTTATTTTCGTAAAGTACATCGATTAACTACAGGAGAAATAGGACTTTCATCTCTCGAACCGAATTAGTCGGGCTTTATTCGCCAAGCAGCATTGGAAGGCGAAATCGAGCAAGGCTTAAACCGAGCCAAACAAGTGACGGAAGAGTTGACAGATGAAGCCAATAATATCATGGACCAAGTGTCAGATATCGTGAGCTTGCCAAAACTGGATGATAGTGAAGTCCATCTGGGTGTACATGACGCGAAACGCCATCGGGACGAAACCGTTGAAAAACTGATTGAATTCGATGTGTCCCAAACCGATGCATTAACGACAATTCAAACAGACCTGATGCATATGAAAACATGGATTACCAATATAGAAACGATGATGACAGAAGGGGTAACAGATGTTCACTTCCCGGCAGAACAATGGCAGTCATTCGCTAGTCAGAATCCGTTAATGATTGCACTGGCCTATCGTACGCAATCGTTGGATCAAGTGATTAATATGAATCCACTATTTAATCCTGGAGGAATCGGAGGAGCGAATCCGTATACCCTCCCTGGTCTTTATCAAAATGGTCAGCAGCCTTTAGGTACTTTCGGTCTCAGCGGTGCGATGGTTTCAACAAACTTCGTTTCATTTATGAAGCAAAAAGAAAAAGAAATCGCAAAAGAGCTTTCCGCTACAGCCACAACAGTAGATGATGTGAAAGATGAGGGGAATGGTTTTCTTAATTTCCTAGGAGACGTCGGAAATGGCGCTACAAAAGTCGGAAAAGGTTTGTTGGATTTCTTACTATTGGACGACGTGAACACGCTAGCCGATAAAAATGATTCGGGTCTTGATAAAGGTATTGCGTTAGCATCCTTCATTCCAGTAGGAAAAGTTTTGAAAATCTCGAAAGCAATTGATAAAATTGTTGATAGTAATGTGAATGAGTTGGTTAAGAAGAGTGATGTAGATGAGGTTGTTGGTAAGGGTAAGGGTGATATTGGTTGGAGTATGTCAAAAGGCGGAGGAGAAATAAATGGAAGAAATTATTCTCAGCATGCTTTGGAAAGAATGGCACCTGATACTCCTGAAGTAAAAGCTACTTTGACAAGTAGAGCAATTAAAAAAGCTGAAGAATTAGGATATAAGCCACAAACAAAAGAATTTAGTGACTTTATCAAAAAATATGTTGATCCAAGAAATATTCCACCTTCAGTTATTGAAGACGCTATAATGAATACGAAAAAGACACCTGGTAATAGAAGCGGAACGTTTGTTCATGAAACATAGAAAAAGATGCTAATGAGGTCAAGTACATTTCTATTTTAAGAAAAAATACTAATAAGAGTATAGCTGAAATAAAAGAATTACATAATAATAATAATGATTTCATTTTATCGTATAATTTATTTGAAATTGATGAATTCTTGCAAATGAAAAAAATAGTAAGTTTATTATTAGCGGCGAATGCTAAAGTTCATATATTTGAAGAGAAAAGAGAGGTTAGCATAGAGTTTTTAGATAATCTTATAGAATCTCATTTAGATACTAAAAGATATCTGGAAGATGTTGATGAGCAAATATTTAAGGCGGATTAATACAAATATTTTCGTATTCTTACTATGGGCAACGCAAAAGATAACAAATAAAGATAACAAAGCACTCGGTTGTCTATTAGACAACCGAGTGCTTTGTTATGAGAAAATTATGCATTGGATAATTAATGTGATTGTAAGAAATTCATAGCACTATTGAATGAGGCGAAAGAAAGGGGAAGGCCAGGCAATTCATTTGAAGTTCCATCGCCTTGGGTAGAGTGGATAGAAGAGCATGCCAAAAATGGACGTATAAATAAATAGACGGAGCTGAAATATATGTTATTAGAGCCTAAAGCGCTTGAGAATATTATTGTAGGTGTATTAATTGAGAATCGTTTCAAATGGTATGTATCCCCAAAAGATATTTGGTTTTTAGATAGAGAAAAGTTAGAAGAAGCATATAGAAAGAAATATAAAGAAATGGGACTTGGAAATATGGGTCCTTTTATCGAAGAGGATGATGAGAGGAAAGGTATAGAAATATTGGATGAGGATTCATATACAGAATTTGCGCCAAAAATTGCCAAGTATGCTGTTTCAACAAAAGAATTAAGAGAAAGCCTTAAGTTAAATTTACTTACTGAAAAGAAAGAGAACACTTTTTATAGTTTTATGCCTTCTTTATTCGTAAATTTCGATAAAAGAGAACTGTACTCCCTTTATTCAGAACCAGCTTCCTACGAGGATTTTGTACCTGAAAATTGGACAGGAGGCTACGAAGACTTTTTACCATTCATAGATAAGGCAGAAAAGTACTGGTATGATGAAAATGAGAGTGTTCTATTAAATTTCGAGAATGACGGAGGGAAGAAATGAGCGAAGATAAAATAATTATAATGTCGGAAACCTTTGAGAATGAAAAAACGGGTGACCAAGTCGAAGGTATTACAATTATAATTGATGGCAAATTAAAAAGTATGCTAGACATAATTATTGACAAAGAAGACGGCTACAATAATTATACAGAATTGGTTAAGGATTTGATGTTTGCTGGAATTAATCAATATGTTGATAAATACAAAAAGTAGAAGCTACCTTAGTAAACACAAATTTATATAAGTAAAACAGCCATCTGATATTTTAAGTTGTATAAAAAAAGAAATAATTAATAAGACAAGACCTTGAAGGCTAAAGCTTGTTGGATTTCTTAATATTGGACGACTTGAACACGCTAGCTGATAAAAATGCTTCGGGTCTTGATAAAGGAATTGCGTTAGCATCCTTCATCCCGATAGGAAAAGTTTTGAAAACCCCGAAAGCGATTGATAAGATTGTAGATAGTAACGTGGGTGCGATTGTGAAGAAGAGTGATGTTGATGAGGTTGTTGGTAAGGGGACGGGTAAAGAAACTTATTAACATCTAAAGGACCATAAGAATAATAAATATTCTACTCGGAGTATAGAGTATCGGCTATACACCTCTATTAGGTTTAGGTGGAGCCGAAAAAGTAGAGAATCTAAAAAAAGTCAAACTGAAAGAACATATTCTTATTATTACTGAATTTATGGGAACAATTCAATGATATTCAGGAGTATGTTATAGAATTAACCATAAGTACTTGATTTACTTTATGAAGCGACAATTGAAAAAACTTCAATTAGATATTGAGCAATGAAAAGAGGTATCATACTAACCTTATGATTTTGTTCATTTAGAAGAATGATAATATAATTAATTAAAATTGCACCTTGATTGGCTCATGCCTTTCAAGGTTTCTTTTTGTAGAGGGTTACCTAGTACCGTATTTTGAAACAAACAGTGAGTATCTTATATCCGGTTAATAATCACCCACCACATTCATATACTTTCCTATTGATGATTTTATTGAGGGAGGAGCTTTGTGGAGATTTTCGTAAGACCGGGTGATTCCTTTTGGTATTATAGCCAAGTTTTTAATCTTCCTTTTCAGCTGATTCTTGATTCGAATCGGAATCTGAATGCACAAGCCCTGATGCCCAACCAACCCGTTCAGATTCCCGGTTATGTGACAAGTCAGTATACGGTTCAACGGGGAGATACGGTTTGGTCGATTGCACAAAGAATCAATATGCCGATGGATGCGCTTTTTCTGCTCAATCCGGTACTCAATCCATACGTACTTCAGGTCGGTCTACGGTTGCGGTTGCCTGTTCGTGTAACATGGAGAGTTGTGAATGGTGAACAGGATTACGATTATAGGGCAATGGTGCAGGATATTCGGTCATTGCAGGCAATCTATCCGTTTATAGCAAATGAGCCGATTGGCAATTCCGTATTGGAAAAAGAAATTCCGGGGCTCACGATTGGGAACGGGCAGAAACGTGTTCATTTTAATGCTTCTTTTCATGCCAATGAGTGGATTACGACGTCGATTGTCATGACGTTTCTTAATGATTATTTAATTTCGCTCACGAATAATGCTTCAATACGAGGGCTATATACATTGCCATTGTATATTCAAACGAGTTTAAATATTGTGCCAATGGTAAATCCCGACGGAGTAGATTTAGTGCTGAACGGACCTCCGGAAGATGAAACAATTCGTAAAAACGTAATCGAATGGAATAATGGTAGTACAGATTTCTCGGGTTGGAAAGCGAATATTAATGGGGTTGATCTGAACGACCAGTTTCCTGCTGAATGGGAACGGGAAAGAGAAAGAAACCCGAAAACGCCTGGGCCGCGGGATTATGGTGGGCAAAGTCCGCTATCGGAACCGGAATCCATTGCAATGGCCGATTTGACAGTAGAGCGGGATTTTGCTCGGGTTTTGGCTTTCCATACACAAGGTCAAGTTATTTATTGGGGATTCATGGGATTGGAACCTCCTGAAACAGAACAGCTTGTCAATGAATTTGCGAGGGTAAGCGGATATGAGCCTGTGCAGACAATAGAAAGCTATGCGGGTTACAAAGACTGGTTTATTCAAGATTGGCGCCGCCCCGGATTCACCGTTGAACTGGGGCTTGGAACGAATCCTTTACCAATCAGCCAATTCGGTGAAATTTATGAAGAAGCATTAGGGATTTTTTTAAGTGCATTATATATGTAAATAAAGTCCCCCCGTTACGTCCTTAGAGGTAACGGGGGAACTTTTATGAATCCCTCAAGGTTTCATCAATTTCAAGGATGCTTTGCTTTAGCTCATCTAGTTTGGATTTATTCTGCTCGACAATATCCAAATGCTCCTGCCTTTGCTCTGCATTGGCAAGTGCATTTTCGGTACGTTCCATTGAATTAAAAGCATGTTCCACCGCAAATTCCTCTGGGTGGGACATTGCCTGTTTTACTGCACGTTCTGTTCGTTCAACGGAGTTGGATAATAAAGTAATCGGGTGATTTTGTTTCCAGCTAGGTGTACCTGAACTTTTTTTAGCCACTGTTCCTCATCCTTTCTTGCGAAAATTGACTGATTCACACGTTTAGTATTGGTGGATGCAATGATTCCATACGCGGAAGAAATTCGGAATTGTTAGGAAATGTGTCGATATCAATTTTTATCTTTATAGGGAATAACTGCAGCAAGTACAGCCATACTAAAATTGATTCACTTTTAAACATAGGGAGGCGGAACGAATGGATAAGAAGGGTTTCACAGATCCAAAATCTAAGAAGATCCACCAAAACTGGGCGAGCGAAAAGCATCAAAAGTCTCAAATCAAAGGGGAAACAGAGGTAACTCTGCATAACCAGATTTTGAGAATTAATGCGAAGGCGAGACAGTTCTAACCTTTGTCTTGAAGTAAATCAGGCCTTCATTCCAGTACATACTGGAATGAAGGCCATTTACATATCAATACATTTTTCTTTTTCCTTTTTTTGCTTGCTGATGGAGCTCGGTTAGTTCATTCGCAATTTCTTCCTTTACTTTGTTTGGTGCAATTTTCATGTTTTTCGGTGTTTGCGGTAATGATTGTTTATTCGTTCCTTTACTTTTACTATCATCTCTGCCCATTTAAATGCTCCTTTCAATATTGGTTCCTTCTTAATATGGCTTTACAATTTTTTTTCATTACAAAAATTGAGGAAGCCTGAAAAAAGCATAAAACCTCCTATCCTGAGCACATTAAGCCAGTAGGAGGTGATGAAATGAGCAAAAACAGTAAAGAAACGATGAATACGCGAACACATAATCCTTTTTCTACCTATAAAGAATTACACCGAAATACAACAAGTCACAATCGGAATCCGGAAGATAATACAGCGGAATTTGCCGAAGAGTTCGATTCGAAATTAAAAAATAAAAATAATAAAACAAACCATGATAAAAACCAGCAATCCAATAAAAAGTAAAAAGTAACGGATAAAGAAAAATGAAAAAGCCTCGCTACATAGAATGTACAAGGCTTTTTCTTATATAGCTGGGCAATAGGTAAATCTAGCCCATATAAACACTTTCACATGTTCCCGCTATAGGCTCATAGAAACAATGCTGTTTAAATTGACCTGTAAATGGTTGATCGTACCAAGTAGGAGGACATGGGCCGGATGGGTTAAAATACCAAAGTGCATATTTCGCCGGATGGTCTCGCCAATAATCCAGCGTCTGTCTTGCTAATCTTCTTTCAGTCTCTCTAGCCCTCTGATAAAACATGTTTCCTTTTTGTACCGCCTCAAACGAATAGTTATTGCCCTGTACTTGGAAAATAACCTGCTCGATTGTTCTCACATCATTAAAATCCAGGCATGAAGCAACAGCTCGGTTCACAATTACATTTCCGACATACAGCATCCCTTGTTTTCCTTCACCTTCAGCCTCAGCCCGCATCATTCGTGCCATCAAATCCACATCGGAATCCCGGTATTTTACTCTTGGCATTTTTTCACCTCACTACTATAGTATGAAACAGTCAACCTGGTTGCGCATATGAATGAATGAAAATGTAGAATATTGTTTTTTGTCATGGTTACTTATATATTTCTAACCTATCTTTCCGCATTAATACGGTATATAGTTCATAAATTAGTACATAGGAAAAGGAGGACGGACAATTCAAATTCATGTAGTACAACCGGGAGAATCATTGTGGGCAATCGCACAGGCTTATGGAACAACAGTGCAGAGTTTAGTGGAAGCCAACCAAATTCCGGAGCCGGCCCGGTTAGTGGTCGGGCAAGCATTGGTCGTTCCATTGAAAGGGCAGTATTATATTGTACAGCCAGGGGATAGTTTATGGTCAATTGGTCAACGTTTTCAGGTGAATTATTTAACGCTCGCACAAGCAAATGGCTTGAATCCAGATGCGTTGCTGATGATTGGCACCTCATTGTATATACCGGAACCAACTAAAAGGTCCGCAGAAATTTTGGCATATGTAGAACCAAGAGGCGATGAAATAAGTGATGCGCTGCTCGACCAAGTTCGGGAGGCAAGTCCTTATTTAACGTATTTAGCTATTTTCAGTTTTGAAGCAAGACGGGATGGTTCATTAAAAGCGCCTACAATTAACCCATTACCGGAAATTGCTGAACAAAATAATACAGGAATAGCAATGGCAATCACTAATCTCGAGGATTATCAGTTTAGTGCTGAGCTAGCACGTGATATTTTCCAAAGTGTTGCAGTTCAAAATTTACTGCTGGACAATATCATAGCTGAAGCAAAGCGTATCGGAAATATTTCAGATATCCATTTTGATTTTGAACGGATTGCACGCGATCAGCGGGAAGCTTATAATAATTTCCTCCGAAGAGCTGTAGAACGTATGCATGCGGAAGGATATACCGTTTCTACCGCATTGGCTCCAAAAACGAGAGCCGATCAGCCGGGAGAATGGTTTATGGGCCATGACTATAAGGCGCATGGCGAAATAGTGGATTTTGTTATGTTGATGACATATGAGTGGGGCTATTCTGCGGGACCTCCAATGGCCGTTTCTCCGCTGCCGCAAGTCGAACAAGTAGTACAATATGCATTAACAGAAATTCCTGCAAATAAAATTTTACTTGGGCAAAATTTGTATGGTTACGATTGGACATTACCTTTTGTACAAGGAGGAGATTACGCAGAAGCGATAAGCCCGCAACGTGCAATTGAAGTGGCCAAACGCTACAACGCAGCAATCCAATTTGACTATACAGCACAGGCACCCTACTTTAACTACTATGATGAGCAAGGGCGTTCACATATTGTCTGGTTTGAAGATGCACGTTCGATTCAGGCGAAGTTCGATTTAGTAAAGCGATTAAATTTGCGCGGAGTCGGCTATTGGAAGCTCGGTCTGCCATTCCCGCAAAATTGGCAGCTCATCGGGGCTAATTTTAATGTAGTGAAGAAATAGCAAAAGGAAAGAAAGTCAGATGAAAAAACATCTGACTTTTTGATTGTCATCTAAATTAAGAAGGAGATTTTATTGAAGCTGATGAAGTATTAGTAGTAGCTGAATAAAAGGGGGATTATAGATGGGGAATATTCCGGAAATTTTACAAAACTTACGTATCCCAGTAATCGGGGCACCATTGTTTATTATTAGCAATCCGAAATTGGTCATTGAACAATGTAAGGCAGGAATAGTCGGGTCAATGCCTGCGTTAAATGCAAGACCGGCAAGCCAGTTGGATGAATGGTTAGCTGAAATTACAGAGGAGTTGGCCAGCTATAATGCCAAAAATCCGGATCAGCCGGCAGCGCCATTTGCCATTAATCAGATTGTTCATAAAACAAATGAACGTCTGGAACAGGATATGGAGCTCTGTGTGAAATATAAAGTTCCGATTATTATTACTTCACTTGGGGCACGTGAAGAAGTATTTGAGGCAGCACATAGTTATGGTGGCATCGTTTTCCATGATGTCATTAACAATCATTTTGCAAAAAAAGCGATTCAAAAAGGTGCAGACGGCATCATTGCTGTAGCAACAGGTGCAGGTGGCCATGCAGGTCAGCAAAGCCCATTTGCGCTCGTACAGGAAATCCGTGAATGGTTTGACGGTCCATTAGCTTTATCAGGATCAATCGCGCGAGGACATTCGGTATTGGCTGCACAGGCGATGGGGGCTGATTTTGGCTATATCGGTTCACCATTCATCGCGACCGAAGAAGCGTTTGCTCGTCAAGAATATAAACAGATGATTGTTGATAGTACTGCAGAAGATATTGTATACAGCAATTTATTTACAGGAATCCACGGGAATTATTTGAAAGGTTCTATCATGAACGCGGGGATGGACCCGAGTAATTTAAAAGAAAGTGATCCTTCAGCAATGAACTTTAACGATAATACCGCAAAAGCCTGGAAAGATATTTGGGGCAGCGGGCAAGGAATTGGCGCGATTAAAGAGATTACTTCCACAAAACAATATGTCGATAAACTGGCCGAGGAATATGCTCAGGCTTTTCATGAACTGACTGGTAAAAGATCTGCAGTAACCCATCTACAATAGATGTCAGCGCATCATTAGTAACAAAACTTTTACTAACGATGCGCTATTTTGTGAATTTGTTATTGAACTATTAATTTCGTAATTTTGTGAATTCACTTGCCCGGTTCGAATTAATTTGTTACACTCTGGGTAATTAAATGCATTTGCGGGGGGACACAGCAGTGTTGAGAAGGTTAAAACCTGACCCTTAGAACCTGACCGTTAATACGGACGTAGGGAGCAAAGTACAAGCTATACATATGTACTTACTTTGGCTCCGCGTATATTTTACGTGGAGTCTTTCTTTTGCAAATACACAAGCATTTGATTTGCGGGGGGACACAGCAGTGTTGAGAAGGTTAAAACCTGACCCTTGGAACCTGGCCGTTAATACGGACGTAGGGAGCAATGAAAAGTGGTACGTACACTTTTTGGGGACGTCTCTCTATATGTTGAGACGTCCTTTTTGTGCTTCCGCCAACAAAAAGGAGGAGTAACAATGGGGTTTTGTGAAAAGGTAAGAAAAGAAACGGATTTTTATTGGGAGGCTAGCTTTTATCATCCTTTTGTACAAGGGATTGCAGATGGGAGTCTACCGCTGGAGAAGTTTAAGTTTTATATGTTGCAGGATGCGTATTATTTAAAACATTATACGAAAGTATTAGCTCTTGCAGCTGCAAAAGCGACAACGGATGATGATGTTCAATATTTTCTACAAACAGCAAAGTTTATCCATGATGCCGAGCTTGAGTTGCACCGTACAACGTTTAAAGAATTAGGTGTGACAGCGGATGATTTGGAACAATTCGAACCAGCACCAGCAGCCTATAACTATGTGAGCCATATGTACAATGCAGTGCATAACGGAGATGTAGCAGAAGCATTTGCGGCAATCCTGCCATGCCCATGGCTGTATCAGGAAATTGGGCAAAGATTAAAAGATGCATGCCCCAATATACCTCTTTATGAACAGTGGATTGCATTATATGCTTCCGAGGAGATGCTTCAAAATATTGAAGTACAAAAATCGATGCTAGATCGATATGCGAAAGAACAACCTGCAAAGCTTAAAGTACTACAGGAGCATTTTAAGAAAAGCTGTTATTACGAATGGATGTTTTGGGAAATGCCTTGGACGAAGCAAAGCTGGGAACAAGGAGTGTATGTAAATGAGTCTGCAAGCAATTTATAATAAACAACCATTAGTTCATTGTATTACCAACTATGTTGTCGCAAATTTTACAGCGAATGGCTTGCTGGCGGTAGGAGCTTCACCAGTAATGGCGGATGCAATAGAAGAAGTGGGTGAAATGGCTGCCCAGGCCAATGCTTTGCTTTTAAATATGGGCACTTTGAATGAACGGACAATAGAGTCGATGAAGAAAGCAGGACTTAGCGCAAACATGCATAATACTCCGGTTGTCCTTGATCCAGTAGGTGTAGGGGCAACGAAGTTTCGAGCGGAGACAGCACAACAATTGCTCGACCTTTTAAAGATTAATGTAATCCGTTGCAATATTGGAGAAATGGCGGCTCTGGCGGGAGTGAATTGGGCGTCTAAAGGTGTGGATAGTGGCAAAGGAGATATCGATGTTGCAGTGACTGCCAAAAAGTTGGCTAATAACTATCAATGTATTGTGATCGTAACAGGAGAACAAGATGTTATTACTGATGGGATAAGAGTGGAATTTGTAGAGGGTGGTCATGAAAAGGTGACAAAAATGACGGGGAGTGGCTGCTTGCTTAGTGCCTTTTGTGCAGCGGCGCTTGCAAACAGTAAAGAACCGTTTGATGACTTACTGACGCTACTAAATGAATATAAACAGGCAAGTGCCAATTCTGTTGCAACTATAGGAAATTTCCACACAAATTTCTTGAATGAACTAGAAAATTTAGCGGAGGGACGAAAATGATTACATGTACGATAGCAGGATCGGATAGCGGTGGCGGTGCCGGGATTCAAGCCGATTTAAAAACGTTTCAGGAACTCCGTGTATTTGGTACATCAGTAATCACCGCATTAACCGCACAAAATACTGAAGGAGTGCATGGAATTTTTCCGACAACGGCTGATTTCGTTCAAGCTCAGCTAAAGGCAGTACTTCAAGATTTCGACGTAAAAGCAATTAAGACAGGGATGCTGTTTAGTGCTGAAATTATCGAAGCCATTGTGACTTTACTAAAAAATACGGATATTCCGCTTATCGTTGATCCGGTCATGATTGCAAAAGGCGGTGCCAGTTTGCTAGAGCAGCAGGCAACAACAGCTCTTAAAGAAAAGTTATTGCCGCTCGCAACCGTTTGTACCCCGAATATACCGGAAGCGGAAATCCTGACAGGCTATAAAATACAAACGGAAAAGGATATCGCATCAGCGGCGCATGATTTATTAAGTCTGGGGCTGAAATGTGTTGTCATTAAGGGTGGTCACTTAAACAGTAAGCATGCGACAGATACGGTTTTCATTCGCGGGGTGCAACCATTTAAAATGAAAACCGAGCGGGTGGATACGAAACATACTCACGGTACAGGATGTACATTTTCTGCAGCGATTACCGCGGAAATGGCAAAAGGCAGATCGATAGAGGCAGCCATAATAGAAGCAAAAAAATATGTGCAGCTTGCAATCCGTCATCCGCTTAATATTGGTCATGGGTTTGGTCCGACAAATCATTTCGCCTATCATGAACAGCGGGGGATGTGCGATGTCCATGTCCTTTGATTTGAATAAATATTTTGTGATGGGAACGGCCAATTGTAAACGCGAACCATTGCTTGTTTTGGAAGAAGCTTTACAGGCAGGTATTACGATGTTCCAACTGCGAGAAAAAGGAAAAAATGCATTAAAAGGCCATGCGTATGCAGAGTTTGCCCGTCAATGCCAAAAGCTATGCCAAACATATAAAGTGCCGTTTATTATTAATGATGATGTCGAGCTTGCACTAACATTAAATGCAGATGGTATTCATGTAGGGCAGGAAGACACCGGTATTGAACAATTTAGATTCCTTGCAAAAAATAAAATCATCGGTGTATCGATTCATACGATGGAGCAACTCGAAATGGCCATTGCAAATGGGGCGGATTATGCGGGAATTGGTCCAATTTATGAAACTTCCACAAAAGATGATGCGAGAGCACCAGTAGGGCTGACGTTACTGGAAGAAGCGAAATCTCAGTACACTCAATTTCCTATTGTAGCAATTGGCGGAATCTCTGTTGAAAATAGTTTCATTGTAAGACAAACAGGAGTAAATGGAGTCGCCGTTATTTCGGCAATCAGTCATAGCGATAATATAAAAGAGGCTGTAAATTCACTATAAGTTAAATTCTGTCATATAAGTACTATTTTGATTGGAATAACCTGTACCAAATTACTCTTTTCTACTATTCTGGCAATTTAGTATGATAGTTCTGTTATACACTACAGAATATGGGAGTGAAAGAAATGTTGAAAAAACTATCTGCTTCAGCCTTAACGCTAACACTTTTAGCAAGTGGCATGTCAGCAGTTTCAGCGGCACCAGTCTCTACAAATGAAGATATGACACGTGGGGAGTTTGTGAAGGCCGTAATCGATGCATTGGGGGTAGAGGTCGGTACTGGTCAGTCTGTAAAATTTCAGGATGTACCTGATTCACTTAAGCCTTATATTGAAAAAGCGGTGGAATTAAAGTTAATTAAAGGAAAAACTCCAACTAAATTTGCACCAGACGAAAAACTGACACGCACACATGCATTCCTTATTGCGGCAAGAGGATTGCAGGATAAGGAAACATATTCTGAAAAGGTATTGGATCAGTTTAAAGACGCAAACAAAATTGGACAAGGCAATCGCCAGGAAATGGCGAAAGCGGTAGCAACAGGATTACTGACAGGCTTTGATGACGGAACGATTCGCCCGAATGATTTTGTAACAAAAGCTCAAATGCAAAAAATTCTTCAGCGCTTTTTGGAAGAATACAGTCCGGTAAAGGCAAATACGACGGTTTCTTTACGTATTTTAGGAACGACGGATATTCACACAAATATTGTAAACTATGATTATTATAAAGATACGCCAACGAACAGTTTAGGTTTGGCAAAAACTGCGCTACTAATCGAAAAGGCGCGTGAGGAAAATCCAAATACAGTGCTGTTTGACAATGGAGATGCAATACAAGGAACGCCACTTGGCTCGTATATTCAATCAGTAACGAAATTAAAAGACGGGGAAGTTCATCCATCGATTGCTGCGATGATTGCACTTGATTATGATGTAGCGACATATGGTAACCACGAGTTTAACTACGGTTTGGAATTTATCGATGAAGTAACGGATGATGCCCCATTCCCGTATGTAAATGCCAATGTGCGTAATGCAACGACAAAGGAATTAATGTATAAACCATATGTCATGATTGAAAAAGAAGTAGTCGATTCAAACGGTGAAAAAACGTTGATTAATATTGGGGTAACAGGTATTGTGCCACCTCAAATTTTAAAATGGGATAAAGCAAATTTAGAAGGAAAAGTAACAGTCGATGATTCCGTAGAGGCTGTTAAAACAGTCGTTCCGCAAATGAAAGAAGCAGGAGCAGATGTTGTCGTAGTACTTTCACACTCTGGTATGGGAGATGCTACACATGAAAAAGGGGAAGAGGATGTATCGTATTTACTATCTACAATTGAAGATGTGGATGCAATCATTACAGGGCATGCCCATGGCGTATTCCCTGGTAAAGTGGATAGCTCTATAACAAATGTGGATATTGAAAAAGGAACAATGAACGGCAAGCCGATTGTTATGGCCGGTAAATTTGGTAGCCATTTAGGGGTCATTGATCTAGAGCTTGAGAAAAAAGACGATGCATGGGATGTTACAACAGGAACGGGCGCGGTGCGTGAAATCGCAAAAGATAATGATGCTGTCAGCGCTACGGTTGTAGAAAGTGTAAAAGAAGCACATGAAGGAACAATTAAATATGTGCGTCAGGCAGTAGGGACAACGACAGCGAACATTCACAGTTACTTCTCGCAAGTTCAGGATGATCCTTCTATTCAAATTGTAACGAATGCCCAGTCAATCTATGTGAAAGAAAAGTTGAAAGATACAGCGTATGAAAACCTTCCTGTCCTGTCAGCTGGTGCACCATTCAAAGCCGGAACAAGAAGTGATCCGGAATACTATACATTTGTACCAAAAGGTGAGCTTGCAATTAAAAATGTAGCAGATTTATATTTATATGATAATACACTTGCGATGCTGAAGGTAACAGGTGCAGATGTGAAAGAATGGCTTGAAATGTCTGCAGGACAATTCAATCAAATAGATGCAACAAAATCAGAAGAACAGCAATTAATCAACGCCGAATACCGTTCATACAATTATGATGTTATTGACGGTGTGACGTATGAAATTGATGTAACAAAACCGGCAAAATATGATGCAAGTGGAAAAGTTGTAAACGAACAAGCATCACGTATTGTCAATCTGCAATATAACGGGAAGCCAATTGATGCAGCACAGGAATTTATCGTAGCGACAAATAACTATCGTGCGAATGGTACATTCCCAGGTGTTCGTAATGCGACAGCGGTTGAAATTTATCCGGATGAAAACCGTCAGGCAATTATCGACTATATTTTAGCCGAAAAAACAATTGATCCGACAGCAGATGGCAACTGGAAGTTCGCTCCGATTCCGGATAGCGTAAACGTTGTATTTGAATCTTCTAAAAAAGCAGTGGATGTATTGGATGAAAACAGCGCTATTAAGTATATTGGAGACGGTACAGACGGCTTTGGCAAGTATGGTTTAAAAACAAAGTAATTTTAAAAATGCCTGTAGGCGAAGAATTCTTTTCTTCTGTCTGCAGGTTTTTTTGTTTGTTTTAAATGACTGTCACGAGTAAGAATTAATACCGGTAAGTAACTAATTTTTTTAGAAAACCTTTTGACATAGTAACAACCTGTTGTTAATATTGAGTTGTTACTTTTTAGATAAAAAATTTAAAAGAGGATGAGAAGATGAGCAAAATCAAAACAATGGGTATTACTTTAGGAATGTCTTCCGCACTGCTACTTGCTGCTTGCGGAGATGATACGGAGAATAAAGAAAGTTCGGCCGGAGCGTCGTCTTCTAGTATTGGCGAACAAGTCGATTATACAGTAGTTGCTACTGAACCCGGGGCAGGTTTAACTGGCCTTTCCCATGAAGTAATGGAGCAATATGAGAATCTGGAGGGCTGGACATTACAGGAAAGTTCAACTGCTGGAATGCTGAGTACGTTGGATAAGGCAATACGAAATGAAGAACCGGTTATTGTGACAGGCTGGACACCACACTGGAAATTCTCGGCTTATGATTTAAAAATACTTGAAGATCCTAAAGGTATTTTAGGCGGTGCTGAAAACATTCAAACACTTGCCAGAAAAGGTTTAGAACAAGACTTGCCTGATGTATATACAGTACTTGACCGCTTTTATTGGGAGCCGGAAGATATGGAAAAAGTCATGTATGATGCACAAGAAAATGGTGACTTTGATGTAGCAGCAGCCGATTGGGTTGAAAATAATCAAGATAAAGTTAGTGAATGGACAAAAGATATAGCACAAGGAAATGGCGAAAAGGTAAAAATCATTTCAACACCTTGGGATTCGGAATTTGCTTCAAGTAGCGTAATAAAATTGGTGCTGGAACAATTAGGGTATGAACCTGAAGTAACACCAGTCGATCCGGCCATTATGTTCCAGTCAATCGCAACTGGTGAAGGGGATGTAACGGTAGCACCATGGTTACCAACAACTCACAAAGCATTTTATGATAAGCATAAAGACGATATTGTTGATTTAGGTGAAAATCTAGAAGGAACGCAAAATGGTTTTGTTGTTCCGGCATATGTAGAAATTGATTCGATTGAAGATTTAAAACCGAAAGAATAAATAGAAATATGCTCCGTAAATAGCCTATACGGGGCTTTATTTATTTGTACTTCTAGTTTGACAAAAGTAACAACTTGTAGTTAAAATGGGGTTGTCGATTTTTTAGGAGTAGATAAATTCAGATTATAGGGGATGAAACATTTGAAACGATTTAAAACTTTAGGTTTAACTATAGGGATGTCTGCAGCATTGTTATTAGCAGCATGCGGGGATGATACAGGCAGCAGTGATAATTCAAACAATGAATCTGCAAGTATAGGTGAACAAGTAGATTATAAAATCATTGGGATAGAACCTGGCGCGGGGATAACAGGTTTGTCACATGATACATTGGAACAATATGAAAATCTGGAAGGCTGGACATTACAGGAAAGTTCAACTGCAGGCATGATCGGGACGTTGGAACAGGCGATTCGCAATGAAGAACCGGTGATTGTAACTGGCTGGACACCCCATTGGATGTTCTCTGCCTATGACTTAAAATTCCTTGAAGATCCTAAAGGAGTTTTAGGAGGAGCAGAAAATATAAATACTGTCGTAAGAAAAGATCTTGAAAAGGATTTACCGGACGTCTTCACAGTGCTTGACCGATTCCATTGGGAACCGGAAGATATGGAACAAGTTATGTATGATGCACAAAATGGAGATTTCGAAACAGCTGCTGCAGCCTGGATTGAAAATAACGATGACAAAGTAAGTGAGTGGACGAAGGGTATTGAACAAGGTAACGGAGAAAAAGTGAAACTTGTTTCAGTCCCATGGGATTCAGAAATTGCATCAAGCAGCGTTGTTAAAATAGTGTTGGACAATTTAGGTTATCAAGTAGAAGTAATACCTGTAGACCCTGCGATCATGTTCCAGGCAATTGCAACTGGTGAAGGGGATGCTACTGTGGCTCCATGGTTGCCGACAACTCATCAGGCATTCTATGAAAAACACAAAGACGATATTGTGGACTTAGGCGAAAACTTGGAAGGTACGCAAAATGGCTTCGTCGTACCAGCTTATATGGACATTGATTCAATTGAAGATTTAGAACCGAAAGAATAATGAGTGAAAACCTCTTTATCGGCAAATTTATTTTAATAAAAAAGCTATGTGCAGTAGTGGGTAACCATTCTACACATAGCTTTTTTATGCAATCGTTCGCTGTGGTTCGATGCTTGGTTTACCAAATAAATAACCTTGGAATAACTTATAGCCGATTTGTTTTAGCCACTCAAAGTCTTCCTGAGTTTCTATTCCTTCCGCAAGCGGTGTTGCGCCAATTTCAAGCGCTTTTTTCAAAAACTGTTTGGCGGTATTTTGTTTTTCAAAATCCTTATTTACGCCTTGTACATATTTCATATCAAGCTTCATATAATGCGGCTTTATGTCGCCCAGCATTTCCAGAGTATTATAACCTTCTCCTACATCGTCCAATGCATATTGAAAGCCTTTATTGTTATAGTAATTCAAAATCGATTTTAAATGATCAATATCATCAACTTGCTCCGATTCCACGACTTCAAATACAAATTGATTCGGGTCAATTTCCAGAAGGTTAGCGAGCTTTACCGTTGACTGCAGGCAATATTCAGGAGAATAAATCGACGTAGGAATGAAATTGATAAATGTTTTTTTCTTTAATACAGCAGCATACTTTACGGCAGCCATGCGACATAAACGGTCCAACGCATACAGGCGCCCTCGGGTTTTAGCTGCGGCAAAAATTTCATTTGGAAAAATGAGTGAGCCATCTTCTCGGGTAAAGCGTGACAGCACCTCATAAGCGTAGATTTCATTTCTGCTATTTACAATAGGCTGAGAGTAGCTGACTACTGCATTTCTATGTATGACATCATCAATCCATTGCATTTCAAGAACAGTTTCAATTTCAGCAAGGTGCTCCCAAGGCATTTCGTCCAATCTAAAATAAATCAGTTCTGGCTCCATATAGTCTCTACTAAAGTCAAGAAACTCTTTCACGCCGGATTCTTGTATCATTACAATTTGTTCCTTTTTAGTAATTGTTAAATTCCGGCGGTTAAAGTGTTCGACAATCATATCCAACATAGCGATATTGTTTTCGCCTTTTAATAAAATCTCAAACTGTAATTCTGAAACGACACAATTTCTGCAAGACATGTAAAGTTCCCCCCTTTTAAGCTTTATTTAACTGTATAGTATAGAGCTCAAAAATACTATGTAATATTGCTTATTTTACTATTAAAATTATACATTGTACAACGTTTGTATATTAATTTTAATTATTTCGCATAAAGTTGACAATAAATAGTAAACAATGTTATACAATAATTATACAAAGTGTTGGGGTGAGGATAATGGTAATGTGGTGGAAGCAGAAAACATTGGTCGAAAAGGCATATCAAGAGGAGAAAGTGAATGACTTTAATCCTGTGATTGAATTGACAAGCATGCCTGAATTAGCACAGCAGATGAACTTGATTGGTATAGCGGAAGAAAATTTACGGCGCATAAAGTCATATCAACCAGCAATTGCAGCGGGAGTATCCGAGATTACGGATGTATTTTATGAAAATGTATTAGCCGTACCATCTTTAAAAAAGATAATCGAAGAGCGTACAAAAATTGATCGCTTAAAGAAAACATTGAGTTCTTACATTATTTCCATGTTTGACGGGGTTTTTAATGAAGAAACAATCGAAGCGAAAAGAAAACTCGCCCGCATGCATTTCAAAATCGGGTTGGATCCAAAATGGTATATGGGCACATTTCAAAAGTTGCAGGAAACAATGATTATGCTTATCAGTAAAGACATAGCGGATGTTGCAGGAAGAGAAATTATTCAATTAAATGTGTCAAAACTTATAAACCTTGAGATGCAGATTGTTTTAGAGGAGTATGAAAAGGAAAATTTGAATCTTCGAAAAGAACAATATAATGTTGTAAAGTTTGAACTGAAGGATAAATTATCCGCCATTATTCAAAATCTCGCAGACTTAACGGAAGAAACGAACCAATCGATTGAACAAGTAAACAGCCATACATTTCAGATAAGTAGTACGATTGAATCTAATGTTAAAATTGTACAGCATATACATACAGATGCAGTGACAGGGAACAGCGAAGTTACAAGGCTGGAGCAGGAGATGCTTGAAATTAGGGATAGTACGGTTGAAATGGGACAACTGATCGGGAATTTAAAAACGTCTTCCGAACAGATTATCGATATTGTGGCCCTTGTTAAAAATATTGCAGACCAAACAAATTTACTTGCATTAAATGCCTCGATTGAAGCAGCAAGAGCGGGGGAACATGGTAAGGGGTTTGCTGTTGTCGCACAGGAAGTACGGAAACTGGCGGAACAATCGAAAAGCTCTGTAGAAAATATAACAAATCTCATCCAGACATCCACGCTGCTAACGTCGACTGCTGTTCAAATGATTGAAAGGGTTCAGTTGAGGGTGGATTCAGGTTTGGATGTATCGATCAATACCCAAACGATATTTCAGCAAATTTTGAAGGCAATCGAACAAAATGAAGCGCAAATAAAGGAAGTCGCAATGGATATAACAAATTTGGGCAGTGTCATCGGCAACATCGGTCAAGAAACGAGAGATGTTGCAATTACTGCAGACGAGCTTTACCAAATGACTACCCACCTATAAAGTTTTATAGAGTGTTTTGTTATGAATAATGCTGTGTAAAAGTGCCATCGCTTTTACACAGTTTTTTGTTTTATAAGTCTCTTTTTTTATAAGTGTAATTACAAAATGATTGGGAATAGTAAGGTAGGTGAGAATAAATTAACAAATAAGGAGCCACATTGAAATGAAAATTACTGCAGCTGTAACTGAAGCACAAGGAAAAGATTTTGTCTTGCAGGAAGTAGAACTAGCATCCCCAAAAGCAAATGAAGTGTTGATTAAAATTGTAGCAACAGGTGTTTGTCATACAGACGCGGTAGCACGTGATTTAGCAATTGCTCCGCTTCCAGCTGTTCTTGGACATGAAGGATCTGGAATTGTAGAAGAAGTGGGAGAAGGTGTGACAAGTTTAGAAAAGGGTGACCATGTTGTCATATCGTTTGCACATTGCGGGACGTGTCCAAACTGTTTAACAGGTCATCCAACAGTATGTGATACGTTTAACCCACTCAACTTTGGCGGCGTTCAGGATGATTATACAACACGTCTATCAAAAGATGGTGCTGAGTTAGCAACATTTTTCGGTCAGTCTTCATTCGGAACATATGCAATTGCGCATGAGCGAAATGTTGTAAAAGTAGATAAGGATGTTGATTTAGCGTTGCTTGGTCCTCTGGGCTGTGGTATTCAAACAGGTGCCGGGACAGTATTAAATCGACTTCGACCACAATTTGGTTCTACAATTGTCATATACGGATGCGGTGCTGTTGGTTTATCTGCGTTGATGGCAGCAAAAATTGTAGGCTGTAAACATATTATTGCCGTTGACGTCCATGACTCACGACTGAAGTTTGCAAAGGAACTAGGAGCGACACATGTATTAAATGGCCGAAATGTTGATGTCGTTGCCAAGGTTAAAAAGATTACAAACGGCGGTTCAAACTATGCAGTTGAAACGACAGGTGTGCCACCAGTTGTGAAGCAATCCCTTAATGCATTACGTCCATTAGGTACTTGTGCGATTGTAGGGGTGACACCTGAGATGACAATCGATGTCCATAACGATATTATGGCGGAAGGAAAAACAATGATGGGAGTCATCGAAGGAGATTCGGTACCTCGTGTATTTATTCCGGAATTAGTCAACTATTATAAAGATGGTAAATTCCCGTTTGATCGACTCGTAAAATTTTATGAATTCGAACAAATTAATGAAGCTTTTGAAGACTCTAAAAATGGGACTACTATTAAGCCAATTTTAAAAATCGCGAAATAAATTGACTAAAGCCGAGAACATAGACATTCTCGGCTTTTTGATTATATCGCAGTCAATCCAAATAATCGTGTTTTCGTGCTTCATCTGCATATTCTTTGGAAATTTGCCCCTGCAGAAAATCGTCCTTGGAAACATGCAATATTTCTAGTGCAGAATACATATCTTCATCATCTTTATCTTTGTATAAATCGTTGTAGTGATCGAAATCTCCTTCAAAATCTGCTGGTGTATCGGAATTTCCATACTGTGCGACGATTTGGAAGGAATCTTCGTTATCTTGAAGCTCATCATCCTTTTCCCGATTTGAAAAGGAGTTGTCAACAGCCGGATGGAGCAATTGTTCTTCAACCGGACGATCTGCCGCAGGAGTTTTTGCATCACTATGCTCAATACAAAAAGCCGTATACGGAATTGCTTGCAGTCGATCATATGGGATTTCTGTTTGGCATTTTGCACAAATTCCATATGTACCGTTATTCATCCGATCAAATGCCGCTTCAATTTGGCTCAATAAGTCATCACTATGCACTTTTAATGCCATATCTTTTTCACGGTCATATAATTCGGTCGCTAAATCCGCGGGATGATTGTCAATAGTTGAGAGCTCATCTGTAGAGTCCCTTAAACTGGCACGTGCAATAAGTTCATTTTCATTAGTGTTGACATCACCAATTAGTTCTCTTTTTTGTTCGATGAGCAGTCGTTTTAATTTAGTAAGTTGTTTTTCACTAAGCATCATAATCAATTCCTTTCAATTTTAGTATGGGCGAAATACGATGAATTATTTCAAAACATCGTGAACTGCTTTCGTATAGTTTCTTTTTAAATTAGAAATACTAATATATAAGGCGAAATTTTATGTACACATAAAAATATCCATTCTATAGGAGGAGTCGAAGTTGCTAAATACTGAAAATACACTATCCATTTTCGCACTAGGCGGCATTAATGAAATCGGAAAAAATATGTATGTCATTGAATATGGGCAAGAATTAGTTATCGTTGATTGTGGCGGGAAATTTGCAGATCAGAGTTTATTAGGTGTCGATTTGATAATCCCGGATTTAAGCTATTTGGAAGAAAATAAACATAAAATCAAAGCTTTAGTTGTAACGCATGGACATGAAGATCATATTGGCGGAATCCCATATTTGTTGAGAAAAATTAATATGCCAATTTATGCATCCAGATTTACCCTTGGGTTAATTGAGCTGAAACTAAAGGAGCACAAATTGCTCCGTAATACAGAATTAATTGAGATTAATGCAGAGTCAAAAATTAATTTTGACCAACTATCGCTCACTTTCTTTAAGACAAGTCACAGTATTCCTGACTGTTTAGGGATTGTTTTTCATACGCCTGAAGGGAAAGTCATTCATACAGGTGACTTTAAATTTGATTTCACACCCGTTAATGATCAACCATCAGATATTCATAAAATGGCAGCACTCGGTACAGAAGGGGTGCTCGCCCTCATATCCGAAAGTACAAACGCCGAACGTCCCGGATTTACACCATCCGAGCAAGTAATTGGAGGTCATTTGGATGAGGAATTTCAAAAAGCGACCGGAAAAATCTTCATTTCTACTTTTGCATCCAATGTAAATCGCATTCAGCAAATCGTTGAAGCAGCAAAAAAGACGAATCGGAAAATTGTTCTTCTAGGTCGCAGCATGGTCAATGTTACGTCTGTTGCGATGCGACTGGGCAACTTGGACATTCCAGGCTGGATGCTTATCGAGCCAAGAGAATTAAAAGAGTTACCGCCGGAACGGGCAGTAATATTATGTACAGGAAGCCAAGGGGAGCCATTAGCTGCGCTTTCCCGACTCTCAACTGGTCGTAATCGGGATGTTAAAGTTGTGCAAGGCGATACGGTTATTTTCGCAGCTTCACCAATACCTGGAAATGAAAAAGATGTTTCAAAAATTGTTGATAATCTGTTTCAGCTTGGCGCAAAAGTAGTATACGGAAATTCGAGCATTACCGGTATGCACGTATCGGGTCATGGCTATCAAGAAGATTTAAAAATGATGCTGACACTTATGAAGCCAAAATATTTTATTCCCATTCATGGAGAATACCGCATGCTTCATATTCATCGGTCACTGGCAGAAGCGGTTGGTGTTGAAAAAGGGCATACATTTATCCTTAAAAATGGTGAAATTGTTGACATTAAAGGCGGGGAAGCGCGGCAAACACGGGCTATTCCGGCAGGAGATTCGTACGTGGATGGTACTGGAAGTGATGAAGTCGGTGAAATCGTATTGCGTGATCGGAAGCAACTATCCGAAGATGGGATGCTTGTGATTGTCGTCACGATCAGTAAATTCGATGGGTCCATTATTTCTGGTCCTGACAGTATTTCTCGCGGATTCGTCTATGCGAGAGAATCAGAAGGATTAATAAATGATATTAACGAAATTGCTCAAGCAGCTGTCGAAAACTTTAAAGAAGCCAATCCGTTTGCTATGAAAAAAGCGATTAAACACGCGGTAGATCAATATATCTTTACATTAAAAATGAAAAAGCCCATGATTTTGCCGATAATAATTGAAATATAAAGTTAAATTATTACAGAAAAACGATCTTGAAAGGAAATAATCGCTTTCAAGATCGTTATTTTATTACATGCATTTTAGTCTTTTTTTGTTTGGGCTCACTAAAATTAAGCAGGCTGAAGCTCCGTTTGTTCCAGAAGCTGTTTGTAAACTGCCAAATCTTCTTCATAATTATTAATATATGTGGAAAGACTATGATTTTTTATCATTTCAAATGTATTTTGATCAATGAATAATAATTTTTCATTTAGGTTTTCTGCGTTAGCCCATGCGGTTTCTTCAAAGGCAATGTTCATTTGATGTTCTTCTATTAACATGCCTAATAAATCAGGATTTTTAAAAATTTCTTTAGTAGAATATTGATCTCTCATATCAAAATAATCGAGGGTTCTAGTTAAAGAAGCATCTAGTGCAGGACGGTCAATAGCGTGACCAAGTTCATGAAGAGTAATGGTTTTTACATATTGATCAAATGGAATGCTTGATAATTCGCCAGCTGCTTCCACTAAACGGTTTGCATCAAAACTAACAACATTTGTTATAAAGTTATAGCTCATATTTACTCCGGTATGATCCTCCTCCAACATTATAGGGAGGCCGGTAGCTTTAATAGTGGAATAAATTAATTTATATAAAAATTCGTTTGTATATTGGTTCATGTATACGCTCATTTCCTTTTCTATATATATAATAAATAAGAAAACACAATAAAATGCTCGCTCTAATTTAAGCAAGCATAAAATAATATATAATTGTTATATAATATTTTCAAGTAATTTGTTTGGATATGTATACTGTTCGAGGGGAAATTTGGATAATAGGGTAAAAATCCATACAAATAAGGGTGTTCGCCATTCTTCTAAATGGCAAACACCCTTTATTAATGTAAAGAATTAATATTTACATCATGAATCAACCTATCTTCAAGGTTAATTAAATCATTATGAGTTATTTTTTTTGTTATTATTGTTACTGTTATTGTTTCTACGGCTAGCTTCTCCGCCTTTGCGGCCAGCTTCTTCACGGCTCATTTTGCCGCCATTATTGTTATTATTACCGTTTTGGTTGTTTCCGCTGCTTGCTTCTCCGCCTTTACGGCCGATTTCTTCATAAAATTCTCTACCATGGTTATTAGATGTAGCCTCTCCGCCTTTACGACCCGCTTCTTGAACCGTCATTTGTCCGTCATTCTGATTCTGATTACGTTTGTTGTTATTAGCCATTTCTTACATCCTCCTAGTGAAAATTTTTTAGCTTATTGCTAAGCTTACTAGTTAAATTCCCATCTCTCGTTATATTAAACATAAATTATATTTCATTTATATTACAAAAAAATGATGTAAAGTTATTAGAATCTGAAGAAGAGGTTCATCATAAAATAGAAGTATTTCAAATGACATAGGCATGTAAAGCAATGTAAGGGTGATTTATTTCAACTATTTCGATAATTTTTACAATTTCTGTAGTTTGGTATGATAAAATAGCTATTATGCATAATTTTCAGTTAATTTTAAAAATTGTAATACAACAGTTATGAAATTTGTTATTGTTGTATTACAACATAAGAGAGATACATAGGGGGAAAGTTAAATGAATGCGATCACATTAGTAATTGGGGCAATCTGTATTTTAGTAATTGCCTATCGTTTTTACGGAATTTTCTTTACAAAGAAAGTATTAAAGATTAACGAAGATATACCTACACCTGCAAATGAAAAAAATGACGGACAAGATTACGTGCCAACAAATCGTTGGGTAGCTTTTGGACATCACTTTGCAGCCATTGCCGCAGCAGGACCGCTAGTTGGACCAATTTTAGCCGCGCAATTCGGTTATTTACCGGGTTATCTTTGGTTATTAATTGGTGCTGTTATTGGGGGCGCCGTACACGATGCAGTTGTATTATTTGCTTCGATGACAAAAGGCGGGAAGTCATTATCGGAAGTTATGCGTGAAGAGCTTGGGCCTGTCGCTGGTTTTTGTACAGGATTAGCGATGCTGTTCATCATTACAATTACAATGGCCGGTTTATCAATGGTTATTTTAGGAGCTTTAGCAGAAAACCCTTGGGGAACATTTGCAGTTGCAGCAACGATTCCGATTGCCATGCTCATGGGTCTTATCAATAAATTCACAGGAAACTTAAAGATTTCAACAATACTTGGGGTCATTCTTCTCGTTGGGGCCGTTTTTTACGGACCGTCTATTCAAGGTACATGGCTAGGAGATGTATTAACATTAGATCGTGAAACTTTATCGATTCTATTGCCGATTTATGCGTTCTTTGCAGCTGCATTGCCAGTTTGGTTCTTACTTGCACCACGTGATTATTTGAGCAGTTTCATGAAGATAGGGGTATTTATTGCTTTAATCATTGGGGTGTTTATTATTAACCCTACAATTCAATTCCCTGCGTTTATTCCTGAATTCCTAGGAGGCGGTCCGATCGTTGCAGGTCCTGTGTGGCCATTCGTTTCGATTACAATTGCATGTGGAGCTATTTCCGGTTTCCATGCATTTGTAGGATCAGGTACTACGCCGAAAATGTTAAACCGTTGGGATGATATTCGCGTAGTTGGTTTTGGTGCTATGCTCGTAGAATGTGTCGTTGGGGTAATGGCACTGATCGCTGCAACTGTACTGCATCCGGCAGATTACTTTGCGATTAACTCATCACCTGAAGCATTCGCAAAATTGGGAATGACGGTTGTCGATTTACCGGTGCTGTCAGAAGCAATTGGTATGGATCTGGAGGGTCGTACTGGTGGTGCAGTAACACTTGCAGTCGGTATGGCATCCATTTTCTCTGGGGTAGAATGGTTTAGCCATTTAACCGCTTATTTCTATCAATTTGTTATTATGTTTGAAGCTGTATTTATTTTAACTGCAATTGACGCAGGTACACGTACAGCTCGTTACTTAATTCAAGACTTTTTAGGAAATGTTTATAAGCCGCTTAAAAAGACGGATTGGCTCCCAGGCGCAATTGGGGCAAGTGCATTGGCCTGTATCATGTGGGGATACTTATTAAATTCAGGGGATATTGCTTCTGTATGGGCATTATTCGGTGTGTCCAACCAGTTAATGGCCTCCATTGGTCTAGTATGCGGTGTAACATTCGTATTAAAAGTAGCGGATAAGCGTATTTATGCTTTAACTTGCTTTATTCCGTTAGTATATTTATATATTACGGTAAACGTAGCAGGATTCTGGATGGTGAAAAATGTTTACTGGAACGATATGGCTGGTGGCTACAATATTTTAAACGGTATTTTATCGATTATTATGCTTACACTAGGATTGATCATTGTTATTACATCAGTCATAAAATGGCGTGAACTATGGGCACATCCACGTTTTACAAAACAAGCTACTGCTAACTAAAACAATTAAAAAAGAACGGAAAATTAGAGTAACCTCTAAATTTTCCGTTCTTTTTGTGTTGAGTATAAATAATTTAAAAAATCGTCCTTAAAAACAGCGTTTAAAATACACGGTTGCTTTTGTCTTTTTTCCAGCAGCAAATGTTCTTCAGGAAATTGCTGTTCGACATTTAAAGATATGAAAGGAAGTTTTTCCTGCGCTTTTTGAGAACGCAAATTGACTGTACGTGCACCGGCAAATACTACTTCAAGATGTAAATATTCAAATGCTATTTTCAAAAGTTCAATTTTGGAGGCCAGATTATAGCCTTGGCCCCAATAATCCACTGCAATCCAGCTTCCGATATGGCATTGTTTATTGGACTGATCGATAAACATCAATGTCGTAATTCCGATCAATTGGTCCTCTTCATTCAAAATTAAACGGGAAATAGTTTTCCCTTCTGATTCCTCCATTAGAGTATTAATAATAAAGTTTTCCGTATCTTCCACAGATTGTGTCGGAAGTCCGAGTGCATTCTTTACTTCGGGCGCCTGCGATAAACGATGAATTTCTGGTGCATAACGAAGTGCTTGTGGAATTAATGTTACTTTTTTCATTCATATAACCTCACTTTCCGATGAAACGTGCCAAACCTGCGTATGGTACATTGTTTCATTTTACATTATATTCAAAAAATATCCGATTATTTTTTAGAAAATAAAAATAAATTAAAAAATAAGGTTGTTTTATTTAAGTAAGTATAATAATATAACTCATATAATATAAAACCAAGTTGAATAATCGGTATTGGGGTGAAAACTAGTTGTCGACAGTTAAGATTGAAATTAAAGAAGTTTCAAAGTCGTATGGAGAAAAAGGTCCGACAGTTTTAAAAGATGTTTCTTTTAATATAAATCACGGTGAAGTCATTGCCATTCTTGGGAAAAGCGGTTGTGGTAAAAGTACATTGTTAAATTGTATCGGTGGCTTTGAAACGATTGTTCAAGGACAAATCATGCTTGATGGGACTGCCGTTACAAAACCTAGTAAGCGCTGTATTATGCTTATGCAAAATTACGGGCTGTTGCCATGGCGCTCTGTTCGAAAAAATGTGGAGCTCGGTATTGAAAATTCAAATTTACCGACTGCTGACATTACAAAAAGAGCGGCCCATTATTTACAGATGGTCGGTTTGGAAGACCGTGCTAATGCATTGCCTAGCGAACTTTCAGGTGGTATGCAGCAACGAGTCGCAATTGCCCGTGCGCTAGCCATTCAACCGGAAGTTATTTTAATGGATGAACCGTTTGGAGCGCTTGATACATTTACACGCTATTATTTACAGGATGAATTAAAACAAATTCAGCAACGCGAGAAAATGACAATTGTATTAGTAACCCACGATATTGATGAAGCAATTTATTTAGCAGATCGCATCCTTATTATGAAGCCTAATCCAGGTGAAATTCATAAAGAAGTTGTGCTAAAGTTGCCAAAGGACCGCAATCGTGCTGATGCAGATTTTCAACATTACCGCGAAATCATTTTTAATGAATTCCAATTTACTCATGATAAAGCAGCAATTGAATTTAACATTTAGGAGGATAGTAGATGAAAAAAGTAGCGTTAATGATAACACTGCTGTTCGTCGTATTGTTGACGGCGTGCGGGACGAACGAAACAGGAAGTACTGCAGGTGACGGGGAAAAGCCAACGATTAAAATCGGGTATTTACCGATTACGCACGCGGTACCGTTATATATGCAAAATGATGAAAAATATGAAGATTATAATTTAGAGCTCGTGAAATTCGGTTCTTGGCCTGAGCTGATGGATGCACTGAATACTGGTGCAATTGATGGGGCATCTGTATTAATCCAATTAGCGATGAACGCAAAGGAAAAAGGCATTGACCTAAAAGCAGTCGCACTTGGTCATCGTGATGGCAATGTATTAATTGGAGGTAAGGATATAAATTCCGTGGAAGAACTGAAAGGGAAATCTTTTGCAATTCCAAGCCGGTTTTCAACACACAATATTTTGTTGTATGAAATGCTGAAAAAGCATGGCATTGCTTACGATGAAGTGGATGTTATCGAATTGCCCCCAGCGGAAATGCCTGCTGCTTTAGCGGAAGGGCGTATTGCTGGTTATGTAGTTGCGGAGCCGTTTGGTGCGATTTCTGTTGCATTGGAAAACGGAAAAGTGCTTTATCAGTCAGAAGAAATTTGGCAAGATTCAATTGATTGCGGCTTAGTATTGCGCGGTCAGTTTATTAAAGATAATAAAGAATTGGCAGGGAAATTTGTCGATGACTATGTAGCAGGCGGAGAGCTAGCACAAGGGAAAGACGATCATATGCATGAAATCGTTGGGCAATATTTAACAGTTGAAAAAAATGTATTGGATATTTCATTAGATTGGATTTCCTACGATAATTTACGCATTGAACAAGACAGCTATACGATTTTACGTGATGCATTACTGGAGATGGGATTATCCGAAAACCCTCCTTCCTATGAAGATTTTGTTGATGCTAGCTTTGTAAATTAGTAGAGGACGGAGGGATATTATGGCGATAGTGAAGAAATTGTCCCCGATTACACTTGGCTTTCTATTATTACTTGTCGTATGGCAAGCTGCAATTATGATAGGTGGGCACCAGTCGGCACTTTTCCCTCCGCCTTTAAAAGTGGGGGAAGCATTACTGGCGATCATTTCCGATGGTTCGCTGTTTGCACATATACAAATTAGTTTATTTCGATTTTTCACAGGCTATCTGATCGCTGTCGTTGCAGCAATTTTGTTAGGGCTTATTTTAGGAAGGTTACCGGCTGTCTGGAAAGTGCTCGACCCGGTAGTTCAAGTATTGCGACCGGTTTCGCCGATTGCATGGTCACCGTTTATCGTTCTATGGTTCGGCATTGGCAATATGCCGGCGATCGTTATTATTTTTATCGCTGCATTTTTCCCGGTGTTATTGTCAACGGTATCCGCGGTAAAAAAAGTTGATAAAACGTATCTACGAATCGCATCAAATTTTGAAATGAGCACTTTTGAGACAATGCGGAAAATTATATTGCCGGCATCATTTCCAATGATCGCCAATGGGCTGCATATGGCATTAGGTTCAGCGTGGATTTTCCTCGTCGCGGGGGAAATGGTCGGAGCGCAATCGGGTTTAGGATTTTTAATTATCGATGCACGAAATTCCTTAAGTCTAGATTTAGTTATGGCATGCATTGTTGTAATTGGGGTACTTGGTCTTTTACTCGACAAAGGCATTCATTATTTTGAAAGTTGGGTAAACCGCATTTGGGGAGGGGCCAAATAAAACTGCCTAATGAGTTTAGACAGTTTTTAATGGCCGTATATGAATCGTGTCGACGCGTTTGCCTGTTTCAGTAGAATAATAACCGACTTCTACACGCTGTTCATCAGGCCCGACGATTTCTTTATAACAGGTTTCTAGATGATCAGCACCCCATATAATCATGGAGTTGAATACATGCTCAAGGGCTGTCCCTTTTTCGGTTAATGTATAACGGTAGCGTGGGGGATGGGCGGAATATAGCCCGCTTTGAACGATCTGTGCTTCTTCCAATTCTTTTAACCTATTTGACAGAATATTCGCTGATAAACCTGGAAGCTTGAGCTTAATATCATTAAAGTTGGTTTCGCCGATAAGTAGTTCGTGAATAATGAGAAGCGTCCAACGATCTCCCAAAATATTTAATGTTTGTGCAATGTTACAGGGTAAGTCATAACGTGTTTTCATGTTTTCGCCTCCTTGATACAAGTATAAACATTAATTTTATGCAATGCGAGTTAATTTTTTTAACCTATAAGAACTATTGAAATGGGTATTCATAGTGCGCTCTAAAGAACGCCTATTTGAATATAGAATAATTTAACATTTACTATTAGGAGGAAAATACAATGAGTTTATATTTAGTAGAATCAACAATTAATGAGGTTTCTTCAAAAGAAGAATTTTCGGCATTAGTCGAAAAAGTGCATGGTACAGAAGGTGTTGGAGTTATCGAAGTACAAGTGGCGAAAGACTTTTCACGTGGTTATTTCATTATTGAAGCAGCAGATGAGGAAGCGGCAAAAACAGCGTTACAAACACAAGGTGTTGCAATTGATCTAGTAAAGGAAGTCCGTTTAATCGGTAAAGAACTTGATGAAGTAAAAGCGGGCGGCGAGCAAGTAAACTACTTAGTAGAATGGGAAATTCCTGCAGAAATTACGATGGAAAAATATTTAGAGCGTAAAAAGAAAAATTCGGTAAAATACGAAGAAGTTCCAGATGTAAAATTCTCTCGTACGTATGTATGTGAAGATATGACAAAATGTTTATGTTTCTATGATGCACCAGACGAAGCGGCTGTAAAACGTGCACGAGAAGCAGTACAAACACCGATCACATCATTAACGGAATTGGCAGACTAAAAGGAAAGGATGCGGGGACAATGGCATTGAACAAAGAATTGTTACAACGAATCATCGATGAAAAACTGAAGCCCGTAGTGAAGAAGGTCGATGAGCAGGCACATTATGCAGAAGATTATATTTTAGTGCTAAGTGAGGCTGGTTTCTTCCAATCGGCAAATAAGGAGCAATCGACGCTATTACAGGATGAGGCAGCAGTTGTTCGTGAAACGTCAAAGGTTTGTATGACAACAGCGTTTTGTGTTTGGTGCCATTTAGCCGCATTAACTTATTTACGTAATAGTGACAATAAGTATTTAAAGCAAACGATATTACCGGAACTGGAAAGCGGCGTAAAGCTTGGTGCAACAGGATTATCAAATGCGATGAAGTACTATTCCGGATTAGAAAAACTCCATCTGAAGGCAGAAGAGACAGAAGAAGGCTATGTCATTAATGGAACGTTGCCAGCTGTATCCAACTTGGGGAACCGTCATTATTTTGGTGCAGTTGCGACAGTCGACAGTCGTGAAGTTTTGGTGCTTGTACCAACTGATATCGAAGGTCTTGAAATGAACGAACGACTTGGTTTCCTTGGAGTGAATGGCAGCGCGACATATTCATGTAAATTTGATCATGTCGTAATTTCGAAAGACTTTGTCATTTCCGAGGATGCAAAAGAATTTTGCGATATTATCCGCCCTACGTTTATTTATTATCAAGTTCCGCTTGGTGCAGGTGTAATTGCCGCAGCAGTTGAAGGTATTGAAAAAGTAAAGGCTAAGCAAAACGGCTGTAATGACTACTTAAAAGTACAGGCAACCGAACTGCGCGATCAATATGAAAGAATTAATGCAGAGTTGAACAACTTGGCAGGCAATTTGACACTGAAGGGAATTGTAAACACACGTCTCCAAGCTGTGCACGATACATTAGCTGCAGTACAGGCGAATATGATTCACAATGGAGCAGCCGGCTATGTTGCGGGAAGTGTTCCATCCCGCAAATTGCGTGAAGCATACTTCTTTGCTAACTTGACGCCAACAGTCCGACATCTGGAAAAAATTAAATCATCTTTTGCTTGAGTTTAAAAGAGGCTGGGACAGAAGTAGAAATTTCATAAACTAAGGAGAAAAACCTTATTAAGAAACGGATATTTTATAAAATTGATTGGAATGGAGGGCGACTCCTGCGGGAATAGCGTGACGCCTGAGACTACAGGCTCAGGCCACGCCCGCGGAAAGCGTCCCGGAATGGAAATCAATTTTTATGCTCAGCAAAAAAATGCCATTTTTCTCTAGCAGAAAAATGGCATTTTTGGGTTATGTCCCACCCCCTTTTCATATATTCCTCCTTTAACTCCAACACCTCTTCTCACCTCATATCGTTAAGTCTTTTTCAATTTTTTCATATTCGCTTCAAGCTAGTAATTCAATGGGTGACATGAGAAAATGGATTAAATAGAAAAAGGGGGATCGGCATGGATATAAAAATTTCAGAAAAACAAATAAAAAATCTATGCGGAACCGTTTCTTTTAAAAAAGGACAAACTTTTTACCAAACAGGGAAAGTTAATTTCCTGCAAGATACAGATGTGTATGGAGAAGCGGTTGTAAACAGTACGGAACAATTCGTTGTCCGGGTAGAAAAAGAGGGAACAGGCCAATTTAAAACATCTTGCAGCTGTCCGACATTGGGTAATTTCAGTAAAAGCTGTCAACATGTTGCGGCAGTTCTTATCGCTATTTTTAATAACAATAAAAATAAAGCTCAATCGATGCAAGTTGATGAAAACGCTGGAAATTTAATTTCTGAAAACAGCTTTCTTTCTATTTTTAAACAGGAGACAATACAAACAACAAGACAGCAAAGTCATTTTGAAAAACGGGAAATATTAGAAGTGCAGTTTTTATTAACGCCTGTTCAACTTTCAGAACAAGACCCGTTTTTTAGTATACAACTCCAGATCAATGGAGAACAGATTTTATCAATTCGCGAATTTTTATCACATATAAAAAATAAAAAGCCATATCGGATATCTCAAAATATCACCTATAATTTTGAACAGTTCTGCTTTGAGGAACAGCATGATGCCATTTTACAGCTCCTAATTAAAATTGTTGAAGATGATACACTTTATAGTGACACGCCTGTACAAAATCAGGAGCAGCATCTGCTGATCATTCCACCCTCATCTTGGTTTCTTCTAGCTACATTGATATCGAATACGGAAAATGTTTCGTTATTGTATCAAAATGAAAGCTATAGCGATGTAAAGCTACAAACACAACCTACAGCTCTTCGTTTTTTCATTGAAGCAAAGGGAAAAGATTATCAGGTTTATATAGAAGGAATTAAACGAGTTTTCTTGCTTCCTAATTATCGGGTAGTGCTATTTGATGGAGAAATGACGCAAATGAGTGACGATAGTATGAAGCAGTTTTTCGAGTTAAAGCAGATGCTTCAGCAACAAACCTTATTAACGATTGAGCATTCACACTGGGATTACTTCCGGGAACAGGTGATACCTAAATTGAAAAAAATAGGTATTGTTGAAATGGCTCCAGAGCTTTCAGCAAAACAGATGGAAACGCCATTAGTCGCAAACATTTATTTAGACCGTGTGAAAAACCGCTTCCTTGCAGGGGTGGAATTTCAATACGGGCAATTTGTCATTCAACCATTGGATGATCAGCTTTCTGACGAAGTGTTCATCATCCGTGATATCGAAAAGGAAGCGGCGGTTTTAGCGTTGATGGATGGAAGCGGTTTTACAAAAACGGATGGCGGCTACTATATGCAAAATGAAGAGCTTGAATACGAGTTTTTATATCACCAGCTTCCGAAGCTCACAAAACTCGCTAAAATTTATGCCACAAATTCTGTCAAACTGCGGATAGCAAAAGAAAATAACTTTCCGAAAATCCGGGTGAACGTTCAAAAGGAACGGACAAATTGGCTTGAATTTAAATTTGAAATGGATGGGGTTACGAATAAGCAAATTAAAGAAATTTTAGCGGCCATCAAAGTGAAGCAAAAATATTATCGTTTGCAAAATGGGGCATTGCTTTCGCTGGAGACTAAGGAAATTGAAGAAATTCAGCGCTTTCTTAGAGCAATTCCGGCTCAGGATGATGAATATGAATTAACGTTTAATATGCCAATATTGGATAGTCTACCGTTTTTGGAGCAGTTTGAACAAAGTGAAATATTTGAAGCGGAAAAATCGTTTAAACAGTTTACAGGGCAGTTATTACATCCTGAAACATTGAAATTTGAAGTTCCGGAAAGCTTGGAACCGATTCTTCGGGATTACCAGAAACATGGTTTTAACTGGTTAAAATTGCTTTCGAATTATGGATTCGGTGGTGTGCTTGCAGATGATATGGGACTTGGTAAAACAGTACAAAGTATTGCTTTTATCGTATCTGAATTGCCGATCATCCGTGCAAATAAACAGCCGGTTCTGATCGTCTGTCCATCCTCGCTTTCATACAATTGGCTGTATGAGTTCATGCAATTTGCCCCTGAAGTCGAAGCAATTGTCATTGATGGGGAAGTATCCGAGCGGCGTCATTTGCTTCGTACAATGGAAGAACATGATGTTATCATTACGACCTATCCGTTATTACGTAAAGATAGTGCATTTTATGAACGTCAGCATTTCCATACGGTATTTTTTGATGAAGCGCAGGCATTTAAAAATCCGGTTACACAGACGGCTAGAACAGTAAAAAGAATCAGTGCGACAAATCGCTTTGGTTTAACAGGAACACCGATTGAAAACTCATTATCGGAATTATGGTCGATATACCGTGTCATCTTTCCGCAGCTGTTCCGCGAGCTAGAGGAGTTCCGCCATATGCAGCGGAAAGATATTGCACGCAGAGTACGGCCGTTTCTCCTTCGCCGAATGAAAGAACATGTACTGGGTGAATTGCCTCAAAAAGAGGAAATGATTGAAAAAGCCGAACTGTTACCGGAGCAAAAAGCGTTATATGCAGCCTATTTGGCAAAACTGCGTGTCGATACAATGAAGCATCTGGATAAAGAAACGTTCCATAAAAACCGAATTCGTATTTTGGCCGGAATTACGAGACTGCGTCAAATCTGCTGTCATCCGGCACTGTTTGTCGAAGGGTATAAAGGTAGTTCCGCCAAGTTTGAACAGCTGTTCCGACTATTGGAACAATCGAAGGTATCTGGCCGCCGGGTATTAATATTTTCACAGTTTACGCAAATGCTGAAAATGATTGCGACAGAACTTTCCAAGCGCGGGGAACAATATTTTTATCTTGATGGACAAACCCCTTCAGAAGAGCGTATTGCACTATGCAACTCTTTTAATGATGGCGAGCGGAATATGTTTTTGATTTCTTTGAAAGCAGGCGGCACAGGACTGAATTTAACAGGCGCAGATACCGTCATTTTATATGATTTATGGTGGAATCCGGCAGTAGAGGAACAAGCGGCCGACCGTGCCCATCGTATGGGGCAAAAGGAAGTTGTACAAGTGATTAAACTCATTGCAAATGGTACAATCGAGGAAAAAATGAGTGAACTTCAGCAGAAGAAGAAAATGCTTATTTCGGATATATTGGACGGCGATGAATCGTCGAAGGGAACGTTAACCGAACAGGATATCCGGGAAATTTTAATGATCTAAAAAAGGTTATGAGGGCCATTTTTGTGCTCCTCATAACCTTTGTTTTATTTTACGGTGTCCGTACAATTAAAACATCGCATGTTGCATGCCGAACGATTGCTTCCGTAGTGGAGCCCATGAACATCTGCTCGACCGCATTCGAGCCGGTTGCACCACATATGATAATATCTGCAGGTGCATGCTCTGAAAGCTTTCTTGCTAAAATTGTTTTGGGCGTGCCTTTTGTTAAAATCTTATTGATCGCAGGAATGCCTGCTTCTTTTGCTTCCAATTCATAGCGGTCTAGTAAAACTTCGCCATGTTTGCGAACCAATTCAACCATATTATCATAAAGCATATCAAAAGATGTGGAGAAGCTCGTATCGATTACATGGATAATATGTAAAGTCGAGCCAATATTTCGTTTTGTTATATCAATCGATTTTTTAAAAGCGAGTTCGCTTATTTCTGAACCATCTACTGCAACAACAATATTTTGATAATGATTTGCCATATGAAATTCCTCCTTCATCTATTGAATAAAGTATATCAAATATATGAATCTCGGTATAATGATGACGCCGAGAACATGAGATGAGGAATTCTACTACAATCAACCATTTATTTAATAGGTAGGATTTTCAGGATTTTTTGAATACGATATGCAAAGAATCCTGCGAAAATTGAAAGAATAATATCTTTTGGCATTGGCGGAATCATCCAAAGCCATGCCATTTTAAACGTAAAACCTTCTGGAGCGGATGCCCATAATGTATAGGCAAAATACATCCATGTTGTTCCTATAATATAGTTAACCGCCATTGCTATAAGTGCACCAATAATATAGGCAAGTCGTGTTTGAAACTTTTCGGCAATTTTACCGGCAATATATGCACTTATAATAAATGTTACAATGAAGCCGAAAGTCGGAAGTAGAATTGCCGAAAATCCGCCTGTGAATTTAGAGAACACCGGTGCCCCTGCAAGACCGATAAACATATAAACTGCACAAGCGATGGCTCCTTTTTTTGATCCAAGCACTAAACCTGCTAGTATGGCAAAAAATGCCTGTAATGTTATCGGTACACCACCGACCGTTAGAAAAGGTACAAATGATGTAATATTTGCCCCGATCATAATAAGTGTCGCAAAAAGTGCACTGTAAATTAAATCGATTGTTTTAAAGCTTTGTGTTTTGTGAACAGTCTCCATACATTACTCCCCTTGTTGTTAACTTCTATATTATTTTGGTTAACATAAATATAAATTGAGTTTTGTTTTGTGTCAACTTTTATTTTTAATAGGTTAACATACTGACCGGGCGTTATTTTGGTTAACTTTTATAATAAAGTTTATAATAAATGCATCTTTGAAAGGAATGAGGCGAAAACAAATGACAGATAAAAAGCAGAATTTTGGTTTTCGTTTTAATAACAGTTACTTGGAGTTGCCGCAAACTTTTTATTCCCATGTAACAGCTAATGAAGTGACATCACCTTCAATCGTCATCTTCAATCGTACATTAGCTGAGCAGCTCGGGTTAGATGCTCGGGAATTAAAAGAGCATGGTGCCGCTATTTTGGCAGGACAAGAAATGCCTGATGGCGCAGCGCAAATTGCACAGGCCTATGCAGGACATCAATTCGGGCATTTTAATATGTTAGGTGATGGAAGAGCGTTATTAATCGGAGAACATCTCACGGGAAATGGGAAACGATTTGATCTTCAGTTGAAAGGATCGGGTCTTACACCGTATTCTCGTGGAGGCGATGGACGTGCTGCACTTGGTCCAATGTTACGCGAATTTATCATCAGTGAGGCAATGCATGCACTTTCAATACCAACAACACGTAGTTTAGCTGTTACGGCAACTGGCGATATCATCTATCGTGAAACAGCTTTGGAAGGCGCTGTTCTAACACGGGTTGCTGCAAGTCACTTACGTGTCGGGACGTTTCAGTATGCGGCTGCATTTGGAGAGGCGGACGACTTAAAAGCTTTGGCTGATTATGCAATTGAGCGCCATTATCCTGAGCTGATGCAATCAGAAAACCGCTATCTTGCCCTGCTCGAAGCGGTAATTGATAGACAAGCTTCCCTTATTGCGAAGTGGCAGAGTGTCGGCTTTATTCATGGTGTAATGAATACTGATAATATGACAATCAGCGGTGAAACAATTGATTACGGGCCATGTGCGTTTATGGATACGTATGACGTGGCAACTGTATTCAGTTCGATTGATCGTAAAGGGCGTTATGCCTACCGCAATCAGCCGCCGATCGCATCATGGAACTTAACGCGTTTCGCTGAAAGTCTGCTCCCGCTTCTTCATGAAAACGAAGAGGAAGCAGTTCAACTTGCACAAACTATTCTAGGTAAATTTCCTTCTATTTATGAAGCTTATTATTATAGTGAAATGCGGGAAAAATTAGGTCTACTTTCGATTGATGATCAGGATGAGAAGCTGATAGATGATCTGCTGAATTTAATGGAAGAATATGAAGCAGACTATACAAACACTTTTCGTACATTGTCGGAAGGTAAGCGACCGGATAATGATTTGTTCCAGTCAGACGCCTTTAAACAGTGGGAAAAAACATGGTTTGAACGGATTGAACAACAAGACACGACAATTGATGAAACAATGCAGGTAATGCAGTCCGTTAATCCGGCCTTTATTCCAAGAAATCATTTTGTGGAACAGGCAATCGATCAGTTTGCAGAAGGCGACCCTTCAATGTTTGCTGAAATGCTCCAAGTACTGACAAGCCCATTTACTGTGCCGGAGCAGTACAAAAAATATACTCAGCCACCGACAGACGAAGAACCACCGTTTGTAAGTTATTGTGGAACTTAAAAAACGAGCACGGTACAACAAAAAGTTGTTGCCGTGCTCGTTTTCACTAACTAAAGAAAACTTTTATGATTTCAGTTCAATGTGGTTTCTAACAATTGGAACGACTTCGTTGGCAAATAAGTTTATACTGTTTTTTACAAGTTCAAATGGTTGACCGCCAATATCCGGCTGCGCCAAAAACCGGCTATGCCCGAAGAATTCATATTGTTTAATAATTTTTTCCGCAACCTCTTCAGGACTTCCAACGAATAATGCCATGTTCGGTCCGGTAATTTCGATGAATTGTTCAAAAGATAACTGGAAGCTGAAACTGCCGCGTTGCTGATTTACATACTGCCAATAGTTTTTATAGTAAGGGTAAAATTGCTCCAGTGCCTGTTCAGTTGTTTCTGCAATGAAAAGGTGACCGGTAACTCCAACATTTAATTTTTCAGGATGATGCTGTCCGGATTTTCGGTAAAGATTCACCAGTGGCTGGAACCGATCAAGGGGACCGCCTAATATTGCAAGTGCCATTCCAACTCCGATACGACCTGCTCGAACGGCACTTGCCGGTGTGCCGCCAACACCAACCCAAATAGGAATTTCTTGATTAAAGGGCCTTGGAGCGATTTCCGCATTATTTAAAGCTGGGCGGAATTGACCACTCCATGTTACGCGTTCCTGAGAATTTAATTGTTGGAGTAACAGTAAGTTTTCCTCAAATAATGCGTCATAGTCATTTGTTGAATACCCGAAAAGCGGGAAAGATTCGATGAATGCACCACGACCTGCTAAAATTTCGGCTCGTCCGTTGCTAAGTAAATCAAGCGTTGCAAAATCTTCAAAAAGCCGAACAGGATCCACCGTACTTAAAACGGTTGTTGTGCTCGTCAGTTTAATATGTTTTGTCCGTTGAGAAATCGCAGACAAAACAACAGGCGGAGCAGATACGACATAATCAAGACGGTGATGCTCGCCGACACCGAACACATCCAGCCCTAAATTTTCAGTTAAGTCCGCCATCTGTAAAATTTCCTCTAATCGTTGCGAAGGAGAAGGGGCTTTTCCTGTTAAAGGATCAGTGCCAATATCAGCAAGGGTATAGATGCCGAATTCAAATTTCTTCATTTTTAATAGACTCCTTTAGTAAGTTACTAAAAGTAAGTTTATCATATACTCTGTGATATCTATATTAATAAGCTTTGTGCAACATATCATTCAAAATAGTTGAAGTATATTTAAATACTTCTAGGGGGGGAACTCGTGAAAACAGAAAAAAACATCCATTTCCTCACGGAGAAAATGGATGTTTTTGTTACCATGGATTGTTAATTAAGATAGACGGTTACGGTAGTCTTCGTATTGGAAAGTACGAATAACTTTTACACCATCTTGTTCATTGTAAGTGCAAATACTTGGCAGATTTACACCATTGAACATATGCGTTTTTACCATTGTATAATGGGCCATGTCCGTAAAGACAAGTTTGTCGCCTGCTTGTAGCGGCTCATCAAAAGAATAGTCTCCGATAATGTCACCTGCTAAGCAAGTCATACCGCCTAAACGATATGTGTAAGCTTTCTCGTTTGGCTGACCCGAACCGATAATATGTGCGCGATAAGGCATTTCAAGTGTATCCGGCATATGGCAAGTAGCTGAAGAGTCGACAATCGCAAGCTCCATACCGTTTTGTACGATATCAAGTACTGTTGCCACTAAATATCCTGTATTAAGCGCAATTGCTTCACCTGGCTCTAAAATCACTTTTACGCCATATGTTTCCTGAATGCGGTTGATTAAGCTGACTAATAGCTCGACATCATAACCTGGCTTCGTAATATGGTGTCCGCCGCCAAAGTTAATCCACTTCATTTGATGCAAGTATTCGCCATATTTCTCTTCAAAGTGTACTAAAATACGCTCCAAAACCTCTGCACCCTGCTCACACATTGCATGGAAGTGAATACCTTCAACACCGTCAAGTTCATCCGGACGGAATGACTCCACCGGAATACCTAATCGCGAGTTAATATAGCAAGGGTCATACAAAGGTGTTTCCACTTCTGAATATCCTGGATTTACACGTAAACCGATTGAAATATTTTTCTCGTGATTTAACACTTTGTCTTTGTATTTATTTAACTGATCAAATGAGTTAAATACAATATGGTCGACATAAGTTAAATATTCATCGATTTCATGCTCTGCATAAGCAGGGGCATACGCGTGTACTTCCTTGCCGAATTCTTCAAAGCCAAGACGTGCTTCAAATAATGAAGAAGATGTAATCCCCGCTAAATAATTGCGCGCCATCGGGAATGTTGACCACATAGAAAACCCTTTAAGTGCAAGTAAAATATCACAATTCGTACGATCTTGTACGGATTTTAACAGTTTTAAATTGCGCTCAAGTAATCGCTCGTCCACTACGAAGGCGGGAGATGGTGCTTTTGACCAGTCAATGCCTGTTTCTTTTTCAAGAGCAGCTGCCATCACAGATTTTTTCGTGTTTTTAATTTCTGCCATTATGCTTTTTCTCCAGCAGAAGTGAATTCCAAGTCGATTAATTCAGGGTTTTCTGTTTCGTGCCATGGTAATCCCCATTTATTTAATGCATCCATGAATGGGTCCGGATTGAAGTCTTCTACATTCCATACACCTGGTTTTTGCCATTCGCCGTTCATTACAAGCATAGCGCCGATCATTGCCGGTACACCAGTTGTGTAAGAAATCGCCTGTGAGCCAACTTCTCTGTAGCATTCTTGGTGATCACATACATTGTATACATAGTAAGTTTTTTCTTTACCGTCTTTCATACCGCGAACGATACAGCCGATGTTTGTTTTACCTTTTGTAAGTGGACCTAATGTAGCTGGGTCTGGTAAAACAGCTTTTAAAAACTGGATTGGCTGAATCATTTGTCCTTGGAATTCGATTGGCTCGATTGAAGTCATACCTACATTTTCAAGAACGTTTAAATGTGTTAAGTATTTTTCGCCAAACGTCATCCAGAAGCGGATTTGTTTTAAACCTTTAATGTTTTTCGCTAAAGATTCCAGTTCTTCATGGTATAGAAGGTAGCAATCTTTTTCACCGATTTCCGGTAAGTTATAAACTGTTTTATATTCTAAAGGCTCCGTTTCAACCCACTCGCCATCTTTCCAGAAACGACCGTTCGCAGTAATTTCGCGAATGTTGATTTCAGGGTTGAAGTTTGTTGCGAATGGAAGTCCGTGGTCTCCACCGTTTGCATCAACGATATCGATATAATGAATTTCATCGAAATGATGCTTTTGTGCATGCGCTGTGAATACGCCTGTTACACCTGGGTCAAAACCTGAACCTAGAAGCGCAGTAATACCTGCTTCTTCAAAACGCTCTTTATACGCCCATTGCCATTTATATTCGAATTTAGCAGTATCTAAAGGCTCGTAGTTCGCTGTATCTACATAGTGAGTCTTCGTTGCCAAACATGCATCCATAATAGTTAAGTCTTGATATGGTAAAGCTACATTGATCACCACATCTGGATTAAATCCATTGATTAGGTCAATTAGTTCCTCAGTGTTATCCGCATCCACCTGTGCTGTGTGAATAATCGTTTTTCCACCATCTAATTTTTCTTTTAAAGCATCACATTTTGATTTTGTTCGACTTGCGATCATAATCTCTTCGAATACTTCTGAGTTTTGTACACATTTATGTACGACAACGCTAGCTACACCGCCAGCTCCAATAATCAATGCTTTACCCAATTTCTTGTCACGCTCCAAATCTATAATTTTTTGGTTTCATTTTTGAAACAAGATTGATTATATAGAATAGTACGGTAGTTAGCAATTATGTTCTCATATTTTTTTTGTAGAATTAAGAGAAAATAAAAACATAATTTATTATCATTACTTTATAAAAAAGAAAAAGCCCAGTGAGAAGTTATATCCACTGGGCAGGCATATCTATTTAACTGTTTGTTTTTGTAAAAATGTATCACGATTCGTTACTGCATCAACGGCTTCGTAGATTGTACTTTCAAAGTGATTAACTTGAAGGGAAGTGACACCTTGAATTGTCGTTCCTCCAGGTGAACATACTTGATCGATTAATGCCCATGGGTGAGAATCGGACTGTAATACCATTTGCGCACTGCCTAATACAGAGCTTGCCGCAATTTGAAGTGCCATATCTTTGGGCATCCCTTCACGAACTGCTGCACGGGCCAATGAGTCGATATAGAGGTAAGTAAAGGCAGGAGAAGCACAACCAATTGTTGTAAAGATTGAAAATAGGTTTTCAGGAAGCTCGACAATTGTTCCGACAGTAGCAAAAAGCTTCTCAATGATTGCTTTTTGACCTGCACTAGCTTTCTGAGTTGAATAACAACTTGTCGATGCCCCGATTGTTGCGTTAATATTCGGCATAACCCGGAAAATAGATGTTTCGCTTCCAAGTTCCTCATGTAAATAATCGAGTGATTTTCCGGCGGCGATTGAAATGACGATGTGTTTATTCGTTAGATGTTTTTTTATTGTAGGTAAAACATCTTCGAACATTTGAGGTTTTACAGCGATGACAATTACGTCTACTTGTTCCATTATCTGTTCAATTGTATCGGCTGCCTGAATGCCGTATTTATTTACAAGGTCTTCGGTTTTTTCACGACTCCGATTCATCCCGTATACATCGGCAGCATTAAATTGCTGGCTTGTAATCATGCCGTGAATAATCGCGCCAGCCATGTTTCCAAGTCCGATAAATCCAAATTTCATCTATAAATCCTTCTTTCAATTAATTTAATTATATCTTTTACGTAAAATGTACATAGCGCTTAGTATACCGCACTGGCCGTTCAATGCAAACAGAACGACTTTTTTCATACACACAATAACCGTCCTTTTGTTGCTAATAACAATAAATTAGGTTAATTACAATTAAGAACGGGAATATTGAGTGAAAAGGGTCACGATTTCAGATTAAATCATGCATTCATATAATTATTGTTGGAATGAATAAACAACGTTAAAATAAATGCAATGGACGAAGAGTGCAACTGCATTACTTTGTCGCCGATGGAGTGATTAGATGAAAGAAAATAAAAAAAATAAAGATCATGGAAAAGTAATTTTATTTCCGGGGATGATGGATCGTTTATTTAATGAAGCAAAATACTTGGCAGAAAATAACCAGTACAAAGAAGCAAATGAGCTATTTGAGCAAGCTTTGTTACTAGGTGAGGGAGATGAAGTGTCACTTAGTATATTTGCATACTCATTATATGAAGAAAAAAATTACGAACGAGCAAAACAAGTTTGTGAGGAATTGCTTGCGATAGGTCCAAACATGTACTTTGAAGTGATGGAACTGTACTTAACGATCTGCATGCAATTACGTCAATTTAAACAAGTTGAAAAAATCATTGAATCATTGTTTGACGAACAGTTAATCCCTGAATATGAAGCGGAAAAATTCGAACGCTTAAAAAATTTGAATGCCCATATTGCGGAAAACCAGGAATCCCATTTTCAAGCAACAATTATTGAAGATAACGAACCTGAAGAATTTACGGCAACAGAATTTTCTGTAATGTCAGCACAACAGCAAATGATGCTGATCCATGAACTTACGGAAAAGAATATCCGTCCCTATTCCGGTGAATTGAAAGCCCTCATTGAAAACGAAACAATCCAACCTTTTATAAAAAGCTTACTGCTCATTCTGCTTGTTGAACAAGAAATCAATATGACAGTCACTGTAACAAAACTAGGTCAGTCCAAAGAATTAAACCCGGTGAATTTTCCGTTGCCGACGAAGCTGCCTCAATATACGGAAATTACGGGATTTATAACGGAACAACTGGCACAGGAGCCGTCTACTTTAGAGTTTGCTTTACACTTAATCGACAAACATGCAATCGTACTTTACCCGTTTGAATGGGCCGGATATTCCAGTGAAGAAGTTGCTGCAGGCTATATCGATTATGTGAAAATAATGTTCGGTGAAGAGAGGGAAATGAATGGTGGAATAGTTACTTTTTTACAAAACATAGAAAAAATGTCGGATTTGCAAGAGTAGTGAAAAAAGTTGAAACATTGAGCATCTATGTTATACTAAAATGGTTGTCAAACAATATATATGACGAGTTTGTTTATTCAAACGAATGTTAACTTTGGAGGTAATATATATGTCAGTAAAATGGGAAAAACAAGAAGGTAACGAAGGTTTATTAACGGTTACTGTAGAAGCTGCAGAAGTTGATAAAGCTTTAGACCAAGCTTTCAAAAAAGTAGTAAAACAAATTAACGTACCAGGTTTCCGTAAAGGAAAAATGCCTCGTAACGTATTTGAAAAAATGTACGGTGTAGAAGCTCTTTACCAAGATGCTCTAGAAATCGTTATCAATTCTTCATACCCAGTTGCTTTAGACGAAGCTGGTATTGAGCCAGTTGACTACCCAGAAATCGCGGGTACTGAGAATTTCGCTAAAGGTACTGACTTCACATACACTGCAACAGTAACTGTGAAACCAGAACCAAAATTAGGTGAATATAAAGGTTTAGAAGTAACAAAACAATCTGCTGAAGTAACAGACGAAGAAGTTCAATCTTTAATCGACGCTCAATTAGCTAAAAAAGCTGAATTAGAAATTAAAGAAGATGAAGCAATCGTTGAAGGCGACACAGCTGTAATCGATTTCGAAGGTTTTGTTGGTGAAGAAGCATTCGAAGGCGGTAAAGGTGAAGACTACGCATTAGAAATCGGTTCTGGTTCTTTCATTCCAGGTTTCGAAGAGCAATTAGTAGGTGCTAAAACTGGTGAAACGAAAGATGTAGTAGTTACTTTCCCAGAAGAATACCATGCTGCTGAATTAGCTGGCAAAGAAGCGAAATTCGTTGTAACAGTTAAAGAAGTTAAAACAAAAGTATTACCAGACTTAACGGATGAGTTCGCTAAAGAAATCGATCCAGAAGTTGAAACTGTAGAAGCATTACGCACTAAATTAAAAGAAACTACTTTAGCTAACAAAGAAGCAGATGTAGAAGCTTCTTTACGCGACGAGTTAGTTGAAAAAGCGGCTGCTAATGCAGAAGTTGAAATTCCACAAGGAATGATCAACACTGAAGTTGACCGCATGGTTCAAGAGTTCGGCCAACGTTTACAAATGCAAGGTATGAACTTAGACCTTTACTACCAATTCTCAGGTCAAAACGAAGAAGCATTACGCACTCAAATGGCTGAAGAAGCTGTAAACCGTGTACGTGTATCTTTAGTTTTAGAAGCAATTGGTCAAGCTGAAAACATTGAAGTATCTGAAGAAGATATCAATACAGAAGTAGAAAAAATGGCTGCTCAATTCGGTATGTCAAACGATCAAATTTTAACTGCTTTAGGTGGAACTCAAGTTCTTGAGAACGATATCCGCACTCAAAAAACAGTTGAATTCCTAGTTGAAAACGCTAAAATTTCTAACTAATTATTTGTTTTGAATAATCGATTTGAATTCAATCCTGTACTGATTCATGACCATGGTGAAGCATGAATCAGTGCCGACAAGTACCGGTTTACTCCTGGGCTACCGTCTAACATAAAGATAAAACTAGTACGGATTGAATAAAATGAGATTTTGACAAGGTACGGTATTCCCGTGCCTTGTTTTCTACCTTTGAATACATACATATAATAGTTGGTTCATTTGAATATTTAATGATAAAAAGTTACAATATAAAGTGAAACTTAAATCAGTGGGGGTTCTTTATCTCCCACTGATTGTTAGTTGAACCAATCGGGCTTTTACGGGTAGTTGATTTCCCGCCTTTCCTTTTCGCTGTACTTTAGTCGAAAGGCGGAATTCTTACTACCCGTTAATGCGGGATAATCTCATTAACTATTGAACAGCCAGCAAAGTTTAATAGGACATAAAATAAGCTAGTAACAACGCGCAATCAATTTATTTGATAAAACAACTAGAATCTTGTAAGATTGTTGCTTGAATAGGGGTGAACCAAATTGTTTAAATTTAATGATGAAAAAGGCAATTTAAAATGCTCTTTTTGTGGTAAACCACAAGAACAAGTTCGTAAACTGGTTGCAGGACCAGGCGTATATATTTGTGATGAGTGTATCGAACTATGCTCGGAGATCGTAGTGGAAGAGTTAGGGATCGAAGAGGAAATCGAGTTCAATGAAATTCCAAAACCTAAAGAGATTTTAAATATTTTAGGTGAATATGTAATCGGACAAGAACGTGCAAAAAAAGCATTAGCAGTTGCTGTATATAATCACTATAAACGTATTAATTCGAATTCAAAAATTGACGATGTTGAATTGTCGAAATCGAATATCGTATTAATCGGACCAACTGGTAGCGGTAAAACTTTACTTGCTCAAACGTTGGCGCGTATTTTAAATGTACCATTCGCAATTGCTGACGCGACAAGCTTAACTGAAGCAGGTTATGTTGGTGAGGACGTTGAAAATATTCTTTTAAAGCTAATCCAGGCTGCAGATTATGATATAGAACGTGCAGAAAAGGGTATCATTTATATTGATGAGATTGACAAGGTTGCTCGTAAATCTGAAAATCCTTCAATTACACGTGACGTATCAGGCGAAGGTGTACAACAAGCATTACTGAAAATTTTAGAAGGTACAGTTGCAAGTGTTCCCCCACAAGGCGGACGTAAGCATCCACACCAGGAGTTCCTTCAAATCGATACATCGAATATCCTGTTTATCGTAGGTGGAGCATTTGATGGAATCGAAACAATTATTAAACGTCGTCAAGGCGAAAAAGTAATTGGCTTTGCTTCAACACAAAATAAAGGAATCGATGAAGATGCTTCAATTATGTCACAGTTAATTCCTGAAGACTTGTTGAAATTCGGATTAATTCCTGAATTTATCGGACGTTTACCGGTATTGGCTACATTAGAGCAGTTAAATGTAGATGCTTTAGTACAAATTTTAACTGAGCCTAAAAACGCTTTAGCAAAACAATACCAAAAAATGTTGGAGCTTGATGATGTTGAACTGGAGTTTGAAGACGATGCACTTGTCGAAATTGCTAAATTGGCAATTGAACGCAAAACTGGTGCCCGTGGTCTACGTTCAATCATTGAAGCGACAATGCTTGATGTAATGTTTGAATTGCCTTCACGTGAAGATATTAAAAAATGTATCATCACAGCTGAAACAATTCGTGACAAAGCAGATCCAAAGTTAATTTTGGATGATGGGTCTGAATTGAAAAAAGACGACAACAAAAAAACTTCAGCTTAATTATTAGCTGAATGGATTCCAACTATGTAGCTGACTTAGACTTCTCAAGCAAGTCCAAAGTCAGCTTTTTCTTACAAAAAGCATATACATAAGGTTTCGGATATTTAGCCGGATGTCTCAGGTTTTGAAGCGTTAAAAATGGTTTTCTCCAGTATTTTGAGTACCTGAACTCGGAAAAATCTGGACACAGTAACGCTTAGGCGTAATTGACAAGGAACTAACACATACTTATATTGCGGGTTTTTTTAAAGATTTGGATGGAGGTGAATACCCGCGTGACGAAAAAATTAACTAATATGCCAGTTTTACCGTTAAGAGGACTTCTTGTATACCCAACGATGGTTTTACATATTGATGTGGGTCGAGAACGTTCAATTGCTGCACTAGAACATGCGATGCTTGAAGATAGTACAATCTTTTTAGTAACCCAAAAAGATTTACGTGTTGATTCACCGGGAAAAGCAGATCTTTATAAAATGGGGACATTAGCGAAGGTAAAACAAATGCTGAAGCTTCCAAATGGAACATTACGTATTCTGGTTGAAGGTTTAAACCGTGCGGAAATGGTCAGCTATGAAGATTCCGGAAAATTTACAACTGCAGATTTGGAACTATTTGAAGATGAGCTGCACAAAGATGCAGAAACGGAAGCTTTAATGCGTACTGTGCTATCGTATTTTGAAAAATATGCAAAATCTTCAAACAAAATTACGACAGAAACAATCGAATTGGTGCTTGATATTGAAGAACCGGGTCGATTAGCAGATGTTATTGCTTCTCATTTGCCTTTCAAAATTAATGAAAAGCAAGAAGTGCTCGATATTACGAACATTAAAAAGCGTTTAGATCACTTAATGATTCGTTTGCATGACGAGCAGGAGATCTTAAATCTCGAGAAAAAAATCAGTACAAAAGTGAAACAAGCGATGGAGCGTACACAGAAAGAATATTATCTGCGTGAGCAAATGAAAGCAATCCAAACAGAACTTGGTGATCGCGAAGGAAAAACGGGTGAAATTGCCGAACTTCGCAAAAAAATCGATAGTGCCGGAATGCCGGAGTCAACACAAAAAGTAGCGTTAAAAGAACTTGACCGCTACGAAAAGTTACCTGCTGCAAGTGCAGAGAGTGGTGTCATCCGTAATTATCTGGAATGGCTTGTATCGATTCCTTGGACGGAAAAAACGGAAGACCGTATTGATATTGCCTATGCAGAAGAAATTTTAAACCGCGATCATGATGGCTTAGAAAAAGTGAAAGAGCGCGTTTTAGAATATTTATCAGTACGTCAATTAATGAATTCATTGCGCGGTCCGATTTTATGTTTGGCCGGACCTCCGGGCGTAGGTAAAACGAGTTTAGCGCGTTCCATTGCGGAAAGCCTTGACCGTAAATTTGTCCGTGTATCACTTGGCGGTGTGCGTGATGAATCTGAAATTCGTGGTCACCGTCGTACGTATGTCGGCGCAATGCCGGGACGTATCATTCAAGGGATGAAAAAAGCAGGCACGACAAATCCTGTATTCTTACTTGATGAAATCGATAAAATGTCAAATGACTTCCGTGGAGACCCATCTGCTGCAATGCTGGAAGTATTGGATCCCGAGCAAAATAATACATTCAGTGACCACTTTATTGAAGAACCGTACAATTTGCAAGATGTCCTATTTATTGCAACAGCAAATGATTTAAGTACAATTCCTGCACCATTATTGGATCGTATGGAAATCATTAATATTGCAGGTTATACAGAATTCGAAAAAGTAGAAATTACTAAGAACCATTTGATTCCGAAACAGATGAAGGAACATGGTTTGAAGAAGACGCAAATGGCGATGAAAGATGAAGCGATTACGGATTTAATTCGTTACTATACACGTGAAGCTGGTGTTCGTGGGTTGGAACGTCAAGTTGCGACTGTTTGCCGTAAAGCTGCGAAAAAAATCGTATCTGGTGAAAAGAAAAAAGTAACGGTCAACTCCAAAGTACTAGTGGATATGCTTGGGAAACACCGCTTCCGCTATGGACAAGCTGAATTGGAAAACCAAGTGGGTGTCGCTACTGGACTTGCCTATACAACAGTCGGTGGTGATACATTACAAATCGAGGTTTCATTAACACCTGGTAAAGGTAAATTAATTTTAACAGGGAAGCTTGGCGATGTAATGAAGGAATCAGCACAAATTGCGCTTTCATTCGTCCGCACATTAACAAGTGATTTAGGAGTAGATGCTGATTATTTCGATCAGCACGATATTCATGTCCACGTTCCGGAAGGCGCTGTACCAAAAGATGGTCCATCAGCAGGTATTACGATGACGACTGCTATTGTGTCCGCAATAACTGGAAAAGCAATTAAACGCGAAATTGGAATGACTGGAGAAGTAACATTACGGGGTCGTGTACTGCCAATCGGCGGCTTAAAAGAGAAATCACTAAGTGCCCACCGTGCAGGATTAACGACGATTATCATTCCGCAAGACAATGAACGTGATATTGATGATATTCCTGAAACAATTCGTGAGCAACTCACATTTAAACTAGTTTCACAAGCGGAAGAAGTTCTTGCGCTCGCACTAGATGGAGGTTTTAATAAGTAATGAAAGTCCATAACGTAGAAATGATCGGCAGTTTTGTCCGACCAGAACAGTTCCCGGAAGACGGGCTACCTGAATTCGCTTTAGCGGGTCGTTCAAATGTCGGCAAATCTTCGTTTATCAATCGTATGATTGGCCGTAAAGCAATGGCACGTATTTCGTCAAAACCTGGTAAAACACAACAACTGAACTTCTATAAAATTGAAGAACAGCTTTATTATGTTGACGTACCAGGATACGGCTATGCAAAAGTTTCAAAATCAGAACGTGCAGCATGGGGAAGAATGATTGAGCAGTACTTTATGGGTCGTGAGCAGTTAAGAGCGGTTGTCTTAATTGTTGATATTCGCCATAACCCGACTTCAGATGACTGCATGATGTATGATTTTTTAAAGCATTATAATATCCCGGTAATAGTTGTCGCAACTAAGGCTGATAAAATTCCGAAGGGAAAATGGGATAAGCATAAAAAGATTGTCCGGGAAACACTACAAATGGAAAAGCAAGATCCATTAATCGTGTTTTCTTCTGAAAAAGGTCTTGGTCTAGAACAGGCTTGGGCAGAAATTGAATCACGCATGTAAACAATGCAACCTCGAAATTCTTTCGGGGTTGTTTTTTATTTTGGCCAATTTACTCTCGGAAATTATAATAATTACTTGATATTCATAGTATTTAGCCGATAAAGGTAAATAGGAGGTGTACATTTGGATATTGCTGCATTAGCGATGTCGGCGAAACATAACGAATTGATGCAAAATGTTTCATTGACCATGACGAAAAAAGCGATGGATTTTCAGCAAGATAATGCGAAACAAATAGTCGAAGTGATCAATGCATCACACCCCATATTAGGTAAAACAATCGATATTTACGTATAAATAATTTCGACAATCAATGCCAATAGTCGGCAATTTTGTTACACTAAAATAGGCCCTGTAACAATATTTGGTATCAACTACAAATATTCCGGGCGTTTACTATGGATTGAAAAAGTTACTGAAAGAAGGAGGCAGGAAAATTGCTTAAAAAATTCATTACCGTATTGATAGCAATTACAATTGCTTTAGCGATCTTACCAATAGTGCAAAAAGCTGAAGCAGCATCGAATACATATACATTTATGAAAGCGAATTATAATGAAACCGAAGATAAGAAGGGAAATGTCACACGAACATTAAAAAGTGTCACATTAAAAAATAGTGCAGGCAAAACTGCAACATTTAACCTTGCCAATACTAGTAAATACTATATTAATAGTACGCTGACAACGATTGATGGATTTAAAGCAGGCATGAGTGTCACGATAAAAGTAAACTTGGGCAAAATTACGGAAATGCGTGGCTCTACAAATGTAGAAGGCGGTTCAATCGTCGAAAACAGCAAACAAGTAACCGGTGTTGTCACACAAATTGATCCGAACGGTTTGCAGTTACGTGTAAAAATCGACGGTTCCTCAACTAAAAATTATTCAGTGACAAACAATACGGAAGTTTTCAAAGGAAACTCATCTGTAGATTTAAGCACACTTTATGTTGGAGACCGTGTCCGTCTAAAATTTGCAACAGCCAATACTTCCCGTATAGCTGAAATTACAATTATGAGCACAGCCAATATGGTAGCGGAATTATATAAAGCAGATTTAAATACAGTTAACACAAACAAAAATACGCTAAATGTTAAAAATGCGCATCCTTTACTAAACTGGCGCTTTGGAACAGTAAAAACGAAAACACAAGCAACATTTAATTTTACGAACAGTACAAGCATTTACGTAGGAAATAAAAAAATCTCAAAAAGCCAATTAAAAAAATATAATAATAGCGAGCTTTATTTTGTAACAAAAACTCAGTTCAGCAAAGAAGTAATTGATAAAATTATCGTATTAGCAAAAAATGAGCGTACATTCTATCAACCTATTACAAGTGTCAATCTTGGTGTGAACACACTGCAACTTAAAAATTCATTAAAATTAAATTATCATAACGGTTCGATTTTGATTCGCAATGGCCGTTTAGTAGAACCTGAAGGACTTATAGCCCTTGATTTAGCGCAAAATCCAATATCGACAACGGCATTTGTATTAACAGATGGGGCGATTAAGAGTGATTATGCCCATATCGTCAATATAACAAATGATGGTTATTTAGCACCGAATCTATCAAAATACAAACTTTACTTTGGTCGAATTAATGTGGCGGATCTAGATGCATATGAAGTGGAGTTATTTGACTTACAACGTTTCGATAATCATTTCTGGAATACGGATAATTCCATTGCATCATTTGCTTACAGTAATTCAACAATCGCTTCAGAACTGGATGGAACAAAGCAATTTAAAGTCATCCCGGAACTGGATCTCGATTTGTATGATAATTACACAAATTCACCAAATCCATATTACGGATACTTCTTTGTAAATGATGGTCATATTGAGGGCATTCATTTTGTGCCAAATGAAAAACTGGCTACGTTAACATTAACTGGCCGTGTAAGTTCGATTAATTTCAATACGAAAAAGATATCGGTTGTTAACAGCAGCCAGTGGAACAAAGACGGTCACTGGAGTTACCGATTCGGTTCACTTTCGCTCGACCTATCAAAAGCAATGGTTATTAAAGATGGGGAAGTAATCGACATATCTGAAATTAAAAAAGCAGATCATGTTACAGCGATTGCACGTTCAACATCGGAAGTATATGTATTATTAGTAAACTAATTAAAAAGGCATGCGGGACCGGTTTCTCGCATGCCATTTCATAATAAGTGAATCATAAAGAAATGAGGGACAAATTTGTGAGAAAGAAACTTTGCTTCACCTTCCTAGTGGCATGCTCATTTTTTCTGTTGCTGCTCCCTTCATCAAGTTCTGCACAATCTATTGATCTAACAGGCGGCATAAAAAACGAATATGAGTATGAAGAATACTTTTTCTTAACAGGAAAGCCGATCAAATTTACAGGGACAAATAAAAATATAACGATATCAGCGAGGGAATCTAAAGGCAAGTTAACCGAAACATATAAGTTTACGTTGGCAGGGCCAAATGGGGAAAAGCTAACACGGAATTTTACGTATACATACGATGTCACAAACTATGACCAAGTTGGGCAAAGTTCGGCAACGGGTGAAGTTACAAAATTTACTGAAAAAATTACGGTTGGTGACAGAACCTTTACATTGGCCGATTACCAGCTTTCTAAAAGTACGATTACAGACAAGCGTCCGGCATCCGACTATTATTCAGGAAATGCGATTGCACGTAAAACATATACCGAAATGACAGGACGTAGCAAAGATGCCGTTACTAAAACAATTACGGTACATGTAGATAGCCGCAATGAAGGATATGAAAACTTCTGGGGGGCTACTGAAACACAAATTACGGATTTTGAGATTGAGTTTGATGACGGGACGATTGGTACAGTGAAAAACAAAGTATCAACATCCAAGTCGCGAACATTGGAATATAATGAAAATGATGCATCGTTATCTAGTTTTAACGGTAACTATAAAACGATTAGCTCTGCTGATTCATTATCGGAATATGAATACGACTTGCCTACTAGTGAAGGAACAGTCGCAAGCAACATCGACTATATGCCAATGCTTGAAATGCTGAAAATTCCAAAATTCCGAGATTTATCTTCGAACTGGGCACGCGTGCAAATTGAGAAACTGTATTCATTGGGCATATTAGATGATCAATCGAACTTCTACTCACCCAATACACCTGTTCAGCGCTATGATTTTGCAATTGCCATTGGTAAAGCAATCGATCTGCGTGTATTGGAAGAAACGAACCGCAAAAAGACACAGCCATCTATTTTTAAAGACGTGAAACGTACAGTAAAAGATTACAATTACTTAGTGGCAACGGTTGATAAAGGCGTTATTAAAGGGAAAACACCAACAACATTTGACCCGGATGGTTTTTTAACACGTCAGCAGGCAGCGACAATTTTAGTACGCGCACTTGGGCTGGAAGGTAAAGCACCTGAGCCTGGCTATACTACAGACTATAAAGATGATTACAAAATTACGGATTATGCACGCGATGCAATTTATGTCGCAACACAGTTAGGGTTAATGTCAGGAAGCGAAGGGTATTTCAATCCGAAAGCTACATTAACACGTGCACAATCTTCTGCAATCATTGAACGATTTTTACGTTATTTAGAAACAGATTTAAAAGAAAATTACCGAGACAATATTCTGTTCTTTAACTAAGGGGTTGCAAACATGAGTAAAACAAAGAAACTAATGGCCATGCTGCTCTGTAGTCTTCTAGTATTCTCCGTAGTATTTCCGTTCGGTGCTACGGAAACGGAAGCTGCAAGTAAGCAAATTTCGGATATATCGAAAAAAAATTCGAAGTATAAAGCAGCCAAATGGACAATAGATAATGATTATTTGCAGTTGTATAAAGGAAACAAATTCCAGTCCGGAACACTCGTAATGGAATGGCAAATGCTGCAGTTTTTGGCGAAGATGGACAAAAACTATCATTTCAGTACAAATGATAAAGATATGCTCTATGAATATTATGGCGACTTGAATATTCCGTTATATGGTGTAAATAATAAATCAAAACGCAATGCCAATATTTCACGCGGACATTTTGCGCGTCTTTATGCGGCGGTAAATGGTCTTGATTTATCCGAGATTCAGGCGGTCAGATATTTGTATATGAACGAAATTACGACAGGTACAACAGGAAAGCAAACATACGAGGACTATAAGCCGACACGCAATATTAATCGCGGTGATATGGCAGTCTTCATGTACCGAATCAATCAGCAAGGGAAACTGGCAATTGAAGGTCTGGCAAGTACACCTGCTGGCAAAGATAATAATAAAATTACATTACCGGTAAACTTTGTTGAGAGTAAAAACGGCACTGTTATAATACCGACAACACCAGGTGAAAATACGGATGATAAAACGACACGTCCGGATGTTTATAAAGCAGTTAAAAAAATAAATGTAGAAAACGAGGAACTTATAGCAAACGGTGTTGATTCCACATTAATCACAATTGATCTGCGAGATAGCTACGGCAATGACATTTCATATGATGAATCATTGGCATTTAAAGTAACTTCAAAAGCAGGGGCAAAAGTTTCCGAAACGAATACAAGTACAAGCGGTCAATCCACAACGGTCTATACCGATGGACCACAGCTTAGCGTATATGTAACGGCACCAGCTTTAACGAAGTCAGTAGTGGATACAATTCGCTTTGAGATGATTAATCCATCAGAAAAGTATTACACATACAAAAATCAGGTGATTGAAGCGTCTGTGCGCTATGTGCCAAAAGCAGAACTTCGTATTTCTTACGAAGTGTTCGATCCGGAACAGACAGAGTGGAATGGCGGAACGGTTGACCCTGGCGTTAGACCTCTACCGGCATTACCTCAAGGTGTTGTAGGGACAACGACAGTACCATTTACACAAAACGGGGTTATAACAATCTCAAACTACGATCCGGACTTAAAAGTGATGACAGGGTCTAAATGGGAAAGCTATACAACTGCTGACGGAAAACTGACACAAGGCCAGGTTACTTCCAAGGAAATTCAATATGGGAATGCAGATTTGAAGCTGGAAGGTCAAATTATATCGGTTTGGCTGTTTGAACAAATTCTTGACTATATGATTGAAGGACCAAAAGAGGAATCTTCTTGGGGCGGTCTCGGCAATGCTAAAGTAATGTACACGGTCAACAATGAGGGACGCGCGACATATGATTTGCAAGGTGTCATGAGTGAAGAAGATACGGAAGCATTCGATTCAATGCTCCATGCGGTCATTATTTATTTAACAGACAAATTTTTACCGATTGCAGACCAGGTAACATTAGCACATGAAGAGTCGGTAGAGGTCATTAAGGCGATGTATGATCGTTTAGGCCAAATCGACAAAAACTTACTGCGAAAAGATTATGCGGATATAATCGGGAAGCTCGAAGGTGCCGTTGCAAAAATTAAGGTTTTGCTTGCAGGTAAAGAGCTGCAGCAGCGTCCGGAAGGCATGGACCGATATACAAAAGTAATCGTCAACCTTGTCGCACCAGGCGGGGTTATTATTACCGATTATAAAGGCACGGTGGAAGTAACTTTCAACGGCAAAACACGTGTCGTATCATTCGATACAAATACGAAAGACTATAATAACGGCACAGGCAGCCGCGGATCCGCGGTAGTTTACTTTGATGATATTTTATACGGTAAAGCGCAAGTAAAGGCGCGGTTGATCGATTTGGATCCACGCTACGATAAGGTCGTTCAAAGCCTGAAAAATACAACGGTCACTGAACAAATCTTTGCCAACCCGCGTTATGAAAACAATTTATGTTCCGTTGAATCGGAAGTTATGTTTGTTGTAGACCACTCTGGTTCGATGAAAGCGCGCGATGCGAAAAATTATACAGCGAATAAAGTGAAGCAAACGATTAAACAAATCGGGGCAAACCCTAGTCATGTATATCGCTTTAATAATCGTCCAAATCACGAAGCAACAGACAAAGCGGATATTGTTTCAAGTATCGATAGTTTGTTAACGTATAAAAATGAAAACCGATCGACAAATATTGTGAAAGCCCTTGAAACAGCAATCGGTAATTTCACGACAAACCAGTATACGAGCAAAGCTATTGTACTAGTTACTGACGGTTATTCGAACAGCAATGGACTCGAACAGGTGCTGAGAGATGCAAAACAAAAAGGAATTACAATTCACACTGTCTCTGTTGGGTCATATACAACGGTAAATGAGAAACTACTGAAAGATATTTCGTCCGAAACAAATGGCACATATCAAAATATTACATCGATTGAAAACTTGCACGGCTCTTTGCAAGCAATCATTACGACAATTTTATGTAAAACACCTGTTATGAATAATAGTTGTCTAGTAGGGGATACAATCTTTAACAATACCGATGTACGTATCGAAACATCAAAAGTAACAATCCTGGCAGATGTAAATACAGGATGTGACAATGTAAAAGGTGTTCGCGTTGTCTTCATTTCACCGAGTGGGGATGTTAAATACGACTTGCCTGCACGAGGTTCTTCTCGTTATATGCATCGACCGAACCTTTATGAGTTCCCGGAATTTGATTTATATGTAGAGGTTGAATTCCAGGCAATTGATGCAACCGGCAACATTATTGGGACTAAAATTCATAATATGTGACAAAATAGAGGCTCACTTATAAAGTGAGCTTCTTTTTTAGTTTGAATGATTGAAATCTGTGTCGAACTTTGTTAAACTTACATTAGAATAATTCTAATTTAACAATTCCCGATTCATTTTGGAATGGACTTCATCTTGCTCTCTTTGGGACAAGATGTATTTTTCTGAAGTTAGGGTATATATACAAAGGTTCAGTTATCCACTGACAATATAAAAGTTGTTTTTGGATTTAATTAAGTAGGTTTAGTATATACTTTCATGTCATGTTCACAAACTAAACTAGAATCATGCTGCAATTATGTTACAATAAAATCTATGAATTAGAACGTGTGAGGTGTGGGGATTCATGCATACATTAGTAGTAGGCCTGAATTATAAAACAGCGCCAGTAGAAATTCGTGAAAAGCTCTCGTTTATCGAATCGGATCTTCCGAATGCTATGGAAGCGCTACAAAAGCAAAAAAGCATATTGGAAAATGTAATCATCTCTACTTGTAACCGTACAGAAATTTATGCGGTTGTTGATCAATTACACACTGGTCGCTATTATATTAAACAATTTTTGGCGAACTGGTTTAACATACCGATGGAACAGTTCGAGGATCACTTATTCATCCGTGAAGAAGATGATTCATTGAACCATTTATTCCGTGTAACGGCTGGTATTGATTCAATGGTGCTTGGGGAAACGCAAATTTTAGGACAAGTAAAGAAAAGTTTTTTACAAGGTCAGGAAATTGGTACAACTGGTACAGTTTACAACCAACTATTTAAACAGGCAGTAACATTTGCAAAACGTGCCCATAGTGAAACAGCGATTGGGGAAAATGCTGTTTCTGTTTCTTATGCTGCCGTAGAGCTTGCCAAAAAAATCTTTGGTTCCTTGAAAGATAAGCATGTAGCCATTTTAGGTGCTGGTAAAATGGGCGAACTTGCAATTCAAAACCTATACGGAAATGGTGTAGGAAAAGTAACGGTTATTAACCGTACATTTGAAAAAGCCCAAAACTTGGCATCGAAATTTGATGGAGATGCGAAAGCAATGAATGAACTTCAATGTACGCTGCTGGAAGCTGATATTTTAATCAGTTCAACTGGGGCAACAGATTATGTCATCGATTATGACTTAATGAAAGATGTAGCGAAATTCCGTAAAGGCGATCCTTTATTTATGGTCGATATTGCGGTACCGCGTGATTTAGATCCGCGTATTGGCGATGTGTCCAATGTATTCCTGTACGATATTGATGACCTTCAAGGAATTGTACAAGCAAACTTGGCTGAACGTGAACGTGCGGCAAATGAAATTACAGCGATGATTCAAGAGGAAATTATTCAATTTAAAGATTGGTTTAATACACTTGGTGTTGTTCCTGTTATTTCTGCCTTACGCAAAAAAGCGGCATCTATTCAAGAAGAAACAATGTTGAGTATCGAAAACAAAATGCCGAATTTAACAGAGCGCGAACGCAAAATTTTAAACAAGCATACAAAATCGATTATTAACCAGCTATTGAAAACGCCGATTCTACAAGCAAAAGAACTTGCAAATGAGAAAAATGCGGAAGCACAGCTTGCATTGTTCCAGCAAATCTTCGGTATTGAAGATGAAGTGCAGCATGAAGTTCAGCAATTACGCCCGGAAGTGAAAAGAAGTGAAACAGCAAAAGAGGTAACCTTAAAACCAGGGTTATCTTATTAATTGAACAATAGCCAATAGACATTGAGCCTTATTGAAGCACTTTATTCAAATAAAACATAAGCGTTTTCGTATCTATATGGTAAAATTATAGATAGCGAAAGCGCTTTTTTTTAGTAAGTTTCCATCGGGAGAAGGGTGCATATGACAGAAATGGTAATGACAAGATTATATGAGCTCATGATCATTCTCTATGGGCTCTGTATCGTACTATATTTCACAGACTATCTTTATAAAAATATAAAATTCAGACGCGTAGCTTTTTGGTTTGTTTCGATTGTTTGGGTGTTACAAACTTTATTTATCGTCTTATTTATCATTGAAACGAAGAGATTTCCGATCTTATCGTTGTATGAAGGAGTATTCTTTTATGCATGGCTCTTAACGACACTTTCTATCGTCCTTCATTGCATTGTACGAGTTGATTTACCAGTGTTTTTTATTAATGTATTGAGCTTTGTATTTATGACAATCCATTTATTTGCGCCGCAAACGAACGATCAGATTGTCGGTGATTCATTAGTTTCGGAAATGCTGCTAATCCATATTAGTTTTGCGATTGTGTCATACGCAGCTTTTTCTGTTGCGTTTGTCTTCTCGCTGCTATATTTAATTTTATATCGCATATTAAAACGAAAAAAGCTTACTAATTTATGGTCACGTTTGCCAAGTTTACAGCAAATGGTGAAATGGATTAATTTATCAACCATTATTGGTATTCCATTGCTATTAATAAGTTTAATTTTAGGATTAGAATGGGCATTTTTAACATTAGAGAATGTTTCAATTTTCGATGTGAAAATATTAGGTTCGTTTATCGTATCGATAGTTTACTTAATTATTTTCTTGCTGCATCAGAGAGGGAAATTAATTGGCATGGTATATGCAAAAGTGCATGTTTATTTATTTTTACTCGTAGTCATTAATTTCTTCCTCGGCAGCAAATTATCAAATTTCCATCTGTGGGTTTAGCAGAATAGAAAGGTCGGAGTAACGTGAGAAAAATTATTGTAGGATCCCGAAAAAGTAAATTAGCATTAACACAAACAAACTGGTTTATTAATGAGCTAAAAGAGGCTGGCGTACCATTTGATTTTGAAGTTAAGGAAATTGTAACAAAAGGCGACCGCATTTTAGATGTACAGCTTTCTAAAGTTGGCGGTAAAGGACTATTCGTTAAAGAAATCGAGCAAGCTCTATATGATAAAGAAATCGATTTTGCCGTACACTCGATGAAAGATATGCCTGCCGTATTGCCGGAAGGGTTGATCATTGGCTGTATCCCTCCACGAGAAGATGCGCGCGATGCCTTTATTTCAAATGGTCATGTGAAATTTGCTGATCTGCCAAAAGGGGCAATCGTTGGAACGAGTTCATTACGTCGTAGCGCACAATTATTACAAGCACGTCCAGATCTTGAAATTAAGTGGATTCGCGGAAATGTCGATACACGTCTAAAAAAACTGGAAACTGAAGATTTCGATGCGATTATTTTAGCTGCAGCAGGCTTGAAACGACTTGGCTGGAGCGATGAAGTCGTTACGGAATATTTAGATACAGATATTTGCCTTCCAGCAGTTGCACAGGGTTCATTAGGTATTGAATGCCGTGCGGATGATACGGAGCTGCTTGAACAACTGACAAAATTAACAGACGCCACTACATGGGCTACAGCACATGCCGAGCGTTCATTCTTAGCTGCAATGGATGGCGGCTGCCAAGTCCCGATTGCTGGCTATGCAACAGTAGAAGGTGACACAATTACTTTAACTGGTCTAGTGGCAGCACCGGATGCTTCTGTAACGTATAAAGAAACGTTGACAGGTACAGATGCGGATGCGGTTGGTAAAGCAGTTGCCGCAAAATTAACAGAGCAAGGTGCCTTTGACTTAATTCAAAAAGTAAAGGCTGAGTTAGATGCCGAGTAATGCACTCTTAGGAAAAACATTGATTATTACAGGGTCGGCTGTTGTAAGAACTGTAGAGCAATTGATTGAGCAACATCACGGGAAAGTTTATAATTATCCATTAATCGAAACAGTAGAAAAGATTTCTAAGGAAGATAAATTCTATCTTCAGGAATTACAGGCCTATCATTGGCTCATTTTTACGAGTCAAAATGCAGTGAAAAGCTTTGTCGATAAATGTATACGGCATGAACAGACGATTCCTGCAACAATGAAAATTGCAGCTGTCGGTGAAAAGACAGCTGCTTTATTAAAGGAGCATGGCTATAACATTCATTTTATGCCAACTGTTTACAGTGCTGATGTATTTGTGAAGGAATTTTCGATGATGCCAGGGGAACGTGCATTATTTATACGCGGATCAAAGGCGAAAAAAACGATACACCAAGGTACTGGAGCAGATGAATGGACCGTTTATGAAACACGTCCGTGCAGTAAATATTTTGCGCAGTTAACACAGTGCCTGCTGACCGAAAAACATCCGATTGTAATATTCGCCAGCCCTTCTGCGGTTGATATTTATGCTGAGCATATTGTGCCGCATGTAGCTTGGCAAAATGTGAAATTTGCATCGATTGGTCATGTAACAACAGCAGCCCTTGAAAAGCATGGGGTACAGCCAATGGTGCAACCGAAAATCTATACGATGCAAGCTGTAATTGAACAGCTCATCCTGGAGGAACAGACAAAATGACAGAACTATATTTCCAACGTCACCGTCGCTTACGTCAAAATGCAGCGATGCGTGCACTCGTAAAAGAAACATACCTACAAAAAGAAGACCTTATTTATCCGTTGTTTATTATTGAAGGTGAAAATATTAAAAACCCTGTAAGTTCAATGCCGGGCGTGTTCCAGTTATCATTAGATAATTTGGCTGCTGAAATAGATGAAATTGTAGACTTAGGCATTCGTGCGGTATTACTGTTCGGAATTCCTGAAGAAAAGGATGCAGTCGGCACTGGTGCTTTCCATGATCATGGGATTGTACAGAAGGCGACGCGTTTAATTAAAGAGCGTCATCCAGAGCTTCTAGTCGTAGCAGATACATGCTTATGTGAATTTACGGACCACGGTCATTGTGGTGTCATTGAAGGCGAACAAGTTTTAAATGATCCATCACTGGATGTGTTGGCACGTACAGCAGTTTCTCAAGCAAAAGCCGGTGCTGATATTATTGCTCCGTCAAACATGATGGACGGCTTTGTAACAGCAATTCGTGCAGGTTTGGATGCAGCAGGCTTCCAGCATATTCCGATTATGTCGTATGCGGTGAAATACGCTTCAAGCTATTACGGACCATTCCGTGAAGCAGCGGAAGGGGCACCACAATTCGGTGACCGTAAAACGTATCAAATGGATCCTTCCAATCGAATGGAAGCGATTCGTGAAGCAACTTCCGACGTTGAAGAAGGTGCAGATTTCCTAATCGTGAAACCGGCATTAGCATATTTGGATATTATCCGTGATGTGAAAAACAGCTTCCCGCTGCCTGTTGTGGCGTATAATGTTTCAGGCGAATATTCAATGGTAAAAGCAGCTGCACAAAATGGCTGGATTGATGAAAAAGCGGTTGTACTAGAAACATTATTAGGTATGAAACGTGCAGGTTCGGATTTAATCATTACTTATCATGCAAAAGACGTCTGTCGTTGGTTGGAGGAAAAATAATATGCGTAGTTATGAAAAGTCAAAAGCAGCATTCACAGAAGCGGTTGATTTAATGCCAGGAGGAGTAAACTCTCCTGTACGTGCATTTAAATCAGTAAACTTGGATCCGATATTTATGGATTCGGGCAAAGGTGCAGTTATTAAAGATATCGATGGCAATGAATATATTGACTATGTCCTATCGTGGGGTCCGTTAATTCTAGGACATGCACACCCGGAAGTTGTTTCGGCTATTCAGGATCAGGCAGCTAAAGGCGCATCATTTGGTGCACCAACTGTTTCCGAAAACAAATTGGCGAAACTTGTAATGGACCGTTTGCCGTCAATGGAAATGATTCGTTTCGTATCATCAGGAACAGAAGCAACAATGTCTGCACTTCGCTTAGCGCGTGGATTTACAGGACGCGATAAAATTTTAAAATTTGAAGGTTCATATCACGGTCATGGGGATTCGCTGCTTATAAAAGCGGGTTCGGGTGTTGCGACGCTTGGTTTACCTGACTCACCTGGTGTTCCGGCTGATATTGCCAAAAATACACTAACGGTTGCATACAATGACTTGGAATCAGCAAAATTAGTATTCGAAAAATTCGGCGCTGATTTGGCGGCAGTTATTTTAGAACCGGTTGCAGGCAATATGGGTGTTGTTCCGCCACAGCCAGGTTTCCTGGAAGGGTTGCGTAAGCTGACAGAAGAAAATGGAACGGTTTTAATTTTCGATGAAGTAATGACAGGCTTCCGTGTAGACTATGGCTGTGCCCAGGAATATTACGGAATTACACCTGACCTTACTTGTTTAGGGAAAGTAATCGGCGGAGGTTTACCGGTTGGTGCATTTGGCGGAAAGCGTGAAATTATGGAGAAAATCGCTCCGGCAGGCCCGATTTATCAAGCAGGCACATTATCAGGTAATCCACTTGCTATGACAGCCGGCTATGAAACATTAAGCCGCTTAAACAAAGACTCTTATGAATACTTCCGCAAGCTAGGAGACCAGTTGGAAGAAGGTTTCCGTGCAGCAGCGACGAAATACAATATTCCACATACAGTGAATCGCGCAGGGTCGATGATTGGTTTCTTCTTTACAAACGAAGATGTAATTGATTTTGATTCGGCAAAAAGTTCGGATTTAGAGCTATTTGCTGAATACTTTAAGCTGATGGCTGAAGAAGGAATTTTCTTGCCGCCTTCACAATTTGAAGGACTATTTATTTCAACTGCGCATACGGAAGAACAAATCGCAAAAACAGTTCAGGCATTCCATAATGTCTTTGAAAAATTAGCACGATAAATAAATCATAAATTCCCTTTCTATGCATAATGTAAGCGTAGGGAGGGGATTTTTTATGCAACAGTGGGAAATGAAAGAGACATTTACATTTCCAAAGCAATTAGGAAATGTTCAAGAGAATTCTAAAATAGTAGTAGAACCGAAATGGCATGAAGAAATTAATGAAGATTCCGTCGTAGTAAGAGGAATTTATGTAGTAAAAGGAAATATTCAATTTGATCATGTAGCACGCGAGGATGAAACGGAGGAAGGTATCTATATCGAGCATATGGATATTGAAAAAGATCATGGTTATTTCGAATATGCCCTGCCTTTTTCAGTAGATTTTCCAAACGATGATATTGAATCTGTCTCACTTCGCATAAATGACATAAAAGTAGAACCAAATAATGGCTACTGCTCATGCAGCTGGGCTGTCCATTGTGATGTGGAAAAGAAAGTACAAGCAATAGCTGAAGTTGAGAAGCCCGCACCAGTTGAAGAAATCGTTTTGGAGCAAAAGCCTGTAGAAGAAGTACAACCCCGACTTCAAGCGGAAAAAGAAGTAGAAGCAGAAGTAGAGGTAGAATCAACGCAGCTGGCCCAAACCGTTCCACATGAGCTTGACTTCCTGGAACAGTTGGCCGATGCGTATAGCCGTGTACAAATACAAATAAAAAAATAAATAAATGTTCCGTAAGAATTGAAGCTTACGGAACATTTTTTTGTTAAATGAAATCTGTGAGCAATAAGTAAGTAAATAAAATTAGAAGGGCCAGCAATAATATATCACCCGTTGTCGGAAGCAAGACCGTTCGGATCGCCTGAAAAATCGTAATCGGCAAAATACAATGGCGCATAAAGAAACGGAATTTTCTCAGCCATGGAGGCAATAAATATGGATTGTAGTTTTTTCGCAATGTCCAGACTCCTTTTGCATAGTATATGTGAAGAGAACGGATAACGTGTTAAAGTATATTCCCCATTCGTGCTTGATATTTCATTAAAAACAGCTTAAAATAAAGTGCAACTATATAATTGAAGCGAAGATTAGGAAGAGTACGTATGAGATCGATGGCAAGAGAGGAAACGGTAGCTGAAAAGTTTCTCCATCAACTATGCAGAAGGTAGCCTAGGAGCTGACTTAGTGAACTAACAGTAACTAGGATCCGGTTAAACACCGTTATCGAATGAAGTGCCGAAAAGCTTAAGGAAATTATGCGAGCGCATGACGGGGAAATGCTGAAAAGAAGCATTTGCCAGTCAAGTAACGACGAAGCAACGACAATGAACAAATAGTTCGTGAGGATTGCCGAGTGGAGACGAAGAATGCGAACGATTGACTTAAGCCCCTCGGAAATAAAGGTGGTACCGCGAATTAACTCCCTCGTCCTTTTTTAAGACGAAGGGAGTTTTTTTATGTCCAATAATAAGGTGACAAAGGAGAGATTCATCATGACGGAAATTACAATGCCAACAAAATACGATCCGCAGGAAACTGAAGCCGGCCGCTATGAATGGTGGTTAAAAGGCAAATTTTTCGAAGCAGATCCAACAAGCGATAAGGAACCATACTCTATCGTTATCCCACCGCCAAACGTAACAGGTAAGCTGCACCTTGGCCACGCTTGGGATACAACATTACAAGATATTTTAATTCGTATGAAACGCATGCAAGGATATGACGCACTATGGTTGCCGGGTATGGACCATGCGGGTATTGCGACACAGGCGAAAGTAGAAGAAAAATTGCGCGGTGAAGGTATTACCCGCTATGATCTTGGCCGTGAAAAGTTCCTTGAAAAAACATGGGAATGGAAAGAGGAATACGCTTCTCACATCCGTGCACAATGGTCGAAATTAGGTTTAGGCTTAGACTATTCAAAAGAGCGTTTCACACTCGACGATGGTTTATCGGATGCTGTAAAAGAAGTATTCGTTAAATTATACGAAAAAGGCTACATTTACCGTGGTGAGCGTATTATTAACTGGGACCCAGCTGCCAAAACAGCCCTTTCAGACATCGAAGTAATTCACAAAGAAGTAGAAGGCGCATTCTATCATATGGAATACCCGCTTGCTGATGGTTCAGGTAAATTACGCGTTGCAACAACTCGTCCGGAAACAATGCTAGGTGACTCTGGTGTAGCTGTACACCCTGAAGATGAGCGCTATGCACACTTAGTAGGGAAAACTGTCATTTTACCTATCGTAGGTCGCGAAATTCCAATTGTAGCAGATGACTATGTAGATATGGAATTCGGTACAGGTGTTGTAAAAATGACACCGGCACATGACCCGAACGACTTTGAAGTTGGTAATCGTCATAACTTAGAACGTATTTTAGTAATGAACGAAGATGGTACAATGAATGACTTAGCTGGTAAATATGCGGGTATGGATCGTTTCGAATGCCGTAAGCAAATTGTTGCGGATTTGCAAGAGGCAGGCGTATTAATAGAAATCGAGCCACATGTACACCAAGTAGGCCACTCAGAGCGTACGAATGCTGTTGTAGAACCATACCTTTCTAAGCAGTGGTTCGTAAAAATGGCTCCACTAGCTGAAGAAGCATTAAAAATGCAAGCAGATGAAAATGAAAAAGTAAACTTCGTACCAAATCGTTTTGAAAACACATATAACCGCTGGATGGAAAATATCCATGACTGGTGTATTTCACGTCAATTATGGTGGGGTCATCAAATTCCAGCTTGGTACAACAAAGAAACAGGCGAGCTTTATGTAGGAAAAGAAGCACCTGAAGATGCTGAGAATTGGACACAGGACGAAGATGTTCTTGATACGTGGTTCTCATCTGCTTTATGGCCGTTTTCTACAATGGATTGGCCAAATGAAGAATCTGAAATGTTCAAGCGCTACTACCCGACAAATACGTTGGTAACGGGCTATGATATCATCTTCTTCTGGGTAAGCCGCATGATTTTCCAAGGGAAAGAATTTACAGGCGAGCGTCCATTTAAAGACGTTTTAATCCATGGTTTAGTTCGTGATGCTGAAGGACGCAAAATGTCTAAATCTCTTGGGAACGGGGTTGACCCGATGGATGTAATCGACCAATATGGTGCGGATTCATTGCGTTACTTCCTTGCAACAGGTTCATCTCCAGGTCAAGATTTACGTTACTCTACAGAAAAAGTAGAATCTACATGGAACTTCGTAAATAAAATCTGGAATGCTTCTCGTTTTGCATTGATGAACATGGAAGGCCTAACATTTGAACAAATCGATTTAACAGGCAACCTTTCTACAGCGGATAAATGGATTCTTTCACGCTTGAACGAAACGATTGACCGTGTAACAACTTTATCTGATAAATACGAGTTCGGTGAAGTAGGCCGTGAACTTTACAACTTTATCTGGGATGACTTCTGTTCGTGGTATATCGAAATGGCGAAATTGCCGTTGTATGGTGAAGATGAAGCAACTAAATTAACGACACGTTCAGTTCTTGCGTACGTTTTAGACAATACGATGCGTTTACTGCACCCATTCATGCCATTCGTAACAGAAGAAATTTGGCAGCACTTGCCACATGAAGGTGAGTCTATTACGGTAGCTGCATGGCCGACTGTAAACCCAGCATTCAACTTTACGGCAGAAGCAGGCGATATGCAGCTGTTAATGGATATTATCCGTTCAGTACGTAATATTCGTGCAGAAGTGAATACACCAATGAGCAAAAAAGTACCGATGACGATTTCAGCAAAAGATGAACAAACATCGGCAGTGCTTGAAGTGAACAAAGGCTATATTGAAAAATTCTGTAACCCGGATGGCTTAACAATCGGGGCGAATCTTGAAGCACCAGCACAAGCAATGTCAGCAGTAGTTTCAGGCGCAGAAATCTTCATGCCACTTGCAGGCTTAATCAATATTGAAGAAGAAATCGCACGTCTTGAAAAAGAACTCGACAAATGGGCTAAAGAAGTAAAATTAGTTTCTGGAAAGTTATCAAATGAACGATTCGTTTCAAAAGCACCGGAAGCATTAGTAGCAACAGAGCGCGAAAAACTGGCGGATTATGAAGCAAAATTCGCAACAGTTGAAAAACGCATTGCAGAACTGAAAAACATGTAATGCCAAAGAGAGGTACCGTATAATGGTACCTCTTTCTTTTAATTCAGCTATAATAAAATATATTACATATTAGCCGTATTAGGGAGAGAACATAATGTTTCAAACGATGGAGCAGTGCACAAATTTTATTTTTAAGTTAAAAGCAAGCCAATATAAAGGCGAACCATTACAGTCGGCGAAGATTATCCTGGATGCACTTGGCAATCCGGAACAAAAAACGAAATTCATTCATTTTGCAGGTTCCAATGGAAAAGGTTCAACATTGAATGCAACGCGTGAGATTTTAATCGAGCATGGCTTAACGGTCGGTGCCTTCATATCTCCGCATTTAGAGCGTGCGAATGAACGGGTGACGATCAATAAACAGCAAATTTCCGATGAGGACTTTTTACGTATTGCAAACGAGATTGCGGAAGTTGTTGGAAATAAATTGGACGGAAAGTTTCCAAGCTTTTTTGAGTTCATGACATTACTTGCCCTAAAATACTTTTCGGAGCGATCATTGGATATCGCTTTGCTTGAAACCGGGATTGGCGGACGTTTGGACTCGACAAATGTTGTGACCCCGGAAGTGAGTGTTATTACTACGATATCGCTTGAACATACAGATATGCTAGGGGAAACGTATGCGGAAATTGCCGCAGAAAAAGCCGGAATTATTAAGCAAGGTAAGCCGGTCGTTGTCGGAGTAGAAAATCTGGAAGCTCTAGCGGTAATTCAACAAACCGCAGCACAACAGCATGCACCGATTTATACGATAAGCAAACACTTTTATGTAGAGAATCAAAAAGGTGCTTTTTTTGACTACAGAGGCAATATCAGCATTGACAAGATTGAACTTGCGATGGCAGGGGAACATCAAAAGGCGAATGCCGCGCTTGCCATTACGGCAGCCGATTTATTCCTTTCATCGTTTGATGCACAAAAAGTAAAACTGGCCTTGCAGCATGCAAAGTGGGAAGGGCGTTTTGAACGGGTACGCCATAATGTCATTTTAGACGGTGCCCATAATTCGGAAGGGACGACTGCCCTCATTAAAACTTTGAAAGATACCGCGCCGAAGCATAAAGTGAAGTTTGTCTATGCTGCATTACAGGACAAGGATCATGCAGTAAGTATAAAGTTAATGGATGATGTCGCATCTGAAATGCACTTCACACAAATTGATCTGCCGCGTGCAGCAACAGCGAAGCAGTTATTTGAACAAAGTACACATTCAAAAAAGTTTATGCATTCAAACTGGCAGGTGCTAATTGAAAAAGAAATGGATCATTTGGCTGAAGACGAGCTGCTCGTTATTACCGGCTCTTTGTATTTTATCGCTGAAGTGCGCAGTCTGTTTATAGAAAGAGAGTGGATTTCATGATTCCATTACTGGAAGTATATAAAGAGCGTTGGCAAGTGGAAAGTGAACAAGCGATCAAGCCGGGTTTGGAGGCAATTGAATTCGCGCTCCGTAAGTTAGGTGAGCCACAAAAACAACTGAATGCCGTTCATCTAGCGGGAACGAACGGAAAAGGTTCAACATTGGCTTTCATTGAAGGGATGGCACGGGAATACGGGTTATCGGTCGGGAAATTCATGTCACCTTGCATTGTGGATGTTCATGACCAAATACAGGTTGATGGCCGTCCAATCACGAATGAACAGATGGATCGGATGTTTCAGCAATTGGCGAAAGCGGGGCTTAGCGGAAAACTAACGGACTTTGAACTGTTGACGGCAGTTGCGCTTTTATATTTTGCTGAGCAAAGTCCGGACTTAGTATTAATCGAAGCAGGCATGGGCGGCAGAGAAGACAGTACAAATGTTGTGACACCGATTGTTTCGGTAGTACCGAGTATTGCTTTGGAACATACGAATTTTTTGGGCAATACATTAACGAGTATCGCGTATCATAAAGCCGGTATATTGAAAGAAAACCGTCCTGCTGTCATTGGGGATATGACAGAAGAGGTTACGGAAGTTTTTGAAAAAGAAGCCATTCAAAAAAATGTGCTATTATCCAAGTTTGGAAAGGATTTTTTCGTTACAAAACTTGATGGGACAGAAACGTATGATTACCCATTACAGCAAATTACTATTTCCGATTTACAGCGTCAGCTATTGGGGAAACATCAAGGGCATAATATGGTATTGGCCATTACTGCTTTTCTGGAAGTTATAAAGAAATTCGAACTGCTGCTAGATATTCAAAAAATCCGCAATGGTGTGAACAATGCAACACTTGCCGGGCGCTTTGAACAAATTAGCCCCAATCTTTATTTTGACGGAGCGCATAATCCTGCAAGCATTCAGTCATTGGTTGATACGGTTAAAGAGAATTTTCCGAATAAGCGAATTGAATTTATTATCGGGCTACTGGCGGACAAGGATATCAAAACAATTCTGCAGTTATTGGAAGAAGTCGGTGATGCTTTTTATTTCGCCAATATTCATAATGAACGTGCAATGCAGGCAATGACTCTTTACGAACTTAGTCAAGCAAAGGAAAAACAAATAATAGATGATGTAAACGAATTTTTACAAGGTTTAGTAAAAGGTGACACGGTTCGAATTGTAACCGGCTCACTTTATTTACTAAGTGAAATTCGACGAAATATGCACTAATGCAGCTGGAGAAACGGTTCCTACAGGAAAAGCAAGATGCCTGTGACTCCAAGGTCACGAGTGCCCGTGGAAAGCGTCCAAACTGATTTGAAAAGCAAATTAATAGAAACAAACGGACTTCAATTGCAAATAATGAGGAATAATAGCGAAAACTTTTTAGAGGGAGGCGACAGCAGTCTCCTCTTTTTTTATCGCTATTTTGCTATTATTGTATGAAAAAGAGATGGAGCTGTGGCAACGATGAAAGCTTTAAGGAATAATGCCATTTTTCAAGCAATGTTCATTGGAAGTATTACAGGGCTTGCTGGCGTCATACTATTTGTTTTTATTCTGCAACTACCGACGACAACCGAAGAAGCTGCAGAAACAATCCCGACAGTTCAAACACCCGAGGAGCAGCAAGTACAGCAACAGTATTTTGCGTTGCAGCATGGTGTTTTTTCAAATTTTGATAGTGCAGCACAATTTTTAGGCACTTATCCTACGCTAAATAAGGCAGCAGTTGTTAAAGTGGACGAGCAGTATTTTGTCTGGTCCCGACTAGACACAGAAAAAGTGGAAACAGCATTAACGATTGTACCGACCGGATTTTATAAAAAAATTACGATTATGAGCAGCTGTCCTAATCCTGCAGAATTTCAGCTGCCGGTCACATTGAAAGATTCGAAAATGTTCTCATTGGAAGATACAGAAGCAATTGACAAACAACAAGTGCCAAAAGACTGGACGGCACTTATGACGGAAGTTTCTAAGCTTTCCACGAATCCGAATGTTGTTCGTCTGCATATGTTTATAAATTATTTTGAGAGTTTGGATTGCTTGAAAGTAACATTTTAATCAATGTAAACATACAGAAATCTTGTTTTTGAATATTTGCAACTAGAGTTGGCTGTTGTCCAAATTTCCTTTTCTCGGTTACTATAGTGGGTAGGAGGATTGGAAATGAATTTTACTACAAATGAACAACTAATATTAGCTTCTGCTTCACCAAGGAGAAAGGAACTGCTTCAAATGCTGAATATCCCGTTTACCATTGTGACGAGCGATGTTGTTGAAACAAGCGTAACAGTCGATACGGCTCGTGAATATGTGACAGAAGTGGCATTGTTGAAATCACGTGATGTGGCCAAGAAATGTCAGGGGAAATGTATTATCGGAGCGGATACAATTGTTGTGTTTAATAATCAAATACTGCACAAGCCTGTTTCGGAGGAAGAAGCCATAGAGCATCTAACAAAGCTTGCCGGGAATCGCCATGAAGTAATGACTGCTGTAGCCCTTATTTTGGCTGACGGAACAGAGCATACTTTTGTAGAAGTAACATCTGTACTATTTAAAGAAATTTCTCCGCAATTGATCAAGGCCTATGTTCAGACAGGAGATCCATTCGATAAAGCAGGCGGATACGGAATTCAAACGAGTGGCGCCATGCTCGTTGACCGTATTGAAGGGGACTACAATAATGTCGTCGGTTTACCGATTGCTACATTAGTTCAAAAAATGCTTACATTACAACTACTAAAACTACCATTTTAGGAGTGATGTAAATGACGGTCCAACCGTTATTGAATATGAAAATCCATGATGTTCATGAATCAGACCGCCCGCGTGAACGCCTCATCCGCCAAGGAGCAAAGAGTCTGTCAAATCAGGAACTGATCGCCATCTTGCTCGGGACCGGGACAAAAAGAGAGTCTGTGTTGACCGTAGCTAACCGGGTACTGATCAACTTCGAAAAATTGCATAATTTAAAGCATGCAACACTGGAAGAAATAACAGAGATAAAAGGAATAGGAGAAGCAAAAGCGGTTTTACTGCTCGCTGCGATTGAACTGGGAAGACGACTTGCGTCGAGAGATTTAGAAGAACGCTTTACTATTCGATCTCCGGAAGATGCAGCCACCTTTTTAATGCAGGATATGACGTCCTTACAGCAGGAACATTTTGTCTGTCTCTTTCTCAACGTAAAAAATCAGGTGCTTCATAAGCAAACAATCTTTGTTGGCAGCTTGAATGCCAGCATCGTCCACCCTCGGGAAATATTCCGCGAAGCTGTAAAACGTTCCGCTGCTTCTATAATCTGTTCCCACAACCATCCAAGCGGCATCCCGACACCAAGTCCGGAAGATATTGATGTCACAACAAGGCTTTATGAAGCAGGTAAAATAGTCGGGGTCGACTTGCTCGACCATGTTATCATCGGTGATCATCAGTTTATAAGCATGAAAGAAAAGGGATATTTCTAATTCTAAGGAATCCTAAGCAACTGGACAAACGTATTAAAGCGTTTGTCTTTTTATTTTGCAGTTATTTAATCACGAATTAACAGGTAGTAAGACGAATTCAGAATACTGTAAAAACCCAATGGATCCCTAAGTGCTGTCACAGGATGGGACGGTTTTAGATCGTGTTCCCTCTAATTCAGGGAGGTAGAAAACCCCCACTGATAGAAGTTTCAAATTATTACATTGCGATAACAATTATTACGGATTTAAAAATTCGTCGACAATTTTCGCAATTGCAACTTTTATTTGTTATATTCGTCATAAGCATGTGGCGATTTTGTTAAATCTTACATATTAATTTTATTTGTTTCGTAACGGAAATAGAAATACAATAGTAAAGTAGTGTTGTAGAAAAAAACATTCGACAAAAGTCGCGATTCGGTGCTTGTAACACTATAATTTTTTGATGTAATTCGTTATAATAGAGCGTATGATTTTGCTAGCATCATAAATTAGAAATCGTTTTAATAAGAAAGGGAGTACTTAATTTGTTTGGATTAGGGAATAAAGATGTCGGGATTGATCTTGGCACAGCTAATACATTAGTATTTGTAAAAGGTAAAGGAATTGTATTACGTGAACCATCAGTAGTAGCGAAAAATACAAAAACTGGCGATATTGTAGCAGTCGGAAACGACGCAAAAAATATGATCGGTCGTACACCGGGTTCAATCGTGGCAATCCGCCCGATGAAAGATGGCGTTATTGCTGATTTCGAAATTACAACAGCAATGATCCAATATTATTTAAAAGAAGCAATGAAAGCATCGGGTTCTAACTGGAAGAAACCGAATGTCATGATTTGTGTGCCATATGGTATTACTTCGGTTGAGCAACGTGCTGTTATTGATGCAAGTCGTCAAGCGGGTGCAAAAGAAGCATTTACAATTGAAGAACCATTTGCTGCAGCAATCGGGGCAAACTTGCCGGTATGGGAGCCAACAGGTTCGATGGTAGTTGATATCGGTGGAGGTACAACAGAAGTAGCTGTTATTTCTCTAGGCGGTATTGTAACAAGTGAATCAGTACGTGTCGGTGGTGATGCAATGGATCAATCTATTATCGCCTACATCCGTAAAACATATAACTTAACAATTGGTGAGCGTACAGCAGAAAGCATCAAAGTAGAAATCGGTACAGCACTTGCTGAAGGACCTGCTGAAACGATGGAAATTCGCGGACGCGACTTGTTAACGGGTTTACCAAAAACAATTGAAATTACATCAGATGAAATTTCAAAATCTTTACATGAAGCGATTGTTGTTATTTTAGATGGTGTTAAGAAAACATTGGAACAAACACCACCTGAATTATCTGCAGACGTAATGGAGCGTGGTATTGTTTTAACAGGCGGTGGCGCATTATTACGTAATTTAGATAAAGTAATCAGTGATGAAACAAAAATGCCTGTATTTATTGCTGAAGATCCGCTGGATTGTGTTGCAATCGGAACGGGTAAAGCATTGGACAACATCGCTTTAATTCGCGCACAACAACTGAAGTAAGGAGGACTGGCAGTGCCACATTTTTCTAATAAAAAGTTAATTGTCCTATTAGTAAGCGTGATTTTTCTAGTGGCATTGATTGGTTTCTCTTTACGTGATCGTCATAACGCAACATTACCCGAGAAAATTATTAAAGATACAGTTGGCTTTGCACAATCCCTTGTCGCAAAGCCGGCTAATTACATAACAGGTATTTTTAGCAATATTGATTCGCTGTTAAATACGTATGAAGAGAACCAGCAATTAAAAATGCGTCTAGAAGACTTTGCCGTGCTAAAGGCAGAAGTGAGTACTTTAAAGGCCGAAAATTCTTCATTGCGTGAACTCGCATCAATCGAGGAAAGTTTGCGTGATTTCGACCCAATTCAGGCGACGGTCATCGCGAGAAACCCTGATCAGTGGGAAGAAAAAATTATTTTAAACAAAGGGACAGCACATGGAGTTGAAAAAAACATGGCTGTTATGACTTCTCGAGGGCTAGTTGGTAAAATAGTCATCGCAACACCTTATACTTCAGAAGTGGAACTGCTTTATACGAATAATGAAAACTATCGTGTGTCAGCGGTTGTACATGATGAAAAGAATAAGGAAATTCATGGTTTAGTAGAAGGTTATGACGTCGAGCGTAACGAATTACTATTAAAGCGTATCGATTCTAAAGTGGAACTTAAAGAAGGCGGTAAAGTATTGTCTTCCGGACTAGGGGGAATCTTCCCGAAAGGTATCTTAATCGGTGAGATTACAGAAGTGACAACTGATGACTTCGGTTTAACGAAAATGGCCTATGTCAAACCAGCAGCAGATTTTTCAATGATCGAGCATGTTATTATTGCTAAGCGCAAAACAATTTCGGTAGATGGTTCTGATGGCGGCAGTACAAATGAAGATTTAGTAAATGGACCGGCCGATGAAAATGAGGGGGATAAGTAATGCTCGCTCGATTTTTAATTGGCTTCGTTGCTGTCTTGCTGTTTTTACTTGAATCCGAGTTTGCCGTATTCTCCCCATTGCAGTTGGGTGAAGGAATCTATTATTTGATTCCGCGTTTTTTAATTTTATATTTAATTTTTCTGTCCATTTATTACAGCCGAAAAAAAGCCATGATTTATGGTCTTATTTTTGGACTTTGTTTTGATGTGTTTTATATTAATATTATTGGTCTTTATACGGTTTTATATCCTGCTATCTGTTATATAGCGGCATGGTGTGTAAAACGTGTTCATCCACATCTAGTATTTTCTACGATTTTGGCATTATTGCTGATGATTGTTTTCGAATTTGTTGTATATGAATTTTTCTATATGCTCCAATTTACAACGATGGCGCTTCAGCCGTTCCTAGTGAATCGGTTAGTTCCGACAACAATTGGTAATCTATTATTTTTGATAATGCTTGCATGGGCGTTTAAATATTGTCTTAACGCTCGTGTATTTCAACGGGCACAATAGCATTTTAAAAAAACGAAAAGAAACAAAGCGGATCCATAATCCGGTTGTTTTCTTTTCGTTATTATGTAGCGCGAGGTGACTTGAAAAAGCTATGAAAAAACAACTTATCCATATTAAAGGAACAAAAGATGGGTTAGTACTTCGTTTGGATGACCAATGTTCTTTTACAGAGTTGGTAGAAGAACTTGGAAAAAAAGTTACAGACGGCCATCTTGATGGTAAAATAGATGTACAATTACACTTAGGTAAACGTTACTGTACACAAGAGCAAAAAGACCAGCTTACTGAAATTGTGGAAAGGCAGCAAAAGCTATGTGTGAAGAAAATTCAAAGTGATGTTATTACATTAGAAGAAAGCCATAAACTGCTTGAGACTAGTCGCTTTGAAACATATGTAGGAATTGTGCGTTCCGGACAAACGATTCGTGTTACTGGCGATATTCTTGTGTTAGGTGATGTCAATCCAAACGGACGTATTGAGGCAGGGGGTAATGTACATATTGCGGGTAAGTTAAAAGGCATTGTGCATGCAGGCATGGATGGCAATGAACAAGCAATTGTATCCGCGTCACATTTTGAACCAACACATATATTGATTGGGAATTATGTGGAAGTAATGACGAACGAGTCGCAATATATATTAGACAATACCGATCAGATTTTTGCCTATCTTGGAGAAAATAATGTAATAGCATATGATAGAATCCAGGAAATAAGAAATGTACGACCGAATTTATCAACATTCAAAGGAGGAAGCTAAATGAGTGATGAAGAATTATTATTCTCTAAGAATACTGATGAAACTGGAGCTCAAAAAGCTACCTTATATAAGGAAGGGGCCGCTAATGTGGGAGAAGCAATCGTTATAACTTCAGGAAAAGGTGGAGTAGGAAAAACTACTACGACTGCAAACCTAGGAACGGCATTGGCACTTCAAGGTAAGAAAGTTTGTCTAGTCGATACGGATATCGGACTGCGTAATTTAGACGTTATATTAGGTTTGGAAAATCGGATCATTTATGATTTAGTGGACGTCATTGAGGGCCGCTGCAAAACGCATCAGGCATTAGTAAAGGACAAACGTGTAGATGAACGTCTATACTTGATGCCTGCTGCCCAAAATACAGACAAGAACGCGATTAACCCTGAACAGATGAAAGCTTTGATCGATGAGTTGAAGCGTGAGTTTGACTATATTTTAATTGATTGTCCGGCCGGTATTGAGCAAGGCTATCGCAATGCGGTCGCTGGTGCAGATCGTGCCATTGTTGTGACAACACCTGAAATTTCAGCAGTAAGAGATGCGGATCGTATAATCGGATTGCTGGAACAGGAACCAATCGAACCGCCTAAGCTTATTATTAACCGAATCCGTAAGAGCTTGATGAATAATGGAGATGCGATGGATATTACAGAAGTAACAACGCATTTATCGATTGATTTATTGGGAATCATTGTCGATAGTGAAGATGTTATCAGTTCATCCAATAAAGGTGAACCAATTGTCATGAATCCGAATAACAAAGCATCATTGGGATACCGTAATATCGCACGCCGTATATTAGGGGACTCTGTGCCGTTAATGTCCTTGGAAGATGATCAGCCAAAAGGCGTTTTTGCAAAAATAAAAGCATTATTTAAATAAGAAGTAAGCTGTATGGAATGTAATCTACTATTCTATACAGCTTTTTTTCTATGTACAGGCTTTCCTGAATTGTATTGTTGTTCCTGACATATACTAGTGCAAAAAGAGGGATGGTGAGCTTGAAAAAATGGCAGTGGCTCATCGCGAGTATTGTCTTTGTTGTTATTTATAGCTGTAATTATTATGGGGATATCGCTACAAAACGTGTCATTCATTCGGTTGTCTATAGTTCGGATGATTTAGTCATGATGCGAAAAGCGGTGGTGAATATGTTGTCTAATGAAGACCAGCAGCTCCCTGTTAGTGCAGATGTATCGATTAGTCAATTACAGCTCTTTGAGACGATTGATCGTTTTAATGACGGATATTTACTCGTGTATGATGAACCGTTCGTATTAAATGCATTGTATGATGGGATGATTGTGTTTACGGGCCATACAAAATATAACGGGAAAACGGTCTCGGTTGTTTATGATACAGGGGATACGGTTACGTTTGGTTTTGTGGACGACTTCTATGTATTGCCTTATACAACGGTAACAAAAGGTGCAGTTGTCGCTACGAAAAAAAGCGGGGAACTCTATATTCAGATTGAACGTAACGGGGAAATTTTAAATATGGAAGAAACGATTCGCTGGCTAAAGGAACAGCCGATTTAGATGAAAATTACGATTCATCCATTATTTTTGTTACTGCTCTTATCAATCGTATTATATGGTGATATTGCTTTATACAGTGTTATTATTGTTTCGTTATTATTTCATGAATTAGGTCATTTTATCGCTGCAAAGCTTGTCGGAGCCAAGATAACGCAATGTAAAATCGTTCCTTACGGCGGGGAGATGACGATTAAGGATGAATTGCAGTTATCCTATCAGCAACTGATCATTATCGCTATTGGAGGACCGGTTGCAACATGTCTCGGGATTTTTATCAGTTTATTCCTGCCCGATATGCTCAGTGCGAGATTAATAGAAGTTCAATTCTTTATTCTAGCTATTAACCTCATCCCCATTTGGCCTCTGGATGGTGGAAGAATACTATGTTACAGCATTTTGAAATGGCGGCCGTTTTCTAAAATTTTCGAATTTTATTTAACGGCTTCTTTTTATTTACTTACGGTAACAATTATCGTACTATTATATTTATTGCCGCAGACATTGTCTTTAGCAATTATAAGCCTCTTTTTATGGAGCAAAGTAATTGGAGATTGGAAATATCGAAAATACCGTTCTGCTTTTGAGAAAATAGTTATGAAGCGGTTGACTTGATAATTCTGATGTGGTAGTATTTTAATGTTATTGTTTGTAGCACCCGTGCTACTGCAACCGCGCTGAACAGGTTTAAGTACCTTTATAGGTCACCTGCAATTCCGGGCGAGTCTGAGTCTAAGAGGAGGTGCATTTTAATGTACGCAATTATCGAAACTGGTGGTAAACAAATCAAAGTAGAAGCAGGTCAAGAAATCTATGTTGAAAAACTAGGTGTGGCTGCTGACGAAATCGTTACTTTTGACAAAGTTTTATTCGTAGGTGGAGAAACAGTTAAAGTTGGAGCTCCAACAGTTGCTGGCGCTACTGTAACAGCTAAAGTTGTTAAAGAAGGTAAGCAAAAGAAAATTACTGTTTTCAAACTTAAAGCGAAAAAGAACTACCGTCGTAAGCAAGGTCACCGTCAACCTTACACAAAATTAGTAGTTGAAGCTATCAACGCTTAATAAGTAGGTGATGGATATGATTACAGTAACTATTTATAGTGATGAAAATCGTAAATCGTATGGATTTGAAATTTCAGGACATGCTCTATCGGATATCTATGGTCGAGATTTAGTTTGTGCTGGTGCTTCTGCTGTTGCCTTTGGTGCAGTGAACGCAATCCCGCAAATTACAGGAATTACTCCTGAAATCGAACAAGGTGCTGAAGGCGGTTACTTAAAAGTAACTGTTCCACAAGCTGAACTGAATGATGAAACAGACGCTAAATTACAAGTTATTCTGAACACAATGGTGACACAGTTCTATACAATGACTGCGAGCTATTCAGAATATATCGAATTGAAATATAAAATGATCTAGGAGGTGGAACAGAATGTTATTATTAACTTTAGATCTTCAATTCTTCGCATCTAAAAAAGGTGTAGGTTCTACTAAAAACGGACGTGACTCTGAGTCTAAACGCCTTGGTGCTAAACGCGCTGATGGTCAATTTGTTACTGGTGGTTCAATTCTTTACCGTCAACGCGGTACAAAAATTTACCCAGGTACAAACGTAGGCCGCGGTGGTGACGATACATTATTCGCAAAAGTTGACGGCGTTGTTAAATTTGAACGCTATGGTCGCGACAAGAAAAAAGTATCTGTATACCCTACAGCTCAAGAAGCATAATTCTTGCAATGAAAGGACTGCATTTATTGCAGTCCTTTTTTAAGTTTTTGCACAAAAATGAAGAGATGCCTTTATAAATGGATGGTTGAAATTTTCTTAAGTATTGAATATGGCATGAGTATGAAGTATGGAAGGAAAATTGATGAAAAACTTGTTATACTAATAATACTGTAATACGGAGTGTGTAAAATGACCGTTTCAAAATTAACTGTAAGTGAAGCATTACGCTTTGCGAATCACGACTATTTGAATCAGCTTCATTTAATCCAGATGAACTTAGATTTAGGACGAGTGGACGAGGCGAAAAAGGTAATTTTTGACCAGTCTGAACATTGTAAAATGCTTTCGAACATCAATCGACTTCAATTAACGGAAACAGTGGAATGGCTTCATACCCTGAGTTGGCGTTATCCGGCTTTACAACTAAGCATGACAAGTAATGTAAACGCACCAATACAAAGCAAGTACGATGAAGCGATTGTTCAATACTTGGAAAACACAATTATTCATGTTTACGACAAGCTTGATCCATATGAAGAGCATCAATTACTGTTAAACATCGAAACATATGAAGAGAAATGGAATATTTCATTTCATTTAAAGGGAAAATGGGAACAGTCGCCATTTTCAATAGAACAGAATATTTTTAATGTGGAAACATATGAACAAACGAATACAAGTTGGAAATATGTTCTTCACATATGAGGAGTGAAAGAAATGTTTGTCGATCACGTAAAGATTTATGTTAAAGGTGGAGACGGCGGGGATGGAATGGTTGCCTTCCGTCGTGAAAAATATGTACCGAATGGTGGTCCTGCAGGTGGAGACGGAGCACGAGGCGGTAACGTTATATTTGAAGTAGAAGAAGGTTTACGTACGCTAATGGATTTCCGTTACAAACGTCACTTCAAAGCTGAACGTGGAGAGCACGGAATGAGTAAAGGGATGCACGGTCGTCGTGCAGAAGATTTAATCGTAAAAGTGCCACCAGGAACAGTTGTGATGAATGCTGAAACAAAAACAGTCATTGCCGATTTAGTTGAACATGGTCAACAAGCTGTAATTGCTAAAGCAGGCCGTGGCGGACGTGGTAACTGCCGTTTTGCGACACCTTCTAACCCAGCACCAGAATTAGCCGAAAAAGGCGAACCAGGTCAAGAGCTGGAAGTAATTTTAGAATTGAAAGTATTGGCGGATGTTGGATTAGTTGGTTTCCCTTCTGTTGGTAAATCAACATTACTTTCTGTTGTTTCTTCTGCAAAACCTAAAATCGGCGCTTATCACTTTACAACAATCGTACCGAACTTAGGCATGGTGGAAACTGATGATGGCCGTTCATTCGCAATGGCAGATTTACCTGGTCTTATCGAGGGTGCGCACCAAGGTGTCGGATTAGGAATGCAGTTCCTGCGTCACATTGAGCGTACACGTGTAATCGTACACGTAATCGATATGTCCGGTATGGAAGGCCGCGAACCTTATGATGATTATGTAACAATTAACAACGAGCTTGAACAATATAACTTACGATTACTTGAGCGTCCTCAAATTGTCGTTGCAAACAAAATGGATATGCCGAATGCCGAAGAAAACTTGAAAGAGTTTAAAAAGAAAGTGGGAGAAGATGTAAAGGTCTTCCCGGTTTCAGCGGTTTCTCGTCAAGGGTTAAAGCCATTACTATTTGAAATTGCGGATCTTTTAGAAGTGACACCGGAGTTCTTATTACACGATGTACTTGAAGAAGAATCAGATGCAGTCGTAATGTACAAGCATGAAGGCCAAGGCGGCGACTTCGAAATTTCACGTGATGACGATGGTGCATATGTTCTTTCAGGATACACAATCGAACGCCTATTCAAAATGACGGACTTCAGCCGTGAAGACGGTATTCGACGCTTTGCTCGCCAATTACGTGCGATGGGTGTCGATGAAGAGTTACGTAAACGCGGTGCCCAAAACGGCGATACTGTACGTTTAATGGAATTCGAATTTGACTTTGTCGACTAATTAAGTGGGGGATGACGATGAAAAACGTAGCAAATCAGCGATATTATTTAGTGCGTGAAGATGTCCTGACAGATGCGATGCAAAAAACATTGGAAGCAAAACAATTATTGCAAAAAGGATCTGTTTCATCTATATGGGATGCGGTAAAAGAAGTGGATTTATCTCGAAGCGCATTTTATAAATATCGTGATGCAGTTTTTCCTTTCCATTCGATTGTGCAAGAGCGTATTTTAACAGTTTTCATTCAATTGCAAGATCGAAAAGGTACACTTGCCAAATTACTCGAAACTGTATCTGATGCACATTGCAATGTTCTGACGATTCATCAGACGATTCCGATTCAAGGACGTGCCAATGTGACGCTTTCTTTAGATGTTACAAGCATGTCTTATGAGCTGGATGAACTTATTCGCAGCTTAAATCAACTTGAATTTATCGAATCTGCTGAAGTAATCAGTTCTGGCGCATTTTAACTTTCCTTTGAAGAGCAATGTTGTTTAACAGAAAAAGTGAGATGTTCCGGTGCAAATACATCAGGATATAATAAATAAAATTGCTGTCCAATGTGTTTTAGGGCATTTTGGACAGCTTTTCTTATAGGATAAATTTCCAGAAAATTTAGAACTTATGATCGAGGTGCTTATTGATGTCAGAAAAAAATTGGGAAAAAAGAGTTGCTTACCTAGGTCCGGAAGCATCATTTACATATTTAGCAACAAAGGGACTATTTCCGCATGATTGGCATATTCCGTACAAGTCGATTCCGGAATGCATTGAAGCGGTATCGGAAGGGAAAGTTGAGCTGGCGGTAGTCCCGGTGGAAAATGCACTGGAAGGTTCTGTTCCGCTAACAATTGACTACTTGTACCATGAATCCGAGCTTTTCGTTACAGCTGAAGTGATGTCGAAAATTCAACAGCATTTATTAGTGAATAAAAAGTTTGCGGAAAATAAAGAGGCAATCGAGGAGATTTATTCACATCCGCATGCTTTAGCACAGTGCCATAAATATTTATATTATAAACATGGAGGGGTAAGACAGACATCGTATTCTTCAACTGCTGCCGCAGCAGAGCTTGTATCCCAAACTGAAGACCGCTGTATTGCTGCCGTTGCGAACTTTTCTGCCGCTGAAAAATATAATTTACATATACTCGAACACAATATCCATGATTTCCATTTTAATCATACGCGCTTCTTCGTTTTATCGAAGCAAAATATAAAGCATGGTTTAGTACCGTTGCAGGCACAACCGAAAACTACGTTTATGCTTACATTACCGACAGATGTATCTGGTGCGCTTCATCAAGTACTTTCGGTATTTGCATGGCGTAAACTGAACTTGAGTAAGATTGAATCACGACCACTTAAAACAGGACTGGGGAATTATTTCTTCATTACTGATATACTAGCAGATGAAGAGGAACCGATGATGAAAGGTGCAGTGGAAGAACTGATTGCACTAGGCTGCAAAGTGAAGTCACTCGGTACATATTATACATACGTCACACCAGAGTGAGGTGAAGAGCATGAAGCGAATCCTATTATTTGATGGAGAGTGCAATTTCTGTGATGCAAGTGTCCAGTTTATTATTAAACGTGACCCGAAAGCATTGTTTCAGTTTGCGTCGCTGCAAAGTGAGGTTGGAAGGGCATTGTTAAAAGAGTATGATGTGCCGGAAAACACAGATAGTATTGTGTTTATAGAAGACGACCAGCATTTTACGGAATCGACGGCCGCACTTAAAATTACACGAAACTTATCAGGTTTGTGGAAGCTGTTTTACGTATTTGTGGTTGTACCAAAACCCGTTCGTGATCTTGTGTATCGCTGGATTGCCAAAAATCGCTACAAATGGTTCGGAAAAAAGCAGGAATGTATGCTACCGTCACCGGAACAGCGAAAACGATTTTTATAAAATGTACAGGTGCACTCTGCTTCATGCGGAGTGCTTTTTTTGTTCGGATTTTTATGAGAACAGTGGGGTGCGGTTATTAGAAGAAATGTGGCTTTTATTAGGAAATACAATGAGTTTATTAAATTCTAATAGTGTAGGGTTGAAAAGAATATACATGACATACATATTAGAACATTGCTGTGGGATATTAGAAAATATCATTAGGATATTTGAATATCCAGCTGCGATATTAGAAAAAAGCAAACCATTATTAGAACATCGAAACGATATTTTAGAAAATCGACAATTTATTCAAAGATAAAAATTTTTATTAGAAGTTCTGTAATTATATTAGAATTTTCCTTATGAAAATCAAACTTTCCTAAAACGAGGCTCGTCTAATTGATGAAAGGAGGTATTTAGGTGGAAAGTTATTTAATAAATGATACCGCTAATTTATCAAATGAAATGATTATAGATGAATTAATGCAACAGTACGGGGAAGAGATATTAAAGCTTGTTATGCAATATGTACATAATCATTCGGTTGCCGAGGATCTGACGCAGGAAATTTTCGTGAAATGCTACAAGGCACTCCCTTCTTTTCAATATGGTTCATCGTTAAAAACATGGCTTTGGCGCATTGCAATTAATCATTCAAAAGATTATTTGAAAAGCTGGTATGCCAAAAATGTCGAAGCAAAAGATGATGAAGTTTTTATGAAAGTAGAAAGCGGTATGTCCGTTGAACAAGAAGTCATACAGCAGCAGGAAGATAATAACTTAGTCAAGGCGGTCATGGCACTGCCGGTCAAATATCGTGAAGTTATTTACTTGTGCTATTACGAAGATCAGACGATGAAGGAAATGGCCGAAGTACTGCAAATTAGTGAAAACACGGTAAAAACAAGGCTTAGAAAAGGAAAGCAGCTATTAAAAAAACATCTGGAGCGTGAAGAAAATGGATGATCGTTTAAAAAATTTAAAAAAAGCGATGGATCGCACCGCATTTTCCAACACAAAGTTCACAGAGCAGCATAAAGAAAATGTCCAACGACAGTTAAACATCGATGAGTTGAAAAGGGTAATTTTATCACTTTTAATTGAAGCAAAGTCCGGTATTGAAATTACGCAATTACTGCATGTAAGGGGAATACAGGATGTAATCGATAATGAGGGAATCATCTATTCAATTCTTCATGAACAGGAAAGGAATGGGTTTGTGCTCGCAAATTGGACGGACGGCGTTAAGCGGTATGAGTTAACGAAGACCGGAAAAAAACAATTACAGCAAGAGGGACAAATCAAACTGACATTGAAGGAGCGTCTATTGGGGGTGCGTATGCATGCAGAGTGAACGTTTTTTAAATAAAGTAACAGCCTTTATTCGTTCAAAAGAAGCTCAGGTACATGTATATGATGAATTAAAGCACCATATAGAACATTCGAAAAATGCCTGGTTAAAAAAAGGGTATACACCCGATGAAGCGGAACGAAAAGCAATTGATGAAATGGGCTCACCATCCGCACTCGGAAAATCGATGGACAAGATTCACCGGCCCAAAGTCGATTGGCTGCTGATTAGTTTAGTTGCTATTCTATTAGGGGCCAGCTTTATCCCGATTTTAACATTTGATAGTACCGTTATTTTTGGGGCAGACATGACTAATTATTTTATTCGAAACAAATGGCTGCACCTTCTTTGTGCCGTCCTATTGATAGCAGCACTGATGTATATCGATTATCGGAAGCTGGAGCGTTTCAGTCTAGCTATATATTTGGGTGCCCTTATTTTGTTAATGATATTAAAATATTTTCCGACAGCTATGGTTTCCGGGCAAAGCTATTTAATGGTAGGGCCGATACAGATTCAGGTTTGGACCGTTTTACCATTGCTGCTCATTGCTTGGGCAGGCTTTTTTACACAGAAGAAATTTAAAAGTTGGCAGTTAATCATCTTATTTGTTTTGCCGTTATGGTTTATTTTACGTGCGCCAAACCTGACAGCAGCCCTTATTTATGCGGGGGTCGTTACTATTTTGTTTTACTTAAGTGACTACTCGCTAAAATCGAAAATTTTGACAAGTATAACAGTGATTGGCTTAATCGCTAGTGCGGTGTTTCTGATGACTCCGCAGCTGCACCATTACCAGCTTGTACGTATCTATGCTTTTCTGAATCCGGAAAGCTATGCCACACAGGAAGGCTATATTTATCTGGCAATCAAAAATGCATTAAATGAAGCTGGGTGGTTTGGGGCAGAGACGATCCGATATATTCCGGAAGGGCATACAGATTTTGCTTTAGTACAGCTTATCCAGGAATTTGGTTACATTGCAGGAATTGCTGTCGTAACGGTATTATTCGCCATCGCAATTCGTATACTTTGGGAAGCAAAACAATTAACCCGTTCATATGGCAAAATGCTTGTAATCGGAGCAGTATCTTTTTATTGCATGCAGTTTGGATATTCTGTGGCAATGATTCTTGGTTGGTTGCCGATTATCGGATTATCGCTTCCTTTTATAAGTTACGGTTTTACATCTCTTCTAATAAACTCGTTTGTCATTGGGACTGCACTAAGCGTGTATCGCCGGAAAACATTCATAGGGAGTGGAGCGCAGCAGAACTAATCATAAAAAAACAGCTTATTCATGTGACAGGGTGTCTTTTGAATAAGCTGTTTTATCTTAGTTTTCAATTAAAAACCCGCGCTGACGTAATTTCTCTTCTGCCAGATTCAAGCTTTCTTCAGAAGTTGAGCTAATGACATGTAAGTGTGTACCGTCCGTTAATGCAGAAAGATAAAGGGCATTAGTTTCTTGGACGCGTTTTACAAAATGCTCCACTTCCAAGCGGTTTGATACCATAATCGAAGCGGTAATTTCTCCGTATACCGGATGCTCGACTATAACGCTTTCAACCATAACCCCACAGTCGACCAATATGAAAAGTTCTTCTTTTGCCTCATTTGGATTGTGCATACATACAATTTTTCGTTGAAGGCGTGTTTGCTGGACATTGTGCATATAAATATACCCTTGGCTTGTTGCTACAATCGGTTCATTTCGTGCTTTCAATAAATTCATATCATTGACGATGACTTGTCTTGAAACATTTGTACGCTTCGCCAAATCTGTACCTGTCATTGGCTGTTCAGCCGTTTTTAACAATGCAAGTAGTTCCAAACGCCGTTCTTCACCTAATAATTTTTTCAATATATTCACCTCAATTAGCATACCAGTTCCTTTTCATCTTATCATATTTACCGCTTGCTAAGCGTGAACATTGTGGCAATAGCACAATTTGTGCATATGCTATTACGAGAAAAGGAGGAAAGAAGTGCGCGTTCATATTGTTCAAAAGGGAGACACTTTGTGGAAAATCGCGAAGCAATACGCGGTTGGCTTTGATGAATTAAAGCGATTAAATGCCCATTTAGCAAACCCTGATTATATTGTTCCGGGGATGGAAATTTATTTACCGGACACGACAGCGAAAAAAGAAATGCGGCAACCTGTGAAGGAACAGCCGAAATCTGTTAAAGAGCAGCCGGTACAAATGCCTGCACCAGCTCCGGCACCGAAGAAAGAGCATATCGTTAAGCCGGCACCAGTGCCTGTACCAACACCGGCACCTATGCCGATGCCACAGCCGCAAAAGCCGATTTGGCAAGGGGATATTTATTTCCAGCCACCGGCACCACAGCCGATGCCGATGCCAATGCCAATGCCAAACTGGCAAACACATGTACATGTTCAGCCGACATTTGAAAATACGGTGACAGCACCGCAACCAATGCCATTGCCACAGCAACCGGTTATTCAACAACCTCCGCAGCAACCACAACAACCGATTTTTATCGAACAACCACACTATATTCAGCCGATGCCAATGCCGATGCCGCAAATGCCTGTGTGTCCAACATGTCACCACATGCCAATGCCGATGCCAATGCCGATGCCACAAATGCCAGTATGTTCAAAATGTCATCAAATGGCAATGGAATCTCCGATGCACATGCAATCAATGCCAATGCACATGCATCCAATGCCGATGCCTCAAATGCATGGATGTTCAAAATGTAACCAAATGGCAATGGAATCCCCGATGCAAATGCAACCAAATATGTACATGGAGCCAATGCCAATGCCAATGTCGATGCCGATGCAAATGCAAATGCAGCCGATTTTTAATGAAGAGTCTTCATTAAAGAAAGACCATTGCCATGATAAAGATCACCTAGTGCACCAGTATTATGAAGAAATTGACCACATGATGCGTCAACCTAACCCTTGTTACCCACACATGATGCCATATCAAGAAAATTCAATGCAGCACATGATGCCATATCCAGCAAATACGATGCCCCAAATGCACCAAATGCCACATCCGCCTAAGTCATGTCAATAGTAATTAAAGAGAATTGCTGGAAGTGGGATACACATAAAGGGTCCTTTTTTATGAAGTACTATGAGAATGGTTTTGTGGCGCAGAAAGTTAAAGCGATTCATCGAGAGCTTGAAAATATACAATTTCCATATCATATTCCACTTGTAGAAAATGAAGAGCCGCATATATTAAAGCAGTTTTGGTTTGAAGGGAAAAGTGCGGAGTATAAACGGTTTGAACATCAGCAGCTTTCCCTGCATGCAATCGAAAAACTGCATGAAACATGTGAAGTCATTCCTTGGGCGGAAACAGGCATCTTGTCCACATATCGATTAGAGGAGAAGTGGAAGAGGAGATTTGAGCGTTTTATCCATCATGAAAGAGAACTAAGACGTTTATTAAAAAGCAATTATGATATTTTAGTCAACCATGCTTCCTATGCCTTAGGTTTAATGGCTCAAATAACAGTTCCGAGTGAAAAGCAAACGATTTTACATGGGGATGTTGTTCATCATAATGTGATGCTACGTGGTGAAGACGTGAAACTTATTGATTTTGATTTAGCTTCTTTAGGGGAAGCCTCAGATGAAATTATTTTATGGCTTCATCGCGTATTGCCGCATGTTCAGTATGAAATACAACCGCTTGTAAATGACCACCATTATTTGCATAAAGCGCAGGAAAAGCTTCATTATCTGTTTTTCCCGAATGAAATATTAAGGGAATGTCTGTTTTATCTAAAACTCAGCGACCGTCAAAAGCTTTCCTGCTATCCGTTTATTCAATCGATTGTTTATGACTGGATGAAAAATTACGATTCTTTTGCAAGACAGATCGATACATTGCAAAAGTAATTGGCAGTTTATAATCGATGTTAGATGGAGAAGAATATGATAAACTATTAAAGGCTGTCTTAAAGGACGGTCTTTTCTTTTTGAACCAACATACGTTCGGTAATTCACAACTCTTATGCTATAATAGAGCGAGAAATGTGAGGGATAAAACGATGTATGATTATTTAAAAGGACAGGTTACAAGGGTTACACCCGAGTATATTGTATTAGAGCAACAAGGCATTGGCTGGATGCTGTATACGCCAAATCCATTTGCATTCCGTACATCTGCAAGCGAACAGCAAATATATGTATCCTTGCAAGTGCGTGAAGATGCCCAAAATTTATACGGGTTCAATAGTTTGGAGCAGCGTGAATTATTTAAAAAGCTAATTCAAGTTTCGGGCATTGGTCCAAAGGGCGCGCTTGCTATTTTAGCGAGCGGTAATCCGACTTCAGTCATTCAGGCAATTGAAATGGAAGATGAAGCATTTTTAATCCGTTTCCCGGGCGTCGGGAAAAAAACAGCACGTCAAATGATTCTCGATCTAAAAGGGAAGCTGGACATGCTGCTTGATCACGTCGAGTTACCAAGTGCAGAAAATGAGCTGCCATTGTTTGGAGTGAATCCGAATGAACATGAATTGCAGGAAGCGATGCTGGCACTTGTCGCATTAGGCTATTCAGAAAAGGAATTAGACAAAATCAGACCGCAATTAAGTGAAGATGATAAGTTAACGACGACAGACGCCTATATTAAACAGGCATTGAAGCTGTTGTTGAAATTGAAATAAAAAGGAGTGAGAAGCATGTCAGACCGTGTACTTTCTGGTGAAGCAACAGATGCCGAGCAGCAGTTTGAGCTTTCTTTAAGACCGCAACGTTTAGCGCAATACATAGGCCAAGATAAAGTGAAAGAAAACCTGAAAATATTTATCGAAGCCGCTAAGCTACGTCAGGAAAGTCTTGACCATGTTCTCCTTTATGGTCCACCTGGTTTAGGGAAGACGACGTTAGCGATTGTCATAGCGAACGAGATGGATGTAAATGTAAAGATGACGAGCGGTCCTGCGATTGAGCGACCTGGTGATTTAGCAGCGATTTTAAGCTCTCTTGAAGCAGGGGATGTGCTTTTTATCGATGAAATCCATCGCCTGCCAAGAGCGATTGAAGAAGTGCTTTATTCTGCGATGGAAGATTTCTGTCTGGATATCGTAGTCGGAAAAGGTCCTGAAGCCCGTTCGATCCGATTGGAGTTGCCGCCATTTACACTCGTTGGTGCAACAACGAGAGCAGGTGCTTTATCTGCACCGCTTCGTGACCGTTTTGGTGTTTTATCGCGACTGGAATATTATGATGAGCAGTCATTAGCCGAAATTGTTATCCGTTCCGGTGAATTGTTTGGTGTTGTGCTGGATAAGCATGCGGCATTTGAAATTGCCCGCAGATCCCGAGGGACACCTCGTATCGCAAATCGATTGTTAAAACGTGTCCGTGACTATGCACAAGTATTGGCAGATGGCATTGTTTCCACAAATTTGGCGGAACAGGCACTCGAACTGCTGCAAGTTGATCCACGAGGACTTGATCATATCGATCATAAATTGATGCAGTCAATGATTGAACGATTTGGCGGAGGTCCTGTCGGATTGGATGCATTAGCGGCATCGATCGGAGAAGAGCGTATTACGATTGAAGATGTATATGAACCATATTTATTGCAAATCGGATTTATTCAACGAACACCACGCGGCCGAATCGCGACAAATCTTTGTTACGACCATTTCGGTTATCCGCAGACACAAAAAGAATAGAAGGAAGTTTTGAACGTGAAAGTAGAAGATTTTGATTTTTATTTACCAGAGGAATTAATTGCCCAAACACCATTATTGGATCGTACAGCGAGTCGTTTAATGGTAGTGAATCCGAACTCATTGGAAGTCGAGCATCACACATTTGGTCATATTTTAGATGAGTTAAATGCAGGGGATTGCCTTGTACTAAATGATACACGTGTACTACCTGCACGCTTAATGGGTGTTAAAGCAGATACTGGCGCGAACATTGAATTGTTGCTGTTAAAACAGACAAATGACGATGAGTGGGAGACGTTAGTAAAACCTGCAAAACGTGTTAAAACAGGCACTGTCGTTACATTTGGTGATGGGTTGTTGACTGCGACTTGCACAGGTGAACTGGATCACGGTGGCCGTACCTTTAAATTCACATATGACGGGATTTTTTATGAAATTTTAGACCAACTGGGTGAAATGCCATTACCGCCATATATTCGTGAAAAGTTGGAAGACCAAGATCGTTATCAAACGGTTTATGCGAAAGAGCGTGGTTCTGCAGCAGCACCAACAGCTGGCCTTCATTTTACACAGCCATTACTTGAAGCAATTAAAGCAAAGGGTGTTGAAGTCGTATTTATTACACTGCATGTGGGACTTGGTACATTCCGACCTGTCAGTGTGGATTCGATTGAGGACCATGATATGCACTCTGAATTTTACAGTGTGTCAGAAGAGGCAGCGGCTGTAATTGAACGTGTCAAACAAGCTGGAGGCAAAGTTATTTCGGTAGGGACAACTTCAACCCGTACTCTTGAAACAGTTGCATCGAAAAATGACGGTAAAATTGTCGCTTCTCATGGTTGGACAAATATTTTCATTTATCCGGGCTATGAATATAAAGCAATCGACGGCCTGATTACAAACTTCCATTTACCGAAGTCAACATTAGTGATGCTTGTCAGCGCACTCGCTTCGAAAGAAACAATTATGAACGCTTATGAACAAGCCGTTAAAGAAAAATACCGTTTCTTCAGCTTTGGCGATGCCATGTTTATCCGTCCGGCTAAGTAATTTGCAATTAAACAAAAACCTATATACAATAATAATTTGTGCAACACCTACTAAACTTAGTAGGTGTTTTCATTCGAAGTACTGTATTTACTTTAGAAACGAGAGGATTTTTTTATATGACTGAAACAACAAAACAACCACCAATTCGTTATGAATTGATTAAAACATGTGCACAGACAGGTGCGCGTTTAGGTATTGTCCATACACCACACGGTTCCTTTGAAACACCAACATTTATGCCAGTTGGTACACAAGCGACAGTAAAAGCAATGAGCCCTGAAGAATTAAAAGAAATGAATGCAGGTATTATTCTGTCAAACACATATCACCTATGGTTGCGTCCGGGTAATGATATCGTGAAAGAAGCAGGTGGACTGCATAAATTCATGAACTGGGATCGTCCAATTTTAACCGATTCAGGCGGTTTCCAAGTATTCTCATTATCTAAGTTCCGTAAAATCGAAGAAGAAGGCGTTTATTTCCGAAACCATTTAAATGGCGACAAGCTGTTTTTATCACCGGAAAAAGCGATGGAAATCCAAAACGACTTAGGTTCTGATATTATGATGGCATTTGATGAATGTCCGCCTTTCCCGGCAACATACGAATACATGGAAGCATCTGTTGACCGCACAACACGTTGGGCAAAACGCTGTAAAGAAGCACATCAACGCCCGGAAGAGCAAGGGCTGTTCGGTATTATTCAAGGCGGGGAATATGAAGAGCTGCGCCGTAAATCGGCTGAAGCATTAGTAGAGCTCGATTTCCCTGGTTATGCAATCGGCGGTTTATCAGTTGGTGAGCCGAAAGATATTATGAATAAAGTATTGGACTTTACTGCACCGATGATGCCGGCAGATAAACCACGCTATTTAATGGGTGTCGGTTCACCGGACTCTTTAATCGATGGAGCAATGCGCGGCATCGATATGTTCGACTGTGTATTACCAACACGTATTGCACGTAACGGTACATTGATGACATCTGAAGGACGTATGGTCATCAAAAATGCGAAATATGCAAAAGACTTTACGCCAATCGATGAAAATTGCGATTGCTACACATGTAAAAACTATACACGCGCGTATGTGCGTCATTTATTGCGTACAGAAGAAACGTTCGGTTTACGTTTAACGTCATACCATAACTTACGCTTCCTTATTAAATTAATGGAAGATGTACGCCAGGCAATCCGCGAAGACCGTTTAGGCGATTTCAAAGAAGAGTTCTTTGAGAAGTACGGTTACAATAAACCGAATGCTAAAAATTTCTAAAAATATGTTCGAAATTCGAAATTCAATATAATTTTTTTGAGAAAAAAAAGAGTTTTTTGCGCAAAAACCTGCAATTCTATACTATACTAGGTAAGTGAGAAAGAGATAGAGAAAGGGGGCAATTTGAAAATGGAAGGTTTAGTACAATTTTTACCGATTATCGTAATGTTTGTTGCGATGTGGTTCATTTTAATTCGTCCGGCACAAAAACGTCAAAAAGCAACTGCTACAATGCAAAACAGCTTAAAACGTGGTGATAAAGTAGTTACTGTAGGTGGCTTACACGGAGAAGTAGATGCAATTGAAGATACGACTGTCTATTTATTAGTTGACGGAAATACACGTTTAAAATTCGAACGCCAAGCAATTGGCCGTATAGAATCGGTTTAAACGTTACATAAAAAAGCTTGTGGAGTTTAATTTTCCACAAGCTTTTTTGTATTTTTCATGCAATTTCGAACAAGCTATTGTATGAGAGGTGAATCAATTGGAAGATTATACATTAATTATATTTCGAACAATTGTTTTATATATTATATTACTAGTTGTTTTCCGCCTTATGGGCAAGCGTGAAGTTGGTGAGCTCAGTATTGTGGATTTGGCAATATTCGTGTTAATGGGTGAAATTGCTGCGATTGCATTGGACGATTATGATCGGCAGTTTTTCAAAGCCGTTTTGCCTATTATTTTATTGTTTCTGATTCAATACTTAAACTCCTGGCTCATATTAAAAAATAAAAAACTGCGCGACTTTATTGAAGGCGATCCGTCGCTTGTTATCCGCGACGGATATATTTGTGAAGCGGAAATGAAAAAGCAGCGCTATAATCTCGATGATTTACTCCAGCAATTACGTGAACAGGGAGTATGCTCTGTGCAGGATGTTGCCTACGCTTTTTTGGAGCAATCCGGAAAGCTATCGATTTACCAAAAAGATCAGGGCGGATTTATTTTACCTCTCATTTTGGATGGCTATGTTGACAAAAGACATTTAAAAATTATTGGTAAAGATGAAAAATGGCTCGTTCATGAATTATTGGTAAACGGTTATCCCAATATACGAGATATATTCTACTGCAGTTATGAAGACGGAAAGTGGTTTGTCCAATTACGAGCGCGAAAATATTGAACGAAGATAATGGAAATCGTTAAAACGGATTTGTTTTGTAATGAACAGTAACAGCAAGACAAACCCAATCGTAATTGCAACGCTTACGATAAGCGGCATTCCGGCAGCAATGATCGGCTGTACAAAACAAGTAAGGATGAAAATACCATACGGCAGAACGAAGAAGCGGAAACCTACATTAATCTTTTTCTGCTGTCTAATAGAAGCGATGTGTAAGAAGGACGTAATCAATACGCCAAAGCCTATAGCGATAATCGCGCCTTTTTCCTGAATGGCGGGTTGTGAGGCAAGGAAAAACAGTAAAAATAGCTTCCCTATTCCTCCATAGATGGAATTCATCATGGCAGCCTGTGCTTCATCTAGTGCTTGTAAGATGGAATGAAGCGGACTCTGTATATAATAAAAATAAAAAATAGGAGCCAATATTTTCATATAGCCACGATTTTCCTCAAGATGGAACAGTACCATAGTCAACTCATCGCCGTGTATGAAAAACACAGTAGCGGCCATACAGCCAATTAAAGAAGATAGTCGTAATGAATGTGTAATGCGTTTATTCAGCAACGGGTAATTATTGCTGGCTAGTGCGCTACTAACGGCAGGAATGAGTACAATTGCCAATGCAGCAGGAATGAAAGCCGGAAACAAGAGTAATGGTATATGCACACCTGAGATGATCCCGTACAATGTAGTTGCCGCGCCTGCAGCCAATCCTGAAACCGTCAGTGCTTTTAAGAAAATGATTGGTTCCAAAAACCATGTAAAGGTACCAAACAATTTACTGCCCGCTGAAGGCAGTGCAATATTAAATATCGGCTTTGTAAAGGAAGTGCCTGTTGAACCCTTTTTGAACATTCTACTCGAGCGTTTATAAAAGATCGCTAAAAACAGTAATGAAAAAACTTCTCCAATTGCTGTTATTCCCATAGCGGCTGCTGCCGTCAATGCAGGCGACTCTGAAATGAAGTACGGCAATAATACGACAATGAGACCAATTCGTACAAGCTGCTCAAGAAGCTGTGCCCATGCAGTTGGTGCAATTTTTGCTAAACCTTGTAAATATGCTTTTATTAAGCTTGAAAAAATAACGATTGGAATTGTGAAAAGGCTAATATAAAGAGTGAAAATAAGGTTTTCATTATGTAAAAGCACTTTTGCGATATACGGAATAGCAAAATAAATGAATGGGCTAAATAAAATAATTGATATAGCCGAAATTTTGATTGCAGTTTTCATTACCGATGTGACATGTTCCGTTTTCCGTTTCGCATGGTATTCGGCAATCAGCTTAGAGATGGCAATCGGAATACCTAATTGAATTAGCGAGATGAAAAATATAAATGTCGGGTAAGCCGTCATATAGAGTCCGACCGCTTCCTCCCCGGCAATACGCATAAACTGCATTCTGTACATAAACCCGAGACATTTTGAAATAAATATGACAAACATTAAAAATAATGTTCCTTTTAGAAATGAGCCCAAATAACTTCTACTTTCTCCCTTCTCAATTTAATTTCATTCATATACAATAAAGTATGCAGTAGTAATCGCAGTTAAAACCTAAGTTCAGGAGTGATCGACATGCAAATTCCATTTTTCGGCCTTTACGAGAAGGTACAGCTTATATTGACGAACAAAATCGAGGAATTTCATTACTATGGATATGATTCGATAACAGAACAAGATTTATGGAAATATTGCATTGATAAGGTGTGGCGCAAAAGAGATGTGCAAAATATGCGATTGCATGAGCTGACAGCCGGCATTTTCGGTGCAACTGCTTCGGAAGTGTTAAGCTATATGCAAATAAAGGATTTTAAGCGCAATGAATTGAACTTAAAGCTTTCCAATGAAGAGCTGCAAGGTTTGTTCCACCCGCTTAAAGAGTAGGGGAAAATAAGAATAATATAATAAATTATCTAGTAATAATTTGACAGTTTCCATAAGCTGTTTCATAATGAGAGTGTTGTGCTTTTCAAACTATCGGATTGTTATTTTTGAAAAGTGATTCAGAAAATTATTGAAATGAATACATAGTTTGTGGATGGTAATTTTTACGTTTTACATCACACCGCGTTTCGTGTGATATTGAGGAGGATTTTTTAATGAAATTAGCAAACCGTATCATTACGTTCGTTCTTGTCGTAGCATTGCTATTTACAGGGATGGGCACAACGGTAGAGAAGGTTTTAAACGATGTAAAACTTGGATTGGACCTTCAAGGTGGATTTGAAGTACTTTATGAAGTGGAATCACTTGTTGATGGACAAAAGATTACCCAAGATGTATTGGCAGATACGACTACGGCATTAGATAATCGTATTAATGAATTCGGGGTTAGTGAGCCAAGCATTCAAATTGAAGGGGAAGACCGTATTCGTGTACAGCTTGCAGGTTTAGCGGATCAGGATTCTGCTCGAGAGCTATTATCGAGTACAGCGAATTTAACTTTCCGTGATGTAAATGATAATATTTTACTCGATGGGACAGATTTAAAGGAAGGTGGCGCATCGCCTTCATTTGATCAGCAAAACCAGCCAATTGTAACTTTAACATTGAAAGATGCGGCGAAATTCGCAGAAGTGACGCAAAAAGTCATGAGCATGGGTGCACCGAATAATTTATTAGTTGTTTGGCTGGACTTTGAAGAGGGCGTAGATTCTTACGCTGAAGAAAGCAAAAAGCCACCCGAAGAGCAAAAATTTGTTTCTGCAGCCTCTGTTACTCAAGTATTAAATACAACAGATGTTATGATTTCTGGTAACTTCACAGTAGATGAAACGAAAAACTTTGCATCTATACTTAATGCAGGTTCATTACCTGTTAAGTTAACGGAGATTTATTCAACATCGGTTGGGGCACAATTCGGTGAAGATGCTTTAAATGATACAGTATTCGCAGGAGTAGTCGGCGTACTGTTAATCTTCCTGTTCATGCTGTTTTACTATCGTTTACCAGGGTTTATTTCTATTATTACATTATCGGTATTCACATATTTAGTGTTAATCGTCTTTAACGGTATTAATGCTGTATTAACATTACCGGGTATCGCCGCGATCGTATTAGGGATCGGGATGGCCGTTGATGCAAATATTTTAACAGCTGAGCGTATTCGTGAAGAACTGCGTGTTGGCCATTCAGTAAAAGACGCATATAAATTAGGTTCAAAACAATCACTATCAGCAATCATTGATGCGCAATTGACAACTTTACTTGCTGCTGCCGTATTGTTCTACTACGGGACAAGTTCAGTTAAAGGGTTTGCAACGACATTAATTATTTCGATTTTACTATCGTTTGTAACAGCTGTATGGGGTTCCCGCGTATTGCAGGGTCTTCTTGTAAACAGCGGTTACTTCAATAATCCGGCATGGTTCGGAATTAGCAGATCAAAACAGCATTCAATTGATGAAGGAATTACTTCATTGGATTTAACAACGAAATTTGATAAATTGGACTTCGTTGGAAACCGTAAAAAATTCTATGCGATATCTACAATCATTTTAGTTGCAGGGATTGTTGTTCTCGGTATATTCAAACTGAATTTAGGAATCGATTTCTCGAGTGGTACGCGTGTAGAGATTAAATCCGATACAGCGCTGGTTCAAGAAGAAGTGAAGGATTATCTGGACGAAATCGGTTTTGCAAACGAGGATGTTGTTATTTCAGGCGATAATCAAACAATCGCCGTAATGCGGTATAAAGATGACTTCTCTCAACAACAAGTACTTGATTTTAAAGAGCAGGTAAATGAAAAATACGGACATGAACCAAGCTTAAGTACAGTATCGGCTACTGTCGGAAAAGAACTGGCGAAAAATGCGATGTATGCATTGGCACTGGCGGCACTTGGTATCATTATCTATGTAGCAGTCCGCTTTGAATGGCGTATGGGTCTAGGGGCAATTGTTTCTTTACTGCATGATGTATTCTTCATTATTGTTATTTTCAGTATGCTGCGTCTAGAGGTAGATATTACGTTTATCGCTGCGGTATTAACAATTGTCGGTTATTCGATTAACGATACAATTGTCACGTTTGACCGGATCCGCGAAAATATTGACCGTCACGAAGAAATTACGACGAAAGAAGAGCTGGCATTGATTGTCAACAAATCACTTCGTCAAACGATGGGACGATCTGTAAATACAGTATTGACGGTTATTATTGTAGTTATTGCACTTATTTTCCTAGGTGCTCCATCAATTCAAAACTTCTCGATTGCTCTGTTAATCGGGTTAGTTACAGGGATTTACTCTTCAATCTGTATCGCGGCACAAGTTTGGTATTCACTGAAATGCCGTGAAATGGACAAGAAAGGTACTTCTGTTGTGAAAAAAGAGAAAAAACAATGGGGTTCAGACGAGCCACAAGTATAAATATATGAACCGCGTAATTGCTTTCGGGCAAATTATGCGGTTTTTGTTTACCCCCACTGAAAAAAAGGAATAAATTTTTAAAGTAAGACGTGAGAGGAGGTTCATTATGAAAATTCAATGGACATTGGTAGTTGGACTTATTTTTGCTCTTATTATTGCCATTTTTGCTACAGTTAATGTGGATAGCGTACAGGTTAATTATGTCTTTGGAGAAGCACGCTGGCCTTTGATATTAGTTATTTTAGGGTCGGTATTAATTGGTTTTATCATCAGTTTTTGTTTTTCGGCATTCCGTATGTACGGAGGGAAAAGGCAGATGAAAGCAGTTCGAAAAGATCTTGAAGCAGCACAAGTACTGATTAATGAAAAAGATGCAGAGATTATCCGACTGAAAAATGAGCTTGGGGAACAGGGTGCTTCCAAATTTATAACCGAAGAAATTTCGGGCGGCGATAAAATTCAGAAAGAGTAGATAATATGTGATGCTGATCTTTAGAAGCTATTTGAAACGTGAACATCGTTCCAAATAGCTTTTTTATTGTTTAATAGATACATTTAAGAAAACGTATGGTCATTTTAACTAGCAGACTTATTAAATTTCCGTATCAATATTTCTGGTAATATCAGAAGAAACTTTGGGAAACATGATAGATTTCCGTTATAATGAACTGCGTGAGGAAGTGAATATATATGATACAGTCACAAAAAGTATGGACAATAACAAAGCAAGATGAGCAGCTAGTAAAACAATTCAGTGAACAGCTGAATATTTCAACGATTGCAGCAAAAATTTTAATTGCACGTGGTTGCACATCGATAGAAGAGGCAAAACCATTACTGAAAATTGATGAAACCCAGTATCATGATCCATATTTAATGGCTGGAATGGAAGACGCAGTTATGCGCATTGAACAGGCATTGGATAATGGAGAAAAGATTCTGGTATATGGTGATTACGACGCGGACGGTATTACAAGTACAACTGTGCTGCTAAATGCTTTACTTGATCTGGGGGCAGATGTCAGTTTTGTCATTCCGGATCGGTTTATTCATGGATATGGACCGAATGAAAAACTTTTCAAAAAAGCTTATGAAGATGGCGTAAATTTAATTATTACGGTCGATAATGGGATAAGCGGGATTGAACAAGTAAAAATGGCAAGAGAGCTTGGTATGGATGTGATTATTACCGATCACCATGAAGCGGGTAATATTTTACCGGATGCCAACGTCATCATCCATCCGCGTGTGCCAGAAGGTCATTATCCGTTTGGAGAACTCGCAGGGGTAGGGGTAGCCTTTAAATTGGCACATGCATTGTACGGCGAGTTGCCTGATCATCTATTTGAATATGTGGCAGTGGGGACGATTGCCGATTTAGTGCCGCTCGTTGGCGAAAATCGCTATTTAGTACAGCGCGGTCTACAGGCGTTAAAGCATTCTCCAAATCCTTGGGTAAAGGCCATTTGCGATGCAACAGGGGCAAACAAGAAAGACATCAATGAAGAAACTGTTGGCTTTTATTTTGGCCCACGCCTGAATGCAATCGGACGACTAGGCAGTGCCGAACCGGGAGTACACTTTTTAATGAGCGAAGACCCGCTTCAGGCAAATACACTGGCTACCCAATTGAATGATAAAAATACTGAACGGAAAAAAATTGTGGAAGACATTACAAATGAAGCAATGGCTATGATTGAAGATGATGCTTCATTAAAAGATTCCCTTGTTCTAGTCGTAGCAGGGGAAGGCTGGAATCCAGGTGTTGTCGGAATCGTTGCATCGCGATTAGTCGAAAAATATTACCGTCCGACAATCGTTCTTTCCCTTAATCATGAAAAAGGGATTGCAAAGGGTTCTGCAAGAAGTATTGAAGGGTTCCATCTGTTTAATGAGTTGGCAAAAAACCGTGATATTTTACCACATTTCGGCGGCCACCCAATGGCAGCTGGGATGACGTTACCGATTGAACATGTGGCATCATTACGTACCCGGTTAAACGAACAGGCCAAACTTTGTTTAACAGAAGAGCAGCTTGTGCAAAACATGCAAATTGATGTTCCGATAGAGCTAAGTGAAATTACCGTTGAGGCGATTGAAGAACTGCGACAATTGGCTCCATTTGGTACAGAATTTCCGAAGCCGGTTTTTGGGATTCAGGATGTAAAAGTAAAATCGATGCGCAAAATCGGTTCCGGTGAAAATCATCTGAAAATGGAATTGGAAGATCCGTATCGTACTCTTGATGCAATTGGGTTCAATAAAGGTTTTTTACATGATGAAATTTCATATGGTGTTGCATTATCATTGGTTGGTGATTTGCAAATCAATGAATGGCAGGGGAATAAAAAACCGCAATTCATGATTCAGGATGTTCGGGTTAATGAATGGCAGCTGTACGATTACCGTGGGAAAAGCAAGACCGCAAACTGGCTTGCTAAAATTCATGTGGAAAAAACTGATTTTATTGCTTTTTCCCAACAGACAAAACTTCACTTTGAACAGGAAATTCCGAAAGAAATTATTAATTTCACAATTGAAACGGAAACCGATAAACTGCACAAAAATATCGTATTGCTCGATTTGCCGGAAAATGTAGCCGCATTGGAAAAATTACTGCAAGACGTTCAAATTGAACGAATCTATGCACATTTATATACAGACCAATCAGCGTATTTTAATGGTATGCCGACAAGGGAACACTTTAAATGGTATTATGGATTCCTGAAAAAACGTCCGGCTTTTAACTTGAAAGAACATATTCGACAATTATCCGAACATATCGGACTAAATATAGAAGTAATTAAATTTATGACAAAAGTGTTTTTTGAGCTAGGATTTGTTACAATAGAGAATGGTTTGACGACAGTAAACGAAAATGCACCGAAAAAAGCATTATCCGAAGCAACGTCATATAAATTGCGTTCACAACAAATCGAACTTGAGCAAAAGCTGGTATATGCCACATACAGCGAACTCAAGCAATGGTTTAATGAACGATTGAGTTCTTGAGGAGGACATAGGAAGAATGGATTTAAAACAATACGTAACAACAGTTGAAAATTGGCCGAAAGAGGGCATCAGCTTTAAAGATATTACAACAATCATGGATAATGGTCCTGCATATAAATATGCGACTGATGAAATTGTAAAATATGCGAAGGAAGTTGGCGCTGAAATCATCGTAGGTCCGGAAGCACGCGGATTTATTATTGGTTGTCCTGTAGCCTATGCATTGGAAATCGGTTTCGCTCCAGTTCGTAAACCAGGAAAACTTCCACGTGAAGTCATCTCTGCAGATTATGGATTGGAATATGGTACAGACACATTAACAATGCATAAAGATGCTGTGAAGCCTGGTCAAAAAGTTTTAATCTGTGATGATTTGCTTGCAACAGGCGGTACAGTTGAAGCAACAGTTCGCTTAATCGAACAATTAGGCGGCGAAGTAGTAGGTGCAGCATTCATTATCGAACTTACAGAATTGAATGGCCGTAACAAAATCAACAATATTCCAATTAAAACTTTAATTCAATATTAATTCACTGAACTATCCTGCAAAAACTTTGCGGGATAGTTTTTTTTCAATGAGTTCTATACTAGAAGCTGTTCAATAATTCTACAAATTTCGACTTTCTGCAAAACTAAATGCCCACGTGCCTTTACATTTAGTAGATATCTTTTATACAATTGAACTTATACTTAAAGCGAAAATAGAAAGAACAGGTGGACTCATAATGGCGAAAGAACAAATATTGGCGCCCGAAGATGTTTTCGAGCTCGTCAAATCTTATATGAACGAAGAACATGTTACCTTTGTTGTTAAAGCATATGAGGTAGCGAAAGAAGCACATAAAGAGCAATTCCGCAGTTCAGGAGAACCATATATTATTCACCCGGTACAAGTGGCGGGTATTTTGGCTGAGCTGCAGATGGATCCTGAAACAGTGGCAGCAGGATTTTTGCATGATGTCGTGGAAGACACGGAAGTGACACGCGAAGATCTAGTAAACGAGTTTAGTGAAGAAGTAGCCAAGCTTGTGGACGGGGTAACGAAGCTTGGGAAAATTAAATACATGTCAAAAGAAGAGCAGCAGGCTGAAAACCACCGAAAAATGTTCGTCGCAATGGCTCAGGATATCCGGGTGATTTTAATTAAGCTGGCAGACCGTCTACACAATATGCGGACATTAAAGCATTTGCCTGCTGAAAAACAACGCCGCATTTCACAGGAAACACTTGAAATTTTCGCACCATTAGCACATAGATTAGGAATTTCGAAAGTGAAGTGGGAGCTGGAGGATACGGCATTACGCTATTTAAATCCGCAGCAGTACTACCGGATCGTCAGCTTGATGAAGAAAAAGCGTGATGAACGGGAAGCTTATTTGGATAACGTGATGGACGAAATCAATTCCCAGCTGAAAGAAGTGGAAATTGAAGCGGATATCTTTGGGCGTCCGAAACATTTATACAGCATATACCGCAAAATGGTCCTTCAAAAAAAGCAGTTTAATGAAATTTATGATTTACTGGCTGTACGTATTTTAGTCGATAGTATTAAAGATTGCTACGCGGTAATCGGGATTATCCATACATTATGGAAGCCAATGCCGGGACGTTTTAAAGATTATATTGCGATGCCAAAGCAAAATCTTTACCAATCCCTACATACAACTGTCATCGGACCATATGGGGATCCGCTTGAGGTGCAGATCCGTACGAAGGAAATGCATAAAATAGCGGAGTTTGGTATCGCCGCACACTGGGCTTATAAAGAAGGCAAAACCGTTGAACAAAATGCTGAAACAATTGATCAAAAGCTGACTTGGTTCCGTGAAATTCTGGAGTTCCAAAATGAATCGTCGAATGCAGCAGAATTTATGGAATCGCTGAAATTTGATTTATTCTCGGACATGGTATATGTATTCTCGCCAAAAGGGGACGTTATTGAGCTTCCGTCCGGTTCTGTGCCGATCGACTTTGCTTACCGCGTTCACTCGGAAGTCGGGAATAAAACAATTGGTGCAAAAGTAAACGGTAAAATGGTACCGCTTGATACGCCTTTAAAAACTGGGGATATTGTAGAAGTTTTAACATCGAAACAATCATTCGGCCCGAGCCGAGACTGGATCAAGATTGCCCAAAGTTCGCAGGCGAAAAACAAAATTAAGCAATTTTTCAAAAAGCATGTGCGTGAAGAGAGTGTTGTTAAAGGGAAAGAACTCGTTGAAAAAGAAATTAAGGCTCAGGAGTTTGATATGAAGGAAGTCTTAACAACTGAAAATATTAAACGGGTTATTGAAAAATTCAACTATACACATGAAGATGATTTATATGCAGCTGTAGGCGTAGGCGGAATAACGGCTCAGCAGATCGTCAATCGTCTGGCAGAAAAAATGCGCAAAGAGCGTGAACAGGAAGAAGCGCTCGAAAAAATCGTTAAAAGCATGAATAACCCGACACCGAAAAAACGGACGGAATCAGGTGTTATAGTTAAAGGAATCGATAATTTATTAATTCGTTTATCACGTTGCTGTACTCCGGTACCAGGTGATGATATTGTCGGCTTTATTACGAAAGGTCGTGGTGTTTCAGTACACCGTGCAGATTGTCCGAACATCCAAGATGATGGAAACCTGGAGCGTCTAATTGAAGTGGAATGGGAAAATGACGGCACACAAATCCGGAAAGACTACCCAGTAGATATCGAGATTTCTGCATTCGACCGTCCAGGAATTTTAAATGATGTTATGCATGCTGTCAGTGAAGCGAAAACCAATATATTGGCAGTTACAGGCCGTGCGGATCGTGAAAAAATTGCCACGATTCATTTAACGATTGCCATCACCAATATTTCAGGACTACATCGTGTTGTCGAAAAAATTAAACAGCTACCGGATATTTATTCGGTTCAGCGTGTAATTAATTAATCAATAGATAGTAGGGGAAAAGATGCGCGTAATATTACAACGTTCAAAACAGGCATCTGTTACAGTCGATGGACAAGTAACAGGTGCTATTCAAAAAGGCTATGTACTGCTAGTGGGCATTACACATAGTGATACAGAAGAGGATATCGCATATGTAGCGAAAAAAATTACCGACTTGCGTATTTGGGAAGATGAGGACGGCAAGATGAATCGTTCCATTGCTGAAGCAGGCGGCGACATTTTATCTATCTCCCAATTTACACTATATGCCGATACTCGAAAAGGGAAGCGACCAAGTTTTGTTGAAGCGGCAAGACCGGAACAAGCAAAGCCGTTATGGGAAGCATTTAACGAACAATTAAAGGCAAATGGTTTACATGTTGAAACAGGTATTTTTGGTGCAATGATGGATGTCGCGCTTATTAATGATGGTCCTGTAACAATCACGATTGAGTCTAAAGGTAAATAATCGATGAACGGATCACTCCTTTTTCGCATATTGTACAATATGCATACAAAGGAGTGATTTTTTGGTTCAAATGAACGCATATCCGAACGCGTACTGGCTAGAAGCGATCCAAAATTATTTAGGGCAAATGGTTGCCGTTCAGCAAGAAGGGAATCGTGTTCAGCAAGGGATATTGGCAGCAATCTGTCCGGACTATATTGTACTTGATGTTTGCCAGACACCGTTCTATATTCGTATCGATAAAATAGTCTCGATCATGCCGTTTTTAAAAAAATAAAATGAATGAGGTCTACGCACTCCATAATCGTCATAAGCTTACAATGACAATTAGGGGGTGCTTTATTGTTTCAACGCGTCAATCGATTACTTATTGATTTACCACAGGTTGAATATGGAGACGCAAATGCTGCAAGTGCAGTACAGGAATTACTAGGCGGTAAGTTTGGCGAAATGTCGACTTTGAATAACTATATGTATCAGTCATTCAATTTCCGTGGTAAAAAGAAATTAAAACCATTTTATGATTTAGTTGCGAGTATTACAGCAGAAGAGTTTGGACATGTGGAGCTCGTAGCGACGACAATCAATTTACTAAGCAAAGATACGACGTTTTCCGGAAACCCGAATCTGGCACCGATGATGAACGCTAAAAATATGCGCAATACGCAAAGCTTTATCGCTTCTGCACAGACAGCTTTACCTGTTGATTCGATGGGTAAGCCATGGAATGGGGAATATGTGTTTACGAGCGGGAATTTAGTGCTCGATTTACTGCATAATTTCTTCTTGGAGTGTGGCGCGCGGACACATAAAATGCGGGTATATGAGATGACGGATCATCCGACAGCCCGTGAAATGATCGGATATTTACTGGTGCGTGGCGGGACACATGTTGTTGCCTATGCAAAAGCACTGGAAATGGCGACAGGTGTGGATGTAACTCGGATGCTTCCAATCCCTAGCCTTGACAATCATGTATTTGACCACGCAAGAAAATACGAAGAACGTGGTTATGGAAATGTGTTGTTTACGTGGAATTACGTAGGGGATTACCAGGATATTAATAAAATATGGAAAGGGACACATCCGACAACGAATGCACCACTCATTGTTGAAGAGGGCACGCCAAAAGGTGCAAAAATGCCGGATTTAGATGAATTGCCGGAAGAGTTTGCACCGGGTATCGGTCCGGAAGAGTTCCAGATGATCGCGAAACGTCTTATGTTCAATATGTAATACAAACACCCATTTTTCTCTGAGAGAAAGATGGGTGTTCGCTGTTTAAAATATCCGTTTCTTACCGTATTCATTGAAAAATCTTTATCTTTTTAGGCTATTCAATACCTTCGCAATAGTTCACTACTGTTTGGAAGTCGAGGTCACCGCCGAAAATAGAAAGGGCGCTGCCGATTGTAACATGCAATTTTCCATTTGAAAGTGATTCGAACTTTTTCAGATCGTCAATTGAACGTACACCACCAGCATACGTTGTCGGAATCGATGTCCATTCTGCCAAGTCACGTACTAAATCCTCCTGCATGCCACTGCGTTTTCCCTCTACATCAACCGCGTGGATGAGCAGCTCGTCACAATATTCTTCGATTACTTTAATTGACTGCGCATTAACTTCAAAGTCGCTGAATTTTGTCCATTTGTCAGTTACAACATACCATTTACCGTCACGTTTCCGACAGCTCAGATCCAGGACAAGTTTTTCTTTACCGATTTTTTTTACTAATTGTTCCAGCCGGTCCATATCAAGCTGGCCGTCATGGAAAATATATGATGTTACAATTACATGTGAAGCACCAGCATCAATATATTTTTGTGCATTGTCGGCTGTAATACCGCCACCTATTTGAAGACCGTTCGGGTAAGTTTGTAAAGCAGAAATTGCCGCTTCTTCATTGCCGGGACCAAGCATGATGACATGTCCGCCCGTCAGTTTGTTTTGCAGAAATAATGAAGCGTAATACGAGGCGCCTTGGTCAGAAGTGAAATTTTCAACCACTTCTTTATTTTCGTAGCCAAGTGTGCTTCCGACAATTTGCTTTACTTTTCCATCGTGTAAGTCAATACAAGGTCTAAAATTCATGTTCGTCACTACTTTCTCTAACATTCTATTATCATCATAACATTTTAGCGTACTAAATTAATAGAAAAATCAGACGTAATGGCTTCTTTGCATTATTGTAGGACATGCTTTAATCGGTATGATAAAATGGGCTTACAATTTATTAGAAAGCGTGGCATGGAAATGGCGGAAAATCTAAATTTGTTTGACGTAAATAAGCTCTTTATTTTAGGTCGACCGATTGTAACAATTTTTCATAATGCAACGAATATGTACTCCATTGTTCGTGTCAAAATTCAAGAAACAAACATTCAGTATGACGAAAAAGAAATCATCATTGTTGGCTACTTCCCGCAATTAGTCAATGATGAACAATACCGCTTTACAGGGCAGTTAAAAAGTCATCCGAAATACGGGATGCAATTTCAAATTGATACATTTGAAAAAGAAGTGCCGACAACCGAGCAAGGAATCGTCCATTATTTATCAAGTGATCTATTTTCAGGTGTGGGCAGAAAAACGGCAGAGACAATTGTAGAAAAGCTCGGTATGGATGCTCTTACGAAAATACTGGAAGATCCGTCAGCACTCGATGCTGTTCCCCGGTTATCTGCTGAAAAAAAATTACATATTCGCCAAACGATCGAGGAAAACCTTGGACTGGAACGGGTGATGGTGCGGCTGAATGATTGGGGCTTTGGGCCACAGCTTGGGATGAAAATTTACCAGGCTTATCGGGAAGAAACAATTCAGTTACTGACAGAAAACCCTTACCGTTTAATCGAGGAAGTGGAAGGGGTCGGTTTTATACGTGCCGATGAACTTGGTGCGAAGCTGGGTATTACGGGAAATCACCCGGATCGAATAAAGGCTGCCATTTTCCATGTACTGACAAATGCTGCATTATCAGAAGGACATGTTTATTTGGATGCGGAAATGGTGCTTCCAATGGTTAAAGATATGCTTGAACAAAGTCAGCGCATCGAAATCCCGTATGAAGCGATTTCGAAAGCGGCAATCGATATGCGTGAGGAATCGAAAATTTGCGGCGAGGAAACACGCATGTACTTACCGTCACTCTATTTTAGTGAAGTGGGTATTGCAAGTAAGATCAATGAACTGAAAGAAAAAAACAAAACAGCTGAAAGTTTTACGAAAGATGAAATCCGAAAAGCAATTGGCGATATTGAAGAACAATATGATGTGACGTATGCGCCAACACAGGCACAGGCGATTGAAACGGCAATCAATTCTGCCGTCATGATTTTAACAGGAGGACCCGGCACGGGAAAAACAACCGTTGTACGAGGTTTGGTGGAAGTATATGCGGAACTTCACGGCTTATCATTAAATCCAAAAACATATGCTGAAAAAGAGGAACCGTTTCCCATTGTCCTTGCAGCCCCAACAGGACGTGCAGCGAAAAGACTGGCGGAATCGACTGGCTTACCTGCTATGACAATACACAGGCTGTTAGGCTTTAATGGTCAGGAAAAGGATGAAGAAACAGAGCGTGAAGTCGTAGGTCGTCTCATTATTATCGATGAGATGTCGATGGTTGATACATGGCTGGCACATCAACTGTTAAAAGCATTGCATGAAGATGTTCAAGTCGTTTTTGTAGGGGATCAAGATCAGTTACCGCCTGTCGGTCCAGGGCAAGTCTTAAAGGATTTGCTTGCATCCAAACAAATTCCGACTGTCGAATTAACAGATATATACCGTCAAGCGGAAGGTTCTACAATTATCGAGATGGCCCACCAAATCAAAAAAGGCAAAGTTCCGGATACGTTGACTGCAAAAACAACGGACCGCTCGTTTATACAAGCTGGAGCCGCACAAGTAACGAGTGTTGTCACACAGATTGTAAAAGGTGCACTTGCGAAGGGACAGGCAATTCGAGATATTCAAGTATTGGCGCCAATGTACAAAGGACCTGCAGGCATCGATAATTTAAATAAAGAAATCCAGCAGCTCGTCAATCCGAATGATGGGACGAGAAAAGAACTTGTTTTTGGTGATACGATTTATCGTATAGGGGACAAAGTGCTGCAGCTAGTGAATCAGCCGGATAATAATGTATTCAACGGGGATATGGGAGAAGTAATTTCCATCATCCGTGCAAAGGAAACAGTGGAAAAGCAGGATTTGCTTATCGTCAGCTATGATGGGATCGAAGTAACATATCAGCGTGCTGATTTAAATCAGATTACATTGGCCTATTGCTGTTCGATCCATAAATCGCAAGGCTCTGAATTTCAAACGGTCATTATGCCGATTGTTCGCGGCTATTCGAAAATGCTTCGAAGAAATTTACTGTATACGGGTATTACACGTGCTAAAAACTTTTTAATATTATGTGGTGAGCCGGATGTACTGGCGAGCGGTTTAGCAAAAACAGATGATTTAACACGCTTAACAACATTGAAGGCACGTTTAAATTCAGAATTTGTTGCTGAAGAAAAGATGGAAGCGACACCGGAATTGGAAGAGAAAAAGGCGTCTGTAAGTGAAGTGAAACAAATTCCTTCATCAGAGCAGCTCGGTCTCTTGAATGTTTCGGCTTCACATAAGATCGGGGAATCCCTGCCAAATCACTTAACGGCAGAAACAGCACCATATATTCACCCATTAATTGGTATGGCAAATATATCGCCGTATGATTTCAACGAAGAATAGTACTAGCCATTTCCGTTCATCATTGAATGGGAATGGCTAGTTTTTTTATTTATGGAAAAGTACTATCTAGGATAAATTTTAAAAAATGATGAGTTTATGTTCACGTGTACAGGGAAAATGTTTTTAAAATATAATAAAAGTTTGAAACAAAACGGGACATACTAAAAAAATGATAACTTTTTGCTGAAAAATCAGAACTTTTAAAAGAAACTATTAATTAATATTATTTCTATGGGTATGTTAGTATGAAAAAAAACTTATATGACGTCCGAAGTTGTATGTCAGTTATTACAAAATGAAAAGGTTTTCAAAACTAAAGGAGAAGGTGCACATACATGGATTTCGTATGGGGAATCATAGGTATTCTGGGAGTCGTAGCGATTGCCATCGGGTTATCTAGTAACCGTAAAGCAATTCAATGGAGAATTATTATTTCAGGATTAATTGTCCAATTGATTTTTGCATTTATCGTATTAAAATGGTCTTTTGGCCGTGAGAAGCTTATGCAACTTTCTGATGGTGTACAGAAGCTGGTTAGTTATGCCAATGAAGGGATTGTCTTTGTATTTGGCGGTTTAGCAGATCCGGAAAATGTCGGATTTGTATTCGCGATGAGCGTATTAACAATTATTATTTTCTTCTCATCTTTAATCTCTGTCCTTTATTACTTAGGGATTATGCAATTTGTCATTAAGATTATCGGTGGTTTCTTATCAAAAGTATTAGGTACGACAAAAGCAGAATCAGTGAATGCTGCTGCTAATATTTTCGTTGGACAAACTGAAGCCCCGCTTGTTATTCGACCATTTTTAAATAAAATGACAAGATCACAAATGTTCGCGGTTATGACAGGTGGACTTGCATCGGTTTCAGGTTCAGTATTAATCGGATATTCTTTATTAGGTGTTCCGCTTGAATACTTATTGGCAGCAAGTTTCATGGCTGCACCAGCAGGATTGGTAATGGCAAAGTTAATGATTCCTGAAACAGAAGAAGTAAATGAAGATGACTTTAAATTAGAGCGTAATTCTGAAGCGACAAACGTTATTGATGCAGCGGCTGTTGGTGCTTCTGACGGTTTGAAATTAGCAGTAAATGTTGGAGCAATGCTATTAAGTTTCATCGCATTAATTGCCTTATTAAACGGTATTTTAGGCGGCATAACAGGATTGTTCGGTTTTGAAAATGTAACACTTGAAGGTATTTTAGGTTATGTATTTGCTCCACTAGCATTTTTAATCGGTGTTCCTTGGGATGAAGCAGTACGTGCAGGTTCGTTTATCGGTCAAAAATTAATTTTAAATGAATTTGTTGCCTTCTCTAACTTCGGTCCGGTTATCGGCGAGCTATCGGACAAAACAGGCATCATTATTTCGTTTGCGCTTTGTGGTTTTGCAAACTTAAGTTCAATGGGTATTTTAATCGGTGGTTTAGGTGGTATGGCACCGGATAAACGTCCAATGATTGCACAGCTTGCGATTAAAGCGGTTGCTGCAGGAACATTGGCATCATTATTATCAGCTGCAATTGCTGGTATGTTTATTTAATATCATTCAGTATTCAAGAGACTGTGCTAAAAATATTTTTAGCGCAGTCTTTTTTTAGTACGAAATTTCTGCTGCCAGTTTTTCTAGTTCGGAACGATTTGTCAGGATATACCCGCGATTTTGCTTCGTAATATAGCCTGCCTCGCTGAATTGTGCAAGGACAAAAAGCAGGTGGCGATATGATACACCTAAGTAATCACAGACTTCAGTATGTTTTTCTTTATAGAATTGTTGATCCGACGATAGTAAAATGAATGAAGCTAACCGGTTTTCCAAAGGATAGGCCTGGTTTTGCGTATATTTTGTTGTTGCTGTTGTTGCTTTATGACTTAAAAATAGACAGAGCATTTTTAGGAAAACAGGATCTGTCAATAATTTTTCCTTCACTTCCTGAATCGCAATCGCAAAACATACCGACTTTGACAAAGTTTGAATGCCTTTAGAATAGCGTTCGGCGTTTAGGAGCTCCATTTCCCCCATAAACGTTGGGGCTGTAATAAAATCGATGAGCGAAATTTTCCCGTTTTTATGGGTAATATATAATTTAGCTTTCCCTTCGACCATGTAATATAAATAGTCGGGGAAAGAATGCTCATGGAAAATAAATTCCCCTTTGTCGAATTCGTACACATTGATATATGGCACAATGTCAAACGAAAAATATTGGGAAATCGGGTATTGTTCGATATAGGGGAGACTTTCATCTATTGGTAACTTTCTCAAATTATAGAGCAACTCCTTCCAATAAAATATGAGATTTCTCACATTATTGTAGTATTTCTCATGTTAATATTCAACTTAATAAATTTGAAAAAAGGATGAAGATTATGAATAATCAGCGTTGGCTCGCGAAAAATTTCTTTATGTTCTTTATTACGTGGGGGATTTTCCTGCCATATTGGACGGGTTGGCTTATTAATGATAAAGAGCTTACGGTTTCGGAAGCGAGCATAATAATGGGTTTTGGGCTGGTTGCAAGGGCACTTTCGACGATGTTTATTTTTCCGTTTGTTTCAAAAGTGATGAGCAACAAAAATGTGCTGATCTTTTTTACTGCAAGTTCATTAGTTGTGACACTGCTATACATACCGATTAATTCATTTGGCGGCCTGTTTTTAATGACATTGCTGTTCAGCGCCTTTTACCCGGCATTACTACCGGCTGTTGAGAGCAGTGCTTCCACATTAATGCAACATGGATCCATCCATTATGGAAAAGCACGTTCATTTGGATCTTTCGGGTTTGTTGTCGCTGTATTGATCATTAGTATGATTAGCGGGATGTATGGTGAGCAAATGATTTTATGGATGATGATTGTAGGATTGGCCGCATTACTCATCATTCAATTTATGCCTGCACCTCAAGTATTAAGTTTAGTGCCGGTAAAAGAAAATGGAAAAACGCTCTCAATGAAAGGGCTATTTAAAGTAAAAAGCTTCATCATCGTATTGTTTGTTGTTATTTTGCTTCAGGGGGCACACGCATCGTACTATAACTACGGCTATATTTATTTACAGGAGCTGAATGTCAATCCGTTTTATATCGGAATGATTTTAAATGTCGCAGTAATATTTGAAATCCTTTATTTTTATAAGGCAGATACATTTTTGACAAAGTGGAAGCCTTCTTCGTTAATGCTCGTTGCTGCAATTGGCTCGAGTGTTCGTTGGATACTAGTTTACGCATTTCCGAATATGCCGATGTTTATCTTATCTCAGGCACTACACGCTCTGTCATTTGCAATGGCGCATTATGCCTTTATCCGCTATATTTCCAAAGCTTTACCGCAAGAGCAAATTCCAAATGCACAGGGGATTTATTCTGCACTTGCAATGAGTTTAAGTGCAGCGATTCTTACACTTTTAGGTGGTGCACTTTATGAAATTGAGCCAGGTTTGGCGTTCTTAGGAATGATTATATGTACAGTGCCTGCAATCCTTTTAATTTTACTGACGAAAAAACGTTTTAATTATTAAGGAATGCCGATTGACAGCACGATGTCTATTTTTTATAATGAAGAGCATAATAAAATGAAAACGATGATGGAACAAGTACGTATGGACTTCGTGAACAGAAAGAGATTTCCCGGCTGAAAAAATCTCCCCGAATAAATACTGAAAGCTACTCCAGAGTGCAGCTAACCACTGCCGTTTGCTTACGTTACAAGCACTTGAGATATAATGCATGCGCGTTATAAATTAGGGTGGTACCACGAGATAATAGTCTTCGTCCCTTTACCGGGATGGAGGCTTTTTTTGTTTTCATTTTGCGGAACATAAAAATTTCCGGTAAATGAAGCGCTTATATGCGTGAAGGTGTAATTAATCTGTACCACAATTCATCGACTTCAATAAATTTTAGGAGGAAAAAATCATGACAACAAAAACTATGACAGGTTCTGAAATTCGTCGTCTTTATTTGAATTTCTTTAAAGAAAAAGGGCATCATATTGAACCATCAGCACCATTAGTGCCAATTAATGACCCATCGCTTTTATGGATCAACTCAGGTGTGGCAACATTAAAGCCGTATTTTGACGGACGTATTATTCCAGATAACCCGCGCATTACAAACGCACAAAAATCGATTCGTACGAACGACATCGAAAACGTAGGGAAAACAGCGCGCCACCACACATTCTTTGAAATGTTAGGGAACTTCTCTATTGGGGATTACTTTAAAAAAGAATCAATTCATTACGCTTGGGAGTTTTTAACGGATCCAAAATGGATGGGCTTCGATCCTGAAAAGTTATCGGTAACTATCCACCCGGAGGATCAGGAAGCTTATGACGTATGGCATAATGAAATCGGAATTCCGAAAGAGCGCTTAATCCGATTGGAAGGCAACTTTTGGGATATCGGGGAAGGTCCATCAGGTCCAAACTCTGAAATCTTCTATGACCGCGGTGAAGAGTACGGCGTTGGTGCACCGGAAGAAGAAATGTACACAGGCGGGGAAAACGAGCGCTATCTTGAAATTTGGAACCTAGTATTTTCTCAATTCAACCATAATCCGGACGGCACTTATACGCCACTTCCAAAACAAAACATCGATACAGGTATGGGTCTTGAGCGTATCGTTTCTGTTGTACAAAATGTACCAACAAACTTTGATACAGATCTTTTCATGCCAATCATTGAAAAAACAGAAGCGTTCGCAAACCGTAGTTACAAACGTCCGCATGAAGTGGATTTAAAAGAAATTTTCGGATCGACTGAAGATGTGAATACACCATTTAAAGTAATTGCCGACCATATCCGTACAGTAGCATTTGCTATTGGGGATGGTGCATTACCATCAAATGAAGGCCGCGGCTATGTATTGCGTCGTCTATTACGTCGTGCTGTTCGATATGCGAAAAAAATAGGCATCGAAAAACCGTTTATGTTTGAATTAGTGCCGACTGTCGGAGAGATTATGCATGATTTTTATCCGCAAGTAAAAGAAAAAGAAGCATTTATTCAACGTGTGATTAAAAATGAAGAAGTGCGTTTCCATGAAACACTTGATGGCGGATTAGCAATTTTCAACGAAGTTGCAGAAAGCCAAAAAGCTAAAGGTGAAACAGTTATCCCGGGTGCTGATGCATTCCGTTTGTATGATACATTCGGTTTCCCGATTGAATTAACGGAAGAGTACGCAGAAGAAGTTGGCATGACAGTTGACCAAGAAGGTTTTGAAGCTTCTATGGAAAAACAGCGTGAACGTGCGCGTAATGCACGTGCTGACGTTGATTCAATGCAAGTGCAAAACGAAGTTCTGTCGAATTTAACACAGCAATCTACATTTATTTATGATGCATTGGAAGCTTCTGCAAAAGTTGCTGCAATTGTTGTTAACGGTCAAGAAACTTCAACAGCTTCCGAAGGTGAAGAAGCGTTGGTTATTCTATCTGAAACACCGTTCTATGCTGAAATGGGTGGACAAATTGCCGATACAGGTATCATTGAAGCAGACGGATTCACGGCCATTGTAAAAGATGTTCAAAAAGCACCAAACGGCCAGCCATTACACACAGTTGTAGTGGAATCGGGTGAAATGAATGTCGGCGATATCGCTACTGCAAAAGTTGAAGAATTAAAACGTAAATTAATCCTTAAAAACCATACTGCAACACACTTAATGCACCGTGCATTAAAAGATGTATTAGGTGACCATGTAGCACAAGCAGGTTCTTATGTAGGACCAGATCGTTTGCGCTTTGACTTCTCTCACTTTGGTGCTGCAACAAAAGAAGAGCTTGCACAAGTTGAACGTGCAGTGAACGAAAAAATTTGGGAAGATATCGAAGTCGTGATTCAGGAAATGGATATTGATTCTGCAAAAGCAATGGGTGCAATGGCACTGTTCGGTGAGAAGTATGGGGATGTTGTCCGTGTTGTAGCTGTTTCGGATTATTCGATCGAACTTTGCGGTGGACTGCATGTAAGCCGTTCATCTGAAATCGGCATTTTCAAAATCGTATCCGAAAGCGGAATCGGTGCAGGTACACGCCGAATTGAGGCTGTTACAGGAAAAGCGGCATATGAAGCGATTAAAGAAGAAGAAGCAATTTTAAATGAAGCAGCAGGCCTTTTAAAATCGAATGCAAAAGACGTGGCAACTCGTGTTGCAACACTTCAAGCAGATTACAAAGAACTGCAACGCGAAAATGATTCATTGTCACAAAAAATCGCAAATGCACAAGCTGGCGCAGTATTAGATGCTGCACAAAAAATTGGTGATGTAACAGTACTTGCAACTCGTGTAGAAGCAAAAGACAATAATCAATTACGCCAGATGATGGATGATTTAAAAGAAAAAATGGAATCAGCTGTAATTGTTCTTGGAGCAGTCGATGGCGATAAAGTCATGTTATGCGCGGGTGTAACGAAGGATATCGTTGGTGGAAACTATCACGCTGGAAACATTGTGAAGCAAGTTGCTGAAGCTTGCGACGGCAAAGGCGGCGGTCGTCCGGATATGGCGATGGCCGGTGCGAAAGATGCTTCTAAATTGGAAGATGCGTTGAATGCTGTTTACGAACATGTAAAATCTTTCTAAACATCTAAATTTTACTACTGGCATATTTGAAGTGCTTGCAGGAATAAGTTATAATGATATAAATGGAGATGGGAGATAGTGCTCCATCTCCCTATTGCTGAAAGCGAGGTGCTGGTCTTGAGTTCTTTCGATAAAACAATGAAATTCAGTTTTCCAGAAGAATCCATGGAACAAGAAGTAAAGCAAGTGATGCTGAAGGTGTATACGGCTTTAGAGGAAAAAGGGTATAATCCAACAAATCAAATTGTGGGGTATTTATTATCTGGCGACCCGGCATACATCCCTCGCCACCAGGACGCACGTAATTTAATCCGCAAGCTTGAACGTGACGAGATTTTAGAGGAACTCGTTAGATTTTATATTAGAAAGAATACTGAGGCGGATAAATGAGAATTATGGGTTTAGACGTCGGCTCGAAAACAGTCGGCGTTGCAATTAGCGATGCGCTAGGGTGGACAGCGCAAGGAATCGAAACGATAAAAATCGATGAAGCGGCAGGCGAATTTGGTATTGAACGTATTAATGAGCTTGTAAAGGAACACAATGTAACAGAATTTGTTGTAGGCTACCCCAAAAACATGAATAATACAATCGGTCCCCGCGGGGAAGCTTCCGAAAGCTATAAAAAGTTGCTGGAAGATACATTTGGTTTTCCTGTTAAACTTTGGGACGAGCGTATGACAACAATGGCTGCTGAGCGAATGCTGATCGAAGCAGATGTAAGCCGTAAAAAGCGAAAGCAAGTTATTGATAAAATGGCTGCTGTCATGATTTTACAAGGTTATTTAGATAGTAAAAACTAAAGTTGCTTTATATGAGGCATTTTTGTACTTATCCGAAAAGGCTTTATGTATAATGAATTGAGCAGCAACAGGCACCAATGCCTAAATATTATGAAGAGGTGACGATCATGTCAGAACAACAAAATCACATTACAGTAGTCGATGAAAACGGCAACGAACAACTTTGCGAAATTTTACACACTTTCGATTCAGAAGAGTTCGGTAAATCATACGTATTATATTCTCTAGTAGGTGCAGAAGAAGATGAAGACGGCGCAGTTGAAATCTTTGCCTCTGCATTTGTTCCTGCTGAAAACGGTGAAGATGGCGAATTAACGCCGATTGAAACAGAAGCAGAATGGGATTTAATCGAAGAAGTATTAAACCAAATCGAAGACGAATTAGGCGAAGAAGAATAATTCATTTGACACGATAAAAACAGAGTGGGTGTTGAGCCTACTCTGTTTTATTCATTCATTGGGAGGAAATAGTATGGAAGAAAATATTTTTATATTGCAAAAAGAAGACGGCGGGGAGCAACAATGCCGCGTTGTTTTTACATTTGATTCAGAAGAGCATTCTTATGTGTTATTCTCATTAATCGGTGATGAAGAAGCCGGTATTTCTGCACTTCGCTATGTACTTGACGAAAATGGCGAAATGAGCGGCTTTTCGGATATTGAAACAGATGATGAATGGGCGATGGTTGAAGAGGTTATGAATACGGTGCTAGCGGAGTTTGGCGCAGATCAGACAAATTACTTCACGATCACGAATGACGATGACGAAGAAGTTATGTGCCAAATTTTGCACCGCTTCGAAAGCAACGGCAAAAATTACTTATTCTATGCCATTATGGAAGACGATGAGCCTGTTCTTGAAGAAGTATTCGCTTCTGCCTATATCGCTGGCGACAACGGTGAAGTAGCGGACTTGCTGCCTATCGAAACAGACGAAGAGTGGGAAATGGTAGAGCAAGTATTAAATTCATTAGCACAAAACTAATTTCAAGTACCTTACTGACGATATATACGGCGGTAAGGTTTTTTTATTGTTCAAAATTAGACAAAAACGAACATTTTCTATTATAAAACGTCGCAAATAGTGAGAATTTGCATACCTTTCGTCGCTCGATATTGTGTCGAAAGAGATTTTTATGTATCATTATGAAAGAGAAAAAGGGGGGGCTCCCGTGCTGGACGAAAATAAAAAGCAAGAAATGTTCAATAAAATGAAAGAGCGTAAAGGAGAAGTTAAAACGGTGCGTAAAATTGTGGGAATCATCGCGCTTGTCGCTCTTCTGATTATCGCCATCGTCGGTTTAGCAGGATATAGCTATGTGACATCGGCATTGAAACCAACGGACCCGGAATCGAACGAAAAAGTTGAAGTCGAAATTCCGATGGGGTCAGGTATTACATTAATATCAACTATTTTAGAAGATAAGGGCATTGTAAAGAATGCGCAGATTTTTAAATATTACACTAAATTTAAAAATGAATCGGAATTCCAAGCAGGCAGTTATGCTTTGACGAAATCCATGACACTCGACGAAATTATTGAAAGCTTAAAGACAGGTCGTGTGTATCGCGAGCCTGTATTTACAATGACAGTGCCAGAAGGGTTAACGCTAGAGCAAGTAGCTGATATTGTACAGAAAAATACTTCTCACAAAGCAGAGGACTTCATGAAAAAAGTGACGGATGCCGCTTATGTGGAGCAATTGATCACTGAGTATCCTGATTTATTGTCAGAGGCCATTTTAAAGGAAAATATTCGTCATCCATTAGAAGGTTATTTATATCCGGCAACATATCCATTCTTTGAGGAAGATCCATCAATCGAGGAAATTATCGATACAATGCTTACTGCAATGAATACGATTGTTTCCGAGTATACACCGGTATTGGAAGAACGTGAAACATCTGTTCATGAACTATTGACATTTGCATCACTGCTTGAAGAAGAGGCAACTGCCCAAACGGACCGTGAAACGATTGCAAGTGTATTCTATAACCGTATAGAAATTGATATGCCTTTACAGACAGACCCAACCGTACTGTATGCATTAGGCTCTCATAAAGACCGCGTGCTGTATGAAGATTTGGAAGTGGACAACCCGTATAATACGTATCAAAATGTTGGATTACCGCCTGGACCAATCGCGGGAGCCGGAAAAACATCAATTGAAGCGGCACTGAACCCTTCACAAACGGATTATTTATACTTCCTGGCAGATAAAGAAGGCATAAATCATTTTGCTAAAACGTATGATGAACATTTATCGAACATCGAAAAATACTTACGCTAAGAGAGTTTAATGGATGAAAAGGAATCGAATGGCTTGAAATTTCCGTTTTACGATGGAATTCAGTAAATTGTTCGCATTCCTTTTCTTTTCATGCTATTATAAATTGTGATTTTTTGTCCTTATATAACAATTTTGTAGGCGCAAACATCTTCGTTTCGTCTTTTTTCTTGTGAATGAAAGATGAGCGCAAACAACCAGGTAAAGGGAGAATGACGAATGGAATTATCAGACGCTTATATTGCTTCCTTCATTCCTGAACGTGATGAATTACTAATGGAAATGGAACGCTTCGCAGAACAGAATCATGTCCCGATTATGCAGCTTGCCGGGATTGAGTCACTAAATCAAATTTTACGCATTCAAAACCCGAAATCGATTTTGGAAATTGGTACGGCAATTGGTTATTCTGCTATACGAATGGCGCAAGCGCTGCCAAATTGTCATATTGTGACGATAGAACGTGATGTGTCACGGGTTCAGTATGCCAAGGAATTCATTGCAAGGTCAGAGGTGGCAAACCGCATACAAGTAATTGAGGGCGATGCGTTAGAGGTAGACATGGAAACACTTCCACCTACTTTTGATGCTGTTTTTATTGATGCGGCAAAAGGGCAATACATGAAGTTTTTCGAAAAATACGCATCACTCGTTCCACCGGGTGGCGTTTTATACATCGATAATATGTATATGCACGGACTATCGGATTTAGATATAAAAGAAGTACCTAGAAGAAAGAGAACGATGATTCGCAACTTAAAAACATTTTCAGACTGGATTATGGCACATCCGGATTATTCGAGTGCGTTTTTCCCTGTCGGTGATGGTTTGTTAATTTGTTTGAAGAGGTGATTAGTTTGAAAAAACCAGAATTATTAGTAACACCACAATCCATTGAGCATATTACAGCACTGCTTGAGGCAGGTGCAGATGCTTTTGTGATCGGTGAACAAAAATTTGGCTTACGTTTAGCTGGAGACTTTACGGTAGCACAGGTGGAAGAAGCAACAAAGCTGATTCACGCTGCAGAAAAGAAGGTTTATGTAGCAGTCAATGCCTTATTCCACAACGATCGTTTAGATGCGTTGGATGAATATTTAGTGGAGATGCAGCGTATTGGGGTAGATGCATTATTATTCGGAGACCCAGCCGTAATTATCGCTGTGCGTGAAAACAACGTAACCATTCCGTTACATTGGAATCCGGAAACGACAGCAACAAACTTCTTCCAAGTGAACTATTGGGGTGAACGCGGAAGTAAGCGTGCTATACTTGCACGTGAACTTTCAGTGGATGAAGTTATTGAAATTAAAGAAAATACAAAGCATGAAATCGAAGTGCAAGTACATGGCATGACTTGTATGTTCCAATCTAAGCGCTCACTTTTAGGAAACTATTTCCTTTACCGTGACGAAGCGATGGAAATTGAAAATCGAAAAGAAAACAAAAATATGTTCCTTCACGATAAAGAGCGCAAAAATAAATATCCGATCTATGAGGATATGAATGGCACACATATTTTCTCACCGAATGATATGTGCATTATCGAGGAGTTAAATGAATTATTTGAAGCGGGCATCGATTCATTTAAAATCGATGGTGTCCTTCAAACATTTGATTATACGGTGACAGTTACAAAACTTTACCGTCAAGCGATTGATACGTATTTTGAGCAAGGTGAAGATGCGTACGATGACATTAAATCTGAACTATTTGAGCAAATCGAAGCAATTCAGCCAGCGTTACGTCCACTGGATACTGGCTTCATCTACAAGGAAACAGTTTACTAGGAAGGAGAACGAACGCAGTATGCTACAATTAATTCAAAATGATAGAATCCGTGAAACAATTAACGGGAAAACAGTAATTACGAAAAAACCAGAGCTTTTAGCACCAGCAGGAAGCCTGGAAAAATTAAAAGTAGCCGTACACTACGGTGCCGACGCTGTATTTATCGGTGGCCAGGAATTTGGTTTACGTTCAAACGCAGGGAACTTCACGATTGAAGAAATGAAGGAAGGCGTTGAATTTGCAAACAAATACGGTGCCGTTGTATATGTAACAACGAATATTTTCGCTCATAATGAAAACATGGACGGGCTGGAAGAATATTTGCAAGCAATCGAGGGAGCAGGCGTAAAAGGAATTATCGTTGCAGACCCGTTAATTATTGAAACTTGTAAAAAATGTGCACCTTCTCTAGAAATCCACCTTTCAACACAACAGTCTTTATCCAACTGGAAAGCGGTAAAGTACTGGAAAGAAGAAGGGTTGGAGCGTGTTGTTTTGGCACGTGAAGTAGGCGGAGAAGAAATGCGTAAAATGAAAGAAGAGGTAGACATTGAAATCGAAGCATTCGTGCACGGTGCAATGTGTATCGCTTATTCAGGGCGCTGTACGCTTTCAAACCATATGACGGCACGTGATTCAAACCGTGGCGGCTGCTGTCAGTCTTGCCGTTGGGATTATGACTTATATGAAAATAATGACGGTGAAGAAGTGGCATTGTTTAACGAAGGCGAAGCACCGTTTGCAATGAGCCCGAAAGACCTGAAATTAATCGAATCCATTCCACACATGATTGAGTTAGGTATTGACTCATTAAAAGTGGAAGGCCGTATGAAATCGATTCACTATATTGCTACAGTTATTTCTGTTTATCGTAAAGTAATTGATGCATACTGTGCAGACCCGGAAAACTTTACATTTGAAAAAGAATGGCTGGAAGAATTGGCGCGCTGTGCAAACCGTGCAACTGCTTCGTCATTCTTTGAAGGTGAGCCAAGCTATAAGCAACAAATGTTTGGTTTCCATTCACATAAAATGAAGTGGGATTTTGCTGGTTTTGTAATGGATTATGATGCCGACACTCAAATGGTTACATTGGAACAACGTAACTATTTCAAGACAGGCGATACGGTTGAATTTTTCGGCCCTAATATGGATACATTCAAAATGACGGTTGGCCAGCTTTGGGATAAAGACGGCAATGAACTAGATGTTGCCCGCCACCCGCTACAAATCGTTAAATTTAAAGTTGATCGCTCATTATCACATTTTGATATGATGCGAAAGGAGAATAATTAAATGTCAAACCGTCCAGTTGTAATCGGTATTGCCGGTGGTTCATGCTCAGGTAAAACCAGCGTGACACGTTCTATATATGATGTTTTTCGTGAACATTCAGTAGTTGTAATCGAACAGGATTATTATTATAAAGACCAAAGCCATATGACGTTTGAACAGCGTCTGGAAACGAACTATGATCATCCGCTGGCATTTGACAATAATTTGCTGATTGAGCATATTCATCGTTTACTTGCCTATGAATCAGTGGAAAAACCGGTCTATGATTATGTACAGCATACGCGTTCAGATGAAGTCATTCATGTGGAACCAAAAGATGTAATCATCGTCGAAGGAATTTTAGTGCTGGAGGACGAGCGTCTTCGTGATTTAATGGATATTAAATTATTTGTGGATACGGACTCTGATTTACGTATTATCCGACGCATTCAACGCGATATTAAAGAACGCGGTCGCACAGCTGATTCGGTAATCGAACAGTATTTAACTGCAGTGCGTCCAATGCACAATATGTTTATTGAACCTACTAAGCGATATGCAGATGTAATCATCCCTGAAGGTGGGGAAAATAACGTTGCAATTGACTTAATGGTAACGAAAATAAAAACAATTCTTGAAACTGAATCGAACTTGTAATATGATGATGTAGTATTTACAATAATTACATTTTAAATTGATAGAACAACATAAATAATTAATCATAAAATTCGGCTGCCCGTATTACGGTGTAAACTTCTTCTAAAAGAAGGGATTTACACATACCGTAAACTAGTAGTCGGGTTTTCTGTTATTTATGAACAAAATACGTGAAAATAACATTTAAATTTATACGTATTTTTTTAGAAATAGAAATAGAAAACGCAAAAAGTAAACGTTTTCAAGTTAATACTAAGGAGTGGGAATAATGTCAAACGAAAAACAATATCCAATGACACTTGATGGAAAACAAAAATTAGAAGATGAATTAAACACATTAAAAACAGTAAAGCGTCCGGAAGTAGTAGAGCGCATTAAAGTAGCTCGCAGCTTCGGTGACCTTTCTGAGAACTCTGAGTACGATTCAGCAAAAGAAGAGCAAGGATTTGTGGAAGGTCGTATTTCTTTGATTGAACAAATGTTGCGTAATGCTGTTATTATTACTGAGGACGAAACATCAAATACAATTTCTTTAGGTAAAACAGTTACATTTGATGAACTGATCAACGGTAAACGTGCAAACTTCGAAGAATCATACACAATTGTTGGTTCAGCTGAAGCCGATCCGATGGAAGGTAAAATTTCAAATGATTCTCCAATTGCTAAAGCATTGATGGGCAAGCATGTGGATGATGTTGTAAAACTGACAACACCAGGCGGAGAAATGGAAGTTATTATTTTAGAAGTAAAATAATTATTGGAGCAGTTAGCATAAATTGCTAGCTGCTTTTCTTTTGTTAAGTACTGGAAAACTTTTCAGTGTTTAATTTCCGTGCAACCTTTGATGTTCTAATGCTAAAATAGGTTTGCATAGGAGGAATTGAAATGGAACGAAAAAGACGATTTCAAACACGACAACAGTATGCTGAACAAAAATCAAAACAGACGAAATTTCAGAAAGCGGATAAAAGATTAAATTACTTAATCGCCGTAGTCGCTGTATTAATTGTGGCAACATTAATTTTTATTATTACGCAAGAGCCAAGCCCCAAAAACGAAGCCGAAAAACAAGATTCACCGGCGGAAGTAGCTACAGATGTTCCGGAAGATGATGCTGGGCAGGAGACGGAAGATAATGAAACAGAAACCAATGTCCCGGAAGAAGCAGAAGAGGAAGAAAACTCTTCGGATGAAACGGAACAGCCGACTTCTGAATCGGATAATATGGTAATTCCTTCCGATGATCCGGCAGTAAAAGAAGTGATTACAAATCCGAATTGGCCGGCCTATCCGACGGCACAAACTGGTGAACATGTATCGACATATGAAAAAGGGCATATTGATTACGAAGAAAAACTTAAAGCAATATTTAGTGTCATCGATTTACAGCAGGAAAACAGTATTGTGCTGCGGGTGAATAATAACGGTAGCGCGGAAAATGCAATTGCCGTTGTCACATCGATGGATAAAGAACAGAAATACCGTGTAAGTATTGAATGGGTCGACAATGAAGGCTGGAAACCGATTCAAGTGGAAGTTTTATCAACATTGGAAGGTTCACAATAACGCGTTTAGTGAGCAAGTTTAATTGGAGGAATGAATAAATGACAATAGCAGTAATCGGCGCAATGGAGCAGGAAGTAGAATTATTACGAGGCGCACTACAAAATACGAAAACGGAAACAATCGCAAACAGTGAATACACAACAGGTACATATGAAGGCAAGGAAGTGGTACTTTTAAAAAGCGGTATCGGTAAAGTGAATGCGGCAATGTCTACTACAATCCTATTGGAAAAGTTTAATCCGAAAGTTGTCATCAATACAGGATCTGCAGGCGGTTTTGATGCAGCATTAAAAGTTGGGGATATTGTTATTTCGGATGAAGTACGTCACCATGATGTAGATGTAACAGCTTTTGGCTATGAGATCGGTCAAATGGCTGGGATGCCGGCAGCATATAAATCGGACGAAAATTTAATGGAAGTCGCAAAACAGGCAGTAAAAGAAGTGGGAGAGCATAATTACAGTGTAGGGCTAATTTGTTCAGGCGATGTATTTATGAGCAATCCTGAGCGTGTTGAAGCAGTACGAAAAGATTTCCCTACAATGAAAGCCGTGGAAATGGAAGCAGCGGCTGTAGCGCAAGTATGCCATCAATTCAATACACCGTTTGTTGTCATTCGTGCACTATCAGACATTGCAGGACAAGAATCAAGCATGTCATTTGATGAGTTTTTACCTGTTGCAGCAAAACACTCAACAGAAATCGTATTAAACGCTATTACAAAATTATAATTCGGATCAAAACGATAAATGCCCAATCACAAAAAAGATTGGGCATTTTTTTATCATGTTTAAATTTAATGTTTGTTTGAAAACTTCCTTTCAAATCAAAGGAGACTTATTCTTTCTCTCCATGCTTAAACTGCTGGTAAAGCTTAATAAGTGCCCGTTTTTCAATGCGTGAAACATAGCTGCGTGAAATATTGAGTCTTTTAGCAATTTCCTTTTGGGTATGCGGGTCGAAGTTTTGGAGCCCATATCGGTAGGAAATAATTTCGAGCTCACGCGGATCTAATGTATCTAAATAGCGATACAGTTGGGCAAAATCTTCCTGTCGTTCAATTTTTTCGATTGTTGAAGGTTCGTCAAGCTGCAGTAAATCCCGGATTTGAAGAGACTGCCCATCTTTATCGATACCAATCGGCTCAAATAACGAGACATCCTTTTGCACTTTTTTTTGTGCACGAAGATGCATCAGAATTTCATTTTCGATACATCGGGCGGCATATGTGGCGAGACGTGTCTTTTTTTCTGGTGTGAAGCTGCTCACGGCTTTCATAAGACCAATCGTGCCAATTGAAATATAATCATCAAGCAAATCGTGTGAAGGATGGAATTTTTTTACGACATGTGCAACTAAACGCATGTTTCGCTCAATTAATTCAACACGAGCGCTTTCATCCCCCTTTATAAAACGATTGATGACTTCCTCTTCTTCCTCGCGTGATAACGGTTTATAAAACGTCTGCCCTTTTAAATAGCCTAATAATGCGGGAAGCTCAAGCCAAAGTTGAACCAATGCTGTCACAAAACCGCTCAAGCAATTAACATCCTTTCATCTTTTCGACAGTATATGATGAATTTTGCGCAGAAATGAAAAAAAGTGTAAGAGCGATATTTTGCTCTTACACTTTTTTCAATGTAAACGTACTTACCATTAATAATGCTAATACCGGAAAAAGAATAAAATAAAATGTTTCAGATAACGTATTTGTAAAGAAATATGAAATAGTTAGTAACGTACCTGCCGCTGTAATTGGCAGACCTACAAAATAGCCTGTTGAATCCATTACATTGAATCGAGCTAAACGCAACGCACCGGCAGCGATGAATAACACGGGCATCATCATTCCTGTAAATCCTGCATTCATTAATGCCATTTCATACATTAAAAGGGCAGGTGCCACACCGAAGGAAATAATGTCTGCCATTGAATCAAGCTGTTTTCCCAATTCGGACTCCTGATTAAATTTACGGGCAACTTTACCATCATACCGATCTAAAAAAGCAGCGATAAAAATTAATAATACACTATAGCTATGATACTCATTCAATGTAGCCATAATTGCAGCCCCACCAAATGACATATTTGTAATTGTAATAATATTAGCAGCATTTGCTTTTATTTTTTTAAATGTTGAATCGACTTTTTGAAGTAGAAACATTGGAAAACACTCCCTTGCACATCGGCTATATTCTATTATACTTGTTCTATTAAAAAAAGGTAATAGTTAATTCATATTAAGACCTATCTTTGTATGGCCAGTCATTATATAATTTACTTTTATCCCGTTCACTTTATCAATACTTAATTAAAACCGGAGGACCTAGAATGAAGGAAAAATTATACCGGAATATGATAGAACTATCAAATGGTAAAATCTCTTCGAAAATTTTACAACAGATTGCTCAATCCCGTTTAAGTAAAAATTTTATTCGTAGCTATAGTCAAATATACGGAATTAACATACAAGAAGTTTCAAAATCTCCAAAAGAATTTACGAGCCTGCATGATTTTTTTGTTCGTCAGTTGAAAGAAGAAGTGCGTCCGGTAGATGTTCGCGCGGATATATTTGCGAGTCCTGTTGATGCGAAAATAGAAGCTTTCGGCAATATTGAAGATCAGGAAATGTTTACTGTGAAAAATAAGCCGTATTCTTTAATTGATCTAATGGGAAATGAAACACAGGCAAAGAGGTATAATAATGGCAAATATATTGTTTTTTACTTGAGTCCTGCAGATTATCACCGTATTCATAGTCCGATTGATGGTGTTGTTACGCGACAATACATACTTGGGCAAAAGTCTTATCCTGTTAACCAGATGGGCTTACAATACGGGAAAAAACCGATCAGTCATAATTATCGTATGATTAGCGAAATTAACTATGAAAAAGATCATTATACAGCATTCATTAAAGTAGGAGCGACATTTGTGAATTCAATCGAACTTACGAACACATCCACACAGTGGAAAAAAGGCGAAGAAGTTGGCTATTTTGCTTTTGGCTCAACTGTTGTAATGTTATTCGAACAAAATACAATTGAATTTACGGAGAATGTAACAAATGGGGCGAAGATAAAAATGGGAGAAGCCTTTGCTACTATGGTATAATGAATAAATAAATTTTGAGTTAGGGGTTACGGCTTTGTACAACTTTTTATTACCAGATGAATTTATTCGCAGTGTATATGAAATTACACCGGAAAAATTAAAGGATTTAGGCATTAAAGGGATCATAACAGATTTAGATAATACGCTTGTTGAATGGGACCGTGCTGATGCAACGGAAGAGCTTGTACAATGGTTTGAAATGTTGCGTGAAGCAGGCATAAAAATTATCATTGCCTCAAACAACCATGAAGCACGGGTGCGCCAGTTTGCAGAACCGCATGGCATACCGTTTATTTTTCGTGCAAAAAAACCATTAGGTGCAGCATATTATGCGGCCCTTGTTCAGCTGCGTCTACGTCGCCATGAAGTTGCGATGCTGGGAGATCAGCTATTAACAGATGTGATGGGTGCAAAACGTCAAAAACTTTATACGTTTTTAGTTCGTCCTGTTGCTGACTCTGATGGACTCGTTACAAAATTTAACCGCTTCGTCGAACGTCGTGTATATAACGATTTAAAGCGAAAAGGAAAGTATCCTTGGGAAGACTAAAAACGACCCAAGTTTTTTTGCATGAATGTGCAATAGTAGTTAGGAGGAAATAGTGAATGAATGAAATGCCACAATGTATTGGCTGTGGAACAGTGATTCAAACTGAAGATAAAAATGGATTAGGGTATGCACCTGCATCCTCGCTGGAAAAGGAAATGATTATTTGTCAACGTTGTTTCCGTTTAAAAAACTATAATGAAATCCAACCTGTTAGTTTAACGGATGATGATTTTTTACGTATTTTAAACGGCCTTGGACAACAGCAAGGTCTAATCGTAAAAATCGTGGATATATTCGATTTTAATGGCAGCTGGCTACCAGGTTTACACCGATTCGTTGGAAATAATCCCGTTCTTTTAGTAGCAAATAAAGCAGACCTTTTACCTAAATCGGTAAAAGAAAAGAAAGTAATTAACTGGTTAAAACGTGAAGCAAAAGCGCTTGGTTTGAAGCCTGTTGATGTGAAGCTTGTTTCGGCACATAAAGGATTAGGCATGCAGGAAGTCGTTGAAGCAATTGAAGAATACCGTAATGGCAAAGATGTATATGTTGTAGGTTGTACAAATGTCGGCAAATCGACGTTTATCAACCGGATTATTAAGCAAGCTACAGGTGAAGGAGAAATTATTACAACTTCTCATTTCCCGGGAACTACGCTTGATATGATTGGCATTCCGCTAGATGACGGATCATCTTTATATGATACACCTGGTATTATTAATCATCACCAAATGGCACACCATATCGATTCAAGTGAATTAAAATATATTATGCCGAAAAAAGAAATTAAACCAAAAGTGTACCAGCAAAATGCTGGACAAACCCTATTTATCGGTGCTCTTGCCCGTTTTGATTTTATTCAAGGCGACCGTTCGGCATTTACTGTCCATGTGGCAAATGACTTACCGATTCACCGTACGAAGCTGGAACGTGCGGATCAATTATATGAAGAGCACAAAGGTGAGTTACTGGCACCTCCAACATCTAAACATATCGATCAATTACCGCCATTAGTGCGTCACGAGTTTTCGATTAAAGAACCGAAAACAGATGTAGTCATCTCAGGGCTAGGCTGGGTTACTGTGCAACATGCCAATGTTGTCGTAGCAGCACACGCACCAAAAGGCGTAGAAGTATTCATTCGCCCGTCACTGATTTAACTGAACGGTCTCTTCATCAGTAGGAGCAAGTGTTACTTTGTAGTGAATGAATGGTAGTAGGAAAGAGGGAAATGTCGATGAAAAAGTGGTTTGCGGTTATTGGGGATCCGATTGCACAGTCAAAATCTCCAGAAATGCATAATGCATGGTATGAAGAGGAAAATGTGGATGCAACGTATATTCCGATACACGTGAAGCCAGAACATCTACAACAAGCTGTTGCATCATTCAAACTGTTAGGGACAAGTGGCTGGAATGTAACGATTCCGCATAAACAAACGATCATTCCGTTCCTGGATGAACTCGACGAACTTGCGGAAAAAATGGGCGCGGTCAACACGGTCGTGCGCACTGCAGAAGGTAAATTAAAAGGCTATAATACTGATGGTCCTGGTTTTGTAAAATCACTTGAGCATGCGATCGGTACAATGAAGCGTGACGCACCGATTTTACTAATCGGAGCAGGTGGCGCAGCCCGTGGTATTGCATTTGCTCTACAGCTTACAGGTTATAAAAATATAACTATTGCCAACCGAACAGTTGAAAATGCACAGCGGATCATTGACGACATGCATGCCGGCAAAGCTGTTTCTATGCAAGAAGCAGAACGAAGCCTGGCTAATTTTGAAATTTTTATTCAAACAACACCAGCAGGGATGACAACAGGCAACTTTGCATTACCATTTTCGCTTGAAAAGTTCCCGGCAGGCGCAATTGCTGCAGATATTGTGTATAATCCATTAATGACGCCATTTTTGCAAGCGGCTGAGCAAAAAGGTGCGATAATTATCAATGGATTAGGCATGTTCGTGCATCAAGGTGCGATAGCCTACGAACACTGGTTAGGTCATTATCCAAATACAAATGCAATGATTGCCCGTTTAACGGCGCAATTAGGAGGAAATTATGTTAACAGGTAAACAAAAACGTTTTTTACGTGCTGAGGCACATCACTTAGATCCAATTTTCCAAGTTGGGAAAGGTGGCGTAAATGATGCAATGATTGCACAATTGCGCGATGTATTGGAAGCACGCGAACTTATTAAAGTACGCATTTTAGACAACTGTGAAGAAGACAAAAATGTCGTGGCGGAAGAACTGGCTGCCGGTACTCGTGCAGAGCTCGTTCAACTGATCGGTTTGACAGTTGTATTATATAAAGAATCACGCAACAATAAAAAAATCGTATTACCTAAAGTAGCTACGAAATAAGGTGAAGTGTAATGAAGAAAGTCGGTCTTTTTGGCGGAACCTTTAATCCACCGCATATCGGACATTTAATGATGGCCAATGAAGTGTATGCAGCGCTTGGTTTGTCGGAAGTACGCTTCATGCCGAATGCAAAACCGCCTCATAAGGATTTGTCCCGCTCGGCAACAAATGCACAGCGTCTGCGGATGGTTGAGCTGGCGATCGAGGACATTCCATATTTTCATGTGGAAACATATGAACTTGAGCGCGGAGGGGTATCCTATACATTAGATACAATGAAAGCGTTGTGCGAAAGAGAACCACAAACACAGTTTTATTTTATTATCGGCGGGGACATGATCGATTCTTTGCATACATGGCACCGTATCGATGACTTAATGGAACTTGTCACATTTGTTGGAGTAAAGCGCCCTGGCAGTGAAGCAAAATCAACCTACGATGTGTGTATGGTGGAAGCTCCGCAAATTGACCTTTCTTCAACATATATTCGAAATCGATTACAGCAAACAGAGGCACCTTTACAGTTTTTATTGCCTGCTGCAGTTGAACAGTATATTCGAAAGGAAGGTTTGTATGGAACGTCAAACGATGCTGGCAGCGATTAAAGAGCGAATGCCCGAAAAGCGGTATATTCATACGATTGGTGTAATGGAAACAGCGATCCGTTTAGCTCAGCAATACGATGAAAATCCCAAAAAAGCTGAGATTGCGGCAATTTTCCATGATATCGCTAAATATGCGGATGTTGCCTGGATGAAGCAAGTTGTAACCGAGCAGCAGTTGGATGCACGCCTGCTTGACTGGGGTGCTGAAATATTGCATGGTCCGGTCGGTGCCTGGATTGTCGAGACGGAATTCCAAATTAATGATGAAGCCATTTTAAATGCAATTCGTTACCATACTACCGGACGTGCGAATATGACAACTTTTGAGAAAATTATTTATGTAGCAGATATGATTGAACCAAATCGTAAATTTCTCGGTGTAGAGGAACTAAGAACATTGGCAGACATCAGTTTAGAGGATGCATTCCGGGCATGTGTGACCCATACGCTCAGTTTTTTAGTTTCGTCACAGCAGGCGATTTACCCTGTTTCAATTGAATGCTACAACAGCTTAATAAGAGAGGAATAAACATACATGAATGAAACGTTATTAAATATTACGTACAAAGCAATCGATGACAAGCGAGGAGAGGATATCGTTGCATTGAATATGCAGGGGATTTCACTTTTAGCTGATTATTTCATCATTGCGGAAGGTAGCTCAGAGCGCCAAGTACAGGCAATTGCACGTGAAATTAAAGAAAAAGCAGAAGAAGCGGGTTACACAGTACGTAAGCTTGAAGGCTTTGACACAGCACGCTGGATTTTAGTCGATATGGGTGATGTTGTTGCACATATTTTCCATAAAGATGAGCGTGCCTATTACAACCTAGAGCGCCTATGGGGAGATGCACCACAACTAGACGCGCCACAAATGGACAATGAATAGTTATGAGCGTTTTGCAGAAGTTTATGATGAATTGATGACCGATATCCCGTACACGGAATATTTGGAATGGATTCAGACATATGCACCTGCACAGAACTATAAAAATCTGCTCGATATTGGCTGTGGTACAGGAACACTTGCATTAATGTTGCATAAAGCGGGTTACGCTGTATCAGGGATTGATTTATCGGAAGAAATGCTATCCATTGCCAGTGCCCGTATGGATGCTGAGAAAGTTACAATGCCTCTTTTTGCTATGTCAATGGACGAGCTGGAAGGCTTCAGCGACTTGGATGTTGCCATTATTCCGGTTGACTCGATTAACTATGTAAAAGAGCAGCACAATGTAATGGAAACATTGAAGCGGATATTTGACAGTCTTCGTGAAGGCGGACAGCTATTCTTTGATGTACATTCATTATTTAAGATGGACGATATTTTTCTGGATGGTCCTTTTACGTTTGATGACGGGGAAATTTCTTATGTTTGGCATACTGAACCGGGTGAAGAACCGCATTCCGTGTATCATCAGATGACGTTTTTTGTATTAACAGAAAGCGGACTGTATGAACGTTTTGACGAGGAACATTATCAGCGCACATTTGCATATGGGCAATATGTGAAATGGCTGAAAGAAATCGGTTTTTCTCATGTTGAAGTGACGGCAGACTGGACGACAGCACAACCGACTGATGAAAGCGAACGAATTTTTATTCGGGCGGTTAAATAAAATAGTCGAAAAAGTAAGTTTCGGCAGTTTTGATTGAAATACCTTTTCATAAAGAAGTGGAATTTGTATAGTGGAGATAAGCTCCATATATAAAACCTTCTTTATGAAAGGGTGTTTTTTATTTTGCAGCCATTTCTGGAGAAGTATAAAAAGCAAATTGCCCTACTGGGCGGAGTAGTTGCAGCGATTTTAATTTACTTATTAGTCTTTGATGATTCCTCTAACCGTGCTACGATCGAAACAATTGACCAAATCACACTTGCTGCAAGTGATGAACCTTCCACAATACCGGAAACGGAAATCGAAACTGAATCTAAGCCAATAGTGGTGGATGTAAAAGGCGCGGTAATATATCCGGGTGTGTACACATTATCCGAAGAACAACGGATTGTCGATGCTGTTGAAGCGGCAGGAGGATACACGGACGATGCCAATCCGGTGCTCATTAACCATGCTCAAAAGCTTCACGATGAAATGGTAATCTATATACCGAAAATAGGGGAAGAACCTGAAGAGTTAATGGAACAGATAATACAGGCGAGTCCGGCAACCGGTTCCGGTAGTGGAAGTTCCAACGGGAAAATTAATATAAATAAAGCATCTGAAGGGGAATTGACTCAGCTGCCAGGAATTGGCCCAGCCAAGGCGGCTGCGATTATTCAGCATCGGTCCGAACAAGGAAATTTTCAAATCATTGAGGACTTAAAAAATGTCACGGGAATCGGTGATAAGACATTTGAACAGTTAAAGGACTTAATTGATGTAAAATAAAGTGAAACTTCACTCAGTGGGGACGTTCTTTCCCCGCGGATTAGAAGGAACACAAGCTAAAACCGTCACGTCCTGTGACAACGCTTGTGTGACCAACATCAAGTTGGTCCGAACCAATCGGGCTTTTACGGGTAATTTTGTCTCTGCCGCTACGCTTTCGAGGCAGATAAATTACTACCCGTTAATGTGGGATAAAGTGAAATTTCTGAACAAACCTGCATTGCGAATGACAGGAACTACGTTTAAACTGATAGGTGACAAAACATTTGGGGGTTATCATATGGAGCGAATTACTTGGGATCAATTTTTTATGGCGCAAAGTCATTTACTCGCATTAAGAAGCACATGCAGCCGTCTTGCAGTAGGTGCGACAATTGTACGGGAGAAGCGCATCATTGCCGGCGGATATAATGGATCCATTTCAGGTGACGAACACTGTATCGAAGAAGGTTGCTATGTTGTGGACAACCATTGTGTCCGCACAGTGCATGCCGAAACAAATGCATTACTGCAATGTGCAAAATATGGTACGCCAGCAAATGGTGCGGATCTTTATGTCACACATTTCCCATGCCTGCCATGTACGAAGACAATTATTCAGGCCGGAATTAAAAATGTGTATTATGCAAAAGATTATAAAAATAATAATTATGCAATGGAATTGTTCAAAAAAGCTAACGTCCATGTTGCACATATTCCATTTGATGAAGCAAAAATTGACTTTCTGCAAGATGAAAAGTTCGCACTAACCGCTGAAATGCTCGAAAAACTTCGTGAGTTAGGCGCAAGCCGCGATCAATTGCTCCCATTAGAGGAGAAGATGCATGCTTTATTTGGTAAACTTATTCAGGCATAACTGGATTTTTTACGCCTTGTCGATTTGTATTAGTGCACTTGCTGCATTTGAATCGGGAAGGCTTCTTTTACTGCTTGCTTTATTGTTATTATTTAGTCATTATAAACGACTGTTAAACATTCATCTGTTGCTTATTTTAATTGTTGGGATTGGGAGTTACAGCTATTTCTCCTATGAGGCCAATAAGCTTTCATTGCCGGTTGAGCTTCCCGCATTGTTGACATGGACCGATGAGTACAATATAAATGGTGTGATGCTGCGAGGATTCATGATTAATGAATCGGGAGAGAAAGTATATGTCACCTATGAATTGAGAAATGAAAAAGAAAAACAGCGCTTTGAGGCACAGCAGCTCGCTGGTACAAGTTTTATTGTAACCGGGAAGCAAGTATCCCCATCAATCCCTGCACACCGCTATGGCTTTTCTATGGCCCGCTATTTGCAAAGCAGAAATGCAAGAGGAATCATCGAAATTCAACAGCTTCAATATTCCCATCAAAAAAAATCCATTATGCAGCCTATTTTTGAACAGCGCTTTCAGTTAAAGCGCCACATTGTCGAAACTTTCCCGCCGTCGCTTGCAGCAGAGGCGCAAGCTCTATTGATTGGTTTCCAGGAAAATGTCGATGACCAATTAAATCGTGCCTATCAAAAGCTTGGGATTACCCATTTATTCGCGATTTCGGGTTTGCATGTCGCACTTGTCTCATTCCTGTTTTTTCAGTTGTGGCTTCGCTTGAGGATTCGTAGAGAAATCGCTACAATTTTACTGCTTATTTTATTGCCGTTATATGCAGTTTTAGCAGGAGGAGCACCGTCTATCTGGCGTGCGGTCAGCGTCGTGGAATTAATCATGCTTGCGCAGTATTTTCGCTGGAAAATACCGATTGATGATGCACTGTCAATTAGCTTTATTATGTTTGTATTACTGGAGCCTGGTGCAGTTTTTCAAGTCGGCTTTCAGCTATCGTATTTGGCTACTTACAGCTTAGTATATTCCGGCCGTATTTTAGCGCGCTATTCTAATTTTTGGGTACAATCTTTTTATATTACTTTTGTTTGTCAAATCCTCGTTTACCCTTTGTTACTACACCATTTTTATGAAATCAGCCTTTCCTCTTTTATCGCCAATATTTTTTTCGTCCCTCTATTTTCCTTTATTATTTTGCCAATCAATTTATTTGCTCTTGTACTGACTTTTTTGCCATTCCCGCTTGACTCCTTCCTGTTTTATATTTATGAGCCCTTGCGTACAGCGCTGACAAATTTCATTCTTTATATTCAGCAGCCGATTGTTCAAATGTGGAACCCTGGTAAACCTTCAATTATGTGGCTGATCCTTTTATATAGTTCTGTTTTTTTCGCTTTTTATTTGCTCGATCAGCATGCTCCGTTAAAAAAGGTCTTCATTGCTTTAATACTGCCTGCTTTTATATTTCATGTACAGCCACTTTTGCATAGTGATCTAAAAATTGCTTTTGTCAATGTCGGTCAAGGGGACTGCATTGTTATTGAGTTACCACGCAGAAAATCGGTGATCGTTATCGATGCAGGGGGCTTATTACGATTTGAACAGGAAGAATGGAAGGAGCGCAAAACCGTATATGAAGTTGGGCGTCAAGTTGTTGTTCCCTATTTGAAAGGTCGAGGGATGCAAACAATCGACACATTTGTGCTGTCACATGCGGATGCCGATCATGTAGAGGGGGCTGAAGAGGTGTTGCGGGAAATCCTTGTAAAGGAGGTTCATGTGACACCAGGCTCGATCGCTAAGCCGGTTATGAATGATTTTTTGTATGAGCTAGAGAAAACAAATACAAAACTGATCGAGAAAATGGCTGGTCATAAGTGGCAAATCGGACAAACTGCTTTTGAATATTTATGGCCGCTGGAAATTGAATATGAAGGAAATAATGATTCCCTCGTTCTTTTCGTAAAGCATAATGCATTTCGCGCATTGTTTACAGGGGATTTGGAGCAGGAAGGCGAGAAGGAGCTGATTCAGCTTTATGAAGAGAAATTGCGAAATATCGATTTGTTAAAAGGGGGGCATCATGGCAGTAAAACATCTAGCATCGAGGAATTTGTCACAGTAACAAACCCTAAATTTGCCGTGTTTATGGCAGGAGAAAATAACAGATACAATCATCCGCATATTGATGTTGTTAATCGGTTTGAATCGAAAAATATCCCATACGCAACAACTGGATTAGATGGTACGGTAGAAGTCTCCATCTCTGAGAATCAAATATATATAGAAAAATCGAATGCTCTTTTCAGGAAATAAAAAAGTGGGATGATTTCTCATGTTAATAAGAAATCATTCCACTACTAAGGAATTACAGACGTGTAGCTGCTTCTACGATTATTGCAATAATAAACAATACGATGAAGAATCCGCCACCGATGGCGAAACCGTAACCGGCATCTGGGAAGTCATTGCTTTTCATCGCGCGGCCACGACCTTCAAATGGGTTTTCAGCTACATAGTTTGGATCTTGATGTCCTGCCATAAGTATCCCTCCTAATCTTCAATAATTATAGAATATTCTAACTGAAAATGCTATATGAAATGCTAATTATTCCTTTTATTGGTTTAGTATATCGTTGAGATTTTCAATAAATATCCATAAATTAATTGAGAGGAGATAGAAAGGATATTTTTTTCATGGCATATTGAGATAAGAAACTGGACATCCTCAATAACGTAAAAAATGGTATACTTAGAACTACGAAAGTAAAGGAGGTTCCCAGTATGATAACAAAAGTATGGCAAGATTTTAAAAAGGGGAATTTCGCACCGGTTTACTTGCTTGTAGGAGAAGAATCCTATTTTGTAGATGAAACAATTAAGCAGTTGAAGGCGGCTCTTCAAAAAAATGAAGAAGCGGAAATCATGACCTTTGACTTAAATGAACAGCCGATTGATTATGTTATTGATGAAGCGGATACGATTCCGTTTTTTTCGGAACGTAAATTAATAATAGCTAAAAATGCATCATTTTTAAAAGCGACTGAAAAGGGCAAAGAAAAGATTGACCATGATTTAAAGCGCCTTGAAAGCTGGCTGCAACATCCTACTGATACAGCCATTACCGTATTTATCGCGCCGTACGAAAAGTTGGATGAGCGTAAAAAAGTAACGAAGCTTATGAAAGAAAAATGTACAGTGCTTATAGCGGAAACACCTCAAAACAACGACTTGAATGTATGGGTAAAAAATGAAGCACAGCAGCATGGGAAAGCAATTACAGATGAAGCAGTCGTTAAGCTTCTTGAAATGGTTGGTCCCAATATGCTCCAGCTTCAGATGGAAATAGAAAAGATGGCCTTGTATTTAGGTGAGGATCATGAAATTACACGTGAACTTGTAGATGATTTAGTAGCAAAAACGCTTGAGCATGATGCATTTAAAATGCTGAATGCCTATTTGGAGCATAATCAAGAAGAAGCGCTCAAAATATATCATGATCTATTACGACAAAAAGAAGAACCAATCAAACTTGTAGGCCTCTTAGCAAATAATATCCGGACGATGTCCAATATTTTCTATTTGCAAAAAAAGGGGTACCATCAGCAACAGATTGCAAAGCAGCTTAAAATTCATCCATACCGAGTGCAGATTATTTCAGGTCAAAGAAACCAACCATCCGACCAGCGTTTACTACAAGCACTCTATAGTCTGGCGGAAGTAGATCTCCAGTTGAAAACAACAGGCGGAAATCGTGAGCGTCATCTTGAGCTGTTTTTAATGAAGAAACTATAGAAATTATCATATTCTAGAAAACAACGAAAAAAGCCAACTGTGCGGATGCACAGTTGGCTTTATAAGTTTACAATTAAGCTTTTTTCGCTAAACGAGACTTTTTACGAGAAGCCGCGTTTTTGTGAATAAGACCTTTAGAAGCAGCTTTATCTAATGCTTTAGAAGCAGCAACTACTAATTCTTGTGTGTTTTCAGCACCTGTTGCGATCGCTTGCTCAGCTTTTTTAACTGTAGTACGCATTGCAGATTTTGCTTGTGCGTTAGCAGCGTTAGCTTTTTCGTTAACTTTTACACGTTTGATAGCAGATTTAATGTTTGGCATTTCTTTCACCTCCTAGATTTAGGTACGAGATGAGTATTTTCTCACTTATTCATGTGTCAATACAACAAAAATCATTCTACCAAAGGATTGAAAGAATTGCAATACATAAATGCAAAGAATATTTACTTGACAGTTTGAACAAACTGAATTGTGGAGGTGCATTATGAAAAAAATTGATTGGAATCGAACAGATTTAATTGATGAAACAGCAGAAGTTGTCCAACATCAAACGAAACAACAAAAGGAAACATTGGAACATGAACGTGGCATTCACATGGAAGAATCCCAACAAAATCGTGTCAAAATCACAAAAGTTGAAGTGAATGCTACTGGGGAAGAAAGAATAAGTAAAAAGCAAGGGACGTATATAACGTTGTCGATCCCTACATTAACTTCGGAAGACCGACATGGATTTGAGCAAATGCAGGAATCTTTAATCCATTACCTGCATGATCTGCACAAGGATGTCAAGATTACGGCGGATTCAAAAATTCTAGTGATCGGTTTAGGAAACAAGACGATTACCCCAGATGCGATTGGCCCTTATACAATCGATGCGATGCATAAAAAACAATCGGAACTGGATTCCCCGAAGTTTATTTTGTATGCACCAGGTGTTACAGGGCAGACAGGATTTGAGACGAGCGATTATATTCATGCATTGGCAGAAAAAATTAAACCTGCACTTGTTATTATCGTCGATGCGCTTGCAACAAGCGGAAGTGCCCGCTTATGCCGGACAATCCAACTGACAGATACCGGCATACATCCAGGTGGAGGTGTCGGCAACCATCGCAAGGAAATTTCAAAGGAAATGCTCGGCGTACCGGTAACAGCGATCGGAGTTCCGACAGTTGTGGAAGCACCTATTTTAATAGCCGATGCAATAGATGTAGCATTCAGGTCGATTGCGGCTAAAATACAGGAAAGAGACAAACCTTCAGGCAAGCTCTCAGTTACAAGCTGGACACCTGTAAACGAGGAAGTCGATTTAACGAAAGTTGAGCCGATTTTCGGTCAGTGGGCAACATGGCCGACAGAAGATCGACGACAATTATTTGAAGAAGTATTCAGTACCCATCCGGAGCGGTTGATGGTTACTCCGAAAGAGGTTGACTTCTGGCTGAGTCAATATGCATTTTTACTAGGCGAAGGCTTGTTTAAATGGCTTGAAGAAAAACAAAAAGCCGGTAATTAACCGGCAATTTATTTTCTGAACAATAAAAGCTAGTTATACGTTCTAAGTTTTACTCTTCTCCCATATTGTATTGGAGAAAGGGTGATGTGTTTGCGGAAACTAAAACGCTTCTCATTATTGTTCTTATTTTTATTTTCACTGCCTATCATTATTGGGCAATTCCCTTTTCCAAATAATGAAATGACTACACAAAAAAGTAAAAGTGAACGTCCCCACGTTGTTTATGCGGCGGCAGAGCCAATTGTGACAGTACCTGAAGAACCGAAAATTGATCCATTCAATGTACTGTTGATGTTCACACATTCACACGAATCCTATAAGCCAATCGTCAAAAAAACAAAAGGGATGCAGGCAGTTTATGATGAAGAAATGAATATCTTTTCACTACAAGAAATGATGCAGCATTATCTTGAATTAAACGGTTTAACACCACATATTGTAGATTTTGATGTTATGACCGAAATGAAACAGGTTGATGCAACATTTCACCAAGCGTACAAAGTGGCTCGACCTGTATTGGCACAGTATTTGGAAGAAAACGAATATGAACTTGTAATCGATTTTCACCGGGATTCAGCCCCTAAAAAAGTAACGACACTTACAGCAAATAATGAACAATATGCAAAAATTGCTTTTGTTGTCGGCGCGGAACATCCTGCATATGAAGCGAATTTAGCTTATGCAACAATGCTGAGTGAGCAAGTGAACAGCATTGTGCCTGGCATTTCACGAGGAATTATTAAAAAGTCTGGTACTGGTGTAGATGGTGTTTATAATCAAGATCTTGCAACAAATGTATTGCTGATTGAATTTGGGGGTATCGACAACACCGAAGAAGAACTTCAACGAACGATGGCGGTTTTAGCACAGGCGATTCGGGTTGCTTTCGTTGAATCAGCAGTTTAAGTATTAATTGATTTACAAATAGCAGGCGGGTAGTGTGAGACACGTAGAGCAATTTCAGCACGGCTACTCGCTCAAATATGAAAAACCGTATTTCGCTATAGTTTAGTGCGAAATACGGTTTTCCTATTGTAGGTGAAGGTTCGCTGTTGTCGTTTTACTACAATTCATAGTATAATTTAAAATACGTTATGCCTCTATGTTCCATTACTTAAAATTGGTGGGAGATAGAGGCTGTATTTTAGTAGAAAAGTAAATGGATGAATAACCTACATATGTAGTGACACCAACCCTAAATGGGCTCAGGTGTTTTTTCTAATTAGGAGAGGAATAATACATGAACCGAGAACAACGTTTAAAACGACAAGAGAATATCCGAAATTTCTCGATTATTGCACATATTGACCACGGAAAATCAACTCTTGCGGACCGTTTATTGGAAACGACGCAAACCGTTACACAACGCGAAATGAAATCGCAGCTGCTGGATTCTATGGATCTTGAGCGTGAACGCGGAATTACAATTAAATTAAATGCCGTACAATTGAAATATAATGCTAAAAATGGCGAAATCTATACATTCCATCTGATCGATACACCGGGTCACGTCGATTTCACATATGAAGTATCACGTTCATTAGCGGCATGTGAAGGTGCTATTCTAGTAGTAGATGCTGCACAGGGAATTGAAGCACAAACGCTGGCTAACGTATATTTGGCATTGGACAATGATCTGGAAATCTTACCGGTAATCAACAAAATCGACTTACCTGCTGCAGATCCGGAGCGTGTTCGCGCTGAAGTGGAAGATGTGATTGGGCTGGACGCTTCTGAAGCAGTACTTGCATCAGCAAAAGCAGGAATTGGGATCCAGGATATTTTGGAGCAGATCGTTGAAAAAGTACCTGCCCCACAAGGTGATCCAGATGCCCCATTACAAGCACTGATTTTCGACTCTGTATATGATGCATATAAGGGTGTTATCATTTCAATCCGTATTGTAAATGGTACGGTTAAAGCCGGAGATAAAATTAAAATGATGGCAACAGGTGCAGAATTTGAAGTAATTGAAGTAGGGATTCATACACCAAAATCGGTACCACAAGCTGAATTGACAGTTGGTGATGTAGGGTATTTGACAGCATCAATTAAAAATGTTCAGGACACACGTGTAGGTGATACAGTAACTTTTGCAGGCAGCCATGCTGCGACAGAGCCGCTTCCAGGTTACCGTAAACTAAATCCGATGGTGTATTGCGGTCTTTATCCAATTGACACAGCAAAATACAACGATTTACGTGAAGCACTTGAAAAACTGGAATTAAATGACTCTGCATTACAATATGAGGCAGAAACTTCTCAGGCATTAGGATTCGGTTTTCGATGCGGATTCTTAGGACTATTGCACATGGAAATTATTCAGGAACGTATTGAGCGTGAATTCAACATTGATTTAATCACGACTGCGCCTTCTGTAATTTATGAAGTGACAAAAACGGATGGTTCGGTATTGAAAGTGGATAATCCGTCAATGATGCCGGATCCGCAAAAAATCGACCGCATTGAAGAGCCGTACGTAAAAGCGACAATCATGGTACCGAATGATTACGTAGGTGCTGTTATGGAGCTTTGCCAGAAGAAACGCGGTAACTTCTCAGGGATGGATTACATCGATGACACACGTGTAAAAATCGTTTATGAAATGCCTTTAGCTGAAATTGTTTACGATTTCTTTGATTTCTTAAAATCAAATACGAAAGGCTATGCGTCATTCGATTATGAATTAATCGGATACCAGCCTTCTAAGTTAAGCAAAATGGATATTCTGCTAAACGGTGAACAGGTAGATGCATTAAGCTTCATCGTACACAAAGACTTTGCATATGAACGCGGAAAAGTAATCGTTGAAAAATTAAAAGAGCTGATTCCGCGTCAACAATTCGAAGTACCGGTGCAAGCTGCGATCGGTCAAAAAATTATTGCCCGCTCGACAATTAAATCAATGGGTAAAAATGTACTTGCTAAATGTTACGGCGGTGACATTTCACGTAAACGTAAATTACTTGAAAAGCAAAAAGCGGGTAAAAAACGTATGAAGCAAGTAGGTTCAGTAGAGGTTCCTCAGGAAGCATTTATGGCTGTACTGAAAATGGATGATAGTAAATAGTATTTGTAAAAGGCAGATAGAGCAATCTTTCTGCCTTTTATTTTTAGAGGATAGTTTACTGAAATGTTTTTTGAAAATGAGGTAGAAAATATGACCGATATTTTAAATTTTTTGCATTATAAAAATGAAAAACTGGAAAGTGAATTGAATAAATTGTTTGAACGTGCCAATTCGCCTGTAAGCCGGGTAGATGCTCTGCTGGAAAATAAAGCATTGCAACTGGAAGACCACAAGCTGTTTTTGGCGTTTTTAGCATATTTAGCGCAGCAAAACATTGAAGCAAAACGTTTATTTCAAGATGTTCTGCGCTTGCCAAAGCATCAATTTGAATCGGAATATGAAATGAATTGGGCACAGGTAATCAAATTGAGTGTCACATTTTTTACAATTTTACGTGATAATGACCTGAATAGTTACAAACAATTTATCGACTAGCTTGTAACAAACAGCAACAGTTCGCTATAATGATGAAATGAGTAAAGGTAATAAATGATAGGGGGGCAAGTAGTCGATGAATGAAGAACAACGACTAGCTAGTCAGCAGATTAAACAACCTAAGGAAGAAAAAGACTATAGTAAATATTTTGAGAAAGTATTTACGGCTCCTTCACTAAAAGACGCGAAAAAGCGCGGTAAAGAAGAAGTAAAATATCATAAAGATTTTGATATCGAAGAAAAATATTTAGGAATGGGACAGGATCGTAAGTTTTATATTCGAACATACGGCTGTCAAATGAATGAGCATGACACAGAAGTAATGGCTGGTATTTTCATGCAGCTTGGCTATACACCGACTGAAATGATTGAAGAAGCGGATGTTGTTTTACTAAACACGTGCGCCATTCGTGAAAATGCGGAAAATAAAGTATTCGGTGAGCTAGGCTTCCTGTTAAAATATAAACGTAAAAATCCGGAAATGCTGATTGGTGTTTGCGGATGTATGTCGCAAGAAGAATCTGTCGTGAACAAAATATTAAAACAGTATCAGCATGTTGATATGGTGTTCGGGACACATAATATCCACCGATTACCGAATATTTTACACGATGCTTATATGTCAAAGGAAATGGTTGTCGAAGTTTGGTCAAAAGAAGGCGATGTCATTGAAAACCTTCCGAAAAAACGTATTGGCTCGATTAAAGCATGGGTGAATATTATGTACGGCTGCGACAAGTTCTGTACATATTGTATCGTTCCGTATACACGAGGCAAGGAACGTTCTCGCCGCCCGGAAGAAATTATTCAGGAAGTGCGTGAATTGGCTGCACAAGGCTATAAAGAAATTATGCTTTTAGGCCAAAATGTCAATGCGTACGGCAAAGACTTTGATGATATTGAATACCGACTAGGTGATTTAATGGATGAGCTCCGTAAAATCGATATTCCGCGTATTCGCTTTACGACAAGTCATCCGCGCGACTTTGATGATCATTTAATCGAAGTATTGGCAAAAGGCGGTAATCTTGTTGACCATATCCACTTACCGGTCCAGTCCGGTTCAAACGAAATATTAAAAATTATGGCCCGTAAATACACACGTGAGCATTTCCTGCAATTAGTCGATAAAATTAAAGCGGCAATTCCGGGTGTAACATTAACAACAGATATCATTGTAGGCTATCCGAATGAAACGGAAGAGCAATTCCAGGAAACGCTTGATTTATATCGTCAAGTCGGCTTTGATATGGCGTTCACGTATATTTACTCGCCTCGTGAAGGAACACCGGCTGCAAAAATGGTCGATAATGTAACAGAGGAAGAAAAGAAAGACCGTCTGCACCGTTTAAATGCGGTTGTCTCTGAGTATTCTGCAAAAGCGCTCAAAGGTTTGGAAGGTCAAACAGTTGAAGTTTTAGTTGAAGGCAGCAGTAAAAGACGCGATGATGTGTTAGCTGGCTATACGCGCAAAAACCGTCTTGTTAACTTTAAGGCAGATCCAAAATTTATTGGTAAGCTTGTAAATGTAAAAATTTTAGAAGCAAAATCTTACTCTTTAATGGGTGAGTTTGTAGAAGAAGTGACAAAAGAGGGGGAGTTCGTAAAATGACAACAAAATTGTATACAAAAGATGAGATTGTAGAAAAAGCAAAAGAAATTGCCCATATGATTGCGAATACTGAAGAAGTAGAATTTTTCAAAAAAGCGGAAGAACAAATTAATGAAAATCAATTTGTCCGCGAAAAGATCGCTTCTTTAAAAGCATTGCAAAAGCAGGCGGTTAACTTTCAGCACTTAGGGAAAGAAAAAGCGCTTAATATGATTGAAGGTAAAATTACGGGAATTGAAACTGAAATCGATGAATTACCAGTCGTTCAACAATTTAAGCAATCACAGACGGAAGTAAATGAACTGTTACAATTAGTATCAAATGCCATTGCGAATAATGTTACAGATGAAGTTATTGCTTCTACAGGCGGCGATGTACTAAAAGGCGAAACAGGATCAAAAGTACGTAATAGTACACCAGGCTCATGTTCTTAAAATAATTATTAAAGATATCCCACGTGGATATCTTTTTTTATGTAGAGTTAATATTCTAAAAGTTTAGCAATATGTGACAATAAATATGTCGATATTCCTACTGTTTTTTGTTATGATTTAAGTTAGTTAGAACTATATAGGAAGGACTTTACTAATGAACGAATTTGATAATCTAAGTGTAAGTGATGAAGGATTGTACGATTGGTTATGTCAGATGGCTCGGCAGATTGATTTGGCAGTAGCAATTATTAACCCGAATAAAGGGTATACAATTGAATTTGTAAACCAGATCTTTACGCAAACAACAGGGTACAGGGAAGATGATGTGCTCGGGTCAACACTTTCTTTACTACAGGGACCTCTTACTGACATGTTAAATGAGAATTCGATTCAGGAAAGTATTGAAAATGGACTGACATTTAAAACATCATCCTTTCATTACCGGAAAGATGGGTATGCATTTTGGAATGAAGTCAGGCATTTACCAATGTTTAATCAGCAAGGAATAATCCAATATTGTGTGATCATAATGAAAGATGTAACGGACTCCATGAACATAGAGTCGTTGATTGAGCTGGAACGTGAAGTCTACTTTAGTCTGGAAACAGGGCATCCACTTGAAAATGTATTACGTAATATTTGCAAATCGGTTGAAATAACTTTCGGAAAGAAATGCCATTGTTCCATCGTCCTTGTTGATGAAAATGACCGGATGATTAATATTTACGGTGAAATGTGGAAAGATTTGAAGGAGCTCGATGAGAAAGTTTTATTGATGGATATGAAAGACAATAGGAAAATAAATAAACCGCTCATTTTAAAAGACTTAGAGCAATCGATTTATCATGAAGCATATAGACCGATTATCGATAAATATCGTATAGTTTCAATGTGGAGTCAGCCAATTTTAAATTCAGAAGAAAAAACGATCGGTTTATTTACAATGTACTTTGAACAACGGGCAGAACCAAAAACGATTGAAATAAAATTCATGAACCGAATCGCACCGATTGTTACACTCGCATTAAAATATTTTGACCAAAAAAGTGCGATTCACCGTCTTGCTTTTTGTGATGTTGCATCCGGATTAAATAATTATGAACGCTTTAAAATCATTTTAAATGATTTTACTGCAAATCAGTCGATGGGGCATTTATATATTATTGAACCGGGAGAATATCAAAATATTATTGATTTGTATGACCGGCAAGGCGGGGATGAAGTGCTGCGTCAGCTAGCAAATCGAATACAGAATATCCCATCATTCGCAGACTCGATCATTGCGAGGTATACCCATTCAGCGATTATTGTAGCGACACGTTTATCATTACGGGAAATGAAGATTCCACCAATTGTAGCTGAACAGTTTTTATCAGAGCCATATTATATTGATGGAAAAGAAGTATACTTAACATTAAAAATAGGAACTTCATCTTTTAGTTCCCGTATTAATTACATAGAAGCAGTCCGCCAGGCGGATATTGCGTTATCAAGTGCACTTAAAGTAACGGGCACTGTTATTAAAAATTTTAATATGAGTTTAATTGAATCTGTAGAACAAGAAATGAATGTACTGGCCCATTTTGCTCGCGGTCTAAAAAATAGTGAATTTTTTCCGATGCTCCAGCCGAAAGTGAACTTGATGACAGGGGAAATTGAAAGTTTTGAAGCTTTGGCACGTTGGAATTCGACGGATTTAGGTGTTGTCTCACCGACGTTATTTATTCCGGTTGCAGAAAATACCGGTAATATTTATAAAGTAGACCTCGAAATTTTCAAGAAGGTGCTTCTATGGCAAAAACAGCGACACGATGCGGGATTGAAATTGTATCAAGTAGCGATCAATATTTCACCAAGCCATTTTTATAATCCGGCATTTGTAGAAAGTTCCATTGCCCTTATAGAAAGCTATAAAATAGATCCGAAATTTATAAAATTTGAAATAACCGAAAGTGTCGAACTGGAAAATGTCATAAGAGCAAAAAAAATTATCGACGAGTTGCAACAGCTGGGGATTGAAACATCGATTGATGACTTTGGTGTTGGTTATTCATCACTCAGCTATTTGCAGGAACTGCCATTTAAAGAAATCAAAATTGATAAAAGTTTTGTCGATAATTTAGCGAATCCACGGATGAATGCCGTTATTAAAACCATTATTCAGCTTTCGGATAACTTGAACATGGTATCTGTAGCAGAAGGAATCGAAACAGAAGAACAGCATCTTGAGCTAAAGCGATTAGGCTGTCAGGTTGGGCAAGGATACTATTATTATAAACCAATGTTAATTGAACAAATTAATGAACTATTAAATCAGCAGTTAAAAACTTCATTCAGCAAATGAAGCTCTCAGTAAAATAAAAGATGGGCTAAATAAGACAGCACTATGTAGGCCTTATCCCGCTTCCCGACATAACTGAACCGAGGTATAATTGAGTGAAGCAATAGCAAAAGCGCTACTACAACAAAGGTTTGTAGTAGTTTTTTTTTCTAAAAACTCATTTCACCCTTTAGGCACCTGTCGCATACAATAAGTCGAGTTAGTTGAAGAAAGGAGAGATGTTCGGTGAAGCGTTTACGTCAAATTGTGACGAAAGCAGTTATTGCAAAAGGGAAGAAGCGTACCGAATGTGTAGAAACGCTCTGTCCACCGAATGCGCCAACGAGCATATTAGGTTGTTGGGTAATTAACCATCAATACCAGGCGAAACGTAACGGTAAATTTGTTGAGGTGACAGGGAAATTCGAGGTGAATGTTTGGTACGCATATAACAATCATTCAAAAACGGCAGTGCATACAGAGACAATTTCCTATAAGGACCGTGTCAAACTGTCATTCCGTGATGGAGATGAAGTCGATTCAAATGATGTAAAAGTCCGTGTATTACAAGCGCCGAATTGTATTGAGGCAGTGATTACTAAGCAAGGCGACAAAATCCAAGTAACGGTCGAGCGTGAATTTTTAGTGGAGATAATTGGGGAAACGACAGTTGTGATTAATGTACACCCACTGGATTATGAAGATGAATGGTCATATGAAGAAAGTTCACAGCAGCCATCCAGCACTTCTTCATCATCATCCTCGTCATCCTCGTCATCGTCTTCATCGTCCGACTCGGGCGGAAAAGATTATGGCAAAGATTATGACTCCTCATCATTTTCGTGAAAACGTCTATTTTTTAACAGCAAATTTAAAGTCGTAAAAAACTGCAAAAGTCTATCGTAAACAGAGGGGAATTGTTTGAAGATTACTTTCAGACAATTCCTTTTCTTTTCGTTTGCAAGGCAAAATGCGAGTCAAATGGTATAATACTTGTACAAGTTTTAGCAAGTGAGGGAAATAAACATGACTACATATACACCGATGATGCAACAATATTTACTCGTAAAACAAGATTACAAGGATGCTTTTTTATTTTACCGTTTAGGCGATTTTTATGAACTGTTTTTTGATGATGCAATTAAAGCGTCACAGCTTCTGGAAATTACACTAACAGCGCGCTCTGGCAATACCGATAATCCGATTCCGATGTGTGGGGTACCGCATCACTCTGCACAAGGCTATATCGAAACACTTGTCTCAAAAGGTTTTAAAGTGGCGGTATGCGAACAGACGGAAGATCCAAAGCATGCAAAAGGTGTTGTGAAACGTGAAGTAGTACAAGTAATTACTCCAGGTACGATTACAGAGGGGAAAGCACTTGACGGGAAATCCAATCATTTCATTGCAGCAGCTGAAAGTAATGAAAATGATGAAATGGTATTTGCCTATTTGGATGTATCGACAGGCGAAGCCAATTGTTCTGTTATTGAAGGAAGTGCAAAACAATTAATTCAGCAAGTACAAGCATATGCAATAAAAGAATTGATCGTAAACGAGCAGCTGCAGTTACTGCTTGCAGATTATGCGGAAGCAGGTGGTATCGTTCTGTCGCTTGAAACAGAAGAAATGGATCCGGTAAAAGCAAATCAGTATGTCGCTCATTTGCCGGTTCAGCTACAAGGCGTGGCAAAGCGATTATTACAATATGTGGAACGTACACAAATGCGTTCGTTATCACATATTCAGCCGTTTACCTATACTGAGGCACATAACTTCCTTCGCATCGATACGAATTCCAAACGTAATTTAGAGTTGATTCAATCGATACGCGGAGGTGATTCTAAAGGTACATTGCTGTGGCTTTTGGATGAAACGGTAACGGCGATGGGAGGCCGAAAACTGAAACAGTGGATGCACCAGCCGCTTGCAAAGAAAAATGCAATTGAAGCACGCCAGGCGATTGTTACAGAATTGCTGGAAGATTTCTTTTTGCGGGATGAATTAACGTCATTGCTGAAAAATGTATATGATCTAGAGCGTTTAGCAGGGCGAGTTGCATTTGGTTCTGTTGGGGGACGTGATCTGGCACAGCTGCGTGAATCATTACGCCAAGTACCGATGATTCAGCAAAAGCTTGTAAACTGCGGATTGGAAAAATGTACAGCACTAGGACAAAAGCTTGACGTATGCGCCGATATTGAACAATTGCTGGCAGAGGCGATTACCGATCAACCGCCAATTTCAATCAAAGAAGGCGATGTCATTCGCGATGGCTACAATGCACAGCTCGATGAATATCGTGATGCCTCCCGAAACGGGAAAGACTGGATTGCCCAGCTTGAGCAAAAAGAACGTGAACTGACAGGAATTAAAAATTTAAAAATAGGCTATAACCGTGTATTTGGCTATTATATCGAAATTACAAAATCCCATTTGAATAATACAGACCTGGCACGCTTTGAACGAAAACAAACTTTGGCGAATGCCGAGCGTTTTATTACAGAAGAATTAAAAGAAAAAGAAGCACTAATTTTGAATGCCGAAGAGCAGAGTCTTGCGCTGGAATATGATTTATTTGTAGCATTGCGTGAACAGTTAAAAGGGTATATTCCCCGTGTACAGGCATTGGCTGCCCAAATTAGTGAGCTTGATGTACTGATGAGCTTTGCGATGGTAACAGACAAATACCGTTTTACAAAGCCGGTATTCCATGACGGACGTGCTTTGAAAATTATTGAAGGAAGACATCCGGTTGTCGAGAAAATGCTCAATAAGCAAAGTTATGTACCGAATGATTGTGTGCTGACAATTGATAAAAATATGATGCTGATCACTGGTCCGAACATGTCGGGTAAAAGTACGTATATGCGCCAAGTAGCACTCATTGTCGTATTGGCACAAATGGGTTGCTATGTACCGGCTGATGAAGCAATACTTCCGATTACTGATCAGATTTTCACGCGTATCGGTGCAGCAGATGACTTAGCGGCAGGTCAATCGACATTTATGGTAGAAATGCTTGAATCACAGCATGCCATTACACATGCCACTAAAAACAGTCTGCTGCTGTTTGATGAAATCGGACGCGGTACATCAACATATGACGGGATGAGTCTGGCACAGGCGATGATGGAATATATTCATGATGAAATCGGGGCAAACACATTATTTTCTACCCACTATCATGAACTGACGGATTTGGAAAATGAGCTTTCACGTCTGCAAAATGTTCATGTCAGTGCAACCGAGCAAGATGGCCGGGTTGTATTTTTGCATAAAGTGAAAAAAGGTGCCGCAGATAAAAGTTACGGTGTCCATGTGGCGGAGCTGGCAGAAATGCCTGAAACGATTTTACAACGTGCTCGCGTATTACTGGAGCAATTTGAGGCTGCGAATGAAGAAAAGCCGCAAGCAATCAATTATAAACAAGAACCACCTCAAAATCCGCAAATACCGGAACAGGTGACGGAGAACGACCAGCAGCTTTCATTGTTTACAATAGAGGAAGAACCAGCAATCGCACCGGAACAACAAGAGGTGCTTGATGCATTGGCAAAGCTGAATGTGATGGGCACAACACCGATGCAGGCAATGACATTACTATATGAACTGCAGCAAAAATTACTAGGCAATCAATAAAGGAGGGAACGGCTTTGGGAAAAATTCAAATAATGGATGAGTGGCTATCGAATAAAATTGCAGCCGGTGAAGTAGTTGAACGCCCTTCATCTGTCGTGAAAGAGCTAGTTGAAAATGCAATCGATGCGGGCAGTACGTCAATCGAAATTTTCCTGGAAGAAGCGGGCCTTCATTCGATACAAGTCATTGATAACGGAAGCGGGATGGACGAGGAAGATGCTCTTAAATCCTTTTCCCGCCATGCTACATCAAAAATAGAAAAAGAACAGGATCTGTTCCGTATTCGGACACTCGGTTTCCGCGGGGAAGCATTGGCATCGATTGCTTCGGTTTCCAAGTTAACATTACGCACTTCGGACGGGAATGGAGGTGTGCACCTGTATATGGAAGGCGGTCATTTGAAGGAACACCAGCCGACCGCACTGCGCAGGGGAACAGATATTACTGTTGCACAGCTATTCTTTAATACACCGGCACGCCTGAAATATTTAAAAACGATTCAGACTGAGCTTGGACATACAATCGATTTTGTTAACCGGATTGCGCTAGGCTATCCGACGATTGCGGTTAAACTTGTGCATAATGGGCAAACATTATTGCAAACGAACGGCCGCGGCCAGGTGCAGCAAGTATTGGCGGCAATATACGGTGCACACAATGCGAAGAAAATGCTGCCGTTTGAAGGGGAGAATCAAGATTATAAAATACATGGTTTTGCAAGTTTACCTGAAGTTACGCGTGCTTCGAAAAATTATATGTCACTTTTCGTCAATGGGCGCTGGGTCAAACATTTCGTGATTCAGAAGGCAATCATAGATGCATATCATACGTATTTACCGATTGAGCGTTTCCCAATCGTACTTTTGTATGTCGAGGGAGATCCGCAATTAACAGATGTCAATGTCCATCCGGCGAAGCATCAGGTACGCTTAAGTAAAGAGCCGGAACTGCTGAAGCTTATTGAAGATACGATCCGTTCAGCGATTCGGGAGATTATCCGTATTCCGCTCGCTGAAAAAAAGGAAAAACCAATTCGAACGCCAACTGAACAGATGAATATTTGGAATCCGGCACCTGCAATGCAGCCGACATTTAATGAGGATAAGTTATCGACAATTGTTGAGCGATTATCAAGTGAAGCATCCATTGTAAAAGAGCCGTATGCGCCGGTCCCGACACAACAACAGGTCGTGCCTGCAGCTCCACCCGAGCCGGAAAGCAGCGAACAGCATTCTACGGAAGACTTCCATGAAGTTCCGACTATTGAAGAGGAAATGTACCTGGAAGAGTCACCAATGAAAGAAGTCGAATCGAAAAGGCATTTTCCACAAGTTGAAATTGTCGGACAGATTCACGGAACGTATATTGTAGCCCAAATGGAAGACGGATTTTATTTAATCGATCAGCATGCAGCACAGGAACGAATTAAGTATGAATATTTCCGAGATAAAGTCGGAGAAGTGAATGCAAACGAACGCCAGACTCTCCTCATGCCCTTAACATTCCATTATGCGGCTGATGAGGCATTACGTCTAAAAGAATCCAAGGAGGCACTTGAAGAAGTAGGGGTTTTCTTGGAGGAATTCGGTCTTTCTTCATTTGTTGTAAGGGAATACCCGACTTGGTTCCCGAAAGGCGAAGAACAGGAAATTATAGAGGAACTAATAGAGCAAGTGCTAAGCGCACGGAAAACCGATATAAAAAAATTGCGTGAAGATGCGGCCATTATGATGAGCTGCAAAAAGTCGATTAAAGCGAATCATTATTTAAATAAAGAACAGATGGAAAGACTGATTAATGACTTACGAAATGCTGACAATCCGTTTACATGTCCGCATGGGCGACCTGTATTGATTCATTTTACGTCGTATGAAGTGGAAAAAATGTTTAAACGGGTAATGTAATTCATACAGTGAAACTTCAATAAGTGGGGAATCTCTTCAATCCCACTCATTAGAGGGAACATAAGCTAAAACCGTCACGTTTTGTGACAACGCTTGTGTGACCAACATTGTGTCGGCCCGAACCAATCGGGTTTTTACGGGTAGTCTTGCCTCTGCCACTAAGCTTTCGAGGCAGATAAATTACTACCCGTTAATGCGGGATAAACGAGGGGATGGTTTTATGGAGCAACGGTCATTTTTTGTCACAATGTCAGACGGGCATGATATCTTTGTCCGTACATATACACCAAGTAAAAAGCGTATAGGGCATATTCATATTTTGCACGGGATGTCGGAACATAGTGGTCGATATGAAAATTTCGCGGAGAAGCTATGTGATGAAGGGTATTTTGTAACAGCGCATGATCATCGCGGTCATGGTTTTACAGCGCAAAAAAACGGCATATTTGGTTATTTCGGACCTGAAAAGGGTTTTGAGCTTGTTGTAGATGATGTTGTAGAAGTGCTTTCCTTTTTGAAGAAAGAAACGGCAGAACGGGCTATTATATTCGGTCACAGTATGGGCTCTTTTATAGCACGACGTTTTATCCAACAGCATAGTGATAAAATAGAACGGCTGATTTTATCGGGTACGGGTTCACCGACATTGCTTCATAAGGCAGGGCATATTATAGCGAAGCAGCTGGTAAACCTGCAGGGAGCAAAAATTCAAAGTGATCTTATGAATGATCTTAGTTTTAGCAGTTTCAATCGTAAAATTAAAAATCCGAAAACAAATTTTGACTGGCTTACAACCGATGAAGAGGAAGTACAAAAATATATTGATGATCCATTGTGCGGTGTGATCCCGACGAATCAATTTTTCGTTGATTTAACGGGAGGCATGTTGAAGCTCGAAAATGACCGTGCAAATGCGCGAATACGACCTGATTTAAAAATACTTGTAGTAAACGGCACATATGATCCGATTGCCGGGCCTGAAGCAGAAGGGGCATTTCATGTTGGTAAACTGTTTGCACGTGCGGGTGTAGAACATGTAAAGGTGCATATATTTGAAGGGATGCGGCATGAAATTTTAAACGAAAAAAAGAAAGAACAAGTAAAAGAAATAATTGTACGGTGGTTAAAAGATGAATAAAAAAATCGATGTCGTGGCCATTATCGGTCCTACAGCATCCGGAAAAACAGCGCTGAGTATCCGCTTGGCAAAAGAGATTGACGGTGAAATTATTAACGGAGATTCTATGCAGATCTACCGCCATATGGATATCGGTACGGCCAAAATTACCGAAGCCGAAATGGAAGGGGTTCCGCATCACCTGCTTGATATTAAAGAACCGACAGAAGGTTTTTCGGTTGCAGAATATCAACAGCTTGTCCGCGGTAAAATTGAAGAGATTCAAGCTCGGGGGAAAATGCCGATTATTGTTGGGGGAACGGGGTTATATGTACAATCTGTCCTATATGATTTTCAATTTGCCAAACAAGAGGTCGATGAAACAGCTCGCGAAAATTATTATAGAGAACTTGAAGTGTTAGGGCCACAAGCGATGCATGCGAAACTTGTTCAAATGGACCCAGCAGCGGCGGCGTCCATTCATCCGAACAATACAAGACGTGTTATTCGGGCAATGGAAATGGCAGAACTTGCAGGGGTCTCTCGAGCAGAAGAGCAATTCAATCGAGGGGACATACCGTTATATAACCATGTAATAATCGGGTTGGATATGGATCGCGAAAAACTTTATGAAAGAATTAACTTACGTGTCGATTTAATGATGGAAGCGGGTCTTGTCGAAGAAGTCCGCGCGCTATATGAAGCGGGAATCCGCGATGTCCAGGCGATTAAAGCGATCGGCTATAAAGAGCTGTATGCCCATTTTGATGGACTAGTTTCACTTGAAGAAGCAGTGGAACAGATTAAACAAAATTCCCGTCGCTATGCGAAACGCCAACTTACCTATTTCCGAAATAAAATGGAAATTGCGTGGATCGGAAATGATTGGAGTAAAATAAAAAGTTTATTTGAAATTCATTAAATTTAAAGGGAAATTTTGTACGCATAACGAATAGGTAACTATTGCATATATTTTAAGGTAAGGGAGATTGAACGACGATGAAATCGATAAATTTGCAAGATACTTTTTTAAACAATTTACGTAAAAATAATGTTTTTGTAACGGTATTTCTGTTAAATGGCTTCCAATTAAAAGGACTTATAAAATCATATGATAACTTTACCGTACTATTGGAATCGGAAGGAAAACAGCAGCTTATTTACAAGCATGCAATTTCTACTTTTGTACCGTCCAAAAATGTAGCGTTAACGGAAGAAGAGTAACAACCTAGCCAAACTTGTAGCGAATTTTGATCTGATTGATTATAATGACTAAGATGCTATAAGTATTGGAGGATTTTTGATGAAAACGATGACAACAGATGAACTGATCAACTTACTCGATGCAAATGAAGATTTAAATGTAATCGATGTTCGTGAAGATTTTGAAGTGGAACACGGAATGATTCCAGGTGCTGTACATATTCCACTTGGCTCAATCCCGGAACGTACTAATGAACTAGACAATTCAAAATCCTACATCGTCGTATGTAAAGGCGGGGTACGCAGTGCAAATGCTTGCGAATATCTGGCAGAGCAAGGTTTTGATGTAACGAATTTAGATGGCGGAATGATGGCCTATGATGGAGAATTAGAATTTAAATAATTTCCAAAAGAAAGGGAGTGCCGATTGATTCGGCACTCCCTTTAGTTATCCTACTTTGTATAATAAATTTTCTTTGATGGCAGGCTCCAGCCTTTAGTGTATGAACATATCCGCAGGACAGTAATGGAAACAAATAAAAAGTATAAAAACAAATCCCCCTTAAAAATTTCAAGGCCGATTAAGAAACCTGCACTGGCCGCCCAAACGGCATAAATTTCGTGACGCAGTATAATGGGTCTTCTACCGGCAAGCAAGTCCCGAACCACCCCCCCTCCTGCACCTGTTAAAACGGCAGCTACAATTACTGCTACAATCGGTAACTCCAGGTGGACAGCATGCATTGCACCTTGAATGGCAAAGGCGGATAATCCGATTGCGTCGGTAACGTATCCCCATCGACTCCACTGTTTAAATAAATGATGCGGAATTAAAAAGAAAATCGTAATCGCAAGAAGCGCGAATTGAAACATAAGCTCCTGGTTCCATAATGTCGAAACCGGCAGGCCGATTAATATATTACGGATAGCCCCGCCGCCAAAAGCTGTAACGATACCTAATATGTACACCCCAAATAAATCATACTCTTCTTCCATTGCCACAATTGCCCCGGAAATGGCAAAGGCAACCGTTCCGATCAAACTAAATACATCCCACGCCATAAACATCTCTCCCTTAATGTCCTTTCGACCATGACGATAGCAGTTTTTCAAACATTCGTCAAAACTATTTTTTTTCATGTATAATGGATACAGTTTGAACAGAATGGAGCAGGAATTATGGCATTTCAATCAATATTAACAGCTGAAACATTAACGCTTGCAGCACAAGTGGAAGAAAAAGTCCGCACTTATCATCAGGAAGTCGATGAACGTGCATTTTATAATCAACAAAAGGTACTGGCAGCTTTTCGAAATAATCAGGTAAGTGACTTTCATCTTCATCCTTCAACAGGGTATGGATATGATGATGAGGGCCGAGATAATTTAGAGCGTGTATATGCGCAAACTTTCGGGGCAGAGGCGGCCATCGTACGTCCTCAGATCATTTCGGGTACACATGCGATCACAATAAGTTTATTCGGTGTATTACGACCGGGTGATGAATTGGTTTATATTACAGGCAAACCGTACGATACACTACAATCAATCGTTGATGGTGGCGAAAAGGATACAGGTTCCTTGAAAGACTATAAGATTGGCTATTCTCATGTAGATTTAATCGACAATAAGAAAATCGATTGGGAAGGTGTAAAAAAGGCAGTAAACGAAAATACGAAAATGATTGCGATACAGCGTTCCAAAGGCTATGCAACACGTCCATCATTTACGATTGAACAAATTTCCGAAATGGTTGTGAAAATACGGGCAATCGCACCGAATGCCATTATTTTTGTAGATAACTGCTACGGTGAATTTGTGGAATTACTTGAACCGACAGAAGTTGGCGTTGACTTAATGGCAGGTTCATTAATTAAAAATCCTGGTGGGGGCTTTGCAAAAATCGGTGGATATATTGCAGGTCGCGCAGATTTAGTTGAAAAATGTGCATACCGTATGACATCACCGGGAATTGGAGCTGAGGCAGGCGCTTCATTAAATACGTTAGCAGACTTTTACCAAGGTTTCTTCATGGCACCGCATATTGTTGCACAAAGTTTAAAAGGTGCAATTTTTACATCCGCAATGCTTGAGGAAATCGGTATGACAACATCTCCCCATTATACTGATGTTCGTACGGATCTCATTCAATCCGTTTCATTCCAAACGGCGGAACAGATGGTAGCTTTCTGTCGTGAGATTCAAGCTGCTTCACCTATTAATGCCCATTTTGCGCCGGAGCCTGCCTATATGCCTGGATACGAAGATGATGTCATTATGGCGGCAGGTACATTTGTTCAAGGATCAAGTATTGAATTAACGGCAGACGGTCCAATCCGCCCTCCTTATACAGCCTTCATCCAAGGTGGTTTAACATATGAACATGTAAAATATGCTATTTGTTCTGCTGTCCAAAAGCTAAAGTGATATTTAGGGATCGTCCATTTAATGGGCGATTTTTTTATATGCGTAAAATTCGCTATATTCTGTTTACTTTTCGCTCATTTAAAAAAGTAATGTCAGTTTTTCTAACATACATTTGACAATGTAAATTACAAGTCGTAATATAGCGATAAGGGAGGTGAATTAAATTGAGTAGTGAAATTCGACGTTCAATGCCACTATTATCGATAAGTATCGTCATGCAATTGACGGATCTGACAGCAAGACAAATCCGTTATTATGAAGAGCATGATTTAATTCAGCCGCACCGTACAGAAGGAAATCGACGCATGTTTTCTTTAAATGATGTCGACACTTTATTGGAAATCAAAGATATGCTTGAACAGGGCATCAATATGGCAGGGATCAAAAAAGTATTTGCTTTGAAAAATGATCCGGCAGCACAGCAAGCGAGCAAAGAAATTTCCGATTCGGACTTACGCAAAATTTTACGTGAAGAAATGCGCCAGGCACAACGCATGCAAAAAACATCTATTCGACAAGGGGATTTATCGCGCTTTTACCAATAGCGTGTAAATTATAAAAGATCGAGTAAAATCGGTACTGAACAAATTTAGGAGTGTGGAATTTAGTGGGCAAATATACAAAAGACGATATTAAACGTCTAGTAGAAGAAGAACAAGTAAAATTCATTCGTTTACAGTTTACAGATATTTTAGGGACAATTAAAAACGTAGAAATTCCTGTAAGCCAACTAGATAAAGCATTGGACAATAAAATGATGTTTGATGGTTCATCAATTGAAGGTTTCGTACGTATTGAAGAATCGGATATGTACTTATATCCGGATTATGATTCATTCATGATTTTCCCATGGACAGCTGAAAAAGGGAAGGTAGCACGTTTCATCTGTGATATTTACAATCCGAACGGTACACCATTTGCAGGTGATCCACGTAACAACCTGAAACGAGTATTGAAGGAAATGAAAGAACTAGGATTCACAGATTTCAACTTAGGACCAGAACCGGAGTTTTTCCTATTTAAACTGGATGCAAAAGGCGAGCCAAGCTTGGAAGTAAATGACCACGGCGGCTATTTCGACTTGGCACCGACAGATTTAGGTGAAAACTGCCGTCGCGATATCGTATTGGAATTGGAAGAAATGGGCTTTGAAATTGAAGCTTCTCACCATGAAGTTGCACCGGGTCAACATGAGATTGACTTTAAATATGCGGATGCTATTACTGCATGCGACAACATCCAAACATTTAAATTAGTTGTTAAGACAATTGCACGTAAGCACGGTTTACATGCGACATTCATGCCAAAACCTTTATTCGGTGAAGCTGGATCGGGAATGCACTTTAACGTTTCTTTATTTAAAGGAAAAGAAAATGCATTTTATGATGAGTCTACTGAATTAGGGCTTTCTGAAACAGCGATGCAATTCATGGCAGGTGTGCTTGACCATGTTCAAGGTTTTACTGCAATTACAAATCCGACAGTAAACTCTTATAAACGTTTAGTACCAGGTTATGAAGCTCCATGTTACGTAGCATGGTCTGCGCAAAACCGTTCACCGTTAATCCGTATTCCTTCTTCTCGTGGCGTATCAACACGTGTAGAAGTTCGTTCAGTGGACCCATCAGCAAATCCATATTTAGCGATGGCGGTAATTTTAGAGGCGGGTCTTGAAGGGATCCGCAAAAAAACAACACCACCACCAGCAATTAACCGAAACATTTATGTAATGAGCGAAGAAGAGCGTAAAGCTAACGGCATCGATAATCTGCCTGCAGCTTTAGATGATGCATTAGCATTACTAGCAAAAGATGAAGTGGTTCAAAGAGCATTAGGCAACCATATCTATGCGAACTTTAAAGAAGCAAAAGAAATCGAGTTCGATATGTACCGTTCAACTGTTCACCAGTGGGAACGCGACCAATATATGAAAATGTACTAAGAAGAAAGGGCTGGGGCTAAAATTCCAGCTCTTTTTTTTTGCACTTTTTGTATAGTCGTATTCAATTTTAACCAAAATAACTGTTGTAATTTATTCGTATAATATAAAAGAAACCGGCAATATAAATTGCCGGTTCAATAATGCATTATTTATTGCCGTTTTGGAAACGGTTTTTACCGTAAGAGCCAGAAGCTTGCTGTTTTTTAGCTTCAGCTTGCTGGTTTTGCTGTTTTACCTGGTTAACATCTGTTTCCATGCCAAACTCAGCGTTCATTGAAGTGAGTTTTTTCTGTAAACCACTGTTTGTAAACACACCAGAAGCTTGTTGCTTTTTAGCTTCAGCTTGCTGGTTTTGCTGTTTCACCTGGTTAACGTTTGTTTCCATGCCAAACTCAGCATTCATTGAATTCGGTTTCTTCTGCAAACCGCTATTTGCAAAAGCACCAGAAGCTTGTTGCTTTTTAGCTTCAGCTTTTTGGTTTTGCTGCATTACTTGGTTAACATCCGTTTCCATTCCGAATTCGGCGTTATTCTTGTTATTGATGTTTTTATTTTTTGACATCAAAATCACCTCCTGACATTATTCTGTTCAGAGGTTGCTTTATTATTCGGTTAAATCAATTGCCAATTTTTTAAAAATTTTAAATGTGCGATCACCAATGCTTCAGTACCTTGGAATGATAAGCATATAAATCGTATAATAAGAAGGATTAAAATTTACCGATTGAACAAAAGGAGGCTATTATGAAACTTGATACAATGATGCAAGAATTAGAGGCATTGGGTAAAGAGCGTACAAAAAAGATTTATATGTCCAATGGAGCAAAGGAACCGTTATTCGGTGTAACGACTGGCTCGATGAAACCGTATGTAAAACAAATAAAAATAAATCAGGAGCTGGCTGAACAGCTTTATGCGACAGGCAACTATGATGCAATGTATTTTGCCGGGGTTATTGCGGATCCGAAAGCAATGACTGAAGAAGATTACGACCGCTGGATTGAACAAGCCTATTTTTATATGATTTCCGATTATGTTGTTGCAGTGACTTTGGCTGAATCCGATATTGCGCAAGAAGTAAGCGATAAATGGATTGCAAGTGGTGAGGAACTAAAAATGTCGGCAGGTTGGCATTGTTACTGCTGGCTGCTCGGCAATCGTAAAGATGAAGAATTTTCAAAAGAAAAATTATTGGGTATGCTTGAGTATGTAAAACAAAATATCCGTCAAGCACCACCACGTACACAAGTAGCAATGAATAACTTTGTCATGACAGTAGGTGTTTCATTTAAACCTCTACATGAAGAGGCTGTGCAATTCGCTAAGGAAATCGGGCCAATTGAAACGAAACGTGAAGGGAAAAAGCCGGGTTTGCTGCACGCTTTTGCTGAAATTGAAAAACAGGTGGAAAAAGGACGAATCGGCTTTAAACGTAAATATGTACGCTGTTAATTGTAAAGAGTTATACCTTGTTTTTTTGCCATACAATTGTATAAACTAAAATTAGGAAATTTCAAGGAGGCTATTACATGAAAAAAAGCATTGCCATCGATATGGACCAGGTGCTGGCTGACTTTTATTCGAAATTATGTGTTACATATAACGAGAATTTCGGGACAAATTTTACCGATGAAGAATTTCTTCTGACGACACAGCGCGATTTACCTAGAGAAGATGCGAAAAAATTATTTGCTCTATTAAATGAGCCCGGCTATTTCAGAGATTTAAAAGTACTGGATGAAGATGCTATTGATGTCATTCGAGAGCTGCAGGAGCATTATGAGATTTATATTGCGACAGCTGCCATGGATGTACCCGGGTCATTTACAGCGAAGTACGATTGGTTAATGGAGTATTTACCATTTATTAAAACACAGAACATAGTGTTTTGTGGAAATAAAGCGGTAATACATACTGATTATTTAATTGACGATAGCCCACGCCAACTCAAGTCATTTAAAGGAACAGGTATATTGTATTCGATGCCGTACAATCGATCAGAAGAAGGTTTCATGCGTGTGAACAACTGGAAAGAAATTAAACAGTATTTTATAAAACAACTGGAAATTGTTTAAAAGGGAAAGGGTTGCAATCAGGCAATCCTTTTATATTTTTGTAGTAACTTAGCTTAACGAAATAGTATAATTTAAATAATTGGAATTATCTTTAAATTGTAAGGGGATAGAATGAATGAAACCGATTATTGGATTAACAATGTATGATTTTGACAAGAAATTGGATATAAACAACGCATATTTGACGTCGATAGAACTAGCGGGGGGTATACCAATTTGTATACCGAATGCTACGGAAGAAAACGTAGAAGCAGTATTAAATGTAGTTGATGGCCTCGTATTAATTGGTGGAGCGGATATCGATCCATTATTGTTTAATGAGGAACCGCACCGTCATATCGGTAGTGTTGTTAGAAAGCGTGATGACAGTGATCTTTTATTAATGAAGGCAGCCTTTAAAAGACAAATGCCTGTTCTAGGTATTTGCCGTGGACAACAAATTATGAATGTTGCATTCGGAGGTACGATAATTCAGGATATACCATCACAGGTGGAGAATACAATCTTACATAAACAACCTTCAAAGCGTGGAGAATTGGCACATACCGTTGAAGTGAAGACACCGAAATTTAAGGAGATTTTTACAGAAGAAACATTCCGTGTTAACACATTTCACCATCAATCTGTAGGAAAGTTAGGGGAAGGACTTCTTATTTCGGCAGTTGCGAAAGACGGCATTATTGAAGGAATTGAACACGAATCCCATCCGTATTGTGTGGCGGTACAATGGCACCCGGAAGAATTGGCGCCAAACGGGGATGTTTATGCACAGCGCTTATTTAAAAGTTTTATAGAAGCATGCCATAAGTAATAAAAGGCTCAGTCGTTTACGGCTGAGTTTTTTTAATTCATTAAAAAACTTGCCGATTCTATAAGAATGGCAAGCTTCTGATTAATGAATATTTCGATAGAGGCCGACTACTTTACCTAAAATAGAAACTTGATTGACAATGATCGGCTCCATTGAACTGTTCTCAGGCTGTAAGCGGAAATGAGTTTTTTCTTTGTAAAAGCGTTTGACTGTCGCTTCATCATCTTCCGTCATTGCTACAACAATCTCTCCATTGTTCGCGGTAGACGTTTTTTTGACGATTACATAATCCCCATTTAAAATTCCGGCTTCAATCATGGATTCACCCATAATTTCAAGCATAAATAGTTCTTCTTCCGGTGAGCCGTAAGCATCCGGCAACGGGAAATATTCCTGAATATCCTCGATTGCGGAAATAGGCAGACCAGCTGTAACTTTACCGATTAACGGAACATGGATGACACCTTGTTTGGTGATGTTCATCTCTTCCTGGTCCAATATTTCAATGGCACGCGGTTTAGTAGGGTCACGACGGATAAGCCCTTTACTTTCTAAACGAGCTAAATGCCCGTGGACAGTTGAACTGGAAGCTAAACCTACCGCTTCTCCAATTTCGCGTACTGATGGCGGATAGCCTTTAGAACGAACTTCCTCTTTTATAAAAGTTAGAATAGCCTGCTGCCGCTTTGAAATTTTTTGTGTCAACTAACTCACCTCTTTATCATGCTATTTTTCTTAAAGTAAGTATAGCAGTATGCGAACACGAATGCAAACATAAGTTCGAAAAAACGGTTGACAAAAACATATGTTCGTATTATTATGAGAACAAATATTCCGAACATATATTCGAAAGAGGGTTTTACAAATGAAAAAAACTAAACTAAATGGCTTTACATCAATGTTTCTACTATTCTCTGTACTTATGATTGCTTTATTCATGATGCAGGACGATAAAATAGAATTATACGAACAGGTTAGCATAGAGCATGGCGATACTTTATGGTCGTTGGCAGAACAATATCGTGGTAAAATGGCTAAGCATGATTGGATCGATGAAGTGAAAAAGGAAAACGGATTGCTGGATGAAAAAGTTGTTTTAGGACAAGTACTGGTTGTACCTGTAGAAAAAGATTCACAATACATTGCCCAGCTGAATGAATCCACTGATATGCAATCGATTAAAGTAGTGAGAGGGAACAATGATAAAAACTAAAGCAGTAATTTATTGCCGTGTCAGTACGGATAAAAATACACAGGAAACGTCACTAGTACGTCAGCAAGAAGAGCTGACAAAGTATGCGAAAACATTCGGCTATAATGATGTGGAGATTTTCATGGATCAGCATAGCGGATATGATGTGGACCGAGATGGACTGCTCGATATGCTTGACTATATGAAAGAACACGGCGTCAAAGCGTTATTTGTACAGGACGAAACACGGTTAGGGCGCGGTAATGCACGTATGGCAGTACTTCACCTATTGCAAAAATATGAAGCGACAGTGTATACATTGAATGATGCAGGTCCTGTCGTATTAAACGAAATGGATACAATGCTGCTCGAAATTTTAGCGATTGTCGAAGAATATCAGCGTCGTATGCATAATGCGAAAATCCGCCGGGGAATGCGTCGTGCTGTAGAAAATGGCTACCAGCCCCAAAATAATTTAAAAAACCGCGGTAATATTGAAGGGCGTGAACGTAAAGAAGTGCCTGTTGAAGAAATCGTCCAGCTACGCCAGAAAGGCTTAACATTTGCAGAAATTGCTACGACATTGTCTGGTTTGGGCATTTCCATCAGTAAAGCGACCGTACATAGAAGATATATTGAATATATGGAGCGACTTGAAGAGTAAACACTTGTCTTCAAGTCGTTTTTTTTATACCTTTGTAGTAGGTAGGAAGAAAGGTGAGATTCAAATGTTATCAAAAGAGAAAATAGCTCGAATTAATGAGCTTTCTAAATTAGCGAAAGAAGGTAAATTGACGGAAGAGCAAGCGAAGGAACGCACTGCGCTGCGCAAAGAGTATTTAGATACATTCCGTTCCACAATGCGCGATACAATCGAGCATGTGAAAGTAATTGATGAAGAGGGCAATGATGTGACACCTGAAAAATTAAAACAAATAAAATCACAGAAGAAATTCTTAAACTAATAACATTTCATTAATATGTCACATTTAATATTAAGTATGACATATTTTAGATGACGTTTTTAGAAATTATTGTTTTCTTGTGAAAATTTGTCTACACTATAAAAGGTATAAATATCGTACGAGGAAAGGATGTCACATAATGACACAACAGATGGATCAGTTAGCAATTAACGCAATCCGTACATTATCAATCGACGCAATTGAAAAAGCAAATTCTGGTCACCCAGGTTTACCAATGGGTGCTGCACCTATGGCCTATACTTTGTGGACGAAGCAATTACGCCATAACCCACAAAATCCTAATTGGTATAATCGCGACCGTTTTGTATTATCAGCTGGACATGGTTCCATGCTTTTATATAGTTTATTACATTTGGGTGGCTATGGTTTAGAGATGGAAGAAATCAAAAACTTCCGTCAGTGGAATTCAAAAACACCGGGACATCCTGAATATGGTCATACAGTTGGTGTAGAAGCGACAACTGGTCCATTAGGACAAGGTATTGCCATGTCAGTAGGTATGGCTATGGCTGAACGTCACTTGGCAGCAACATACAACAAGCCAGGCAAAGAGATTGTTGACCACTATACGTTTGCACTATGCGGTGACGGAGATTTAATGGAAGGTGTTGCTGCAGAAGCAATTTCTCTTGCAGGTCACTTAAAATTGGATAAATTAATTGTACTTTATGATTCAAATGACATTTCACTTGATGGTGATTTAGAAAAGTCATTCTCGGAAAACATCCAAAAACGTTTCGAATCTTACGGCTGGAACTATTTAAAAGTTACAGACGGTACAGATATCGTGGAAATTAATTCAGCAATCGAAAAAGCGAAACAAAACACTGGCGGCCCAACTGTAATCGAAGTGAAAACTGTCATCGGTTTTGGTTCTCCTAACAAATCTGGTAAAGCAGATTCACACGGTGCACCACTAGGATTTGATGAAGTTGCTTTAACAAAAGCTGCATATGCATGGGAACATGAGCCATTCGCTGTCCCTTCGGAAGTGTATGATACATTTAAAGCAGCAAGCGAAGTACAAGGTGTACAAGCAGAAGCAGCATGGAATGAACTATTCGAAAGCTATAAAACTGAATACCCGGAACTGGCTGCCCAATTTGTAAATGCAATGGAAAACAAATTACCGGAGAACTTTGCTTCTGAATTACCTGTCTATGAAGCAGGAACTGCAGTAGCTACACGTTCATCATCTGGTGATGCAATCAATGCCATTGCAAAAACTACGCCATCATTCTTCGGCGGTTCTGCTGACTTGGCAGGCTCAAACAAAACAACAATTAAAGGCGCTGGCGATTTCTTTGCTGAAACTCCGGAAGGCCGTAACATCTGGTTTGGTGTTCGTGAATTTGCAATGGGTGCTGCGCTGAACGGTATGGCATTACATGGCGGTTTAAATGTATTTGGCGGTACTTTCTTCGTATTCTCTGACTATGTACGACCAGCAATTCGATTATCTGCATTAATGGGATTACCTGTAACATATGTATTTACACATGACTCAATTGCAGTAGGTGAAGACGGTCCGACACATGAGCCAATCGAGCATTTAGCATCATTAAGAGCGATGCCGAATCTTTCGGTTATCCGTCCTGCAGATGCAAATGAATCTGTAGCAGCATGGAAATTAGCTGTAGAAAGCAAATCAAACCCAACTGTATTAGTATTATCCCGTCAAAACTTGCCGGTGTTGGATGTTGCAAAAGAAACAGTATACGAGGGTGTTGAAAAAGGTGCCTATGTTGTTTCAGCTTCATCTAAAGAAACTCCGGATGCTTTGTTAATTGCAACGGGTTCTGAAGTAGGCTTGGCAGTGGAAGCGAAAAAAGCATTACTGGCAGAAGGGATTGACGCATCTGTTGTGTCAATGCCATCAATGGACCGCTTTGAAAAGCAGTCGAAGGAATACAAAGAATCTGTATTACCAAAAGCTGTAACGAAACGTTTAGCAATTGAAATGGGTGCATCACTTGGCTGGCATAAATATGTTGGCTTTGAAGGAGATGTATTGGCAATTGATAAATTTGGTGCATCGGCTCCAGAGAAAATTGTGTTAAAAGAATACGGCTTCACAGTAGAAAATGTAGTTGCGAAAGTAAAAGCACTTTAATTCGAAGCTCAAAATGTCACTTGTCTACTATGGCAAGTGGCGTTTTTTCTTTTCACTATCAATCTGAAATCCAATATAATGATTAAAGTAACAAGAAAAAAGCTTTGGCAAAAAGACCAGATTCATATACAATATGCCATACATATAGTTGGAAGGCGTGCGATTTTACTGAAGGAATGGTACGATAATAAAGAATTACGGAAGAATCAGATGAAGGATGTGGATGAATGATGACAGCAGAAAACAAGCAAAAGGAAATTACTACATATATCGAGCAGACACTTTATTTTCTATCGAATAAAGCGGACCTAGAAAAATTCGAAACGATGCTTCAAAAAAATATCGATGAAAAACGAGCTTCTTCCACTTCAACGACTGATTTTTATGATCGCTTAATGTTAAATATCGCGTATTACGTGGAAAATAAAATGGCATGGACTGATCTTGTCCGGGAAACATTAAGTACAGGAAAAGTGCCGACCGTTTCTTATATTGAAAACGAACTAATGGCGCAGCAAATGCAAATCCGTAACAGTGTCGGAGAGAAAATGGATGATTACAAAAAAGCATTCCATCAGCAATATGAAGCATTAAAGGTAGAAGATGAAGATGTGATTTACGATTATGCGTATGCATCTGTGGAACATGCGTACCGGATTGATTTTTTAACGGTTGCCTGTGCCAAAAATGCAACAATTTTAACAGAAGGCGATATTGAGGAAACAATCAAATTGCTGGATGGCTATATGGCTTATTACACGGACCAGCTTGTCAATAAAATGACGCTTTCTTAAAAGGAGATATAAAATGAATACACCATTTATTTATTTACACAAAGCACCTAAAGTTGAGGCAGATAAGCAACCTGCGATTTTCTTGCTGCATGGATTAGGGAGCGATGAAAACGATTTACTCCAACTTGTTGATTCGTTTTCAACACATTGTCATATTTTTAGCTTGCAAGGGCCGATAAAACATCGCCCTGGCTATGCTTTTTATACATTTGAAGAAGAAGGTAAGCCAAATCGTGCAATTTTTGATAAAGTGCTGAAAGGAATTGAATCCTTTATTAAGGAAGCAATTTGGGAATTCAATTTAGATGAACAGCAAATTTATGTTGTCGGCTTTAACCAGGGGGCAGCGATGGCACAGTCACTTGCAATGGTGATGGGCAATGCCATTCGTGGAACAGCAGCATTGAGCGGATATTTACCGGAATTCGCTGCACTTGAATATAGTAAAAAAACGATGGATAAATCAAAAATCTTTATATCTCACGGAGAATATGATTATGATTATCCGATTGAATGGGCAGAGCATGCCGTTCGTTTTTTCAACGACTATGATACAGACGTTACATTTCGAACATATCCGGTAGGCCATGGGGTGAGCGAACAAAATCTACATGATTTAATCGCATTCTTATCGAAAGATTTACCGAACAATTTAAACTAAAGAAACAGCTGACGGAAGGTGAATTACTTCTCGTCAGCTGTTTTTTGTGTGTCCAGTAATTGTTCTGCTTCGGAAATGGACATCGGTTTATAAAAATAATAGCCTTGACCAGCAGGGCAGCCGAGTTGTTGAAGCATTGCCAGCTGTTCTTCTGTTTCAATACCTTCAGCAATGGGACGCATTTCAATATTTTTAGCCAATTGGATGATTGTTTGTACGATTGCATACATTCCAGGTTCATTCATTGAACTGACGAAGCTGCGGTCAATTTTAATTTCTGAAAAGGGCAATTGTGGTAAATAGCTTAATGATGAAAAGCCAATTCCAAAGTCATCAATCGAACATTCGATGCCCATTAGTCTTAGTTGATTCAAAATCTCTTTTGCTTTTTTAAAATCTACCAATTCAATGCTTTCGGTTACTTCCAGTTTAATATAATGTGGAGGCACATTATATTGATAGAATATATTTCTTATATTCTCCAGGAAATCCGGGTCGTAAAAATGGTCCGGCGAAATATTGAGCGCAATCGGTAAAATCTTTTTATTTTCATTCATACGATTTTCAAGCCAGATAAGGATCTGTTTGAAATTCAGTAAATCAATCGCTTTAATTTTTCCGGTTTGTTCTGCGATCGGGATGTATTTTACCGGCGAAATAAACCCGAGTTTGCTTGAATTCCAGCGAGATAGTGCTTCAAAACCTTCCACTTCGATTGTTTGGAAGTTAATTTTAGGCTGCAAATAAACTTCGAACTCTTCATGTTGAAGCCCATAAGCCAATTGATTGAGGATATCCATTTCTTCAGTCAGTTGTTTAGTACTATTATCTTCATATATAGAATAGCTCGTCCCAGTACGCTTCTGTGCATTGGATAAGGCAATATCCGCCTGATGTATGCTCTGTTCGACTGTCATTGACTGATTAAAGATTGTATAACCGATTTTTAATGTTATATAGATTTCTTTTCCGTCGATTTTATAAGGCATTTGTGTCAAAGACTCGAGATGCTGATTATAGGCAAGGAAACAATCACTTTCGTTTACTTTTCCTAAAATGAGCGAATTTGAAAAACGTGAAATGAGTGCATCACCATTTGGAAAGTAAACTTGCATACGATCTGCCACTTGACGCAGTATATCCGCTCCAGCATTCCTTCCGTATAAATCAACGACCTTATTAAACTCAGTAGGATGGAGGATGGCGACCATTCCTGAGCGACCGGCATTAATTAATTCTGATAATTCAGACTTAAAATAATGGAGGTTTGGTAAATTTGTTTCAACATCAAAAAAGGCAAGTCTGCTAAGCTCGATTTTTTGTTCAGCATATTTAATGGCTAATTGAATCAGCAGAGCCAATCGGTTTAAATAATTGATATCGATTTGCTTTAACTCCGTTGCATCTTGATTGAACAGGGTCAAAATGCCGCTTACTTCATTTTGAGGTGTTAATATAGGCTTTGTCCATGAGCCTTGAACATGGTTAAGATTCCAATAGTTAAAAAGTGCTTTATGCTGGTCTTTGTCTGCAAAGTCCTTTAAATAAACGGCATTCGAATTCAGACCGGTATTAGGCGAAATTTCCAATATATCGAGTTCATTAATAATCGGCAATGGCAATGAATGTGTGCCTAACGATTTGACTTCACAATTTTCATTGAAAATATGAATGGCACAATATACATCGCGAATATAGAAAAGTTCAATTTTCTCCGTAATTAAATTTAAAATCGATTGCAGATTGTCTTCATGATCGATTGCTTCATACACTTCATGCTCCAATTTATAAACCATTTTATTTAACTCTGCCTCTGTTGTATCTTCACATGTTATTAAAATATATTGAATGACATTGTCTTCATTTCGAATCGGATGAAGGGTAATCGAATTCCAAAAAGCGGAACCTTCTTTCATATAATGCAAAATCGTAAATTTTTTTGCTACGCCTGATTTTAAATGTAAATTTAATTCTTCGATTGATGTTTGATTCGTTCTGTGACCATTGAAAATGTTGATATTTTGATGGAGCAATTCATTCATTTTAAATGAGGTCAGTTTTAAAAAATGTGAATTAGCATGTAAAATAGGTAAATTTTCATCATTTACATCAATGATGAGCGATCCTTTCGAAAGCTGGTTACTTAAGGTTTTTAGCCAATTAAATAAGCGGTCTTTTGATAGGGGTATAAATTGATCTATGGTCATTCTAACTTCCCCTTTAAAAAGTAATGTGTATTTTAACTAAAGTATACCAAAATTCCTATAAATTTAAAGTAAGATTATATTAATATAAAAATATTCCTTTTAATTGATTCTAAAGTACTTGGCGGGAAAATAGAGTTTATTAACTATTTTAACGCAAAAAAAAGAAACTAGTAAATATGAAATTTACTAGTTTCGGTCGTTAAACATTATTTTCGGTATTCATCGATTTTTGATGTAATTTTATCTTTGACATCAGCAACTCTTTCCTGAGTTTCGCCTTTTAGCTGATCGCGCTGACCTTCTACTTGTAAAGATGGATCATTTGTATTTTTACCGATTTCTTCTTTTACTTCACCTTTAATCTTATTTCCTGCACCTTTTAGTTTATCTGTAAATCCGTTTGACATACTATGACCTCCTCAAAGTTTAGATATTATTTATATTCCCTCATGTATTATTACTAAACAAAGTGGATAGAAAGTTTGAATGAAAACAAACTAAAGGCATTTAATGTATGTAGGTTTTATAAAAGTGATGAAGAATTTCCTGACCGTCTTCGTTTACAAGTGTCTGTCCATTCATATGCATGGATACTTTTGTTTTGGATTCATCCATTTTGTCATTTTTAAATGAAAGAATGACTTCTACTTGGCCATTTTCTTTTAAGAGTTCTTTTTGGCTAGCAGTAAATGAATGTGTGGCAAATAAGCCGTTATCTTGCCAAGTACCTGTAATTTTTAACTGCGGTGTTTCTCTGTTATCGTCATAATCCCATTGCACATCGCGTAATATAGTCTTAAATAAATCGTTAATAGTAAAAGTTTGATTGTCGAATTCAATTTCAGTTGCTCGAATGGAATGGACATCGATTGAAATCGCTGAAGCTGCTTCATTTGCTTTTGTATTAATACCTGCCGCCGCCTCTTTCATGTCCGCTACCGTATCACCACATCCAGCCATTAAAATTGTAGTTAATAGTACTAAACTAAATCTTCTCATTAGATTCCCTCCAATGCTGTCATTTCATTCATCTTACTAAATTGTGATGAAAGATTCGCCCGGATTTTTAAACAGATTGTGAAAAAAATGTAACAGATTATAATCAGTCGAATATTCCGAGATGGTTTGCATTGATTCGTCATGAATAACGTTCGCCACTCTGGGCATGATTAGAAAAGATATGAATTGCATGGCGCTGAATAGTCCATCATCTAAATAATCGAAAGTGAGTGATCTTAATGCGGATTAATGATGAATTGCTAGACAAACTGGGAATTTACTTTGTTTATCATGAAGTGTATAACAAATATGGCATTACTTTTGAAAGCTTTGTGGATCGTTGGACAAGAGGAATTTTGGAAATTTAATTTTGTGAAATAAAGCAACTCAAACCCTTTCACACGACGGAAAGATACGACCTAATCGGGAGCGTGTCTTTTTTCTGTTTTCTTTTTGGAAAAAGTTGTTTACGATAAATCTATCTACAATAGTTACTAAAGGAGAACAAACAATGAAAGTACGTGAAATGGGGATAACAATTGGGCAATTGCCTCCAGGGGATAAAAACTGCATTACAGATATTGAAGGTGTAAGTGTGGGGCATGTAACTTTGAATTATCCGTTAAATGATTCAGGTGATGTGGCTTGTACTGGTGTAACAGCTATTTTACCGCATCGCGGCAATCTTTTCCGTGAAAAGGTGACAGCTGCCAGCTATATACTAAATGGTTTCGGGAAAACAACTGGTCTCGTTCAAGTAGATGAACTTGGTGTAATTGAGTCGCCAATCATGCTCACCAATACATTCGGTGTGCCGAATGTAGCACAGGGGACACTTCAATATTTACTTGAACAAAACGAAGAGATAGGAATTTCGACGGGGACAGTCAATATAATTGTCGGGGAATGTAATGATAGTCATTTAAATTCCATTCGCCATTTTCCTGTTAAAGCTGAGCATGCAATTGAAGCAATACAGCAAGCTAAAACAGATGAAATAGAAGAGGGCGCTGTCGGAGCAGGAAGAGGTATGGTTTGCTTTGGCTATAAAGGCGGGATTGGTAGCTCCTCCCGCATTGTTGAAGATCAGGCAGGTCAAAAATATACGGTCGGGTGCCTTGTATTGAGTAACTTTGGGAAGGCGAGTGAATTTTTAACAGACCGATATAAGGTTACTGCTGAAAATAGGGAATCGACAATTAGTCCGACAGACGGCTCTATTATGATTGTAATGGCGACAGATGCCCCATTAAGTAGCCGCCAATTGAAACGAGTTATAAAGCGATGCGGGATAGGGTTAGGGAGAACCGGCAGCCACTTTTCCCATGGAAGCGGAGATATTGTCATTGGCTTTACAACAGCCCGCACAGTGCAGCATCAATTTGATGGAGAACAGGAAAGTCGCCGCCAGTTAAGAGAAGATCATGACGTCATGAACACATTATTTATGGCAGCTGCCGAAGCGACAGAAGAAGCGATTCTCAATTCTTTGTCACAAGCTACAACTACAACTGGGCGAAATAATCATACAGTCCAAAGCTATAATTTTGTCGAATAATGTCTTTTTTCGTTAGGTAAACTTAATAGCTCTATTTAGTCTTTTATATAGCTCCTATGTAGAAGGCTTTTTTTCTTATGAAAATATAATATCTATTGGGATAATATGATTTAAATAATTAACAAATAGTGTGATTTATCAAAGGCTTTCGCGTTTAGAATATTTATTTTTTTATTTTGAAAACTATTAGAAAAAACTTCCACAATCGAAATAAGTATGGTATTTTATAGATTATAAATAAAAGACAGAAAAATCTAAATCTTTAAAAATATTATTCTACACTGATGAATTTAATGATAAATGGAAGGGGTATCTAAATAAATGAAAGTATATATAAGTGCGGATATCGAGGGGATTACGGGCACAACAGTTTGGAGTGAAACCGAACTTAACGCTCCAGATTATGCACAGTTTCAAAAACAGATGACAAAAGAAGTGCTGGCGGCAATCGAAGGTGCATTTGCAGGCGGTGCCACAGAAATTTTACTGAAAGATGCACATGACTCCGGCCGAAATATTCTTATTGAAAACTTGCCAGAAAACGTAAAAATCATTCGCGGTTGGACGCAAGAGCCGATGTGCATGGTAGCGGGACTGGACAGCAGTTTTGACCGTGCGATTTTTATTGGTTATCACAGTGAAGGCGGCAGTGAGAAGAACCCGCTTGCACATACACTGAGCTTATTGGCAGATGTCAAAATAAACGGGGAATATGCAAGTGAATTCTTAATCAATACATATGCAGCTGCACTGCATGATGTGCCGATTGCTTTTGTTAGCGGGGATCAGGCATTAACGGAGCATATCGCCCGTTACAATGACCAAATTGTCACATTCGCGACAAAAGAAGGAGTCGGTCATGCAACAATTAATGTAAGTCCGCAAACGACATTGAAACAGACGAAATATCTTGTAGAACAATCAATGAAGATTGACCGAACAAAGCTTCAAATTGAATTGCCGAAGCATTTTACCGTAGAAATTATTTATAAGGATCATATTAAAGCATACCGGAATTCGTTTTATCCGGGCGCGACATTTAAGCCACATAATACAGTCCAGTTCAAAACAACCGATTATTTCGAGGTGTTGAGACTGTTACAATTTTTAACATAAAGCAGGTGAATTTATGAAAATATCGAAGGTTGAGGTGGGGCTGGTCGAGGCACCACTTATTACCCCGTTTAAAACAGCACTTCGCACAGTACATAGTATTCGAAATATCGTCGTCTTTATTTATACCGAGAATGGTCTAATCGGTATCGGGGAAGCAGCGCCGACACATGTCATTACCGGAGAGACTATTTCATCGATCCGCTATGCAATAGAAGAAGTCATTGCGCCAGCTATTATTGGAATTGAAATTGATGAAATTGCGCTGCTATCCCAACGAGTCGATGCATGTCTCTATCACAATACGAGCGCTAAAGCGGCGGTGGAAATTGCACTTTATGATCTCTGGGCAAAACAGTACAATGCCCCGCTTTATAAATTGCTTGGAGGCTACCGAAAAAATATTACTACGGATATCACCATTAGTGTGAATGACACGGATGAAATGGTGAAGGACAGTATAGCAGCTGTTAAACGCGGATTTTCCATTTTAAAAGTTAAAGTCGGCAAAACCCCGGCTGAAGATGTGGAACGTGTTCTGGCAATTAGAAAAGCAGTTGGTCCAGAAATTACGTTAAGAGTTGATGCCAACCAAGGGTGGACAGCAAAAGAAGCTGTAAAAATCATTAGTCAGCTTGAAGATAAAGGGGCAGATATTGAGCTCGTTGAACAACCTGTACATTACAGCGATGTGAAGGGCATGCAGTATGTTACGAGCAATACGTATACAAATATTCTGGCAGACGAAAGTGTATTCTCTCCAAAGCAAGCGATCGAGGTCATTGAAAAGCGGGCCGCGGATTTAATAAATATTAAGCTGATGAAAACGGGGGGTATTTCAAAAGCACAACAAATTAACCAGATTGCAGAGGCAAATGGTGTCGCTTGTATGATTGGCTGTATGCTTGAAACAAAAATTAGTGTCAGTGCAGCTGCGCATTTTGCAGCAGCGAACAAAAATGTCACAATGGTCGATTTAGATGGACCAAGTTTGTGCAGTGAAGATCCAATTGAAGGGGGGCCGATTTTCGAAGGGGAGAATATTCAAATGACCGATGCTCCCGGTATCGGGTTATTAGTAGAGGCTTACTTAGCCAGATAGAAAAGAGAAATGGGGGAAATGAGTTGAAGAAATCTTTATTAGCGTTACTGTGTATGTTTGTGCTTGTATTAGCAGCTTGTGGGGATTCATCCGATTCTGGTGAAACATCAGAATATCGAACAGTGTATTCCGGAGAAATTAAGACACTGAATTATTTAAAAACAGCAGAAACAAATGAATTTGCATTATCTGCAAACTTAGTAGAAGGTCTAATAGAATATGACCAATATGGAGTAGTTAAGCCTGGATTAGCCGAAAGCTGGGAATCCAATGAAGACGCGACTGTATGGACATTCAAACTTCGTGATGATGTAAAGTGGGTAAACCATGAAGGAAAAGATGTAGAAAATGTTGTTGCACAGGACTTTGTAGATGGTTTGAATTATGTGCTTGATGCGAAAAACGAATCTTCGACAGCGTGGATTGCAACAGTCGTGAAAAACGGCGATGCCTTCTACAACGGCGAAGTAACGGATTTTTCACAAGTAGGTATTAAAGCAATCGATGAAACGACACTTGAATACACATTGGAAGCGCCGACACCATACTTTTTATCGATGCTGAACTATGTATGTTTCTTCCCTGTTAATGGGGAGTTCTTAGCTGAAAAAGGTGATGCTTTCGGAACGACTCGTGAGAATATTTTATATAATGGCGCATATATTTTAGATAAATTCGAACCTCAGAATGAGCGTGTACTTGTGAAAAACGACGAATACTGGGATAAAGAAACAGTGAAAATCGATCGTATTCGCTATAAATACAATAAGGAAGCGGCAACTGTTGCACCTGAACTGTTCCTACGCGATGAGATTGATGGGGCATTAATACCGACATCCATTTTGGATGAATGGTTAAACAGTGACGACAAAAAAGATTTAGTACGCCAAAATACTAATAACTTCTACACATACTTCTATGCATTAAACTTTGATCCGCAATATGATGCAGAGTATGAGCCTGAAAACTGGAAAGTAGCAGTAAATAATAAAGATTTCCGTAAATCGCTTTATCATGCACTTGACCGTGTATCAGCGATGTTAACGATCGAGCCTTACAATCCACAAGACTTATTGTCAAATACAATTACACCGAAGAACTTTGTGGATGTGGAAGGTGTAGATTACACAATGCTTGAACCACTAAAAGCAATTACAGAAACAGATTCATTCAACAAAGATTTAGCTCTAGAGCATAAAGAGGCGGCATTGGCAGCATTGGCTGGTAAAGCAACATTCCCTGTAAAGGTATTATTACCTTACAACTCTGGTTCACCAGAATGGGCAAACCGCTCACAAGTAGTGGAACAGCAGCTTGAAAACCTTTTAGGTGCTGATTACATCGATGTGGAACTATATGCAGGTCCTGCGACAGGATTCCTTGGTGAAGTACGTCGCCCTGGTAAGTTCTCAATGATCGAAGCAAACTGGGGTCCTGACTTTGCTGACCCGTCAACGTATACAGATCCATTTACAGAAGGCGGAACATATAACAAGCCGGAAATGGCAGAAGGTTATAACAGTGAATATAACAAGCTGGTCGAAGCTGCAAAAGCAGAAGTAGATCCGGCAGTTCGTTATGAGCTATTTGCAAAGGCAGAGGCATTTTTAATTGAGGAAGCATTTGTTATTCCGTACGCTGTAGGCGGCGGCGGTTACACTGCTTCAAAGTTAAATCCATTTGAATCACAATATTCGCCATTTGGTGTTACATCCGAGAAGTTTAAAGGTCAGTCTATCCTAGAAAAGCCAATGAGTAATGAAGAATTTAAGTCTGCTAAAGAGGCATGGGAAAAAGAGCGTGCGGAAGCTTTAGCAAACACTTCTAATTAATACGTAGGCATTTTAAATGGAGTTAGATAGGAGATGACAGGATGTTTCTGCATCTCCTTTCTGCTTTTATGCCTCATTTTTGTAGGTGTCACGGATTCAATAAGGAGTATTGGGCGCTAGCGACAAACCGATCCGGACGTCAATACGCCGAGGAATTGATTACTGAGGAGGGAACGTGTTTGGTAAAGTATATTGCGAAACGATTCGCGCAATCCATATTGACGTTATTCATCATCATTACAATAGTTTTCTCCCTGTTACGATTAATGCCTGACGAAGGCTATCTAGGCGCAGCAGCAGAAAAAATGTCGCCTGAACAACAGGAAATCTATTTAACAAATCTTGGCTTACGGGATCCGTTATTAGTCCAATTAAAAAATTTCTACGTTGACCTTATTCAAGGCGACTTAGGGAAATCGATTACATACCGTACAGATGTACCAGTACTTGACATTATTCAAGATAAAATGATGTATTCCATTTTGTTTGGATTAGGGGCTGTAGCACTCTCATTATTAGTTGGGGTACCGTTGGGCATTTTAATGGCCCAGTTTAAAGGGCGCTGGCTCGACCGGCTCGGCACAGGCTATATTGTTATTGTTGTAGCAGTACCGGCGATGGTGTATTTCCTCATGATTCAAATGTATATTTCAGAATGGTTCAACTTGCCGATGCTGTTTGATGAATACAATCCACGGAGTTTTATTTTACCGTTAATCTGTTTGGCGCTTGGTCCGATTGCGTCATATGGAATGTGGATGCGACGTTATATGGTGGATGAGCTGAACAAGGATTATATTAAGCTGGCACGGGCAAAAGGTGTGACAGAGCGTACGATTATGTTCCGCCATGTGATGAGAAATGCCTTTATACCAATGGCTCAATATTTACCGGCAACAATTTTATTTACGATTACCGGTTCGATTTATATTGAATCATTATTTTCGATTCCAGGTATGGGTGGATTGCTTGTAGATGCGATTCAGCGCCAGGACAACAATGTCGTACAAGGTTTAGTGCTTGTATTTTCTTCACTAGGGATTATTGGATTAATTTTAGGGGACTTACTGATGGCAATTGTTGACCCTCGAATTAAACTAGGGAAAGGGGACAGTGTACGCTAATGGGAATTTTCACAAAAGAAATTCAGAATATTTCGGAAAAATCAACAGAACAGCTGCATGATCAGATGTTTGACTTTGCCGCTGTCGATGATGCAAAAGCGGAAGAAACAGCTTATTCCAATTATTCTTATTGGCGTTCGACCTTCCGCTCCTTTAGTAAAAATAAAATTGCTGTTTTTTTACTTGTATTTGTCATCGTATTGATCGCATTTACATTCGTCCAACCTTATTTACCAGATCAAAAATCACCGACTCAAATTTATTTGAATCCGGACACTGGAATGCAGGACCGGAATGTTGCTCCAAATGATGAATATATTTTTGGGACAAACTCCATCGGTCAGGATTTATGGTCCAGAATTTGGGAAGGGACAAGGACATCCTTATTTATCGGTTTTGCTGTAGCGATTATTGAAGTGCTGATCGGTTTTACAGTTGGTGCGTTATGGGGCTATTCTCGAAAACTCGAGGCACCGATCACCCAGCTTTACAATATCGTGGATAATATTCCGACAACGATTGTGCTGATCTTAATGGCGTATATTTTGCGACCTGGCGTATCGACGATTATTATTGCCATGTGTATAACCGGTTGGGTTGAAATGGCTCGCTTCCTGCGAAACCAGATTGTCATACTGCGTGACCGGGAGTACAATCTGGCTTCTAAAACATTAGGAACACCCGGCTATAAAATTATACTGAAAAATCTGCTCCCATATTTAATTTCGGTCATTATGCTGCGAATGAGTTTAGCAGTGCCAGCAGCAATTGGTGCGGAAGTATTTTTAACTTATATCGGCCTCGGATTGCCGGTAAGTGAGCCATCATTAGGAAATCTGATCAATGAAGGAAGAGTATTGATGATGTCACCGGATTTACGCTATCAGCTAATTTTCCCAAGTATCGTGCTGAGTGTCATTACGATTGCCTTTTATATTATCGGGAATGCTTTTGCCGATGCGGCAGATCCGAAAAATCACGTTTAAAGAGGAGGGCGTTATATGGAACAGGAAAAAATATTATCCATCGAAAATCTAGTCATAAAATTTAAACTGCGTGGACAAACATTGACGGCTATCCGTGATATTTCGCTCGATTTATATAAAGGGGAAAGTCTTGCAATTGTAGGGGAATCAGGTTCAGGGAAATCGGTATTAGTAAAATCAATTATGGGTCTGCTTGATAAAAACGGCTATATTGCAGATGGACAAATTCACTTTGACGGCCATGATTTATCGAAATTTAAAACAGAGGCGGATTGGCTGAAAGTTCGCGGCAAAAAAATCGCAATGGTTACACAAGACCCGATGACCTCCCTTAATCCGCTGAAAACTATCGGAAAACAAATTGAGGAAAGCGTTGTACTGCATCAAGGGTTAAAAGGAAATGATGCATATGAAAAAACATTACAGCTGTTGCGTGATGTAGGAATTCATGATGTTGCACGCCGCTATAAGCAATACCCGCATGAATTTTCCGGCGGTATGCGTCAGCGCATTGTGATAGCGATCGCTGTTGCCTGCAACCCGCAAATTTTGATATGTGATGAGCCGACAACTGCACTCGATGTAACGATCCAGGCACAAATATTGCAGCTGTTAACCAATTTACAGGAGAAATATTTGCTGTCGACAATATATATTACCCATGATTTGGGGGTTGTTGCAAAAGTCGCGGACCGGATTGCAGTTATGTATGCCGGGGATATTATTGAAGTTGGACAAACTGAGGAAGTATTTTTCGATGCAAAACATCCGTATACATGGGCTTTGATTTCTTCACTCCCTCAATTGGGAAATAAGGGCGAGGAATTATATTCAATCAAAGGAACACCGCCGAATTTATTTAAAGAAATCAAGGGCGATGCTTTTGCGCCGAGGAATCAATATGCACTGAAAATCGACTTTGTAGAACGTCCGCCTTTTTTCAAAGTGACGGATACCCATTATGCACGCACATGGCTCCTTGATCCAAAAGCACCGAAAGTAGAACCCCCTGAAGTGTTGCAAGCTTTTTTTGCGGAAGGGAGACAATATGCAAATGACTAAAAACAGTAAAGAAAAACTCATTGAAGTGAAAAATATTGATATCATTTTTGGACAAGGGAAAAAGCAGTTCAAAGCAGTAGATGATGTAAGCTTCGATATATATAAAGGTGAAACATTCGGGCTTGTTGGAGAATCCGGTTCAGGAAAAACAACGATCGGCCGTGCGATTATGCGCATTAATCCGATAACTAACGGAGAAATTCTGTTCCATGGTAAACCGATCAATGGTCGTATTACCAGCGCTTGGGACCATGAAATTACCCAAAAGATTCAAATGATTTTCCAGGACCCCGGTGCTTCTTTAAATGAGCGGGCAAAGGTTGACTATATTGTTTCGGAAGGCCTGATTAATAATAAAAGGTACGGCAATGAACAGGAGCGGATCGATAAAGTAAAAAAAGCATTACTGGAAGTCGGACTGCTGCCGGAATTTGCCTCACGTTTCCCGCATGAGTTTTCTGGCGGACAGCGTCAACGGATCGGTATTGCCAGAGCGCTCGTCATGGAACCGGAATTTATCGTAGCGGATGAACCGATATCTGCACTGGACGTCTCCATTAGAGCTCAAGTATTGAATTTATTGTCCAGCTTACAGGAACATCGTGATTTGACCTATTTATTTATCGCTCATGACCTGTCAATTGTCCGCTTTATTACAGATCGTACGGCGGTCATTTATAAAGGGAAAATCGTTGAACTGGGTGAAACGGAAAAGCTGTTCAACAATCCGCTGCATCCATATACGAAAGCATTGCTGTCAGCCGTTCCGGAACCGAATCCGCTAAAGGAACGAAGAAAAAAGCTGCAAGTATATGATCCGACTGTCCATCAGTATGAAATGGACTCACCTGAATTTGTTGAAATTGAAGAGGGACATTTCGTATTGGCCAATCAAGAAGAGCAGGCACAGTATCGGGCGGTGCTTGCCGGAAGTGGAGTGTAGACGATGGCAATGATAATTCCGAAGTCACTGAAAAAAGGGGATACGGTAGCATTAATCAGTGCATCCGGAGCAACACCGGAACACCGTATCGAACGTGCCATCCAGGCAGTGGAGAAGTTGGGTTTCCGTGTAGTAGTAGGAGAAACGTGCAGAGCGCGACACGGTTATTTTGGAGGCAGTGATAATCTGCGTGCAAAAGAACTGAATGACATGTTCCGCAACCCTGAAATAGACGGTATTTTTTGTATTCGCGGGGGCTATGGAGCGACAAGGATTTTACCGATGCTTGATCTGGAAATGATTAAAGAAAACCCGAAAGTATTTGCAGGCTACAGTGATGTTACAGCACTGCATATTGTATTCAATCAACACTGTGGATTTGTAACGTACCATACACCGATGCCGTCAACAGAATTTATTCGTCCTGAAATGGATGACTATACATGGACGTATTTTATCAACAGTGTCACCAATACCGGATGGAGTGATTATTTCCTGGAAAATGCGGAAGGCCAGAATATGAACACCGTTGTTCCTGGTACGGCTACTGGTGAATTAGTGGGAGGAAATTTAACACTTGTCAACGCATCTCTGGGGACACCATACGAGATTGATCTGAACGGGAAAATTCTATTTTTGGAAGACATAGATGAGAATGTACAACGGATCGACCGAATGCTTACACAGCTTGCATTGTCAGGGAAACTCCAGCAGCTGTCAGGTATTTTGCTGGGTGGTTGGACGGATTGTGGGCCAATGGATATAAATAATGAAGAAAATAATTTAAGTTTGGATGCTGTATTTGAAGAAATTTTAGTGCCATTGAATATTCCCATAATAAAAGATGTAACATGTGGTCATGTGCTGCCGACGATGTCATTGCCGCTTGGTAAAACCGTAACGATCGATGCAACGGATAGATCGATTCAGGTTGTAGGTTAGTCCGATGCATAAACAACTTGATCGCATCATTGCACAATGCCCGTATAAAGTCCATGTCATTGTCGAAGACTACAAAACGAACGAAATCGTCTGGAAAATTCGGGCTGAGAAAATCTTCAGCAGTGCAAGTATAATCAAAGTGCCGATTCTCATTGCTATATTAGCTCATTTGCAAAAAACGAACGGCAGTTTAAATCAGGTTTTCAAAATTGCGCCGGAAAACATGGTCGATTTCAGTGTCATTACAGAGCAGAAGCAAATACGAGCTACACTGCATGAACTGTTACTTTGGATGACGATTACGAGTGACAACACAGCAACAAACGTATGTATCGATCTATTAGGCATGGACGCATTCAATGACTATTTTAATGAAATCGGCTTACATAATACTCGGGTCCAGCGGAAGATGATGGATTTTGAACGTCAAAAGCTCGGCTTTGATAATGTAACAACAGCACAGGATATGCAGCAGCTTTTCCGGAAAATTTATAGAGGTACGCTTCTTACAAGTGAATGGAATGCAGTTGCACTTGATATATTAAGCAAACAGCGCAGTCACGAATCACTCAAACGCTATATCGCAGACGATGTGAAGATGGCCCATAAAACAGGCGGTCTCGATACTGTGGATCATGACACAGGAATTGTATTTTTAGAAGTTCGCGATTATTTTATCGGGGTATTCATTACAGAAGTGACCGATAATGATAAAGCGAGACAAACGATTGGTGCTATTTCTAAAATTGTCTATGAGCATTTTACAAAACAGGAGGAGGGAACCGATTGAATGCCGTAGTGAAAACAAAAATTGCGAGTTTACATGCAGAACCTGACACGCATTCTGAATTAATCGATGAGGTGTTGTATGGGATGCCGGTCGAGGTACAGGAAGAAATTGATGAAACTTGGGTCAAAATCCTTACTTTTTACCGTTACGAAGGCTATACATTAAAATCCAACTTGCATATTGGAAGTGAACCTACTGTAAACTGGGTATATGAAGCGAATGAGGTCGTTATTCAAAGCTTTGCCGATGTTCTTGCAGCCCCTAAAATACAAAGTGAAAACATCATGACATTGACGCGGGGTGCTTTTATAAAAGTTGTACTGGAAGCAGGACTTGATACAGCTTGGGCAAAAGTGCAGCTTGTTACAGGGGAAGAAGGGTATGTACGGTCAGCCTGGATCCAGGATCGAGTTAAAGTATATACGGCAAATGAAGCTTTATTTCGCAAGCAAGTTGTGGAAACGGCTTTTCGCTATATGGGAACTCCATACCGCTGGGGTGGTAAAACACCTTTAGGCATTGACTGTTCAGGACTTGTTTCGATGGCCTATATGCTGAATGGCGTCTATATTTTCCGAGATGCGAAAATAGTGGAAGGTTTCCCGTTAAGAAAGATAGAACGTGAAAATTTAAAGCCGGGGGATCTAATTTTCTTCCCTGGCCATGTAGCGATGTATATTGGTAATAATGAGTATATCCATTCCTCGCTAGGAGGAAACGAAGTCAATGTAAACAGCCTGAGCTTGCAACATGAAAATTACCGCGAAGACTTGGCGACAACAATTACGGAATATGGCAGTATTTTTTAATACAAAATTAAAGGGTTAACCCAGCATGATTATTGCTGAGTTGACCCTTTTGGTTATTGTAGAAATGGTTTTGTACAACTAAAAGTTTTTAAGAATCCAATCGTTTGCTTCTACCCAATTACTAACGCGAATTACGTTATTCGGTACGGACATTTGATTGTACGGTGTATCAAATAAAATGACAGGAATTTTAAGCTCTTCGGCAATTTCCACTGCATTATCATGTTTGTCTTCGAAAAAAGCTTCTACTCCATGCTTTTTTGCGATGGCAATTTTGTTATGACTGCCGATACATTCGATATGGTCATAAGGTACTTTAAATTGATCAAACCAGTTTTTTGTAATATCGAAAACATTTTCTCCACGCGCAGAAATATAATAAAGCTCATACTGGTTTTGCCATGCTGTTAAAATGCGATGTGCATCAGCAGCAAGCTCACTTACTTCATACATTCGTGGCTCATTTTCTTTAAACCAGGCCTGAAACTGTGCGCGGTCTACAGGGTGTGGAAAGCCACTTAAAAAATCATATTCCGTTACATCTTGTAGCGTCATATTAATATTGTATTGTTTATTAATATGTGGAATTAATGTAGCAGGACATGTGACAGTCCCATCAATATCAATGCCGAACCGATGTTTTAAGTTTGTCATTTCCATTACCTCATTTCTTTACACGCTTGCATTTATTTCTGCTTCGCGCTTTGCAACCATTTCAGCAGCTAATTTATCGATTTCTTTCTTCAGTTCTTCCACCATTGTTTCTTCAGGAACTTTACGAACTGTTTTACCTTTCATGAATAACAGCCCTTCGCCACGTGCACCGGCAATACCGATATCCGCTTCACGTGCTTCTCCAGGACCGTTTACCGCACAGCCTAAAACGGCTACTTTTAACGGAACATTCAGTTTAGAAATATATTCTTCTACTTCGTTGGCAATCGAAATTAAATCAATTTCAATACGGCCGCAAGTCGGACATGAAATCAATGTCGCCATGTTTGATGCCAAGCCAAATGATTTTAATAATTCACGAGCTACTTTAATTTCTTCCACTGGATCTGCAGATAATGAAATACGTAATGTATTCCCGATCCCTTTAGATAAAATCGCACCTAAACCGGCAGCTGATTTAACAGTACCGGCAAATAATGTACCTGATTCTGTAATTCCTAAATGCAGTGGATAATTGAATGCTTGTGCAGCTTTCTCATATGCTTCAATAGCCAAATTTACGTCCGATGCTTTCATCGAAACAATAATGTCATGGAAATCCAAGTCTTCTAAAATTTTAATGTGGTGCAATGCAGATTCTACCATTCCATCTGCAGTAGGGTAGCCGTATTTTTCGAGGATATGGCGCTCTAAAGAACCAGCGTTAACACCGATACGAATCGGAATACCTTTTGCTTTTGCGGCATTTACAACTGCCTCTACTTTTTCGCGGCGCCCGATGTTACCCGGGTTGATACGTACTTTATCGATGCCACCTTCAATGGCTTTTAGTGCTAATTTGTAATCAAAGTGAATATCCGCTACTAATGGGATATTAATTTGTTTTTTTATTTCAGGTATTGCATTTGCAGCACGCTCATCCGGTACTGCAATACGTACGATCTGACAACCTGCCTCTTCTAAACGTTTAATTTCGGCAACTGTTGCTTCTACATCATGTGTTTTCGTCGTACACATACTTTGGATTACGACTTCGTTATTACCACCAATTGTTAAGTTACCGACACGCACAGGACGTGTTTTCGTACGGTGAACGATTTCACTCATGAAAAATTCTCTCCTTTTCAGGCTTTTAATGTGGTTATATCACCTATATAGATATAACGATATGTAAGCCGTCACTGTTCCTTATTTTATCAGTGTATGAAAAGAAGAACAAGGAAGAAACATTATGAATTCAATTTAGACAATTTTCCTTCACGTTCGAGATGATTGGGATGAGGACAGTATCTCCTGGTACAAGTGGCTGTAAATTCAAATGCGGGTTAAGTTGATAAAATTGGGCAAGTCTTTCAGGAAAAGTGGTTTTAATAGGCGAGGGAGTTGCTGAGAATAGGCTGTAAATTGTATCGTCCTGCTGGATTTTTACGACTACATAGCTTTCTTTTTCCGCTTCCTCACATGATTGAGGAGCAGCATAAAAGGATGCTAATGGGAGCGTACCTTCCTGTAAATCTACTTTAATGACAAACGCAAACAACAAAAGCACAATGGAAGCTATTAAAAAGCGCAATAAAATCCTCCTTATCTCTCTATAATTTAACTCGTTAATAGATTGTTAAACTATATGATTCATAAGGAGAATTTATTATTTTTGTACGGGATATTTTGTTAAGGCAACGATTATAAAGAGCATCGTAATAAAAATACTGCTAAGCGTGATTACAGTTTGAGAGAGGATAAACAGATTTCCGAACATCGTTAGAAATGTTCCCCATGTACTTGCAAAAACAGCTGTTCGCCATACTTGCCGATATTCACCGCGTCGTCTCATCGGCCTAACGAAAAACAAACCTGCAAGTGCATATAAACTTACCTTAATAAAATAGATCGACGTATTTAGTACGAATAAAAATACAATGGCAATCGGGTAAACAATCCATTGAATATTTTGTGCATACTGTCCAATTTCCGAATAACCGAAAATTTCGGCTGTCCCTGTATTGATAAATTGGCCGAATGAAAAAGCGGTAATAAGGGTAATCATTAAAAAGGCATACTGCATCACTTTTCCAATTGATAGAATTCGATAGGCGCCCAGTTTATTAGGGCTTGTTAAACTATGTATAAGTAACTGCATATGTGAAATTTTCATTGTTGATTGCTCCTTTACAAAGGTAGTGTAACATGAAAAAAATTCGATTTGAACTCGGAATAGAAAATTGAATCTTTTCTTTGTTTATTACGTATAATCTGTGAACACATATAAGAATAAAATTTGAAAGGATGTGAAATGGTTGGACATTATTGCATGGACACTTATTATTGCGCTGTTTATTATCGCGTTTATCGGTTTAGTATATCCAATTATCCCATCTGTCTTATTTTTGTTGGGCGGGTTTATCGTTTATGGGCTATTTTACAGTTTTACCGAATTGCCGTGGTGGTTCTGGTTAATTGAGTTATTATTTGTTGCACTGTTATTTGCGGCAGACACGATCTCAAACCTAATTGGAGTGAAAAAATTCGGCGGATCAAAAGCAGGGATGTGGGGAAGTACGATTGGTTTATTGATCGGGCCATTTGTTATACCGTTTGCCGGAATTATCGCAGGGCCCTTTATCGGTGCGATCATTGGCGAGTTAATTGTGACACGAAGCAATCTACAGCAGGCGATTAAAGTTGGCGTTGGTTCAGTTGTCGGATTTTTAACATCGGTGGTAACGAAAGGTATTATTCAAGTCATTATGATTGTCTTGTTTTTTATTGCTATTTAGTTTCTTTTATTAATTGAAGTAGATTTAATTGATGGGGAGCAAATATTTGTAAAATCTATCGGATATCGCTTACACTAGTAGAGGAAAGATTACAAACACAGGTGAGACGAGTAATCCACAGCCTTTCCGTCAAAAGACTGAAATGCAAATATTACTGTTTTTTTCATTGAATGAGCAATCATTTTTTGATAACCTAGTACTGTAATCAACATTAATTACTTGTTCCAGGGAGGAATATTATCATGGCATTCAAATTACCAGAATTAACTTACGCTTACGACGCATTGGAACCACATATCGATGCAAAAACAATGGAAATTCACCATTCTAAACACCACAATACTTACGTAACAAACTTAAACGCAGCAGTAGAAGGTACTGAATACGCTGACAAAGACATCAACGAGTTAATCGCTAACATCGATGCTTTACCAGCTGACAAACAAACTGCTGTACGTAACAACGGTGGCGGACATGCTAATCACACATTATTCTGGGAATTAATCGCTCCAGGCGGTTCTAACACTCCAGTAGGTGAAGTAGCTGCTGCAATCGATGCAAAATTCGGTTCATTCGACGCTTTCAAAGAAGAATTTGCAAAAGCTGCAACAACTCGTTTCGGTTCAGGTTGGGCTTGGTTAATCGTTGATGGTGACGGTGTAGCTGTTACTTCAACTCCAAACCAAGACTCTCCAGTAATGGAAGGTAAAACACCAATTCTAGGCTTAGACGTTTGGGAGCACGCTTACTACTTAAACTACCAAAACCGTCGTCCAGACTACATCGGTGCATTCTGGAACGTAGTGAACTGGGACGTTGTAGAAGCTAAGTTCCAAGCTGCAAAATAATTAAATTTGCACATTAAAATTTAATTATTTCTGTACCGAAAGCGAAGCGGCAGGTACAAAATATTTTAAACGTAAAACGCATGAGAAGTTTATTACTTCCATGCGTTTTTTGTATATATTTTTTTACAGTTATCTGCTACGCTCAAAATAGTAAATAGAATTGGGGTGCGGCAGTGGATGATTGATGAATTTATTGCACAAATTGATGAGAAGTGGCACGGTGCTTTTATCAAATTAATGGAGGCGATTGATGAGAACTTGCCGCCGGGGTTTGAAAAGTCAATTGACCGGAATATGATCGTATACAATGTACCATTAACTACCTATCCAAAAGGGTATCATGTAACACCGAACACGCCCTTACCGTTTTTGGCCCTTGCTCCACAAAAGCGCCATATTGGCCTTTATCATATGGGCATCTACAGTAATCCTGAACTTCTCAAATGGTTTCAGGAAGCCTATGCCGAAGCGGTTCCGACAAAACTAAATATGGGGAAAAGCTGTATTCGCTGGACCTCAACAAAACATATCCCCTATAAACTGATCGGGGAACTGAGCAAAAAAATGTCGGTAGAGCAGTGGATTGCTACCTATGAAAATGAAATACAGAGATAAATAAAGAAGGACAAACGAGCGGACATTTCCTTGATCGTCCTGTCTTATTGCTCGACATCTTGCATGGTTCCAGTGAATGGAACAAGATGCAGGTAGTCCAGCTTAATAATTATATTTTCTAAAAGGCTTTGTAACTTCGGTTGCAGAGCTTTTTTTTATATTTTATTCATCCTTATATAGTCGTAAGTACACCTAAACTAAGCTACTTGTGAATAAAGTAAAGAGAGGTGAGGAATAAATGAGCATGACGTACAAAAATATACTAGTTGCCGTGGATGAAACGAATGAGTCGCTGATTGCTTTTAGAAGAGCTGTGCAAGTGGCACGGGGTAATGTCGGAAGTAAGCTGTATATTGTTCATGTAATTGATACCCGTTCCTTTGCATTTTCAGAAGGCTATAACTTTGATATGGCGGAAAAAATCACGAATAATAAAAAGGATTTGTTAGATAGTTATGAAAAAAAAGCGCAGCAGTCAGGCTTGGTAAATATAAAAAAACTTATTGAATACGGAACGCCTAAGCATGTCATTGCACGTGATATCCCTCAGCAGGAAAAAATTGATTTAATTATTTGCGGTGTAACCGGAAAAGGGGAATTAGCCCGCCTTTTCCTTGGGTCTGTATCGGAAGGGATATTAAGAAATGCCCGCTGTGACGTTCTTGTTGTAAGAAATTCCTAAAAAGGTGACGAAGCTCCACGTAATTTTCGTGAAGCTTCTTTTTTGTGAAACTTTATAAAAGTCCAGCCGTCTAAAAGATGAATAATAAAAATCTGAACTCTTTTTTCATGGAGTTTTCAGTGTTATACTAAAAGCTATGACTATACATTCATGTACACGATACATAAAGTAAGGAAGGGGAAGAGTTCTTTGCGCAAAATTACGCAAAATCGTCAGCAAAATCCGAAGGCAAAGCAACGGGCAAGTTTAACTTTTCGGATGAATATCCTTTTCTTTTCAATATTTGTTTTGTTCTCAGTACTAATATTTCGTCTAGGATATATACAAATTGTAAAAGGTGAAGATTATGTGCGTGCATTAGAGCGTACAGAGGAAGTGCGGGTAAATACTAGTGTGCCCCGTGGCCGTATTTTTGACCGTTATGGTCGTATTTTAGTTGATAATCAGCCTGAAAATGCGATTACGTATACAAAAATGCAAACAACAAAATCCGCTGAAATGCTTGAAATTGCAGAAAAACTTGCAAATCTCATCGAGCAGCCGACAGAAAAAGTAACACAGCGCGATAAATTAGATTTCTGGATTTTACGGAATCCGGAAAAAGCAAAAGAAAAAGTAACACAAAAGGAAATGACGAAATTCCAACTTGAAAATGAAGAATTAGAAACGAAGGAAATCAATAAAGAATATGATCGACGGATTCGGGATCGGATTACAGATGAAGAACTGGAACAGCTTACCGACTTTGACCTGGAAGTTCTGGCGATTTACCGTGAAATGATGACTGGCTATAATTTATCACCGCAAATTATTAAAGGGGAGAATGTTACACCGGAAGAGTTTGCCCGCGTTTCAGAACAATTGGCGGATCTTCCTGGTGTGAATACGACAACCGATTGGAAGCGGGTGCGATTGTCTCCGTTAGCGGTTTTAGGCCGAACAACAGTACCGAGCAAAGGTGTACCTAAATCGAAACTAAACCATTACTTAGCCCGTGATTACTCTCGAAACGACCGGGTTGGGGAAAGTTATTTTGAAGCTCAGTATGAAGAAATCTTACAGGGTGAAAAATCAGTCGTTAAAAACATAACGAATAAAAAAGGCCAAGTAGTTGAAACGATGACGACTTTCGCAGGCGAGCCCGGCAAAGATTTAGTGACAACAATCGATGTGGAGCTCCAGCAAAAAGCAGATGAAATTTTGGAAAAGTATTTATTGGAATTGAAAGCTAAAGGTGGTTCTCAATTATTGGACCGAGGATTTTTAGTGGCAATGGATCCAAAAACCGGCGAACTTTTATCGGTAGTAGGCAAGAAAATAGAGAAGGATGAAGAGACTGGCAAACCATATATTGTCGACTATTCTTACGGTACATTTACGTCAGCATATGAAGCAGGTTCAACTGTAAAAGCAGCTACTGTTTTAATGGGCTACAATGAAGGAATTATTAAGCCGGGGACGGTTTTGCTCGATTCTCCAATGCGAATCGGGAATATTACGTTAAATACATTATTCAACAAGAATGGTAGTGTCATGGTTAGTGATTTAACGGCATTAGAGCGTTCTTCAAATGTCTATATGTTCAAAATCGCGATGGGTATTGGCGGCCGGACGTATTCACCTGGTATGCGATTCAGTTTAGCTCCAGGTACACTGCAGACAATGCGAAATGAATATGCACAGTTTGGACTAGGTGTGCCAACGGGGATCGACCTTCCTGGGGAATCGACAGGTTATCAGGCAGACCCGGATACCGATGTAAAACTATTAAACTTGGCAATCGGCCAGTTTGATACGTATACAACGATGCAATTGGCACAATATATTTCAACGATTGCAAACGGTGGCTACCGCATTCAACCACGCATGTTAAAAGAAATACGCAACCCTTCTAAAGATGGCGAGTATTTAGGGCAAGTTGTGGAAGAAGTGACACCTAATATTTTAAATAAAATTGAAAACAGCCAACGGGAAATTGAGCAAGTACAAGAAGGTCTGCGCCGGGTATACTTCGGGGCAAATGGTTCTGCCCGCCGTCAGTTTGAAACAGCAGATTATACAGCTGCTGGTAAAACGGGTACAGCCGAGGTAGTTTACTATGGACCGCAGCGTGATAAATGGAAAACTAACACGATCAATATTGTCCATGTAGGCTACGCACCATTTGATGATCCTGAAATTGCTTATGCAGTCATTTTTCCATGGGCAACAACGAACTTTACAAATAACTATTTACCACAGGCGAATTTGACAGCACGTGAATTAGTAGATTCCTATTTTGAACTGAAAAATAAATATGCAGAAGAGGGCTTATCTACAAGTAAAGTAGAAAAACCGATCATCAAGCATTCAGATGAAAAGCTGGATGAGGATGAAGAAGTTGAAACTGTAAATGAATAAAATTATGATCCCGTAGTTTCTGCTACGGGATTTTTTTAAGGAGAAGATTTAATGAGAAAGAAGATAATACATATTGTTGTGATCATCGGTGCCCTAAGTAATGCAGCGATTCTAGCATTCATGGATTTGCCGGCATGGCTCATTTTTTTAATGTCGGTAATCTATATTGCTATTTTTGAAGGGCTCCTGCTTGTATTGGAGCCCCGTTTAGTCCGTGCCGAACGCGAACGGAATGTTAAAGCCTATCCTTTTTTACGAGAATTGGTTGACGCAAAAAAAGCGACGGTTACAATGCGCGACGGTTCAGTGTTATATAATGCTACGTTCGAAGGCTATGCCCATCCAAAAGATGCGAAAACCATTTTACTTTATGTACATAAAGTAAAGACGAAAAAGGAAAAAGCAGCCTATAAGGAACATCCTATTAAACTTATTAACATTAAAAGCGTAAAAAAGATTCAATAAGAAGAAAATGAGACAATTTGCCGGGAACTCCTGTAAATTGTCTTTTTTATTTACAAAGCTTTACATTCAATTAACTGCGGAATTATATAAGCTTAACAATTTGTGACTATAGTTGGAATTGTAAGAAAAACATCTATTAAACAAGCGGAGGAATTACAAATGAAAAAGTGGCAGTACTTAACATCAACAGCTTTACTAGGTTCAGCAATTCTTTTAGGAGCATGTGGTGGAGAAGAAAATAATGATGAAACATCAACATCTGCACAAACAAACACTGAACAAGCTGAAACTGGCAGCGCACAATTGACAGGTAACGTAGTAGGCGATGGTTCGTCAACAGTTGCTCCAATTACAGAAGCATTAGTTGAAGAATACGCGGGCGTACAAAAAGATGTACGCGTAGCAGTTGGTGTATCTGGTACAGGCGGCGGATTCGAAAAATTCATCAATGGTGAAACGGATTTCTCAAACGCTTCTCGTCCAATCAAAGATACTGAAATGGAAGAGCTTAAAAACGCAGGAGTAGAATATACAGAATTTGAACTTGCTTACGACGGTTTATCGGTAGTTGTACACCCTGAAAATACTTGGGCAAAAGATTTAACAGTTGACCAATTAAAGAAGATTTGGATTGAAGATGGTTCTACGAAAAAATGGTCTGATATTGATCCTTCATGGCCGGATGAAGAAATTGTATTCTACTCACCAGGTTCTGACTCAGGTACGTATGATTACTTTGATGAAGTCATTTTAGACGGTGAAGACATTGTTAAAACAGCAACATTATCTGAAGATGACAATGTGTTAGTACAAGGTGTAACAGCAGATAAAAATGCAATCGGCTATTTCGGATACGCATACTACCTGGAAAATAAAGATAAATTACAAGTTGTAACTGTTGACGGTGTGGAACCGACAAACGAAACAATCGAATCAGGTGAATATTCACCATTATCACGACCACTTTTCGTTTATGTGAAAAACAGTGCACTTAAAGACAATGAAGCTACATATGACTTCATGAAATTCACACTTGAAAATGCTGGTGAAATGGCAGAAGTAGTAGGGTATGTGAGCTTACCGGATGAAAAGTATGAAGAAGCTCTAAAAGAGTTAGAAGGATTAAAATAATTACGATGTTTAATAGTGTGGGGTGGCTCTCATGCCTCCCCACACGTTTTTTAATGATAAAAATTGACCGATTATTTATATAGATGACTGGAAGGAGTTTTCGCACATGGCTCTTAAACAACAGGAGCAAGTAAGTGTCCAACAATTAATCGAGCGTTCGCGCAATCGCAAAGGAAAGAAAGTAATCGAAAAGTTAGTACCAATCGGGTTATTTTTAGCAGCAACAATTTCGGTTCTTACGACGTTTGGGATTGTATTTACACTAATATTTGAGACATTTGAATTTTTCACGCGAGTGTCGATTACCGATTATTTATTTGGTACAGAATGGCTGCCATTCTCAGGTAAGGAGCCATTGTATGGAGTATTACCATTAATATTCGGGACATTTAAAATAACACTGATTGCTATTATTGTAGCAGTACCATTCGGTTTGGGCGCTGCCATTTATTTAAGTGAATATGCATCAGAACGTGTACGAAAAATTATTAAACCGATTTTAGAAGTACTGGCAGGTGTACCAACAATTGTTTACGGGTTCTTTGCCTTAACATTTATTACACCGATTTTGCAGGCCATTATTCCCGATTTGAAAATATTTAATGCAATAAGCCCCGGGATTGTTGTCGGAATCATGATACTGCCAATGATCACATCCATGTCCGAAGATGCAATGAGCTCTGTTCCAAGTTCGATTCGTGAAGGTGCGTTAGGGTTAGGGGCGACAAAATTCGAAGTAGCAGTTAAAGTTGTCCTGCCAGCCGCATTATCAGGTATTGTCGCTTCTGTCGTATTAGGTATTTCCCGGGCAATAGGGGAGACGATGATTGTTTCACTGGCAGGCGGATCTACACCAAAATTCGACTTTGGCTTTACTGATTCGATACAAACAATGACTGCTTATATCGTGCAAGTAACGACAGGGGATGCCGGTTACGGTACAACAATTTACTACTCAATTTACGCAGTAGGGTTTACATTGTTTATTTTCACTTTAGCAATGAACTTGCTTGCAACCTACATTTCAAAACGCTTCCGAGAGGAGTATTAATATGCGCTATATACAAGAAGATTTAGTGATGGAGCGGATGAATAAACGCCTCAATTCGAATAAAATGTGGAAAATAATTTTCATTATTGCTACAAGTTTTGCCCTTGTTTCTTTAGGTATGTTACTATACCGAATTTTGTCGCAAGGAATTGGTTTTTTAGATATGAATTTCATTACAAACTTCGCGTCACGTATTCCCGAAAATGCAGGGATTAAAGCAGCACTAGTCGGATCATTATGGCTGATGAGCGTTGTTGCCCCTGTCTCGATTATTTTAGGGGTAAGTACAGCGTTGTATTTGGAGGAATATGCAAAGCAAAACAAATTAAATGATTTTATCCGCATAAATATTTCTAACTTGGCAGGGGTTCCTTCCATAGTTTTCGGTTTACTCGGATTAACAATTTTCGTTCGACTGTTTGGCTTTGAAAAAAGTATTTTGGCAGCCGGACTGACGATGAGTCTACTCATATTGCCTGTTATTATTGTTGCGGCTCAAGAAGCGATCCGCTCGGTACCAAATGAACAGCGCGAAGCTTCATACGGAATGGGTGCTACGAAATGGCAAACGATTGTTCGGGTTGTACTGCCGGCAGCTATTCCGGGAATTTTAACAGGTAGTATTTTAGCGTTATCTCGAGCAATTGGTGAAACAGCACCATTAGTAGTAATCGGTATTCCAGTCATTCTGCAGTTTTTACCAACAGGATATCTCGATACATTTACCGCATTGCCGATGCAGATTTTCGACTGGGCAAAACGTCCGCAAGAAGCGTTCCAGTATGTGGCTTCAGCAGGAATTATCGTATTAATGATTTTCTTATTAACGATGAATTCCATTGCAATCTTTATTCGAAATAAATTCCAAAAACGTTATTAGGAGTGAAATGGAATGGTTCAAGTATTAACGAAAAATAATGTGCGTCAATCTGCAATGGGAATCGAACAGAATCAAGCGAATGTCATGCAGTCCAATAATTTTAATTTATGGTATGGGGATCACCATGCTTTAAAAGATATCAACTTAGACATGAAGGAAAACGAAGTAACGGCAATTATCGGTCCTTCCGGCTGCGGGAAATCGACATATATAAAAGCATTAAACCGTATGGTAGAACTTGTGCCGATCGTACGGACATCAGGAGAAATCAATTATCGCGGCCGTAATATTTTTTCAAACGGCTATGAAGTGGAAGAACTGCGCACGAAGGTGGGCATGGTGTTCCAGAAACCGAATCCGTTTCCAAAATCGATTTATGATAATATCGCATACGGACCACGAATACATGGAATTAAAAATAAGAAAATCCTGGACGAAATTGTGGAAAAGTCACTGCGTGGTGCAGCCATCTGGGATGAGGTGAAAGACCGTTTAAATCAAAATGCTTATGGGTTATCAGGCGGTCAGCAGCAGCGTATTTGTATCGCACGCTGTTTGGCAATCGAACCGGATGTCATTTTAATGGATGAGCCGACTTCAGCGCTTGACCCAATTTCAACATTAAAAGTTGAAGAGCTTGTACAGCAGATGAAAGAACAATATTCAATCGTCATCGTGACACATAATATGCAGCAGGCGGCACGTATTTCCGACAAAACGGCCTTCTTCCTGAACGGGGAAGTAGTAGAGTTTGATAAGACAGATATCATTTTCTCGACACCGTCAGATCAGCGTACCGAAGACTATATTTCCGGTCGATTTGGATAACGAGAAAAGGAGAATGATAACGATGATTCGCGAGCGTTTTGAACATGATCTAATAGCGGTACAGCAAGATTTAATGGAACTGTGTGATTTAAGTATTCATTCATTGCAGGAGTCTTTTAAAGCTTTTTTAAAAAAGGATATTGATTTGGCGCTACAAGTTATTGATACCGATCCGAAGATTAATCGGTTGGAGGAAATAATCAATGACCGTGTCATTTTACTCATTGCAAAACAACAGCCTGTTGCGACAGATTTACGCCGTTTAATTGTTGTGATTAAAGCAGCAACGGATATGGAGCGCATAGGTGATCATGCGGTCAATATCGCAAAGGAAACGATTCGAATCGGAAAAACACCATTTGTCACGAGCGTGGAGCCGATTGAGGAAATGTTCCATAAAACAATTTTAATGCTGCGCCAAATTGTCGACGCCTTTTTAGAGGAGAATACGACTAAGGCAAAAGAAATTGCAAAACTGGATGATGAGGTCGACGAATTAACAGGCAATATACTGAGTAACTTAATGAAGTTGTCTGTTTCCAATGAGCAAGTGGCACAAGTGACGAGTTTATCATACGTATGCCGCTGTATCGAACGTTCGGCAGACCACGCAACAAATATAGCCGAGCATTTATTCTACCTTGTAAAAGGGAAGCATTATGAACTGAATAATTAAATGTAAAAAGTATAGGAGGAGACTTCCTATACTTTTTTTCTTTAATCAAACAAATTTGTTTATGAATAATTTATGTATTGAAAGGGTACATGGTACAATAAAGGTAATTCAAATAAGTCATGTACTTATTTAAATATAAAGGGGTAGACAGCATGTTAAAAACAATTGTATTTGACCAATTAAAGCAAGCGATGAAAAACAAAGATGTATTGGCTAAAGGAGTATTAACTTTAGTGAAGTCCGCTTTGGATTCTGCAGAAAAGGAAAAAGGTGCGGAATTGACGCCACAGGAAGAAATTGCTGTCATTAATCGTGAAATTAAGCAGACAAACCAGTCACTAGAAGGTGCAAAGCAAGCAGACCGTCCAGATTTAATCGAAAAAGAGGAAGCAAAATTAGTCATTTTAAAAAGCTTCTTACCAAAACAGTTAACAGAGGAAGAAATTTCAGCTGAGCTTCAGGCAGCTGGTATTACTTCAGGCATGAATATGGGGGATGCAATGAAAATTGCAAAGCCTTTACTTGATGGAAAAGCAGACGGAGCGACAATTTCAAAAGTTGTCAAAACGCTCATTTCCTAAAATGAAAATAAGCATTGTCAAGTAACAGAAAAGGAGGTGTGCCGCAATTAATTGACGGTCACGTCCTTTTCGCTATATTTTTCTAAAATTATAACCATTACACTACAAAAAGGAATTAGGATAGGGAGGATTAAAATGACCTTACATGAACAAATTGAACTGTATGTACCTTACAATGAACAGGAAGCAAAAGATCGAGACATTATTTTACGTGCAATGGCTAGTTTATCGGATGTCCTGACAAGAAATAATGAAGTTCTGCATTTTACTGCTTCAGCTTTTGTATTCAATCCAGACCGCACCCGTGTACTGATGGCTCATCATAATATTTATAATTCATGGGGCTGGATGGGCGGTCATGCAGACGGCGATCCTGATTTATTTAATGTAGCGAAAAAAGAGCTGATGGAAGAAGCAGGTCTTACAGAAGCAAAAGCAATACAGGACGATATTATTTCGCTGGATATCCTGCCGGTTATCGGTCATATGAAAAACGGAAAATATGTTGCAGCACATTTACATTTTAATGTGACTTATATATTTGAAGTGGAAGATGAAGCGACATTTAAAGCGAAGCTTGATGAAAACAGTGAAGTCGGTTGGATCGCAATAGACGAAGTTGCCGAAAAATGTACGGAAGCGCATATGATTCCAATCTATGAGAAAATTATAGAGAAGGTAAAAAAAATCGGCTGTTAAACGATAGGCTGAAATGGATAACATTTTTACTAAAGACTGATTTTTTCCATACGGAGATTTTCTGGATTCAACTCGCTGATATACAGAAAAACACAAACGAATGCTGAAATTGAAATAATTTCACAAAATTAAACAACCGTGTGCTAAAATAACGTTGTATAAACAAAAGGGAGGCTATTTTCAAATGGCGAAAAAAGTAAAAGAATATAAAATTAACCCAGATCGAGTGGAAGAAGCATTATTAGTACAAAACCGTATGCTTCTTGAATTATTGGTTCAAGTTTTAGATGAGCAACTAGTAATTGAACGTCCAATTTTACACGAACGTTTAGGAAACCTAATCGAGCTTTCAGACAACGATCGTGATTTAAAAGATACTTTACACGGTTTAACTCAAAAATTATAATTACATACATTTATGTGTGGTGCGGTATCCTAGTGATACCGCTTTTTTTATGCAGAAAAAAACGATTATATCGCCCACAGTTTAAATTACTACTTTTTAATTTTAATCTTCGCTATACTATCGGTATTGATTTGAAAACAGATGGAGGGTTTTACATGACAAATGAATATAAGACTGTATTAACAGATGAAATTCTTCATTTTTTATATCGTAATGCATCTTTTCAAGCTTTAGATGAAAATGAGCAGCAACAGTTTTTGGAGAAATTCGGTAAACAACCATTATTCATAGAGGTTATCGAAATTGCAATTGCACTTGAAGAAATGATTGCAGAAGTGGAAGCAACGATGCCGAAAATACAGGATAAAGATTATTTATTCCCGATTGAGCAACAAAAGCAATTACTGAAAGATCGGACTGTTATTGATGGCAATGTACTGTATGTGCCGTTTGAAGAGATGAAAAATCTTTATTCACCCATGATAGTCATCCTACAGCAATCTGACGCCATGCAGGGGGTTGAAGCCTTTACAAAAGGGACCATTTTACCGCTATTTAATTTATGTGCTGTCCAAAAGCGTGATTTAATCATACTTCCGTTTAGTAATAAACCGGCTCAACCACTTCTTTTTAAAAATGGAACACTTGAAATTAAAATGTTCGATCAATTTCTGCAGCATTTTTTAACTGGAGACGCTCAAATTATGCCGGCTATAGATAAGGCGATTGAACTTTTTACCCAAGACAACATTGGCCATCAGCGGGATCTTATGATTATTACGGATAATCAATTTAGCGATTTCCATAAACTGAATCAAGAAGTTGCTGCTGGAAAAATGCAGGAATTTGAGATCGATCTAGCGGTCATCGCGATGAGCGAAACCGCCTTTGAAAAACAGCCGATTTCCTTTGCAGACAAAGTATTTTTTGCCAACGATTAATGAAACGAATCCGTTTTGGGTTCGTTTTTAATTTGCCCAATTTTGTTACACACAAGGAATTTTAAAAGGGAGTGCGGAATAATTAAAGTAAGGATACATAAATAGAGAGAAATGGAGTGTTTCGTTCGATGTATACAGCCTATTGTAGAACCGTCCAAAGTTCAATGCGTGTCGGTATGAAGCTTATGAACTGGAGAAAGCCAGAATTACTCCAAGGGGAAAACAGCCTTGAAAAATTGCCGGACCTTGTGAAATGTTTAGATTTAAATATGCTTTTAGTGATTACAGATGAAGGAATTCACAAACTTGGGCTGATGGATAAGTTATTGGAGGGCTTACAGGAGCAAAATATTGCATTTGTTGTCTATAGTAAAACAGTTCCAAACCCAACTTTCACAAATATTGAAGAAGCATTGGAATTGTATAATGCGAATAATTGTGATGGCATTATAGCATTTGGCGGCGGGTCACCGATGGATTGTGCTAAGGCAGTTGCGGCAAGGATAGCACGCCCCGATAAATCGCTGGTTGATTTAAAGGGATTATTCAAAGTAAGAAAAGAAATGCCGCCGTTTTTTGCGATTCCAACAACAGCCGGAACGGGAAGCGAAGGGACGATAGCCGCAGTCGTATCAAATAGTGAAACACATGAGAAATTCGCTATTATGGATCCGGTGCTTGTCCCGCATTACGCTGTACTAGATCCGGTATTAACGATTAATTTGCCTCCGCATATTACATCTACGACGGGAATGGACGCTTTGACACATGCCGTGGAAGCCTATATTGGAAAAAGTAATACAGAGGAGACGAGAAAATATGCCCGTGAGGCGGTTATACTTATTTTTAAGTATTTAGAGCGCGCCTATGTTGAGGGAACAGATATGAAAGCAAGGACGGAAATGCAGCGTGCGTCCTATTTGGCCGGACTTGCATTTACCCGGGCATATGTAGGCTATGTTCATGCCATTGCTCATACACTCGGTGGTTTCTATCAAGTTCCGCACGGATTTGCCAATGCGATTATCCTGCCGCATGTCCTGCGATTTTACGGCAAAAGCGCTGCTAAGCCATTAGCAGAACTGGCGACGATTGTAGGAATCGGGAAAATAACAGACAGCGATGAAAAAAAGGCAGAGTTATTTATTGAAGCGATTGAAGTGTTAAATGAAAAGATGAACATCCCTCGAAAAATAACAGGAATCATCAACCGTGATGTGCCATTAATGGTAGAGCGCGCTATACAAGAAGCGAACCCGCTGTACCCGGTACCGCGCATTGTGAATAAAGATGAAATGTTTTATTTATATCAAGTCATTCAGGAATAGTAGAAAAAGGACAAGCATAAAACCCCGATTTTTCGATAGAGAAATCGGGGTTTATTTTTGTATATAATTATTGTTCAAGTTGGTCGTCGAAATAGTTTAATAACCCTTGATAGATGCCCAGTGTTGCTTGTTCCCGGTAATAATCTGTAGTAATTGCCCGTTCTTCAGAAGGATTACTTAAATAACCGAGCTCAAGCAATATAGCATTTTGACGGTTTTCGCGTAGCACTAAATAGTTTCCGAAGCGCGGTCCACGGTCCTTCAAGTTAACTTTTGATGCCAAGCCTTCATGAACATATTCGGCAAGCTTTTGCTGGTAACCATTTGTATAATAGGTCGTAAAGCCGCTCACTGAACTATCTTCATTTGCGTCATAGTGAATACTGATAAACGCATCGGCACTTGCCTGATGCGACACTGCTACACGCTTTCGCAAGTCGACAAATATATCAGATTCCCGTGTCATGACAACATTTGCACCGGCAGCCTGTAATTTGGAACGGAGCATTTCTGCTGTAATAATATTAATATCTTTTTCGTCGGTTCCACGAACGCCGGTAGTACCACGGTCATTACCGCCATGACCGGCATCCAGCACGATTGTTAGGCCTTTTAATGTACCCTGTTTACGCTCGGCTACTTGACTTGTATTGTTTTGGGATGTAGTTCCCTGTGAATTGTTTTTACTTACAACCCAGTTTGCGACATACGCAGTCTGTTGATCTTTTACTGCGATTTTAAACCAGTCGCCTTCACTTTCCACTATCGGATATGTATGACCAGCATCTGCGATAACGACTACATTTGAAGAAGTAGAAGGGGATTCCCTTAAGTTTGTCCCGTTATAAATAATCGTGACAAAGTTTTTCGCTTCTTCTTTCTCAGATGAATGATTTTGTTTCAATTGTTTTGTGAAAGTTCCGTAAAAGCTGTAAATCCAACCCTTTTTGCCTTTTTCATATTCAATCTCGACCCAATTATGATCGCGGCTAAGCACTTTAAACTGTTGGCCCTCCGATGCAAGTCCTAATTTTTTTGCTGTTAAATCAGGTTTTTTTCGGATGTTTACGGCACTTACATTAACGGTAAATGTATTCGGATCAATTTGCTCTATAGGTTCATTTGATTGTTCCTGTTGCACATTATCAGTTGGAGTTTCCGGTGTTTCCGACTTTGCATCTTTTACTGTGACATATTCTGCGAATACCCAACCTGTTATTTCCCCGAACTGAATTTGAATCCAATCCTGTTCCTGTTGTAAAAATTTACTTTCCGTCCCGGAAGAGATTTTCGTCAGCACAGATGCGGATAATGATGGCGCTACGCGAACATTTAAAGAGTCCACTTGAGAAATGACCGTTTTGTCTGATGAAGAGTCTTTTTGCACATTTGCTGTTTTCACAAGCCATGCCGCAACCCAACCTTCTTGTTGTCCGACCTGAACATGGTGCCAATCACCTTGTTTTTCAATCGAAATAATCTCAGTTCCTTCTTTTAACGTATCAATGATCGGATAAGAAAGACCGGGACCTTCACGTAAATATAAAATTTCCGCGTTTACATACAACGGTTCCCCGTTGGCATAAGCAGGGCGAGCGGAAAAATTATACGGAATTACCGCTGTGAACAATAATAAAATTGATAAACCAACTATTATTTTATTTTTTTTCATAGTTTCCTCCTTTTAAAATTATTTTGTTTAAATGACCCTTTCACTATATCCCCCTATATTATAAAAGTATTTATGACAAAAAATATAGCGTTTTTTTGAAAATGGTTGACAACTTGTCATGACATCATTAAGATTAGTGTTAATTTAACAAAAGTAACATTGCCAATGACCAAACAAGTAGCGGTTGCCAATGCTGAAAAGAGAGGGAAAGACATAGGCTGTAATCTTTCCTGCAGTATGTAACATGTGAACAACAGTTGAGAGGCGTTTCCTCGAAAAATTTTTTCTAGTAGGGGAAGACGGAATCGGCCGTTATCCGAATTCGAGAGGATGTAGAGATACATCAATTAGGGTGGAACCGCGGAAGAATTTACAAGCTTTCGTCCCTTGCAGTTTTTGCAAGGGACGAAAGCTTTTTTTATTTTCTTCTTTCTTCAGCTCGCAATGTGTTTGGTCAATTAAGAGAGGAGTGCTTTTATGAATTTTAAAGTACCAAAAGGAACACAGGATATTTTACCGGGTCAATCCGAAAAATGGCAGTATGTAGAACGTGTCATCCGTGATTTATGTGAAAAATATCGCTATAACGAAATTCGCACACCAATGTTTGAATCAACAGAACTGTTTCAACGCGGTGTAGGCGATACAACGGATATCGTACAAAAAGAAATGTATACATTTACGGACAAAGGAAATCGTTCGTTAACATTACGTCCAGAAGGAACAGCTTCAGCGGTACGTGCATACGTGGAGCATAAAATGTTCGGTCAGGCAGATCAACCTGTCAAACTTTATTATACAGGTCCAATGTTCCGTTATGAACGTCAACAGGCAGGACGCTATCGCCAATTCGTACAGTTTGGTGTAGAAGCAATCGGCTCAGCTGATCCGGCAATTGATGCGGAAGTAATGGCACTTGCAATGGATGTCTATACAACACTTGGTTTGTCCGATTTAAAATTAGTCATTAATTCATTAGGTGACAAAGATACTCGTGATGCGCACCGCAGTGCATTAATTGAGCATTTTACTCCGGTTGTTGGGGAGCTTTGCAGTGATTGTCAAAGCCGTCTGGAGAAAAATCCTTTACGTATTTTAGATTGTAAAGTAGATGCTAAACACCAGGCAATGGCTACTGCACCGGCTTTAACAAATTATTTGACGGATTCTTCTGCAGAATACTTCACGAAAGTAAAACAATATTTGGATGTACTGGGCATTTCCTATGAAGTGGATCCTAACTTAGTACGTGGTCTTGATTACTATAATCATACGGCGTTTGAAATTATGATTACCGGTGAAGGGTTCGGTTCAATTACGACACTTTGCGGTGGCGGGCGCTATAACGGTTTAGTTGAAGATATTGGCGGACCGGAATCACCTGGTATCGGTTTTGCCCTATCAATTGAACGATTATTATTAGCGCTTGAAGCAAAAAACATCGAGCTTGCAACGGGAAATAATCTGGAAATGTATGTTGTGGCAATGGGTGAAGAAGCTAAACTCAAAGCAGTGGAACTTGTAAGTTCGTTCCGCGCAAAAGGCATTTCAGCAGATATGGATTATTTGGACCGGAAAATGAAAGCGCAAATGAAAGCTGCTGACCGTGCGAATGCGAAATTTGTCATTGTATTAGGTGAGTCAGAATTAGAAGAGCAAGCAGTAAACGTCAAAACAATGGAAACAGGCGATCAGACAAAAGTGGAATTCGGTCAGCTTGTCCAATACGTTTTAGAAAACAAATAGTTGGAGGAATAACAATGGCGCAAAGAACACATGCATGTGGCTTAGTAACAGCTGCAGAAGCGGGACAGGAAGTTGTATTAAAAGGTTGGGTACAAAAACGTCGTGATTTAGGCGGATTAATTTTCGTGGATATGCGTGACCGTGAAGGGATCGTACAGGTAGTTTTCGGTGATCAAGCGAAAGACGCTTTAGAACTTGCCAATAAAATTCGTAATGAATTTGTCATTGAAGTAAAAGGTACAGTAGTTTTACGTGATGCTTCCCAAATTAACAAAAATATGAAGACAGGCGAAATCGAAGTGGTGGCTTCTGAACTGACGATTATTAATGAAGCAAAAAACCCGCCATTCGCAATCGATAACAATGCGGAAGTTTCGGAAGAGTTACGTTTGAAATACCGCTATTTGGATTTACGTCGCCCTGTAATGTATGACACATTTAAGATGCGCTCTGATGTAACACGTACAATCCGCAATTTCTTACAAAACGAAGGCTTCCTGGAAGTGGAAACACCAATTTTAACGAAATCAACACCAGAAGGAGCACGTGACTATTTAGTTCCATCTCGTGTACATGATGGTGAATTTTATGCATTACCGCAATCACCACAGTTATTTAAACAGCTATTAATGGTAGGTGGCTTTGAGAAGTACTTCCAAATTGCTCGTTGCTTCCGGGATGAAGATTTGCGTGCAGACCGTCAGCCGGAATTTACACAAGTCGACATCGAAACTTCATTCTTATCAATGGATGAAATTATTGAAATGAACGAACGTCTTCTTACTCAAGTTATGAAAGATGTAAAAGGCATTGATGTCGTTACACCATTCCCGCGCATGAGCTATAAAGAAGCAATGGATCGTTTCGGTTCAGATAAACCAGATGTTCGTTTCGGACTGGAATTAAAACAGCTTTCAGACATCGTAAAAGAATCAGCATTCGGTGTATTTGCTAACGCAGTGGCAAATGGCGGTGAAGTGAAGGCAATCAATGTAAAAGGCGCAGCAACAAACTATTCACGTAAAGATATTGATGCATTAGGCGAGTTTGCAGGCCGTTACGGGGCAAAAGGGTTAGCATGGTTAAAAGTGACAGAAGAAGGCTTGAATGGACCGATTGCGAAGTTCTTTGAAGGCGAAGCAGCTGACACAATCATCCAAGCAACAGAAGCACAGGCTGGTGACTTATTATTATTCGTTGCAGACAAATCTTCTGTAGTTGCAGACGCACTTGGCGCATTACGTTTAAAATTAGGAAAAGAACTAGGCTTAATCGATGAGTCGAAATTCGAATTTTTATGGATTGTTGATTGGCCATTATTCGAATACGATGAGGCGGAAGGTCGTTACTATGCGGCCCACCATCCATTCACTCGCCCATTTGATGAAGATTTAGAGTTAATGAATACAAATCCTAAAGAAGTTCGTGCACAGGCATATGATATCGTATTAAACGGTTATGAGCTTGGCGGCGGATCACTACGTATTTATGAGCCGGATTTACAAGCAAAGATGTTTGAACTGCTTGGATTTACTGAAGAAGAAGCGCGTGCACAGTTCGGCTTCTTACTTGAAGCATTTGACTACGGCGTTCCTCCACATGGTGGTTTGGCGATGGGACTTGACCGATTAGTAATGCTTCTTGCTGGCCGTACAAACTTACGTGATACAATTGCATTCCCTAAAACGGCAACAGCTAGCTGTTTATTAACAGATGCACCATCACAAGTTTCAGATGCACAGCTTGAAGAGTTAAGCTTACGTATCGCAGCGACAGCAAAAAAATAAATGTTAAGGTACTTCTTCTCACGGGAAGAAGTACCTTTTTTTATAAAGTAAATTGGAACCATATTATTCTAAAAAATTAGTACAATTTTAATAATTTATAAGAATGGAATGTTTTCGATTGAATAATCAGAATATTGGTGTTAATATAACACTAATACGAATCCTGATGTGTTCGTCGCTATATTTGTTACTAAACACTTTTGACCGAACAATAAATCGTTGGGAGCTACTATTACCGTAGAAGCAAACATGCCCCATTTGGAGCGGGAAGTTTAACGCTGCGATTAGTGCACCCCCTTGCTATAGACGCGGGATCAAAACGATGTTGTAGCAAGACGGCATTTTTGGGATTCGTCCATTTCTAATTTTACTCTTCTGCTTTTATGTAGAAGAGTATTTTTATTTTGTTATAATAACTGGAATTTGAGCATTCCTGAAATGATATTATGGAAAATGCTGCTTTCTGTCATTAGATTGTTGCTTGCATCTCGTATATGATGTCGTTATAATGCCTAGTAGAATGATAAAGATTGAGGGGTAAAATTAGATGTTACATCAATTTTCACGAAACGAGTTAGCTATTGGAACAGAAGGGTTAGAAAAGCTGAAAGAAACGACAGTCGCAATTTTAGGTGTAGGCGGTGTAGGCTCGTTTGCGGCAGAAGCATGTGCACGTAGCGGGATTGGCCGTATCATATTAGTAGATAAAGATAATGTGGATATTACGAATGTCAATCGTCAATTAGTTGCATATCTATCAACAGTTGGAAAATCAAAGTCTGCTATTATGAAAGAACGGATTGCAGATATTAACCCGGAGTGTGAAGTAATTGATATGCATATGTTTTATACAGAAGAAACGTATGAACAGTTTTTCGCACAAGGAATTGATTATGTAATCGATGCATCCGATACAGTTATGTACAAAATCCATATTATGAAAGAATGTTTAAAACGCAACATTCCAATTATCTCAAGCATGGGTGCTGCCAATAAAATGGATCCTACACGATTCCAAATTGCCGATATTTCAAAAACGCATACAGATCCACTGGCAAAAGTAATCCGTACAAAACTGCGTAAAGAAGGCATTAAAAAAGGTGTAACTGTTGTATTTTCAGACGAATCCCCAATTGTCGTACGTCCGGACGTTGCACAATATGTAGGAAAGCCTGAAGCGGAAATCCGCAAAGCACAATTACCACCTTCATCAAATGCATTCGTACCATCTGTTGCCGGATTAATTGCAGCAAGCTGGGTTATTAATACGATTTTAAAAGATATCGAAATTAAACGTGTTCAAGGGTAATTCGTAAACTTCCATAAATGAAAGGATGTGTAAAAGGGATTTCGAAACCTTTTAACACATCTTTTTTATTGAGGAATTGTTAAATGATATTTACTGATTTAAACGTTGTTTTTACATCTAAAACGTCATTAGACAATTAATGAACCATCAAATTTATCTTTCCGTTAATCAAATTATTGCGTATTAAATTACATACTTATATTAGTTTATACAAAAATTTCCTCATAAAGTGGTTTTGTCATGAATGGTTATTCATTAAATGGAATACAATATTATTGTGATAAAACAATAAAAATGTTTAAGAAATGGAGCTTAAGAAATGGTCATACAACAATTGGAATACCGGGGTTTGAATTTACATGATGTGATCGGCTCAGTGGAAATTGCAATTGATGCCGATTTAAATACGATTCACATTTATGACACCGATCATATTGTTGAACCTGAATATGATTTTTTAACGAAAAACTTCAAGCTAAGTGAAGGTTTCTGGAAAATGGCGAATGTAATAAAAGAAAAGCAATTATTTTTGAGCAATGATGAAAAAAATTTAGATGTATGGATTGAATCATTTAATTGGTTTTTTTACAGTTCAGGCCCTTCCGTTAAAATCTATAAACAGGGTGAGATGGTTGTATTTAAAAACGACTATATAAATATAGAGAAGTTATTGTATGAAAAGTACTTTTCCCGTTTGACGGGTGAATCTTTAAATGGCAAATGACATAATATTCTATTAAGAGAATAATTATGGCAAAAATATGGCAGGATTTTAATGATTTTTTCGTTTTTTAAGAAAAATTCCTTTTTTTTGCTATAGTTAGAGTGTATTGATAATATGCATGGGGATGCAAGGAGGAACGATAGAATGACAATCGAAATGAAAAATGATTTATTAAATTTGCCGAGTCTGCAGTTGAAGATGGATACAATCGTTTTTGAAAATATCGATACAAAACCAAATTGGTCGAAAGCTTTTGAGCAGCTTGATGGATTATTACACAAAGTAGCGAATAATTTTAATTTTTTCATTGCTAAAAATGACGGGGAACTGCCATCAAGCACTACTTATTGGACGCTTTATATGGATATTGCTTCAAAACTTTTATACTTTACCGGTTTAGCGCATGCCAACTTAATTGCGGAAGATGATATCGATGCACGTGCACATGTGAGTAAGTTTTATGAGTTAAGTGCGAGCTGTATTCCAAACGCGCATACTGAAAATAATGAAGAATTGCTTTCGGAGATTCAAAAGAGTATTTACCAGTTAAGCGGTGAAGAAGTTAAGCTGACTGTTGCCGACAATGTGGAGCAGTGTATTAAAGCATTTAAGAAATTTGCAGAGTCATACGAAAAGTAAAATATAAAAGAGTCATTTTCATTGATTTGAAAATGACTCTTTTTGTATTCGTTATAAATTGTTTTTTATTTCTTAAAGGATTTTAGCTTCTCATATATAGCGGCCATTCTTTTTTCTTCACCTGCTATGACGGGCTTATAAAATTCGGTACCTGCCAATTCATCCGGCAAATATTGCTGTTGCACCCAGCCGCCAAATGTTCCAAGAGGGGAATCGTGAGGGTATTTGTAACCGACATGACCGAGTTCTGCCGCACCCGCATAATGAGCATCTTTTAGATGGTTCGGTATATCACCGGTTTTCCCTTCATGAATTGCTGCAATTGCTGAATCCAATGCTTTATAGGCTGAATTCGATTTGTCCGATAAACACATTTCAACGACAGCGGTTGCAAGTGGTATGCGTGCTTCCGGTAACCCGAGTTTCACGGCAGCTTCCGTCGCTGCCTGCACATGTGCTCCGACACTAGGATTCGCAAGTCCGATATCTTCATAGGCCATGACGAGCAGTCTTCGACATACTGCAACTAAGTCCCCATTTTCGAGTAAATGAGCCAAATAATAGAGCGCAGCATTTGGATCGCTGCCTCGTACCGATTTTTGAAGGGCAGACAATAAGTTATAGAAATGAGAGCCCCCTTTATCCCCAAAAACCCCAATTCGTTTTGCAAGTGCGTCGATCGCATTATCGTCGATAATAGTTACTCCGTCTTTTTCATCTGAAGCATAATAGACCGATTCCAAAAGGGTTAATGCTTTTCTGGCATCTCCGTTGGAAGCATTGGCAATTTTTTCGATTTGCTGTTCGGTTATTTCAATTTCTAAATGTCCAAGTCCACGTTCTTTATCTGCCAATGCCTGATTGAGTAGTTGAATGATATCATCGCCTGTTAAGCGTTCCAATTGTAATATTTCCCCGCAGCGCGAACGGATGGCAGGGTTTACATCATGGAACGGGTTTTCCGTTGTTGCCCCGATTAAGACGATTGAACCGTTTTCCACATGCGGCAGCAATGTATCTTGCTGAAGTTTGTTGAAGCGGTGGATTTCATCTAAAAATAAGAGGACTTTACCGCTCATACGCGCGTCCATCACGATTTGCTCAATATCTTTCTTCCCAGCATGTGTTGCGTTCAATGCAAAGAACGGAATTTTCGAACTCCCGGCAATGGCGTTGGCAATCGATGTTTTTCCTACTCCCGGAGGTCCGTATAGCAACATCGAAGGTACATGTCCTTTTTCGATCATTCTAAACAATGGTGTTGCTGATCCAATAATATGCTGTTGACCGACAATTTCATGAATTGTACGAGGTCTCATTTTATAGGCGAGCGGTTCATTTTGCATAATTTTTCGCTCCTTTTCTTTTCAGTTAAATAAATTGGTTATTGTTAATTATCATAAAGTATTTCCGAGTGGTTTAAAAGGAGTTGTGTTATAATGAATAATATTATAGGACTAGAAAATAAGAGGTGTAACGATGAAAATATCGACTAAAGGGCGTTACGGTTTAACGATTATGATTGAATTGGCAAAGCATTATGGTGAAGGACCGATTCCGTTGCGACAAATTGCTGCGGATAAAGATTTATCTGAAGCGTATTTAGAGCAATTAGTGTCTCCACTCCGCAATGCAGGTCTAGTAAAAAGTGTTCGTGGTGCATACGGCGGCTATATGTTGGCACATAAACCTAATGAAATTTCGGCTGCTGATGTCATCCGCGTATTGGAAGGCCCGATCCAGCCGGTTGAAGGAATTGAAAACGAGGAAGCGCCACAGCGTGAACTGTGGATGCGTATTCGGGATGCAGTGAAAAATGTATTGGATACAACGACGATTGATGATTTGGCAAAATATACGAATAATGAAGTATCTGACGGTTACATGTTTTACATTTAGTGTTATTTAAAGGAGTTAGTTAGTTTGAAAAATTCAATTTATCTTGATCATGCCGCTACTTCGCCAATTGCATCGGAAGTAATTGATGTAATGGCACGTGCAATGGCAGAGGAAAGCGGTAATGCATCAAGTATTCATACAGTTGGACGCAGTGCACGTAAAGCACTGGATGAATCTCGGGCTAGTTTGGCAGCCAAATTAAATGCGAAGCCCTCTGAAATTATTTTTACAAGCGGAGGAACAGAAGCCGATAATATGGCCATCTTTGGAACAGCGTATGCGCGCCAAAAAGAAGGTAAACATATTATCACAACAGCAATTGAACACCATGCCGTTTTACATGCGTGTGAAAAGCTTGAAAAAGAAGGTTTCACGGTGACGTATTTACCAGTTGATCAAACGGGACGTATCCGCGCTGAACAGGTAAAAGAGGCTTTACGTGATGATACGATTTTAGTGACGATTATGTATGGTAACAATGAAGTCGGCACAATCCAGCCTATCGCAGAAATTGGTGCGATAGTAAAAGAACATACCGCAACATTTCATACAGATGCTGTACAAGCATTTGGACTGGAAAAAATGGATGTTGAAGCACTCCACGTTGACTTACTAAGTGTTTCGGCGCATAAAATTAACGGTCCTAAAGGAATCGGCTTTTTATATGCAAAAACAGGAGTCAAACTGACAAATATCCTTTATGGTGGCTCACAGGAGAAAAAACGCCGTGCAGGTACCGAAAATGTCCCGGCTGTGATCGCTTTTGCAAAAGCTGCCGAGTTAGCAGGACAGTCTGCACAACAGCGTATGGAGCAGTATAATGGTTTCAAAAATATTTTAATCGAACAGTTCCAGCAGGCGAATATTGATTTTCATCTGAATGGTCATCAAACGAGCGTTTTACCGCATGTATTGAATGTGACTTTCCCCGGGACGGATGTTGAATCATTTTTAATCAATTTGGATATGGCCGGCGTACTCGTATCTAGCGGTTCTGCTTGTACAGCAGGTTCGATTGATCCGTCCCATGTACTTGTTGCAATGTATGGACAGAACGCTCCTGAGCTTCGTAGTTCCATTCGTTTCAGTTTTGGGTTAGGATTAACAGATGAGTTAGTGCGAGAAGCGGGTAAGCGTACTGCTGAAATTGTGAAACGTCTAACTTCGTAAATTTATAAGAAAGACTTCGCGCCTTTTACGCGATTTGTCTAAGAAAAGGTGAATAGTAAATGGTAGAAACAAGAGATCCATCTCAAATTCGAGTAGTTATTGGAATGAGTGGAGGCGTTGATTCATCAGTAGCCGCTTATTTATTAAAACAGCAAGGCTATGATGTAATCGGTATTTTCATGAAAAACTGGGATGATACAGATGAATTCGGTGTATGTACAGCGACAGAAGATTATGATGATGTCATCGCAGTATGCAACCAAATCGGCATTCCGTATTATGCAGTTAACTTTGAAAAACAGTATTGGGATAAAGTGTTTACGTACTTCCTGGAAGAATATAAAGCAGGCCGTACACCGAATCCTGATGTGATGTGCAACAAAGAAATTAAATTCAAAGCCTTCCTGGAGCATGCACTGGCACTTGGTGCGGACTATTTAGCGACAGGCCACTATGCACGTGTAGCGCATGATGAGAATGGTGTAAAAATGCTTCGCGGCATTGATAATAATAAAGACCAAACGTATTTCCTGAATCAGTTAACTTCAGAACAGCTTGAAAAGGTCATGTTCCCAATTGGTCATTTACCGAAGCCTGAAGTCCGTAAAATTGCGGAAGAAGCAGGTTTGGCAACAGCGAAGAAAAAAGATTCAACTGGGATCTGTTTCATCGGTGAACGTAATTTCAAAGAATTTTTAAGCCAGTATCTACCTGCGCAGCCGGGCAATATGGAAACATTTGATGGTGAGGTAAAAGGTACGCACGACGGCTTAATGTACTATACATTAGGGCAACGTCACGGCCTAGGGATCGGCGGAGACGGCGAACCTTGGTTTGTTGTCGGTAAAGATCTAACACGTAACGTATTATATGTTGGCCAAGGTTTCCATCACGATGCATTGTATTCGGATGCATTGACGGCGGTAAAAATGAGCTTTACAGGTGAAGCGAAAACGGGCACATTTAATTGCACGGCTAAATTCCGCTATCGTCAGGAAGACTCGCCGGTAACCGTGACTATGCGTGAAGACGGTACAGCTTATATTGAATTTGCCGAACCGGTTCGAGCGATTACACCGGGACAAGCGGTTGTATTATATGATGGTGAAGAATGCCTAGGTGGCGGTACAATCGATGGTGTATTTAAAAATAGTAAAAAATTAACATATGTAGGGTAATAGACGATAGACGTTCATTAAAAATGAGCGTCTATACATATTTATAGAGGTGACATAATGGATACAAACTATAATGAAATCGGGATTAAAGCATTCCAGGAAAAGCGTTATGAAGAAGCTGCACAAGCTTTTACACAGGCAATTGAAGCACAGCCGAACGATGCAATCGGCTATGTGAACTTCGGTACATTGCTTGCGGCAATGGGGGATATTGAACGAGCTGAGCGTTTTTTCCAAAAGGCGATTACAGTAGACGAAAAAGCTGCTACAGCGTATTACGGATTGGCGAATTTATACTACGAAGCTGAGCGCTATACAGAAGCAGCAAAACTATATCAAAAATCGATCGATTACGGAATCGAAGGGGCAGATGCCTATTACATGCTGGCTAAATCTTTTGAGCGGGAACAGCAATTCAAGTTGGCCCTGCCATTTATGCAGCGTGCGGCAGAGCTTGCGCCGAAAGATCTGCAAATTCGTTTAGCATACGGCATTTTGCTCTGCTCTTTGGAAATGTTCGATTTTGCGAAGCCGGAGCTGGAATTTGTTATTGAAGAAGACTGGAATAATGCAGATGCGCATTATAATTTAGGTGTATTATACGCGGTAGCTACAACAGATACCGATAAAGCAAAGTATCATTTGAAACAGGCTTTTACATTGCAGCCTGAATTTGAACAAGCTAAGTATTTATATGATATGATTTGCCAACGTTCGAACTAAACATTTTCTCCCGAAAAGATGAAAAGTGATGTGCTGGAAAAGAAGTTTCCAGCACATCACTTTTTTTAATAAAATGATAACGAAATGAAATACTTCACAGCTATAAGTTTATGATATGATGGATGAAACTGACAGTTATTTGAGGTGGGATATTTTACATGGACGCTAAAATAGATGTAGCAGATTGCATGTTTTTAATTTCTGATGAAAAAATGTGCCAATTTCAACAATTGATAGATGAACTTGACTTGTTCACGTTAATACTACCTTTCAGTGAGGATTCATACCAGCGTTCTATCATAATATTTGATATTTGGTATTTACTGAATACAGAAGAGGCTGACCGTATTGCTCATCCCGAAAACATTATGATTTATCCAATGCGGAATTATTTACTAGATAGAATTAAAAACTTTCAAATAAAACGTTATATTCAGCTTGCGTTATATGAGAACGATAAACTGGCATTTATCTGTGCGATATATATTTATTTGAAACTCGATCAGTTTGTTTTAGAGAAAATGAAGAAAAATGAAGAAATTGCGATAAACTTTCTAGCCCTTAGAGAATTCAAAGATAAAAGTTTACGACCTTACTATGATTCGAAATATATAGAAGTTGAAAATTACCCGAAACAACTGGCGTTATTGCAAAGTACGGTAGTAAAAGAATTGCAGGAAATTATGGAGGAACATGAACAGCCACTCAAACTTATATTTGAACAAGCAATTGATGAGGCAAGTGAAATTTATGAAGCTGTATTTGGATTGATAAATGATTGGGGTGGGCGAGTATCATGAAAATTTTAAACCAAATCGAACATTTACGTAATTCATTTATAGAGCTGAAATATATGGAAGTGATTCAGTTTAGCACAATTACATTGCCGACTACTCTCGAAGAAAAGAGATATGATGAAGCTCTTCTATGTTATGAATATTTGGCCTCAGCATATTTTGAAATAGGCAGCTATCGAAATTTTCACGCGGTCATGGATGATTATGAAAAGCTTTGCTTAACATATGGAAACAGTGAGAATAAGATGATCTACTACTACTTATACAGTCTCGAACATATCTTTACAAAACATCATGATGAATCAATTGAAGCAGCAAAAAAATCGCTTGAATATGCCCACTTTTTACAGAATGATGAACTTGTCGTTATCAACTACTTCAATTTGGCGGCACAGTACCGTTATATAAATGACTCGGAAAAAGCAACGATCGCCATTCGTTTGGCGGAATTTTATAAACAAAAACTAACTTCAATCAATGCGACGATCGTCCGAGGTTATTTTGGAGCACTCTATTATTATGCATCAACAAATAATGACGTGGAATTTAATCGGATAAAGCATGGCATTTTACAACAGCTCACAGGTAAACATCCTTACTATGAGGGAAGTCTGCTTTTTGCGGAAGCGATTTTAAACTATAATTCTGGGCAAAGACAAGAAAGTCTGAAATTATTTGAGCAGGCTTTTTTACAGTTGGAAAAACAGCGTAACTTTGTATTATTGTCGGTAGTTGAAAGGTATCTGGAGCGTTTTGGCCTAATGAAGCATTTCCGATATAGGGAGGAAATGCAGCAGCTGATTGAAACGAACAAAAGAGAGCCGGAAAATATACGCAAAATACGGAATATACATGATGATTTATTTTTTGAAGAAGAAACGACCGCGCTTAAAATCAAATATCCTCATGTTGTTTCAAAAGAGAGTACGATCCAATATGTAAAACAGGCACTTACAAATAATGAGGCGCTTTACTGTATTCATTGGTGCTTTATAACGGACAAAATTGAAGAGTTGTTCGGCAGTTTATTCACAGAGCAGTTGTTATTTACATTATTTGAATCAATTTATTCGAATATTTTTGAACATAATGCAAAAGTGAATGTATTAACAAAAAATACAGGGGAAGCCTTTATCCAAAATATTTCCGAAGCGGACTTTTTTAAATTGTTGATGAAACTGGAGGAGAAACTTCGAATGAATGTTGTTCATTCGACAACAGGAGTCGTAGAAATTCCGATTCATTTTGGATTTATCCATTCAGATCAACTTCCACAAGAAGAATTATCGTATGAACAATTAGCCGCCTTTGCCGATGCGAGTCTGTACTATGCAAAATCACATGGGCAACTATATATTTACAGTTAATTTAAAATAGTTTGTAAAACTCAGGCTGAAACGATACAATAGCAAGTATAGTAAAAGCGATGATGAAAAAAGAGTAGTAAAGCAGCGTTTTATAGAGAGCTGACGGTTGGTGGAAGTCGGTAAACGTACTTTATGAATGGACTTTCTAGCTGCACAGAGGAAATGCTGTGCCGTAGCGCTCACGTTACGAGTTTTGAGTGGACTAATTAATTTAGTCAATAAAGGTGGCACCACGGCTCTTTCGTCCTTTAAATACGAAAGGGCCTTTTTGTGTTCACAAAAAAGAAAAGCTGAGGAGAGATGAGTATGGCAGTAAAGACAGATAAGTATGTAATGAAGCAGGTAAATGGCGATACGTACACGCCTATTTCGATTTTTGAATCGATAGTTGGAACGAAAAAAGTATTATTCGAATCCAATGCAAAATTTAAGCAAAACGGGCGCTATTCCTTCATCGCCTTTAATCCCGTTGGTGAACTGAAAGGGAATGCGGAATCGGGTTCTTATTCTATCCATAATCAGGAGCTGACGGCAGAGCAGAAACCAGTATTAACTTTGTTGAGGGAGCTATTGCCAATTCAAAATAAAGAAGCTCCATTCGCCTTTTTTGGCGGGGCAATCGGTTATTTTGGCTATGAAACAGCATATCATTTTGAACAAATTGGGGAAATTGTAGGCGATGTATACAATATGCCGGATGTTCATGTTTATTTTTATGAAACATTCATCGTCATCGATCATCTGTTACAGCAAGTATCCATTGTAGCAATGGATCTGTTTCAGGTGGGGCATTCGATGGATTTCATGCAACAAAAAGTGGATGATATCGAACGAATGATGATGTCATCTGTATCATATAAGCACACAGCAGAAATCGATGTACAGTTCGCACCGACAATTAAAAAAGAACGCTTTATTGAAATGGTTGAAACTGCAAAGCAGCATATACGTAAAGGTGACATTTTCCAAGTTGTTTTGTCACAAACGTTTGAAGCTGATTACCGTGAAAATGCATTGACGCTTTACCGCAAACTACGGACGTCAAATGCCTCGCCGTATATGTTCTTTATGGAATTTGGGGATTATACGGTTCTTGGCACATCACCGGAAAGTCTCGTGAAAGTTCAAAAAGGGCTTGTCACAACAAATCCAATTGCCGGTACAAAGCCACGTGGACAAAATGCACAGGAAGATGATGCAATCGCAAATGCATTGCTGCAAGACGAAAAGGAAATAGCCGAGCATAAAATGCTTGTTGATTTAGGACGAAATGATGTTGGCCGGGTAGCGCAGGTTGGAACAGTAGCTGTTACAAAATATATGGAAATAGAAAAATATAAATATGTGATGCATATCGTTTCTGAAGTAACAGGTAAATTACGGGACGATGCCCACTTAGTCGATGTCATTGCATCAAGCCTGCCTGCAGGTACTGTATCAGGTGCGCCGAAAATTCGAGCGATGCAAATTATTAATGAGCTGGAAAAGAGAAAGCGCGGAATTTATGCGGGTGCTATTGGATATTTATCGACTTCGGGGGATATGGATTTAGCCCTTGCAATCCGCACAATGATAATAAAAGATGAGAAAGCCTATGTTCAGGCAGGTGCAGGGATTGTTTATGATTCTGTCCCTGAATTGGAATATGAAGAAACGTTAAATAAAGCAAAAGCATTGCTGGAGGTGCGGAAATGATTTTACTGATTGATAATTACGATTCATTTACGTATAATCTGTATCACCAAATTGCACAGTTTGGAGAAGACATAAAAATTATTCGAAATGATGCCATCACGGTTGAGGAAATCCGCGCATTGCAGCCGAAAGCAATAGTTATTTCTCCAGGACCCGGGGAACCGAGAGACGCAGGGATTGTCATTGAAATGATCCGCGATCTTTACAAAGAGATTCCGATATTGGGAATCTGCCTCGGCCATCAATCGATTGGCGAAGCGTTTGGTGCAACGGTGAGCCGTGCCAAAAATATTATGCATGGGAAAACGAGCCTGCTGCAGTTTGAAAAAACGGGTTTGTTTGCACAATTTGAACGAGAAGTAGAAGTGATGCGATATCATTCGCTAATCATTGAAAAACAAACATTGCACGAAGATTTCCGCATTGTCGCTACAAGCGCAGATGATGGGGAAATAATGGCCATTCAACATAAGCAATATCCGGTATATGGACTGCAATTCCACCCTGAGTCAATCGGAACAGAACTTGGTAAGGATATGATTAGCATGTTCTTAAAGAAGGTAGAAGTATTAGCATGATTCCAAAAGATAAACATGATATTGCAGCAGTAGAGAAACTGGGGACAATGGAAGTAGAGTCGGTCATTCCATTATTGCCGCAGCTGCTTGAATGGGTGCAAGATATGAACTGGCCGATCGCCGAGCCAATGGTAGAACTGCTGCTTCATTATCCCAATGAACTAACACCACTTGTTGAAGAGGTGCTGCTTGGAGATGATGATATGTGGATTTACTGGTGTCTTGTGGCGATTGTACCGAGGCTGCCATTTTATTCGAAGCTCGTTTTGGCAAATGCTGTGGAACAAATTGCCACAATGGAGAAAACACCTTTTACTGAAGATAATATTGAAGCCGCAAAAGAAGCTTTATTAAGTTTTCAACCATAAAAGATTCGCCTAATCGTTCATTGGTTAGGCGTTTTTTTAGTGAATTCACAAAGAAATGCGTCCAAATTTTAATAAATTCCGTCTATAGGGGTGAAAGGAGGGCGGCTAGTGGAAATTGAGAAGCTAATTGATACATACAGTGACTATTTGTACCGCATTGCTTTTATCTATACAAAGGATCGTTTAGCAGCTGAAGAAGTTGTTCAAGACGTATTTGTAAACTATTATCATAAATCCGATCAGTTTGAACAGAAAGCATCGATTAAAACATATTTAGTGAAAATGACGATTAACCGCAGCTATGATTATTTACGAAGCTGGAAAAATAAGAAGTTCTTTATTGCTCAGTTTTTTCAGCAATATGAAAAAGGTGCAGAACAAATCTATGTCGAGAAGGAATTACAAGGTGAAATAACCGCTGCTGTACTTTCGTTACCGGTTAAAGATCGGGAAGTATTATTACTCTATTATTATGAGGAGATGACTGTTTTTGAAATCGCCGAGTTATTAGAGTTGGCAGTATCGACTGTAAAATCGCGATTGCAGCGGGCAAGAGTAAAATTAAAGCCAAAATTAAGCGTGGAGGTGATGGATGATGATTAAGGAGAAGTGGCAGCAAGAATTAAGTAGAGTGCAATTAACGGAACAACAGAAGATAAATTTAATGCAAATGATCGATCATTCCAAACGCCCGAAACGTCATAAGAACTGGACGATTGTGATTGCTCCAATTTTTGTATTTACGGCATTGTTTTTCTTATATTTGATGACGAATGATCCGTTCGTTTCACCTCTTAATCAAGCATCAGATCCTGTAACGGAGAGTTATGAAAACGAACATTCAGCTGAAGTTATAAGAAGAGGCAAACATGTGGCCATCATTAGTTTACTGCTAATTCTCAACGGTGTGCTTGCCACAATTGTTTTCTTTACGATGAAGCGATGGCAAAAACCGAAAATACGCAAACTTCGTGAAACAGTTTATAGATGGCGCTATTTGCTTATCATTCTCTCACCGTTTATCGTCTATGCAATCGGGAGCCTAATTCAGATGTATGAAGTGGACATTCAGTGGCTGAAACTTAGTATTTTTATGCTTATAAATATTTTGCAAATTGTACTTTTATTTTACTTTGCCCGCAATAGAACACGGAAGGTATGCTGTCCGCATTGCGGTTATTCGTATTCTGAAAAAGAGCAGAGAAAAATGGTATGTAAGTTTCAATTGGAATTGCGTTGCCCTTCCTGTAAACAAAAACTGTTTTATTCTAAAAAATACCGTCAAATAATTGGGGGCTTATCGATGCTTACTACGCCAACGATTATTTTCTCTTCTTCGTTTGGGTTACCGATTTCATTAACTATTTTAAGTCTGGCTTTTTATGTCCCGGCGATGTTTTTCATCGTTATGCCATTGTATTTGGAACTAACAGAGGAAGAGGAATTCTTATTTTAAAAAGAGCAGCCGAAAAAAATGTTCGGCAGCTTTCTTCTATTATATATAAGTGACCCTTAAAGTAGTTTTGCAATATCGTTTTCTGCTTTTGTCGGTGAATCTTGTGGTGCATAACGTTTAATGACATTCCCATCACGGTCGACTAAAAACTTCGTGAAATTCCACTTTACCGATTGTCCTAAAAGACCTTTTGCTTCGGAAGATAAATGTTTAAATAATGGATGGGCTTCTGTACCGTTCACTTTTACCATTTCGTGCATCGGGAACGTTACACCGTAATCCAAGCGGCAAAATTCGGCAGCTTCCTCACCGGAAGACAATTCCTGTTTAAATTGGTCGGAAGGGAAGCCGAGTACGACAAATCCTTCTTCCTTATATTTTTCGTATAATTCTTCCAGCTGTGTAAACTGATTTGTAAATCCGCACTTGCTTGCGGTGTTGACAATCATCATTACTTGGCCTTTATATCGATCTAATTCATATTGCTCGCCTTTTTCTGTCTTAACAGGAATATCGTAAATATTCATGCTTTCGTTCCTCCTCGAAACTACTAATATAATGGTTTGTAATTTTATCGTACTTGAAATAAAGCGCACATGTAAAATAATCGCTATCATCAAAACACAAAAATAAAATATGACTCTTGTCGAAATAATGACGGCCACCGAACTTATCTATTCAAATATGACATGTGTCACTGTGCCATTATTGTGATTGCGCTTACATTTTTGGTTGGCATAAAAATTTTACATCAGGGAGTTTTACAATGAACAAAAAAATTGCATGGATTACAGATACGGCAGCATTATTACCAGAACGTTTTATTCAAGAACACTCAATTCATGTGCTTGCATTGAACATCGTTTTTGAGGAAGGTGCTCTTCGTGAAACAGTGGACATGACGCACGATGAATTTTACGATAAATTAAGAAATTCACCAAAACATCCGAAAACATCTCAGCCAGCATTCGGCGAACATGTGGCATTGTATGAAAAACTAAAAGATCAAGGGTATGACTGTGCCATTGCCATTCATACTTCAGAACAACTATCAGGAACAGTATCAAGTGCTCCAATGGCTGCAGAACAGGCAGGTTTCAAAAGCTATGTCATTGACGCAAAAATTGGTTCATATCCAATGCAAGTGATGCTGGCTCTCGGGATAGAGCTTGAAAATCAAGGACATGCACCAGAAGTAATCGTTGAGAAAATTGAAGCAATGCGTGGTAAGGCGGAACTTGCTTTCATCCCTGCTAGCTTGGAGCAATTGCATAAAAGTGGACGTGTATCAGGAATGGCCATGTTCCTTAGTAATTTACTGAATATTAAACTCGTAATTGAATACAATAAAGAAGGCGGCGTTGAGGTAACGAAAAAAGTACGCGCTGATAATCGTGCCAAAAAAGTGGTCATCGAAAAACTTGAACGTGCCATTTTAAAGTCACCTGTAAAGGAAGTAGCAATTATTCACTGTAATAATGAAGCAGGGGCCATCGAGTGGAAAAAAGAGTTGTTGAAGGCTTTTCCATCAATTCAATTTACTCCAACACCGCTTTCTGCCTGTGTAGGTGTCCATGCGGGTGAAGGAACATTAGGTTTGACATGGATACGAGAATAAAAAAATGCAGGGCCACTTTCTAGGGGCTCTGCATTTTTTCGTATTTAGATTGATAGTAATGAATGAAGCCTGCAAAAGTAAATGTAAGGACGAGTGCCGATCCGATGAAAAGTACAATGCCTGTCCATCCGTAGTGCATCCAAAAAATACCGCCTACTGTCCCCCCGATACTTGACCCCATATAATAGGCAAACAAATATAATGAAGATGCCTGGGCTTTGTCGATTTCGGCTAAAAAACTGACCCAGCCGCTTGCAATGGAGTGGGCGCCAAAAAATCCGAAAGTGAAAATAATGAGTCCGCCTACTTTCAACGGCAAACTTATAGGAAAAGTGAGCATTACGCCAACGAACATAATGACAATGCCGCTATATAGAACATTTTGCCGGCCATATTGATCAGACAAATTTCCAAACCATGTAGAGCTCCACGTACCGACTAAATAAACAACAAATAGCCAACTTACAAATGTCATACTTAGATTATAGGGAGGCTCGACCAGTTTGAAGCCGATATAATTGTACATTGTCACAAAGCTGCCCATTAAAGTAAATCCAATCCCGAACAATAAAATAAGCCTTCTATCTTTTATATGCTGGAATAGTGTTTTAGTCAGCAATCGGAATTGTAATGGGCGTGGAGTAAAGTGTTTCGATTCGGGTAGTGCCCATACGAAGTAGCAGCTGATGATAATGCTTAAAACCCCAAGCACAATCACCCCCATCTGCCAGCTGAACAAATCACTCATCGTCCCGATTATTATACGCCCCGATAAACCTCCAATCGCATTTCCACTTATGTAAAGACCCATTGCCACGCCTAAGCTGGAAGGATCCATTTCTTCTCCTAAATAAGCCATCCCAATGGCAGGAACCCCGGCAAATACAAAACCTTGAATCATACGCAATGCGAGAATCGTCTCAAAATTGGGAGCAAATGCTAAAGCGAGTGTTAAAAAGGATGCCGCAAAAATCGAAGCGGTCATCAATTTTTTTCGCCCCCAAGCTTCCGACAATGAACCGAACAGTAACAGACTAAATGCCAGTACGGATGTTGCAGCAGATAAGGATAAACTGGCTACTGCAGGGGATACATTGTAATCATTGGAAAACTGCGGCATTAACGGCTGCGTAATATATAGGTTGGCAAAAGTGATAAAACCTGCAGCAAATAACGCGATATTGGTCATCGTAAAAGCTTTTGTTCCTTTTTTTATATAGTCCATATAATCCCTTCAATCATGAATACTTTTGAATAATCGATAGTTTGGAAGAAGAATTGTATGATACGATTTGTAGTTATTCGGTCGGTTGCCCTGTTAACACTTGGGCAATTTCCTCGATTGTCATATCAGAGCGGAGATCAAATGCACCTTTTTGAATAGAACGTGCAAATTCCGGTTTTGACAAATAAAGTTCAAGTTCACGACCATTTGCTACAATGCCTAAGTCTTCTGCCTGCTGGCCAATTGTATAAATTGAAACATTTTCATAAATATAAATTGTCGCTTCAACAACACCTGAATCAGTTTCTTTTTTTGTAACAGAAGTGTTCTCAGCGGTTGCACTATTTGTTTGCTTGTCCACTTTTGATGGATCGGCGGATACCGGATTTTGCTCCTTTAACTGTTTTGAAAGTTCAGCAATTTGTTTTTCATAGTCTTTTACTTGCTTCTCATAAACGGCGATCTCTTTCTCATTGGAATCAGAAGAGAGCTGGTCAAACAATGCCATGCACGCACCTGCCACAAAAAGACCGATACCAAATGCTCGCAACGATGATTTCATTGTTGACCTCCATTTGCTATAATCGAATGGATTTGAGCATGTGATAATGTGGAGCGTTTACTGATCTCCTCGATCGATAGACCTTGACTATTGAGAGCGAGCACTTGGCTAACTAGAATGCCGTTAATAGGCTTCGTGCTTTTTGACGGATTAACTTTAGGAGCCGTTCCATTGCTTTGAGCCGCTTTTACTTGTGCTGCCACTTGCTGGAAAGATGAAAACGCTGCTTGCTGCTCTGAGTTTTGTTGGACAGAAGAAGGTTTTCTTACTTGAAAATTAGGTTCTACAAGCAGTTCCTCTTCCAATGCTTTTACGCGTCGTTTTAAAGCATTCGTTTCTTGATAAATATTGATTGATAAATCTTCTACATCTTTTTCAACACGTGCTGATTTATCTTTAAATAATAGGGATATAATAATGACAGCAATACCGGCAATCATTAATATTGAAGAAAGTCCCATATGAAATCCTCCATTTCATTTAATCTATTTCTTAGTTTAGACAGGAAACAAGCAATTTTTATAATAGGAAATGTGTTTTCCTACTGCAGATTCCCTTTATTTTAACATAGTAAAACTTATTAAGAAATCATACTAGATTTTTTGAAACAGTGTGTTATAATAGGTAAGTCGTATAAATCATGCTCAAATAAATTTATTCTTAATTTAGAGTGGGAGGGTTAATGATGCGCGTAAACATTACTTTAGCTTGCACAGACTGCGGCGAACGTAACTACATTTCAAAAAAGAACAAGCGTAACAATCCAGAGCGTCTTGAACTTAAAAAATATTGCTCTCGCGAGAAGAAGTACACTCTTCACCGTGAAACAAAGTAATAATCGCTCATTTAGCCAAAACCACTCGTTGGTTTTGGCTTTTTACTTGCTACCCTCTTAAATTTTACTATGATGATTCAACAAAATTGATTTATGATAGTAATGTTTAACTTAAAACAGCTTTATTGAAAGTAGGGATTTGTTTGGAGAAAAGAGACTATCGTATAAAAGTGCAGGAAAAATTGTCCAAAATGAACGATCAGGCATATCGTGAACGTTCATTGGAAATTGCTCAGCAATTAGTACAAGAACCATCTATTCAAAAAGCAAATATTATCGCCATTACATTATCAAACCAGCCGGAAGTGGATACGACGTTTATTATTGAGGAATTATGGAAATTAAATAAATATATTGCAGTTCCGAAATGTAATCCTAAAGATCGCTCGATGCAGTTTTACAAAATTAACAGTTTTGATGAAACCGAACGAGCTTATAAAAATATATTAGAACCGATACCTGAACGAACGGAACTGGTCGAAAAAGAACAAATTGATGTAATGATTGTACCAGGGGTAGTATTCGATCGTCATGGGTACCGTATTGGATTTGGCGGGGGCTATTATGACCGCTATTTAGTCGGGTTTAAAGGGATGCGGATATCGTTGGCGTTTGAGGAGCAACTGTTGAACGAAATACCGAGAGAATCACATGATCTTCCGGTACATATACTACTTACAGACAAAAATCGCATAATCTGCGAATAAATGGTGGGGGAACGAGAATGAAGTCAATGTTGGATGTGCTTGGCATCTTAAAACAATACGGCATTTACATTTATACAAAGGACCGTATTGGAGATTTGTACTTAATGGAAGACGAAATTAAGGAATTATATAAATCTAAATTTATCGAGACGAAAGATTTTCAAATGGCCTTGTTAATCTTGCGCCAAGAAGAGCAAAGGCTTAAAGCAGGAAAATAACTGGAATTTAACGTATAATAGTAAAGGTCGGATAAAGGGTTACTTGTTTACTTAGGGTTTTGGACTTTTTGATGAACATACCCTGAGTGTTACAGCGGGAATAAATCGCTGTTTTCATATTTAACGAAACCTTTTCGAAGTTAATACGTACTAAATAATAGTGCTATTTTATGAATGTAATCTGTTTAAACGAAATAATGTTGCGGATTTGTTTGAAAAGCTTTAACATAGATTTTGTTTGAATAAGGAATTTACACAAATAAAACAATGTATTTAAAAAAAATCGAATATGTAAAGAGAGGATGTATAGGATATGAAAGATTTTAAATGGCCTAAACATTCGATATTAGCGATTGCCGTAATAGCAACCTGGATTAAAACTGTAATTGTTTATGAAACTAGCTTTGATATGAAGATAGAAAATGCAATGCAATTGTTAATTTTGATTATCAATCCATTAAGCTTCTTATTGTTCTTCTATGGATTGTCATTGTTCTTGAAATCACAAAAAGCACGAAATCGCTATATTGTTGGCAGTAGTATTTTACTGTCCTTCGTAGTATACGGAAATGTTGCCTTTTACCGTTTCTATAATGACTTTGTAACATTGCCTGTTTTGTTCCAAACGAGCAATTTTGGAGAGTTGGGAACATCAGCAGCAGCTATTATTAGCTGGATGGACATATTTTACTTTGTCGATGTTTTACTGATTATTATTGCTGTGAAGTTTTTACCGAAAGCGGATGAGCAGTTACTGCCTATACGTAAAGATGCGCGTAAAGCTTACTTTGTCATGACGGCAGCTATTTTGTTTTTAAACTTAGGCTTAGCTGAAACAGAACGTCCGCAATTATTGACACGAGCATTTGATCGTGAACTGTTAGTGAAAAATATCGGAACGTACAACTATCATCTATACGATGTTTATGTTCAGTCGAAATCGTCAGCCCAGCGTGCATTGGCTGACGGGAGTGAGCTTGTTGAAGTAAGCAACTATGTTCGTGCTAACCAGGCGGAACCTAATGTTGAAATGTTCGGCAAGTATGAAGGCCGAAATGTAATTGCCGTTTCACTGGAATCATTGCAGTCTTTTGTTATTAACGAAGAAATGAATGGGGAAGTGGTGACACCTTTCCTGAATTCATTAACAAACGATAAGGATACGTATTACTTCAGCGACTTTTACCACCAAACGGGATTAGGGAAAACTTCGGATTCTGAGTTTATTTTCGAAAACTCATTGTATGGTTTAGGTCGAGGGGCAGTATTCTTTACACATGGTGAAAATACGTATAATTCCTTTGCAGAGCGATTAGGGGAGAATGGGTATTTTACAAATGTTATGCATGCGAACAATAAATCATTCTGGAATCGTGACATGATTTACAAATCATTCAAACTAGATCAGTTTTATGATCTCGAATCTTACAATGTAACAGAGGAAACATCTGTAAACTGGGGATTAAAGGATATTCCTTTCTTTGAACAATCTGCAGCATTGATGAAAGAAATGCCACAGCCGTTTTACAGCCGTTTAATTACATTAACAAACCACTATCCGTTCTATTTGGATCCGGAAGATATAATGATTCCGGAATACGATTCAAATTCAGGAACTTTAAATCGTTATTTCCAAACAGTTCGCTACTTGGATGAATCGGTGAAGGAATTCTTTGATGATTTAAAGGAACAGGGCTTATATGAAAATTCAATTATTGTGATGTACGGAGACCACTATGGGATTTCCGAAAACCATAATAAAGCAATGGCAAAATATTTAAACAAAGAAGAAATTACACCATATGACAGTGCACTTTTACAGGCTGTCCCATTATATATTCACATCCCTGGTTCGAATGATGGACAAGTGATGGATAATGTAGCGGGTCAGCTAGATATTCGTCCTACATTACTGCACCTGTTAGGTATCGAGACTTCAAAAGATATGCAATTAGGTGCTGACCTGTTCTCAGAAGAGCATGAGGATTTCGTTATCTTCCGTGATGGTCGCTTTGTAACAGATAAATATGTATATGCAGGTGAAGTATGCTACGACCGGGAGTCGGGAGAAGCAATTGATACGGAAGCGTGTCAGCCATTTATTGATCGTGCAACGCAAGAATTAGAATACTCGGATCAAATTATTAATGGTGACCTGTTGCGTTTCTATGATACAGAAACAGGAAATCTGCTGATTGATACGAATTATAAATAATGAAAGCTGCCCCGGAGAAATTCGGGAGCAGCTTTTTTTCTTCATATAAAAAACGTATTGCTAGTGTAGCAATACGTTTTTTGGTTGCAATTAGTGGGTTGGTGGATAGCCTTGATTTAAAACCGTCATAATGACGAACCAACCGAAAACACCTGCAGCTAAAGCGTTAAAAGCAGCAGCTAAAAGGTTTTTCTCTTTGATTGATTGGAATATGCCAATTACGCCAAAAATTGCAACTAAACCAAAAATAACCATTAATAAGTTCATAAAAAATTGACACTCCTTTCAACATTCCAAAAAATGTCTCAACAATATTCCTCTTTTATTGTAAAGGTTTCCAAATCGTTTGTCGAGAACTAAAAGTGGCGTTTGTTTGAACGATAACTTTCTCTATCAGAACGATTGAAAAAATGTATAATGGAAACTGAGGTGATAATCCATGTTAAATGTTAGAAAATATAGTCTTGGACCGATACAAACTAATTGCTATATTGTAAGCAATAAAGAAAAAGACTGTTTAATTTTTGATCCAGGTGAAGAAGGGGCACGTATTGTAAATGAATTACGTAAAAATGGCTTGAATCCATTAGCGATTTTATTAACCCATACCCATTTTGATCATATCGGTGGAGTGGATGCGGTACGGGCAATATATAATATTCCGCTGTATGTACATGAAAAAGAAGTGGAATGGCTTGCTGATCCAATGAAAAATGGTTCGGGCAAATATGCGGAATTGCCAAATTATATTGTTAAAAAACCCGATGGAGAACATATTATCCGAAAAGAAGGAGAAATGACTATCGGTGCGTTTACCTTTACGGTAGCCCATACACCAGGACATTCTCCGGGAAGTGTATCCTTTATTTTCAAAGATGATGCTTTTGCGATTGTAGGCGATACATTATTTGAACAAAGCATTGGACGTACTGATTTGATCGGTGGTTCCATGAATGTCTTGCTAAAATCGATTCACGATAAGCTATTATCATTACCGGAAGATACAATTATATATCCGGGGCATGGTGATTATACGACACCAGCTGCTGAAATGGATTCCAACCCGTTTTTAAATGGCTTTTAATTATCCCTATGTAAATGAAAAAACGACCGCTCTCGATTGAAGAGCGTGTCGTTTTTTAATGTCCGCCACCTGGAGTGTGTATGAATGTTGTGTAATAGGTGAAACCGGCGAAGAAAACAGTTAAGTATGCGCCAAAAATGTACATGTACATGCGTTCTGAAAGATTTAAGAAGCCTAATAATAAAAATAAACCTGTATTACCTACGAATAATAGCGAAACCTCGTTCATACCTCCAAGGTAGAACATAACGGCAAAAATAGCAGTCCAGAATGCCATAACTTTATACATATTGCTCATGAAATATCCCTCCTTTTCTAAAAAAATAGAATAGTCTCTCATTCATTATAAATCAAGTTTCTGGATAATGTAAACTGCGAGATATGGAAGAGTTGTGACAAATGAATAATTTTTCCATTAATTGTGAACGGAAATTTTGTATTTACAGAAGTCACAGTCATGTACCATACTTTCTATTTTTGTAATTTCATGACTTTCAAACAGTGTATCAACTTGTCCATACAAAAAGGATTCATGGAGTTGGCATACAATTTCTCCGTAGTTCATTAACTGTTCCTGGAAGGGACAGTTGAAAAGTGAGAATATAATGGATTTGGATTGATTATCTTCAATAACTTCCGGTATATAACCTATTAATGTCGCACTTTTAGTTAACATGGCCAATTTCTCATCAAATGTATAGGGAGATTTTCGTTTATGTGAATTCATTTGTTCAAGCATCGATTGTTTTCCGTCACGGTAACTGATTTCCTGTGCTTTACTCAGAGCATCTTCACCAAGCTCGCGAATAAGTTCAAGTGACCATTTAACTAATGAAGATGGCTCGCGTCGAGGAATACTTAAATTGATTCCTTCTTGCTTTGCTTTATATACTCTTCCAGGTCGGCCGCCTTTTCCGGTTTTTAAATGTTCTGATGTTATGGCACCGATTTCTGCAAGTTTCGTTAAATGCAGGCGTGCTACATTGGAGTGGATTTTAAATTGATCTGCAATATCTTGAACGGATAAAAATTGCTTTTGCTGTAACATAAATTCATAAATGGAAAACCGGGTTTCATCGGCAAAAGTGCTAGAAATTTTAATCGGATGAATCATATATAAACCCCCAATACGGTAAAAATTTAAAATTTAAAAATGCTAGCTTAACTAATATTCTACATGAATTATTAGTGAATTTGTTGATATAGAAAGAAAATTCCTATTAAAAAGAAATTTTATCTGTTTTTATATAAAATACTAGACAATCCATTTATAATGGAGTCATCTTAAATAAAGGGGTGATTTCGATTAAACCATTATCAATCATTGAACAAAAATGTTTGGAGCTTTTATCTAATGCAGCGCAGCTTAATGTGACCGACATTCATTTACTCCCCAGAGAAGGGTGCTATGATTTATTAATGAGAAAATACGGCCGTTTTGAAAAGGAAGATGAACTTCCTACAGAGCTCGCTACCCGTATGATTTCCTATTTTAAATTTCTTTCTTCGCTTGATATTAGTGAAAAGAGAAAGCCTCAGAGTGGTTCCTTCCAAAAATTTATTGACCAGTCCAGGTATGCGTTCCGTATTTCCACATTACCTTCCAGCTTCTTTAAAGAAAGTTTAGCCGTTCGAATATTACGTCAAAATTATACCGTCCCCTTACAGACTTTATGTCATTTCCAGGAAAGTGTTGAACAGCTGTATCAATTGGCCAGTCTTGAAAGCGGGTTAATCCTGATTAGCGGTGCGACCGGAACCGGCAAAACGACAACGTTATATTCACTGCTCCAATATTGTTCACAGCATTTATCCCGTCACGTCATATCTTTGGAGGATCCAGTGGAAAGCAGACAAGAGCAGCTATTGCAAATACAAGTGAATGAGCGAGCCGGAATGACGTATTCAGCAGGTTTAAAAGCAATTTTAAGGCATTCTCCCGAAGTTATTATGTTAGGGGAGATTCGGGACAGGGAAACGGCAAAGGTTGCCATAGAAGCAGCGTTCTCCGGACACCTCGTCATATCAACGATACATGCAAAGGATACTGTGAACTGTATTTACCGGCTTCATGATTTATCGGTTTCACTTGAGGAGATGCGGCAGATGCTTAGAGCGGTTGTTTCACAGCGGCTAATCGAAACGGAGGTTAACGGCTATAAAGCGATTTTTGAATTTTTAACTGACGATCAATTACAGCTTGCCTTTGAATCAATTATCCAAGATAGATCTTTTACATTACCGTTTGATCAAACATTGGCAGGTCAAAGGGCAAAGCTTCTAGGAGAATACTATGAATATACCGCTCCTTAAAAATACCGCAACTGCTGCTTTATTTAAAAAACCTGTCATTAAGTCCTCAGAGCTCCCTACATTACTCCAACGAATTTCCACACTGTTAAATGAAGGCTATACATTTGCCCATAGTATCGAAATGCTGTTGCCCTATCATGTAAAACAATATGAGCCCCTCCAACAGGAAATATCGAATATATTGCGTGGGGGTGGTAGTGTAACACAAGTTTTTCAGCTACTTTCTCTTGATACACAATATTTAGTATCTATTGAGTTGGCAGAAGCGACGGGCAAACTAAGCGAAGCAATTGGTCTTGTCGCAAAACAGCTCGTTTTTCAACAGCAGGCGAAAATGAAACTAATAAAAGTGATGTCATATCCGCTCATTTTATTTACATTTTTAATTATATTGTTTTTAGCCTTTCGAACATACTTTCTGCCGAATATGTCTTCTGTTATTACATCCCGCGTCCATAGCGAATCGTCCGCAAGCATTCAGTGGTCGACGTTTTTCCTCCATATGCCAGACTACATTATTGCAGTTGGAATTGTTCTGGTCATTGTTCTTTCCATTTTTGTTTATTATATCCGTAAGAAGCGAATCGATTTACAGCTTCATCTACTGTTTAAGCTCCCTTTAATCGGCCTTTTTTGGCGACTTTTTCTGACGAGACAGTTTGCTCGCCATTTAGGCAATTTATTATTAGCTGGCTTCTCGCTCCAAAAGGCATTCGATCATTTAAAATCCCAACAGCACCAAAAGCAGATTGCCTATATTGCTGGTTCACTTCAAGAACGCATTCTTATTGGCGATTCCTTGGAGCGGACGGTGGAAGTCGTCGGCTACTTTTATCCGAAGTTTGAGCACTTTATTGCACATGGTGAGGCGAGCGGCTTATTAGGACGGGAGCTTATTTTATATTGTGAGCTTTTGGATGAAAAGCTACAGAAGATAATTGAACGAATACTGGCAATTATTCAGCCGCTGCTTTTTGTGATCATTGCCATTTGTGTTATTGCTGCCTATTTGAGTATTTTAATTCCGATGTATGATGTCATTGATTTTATATAAGAAAGGGTGGAACAGATGAAGAATGAAAAAGGATTTACGCTAGTAGAAATGCTTGTTGTTTTATTAATCATCTCCATTTTAATATTAGTCACAATTCCAAACGTTTCAAAGCACTTTGCATCAATTGATGAAAAAGGGTGTGATGCTTATATTTTGATGCTTCAAGGACAGGTAGAGGCATATAAACTGAATCATAATGAATATCCGTCTTCGGTCACAGATCTAATTGAAGAGGATTATATTGTGGAAGAAGATTTAAGATGTCCGGATAATACTGAAATTAAAATTGTGGACGGAAAAGTCGTTGGACCGGCGAACAGCGAAACGTAACCATGATGCAGAAAGTTAAATCACAGTTAACAGATGAAAAAGGTTTTACACTACTGGAAATGCTTATCGTTCTCTTTATTTTTTTAGTCGTCAATTCAGCGATTCTGTATTTTTCACAAAAGCCGTTAATGGATTATACAGAAAAACAAGTGATGAGCCAAAACGAGATGTTAATACGCATGACACAATTACTATCCATTGAGACCGGAACCTACCATAGCTTTGAAATTATTAATTGTCACCGGATTCAAGTAAGAGAGCGCAATACTTCTACTATTGTTTTCGATCAAAGAATAGCGCGGCCACTAGATATGTATTTAACTACTCCGAATAACCGGCTGATATTTAATACAAGAGGAAATGTCCAGGCGTTTGGACGACTGACATATCATTTTGAGAATAAAAGCTATCAATATTCTATTAATATCGGGAAAGCCAGAATTTTGGAAAAGGAGGTTTTTCATGAACCAGGAAGGACTAACTCTTGTAGAAACACTATTAGCAGTCGTCATTTTATTATTCCTCTCGTCGACAATGATACCGCTCACGTTTAATATGAAACAGCAAATTGCCATACAAAAAATACAAGCCCATGCAGCGGAAGTGGCTTATATAGGAGCGATGAAGTATAAAAGGTATGGTCAATCAGCCGGTACACAACAAATTGATGGCATGCAGTTTCAATGGAATTACGACGGACACCGAGTATGCGTCCGTTATGACAACAATGAAAAAGATGAGGAACTTTGTGTATGAATTTCAAGCAAACATTAAGTGAGCGGGGGTTTACACTACTGGAAAGCTTGTTTCAGTTAACCGTGTTTGTGCTTTTTACCGCAATTAGCCTGCTGATCCTCATATGGGTTCGGGATCTTCAACAGCTTGAGAAGATGAAAGATGAGGTGAACTGGGAATTGTTCGTTTATGATCTTCACCAATACAATATGAATTCCGCATCTGGTAGGGTACTCAATTCTAATATGCTGCAACTGGAAATGTTAAATGATCCCGAGGAGCGGTTGTTTGTCTTTGATAAGTCAGAAGAGCATTTGCGTAAAAGGTCGAATAAAGGGGGAAATGAGATTATGCTGCCTTTTGTTAAGGAATGGGAACTGACGATTGTTGAAAATGAAGTGAATATGAGGGTAGTGATGAAAAATGGAACAAAGCGAGAAAGAGATCTCGTATTGCCATTGCCTCCAGAATGAGAAGGGTGCATTATTTTTAATGGCTGTATTTTTATTGTTCATCGTTTCTGGTGCTGCTGTTTTCTATACAAATGCATATTTTGCGCAAATAAAAGTATATAATTCATTGGAATCTATTTACGTTCGTGCTACGATAAATATACTAAATTTACCTTAAAGTTCGACTTCTTTTTGCAAAGTCGAAAAAATGTCACATCATGCGGTTTTGTTTGATACAAAAATATTTGTGTTAAAACGCAAAATGGAAACGAAAGAATAGGTAGAGGTGTAATTGATAAAGTAGTCCGTAATTAGAAGAAGGTGAACAGCATGCGTAAAATTTATTTAGTAGGATTTATGGGTTGCGGAAAAAGTGCGATTGGTAGACGTTTAAGTTTTTTCTTGAAAATGCCGTATTACGATATGGATCACGAAATTGTACGTCAGCAGGGTATGACAATTCCTGAAATTTTTGAGAAATACGGCGAAGCACACTTCCGAAAAATCGAGACGGAATTTTTAAAGAATTTTCGTGATGAAGCATGCATTATCGCTACAGGCGGTGGGGTAGCCGTCAATGAAGAAAACAGGAGAATTATGCGCCAGACAGGGCTCGTATTTTTTCTTGATGCTAAATTTGAAGATATTTATATGCGGATTCGGAATGATAAAAACCGTCCTATTGTTCAATCGTCATCGGAACAAGAATTGGAAAATCTGTATCACCAACGCAGAAGGAGTTATCGACTAGCTGGCCATATACAAGTACTCACAGCCGGAAGAACATTAAGACAAATTGTCGAGTACATCGGGTTTCAAGTAAAACGTCTTAAAGGCGAATGATTTTACGATAATTAAACTTAATGTTCGTATTTTGAATAAAAATAAAAAAAGATTGCGTTTGCATTATATTCAATGTTAGGATATTGCTAAGAAGAGCAATAACATGAAGTAAATAATCTAACGCGGATGATGATACGGGGAGAGAACGTGATGTCACGTCGCCGAAGGAGCAAATAGCTAAGCTATGAATCTCTCAGGCAAAAAGACTCGTATTGGACGCAACTCTGGAGAGTGCTGTAATAGCTATTGTTACAAACAGCCACCAAAGGGGAAAGCCTAAATTGTGATAGAGGATCAAATTCAGGTGTAACTTTCAGGTGCCAGGACAGAGAATCTCGCTAAAGGGGATTCGTCTGTCTTTTTTTGTGGAGAAATCGGCTTTTAATATTCTGATGATTCTAATAAAAAGATAGATTTACACTTTTGATAGGTGTAATGTTGCTTTCCCCTTTGCATTGCAAAACGAACATACATAATTAAAGGAGGAAATGAACATGACAAATGAATTAAAGCTAAAGCGCACACCACTTTTTGATGAATATGCAAAGTATGGTGGGAAAACAGTTGATTTTGGCGGCTGGGAGTTGCCTGTACAATTTTCTTCGATCAAAGATGAACATGATGCGGTACGTAATCGTGCAGGACTTTTTGATGTTTCTCATATGGGGGAAATCATCGTCGAAGGTCCGGATGCACTTGTTTATTTACAAAAGATGCTTTCCAATGATATTTCGAAAATTGCAATTGGCGGCGCGCAATATAGTGCACTTTGCTATGAAGATGGCGGTGTTGTTGACGATTTACTGACATACCGTTTGGAAGATAATCGCTATTTACTATGTGTCAATGCAGCGAATATTGAAAAGGACTTCAAGTGGTTACAGCAGCATGTCGAAGGGGATGTCAAAGTGGCAAATTTGTCAGATGACTACGCTCAAATCGCTTTGCAAGGACCTTTATCTCAGGAAGTTCTGCAAACATTAACAGCAACAGACTTAACGGCAATCAAATATTTTAAATTCCAGGACAATGTAGAAGTAGGCGGACATTCGGTTCTTGTCTCGCGCTCAGGTTATACGGGAGAAGACGGATTTGAAATTTATGGTGCTCCAGCAGCGATTGTTGACTTGTGGAACAAAATTTTGGAAGCAGGAAAAGACCAAGGTGTAGTAGCAGCCGGTTTAGGCGCTCGTGATACACTTCGCTTTGAAGCTTGCCTGCCATTATATGGCCAAGAGATTTCAAAAGAAATTTCACCACTTGAAGCAGGGATTGGCTTTGCCGTGAAATTGGCGAAAGATCCGCAGTTTATCGGTCAGCAAGCATTAATTGACCAAAAAGAACATGGCCTAACACGTAAATCTGTAGGTATCGAAATGATTGATAAAGGTATTCCCCGCCATGGCTATAAAGTATTTAAAGATGGTGAAGAGATTGGTTTTGTAACTACAGGAACTCAGTCACCAATGACAAAGCGCAATATCGGTTTAGCTTTAATTGACGCAAAATTCACGGAAGTTGGAACTGAATTAGAAATCGAAGTACGAAAAAATAGAGCAAAAGCAGTTGTAGTAGAAACACCATTTTACAAGCGTGCAAAATAAAGTGAAACTTCAATCTACCCGTTAATTGCGGGATAAAACTTTTGAAAAGAGGGTTAACAATGAAACATCGTTATTTACCAATGACGGAACAAGATAAACAAGAAATGTTAGACCGTATCGGGGTTGCGACAATTGATGAACTTTTCGAGGATATTCCTGAAAAAGTTCGCTTCCAAGGAAGCTACAATATTAAACCTGCAAAGTCTGAAGCCGCTTTAATGAAAGAACTGGCACAACTTGCTTCAAAAAATAAAGATACAGCAAGTAATGTCTCATTTTTAGGTGCAGGAGTCTACAATCACTATAAACCGGTAATTGTCGATCACGTTATTTCACGTTCAGAGTTTTATACAGCCTACACACCTTATCAGCCGGAAATTTCTCAAGGCGAACTTCAAGCTATTTTTGAATTCCAAACGATGATTGCGGAACTGACAGGTATGGATATTGCAAACTCTTCTATGTACGATGGCGGTACGGCATTGGCAGAAGCAGGTATGCTTGCTGCAGGCCATACACGTCGCGGTAAATTACTCGTTTCAGGAACTGTCCATCCAGAATATCACGATGTTGTGAAAATGTATGCAACAGGACAATCAATTGAAGTTGTTACTATTCCTGCAAAAGACGGTGTGACAGACATCGAAGCATTAAAAGGCTTAATCGATGATCAAACAGCCGGTGTTATTGTTCAATATCCAAACTTCTTTGGTCAAATTGAAAACTTACAGCCACTTGCAGACATTACACACGATGCAAAAGGATTGTTTATCGTATCTGCTAACCCGTTAGCTCTTGGAGTATTAACACCTCCAGGAAAATTAGGTGCCGATATTACAGTTGGGGATGCACAAGTATTCGGAATTGCTGAAGCATTCGGTGGTCCACACTGTGGCTATTTCGCGGTAACGAATAAATTAATGCGTAAAGTACCTGGCCGTCTTGTTGGGGAAACAGTAGACCAAGAGGGTCGCCGTGGTTATGTATTAACATTACAAGCGCGTGAGCAGCACATCCGTCGCGACAAAGCGACATCTAATATTTGTTCTAACCAGGCATTACTTGCACTTGCTTCTTCAGTAGCAATGACAGCTCTTGGAAAACAAGGTATGCAGGAAATGGCGAAACAAAATATCGTGAAGACACGCTTTGCTAAAAATGCCTTTGAAGCAGCTGGTTTTGAAGTTGTTTATCAAGGGGCACACTTCAACGAAATCGTCGTTAAGACAAATCATAATGTGACAGAGCTAAACAAAGCATTAATCGAAAAAGGCATTATCGGCGGTTTTGACTTAGGTCGTGTTTATCCTGAATTAGAAAATCATGCACTCATTGCTGTTACGGAAATCCGTACAAAAGAAGAAATCGAGCAATTAGTTGCAGAAATGGGGGCTTACAATGCATAACGAAAACCAATCACTCATTTTCGAAATTACAAAACCAGGTCGTGTCGGCTACAACTTAGAGCCATTGGATGTTCCTGATTTTGATCTTGAAGAACTGCTTCCAAAAGAGTTAGTACGTCAAGAAGCGGCTGAACTGCCGGAAGTTGCAGAATTAGATATTATGCGTCACTATACAGCACTTTCACGCCGTAACCATGGTGTAGACTCAGGGTTCTACCCGCTTGGTTCATGTACGATGAAATACAATCCGAAAATCAATGAAACTGTTGCACGCTACGCTGGTTTTGCCAATGTTCACCCATTACAGGATGAGTCAACAGTACAAGGTGCAATGGAATTATTATATGATCTTCAAACATCCCTTCAGGAAATTACAGGTATGGATGAAGTAACATTACAGCCAGCAGCAGGCGCCCATGGTGAATGGACAGCATTAATGATGATCCGTGCATTCCATGAGGCAAATGGTGAAGGTCACCGTAACAAAGTAATCGTACCGGATTCGGCGCACGGTACAAACCCGGCTTCTGCTACAGTTGCAGGCTTTGAAACAATCACAATTAAATCAGGTGATGACGGCTTAGTGGATCTTGAAGATTTACGCCGTGTTGTCGGTCCGGATACAGCAGCATTAATGCTGACAAACCCGAACACTTTAGGTTTATTTGAAGAAAACATATTAGAGATGGCTGAAATCGTGCACGGTGTCGGCGGTAAAGTTTACTATGACGGCGCGAACTTAAACGCTGTTATGAGCAAAGCACGTCCTGGCGATATGGGCTTTGACTGTGTTCACCTAAACTTACACAAAACATTTACAGGTCCACACGGTGGCGGTGGTCCGGGTTCAGGTCCTGTAGGAGTAAAAGCGGATTTAATTCCATTCCTGCCGAAGCCGGTGCTAGTGAAAAAAGAGGATGGCACGTTCCACTTCGACTATAACCGTCCACAATCAATCGGTCGTGTGAAACCATACTACGGAAACTTCGGCATTAATGTCCGTGCATATACGTATATCCGTTCAATGGGTCCAGATGGCTTAAAGGCTGTAACAGAATATGCTGTATTAAATGCAAACTATATGATGCGCCGCTTGGAAGAGCACTTTGATTTACCGTATGACCGTCACTGTAAGCACGAATTCGTGTTATCAGGCCGTCGTCAGAAAAAATTAGGTGTTCGTACATTGGATATCGCAAAACGCCTTCTTGACTTTGGCTACCATCCACCAACAGTTTACTTCCCGTTAAACGTGGAAGAGGGGATTATGATCGAACCAACAGAAACAGAATCGAAAGAAACATTGGATGCATTCTGTGATGCAATGATTCAAATTGCTCAAGAAACAATCGATAACCCATCGATCGTTCAAGAAGCACCGCATACTACAGTAATCAGCCGTTTAGACGAAACACGTGCTGCCCGTACACCGGTGTTACGTTATACTAAAAAAGAAGAAGTCACAATTTCATAAATTGTGACAAAAAAGGTCAGAGCTGTTTTCTGACCTTTTTTCTTTGAATAAGGTTAGACTTCTAACGTGTCAGTATATAATAGAAGAAACTACTGAAAAACAGATAATTATGAACGATACTGCCGGTGAGTGAAAATTAAAAAGCCCTCTACACTGTAGAGAACTTTTAAGATTAGTTTTTCGATTTAACTTTACCTGTCCAAGTTTTGAATCCGCCTTGTAACTGATACAGTTGGCTATAGCCTTTTTTCTTTAATGTCAGCGCTGCTCGTGCACTACGGCCAGAGTTTTGGCAGTAAAGGTATACAGGCAGGTCTGGTCGGATTTCTTTATGACGTGTATTAAGCTGCGTCATCGGAATGTTTCGTGCACCTAAAATATGTCCTGCTTCAAATTCTTTAGGTTCGCGTAAATCGATTAATTGGGCTTTACGGTAGCCTTCGATAAATTGCTCCTGTGTTAAATTTGTAACGGATTTTTTTAAGCGCATAGAGTTGATTACTACGTAAGCAACGATGACTACTAAAATTATTAGTATCGTATATAAAATTGTCACTGCGATATTGCCCCTTTCTTTCTGTACTTACTATTATAAGAGATGAACTAGAGTTAGTCGAGCGAGTTTGTTAAAATGAATTGGTGGAGGCGAGAAATTGTGAAAAAACAATGGTATTTTATAAATTCGGGGCCATGCAGCCCAGCCTATAACATGGCATTAGATGAAGCGTTACTAGATTGGCATAGCCAAGGGGAAATCCCGCCGGTTATTCGTTTTTACGAGTGGAATCCTGCAACATTATCAATCGGTTATTTTCAGCAAGTACATAAAGATATTAATTTAGAAGCCGTAAAAAAGCAAAATTTAGGTTTCATTCGTCGTCCTACAGGCGGACGTGCTGTTTTACATGACCAGGAGCTTACATATTCAGTGATTGTGACAGAGAGCTACCCGAATATGCCTGAGACTGTTACAGAGGCGTACCGTGTCATTAGCGAAGGAATTTTACAAGGGTTCCGCCTATTAGGGTTGGACGCTTATTTTAGTGTGCCGGAGACGAAAGAACAACTGGATGATTTAAAGAAACCGAAAAGCGCGGTTTGTTTTGATGCACCAAGCTGGTATGAGCTAGTAGTTGAAGGGAAAAAAGTAGCGGGCAGTGCACAAACACGTCAAAAAGGCGTAATTTTGCAGCATGGAGCCATTTTATTGGACCTGAACGAAGAGCTGCTACTTTCAGTGTTTAATTTTGCTACAGCCGAAGCTAAAGAAAAAATGCGGAAAAAATTACCCGAGAAAGCCGTTGCGATGAATCAGTTTGTCGATACGCCATTTACAATCGAGCAATGTGTGAATGCATTTTCTAAAGGGTTTGAGATAGCTTTGGATATAGAACTGATTCCTTATGAATTAACGGAGCAGCAAACACAATATGTAGAACAATTAATGCAAAATAAATATTTAACAGATGAATGGAATTTCAAAAAATAGATTGCGAACGTGTGTTTTGATTTTTTATAAAAAAATTTTTATACCCGAAACGTTGGTATAGGTGGATTTAACAAAAACTAAAAAAAATCAACCCCTTGTTTGAAAAAAAGATTTATTGTAATCTTTTTTAAGTGTAATTATATAACCCAACATATAGAATGGTATTTAAGAAATAAGCACAATATATGGTATAAAATGTGTTTAGTTTACATTCGTGAAGGGAATCTTAAAATTATTAAATCGTCCAAAGGGGGGCTTACGCGGTGGCAAGTGTTTTAGAACAATCCATCCAAGTCAATCAATTAAATCAAGATATTGAGCAATTTCCTCAAGTGCACCCGATTACACCGGATATGCATATTACGCATAAAGGTGTATCACGTCTTGTTATGATTGACCGTTATTCTTTTAAAGATACGGAAAAGAAAACATTAAAAACGGGGGATTTTGTTGTTTTGACAGTGAAACAAGATCCGAAATTCCCGGCGCGTGGACTTGGCATTATTCATTCGATTAATCCGGAAAAGAATACCGCTCTTATTAAAATTGATGAAGATTACCGTCATGTATTGGAAGGCGAAGAACAAGAGACGGGTATTATTGAACGCTCATTGGATATTATTGAGAAGCCGCTCGAAATTTTTTATGAGCAAATTGCAAAACGTAATGCAACAGGCTTAGCTTCAGTTGAGAAAACAGAAGAAAAGCGCAAAGAATGGTTCGGAAAGTTTTATGAAGAGCTTGTGTCAATGAATTTTATCCCTGCAGGCCGTGTAATTTATGGGGCAGGTTCGGAAACAGAAGTAACATTTTTCAACTGTTATGTAATGCCATTTGTCGCTGATTCGCGTGAAGGCATTAGTGATCACCGTAAGCAGGTAATGGAAATTATGAGCCGGGGCGGTGGAGTTGGGACGAACGGATCGACACTTCGCCCGCGCAACACATTGGCGCGCGGTGTAAACGGTAAATCAAGCGGATCTGTAAGCTGGCTTGACGATATTGCCAAGCTGACACATCTTGTTGAGCAAGGTGGGAGTCGCCGAGGTGCTCAAATGATTATGCTGGCAGATTGGCATCCGGATATTGTGGAATTTATCATTTCAAAAATGCAAAATCCACGTATTCTCCGTTACTTAATCGAGAATACAGAAGATGAATCAATTATTCGTCTAGCAAAAGAAAAATTGAAATTCAAGCCTTTAACACAGCAGGAAGATGCGATGTATCAAGGCATTGTGAACTATAAAAATATTGAAGGTTTTGGCGGATTTAACGAAGCGATTATTCGTGACGCTGAAACGAAGCTACGCGATGGCGGAACGTACTCAGTCCATAATCCGGATTTCTTAACAGGTGCAAATATTTCGGTTACATTAACGAAAGAGTTTATGAATGCTGTGGAAAACGATGAGGACTTCGAATTACGCTTCCCGGATGTAGAAAACTACACACCTGCACAAATGCTCGATTACAACGAGAAATGGCATGAAGTCGGTGACGTTCGTGAATGGGAGAAACTTGGTTACCCAGTTCGAACGTATCGCACAATCAAAGCAAAAGAACTGTGGAATTTAATCAACGTCTGCGCAACATATGCAGCAGAACCGGGTATTTTCTTCATTGATAACGCAAACGATATGACAAACGCAAAAGCGTACGGTCAGAAAGTTGTTGCGACAAATCCGTGTGGTGGAGTTCGCCTCACGTTAAACATCGCGGGATGAAGCGGGAAGGCTGAAATGCTAATCCGAACCGAAGACGAATTGTAAAATGTTCGTCAGGGGCAACGCATAGATAGTGAACCTCATCATTTGAGAATATAATCTATCCACGAGACCGCGACATTGCACTAAATTAAATCTTTTGACTCAAATATATTTATGAGGTGAAGTTATGGCTAATAGAGGCTATGCTGGATTTTATAAAAATGTATATTTGAGAAGTTCCTATGAATATGCTTATGCAAAATATCTTGATTTTTATAAAATAAAATGGGAATTTGAAATACAAGTATTTAATTTAGGATATAAACTTTATAAACCAGATTTTTTTATCTTAAATCCAAATAATTCAATAAAGAAAATAGTGGAAATAAAATCGAGAAATAAAAAAGCAATTGAACAGGCAAAAACTGACTTGAAAATTATTAGTGAACAGTATGGCTACGATGTTGATGTAATCTCATATAAAGAACTTTTAGAACTGTATAAACCCTTACCTTTTTCTCTTAACTCAGTCATTACAGAATGGATCAACTCAGATCATACAACTATTAATAAAGCTGCATTTGGAGCTTTAAATGGACATTATCAGATGAAGCACAATGATTCTACTAAGAAGAAGATTGGAGCACATACCAAGTTGTTGTGGGAAACTGATAGTATCTCAAAACTGAAAATGATTGAAGGTTTGAAAAAAAGTGGTATGAAAAAAGGATTTATTAAAGTTCGAAGGGTTGAAAGAGAATGCTTACATTGTAACAAACCATTTATTGCACTTGAAACATCAATACAAAAATATTGCAGTAGAACATGTTCAGGATCTGTAGCAATTAAATTAGCAACAGAAGCATCAATAAACAAGCAGTTATTATTGCATCAAGAAATTAAAAAGTATGTTATCGCCTGGACAATTGAAAATAATGAAATTGTTGAAAAAACACCTTTTAATAAAATTAAGCCAACGATAGATCCACTACTAAGAGAAATTGAATTAAAATATGGGATTAAAGATTTAAGAATTATTTCTAAAGCTATTTTTGGAAAAGATTGCGGTAGAAAAGAGTTACTTAAGTTTATGAAGAGTATTTGCAATGAAAATGTATGCTGAACTTGCACGAATGACAAGTGTAAGAACCTTAGGATAAAAAGCCTAGGGGTTAACAAAAATTTGGAACAACCATTAGCACCATATTCCGTTTGTAACTTGGCTGCCGTTAACTTGGCGAAGTTTGCAAACAAAGAAACGAAAACAGTTGATTTTGATTCATTGCGCAAAACGGTCAAAGTTGGCGTACGTATGCAGGATAATGTTATCGATGCAACACCGTACTTCCTGGAAGAGAACAAAAAGCAGGCACTTGGTGAACGTCGAGTTGGGCTTGGTGTAATGGGCCTTGCCGATCTATTGATTTACTGTGAAAAAGAGTACGGTTCTGAAGAAGGTAATGCGCTAGTCGATGAAATCTTCAAGACAATTGCGGTTGCAGCGTATGAAGAGTCGGTTGAACTGGCTACAGAGCGCGGCAGCTTCCCATTCCTTGAAGGACAGACAGAAGCAGAAACAGCACGTTTGCGTGAAGCATTTATTAACACAGGCTTCATGAAAAAAATGCCACAGCATATTCGCGAAAATATTGTGGCAAACGGTATTCGTAATTCGCATTTATTGACGGTTGCACCTACGGGTAAACAAGTTGCCCCGTACATTTGTAAAAATGTAGCGTAAACTTGGCTATATGCGGGAAACCCTGGCGTATCTTTTACTACCTAGCTTTGCCAGCACCATAAAGGTAAAAATGTAAAAGTGTTGATAAGAATTTATCTACCAGACAATCCGCAGGGAAGTCGTGGCTGACCCCTCAACGACTACACGCCGAGCACCATTATTTTGCGAACACTCGTTCTTGTTTTATAATTAATAAAACAGTTGAAGGGTGATTCGATGAAAAAGAATTGTCTTAAATGTGGAAAAGAAATTAATGTAAAACCCAGTCAATTTGAACGGAAGAAATATTGTTCTAGAATCTGTAAAACAGAGTATCAAAAAAGTAATCCGCCTCAAATTTGGAGTGAAATGTCAAAAAAGATATTGATTCCATGTTCTTATTGTAAACAACAAATATTGAGGAAACCTTCTAATATTAATAAAACAAACTTTTGCAATATAAATTGCAAAAAACTATATCAAATACAAAATGGTCATTTATTTAATCAGCATTTAAGAAAAGATGTTGAAGTTAAATGTCTAACCTGTCATCAGATGTTTATTGTGCCTAAAAATCGTGAGCATACAGCAAAGTTTTGTTCTAAGGAATGTTTAGGAAAAGCTAATGGTATTAGAGGAAAGGAACAATATCGTAATCGAATTATTGTTTCTTGTAGTAATTGTCATAAGAAATTTGAAAAAACTCCCTCTACTATTAGAAAATTAAACTTTTGTACTGTAGCATGTATGTCCACTTATTATGCGGAGAAAGAAATGTTTGCTGGTGCTAACAGTGGTACATGGACAGGTGGTAAGGTTTCATATTATGGACCTAATTGGTATAGCCAACGGAGGAAGGTTAGAGCAAGAGATGAGTATACTTGCCAGGATTGCGGAATTACAGAAGCAGAGTATGGACAAGAGCTTTCCGTACATCACATTATTCCTTTTAAACAATTTAACGGGGATTGGAAGAAAGCGAATCAGCTTTCAAATTTAATTTCTCTATGTGAATCCCCGTGTCATCGAAAGAGACATTCTAGAATGGTTGATGATATAGTCTGACCCATATGGCGACATATGGAGCGGGTGATAATAGTCCCGCCCTCTAAAATTAGAGAGTAACAAAAGTGAGTACAGGTACAATGGTCGGAGTTGCAACAGGGCTTGAACCTTACTTCAGCTTCACTTACTACCGTTCAGGTCGTCTAGGGAAGTTTATTGAAGTAAAAGCTGAAATCGTAAAAGAATATTTAGATGCCAACCCGGGTGTGGATGAAAATAACTTACCGGAATGGTTCAAATCTTCAATGGAGCTTTCTGCGGAAGCCCATGCAGATGTTCAATGTATTATTCAAAACTGGATTGATTCATCTATTTCCAAAACAGTAAATGCGCCAAAAGGCTATGGAGTAGAGCAAGTGCAAAAAGTGTACGAGCGTCTATACCGCGGCGGTGCAAAAGGTGGTACGGTGTATGTTGACGGTTCCCGTGACACACAAGTATTAACATTAAAAGCTGAAGAGGCAAATTCAGATGAGCAATTGGAATTTGAAGAATTAAAACAATCAGAAGACCAAGTGAAGCGTCAAGTTGTGCTAGTGGATACAATTAAACCATTAACAGATACAGACGTGACAATTGGTTCGGAAGTTGGCAATACATGCCCGGTTTGCCGTCAAGGTACGGTAGAAGAAATGGGCGGGTGTAACACATGTACAAACTGTGGTGCACAGCTGAAATGCGGTTTATAAAATAAAAAAACGCAACTCATATAATATGGGTTGCGTTTTTGCTTTTCGGAAAAGTTGACGATCTTCCCTTTATTTAAAAATGCAGTCGTCCGGTAGCAGGATGTACTAATGGCCATGCACGAACGTCAATTTTTTTTGAAAAATGCAGGATCGGCTGATCACTTTCCACAATAATCCCTTGCTTGGACAGCGTTGTATTAAGGGTAATTTCGCCTTCTGCTTCTTGTAAAATCCAAGGGTGGTGCAAAATATCACAGCGTACCGGGAGATCTGAAGCATTTAATGTGTAGAAGCAGTAACGCTCGGTCATCCATTCTTCAAAGGAGCCTTTTACCGCAATAAATGGTGCGGAAACGGGTTTATAGCTGCCCGCGAATACAATGTCTGATCGATTGCGCCTTTTGCTTTCAAACAGTACTGTATCACCAAAGTTTTTAATATCCATCTTTGCATAGTGATACGGTAAATGAAAAAATGTGCGGGCACCTTTTACAGCCGGCCAATTATCCGCATCCAAACTGAAAAAGTATACGCCGGGTTTTCCATCAATCGTCACATAGGTGCGCACATTTAGTTCCGGAAATGTAGCGGTACCGGGAATTGGCGGCAACCCTCGAAACCTCACACCTGACATACGAAAAGGGACAACCCCAACCCAGTACACATCTTCATAAGAATCTAATTCCAGTGATTCTGGAACTAACTTCCGTAAAACCTCGTATTTCACCGGATAATGGGCGAATAACAGATCGCTCCATGTTTGCTTCATTCCCCACGGTAAATTTGGCAGCGGCCAAGGACGATGGCTGTCATCCCATTTGTTTTCTTGTATGTTTGGGAGTTCCTCCATAGCAAGTCACTTCTTTCACATCTATCGTATTTTATATAATTTCCTTCATTTTGACTTATAAACGTTCGCGGATTTGTTTTTTCCGCATCCATTGAGTAGCAACCCATTTTTCGCCTTGTATTACTGGCTCACCAGAATGAAGGGTAAGTTCATTTAATTTTTGATCATTGTAGAAATATTCAAAGTAAACCGCTGTACCTTTCTTTGGTACATTTACAATACCTAGATTTGGAAACGTAGTAACGCCTCCTTCTTCCACATCATTTAAGTAGACTACTAACGTGCTAATGCGATTATTACTGCTCGAAGGGTGATTTGGACCAAAAAAATCAAAATGTGGTTTGAATTCCTGGCCCGGTTCATAATGTAAAACTTGTAGACCCTCAGCATGTTCGATTGGAAGGTGCATCAGGCTGCTAATCCGTTTTTCAATTTCGGAAATAAGCGAATTTTCATTTTCCTCAAAAAACATACCACTGCTCGTACGAATTGAACTTATCTCTTTTTTTGCTAATTTGGATCTTTCCAAACGCGAAGAAGCACAATCGATTAAATTCTGGCATTCCTCATCACTTAAAACATTTAAAAACTTTACAATGAGCGGTTCTTCATGCAGAACTTCTGCTGTTATCGTTCGATTGTCAATTGAATAAACAGATTGAATAGGTAAAATGGAAACTTCTGTTGTCATATGTTATATCCTTCCGCAATGGCTTCTAAGTTAGTACAAAAACACTCTCACCCTTATATGATGAAAAGAATGTATTTCTACTCCGATACATATTATACCATTTAATTCAATTTAATGGTATTTAAGTAGCAGGAATATATTAAAAAAATTTTATGCCTGATCCCTAAGTTCTAGTATTTGTAAAAAAATAAATTAGCAGTTAAGAAGGATAAGAAAAAATTATTGATTTACATAAATAACCTAACATTTTATTTATGGCATAGTTTAAGTAAGATAATGGAAGAAGAGAAAGAAATGGAGGAATGTAAATGATTGTTGGATTACATCATGCACAAATAACAATTCCACTAGGTACTAAGGAAGCAGGGAAAGAGTTTTACTGCAAAGTATTAGGTCTAAATGAAATTTCAAAACCTTCTGCACTACAAGGGCGAGGAGGCTTTTGGCTGCAAGTAGGGAATCAGGAAGTACATGTAGGGACAGAAGAAGGCTTTAATCGGCTAACAACTAAAGCACATCTTGCCTACGAAGTTGAAGATATTTCTTATTGGAAAAAAGTATTGATGGAACATGATATTGAGATCTTGGATTCAGTACCTATTCCTCATTATGAACGGTTTGAATTTAGAGACCCTTTCGGAAATAGAGTAGAGATGATCCAACCCATTTAATCGATTGCAATTTCACTCTTGTTTATCCGCATCACTTTTTGATAATAGTTCAATGATTTCGTTATTCTGAGTTCGTATATCTTTTAAAATCCTCTCAATTGCCAAAGCGGTAAAAGTAATGATGATTAGAAGTGCAAAGCTGAAAAAGCCCATTTAAAATCTCTCCATTCTGATTCATATTGCATCTATTATACTAATACTGAAAAGAATAGTTAATTATTTCTAATAAGCTCCGCCTAATTAATGATGGTAAATTTATCGGAAATCGCGTATCATTGTAAGGTAGTTTTAAACTATCAGGTATATCCTGCAAATATATTGAATGATAGGTGAAAAAAATGAATTATCAAGTATTATTGTATTATCATTACACAACGATTGAAGATCCAGCTGCTTTTTCAGAAGAGCATTTAGCTGCTTGTAAGGAAATTGGTTTAAAAGGACGTATTTTAGTAGCCCATGAAGGGATTAACGGTACGGTGTCTGGTACGATTGAGCAAACACAAAGCTATATCGATATGATGGAAGCACATCCATTGTTTAAAGGGATTGTTTTCAAAATTGATCCAGCAGAAGGCCATGCGTTCAAAAAAATGCATGTACGTCCACGCCCGGAGCTTGTAAACTTAGGTCTGGAAGAAGATGTGAATCCGCATGAATTAACGGGCCGCTATTTATCACCGGAACAATTCCTGGAAGAAATGCAAGATGAAAACACAGTCGTACTAGATGTACGAAACACATATGAATATGATGTCGGTCACTTCCGTGGCGCAATTCGTCCAGAAGTAAAGAACTTCCGTGATACTCCGCAATGGGTACGTGACAACCGTGAATTATTCGAAGGTAAAAACGTTTTAACTTATTGTACAGGCGGAATTCGCTGTGAGAAATTCTCTGGTTGGATGAAGCGTGAAGGTTTTGGTGAAGTTGGTCAATTGCACGGAGGCGTTGCAACATACGGTAAAGACCCAGTTGCTAAAGGTCAGCTTTGGGATGGTCAAATGTACGTATTCGATGAGCGTCTGACAGTGCCGATTAACCAGGTGGAACATGTTATTGTAGGGCGTGATCACTTTGATGGGACACCATGTGAACGCTACATTAATTGTGCGAACCCTGAATGCAATGAGCAAATCATTGCATCAGAGGAAAACGAAGCGAAGCATTTAGGCGGCTGTACAATCGAATGTTCAAAACATGAACGTAATCGCTATATCGTCCGTCATAACTTAACGGAAGAGCAAGTACAACAAGCGATTGAATTATTAGAAGCTGAAGCGACAGTATAATAAATTTTTTAATGCATCTCTTAATAGAGATGCATTTTTCTTTTTTGTAAACAAAACACCCTATTGTAAATGCAATGTAAATAGATTTTTCTAAATATTCATCATAAATTGTCTGTTTTCTGTAATTCTTACATGATTCATTAAGCCTTTGAACATAATATTGACATATTTCATTTTCCTTCATTGATAATTATTTAAATCCTCATAAAAAATCCCTCTCGTTTGTTAATAAATCTCATAAATATTTACAAATTGGCTGTTTTATTTTAAATTTTCTGATTTTACTGATTGATTTTACATAATAAAAAGACGTGTTCTTCATAATTTACATAAGGTTTACATGTTTAATACATGCCATTAATTTTATGTATGTATTGTTAAAGCAGGTAGAAAACATTCATGTTGATGGAGGATTGAAGTATGTTGAAAAAAACATTTTACTTCATTGGGTTAACAATTCTAATGGTAGTATTAGCAGCTTGCAGTAATGAAGATTCTACGGAGTCCTCTTCAGGCGGCGGAGACTTAGTAACAATTTCAGGTTCTACATCAGTTGGACCTTTAGCAGAGAAATTAGCAGCAAAATATGAAGAAACAGAAGACGTTAAAATTGAAATAAATCAAATCGGTTCATCGGCAGGGATTACAAATGCAATCAATGATGTATCACAAATCGGGATGTCCTCGCGTGATCTAAAGCAGGAAGAAATCGACTCCGGTATTCAGGAGCTGGTCATTGCGTATGACGGGATTGTGGTTGTTACCCACCCATCAAATCCGGTTAAAGATTTAACGATGGAACAAGTGAAGCAAATCTTTACTGGCAAAATTACCAACTGGAAAGAAGTTGGCGGAAAAGATATGGAAATCGTAGTTGTATCACGTGAGGACGGATCTGGTTCGCGTGATGCCTTCCAGGAAATCGTCGGCTATGAATCTGGACAACTGATTCGCAATGCGATTGTTGCAAGCGGGAACGGAAATATTAAAACAACAGTTGCGATGAACAAACATGCTGTAGGATTCATCTCGTTTGAGTATATTGATGAAACTGTTTCAGCGATGGACATTAATGGCGTTAAGGCAGAAGCAGGCAATGTATTGGATGGTAACTATAAATTATCTCGTCCATTCTTATTCGTTTATAAAAAGAGTGTACCGGAGGCGGCAACGAAGTTTATGGATTTCATTTTAACTGCAGAAGGACAAGAGATTGTGGAAGCCGCTGGAGCGATTCCATTAACGAAATAATCAGTGCTGGAGGATAAATTTGTGAACACACAAAACAGAAACGAAGTAGAACAGCAAATAAGTAAAGGCAATAAGCGAAAATACTTTTTAGAAAGCTTATCATCGAAAATATTTTTAGCATGTGCGCTTCTTTCAGTAGTGAGCTTACTACTAATTGTAGGATTCGTATTTTATAAAGGTGCAAACCCATTCGTAACTGGCGGTTATAGCTTCTTCGACTTCCTATTTGGCAGCGACTGGGTACCATCAGAAGATAAATTCGGTATTTTCCCGATGATCGTTGCGTCAATTTATGCAACGATCGGAGCACTTGTTATCGGGGTACCAATCGGATTATTAACAGCAATTTTCTTGGCGGAAATTGCTCCTAAATCAGTAGCTAAAATCGTATCACCGGCAATTCAGCTTTTGGCTGGTATTCCGTCAGTATTATACGGTGTATTTGGTCTAGCGATTATCGTTCCATTTTTACAGGATAATTTAGGATTAGCTCGTGGACAGAGTTTAATTGCTGTTATTTTAGTACTGGCAATTATGATGTTACCGACAATTGTAACAGTTGCTGAAACAGCGATTCGTGCAGTGCCGAAAACATATCGTGAAGGTTCACTTGCTCTAGGTGTTTCACAAATCGGGACAATCTTTAAAGTCGTTGTACCGGCTGCAAAGTCAGGTATTATGGCAGCGATCGTTCTTGGATTGGGCCGTGCATTAGGTGAAACGATGGCTGTAATTTTAGTAGCGGGGAACTCGCTGGTCATCCCGACGAGCCTGACAGACAGTGTACGTCCATTGACGACAAACATCGCGCTTGAAATGGGTTATGCAGCGGGAACACATCAGGAAATGCTGTTTGCAACAGGGATTGTACTATTCTCATTCATCTTAATATTAAACTTTGTATTAGCACGCATTACAGCGAAGGGAGCTCAGTAACATGCGACAATTTAAAGACAATATGTATCGCGGCTTACTTTGGGGTTCCGCATTCGTATCAGTAGCCGTATTAGTTGTAATCGTTGGCTATATTTTCTATAAAGGTTTTTCTTATATCAGTTTTGATTTTATATTTGGTGATTATTCGCCAACAGGTGGCGGCGGAATATTCCCGATGATCGTCACAACGATTTTAACGATTGTCATTTCACTGTTAATCGCAACACCAATCGGAATTTTGGCGGCCGTTTATTTACACGAGTATGCCAAACAAGGACGTCTTGTACGTATCATCCGTTATGCGACAGAAAGTTTAACAGGAATTCCATCGATTATTTACGGTTTATTCGGTGCTGTGTTCTTCGTAGTAATCTTAAAGTTGGGAATGTCGATTATCGCTGCATCATTAACATTAACGATTATCGTATTACCGGTCATTATTCGTACGACAGAAGAAGCTTTGAAAACAGTGCCGGCAACATATCGTGAAGGTTCACTGGCATTAGGAACAACAAAACTGCAAACGTTAATAAAAGTTATTTTGCCAAGTGCAATGCCTGGAATTTTATCAGGAATCATTTTATCAATCGGCCGTATTGTCGGTGAATCGGCAGCCATTTTCCTGACTGCAGGTACCGTGGCGGCAATGCCATCAAGTATTTTCTCATCTGCCCGTACATTAACGGTTCACTCCTATTTAGTAACACAGGAAGCAGGCGATATCGGACTTGCAGCGGCAATCGGAATTGTATTGATCGTCATTATTTTAGTATTGAATTTAACGGCAACATATATCTCGAAGAAATTAAACAAAGCGGACTATTAAAAGGAGCGAAACCTATATGACTATGACTATTTCGGAAGCATCAATTTTTAAAACAACAACGACTTCTACGGGCGCTTTACCAACAAAAATTAAAGTAAATGATTTAAACCTGTTCTATGGTGAAAAACAAGCGTTATTCAATGTTAATCTGGACATTAAAGAAAAAGAAGTAACGGCATTAATCGGTCCATCAGGCTGCGGTAAATCAACATTTTTACGTACATTAAACCGCATGAACGATCTGATCGATGGTGTACGCGTAATCGGAAATATTCATATTGATGGCGAAAATGTTTATGAATCAAGCGATGTCATCAAGCTCCGTACAAGAGTCGGCATGGTATTCCAAAAGTCAAATCTTTTCCCGATGAGCATCTATGACAATGTTGCCTATGGTCCACGTATGCAGGGGATTAAAAGCAAAAAGCTCCTAAATGAAATTGTTGAAGAATCTTTACGCGGTGCAGCGATTTGGGATGAAGTAAAAGACCGTCTGAAGTCATCGGCTTTAGGTCTTTCCGGTGGTCAGCAACAGCGTATTTGTATCGCACGTGCCATCGCAATGAAGCCGGACGTCATTTTAATGGATGAGCCGACTTCGGCACTTGACCCGATTTCCACGTTAAAAGTAGAAGAACTCATTACACAAATGAAAAAAGACTATACAATTGTCATCGTAACGCACAACATGCAACAAGCAGCACGTATTAGCGATAAGACAGCATTCTTCTTAAATGGGGAAGTCATCGAATATGATGATACAAATGTTATTTTCTCAACACCAAAAGATGAGCGTACAGAAGACTACGTAACAGGACGATTCGGATAAAAGGGGGATTTTGGAATGATTCGCGAAAATTTCGAAAAGAACATGCTTGAACTGCAGGACAAAATGGGTGAAATGGTCGACATGACGGTTGTTGCAATGGAAAAGGCATTTAAAGCACTTCAGGAACAGGATATGGTGTTGGCACTGGATGTCATTGAAGAGGACAACTATATTGATGACCTGGAAAATGAAATTAATCAAATGGCAATTTGGCTGATGGCGAAAGAGCAGCCGGTAGCCCGCGACATGCGCCGAATTATCAGTGTTATTAAAATGTCTTCGGATATTGAACGCATTGCAGACTTTGCTGTAAATACAGCAAAAGCAACGATTCGTATTAGCAAAGAAGAAACGATTTTAGAAAAAACTTCATTAGTCGAAATGAAAAATGTAGCAATGGATATGCTGAAAAAATCAATGAAGGCATTTATCGATGCGGATATCGCATTAGCAAAAAAAGTTGGAGAGCTTGATGATATTGTAGATCGCAATAATCATGAAAACTATGCGCTTTTAACTGAGTATTTGAAAGAGTGCCCTCAAGAGATTGAGCAAACATTGCAATTGTTGTTCATTAACCGCTTTGTCGAACGTGCAGCAGACCATATAACTAATATGGCGGAGTCAACAGCTTACTTTATTAAAGGGCAGCTATTTGATTTGAATTAACTTCCTTCAACAGATTTTATGCTTAGGTGAAGCAGTAAGCACAGAGTGCATTTATATATAGATAGAGGTTAACATAATTTTTGGTCAATTTTCATCGGGTATTCAAATGCCTGCTGAAAGAAGTTAATGCCTCCGGCGGCTGTCATAGATTCGGTAAGAAATTCTTTGCGCGAACGCAAACCGAATCTGGACACAATTACGTCGAGGCGTAATTGATTAGAGAAGCGGGGAATCATTAATGACGAAAAAAATATTAGTCGTTGAAGATGACGAAAATTTAGTGAATTTACTGCATATTTATTTAGTAAAGGACGGCTATGAAGTCCAATGTGTACGATCGGGAAAAGAGGCACTGGCTGCTATTCAATCATTCGAACCGGATGCGATGCTGCTCGATTGGATGCTTCCGGATATGGAAGGAATTGAGATTTGCCGTCAATTCCGCTTCGATCATGACTTTCCGATTATCATGATTAGTGCGCGTACGGATGAATTGGATATTGTACTGGCGCTTGAAATGGGGGCGACAGAATATATCCGAAAGCCGTTTGGATTCCGTGAAATGCTTACACGCTTAAGAATCCATTTAAAACGATACGAAAGGGAATTACAGCAGCAAGAGCGTATTTCCCAAATGTTGATCGGTCCGTTCCGTGTAGATTTAATTATGTTCAAAGTGTACAAAGATGAAGTGGAAATTCCTTTAACAAAACGTGAATTTAAACTGCTGCTTCATTTATTGGAGCAACCGGGCAGTATTAAATCACGTGAAGAGATTATTAATATACTGGACTTTACAAAAGGGGATCGTCGTACAGTAGATGTACATATTCGTAGGCTTCGCGAAAAAATTGAAGAACAGCCGAGCTCACCGAAGTGGATCAAAACAAAAAGCGGGTTAGGTTATTATTTCAACTTTCCTTCACAGGAAGTGACATACAGTTCATAGGTAAAAAACATTTTGGAGCGATCAATTGTTTCAAGATGTTTTTTTTATGTTGGAAATTACATCATTTCTTTTACAAATGCAACAGCAACGGCTTATACTTAAAAAAGTAGATGGATGAGGAGGTCTGAATATGTCTGAACAAAATGAGAAAAAGAAATTAAGCCTGCAGGAACTAGTGAAGCAACAGCTGGAAGCAAAGAAAAACAATGCAGCTGGCAACAAAGGTAACTTAAAAGGTGATACATCAACGAAAAAGATGAAAAGTCAACAAACAAAGAAAACGAGCAATACCCGTCGTAAAATGGGCGTGTAATGGTTAGGGAAGACCGAAGCAAACGAAAATTTGCTTCGGTTTTTTCTGATATTTTATTTTTAAAAAATGATTTCAGATTTATAAGCAACAGTGCCCTAACATGTAAATGTTGGGGTTTTTTATATTATGATGTAAAAGTGATTCCAAATCATTCGTTAATCGTCTTTAAGAAGTAAGGAGGCTGATAGGTTGAGACGGGAAATTTTTGAAGCGCATTACGACGCTGTTTATAAATACATACGTTATTTAACAAATGATACGGATTTAACGCATGATTTGCTGCAGGAGACCTTTTACCGCTTTTATCAGAAAAATTATACTGAGCATGAACGGACTTATTTATTGAAAATTGCCCGAAACCTTGTTTATGACCATTATCGAAGGAAAAAAATTATTGGCTTTTTTCAATTGAAATCGGAGCCAGTTGCAACGGGAGAATTGCCGGAAGCAGTAATCGAGCGAAATGCGGAAAATGAAAAACTGTATGCCGCACTCCAGCAAATTAAATGGAATTACCGTGAAGTGATTGTGCTGCGCTACATAGAAGAATATTCGGTAAAAGAAACAGCGATGATTTTGACCTGCAGTGAAGTAAAGGTGAAAAATAATATGGCACGCGGCTTGAAGGCATTACGGGAACTGTTAGGAGGGGAAGACGATGTTTGAAAACGAAAAGTTAAATGATTTTAAAAAGATTTATGTCGATCCGGAAAAAAAGCAAGAGGACTTCAATAAAATTCAGCAGCGCCTCAACACTAAACCTTTTAACTGGAAAATCCCGGCAGTAATCATAGCGATTGCGTGCATCTCGCTGTTTTTAGTCGGTACATTTCCACAAAAGCAGCAAATCACTTCTGATGATATGGATAGTAGTGCATTACAAGCGGTTTATTTTATGCAATGGGAAGGGAATCCAGAGTCCATCTTTCAAGCTGGTGTGAGAAAAGTGAAAAATGAAGAAACATTAAAAGAGATTGAAACAGCGCTGCAACAGTTTCAGCAAACTGATATTAAAATAGAAGACCCATATATTCAACAAAGCTACAGGCTAAGCTTTAAAGATGATCAGGTGATGCGTATACAGGAATACCCCGGAAGCGAAGTAACGTATTATCGTAATGTCGATACAGGGGAAATATATTTATTAAGTGAAAATTCATTGCAGGAAATTATCAATTTACATGAACCGGCCGATCGAACATTATCTTTAATTATTGGCATAGTATTCCTGACGTTGGCAATGATTGCGACGAGTAAGGTGAAAAAAAAGATGCGTGACCCGGATGATCCGAAACGTTACATTCCGATGCATTCTACCTATTGGCAAAGCGTCGTGGAAATTTTGACATTATTAATCCTGATCTTACTTATTTCTGCATCACAACTACATCTGTTTGTGCTCATCTCGTTTTTGTTGCTGACAGCACTTATTAATATTCTATTAGAAGTAAAGCACGGCAAAAATAAAGGGCGCATATTCCAGTTTGTATTGGTGAAAGTATATGCAGGTGTTTATATTTATATATTTTTATGGCCCTTAATTTAAGTACATCGAATTTATGGATACCAATTTTAGATTGTTTAATTTTAGTACCTTTCAGAATACTTTGACAACAATTGCTATCCCTCGTACGATATTAATAAGTTACTAGAAGGGGTGGTAGTATGACGACGATCGAAAAAGCAAGACAACTCGATGAATTGGATGGACTGCAGAAATATGCAGAAGAGTTTTATAAAAAAGAAGGACAGATATACTTGGACGGCAATTCGCTCGGGTTATTGTCAAAGAGGGCGGAGCAGTCGGTGCATACACTGCTTAATTCATGGAAGGATTTTGGCATTGACGGATGGACAAATGGGGAACATCCTTGGTTTTATTTATCCGAAAAGCTGGCGGCAATGTGCGCACCATTAATTGGCGCGAAAAGTGAAGAGGTAATTCTGACTGGTTCCACAACAACAAACTTGCACCAGCTGTTGGCTACGTTTTTCAAACCGACTGCGTCACGCTATAAAATATTGGCTGACGAACTGAACTTCCCGTCGGACTTGTATGCGATTGCCAGCCAAATTGCTTTGCACAATTTGCCTGAGAGCAGTATGAAGCTGGTGAAAAGTGAAGACGGGCAAACGATTACGACAGAAGCCATCATCGAAGCGATGTCAGAGGATGTGGCGGTTGCGGTTCTGCCTGCTGTCTTATACCGCAGTGGCCAAGTGTTGGATTTGCAGGCGATTACGGAAGCCGCACATGAACACGGCATATTGGTTGGATTTGATCTATGCCATTCGATTGGTTCCGTTCAGCACCATCTTCATGAAATCGGCGCGGACTTTGCGTTTTGGTGCAATTATAAGCATTTAAACGGTGGTCCGGGCTCAGTAGCAGGATTGTACGTTCATGAGAAACATTTTGGAACAGCACCCGGATTGGCCGGGTGGTTTGGCTCAGCAAAGGAAAAGCAGTTTGATTTAGATGTAACAATTACCGCTGCACCGCATGCCGGGGCTTATCAGATCGGTACACCGCATATATTGAGTCTGGCCCCGATTGAAGGCGCACTTTCACTGTTTGAAGAAGCAGGAATTGAAGCGATTCGTGAAAAATCACTCGCCCTAACACAATTTATGATGGATTGTATTGAGCAAGAATTGCCGAACACATTTACTTTTGGAAATCCGCTTGACGAGACACGTGGCGGCCATCTGTTTTTAGTGCAAGACGAGGCGGCAAGAATCTGCAAAGCATTAAAAGAATATGGCGTTGTACCGGATTTCCGTGCACCGAACGGCATCCGCCTGGCACCGGTTGCGCTGTACAATTCCTTTGAGGAGGTATGGCATTCAGTGCAGATATTAAAAGATATTGTCACAAACAAAACTTATGAGAAGTACGAAAATAAACGAGATATCATTGCATAAGGAGTGAGTCAGTGGATAAACGTTCAATTTCGGATTTGCAGCACAAGCTAAAAGATGAAAAAGGGATTCATACAGATTTTCGTGAAGATATGACATACAGCGATTATTTAAGTCTGGCCCCACTTTTAAACAGTCAAAACCGTCTTTCCGACCATCATGATGAAATGCTTTTTATAATTATTCATCAAGTGAGTGAACTTTGGATGAAGCTGATCATTCATGAAATGCGCGGTGCGATTCGTGCGATTCAGCAAGGAGAGATGCAGCCGGCATTTAAGATGCTTGCACGTGTTTCGAAAATCCAAATGCAGATCATTCAGGCGTGGGATGTATTGGCAACGATGACGCCGGCCGAATATTTGCAGTTTCGTGATGAACTGGGGAAAGCATCGGGATTCCAAAGCTATCAGTACCGCTTAATTGAATTTGCACTCGGCTATAAAACACCGTATATACTCAAAATCTATGAAAAGGAACCGGACATTCTTGAAGTACTTAAAGAGGCGTATGATGCGCCAAGTATCTATGATGTGGCGATTCAGGCATTGGCAAAAGCAGGATTGCCAATAACTGAAGCTTTGCTAAACCGTGATTTTTCGGTAGTATATAGTGGTGACGATACTGTTGCCGCCGCATGGAAAACCGTCTATGAAAATATCGATACGTACTGGGATTTATATCAGCTTGGTGAAAAGCTCGTCGATATTGAAGATTCCTTGCAGCAGTGGCGTTTCCGTCATATGAAGACGGTCGAGCGCATTATTGGCTTTAAAGTGGGGACAGGTGGCTCATCAGGGGTCAATTATTTGCGAAAAGTGCTCGATCACCGCTTTTTCCCGGAGCTCTGGGATTTGCGGACAGCTTTATAGCTTAGTTTAGACAGATGAGTGGAGTGAGACAGATGGAGAAGAGTAAAGGACAGTGGTCAAGTAAATTAGGATTTGTTTTAGCGTCAGCTGGTGCAGCGATTGGGCTCGGAGCAATATGGAAAATGCCATATGTAGCCGGTCAAAGTGGAGGTGGCGCATTCTTCCTGATTTTTGTGCTGCTGACATTAATTATCGGGCTGCCAATGCTTTTATCGGAATATATTATCGGGCGTGCCACACAAAAAGAGGCAGTTACTGCCTATAAAGTATTGGCTCCGAATACGAAGGCCTGGGCTTGGATTGGCAAGCTCGGCATCATTGGCTGCTTCTTATTATTATCGTTTTACAGTGTAGTTGGCGGCTGGATTTTTGTTTACAGCGGAGTTTCGGTAGCCGGAAATGTAATTGCACCAGCTATGGAACCAGGGGCATTTTTCGGACAAGTGACAGGTACACCTTGGATTGCTTTACTCGGTTTGGGATTATTTACATTGGCCAATGTAGTGATCATTGCACTTGGTGTTCAAAACGGGATTGAAAAGGCAAATAAATTCATGATGCCGTTACTGTTTATTATGTTCTTTATTTTAGTTGTAAGAGCCGTAACATTGGACGGAGCAATGGAAGGAATTAAATTTTTCCTGTATCCGGACTTTTCGAACATTACCGGTGAATCAATATTATATGCGTTAGGGCAGTCATTTTTTGCATTGGCTGTTGGATTCTCATGTTTAGTTACATATAGTTCTTATTTAAAGAAAGATGTGAGCTTACCGAATTCAGCAGGTTCTGTTGTAGGACTGAGTATTTTTGTATCCCTCTTGGCGGGCTTAGCGATTTTCCCGGTTGTATTTGCATTTGATATGGAAGTGGCAAGCGGACCGCCATTACTGTTTATGGTATTGCCTGCAGCGTTCTCGCAAATGCCGTTTGGCGAACTGTTTTTAGCGTTGTTTTTAATTCTGTTTTTATTTGCAACATTAACGTCATCGTTTAGTATGTATGAAATTATCGTTGCTGCCATTATTGAAAAATGGAACATTAGCCGCGCGAAAATTACAATCATCATCGGTATCCTTGTGTTTATCGCTTCGATTCCTTCAACATTAACGTACAGTTCATTAGGAGATGTTTCGATTTTTGGACGCAATATCTTTGATTTCACCGACTTTCTAGTGTCGAATATCATTTTACCGATCGGCAACTTGCTTATTGCGATATTTATTATGCATATTATGGATAAAAACCTCGTAAAAAGCGAGCTGTTGCAAGGAAGTAAAATGGGTGAAGGCTTTTACAGAACATATCGCTTTTTAATGACCTTCGTTGTACCGACAGTCATTGTCGTTGTGCTTGCATATTTAGTCATTCAATATTAGGGGTGAAGCCATGTGGATTGATATTACACAGCCGATGAAAAACGGGATGCCGAACTGGCCGGGGGATACACCGTTTTCTTTTGAAGTAGGATATACGAAACAACAGACGGGCTCGGTCAATATCGGACGGATGACGACTTCGCTGCACACCGGTACACACGCAGATGCACCGTTTCATTTTAACAGTGAAGCTGAAACGATCGAGCAATTGGATGTGAATGTGTATATCGGCGACTGCGTGATTGTGGATTGCATTGGGCAGGAAATGGTTACAGCTCAATCGCTGGAACCCGTTGATTTCCGTAGTGCAAAGCGTGTACTGCTTAAAACAATTGAACAGCCGAGTGCAGCATTTCCGCAAACTATTCCGGTTATTCATCCGAATGTAGCGCCATTTTTAAAGGAGCGCGGTGTAATATTGCTTGGCATAGACAATCCTTCCGTTGATCCATTGGACAGCAAGGAAGTATTGGCTCATCACAAGTTGTACGAACATGGCATTCATATTCTCGAAGGACTCGATTTAGGGCATGTTCAGCAAGGCCTTTATGAATTGATTGCATTGCCGCTTAAAATAGCAGGTGCTGACGGTGCACCTGTTCGTGCGGTCGTTCGAAAAAAGTTGATAGAGTGAAATAATAACAAGAAGCTCACGATTTTATGTCGTGGGCTTCTTTTGTAATAAAAATAAATTTCTTCGCGTTAAAAAAGTCCATTGAATAGTTTGATTTTGAGTTGTAATATATTCCTACAAAGTATTTTATTTGTAATCCAAAATTCCTAGGAGGGAAAAGCTTGAAGAAACGCAACGAAAAGGTTAATTGGATTCATCAATTAAATCTGTTTATTACGATTGGACTGGCTATTTTAATTGTTTCACCGCTTGTGATTGCAAACGGTTTTAGTAATTCAGTTCCATATTTAATTGCAGGAACCGGAGTTATCTTATTATCGACGGTCAATTATTTCTTGAATATTTCTAATTTTGCCAAAGGATTAATTTTTGTACTGATTCCTGCATCTGTCGTATTTTTATTGTTCTATCTTGATGGGTATACAATCAATAAACATTATATGTTGTTTGTCACATTTATTATGGGAGCAATGTATTTTAATGAACGGTTGATTAAGACATTTTTACTGATTGTCAGTATCTTTTATGTTTTCTTATACATAGCAGTGCCGGAAAATTTATTAGGGGTAAATGCCAATCTGGCCGTATTCATTACAGTATTTGTGAGTATGACCGGTTGTAACTATTTGCTTTACCGATTGACACAATGGGGCAACAAACTCGTGAAGGATGCCCAGGAAAAAGAGCGGGTAGCAAAAGAACTGTTGGAAAATTTAACATCAGTATTAAATAAAATCGATGAAGGTTCAATCCAGCTTGCACAAAATATTACACATGTAAATGAAAATGTGGGGACATTAAATGTTGCGAGCGAAACAATTTTACAGTCATCGAATCAAATGGCAGCAGCCATTCATAATGAAGCTGAAATGATTCAGCAAATTAATGAACAAATCATTTTATCTCATGAAAATATGGTAAAAACGAAAGAGTCTTCTAAATCGACTGTAAAGGATTCGAATGAAGTGCAGGAAGCGATTGAACGGAGCTGGAAGCAGGTGCACATTGTTACAGCTGATATGGCAACATTAAGCGACTCCATTGATTTAACGACAACGACAATTGACAATATGCAAGAGAGCCTTGCAAATGTAAACAATCTGCTAAATGGTATTAAAGCAATAGCGGATCAGACGAATTTACTGTCTTTAAATGCTTCAATAGAAGCAGCACGGGCAGGGGAGCATGGGAAAGGATTTGCGGTTGTTGCAGAAGAAGTGAAAAAACTTGCGGAAGAAAGTGCAAAAATCGCAACGAGTATTACCGTTGTTACACAGCAGTTGCTTGAGCGAGCAACAACTGCCCAGTTAAAAGCTTATGAAGGAAAAGAAGCAGTTCATTCAAGTGTTGGCACATTAAACGAAATTACAAGTTCATTTGATGGAATTAAACTATCATTTAATGATATACAAGGGAAGCTTCATCTAAACATGTCGACAATTACACATACAAACGAGCTTGTTGAAAAAATAATGAATCAAATTGAAAATATGTCCGCTATTTCTGAAGAAAATGCTGCAATGACTGAAGAAATCGCAAGTTCAATAAATGAAGAGCATATCATGATGAAATCGATTGCGGATGCCAGTAATGAACTTCAGCAGCTACATAGTGAATTAGCGGAAATTACAAAACGCTAATAATAGTAAACCGCACATAAAAAGGAAGTGTCCAAAATAACCGGACACTTCCCTTTTTAGTTATTCTACTTCGATTGCAATACTGTCTGTCACATCACCGTTGCTAAAGCGCGCCATACTGGAAATGATATACATACCTTTTTCCAGTGGGGCATTAAAACGTGTCGATGTGGCAATTTCTTTATAATCATAATCATCAATCCATTGTTGAATGGAAACACTCGTTACATTTTGACTATATTGAAATTCCATTACTTCCCCTGGATGTACTTTTACGTAAGGGGTTTTCTGTGCAATTATAATTTCATGCGGGGCAGCCGTATCAACACACTCTGCTTCACCTGCAGAATGCCAGCAATAGCTACCGCGAACTGTTTCAATCACCTGTTCATTCGTTACTGCTGTTACGTCAGGTATTACCGTTACTTCATTTTGTGCCATAAAATAGCGGCCAATAATAACAAGGATAATGATAGCAATAATAAGAAATAAACGATTTACATTTTTCATCAGAATGTCTCACCTCAATGTGTTGTATAGGTACTTTGTTGTTTTCGAAAAACGAAATCTATCCCAATCAGCACCGCCAAATACAGTAAAAGTCCAACAGCCGCCCAATAGTTATGTTCACTCAAAATACCTGCAACAAGTAAAAGGAAGGTTACACCAAATAACTTTACATAAATTCTTTTTGTAATCGTAAATTGGTTTTTGCTCCCGATGATAAACAGAATGCTATGTAGTAAAAAAAGGATAATCCATTCCCATTGTATTAATGGTTCGATATGAATCACTAAATTCATAATACAAAAACCGATCCCTGCAAGTACCGCATCTTTTGCTTTTCCATAATAAAAACAAAGAAATAGAAGTACACCGACTGTGAAACTGATCGTATATAAATCAGGAAGAGACAAGTAGAAAATCGAATTAATATCGAGCAAAGCCACAATTGTTGCTAATGTAATGACAATCGATCTTAAGCTGATCTTGAAAATCAGCAAAACAAATAAAACAAATAAAGCAAATGTGAGCAGCGCTAAAGCCAGCTCCAGATGTTCTATGCGTTGAGAAACGACATAAATTGAATGGGTGGATAAAACAAACAGAAAAAAGAGTAGGATGCTTTTCGAATCATTGTTCATAAACTTTCCTCAATTCCGAATAAGTTTGAAGAGAGGGCATAAAGAATAAAAACTATGCAAATCGCGAAGGAATTTGCATAGTTTTTATAAAAAAAGTGGAATTAGTAAAACTAGACATGCCTCTATCTACATCTTACTAAAATTTGAAATATAAGTCTATTTAAAATTTTCCTGCTATGTGATAATGAGGTTGCGCAAAATAGTCATAACGTTATGGTGAAACGAGGAAAAGAATGAAGCAAAATATTTATGATAATGACTTGTTTTTCAAAGGATATGAAGAAATTCGAAATCGGAAATTTAATTATAACAATTTGCTGGAGCGGCCCAATTTTATAGCACTAATGCCGGATATAAAAGGGAAAGTCTTATTGGATTTAGGCTGTGGAAAAGGGGAGTTTGCAAATGACTGTGTTGTAAACGGGGCACAGTATGTTGATGCAATCGATATTTCAGGTAACATGATTGCCGCAGCAAAAAAGCGCTATAAAAGTAATCGTCTTCACTTTCAACAAATCTCAATTGAAGATATAATCTTGCAGGAATCGAATTATCATCTTATAACAAGCGCATTGGCACTTCATTATGTAGCGGATTTTGAAGGGGTCATTGAAAAGGTAACCAGAGCATTGTGTCCAGAAGGAATTTTCCTTTTCTCCATCGAGCACCCGATTTCAACAGCTAATAAAGGTGTGGAACAATGGATTACAGATAAGAAAGAAACACCCTCGCATTTTGCAGTTTCACGTTACCAAGATGAGGGGAAACGAACACAGAACTGGCTTGTTGACAATGTCGTAATGTACCATCGTAGAATCGAAACAATTATAAACACACTGATCAACAACGGGTTACAAATAGAAAAGTTAGTGGAGCCAATGCCAACAGACGAAGCAATCGAATTACTTCCAAGCCTACAAAAAGAACAGCATCGTCCTTCCTTTATAATCTTAAAGGCGAGAAAGGCAAAATGAAAAATAAAGCGCAGAAATCAATCTGCGCTCCTTTTTTAATATTAGTGCTTATATTGACTAGTTATCAAAACGGTCATCGTCTAAATCTTCTTCGTACTTAATAATGTCGCCTGTTTTTGCATCGATTTCAAAATCGTACTCCATTTTACCGTTACGGATTTCAATCTCATAGATCAGACGGTTGTCATCTTCATCCAATTCCAGGTCCGTTACGGTACCTTTTGCTTTCGCTTGAGCAATTTCAATTGCCTGCTTTTCCGTGATAACAGCAGAAGTGTTCGATGAATCCGTTCCTTTTACTGTATCATCGGTTTTTTCGGTATTTTCCGCTGTAACTGTACGAATGTTTTCACGTTCTGTTACAACCGCTTTACCTGTACCTGCATTCACTTCAACCTCAATTTTTTCATTGTCTTTTAAGATGTCAATTTCATAATGTGGTGTACGATCATCTCGATCATATTCAAAACCAATAATTTCACCGTTTAATTGTTTTAACGCAATTTTCTTTGCTTCACCAGCTGAAATACTTGGGTTGTTTTCTGCTTGCGCAAATAAATCGGACTGTGCGAATACAGCGCCTCCACCAATTGCTACTAGTAATGCCGGGATTGCTAAAAATTTTTTATTCATATTTACTCGCTCCTTTTCTTGTTTGTAATGTCAGTATAACGAGCGAATATGAAAACGGTCTGAGAGAATTATTAGAAATTGATGAGAAAACTAATCATCATATTGAATTACGATAATTTCGCCGGTAATGGCATGGACTTGAACGATGACATCATCTTCCTGTTCAATCTCCACAAAATAGACGCCGCCTTCAGCGTTACCTTCAAATTCCACTGAATCAACTTCACCAGGCACTTCCTTTAATGCAATATCTACGACCTGCTGTTCAGACAGTACTGGCTTTGTTGCTTTTTCAACTGGCTTACTTGTAGATGTTTGATCTTCTTTTGATACTTCCGAATTATTTTGCTCATCTTGCTTTTTTTCATTTTTATGAATGAGCTTTAAATCGGAAAATTGCCCTGTAACGGCATTTACATTCACTTCAAAAATCGAACCATCTTTATTGAACGAAGCGATAAATTGATCTTTTTCTTTCACCAATGTTTGGACTTCCGCATTATAAATATCTTTAATCTTCACTTCCAGTTCATTCGTGTTCAGCTCATGCGGTGTTGATAATTGCTTGACTGTCATTGTAATGAAAAATCCAATGAGAATGACGGCGATGCATAGGGTAATCCATTTAGCTTTCATGTTGTGCACCTCCTGAAAGTGGAACGATGAGTAAAATCGTTGTTCCTTTTCCTAGTTCACTGTCAATGGAAACTTCGGCATTCAGACGATCGGCGAGTTCCTTTGCAATCGAGAGGCCAATGCCGGTGCCACCAGTTTTCCGGTTACGGTCTTTATCAACCCGGTAAAAACGATGGAACAAATTCGGAAGGTCCTCTTGAGGTATACCAACACCAAAATCCTGTATAGAGATATGCAGATCATTTTTCACAGAAGCGTGAATTTTAATGACATCGTCACTGTATTTTCGTGCATTATCAATAAATATAAAAAGCAGCTGTTTTAATTTTGCTTCATCCGTTGTAATGTCAACATCAGGAATATTAACGTGAATCTCACGATGATAAGCAGTTTTTATACTTTGAACAATCTGATCGATAAAAGGCTGTAATGCAAATGTCGTCATATTGATTTTCGTCATTTCATTTGTTTTTGCCAATGCGAGCATTTGTTCAATCATGGCCTTCATATTGGTAGTTTCCTTTAAAATTGCTTCCAACGCTTCTTCCGTAATTTTTGCGTCTTGTGTGCCACGGCGTTTTAACAGCTTTGTATAACTTTCAATGACCGTTAACGGTGTTTTCAGTTCATGTGAAGCATTGCCGACAAATTGCTGCTGTTTGTCATGGGCATCTTCCAACTGTGCCATTAAATGATTGTACGTCGTTGCCATTTGTGCTATTTCATCGTTCGATTGCTTGCGGGTGGGAATCTGTTCATAGCTGGACTGCTGAATATTTTTTTCCATCGTCGACGTTAGCTGCAAAACGGGTTTTACGATCAGTTGAACAAATAGTTGGCTCGCCAAATAAATCGGAATGAGTGCAACAAGTGTCATCAAAACTAATATAATTAACAGTCGATTCATATTATCGGTAATGGTCGGCAATGGCTGGATCAGCTTTGCCTCGGCAATTTCATCATTCGGCAAAATGATTGGAGTAGCAAGTGCGATATGAGGGACATCATGTATTGTTTTTTCCGTATAATGCTGTGCCGGATCAAGTTTAAAATCAATTTGCTCCGAGGTTTTTTGAAGACGGATTAATGGTTTACCCGTATTATCATCAATCTCACGAACGATGATCGCTCCATCAGTCGGGAGATATGCCCCGAAAATCGAATCAATTCCATCCATGGATTCAAGTGCGCTTATTGCTGTTGTCAGCTCATTTGCCCGTGCCTGTAATTGCTCTGCCTCTGTGGAAAAAGCAAACTCTTTATACAAATAATAAATGCCTGTAAAACTACCGATTAAAATAACCGAAGTCAATAACATGGAAAACAGATTTACTTTTGTATTAAGTTTCATTTGACGCTTCCTTTAACACATAGCCGACACCGCGAACTGTATGTAGTAGTGGCGGTAAATTCAGATTTACCTCTAGTTTTTGACGCAAATAACGGACATATACATCGACAACATTTGTATCACCATAATAGTCATATCCCCAAACTGCATTCAGCAGCTGTTCCCGTGACTGTACAAGTTTAGCGTGCTTCATAAAATGCAGCAGCAAGTCAAACTCACGAGGAGTCAAATCAATTTGTAGCGCGTTTCTTGTGACTTCTCGGGTTTGCTCATTTAATGATAAGTCCTGAAATGTGTGGACAGACGATGATGTTGGTTCTGGAGCAGATTTGTGCGAAAATCGCAATGCAACACGAATTCGTGCAAGCAGTTCATCGAATTCAAATGGTTTTGTTATATAGTCATTTGCCCCGTAATCAAGCCCTGTCACTTTATCTTCAATATTGCTTTTAGCAGTGAGTAAAAGAACGGGAACGGTTTCATTATGTTTGCGAATTCGTTTCAGCACTTCCAGGCCGTTCAGCTCCGGAAGCATCACATCAAGCAACACTAAATCATATTCGTCTTCATGAAATTTTAGCAAACCGTCCGTACCGGTATTGGCAATTGTTGTTTCATAGCCTTCAAACCCTAACTCCAGCTGTAATACACGCGCGATCTGCTGTTCATCTTCCACAATTAAAATTTTAGACATGCAAAACACCCACTTCTATCTGTTTTGTATCCATCGTATTGTAAAAGAGGCGGTATTGGCAATGGAGAAACGTTATTCGGTGAAAAATGATCAAAAAGGGGTAGCGATGCTTGGGATAAAACTTCCATTTCATGTTACTCTATTTACAGGGGGTGTAAAATAATGGATTATAGTGAATTGAAAAATTTTAAGCTTCGCTATTTTATACTGTTTGCGATTGGTATATTCATAGCGAGCTTTATCTTGTTATTTTTAATCGATATCCCAGCAAGTGAGGAATGGGTTACATTTTTTGTTTCGGTCAGCTGTTTAATGTACTTGCTGCATCAAACAAAAAAATGGAATTTCTCGTTTAATGAACAGCCGATTCATACTACGATGACAAAAGGGCGCTGGGCAAAATATTTATCGATTACCGCTAGCTTCCAATTGATTACCGTTGTATTTACAACAATCCTATTCACGATTGTGTATCTTATTTTTGAAGAGCATATACGGGAACTGTTTTCATTCTTTCCGATGCTGAATTTGGATGAAGTACAGCCATCATTTCTCGTTTACGTATTATTCTTTATTAATATTTGCATTCTTGCCCCCATATATGAGGAGATGTTATTTAGAGGGATCTTGCTTCGCCGTTTCACCTTGAGATGGAGTCCGCAAAAGAGTATTATTATTTCCTCCCTTATATTTGGTGTTATCCACCTTAACCCAATCAATGTCGTATTTGCCTTTGCATTAGGATGCGTGCTTGGCTACGCGTATTTAAAAACGAAAAATATCGTGATACCAATGCTTTTACATAGCTTTAATAACTTCTTGGCATATCTCCAGTTTGTCTATACAAATCAAACGACAAAACTTGATTTACCGACAACAGAAGCAGCCCAGCAGGAATTGCTGATAAACATGGCGTTCTTCTTAATTTTTGCGGCCATTATTATTATCTTACTCGTCAAATACTATAAAAACTTTCGTCAGTTAAAAAATCCGGCACCGAAGTCGGAGGAACAAACGGATATCGAAACGGTTTAGCTAATCATGGACAATACAAGATTAGGCTGAGATATAACCTCAAAATGCCAATTTTCTCTCAAAGAAAATTGGCATTTTGCTGTGCATAAAAATTGATTTCCATTCCGGGACGCTTTCCGCGGGCATGAGGCCAACAGGATGTTGGTCACAAAAGCGTTGCCACAGGACGTGGCGTTTTTAGCTTTTGTTCCTAGTCTCAGGCGTCGTGCTGTTCCCGCAGGAAGCTTTGCTTGTAGCGAAAGGCGTAGCCGTAAGCTACACTCGCCCTCCATTCCAATCAATTTTCTTAAATGTCCGTTTCTTACAAATAATTTTTCTTTATCAAATCAAAACTCTACTTCGGTATCAAAATTTAATATTACACGTTAAGCATTTGTCCGAACACGCCCTGGTTTTCAATTAATTCTTGGCGATTTCCTTGTTCGATGATTTTCCCTTGATTTAAGACGATAACATAGTCGACTTTGCGAATTGTATTCAGGCGGTGGGCGATGATAAAACTCGTACGGTCTTCCATCAGTTTTTCAAGTGCTTCCTGAATATGGAGCTCCGTCACGGTATCAATACTACTTGTCGCTTCATCCAATAATAAAATTTTCGGATCGGCTACAAATGCACGGGCGATCGATAACAGCTGTTTTTGTCCTTGAGAAATCTGGCTGCCGTCTGCACTTAAAATCGTGTCGTATTTTTCCGGCAGCTTATCGATAAATGTATGGGCATTCGCTTTTTTAGCAGCTTCATATATTTCTTCATCTGTTGCATCGAGCTTCCCGTAGCGGATATTATCTTTGATCGACATTTCAAAAAGGAACGGATCCTGCAAGACAAATGCCATTTGACTGCGCAAACTCGCTTTTGAAATTTCTTCTATTTCCATATCATCAAATACAATCTTCCCGTCCGTTTTCTCATAAAGTCCGGTCAATAGCTGCATAATCGTTGTTTTCCCGGCACCGGTTTGACCGATTAATGCAACTGACTGCCCGGATTTCACTTCAAAGGACACATTTGACAGAGTAGGGGAGGAAGCTTGTGCATCATATTGGAAAGAAACGTTTTGAAAACGCACATTCCCGAGAAGTTCCATATTTTCCCCGTCAATTTCATCTTCTTTTTCATCCAGGATCAAAAAAACACGTTCAGCCCCTGCCAATGCCGAAAGGACGGTGTTGAACTGGTTGGCCAAATCATTTAAGGGGCGCGTAAACTGTCTTGCATACTCCGTGAAAATAATAATAGTCCCGATTGAAATATGGCCGTAATAGGCAAATAAACCACCGGCCAACGCAACAATCGCAAAGCTTAAACTGTTCAGCGTGTTCATGACTTTCGGGATAAACCCGGAATACGTTAATGCCCAGAATCCGACCGTGCGAATGCGTGTATTTTTCTCGTCAAATTGACGCAGCATTTCCGTTTCCTGTGAAAAGGCTTTAACGACATGCTGACCGGTAATGGACTCTTCAATTAATCCGTTCATTTCCCCAATCGCTGCCTGCTGCTGTTTAAATAGCAAGCTTGTGCGTTTTGTTATCCAGCGCATCCCATAAAACATAAGCGGTACGATAAGCATTGTGATAAGTGTCAATAATGGACTAAGCCAAAGCATAACGGCAACCGTACCTGTTAATGTCAAAATACTTGATACAACTTGGATAAAGGCGCTATTTAACGTTGAGCTGATTGTTTCGATATCATTTGTCGCGCGGCTCATTAATTCCCCATGCTTTCGTTTATCGAAAAAGCGGAGAGGGAGCTTGAAAAAGTGTCCGTAAAGCTGTGTACGAATTCGGAATACAGTTTGTTGGGCGATGCTGACCATCCAATAGTTTTGGAAATAGCTCGCTAAACTGTAAAGTAAATAAATGACCGCCAGCCCGTATAGCCAGTATGAAAGCTGGGTTAGCGAACTGCCATCAATAAACTGGTCGATGAGCCGTCCAATGATGAACGGTCCGACTAAAGCAAAAGCTGAGCTTAATACGACAAGCAGTAAAACGATAAACAGGAGCATTTTCTGTTCGGCTACAAAATCGAAAATACGTTTCAATGTATACGTCCAGTTTTGCGCGCGTTCACCTTTTTTCTTCTTACCGCTTGTGTTTTTAATTTGTTCTCTTGTGATGATGGGTTCATAGTTGAAAAACTTCATTCGGCAAGCACCTCCTGCTGTGAAGCAACAATTTTCGCATACAATTCGTTCGTTGCCATTAATTGTTCATGTGTGCCAAATCCGTGCAGTTGGCCTTCGTCAATGAGCAGTATGCGGTCAGCCGTTTGTGCAGTCTGTATTTTTAGAGTTACAACGAGCATGGTGATGGCCTCCTGATCAAGCGCCTCCCATAGTTTCTGCTCTGTCGCAACATCCAGAGCTGAAGTACTGTCATCTAAAATAAGTAACGATGCCGGTTTTAACAGGGCACGGGCAATTGCAAGTCGCTGTTTCTGCCCACCGGATAAGTTGATACCGCGCTGTCCAATCATCGTCTCATACTGTTCGTCAAAGCTTTTGATAGAGTGATGGATTTGCGCTTTTTTTGTCGCGTCAATAATTTGCTCGATAGTTGCATCATTTTGTCCCCAGCGTAAATTGTCCACAATCGTCCCCGAAAACAGGAGGGATTGCTGCGGGACATAGGAAATCGAACGACGCAACTGCTGCAATGGGATATCCTTTATATTTTGATCGTTAATATAAATGTCTCCACTGTTCGGTTCGTAAAAATGCTCGACCAATTGTAAAATAGTCGATTTTCCTGAACCGGTAGCCCCCATTATGGCAATTTTTTCGCCGCTGCCAATTGAAAATGACAGGTTTTGAAGCGTATACTGCTCCGTTGTTGGATAACGGAATGAGACATTGTCAAAATGAATCGAAAAGTCTTTAAGAAGAGGGGCTTCATTTTTTTGTACTTCCTCTATGCCTTCCTCGACATTTAAAATCTCTTCGATACGCTCAGCAGACGCTTTGGCGCGGGCATAGGCAATAATAATAAATGAAAATATAGAAAACGATGCCGTCATACGGAATGCATAGTTAATAATAGCGGCCAAATCACCGGCAAGAATCTCATTGTCCCGGATCGCATCTGCACCAACCCAAATAACAATGAGCAGACTAATATTCATAACAAACTGAAGCACAGGCAATGCAATTTCCATGACACGTGTCGCTTTGATCGTATCAAATTTCAAGTTTTCTGCAACGCTTAAAAAGCGGCTTTCTTCATATTGACCACGCATATACGCTTTAATCAATCGGACAGCCTGCAGTCCTTCCTGAAGCTGACGATTCACAAAATCAAGTCTCTGTTGAACTTGTGCGAACAGCTTGATTCCGACTGATACCATCCATACGAGGAAGATTAGCAAAAACGGAAAGCTGACACATAAAATGAGCGCAAGCTTCGCATTAATGAGAAACGCCATAATAAGCGAACCAACCGTCATTAACGGTGCTTTCATTGCAATCCGCAGCATCATAAAGACGATGTTCATCGTTTGTGTAACATCGCTTGTCAGACGTGTAATAAGTCCGGAAGTTGGGAAAGTCAAGTAGGTCGCCATCGTCAGTGATTGTATTTTACTGTACAATGCTTTCCGTAGAACGAAACCGAAACTATGGGCGACATGCGCGGAGAAGAAGGAGTTGAGTACTCCGCTTATGAAAGAGAATAGGGCTAAAGCAAATAAACAGCCACCCCAAAATGCGACATTATGTAAATTTTCTTCAAGAAGGCCTTCATTAATCATTCTCGCCATGAACAGCGGCTGTATCAGATCGCTTGCAAGTTCCAATAGCATGAGAAAAAATGCGATTGCTGCAGGCCATTTATAGCGCCTCATAAATTGAAAAATCGTTTTCATTTGTTAACTCCTTATAATGAATTCACTGAATTTTAACTCTATTATGCCATTTCGTCTATTGGAACTCAATGAAAATATTTCGAGACTCTAAATATATGGCAGGCGTCAAAAAAAGGGGAGTTATCGTAAAAGTAAATTCCCTTTTACATAACTCCCCGAATCTTTAATTAATCATGTACTAATGTTTGTGCAATAGCCGGGTTTTTCTCGACTTCATGCAGTTTTTTGAAAGAGGCGATCGCTACTTCCACCATCTCGTCTTTCGGTTCTTTTGTTGTTAACAGTTGCAGCCATAATCCAGGATAGCCTAGGTAACGTAAAACCGGAATTTCACGAACGGCATTTGTCGCTTGTAATACTTCAAAAGAAATACCGATTACAACCGGGATTAGTAAAATACGGCTTACAAGACGAACCCAAAGTGGATCAACAGGTACGAAGAAATATGTAAACATACCTACAATTACGGTAAATAAAATAAAGCTTGAACCGCAACGATAATGAAGTCGTGATTGTTTTTGAACATTTTCCACCGTTAAGTCAAGGCCTGCTTCATAGCAATTAATTACTTTATGTTCAGCTCCGTGATATTGGAATACCCGCTTAATCAACGGCGTCATCGAAATAATCTGCAAATAGCCAAGAAGCAAAATTAATTTAAAGCCGGTTTCAATAAAAATTTGAACGGTTTTTCCTGGAAACCAAGGTTTTAAAAATTCTGCCAGAAACATCGGCACTAATGTAAAGACAAACTTACCGAATAGAAACGAGAGTACACCAATAACGGCTACACCTAATATCATCATTAACTTCGATGGCTCTTCACCACTGTTTTTCTCTTCTTCGCCTGGTGTAACATCATAGCGGTCAGAAGCAAATTGCAAATGGCGCGACCCAAAGCCTGCCGATTCGATTAGTGCGACAACCCCACGAACGAAAGGAATTTTTTTTAGCTTTTGAAAAATTGGCTTTTTCTCTTTTTTTACATGGAAATAATCGATGGAATCGTCATTTCGACGGATTGCCGTTACCATATGATCTTGACCAGTGAACATAACACCTTCTAAAAGCGCTTGCCCACCATATATTGGCGCATTATTACTCACTTGCTCGACACCACTCTCTTATAAAATTTCAATCTATTTTAAGGCGGGAGAATGGAGTCTATCCATCTCTTGTCTTTGTTATACCCTCATATTGTACTAAATTTTGGAGAAAAGCACTATCCATTCGAATAGTTTTTTTACAATCGGTCATACTGAGTCAAAAAAAGGAGTTTTTGTCATGCATCTGTTTGTCACTTCATTATTTACATCATTTATTGTGACAGTAAGCTTAAAAGGCTTGCACTTATTTAATTTTATTAAATGGCATCCGGTATCATTTCTAAAAAAATTGGAATGGTTCGAATGGACGGCATTCGAGCGATGGGTTATTTTATTTTTAATGATAGCGATTGTTGCTTTTTTATTATTGGTCGTAACGCAGCTTCTCGTTATGGTGCCTCCTTTTTTACTTTCACTTATTTTGGGAATTGTCATGGCTTCATTACTCGAATTGAAAATCTTAAATCTACCTATTGAATTGTCATCAATCAAAAAATTTTCCATCCCATTTTTTATTGTAATTTTAATAGCGATGCGTTTGATTGTCGAAACGGCCAGGTACCGTACAAAGACATTATTTCGTTAGTCGAAAGTATTGATGTCTGAAAAGTCTGTGATAAAATAGGGACAGTATAAAAAGAAGCGTTCACAATGAAGCAGCTTGTATTAAAGGTCCCTTTTACCACCTTGGAAAGTGTAATTTAAAGGGTTTAAAGACATAGGAGTATTGCATCGCGTAACGCCAAAGTTTCTGTGATTGAAAGCAGGACAAATTTGTAGATTCGCCAATTAAATGGCCATCTGCAAGTTTTTACTACAATAAAAAGGGGAATAAGAACAGATGAAACTTACTAAACTACGTCAAGCACTAATCGAGCACAATGTCGAAGCAATACTCATTACAAATGAATACAACCGCCGTTATATGACAGGCTTCACTGGTACATCAGGTGTTGCAGTTGTTTCCCAGCAGGATGCCGTTTTTATTACAGATTTCCGCTATACAGAACAAGCTTCAGAGCAAGTAAAGGAATTCCGTGTCGTTCAGCATAGTGGTCCGATCCATGATGAAGTGGCAAAACAAGTGGCAGCAATGGGTGTAAAATCATTGGCATTTGAAAAAGATGCCATGCAATATGGTACATATGAAGTATATAATTCGGCAGTGAATGTTGATTTCGTGCCAGTTTCCGGTTTAATTGAAAAAATTCGCTTGATTAAGACTGAAGAAGAGATTAATATTATTAAGGTTGCATGTGAAATTGCAGACAATGCATTTACACATATTTTAAATTTCATCAAGCCTGGCATTACAGAGCTTGACGTATCGAATGAATTAGAATTTTTCATGCGTAAACAAGGTGCTACAAGTTCTTCTTTTGATATTATTGTTGCAAGTGGATTGCGTTCGGCATTGCCGCACGGTGTTGCGACAAACAAAATTATTGAAACGGGCGATTTTGTAACACTTGATTTTGGTGCTTACTATAATGGTTACATTTCGGACATTACACGTACAATCGCTGTAGGCCAACCTTCAGAGAAGTTGGTAGAAATGTACAATGCTGTGCTCGAGTCTCAGCTTCTTGCGCTTGAAAAAGTTGGTCCGGGCATGACAGGGATTGAAGCGGATGCTGTAGCACGCGATTATTTAAAATCAAAAGGCTTAGGTGAAGCATTTGGTCACTCAACAGGTCACGGTATCGGCCTTGAAGTGCATGAAGGACCTGGGTTATCATTCCGTTCAAATACGGTCCTGGAGCCTAATATGGTTGTAACAATTGAACCGGGCGTCTACATTCCTGGAATTGGTGGCGTTCGAATTGAGGACGATATTTTAATCACAAAAACGGGTAATGAAGTACTAACACATTCGACTAAAGAATTAATCATTTTATAATTTGGAGGAAATAATTCATGATCTCAGTAAACGATTTCCGTACAGGATTAACGATTATCGTTGACGGTAACTTATTCCGCGTACTAGAATTCCAACACGTAAAACCAGGTAAAGGTGCTGCATTCGTACGTTCTAAATTACGTAACCTACGTAACGGCAACGTAACAGAAAAAACTTTCCGTGCTGGTGAAAAAGTAGAAAAAGCAATGATCGAAAACCGCAAAATGCAATATTTATATGCACAAGGTGATGAGCACGTATTCATGGACTTAGAGTCATATGACCAAACAACATTAGCTGCTGCTCAAATCGAAGACGAACTTTACTATTTATTAGAGAACATGGAAGTTCATATCCAAACATATTCAGGTGAAATGTTAGGTCTTGAATTACCAAATACAGTAACGTTAGAAGTTGCTGAAACAGAGCCGGGTATTAAAGGCGATACAGCTTCAGGCGGTTCAAAACCAGCTAAAATGGAAACTGGCTTAATGGTAAACGTGCCATTCTTCGTTAACCAAGGTGATAAATTAATTATTAACACAACTGAAGGCACTTACGTTTCACGCGCATAGTCTTCTTGAAAAATTAAAAAACATGCTGAAGGCAATTGCTTTGGTGCTGCACCCCAAAAGTTAGAGTTAAAAAACTAACTTTTGGGGTGTTTTTCTATGGTTAAATATAGCGAAGAATTCAAATTGATGGTGGTTAAAGACTACCTGAGTAGTTCATTAAGTTATCGAGTAACAGCTAGGAAACATGGCGTCGCTGAAGAATCTCAAGTAAGACGTTGGGTGCGTGCTTTTAAAGAATTTGGTCAAGGTAGCCTATCGATTAAGAAAAAGAAGCAGTTTTATTCTGTTCAATTTAAATTAGATATATTAAACTTTATGAAACAAACAGGTGCTTCTTATCTAGATACAGCGATTCAATTTAATATGAATAATCCAAGTTTAATCGCAAATTGGTACAGTAAATTTTTAAAAGAAGGGATAGAGGGCCTGCAAGAAAAAGCAAAGGGGCGCCCATCTATGTCTAAAAAATCAAAAACTACACAAAAGAAGCAAGAAAAAGAACTGTCACGTGAGGAACAGTTAGAGCGCGAAAATGAACTGCTTCGTTTGGAGGTTGCGTATTTAAAAAAGTTGAAGGCTTTTCGAGAGAATCCGGATGCCTTTCTCGAAAAGCACAAGCAGCGATTACCTTTGGACTCAAAGAAGAAGGATTCCGATTGATAGATATTTTAAAACGAGTGGACATTCCAGAAGCAACGTATCATTATCATATCAAACAAATGAATCAGGAAGATCCGGATAAAGCATGGAAAACATTGATTTTAGAGACGTTTGAGAAACATGAGGGTCGATATGGCTATCGCCGAATTCACGCAGAATTAAAGGCAGAAGGACACATAATCAACCATAAAAAAGTACAGCGAATCATGAATGAAATGAATTTGAAATGTGAGAAATTCGGGCGTAAATCTCGTTATAAATCTTATAAAGGAACTGTGGGTAAGGTCGCAAAGAATCGATTAAACAGACGTTTTATCACACCAAATGCCCTTCAAAAATTAGTAACAGACATAACCGAATTTAAGTGTACAGATGATGAAAAATTGTATCTAAGTCCCATCATGGATTTATTCAACGGTGAAATACTCGGTTTCAGTATGTCGAAACGCCCTACACTCGATTTCGTAATGGAGGCACTTGACCAAACACTTCCGATTATTCATGAGCAGGCGAATTATCGAACAACGATTCATTCGGATCAGGGGTGGCATTATCAACATAACAAATGGGTGAAAACATTAAAGAGAAACAAGATTTTCCAAAGCATGTCTCGTAAAGCAACATGTGCAGACAATGCGGCCATGGAGAACTTCTTTGGCATACTCAAACAAGAAATGTATTATGGGGAAGTATTGATTTCCTATGAAGCGTTACAGAAGAAAATTGTGAAGTACATCAGTTATTACAATAATGATCGAATTAAACAAAAACTGGCCGGCATGAGCCCGGTAAAATACCGAACTCATACCAGCCAATTAGCTGCATAATAAAAACTCTAACTTTAAGGGGTCACTACCTTTCAGCGTGTTTTTTTGTGCTTTGTATATATATAAATTTCTTTTCAATTAGATATCTCCATCATTATGAAAATACCATTTTATTGAATTGGAAGGAATATTTAGATAAACGTCAAATATTAAGTGAGTAAGCAATACAAGAAGAAATTTGTCGTTTGATTTCAGAAAATTCAGAAATAGGGGTGTTCGTATGGTTGATATGAAACAGTCTACAACGTATACACGGGATAGAGAAACAGTCATTTCATTGACACAAAAGCTCGTACAAATTGAAAGTGTTTTTCGTAATGATGGCAAAGGTAATGAGCAGGAAGTAGCCAATTACGTTGCCGAGTATTTACGCAATTTAAATCTAGGCATTGAAGTGCACATGGAAGAAGTAACACCAGGCAGACCGAATGTCATTGGCATTATCGATTCAAAAAAACCCGGTAAAACCCTTTTATTTGAAGGGCATACCGATGTGGTTACAGAAGGAAACCGGGATGCATGGACATATGACCCATTCGGTGCTGAAATCATTGATGGGCGTATGTATGGTCGCGGGACGAATGATACAAAAGGGAACTTGGCATGCATGATTACGGCTGTGCAGTCAATCTTGTTAGATCAAGAGAGTTTCACAGGTAAAATTATATTATGCATTCCATGTGATGAGGAAGGGCTTATGCTTGGTATAAAGCATTTTATTGCACAAGGCTGGGCAGATGGTGTAGATGGGGCAATTATTTGTGAGCCTGAAGAAAACCAAGTATGCATTGCACAGCGGGGCGCAATCCGTTTGCGTGTTGATATTTATGGAAAAATGGCTCATGGAGCGATTTCATGGAGCGGTATTAATCCAAACTGGCGCATGGCACGCTTTATAACAGAAATGGAGAAACTAGAAAAGGAAGAGCAAGAACGTTTAGGAGAGGATCCATTTCTGAAATGGCCTTCGATTACTCCGACAATTTTACAAGCGCCAGTATTAGGTGATGCTCAGATTAATGTTATACCGGATCAATGTATGACAACACTTGATATTCGAACTGTTCCGGCACAAAACCATGATGAACTACTAGCGAAAATTGAAGCAATTATTGCCCGAATGAAGAAGTCCGACCCTGACTTTAAAGTGGAACTCACTGTACTCGATAATCGACCGGCCACTTATACAGAACGGACAAATCCGATCGTTGAAGCAGTGCATCATGCTGTAAAAAATGTACTTAAAAAGGAACCGATTTATAATGGTGTACCAGGGGCAACAGATGGAACATTTTTACATGTACATGGAATACCAATTGTAACCATTGGTGCAGGAGATCGAGAGATACCCCATCAAATAAATGAATATGTAGATATAGAAGAGTTGGCGGAAACAACAGCAATCTATAGAGAAGCGGCATTATTATTTTTGGCAGGTGAAGACCAATGAAAATTGCTGTAATCCCAGGAGATGGCATTGGTCCAGAAGTAATGGAACAGGCATTAACTGTACTGGAAACATTGCAGCAGCTTGATCAAACACTTGAAATCGAGACAATGACGTTTCAATGGAATTCCGACTACTATTTACAAACAGGGAGAATGATGCCAGAAGACGGTTTAGAAACGCTTGCACAATATGATGCAATCTTATTTGGTGCCATTGGAGATGCGCGCGTACCAGACGATGTGACCGTTTGGGAACTTATTATGCCTATTCGTAAGCAATTCCAGCAATATGTAAATTTTCGACCAGTAAAATCGCTACCAGGTATTGCTTCACCACTTGCAACAAAAGAAGCGATTGATTTTGTTATTTTTCGAGAAAATACGGAAGGTGAATATTCTAATAGTGGGGGCCGGTTATACGGTGGTACAGAGCACGAATTAGCGATACAAAATACGGTAATGACGAAAGTAGGCATTAATAATATTGTAAGTGCGGCATGTGATTATGCGCTGAAATATAAAAAATCGACGGTAACAAGCGCAACAAAATCGAACGCGGTTATTCATACAATGAAATTTTGGGATGCGATTGTACATGAAACGATGAGCCGTTACCCGCAGTTGCAACTGAAAAGTTATTATATCGATGCGCTCGTTGCTTACTTCGTAGAGCGACCAGAGGAATTTGAAGTTGTGGTCGCTTCTAATTTATTTGGTGATATTTTGTCCGACTTAGGATCGGCCATTATCGGAGGGCTAGGACTTTCACCGTCTGGAAATATTAACCCGAATCGCGCTTATCCATCAATGTTCGAGCCTGTGCATGGTTCAGCTCCTGATATTGCAGGGCTTGGCATCGCCAATCCTATTGCTCAGATTTGGTCGCTGGCATTACTGCTGGGGCATGTTGGGCGTCCTGATTTAGAGCAGCTAATTGTGCAAGCGATTGAACAAGTATTGACGAAAAGCGAAGTGAAAACGGCAGATATCGGTGGAACTGCAACGACGCAACAAATGGGTGAAGCGATTTGCTACGCTTTAAAAAATTGCTATGAAATGAGAGGTGTATAAATGAAAACAGTGATTGTAACAGGTGCTGCTGGTGGTATGGGACAAAAAATTGTTCAACAGTTATTAGTGGAAAATTATGAAGTTATCGGACTTGATTTAGCAATAGAACAGCCATTCGACCATTCGTATTTTCATTATCAACAATGTGATGTAACAGATGAGCAGAAGATTACATCAATTGTCGAACCACTCTCGAATGTGTACGGACTTATTAATGTACATGGCTTAGCACAAGCCGCTACACCGATAGAAGAGGTATCAGCTGATTACTGGGATAAGTTGATGAACATCAATGTTAAAAGCCTATTTTTATTGGCAAAAGCAGTCGTTCCAAAAATGAAAGAAGCGAACGATGGTGTCATTATTAATATTGCTTCGATTTCTGCTGTACGCCCGCGACCTGGGCTTCAAGCATATATTGCTTCAAAAGGTGCGGCTGAAAGCTTTTCTAGAGCAATGGCTATTGAATTGGCTCCATATAATGTGCGTGTTAACACAATTCATCCAGGACCGGCGAACACAGCAATGCTTGGACAATTCGCGGCAGTAGGTGCTGATGTTGAGCAGGAGAAAGCCCAAATTTTTGCTTCTTCCGTTCCGCTAGGTCGATTAATTGAACCGCAAGATATAGCTAATGCAGTACGTTTTTTACTGCAAGAGCAATCAAACATTATTACGGGAACGACACTTCATGTCGATGGTGGACGCGGTTTATAGAAAGGTGGACAAACTATGGAACATATTCCGATGTGTATTAATGGTGAATGGATCGAGGGTGAGGACAAAATCACGGTTTACAACCCTTCGACTGGGAAGCCGCTTGTAACAATTGCCAATGCAACGTATGCACAAATTGATGACGCAGTCCGTATAGCAAACGAAGCTTTTGAAGGTGAGGAATGGCGTAATGTAAAGCCATTTGAACGAGGTCAACTATTGGTAGAATTTGCTCAATTTATTCGTCAAAACGCAGAACATTTTGCGAAGTTGGAAAGCTTAGACGTCGGGAAACCATTGCAACAAGCACGTGCCGATGTTGAAGCAGCGGCACGTTACTTTGAGTTTTATGGTGGAGCAGCAGATAAAGTGATGGGTGACACGATTCCGATTGAAGACGGTATTTTTAATGCAGTCGTATTGGAGCCCATTGGTGTGACGGTACATATTGTGCCTTGGAATTATCCGATTCAAATTACGTCACGTAGTGTAGCCGCTGCAATTGCAACAGGTAATGCGGTAATAGTGAAGAGCGCGGAAGATACACCATTAACGACACATGAAATAGTAAAATGGCTAAATGCACGACTTCCGAAAGGTATTATTCAGCATGTGACAGGTTTTGGTAAAGATGTAGGGGCTTATTTATCAAGTCATCCGGGCATTCACCAAATCACGTTTACTGGCTCAGTACCTACAGGCATTGCAGTTATGCAAGCAGCTGCAAAGAATATAGTACCTGTAACGTTGGAGCTTGGTGGCAAATCTCCAAATGTTGTCTTTGCAGACGCAAATGAGGAGCTTGCACTTGAAGGGGTTATGCGGGCGATTATTCAAAATGCAGGTCAAACGTGTTCGGCAGGTGCACGCTTATTAATTGAAAAATCTTACAAAGAGATATTTTGTGCGAAACTTGTTGAACGCTTTCAGCAAATCCGTATTGGGGCAGGAGAGCAAAATTTAGATATGGGCCCGGTGTTAAATGCAAATCAATTAAAAAAAATTACCACCTTGTTAGAGCTCGCCCAACGCGATGGTAAAGTGCTAATTGGCGGCAAACCTCTACGTGTAGAAAATTATGAGAATGGTTATTATGTGGAGCCGACAATTGTAGATGGGCTTGATGTAACGCATCCACTTGCTGTCGAAGAAATTTTTGGTCCTATATTAACTGTTTTTACATTTGAAACAGTAGAGGAAGCGATACAGCTCGCTAACAGTACAGATTACGGGCTAGTAGCCGGTGTATGGACACGTGATATTGACGTCGCGCATTTCATGGCTAGTCGTATAAAAGCTGGCCAAGTATTTATCAATAATTACGGTGCAGCGGGTGGTATCCAAATGCCGTTTGGCGGCTATAAGAAGAGTGGAATCGGACGAGAAAAAGGATTAGTTGCAATGCGTAACTATACGCAAATGAAAAATATTGCAATTCGCTACAACGTTCAAGGGAGGTAATCGCCGATGACCGAGCAAAAAAAGACTGTCTTACAAGTCGATAATTTATCGATAGCGTTTCAAATGGCAAACGGTAAGCAAACAAATGTTGTCGATGCGGTTAGCTTTCAAGTATTTGAAGGGGAGACGCTGGCACTTGTTGGTGAATCTGGTAGTGGTAAAAGTGTTACATCACTTGCTATTATGCGCCTTTTACAAATGCCACCAGCTCGTATTACATCAGGGCAAATTTTATTGAACGGTACAGATTTATTACAAATGAAGTTAGATGACATGAGCGGTGTTCGTGGAAATGAAATGTCGATGATATTTCAAGAACCGATGACTTCTCTCGATCCAGTTTTCAAAATTAGTAGTCAACTAATTGAGGGGATTCGCCGCCATCAACATGTGGATAAAAAGCATGCTTTTGATATCGCATTATCGATGTTAAATAAAGTGGGCATAGCGAATGCCGAAAAAGTAATTCATGAATACCCGCACCAATTATCAGGAGGGATGAGGCAGCGCGTTATGATTGCGATGGCGATGGCTAACAATCCGAAACTTTTATTAGCCGATGAACCTACGACTGCACTCGATGTAACAGTTCAGGCGCAAATTTTACAGTTAATGTTGAAAATGAAAGAAGAACACGGCTCATCCATTTTATTTATTACACATGATATGGGCGTAGTAGCAGAAACTGCAGATCGTGTGATGGTCATGTATGCAGGTCAAATTGTTGAATCTGGGCCGGTAGAGCGAATATTTACTGAACCGAAACATCCTTATACGAAAGCACTACTTCAAACGATGCCTTCACTTTCAACTAATGAGCGAAGATTACCAACAATTCCAGGCACCGTACCGTCTCCTTTAAACTTTTCAGCGGGCTGTCGCTTTACCCCTCGCTGTCAACATGCGATGGATATTTGTGAACGTATAGTACCTTCTGAAATTACTTTTGAAGATGGTCTGATGGTTCGTTGTCATTTATTTAAGGAAAAGGAGGTTGCTGCCCATGACGCGTGAAATATTAATTGAAGTAAAAAACTTGAAAACACATTTTCCTGTAAAACGAAAGAGATTAAAGGAGAAGAAAAAGGTTGTCAAAGCAATAGATAATATTTCACTCGTTATTTATAAAGGAGAGACGCTCGGTATTGTAGGAGAATCTGGCTCCGGTAAATCGACTCTAGGGCGGACAATTTTGAAATTGACAGAGCCGACGAGCGGAGAAATTTATTATCGTAATACACCTATTACAAAGCTAAAGGGAAGCGAGTTACAAAAGTATCGAAACGCAATGCAGATGGTATTCCAAGATCCGTATTCATCGCTTAATCCACGTATGCGAGTTGGTGATATTTTACAAGAGCCGATGAAGCTACAGCTATCCATGTCAAAAGAGGATCGGCAAAAGCGTGTCCTAACATTGCTTGAAAAAGTAGGGTTACGAGCAGATGCAGTGGATAAATTTCCGCATGAATTTTCAGGTGGACAGCGCCAACGAATTGGGATTGCAAGAGCACTTGCGATTAATCCAGCTTTTATTATTGGGGATGAGCCTGTTTCGGCACTCGACGTATCGGTCCAATCACAAGTATTGAACTTGATGATGGATTTGCAGGAAGAATTTAATCTAACGTATCTATTTATTTCCCACGATTTAAGTGTTGTTAAGCATATAAGCGACCGAGTAGCAGTGATGTACTTAGGGAATATCGTTGAAATTGGCGAAAAGGAAAAAATATTTGCAACGCCAAGGCATCCATATACAAACGCTTTGCTCCAAGCAATTCCCGTAGTAGATTTCACAAAAAAACGAGAGACGATTCCGTTAAAGGGAGATTTACCGAATCCGATAAATCCGCCCATTGGTTGTGTATTCCATACGCGATGCCCGCATGTCATGCCAAAATGCCAGCGAAAAAAGCCGCTTCTTCAAGGTACGGATGCGCAGCAAGTCGCTTGTTTCTTATATGAGGGGGAGATGACGAATGTATAACAACATAACTGATGTTGCCGGAATTACAGTAGGGCATGCCGTTGATAAGCAAGGGGTGACAGGTTGCACGGTCATTGTCGCAAAAGAAGGAGCGGTTTGCGGTGTGGATGTGCGTGGTTCTGCACCAGGTACGCGTGAAACCGATGCACTAGATCCTATTAACGGAGTAGAAAAAGTCCATGCAATTTTATTGGCTGGTGGTAGCGCATTTGGATTGGAAGCCGCTTCAGGTGTGATGAAATATTTGGCGGAGCAGCAAATCGGCTTATTTGTAGAGGTGGCAACTGTACCCATTGTGCCAGGCGCGGTTATTTTTGACTTATTGATTGGTAGCCCGACTGCATACGCAACAAAAGAAATGGGCTATGAAGCGACACAAAATGCGATAGTTGGTCCTTTTGACAACGGCAATGTTGGTGTTGGCTATGGTGCGACCGTTGGGAAAGTTGCAGGTATTGAACACTTTATGAAAGGGGGACTAGGCTCGTACTCTATTCAAGGTATGAAAGATTTAGTGGTAGGTGCAATTGTAGCAGTTAATGCTGTTGGAGATGTGAGGGAGCCTGGAACAAAGGAAATCATCGCAGGAAGTCGTAATCATACGACAGGTGAATGGCTGGATAGCTGCGCTCTTATAAAGCAATATGCAAGTATCCAAACAACACCCGGAGCAAATACGACGATTGGTGCAATTGCCATTAACGCTAAATTGACCAAATCGGAAGCGAAAAAGCTTGCGCAGCTGACGCAAAATGCACTTGCGCATACGATTTATCCAGTGCATACAATGTTTGATGGAGATACAATTTTTGTGCTAGGGACTGGAGAAAAGCAATATCAACTTGATTATTTAGGACAGCTTGCTATAGAAGCAATGGAGCAAGCGATCGTTCTTGCAGTGAAAGATGCTAAGCGTTTAGCGAATGTTGAATGTTATGAAAGTATCCAAAAATAGGGGGAATTTCATTGAAAAAGTATACTCTAATGTTTTTAATGGCAATCGTTGTTTTTGTACTGGCAGCCTGTTCAGAAGATACAGGTAGTGATTCTTCAAATGAAACAAACAATAGCTCTTCAGGGGACGAGGCGCAAGAAATTATCGTGCGTGTAAATGATGATCCTGATTTTTTAGATCCGCATAAAGCGACAGCTTCGATTTCATTCCAGATGATTTTAAATATGTTTGAAGGATTGATGGCTCCAAATACAGATGGCTCATTGCGCGAGGCATTAGCAGAAAAGTATGAAATATCGGATGATGGCTTAGAGTATACATTTACGATTCGTCAAGGTGTGAAATTCCATGATGGTTCAGATTTAACGGTGGATGATGTGAAATATACGTTCGATCGTTTAATGGGTACAAATGGTGGGGAGAAAATGAAAAATAACTTTGATAATGTCGTTTCAGCAAATGTTGAGGACGAAAATACATTTAAATTTATTTTAAAAGAGCCGAATTCAAACTTTTTGTACTCATTAACAGCATTGACTTCAGGTATTGTACCCGCTGCAAATGATGGCAAACATAATGAAAATCCGATCGGTACCGGACCATTCGCATATGAAAAATATTCTCCAGGTACGAATTTAGTACTGAAGAAAAATGAAAATTACTGGCGTGATGGTATACCGTATTTAAATAAAGTAACGTTTAATTTCCAATCGGATGATCAAGCAGCTATTATGGCGTTACTTGCAAATGTAGTGGATTTAACAGGGATACCTTGGGCACGTATTGATGAAGTTACGGAGGAATTTAATACGACGAAACAGCAAAATAACTCATCATTAGTTGTTACTTTTAATGAAGAGAAAGAACCTTTTAATAATGTGAAGGTGCGCCAAGCGATAGCAATGGCTATTAATAAAGAGGACATTATAAGCTCTGTATTTAACGGGTATGCGGAGAAACTTGGTTCAAATATGAGTCCAGCTATGGGTAAATACCATGATGAGAAGCTTGTGGATGTTTGGAAATTTGATGTTGAAAATGCAAAATCTCTCCTAGCAGAAGCCGGCTATGCTGATGGCTTCTCAACAAAAATTACGGTATCCTCTCATAACGCAATATACGGGAACATTGCACAAATTGTCGTTGAAAATCTAAAAGCAATCGGAATTGATGTTGAAATTGAAGTAGTAGAATGGGGTATTTGGTTGGAGCGAGTGTATTTTGGTCGTGATTATGAAATGACGGCTATCGATTTAACAGGTCGCCCATCTGCCTATGAAGTTTTAAATGATTATATTTCAACGAATGATGGGGAGAACTTTTTCCGATTCAACAATGCTGAATTTGACAAAGTTATGAGTGAAGTATTACTTGAAACCGATCAAGAGAAACAAGTGGACTATTTCAAACAGGCACAAAAAATCTTAACAGAGGAAGCAGCGGCTGTTTATATTGCAGATTACCAAGTGATTTGGGGCTCAGATAAAGCGGTATCAGGTTTAAAATCATATCCATTCTGGTACCACGATATGTCGGAAGTGAAAATGTCAAATTAAGAAAGGGTTGAAGCGTAATGTTGTATTTACTACGCCGCTTCGTCCTCTTAATTGTTACTGTTATTTTTGTCTCTTTTATTACATTTGGCGTGTTTCAAATTTTGCCTGGAGACCCTGTGTTAACAATGCTTGGCACAGAAGCAGATCCTGCGCAGATTGAAAGTTTGAGGTCTGAACTCGGTTTGGACCTCCCGCTCTATGTACAATATTTTGAATGGATGACAGGACTTTTTACAGGGGATTTAGGGAATTCTATTCGATTTTCAATGCCGGTAATGGAGTTAATGCTTGATCGGCTTCCAGTTACACTTTCGTTAGCAGCGATTACGCTTTTCATCGTTTGTGCAGTCTCACTTCCTCTTGGGATGTTTGCTGCCCGACGTCAAAATAAATTAAGTGACTTAACGCTGTCAACAGCAACGCAAATTGGTATGGCTATTCCATCATTTTGGCTGGGGATGATGCTAATTATTTATGTCGCTATGAATGTTGATTTTTTCAAAATTAGTGGCTACATACCTTGGTCCACAAGTATTACAGGAGCATTAAGTACATTGTTATTACCAGCGATAACAATCGCCATCCCACAAATAGCGATTAATTTCCGCTACGTCCGTACTGCGGTTTTGGAGCAAATTCGCCTTGACTATGTTCGGACAATTCGCAGTAAAGGTATTGTTGAACGCAACGTTATGTATAAGCATGTACTAAAAAATGCACTGATACCGATTTTGACCGTTTTCGGATTAATAACAGCAGAGGTAATGGCAGGAACAATTATTGTTGAGCAAGTATTTTCAATTCCAGGTGTAGGGCAGCTATTAGTGACGGCAATTAACAACCGCGATTTTCCACTCGTACAGGGAATCGTCATGTATATTACGATTGCAGTTGTAACAATTAATTTTATTATTGATATTTTATACTCCATTATAGATCCGCGAATTCGAATTCGCTAAAGGTGGTGAGCAAGATTGGCAACTAAACTATTGAAAAACTTCAATTTGCTCATCGGCTTGTTAATTGTTGGTGGGTTATTACTGATAATGATTGTAAGTTTTTTTTACACGCCTTATGATGTGACGGCAATGAATATCGCACAAAAGTTGCTTGCACCGAACAGTACACATTGGTTCGGTACAGATGAATTCGGGCGAGATATTTTTAGTCGAATTATGAAAGGGACACAAACAGCCTTTATAGTCGGTATAATCACCGTTTTTATTGGCGTTACATTTGGGGTGTTAATAGGAGGTATTGCAGGTTATTTTGGTGGTTGGACTGACGAAATATTAAGTCGTTTTTTAGATGCGCTAATGGCGTTTCCTGGTATCATTTTAGCCTTAATGCTCGTGGCCATCTTTGGTCCAGGTATTGTAAATACGTCTATCGCATTAGGTATCATTGCAATACCAGGCATTGCCCGTATCGTACGGAGTGGTTTCGTCCAGCAACGTGATGCGGAGTTTGTTTTAGCTGCAAAGTTAATTGGCGCAAAAGCTCCGCGAATTATGTTTCGACATATTTTACCGAACATTTCCTCTCAAATCATTGTTGCGGCAACGATTACATTTGCTACGGCGATGCTAGCGGAAGCAGCGCTTAGCTATTTAGGACTTGGTGTGCAGCCACCGGATCCTAGCTGGGGCCGGATGCTGAAAGATTCACAGTCTTATCTGGCGAGTGCACCTTGGTATGTCTATGCACCAGGGATTGCAATTACGTTAATGGTATTAGGGTTATACATGCTAAGTAATGCTGTCCGTGATTTATTAGACCCACGATCAAAGTAGTAATTATCTAGTAATTCGAAAATTTCAAAACAATGCTACAATGAATGTACATTGCCAATAGTAAAGGTGGGAATATAGTGATGACAAGGTACACGTTACTACATGAAACAATTCAAGCACCAATGGCCGGAATTACGACTCCTAAATTTGTTGAAGCTTGCTGTAAGGCAGGTATGTTAGGTTCAATAGGCGCAGGATATTTAAATGGTGAAGAAACATTAAAGTTTATTCAAGAAGTTAAAAACTTAACGACGAAACCTTTTAATGTTAATCTATTCGTTCCAGAACAATCAGGATTCGATCAGACGGTTATTCAAAAAGCACGCCAAGAATTACAACCTTTTTATGATGAGTTAGGTATTACCGAGACACCACATATCGTGTCTACAGAAGTTTTTAACGAACAAATCCAGGCGATTATCGATGAGGATGTAAAAATTGTGTCGTTCACATTTGGCATCCCTAGTATAGCGACAATTACAAAATTAAAAGAACACGGAATTTATTTAATCGGCACTGCTACAACCGTAGAGGAAGTGATTGCAGTGGAACAAGCTGGTCTTGATGCTGTAGTTATTCAGGGAAGAGAAGCAGGTGGGCATCGTGGGTCATTTACTGAACCTCTTCAATTAATAACGACCACGGAGCTTCTGGAAAATGTAAGAGAAATAGTAACCATTCCGCTCATCGCTGCAGGTGGAATTATGACGGCTGAGCATGTTAAGGAAATGCTGCAGCTTGGTGCGACATCTGTTCAATTAGGTACGATTCTTTTAACTGCATATGAATGCGAGACATCGAGAACACATAAAGAAGCGATTTTAAATTCCGGTCAACAAGCGACAACGTTAACGAAAGCATTTACCGGCAAATATGCGCGCGGACTGAAAAACAGGTTTACCGAGGAGTTAAAAGAAGCGGTGACTGCCCAATATCCGCTTCAGCATTATTTGACCCAACCGATTCGAAAAGAAAGTGCCCGTCAAAACAACCTTGAATATATGTCTCTTTGGATGGGGGAAAATAGCTATTTGGCTAAAGAAGCATCTGTTAAAGAGATTATCGAAACTCTCTTACGATAAAATTTTTTACACTGATGATAAAGGATAAAACTTTCTCATCGGTGTTTTTTTGTGCTTATTTGATTGGATAGTGCATATAGTTTCGTTAAGGAAGGAGGGCTTTATTGGAATTACAAGATGTGCTTCGTGTTGCAGGGATTGGGTTGATTATTGCACTTCTTCATTTATTCTTCGAGCATTTAGGAAAAAAAGAGTTTTCGTTTTTCTTGTTTTTCATTGCGTATTTATACATGACGATTGAATTAATTCGATTTTTGCGCTTGTTCTTTCAAGAGATTGTCGTATTTTTCCAATGGTTGACGGCCGTCTAGCTAAATGATTGCGCTATTTGCAAGTGTCATTTATTTAGTTCTGTTTTTATTTTTAAAACAGACGATGGACAAGCTGCATTCAATTATTGTCGTCATCGCTTTCTTTATTTTTTTCCAATTTGTTGTCCGCGAGCAACTCATTCCGCTTTGGCAGCGACTCGCAGTTATTTTCAATAATGTTCCATACAGTAAGGGACTGCTCTTCACGGCATTACTTTTTTTGCTGAATGAATTAATCTGTCAGCTATTAGATCAATTTGAATATGAAGCTTTTGCGACATTAGTTACATTGTCCATTCGCATGACCGCAGTGTTATATTGGATCAATCTGCTACAACCGAAATTTCAGCTATTAATCCAATTATTAGAAAGGCTACAGTAATGCAGACAATTTATTCGATTTTTACAGAGCCCATTCAATCTTTAGTGTATTCTTTGCTGCTAGTAGCGATATATATTTTGATGTATTTACTGCTACTTGCTTTAGTCCCGAAAGAAACCGCGTTAATTGAACAGTTATTTATTATTTTGTTTATCGTTGTATTTGCACAAAATGTCGTCGATGCCTTTGTTGTGCTGTATGAGCTCATTGCCATACTGCAAAATTTCTTTATGGCTATTTTACCGATCATGTCATTTATGCTGTTGACAATTCAAACCGTATTTACGGCGATCGCATGGAATCCAATCATCATTCTTTTTGTCCAGGTTATTTTATTTATCAGCACAAACGTTACAATACCTGCTCTAATCCTCGCATTAATATTTGATGTCTGTACAAAAATATATCCGGCTATTTCTTTTTCAAAAGCTGCAGATCTTATTCGTTCTTCTATATTAAGCGTCATGATTGCGTCGGTTATTGCATTGACATCGATTTTGACGCTTTCTGGTGTCGCCTTTATTCAGCTAAATGACGCATTAAAATCACCTATAAAGAAATTAATTGAGCAAAATATTCCGTTAATCGGCAATTTGATTGTAGAAGGGCTGTCCTTTTTCCAAAAAACTCAGTCAACCGTTTCCACCTTTGTTGGACTGTCCTTTTTAACAATTATTTGGGGTGCGGCTTTTTATCCGGCGACGGTACTATTGCTACACGCACTGCTGTTTAAAATTATTGGTGCCATTATAGAACCGTTTACAAATATGCGTATAAGCGGTCTATTTGATGATGTTGGAAAGACGATGTTTGTTTTATGTGCGGTTGCCTTTTTACTTGGCTTCGCAATTATGTTTATCGTACTGTTATTTATTTTCTTTATGCAGATGTCCATGGGGGGAAAAACATGATTCAATTATTTCTTTTTATTTTACTGGGCAGCAGTCTTCTCATATTTGCTGATGAGCGGCAATGGCAAGTATATGTAAAGCTCGCATTGTATTTATTCGTGACAAGCACAATTCTTTCATTGTTTGCATAACCGGTTTGTTTCGTTCATACATTATGTTGAAATCTAGTAGAGAAGGGGGCGTATACGCTTAATAATGTGGAAAAGAAACAAGCGAATCGTCCTATCGTATTAATTGTCATTGCCGTAGTATTTATTATTTTTTTATTCATGTTTCTATCACAACCGGAGAAAGGAGAAAGCAATAACTCAAATGAGGAACAACTTGCAAAATTATTAAGTGAAATTCAGTCAGTCGGACAAGTTCAGGTTTATTTTCACTATGATCAACAAAGTGAACAGCAATTTTTGTCTGTCACACAACAGCAAAAGCTATCCGGTGTCATCATTGTGGCACAAGGAGCGAATAATACCGACGTGAAAACCATGCTAAAGGAAACCGTTGGGCATGTTCTGCAAATTCCGTCGCATCGTATTCAAGTAGTGCCAATGCAAATTAAGGGGGAAAACAAGTGAAAGTGAAAAAACGAACAGTATGGTTCTTAACAGTAGTAAGTTTAGCTGCGGTAATTTCTGTATTTTATATTTTCGAAGACAATACGCCGAATATTTTAACGATCTTCTCTGATGAAACGATTGATGAAACAGATATTTTAGGGGTTAATCAAAACCTGACACAACCTGTTAATTCAGAAAGCGACTTATTCCAGGAAGTACGTTTAGAGTTAGCGAACAAACGCAGCCAGCAAAAAGAACAATTGACGCAAAAGATTGCTGCTGATGAATTTACAGCAGAAGAAAAGAATGAGGCATTCAATGAAATGGATGAACTGATCAAGTTGGAATCATCGGAAGCGATGCTGGAAATGCTTATTAAATCAATCGGCTATTCAGATGCCCTTGTCCGAATTGAAGGAGATAAGGTGGCTGTACGAGTTATGTCAGATGAAGTATCCGAGAAATTAGCAGATGAAATCTTATACGTTGTGCGTTCTGAATTTAAAGATTACGTAAATGTTAGCGTAGAATTCGAACCTTTTAATTAAAAGGACGTCATATTAATGTAAAGCAGAAAATGTGTTATATAGCAGATTGAAATATTTTTCTTTGTCTTAATATACGATTGTTCTGCTTTATGCCTATTTTTGAGCTATTTAAAATTATTTGTTTCAAAATAGTCCGAAAAATTATAAAATAGGGTTTGTATTGTTATTACTTTTTTTTAAGGGAGAGTTAAGAATGTTCAAAGTTCAAGAAATCCGAGAAATTATTAAATTAGTAGATGCTTCATCAATCGACGAGTTTGTATATGAAGCGGACGGCGCAAAGGTTAAACTAAAGAAAAACAACGGTGTTACAGAAGTAGCAGCTCCTAAAAAAGTACAAGAAGCAGCACCGGTTGCAGCAGTAGCGGCACCAGCTCCAGTACAAGTAGAAGCGGCACCAGCTCCAGCTCCTAAAGCAGAAACACCAGCAGCACCAGTAGAAAACACGGCTGATTTACATAAAATCACGTCTCCTATGGTTGGAACATTCTATCAGGCTCCAAACCCGGAATCACCAGCATATGTAAAAGTAGGCGATAAAGTAGGCGAAGAGTCAATCGTTTGTATCGTAGAAGCGATGAAGTTATTCAACGAAATCGAAGCTGAAGTTAAAGGTGAAATCGTAGAAATCTTAGTTCAAGATGGCCAATTAGTAGAATATGGTCAACCATTATTTTTAGTAAAAGCTGAATAAGGAGCGTATATACAAATGAAAAAAGTATTAATCGCAAACCGAGGCGAAATTGCAGTACGTATTATTCGTGCATGTAAAGAGCTAGGTATTCAAACGGTCGCAGTATATTCTGAAGCAGATGCGGATGCATTGCATGTAAAGCTTGCGGATGAAGCATATTGTATCGGACCAAAGTTATCGAAAGATTCGTATTTAAGTTTCCCGGCAGTTTTAGGGGTAGCGCAAAAAACAGGTGCTGACGGGATCCACCCAGGATATGGTTTCTTGGCGGAAAACGCAGCATTTGCTGAAGCTTGTGAAAACGCGGGTATTAAATTTATCGGTCCTTCTTCGGATGCGATTAAAATCATGGGGATTAAAGACGTTGCACGTGACACGATGGAAGCGGCAAATGTTCCGTTAGTTCCTGGTACAGGCATTGTACCGAATATTGAAACAGGTAAAGAATGGGCTACGAAAATCGGTTACCCGGTCATCATTAAAGCAACTGCTGGTGGTGGCGGTAAAGGAATCCGTGTTGCACGCACAGAAGAAGAGCTTGTAAAAGGAATTGAAATTACTCAAAAAGAGGCAGCAGCGGCATTCGGCAACCCTGGTGTTTATTTAGAGAAATTCATCGAATATTTCCGTCACTGCGAGATCCAAGTATTAGCGGACAGCCATGGCAATGTTGTACACCTTGGCGAACGTGACTGTACAGTTCAACGCCGCATGCAAAAGCTTGTAGAAGAAGCGCCGTCTCCGGCACTATCTGAAGAGCGCCGTGCAGAAATGGGCGAAGCTGCTGTAAAAGCAGCAAAAGCATGTAACTATGAAGGTGCTGGTACAATCGAGTTCATCTACGATTACCAGGAAGATCGTTTCTACTTCATGGAAATGAACACACGTATTCAAGTTGAACACCCTGTAACAGAGATGATTACAGGTGTTGACTTAGTACAACAACAATTAAAAATCGCTTCTGGTCAAGAACTACCGTTCAAACAAGAAGACATCAAAATTAACGGTTGGGCAATTGAATGCCGTATTAACGCCGAAAATGCATACAAAAACTTCATGCCTTCAGCAGGTACTGTAGATACGTATGTAGTACCAGGCGGTTATGGTGTACGTATCGATTCTGCAGTTTATGCAGGCTATACGATCCCACCATACTACGATTCAATGGTCGCAAAACTGATCGTTCATGCAGACACTCGTGAAGAAGCAATCGCGAAAATGAACCGTGCGTTATCAGAATTTGAAGTAGCTGGACCTGGAATTAACACTACAATTCCATTCCACCAAGCTTTAATGAACAACGACGTATTCAAATCAGCGAAATTCAACACGAAGTTCCTGGAAGAGAATGATATTTTAGGTGTGAATGTGAAATCTTAATTAGATTTTAATAAGTTTTTAACCCTCTAATTTTAATTAGAGGGTTTTTATTTTTTTTGAAACTATTTAACAGTTTTACCGTCTGTAAGTGGAATAGCTATTAATAGAGTAAGAGAGGGGGCGAAAAATATGCAGATGGCTGCTCAAGACAAAATAGCGGAAGGTACCCCTATCTAGAAAGTTTGGTATATGTTAACATATATGTGAATCTTTTAACTTTAGAAATTATAAAAGGAAGTGTAATAAGTACTTATGAAAAAGTTATTCAAACCATTGATTGGTGTAATTGCTGTTAGTGCGATCACTCTATCTATCAATAATGATAAAAATGTAATTGCAAATGATATTGCAAATACGTGTGAGTATGATGCAGCGTCGAAGGTAAACCCTGATTTCTCTACTACGAACTGCTTGTTAACTGAAACAGCACTGAGTTATGATGTCCCTCCTGAAATTGTGAAGGCAATAGCGGAAGGTGAAAGTGGAAATTGGCGTCATTTCGATAACAACGGGGAAGCAATTGTGACAGCAGATAATGGGATTGGCCTTATGCAAATTACAAATCAGGCCGGCTACAATGAAGAAAGATTAAAAAGTGACCTTCTTTATAATATTGAATCGGGTGTAAAAATTCTTGATAAAATGTTTGATCGATCGGATTTACCTAAAATTAATGATGGTGACAGAGATGTCCTGGAATCTTGGTACTTCGCGGTTATGGCTTATAACGGTACGAAGCCGGTAAATAGTCCAACTGTACAAGCAACTGGTGAAAGAAATGTAAAAGCATATCAAGAAAAGATTTTTGGGTTTGTTGAGAAATATGAATTAATCGACTTACAAGAGCTGCCTTTTACAAGCGAAGGTTTCCAATATGACTCTAACAGCAGAGATAATATTAAATTTTTAAAGATGGATTATAAGTTTGATTTACCATTAACAAAATCAAAGTACTCTTTTGAAAAAGGTGAAAAAGTAAGTGCAACAACAAATCCCGCATTTAGATCTAGACCTACAACGGGAGATGATTCTAAAAAAGGTACTTTAACTAAAGGCGAAGTGGTTACCATTACTGGTCCATTTGTTTACGATGAGGTAGCAACGAAGAAAAACCATTTTGTCTGGTATCCGGTGAAAAGAAGTGACGGATCAGAAGGGTATGTAGCTTCAAGTTATTTAGATTATGTAGAATCGACATCGACTCCTGTAACTCCTGTTGAGCCTAAACCGGACTACTCGTCTTATATTAAACAGTATGCTGACTTCAGTACTACAGCTTGGTGGAAAGATGACATGATCTGGGCAATCGATAGAGGTTACATTCAAGGTGACAGTACAATATGGAATGCAAAAACTAAAAAATACGAAACGCATCTACTACCGAATAAAAAATTAACAGAAGCACACTTCCTGACAATCTTCTTCCGCTACGCTGAAAAAGATGAATTAGCAAATGTACAAAGCACATCATCTTGGAACAAAGGTAAAGTATACAACTTGGCGAAAAAGTATAATATGCCTGTAGTGGCAAGCGAAAAATCGAAAGCCTCTAGAGCTTTAGCGGAGCAAGGTATCAGACGTGGTAAACTGGCACAATTGATGGCCTCTTACTACTATGGGAAAACAGTAAGTGAAGACACAGCGATTCAATTTTTCATCAATAATGGACTTACTACCCAAACAACAATCAAAGCTTTTGAACCTGAAAATATTTTAACACGTGCTCACATATCCGCATTCATACAGAGATATGAAACATTCGTATTAAAGAAAAAATAATAGAAATAGGAAAACGGTTGCGTCCACTGCAACCGTTTTTCTCATTTTGCAGCTGTAAAATATCATAATTTGGGTAAAGTAAGAATGAAGAAATATCTCAAAGAGAGAGCTATATGAATAATAAAATAATTTTCTGAAAATAATCAATTTTCCCTATTTAAAAAAATGCTTATAATAGATTGCATTTTACTATAATAACGAATATTATATATAAGTTCTTAAAAATTGTTCGTGTTTTGAAAAGAGGAATGCAAATGTTTCAGTTAAAAGAAAATGGGACAACAGTTAAGCGTGAATTATTTGCGGGTTTAACAACATTTTTAACGATGGCTTATGTCATCATTGTTAACCCGATTATTTTATCAGGTGCTGGAGTTCCGGTTGATCAAGTATTTATGGCAACAATTATCGCAGCAGTTATCGGGACAGGCTGGATGGCGCTTTGTGCGAACTATCCGATCGCCGTTGCTCCGGGTATGGGATTAAATGCATATTTTACTTATACTGTTGTATTAGCTTCAAATGGAGAGATTACGTATACTACTGCCTTTTCAGCAGTATTTGTTGCAGGTATTTTATTTATTATTATTAGTTTAACGCCATTCCGTGAAAAGCTGATTACAGCAATTCCTGAAAACTTAAAGTTGGCGATAACTGCGGGTATTGGATTATTTATCGCTTTCATCGGGTTGCGTATGTCCGGTATCGTCGTAGCTGATGAATCTAATTTAGTTAAGTTTGGTGATATTGCGGAGCCAGCACCGTTATTAACATTTGTCGGGCTGTTCATTACAGTTGCACTAATGGCTCGTAAAGTGAACGGGGCAATTTTTATCGGTATGATTGTGACGGCAATTATTGCGATGTTCACAGGACAACTTACAATCGATAAAGTAGTGGCGCTTCCACATCTACCGGAAGGAATTATCATACTCAATCCAATAACCGCGATTTCAGAAGTGATTGAATACGGTCTATACGGTGTGATTTTTTCATTCATTTTAGTTACATTATTTGATACGACAGGGACGTTAATCGGTGTATCAAAGCAAGCAGGATTATTGAAGGACGGGAAATTGCCGCGTGCACGTAAAGCGCTTATTTCCGATTCTCTTGCAACAACTGCAGGTGCGATGTTCGGGACAAGTCCATCAACTGCGTATTTGGAATCAGGTTCTGGTGTTGCAGTTGGTGGCCGTACAGGTTTAACAGCATTAACCGTTGCCGTACTGTTTATCATCGCTTCATTTTTCGGACCGCTTGTTGGCTCATTGTCCGGTGTGGCAGCCATTACTTCACCAGCATTAATTATCGTAGGTAGCTTAATGATCGGTGTTGTGAAAAACATGAAATGGGATGAAATTGAAGAGTCGTTCCCGGCGTTTTTAGTTATTTTATCAATGCCACTTACATCAAGTATTTCAACAGGGATCGCACTCGGTTTTATTAGCTATCCGTTAATTATGCTTGTAAAAGGGCGTGGACGCGAAGTACATCCGCTCGTTTATATTTTCGCTGTTCTGTTCATATTACAGTTAATTTATCTACCACATTAAAAAATTGCTGCTTCTTATTGGAGCAGCAATTTTTGTAACAAGGGCTTCCTGTTCTATACATAAAAAGGATTGCTGTAACAGGATTAACGCAGGAAAAGAGCTAGAGATCACATTGAATCTCTAGCTCTTTTTAATTTCAAAAAAATAAATGGGTTATTTTCACTTTAAATTGAATACATCTTTTTAGCGTTTTTCTAAATACTAATGCTGATGAAATTAATTAAGGAAGTGATCATATGAATAGAAAAAAATGGAAAAGAATTGCTTTTATTTTATTTTTAGTCCTTTTATTTTTATTTGCAGCTATGTATGTTTTCAACAGTCTAGGTGAAGCAAAAGGAAGGGACTATTATGAAAAAACAGGTGAAATTATATGGGATATTAAAACGAACGAAAAGGTGGTGGCCCTGACATTTGATGACGGGCCGCATCCGAAATATACCGAGCAAATACTTGATTTACTTGAACAATATGAGGCGAAGGGAACGTTTTTTATCGTGGGGCAACTGGCTGAAAAAAGCCCCGAACTCGTTTTGCGGATGCATGATGGAGGAGGCAATCGGGAGCAGACAGTTCAAGCGTTGGAGAAAATATTGCCGGAGCTAAAAAATCAAGGCTACCGATTTATTACAATTTCACAAATGATTCGATTACAAAATGATTCGAACCAACATATCGTAGAGGAGGGGAAATGATGAAATACCGTATTGCATTGATGATGACGGCCGTTGTCATTTTAGGATATATGCCGGTTACCGATGCTTCTGCAGAGGAGGACACCACCTCGACAAAAGAACAACTATTGGAAAAAAGAATGGACTACTATATACAGCATGAAAACATTTTATTGCCTTGGTATTATTTGGCGGCTGTCGATCAATATGAACGAAATATTCAGGAAGTACGAAAGGATATTCCAAAGCGAGAAAGTATCATTGCCATTCAATTTTCGGATGAATTCTGGTCCGGTATTTTAAATCCGGCCGAAAATGATAATTCCCCGGTTTCAATCGCTTATTTTAATGGAAGCGGTATGGATGGGAACGGGGATGGGATTGCGGATCGTTCCGATGATAGCGATATATTATTTACATTGGCTAAGTATTTAAGACAGTACGGATATGGTGAGGATAATTTTAAATTGGCATTATGGGATTATTATAAAAATGAACTATCGGTGAATCAAATACTTGTCATCGCAAAATTATACGAGAAATTTGGAACGATCGATTTGGATGGGCATACATTCCCGCTATCAATTCGAGCCGACTACAGCTACAGAGGGACATGGGGGGCAAATCGCGGCTGGGGTGGCCGAAGAATACATGAAGGAACGGATATTTTTGCTCCGTACAACACGCCGGTCTATTCAACGTCATACGGGGTAATCGAAGTGATGGGCTGGAATCAATTTGGCGGCTGGCGTGTCGGTATTCGTGACAACCATAACTCATATCATTATTATGCACACCTTGCATATTTTCAAAAAGGACTCAAAGAAGGCGATATTGTCGAGGCTGGACAAGTTATCGGCTATGTTGGAAGTACAGGGTACGGAAAAGAAGGAACAGCCGGGAAGTTCCCGCCGCATCTACATTATGGGATCTATAAATTTAATGGCCGGACAGAATGGGCATTTGATCCATATCCAGCGCTGACAAGATGGGAAAAAGAAGCGAGGCAAAGAAAACAATAATGATATATACCATTTTCGCTGTTTATAAAAGTGACGGTATCCCATTCAATACGCATGGGCATTTGTGGCATTAATTCTGTTAACAGAAGTTAAATTTCTGAATAAGCTATGAGATCTTTGCTTTTATAGATAGGGGAAATAAAATGAAAACAAACTTCATTTATTTAGTATTGTTCGGTCTTTGTTTACTTGTAGGCTGTGAAAAAGCGTCATATTCAGGAACTTCCGAAACAGATGGAGTAAAAGAACATCAAATCGAAGCTTCGACCTCCGCCCCGTTGTCGGAAAGTGAAGCAATTGTCGGGGAATATCCGCTTATTTATCCAGCTGTTATTACACTGATCGATCCGAGAACAATGGAAATCGTGAAATCGTTCACACCACAATTATTAGGATACGGCACGGATCGTGAACTGTACGAAGCAAACATTAAGAAAGTAGCGAGAGAACTGGCAAGAGGGTCTAAAGAAAGGACCGGCTATGATCAAACAATGGTCCTGCACAAAATTGGGGAAAACGGAGAGATTATTGAAGGAAATCCCGGAATCGTATTAAAGGAAAGTGAATTAGTCGAAAAAATTTTAGCGGCTTCTCCAAAAGGGGACCATATTTTTTTGCCGCTGTATATATTGGAAAGCAATCTGGAAATCGACATTCCTTCATTAGATGATGTGACTGTTGCTTCGTTTACGACTTATTTTAATGGAGCAGAAAGCGGAAGAAGTGAAAATATCGAGCTTTCCGCAAAGGCCATCCATAATATTTTAGTTGGGGATGGAGATTATTTTTCTTTTAACACAATGGTCGGAGAACGAACGGTGGAAAAAGGCTATCAACCGGCACCTGAAATTATTAACAAGGAGCTGGTGATGGGTATTGGTGGTGGAATTTGCCAAACGTCCTCGACATTATTCAATGCCGTCGACCAGTTGGGAATTCGCATTACGGAAAGGCATCACCATTCACTGAACATCGGCTATGTTCCGACTGGAAGGGATGCGACGGTTTCTTACGGATCGCTCGATTTTAAATTTCAAAATACGAGAGCGGGGCACCGTTTTTAATTAAAACGTATTACAGCAAAGGTTCGCTGACGATTGCGCTCACGACATCGCATCAATATAAAGATTTACTGAAAAAGTAATAAAATTGCTGCTCTTTACATAAGAGTGGTTTTTTATTTTGCTGGTGTTCCTTGATGAAAGAACATCCGCCATGTCCCGTTTTCATTGCGCCAAAGAGAACTGCGGTTTTGCCTGTTGCCATTCGTTCGATTTGTAGTGACAAATCGTGTTTGCACAATTTGATCTGCAAGTGAAACTGCCTGAAATTCTGTAACGGTAAATAAACAGTCTTCAATCCCTTGTTCTGTCATTTGGTGAAGCAAGTAAGTTTTATCCATGATGCCTCCGGATGATCCGTATTCAAGAAAATCCTCACTCAAGATGTTGATAAAATCTTCTTTTCTGTAATGCATAAGTTGTTGTTCTAGAAGCAAAAATAGATTGTTAAGTCCAGTCATAAATAATCCTCCATTCGAATTGATTATCAGTGGAACGATTTTCAATGTAAATCGTTTCTTTACATGGTATGATTTTGTCTTGTAGTTGTAAAGAAGGTTTAAGAAGGTGATTGTTATGTGGGAATCGATAAAATGGTTAATTCCGTCTGTTACTGCACCGACTGTAGCAGATTGTCTGGCGGCTGCTGCAATAATTATCGTTGGTTTAATCGTCATTCGTTTTATAATACGGCCGCTGCTTTTTAAAATTGCGGATTTGTTCAATAAAAAAAATCATCCGGTATTTGGTGACATTACAAAGAGTGTCTACCCATCAATACGTAACGCGATTATTTTCAGCTTGATTGTGATGGCAGCATCTTTATTAGTGGAAGTATGGCTTTTTGAAAATGCGAAACTAAGTATTTATATTGATTCAGTCTATGTATTTTTTGCATTTAAAGCACTGTATGATGTACTTGGTTTTTATTTGAAAAACCCACATCGATTTGAAACAGGGAAAGATCAGGATATTTTAACCCCATTTTTCTTGCGGATGAGTAAAGTCGCGGTCATGGTCATTGCGATGTTTACAATTGCTTCACTGTGGAACTTTAATTTAAACGGGTTTTTAACTGCAATTGGATTAACAGGTGTGGCGCTCGCATTTGGTATTCGTGACACGCTCGCGCATATATTCGGCGGGATGAGTGTTGCGTTGGATAAACCATTTCAGATCGGTGATTGGATTATGTCGGGTGACGAGAAAATTGACGGGACTATACAGGATATTAATTTGCGTAGTACCGTTATTCAAACATCCGATAAAGGGACAGTTTATGTACCAAACTCGTATTTAGTCAATCGTCCGATTTATAATCTTTCCAATCGTACAGAAAGAAAAGTGGAGCATTTCCTGCATATATCAAATGAAAACAGTGAGGAAAGTATTGTGAAGTTTTTGGAATCTGTACGAGAGCAAATTTCACTACATCCGAAAATTTCGAAAAAAATTATTCATGTAGCGATGGATGAGCTAATGCCGACAAGCTGCCGTATTCTCATTCGGTATTTTGTCGAAACGAATGATACAGGCAGTATGCTGCAAGTACGTCAGGAAATATTATTTGTTGCAAAACATTACTGTGAAGTATATGACTTAAAACTAATTGATCCGAATGAAGGTCAGTATGCATGGAATAATGGATGACCATTGCCAAAATTACAAAATGTGGCGCAACCGTTCTACATCCGGTCTATAATTGTAGTATACTGAACTTAAGGATTTAAAGTAACAAGCGTTAGAAATCCATTAGTTTACATAAGAGAGGATGTATCGCAAATGGCTGAGAAACAACAAGTAGCATTCGTACAACCAACACCGGTTGGTAAAGAAGAATTAGGGAAGATTGAAGTCGCGCCAGAAGTAATTGAAGTTATCGCAGGTATCGCTGCAACAGAAGTAGAGGGAATTGCAGCAACACGCGGAAATTTCGCATCAGGTGTTGCCGAGCGTTTCGGTAAAAAAGTCCATTCCAAAGGCATCAAGTCAGCAATGTCGGAAGAAGGCAATATTGTTATTGATGTATTCTGCACTGTAAAATATGGGTATGCCATTCCAAAAGTGGCGAAAGAAGTGCAAACAACGATTCGACAAGCCATTTTAAATATGACAGCCATCGAAACAAGCGAAGTGAATATCCATATTACAGGGATCCAGTTCGAAACTTCAAAAGACACAGAATAATTGTATAAACAAGAACCGAGCTCAATTAATTGATGCTCGGTTCTTTTTTTGATTCCTCAACACTGAAGCTCTTATTTTAAATATTTTTTCATAATTTCGTGAATTTTAGGATGTGAACAAGGTGAAAATAGGGTATAGATTTAAAGCTTCATTTGGTAAGGAGGAAACGGTATGGGAAACTTTTCTGCAAATGCAAGAGAGCGATTGAAAAAAACATTCATAGAAGAAACCTTTGATCTGTTTGTTATTGGTGGAGGAATTACAGGTGCGGGTATTGCACTTGATGCCGCCACACGAGGGATAAAAGTAGGGTTGGCAGAAATGCAGGACTTTGCGGAAGGAACGAGTAGCCGATCGACAAAACTTGTTCACGGCGGCCTGCGATACTTAAAACAATTCGAAATTAAAGAGGTTGCCGAGCTCGGTCGAGAGCGGGCAATTGTTTACGAAAACGGACCGCATGTAACAACGCCTGTATGGATGTTGCTGCCCTTCCATAAAGGAGGGACATTTGGTTCGTTTTCGACAGCGCTAGGATTAAAAGTATACGATATTTTAGCGAATGTGAAAAAAGGTGAACGTCGTTTTATGCTATCTGCAGATGAAACGATTGCCCGTGAACCGCTTATTAAAAAGGATGGTTTGCTCGGTGGCGGCGTTTATGTCGAATATCGTACAGACGATGCACGCCTGACAATCGAAGTGATGAAAGCAGCTGTTGCCAACGGGGCACTTGCAATGAACCATTTGAAGGTTGTGGGAATTGAAGCGGATAACGTGGCATTTTCTACAGTGACGGTGGAAGATCAGCTTATTGGGGAACAATTTCAAATTCGTGCGAAGAAAGTGGTCAATGCAGCAGGCCCATGGGTTGATGAAGTACGTAAATTAGATGGGGAGCTTGATAATAAACACCTTATTTTATCGAAAGGTGTGCATCTTGTTTTCGACGAGGATGATTTCCCTCTGCAGCAAGCGATCTATTTTGATACAGAAAAAGATGGTCGGATGATTTTTGCGATTCCACGAGATGGTAAAGCGTACGTTGGAACAACGGATACATTTTATGAAGGGGATCCTGCAGATCTGAAGGTAACAAAAGAGGACCGACAATATATTATGGATGCGATTCATTATATGTTCCCGCAACTGCAGCTGACAGAAGATAAAATCGAATCGGCATGGGCAGGGGTGAGACCGCTTATCCATGAAGAAGGTAAGGGACCGTCCGAAATTTCACGAAAAGATGAAATTTGGCAATCAGAAAGCGGATTGATTACGATTGCAGGAGGAAAACTGACCGGCTACCGTAAAATGGCTGAAAAAATTGTGGACCTTGTCGTAAAACAATTAAACGACGAATACCAGTTAAAATACGGTAAATCGATTACCAAAAACCTGCCTATTTCGGGCGGAGAAACGAGCGGCTCTAAATTTTTCGAATCATTTGTTGAAAAACGGACAATGAAAGGCCAGGAGCTTGGCTTAACGGAGGAACAAAGCCATTACTTAGCAAAATTCTATGGTACTAATGTCGATAAAGTATTCAATTATATTAAACAGGCAAAAGGAAACTTACCGCCGATCGTATATGGCCAGCTGTACTATGCAATAAACGAGGAAAGTGCATGTACACCGAGTGACTTTTTCGTTCGTCGTACAGGCGCACTCTTATTTAACATCCATCTAGTGAGACAATATAAACAGCTTGTTATTGATGAAATGAGCGACTACCTAAACTGGACAGCAGAAGAAAAGCAGCAGCATACAGATCAACTAGAACATGAACTACAAGACGTAACAATGACTTAGTGAAAAGAGGCGAAGGGAATGTCAACATTTTTAGCAGAATTAGTAGGAACAATGATCTTAATTATTTTAGGTGGCGGGGTTGTTGCTGGATCTTTGCTGAAATTTTCCAAAGCGGAAAATAGCGGCTGGGTCGTAATTACGATTGCCTGGGGTTTTGCCGTGGCTATCGCGGCATATACTGTAGGCGGTGTGAGTGGTGCCCACTTAAACCCTGCATTGACAATAGCATTTGCAACAATTGGTGACTTCCCATGGGCGGATGTTCCGATGTATATTATTGCACAAATATTAGGGGCAATTCTCGGTGCAATTGTCGTATATCTTGCTTATTTGCCACATTGGTCACAAACAAAAGATCAAGATGCGAAATTAGCTGTTTTTGCTACAATTCCTGCCATTCGTCATCCTTTGGCAAACATCGTAACAGAAATGATAGGGACTTTTATATTATTATTAGGAATTTTAGCATTAGGCGGTAATTCATTGGCGGATGGTATTAATCCGTTGCTTGTTGGTATTATTGTTATCGCCATAGGTATGAGCTTAGGCGGACCTACAGGCTATGCCATCAACCCAGCCCGTGATTTAGGACCCCGCATCGCGCATTTTTTCTTACCGATATCAGGTAAGCGTGATTCAGACTGGTCTTATGCCTTTGTGCCAATTGTCGGACCGATTATTGGTGGCGTCACAGGCGCACTGTTTTACAAACAATTCTTTTTAAATGAAAATTCAGTGGCATTTTGGCTGTTTACAACGTTATTTGTTGTCATTTGTGTCATTGCATTTATCACACAATCCAAATCCGTTAAAAAGGAGACAGTATAATGGAAAAATATATTATGGCGTTAGATCAGGGCACGACGAGTTCACGTGCCATCTTATTCAATAAAAAAGGGGATATCGTTCATACAGCACAACAGGAATTTAAACAATATTTCCCGAAATCGGGTTGGGTTGAGCATAATGCAAAGGAAATTTGGAGTTCCATTTTATCGGTAATTGCAAAGGTGTTATCGGAAAATAATATTCAGGCGTCACAAATCGAAGGAGTCGGGATTACAAACCAACGCGAAACGACTGTTGTGTGGGATAAAAATACGGGTGAACCGGTATATAATGCAATCGTATGGCAATCACGCCAAACTGCGGAAATTTGCGATTCTTTAAAGGAAGCGGGGCATAATGAGCTGTTCCGTAATAAAACCGGTTTGCTCATCGATGCTTATTTTTCCGGCACGAAAGTAAAATGGATATTGGACAATGTTAAAGGAACACGAGAAAAAGCGGAAGCGGGCGACCTTTTATTCGGGACGATTGATACATGGATTATTTGGAAGCTTACAGAAGGAGCTGTTCATGTGACGGACTACTCGAATGCTTCCCGAACATTAATGTATAATATTTATGATTTAAAATGGGATGAAGAATTGCTGGACATTTTAGGGGTTCCTGCATCCATGCTTCCTGAAGTGAAACCGTCCTCTGAAATATACGGAGAAATTGCGGGTAATCATTTCTTTGGTCATCGTGTACCGATCGCAGGTATTGCAGGAGATCAGCAGGCGGCATTATTCGGTCAAGCTTGCTATGAACAAGGAATGGTGAAAAATACTTACGGTACCGGTTGTTTCATGCTGATGAACACAGGTGAGGAAGCGGTAAAATCAGAGCACGGTCTTCTTACAACTATCGCATGGGGTTATGATGGCAAAGTGACATATGCGCTCGAAGGAAGTATCTTTGTAGCCGGTTCGGCCATTCAGTGGCTTCGTGACGGACTACGGATGTTCCGGAAATCTGCTGAGAGTGAGGCATATGCTGCTCGTGTAAAAGATACAGATGGAGTGTATGTTGTGCCGGCATTTGTCGGACTTGGAACACCGTATTGGGATAGTGAAGTGCGAGGAGCAGTATTCGGTTTAACACGCGGCACGTCTAAGGAACATTTTATCCGTGCGACATTGGAATCGCTTGCCTATCAAACTCGGGATGTGTTATCGGCTATGGAATCCGATTCAGGTATCGACTTAAGGAAACTGCGCGTTGACGGTGGTGCTGTGATGAACGACTTTTTAATGCAATTCCAGTCAGATATTTTAAATGTGCCTGTTGACCGTCCTTCAGTCAATGAAACGACGGCACTTGGCGCAGCGTATTTAGCCGGATTGGCTGTCGGATTCTGGGAGAACCTCGATGAAGTGCAACAACATTGGCAACTCAATCGTCAATTCGAGCCGGCAATGGATGAAGAGCAGCGTGAATCATTATTTACAGGCTGGCACAAAGCCGTTAAAGCAGCGCAAGCGTTTAAGTGATGGTAAGTAAAAGGACATGAAAATAAATGACCGGACAAGTCGTTTGGCAGTAGCTTCCTATTCTCTATTGGAATTATGCTATAATAGGTCATAATCTAGTTGAGGAGTTAAAATGATATGAGCAAAGATTATATTCGTATAGCAAATGAAGAAGATTTAAATTTGATTAACGCTTATTTTAAGCAAGCATTGGCACACTATGAAGAAGTAGGAGAGCTGATGGCAATGCAGGATATCCGATATTTCTTGGAAAATATGGAGCATTTTCAGTTCTACGTAATAAAAGAAACAGCTGAACAAATTACGTACCTATTTGAATTCCCTGAATCGGAAAACAATAAGCGCGAAACAGGCACGCTGATGATACCGTTACAGAATAATTAATTTCACATTATAATGTAAGATGCCTTCAGTAAGTTTTATAACGAGTTGATTGAAATGGAGGGGAGGCGAGTGTTCGTGCTGACGGTTTCACCTTTCGCACTGTGAAAACATTAGCTGACGGCTATCGCCTTTCGCTACAAGCAAGCTTCCTAGGGGATTAGCCCGTGGGAGAGATGAGGAACAAAAGCTAAGAATGCCACTTCCTGTGGCAACGCTTTTGTGACCAACATCCTGTTGGCCTCGGGGCCCCTGGAAAGCGTCCGACCCGCAATGGAAATCAACTACCTAATATAAAAACCTGGTATTTTATTAACGGAATTAATATAAACGACATGTTGATTTATCTCAAACATGTCGTTTTTTTATCGTAAATTTCACCATTTTAAGGAAGAATACAAAAATCTCTTTTTGCAGCCAAAAATTTTCTGTCAAACTGTGCGATGCCTTGCAAAATATGCTATGATATCAAGTAATGCTACTTATGAAGGAGAGCTATTATTTATGAAACGAACAGAGGCGCGTCAAAAAGCGTTACAAGCTTTGTTTCAGTTAGACAGCACAGAATTAACAATAGAAGAGGCAATTGGCCATGTTCTTGAAGAAGAACAAAAATCAAATGCCTTTTTGGAGCAATTAGTTCGTGGGACAACTGAAAATATCGAAGCAATTGATGCAGCGCTAGAAAAAAACCTAGAAAAATGGACGATCAACCGTCTGCCAAAAATTGAAAGAACAATTTTACGTTTAGCTGTATATGAATTATTATACGCTGAAGAAACGCCAAACAAAGTTATCATGAACGAAGCAATCGAACTTTCTAAAACATTCGGTGACGAGAAATCAAGCAAGTTCGTCAACGGTGTACTTTCGAAATTTACTGAGCAATAAATCAACAAATGTATTCAATTCTTTAAAGATTAATATATCAAGATTTAACTGGTAGGTTGTCATAATAATCGTGTGTGTTTTTAATACAAGCAGTAGGCAACCTTTCCGATTGTCGTAATCACTGGAAGGAGCAACAACATGTCAAGCGTAATTATTAATGGTAAAGAAATCGGTCAAGAAATTCGAACAGGGGTCGCTACTCGTGTAAAGAAGCTAAAAGAGCAAGGGATTACACCCGGCTTAGCTGTCATTTTAGTAGGCGACAATCCGGCATCCAAAACATACGTAGCAAACAAGCAAAAGTCTTGTGAGCAAATTGGGATGTATTCGGAACTTGTCAAACTACCTGAAGAAATTTCAGAACAGGCTTTACTTGAACAAATTCGTGAATTAAACGAACGTGCTTCAATTCACGGTATTCTCGTTCAGCTTCCATTACCGAAACATATCAATGAGGACAAAGTAATTCAAACGATCTCTCCGGAGAAAGATGTGGACGGATTCTCACCGATTAGTGTAGGGAAAATGATGCTTGGACAGGATACATACTTGCCATGTACTCCTTATGGGGTTATGAAAATGCTCGAACATGCGGGAATAGACGTTGCAGGAAAGCATGCAGTCATCGTAGGACGCAGCCATATCGTCGGGAAACCGATGGGGCAACTATTGTTGCAAAAAGACGCTACAGTTACATATACACATTCTAAAACACCGGATTTACCGTACTTTACGAAACAGGCCGATATTTTAATTGCGGCAGTCGGTCGTGCGAACTTTATTACAAGTGAGCATATTAAAGAAGGGGCAGTTGTCATTGATGTAGGGATTAACCGAAATGAAGACAACCGTCTTTGCGGTGATGTGGATTTTGATGATGTACTAGGGATTGCTTCACATATTACACCCGTTCCAGGCGGTGTCGGCCCTATGACAATCACGATGTTACTGGAAAACACAGTACAAGCAGCTGAAAAAGAGTTAGAACGTCAAGAGAATTAATCTAACTTCAAAAATCACGATTTTGATGTAGATCAAAATCGTGATTTTTAGCTTAAACGATACAATAGAAAGTAAACAAGAGAGAAGTAGCGGTAAATATTCCGCTTATTTTTTTATAAACCGGGGTTTCCGACGCAATGGAAATCACACATACAGAAAAGTACTACCGTAAAGGAGCAATACGTTTATGACATCGAATTCTTATTTATCCGTCAAAGCATTAACAAAATATATTAAGCGAAAATTTGATGCCGATCCGCATTTACGTGATGTTTACGTAACGGGAGAGCTTTCAAATGTAAAGGTACATAGTTCTGGTCATATTTATTTCACGCTGAAAGATGACAGTTCACGTATTAACGCTACGATGTTCCGTTCACAGGCTTCGAAACTTTCCTTTAAGCCGGAAGAAGGGATGAAAGTTTTTATACGGGGCGATGTGAATGTCTATGAAGCAAGTGGCGCATACCAACTTTATGCACAGACGATGGAGCCGGATGGGATTGGCGGTTTGTTCGTCGCATTTAACCAGTTAAAGGAACGTCTGCAAAATGAGGGGTTGTTTAACCCAAATTTTAAACAGCCGATTCCGCAATTTCCGAAAACGATCGGTGTATTAACGGCGACGACTGGTGCGGCCATTCGCGATATATGCACAACGATTAACCGCCGATATCCGCAGGCTGAAATTTTAATCTATCCGACGCTCGTTCAGGGTGCAGGTGCGGCTCCAAACATTACAGAGAATATTTATTTAGCGAACCGCCATGGATTTTGTGATGTACTGATAGTTGGACGTGGTGGCGGATCGATTGAAGATTTATGGGCATTCAATGAAGAAATCGTCGCACGGGCGATTTTTGAAAGCCGTATTCCGGTTATTAGTGCGATCGGACATGAAACCGATACGACAATTGCGGATTTTGTCGCGGATTTACGTGCACCGACACCAACTGCTGCGGCAGAATTGGCTGTTCCGAATCAGCAGCAGCTATACCAGCAAATTCTTCACTATCAGTCTATTCTTCATCAAATGATGACATCAAAGCTTAACTTTGAACGCAATCGCTTAACAAAACTGCAAAATTCCTATCCGCTTGCAACACCTGAGCGATTATATCGTCCTTTTATTGAAAGGCTTGTGCAGGTGGACTTATCACTACAAAATGCGACGAAGCTCTATATGATGAATGAAAAATCAAAGCTACAGTCAATTGACAGCAGAATGAAGCTGTATTCGCCGGTACATCAATTAACTGCGGCTAAACAGCAGCTCGAACACCGTACTCAAACGTTAACGAATCGAATGCAGCAACAGCTCGCACAAAATAAAGTCGCTTTTACAAATCAGATACGTATGCTGGAGGCTTTAAATCCTCTCGCATTAATGAGTAAAGGCTTCAGCGTGGCATATAAAGAGGAAAACGTAGTAAAATCAGTTCACGAGCTGGAAAAAGGCGACGTGATTCAAGTGACGTTTCAGGATGGATATGCCGAAGCGAAAATTGAGAAAAAGCATGTGCAAAAGGAAGGGGAAGCAAAGTGACAAAACCGACATTTGCGACAGCAATGACAGAATTAGAAGAAGTTGTACGTAAACTTGAACAAGGAGATGTTCCACTGGAAGAAGCCATTGACCTTTACAAAAAGGGAATGGAACTATCAAAACTTTGTCATGATACACTGCAAAATGCAGAACAACAATTAATTTCAATCGTTGGAGAAGATGGCGAAAAGAAAGCTTTCCAACAAGGAAATGGAGAAGACTAACAGATGGAAAACACGTTAAAGCAGTTTATTGATCATAATATACCGCAGCTGGAAACGACAATGTATGAACTCGTTGAATCGATCAAATCACCGGCACATTTAAAAGAATCGATGCTGTATTCATTAAAAGCAGGGGGCAAACGAATTCGTCCGTTATTTGTTGTGGCAGTTTGCGAAATGTATAATCAGTCTCTTGAGACAAGTTATACAGTAGGATCCGCTGTTGAAATGATCCATACGTATTCGTTAATCCATGATGACCTGCCAAGTATGGATGATGATGAATTGCGCCGAGGAAAGCCAACGAACCATGTTGTGTACGGCGAAGCATTGGCAACTTTGGCTGGTGACGCTCTAAACACATTGGCATTTGGTGTCATCGCACGTCTAAATAATCTTTCTGCAGAAAAACGTATTGAGCTCGTGAACCTATTAAGTGTTGCCTCAGGTGCTGAAGGAATGGTCGGCGGACAAGTACTTGATATGGACGGAGAAAAACGTCTATTGAATCTACAGGAGCTTGAAACAGTTCATGTAAACAAAACAGGCGCATTACTTCGTTTTAGTATTGAAGCGGGTGCTGTGCTGGCAAATGCAAGTATTTCTGATCGTGAAGCATTAGTGGAATATGCACACCATATCGGTTTAGCCTTCCAAATTCAAGATGATATTTTAGATATTGAAGGAACTTCGGAACAACTAGGGAAAACAGCAGGAAAAGACGTAGCAAGCGATAAAAGTACATACCCTGCTTTACTTACATTAGACGGTGCAAAGCAAAAGCTTGACGAACATTATGAGCTGGCGATTGAAGCATTACAAAAAATTGACATTGATACAACATTGCTTCGACAATTTGCGCAGTATATTGTGAGACGTAGTAACTAAAATGTGTTAAACTTTTGTCTTGTGTTGTACATTGATATAATAGAAAAATCACAACGGTGAATAAACTGATGAAAAGGTGTGTGGATGAGATGGATTTAACGAAAATTTCTAGTCCATCCTTTTTGAAAGACTTGAATAAAAAGCAACTAGAAGCGCTGGCTGGAGAAATTCGCGCTTTTCTGATCGAAAAATGTTCAATTACGGGTGGTCATATTGGCCCGAATTTAGGTGTTGTTGAGCTGACGATTGCACTGCATAAAGCTTTTAACAGTCCAAAGGATAAATTTTTATGGGATGTCGGGCATCAAGCATATGTCCACAAAATTTTAACAGGCCGGGCAAGTCAATTTGACACATTGCGTCAATTTAAAGGACTATGCGGTTTCCCGAAGCTTGTCGAAAGTGAGCACGATATGTGGGAAACAGGGCATAGTTCCACGTCTTTATCTGCAGCGATGGGTATGGCTGCGGCAAGAGATATTAAAGGGGACAAAAACTTTGTTGTACCGATTATCGGTGATGGTGCATTAACAGGTGGAATGGCACTGGAAGCTTTGAACCATATTGGTCATGAAAAAACGAATATGATCGTTATTTTAAACGATAACGAAATGTCGATTGCACCAAACGTTGGGGCATTGCATGACGTTTTAGGACGCTTGCGTACGGCAAAAGAATATTCACGTGCAAAAGAAGATTTGGAATCATTAATTCATAAAATTCCAATGGTTGGCGATAAGCTGGCCGCTACTGCTGAACGTGTGAAAGACAGCCTAAAGTATTTAGTTGTTTCAGGTGTATTCTTTGAGGAATTAGGTTTCAAATATTTAGGTCCAATTGACGGACATGATTTTGAAGCATTGGAAAAAACATTGGAATATGCGAAAAAAGTACAGGGTCCTGTACTAGTCCATGTATTGACGAAAAAAGGTAAAGGCTACAAACCTGCTGAAGACGATACAATTGGTACTTGGCATGGAACAGGTCCATATAAAATGGAAACGGGTGCTTTCGTAAAATCTTCTACAAAAGGTCCAGCATGGAGCAGCTTAGTCGCGGAGTCGGTTCGTAAATGCATGAAGGAAGATAACCGAATTGTAACAATTACACCGGCAATGCCTGTCGGTTCAAAACTTGAAGGAATTCAAAAAGACTTCCCGAATCGCTTCTTTGATGTAGGGATTGCCGAGCAACATGCCACAACAATGGCAGCAGGTCTTGCAACACAGCATATGAAACCGTTTTTATCGATTTATTCGACGTTTTTACAGCGTGCGTATGACCAGGTGCTGCATGATATTGCACGTCCGAATTTAAATGTTTTCATCGGTATTGACCGTGCTGGCCTTGTTGGCGCGGACGGTGAAACACATCAAGGCGTATTTGATATTTCGTTTTTGCGACATATTCCAAATATTGTCCTGATGATGCCTAAAGATGAAAATGAAGGTCAGCATATGGTGAAAACAGCAATTGATTATAATGATGGTCCAATTGCGCTTCGTTACCCTCGCGGCAATGGCTTAGGCGTTGAAATGGATGCGGAAATGAAAGCATTGCCGATCGGTTCATGGGAAGTATTGCGTGAAGGCACGGATGCGGTTATTCTGACATTCGGTACAACGATTCCAATGGCAATGAAGGCAGCAGAACAATTGGCATACCAAGGCATTGATGTACGTGTTGTAAATGCACGTTTCATTAAACCGATGGATGAAGCAATGCTGCATGAGATTATGCAGGAAAACCTGCCGATTTTAACGATTGAAGAATCATTGCTGCAAGGCGGATTTGGCAGTGCTGTGCTGGAATTTGCATTTGATAAGAAGTACCGTAATGTTCAAATTGAACGTATAGGGATTCCGGATGAATTTATCGAGCATGGTGAAGTTGATTTATTATTAGAAGAAATAAACGTGACAGCTGAAGAAGCGGTAAAACGTATTACGCAGCTTGTACCGAATAAACAGTCGGATAGGGTTAAATAAAGAATGACAAAGCAAAAAAAAGAACGAGTAGATGTAATGCTTGTTGAGCGCGGGTTATGTGAGACGCGTGAAAAGGCAAAACGCTCGATTATGGCTGGTCTCGTGTTTTCAAACGAAATCCGCATTGATAAAGCAGGGGAAAAAATCGAAATCGATGCACCGCTGCAAGTTAAAGGCTCACAGTTAAAATATGTGTCACGAGGCGGTTTAAAGCTGGAGAAGGCACTGGAAATTTTTGATCTATCTGTTGAAGGTAAGCTAATGCTTGATATCGGCTCTTCAACAGGCGGATTTACAGATTGTGCACTGCAAAACGGCGCCCGTCACTGCTATGCACTAGACGTAGGATCAAACCAGCTTGCATGGAAAATCCGTTCGGATGAGCGTGTAACGGTTATGGAAAAAACCAATTTCCGTTATACAAAGCCTGAAGACTTGATAGAAGGCTTACCAAGTTTTGCAACCATCGATGTTTCCTTCATTTCGTTATCACTGATTTTGCCTGTGCTAAAAACCATTTTAGTGCAAGGTGGCGATGTTATGGCACTTGTAAAGCCGCAATTCGAAGCAGGTCGTGAAAATGTCGGGAAAAAAGGAATTGTCCGTGAACCGAAAGTCCATTTAGCTGTTTTAGAAGAAACAGCAAAAATGGCAACAGAAATCGGATTTGTCGTAAAGGATGCTTCGTATTCACCGATTACAGGCGGCGAAGGGAATATTGAATTTTTATTCCACCTGTATAATCCGCATGACGGTGAAGAAGTAGAGTCCTTCACAAATTTCGAACAAGTCGTAAAAGACGCGCATATGCAGCTGAAATAATGTAAGCACAAAACAGATTCCTATGGATTTGTTTTGTGTTTTTGTTTATTTATGGACATATTAAAAGAGGCATACATTTTTGTTGAAAACGGGAGTTGATTGGAATGGAGGGCGGCGACTCCTAGGGGAATAGCCCGTGGGAGAGACTACAGGCTCGAGCCGGGCCCCTGGAAAGCGTCCGCCCGCAATGGAAATCAACGGACTTTGTAAAGGAGTGTTCTATGGAAACAGGACAAAATTTATGCGAAATTTGCAGATTTTACTTTTTATTTTCATGTAGAAAACAGTCGGAAAGAACGGATTTTTGAACATATGTACGGTTTTTTCTTGTTTTTCCTTTATGCAAATGGTAGTGTAAATATACATATATTCCTAAACATTTTAATGAGGTGACTTTTGTGAACAAAGGACAGCGCCATATACGCATCCGTGATATTATTACAAATAACGAAATCGAGACACAGGACGATTTAGTCGATCAGCTGAAAAATGCGGGTTACAACGTCACACAAGCAACGGTTTCACGAGATATTAAAGAATTGCATTTAGTAAAAGTACCGTTACAGGACGGTCGTTATAAATATAGTTTACCAGCTGACCAACGTTTCAACCCAATTCAAAAATTGCATCGTTCGTTGGCTGATGCTTTTGTTTCAATTGATGGAGCTTCACATTTTCTAGTTATGAAAACATTGCCGGGGAATGCGAATGCAATCGGATCACTGCTTGACCATCTGGACTGGACAGAAATTTTAGGAACGATTTGTGGGGACGATACGATTTTAATCATGTGTCGAACAGAGGACGAACGTGAAGAAATAAAAAATCGCTTATTAGATATGCTGTAAACCGAGGTGGAATGGTTTGTTAAGAGAATTAAGCATTCGAAATTTTGCTATTATTGATGATTTAACCGTTAGTTTTTTTGGTGGTTTAACTGTTTTGACAGGTGAAACAGGTGCCGGAAAATCTATTATTATTGATGCGGTTAATATATTGGCTGGCGGGCGCGGCTCAACGGAGTTTATCCGCCACGGAGAGAAAAAGGCTGAACTTGGCGGATTATTTCATGTAGATAATAGTCATCATCCGATTTTTGCAAAACTTGAAGAAAATGGGATTGAATCAGAAGAAGATACGATTATTTTACGACGGGACCTGCATGATTCAGGAAAAAGCGTTTGCAGAGTGAACGGCAAACTTGTCCCATTATCTGTTTTGCGTGATATTGGCGGCAGTTTAATTGATATTCATGGGCAACATGAAAACCAGGAGCTTATGGATGAAAAATTCCATATCAATTTACTGGATCATTATGCACATAATAAGCTTCAGCCTGTGAAAGCAAGGTACGATGAAGCTTTTGAAGCGTATCGTCAGTTAAAAAGAGAAGTGGCTGAGCTAAGTATGGACGAGCAGCGGATGGCACAGCGCATTGATTTATATCAATTCCAAATTCAGGAGCTGGAACAGGCCGGATTAAAAGTCGACGAAGAAGAAGCATTGGATGAAGAACGACTTCGTTTAATGAATTTCCATAAAATATTCGAACGTGCGAACATTGCATATTCAGCGATTTCCGATGATGGAACCGGACTGGATTTCATTGGTAATGCCATGAATGCACTGGAGGATATTGTTGCACTCGATTCGAATTTCAAAGAGGCTTCAGAAGCGGTCTCTTCCAGCTTTTATGCATTGCAGGATGCAGCATATCAAGTGAAAAATGTGCTGGATGATTTAGAGTATGACGCAGAGCGTTTGAATGAGGTCGAGCAGCGTCTTGCTTTATATCAAAATATGAAACGTAAGTATGGAACGACAGTTGAAGAGATTTTAACGTATCACGAAAAAATCGAAGAAGAGTTGAGCCAGCTTATGAACCGTGATGAAACATTGCAGCAAAATGAGCAATTGCTGGCGAAAATGGAAGCAGATTTAAATAAAATTGCAGAAGAATTGACGACAATCCGCAAAGAAAATGCAATTAAGCTAAGTGATGCGATTATGAATGAACTACGTATGCTGCATATGGAAAAAGCGCAGTTTATCGTTAAATTCGAGCCATTGAATCAGCTGGACGCAAACGGCAAGGATTTTGTCGCATTCTATATTTCAACAAATGTTGGGGAACCACCGAAGTCCTTGCCTAAAGTCGCTTCCGGAGGGGAACTTTCCCGTATGATGTTGGCACTTAAAACAATTTTCTCTTCATCAAATGGCATTACGTCAATAATTTTTGATGAGGTTGATACAGGTGTCAGCGGACGTGTAGCACAGGCAATTGCAGAAAAGATTGCCGCAATTTCAGTCAATTCACAAGTATTATGTATTTCTCACTTGCCGCAAGTTGCTGCAATGGCGGATCATCATTACTACATTAAAAAGCAAGTAGAGCATAACCGTACATTTACGTCGATTACGGAAATGGAAGAAAAGGAACGAATCGTGGAGATCAGCCGCATGATGAGTGGAGCTGAAATAACAGACCTGACATTACAACATGCTTCGGAATTAATTCATATGGCCAATGAACGTAAAGAAATGATGAACTAAATTTAAAAACGTCTAAAATTAATAAAATTTTAGACGTTTTTTTATTTTTTTAACCGTATAAGTTTCAATGTCCCTAAGCAGCAAGGATTACAACGAATACATTCTAATTTTTCCTCATATCAACAAAATTTTTCCGTTCATAACTCCGTCAAATTTTCACATAGTAAGCGCATAGAGGAGGTGAAGGATGATTAAAAAATGGTCGATACTCGTTGCATTGCTTTTTATGTTATCACCAATAGAAGTATTGGGAAAATCGTTAATTCCAATGGGCCATTCAATTGGCGTTCAGTTGGAGATGCCTTATGTAATGGTTGCACAGGACGTATTATTGGAAAATAGTGAGTGGTTGAAAAAGGGAGAACATATTTTAAAACTGAATGGTGAAAAAGTAAGCCAGTTAGAAGACATTGCCGGCAAAGGCGAATCATTTACACTGACCGTTGAGAATGGAAAGCAACAACGAGACATCAACGTATCAGCTCATGAACTGGTGCATTTAAAACCATTTTTAAAAAGTGAAACTGATGGAATAGGTACTTTAACGTATATCGATCCTGAAACGATGGAATACGGAGCGCTAGGACATCAAATTGTAGATTCTACAATGAAGCAGCCTCCAAAATTTAATGATGGTGCAATCTTTGAAGCATCAATCTCACAAGTGAAGAAAAGTACGCCTGGACAACCAGGGTATAAAATTTCAGTTGTAGATAAATCACAAATGCCACTCGGTTCAGTAAAAACCAATGATGTCTACGGAATTTTTGGAAATTGGAAACAATCATTACATGACAGTTTGCATCCACCGCTGGAAATTATACATGCAAATGAATTAAAAAAGGGTAAAGCACAAATCTTAACGGCAATCGACGGAGAAGAAGTCAATTTATTTGATATTGAAATTGACAAACAAACGGATAATACGTTTACATTCAATGTCGTCGATGAACGTCTTATAAAGAAAACGGGCGGTATTGTTCAAGGGATGAGCGGGAGTCCTATTATACAGAATAACCAGTTTGTGGGTGCGGTAACACATATGTTTATCGAAGAACCAACAAAAGGTGCCGGTATTCTTGTTATTGAAATGCTGAAAAAGAGCCCGTACTAAAATACTTTAGACTATACTTTTTAATAAAGTGTAGTCTTTTTTTGCTTTTTTCATTACAATAGTATATAAAGATAAATCGACAAATGTAGAACCATAAATTTCCTTGTCGATAAAGTAAGAAAAGATAATACTTGTTGCTCATTTTTTGTGTAAGAAAAGGAAATTTAGTAATTCTGTCGAAACTTCACTAAAGGACAATGCAAAATAAGAGAGATCGAAGGACAACTGTCGTTCATTTTTGTTACAATTGTATTACAAAAGAAGTTTAGACATTTGTAAGAAAACTCATACAATTTGCTATTGTAATGAATATATAAGAAATAGAATTTAAAGGGGGATTTTGTTTGTCAAAGGTGAAAATTGCGATTGCAGATGATAATCGCGAATTAGTAAAAATGATGGAAGTGTATTTTACAAATCATCCGCAAATTGAAATTGTTGCTACAGCATCCAACGGAAAAATCTGTATTAAAATGTTGGAAGAGCATAAAATCGATGTTCTACTATTGGATATCATTATGCCGCATTTGGATGGACTGGCTGTATTGGAAGAAATGTATAACGATGAGCGTTATACACAGACACAAGTCATTATGCTAACTGCATTCGGACAAGAAGATGTAATGAAGCAGGCAGTGAATTACGGTGCTTCTTACTTCATGTTGAAACCTTTTGAGTTTGAGCAGCTAGTTCAAAAAATTCTGCATTGTGCAGGAAAGAAAGTCGAACAGGAAAAACGTGTACCGGTTTTATCAACGAACACCCCTGCAAAAATGGATACACGCTTATTGGATACAACGATTACAGGCATCATTAAAGAGATTGGTGTACCTGCACATATAAAAGGATATGCTTATTTACGTGAAGCGATCCAGATGGTTTACAATGACATTGAATTATTAAGCTCAGTTACAAAAATTTTATATCCGGAAATCGCGAAAAAATTCGGGACAACCCCGTCACGTGTGGAACGTGCAATTCGCCATGCCATTGAAGTAGCCTGGAACCGCGGCAGCTATGAGAATATCTCAGAACTGTTCGGCTATACAGTGCACCATATGAAATCAAAACCGACAAACTCAGAGTTCATTGCGATGATTGCAGATAAGATTCGTATTGAAATGGTGGCGAGTTAAGAACTTTCTTGAGTTCATTTCGCCTCGGAAACTTATTATTTATTACGAGAATATTACTTTATAAAAACGCCTCCTAGAACAATTGTTCAGAAGGCGTTTTTTAATGCTTTATGCCCGTTCTTAGTAAGAATTGATCATTCAATGCTCTTATACCAAGCCAAAGGAATTATCCATTCTAGTCGCTATACTTGAAATGTCTTCATCAACGAATATGAACGTATCCTTCGTTATTATATAACTATCAACAGCTTGCGCTAAATACTCATTATTTTCTAGTATTTCTTTTAATTTTTCACTAACATAGTAACAATCGTCAGAAAGATCATAAGAGCAATCTTCTACTTCACTGTCAATGCCGATTTCTTTAAAGTAGTTATCCATTTTCTTTAAAATATTATCTAATTTTTTATCAGAGAAATACTTATATTCGCTGCCGTCAAACATCTTAATATATAAATATTCGAACTTATATTCACTCCATAGTTCCTCCTCATTCATAAGGAATAGGAAAAGAAATCGTTCCTCTGTTTTATCATTTCTATAATATATTTCTTCTGTATTCAGCTCATAACTTTTAATTCTTTTTAGAAAAAGTCTTTTGTTATCTAATACAATAACACTCATTACATAATCATCCTTTTACATTCATTGATAATTTATGAGTATTCTAACCTAAAAAGAGATTTTTTAGTCTTTGTGATCATATAAATTGAATTTTGACTTAAAATATTTGTAATTTACGTTTAACAAAAAATAACAAAGGGTAAAATTAGGTAGCAAGGCTAAGAAATTCTTCGTCTTCGTTTTTACCTCCTTTCTTTGGATAATATGTTTGAAAACGTATTGTTCTATTTGTGTCTAGCTGTTGCTGGACACTTTTTTTGTTGTCATAGGATTTTAATATTAATTTCATATTATTAATACAATTTCGAAGTAAAATAGGGGGACAACAATAAGGAGCGATGATAAATGAAACGATGGAAATTCATAATAATCCTGCTCGGTGTCCTGACATTTGTTCTTCTAGTAAGATTTCCGTATGATTTAGATGCATCCTCTACGATAACAGCCAATTCTCCTGATGAGGTTGTAAAAAAATATAAAGAAGAATTACATGTACAACGTGAGACATGTTATAACGATATATTGCTGCTCGGTACATTAAGCAACTCACAGCTTCAAAGGATGGAAATGGAGCTTGAGAATTATTTAAATGAGCTGGGAATATTAAGAAACGAGATCATCGAAAATGATATACACCATCAAAACTTAACTAATTCAATCGAACTAGATATTTTGATGATCAATAGAACACTTATGGCTATTGAGACACAAGACGAAAGTTACTTAACTGACCTGTCAGATATGTACCATAATTTACTCCAATTTCAACGTTCACTATAATAAAATATTTTAGGTATTTATAACTTATGAGTCAGATGCTTTTCATATTAATTGATGGACATGCTAAAAAACCTCCTATTCATCCAATATTTAACTAAACAAATATCGACTATTTGTATATACTGTAATGTATGAGGAGGTGGAAGGGCATGGTTATTTATGAAAATCATTTTTTTGAAATAATAAAAGAAGATAGGAAAGTATATATCCACACACGAAAACCAGGCTTCATGCTAAAAGATTTTGAAACGATATTGCGCCAACATCCTCGTATTAAACTTACAAATTTCGCATTATTAAAAAAAGAATTGAATGAAGTTACCGACAAATCGATAGAAATCGGAATATGGCTCCCATCAATAATGATCGAAATTTCACGAGATAAAATGTCAGCATCGCTTTTTGTATATGAGACAGTGGAGTATATAAAAGAAAACGTACAGTCCATTCAGAATAGAGTTCAGATACTTTTAGCTGAAAATAACATAACGCACGGGATTTTAAATGTAAATCTGGAATCCATTGTCACTTCGAAGGCAACATTAATTGCGCAAGGTACCCCACCTGTCCAAGGAAATGATGCACAAATTACCTATTTAGAATTACCTGAGCGGAAACCGGTCATAAGAGAAGATGGTAAAGCCGATTATTATGATATGAACTTCATTTATGAAATTGAAGAAGGCGCATGGCTTGGTGAGAAAATTCATGCACAGCCAGGTACTCCGGGAATAAATATTTTTGGAGAGTCAATTCCTGCTCCTTTTGGGCGAGATTTGCAGTTAAAGTATGATCGGAAATCGGCATATGAAGTCGAGGAAGATGGAAAAACGGTACTTCGATCGAAAATTAGCGGAGTAGTTGAAGAACATGAAGGAATGGTAAGTGTTAACCACCATTTACCGATTGTTGGTGATGTCGGCATAGAAACCGGTAATATTGAATTTAATGGGTCTGTCTCGATTAAGGGAACAGTCCAGCCAGGTTTTTCGGTTATAGCAAATGGAGATATTTCAATTGAAGGTCCAGAAGGTGTATCCGGCGCAAAATTGATCAAATCCTTATATGGAGATATTTTCATTCGAGGGGGCATATTCGGGTTATGCGAAACGCTTGTTGAAGCTGCTGGGGATATATTCGTTAAACATGTGAATGACGCTCATTTAGTTGCAGGTCAAAATCTGAATATTGGATTTTATTCATTAGGATCCAACTTATCCGCACATTCCATATTGGTCGATGAGCGGAAAGGGAAAATTATCGGTGGTACAGCAATCGCAAAAAGTACTATCGTTACGGCATGTACCGGAAATAGATTGGAAAGACCGACTGAATTAATTATTAATAGCATAAATAAAGCACAAAGTCTTGAGGTTATTCAATACAAGGCATCTCTGCTAAAATCAATGCAGGAAGATATGGTGCAGCTAGAGAGTCAAATAGATCGCATCCTACCCGTTATACATACGTTAACACAACGACAATTGGCAGCACTGGAGATAACAAAGCAAAAGCTCGCTTCCACTAAGGAAACAGCGCAAAATTTAGATCGAGAAATTAAACAATTAATGAACGATTTACGTGAAGTTAGTAAAGCAGAGATTCATGTGACGAAAGAAGCATATCCTGGTACATATATACAGATTGGCAAAAAGTCCACTGTTTTGACGTCTATTACAAATGGGCGATTTTTAATAGAAAATGGAGAGTTGAATGTATAATGAATGACATACCCATTTTTGCCCATCGAGGGGCATCGAGCTTTCACTTAGAAAATACATTTGCTGCCTTTAAAAAAGCGAAAGAACTTGGGGCAGATGGCATTGAACTGGATCTCCAAGTTTCAAATGATGGTATTTTAGTGGTGTTTCACGACAATGACTTAAAAAGACTGGCCGGCATTAATAAAATGATTAATCAGTGTTCTTATGACGAGCTCATTCACTATAAATTAGGTCCGCGGTTTAAACGGCTGTTTCGTCGTGACCGGATGATTGCTTTTGCCGATGTACTGGAGTGGGCGAATGCAGAAAATATTGCGTTGAATGTGGAGCTAAAAGAATCGCTAATAACGAACGAAAATGTGCTGAAGGAATTATTGCATACAATTACTTTACCTGAAAACAGTCATTTCTCGTCATTTCACGAATCTTTATTAAAAATTGTGAAAGAAATTCGGCCGGACATCGAGACGGGGTTTATTATAACGAGAAAATTCTATTGGGGAACATTAGAGGAGCAAAATTTTTTTGATGCGATACATGCACATAAACGGTACTATAAAGGTCAATATTTAGAGGCTTGTAAAACAGCCAATATCGGCATGCGTTTTTACGGAATTCAGGGTAATGAATCTTTTCTGAAAAATCCCCATTCAATTGTAAAAGGGTGGATTACGGATTTCCCCCATTTAGTTCGGGAAGCCCAGGTGAATCGGTAAGTTTGATTTGTTATGGGGGAATATTACAATTTTCGCCAATTTACTTTCACGTTAATAATTTAGTGTCATGTTACAATAACTTTACTCTTCCTGAAAAAAGAGTTAACTGAATATACGAAAAAAATCAAATTTCCTCCCAGAGAAAAATTTGATTTTTTTATTGTAGACCTATTTCTGCCAGCGTTCGGATACTTTGCCGCGCTTGCGATCCCGATGCAGTAAAAAACCTGCAAAAAATAAAAATGAAACGGCAAAAAAGATGGCACCAATAATGAATTGTAACCAAATCCATGGAAATGGTGAAATTAAAATCCCGAATAATGTATCCCGCATAAATTTTATCCCTGCAGCCATTAAAATTGCGGGAATGACTAGTACGATAAATGCAGCCATACGTGCCATTTTCAAACCTCCTTCAGACTAAAAACAGTGAATGAAACAATGTCTCTGATTATTTTAGTATCACTTAATTTTACAATGCAGGTAGAGAAAGTCAATAATCGGGTATAGATTCATAGAATGGAAATATAGGCTTAGTAAAAAAAATACCTAAATAACTATATTAGAATAGTTTATTCGAAAGTAATTTTAATCGGTTTTCAAATGCATTTATAGGTAAAAATTGTCCGAATATTCTAATTTAAATTAAATTGGGGATTTCTAGTTGCATCCTTTTAGATTTATAAGTATTGTAAAAATAACGATAATAAAATTATACAAATTTAAGTATTTATTATCTCTAATTAACAGAAAATAATAATATACGAGAAAGTAAGCGCTTTCTTGAGTGGAGGGGTATAGTGTTATGGAAATTTTCAAGTACATGCAGAAATATGATTTTGAACAAGTAGTCTTTTGCCAAGATGAGGCATCGGGGTTAAAAGCGGTTATTGCTATTCATGATACAACATTGGGTCCAGCTCTTGGGGGTTCGCGCATGTGGACATATGCCTCAGAGGAAGCAGCTATTGAAGATGCACTACGTCTAGCACGCGGCATGACTTATAAGAATGCGGCGGCAGGCTTAAATCTAGGTGGCGGTAAAACAGTTATTATTGGAGATCCGTTCAAGGATAAAAACGAAGAAATGTTCCGTGCATTAGGACGTTTCATTCAAGGTCTGAATGGTCGATATATTACGGCGGAAGATGTAGGCACAACGGTTGCCGATATGGATTTAATTCATGAAGAAACAAATTATGTGACAGGTATCTCACCGGCATTCGGCAGCTCTGGCAATCCATCGCCAATTACAGCATACGGTGTATTTTTAGGGATGAAGGCAGCAGCAAAAGAAGCGTTTGGGGATGATTCGCTGGCAGGTCGTAAAGTAGCGGTTCAAGGTCTTGGGAATGTTGCGTATACATTATGTGAATACTTGTATAATGAAGGAGCGAAACTAATCGTAACTGACATTAATCAGCAAGCAATCGACCGTGTCGTTGCAGACTTTGGAGCGGTAGCTGTAGCACCTGACGAGATTTACGCACAAGATGTGGACATTTTCTCGCCGTGTGCTCTTGGCGCAATTGTTAATGATCAAACGATTCCGACGTTCAAAGCGAAGGTTATCGCTGGATCTGCAAACAATCAGCTGGCAGAATCAAGACATGGTAAAGTACTGCATGATTTAGGGATTGTTTATGCACCGGATTACGTGATTAATGCAGGCGGGGTTATTAACGTAGCAGACGAGTTATACGGCTATAATCGTGAACGTGCAATGAAGCGTGTTGAAACGATTTACACAAGCTTGGAAAAGATTTTTGCAATATCAAAAGAAGAAGATATTCCGACTTATTTGGCAGCAAACCGTTTAGCAGAAGAGCGTATTGCTCGTGTAGCGAAATCCCGCAGTCAGTTCCTTCAAAACGAAAAAAATATTTTAAACGGTCGCTAAAAAGCGATTACGAAAGAAGAAATTGATTTTGTAACTGGAAAAAAGGGGTGTCGGTTATGGCAAAAGATTATGATGTCGTTATTTTAGGCGGAGGCACAGGCGGTTATGTAGCCGCGATCCGTGCGTCACAGCTAGGATTGAAAACGGCAATCGTCGAAAAAAATAAAATGGGGGGTACATGCCTGCATGCGGGCTGTATTCCGACAAAAGCATTGCTCCGAAGTGCGGAAGTATATGTGCAATCAAAAAAGGCACTTGATTTTGGGGTGGAAGTAAACGACGTCAAAATCGACTTTGAACGTGTCCAACAAAGAAAGTCTAGTGTTGTAGATAAACTTTACAAAGGCGTTCAGCACTTGATGAAAAAAGGGAAAATTGATGTATATGATGGTTTCGGCCGTATTTTAGGACCATCTATTTTCTCCCCGATGCCAGGTACAATATCGGTGGAAATGAATGATGGCACAGAAAATGAGATGCTTGTGCCGCAAAACGTCATCGTTGCGACCGGTTCTCGCCCCCGTACATTGGACGGTTTGAAAGTTGATGGGAAAAAGGTGTTCACGTCAGATGAATTTCTGACGATCGAAAAGCTTCCGAAGTCAGCCATTATTATCGGTGGTGGTGTAATCGGTGTCGAGTGGGCGTCAATGCTCACTGATTTTGATGTCGAAGTCACGATCATAGAGTTAGGTGACCGTCTGCTGCCGACTGAAGATGCAGCAATTTCAGCGGAGATGCTGAAATCTTTGAAAAAGCGCGGAGTGAACGTTCATTTCAATGTAAAACTCGATCCTTCGGCAATTGATACAAAGGAAAATGTATCGCTTCAAGTAAATGATGAAACCATTTCAGCGGAAGCACTTTTACTTTCAGTTGGAAGGGTAGCAAACACGTCAAATATCGGCTTGGAAAACACAGAAATCGAACTGAACAATGGATATATTTCAGTAAACGAACATTTCCAGACGAAAGAACGTCATATATATGCTATAGGAGACGTCATCGGCGGTATGCAGTTGGCACATGTTGCTTCACATGAAGGAATTCGTGCTGTCGAGCATATTGCGGGACAGAATTCGATTCCTCTACATTATGCAAATATTGCACGAGGCGTCTACAGTAATCCGGAAGTCGCAAGTGTCGGACTTACAGAAGAGCAAGCAAAAAACAACGGCTATAAAGTTGTGACAACGACATTCCCGTTTAAAGCGATCGGTAAAGCGATTGTGTATGGTGAAACAGCAGGCTTTGTGAAAGTAGTTGCGGATGAAAGTTCAAATGATGTTGTCGGTGTCCATTTAATTGGACCGCATGCAACGGATTTAATATCTGAAGCTGCACTAGGCTTGTTTTTAAATGCCTCGCCATGGGAAGTTGGACAGATGGTGCATTTGCATCCTTCATTAAGCGAAATCATCGGGGAAGCCGCGCTGGCGATTGAAGGGAAAGCGATTCATTTTTAAGAGTGACAAGGGGGTATTTTATGACTGACATTACAACAATAACACATGAACAACTTGGGTTAACGGATGAAGATGTACTGAAAATGTACGAAACGATGTTAATGGCACGCCGCATTGATGAGCGGATGTGGCTGTTAAACCGTGCAGGAAAAATACCGTTTGTTATTTCATGCCAAGGACAAGAGGCAGCTCAAGTAGGTGCTGCCTTTGCCCTTGATCATACAAAGGATTATATTGCGCCGTACTATCGTGATATGGGGGTTGTCCTTCATTTTGGGATGACGGCAAAAGATTTAATGCTTTCGGCGTTTGCGAAAGCGGAAGACCCAAACTCTGGCGGGCGTCAAATGCCGGGACACTTCGGGCAAAAGAAAAATCGTATACTTACGGGTTCTTCTCCTGTAACGACACAAGTACCGCATGCGGTCGGTGTCGCACTTGCAGGGAAAATGCAGCAAAAGGACTTTATCACATTTGTAACACTCGGTGAAGGTTCGTCAAACCAAGGAGACTTCCATGAAGGGGCAAACTTTGCGGGAGTGCATAAATTGCCGGTTATTATCATGGTAGAAAACAACCAATATGCCATTTCTGTTCCGGTTGAGCGACAACTGGGTTGTGCACAAGTATCTGACCGTGCAATCGGCTACGGGATGCCTGGTGTAACGGTAGACGGCAAAAATCCGCTGGAAGTATACAAAGTGGTGAAAGAAGCGGCTGATCGTGCTCGACGCGGTGAAGGGCCTTCACTGATCGAAACGGTTTCGTTCCGACTGACAGCCCATTCTTCTGATGATGATGATCGTCAATATAGAACAGCTGAGGATATTGCAGAAGGAAAAGCAAAAGACCCGATTATTTTATTTGAAACATACTTAAAAGACTGTGGTGTAGCAGACGATGCGTTATTGGAACAAATGAACAAAAAAATTATGGATACTGTCAATGAAGCGACAGATTATGCAGAAAATGCAGCTTATGCCCCGCCAGAACATGCATTGCGTTTTGTGTATGCGGAAGGAGAAGATGCGTAATGCCGGTAATTTCTTATATTGATGCGATTAACTTAGCAATGAAAGAAGAAATGGAGCGAGATGACAGTGTCTTCGTATTAGGTGAAGATGTTGGGTTGAAAGGCGGGGTGTTCAAAGCGACAACAGGCCTGTATGACCAATTCGGGGAAGCGCGCGTATTGGATACACCGTTAGCTGAAAGTGCGATTGCCGGTGTTGCAATCGGTGCAGCGATGTACGGCATGCGTCCAATTGCTGAAATGCAGTTTGCGGACTTTATTATGCCTGCTGTAAACCAGATTGTTTCGGAAGCGGCGAAAATCCGTTACCGTTCAAACAATGACTGGAGCTGTCCTTTAGTTGTGCGTGCACCATTTGGTGGGGGAATTCATGGTGCCCTTTATCACTCGCAATCGGTTGAAGCAATGTTTGCAGGTACTCCTGGCTTGAAAATTGTCATTCCGTCCACACCGTATGATGCGAAAGGGTTATTAAAAGCAGCCATTCGCGACCCAGATCCGGTTCTGTTTTTCGAGCATAAACGTGCATACCGTCTTATTAAAGGGGAAGTGCCGACAGATGATTACACATTGCCAATCGGAAAAGCCGATGTGAAGCGTGAAGGCGATGATGTGACAGTTATTACGTATGGCCTTGCAGTACATTTTGCATTGCAGGCAGCAGAGCGTCTAGCAAAAGACGGTATCGAAACGCATATTTTAGATTTACGTACTGTTTACCCGTTAGATCAAGAAGCCATTATTGAAGCTGCAAGAAAAACAGGGAAAATTCTACTGATTACTGAGGATAATAAAGAAGGCAGCATTTTGGGTGAAGTGGCGGCCATCATTGCTGAGCATTGCTTATTTGAACTGGATGCACCGATCAAGCGTCTCGCAGGGCCGGATGTTCCCGCAATGCCATATTCACCAACAATGGAAAAGTTCTTTATGATTAATCCTGATAAAGTAGAAAAAGCAATTCGCGAACTTGCAGAATTCTAGTTATTAGAATTGGGGTTGTATAAGAATCCTAAATAAACAGCAAAGGCCTATTAGTTAAAGGGGGATTGTTTAATGACAATTCAAAATATCGTCATGCCGCAACTTGGAGAAAGTGTGACAGAAGGTAAGATTGAACGCTGGCTTGTCCAAGTGGGAGATAAAGTAAATAAATATGATCCATTAGCAGAAGTAACAACAGATAAAGTTAATGCCGAAATCCCTTCTTCGTTTGCAGGGGTAATTACAGAGTTAATCGCAAACGAAGGTGAAACGTTGCCGGTAGGCGCGGTTGTATGCGCAATTGAAGTGGAAGGCTCCGAAATGCCGCCAGCTCCAGTTGAAAAAAGCTCGAATGTCAGCTCAGCAATTCTAAATGCCGGCTCACAGAAAAAAGAAGAAGACGAACCGGCAGCGAAAAAAGAAGACAAACCGGTGCGCACAGAACGCAAGCCGGGTCGTTTTTCACCTGCAGTTTTAGCATTGGCAAATGAACACGATGTCGACTTGGCCCAAATTACCGGCACAGGTGTCGGCAATCGGATTACAAGAAAAGATGTTGAAGCATATGTTGCAGCAGGTAAGCCGACAAGTCAGGATATTTCGAATGACGAACAACCAACAGCATTTGCTGAGCCAAAACAGGAAGCGTCAGCACAAGCGTCCACGCAAGGCGCGACACAAGCACCGGCGTCTCAGCCGAAACAAGAGGTTCCAGTTGCTGCTGGAGACATTGAAATTCCGGTTACACAAGTGCGTAAAGCAATTGCAAAAAATATGCTGCGCAGCACACATGAAATTCCGCATGCATGGATGATGATGGAAGTGGATGTGACAGAGCTTGTTGAATACCGCGATAGCATAAAAGAAGATTTCAAGAAAAAAGAAGGATTTAATCTGACGTATTTTGCATTTTTCCTAAAAGCGGTCTCCCAGGCGCTAAAAGAATTCCCGATCATCAATTCTGTTTGGGCGGAAGATAAAATTATTCAAAAGAAGGATATTAATTTATCGATTGCTGTAGCTACTGATGATGCATTATTCGTGCCGGTTATCAAAAATGTCGATGAAAAATCGATTAAAGGCATTGCGAAAGAAATTCATGAATATGCACATCTTGTACGCAACGGAAAACTGAAATTGGAGCATATGCAAGGTGGTACATTTACAGTCAACAATACCGGATCATTTGGTTCTGTTCAGTCAATGGGCATTATCAATCATCCACAGGCAGCAATTTTGCAGGTGGAAAGTATTGTAAAAAGACCTGTAATAGTACAGGGTAATATGATTGCTCCACGCTCTATGGTGAATTTATGTTTATCATTAGATCATAGAATTTTAGATGGTATGATTTGTGGGAAATTCTTATCTCGTGTGAAAGAAATTCTCGAAAATGTCGATAAAGAGAAGATGTCAGTCTACTGAAAATGCCGTGAAAGCCTGTAAAATAAGGCTTTCACGTTTTTTTTCTCTTTATTGTCAGAACATTCTCGTGTAAACTATAGTACAGAAATATAACAAGGGGGGAAGCTACTTAGCGACCACATGTCAATGAATATGAAAGAGATCGAATTTCAAACAGCCAGCTATGAGCAGTGGAAGGAAGAAGCGATTAAAGCATTAAAAGGAAAACCGTTTGAATCCTTATTTACAAAGACAATTGAAAATATCACGCTTGACCCACTTTATACAGAAGAAAGCTTAATCGAAAAATTGGGAGAGCAACTGGAGAAACAAGTATCAACAATCCGTTCTTTAACAAAACAGACAAGCTTCACTGTTGCACAGCAAATCGCTGGCAATGATGCAGCCAGCTTTTTTGCCAATATCGAGGATAGCTTATCGCGCGGCAATGAAATGATTACAATCAACAGCCCGATTGCATTTGACTGGTCTGAACAAGACAGCGAAAAACTCGCTTCTTATTTATCGGAAAATTCATTTAAATTTATCGTCGCTTCTGCTGAAGATGCAGTGCTGGATGTATTCAAATATATTGACGAAGCTAAACGTAAAGACGTTGTAGGCTATATTGTTTCACCTGAAACAATAGAATTAGCTAACTATCCAAATGTCCGCACGTTTTGTGCAAATACGATTCCATTCCATAATGACGGCGCTAATGCGGTACAAGAGCTTGCTATTGCGCTTGCACAAGCAGCTAAACTTGCTAATACGGTAGAAGATTTTAAAGCATTTGAACAGAAGTTTTTCGTACAGTTCGCTGTCGATACACAATTCTTTGCAGAAGTAGCAAAACTTCGTGCCTTCAAAGTATTATGGAAAGCGTTTGCTTCAGCATTCGGCAATGAAGCAAGCGCTGTCCCGGTCGTAGTGGAAACTTCGGTACGCAGCTTCTCGAAATATGATGTTTATGTAAATTTATTACGTGCAGGCAATGAAGCATTCTCAGCGGCAATCGGTGGTGCAGATGTTATTACGGTACATCCGCATGATGCATTGACAGGTGTGACAGGTCAGTCGGTCCGTATTGCGCGCAATGTCTCCCTTGTGACGAAAGAAGAGTCGCATGTAACAAATGTAATCGATCCATCAGGCGGTTCGTACTTTATCGAATCATTAACAGCAGACTATGTAAAAGAAGCATGGGCACTGTTTTTGGAAATCGAAATTGCTGGTGGATTGGAAGCATACGGCATCAATGCTCATATTGAGGAAGTGTATGCGGCACGCATGAAGCAAGTGGAAACACGCAAGCACTCATTAATCGGTACAAATATTTATGCAAACCCGCAAGATGGGGTAGCAACTACTGAAAATGCTCAATTTGCAGGTGTAAAACGTCTTGCCATTCCATTTGAAAACCTGCGTGCTACTTATGCACAAACTGGCATCAAAGCAGCGATTTTAACATTCGGCGAGCTGAAAAATTATAAGCCGCGCGCAGATTTTGTACAAGGATTCTTTGCGACAGCAGGCATCGTCGCATACCAAACAGCAGGCTTCCAAACAATTGAGGATGCAACAACTTGGCTGGCAAGTGCAGACTATGACTATGTAGTAGTAGCAGCAACGGATGAAGATACAAAGGCCATTATTCCGGCATTACTTGAAAACAAAAAGCAAACAGCTGTATTGGATGCAGCGGGTAAATATAAAGAAGAAGAAGAAGCGGCGTGGACTGCAGCAGGCTTAAACGGCTTTATTTATGCAGGTCAAAACATCGCCCGCAAGCTATCGGATGTCGTGATGAGCGTGAAGGGGGTACAACAATGAGCAAAGCAAATTTCGCAACAGTTGTCATTGAAGATGTATTAAAACAAGAGCAACTTACTTCTACAGGCTCGTACGTCACAAATGAAGGCATTGAAGTAAATTCGGTTTACAATAAAGAAGATATTCAAGATGCAAAACATTTAAAAGATGTGGCTGGTATCGCGCCAAATACACGTGGCCCATACCCGACAATGTATGTAGCGCGTCCGTGGACAGTACGTCAATATGCAGGTTTCTCAACTGCGGAAGAATCAAATGCTTTTTACCGTCGTAACTTGGCAATGGGTCAAAAAGGGCTTTCAGTAGCATTCGACTTGGCAACACACCGCGGTTATGACTCGGATCATCCTCGTGTAACAGGGGATGTCGGAAAAGCCGGCGTTGCAATCGATTCAGTTGAAGATGCAAAAATTTTATTCGACGGCATTCCACTTGATCAAATGTCGGTATCGATGACGATGAACGGTGCAGTATTACCGATTCTTGCATTCTACATCGTTGCAGCAGAAGAACAAGGAGTATCGCCTGATAAATTGGCCGGTACGATCCAAAACGACATTTTAAAAGAATACATGGTACGTAACACATATATTTACCCACCGGCAATGTCGATGAAAATCATTGCAGATATTTTTGAATATACGGCGAAATTCATGCCGAAATTCAACTCGATTTCCATTTCGGGTTACCATATTCAAGAAGCGGGTGCGACAAATGATATCGAGCTTGCGTATACATTGGCAGACGGTCTTGAATATGTACGTACAGGTTTAAAAGCAGGTATTGACATTGATGCATTTGCACCGCGTTTATCGTTCTTCTGGGCGATCGGTATGAACTATTACATGGAAGTTGCGAAAATGCGTGCAGCACGTCGCATCTGGGCACAAATGATGTCTACATTCAATCCGAAAAACTCGAAGTCTCTTGCATTGCGTACACACTCGCAAACATCAGGCTGGAGTTTAACGGAACAAGATCCATTCAATAACGTAACACGTACATTGATCGAAGCGAACGCGGCAGCAATGGGCCATACTCAGTCGCTTCATACAAACGCACTGGATGAAGCAATTGCTTTACCAACGGACTTCTCTGCTCGTATTGCACGTAATACTCAGCTATTCCTGCAAGAAGAAACAGGAATGACAAAAGTAATCGATCCATGGGGCGGCTCGTACTATGTTGAAAAACTGACAGATGAACTGACAGAGAAAGCGTGGGCATTAATCGAAGAAATCGAAGCTCTTGGCGGAATGGCGAAAGCGATTGAGACAGGACTTCCAAAAATGAAAGTTGAAGAAGCAGCGGCTAAACGTCAGGCGAAAATCGACTCAAAAACAGAAACGATTGTCGGTGTAAACAAATACCGTCTTGCTGAAGAAGATCCAATCGACATTTTAGATATCGACAATGCGATCGTACGTGAATCACAAATTGCCCGCCTTGAAAAAATGAAGGCAACACGTGATGAAGCAGAGGTGCAAAAACATTTAGCACGCTTAACGATGGCGGCTGAAGACGGCTCTGAAAACTTATTGGCCGTTGCAGTGGATGCAGCAAGAGCACGTGCATCATTAGGTGAAATTTCGGATGCGATTGAAGCAGTATCTGGCCGTCATAAAGCGGTTATCCGCTCAATTTCAGGTGTCTACTCTGCAAACTTCTCGGATGATGAAATGATATCAGAAGTGAAGCAAATGACAGAAGACTTCCTGGAAGCAGAAGGTCGCCGTCCACGTATTTTAGTGGCGAAGATGGGACAAGACGGACATGACCGTGGTGCGAAGGTTGTTGCAACTGGTTATGCGGACTTAGGTTTCGATGTCGATATTTCTCCATTGTTCATGACACCAGAAGAAACAGCACAAATGGCAAACGAAAACGACGTACACTGTATCGGAGTATCTTCTTTAGCTGCGGGTCATAAAACATTAGTGCCTGAACTTGTAGCTGAATTGAAGAAATTAGGTCGTGAGGACATTATCGTCATTTGCGGTGGGGTAATCCCAGCTCAAGACTATGAGTTCCTATATGAAGCAGGTGCAGCGGCTATCTTCGGGCCAGGTACTGTGATTCCAGTATCGGCAATTCGCATTATAGAAGAAATTTATAAAAAGTTAGGTTATGAGGAAGTGGCAGAGTAGTGATGCCACAAGACGAGAAAAGCGCTTTATTTGTCATGGATGGTGTGAAGGGTGGTCATGATGGTATGAGCTATTCAAACCCAAAGAAATTCCGTAAAAAAAAGCAGGAAGCACTTGATTTACAGACGCTGGCTGGCGAAGTGCGTGCGGGTAATCGTACTTCGCTCGCTAAAGCGATAACGCTCATTGAAAGCTCGAACAATGCCCATAAAGAAGAAGCACAGAAGCTGCTGCAGGAGTTGTTGCCTTTTACGGGCAATTCAATCCGTATTGGCATCACCGGTGTACCGGGTGCAGGGAAAAGTTCGTTTATTGAAGCATTCGGTACGATGCTGTGCAAAATGGGCAAGCGCGTTGCGGTTCTTGCAATCGACCCGAGCTCGTCGCTTTCAGGCGGCAGTATTTTAGGGGATAAAACCCGGATGGAAGAACTGGTGCGCCAGGAAAATGCATTTGTCCGTCCTTCGCCGAGTGCCGGTACATTAGGCGGCGTCCACAAAAAGTCCCGCGAAACAATGCTTTTATGCGAAGCAGCAGGCTATGACGTCATTTTGATTGAAACAGTCGGTGTCGGTCAAAGTGAAACGTATGTGCGCGGCATGGTCGACTTCTTCCTGCTGCTTGTCTTAACAGGTGCGGGAGATGAGCTTCAAGGGATGAAGAAGGGCATTATGGAGCTTGCAGACGGCATTATCGTCCATAAAGCGGATGGGGACAATGTGCGTCCTGCACGCCGGACAATGCAGGAATACAAGCAGATCCTTCATTTCCTTCAGCCATCTACTCCTGGCTGGCTCAGTACGTCACTGACCGTATCGTCCCTTGAAAAAAAGGGGCTCGACATAGTATGGGATATGCTGATGGAATTTGAGCAGACGATTAAGCAATCGAATTATTGGACGACACGTCGCCATGAACAAACGCGCGACTGGTTCCATACAATGATTACCGATCATTTAATAGATTCGTTCTATAATAATCCGGAACGTAAAAAGCAGGTCCGGTCACTTGAGGAAGAAATATTGCATGGCCAGCTAACGGTTACACAAGGGGTTAATGCATTATTTGGCGAAAAAAATGAATAAATCAATTACGCCAAGGCGTAATTGTGTCCAGATTTTTTGAGTTTGGACCCACACGAAGTGGGTCAGTCAGCCGTTCGCATGATGCGACGCTTTTAGGCTGGAAATCTCTATAATTCCTTTAAAAAATCTGTGACATCCGCCGGAGGCTTATTTTCATTCAGCGGGAGTTTCCGCTGAATGAAAATAATGATAATCAAGAGTCTTTGCACATCTTTCGTAACCTTGCTATGATAAAAAGGAACATAGAAAGGGGCTAAAAAGCTTATGAACATGGATTATGATTTATTTATGCAACAAATTACAACGACTGCACGTGCAGAGATGGAAGCAGCAGGTTATGAGCAACTGTTCACTCCGGAAGATGTGGAAGCAGCGTTTGCTCGTAAAGGAACAACTCTTGTTATGGTGAATTCTGTATGTGGCTGTGCTGGTGGTATTGCACGTCCTGCAGCAACACATGCTGTACATTATGATAAACGTCCTGACTATTTAGTAACAGTATTTGCTGGTCAAGATAAAGAAGCAACAGCAGCAGCACGTTATTATTTCGGTGAAGATCACATTCCATCATCACCATCATTCATATTATTGAAAGATGGACAAGTTGTAGGAGAAGTTGGCCGCTTTGAAATCGAAGGACATGACCCAATGAGCGTTGTAACAAACCTTCAAGGTCACTTCGAGGAAAACTGCGAAGAAATCTAATACTACTAGAGTTATTGTGTAACGGGTGCGTATTGAACGTACCCGCTGCACACCTATAACGGGGGAGTTCAACCGATATGAAGAAATTTTCAATCGGCTATCGTACATTAAAAACAGCCATTGGTGCTGCTGTTGCGATAGCAATTGCCCAATATTTTGATTTGCAGTTTTTCACGGCAGCTGGTATTCTGACGATTTTAAGCATTCAACCAACAAAACGTAAATCTCTCCATGCAGTGTATACCCGGATTGTTTCAACATTTATCGGGATCGCTTATGCATTTGTATTTTTCAAAATATTCGGTTATTCACCGGTTGTTTTGGGAGTTGTCATGATTCTTTTCATTCCGACAATCGTTTCGCTGAGAGTTGTGGAAGGTTTTATCTCAAGTTCGGTTATTATGATGCATATTTATTTGACCGCCAATTTTACGGCAGATTTGCTAATTAATGAGTTTTACTTAATGGCAATCGGTTATGGGGTTGGTTTAGTCGTTAATATGTATATGCCGGATATTCAGCAAGGCCTGTATTACCACCGTGAGAAAATGGAGTCGTTATTGAAGAAAATTCTTGCAGAAATTGCAGGGTATCTAAGAGATGGCGATACATTATGGGACGGTCATGAACTGATTGAGGCGGCGAAAGTGGTCGAAGCAGGAAAAGCACTGGCATTCCAAGATGTTGAAAACCACGTGACTCGTAAAGAAAATACATATTACTTGTATTTTGATATGCGTGAAAGACAGCTGGAGATTATTGAGCGCGTGTTGCCGAAAATTACTTCACTGCCGGTAATGACGGAGCAGGCTACTTTAATTGCAGCGTTTATGGAAGACTTGAGCGAGCACGTCCATTCAGGAAACACAGCAAGCCGCTTTTTGGAAAAGCTCGACAAAGTAAAAGAAGAGTTCGCCAAAATGCCATTGCCAACCGATCACGAAACATTCCTCGCCATGGCGGCATTGTACCAGTTTATTGAAGAAATGGATGAATACCTGGTCATCAAGCAATCGTTCAAGGGGATGAAATAATACGGAACATGATGGGACGGCAACTTTTGATTTAAATGCAAATTGATTGGAATGAAGGGGAGGCGACTCCAGCGGGAACAGCCCGAGGGAGAGCAATAGGAACAAAAGCTAAGAACGCCACGTCTTGTGGCAACGCTTTTGAGACCAACATAGTGTTGGCCTCGGGCCCGCGGAAAGCGTCCGACCCGGAATGGAAATCAACTTCAGAAACCGGATGAATTAAAAAAATGGATGCATAAACATCCATTACATAATTGCTGCGACACCCATTGCAACAGTTGAGATTAACATGATAACAACCATTGAATAAACGACTATTTTTTGAAACTTTTTGTTGCTCATTCTTTTCGCTCCTTCAATATGAACTAGTACTAGTTTATCAAATTTGAAGGAATTCTCAAGTACATTAGATTTTACATTTTCGAAATTTTAAAATTTTTTTATCGGGATTCCAAATACCCAATAAAAAAAGAAGCCTCCAACAGATGTCCGGACACGCTTCAGATGTGGAGGAATTAATAATTTTATTCAAAAGGGAGTCAGTACCGTGGAAAAAGTGGATCATATCGGCATTGCCGTTCGTAATATTGAAGAACGTATTACATATTACACAGAAACGCTAGGCTTGAAATTATTAAAGATGGAAGAAGTAGAATCACAGCAAGTAAAAGTTGCTTTTATCGATGCAGGCAATGTAAAAATTGAGCTGCTTGAGCCAATGAGTGAAAAAAGCGCGATTCATGGATTTTTGGAAAAGCGCGGAGAAGGCATTCACCATGTTGCATTCGGCGTAACTGGTATTCGTGAGCGCATGGCTGAACTTCGTGACAAAGGTGTACGACTATTATCTGAAGAGCCGGGACCAGGTGCTGGCGGCGCAGAAGTAGCATTTTTACACCCGAAAGACTCATATGGTGTACTTTACGAATTATGCGATAAAAGCGGAAAAGGGGATAAATAACGATGACAACAATGACAGTAACTCCAGATATGTTTGATAAAATTAATGAGCTTTATGACCGTAAAGAAGCGATCCAGCTTGGTGGCGGAGATGCGCGTATCGAAAAGCAACATGAAAAAGGGAAAATGACTGCCCGTGAACGTATTGATATGTTATTGGATGACGGGTCATTCGTTGAAATCAATCCTTTCATCACACACCGTACTGTTGACTTTGGTATGGATAAACTGGAAGGTCCTGGTGACGGCGTAGTTACTGGTTTCGGTAAAATCAATGGCCGTAATGTATATCTATTCGCACAAGACTTCACAGTATTCGGTGGTGCGCTTGGTGAAATGCATGCGAAAAAAATCGCAGCGGTAATGGACTTGGCAGCGAAAAACGGTACACCATTTATTGGTATTAACGATTCTGGCGGTGCTCGTATTCAAGAGGGTGTATTGTCTCTTGACGGATACGGTCATATTTTCTACCGTAACTCAATCTATTCTGGTGTTATTCCGCAAATCTCGGTAATTATGGGGCCATGTGCTGGTGGTGCCGTTTATTCACCAGCGATTACTGACTTTATTTTAATGGTTGATAAAACATCTCAAATGTTCATTACAGGCCCTAAAGTAATTGAAACAGTAACGGGTGAGAAAATTTCTGCTGAAGGCCTTGGCGGATCTAAAGTGCACAATGCAACTTCAGGAAATGCCCACTTCCGTGCTGAGAACGAAGAAGCTGCAATTGCGCAAATTCAGCAATTACTTTCTTACTTACCACAGAACAACCGAGAAAAAGCACCAAAACAAGCTGCTCCAGAAGGCGATAACTTCCGTTCAGAGCTTGTTGATGTGGTACCGATTGACCAAACAAAATCTTATGATGTTCGTAAAGTAGTAGAGCAAGTAGTAGATGAAGGTTCATTCATGGAAGTGCAAAAAGAATTCGCGAAAAACATCGTTGTTGGTTTTGCACGTATCGCGGGAGAATCAGTTGGTTTAGTATGTAACCAGCCGAAGTTCTTAGCGGGCGGATTAGATATTGATTCATCTGATAAATTAGCTCGTTTCGTACGTACATGTGACGCATTTAACGTGCCTGTTATTACATTTGAAGACGTATCCGGCTTCTTCCCGGGTGTTAAACAAGAACATGGTGGGATTATCCGTCATGGTGCGAAAATTTTGTATGCTTACTCAGAAGCAACTGTACCGAAAATTACAGTTATTTTACGCAAAGCATACGGCGGTGCGTACGTAGCATTGAACTCAAAAGCAATCGGCGCGGATTTAGTATTTGCTTGGCCAAATGCGGAAATTGCAGTAATGGGTGCTGCTGGTGCGGCAAACATCATTCATGCAGGTGAAATTGCGAAATCGGCTGATCCGGAAGCAACACGAGCAGCGAAAATTGAAGAATACAAAGAAAAATTTGCAAATCCTTATGTAGCGGCATCACGCGGTATGGTTGACGATGTTATCGATCCACGTGAAACACGTATCAAGTTAATTCAAGCATTGGATATGCTATCAACAAAGCAGGAAGACCGTCCTTACAAAAAGCACGGGAACATTCCACTCTAATTTTTAAGTAAAGTACCCTAAGAAACATCTCTTAAATGATTTGTATACTATACAATCATTTTTGAGGTGTTTTTTGTTTTTAAAAGTTCAGAAGGAAACAGAACAGAAAAAGAAGGATAAAATATTAGGAATTTATCAAAAATTAACCACCTATTAAATGTAAATACTCCTTTTTTATTATAGTGAAATTTACAAAAAGCCATTATGCTAAAGAAAGGGAAAGACTGTAAAAAATTAACGGGATTTTCATTGAATACTTACACAGAGTGACAGGAGGACTTGATGGATGAATGAAAGGAATCAACTACAGAGAGCAATAGATTTAAGAAGTAATGGAGAATTACAGCAATCCAATCAGCTATTATTGGATCTAGTTGAACAACATCCTAACGATGCCTATGTAAATTACCAGTGTGCTTGGAGCTTCGATGTGCTTGGAGAAGAGTCCAAAGCTGTACCGTATTATAAAGAGGCAATTCAAGGTAATTTGAATGAAGAAGATTTAGCGAATGCTTATTTAGGTCTTGGAAGTACATATAGAACATTAGGGGAGTACGAAAATTCAAAACATATGCTTGAAAAAGGGTTAAAGAAGTTTCCACACAATTTAGCCATTCAAGTATTTTATGCGATGACGTTGTTTAACTTGAATGAACACGAGCGCTCCATGGAGCTTCTATTAAAAAATTTAGCGAGCACTTCCTCTGACCCTCAAATTCAGACATACAAAAAATCTATAATATTTTATAGTGATAAACTGAATGAAGTGTGGAAGTGAGGAATCAAATAATTGAGGCAAAATATTGAGTTTGCACCTTTTAGGATGAAATTAACTAAGGTTGTAAACTACTTAGTCTATACAGGGATGGTCAGCCTGATCGGCTATAGCTGTTATTTCATATCGATGTTGTTTATTGGTTCTATGCTGTTTACTGCAGCAGATGCGCCACCGGGAGATATTTCGAATTCAGGCAGATTGCTGACCATTGCCTTTCAAGCTTTTGGAACGTTCATTGTGCTACTTATTTACAGCATTGTTCATTGGAGCATTGCATCGCTTCTGAACATACCGTTTCCAAAGCGATTTATCTTCATTTTAAATTTAATTGTCATTAGTTTGGTCACTGGTGCGTTAATTTTAAAATTCATTATCATCAACGGCAGTTTTTTATAAAATTACTCTACTGCTTTAGACAGATTGAAAGCCGCTTGCTGTTTTTTCTTCTCCTTTTCATACGGGTGTTCGTGCTCGGCAAAAAGGAAGATTGCCCCGAGATCAATGCCATGACCGTAATGGGCAGTTTCTTCAGGGGTTAGGTGCAATATGCGTAAGCTCACTTCATATACATTTTGGCGTGTTATAAAACTGATAAGTTTGTCAAACCAATTGCCGGCAAGGTGGACTTGAATATCGGTATACATTTTCAGTGATTGTAGAGGATGGTTATCTTTTGAAAACACATGGATTTCATGCTCGTAAAAACCGTGCCCCCTAATCATGTTCAGTTTTGTCATAGCTTCCTCAATACTGTACACTAAAGCAATTTCACGTCGATACTCCATCATGATCACCTCTTTTTTATTGTAATGGAATTTTTCATGAGATAGTAGTGATAAAAATCAATCATGCATTAATACAATTGTAAAATGCAGAAAATTCGAAACCTATACAGTAATTAATCCGTAGAACATAAAAAGGGAGGTTTTACTTATGGGGAACTATTCCATTCGCGATTTTGTAAACAAGACGCAGCAAGACCAGAATGAAAACGATTATTTTGAATTGGAAACTGATCGCGTACTCGAAGTGAATCTTAATGGGGAAGTATGGTCAAAAATGGGCGCGATGATCGCCTATGTCGGTTCGATCAAATTTGAGCGTGAACGGATTCTGGAACATGGCGTATCGAAAATGTTCAAGAAAGCATTGACAGGTGAAGGAACTCAACTAATGAAAGCGAAAGGCAAAGGCCGGTTATATTTAGCGGACCAAGGGAAAAAGATTACAATTTTTGATTTGCAGAACGAAAGCTTGTGCGTGAACGGCAATGATCTGCTCGCGTTTGAGCCATCGATAAATTGGGATATTCGTCTTATGCGCAAGATGGCTGGTATGATGGCAGGCGGCTTATTCAATGTGATGCTGGACGGCAAAGGAAAAGTGGCGATTACAACCCATTTTGAACCGTTAACATTAATCGTGAAGCCGGGTGAAACTGTGTATACGGACCCGAATGCCACAGTTGCGTGGTCCGGGAATTTGAAACCAGAGTTTGTAACGGATATTACGTTCCGCACACTCATTGGACGCGGCAGCAATGAATCTATTCAAATGGCCTTTTCCGGTGAGGGATTTGTCATCATTCAACCATTTGAAGAAGTGTATTTATCGTCGGATTCATAATAGTTGCGGTAAAGTAAGGAGAAACCAGATGTTTTTAAAATCAGTCAAACTAAAAAAAGAACAAATATTGGACTATAGCGAGTACCCGTTCTCAATTCCATTTATTCGCCATATGGATGAGCTGGATGTGGATGCACGGGTCACGTTTTTTGTTGGAGAAAACGGTGCAGGTAAATCAACATTGCTAGAAGCCATTGCGGATCAGATCGGTTTCAATCCGGCAGGGGGGAGCACACAAAACTATAAGGCATATGAAGTGCATCAATCCGAATCCGCACTTGGAGATTATGTGAAACTCTCCTGGTGGCCAAAAGTAACGAACGGATTTTTTCTTCGCGCGGAAACATTTTACCAGTTTGCCTCGCATTTGGATGATACCGATGAAAATGGCTACAAAGCATACGGGGGGAAATCACTTCATCATCAATCACACGGGGAATCATTTTTCTCACTGTTCCAGCATCGGTTCACAGGTCAAGCGATTTATTTACTGGATGAGCCGGAAGCCGCGTTATCCCCGACAAGACAGCTAGCGTTTTTAACATTGATGAATGATTTGGTGAAACAGGGCAATGTCCAATTCATTATCGCAACTCATTCACCGATTTTACTCGGGTACCCAGGAGCGGTCATTTATCAATTTGATGAAGATGGCATCGAGCAAGTTGAATACGAAGAAACCGAACATTATCAAATTACCTCATACTTTTTGCAGCACCGTGAAAAAATGCTGCAGGATCTGTTCGAGGAAGATGAGGATGAACTGTAATATCAATCGAAGTGATGCAGATTGCACGGCTGCTTAGCAGCATGTATAAACAAGGGAGTGAATAAAATGGGATGGCAGCAATTGCAACAGCAAGCAGAGCAATATCACATTCAACTATTGGAAGCGGAAAAACTGAGCAAAAAAATCGAAAGTCTTGAACTTCAAATTCAACATGTAAAGCAGAATGTTGAGCAGCATGAACGAGATTTGCAAAACACACGCCAACAATTGAATAAACTCGAGGAATTTTCTTTCGTCAATCTTTTCCGCGGCTGGTCCGGGAAAAAGGATGAGCTAATCGAGCAAAATATGGACTCTGTAGCAGTTACCGAGCTGAAGCTGGTAGAAGCTCAGTTAACGTTTAAAGATTTACAAGAAGACCGGATTAAACTTGTTCAACAATTGAGCACGATAAATGTTTCCGCAATCCGTGAACAGCTAAAGAAAATAGAAGACGAAAAGCAAGTGTGGCTAATGGCGAATGCACCTGCAGCAGCGAAGGAATTGACGGTCATTACTGAACAGGAGCTTTTATGCAAACAGCTGAAAACCGAGATCCATGAAGCGATCGATGCGGGTAAACAGGCATTTAATAAGCTGACAGATGCCGGCTCCCAATTGCAGGACGCCAAATCCTACTCAACATGGGATACATTTTTAGGCGGGGGCTTTATCGCAACAGCGTTAAAGCACGACAAACTCGAAGAAACGAACAGCTATTTGCATGAAGCGCAAATGGCCCTACAACGTTTCCAAAATGAACTGCTGGATATTAAAGAGATGCGTCAAAATACACTGGAAGTTCATACGGATGGTTTTGTGATGTTTACGGATTACTTTTTCGATAATATTTTCACTGATTGGTCAATTCACTCTAAAATTACAACAGCAATCGATCAAATTTCGCGCGTGCAGGACGATGTGGCGAATACACTTCGCGATTTAAAGCAAAAATTGAGCATGACAATCGAAAAAGAACAGGCACTTCTAATAGAAAAAGAAAGCATTTTAAATGCCGATGATCAATCATTGTTTTTTCAAAAATAGAGGCGTACAATAAAGCGTAAACTAGTTATTTAAAGGAGTTATCGATTATGAACCGAGTAGTAGAAGAGTTTTTAGAATTAGTGCAAATTGATTCAGAAACTAAACATGAACAAGTGATTGCACCTATTTTAGTAAAAAAATTAGAAGAAATGGGCTTTGATATTTTTCAGGATGATGCACATACACGTAACGGCCACGGTGCAGGCAATATTATCGCAACATTAAAAGGCGATGAGTCAATCGAGCCAATTTATTTTACAGTACATATGGATACAGTCGTGCCGGGCAAAGGCATTAAACCGGAAATTCGTGAAGATGGCTATATTTATTCTGACGGCACAACGATTCTTGGCGCGGATGATAAAGCAGGTATCGCAGCATTATTTGAAATGGCACGTCGTTTAAAAGAAAAGGATAGCGTACATGGTACAATCCAGTTCATCATTACAGCAGGCGAAGAAAGCGGATTAGTTGGCGCTAAGGAACTCGATCCTTCAAAAATCATCGCCAAATACGGTTTTGCGGTTGATAGTGACGGCAAAGTGGGCGGTATTGTAGTTGCAGCACCATTCCAGGCAAAAGTATTTACAAAAATTATCGGTAAAACCGCACATGCTGGCGTTGCACCTGAAAAAGGGATTTCGGCGATTACTGTTGCAGCAAAAGCTGTTGCCCAAATGAAATTAGGTCGTCTCGATGAAGAAACGACAGCGAATATCGGTCGTTTTGAAGGTGGTAAAGCAACAAATATCGTATGTGATGAAGTATCAATTCTTGCGGAAGCTCGTTCGATTGATGAAACAAAACTGAATGCTCAAACTGATCATATGAAAGAAACATTTGAACGTGTGGCACAAGAGATGGGTGCGCGTGCTGAAGTTGAAGTGAAGTTAATGTACCCAGGTTTCCGTGCGACAGAAGAAGATCAAGTTGTGAAAGTTGCTAAAGCAGCGGTTGAAGCAATTGGTCGTACACCACAGCTCGGTATTTCAGGCGGCGGTAGTGATGCGAACGTTATCGCTGGGTTCGGTATTCCTACTGTAAACTTATCGGTTGGCTATGAGGAAATTCATACAACAAACGAAAGAATGCCGGTTGAAGAACTAGAAAAACTGGCGGATCTATTGGAAGAAATCGTTGTTCAAACAACGAAATAAGAGGTATCCATATGAGCATTGAAAAAGCAGTCGTATTTTTATGCGGCACAGAACAATATGCTGTGCCGGTTGAGCAGGTTGTTTCGATTGAAAAGCTGGAGCGTGTAACTCCGATTCCTCATTTACCGAACTACTTGCTCGGCTTTACGCGAATTCGAGGGGAACTTACACCAATAATCGATTTTCAGACCATTTTATACAATCGCCCGACAAATACACCAACGTCTAAAATTATTGTATTGAAGACAGAGTTGATTAATTATGGATTGGTCGTTGCCGATGCGAAAGAAATTATCGATTTTGAAGAAGGCGTATTAAAGCAGATGGGGCTAGTCAATTATGAAAAGACGAAATATTTTACGGCGGTTGCCAATTTGGAAGACCGCATGATTTCTTGTATTGACCCGAATATTCTCGTTCATTCGTTAGACGGCATCCGTGAAATTATTGAATATTTACATGAAATGAATCAGCAGGAAAATCAAACAAACTAAAAAAAGGAGCTTATCATCTGATCGTGATAGGCTCCATTTTTTCAATCGGCAGTAACTGCCTTTTTTTTGAATTGTTTAACGTACGCATAACCTGTGAAGCTAAATACAAAGATGGAAATGATTGTGAGTGTCAAAACGAGATTTTCCTCAACCCATGGAATATTTCCAAGTAAAAAGCCACCGCCAAGCCAGACAACTGTCCAAAGTACGGCCCCCATGAAGTTATAGCGCAAAAATGTTCCATACGAAAAGCCGGAATATCCGCATATAAATGGTGTCATTGTCCGCATCAACGGTACAAACCGTGAAAACGTAATGGCAACCCGGTCATAGTTTTCCAGGAAGTTCAGAGCTTTTTCATTAGTTTCCTCTGATAAAAAACGCCTAAAGAGATTGCGCTTCGGCGGAATTTTCCGTATCGATTTACCGATAAAATAGTTGCTGCTGTCAGCTAGCGTTGTCGCAATGATAAAGATGATGAGCAATGTCATAAAATCAAGCTTATCGATTGCCGCTAATGTACCACTTGTAAACACCGTACTGTCTCCTGGTAAAAACGTTAAAATCACAAAGGCTGTTTTCGTGAAAACAACCGCAAATAACAGAATATAAATATACAGTCCGAGTTCTTTTATGTAATAAAATATGACTTGGTCGATTTCCCGTAAAAATTGAATAATTTCAAGTAGCATAAGTAGTTCTCCTATCAAGAGGATGATTAAATTCAAGTATAGCGGATATTGGCTGAACATTGCTATAAAAAGTGCTGACTAAAAAAATCTAAAGAGGTGATGGAAATGAGTTTGACAAAGCGCCCTAAAATTGAGATTTCAAAAACAAAATCTGAATGGCTGATGGATATGATCGGCTATATAGCATTAGCAATTATGCTCATTGTGCTATTCATGAACTGGCGAGAACTGCCGAATGAAGTGCCTGCCCATTTTGACGGCAGCGGCAATGTCGACCGCTGGGGCTCTAGATGGGAGCTGTTAATTTTACCGGGCATTGGAATTGTGATGCATTTCTTTTTAATGATTTTCGAAAAATTCCCCGAAACACACAACTATCCGGCCCGAATTAATGAATCCAATGCCGAGGTGTTTTACCGAAATAGTCGTCAAACATTAAATTATATGCGCAATATCATTAATATATTATTCGCTTATATCGTATACCGGTCTGTCACGATTGCATTAGGAGATGCGGCAACAATCGGCTGGCCATTTTTCGTCATAATGGCAGCGCTGTTTGGTGTGCTGATTTGGAAGATGATTAAGATAATGAGGATTAAGTGAATTTAAAAGATTGTGAGCGGAAAGTGGAACTCTCCAATGTAAATTAGAACTTGGAAAGAGAAAAGTAGAATATTTCAAGGCAAAAGTAGAACGCCACTCATAAAGTAGAACACGGCAAGCGGAAATTAGAAAATTTCACGGGTAAGGTGGAACGCACCGGTATGAAAGTAGAACTTACGGCTACGAATGGAGAACTGAACTCGAAAAGTAGAACAATCGGATAGAAAAGTAGAATCCCTATCGAATAACTAAAGCATCTCATAAAGGAGGTGCTTTTTTCAGTGTGCAAAAATTTATTAAAGAAAATTACATATTTCTGTGTTTCGTTCGTCTATACAAGTAAGAGAGGTGATGGATTTGGATTTTGATGAGCTTTATGAGCAGGAGTTCCGCAAAACTTATCAGTACATACGCTACATGGTATCTCACGCACAAGTTGCCGAAGATTTAACACAGGATACGTTTGTGCGAATTTATAAAACGGACTTGACCAAAGTAACCAATTGCCAAACTTATACGAGGCAAGTCGCACGGAATCTTGTTTATGACTATTATCGAAAGAAAGCATTAATAAAGTGGCTTCCATTTACAAATGCCCCGGAGCAGCAGGATTTTGGTTATGTACCGCATGAGTGGCTTATCCAGGAAGAGGACCGAAAACAATTATACGAGGCACTGCAAAAGTTAAAACCAATCCAACGTGAAGTTATCATTTACCGAAAAATCGAGGAGCTTTCAATTCTGGAAACGTGTGACATTATGGGGTTAACTTCGATGAAGGTTGCTAACACACAGCGGAGTGCGATGCAGGCATTGCAGAAAATTTTAGGAGGTGTAATCGATGAAGCTTGATGATCAATTAAAACAGTTAAATGAACTCCCTGAAAATGAATCATTAAAAAAATCCATTTACACCAACATTCATAAAAAACCTGCGAAACCCCGTAAGTCAATGAAGCGATTCCGTGAATTAGGTGTAATGGTGTCAATCTGTTTCATCGGCCTGTTTTTACTGTTCACATCGGACATTCAAAACAACCAGGCAGCATCAGGAGAGATTGCTAAAATTACCTCATATGAAAATAACGGAGAAAAGGGGTTTAGAGGCAGAACTTCGACACTTTTCGTAGGCGTGGAAAATGTTACTATAGATGAATTGACTTATTTATTTGAAAATATTTCAGAGCTCCCTTCTGTCATGGCTCCTCCAAAGAGTGACTTGCATTATGATATTGTCGTGCGGTATAAAAACGGAGAACTTCGAAAATTCGAATTGGCATGGAACTATTTATATGACGTCACCAACAATGCATATTATCCAGGATATGAACAATATCCATCCACTGTTTTAGCTCACTTGGAAAATGCGCATGATCGACTACAATTTCCTGTAATTTTTATTGCGCTAGGGGTTATTGTGATGAACTTGATGTCAACCAGCTACTACAGTCGCCGTCAAATTGAAAGGCCGAAAAAAATTCGTGGATTAGGAATTGCAATGACAATTAGCTTAATCATCCTCGCTGTTTTGGCCGCCTATTACTACTGGTTTGGACCACATTATAAGCCATTGCTCTTGTTATTAGTGCTTGGGTATGGATTAAGCATTTGGTGGCCAATTAAAAAAGAGATTACAAACTTGACCATATTGAAAGTGGAAAAGTACAAAATTATATTTGTTGTCCTGTTGTTCTTTATGTGGATTGCTATGGCGTAAATATTGAAAATGCACAGGCATGGCCGTTCATAAAGAAGCGGCCATGCTTTTGCGTGCGCAGATACTTACAATGGGAAAGGAATTTTTTTGAAACCTTTTATCTGAAAATTCGTATAAATAAACAGGCAAGGAAGAGGAGGCATTTGAATGAATAATCAATTTAAAGAACAGTTCGGTCGGTATTTTTTAGCCGGTGAATTTGAGGAAATCTACGAGAAAACAACAAAGTCGTTTCAGAACCTAGTATCGTTAGAACAATTTCGCCAGCTTTCTTTAGACTATAATTCAAATGTGAGTAGTTATACGTGTATCGTGTCCAATACATTTCAAGGGCTTGATCGGCATATTTGGGTTGATGAAACTTATTCCAAAGCAGTTGTAATAGCATATGACAGGCAGGATATTATTCAGGCAATCTATTTAAAACCGTTTGCAACCTATCCAAACAGCGATCAAATATGGACGAAAAATACATACAACATGCCGATTAATGATGAATGGTATGTTTTTTGGGGCGGCACGAACGAGTTTATCAACTATCATTATCCGTATGAACAGCAGCGTTATGCTTACGATTTAGTCAAAATGGTCAATAACGAAACATATAAAAACTCGACACAGCAAAATGAAAATTACTATGCATTTGGAGACGAAGTCGTAGCACCAGCTGATGGTGTAGTTGTCGAAGTGATTGACGGAATTTCAGACAATGTTCCTGGTGAGATGGATGAAGAAAATCTAGCAGGAAACTATTGCATCATTGCACATGAACACAATGAATTCAGCATGATTGCCCATTTTAAGAAGGATTCTATTTGTGTGAAAACAGGAGATAAAGTGAAAGCAGGTCAACTGCTCGGCTTATGCGGGAATTCTGGCAATTCCTCGGAAGCACATATTCATTTTCAAGTAATGGATCATCAGGATTTCCTGCAAGCAAAATCACTGCGTATCAAATTTCATGGGGGCACAGAACCAATCCAAGGTGATTTTGTGAAGCCTAGCTCAGCAAGCAAACCACAGTGAAATACGTTTGATAAAGTTGCAAAATCTATTTTGTCTGGAAAACTGCTGTTATTGCCTCCCTCGAATAATTGGGCATTTTTTTAGTAGTATAGGCATTCAAAGTGTAGCACAGCTCCCTTTATAGAGGGGCTGTGCTATTTTTACTATATTTATAATGAAAATACCAATCATTTTAAAACAAATAACGAATATTACATCCTATTATTCTTATTTATTTATTTATTTATTTATTGTGCGATGAAAAGAAAGGATAAACTAGCATTAAAGTGATATAATGTAGAAAAATATGGAATTGGAGGCTGAGAGTGATGCAAATGATTTTAAACAATTCACAGAAGCTGACACAGGTTTTGTCGGCGAAATTGTTGCAGCATTTAGAAATACTTCAATTTTCTACGAATGAATTAGAACAATATATTTATGAAAAAGCAAATGAAAATCCACTTCTTTCTGTAATTGACGCAAAAGTAAAAGGAAATTACGAGGAAATTATGAAACTGGCAAAATGTTCAATAAACACGTTTTCATCACACTGGAATAGATCCGGTAAAGAGCAATATAACATCATTGAAAAAACACTTGCGGAAAAAGTGAGCTATGAACAATTTCTAATTGAACAGATTCCAATGCAGAATAATTTATCCGAAGTGGACTTGAAAATTTTAAACTTTTTAATCCAGTCTTTAGATGATCGTTTATTTTTAGATACTGATTTAGAATTTGTATGCAAAAAATATAACACGAGTATTGTCCATGTCGAGGCAATATTGAATTTACTCCAAACTTTTGAACCAGTTGGTGTTGGTGCTCGCAGCTATACAGAGTATTTGTTGATTCAAATTGATCATGACCCATATGCTCCAAAAATGGCAGCCGAATTTATCAATGCCGATTTAAAGTTGGTCGCAACACAGGCAATTAAAAAGTTAAGTAAAAAATATAAAATGCCACTTCAGGAAGTACAACATACTGTTAACTATATTAAAAACTTGAACCCGATGATTACAGGAGATAAGGTGGAAGCAATTCCATATATCATCCCAGATTTAACAGTCAAAAATGTTGAAGGGGAATGGACGATCAAATTAAACCGTCACTATTTGCCATCCGTTACAATTGATGAAACTTATGTGAAACTACTTAAAAATGATGCGAACAATGAAACCTATTACCGAGATTCACTTAAAGATGCACTTGCATTAATGGAGGGCATTGAGCAGCGGGATAAGACACTTTATGAATTGGCTCGGTTGCTCGTACAAATACAGAAAGATTTTTTTGCAAAAGGAATGGATACAATCAAGCCGATGCGTTTAAAAGATGTATCTGAAGTACTTGATGTGCACGAATCAACAGTCAGCAGGGCTATCCGGGGGAAATATATTCAAACACCGCATGGAATTTATGCTTTGCAGTCTTTGTTTACAAAAGGGCTAACCAATGCTTCGGGCAAAATGGATTCCATAATGTATATTAAGAAGCGGATAAAAGAGCTGATTGAAGAGGAAGACAAGAAAAAACCATTATCCGATCAACAAATGACAAATGTTCTTAGTAAGGAAGGAATCCAAATCTCAAGACGAACTGTAGCAAAATACCGGGAAGAAATGAAAATTGTCAGTTCAGCTAATCGTACTTTCGGATAGATGATGCAATAAGAAGTGAGATGATGAAGAATAGAACAACAATGATGCGAAAATGCATCACAAATATGATAGGTCTTCATTTATTTAACTACAATAAACTGAATTTTTAAATTTCGGCATGAAAATTGCTCCTTATAAAGTAGACATTGAATTAGAGGAAGGATTTTATAAATGTCTACATTCATACACTGAGGGGTGAATAAATGGGCACATTGCAAAAATCATTAAAAACGCGTCATATTACGATGATTTCAATTGGAGGAGTCATAGGGACAGGGTTATTCGTAGGAACCGGGAAAAATATTTTAAGTACGGGTCCTGCAGCTGTTATATCGTATGCAATTGCATGTTTTCTGATTGTCCTGATTATGCAAATGGTTGGGGAAATGGCGACAGGAGAACTCGCTTTAGGTAAAAAAAGAGGTAGTTCTGCAGAGCTTGGTTCATTTGCTTCCTATGCTGGAAGATATATTGGTCCATGGGCAGGGTTTACTGTAGGCTGGCTATACTGGGCCAGCTGGGTGTTTATTGTCGGGCTAGAAGCGGCACTCATTGGAGGTATATTGCATAACTGGTTTCCGATTATTCCAGTCTGGGTTGGCGGTGTAGGGATTACTCTATTAATGACAGTTGTCAATATTTATTCTGTTAAATCATTCGGTGAATTTGAATATTGGCTGTCGTTTATTAAAGTAACGGCAATTATAGTGTTTTTGATTGTTGGTATTTTAATGATTGTGGGATTATGGCCAAATTATGAGCCGAGAAGTTTAGAATTATTATCATCGTACGGCGGATTTGCACCAAATGGGATTGTACCGGTTGCGACAGCGATTGTATTTGTAATTTTTTCTATTTGTGGTGCGGAGGTTGCAGCAATAGCAGCAGCAGAATCTGAAAATCCGGCAAAAAACATTGTACGTGCTATCCGCAACGTTGTATTCCGTTTAGGGTTATTCTTTGTCGGGTCTGTTGCGATAATGATTATGATTGTTCCATGGAACGATTCGGCTATGCTAGCTGCACCATATGCAAATATTTTAACAATGGCTGGTTTACCGGTTGCAGCACAAATTATACAGATCGTCATTTTTATTTCTCTAATTTCTGTATTAAATTCTGCTCTGTATACAAGTTCGCGCATGTTGCTTGAAATGTCGCGTCAAGGCGATGCACCGAAAATGTTCTCACAAATTAAAAACAAGCGGGGAGCACCGGTACATGCCATAATTGGCAGTACAGTTGTTGCATATATTTGTGCATTAATGTACTTCGTTTCTCCGGAAGTGATCTTTTACTTTTTAGGAAACAGTGTTGGGGGATTAATGATTGTTGTTTATATTTTCATCGCCATTTCACAAATCCGGTTCCGTCGTCATTATGAAAAGGTTTCTGGTGAGCCTCTTGCGATAAAAATGTGGCTGTTCCCGTACTTATCTTATATTACAATCGGTGTTTTGGCGGTCGTTTATTTATGCCAAATGTTAATTGAATCTTTACGCTCTCAATTTTACTTAAGTACATTAGTATTGATTGGTTCCGTTTTTATATTTTTTGTCATGCGAAAGTTCTCTGTCAAACCGGCTATACAGAAAGAAGTAAAAGTAGAGGAAATAAAGGATAACTTACTATCCGAATAGAATAGGTGAAGAATACCCTTAGATACAGGCTGTCTAAGGGTGTTTTGGAGAGGATGTGACCATTATGCCAATAGTAGGATTTCATAAAGGAGAGCATTTTTTTGTAGTAAAAAACGATGAAATCATTTTGAAAAGCAAAATCCAGTCGGACTTAATCGAAAATATTATAAATCATTATAAAAATGGAAAAGAGTTATTTGAGGTAGATGGCTACTTTGTACAAGTCCTGGAGTCGGCACAGGGAAATTTATTTAATGTGCGCTCGTTAAATCAGTTCAGCGACAGCGATTTTATGAATCCGCTTTCGACAAAAGTATTTAACTCCATCTCTGACGGCATTACGATTTGTGATCATCATGGCAAAATTTTGTTTCAAAATAAAAACGATATTGAAATTGTCGGTATTAATCTAATGGGAAGATATGCGAAAGATGCAATGGCAGAAGGATTGATGAGTGATTCGATCTCGATGAAAGTGATTGAATCAAAAGAAAAAGTAACAATTTTGCAGACGTTTATTAATGGCAAGTGCTTTTTAGTCACGGGGAAGCCGATATTCGATGATACAGGGGAATTGCAATATGTAGTTGCCATAACCCGTGATATGACCGAACTGAAATTATTGGAACAAGAAGTACAGAAGCTTGAAATACAAAATGAAAATTTTAAAAACAAATTACAAGCGATACATACAAAAGAATCAAATATAATATCGATGTCCCATGCTATGGAACAAGTAGTAGATCGTGCGATGAGAGTAGCCGAAGTGGATTCTACTGTATTAATCAGTGGGGAGTCGGGGGTGGGAAAAGAAGAAATCACAAAGCTCATCCATACATCCAGCAGGCGCAGCGACAAGCAATTATTAACGATTAACTGCAGTGCGATACCTGAAACATTATTGGAATCGGAACTTTTTGGTTACGAAGCAGGTGCATTTACAGGTGCAATTAAAGGCGGTAAAGCAGGGCTGTTTGAAATTGCTTCAGGCGGTACAGTATTTTTAGATGAGATTGGTGAGATGCCCTTGCTGCTACAGGTGAAATTATTGCGCGTGTTACAGGAATGCGAGGTTCAGCGCATCGGCAGTGGAAAGCCGATACCTATTGATGTCCGCATTATAGCTGCAACAAACCGGAATTTATCAGAGATGGTAAGGCAGGGCAGTTTCCGAGAAGATTTGTATTATCGCTTGAATATTATTCCTATTGAAGTGCCGCCGTTAAGACATCGTCGGGAAGATATTATTCCGTTGGTAAATCATTTTTTAGCATTAATCAATAAAAAATATGGTATCCACCGGACGATTAAAAAAGACGCATTGAAAATATTTAAGGCATACAACTGGCCCGGTAATGTCCGGCAGCTCAAAAATATCGTAGAACGGATATGCCTACTTGCTGTTCAGCCGGAAATAACTGTGAATATGGTTAAACAGGAATTAGACAGCAATTCGGATATTGCCCATGCAATAGAAAATCTGCATGAGGAGAAATTTGTAACGAAACAAATCATGCATCCCAAATTTGAGGGGACGCTAAAAGAACAAGTGGCTCTATTTGAAAAGCAGCTAATTAAACAAGCACTATCTGAACATCCAAGCATTCGTGAAACAGCTAAGTCTCTCGGCTGTGATCAGTCAACATTGGTCCGGAAAATACAAAAATATCATTTAACGCGCAATATTTCGTATGAAGACAGATGATGTATTTATGCATCATTTTTGCAATTTTAAATTTAAATTGTGTAAATACCTATAAAAATTGCCGTTATAAATTTTATTGTATTAATACATGCAAAGCATGTTGAAATATCAAAAGACATCACTTTTGAATCTATTAAAATGTGGTGTTTTTTGTTGTTAAAAGATTTCTATATACTTATAATTCCCTTCAAACAAAGTTGGCACGAGAATTGCTCATAAAGAGGTGTAGGTAAATAAAACGAAATGAGGGGAACTATTTATGACAATTCAGTTAAAAGAAACGTTAAAAGTATTGGATCAGAAACATTTTCTCCATCCAACATCTTCTATTGAACAACAGCAAGCTGATGGACCGGCTGCCATTTTTACAGAAGGTGAAGGAATTTATTTAAAAGATATGGAAGGCAATGTATACATTGACGGAATGTCTTCTTTATGGAATGTCAATGTTGGGCACGGTCGTGAAGAAATCGCAGAAGCGGCAAAGGAGCAGATGGGAAAGTTAGCATTCAGCTCTTGTTTTGCAACGTTTAGTAATGAACCGGCCATTCGCTTAGCGTCCAAAATTGCATCAATGGCCCCTGGAAATTTAAATACAGTATTCTTCACTTCAGGCGGTTCCGAGTCCAATGATACGGCGATTAAATTAGCGCGTCATTACTGGGTACTGAAAGGTCAGCCGCAACGTCAGACAATTATTTCACGTACCCAGTCTTACCATGGGGTAGCAATGGGGGCAACAAATGCTACCGGGTTAAAAGCATTCCGTGACTTTACAAACTCACATGCACCTGGTTTCCATTATGTATACAACCAGTCTGCACGTAATTTACGTGACACAATAGAACAGCTAGGACCTGAAACAGTTGCGGCATTCATGTCGGAGCCAGTACAAGGAGCGGGTGGAGTAAATATCGCACAGGAAAATTATTTTAAAGAAGTCCGTGAAATTTGTGATGAGTACGGCATTTTATTTATTGCTGATGAAGTAATTACTGGTTTCGGCCGTACTGGTAAATTATTCGGTATGCAGCATTACGATGTTGTTCCGGATATGATTACGTTCGCAAAAGGTGTATCAAGTGGCTATGCACAACTTGGCGGAGTTATCATTTCGGAAAATATTCACCTGGATTTATGTGAGCTATCGAAAGGGACATTAATGCACGGCTATACTTACAGTGGCCATGCTGTAGCATGTGCAGTAGGGCTGAAAAATATTGAAATTATTGAGCGTGAAAACCTTGTTGAAAATGCAGCCAAAATGGGTGAAGCAATGCTGGAGGGCTTCCGTGTTCTACAGGATAAATACAGCTTTATCGGCCGTGTCCGCACACTCGGTTTACTTGGAGCGATTGAGTTAGTAAAGAGCCGCGAGACGGGTGAACTTTTCGACACTTTACTGAGCCCGATTTTTGTACAGGAAACGATGAAAAGAGGCTTAATCTTGCGAACAGTTACGTATGAACAAGATACGATTGTATTTGCGCCTCCGCTAATTTTATCGCAAGCTGAATTAAACGAAATGCTAAGAATTTTAGACGAGACATTTGAATTTGTGCGTAAAAATATTGTGGAGAAAGAAGGCTAAGCAATTAATTATCGGGATTCCAAAGGAAATAAAAAATAATGAATAACGTGTCGGCATAATTCCCGGCGACATTTTTTGAACCCTTCAAGGACGTCAATGATTGCATTTAAAGCGGTTGCCGATGTTCACAACCTTCCGTATAAGTCTTTAAAGATGTACTGCAAACTGTGTCTATTAAAGGAGGAATTTTATGACAACGATAATTAGAGAAATCCGTGAACAATTCAATCCGGCCAATCCGGCTGAATGTATCGGCCAAGTTGAACTTCTGACGGTAGATGAAACGAAAGCAATCGTTGCATCAGCCCATCAGGCATATAGAGAATGGAAAAATAAATCTTCTGTTGCTCGCGGCGAAATTTTACGTGTATTGGCTGATTTACTGGAAGAGGAAATAGATATTGTAGCGGAAACCGCTTCACGTGAAATGGGAAAAACAAAGAATGAAATGATCGGTGAAGTAAAGCGTGGTGCTTCGATTTTACGTTACTATGCACAGGAAGGGATGCGCGCAACGGGTGAAATACTGCCTTCTGCCAATGAAGATAAAATTTTGTATACGAAGCGTGTACCACTTGGTGTAATTGCAGCAATTACACCTTGGAATTTCCCTGTAGCCATTCCACTGTGGAAAATTGCACCGGCTTTAGTTTACGGAAATACTGTAGTTTGGAAGCCTTCAATTGAAGCAGCATTGACTGGAAAGCTGCTTGGCGAATTATTCGAACGGGCTGGATTTCCGAAACACGTTGTCAATGTTGTACAGGGACGCGGTTTAAATGTCGGGCAAGTTTTATTAGAAGCCCCTGAAGTAAAAGCAATTACCTTTACTGGTTCAAACGGCGTTGGACAAAGTATTTTAAATACAGCCGGATCTACAAATAAAAAAATACAGCTGGAGCTTGGCGGGAAAAATGCGGCGATTATTTTAGCGGACGCCGATTTAAAATCAGCAGCAAAATTGACAATCGAAGGTGCAATGAAACAAACGGGTCAGCGCTGTACAGCCACAAGCCGTGTATATATCGAACAAACGATTTACGATGAAGTACTGGCGTTATTAATTGATGAAACAAAGAAAATTGAAGTTGGTGTTACGATGGGACCTGTTGTCTCACGAGGACAATATGAAAATATTTTAGCGGCAATAGAAAAGGCGAAATCTGAAGGCGCAGAACTTATTTTCGGTGGTGAACCAGCTTTTAATGAAACACAAGGCTACTACATTCAGCCAACGATTTTCAAGAATGTAACTCATGAGATGGCGATTGCACGCGAAGAAATATTTGGACCGGTGCTGGCTGTCGTGAAAGTGAAAGATTACGAGGAAGCGATTCAATTATCGAATGATTCGGAGTTCGGTTTAAGTGCTTCAATCTACACTAAAAATATCCAAAAAGCGTTTGATTTTATTAAGCGCAGTGAAGTAGGGCTTGTTCAGGTAAATGATGAAACTGGCGGAGCAGAACCACAAGCTCCGTTTGGCGGTGTGAAAAACTCTAGTACAGGTGCTCGCGAACAAGGTCAGGCAGCAAAAGAATTTTTCACCACAATGAAGACCGTTACGATTAATACGAAATAGTCGAATGTTTTATCGGAATATTGAATTAAATTAAATTAAATTATAAAAACGGCCATATAATGTCCGCTTCATTACAATACAACTTCCTTATGAAAGAAGGTATCTCTATGACACATACTCGTTTAGCTATTGATGTTGGTGGAACTTTTACAGATGTTTTTGTATTCAACGAAAATACAGGAGAAGTGTTTGTAACGAAAACATCTTCTACACCATCTAACCCAGAAGAAGGCATTATTAATGGGATTGAGAAGGCTGGACTAAATGGGAAGGATATAAAAATATTCTCTCATGGCACAACAGTAGGCACGAATGCGCTGATTGAACGAAAGCTCCCGAAAACAGCACTGATCACAACAAAAGGCTTTCGAGATGTAACTGAAATTCGCCGTGGTACGAAAGAAGACATATGGGATACGTATAAAGATACAGCAAAGCCTTATATTCAAAGACGTGATCGATTTGAGGTTACAGAACGGACGGATTATGAAGGGAATATTTTAGAAGCAATTCAGGAGGACGAAATTCGAGCATTAGCAAGAAAGCTGAAACGCAGAAATACCGAATCTATTGCCGTCTGTTTTATTAATGCCTATGTAAATGGAGAAAATGAAGCAAAAGTAAAAGAAATTTTAAAAGAGGAACTGCCAGATGTCTATGTTTGTATATCCAGCGAGGTACTGCCGGAAATTTTTGAACATGAACGGATGAGCACGACAATTATTAATGCCGTTCTAGGACCGATTATGAGTAAATATATTAGTAAATTGAGCGATGAAATGCAGAAAAAAGGCTACGAAGAGGAAATTTTAGTTTTGCATTCAGGAGGCGGGGTAATGACGTCCAGTACGGTTCCTCGTTATGCTGCCAGGTTAGCTAGCTCCGGGATTGCTGCTGGAGCGATTGCAAGTAAACATATAGCCAAATTATGCGGATTTGATAATGCAATCGGTTTGGATATGGGCGGAACGAGTACCGACATCTCCCTTATGTTCGAGGGTGATATTCGTATTACAAAAGACTGGTCGATTGAATATGGTTATCCAATTGGGTTCCCGAGTATAGAGATTTTAACGATTGGAGCAGGTGGGGGGAGCCTTGCATGGAAGGATGAAGGGGGATCTTTGCGTAATGGTCCACAAAGTGCCGGTGCTGCACCGGGCCCTGCTTGTTATGGTCGTGGAGGAATATCGCCAACCAACTCGGATGCGAATTTAGTGTTAGGCCGTTTAGGTGTAAATTTACTGGATGGCACAATGCAATTGGATAAATCTGCAGCAATTAAGGCAGTTAAGTCCATTGCGGATGAATTTGACCAGACTGTTGAAGAAGCGGCGAATGCGATTATCCAAGTGGCCAATGCCAATATGAGCGATGCAGTTCGATTAATTTCGGTACGTCGTGGTTATGACCCGCGTGATTTTGCTCTTGTAGCGTTTGGTGGGGCAGGACCATTACACGGAGCTTATTTAGCAAAAGATTTAAATATCCCGAAAATAATTATTCCGACACATCCGGGCGTGGCTGCTGCAATGGGCTGTCTGCTTGTTGATGTGCGCCATGATATTTCAAAAACGTACGTGAAAAAAGTGACAGATGTGTCTGTTGAAGAGCTAACTGACCAGTTCAGCGATTTGCGAACTGAGGCAAAAGCACTACTGGAAGAAGAGGGGATTTCCGAAGAGACTTCTACATTGATGAACTATATTGATCTTCGCTATAAGGGGCAATGGCGTTCATTGGCTGTTGTTGTTCCGGATGAATTAACTTCATTAGAAGATGTACTGGCTGCTTTCCATAAGGAACATGAACGTGAATTTGCTTTCTCCGATCCTGAACAGGCGGTCGAAATTTACGGCTTGCGTGTAACAGCCATTGGAACTGTGCCAAAACCGGAATTTCTGCAATATGAACCAGAAGGAACGATTGAAGATGCTTATAAAGAAACACGCCCTGTTTATTTCGAAGGGAAATTTGTAGATACGAAAGTGTATCACCGCGATAAAATTCCAGTCTACACACAAATACAAGGTCCGGCAATCGTAGATCAGTTAGATACGACGACAGTCATCCCACCAGGATTTACGGCGGAAGTAGATGTCTATAAAAATATCATTATTACGGTGAACGAATAAACGATAAGGAGGATGAATTCTATGAGTACGATGAAATTAGCAGAACATAATAAAGTGCAAAATCTAGATCCCGTAACATTTGAAGTGTTAAAAAACGGGTTTGTCAATCTGGTAGATCAAATGGCAGAGCAAATGTTACGTACATGTTATTCATTTGTGATTTATAACCGTGATTTTAGTTGTGCACTATGTGATGCCGAGGGAAACACGGTCATGCAAGGGACGCAGGATATTTCAGTTCATGTAGGAACATTGCATTTGACGGCGAAGGCTGTTTTGGAAGATTTCGCAGATGACATTCATCCTGGTGACGTTTTTTTAGTAAATGATCCTTATCGTGGCGGGACACATTTTAGTGATGTCCGAGTCGTTTTACCTGTATTCCATGGAGAAAAACTTATTGCTCTCATGCAAACGAACGGGCACTGGGCAGATGTCGGTGGTTCAAACCCTGGATCTTTCGATATTACAGCGAAAGAACATTTCGGCGAAGGATTGCGCATTCCGCCTGTACGGATTTACAGTAAAGGCCAGTACTTAAAAGATATCGTCAATATTATCGTAAAAAATATGCGGATTCCGGAAGAACGGATTGGAGATTTACGTTCACAAGTGGAAGCCGCAAAAGTTGGCGAAAAACAATTAAATGAGATGATTGACAAGTACGGGATTGATACGGTTTTACTAGCTTTCGATGAAGTACAAAATTATGTGGAGCGCTTAATGAAAGCAAAAATCGAGGCTTTGCCTAAAGGGGAATGGGAAACCGTGGATTATATTGATATGGATCCGCAGCTTGGGGATGGTCTAATTCCGATCCGTGTGAAAATGACAATTACGGACGATGAGATTTTATATGATTTAAGCGGATCCCACCCGTACATCAGCTGCTTCTTAAATGCCGGTTTTGGTTCGGCACTTTCGGGAACTTATGCAGGGACAAAGACATTTTTCCCGGACATTCCGCTAAACTCGGGCTTCTATCGTGTCGTAAAAACATATCTTCCTGAAAATACGGTAGTCAATGCACCGAGTCCAGTGGCGGTATCGGGTTACTGTTCCGGGTCCTTTGAAAAAATCATGAATGCGTGCTTTGAATTATGGTCAAACATTATGCCGGAACGTGCTATTGCTTGTTCCTTTAACTTGGAGTATTTATTAATTGGCGGTTATGATAAACGGCAAAATGGCAGTGAGTACTTTATGTGGTACGACTGGATGGCAGGCGGTCATGGCGGTCGTATTGACCGAGATGGCGCAAATACAACTTCTCCGGTTTTCGGTGTAGGGTTAAGTGTTCAGCCATGTGAAGGTCAGGAACGGTTGTCACCGGTCATTACGACGAAGCATCAAATCATTACCGATTCTGCAGGACCGGGTAAATACCGCGGTGGCTGCGGTGTTGAAAAGGGCGGTATTTTAACAGATACCAATAATACGGTTATGTCCTATTGTTGTGACCGCTCCCGCTCGATTACATGGGGCATCAAAGGGGGATTACCTTCTATTCCACAAGGGGCTATTCTTAATCCGAATACAGAAGATGAAGAGTTTTTAGGGACGATTTTCTCCAATGTAGAAGTGAAAAAGGGTGATTCATTTACACGACCATCTGCAGGTGGGGGCGGCTTAGGCGACCCGTTAGAACGCGATATTCATGCAGTTTTGGAAGATGTGATTGATGAATATGTATCGATAGAGCGTGCAAAGCTTGATTACGGCGTAATTATTTATGAAATCGACCGGGATATTGATGCGTTTGAAGTGGATTACGAAGCAACATTAAAAGAGCGTGAATATATCCGTAATAACCGGTGTCAATGGTTGGAAATGGATTCTCATGAGGTTGAAGGCCTGTACAATGCAGGCGTGATTAATCAAATGGATGTCGTTCGCCGCCATGGTGTAATTATGGATTATAAAACGAATAAAGTTTTACCGATATCAACTATGCAATACAGAGAAGAGATGAAAAAACGTTCACTTGTTTTTTGGGCATAAGAAACGGAGCTTGCGAAATCCTATGCAGGATTAACTCTGCATAGGGTTTTTATTTTAGGTTTGAGCTTTAAACTTGAGGCTTTAAGAAAGAATCGGAATTTTGCTGACTTTATAATATAGATGTATTAATATTTGGTAATGATAACCAAAATGGTATGAGAGGTGTTATGAAATGGTACGAAGTAGAGGTATATATGAAGTGCACATCATTGGTAATCCGCTTGTATGTTTATTTTGCCAAGATAAGAAATTCAGACACCGTGAAGTATATGTTAAATTGACAGTTGAATAATTTATATATGATTGACAGATAAATCGTACTAGCAGGAGGAGATTCTATAAAAAAATTTATTCTCTTTTTAATTGTATTTACTGTCATGTTACTTCTCTTTATTTCCCTCTACAGGTTATCGACAACACCAGAAGAAATTACGGCTCATTATAAAGAACGCTGGGGTGTAGAGTTACCGGTTCCAAATGAAATTATCAATGTGTGGTCAACAAAATATCCCGCTCGTGGAGATGGGGAATGGGTAACGGAATTACTGTATGATAGCAAGGTTAACCCTGAACAACTTCATGATTTTATAAAAGTGACAGAGGGTAATTTAATAGAGGCAAATCGACCCGTTTCCCATTTTATAAGCCGAGGTCAAAATATGTATAAAATCCAGCAAGATGAAGAATTCAAAATTACGATTGAAGCATACTCCACTAAAGTAGAACCTGGCGATTTCTACTTCCAACAATCAGAAAATGGTCAGTCAGATACATTCACGGCAATTTATCAGCAAACCGAAAATCGCATTTTACTATTTGAATGGCATCAGTAAGGAAAAATTCTCCCCAAAATTGGTTCGAAAGGATTGGATTTGATGAAACTCGGATTAAAAAAGAATGAAGTTGTACTTGTGCCGTATGAAGCCGGCTGGAAAAGGGAATTTGCTGACACGAAGAAAAAAATCATGGAGCACACGAATTTACAGTCGTATCAGATTGAACATATCGGTAGCACATCTATTGAAGGGATTTCGGCAAAGCCGGTAATTGATATTGTAATAGGTGTTGAAAATTTTAACTTGCTGGATAAAGCCTTTTTCATGGGACTCAAGGAAGCTGGTTTTTATCGCTTACAAGTTGAAAGACCTGATGAAATTATTTGCGCAAAATTTACAGATGCTTCATTTGAAACGAAAACTCATTTCATCCATCTTGTAGAATTCAATAAGGAAAAGTGGCATCAAATGCGCTTTTTTAGAGATTATTTGAATGCAAATGAAGCGGTAAAGAAAGAATACGAAGCGCTTAAAAATGGATTTTTCTCAACAGATATGCAAGGAATTGCAGATTACACAACCTATAAAGAACAATTTGTGCAGTCGATATTTAAGAAAATGAATGAGGGGATTTTATGACTTGTATTTTCTGTGAGGGGATAGAAACGAAACAAATACTAATCCAAACCGATAATTTTAAAGTAGTTTTAGATATCGATCCGATTCAGTCCGGTCACTTATTAATTATATCAAAACAACATTTTATGGATATCCGCGAGCTTTCTGATTCAGCATTAATGGAACTATTTAAACTGCAGAAACAGATTATAAATGTATATGAAACACACTTTCCGGTAGACGGGCTAACCATTATTCAAAATAACGGCGCGATTATGGATGAGGGTACACATTTTCATATACATATAGTTCCACGATATAAAGGGGATGACTTTTGGACATACCAGGAGGTCAACTACCATCCTATTTCGATTTCAGAACTTGTGAAACTGCTTCAATTTGAAAGGGAGTGATTGTTTTGGAAATTAAGAAATATAAATTGGAAAATGAAGAACTGATTGATTTACTATGTTCCAATCATTGGCCTTTTCATGCGAAGATTCAGTTAGATCCGGCAGCGATAAAAAGAGCGATTGACAAAGGCTATTACTCTGAGGGAAAAGAAACGTTTTGGATTATTGAAAAAGAACAAAAAGTTGGAATAATAATAATCGATGACATTGAAGATACAATTCCATTGTTTGATCTTAGGTTAACGGAAGAAGCAAGAGGAATAGGCATCGGTCAAAAATCGTTAAGTTGGCTACAAGATTATTTGTATGGTGAAAAAGGTAAGATCCGAATTGAAGGGTATACAAGAGCAGATAATTTAGCGATGAGAAAATGTTTTACAAAGGCAGGCTTCGTAAAAGAAGGCTATTTACGAAATGCATGGGAAAATGAAGACGGATCAATCTCAGATACTGTTTTATATGCTTCTATCTATGATGATTGGAAGGACAAAAAAACAACACCAATTAAATTAGATGAAGTCCCTTATTAAGTTTTAATCATACTAATCGGCTGTTCGGGAAGTTAGAAATAAATTCTGACTTTGCGGCAGTCTTTTTTATTGTATGGATTGTACATAATCGATAACTTGCAAATTTAAGGAACCTGGTATTTTTTACATTAAACATTTCTCTTGGTAGCTGATGCAATTTCTACTATAATTAGAAATCGATTGGGTATGCAGTGGAGGTGTTTTTACAGGTGATTCAATTACAGCAAGTTACAAGAAAGTTTGGCTCTTTCATGGCCGTTCAAGATGTGACATTAACGGTTGCTAAAGGGGAAATTCATGGTTTGATCGGGGCAAGCGGTGCAGGGAAATCGACGTTATTGCGTTTGATGAATTTGCTGGAAGTACCGGACAGCGGCAATATTTTCATCAATGGCCAGCAACTAACAGCTTTAAAAAATGCTGAACTTCGAGAAGCGAGAAAATCAATCGGGATGATCTTCCAACATTTTCACCTTGTCGCAAATAAAACCGTCCATGATAATGTAGAAATTGCACTTGTCCTGGCAAACTATCCGAAAAAGCTGCGGAAAGCACGTGTTATCGAATGCCTAAAATTTGTCGGGCTTGAACAGTTTGCAGGTCAATATCCGGCCCAGCTGAGCGGCGGGCAAAAGCAGCGTGTGGCGATTGCAAGAGCACTTGCGAATGAAACTGCAGTCCTGCTCTGTGATGAGCCAACCTCTGCGCTCGATGCAAACACCTCTGCGGAAATATTGCGTGTTTTACAGAAGGTTAATAAGGAGCTTGGTGTGACGATTGTGCTTGTCAGTCATGAGCTTGAAGTCGTTAAAAGTATTTGCCATCGGGCTACTGTACTGGATGCAGGGCAAATATACGAAACAGTTGAGTTAACACCTAATGGCATAATTGATACGAGCCATCATCCGCAAAGCTTCGTCGATCAGCTCGTGAAAGGTGGAATCGGACATGCCTGATGTATTGCGTCAATATGAAGCCGAAATTTGGCGGGCCATCAGTGAAACGTTTTTCATGGTCGGTGTGTCAATTGTAGCTGCCGTATTAATCGGATTACCAATCGGTACATATTTATTTCTTTGCGGGAAAGAAAAGTTGCTTGAAAACCGTGTCGTTTACAACATACTAAACTTAGCGGTGAATACGATCCGTTCGTTTCCATTCCTGCTGCTAGTCGTATTCTTGATTCCCTTTACAAGGCTCATTGTCGGTACGGCAATCGGTACGGTTGCGGCAACAGTTCCGTTATCGATTATTGCCATTGCCCATTATGCAAGGCTTGTCGAACAGTCACTGCTTGATGTGCCAAAAGGTGTAATTGAGGCTGCTGTTTCAATGGGGGCTTCGGTTCGACGTATTATTTTTAGTTTTCTTTTTGTGGAAGCGCGTTCAGGACTAGTGCTCGGCCTGACGACTTCAATAGTCAGTTTTATTTCGTATTCCACAATTATGGGTGTTGTCGGGGGCGGCGGTATCGGTGACTTTGCAATTCGCTACGGGTATCAGCAATTCAAGACAGATCTAATGCTTTACATGATTTTCATTATGATTATTTTGGTGCAGCTCATTCAAATGATTGGTACGGCTGCAGCAAGATGGTTGGACAAAAGATAGGAGAATGATTGTGAAAAAAAGATGGATGTTAAGTGTGGCGGCAGTATTAGCTTTAGTTGGCTGCGGACAGAATGAAGAAAAAGAAACGAATAAAGAAGCAGAAAAGGAAGAGACAACATTAAAAGTTGCCTCATTAATTTCACCGATGACAGATATTCTGGAGCTAGTCGAGCCTAAATTAGAAGAGCAGGGCATTGATCTGGAAATTGTCGTATTAGGCGATAATGTACAGCCAAATAGTGCACTAGCTGCAAAGGAAGTTGATGCAAACTTCTTCCAGCACGTGCCGTATATGGAGGAATTTAATCGGAACAATGATGCGAATTTAGTGCCGATCCAGCCAATTTACTTTGCCAATTACGGTGTGTATGCAAAAAATTATGATACAATCGAAGAGTTGCCGGATGGGGCAACTGTTGCGATTGCCAACGATATTTCAAACGTTGACCGTTCGTTAATGCTGCTTGCCCAGCATGGTGTAATCACATTAAAGGAAAAAACGGATGTGTATTACACATTAGCAAGCATCGAGGACAACCCGAAAAATCTTCAGTTTAAAGAAGTTGACCTGTTAATGCTAGCACGTATGTACGATGATGCGGATGCGGTTGTTATGACACCTGCCTATGCGGCACCACTTGGCTTAACGCCGAAAAGTGATGCACTGTTAACTGAAGGTGTAGAAAACGACTTTGCCATTACTTTAGTTGCGCGTGAAGACAACAAAGACGACGAAGCAATCAAAAAGCTTTCGGAAGCGATGACGAGTGAAGAAGTGCGTAATTTCCTGCAAGAAAACTACGACGAAACGGCTACTCCTGCGTTCGAATAGATGAATAACCTGAAAACACCGAGACGCGGTTAGATTTTGCGTTTCGGTGTTTTTATTGGTTGGATTAATCTGTCGGGCACATTAAGCGATTACCCGATGAAAATTGTATCTATAATTAAAAATCAGACTTAATTATTATTTCCAATGCCCTTTTCAGCACTTCTGTATCGCTATCTGTCAAGTTTTCGAGAACTTGATTATTCAACACAATTGTTGCAGCTTCCACTTCATCTCTGATTTCTTCCGATTTTTGAGTCGCCATTACTAAAACATTTCTACGGTTGTTTGGATCGATTGAACGTTCTATTAGTCCGGCTTTTTGCATTTTATCTAAGATCCCCGAGACAGTAGGGGCTTCTAAATATACCATTTCACCAATTTGTTTAGGCGATAATTGCCCTTCTCTCCACAAACAATTCAGCACACCATATTGGGCAGGTGTTACGCCATAATCCTCCAAAAGTTTGCTGAAATATTTAAAAACCTTATTCTGACTGGCGCTCAGCAAAAAATTCATGCAATCTTTTAATTCCATTTTATCTCCCCCATATTGACATTACCTATCATATCATGTAAGTTTTTGTAATAAAACATTTTTGGTATAGAAATGTTTTGTTGCAGAAGGGGGCAGATTGTTATGGATCAATTCAAGGCAATTATTGTAAAAGAAGAACAAGATCAGGTGATTTACGGTTTGGAGAATGTTAATCTCGACAGTCTTTCAGATGGCGAAGTTTTAATTAAGGTTTCCTATTCTTCAATAAACTATAAAGATATGTTAGCTGTTCAAAAAAATGGAGGCGTTATCCGGAATTATCCGCTTATCCCTGGAATAGATTTAAGCGGAACGATTGTTCATTCAACAGATAATCGCTATACAGAAGGACAGAAAGTAATTGTGACAGGTTTTGCTATGGGTATGAGCCATACAGGAGGTTTTGCGGAATATGCCAGAGTTCCCGCAGATTGGATTGTTCCTTTACCGGATAATTTATCTTTAAAAGATGCGATGGTTTTTGGAACAGCCGGATTTACGGCTGCCCTTTCTATCATGGCATTAGAGGATAAGGGTATGGATTTAAACAAAGATCCGAGGATTCTGGTCACTGGTTCAACTGGCGGAGTAGGTAGTATAGCTGTGCAAATTTTATCAAAAATTGGTTACAAAAATATTGCTGCGTTAGTTCGGAAAGAAAATCAGATTGACGTAGCAAAATCTTTAGGAGCTACTGATGTCATTTTTGCAGACGAATTAGGAGAATTCAATAAACCGTTAAATAAGCAAAAGTTTGATTTTGTCCTAGATACTGTTGGAGGAGAAATTGCTTCTGTAGTAATCCCTCAAATTTCTTATGGCGGAAGTATGAGTATGTGCGGAAATGCAGGCGGGATCAAACTAACAACGACAGTACTGCCGTTCATTCTTAGAGGAATTAACCTTTTAGGAATTGATTCAGTAAATGTGCCAATTAAAGATCGAGGTTATATTTGGGATAAAATAGCGAATGAATGGAATATTGCTCAAACTACTCTAATAAGTGAAATTTCACTTGAAGAATTACCTCACACGATTGAAGCAATTAAAAATGGTCAGCATTTAGGAAGAACAATTATTAAAAATTAAATAGCGTATCAAAAAATGAGTGCTTTTCTTCAATGAAAGAGAAGCGCTTTTTTATATTCTAGACATCTACCAATCAAGAATAACAAATCACTTAAAATATATAGAATAAGTCAAAAAATCCACAAAGTCATGTATAATAAATATGAATATTAAGAAAATTCTTGCATTATGATGAAATTATTCTTAATTATACTACTTTTTCTTTGTACGGTGGGAGGGTGCTATGTTTAATTATATAACTAATGAATCTACGCAGGTATATTTGGAACGTACAATGGAGGAAGAAAAGCACAGAATAAAAAATTTTTATGTTCTTTCGGTCAATGATGCTCCTATTGAAAAAATGAATTACAGTCTCTTTTTCGACAGACATATTGAGGAGGGCTCCATTGTCGATCTGGAACAGGATGAAGGCAATACGAATACTCCAAGTTATATTATTGATGAGGAGGAGTATGCTAGAAATAAGGAGTTATATTATAAAATTCGGTTACAGCTGCGAAAAAGAATAATTGAAAAGATGGCGATTTCCATTAACTTTTATATTGTAGCCCATAGCACTCAGGGAAGTAATGCAATATTAAATAACGATCAATTGCTAGAGAATTCTATTGAGGAAACGAAGGCAATTATACAGAATGAAACATTTATAGGTAAAGAGGATACGTGGGATAATTTTTATATTTGGCTCCAGAATCAATTAAAAATCTTTATTTTAGAGGAAATGATTCTGCTGGACGGAATCAGAGGTATCAAAGAATTAACGATAGAAGAGTTAAATGTGAAATTTTTTGAATTACTGCGCTTTAATCTGGCAACTAATAAATCATTTATTAGGAAGTTCAGTCATAATGTCGATCATTATCTTAAAGAATGGCAAAGAAGACTGATCAATGAAATAAATAATAATGTTTCCGCCTCTTTACAACTTGGTAGTGTCATCGAACAGCCTGAAAATGGTGGGGCAGGCAGTGATGCACTTCAACCGAAATACATGTCCAACTATGCAAATGTTCTGAATAATGTAGCCTATCATGTAGTGAGAGAAGCGATTTATAAAAAGAAATTTGTGATAGGTGATGAAGGTATTTGGCCTAAATATATTTTTGAGAAGGGAAATACGAGCGGGAATCTTCAAATCATTCCGTTTATTAAGGAAAATCGGAACTTTAATTCTGCTTATGAAAATATGCAACAAATTGCTTCAAATTTAGTCCGGCAAATGTCCATTATCGATGTGGATGTACTAGATATTCTTTGTCATCTTTATTTACAGCTGGCAAAAAATCTAGACGATATTGTTGAAATTGAATTAAGGGATATTTTAACAATGAGGGGGCTCCGGCCTAAACTCAATGGAGATGGGCGGCGTGGGGGCTTTGAAACAAAACAGAGGGAACAGGTCATCCATTCCTTAAAGGTGATTCAAAGTCTGTGGCTAACCATTGATAAAACCGTGATGTACAAAAATAACAAGCCAATTCAGGTAGAAGTCCAAGGCAGGACCTTTTTATTCAAAAATGCAAACGGTGAGGAATATGAAGTGAATGAGGAGACTTGCGGTAAGTCCATAACATTTACGGTCGATAAAGTATTCGCGAAATATTTAGTCTCGTCCAAGCGGCAGATGGCATTACTTCCGTTAAAAGCAATGCACTATCATCCGGCACGATTTAACCTTGAGAAAAAATTATGCCGCTATTTAAGCTGGAGATGGAGGACACAGGCATATAAAGGGGACTACCAGCAATTAAACAAAGTGAATACGCTATTGGAAGTTTGCGGGCATGGGCTAAATAATCGTCTACCAATCAGAACAAGGGAGCGGTTTGAAAAGGCGCTGGATAAATTAGTGGAGGATAAAATTATTGCCGACTGGTACTATATCAACTGGGATGAAAATAGAGCGGAAGGAAAGGGCTGGGCCAAATATTGGCTAAATACTTCCATCGTTATCGATCCTTCTCCTGAAATAAAAGAACATTACCGGTCGATTGAGAGAGTGAAGAAGCCCGCCAAGTCTGTTGCGACTAGTAAGGATATGCAGAGCAGTCTCCAGACAGAGCTCATCCAGCGTATGAATCGAGTACGCAGGAATCATAACCTTACGCTAACGAATATCGCGGAGGAAATTGAAGTTTCTGCTTCGTATTTAAATAAAATCGAGAGAGGGCTTGTTGTAGGTTCCTCTAAAATTCAAAAGAAAATATGGGAATGGCTAGAGCGATTTGACCAAAGCTTCTGAAATTATTCGGAGGCTTTTTATTTTTGTCTCTCCATTATATGAATGCGCTTACATAGATACGAAGTCGAGATTATATTGAATGAAAGTCGGGGTTAGTATGAACATAAGATTTTTTCCACCCTATTCAAATAGCAGCAGTTACAAGGCTCTAAATGAATTATTCCAGTATATTGACAACATAATAACTCTATTAATTTACTAGTCAGAATTTTCAGTGTAAATAAATAAGGAAATGTATGATGGGTTCATAGATGAATCATCTAAAAACATTTTAGGAGGAATGCAAATGACTCAAAATGTAGAAAGCTATGAATCCATTAGGCCATTACTTTATCCTGAATCGGTCGCGATTTTAGGCGCATCAGAGAATAAGTACAAAATCGGCAACATTCAGCTCCAGGCACTGATTGACGGTAAATTTCAGGGCGAAATCTATCCGATCCATCCGAAAGCGGAGCAAATTGCGGGCCTGAAAAGCTACCCGTCATTGACAGATGTCCCGAATTCTATTGATCTCGTTATTTTCTGTGTAGCCTACGATCAGATTAAAAATGGTCTAATCGCCTGCGCAGAAAAAAAGGTAAAAGCTGCGATCATTTTTGCTTCCGGTTTTTCGGAGGCTGGTGAAGAAGGAAAGAAACTACAGCTGGAGTTGGCGGAATATGCCAAATTAAATAATATTCGATTGCTGGGTCCAAACTGTGTCGGTTTAGTCAATACATCGAATGGTTTAATCGGCACCTTCTCATCTTCTGTGTTAGACGTTCCAATGACTGGTAAGCGAGGAGTTGGCTATGTGTCACAGAGCGGTGCATTCGGTGTTTTAACATATATGGCAGCAGCCCAGTATGGCATCAACTTCAACTATTTTATCAGCAGCGGAAATGAAATGGATACAACAATGGAAGATTATATCGACTATATGGTCCATGATGATGAGATTGAAGTGATCAGCGGCTATATCGAAGGAGCAAAAAACCCTAAAAAGCTGAAACAGGCAGCACATAAGGCTTTGGAAAAGAAAAAGCCGATTGTATTAATGAAAACCGGGCGTAGTGATGCCGGGAGCAGAGCAGCTGCCTCTCATACGGGAGCACTCGCTGGTTCGGATAAAATCTACGATGCGTTTTTCAGGCAGTACGGTATTATTCGTGTAGAAGATGCAGAGGATGTCATTGCCTTTTCAAAATTGTTTAATCCAAATCGATTGCCAAAGGGCAAAAACACGGCGATTATTACAAGCTCCGGCGGCCGGGGCATTAATGAAGCGGATCGCTGTGAGGCATATGGATTGAATATTGTCAGACTTTCTGATGAGACAATGGCGGAAATGCGCAAGACTTTACCGGATTACGCAAGTGTTACGAACCCAATTGACTTGACTGCCGCAGCCTCTTTCACAAATCCGGAATTTTTCCTGGATACCCTAAAGGTGCTTGTGAATAGTCCTGAGGTTGATAACATCCTGCTGACAGAGTTTCCGCATAGCTGGGATGAGCATAACGAGTATTTCAAAGAGTTTATAACCGTCGCAAAAAACAGTGAAAAATTTATTGGTTTTTTCCCGTTCCCATTAGGAGAGATCACATACCCACAAACGACTCCGATCTTAATTGAAAATGAAATAGCGGTAGTATCAGGCGCATTAAACCCGGTGCGGGCATTATCACAATTAGTAGAATACAGTCAGTTTTTAAATACCGTTCAAACAGATGGGATGGAAGAACGTTATGAACATGAGAATATTGATGATTTGTTAACACCAGGTGCTGTTTTAAGTGAGTCAGAGGCGAGTGAAGTTCTAGCGAGGTATGGCATTCCAATCACTAAGCGCTATGTAACACTTTCTGCGGATGAAGCTGTGGAAAGAGCATTGCAGATTGGGTTTCCGGTTGTGCTGAAAATCGATTCGCAGCAAATCCCTCACAAAACAGAGGCAGATGCAATTCGTTTAAATGTCTCTTCTGAAGAAGAAGTGAAGGAAGCATTCATGGAAATTATGAAAAATGCAAGGAACTACAATCCTACTGCTATTTTAAATGGTGTTTCTGTACAGGAAATGCTGCCGCAGGGGACAGAAGTGATTATCGGCGCAAAAAATGATGAAGTATTCGGACCGGTTATTATGGCTGGTTTAGGTGGCATTTTTGTTGAGGTGTTTAAGGATATCGCCTTCAAGATTGCACCATTAAGCAGACAGGATGCCGGGACACTATTGGACGAACTGCAGGCAAAGGCCATTTTGGACGGGGCTCGGGGTCAGGTAGCGGTAGATAAAGAAGCGATTATCGATGTGCTTTTAAGAGTTTCCCAGTTAATGCTTGATTATAGAGACCAAATCAAGGAATTGGATATTAATCCGCTGATTGTTTATGAAAATGGAATCAAGGCTGCAGATGCCATGCTTGTAGTGACTGAAGAGAGTATTAAAAAGGAATTGATTGGAGGATAAAGCGATGGAGCTTGCACATTTAATCGGTAAAACAGGTAAACCCTTTACCTTCAAGGTGGAGCAGCGTCATATTAGACAATTTGCGCAGGCGATTGGCGATGCGAACCCGCTTTATACGGATGAAGAATATGCCAAAAATACACCTCATAAAGGGATCGTTGCACCGTTGACGTTTCCTGTTGCCGTGACACCCGACAATGAAAATGACGCTTTGGATTTAGGGTTGGATTACAGACGAATGCTTCATGGTGAACAGCAATTTTTCTATACTCGTCCGATTCGTGTGGGAGAGATGCTGTACTGCCAGATGAAGGTGACGGATGTATATGAAAAAGAAGGAAAAAACGGCATGATGGAATTCATTTTATTCGATACAGAAATAAAAGACGAAAACGGCGGGCACATAGTAACAAGCCGAACTAATATTGTATACCGCCCGTTAGTGCTGAACTAAATTTCTTATACAGAAAGGACAGATTAATATGATTGATCTTAGCCAATTAGTGGAAGGGCTGAATCTGCCGGAATATAAAAAAGAAAAGGTAACAAAGGTTCAGCTTGTAAAATATGCAGGAGCTTCAGGTGATTTTAATCCTTTGCATACAGATGATGCTTTCGCCCAGAAAATCGGGTTAAATGGTGTGATTGCACACGGAATGCTAATCATGGGTTTTTTAGGAGAATACGTGAATAAAATTGTATCGAATGAAGGTACAGTAACCGATTTTAAAATGCGCTTTGGTGCCATGACCGTTCCGGAGGATGAAATTGTGTGTAAAGGAATCGTCAAGGAAAAAACGAAAATTGACGGTAGGACAGAGGTTGTTTTGAAATTATATGCAGTTAAGGACATAGGCGAGGTTGTTGGATCTGGCGAAACCATTATCCAATTTTAACATAGAGGGAGTGGGCTGAATGGAAAAAATCAGGGAAAAATATGCCATTGTTGGGGTAGGCGAAAGTAATCGTTCGAAAAATTCCGGGGTTACCCCATTGGAATTGGCGTTGGAAGCAGCACGGGCTGCACTAGCAGATGCAGGTTTGGAAGCAAAAGACATTGATGGGTTCATGAGCTATTCGGAGATGGATTCTTGTAATCCGCATCAGGTGGCAACATATTTAGGGGTTCGGCCTAAAGTTGTGAAAGAAATGTTCGGCGGGGGGAGCAGTACCGAGCTCTTAATCGCAGAGGCCATTGGTTTGATTGAAACAGGACAGGCAAATACCGTGCTTATTTTCCGCTCGATGAATGGACGCTCCGGTGTCCGCATGGGTGGGGGCGGATTCAGTATTGATGCCCTTCAAAACGGTTTTGATGGCGGGAGCTTTATTATTCCTTATGGGGCAGGCAGTCCAGGGCAATGGTTCGGGTTGTTTGCCACTCGCCATATGCATTTGAACGGCTTGACACAGGAGCATTTAGGGCATGTTTGCACAAGCTTTTACGAGCATGCACAGCGGAATCCGAAAGCATTTTTTTACGGGAAGCCATTGACGATGGAAGAATATATGAGCACGGCACATTTAAGTTCACCATTTACAAAGCATGACTACTGTTTGGAGTCGGATGAGGCAAACGCGATTATTGTAACTTCCACAGAGCGTGCCAAAGACTGCAAATCCGTTCCTGTAAAAATTTTAGGCATGGCTGCAAGAGAAGTAGTATCCCACGCCCATTACTGGAAAAATATCGATGAAGTTGCAGCAGATTATGTTGCGCCACGATTATACGAGAATGCGGGCGTTTCACCTGAGGATATTAAGGTTGCATCGATTTATGACTGTTTCAGCTGGGTTGTTTTACGTCAGCTCGAGGCATACGGACTTGCACCAAAAGGCGAAGTGGGGGATTTTGTAAGTGCTGGAAACTTGCGAATGGATGGCAAGCTTCCTACAAATACAGCGGGTGGCATGCTTTCGGAAGGCTATACACACGGCATGAACAATGTATTGGAAATTGTCCGCCAAGTTCGACGTGAATATGAGGGAACAGAACGTCAGGTAAAAGATACAGAACTGGCAATTTGTACAGGTTGGACAGGACCGGATGTTGCCGGTGCCATGATTTTATGTAAATAGGAGGAATGACAATGAAAGAAGAGACGAAAGTAATTTACGAAAAGCCGATTCCTTTGAAAAACACCTATAATGCACCTTACTGGGATGCGGCAGATCGACATGAGCTGAATGTGCAAAAATGCAATACATGCAGCAATTATAATCACCCCCCTGGACCGAGCTGCGCAAACTGCGGAAGCATCGATGTATTCTGGGAAAACTTAGGTTCAACAATTACCGGTGAGGTCTACACCTATATCGTTTCAAATAGACCATTTTTACCGGGCTTCCAAAATGAACTACCAACAGTGATCGCTGTTGTCCAATTGGAGGAATACCCTGACATCAAGATCATTGGTAATGTACTCCATGGCAATACAGAAACTGTTTCGATCGGAACAAAGGTAAAAATGGTATGGATAGAGGCTACTGAGGAGCGAGCGATTCCACAGTGGGTAATGGTCTAAATTCTTTTAGAAGGAGGGATATGGATGGACTTTTCGTACACAAGTCAGGAGGAGCAGTTTCGTCTGGAGCTTCGCGAATGGCTGGAAAATAATCTGCCGGAGGGCTGGCTGGATGGCACATTTAAAATGCCGGAAAATCAACAAGAGCTAGGCCAATTTTTACGGAATTGGCAAAGAAAACTTTCAGAGGGAAGATGGGCAGCGATTGCTTGGCCGGAAAAGCAAGGCGGCCGCAATGCGACGCTGATGGAAGAAATCATTTATCATCAGGAAATGGTTCGTGTGAAGGCACCGCCACTTGTTAACTATGTGGGCTTACATATGGTAGGTCCCACGCTCATGCAGATCGGCAGCAAGGAACAGCAGGAGAAATATATATCAAAAATTATTACCGGTGAGGAAGTATGGTGCCAAGGTTATTCTGAACCAAACGCAGGCTCGGATTTGGCTGCTGTTCAAACGACAGCGGTGAAAGACGGCGATAAGTGGATTATAAATGGGCAGAAAATCTGGACAAGCTTTGCCCATTTTGCAGATCGCTGCTTTTTAGTAGCCCGAACGAGTAAGGGCGAGAAAAAGCACCATGGGATTACATGTTTTTTATTGGATATGAATCAGCCGGGCGTCGAGGTTAGACCAATTATTCAAATGGATGGAGAGCATGATTTCAATGAGGTTTATTTGAATGATGCGGTTGCCTATGAAAGTGAAATTATCGGTGCTGTCGATGATGGATGGCGTGTAACAATTGCGTTGCTCATGCATGAAAGAACGGGCATTGGTGCACAGGTGTTCTCATTGGAACAGCAATTTGATGAGCTGGTGGAACTGGCCCGCAATGTTACGGAGGATCATGTGCCTGTAATAGAAAAGCCGGATGTCCGCAAAAGACTGCTGGATTTGTATATTAAGTCGCGCGGGTCCTTGCTGAACTATTACCGCAATTTAACTAAGCAGCTAAAAGTGGGTCATCCTGGAGTGGAAGGCTCAATGGATAAACTCTTAGTCAGCGAAAATACAAAAGAACTGTTCGCAGAAGCCATTTCAATTCAGGGGCACCAAGGACTGTTATGGAAAAAGGATGCCGTGTATGGCGACTCGTATTGGCAAAGGAATTATCTCTATGCCTTTGGTCAAACAATCGGAGGCGGTACGAGTGAAATCCAGAGAAATACAATTGCGGAGCGCATTTTAGGCCTGCCAAAGGATATTGGCAAATAAATGAGAAGAAGGTGAATAGATGGACTTTTCTCTAAGCCAGGAACAGGAAATGTTTCGGGAATATATAAAGAAATTTTTAGGGGATATGGAACATACGAAAATTGCAAGAGATTATATTGATAACAAAACAGAGCATGTAAAAAATATTTTATCGGATTTAAAGGAATTGGGCTGGACAAAATTGAATATCCCGGAAGAATTCGAGGGAATGGGCTTAGGCCAGCTCGATTTAGTGCCGATCATGGAAGAGTTCGGCAGGGTATTGCTTCCGGGTTTACACCTTGAAACAAATGCATTGGCAGTTCCTTTGATTGAACGTTTCGGAACGAAGGAGCAGAAGCAGTATTTTTTAAAGGAAATAGCCGATTCGGATTTAAATTTAACGGTGGCATGGTTAGAGCCAGGTGGCAGCTATAAAGAGCAGGGAATCCGGCTTTCTGGTGAAGTGAGTCAGGGGCAGATTATTTTAAATGGTGTGAAAACACAGGTGCCAGATTTAGAGCTCGCACAGCATGCTATAGTTCCGCTACGAATACACAATGAAATTACATTAATCACTGTGGATCTTAGCACACCGGGAATTTCAATTACACCACAGGATAATTTTGCTGAAACGAGAAAACTGTCAATGGTTGAATTTGAACAAGTGAAAGTTCCGGCTGAAAATGTTATTGGCCAAATAGGAGATGGCTGGGGAATGTTGCAGGAGGGTTTGCTTTATTATAATGCTGCGTTATCTTCCGTAGCGGTAGGTGCAATGGAGCATATAGTGGAGATGGCCAGCGAGTACGCTAAAATCCGTGAACAATTCGGAAACCCTATCGGCAGATTCCAGGCGATTAAACATCGTCTAGCAGATATGAAATTGGATTTGGAGACTGCACGTTCGCTTTCCTATTATGCAAACTGGGCAATGGAGACTTTTTCAGAAGACCGGATTGAGGCAATTTGCAGTGCGCGTATTTTTGCAACGCAGGCATTCATTCGATTGGCGTCCCATAATATCCAAATTCATGGCGGGATTGGATTCACGGAGGAAATCGATTGCCACTTATTTATAAAGCAGGCTAAATACTACGAAAATTATTTAGGAAGCATTGATCAATATTATGATCTGGCAATTAATGCTTTAAATTGGACCAGTCAAAATTCTGTACAAACAGAGCAGCAACCTATTATGGCGCATAAATAGAGGATGATATATAGAGAGTGATTTGCGTTTAAATATTTGAAATATTTAAATCAAGTCGCTCTCTATTTTAATGAAACTCAGAAAATTAGTCCGAATCGATAGATAAGACGTCTGATCCGACGACACAACATTGTTTTAGTTCGGGCTATTTGTTTAATTGAGCGGAAAGTTTAGTCTAACAAAATAATCAAAATCAAAGAGGTGATTTTGTTCATGTTAAAAACGTCTAAAACTGTTGAGTCGCTAACATATAAACAAAAGGTTTTATTAATGGTTGGGGTCTTTATGTGTATAGAATTGGGGCTTATGGTTTCCTCCCAGTTCTCAGTCGCGTTGCCTAAAATTATTGATGATATTGGCGGCATCGAATTTTACTCGCTCGTATTCACTGTAAATTTGACTGTAAGTGCAATAATGACGCCAATAGTGGGAAAAATGAGTGATATTTATGGACGCAGACAAATTTTGATTATCGGTATTTTAGTTATCTTAGTCTCGGAAATAATAACACCTTTGTTGGTATCAAATATTTACCATTTAATGATTTTCCGAGCGATACAGGGCTTGGGCGGCGCACTTGCGGCTGTAGTTGGTCTGATCGTCATCAGCGATATATTTGATTTGGCGAACAGGGCGAAGTTTTTAGGGTTTTATGGGGCATTAAATGCCATTACAGCAATAGTCGCACCTACATTGGGTGGAATATTTGTACAGTATATGTCCTGGCACTGGGTATTTTATTCGATTGCTCCAATTGGAGTGATCGGCTTGTATTTAGTCGTTAAATATATGCCGAATATTCCGAGGACAGAAAATGCAAAACTTGATTATAAGGGAATAAGTATTTTAAGTGCCGCTATTTTAGTTTTTGTTGCGATTACAACATTTGGCGGCTCAAGAATTCCTTGGCTATCTGTCCCGATGTTCGTGTTGGTAACCGTCTTTGTATTGTCGATTTTCGGTTTTATTACTAGCCAAAAGAAAGTTGCACATCCAATCGTGCCATTACGGTTATTTAAATATCGGGTTTTTGTCGTTTGCATGTTAAGTGTTTTTGCCGTTATGTTTGCCGCAACCGGGCTAATTTTTTTATTGCCGATGTTCTTACAAAATTTATTTGGTTTTACACCAACTGAAACTGGCTTATTTATGACGTTTCGAGGGACGACTTCCTTCATATTTGCTGCAATGAGCGGATTCCTTGTTGTAAAATTGAAAGATTTCAAATTGGTTGCAATCATTGCGATGGTTATTTTTGCTTCTATGATTTTCACGTTAACGTTCTTTACAACATCTGCTTCTACATTAGCCTTAACGATTATTTGTTTAATTTGGGGAACGTCCAGCGGTGTTTTGATTTCAATTTTCCACACAGGAATTCAAATGAACTTACCTGATAAAGATATTAGTGTTGCAATGAGTGTCATTCAGTTAGCTGTTGCAGTATCGTCGTTATTGGCAACATCTTTCCTGGGACTGTTTTTACGACTTCCAAATTTAAGTCAAGGCTTATCGTACTTACTGTTTGCATGCTTAGGCGCAGTTGTTCTTGCACTTGGAATCTTTGTCATCACATTGCAAAAGCGCAATTTGAAAATAGAGGAAGAAGAACCAGTCACAGAGCAGCTTGTTTAAATTAAAGGATTTGAAATAGGTAAGTTAAATTTTATAAAAGGGAGTGGGAAAGATGAGTTTTTCTACGATAAACAAGCTACAAAGTATTTTTGACAAGCAAAAAGGTTTTCAGTGGCAGGCACGTCAAACAACAGCACAGCAGCGTATCAAAAAACTGCTGAATTTGAAAAATGCGATTTTGACGCGTACACAGGATTTGGTAGAGGCCGCGAACAGGGATTTTGCCATGACGACTATGACAGCCGAGCAACAAATTTATTCCGTTACATCGGCGATAGATTTTACTGTTAAGCATCTGGAGCAATGGATGCAACCTGATCGGGTTGAAAATACTCAAGATGGAGAAGCCTATATTTTATATGAATCACGTGGCTGTGTTTGCATTTTCGGGACTTGGAATTCTCCGATGTCTGTAACAATTCATCCATTATTGGATGCATTGGCTGCAGGTAACTGTGTATTAATTAAACCAAGCGAGTTTAATCCTGCCTATAATCAGATACTGGAAGATATAATTGAATCGGTATTTGATGAGCAGGAGGTCGCGTTCGTTCAGGGGGAAGCCGATGTTTCCGAGCAATTACTGAAGCTGCCGTTTGATCATTTCTTCTTTACGGGCAGTCCCCGTGTCGGCAAAATAGTCATGCGTGAAGCGGCCGAGCATCTGGCAACTGTAACGCTTGAGCTTGGCGGTAAATCGCCGGTTATTATCGATAAAGGGTATAATCCTTTCAAAGCGGCGCAAACAATCGTTTTCGGAAAGGTAATGATGGCTGGACAGTTTTGTATTTCACCAGATTACTTATTTGTTCATGAAGACGATTTAACAGGTTTTGCACGGGCTTTTCAGCAAATGACGCTAGGTATGCTCTATGATGAAGGTAAATTACGCACAACGGAGCGCACTCAAATTGTTAATAACGCACACTATTATCGGATTAAGGGGTTATTCGAGGATGCAATAGAAAAAGGAGCAACCGTATTAAGCGGAGGGATATTTGATGATGAAAATCGTTTAATCGAGCCGACTTTATTAGGAAATATTATACCCGACATGCGGATTGCGGATGAGGAAATCTTCGGACCGCTCACATTTGTAAAAACGTATAAGGATGTGTCAGAAGCGATTCGCCATATCCAGCAGAATCCAAAGCCTTTAGCGCTATATATCTATAGTGAGGATGAGCATTTCCAACAGCAGGTGCTCCGTACTACGTCTTCTGGCGGAGTGACGGTCAACGGAATATTTATGCACAATACGCATCTTCATTTACCATTTGGCGGTGTCAATAACTCGGGAAGCGGCAATTTCCATGGAATTCATGGTTTTAAAACGTTCTCGCATCAGCGTGCTGTTTATAAAGTTCTTTCATGACATAGAAACTAATTTATCCCTCTGTTTTCTTGTTGGGAGAAGAGATTACATGGTTAACGATAGTTTTATCGATGATTGTTGTGGAATGTATAATAATCGAAAAAAATGCGCCTGTATTAAAGGAATAAATGAAATTAATTTAAAAGAAAGTGAACGTTAACTGTAAGTTTTTCATAATCTATTTATATGGAATACATTGTAAGCTAAGGGATGAAATCAACATGAATTTTATGCCCAATATATAGTGGGATTTTGGTAACAGCATGAATGATATAACGGACTATGGCAAAAACCCAATTGTCATTATTATTCATGGAGCGACAGAGCGATAGTACGTTCCGGACCGTTTTACGGACCAGGAATCATCTGCAATTGACTGTCATAAGTTTTCATCCAGGTGAGAAACTTGGGTTGGAGATGCATCCGAATGTCGACCAGTTTCTACGGATTGAACAAGGTCAAGGAATTGTTCAAATGGGTAAAAGTATAGATAATTTAAATTTGCAATGGATCGTTTTTGATGATAGCGCCATCATCATCCCTGCTGGCACATGGCATAACTTAATCAATACCGGAAATATTCCGTTAAAGTTATATTCCATCTATGCACCACCAAATCTTCCATTTGGAACAGTGCATCCAATAAAACAATGCGGAACGACATGAGCACTAGTTTTGGAAACTTGCACAAAAGTGCGAGTTTCTTTTTGTTGACATTTATACCTGCAGGGGTATAATAAAAAGTGTGAGAAAGCTTTTCTATTCTCAACACTACTAGAAAATTAAATATTTGACATATACCCTTAGGGGTAGTATAGTTTGATTAATAAATCATTCCAAATGAGGTGAGAAAATGCAGTATGATCCAAAAGTATTGGCACGAATGAAAAAAGTCGAAGGTCAGTTACGCGGCATATTACGGATGATGGAAGAAGAAAAGGACTGCAAAGATGTTATCACACAACTTAGTGCTGTCCGTTCTGCTGTTGACCGTACAATCGGTGTCATCGTAACGGATAATTTAGTGGAGTGTCTTTCAAAGGAAGATGCCGAAACGATGGATAAAAATGCCATGGTCAAACAGGCAGTAGATTTACTAGTAAAAAGTCGATAAGACTTTTTATTTTTGAAATACATTATACCTATAGGGGTAGGGGGACTTTCGTTGGAAAAGAAAAGAACAACAATCGTATTATTCAGCGGTGATTACGACAAGGCAATGGCTGCTTACATTATTGCAAACGGTGCGGCTGCATATGATCATGAGGTAACAATTTTTCATACCTTTTGGGGTATCAATGCATTACGAAAACAAGAACCGGTAACTGTTAAGAAAGGGTTCCTGGAAAAAATGTTCGCCAAAATGATGCCGCGCGGAGCAGAAAAACTTGGCTTATCAAAAATGCAAATGCTTGGCATGGGACCAAAAATGATCAAGCATGTAATGAATAAGCATAACGCATTAACGTTAACACAACTCGTTGAAATGGCACAGGAACAAGACATAAAACTTGTGACATGTACGATGACGATGGATTTATTGGGACTTCAAAAAGAAGAATTGCTTGATGGCATCGAATACGCCGGAGTAGCGGCCTATTTAGCGGATGCTGAAGACGGAAACGTCAACCTATTCATATAAGAGGTGACATATGGAAACAATACTAGTAATCGCCGTGATCGTGGCATTTTTAGCCTGGCGCATGAAGCCGACAAAAGGCGTCAACACGATTTCGACGACAGAACTCAAAAGTATGATCAATGACAAAGACAAATTGTTTATTGATGTACGCACACCTGCTGAGTATAAAGCGCGCAATGTGAAGCAATTTAAAAATATCCCACTTGGCTCTGATTTTTCAAAACTGCCAAAGAATAAGGAAATTGTGGTCATTTGCCAAAGCGGCATGCGTTCCAAACAAGCATGTAATCAACTGAAAAAATTAGGCTATAGCCGTGTCACGAATATACGTGGCGGCATGAGTGCCTATTAAGGAGGAAGAAAGAATGAAAACAATTTTACCAGAACAAGTACAAGCAAAATTAGAAGCAGGTGAAGCGGTTCATTTAATCGATGTTCGTGAAGTAACGGAAGTAGAAGCAGGTCATATTCCGGGGATTACCCATATTCCATTAGGATTACTGGAATTCCGTATGCACGAATTGGATAAGAAAACACCATACATTATGGTTTGCCGTTCAGGCGGCCGCAGCGGTCAGGCAACAGCCTTTTTGGAATCACAAGGGTTTGACGTGACGAATATGACAGGCGGTATGCTTGAATGGAATGGTGAAGTTAAGTAAGTAAAAAATTTAAATAGGATTATACCTTAGGAGGATAACGATGATTAAATCAGACGTACAACTTGATGCAAAAGGTTTAGCTTGTCCAATGCCGATTGTCAGAACAAAAAAAGCGATGAATGATGTGGCAGAAGGACAAGTGCTTGAAATTCAGGCGACAGACAAAGGCTCAGTGGCCGATTTAGCTGCATGGTCGAAAACGGTCGGTCATCAATATATCGGCTCAAATGAAGTAAATGGTGTGTTTTATCACTATATCCGAAAGTGCAATCCGGAAATCAGTGATGCAGCGGAAAAATCATTTGAACAAACAATTTCGAATGAAGATGCCGTGAAACAAGAAGGAATGATTTTGGACGTACGTGAAGCAGCGGAATACGCTTTTGGCCATATCCCGGGAGCAAAATCAATTCCTATGGGCGAATTAGCAACACGAATGAGTGAACTTGATAAAGAAGAAACAATTTATGTTATTTGCCGTACAGGAACACGCTCGGATTTGGCAGCCAAACAACTGGCTGAAGCAGGATTTACAAAAGTATACAACGTCTTGCCTGGTATGACAGGTTATGAAGGCGAATTGAAGAAAGAGGTAGAGTAATATGACAAACAAAGTAGCAATTATTGCAGCAAACGGTGGGCTTTTCGATGCTTATAAAGTATTTAATATCGCAACGGCAGCAGCAGCTTCTGAAAAAGAAGTAGCCATCTTTTTCACATTTGAAGGTCTAAATTTAATTCATAAACAAGGGATGAATGCACTTGAAATGCCTGCTGGCAAAGAACACTTTGCGGAAGGCTTTGCTAACGCAAATGTACCGGCAATCCCGCAATTAGTGGAAATGGCACAGGATTTAGGAGTGAAATTCATCGCCTGCCAAATGACGATGGACGTGATGGGTTTGACAAAAACAGATTTCGTTGATGGTATTGAAGTAGGCGGCGCCGTTACATTCCTGGATTTTGCGAAGGATGCTGCACCAACATTAACGTTTTAACAAGAAAAAATTTTAAACTAAAATATACCAATGGGGGTAATTTAAATGACAGTAACAGCATGGACAGCCGCACAAGTTGCGCGCAAAGTAATTGAAAACAAAGAGTTGTTTATTTTAGATGTTCGTAATGAAGATGCATTTAAAGACTGGAAAATCGAAGGTCACAAATTTGATTATTTAAATATTCCTTATTTTGATCTGTTGGATGGTGTAGATGAAATTTTACCACAAATTCCAACAGACAAAGACGTATTAGTTGTGTGTGCAAAAGAAGGCTCTTCTATCATGGTAGCAGAAATGTTAGCTGATGCTGGTCGTGAAGTTGGCTATTTAGAAGGCGGTATGAAGTCTTGGTCAATGTACCTTGAGCCAATTAAAGTCGGCGATCTTACAAACGGCGGAGAGTTATACCAATTCGTACGTTTAGGTAAAGGCTGTCTTTCTTACATGGCCATTTCTGAAGGCGAAGCAGCGATCATCGACGCAGTACGCTTCACAGATGTATTCACAAAGTTCGCTGAAGAAAAAGGTGTTGAGATTAAACACGTTTTCGATACACACTTGCACGCTGACCACATTTCTGGTGGTCGTAACATCGCTGCAGCTACAGGTGCAACATACTACTTACCACCGAAAGATGCAGAAGAAGTGGTATTTGACTACGCACCACTTGAAGACGGTTTAAAAGTACAATTAGGTGCTTCTGAAATCGAAGTAGGCGCACTTTATTCACCTGGTCACACAATTGGTTCAACATCATTTGTCATCGATGGTAAATATTTATTAACAGGTGACATCCTGTTCATCGATTCAATCGGTCGTCCAGACTTAGCTGGACTTGCTGAAGACTGGGTTGGTGACTTACGCGAAACATTATACTCTCGCTACCGCACATTAGCAGAAGACTTAATCGTATTACCGGCTCACTTTATGATCATTGACGAACTAAACGAAGACGGCACAGTGGCAAAACGTTTAGGCGACTTATTCGCTGAAAACCACGGTTTAAACGTGGAAGACGAAGAAGTATTCCGCTCAATGGTAACAGATAACTTACCACCACAACCGAATGCATACCAAGAAATTCGCCACGTTAACATGGGTAAAATTACACCTGATAACGACGAACAAACAGAAATGGAAATCGGTCCAAACCGTTGCGCAGTACGCTAATTTAGTTTAGCAATGAGATGTTACACCAATGCGTGCCTCACGCTCAAGAGGCACGCAACCGTGTTACACGGTAAACTTATAGATTGCTTACAACAAACAAATTTAAGAATAGAGGAATTTCAAATGAATATTACACAAACATTAGATGCAAAAGGCTTAGCATGTCCAATGCCAATCGTAAAAACGAAAAAGGCAATTGATAAAATAAACTCTGGTGAAGTACTAGAAGTTTTAGTAACAGATAAAGGCGCATTAAATGACTTCAAGGCATGGGCAGGTGCAGGCGGCCACACTATCGTAGAACAAAAAGAAGAAGCAGGCGTCCTGTACTTCTACATTCAAAAAGCATAAAAAAATAATAGCGGGTAGATGAAGCTCTACTCGCTATATCTTTATTCAGCGGGTGTATATAAACGCCCGTTGAATAAAGATATACCCCGGCCGAAGTCACAATTATTTAGCTGAGGTATAAATTGAATTTTTGAAAGAAGGAAAACATATGGAAATCGATTTATCATTTATGTATATAGCGGTCATATTCGGGCTTGGATTTATCGGCTCGTTTCTATCCGGAATGCTAGGGGTCGGCGGTTCAATCATTAAATACCCGTTGCTGCTCTATATTCCGCCAATGTTCGGTTTGGTGGCATTTACCGCACATGAAGTTTCCGGAATTAGTGCTGTACAAGTGCTATTTGCATCGCTTGCAGGGGTTTGGGCTTACCGTAAAAGCGGGTTGTTAAACAGAGAACTCATTATCTATATGGGTGTGGCGATTTTAATCGGTAGCTTCATCGGCAGTTACGGTTCAGGATTTTTGTCTGAAGATGCCGTTAATATTGTATATGGTCTATTAGCCGCCATTGCAGCTGTCATGATGTTTATACCAAAGAAAACGGTTGAAAATACAACAGAAATTACCTTCAATAAAGTATTGGCAAGCTCACTTGCACTGATTGTCGGAATCGGGTCAGGAATTGTCGGGGCAGCCGGCGGATTTTTACTCGTACCGATTATGCTGACGGTGTTAAAAATTCCAACTCGAATCACGATCGCGACAAGCTTGGCAATTACGTTCATCTCCTCGATCGGTGGTAGTGTCGGCAAAGTGATGACAGGCCAGGTAGACTATTGGCCGGCATTTATTATGATTATCGCTAGTATCATCGCTGCGCCACTTGGTGCAAAAGTCGGTCAGAAAATGAATGTAAAAATGCTGCAATGGCTGCTTGCAATTATGATTGGTGCCACGGCCATTAAAATATGGATAGATATTTTACTATAATCAATTTTTAAAGTGGTGAAGCGGCATGAGAGCTTCCCTCTTTTTTTTTTGATCTTCACAATGACTCAATATTTCTTAACAATTCTAGCATTCTAGATTTACAAATGAAATTTACAATGAAATCGAATTACAAATTAGCAGTTGCTTAGGAGGAAATTTCATTGATGAAGAACAAGAAAAAATGGTTTACATATGCACTTGCGGGGACAGTGGCAGTATCATCTCTTTCTGTCATGCAGTTCAATACTGAAGCTGAAGCGAAACAAGCAAAAAAGGAGCCAATTAATGTCATCATGCTCGTGATGGACGGTTCCAGCAATAACGCTGTATCGTTAGCTCGCTGGTACAAAGGTGAAAGTCTCGCAATGGATGAAATTTTAACAGGTGGTGTGACAACGTATTCAGCAGAATCAGCTATTACAGATTCGGCACCAGCTGGAACGGCACTTGCTACCGGCCATAAATCAAACAGCGGGTATGTAGGGGTACTGCCATCCGTAATTGATATGCCGGGCGTAGAAGGAAACCCGGACAATGCATTTACACCAGTTGCAAATGTGTTAGAAGGAGCAAAACAATTAGGCAAGGCTACAGGAATCGTGTCAACTTCTGAAATTCAGCATGCGACACCTGCCAGTTTCTCTTCACACGTAACGTCTCGCAGTAATTATGACGATATCGGAGAACAACAAGTGTATCAAAATATGGATGTGATTCTTGGCGGCGGATATGATTACTTAAAATCAGAAAACCGAAAAGATGGCGAAAATCTAGTTAGCGTAATTGAAGATAAAGGATATGACCTAATTACAACGCGTGATGAGTTACTAACGTCCAATTCCAATAAAATTTACGGTAGTTTTGCCGGCAGTTCTTTAGCGTATGATCTAGATCGTACGAAAACAAACTCAAATGAACCTTCACTGGCAGAAATGACATCAAAAGCAATCGATACGCTGAACAAAGATAAAGATGGGTTCTTCCTTATGATTGAAGGGAGTAAAATCGACTGGGCAGCTCATGCGAATGATCCAATCGGAATGGTTACGGATATTTTGTCATTCGATGATGCGGTAAATGAAGCGCTGAAATTTGCGAAAAAAGACAAGAATACGATGGTTATAGCAGTAACAGATCACGGCAACAGCGGGATTACGATTGGTAATGAAAACACGAGCTCTACATATGACAAAATTAATATATCCAATTATATAAATCCATTGAAGAAGGCAACGATGACAGTGGAAGGTGCACTAAGTCAATTAAAGCCGGACCGTTCGAATTTAGTGGAAGTAGCTAAATTATATGGACTGGATAATTTAACTGCAGAGGAAACGGCTGCCCTGAACGCAACAGAAACGAAGAAGCTTGCCGGTACATTCGTCAATCTTTTATCAAAACGTGCCGATTTAGGATACACTACTGGAGGACATACAGGCGATGACGTATTCCTGTACTCATATGGACCAAAACGCATTTCCGGACTAGTAGATAATACTGATTTAGCAAAAGAAATGGCCAACTTCATGGGCATTAAGTTAGATAAATTAACAAAAGATCTTTACGTTAACGCAGAAGCAGCACTGAATGGCAAAGGAATGACGACTACAATCGACCTTTCGGATAAGGAAAATGCGGTACTTGTAGTGAAAAAAGGCACGACTACTTTTGAAATCCCTGAAAATAAGAATGTTATCATTAAAAAAACAACGGATAAATCAGGCAAAGAGACTACAAATGAAATTCAGACAAATACAATCAGCGTATACAATGAAAGTGGTTTCTATATTTCAAAAGAAACAATCAACAAGCTTAAGTAAATGCTAAGTGAAATCCTTGCCAACTCGTGTGGTGAGGATTTTCTATTTGAAGTAATCAGAACGTTTTATTAAAAAGGTAAACAATCAAGTAATGTCGAAACTAGAAAATAGTAGTTATAAATGGGGGTAAGGGGATGCACACTGAAACCAAAAGATTATTAATACGAAAATTTAATATGGAAGATTTACAAGCGGTATATGAATATACATCCGATGCCAATGTCATGAAATATATACCTGAAGGGGTTTTTACAGAAGAAATGGCAAAAGATTTTATCGAACAAAACTTGGGGGAGGAAGCGGAGAAGTTCGCGGTCATATTGAAAGGTGAAAATACTTTGATTGGACATATATTTTTCGGTAAATATTTTGGAGATCATACTTATGAGATAGGCTGGGTATTCAATCCGAAATTTTATAATAAAGGATATGCTACTGAAGCGGCTAAAGCAATGTTACAATATGCCTTTGAAGAAAAGAAGCTACATAGAGTGATCGCAACTTGTCAGCCACAAAATCCGCCTTCATATCGTGTGATGGAGAAAATTGGCATGAGAAGGGAAGGATATTTCAAGAAATGTATTCCGAACGGTGATGAGTGGTGGGATGAATACTATTACGCGATTTTGGGTGAAGAGTGGAAGTAAGCGGCATCAAAGAGGGAGAAAAAATTATGGCAGATCATACAACTAAGAGAAGAGTAATTTTAGATTTGGCAATTACTTTAGATGGATTGATTGAAGGGAAAAACGGTGAAATAGATTGGTGTATTATGGACCCGGAAATGAACTTTAACGATTTTTTGAATCAAGTAGATACGATTTTTTACGGTAGAAAAAGCTACGACTTATGGGGACAATATATTCCTGAAGAAGGGGGCTCCGAAACCGAAATAGAAATGTGGGATTTGGTTCATAGTAAAGAGAAATATGTTTTCTCCAGAACTCAAAACGGGACCGGTCATGAGGCAATATTTATAAATGATAACATCCGTGAAGAAGTGATTAAATTAAAGAACAAACCTGGTAAGGATATTTGGCTATATGGCGGAGCAAGCCTCATTACTACTTTTATCAATTTACGGCTTATTGACGAATTTAGATTATCCATTCATCCAGTCGTATTGGGAGAAGGTAAACCGCTGTTTATAGATGTTAGAGAGAGGTTAAATTTAAAAGTCGTAAATACAAGAACATTCTCTTCCGGTGTTGTACAAATCGTTTATCAATATGAGGGTAGCTAATATTTATCATAAATTACAGGTGATAGGCTAGAATCATGAAACCGTTGTTATCCTGAAATAGTCCCGTTCAATTTTATTAAGTGGGCATAGTATAGAATAGTTAAGATTTAATGAAAGACCGATATTTGCTTAACATTGTATAAGAAAGTAGAATGATATTAATTACAAATTTTGGAGGTTGTTTGCTTGCAAAATATTGAACAAAGAGCGCCAAATAGGAAGCATAGTTTAATCAGCTATAGTTCACTTCTAATTGGTATTATTTGTTTCTTTATCGTCTTTGTAACACCGACAAGGTTAGCCCACACCGGAAATATGGCAGGAGATTATATTACCTATGCCATGACATTTATAGGAATTTTATTATCAATTGTGGCGCTATCGAAAGAAAAGGAGAAAAAGTTAATTCCCGTCCTTTCTCTAATTCTTTCTTCATCCCTCTTTATTTTTTGGATGTTAGCGCTATTCTTATTGTTTACAGGTTTAATGGATTTTGCTCCATAACTTAATTAAATGGCGCGGTTCTTGAACAAGAATTCGCGTCTATTTTCACAAAAGGGGATCAATCAATTGATAAAACAAATTGCGGTTATTTTGTTGTCCTTGCTATGGATAGCCGGATGTAGTGATAGCAATATTAAAAGGAATACAGAACTTGAAAAAAATCTGCATTCTTCCATTATTATGGTATCGGATAATAGTGAAAGCCATCTTTATTTAAGCACGTTTGTCGAATTTGAATGGGACAAGGCGTTTCTATTTGAACCTTATACGACACAAGCAGAAATAGAAAAACAAGTTGGCGTTGAATTTAATGATCCAAGTAACATTGATTCGAGAGATGATATTTACCTGTTGGTTTTTGTCAATGAGGGTAAAGCAGTACAGTATGCTGTAATTGAACGTTTACATACCACTTTTTCTTTAGGCGATCAAGCGTATCTTGAGCCTTCAAATGATATTCTTTACATAGAAAGATAATGTAGGTGAGGTGAAAATCATAAAAATTAAAACATAATCGATTGGAGTCATCATTATCGGCTTAATTATCGGTGCTTTAGGCTACTTCTTATTTGTAAAAGTTTTTATCCCTAATATGATGTAATGATTTTCTATAGCAGAATAACAAAATTATGCATTCAAGCGCGCTTCAATTACAAGAAACAGCGCTTATTTGTATGATGGGAGAGTGAAAAAAGGTCTTTTGTTTTATGAATTAATCGTTTTTTAAGCGGTAAGAAAAATAGTGAAAAAATACACTTTGAAATATCTTGATAATGGGTTGCTTTCCTAAAAGAAAGGGTATATGATTTACTACAGTTTTGGATAAATAAGAAGTGAATCTTCTTCAAAATTATGTAGTAAAGGAGTGTAGTAATGGAGATTGGTGTAAAAGCAAAAAAAGAAATTAAACCTAGGCTTAAAATTAATAATGCGGATTTCTTCTGGTTTTTCTTTTTTGTTGCGCTACCCTTTATTTCTATAGTTTATTCGATCGCTGAATTTCTTTATAAGAATTGAATTCTCGTCATTCACCAAGCATTACTATACAAGGGCTTCAACCGCTAAGTGATTTTGAGATTAAATAAATATGACTAAAAAGAACATTTTTCTGATATAAGGAAAGTGTTCTTTTTTAATTTACTTAATTTGTAATATATGTATAATTATAAGTATAGATTTATATTTATTGGAAGGGGTGTTAATTTGAAAATTGAAATGAATATAGAACCAGCAAAAGCGGTTAAAGTTATCCATCAAGCGTTTAAGCGTTACGAAACAGATCCACAACCGTCCAGTGCTTTAAATGAAACAACAGAATCCATTATTACTGAGGTAAAACAAGGGACAGAAATAATCGGTGTATACGATAACGATGAATTAATAGCACTCGTAAAATGTGTTTTAAATGATGAGTTTATGTATTTCTCAAGATTGTCTGTATTACCTACACACCAGGGGAAGGGCGTAGCAACTAATTTGGTGAAATATTTAGAACGCTACGCTATGCAAAATAATATATTTGTTTCAATATGCAAAGTTCGAAAAAATGAAAAGAATAATATCGCGCTTTATTCAAAAATGGGATATAAAATCGTGAAGGAAGAAATCATCATTAATAAAAATGGTGATGAAATCCCAACTGTTACTATGCAAAAGAATCTGCAAATACATAATATAATGTAAATATAATTTAATAAAAAAAGAACTCGATTCCGTTTATTCGAAATCGAGTTTTATTTTTGTATTCCCTGCTGCTATAGATTACATGCTGACTAATTCTGATTATACAATTCCTTGTACAAAACATATTTTAACGCAGAAATTTCATCCTCGGTAAGCGTACCTTCCATTTCGGATACGACTTCATCAATACTCATGGAACCATTTTGAGCCTGTTCCTGGATGGCAAGTAAACGATTAATGCCTACTTTTTTTATTAACAGACGAGTTGCTTCTTCTTTAGTTTGGAAGGGAAGAGAATCGGGATCCGTAGTTGCTGCTTCGTTTACAATCTCCTGAAGCTTTGGATCTTTTGCAATATAGGATTTTACTTCCTCTTTATCTTCATCATTTAAATTAGCTTCTACTTGTTGTACGATTTTTTCGGAAGCAATATTTGTACCAAAATGCCAAACAGCATATCCGGCTGCTCCGAGTAAAACAAGGATTATTGCAGTAATCGTTAAAAATTTCTTCATCAAATCACTCCTGACAGTTTGAATATAGCACAACCTCAAAAAAACCACGAAGAAAAGATATTTCCAAAAGTGCATTCATTATATTTTTTAATAAAACATCCCGACGCAGTATTTAGATAACTTGTATTAAAAAAGGAAGATTAACTCGAATGATTTAGGGAAAGTTAAAAAATATGAACAAAAAATATAAATTGGACTTTTTAACTGGCAGGTTAGGAAGATCTATCAAGGAGGTTCATATGTCATGGGAAAAACAGAAAGAACAGTTTCTGAATTGATGCTCGATCAATTGTATATGTTCGGTGTACGACGGATATATGGGGTAGTTGGTGATGCAACATTTGGAATCATCGATGCACTGGCGAAACAGGATAAAATTAAATACATTGCTGTAAAACATGAGTCGACAGCTGCTTTTATGGCATCTGCAGAGGCTAAATTGACTGGTGGCCTTGGTGTGTGTACCGCAACAATGGGACCAGGTGCAGCAAATCTTATAAATGGACTTGGTGATGCATATGCAGACAGAGCGCCTGTACTTGCAATCACCGGACAGGCCGAGAGCGATAAAATCGGAACGGAATATCCGCAATATATTGACCAGCAGGAGCTTGTTAAGCCTTTTGCTGCTTATTCTGCAAATCTAGCCAACCCGGATGCGACGATTGAAGTCCTGCAAAAAGCAGCGCGAACATCTCTCGGACAGAGGGTTGTAACCCATGTGTCCATACCAAAGGATATTTTAATGATGCCTGCTAAAGGGGAACCGCGTCGATTACCTGACGTAATTGAAGGTACTTCCAGCTTTACGAAAGAAAGTCTGAAACACGCAGCAGACATTATGAGAATGGCCAAGCGACCAATGATCCTGGCTGGTATAGGTGCCACGTCTGTATCAGCAGATTTGGAAAAACTGGCGGATCTATGGGGAGCCGGCATTCTTACAAGCCTGGGCGGAAAAGGTTTGTTTGATGAATCTTCACCGCTTGTTTTACAAGGGATTGGTGAAGGCGGGAATCCCTATGCAGCTGATGTATTTAAGCAGGCAGATGTAGTACTTCTTGCTGGCACGACTTGGTGGCCGGAAGGGTATGTGCCATCGGATGCTCGAATTATTCAGATTGACCGCCAATTTGATAAGTTTGTAAAAGAAATTCCGACGGAACTTGGAATCATTGGCAAAACAGAGGAAGTTATACCAATTTTAACGGAGAGCCTGCAAGAATTCAGCCGCTCCGAAGATTGGGTAGCCCATTTACAGCAAGCAAAAGAGAAATGGGCAGCGCAAAATGAGGAGGAGGGCAATACGAAAGGTTATCCTGTTCATCCTTCCCGAATTATCCGCGCCATTGACCGAACAGTAGCACCGGATGCTATTCTCGCACTGGATACAGGGGATAATACAGTATGGACGAATCGTAACTTCAAACAAAAAGATCAATCTGTATTATTTTCCGGTTACTGGCGGACAATGGGCTTTGGCCTTCCAGCAGCGATGGCCGCGAAGCTCATCCAGCCAGAAAAGCAAGTAGTGGCGGTTGTAGGCGACGGGGGGCTTCAAATGGTGCTTGCAGATTTATTAACAGCAACTCGTTATGAACTTGATATTACGGTCGTTGTCTTAAATAATGAGAGTCTGCAAATGGAAAGGGATAAGCTGAAAGTTGCCAAGAAGGAAGAAGTAGGAGTTGATTTAACAAACCCAGATTTTGTGAAATTGGCAGAAGCTTGCGGTTGGAAAGGATTACGACCTACTTCAGATTCTGAGCTGGAGACTGTAATGGAAGAAGCACTTAATACGAAGGGACCTACACTGGTGGATATCAGCACAGCCCAAGTATTTTTCCCGGAAACACAATAAAAAATGAGCACAATTGATTTAATCGAAGAATAAAGTCTGAAACTGTTTAAAGTAAATCATACAGGGTATTCAAAAAATGTAACAATTTTTGTGAAGGAAAATCTGTTAAGCATTTATAAACCTTACAGGATTTATCCTTGCAATTTTGTACTAACTATATAGGAGATGATTTTTGATGGGAAACCCAAATCTAAACGATCCACGAAAAAAATTTCATACGGAGAAATTCCCGGATCAAGAACAGAATACTCCAGCGCTACAAAATGAAATGAGTCCAAAACCTGATTGTGGAGAAGAATCATATAAAGGGCATAATCGTTTGGAAGGACGTAATGCTTTAATTACCGGTGGCGATTCCGGAATTGGCCGTGCTGCCGCGATTGCTTATGCACGCGAAGGCGCAAATGTAGCCATTCAGTTCTTCCCAGGTGAAGAAGAAGATGCAAGTGAAGTGAAAGCAATAATTGAAGAAGCCGGAACAAAAGCATTGCTGCTGCCATATGACTTGCGTGAAGATGGCGCCGCGACAGAAATGGTAAAAAAAACAGTGGAAGCATTTGGCGGATTGGACACACTCGTCCTGAATGCAGGGCAGCAGATTGCACAGTCAACACTAAGTGATTTAACAATCAAACAAGTTGAGGATACGTTCAAAGTAAACATTATCAGCATGTTCGAAGCCGTTAAAGCAGCTGAAGAACATTTGGAACCGGGAAGTGCGATTATTACGACGACATCGGTTCAATCGTACAATCCATCCACATTTTTAATGGACTATGCTTCTACAAAAGGTGCAATTAGCAACTTTACAGTAAACCTTTCTTCGTACTTTGCTTCTAAAGGGGTACGTGTGAACGGGGTTGCGCCAGGCCCGATTTGGACACCGCTGCAGTTGGATAATGGACAACCGGATGGCAAAATCCCTGAATTTGGCCAAAATGCACCACTTGGTCGTGCAGGACAGCCCGTAGAGCTTGCCCCAGTATATGTCCTTCTAGCATCCGATGAAGGAAGTTATATTACCGGACAGATTTACGGTGTGACGGGCGGCGAACCGATCGACTTGTAAGGGCTTCAAAATAGCTCCCGAACAACGTGATATGACACTATTAAAAGCAATCTCCTAATTATACGGGAGGTTGCTTTTTTATTTTATTTTTATAAATACTTTAATTTTAAAATTAAAATTTCATTAACAATAGTTGGAAAATAATACTTATAATAAAATTGCATGATACAATCCAAATTTTACAACTTACATTCAGCTTTATACGTGTTAGCGCCAAATATAAAATCCGTACAAAAGAGGTGCTATACTACAAACCATGAAGGAGGGCCTTATGAAAATTCATTTACATATCGAGCATCAGCTTATGGAAGTCGAAGTTCATGTGCATGCACCGGAATACAATGAGCAAGTGGCGCAGCTGATGAAAAAGCTTAACCAATCAACGACTAATGATACGATTGCAGGCTATTCCAATGGTGATATTCATTTGATCAAAATGCAGGATGTGTACAGCATTTACAGCGAACAGGGGAAAGTATTTATCCAAACGGATGAGCAGGAACTGGAAGTGAAACAAAAGCTTTATGAGCTGGAGGAACGTTTTTCATCGCAGTTGCTACGTGTCAATAAGGCGACACTTGTTCATTTTGAAAAAATTGCTTCCATCCAGTCGAAGGTACTTGGCAACCCGCAACTGACGCTCGAAAATGGAGTCACAATTCCAATAAGCCGCAATTATTTCAAAGCGTTAAAAGAGGCATTCGGGTTAGGGGGAAATAGCAAGTGAAAAATTTAATACAAAGCATCTCAATAAGTTTATGTTCATCCTATTTTATCATCATGCTCATTTCATTAAGATCTCCACATGATTACTGGGTGAGTGAAACGATTGTAAATCAGTTTTTCTATGCAGTCATTTTAGGAACTGTCATTGCAGTAGCAAATCAACTGTATAAATTGGACTGGTCAATGTTCGTTGTACTTTTAATTCATTATGCTATTACTGTAACCGCAGTCTTTATCATAGGGTATTATGGCAGCTGGTTTGATCTTGATAATGGTAAATCAGTCTTTTTATTATACGCCCGCGCTTCGGTTATTTATCTCATCGTTTGGCTGTATTATTATACCGAAGAAAAGCGTGCAATTCGAAAAATGAACAGTCAACTTCAACATCGAGGTGAGTAACATGCAAGTATTGATTGATGTCCAACAGTTAACAAAGCGGTACGGAGAAGTTGAAGCCGTAAAAGGGATAAGCTTTTCAGTGCAAAAGGGGGCATTATTCGCATTTCTTGGCAGTAATGGTGCTGGTAAATCCACAACAATTGAAATGTTATGTACGCTTTTAGAGAAAACGAGCGGAACGGTTTCAATCGATGGACATACACTTGGTAATCTGAAAGGCAATGAAGCTATCCGCAGAACGATTGGTATTGTATTTCAGGAAAGTATTTTAGATCATCAATTGACGGTGAAGGAAAATATTCTGCATCGCGGCCGTTTTTATCGTTTACCGAAGTCAATGTTACAGGAAAATTATGATTTTGTGCAGCAGTATTTACAGCTTGCAGACATCGAACATCAAAAATGCGGTTCGCTTTCAGGTGGACAGCGTCGCAGAGCAGATATTGCGCGGGCAATTATTCATAAGCCCAAGCTGTTATTTTTAGATGAGCCCGCGACGGGACTCGATCCATTCACACGACAATTTGTGTGGGCTACTATTGACCGATTGCGTAAGGAAGTAGGCATGACGATATTTTTGACAACACATTATATGGAAGAGGCAGCAAATGCAGATGATATTGTCATTATGAAAAATGGTGAAATTATTGCACAAGGAACACCGAATAAATTGAAAGCACTTTATGCAAAGGACTTTTTGCAATTTGTTTTAAAACCTTCTATTGCAATTGAAGATGTAACCGCTATTTTGCCTATGCTGCTACCTGAAAAGCATCAAGATGGGTGGAAGGTGGAAGTGTCGTCAACAATTTCCACGATTCCAATTTTGGCTCAACTCGAACCCTATATTGCATCATTTGAAGTAATAAAAGGTTCGCTCGACCAAGTATTTATCGAAACGAATGAATCGAGGGAGGAGAAATAATATGATGACGAGCTTAATTGTACGCAATAATAAAATTTTCTTCCGTGACAGAATGCTCGTTTTTTTCTCACTGCTGTCTGTCTTGATTTCAATTGGATTATTTATTGTCTTTTTGCAGAAGCTGCAACTCGATGCCATTCGTCAGGTTATTGAAGTGACACCGGCAGTTGAATTAGTTGTAAGTGAATGGATGATTGCTGGTATTTTAACAATGACAGCCATGACATCAACATTAGCTGTATTTGCAATATTCGTTAGTGATCTGGAATCCAAGCGTACAGCGGATTTTCTTGTTACCTCCGCATCCCGCTATTCGATTCAGCTAAGCTATGTTATTAGCTCGGTCATGATCGGGTTTATCATGACCACTATTGCATTCATTGTATGTGAAGTATATTTATTGACGCTTGGTGCAGAATTGCCGAGTGTTTGGAAGCTGATGCAATTTTTCGGAGTGATTATACTTGGTGTGTTGCTGAGCGCAATGATTAATTTAATGATCGTACTATTGGCGAAATCAGCTAAAGCATTTTCCACTGTAAATTCATTGGTTGGTACACTAATTGGCTTTTTATGCGCAGTCTATGTTCCCATGGGGGTACTGCCGAAAGCAATCCAAACGGTCATTCATTTATTTCCTGTCAGTCACGTCGCTGTATTATTACGTCAGCTTTTGATGGAAGATTCTTTGAATACGGTGTTTGGAAATGCGAATGAGGCAATGGATTCCTACATGTTAACTTACGGAGTTGTTTACGAAATAGGTAGCAGTGTTTTAGGGACACAATCAAGTGTATTGTATATTTGCATTTCAATTTTTGGTATAGCTATTTTTGCAGCTTTTTTATTCCGATTGCAGCATAAGTAAACTATTTAAATTAAAAAAAGAGGTGAGAAATTCAAATGCAGGCTTCAGAAAATATACTAAAGATTTGGGATCAATTTAAGCACTTTCCTAAGCTACTATATGGAATTACAAAATTTAAAATTAAAATCTTAATCTAAATAAACGTTTAAAATTTCACTATTAAATCATTAGGTGGAGTCATTGAAAAATATTAGTCGGATTTTCCTTTGATAATTATGAATTCATAGAGTATAAAGTTGTAATAGAGTGCTTTTCTTGAGTAAGAAAAGTGCTTTATTAATTTAAAGGCCATATTATTTATAACATTCAGTGCAGTAAGAAAGGGTATCATATGAGAAAAAATCAATTATATTATCTTATTTTCCCTATTACTTATTTTATTTTTGTAACAGCTGGTCAATATTTTGCTAATGGTAATATTAAATGGGAGAAAAATTTATCTCTTACAGTAATTGCTCTTATTGTTCTCTGTTTATCATTAGCAATTAATAATTGGGCGAAAACCCCACATGTTTGGAAAAGAAAAGATAGATGATTAATTTGCCTTCAACTCCTTTTAAAGTGGGTGATTCTGATGAGGGTCTTACGAGTCTATGAAGTGTTGCCAAACGATGATTTGGGAATGTTATACTTTAAATATATAAGGGGGCGAAACAAATGGATTATACTAAAATCTACCATGAGGAACTGATTGCCTTAGTAAAAGAGAAAATTAACTCAGTCGGTGAAGTTAAAGCGGTGAAGTTTGTAAGAGAACAAACAGGTATGTCGTTAATACAGGCAAAAAAATTTGTAGATTTTTGTAAAGAATGATGCAACAACAATCTAAAAGGAAGTGATTTTTTGGTCAGTAAAATAATTTTAAATGATAGAGTAATTCAATTGAGAAGCTATGAAGAAGAAAAAGTAAATGGGTTTTATAAAGTCTCGGTCATTTTTGATGTGACAAGTAAAGACTATCATGACATTGCGACTTTACTTTACAACGGAACTTTTGACGTTAAGATTCCTGAGAAAGAATTAATGTTTAGAGGAACGATTTATAACTACTTCACTTCTATTACGAATTTGTATGAAGAAAATCAGGTAGGACAGTATACATTGACTTTAGTAGAAGAAAAGGACTGAAATTTAATGAGATTAAGCATATTGGATCAATCCCCTATTTCTTCAAATCAAACACCTCAGGATGCACTAAACTGGTCAATGAAATTAGCACAGGCTGGGGAGGCACTAGGATATACAAGATACTGGATTGCCGAACACCATGATTTATCTGGACTGGCATGTCCTGCACCTGAAGTCATGTTAAGCTACATTGGCGCTAATACGAATCGAATTCGTATAGGATCTGGCGCGGTTTTATTGCCTCATTACCGACCATACAAAGTTGCTGAACTCTTTAATACGTTAGCGACATTATTTCCTAATCGTATTGATTTAGGAATCGGACGAGCGCCAGGTGGGTCTGCCGAAGCGATGACTGCTTTGTCTGATAACTTTATCAAAAATGTGGGGAACTTTCCTGCCTTATTGAGAGACTTACTCCATTTTTTAAATGATGATTTTCCAACAGATACCGAATATTCAAAGCTATCCGCGTCTCCCATACCTGAAAACCCGCCAGTACCTTGGCTACTTGGCACGGGTAAAAAAAGTGCTTTATTAGCAGCGGGAAATGGATTGCCGTATACTTTCGGTCATTTTATGAGCGATCATGATGGAGCTGCTATCATTAGGGAATATATTGATACTTTTAAACCAAGAAGAGAAGGGCAAACACCACAAGTCATCGTAACTGTTAATGTTATTTGTGGTGAAACAGCAGAAAAAGCCGAAGAAGTTGCAGCAAGCTTTCTCATCTGGTCTCTACAAATGGACAAAGGGGAAGGTCATCAAGGCATTCCTTCTATAAATGAAGCTGAGCAATATAAGCTGACTGAAAAAGAAATAGAAAAGTTAGATAAAGTTAGACAAAGTATGATTATTGGCAATCCTTATGAAGTAAAACAGAAATTATTTGAATTAAAGACAAAATACCAAGCAGATGAAATGATGATTAATACAATCACATACTTACCGGAAGATCGAATACGTTCCTACGAACTAATTGCAAAAGAAGTGTTTTCAGAAGGAAAGCACTTAAAATTAAAGGGGCTTTAATGGAATAAAAATTTACAACAATCGGGCGCATTCTTGAAAAAGAATTGCGTCTTTATATAGCGCTCCATAGTCATAATCCGCATAAACCAATGTCATCGATCTCCTCTATACCTTCAATAGTGTTTGTTAGTTGTTAACGATAAAATATACCCTATCTATCACATTATAACTTCCAAAAATATTCTTCATTCGACTCGAACGAAATTTAATTATTTACAGTCTAATAAATAAGGAGGTGGCACAGATTGGAAAACTTACTCGAAAAAGCTACCGCTGGAGACCAACTAGCAATCCTCGAACTGATTGAAAAAGACGAGGAAGTACTTTATCCAATTGCTTATACATACTTAAAAAATGAGCAGGACGCACTCGACGCCATGCAGGAAATGACTTATAAGGCACTGAAAAAAATGCATAAAGTTAAACAGCCTGAATTTGCGCGTACTTGGCTCGTCCGAGTACTCATCAACTGCTGTAAAGATATGCTGAATAAACGTATCCAAACCGTGGAAATTGAAGAGACCAGCATTAGCGAAGCACCGATTTATTCCGATATCAGTCGTCTTCTTAACTTACTTACCCTCACAGAACAACAGCTCGTTTACGCAAAATATTTTCAACAGCTGAAAAACAATGAAATTGCCGAACTGCAAAATATCCCCGAAGGCACCGTCAAATCAAGGTTGCACGCCATTTTAAAAAAATTGCGTAAAGCCGCTGGACATAAGGAGGATTGGTTATGATTGATATTCCAAAAGATAAGCTACGCCAAGGTCGAATTGATGCATTTACAAAAGTAAAAAAACAACGCCGCCGTAAGAAGCAATGGCAGGCAATCACTGCAGTGGCTATCATCTTTCTAAGTTTTTTATTAACTGTCCGGGTCTCGCCGACTATTGCTAGCTATGCCGCTAAAATTCCTGGCCTTAGCGTTATTGTTGAACTCGTACAGGAAAATGAGGGGATAAAAGATGCCATAGCCAATGAATACTACGAGGAACTTGGCATTCTTGTGCAAGACAAGGATGTTACAATAACAGTGCAAGGGGCGATCATTGATGAATACGGTGTTATGCTCATGTATGATTTCGATTATCCGAAAGAAAAAAAAGATCATCATAACTATTCTGTGAATATATACCAAGGGGATCAACTGCTTGAAAATAGTTTATCTTACGGTACGTTGGACGGCCTAAACGAGCCGGTTGCACACAGTAATCATATACTTGAAATGACGCTTGACCAACCGCTCGATACGACAAACCCTAATTTCCGGGTTGAATTTGAAATGCGAGATGGTGACAAACAAACGATTTCGATTCCATTCACACTTGAAAAACCGATTGCTAAAGCTAAAATAGTAGAACCGAATGCGAGTATTACAGCACAAGGTCAACGTCTATCAATCAATAAAATCATTCGGACACCGCTACGCATTCATATTGAAGTAAAGCCAGATCCATCGAATATGATGCAAATCGTCGCTCTCGATGACATCTCACTTGAGCTTAAAAACGGTAGTAAACGTGAACTTATTCGCAACGGTTTAGTTGGTAGTGGTTCGTTCCGCGAAGGTCGGTACACGTTATACTTACAAAGCAATTACTTCTACGATTCGGATGAACTCATCGTCCGCATCGGCGAAATACAAGCAGTTCCTAAAGGCGAAGATTATATCGAAGTTGACTTCACAACAAAGGAAGTACTTTACAAACCAGACTTCATTGACTGGGATATTAAAGTTGTCGGCAACGATGTATACTTAAACGCACCAGTCAAAGACGACCACGGCCGCCAGCACTTGTTTCCTGCTGAAAAAGAGGATGGTACGTCGCTTGAATCTGAAGGAAGCAGTTTCTCTACGTCTGCCTACGAAGGCTTTAATTATAGAGAGTACTACGAGCCATACAATGGCAGAGCAAAACTATGGATCAATTACATTGATAACCCGATAGCAACGGACGTTGAGCTTAAGATAAATTTGACTGAATAACGAAAGACCCCAGTTTTATCATTTAAAAAAAGCATCGTTTAAACCGTTACGATGCTTTTTAGATACCTACTTTTAGTATGAGGAAATCCGGTATAGGAACTTTATTCCATTAATGGCGTTAAATTATCAAAAAGAGGCGATCTTTTGAAAAACACACTTATTTTATTTACTGTAAGTAGTTTTTTGTTAGTTGGGTGTTCTCAAGAAAAAAGTTATAGTGTTTGGGTTGAATCATCCCAAGACGCAGAACTTATTCATGCAGCAAAAGAAAGACTTACTAATGCAGAAATAGATTTTATAATTGATGATAATGGAAGTGTTTTAGTAAATGAGAAGGATTTTGATAAAGCTGTATTTTGTTGTTCTTAATAATATATAAGAAATAGACATACTATTGGGGGAAAGCTATGTCCTTAACTTTATTTATATTTATTGGACTTTTTGGTGCATTCTTTATCACATTTCTTAAAAGTTCATTAATAAACTTATTTGGAGAAAATAATATTCTACTATTTAAGTTAAAAAATGCTGGATGGTTTCAAAATTATTGGTTGGCTGGAATAATGCTATTTATTACGAATGCCATCCTATTTTTTTCAACAGCTCTTCTTATTTATCTGTTGAGTTATTTCTTAATTCCGTATGTACATTTACTTGTGATGATACTTGCTGTAATCGGAAGTATTTTTTTATGGATAATAATTAATAAAACTTGGCAAGGTACGAGAAAAAATCGGTTGAAGATGGCAACAGTTGGGAGCAGTTTTTATATGATTTTGTCCCTTATATTGATTTATATGTTAGTCACACTAGAGCCTGCCTATCCAGGCGATGATCCTTTTATGAGAGCAATCGGATTATTTATGGGAATTGTTGTAACAACTGTTGCGTTTATTTCGTGTTTGATCTTTACAGGGTTTTCTATAAAGAAGGAAGTGAATGAAGCGCGATTCTGAACTAGGATCAGCGCTGTTTTTTATATAGAGAACTATAGTTAAGATCTAGGTGATATTTTCATGACCAAAATAAACAGGTGTAACGGGTTAATTTAGATATGGATAAATATGTTAATATGAATTAAGGTTTTATAAAGGAGGTTTATATGTTATGGAAGTCTCACTATGTAAAGCAACTTTAGATGACGCGGCCAAGCTTCATGAGATACAAGTGAAAGCATTTATGCCGTTGCTAAAAAAATATCAGGACTACGAAACTAATCCAGCTAATGAATCCTTAGAAAAAGTTATAACTCGATTTAATCAACCATTTACAGATTATTATTTAATTAAAAATCTTGAAGTTACAATTGGTGGTATTAGAGTTATTAAAATGGACAATGAATCTTATCGTGTCAGCCCTATATTTATTTTGCCGGAACATCAAGGAAAGGGAATTGCTCAAAAAGTCTTTGCAATCATAGAGGAAATATATCATAACGCAAGATCATGGGAGTTGGACACTATTATGCAAGAAGAAGGGCTTTGTCACCTGTATGAAAAGATAGGTTATAGAAAAACGGGTAAAACCAGAAAAATAAATGAAAAGATCACTATAGTTTTTTATAAAAAACCTCAAATTAAATAAGTTGAAACTTTGGAATTATAAATAATCCATGTGAACTATTAATAAGAGTTTTTCATAAGGAAATAGAGTTGGAGGTAATTGTATTAAGAAAATAACATTATCAAATGGAAAAACAATTGAAGTTGAGTGTTTGAGTTGTGCAATAACAAGTGGTTTGATAGAACCAGATGGCGGCGTTGTATTTGAAACGCAGTATTTCCACGCCCATCAAGATGTTGCTTATCCAATAAAGGGGTTAATCATATTAGCGTATAAAAGACATATCAAGTCTTTTGATGAATTAACCGAAGAAGAAAAAACAGATTATATTCATGTTTTGACCAAAATTAGACAGGCTCAGAGAGAAATTTTAAATATTGAGTATGTTTATTACTTTTATAACGAAGATACTTTTCACCATTTCCACACTTGGATGGTTCCAAGATATGAGTGGATGTATGAGTTTGGCCGCTCAATAGAGTCGGTTCGACCTGCGCTACTTCACGCCCGCAACCATATGAATGATACTAAAAATATGGAAGAAGTAATGACAGCAATTAACTTACTAAAAAAAGAATTAAATGAATGATGAACAATTGCTTTCTTGGATACATAAAAATTAGGTTAAATTATTAGTGGAGATTGCTTTAAAGTTTTTTAGTACTAAAACATAAGGTGGTTATAGTAATGAATGGAACTGAAATATTAAATTTTTTTGGGTTTGAAGTGAAAGAAGAGCCTACAAGTATTTATCCATATTCACCAGTATATCGGGTGAAATATGGTGATCAGGATGTTGTTGTAAAACGTACGCAAAGCAGAGCAGAAAGTGTTATGTCTTATATCAACATGCTAAAAGATAAGGGGGTAGATGTTGTAACACCAGTTAAATTACAAGTTGAAAACCCACAAAAAATTGAAGATACAAATTTTGTAGTTTATCCATTTATAGAAGGTCAAAAATATTCAGGTAAAGACAATGAAATTTATGAAGCTGGTAAAATGTTAGGACAGATTCACAGCTATTCACCTGTTTCAAATAGTTATAAACTCCTTGACTACGATGTCTATGATTTTAATGAGGAGGAGGTAGAAGAGAGTATGGAGGCAATTATCCAACATGCCACTAAAGCTGGAATAGAAATTGATGCGGCGTTAAAAACAAAGTTGCTGGAAAGTGTAGCGAATCAACAAATACTTTACCGTGCAAATTTACCACATATTGCAACGCCACATGATTTTAAAGCAAATAATTTGATATTAATCCCCGAGCCATTTCTAATTGATCCAGATAATGCTACTTGGATACCGAAATTATTTGATCTAGCACTCGCGTTACTACTTTTTCATAATGAACATAAAGAAGCCCCGGACCGGGTTTTCACAATAGATGAATGGGATTTATTTTTAGCTGGATACAAAGAATATATCGACATTACCGATGAAGAAAAAAGATATTGGGAAATGGCGAAGCAGCATGTCTTTCTGGATGAAGTAATGTGGTTAATGGCTGAGTATGAAGAGGACTGGCAAAAATCTTCTCAACAAAAATTATTTAAAAGCTTGATTCAAATTGTACTAGATAGTGCTGACTATAAACTAGTATAAATTGTTTAAAGCTGACTATTTAATAACACATTTATTCAATGTTACATAGGCAAACTAACTTCCACTTTATTTAATCCGACACGATTCTTATTGTTTATGCTTTTTAAATATCAAATAAAAAACAATTGACACTTTAATAATTTTTATGATATTATTGAAAATTTGTTAAAAATCCATATACGTGTTAAGGTTAAGAAGGTTACCTTAAGGTTGCCATATGGAGGTGGATTATTTGTTTCAAATTGGTGAAAATATTATTTATCCAATGCACGGAGCAGGTATAATTAAAGCCGTAGAAGAAAAGGAAATATTAGGTGAAAAACAACAGTGTTATATTATAAAAATGTCAGTCGGTAATATGCAAATTACAATCCCTATGGATAAAATATTGAGTTCAAGTATACGTCCAGTGACTGATATAATTGAATTGAAACACATCCTTCATATTTTTCAGCATGGAGAATCAGATGAAATATTGCCGTGGAGACAAAGGTATAAAGTGAACACGGACAAAGTAAAAACGGGTAAAATACTGGAATGTGCTGAAGTTGTACGTGATTTGATGCGTATGAAAGAAGAAAAAGCACTTAATACAAGTGAAAAAGAAATGTTAAATAATACGCATCAATTTTTGATTAGTGAACTGGGATTAATTAAAGGGATTACTGAAAACCAAATTAAAAGTTTCTGCTAAAGTTAATTCAAATCTTCCAAATAGGGTGCGATTCTTAAGAAGAATTGTGCCTTTTTCAGTTGATGGATTTCGTTAAGAGAATTATTGAATACTCGAACTAAGACTGCTTAAAGCCAATAATTTTTAACATACTAAAAGTAAGATTAAAATTAAAGGTGTGGATGGATTGAAAAGAGCGGTATTTTTAGATCGAGATGGCGTAATAAATGAAGTGCTAACTAAGCGAGTGAAATTTGTAAACAATCCGAAACAATTTTATTTTTTACCTGGTGCAGAAGAAGCCATTAAAAGTTTAAATGATCATTTTGATTATGTATTTGTTGTGACGAATCAAGGTGGTATTGGATTAGGTTATATGAAGGAAAAGCAGTTGCAGAAAGTTCATGACCACATGGTAGCTGAACTGAAGAAAAAGGGAGCAACGATTCATGAAGTTGCCTATTGTCCGCATAAACCAAAGGCTGGGTGTGAATGCAGAAAACCAAATAGCAAAATGATTTTGGATTTAGGTGAAAAATACAAAATAGATCTGGAAAAATCCTATATGGTCGGTGATACAGATACAGATATTCAGGCAGGTAAAAAAGCAGGTACAAAAACAGTTTTTATAGGTGAACAGGATCCATTGGCAGATGCAGTTTTTCCAAATTTAAAAGAAGCAGCCCATTGGATTATTCGTGATATAAATAATGATTAGAAATAACCACAGTGGAAATTATCCATTGTGGTTTTATTTTGGGGAAATTTTACTCTTTATCAATTTCAGAAGAGTATAATAGTATTTGTTAGAATATTACATTTTTCTGAAAAGGATGTGTCTAAGATGTGGGAACAAAAATTTATTGAAACACCAAGAGGAACTTTCGAATATTTTGTAAAGGGAAGCGGTCAGCCACTTGCTATTACGCATTTTTATATGGCATTTAATGAAAAAGGGAATTGGTTTGCTAACCCATTCACAGAACATTATCAAGTCTATCTAATTAATGTCCGTGGGGCGGGTAATTCACCTGCCATCGAAATGGATGACCAAATGAATTTAGAAGAAATCATATTAGACTTAGAAGCAATTCGAGAAGCATTACATATTCCGAAATGGGCTTTTGCAGGCCATTCAACAGGTGGGATGCTTGCATTGCAATATGCTGTATTAAAACAACAATCTCTTACAAAATGTATTTGCGGTTGCAGCGCAGCAAGTAAAGCATACGCAACTCATCCAAATAGTATTTACTGTGCTGATAATAAAAATTCCAATAGAATTATTGAAATCATGGAAAGTCTAAATAATCCCGACACGCCGCAAGAGAAACGAAAAGATTTAGGTTTTGAATGGTCAATGATGTCATTTACTAGTGAAGAAAAATTAAAACATGCCCTGACAATACCGAATAGTGGACGGACTGTTGGTCGTGCACTGGATTACTTTAGAAAAGTAGCAGTAAAGTCATTCGATTTACGAGAAGAGCTGCCGACAATTCAAATAGATACATATGTGTTTGGCGGAAAGCATGACGCGCAGTGTCCAATTGAATTTAGTATTGAAATTGCTGACCTCATCCCTACTTCTGAATTAATAATATTTGACCATTCTAATCACAATCCATTTGTTGAAGAAGAAAAAGCATTTCTCGATTTTGTTAAAAAGACTACTAAGCCGCTTAAATTGGTCTAAATTAGATTGTAAACAGGCTCGGTTCCACTTATCGAAACCGAGCCAATAATTGTTACTTTCATTAAAATAATTAATCATAAGTCTGAACGTAAAGACCATTTTCCTCTGACCATTCAGCATAATATATTTTCTTGAGATCCTCGTAACCTTTCTCTTTTAACTGATGAATGATCCATTGCTTATCTTTTCCGATTTGTGCAAGAATCCTTTCCTCAATTTGCCCCTCGTCGATAAGCAAGTGGGTTAGCACGCCACCGGTATCTTCATCGGATGAATTCTTTTTCAATATACTAATTTGCCCACCCGGTTCAAGAAGGACATATTTTACCTCACTAATAGAAAAAACCCCTTGCATCCGCAGTAAGGAACGTAGCTGTTCAGATTCTATTTTATTTTTCTTTAACTCGTTAATATCCAGCAGCCCATTATTTACAAGAAAAGACGGTTCTCCTTTAATAATCGGACGAAGCCTTTCAAAGTTCCTGACAAGAAAATCAGTTAAAAGATACAGCGCAGTCCATAATCCAATGGTATAGAGGACATCCCAAACTCGTACTTTTTCATCGTATACACCCTCTTCAAGCGTTCCTCCAAGAATAACGATAAATACAAAGTCGAATGGGGTAACTTCCGCGAGTTCCTTTTTCCCGATAAAGCGGATAACAACCATAAGCGCTATAAAACCTGCAATAATTTTAATAGTAATTGCTGTAATCATCTATATACACTCTCCTATCATCCTTTGAATACCCTGTAGCCTATCAATTTAAGCTGGTCATAATTCACTAGCGTTTCCTGTTTTAAAAGGGATGAAGGAGTATTAATGAGTTTAATAGAAATCATTAGTACAGGTTCAGTAGCTCCAGTCTGTAGCAAAAGGCATTACTCGAACCGTATGTTAGGAGGGGAACAAATGCGAATATATCCGGATTGTTCTGTAATTAAAAAAACGATAGAGGTAGGCGGGCTATCCAAAGCAGAACTTATTCAAAGGCTGCAACAGTCTTCGATTTCATTGAACCAATATGGAGAAAAGTTATTATATGATGATCGGTTTACCACTTCAGAAATAAAGTATAGCTTGGAAATAGTTGAACTATTAGTTAGAGATCTGGGCTTTCCGAATGGTGCAACATTACCTGAAATCTATAAACAGGCGAACGAACTTCGCTTACAGTTATGCCCACCTGAACTAGGGCCTTACTTAAGACTGGAATATGTAGATCAAGTTGAGGGAAATTCAGGAAATTCTTCACAGAAAAATGAGGCACCTTCTGGATCTATCACCATCGCATCAGAAATAATCAGTGATGAGGATAGTTTTCCAAAAGGATTTTATGTTAGAAAAGTTGATGGCGTATTATGGCTGCGCGGATATGTTGCTGACAACTTGCATGTGTGGAATCCCGATACCCGGTTTATCTTTAAAACAGACAATGATTATTAAATCGAAATAGTAGGGATTTTGTGTGTTCAGTACCAAATAAAAACATCGAGGTGGTTCATTTGCTGAAGGAGAAATCGGAAATATTAGCACATCATCAAAACTTTATAACTTTTATTCATAGTTTGAAATCTTTTGATGAAAATCTATTAAGAAAACCGATTGAGGATGGAAAGTGGTCTGTTATAGAAATAGTAGGACACTTTTGCCCTTGGGATGAATTTGTTTTACAACACAGAATTCCATATTTATTAAAAGGCAAACACTTACCGAAAGGCCCAAGTGTCGATGATTTAAACACGCATTCTTCTTTACTTGCAAGAAACGAAGCGGTTGAAAATACTTTGCAAAAATGCATTCAGATCCGGGAAGAATTATTAAGTCAGTTAAAGCAAATACCTGAAGATGACTGGTTGATTCAAATACAGATTAACCAGTCCAATTTAACATTTTACGAGTACTTAAAAGGTTTAAAGGAACACGATATTCATCATATCAACCAGATAAAGATTTAAAAAAGTGGAGATACGAATCGAAATGTTCTTATTTAAAAGTAAAAATAAGGAAGATGGAAGTGGTTTTCATGAAAATATTTGAGGCCAATCAAGCATGCAAAGAGATTGATGGAATAATGGTTCTTAAAGAAGTTTCTTTAAGCATCTCACAAGGTGAAAAAGTGGCGATCACTGGAAATAATGGATCTGGAAAAAGCAGCCTTTTAAAACTCATCGGGGGGATATTCGAAGAAACTGCAGGGCAAGTGAAGAGATCACAAATTAACATAGGGTATGTGCCTGAACATTTTCCGGAAAGTATCCGATTCAAATTACAAGATTATTTAATGCTAATAGGTAAAATGACTTGTAGGTCGGATAAAGATATTATAAAAGAAATTCGGAATTATGCGGAGCGATTTGCAATTACAGGCTTTCTAAACACCCCTTTGCATCAATGTTCAAAAGGTACAAAGCAGAAAGCCGGAATTATTCAAGCATTGTTGAAGAACCCTAACCTATTATTATTGGACGAGCCACTAACCGGGTTAGATGACAATTCAAAAATCAAACTTTTGAATCTGCTGAATTCTCTCCAAGGGGAAAAAACAATTATTTTTACTGCACATGAACCACTACTAATTGAGGGATTAGCAGATAGGGTTATAACTGTGGAAAGCGGGATAATTGTTCAAGATTCTATAAAAAACAAGAAGGAAGAATTTAAATGTATAACGGCAAAGATTCCTACTAGAGAAATAATGGCCAAGATATCTTCTCTTAAATATAAATTTATAGGAAGTGATTTTGTTGAAATAGTTGTTTCAGCTGAAGAGTCCGATAAAATATTGGCCATGTTGCTTAAAAGAGGATGTTCAATAATTGAATTAACAGAGAAGAGGTAGTAAGTTGTCAGCTTTTATCCGTTACCAATTAACAAGCTATGTTCTTTCATTAAAGTTTATTCCACCTGTTGTTATTTTTTTCGTATGGGTGTTTATTTTATATGCCTATAAAAATGTACCGATCCTAAGCAGTTATGCAGCGTCTTCAATTGCCATGTACTTAATCATGACATGGATTACAATGGCCATTTTTACTTTGGAAGAAGAAGCAGAAAAACATATTTTAATCTTTCATCTAAAAGGAAAAGTAAGTTACCTATTTGGCAAGTGGCTAACTATTCTAGTAGTAATGACACCTTTACTTTTATTTGCAATTTTTTTCCCGATCATTACAGAAAGTTTTAAAGGGCATATGTCACTCATGCTATATACTTATGCATTATACAGCCACTTGTCCTTTATAGTATTCGGGATATTAGTAGGAACCCTATTTTCGGCTACTAAACTTGCTACAAAAAAATATGCCTGGCTTTCGGCTGTATTTATAATCGTAGTTTCACTTGCCTCCAAATCTATTGCCGAAATCTCATTGTTTTTTAAATGGATTTTATGGATCTTTCCGCCTGTGTTCAATGTAATTGGGATTATGGAGGGCGAAGATCAGATACTATTTAACACATCAATATTAATTGATAGCTTTTTTGTACTTCTTTATATATCCATCGGAGCTTTCATATTAGTTTTTCTTTTTGAAAAAAAAGAGAGTTAAGAGCTTTAAGAATTTATAACGAGTGGTGCTTTATTTGAACTCATATTATCCCTAATTATTACTAAAAAGATACGATTAACAGATGGAAGAAGGAATATGTAATTGTTTAATAGAAATCAATATTTACATGTTTCATGGTATTCATATTGGAGGAAATATTGGTGATGAAATTAATAATTGCTTTTTTAGCGCTGATCGGCGGTTCAGCAGTTGCGATACAAAGTCAAATCAATGCCTTATTTAGTAAGAAAGTAGGCGTATTAGAAAGCGCTACAGTTTCCTTCACAGTAGGAGCACTTGCTTTATTCTTTTTGGCTTTCTTTTTTGGAAAGGGAAATTTTTTAAATGTATTTACTGTTCCAAAATGGCAATTAATCGGAGGATTATTAGGTGCCTTCTTTATTGTCATAAATATTTTTTCTGTAAATCTTATTGGAGTTGCCGCAACCTTTATGGCTGTTATCATCGGTCAGATTTTAGTCGGTGCAGTTATTGATCATTTTGGACTTTTTGGTGGGGTTGTCTATCCGATAAATATGACGAAACTCATTGCCCTTGCTTTAATGTTTGTAGGGATTTATTTGTTTAATAAAGCTTAAAAGAAATAAAATGGAAATTAATTTTTTGTATGTAAAATTTATGAAACTTATTTGATTTCCTTTCGTAGGTTTATTTATGGAGGGAACTGAATGAAAAAAATATGGTGGGCGATTAATGTGTTTTGGATTGTCTTATTTGGCGGGTTAGCTACATTTATTTATTTAAGAGAAGTAGATGGTGCTGGTGCAGTTCAAACACCAGAGCTAAGATGGCTTTCTTTAGCACTGTTAGGTGTAGTATTTATTTTAGTTGCCATCATCCAACTTATATTTTTATTTTTTTTAAAGAAACCAAAAATTTAATAGCTTATAAAATTTAAGGCGCTTTCCGTAATAAGGGAAGCGTTTTTTTATGAATAATGCCAATGATGAGAAAAATTAATTTTAAAATTTAAAGCCAAATGTTCTTCTCGTATGTCTAATAGATGTAAAACGAAAATGAAGGGAGGAATTGCTATGAATATTGGACGCTTAGTAAAAAAAGCTCAAAAAGGAAATGACAAAGCATATTTAGAGCTTTTCCAAAAATATGAAGCAGATATTTATCGAATGGCCTATGTCTATGTGAAAAATAAAAATGATGCTTTAGACGTCGTACAAGAAGTAGCTTATCAGTCATTCAAAAATATTAGCACTTTAAATAAAGCGGAATATTTCAAAACATGGCTTATGAAAATTACAATCAATTGTGCGTTAAACGTAATTAATAAAAACAAAAAAGTGGTTCAACTAATTCCCCAATTTGAAGTACATACAGGAGAAGAAGTTGAAGATATTGCAATTTCTTTATCTTTACGAGAACTAATGAATACTTTGCAAGAAGATGAGAAAAGCGTGATTTTATTAAAGTATTATAATGACCGTACGTTAAAGGAAATATCAGATATTCTAGAAATCCCGCTCGGAACAGCAAAATCGATTTTATATCGTGCTCTAAATAAACTTCGCCAAAATTTAAAGGAGGTAGAGAACTATGGGGAATCATTTTAAACAGGATATAGAGGATATTGAAATCCCATTTCAGCTTCATGAAAGGAGTAAGAAAGGTATTCAGGAAGCTAAGTCAGAAATGGGAGGAACAGTGAAACGTTTTGTGAAAAAACGTATAGCGATTATGATTATGGCAGCCTGTTTAATGGTTCCAACAGGGGCATTTGCGTATCAATCGTTACTTGCAGATGATTTATATGGATCGTTTGATAATGTAAAAAAACATATAGCAAATATTACAATGAAAAGTTATTTATTATTTGATGCAAAATTATCCCAAGCAAAAGGTGACCTGGGAAATGAACAATTTGAACAGTTCAAAGAAATACTCTATGTCATTACAGATGCAAAGCTTGAATTTGGCGATAAAAACGGTAATATCGATTATTCTAAGGTTTCTGAAGAAAAACTGGAGGAAATTAAAGCGGCCATATATGAAATTCAGCCTTACTTTGACAGGTTAAACAATCAACCATCGAGTAAAGAGATTTTAACAGCTGAAGAATATGAGCAATATATTCTGGCTTTATTAACCTATGAAACAGTTATGGCGCAATTAGGTGTCTCTTCACCACCAAAAATTGAGATGATTCCTGCCGATGCACAAGAAGAATTTTTAAAGGCTCGTGCTGTTTTGGATTATGTGAATGAAAAACAAATGGAGAATTAATGGTGTAAATCAGCTTGGTATTTTCAAGCTGATTTACGTTTTTATATTTAAATAGACAATAGTATTCATAAATTGATAAAATAATTAGAAATAAATTACAGGTGGAATAAAATTGAGAAAAAGACTAGGTTGTCTACACGCACATTATTCAAATATTGAATACATAGAAAATGCACTTGCTCCATATAACATCGAAATACTTCATTTTGTTGATCCAGGATTAATGGAACGATTGAGGTCAGTTCAGAATTTCCAAGAAGGAGATGCACAACAAAAAGTAAAAGAGCAAATAGAATGGATTGCCCAAACCAATGTTGATGCTATTTTAATTACTTGTACAAACTATATTGCTATTTTACAGGATGATCAACTTTCCATACCAGTGCCAATTATTAAATTGGATGAACCGTTCTTTGATTTCATCTGCAATATTCAGCAACCTCATACTTTACTTTTTACCAATCCGGCGACCGTTGAAGGAACAATGGAACGTCTTAGACTTTTTGCTGATACCTATCAAAAATCGTTAAACATCGAGGTTGTTGTTCTAAACAACATGTTTGACTTAATCATGCAAGGACGTAAAAAAGAATACGATCAGGAAGTAGCAAGGATGTTAGAACAACTTATTTACGATGATAAAATAATTTCTGTTGCTCAATTATCGATGGTGGATGCAGCTCAGCTTGTTGAAGCGAAGACAGGTAGATCAATCACGAATCCGTTAAAAACTTTCGTATCTACTATTGTTAAAGAATTAGATTTAGAAAATATTTATTAAGAATCATTTGAAGAGCGCGTTTCTCTATGGAGCAGCGCTTTTTTATTAATGTAAATTACCTGGGGAATTTATGTTAAAACTCTGTTACGTTTAGTAATGAGAATACTAATAACATTGAATGAGGGAAAGCCCTTAGAGGTTCAAATGTAAAGGTGAATTTTTGAAACTTTAGCGTTTGTAAATTCGTATAAAATATTAAGACTGGAGGTGGCTACATGAACCAAGGTAAATTATTAATAAGCTTTATTTTAATGGCTTTTGGGGCTTTATACATATTCGGTTTTACATCTGTTCTTAATGTAATCGTTGATGGTAATTATCAACTCGAAGAACAAAATATTATTGAAAAAAATGGTGACCTTTATTTGCTAATTGACGGTTATGAATTATCGTTATCGAGGGATTTCTATAAGAAGATAGAGTTAGATAAAACTAATGAATACAAGATTAAGTATGTTTATAACAGATTAAATAATAACAATGGTGAGGTCGTTATGCTTAAAAAATATGGTGAACAGCCTTGGGGGAAATGACAACCTGTAGTTAACTTCCCATAATTAGTTCTGTCATGTTTAATTTTAGGTTGACTGGGGGGATATGAGTGCAGGTTTCAGTATCTATTTTAGCGTTAATCCTAAGTATACTTAATTTCATTATTGGCAGATTAATTGTAGGGAAAGAGAGAGGAAAAGTTTCAGAGACGAGTGGCAAAAATATACAAAGAATAGGGTTTGTCACAATTCTAATCATTGCTTTCAGTTGTTTCTATTTTATAGATATTATGGATGATAACGCCATGAAGTGGTTTTGGTTATATTTTTATACGATTACTTTTGGCTTTCATTTCTATTTGGATTGGGTGTATTTGAGGGATACAAAAGAATATTTGGTTTCACTTATTCTATTAATCATTGGAGTTTCATATATCTTATTTTTTGTATTTTAAGTATTATTTAGACTTACTGAGCGTGATTTTACAGAAGAGTTAACGATTGCTAGTATTCTTGGGAAAGTAACTAGAAATATTATATGTTGGAAAAATAGGGGGAAGTTTAAAATGGTTGAGAGAGGCGGTTCCATGATAAAGAAGTTTGACATTCGAAATACAAAAAATGCGAAAGATCTATTAATGATTCAAATACCATCTTATAAAGTAGAAGCAGAAATTATCGGTTATGATGATATCCCACCATTGAAAGATACAGTAAATACTTTAAAACAATGCGGAGAAACTTTCTTTGGCTACTATATAAAAGAAGAACTATGCGCGGCCATATCGGTGAAAGTTATCGATAATGAAGTAGACATACATAGATTAATCGTTCATCCGGACCATTTCCGTAAAGGAATCGCACAGAAACTGTTAACTTTTATTGAAGGTAAGTACAATAAAAAAACATTCATAGTAGCAACTGGATCCAAAAATACGCCAGCAGTTACTTTTTATAAGAAGAATGGGTTTCAGATTACGAAGGAAATCAAAGTAAATGAACATTTATCCTTAACCTATTTTGAGAAGAAATTATTAGCTGATTGAAGTTTGCAATAAGAGGAGTGGAAAATAATTAAACACAAAAGGATGCTTTTTTTACTGCTCATCATTTTTTATTGTCATTTTTTATTCGATTATATATTAATCAAGAAGCATTCCAGGAAACTAAGTGGCGCGATGCCTTATTCTTTTCGTTCTGGACAACAATCGGTCTATTGATTCTTTATATCATTCAAATTACTGTGGAAAAATATAGTAGGAAATAAGCGTGCGTTTGTAAAAACGGGGGTCTATTTGTGAAAAGATATTTAAACGTTGCTATTGGATTGCTTTCACTTTTTTTATTGTCTGGATGTTTTGGAGAAGATTATGATTTTTCGCCTCCGACAGTTATGATTATTACTCCTAATGGTATTGATATTCAAGAAGCTTTAGCTGAAGCAAACATCGATTGGAAGTATGATGACAAATACAACAAAGAAACAGAAGATATTCAAGAATTAGCTGAAATGCAAAATATTATTTACTTTGAATCTAGGGAATTGGTCGCGTTAAATATGGAAAGCTTCATTATTAATCGAGCAAAAGAATTAAAAAAGCTTGCAGAGATTAAGGGAGGGCATAAATGGCGGTCTCTGAAATCATTATCATGAAGCTTGTTTATGGAGGTCTTTTTTTATACACCGCACGATTAAGTTCTTCCAATAACAAAATTATTTTTTACGGTCACTATGTTTTCCTAATCGTATTATATGGATTAATATCTTTAAGTATTTGGTTTATGTATAAAGGATTAGAAAATCATATTAATACTCACAGTGGATATGAACCGATTAGTTTGACGAAAGAGGCCATTTTTCTAATCGTTGGTTTCACCACATATAATCTAATATTACTTTTATTAAGTAGGCAGATTAATAGAAAGAAATCTTCTATTATGAAAGGATAGTCTGTAATTATATAAACGTTTAATAAAAACGGGCTTTAGTATGGAAATTTTGTTAGTTGGTACGGATGATGAAATTGCTTTTGAGTGGATTTCGAAATATTGGTATTACCGCAATTTAAGAATCGCTCGTAATATAAAAAAATCCATTCTTCCTGAAACAAAGCGGTCTGTTATTTTATATGGAAGCGGTCATAACTATCTACTTAAACAACTGTTGGAAGAGGATGAATCCATTAAAGTAATTCAGTACGGAGATTGGTCTGAATAATATAGATTTAGTATCTTAAAGGAGTGAACAGATTATTTTAGAAAATTTAATTGGGTTTTTAATTGGGTTATTTATAATCGTGATTTGCCTTTTAATCGCCTATTGGGGATTTAATATATTATTTAAATCTACATTAAGGTCAACAAACAGAAGTGATGCAGCATTAAAAATCCAGTTGTATACATTAGAAAAACGAGTTGAGGAACTTGAAAGAAAATTAAATAACAAGTAATGGATCTATCAAGGAGTTGAGAATAACATGATTACATTAAGAAATGTGCAAAAGTCAGATTTAGAAGAGCTGGTAGTCATTGAAAATGAAGGCTTTACAAATGAAGAGGCTGCAACAAGGGAAGCGTTTCTGGAAAGAATTAAGTTGATCGCGGATACGTTTATTGTCGCTGAAAAAGATGGAGTGATTGTTGGTTATATTAACGGTCCAGTAATTCCTCAATTATACATAACGGATGACCTTTTTGAAGAAATAAAAGAAAATCCTAAAAAAGGCGGATACCAAAGTATATTAGGAGTAGCTGTTTCTAAAAAGGCGAGGAATCTAGGTATCGCTCGAATCTTAATTAATAAAATGGAGCAGTTGGTAAAAGAAAATGAACGCAAGGAATTACGTTAACATGTAAACAGGAATTGGTTTCTTTTTATGAAAAACTCGGCTTTGTAAACCACGGCATTTCTGAATCACAGCATGGCGGTGTTAGCTGGTATAACATGGTCAAACTGCAAGAGAATATGGATTAATTATGGGGGGATTTCAATGTAATGTGAAATCCTCTTTTTATTTTCGGGTTATTCAATATCAGCATTTTCCATTATAATGGAACTAACAAATTTATACAGAATTGAGTGAATAATATGGGTACTTCAAAAGTTACAGAACATCAATGGAATGCTAGTTTATACGATGATAAGCACTCGTTTGTTTCAAAATATGGCAATAGTTTGGTGGAATTGTTAGCTCCTAAGGAAGGAGAACGAATACTGGATCTTGGTTGTGGAACAGGGGATTTAGCAAATACTTTATTTGAGTATGGCGTGGAAGTAGTAGGTATCGACAAATCTGAAAATATGGTGAAACTAGCGTCTAGTAAATACCCGCACATACCATTTACCGTTCGAGATGCTACAAAATTAACCTATCAAAATGAATTTAATGCGGTATTTTCTAACGCAACCCTCCATTGGGTGCACGCGCCGAAAGAAGCTGTGCAATGTATTTACCAAAGCTTAAAACACGGCGGTAGAATGGTTGCTGAATTTGGAGGAAAAGGCAATGTACAAACAATTACAGATGAAATTATTCAACAAATAAAAAATGCAGGCTACGAATTTAAAGAAGCACAATTTCCCTGGTATTATCCGAGTATTGCAGAGTACTCAAAGCTGATGGAAGAGGCAGGATTCCACGTGACTTTTGCCCAACTATATGATCGACCAACGCCTTTAGATGGTGAAAATGGTTTGAGAAATTGGATTGACATGTTTGGCAGTATGTTATTTTATGGCATTCCCGAACAAATACAAGATCACATAATCGCTAATGTAGAAATGAACTTAAAGGATGTTTTGTATCGTGAAGGCATTTGGGTGGCAGATTATAAAAGGATTCGTGTAGTCGGAATTAAATAAGTAGTTCGCCTTGCCTTTGTTTTATATTGAAGAAGTAAGTAAATAACTAATTGAAATATAAATTAAGTATAAGTTAGGTGAATATAGATGAAAAAGTCCTCTCCAAAGCTTCCTTTAACATCTGAAGAAAGAATAAATTTAAGAAAGTGCAAAGTGAAATTAAATGAAATCGCACTTTTGGACATAACACAATTAACTGCATGTTTACAATCAACTTCCGAACGTGCTAAATACCTCCGTGGACTAGCTCAATTCCAAACTATCCCTTCAATTGGACCGAAGTTGGCTCAATGGGTTACTGAATTGGGTTATTATTCTTTGGAAGAATTGAAAAACGAAGATGGTGCTGATTTGACTAATCGCCTAGAGGAACACTTCGGTTATTGGGAAGACCCGTGTGTAGAGGATTCGTTAAGATGTATCGTACATCATGCTAACCATTCAGACAGCGAAAAAAGTTGGTGGCATTTTACAGATGAACGGAAGCAATATCGGGAGTTAAATGGATACCCTGATTCAAGGCCAACGACACCTTGGCATGATAAGAAAGATAAAAGCAAATAGAGTAAGATTAAGCAGAATTATTAAGATAGAAAGTTACAGGACCAAGGGAGGACTAAATTTGGCAATTCATAGAATAGATCATGTAGGTATCATAGTAAAAGATCTTACGGCGGTTAAAGAGTTTTTCATTGAATTTGGGTTGGAAGTACTTGGTGAAGGGGAAGTGGATGGGAAATGGGCAGAGCGGATCATCGGGTTTACTGATGTGAAAGCAACCATTGTCCTTTTAGGGATGTCGGATGGCCAGGCAAATTTTGAACTGGTCAAGTTTCATACAGACTCAGAGATAGAAAGTATACAGCAATCTTTAAAAAATCATATTGCCTTTGCCGTTGAAGATATTGAAACGGTCGTTGTTAAATTGAAAAAGAAAGGCGCGGAAATTATTAGCGAAACTCAAAACTACAATAATATATATAAATTATGCTTTGTTCAGGGACCAGAAGGCATAATTTTAGAGTTAGCTGAGAAAATGAGATAAACTTTAAGTGGAAGATTTCAACTTAATAGTACATTTTCATAGTAACCTTGGTGGGAGGAATAGAATTGGCAACTAATGCAGTCTTTCAAAGAGATATTAAAAGTTTTTGGTACCCAGAGTACAATAAAAATGGATATCCTCATGTGCAACAAGGATTCATTCTTCATCCTGATCGAAACGCTGAATTCGATCCTTTTATTTTAATGGCAGAAGATTGGTATAAGCGTGGCGTTTTCTCTGATCACCCACACCGTGGCTTTCAAACTGTAACATATGTTGTAGATGGCAGACTAGAACATATTGATAATGCTGGCGGTTACAGCATTTTAAATGCCAGGGATGTCCAATATATGAACGCCGGTTGGGCAGCTAGACATGCAGAAGAAGCGTTCGAGGACGACTTGATTCATACATTGCAGCTATGGCTAAATCTGCCGAAAAGTTTAAAGCATACAAAAACGTCTTATCAAAATATTTTTGTTGAAGATGCACCTGTAGTCAATATCGATGGCGGATTCGTTCGGGTTTATTCAGGGGATATTGCAGGTGTAACAGGACCTATGCAAAGTTTAGTTCCGATTACGATGACAGAAATTACTCTTCGTGAAGGTGCTGAATACACACATGTTTTACCCGAAAACCATAATTCATTCCTGTTTATGTTGGCAGGAGAGATGGAATTTGGGGAAAGCAAGACAAAAATAACGAAAACGGGAGCAGCAACGATTTCATTTAACGAAGATGGCTCAGAAGTAAAATCAAGCGAATTAAAAATTAAAGCATCAACACGGTCTAAAGTTTTGATTTATTCAGGTGTCCCAATTAGAGAAGAAGTCGCTCTAGGTGGACCGTTTGTGATGAATACAAAAGAAGAAATCAGAGAAGCATTCCGTGATTTACAGCTAGGTGAATTTGGCCCACCAGCTGTGAAAAAGTAAAACTAATTAGCAATTAATAGCAAACAGTACAATGAACCGGATGGAATTTAGCCATCTGGTTTTTTGATCTTATCAGGTTCGACTCTACAATTATGGTAAAATTTAAAATATAAGGAGAGGATTTCATGGATTTATTATCATTTGCCTTTTTAGGATTTTTGCTTTACATCGTTGTATTTTTTGCAGTCAAGCATGGGATTAATTATTCGGAACTTGGAATTTTAATAAAAAAGAAATATAAAATTGAAGAAGAAATGCCTAACTTGAGTAATGACGACATTGAAAAAGAGTTAGAAAAAGATATCCATAAACAAAACTAATCGAGAAATATAGGGGGATAAGTGTGGAGATTAAAAGGCTGGAAAAACAGGAAAAGGTGCCCTTGGAATTGTTATTATTGGCGGACCCTTCAAAAATTATCGTTGAAGATTATGTAGCAAAGGGGGAATGTTTTATAGCCGAAAATGAAGAGCAAACCATTGGCGTCTATGTACTGTTACCGACAAGACCGCAAACTGTAGAAATTGTCAATGTAGCAGTAGCTGAAAATTATCAGGGAAAAGGAATCGGAAAATTATTAGTAAGTCATGCGATTCGTGTTGCCAAAACACAGGGGTATAAAACGATTGAAATTGGTACGGGAAATTCAAGTATTGGGCAATTAGCTTTATATCAAAAATGCGGTTTTAGAATCGTTTCAGTTGATCATAACTATTTTATTAAGCATTATTCAGAAGAAATTTACGAGAATGGCATTCAGTGTATCGATATGATTAGGTTATCGCAAGATTTATAAGGGGGATAAGGATGAAAAAATTATTGTTTTTATTCTGTTTGTTTTCCATTTTGCACATCACGACTGCTTGCAGTAACAAAGATGAACCTATTACAACAATTGAAACCGCAATTTCACAGTTGACAGAGGATGAATTTGAAAGTGTAGGGACTCATGAGTTAAAAAATCCTCAAATAGATGATTTCAGGAAATTTACATTCAACGTGGAAGTAGACAATGTAGCTGGACAGAAAGTGGAATTTTCATTTAGCGATAGTTGGAAAGATGCGATCGATTCATTTGATACTACTGACCGTTATTGGTTTGGAGGCGGAAGTGAACAAAATAATGAAGGTGAGAATGTCGCCTCGTATGTGCAAGAATTTGTCTTTTATTCTAAAGGATTAAACGAAGTATCAATGAGAGAGGCATTGAATACAATTATTTTTGAAGTAAGCATAGACCAGATAGGAGAAATCGTGACAGAAGAATATAAAGTTGGGGATTTAATTGAATTTGAGTAACTTCGTTGATGGAAAGTAATAATTAAAAATGATTGGAGAAATATTCATGAAAATATACAATCTAGCAAGTCCATTTCTAAATCAATACGAGCCTTCAAAAGAGTACTACGAAAGTTACTTTAATCATCATCCAGAAATCTTTAGTTATTATTTTGAAAATCACTGTCACAATAAAGAACTGAAACTTGAAAATGCTTTAAAAGCGCATCCAAATATGATTGATCAAATGAACTGGGTTGCAAAGAAATTAAAATCGCTCACACCCCAGATTACAAAAGAATACGAAAAGCGGTTTCCGATAATATTTTCAAAAGATGTTTATATTTTTGTCGGTCTAGGTGGTTCGAATGCTTATACTTATCGTTCCATGGATCCTCATATTGCTTTTTGTGTTGAAAATTTTGAACCATATGAAGAGGGCATTAACGTAATAATTGCGCATGAATTTGGCCATGCAGTCCATCATCTTTACACAACACATAATGGGATTGAAGCAAAAGATATTCAATGGTCTAATCCGTTGACATGGCTATTGCAAGAGGGTGTAGCAACTTTTTTATCAACTTTAGTAGTAAATGTAGACCAAGATATTTATTTTGCATATAAACGTGATCCGGAGTGGCTTTCATTCTGTGAAAAAAATATAGCAACCATTATCAATGCTTTTCAAAAAGATTTAATTCAAAGTACATCAGCAGAAATATTTAAAGAATGGTTCTCGATTAATGGGGGTCAAACTTTTGGCTACAGTCGGATTGGTTATTATATTGCTTATCTTTTAGTAAAACGTTTAACAGGTGAAGAAGGTATTGAAAATGCAATGCTTTATTGGGGACATTCAGATTTTGAAGAGAGAATGAAAACGTTATTACGAATTATAGTAAAAAAAGAAAAGTAGACACACGTTGATTTCATATATTGGGGGAGTAGCATGTTTATAATAAATACAGTTGCTTTATGGGTAATTATCTCAGTGTCGATTAACAATTATTTAATGACTTTACCTATTCCGGTTATACGAAAAAAGGATTTTCCGACTACCTACATGATTCTTCAAAAGAATCGAATCGATTTCCAAAAAGATACGGAATGCGCGGCATTTTCAACAGCTTACCTGCTGCGTCACTTTGGTAAGGAGGCTGAAGGAGAAGCGTTATATAAGCATTTTCCCAATAAAACAAAAGCTGGAAATGTATATCCAAAAGGAATCCGTACTGTTTTAAGAAATAACGGATTTAAGACAAATTATTATAAAGGAACTATTGATACATTAAAGTACGAAGTCAGTAAAGGAACTCCCGTAATTGTTTTTATTAAAGTACAGAAGGATCTCAAAAATCTGCATTTTGTTCCAGTAGTAGGTTATGACAAAGAGCATATTTACCTTTCAGAGTCATTAAGTCATTTAGTGAATTGTGAAGAAAAACAGCAGAACTATAATCGAAAGGTGCCGATTGAAGAATTTAAAATGCTATGGAATGTAAAGAGAATTCATATGCTTCCTTATAGCAATACATATATAGCAGTGGATGCTAACAATACTTTTAGCAGTAGGTGAAAATAGTGAAAGTATTTGGAGAGAAATTAAATGGCCTTAATTATGAAATGAGAAAAGGGATTTATGCAGTAATTTTTAATTCAACAATGACTCGTGTCTTAACAGTCCAAACTACAAGAGGGGATTACTTTTTGCCAGGTGGCGGGATTGAAGATCATGAAAACCATTCGCAATGCCTGGAAAGAGAAATACTTGAAGAAACAGGATATAACGTAGTGATTGGTTCTTTTGTAGGGAACGCAAAGTGCTTTTTTCTCTCAACCAAAAAAGAGCCAATTCTTAATGATGGCTATTTCTAATTCGCACAATTATTAAATAAAATCCAAGATCCCATTGATGACGACCACTTTATAAAATGGATTGAGACAGGTAAAGCCCGGGATCTCTTATTACATGCCCATCAATATTGGGCAATTAAGGAAGGGTTAAAACTGAAGATGCATAAAAAATGAGCTAGAATCATTGAATCTAGCTCATTTTTATTTTAACGTCTAAGTTTAAATTTACGCATACGATCGACTAAGAAACCGCCTTTGAATGATTTTGGCTCATATGAAATAATAAATGCCTTTGGTTCAATCGATTCAACAAGGGCGAATAATTCTTTTTCTCGGTTTCGTTTAGCCAAAATCTCATATTTATAACGTTCACTGTCACGACCTTCACTGACAGATGTCGTGATGGCAAAGCCGCTGTTTCTTAATGTTTCGATCAATTCCTGATTTTTTTGCTGAGTATTGATTGTAACTGAGACAAAACCAATAGCCAGTTTGTTTTCAATCATTGTTCCTATTGGTATCCCAATACTAAATCCGAGTGCATACACAATCATTGCGATAAAGTTCTGATCACCACTAAAAATGATAGAAAGTGCAAATACGTTAATTAAAACTTCTAAAAACCCAAAAATTGAAGCAAGAAGTCTCATATCTTTGACTAAGAAAATTGTTCGTAATGTCATTAACGGCACGTAAACGAGCTGTATGACCAGGATTAGGATTATCTCCTGCATGAAATCCCCTCTTTCTTTAAAAATTTACTTTACTTTTTTACTTCTACCCTAATATGAAATTTATATTCTTATTAATTATTTGAGTAATTAGTATAAAATGCAGGAGAATTCAATTGCTTTTATTAAATTAATTTTTCAAACGACCGTTTATCCAGCTGGATGAATAGTCGTTTTTTGTTTGGAAAGGGGGTTCGGGATAGGTAAAGTCCGGAAGTACAACCATGAATTAGTAGTAATAAAATGAGATTCTATGCACTAAATCTAATAAAAAACTGCTATGATGATAGTGTTTAAGTCTATTATTTGAATATTAAAGGAGTTGCAAATTTGATAAAATTAATCAGAGTATTACTATTAATTTTACTTTCTTTACTAGTTTTAAATAGTGGCCCGTTTACTTCGAGTGCAAACAGCCTGAATCCTTTACCTTATGAAGATGAGAAGTCAGGAAGAAATAGTAACGCTTATTTATCTACATACGAATTTCCTTCAACCAAAATGAAGGAAGACTTTATTAATGAAATTTATACATATGCAATGAGAGCAAATGAAAAGTGGGGAATCCCTGCTAGTGCGATCATTGGAATGGCCATTCTGGAAAGCGGCTATGGAACAACAAGAATAGCAGTGAATGCAAATAATCTTTTCGGGATAAAGGTCTGGGGATATAATCCGAAGAACGGCTGGCACCTGAAGGGACAACCTGATGAAGATTATGAACCGGTACCTGTTCTAATCGATTACGGAAAAGACCGCAAAATATATGATGAAAGCAAAAGAAGAGATAACTGGTATCGGGCTTTTACTTCCTATAAAGAAGCGGTTGATTATTTAGCAGGGAACTTGTTGTTAAACGAAAGGTATCGTTTCGCAAAAACCAATTATGAAGAAAGAATGAAAAAGGGATGGAGTTATGAGCGAGCTTCCAAAGAATATCTATACGATATTGCCAATGCCGGTTATATTCATTTGGGTGGGGAATACTATCGAAATAAAGTAGGCTCCATCATGGACGAATATGATTTATATCAATATGATGATAGGAAATTAAAAGACATAGAAGGTCATTGGGCCGAAGAACAGATTCTTTTCTTAACTGAAAAAGGTTGGATCTCTGGCTATCCTGATGGTACATATAAACCGAATCATTCGATAACAAGAGCTCAAGCAGCTGCTATTATAAGTAACTTTTTAGCATTGACGTCAACAAATAAAAACATCTACTTTAGTGATGTGGTTAAGAGCTTTTGGGCTTCAGAATCTATTCTTTTAGTAGCACAACATAAAATAATTAATGGTATCGGTGATGAACGTTTTTCACCAAATACTTTTTTAACTAGAGCGCAAATGGCTCAAATCTTTTATAACGTCGGATTTTATAGTCAATCTGTAAATAATCGTGTAAATTCATTTAAAGATGTGGAACAAAATTTTTGGGCATATGTTGCGATTGAAACGATGAAACAAGAAGGAATTATGGCCGGCTATAATGCAAGCCGATTTGGTCCGAATAATCCTACAACTAGAGCACAAATGGCAGCTATGATTTATCGAATACATGAAAAAGGCTTAAACAAATAATCCAACATACAAAAGAAGCACTGAATTGTGCTTCTTTTTTGATTTATCTAGGAACGTTTGTAAATTCATTTACCATACCAATAAAATATTGAAGTATTCGAACATCATCCGTCAGTTCGGGATGAAAAGAGCAGCCTAAAAATTGTCCATCTCTAGCTAATACAATCCGTTCTTCATATGTAGCAAGTATTTCGACCTGTTCACCGATGGTTACAATATGCGGAGCTCGAATAAAAACTGCTGTTATGTCATCACCAATTGATGGAATTGCTATTGCAACTTCAAAACTGTCTACTTGACGGCCGAAAGAATTTCTTTCTACCTCAACATCCATTAAACAAAGGTGAGGGGTAATGGAACCCTTAACCTTTTTTGCCAATAGTATGAGACCTGCACATGTCCCGAACATGGGAATCCCTTGCTGTGCCAATGCTTGTATAGGTGCTAATAAGTCATTGCGTTCTATAAGCTTACCGATAGCTGTACTTTCTCCACCAGGCAAAATAAGACCATCAATACCACATAAATCATTGCTTGTTTTTACTTCCACAGCTTCATGATCAAGAAGTTTAATCTGATTCATATGCTCACCTACTGCACCTTGTAATGCAAGTACTCCTATTTTTGACATACTACCAGCCACGCTCCTGCATCCGTTCATTAACATTAAGTGTAGCTATTTCAATTCCTTTCATCGGTGTTCCAAGCTCCTTCGAGATTTCAGCAATCAGTTTGTAGTCTTTATAATGAGTTGTTGCTTCCACAATGGCACGCGCGAATTTTTCAGGATTCTCGGATTTGAAAATACCAGAGCCAACAAATACGCCATCCGCACCAAGTTCCATCATTAACGCGGCATCTGCAGGTGTAGCCACGCCACCCGCAGCAAAGTTCACAACTGGTAAACGTCCTAAACGTTTAATTTCCAACAGTAACTCGAATGGGGCTCCTAAATTTTTTGCCTCTGTCATTAATTCATCCACATTCATTCCTATAACACGACGTACTTGAGCATTGACTTTGCGAAGATGACGAACTGCTTCTACAATGTTGCCTGTCCCTGGTTCACCTTTAGTACGGAGCATAGAAGCCCCTTCGCCAATACGTCGAGCTGCTTCTCCTAAGTCACGGCAACCACAAACGAATGGCACTGTATAATCACTTTTTAGTAAATGGTATTCTTCATCAGCCGGTGTTAAAACTTCACTTTCATCGATATAGTCGACACCCATTGACTCTAAAACCCGTGCTTCTACAATGTGACCAATTCGTGCTTTTGCCATAACAGGGATAGTAACAGCATTCATCACTTCTTCCACAATTCGAGGATCCGCCATACGGGCAACACCGCCAGCTTTCCGAATATCAGAGGGCACACGTTCCAGCGCCATTACAGCTACTGCTCCTGCAGCTTCAGCAATTTTTGCCTGTTCAGCGTTAATGACATCCATAATAACGCCGCCCTTTTGCATTTCTGCCATTCCACGTTTTATTCGATCAGTTCCAACTTGTACCATGTAAATAACCTCCATTCCTGTAATGATACTTAGTATAATGAAAATTGACCGTATTAAAATAGCCAATTATTCATTAATCGATAAGGTCAGTAGAATTTTGTCTGAAAACATAAGGTTCAGAGTACGAATGAATATTCACTTAAGGAGTCGGATAATTCTGTTATAATTATGATTGTAAAAGTTTCTACTTACTGGATAAGGAGGATACGAATATGATAAATAGTCTAGATTTGAAGCACTTACAACGTTGTGTTGAATTAGCAAAAATTGCGCTTGAAAAAGGTGACGAGCCATTTGGTTCAGTACTTGTTTCCGCCGATGGAGAGGTCCTTTTTGAAGACCATAATCACGTGGCAGGTGGTGACCATACCCAACATCCGGAATTTGCAATAGCACGATGGGCAGCAAATAATATGAAACCTGAAGAAAGAATCAAAGCGACAGTATATACTTCCGGGGAACATTGTCCGATGTGCGCTGCAGCACACGGTTGGGTTGGTTTAGGCCGGATTGTTTATGCAAGTTCATCTAAACAATTGGTAGAATGGCTAGCGGAATTGGGCCAAGCTCCTTCACGTGTACGGAATCTTTCCATTCAAGAGGTTATTAACGATATTACTGTCGATGGTCCTGTTCCAGAGCTAGCGGAGGAAGTTCATCAACTCCATCGTCAGTTTCACGAAAAGAGAAGTTGACTATAAATCCATTTTAAAATAGAAATGGATAGGTTGAGATGGTTGAAAGAAAGCGCGATTCTGTAGTAAGGATCAGCGCTTATTTTCATTAAAAGTCTATAAATCTGAAGGAGAAAAATATATAGTAGGAATTTTTTATTTAACAATCAACAGGAGTAGTTCATTAATAAGGAATGCGTCTTCTTTATAAAGACTGACAAAATAGTGAAATATAAAAGGGGTGTATGAAATGTGGCAGCAAAATCATAAAAGTGTAAAAATCTATTTTAAAATATATTTAATATTGGCAGTCTTTTTATTAGTAGGCTGTTCATCTATTCAAAATGTCATATCTGAAGATGAAGCAAAACAAATGGTCTTGGATCATCATTTTAACCATAATAGTAAAACTGAAATACGATCTGTTGAATTGAAAAATAATAAATACTTCATTGCGTGGGAAATAAAAGATAACTGCGAACTTGGGAAAGATAGTGTTAATAAAAAAGGCGAAATCGAGATGATTGAAGCCAGTATTTGTTAGTTAAAATATGCCTTTCAGAAGGAATCTAAGGGAAATACGGTCGATAAGATATTTTTGTATTAGTTTTAATAATAATGTCCATTCTTTTATAGAAAGAGGTGAAAGAATATGGAGAGAGTGGCGCACTATTTTTGGGCGGTTCGGATTCCGGATGGAATTAAACAAACTATTCACGAGGAACTCACACGAAGTAAACCAATATTCCAGTTTAAGCGTTGGGTAGATTTAAATGATTATCATATAACGCTTGCCTTTCTCGGTGCTGTAAATCCGCAGCAACTTTCATCCGTAATTAAATCAGTTGGGAACGCCATACAAAATCAAAAAGCATTTATGTTAGACATTAAAGGCCTGGGTGTGTTTGGGGCTCAAAGTTCACCTCGTATATTTTGGGGAGCGGTGAGTGAAGCAGCCCCTTTGTATAAACTTCAGGAAATTGTGCATCAAACTTGTCTAGATGAAGGGTTTACACTAGAAACACGGCCTTATCATCCACATATTACATTGGCACGAAAATGGGGAGGCAATGAAGATTTCAATGTGGACAACTTAGTCACGCATAACCCATTTAAAGCAAAGCCTTTATCTTTTCAAATCACTGAAATCGTCCTTTATAAATCGAATGTTGAAAACACACCGAAATATGAACCAATTGCGACGTTTTCATTAGTATGATTATCTTCATTTTAATATTGTATAAGTAGGCGGGGGCGATTCTGTAAGGTGAATCAGCGCTCGTTTTTTAATCTGTAGTTATAGGGCTATAGAAGTTATTTGGTAAATATATGTCATCAATCTGAAACTTTCTTCCAGTTTATCCGTATAATTTAGTTATCAGAGCAAGGGGGGAATATCATGTATGACATGCCAGGAAGTGGGGATTGGTTATTTAACTTCGGACCAATATTTATAGCTCTTATTTTTATTATCATAGTTATTTTAATAATAGGCAATATATTCAGTGGATTAAGACAATGGAAGGAAAATGAGAACTCGCCTCGCCTGTCTGTTCCGGCCATCGTAAAAGTTAAACGAACAAGTGTAACGAGACATAATCATCACCATCATGATAACAACCACCACTCACACAGTACCTCTACAAAGTACTTTATAACATTTGAATTCGAGAGTGGTGACCGGTCTGAGTTTCATGTTTCAGGCAAGGAATATGGTATGCTCGCAGAAGGGGATATCGGCACGTTAACTTTCCAAGGAACAAGATATATTGATTTCACTAGAACGTAGCTTACGTAACCCAACTAAGCTCGTTGATATAAAAACCGCGCGATTCTTTTATTAGGATCAGCGCTTTTTTGTACGAGTGAAGTGCTATCCATCATTTGTACATGTATTTTGAAACATGTATGATAATTTATACAAGCCAAACTTGAGGAGTGAGAACTTGAAAAAATATGTCCCATTTGTCTTAAGTGTTCTTCTTCTAACAGCGTGTAACGAGACGAATAATAACACGACAGCCGATCAGGATTCCGGAGCAGATACAAAGTCTAATGAAGTAGAAACAACAAATTCTCCAAATAATGAGGAGACAGTTTCTAATCAACCGGCAGGCAATACTGCTACTGCAGAAGATTTTCAAAGTATTATTCCGAGTAATTGGGATGTCAACATGCCAACTGACTTTCCTGTTTCAAAGGACAGCTATTTAACTGCGATTACAACGACAAATAATAATGTCATAACATTTAATTTCTATGAAACTCCATCTAAACTGGCAATAAATGATAACGCTATAAAGCAAAGCGGCACGTATACAGGTCAATTAACAATTACCAAATATGATTCAAAGGAATTGGCGAGTAAAGAAATTGATCAAACTCTTTACGATAGTGGACAAGCTGTTGATTTAGGGCACGGAATTACAGGCTACCAGGATGGCGGGGCAGGCTCTCTATTTACAAGCTGGAATGAAGGGCGTTGGGCAATTATTGCCCGGTCATTGACGGAAAAGGCTGAGGAAAGCTTGAACACAGCAAAGGAAACAGTCGAATTTTTAGAAACGAACATTCTTCCGATACCAAAAGATTATGGTTCTTTACATGTCGATGCTGAGCAAACTGGAACAATGGCGAAGTGGCAAAAGGAAAATTATTTATACACGATGACTGATTTTGGTGAAGAAACATTACCTTGGATTGTGAAGTTTAAATAAATATTTACACGTATTGAAAGAACAAATTTCCAAAGATTTGAACAAAAATAATTTGATACGAAAGCTGTTAAGAAACCTGAATGTTTTCATTCTTTTGGGTTTCTTTTTTTTATTAAAAGACCATTCTTTATAAAATGAAAGCGCTTCAAAATTTTTCGCATATATAAACTGTTAGATTCATAACGTGTTGTAACTGAGTATTCTATAAAATTGTGAATATTATTTAACAATTTCGTACTCAAATAATTTCATTTACAAGGAGATGTTATTAATGGATTTTACGCTAAATGATGAACAAAAAATGATTCAAAAAACAGTTAGAGATTTTGTGAATAAAGAACTGAAGCCTTTGGAGCAAGAAGTATTAAAAAATGAAAGGGAAGGCAGACCTGGTATCTCTAATGAAAAAATAAAAGAATTAAGAGAAAAGGCAAAGGCAATTGGATTTTGGGGCATTAATACGCCTGAGGAATACGGTGGAGCAAATTTAGGACCAATTATGTCAGTGTTAATTGCAATGGAATTAGGAAGAACTTTTGTACCGTTCAACTTTGGTGGTTCTGCTGATAATATCCTTTATTTAGGTAACGAGGAACAGAAACAGAAATATTTAATCCCTACTATTAATGGTGAAAGACGTTCTTGCTTTGCTTTAACCGAGCCTGATGCGGGATCAGATGCAAGAGGTATTCAAATGAGAGCGGTTAAAGATGGCGACCATTGGGTGTTAAATGGTGAGAAAGTATTTATTACAAATGGAAATGAAGCAGACTTTGCCATGGTATTTGCAGTGACAGATAAAGAAAAAGGCGCGAATGGCGGAGTAACTTGTTTCCTTGTAGATAAAGAAATGGGTTGGAAGTCGGAATATATTTACACAATGGGCGAATGGGGACCAGCAACATTAGTATTTGATAACGTTCGTGTTCCTGAAGAAAATATTTTAGGAGAACTGGGTCAAGGTTTTAATTTAGGCATGCAGTGGATAGGTCAAGGAAGGTATATGATTCCTGCTGGTGCAATCGGTGCTGCAGAACGCTTATTACAAATGGCCATCGACTATTCAAAAACACGAGTTACTTTTGGTAAACCTATAGCAGAACGTCAAGCAATCCAATGGATGATTGCAGATTCAGCAGTTGAAATTGAAGCAGCAAAATGGATCGTATTTAGAGCTGCATGGATGGCTGAAAATGGTATGGATCCACGTCATCAATCGTCTATGGCAAAACTAAATGGCGCAATTATGGCAAATCAAGTGGTCGATCGTGTTCTTCAGATCCATGGTGGAATGGGATATACAAAGGAATTACCGATTGAACGATGGTATAGAGAATTAAGATTATACCGAATTTTCGAAGGAACAGATGAAATTCAGCGCAGAACGATTGCAAGAAATTTATTAAAAGGTCATGCAAAAGTTGGAGAGTTACTTTAATTAAGGCAGCTTCTACTCATTTATTTCTTTAACATACTAACTAGTCAGTTATTATGCGGTAGTAATACTAACCGGTTAGTTAATAAGTGTGGCTCTAGATGAATAGTTAGTTTGCCAAATCAAAAATTTAATCCGAAATAGTGTGGGTAGAACATCAATTATCTTTACTATATTTTCAAATTATAGTAAATGCCAGCACCGCCATGCGCTTAGGCTCTTCCGATGGAGGCAAAACCGCCTCCATGTCAGAGTCTCCAACTTGTGTCAGGGCTAAGCGAGCGTTCCCCGCTTTTCTATTAAATTGAAAGAAGATGAATATAGATGATGGAAAGGAAGGCGTTCTTTCTACTAGGATTCATAATGTTTTTAACGATGACAGGTTATGGAATAGTACTTCCTACATTACCATTCTTAGCAGATGATTTGGGGCTTTCATCAGTTCAAATGTCATCGTTAATCATAATTTGGGCAGTTTCCCAGTTAATTACTGCACCGATATGGGGTCGTTTAGCTGACAAAATAGGGAGAAAACCCGTTCTAATGATTGGCGTATTTGGCTTTGGTGTAGCTTTCCTTTTACTAATTTTGGCTCAAAATTATTGGCAATTGCTTTTAGTTCGATTAATTGGTGCAGCAATATCATCTGGTACTCAAACTGCAGCTTTTTCGATGGTAGCTGATCACACTAGAAAAGAGTTTAGAAATCAAACCATCGCGAAAATGGGGGCAGTGAATGGACTTGGCTTTTTGTGTGGTCCAGCTATTGGAGGGTTATTTTCTCCATTTGGAGTCGTAGTACCTTTTATTATTGCAGGATCTCTAGCATTAATAACTCTACCTTTTGCCCATTTTTACATCCGAGATTCGATAAATAATGATAATAAAGAAACTCAGAATACGTTTGCTGGAAATAATGAAACAGTTTCTTTTTGGAAATCCATTACAATGGTTACGAAAACCGGATATTGGAATCATTATATGATCATACTTGGATTGTCCATTGCAGCTTCGAGTTTCTTCGGTCTACTTGGATATTATCTAATAGCAAAATTTGAAGCTACCCCAATCTTTGTAAGTATGGCCTTTAGCGCACAAGCTGGAACTTCTGTCTTGGTACAATTCTTTTTACTAAAAAAATGTTATGAAGTATGGAATGAAGATACGATTACAAAAATTGGCTTATCCTTTACGGCAATTGGCTATTGTTTAATTAGTTTTGCGCCATTAATATGGGTAGCAATTTTAGGATGTGTTTTTACTGGTTTTGGGCAATCATTGGTTAGGCCGACTACTATAGCGATGTTATCAAAACGCACTGAGATGGGGCGAGGTATTACATTAGGCCTCCAAGAATCAATGGATAGTTTAGGGAGAATACTTGGACCTCTTTGGGGGGGCTGGGTATTCATATATCTCGTATCGGCTCCATTTATAACTTCTGCTGTTATAACAGTAATTCTATTAGGTGTTGCATTTTTAATAACTTACCAACAGAAAATTGAAATATCTCTACACAAAGATACTAGTAACTCATAATCGGAACGATTGGCCTTAAAATGTAAGCGCTTTAATGCAGAAATACTATGAAAATAGTAAATAAAAGTTAGGAGGGTAACATGTTACTAACTGAATTATTGGGTGGAAATATTGAGAATTTTGGTGAGTATAACCTTCTGTATTTCTATGATAAAACTTATACAAATAGTGAAACGGAAATTATTTGTAAGAAAGTTTCTAGTCTTGTCCATTCGCTGGGAGTAGAAAAAGGAGATCGGGTGTTAATTTGTATGCCAAATTGTCCCGAAGTTATTTTCTCTTACCAAGGAGTATTAGGAGTTGGTGGCATCATTGTACCAGCTATGTATCTTTTACATGAAAATGAAATCAACTTTATTTTAAAAAATTCTGAAGCAAAAGTTATTATTACATCATCTGTTCTATTGCAAAAATTAAAAAATGCATCCAGTGATTTATCTGTTAAACCGAAGATTATTTGCATAGATCAACCAAGAGAGGAAGATATACAAGAAGAGTTCGAAATCATTGAATGGGAAAAGGCTCTTTCTAATATATCAATTTATGAAAATGCTCCTTTAGAGTTAAAAGAATCAGATGTAGCCGTCATCCTGTATACATCCGGCACTACGGGTATACCGAAGGGAGTTATGTTAACGCATAAAAATCTTTACTCAAATTCAATGTCAGGATTAAAACTTAGAGCGGAGGACGAAATAAGAAGTACTACTCTAGGTGTTCTTCCTCTAGCTCATATTTATGGTTTTGGCATTATGAACAGTATGTTTTTGCTAGGAAGCTCAGTTGTTATTTTTGATAAATTCGATGCCGAAGAGGTATTTAAGGTTATTGAAAAATTTAAAGTAAAATCCTTTGCTGCTGTCCCGGCTATGGTGCATGCGATGTATTATCATCCGAATGCCTATAAATATGACTTATCTAGTTTAGAAACAGTTGGATCGGGGGCTGCTGCACTAGCGATTAGCTTACGTCATAAGTTTAAAGAAAAATTTGGGGCTGAGGTACGAGATGCGTATGGACTTTCTGAAGCATCGCCAGGAGTAGCTACACAACGTAATGATATGCCGATTAAAGAAGGTTCTGTAGGAGTACCAATGCCAGGTGTAAACATTAAAATTGTGGATGAAGGTGGATATGAGGTACCAGTTGGGGATGTCGGTGAATTATTAGTACAAGGCGATAATGTAACGCCTGGTTATTTTAAAAATGAAGAAGAAACAAAAAAGGCACTACAAAATGGATGGCTTCATACAGGGGATATGGCAAAAGTGGATGATGAAGGCTATCTGTACATTGTAGATCGTAAAAAGGATTTAATTATTCGAGGTGGATTTAATATTTATCCAAGAGATTTAGAGGAATTGCTAGTTAAACATGAAGCTGTTTTGGAAGCTGCGGTGATTGGTGTTCCTTCCGAAAAAATGAGTGAAGAAATTGTTGCTTGTATTGTGAAAAAGCCGGATGCAGAAGTAAGTGCAAGTGAATTAATCGGATACTGCCAACAAAATTTAGCTAAATATAAGACACCTCGTCATATTGAATTCATTCATGAACTTCCGAAAAATGGTGTTGGGAAAATCATGAAAATAAAGCTGAGAGAACAATTTGCTAACCTGATATTAGATTAATATAAGTAGTTTAATATACTTGAAAGGAGGCATTCGAATGACTGGAAAAAATGACACACTACTCCAAGTAGAGGAAATGAAGACGGTTTTTAAGACCAGAAAAGGTAACCTTGAAGCTGTTGATGGTATTTCATTTAGTATTTCTAAAGGTGAAACAGTAGCGATTGTAGGTGAATCAGGTTCTGGTAAAAGCGTATCAGCACTCTCGATTTTACGTTTGTTGGACAGTAATGGAGAAGTCACTTCCGGGAAAATCCTGTTTAATAATTTAAATTTAAAAGATATTAGTAATGAGGAAATCCGAAAAATTCGAGGAAATGAAATTGCCATGATTTTTCAGGATCCGATGACATGCTTAGACCCTGTATACACGATCGGTGATCAGATTACCGAAACGATTAAAATTCACGAAACACTTAGTAAAAATGAACTTCAGGAACGTGCACTAGAATTATTAAGGTTAGTTGGACTTCCGGACCCTGAGAGCCGTATTAATGCCTATCCACATCAATTATCGGGTGGTCAAAGACAAAGAGTAATGATTGCCATAGCACTTGCATGCAGACCTAGTTTAATTATTGCAGATGAACCTACAACAGCTCTTGATGTGACTGTCCAGGCACAGATTCTGCAATTACTGAAAGATTTGCAAACCCAGTTTGGAACAGCGATTATCCTTGTTACACATGATTTAGGTGTTGTAGCGGAAATGGCGGATAAAGTAGTTGTTGTCTATGCGGGGCAGGTTGTAGAACAGTCGAATGTGAAGGATTTGTTTAATAAACCTCAACACCCGTATACAGAAGCATTAATGAAAAGTATTCCAAAAATTGATACAAGTAAAGAACGTAAATTGCTCACGATAAAAGGAAATGTTCCAAGTTTAATAGAAATTCCAGCTGGTTGCCGTTTTCATCCAAGGTGTCCTTTTGCTACTGATAAGTGCATAAGTGAGGAACCACCACTTTTTGAATTAGCAAATGGTCGAGAAAGCAAATGTTGGATTGCAGATCCCAACCTGACAGGAAATTGGGAGGGACCAATTTTAACAGAAGAAAATGAGCATGTCTTTGAGCTCAATCAACATTTAATCAGTAAAAAGAATTTATTGGAAGTAACAGACTTAAAAAAATACTTTCCTATCACAAAAGGAATACTGTCAAGAACAATCGGACACGTTAAGGCAGTGGATGGTGTAACACTGAATATTCACAAAGGCGAAGTTCTTGGTCTTGTAGGTGAATCCGGCTGTGGTAAATCAACTGTTGGAAGATTAATTACAGGTCTTATTGACTCAACGAATGGGGAAGTAAGTTTTGATGGAAAACAATTATCAAATATTAATAGAAAAGAGAAAAAAGTTCTAAGGAAGCGGGTTCAATTTGTTTTTCAAGATCCCTATAGTTCTCTAAATCCGAGGATGACCATTCTCGATATTATTGGTGAACCATTAGAAGTGCACAATCTAGCAAAAGGAAGTTTAAAGCGTCAACGGGTAGGAGAGCTGCTTGAAATCGTAGGGCTATCTAAAAATGATATGCATAAATTTCCTCATCAATTTTCAGGAGGTCAAAGGCAAAGAATTGGTATAGCAAGGGCTTTGGCAACTGAACCAGAGCTTCTGATTTGTGATGAGGCAGTGTCCGCATTAGATGTTTCTGTTCAAGCCCAAATTTTAAATTTATTAAAAGATCTTCAGTTGAAATTAGGGTTATCTTATTTATTTATCTCTCATGATTTAACGGTAGTCAAATATATTTCAGATAGAATAGCTGTCATGTATTTAGGAGAAATCGTAGAAGTGACCGATTCACAAACTTTATTTACAGAACCGCTCCATCCATATTCAAAGGCACTTATTTCCGCTGTGCCAATTCCTAATCCTAATATTCAACCAGACCGAATTATCCTAAGTGGTGAAGTACCAAGTCCATCAAACCCTCCAAGTGGCTGTAAATTTCATACGAGATGTCCTTTTGCAATGGATCTTTGTAAAAAAGAAAAACCTGAACTAATGGAAATTACAGAAGGTCATACTGTTGCCTGTCATTTCTATAAGGAGGTGTCACACATATGATTGACTATATTGTTAGGCGCTTAATTTTTGGGATATTCGTACTATTAATTATGACAACCTTCATTTTTATCGTTATGAGAGCGGTACCTGGTGACGTTGTGACCCTTCAGTTGGCTAACTCTGGTGCAACACCTGAACAAATGGCTGCATTGAAAGCTGAAATGGGTCTAGATAAAAGTGTTTTCGGTCAACTAATAGATTGGGGTAAAAATGCGCTTCAAGGAGATTTAGGTATTTCTCTTTGGTCAGGTAAGGAAGTATCCCAGATTATATTAGACAGACTTCCCGTAACGATACAACTAGCACTAATGGCAATTGTTTTAGCCATCATTATCGGTATTCCGATAGGAGTTATTTCCGCTGTTAAACAAAATACATTTATAGATCATTTTTTAAAAGTAATTTCAATTGGAGGATTATCTATTCCAAGCTTCTGGCTGGGACTAATCTTATTAACTGTATTATCACTGTCTTTCAATTGGATTCCACCACTTGGTTATCAATCATTCGCAGAAAATCCTATTGTTAATCTACAGCAAATGTTCTTACCCGCAATTTGTCTAGCAATTACACTAAGTGCCAGTATTGTTCGTATGACAAGATCGGCTGTCCTTGAAGTACTTCATTCGGAGTTTATCAGAACGGTACGGGCAAAAGGTGCGAAAGAAGCGGTTGTAATATTCAAACATGCCCTTAGAAACTCGTTGATTTCAGTTATTACATTAATTGGTTTACAAATTGGATATCTGCTTGGAGGAACTGTAGTACTTGAATCAATTTTTGCACTCCCAGGATTAGGAAGTTTGATTTTTGAAACTGTATTAGTGAGAGATTATCCAGTTGTTCAGTCAACCGTACTGGTCTTTGGAGCGATGTTTTTATTAGTAAATTTGATGGTGGATGTGATGTACGGTTGGGTAGATCCACGAATTAGAACAAAATAAAAAATGCCTCAATATTCTTGTTTCAAGAAAAGGAAGTGATTCATTTGTCTCAAATACAACTAGACTCTGAGTTGCCAAAAGAGAGTATAAAGGCGAGCAGGAACATACACTTGAAAAAATTTAAAGAGGATTGTAAACGCTTTATTCAAACACAAAAAATTGGCTTTATATCTCTTTTAATTATTCTTTTAGTTTTCGCCGTCGCTGTATTTGCACCCTTCATTGCACCGTTTGACCCAATTAGTCAAGATCGTACAGCATTTTTGGCAGCACCAAACTCACAACATGTGATGGGCACTGATGATTTAGGACGTGATGTGTTTAGTCGTCTAATTTTTGGTTCACAAATATCGTTACTTGTTGGAATTGTAACAGTCGTTATTTCAATTGTATTAGGAACATTAATTGGAATGATTTCTGGATATTTTGGTGGGGTAATCGATTTAGTAATTCAAAGAATAATGGATGCAATTATGTCAATTCCAGCTTTAATTCTTGCTTTATTTATTGCAGCTTTGTTGGGACCTGCCATCCAAAATGTAATTATAGCATTGGTGATTATCGAGATACCTCGTTTTGCTAGGATTGTTCGAGGGGAAATGATGAGAATCCGTGAATCTAATTATGTTGAAGCATCTCGCTCGGTCGGTGCAGGTTCATTTCGAATCATTATGAGACATGGATTGCCAAATATGATGGCACCAATCATTGTCATGGCAAGTCTTGCTTTTGGTCAAACAATTATTGCTGAAGCATCACTTAGTTTTCTTGGAATAGGAACTCCACCACCGAATCCATCCTGGGGGTTAATGTTGAGTGATGCGAGTAGATACATGGAAAGTGCACCATGGCTTGTGCTTTTCCCTGGTTTAGCCTTATGTATACTAGTTTTGGCATTTAACTTATTTGGGGATGCACTTCGGGATTTCCTTGATCCCAAAATGTCTTAGGCAGTTAATAACAATTTTCCCTTAGGAGGAAATACTTATGGATAAAAAACTGAGATCCATAATCTATGTGTTCGTTTTAGGATTATTAGTACTAGTAATTAGTGCTTGCTCCGCTGGCGAATCATCAGATGAAGGGCCAGACGATAAGGATGGAGGAACTACTGCACCGAAAAGTGGTGGAACCTATACCATCCTTACTCCTGCAGATCCCGATATGCTCGATCCTCATCGTCAGTCATCAATTTATACACATATGCTTGCAGGATTAGTTTATAACAAGCTAGTTACTTATGAAACAGGACCGGATGCTGCTTATACAGATTATAATGTTGTGCCGGATCTTGCAGAGCGTTGGGAAGTATCTGATGATGGAAAGACCTATACATTCCATCTTCGAGAGGCATATTGGCATGATGTAGAGCCGGTAAATGGCAGACAGTTAACGGCACAGGACGTTGTATCGACAATGGAAAGAATCATCAATTTGCCTGGTCATCAAGCAGCATTATTATCTGTAGTAGAAAGTATCGTAGCGCAAGATGATCAAACGGTAGTCTTTACATTAAAACAGCCATTTGCTCCGTTTTTAAATTTCATGGCCAACCATTTCATGTGGATTTTACCTAAGGAAGCGATTGATGGGAAAGTTGATTTAGCAACTGACGCAATTGGAACAGGTCCATTTGTGTTAGAAAAATGGGAAGATAATGTGCAGGCTACTTACAAAAAAAATCCGAATTATTATGAAGAAGGCAAACCGTATTTAGATGAAATTATTTATAAAGTCGTACCGGAACAGGGATCTCGTATAGCAGCATTTCGTACAGGTCAGGCAGATTCTATAGGTGGGCTATCCCCTGAAGAAATAACACAATTACAAAAAACAAATCCAAATATCAAAATTTTTGAAGCCCTATTTGCTACGCAGGAACAGTTGTATATGAATATGGAAAGAGAACCTTTTACGGATTTACGGGTACGGAAAGCCATTAGTATGGCTGTTGACCGAAAATCAATGGTTAAGGCTATCTACGGCGGCGGTGAAACGAGTGGACCAGTCAATCCTTCATTAGGTGATTGGGCCTTACCTTTAGAAGAGAGAGAAAAATTATTATCATATAACCCAGAAGAGGCAAAAAAGCTACTGGCAGAGGCTGGGTATCCAAATGGTTTTGATACGACGATGATGGTAACGAATGGCTACGGAGAACAACTTGTGCGTGTTGCACAATGGGTTGCGGAAGATTTAAGAAACGTGGGCATTAATGTCGAAATAGAGGTGGTTGAATATGCTGCATACTTCTCGGAAAAATGGCCGAATGTCGATTATGACATGGGTGTAGGCTACCAAACTTATTTCCAGGAGCCTGATGAATGGCTTCGTACGCAATTACACACGAATGGTTCCAGAAACTGGTATAACATCAGTGACCCGGAATTAGACAAATTACTAGATGAACAGAGAACAATACTGGATGTTGAAAAAAGAAAACAATATATCTATGAAATTCAACGTTATGTTTTAGAAAATGTAGTCAATCCGATTCCAATCACAACTTATTATACGAAGACTCCGATACAGCCTTATGTAAGAGATTCATATCCACATGCTTCATACGGATACGGATATTTAAAAGATGTTTGGTACGATAAATAAAAAATTCATTATTATAGAGTGTTGGATACTATTTGTGTAAAAAAATATCGTCACATGGAAGGTATGTGAGAAAAATTCCGACAAAAAAAGGATTGAGTACTTTGCAAAGGATAGAAAAAATAGAGTTAACAACCAACTTCCCGATTGGTCCGGTAAATTCATATGTTGTGTTTGGAGAGAAGTTAACCCTTATTGATGCCGGTCTAAAAAATAAACAGGGTTGGGATGATCTCAATAATGGCCTGCATCGTCTAGGCGTTGAAATAACCGATCTTGAACAAATTGTATTAACACATCACCATAATGATCATACAGGTCTTGTGGACTGGATTTTAGAGAAGAATCCTACTATTAAGATTTTTGCTCATAAAGATACTGAAATGATTTTAAAGGATGAAAGCTATATAGAATGGAGCGCTGAATTTTTTCACAACTTATTCATTGAATTTGGTTTAACAGAAGATATGGCTATCAAGTCAGCGTTTCGAAAGGGACACCGGGATTATTTCCAAACTGCATCTGTTGATGAGGTCCTAGAGGAGGGAGATATGGTACCGGGTTTACCTTCATTTCAAGTAATAGAAACGTTAGGTCATTCACAGGATCATATTTCTTTTTATTCCGCGGATGAGCAGCTGTTCATTTGTGGAGATCACATTATCAAAGGGGTCCATGGAGGGATGTGGATGGATGCACCTAAACCCGGAAATACGCGTGCAAAACCCTTAATCCAATATCTAAAGAATTTAGAAAAGTGCAGAAAACTTTCTGCTAACTTTACTTTTTCAGGACATGGCTCCATTATATCCGATTTAAATGGAGCAATTGACGGACATATAAGCAATATAGAACATCGTGTAAGTCGTGTGATCAATACACTAAAAAAAGCAAATGGTGCTGCAACCGGATTTGAAATTATACAAGACATGTACCGGGGAAGGTATGAGAAAGCTGTAATTACATTTTTGTTTGAAATTATAAGTGTACTGGATTTATTAGAAGAACGGAATATTGTCATTTCAGAAAAACAAAATGGAGTATTTAAGTACCGATTAGTAAATAATTAGTGAAAAAATCATAATGTTTCGTTTGACTGAATAATTCTTTAAAACTACTAATAAAATGTTAAGACACAAAATTTTAGTAGATAAGGCAGGAGGAATTTATTTGACTGGAAGATTTGAAAATAGAGTTGCATTTATAACTGGCGGTAGTCGCGGTATAGGGAAAAGCATTGCAGAAACTTTTACTGAAGAAGGAGCAAAAATAGCCATAATTGATATTGATACGGAAGCATTACAAAATGTACAGTCTGAATTTAAAGAAAAAGGATTCGACATTTTAGCTCTACAGGCAAATGTTGTGAATTCACATGAAGTTGAGGCCGCGATGGAACAGGTTATGAAAGAATATGGATCAATTGATATTTTGGTTAACAATGCAGGCATTATCCGCGATAACTTACTATTTAAAATGACAGATAATGACTGGGATCAGGTAATCGATGTTCACTTGAAAGGTGCCTTTAATACAACGCGTGCAGCACAAAAATACATGGTTCAGCAGAAGTATGGAAGAATTATTAATATTTCTTCAACTTCAGCATTAGGGAACCCCGGGCAAGCAAATTATTCAACGGTTAAAGCCGGGTTGCAAGGTCTGACAAAAACACTGGCGAGAGAATTCGGGAAATTTGGCATTACTACAAATGCAGTTGCACCTGGTTTTATCGAGACAGATATGACGAAAGCTACTGCAGAGCGAATCGGCGTACCTTTTGAAGATTTCCTAAAGGCAGGTGCCAGTAAAATACCTGTTGGCAGAGTTGGAAAGCCTAGAGATATCGCAAATGCAGTTGTTTTCTTTGCCGATGAAAATTCCTCATTTGTAAACGGGCAAGTACTCTATGTAGCTGGCGGACCGACAAATTAAAGAGGAGGGATGAAGTTTTGTATACAGAGTATATTGGACTAACTTCTAATAAAGTAAGAAATGTAATTGAAAGAGAGCTTGTAAGAAGATTTGCTGAATCCATTGGAGATAATCATCCAATCTATACTGATGAAGAGATTGGTAAACAATCACGATATGGCACAAATATTGCTCCCCCTACATTTCCAAGGGTGCTAAGATCTGGCTATATCGATGGACTCAAATTACCGTTAAAAGGATTAATACATGGTGAACAAATATATCATTATGAACGACCTCTTTTGGTTGGAGAGGAAGTCTATTGCTACTCGAAAATAGAAGATTACTATGAAAAAGAAGGCAGCACCGGAAAAATGGGCTTCCTGAAGATGACACGGTATGGTGAAGACAGAGATGGAAGATTAATTTTCACTGAAGAGTCGATCACAATCATCACGGAAACGGTAAGGAGGTCCTTAAACGTATGACAGTTTTAGCAGATATAAGAAAAGGTGAATCTCTTGAAACGATACTAGAACCAGTATCGAGAATGGATTTAATCAAGTACTCAGGTTCTTCCGGTGATTTTAATCCGATTCATACAATTGATGAAGAAGCTAAAAAAGCTGGTCTACCAGGAATTATTGCTCATGGTATGTGGACGATGGGCAATCTTTCCAAGCTGTTTACGGCTTATTATGAAGAGGGCTATATAAAAGATTATAATATTCGATTTTCAGGAATGGTGTTTTTAAATGATGTTCTTACTTTAAAGGCTGACTTAGTTGACATAGTGGATCAATCACTAATCTTTGATGTGAAAGCTATAAACCAGCATCAAAAAGCTGTGGTTAAGGGAAAATTAATATTTGAACGTTATTAATTAAAAAGGGTTTGTCTCGATTTCAAATAGGATAGGGGCAAATCCTTTAAATATAAACTGATAATGAGGAGACCATATATGAAAAGAGATGCTGTTATTGTATCAGCTGTTCGTACGGCGATTGGAAAACAAGGTGGGGCATTAGCAAGTCTTCCTGCTCATCTGTATGGAGGGGAAGTTATTAAAGAAGCAATCAAGAGAGTGAATCTTAATCCTGAAATGATAGATGATGTAATTTTAGGAAATGTTTTAAGTGGTGGCGGCAATATTGCAAGATTGACAGCTTTACAGGGCGGTTTATCTGTCAACATACCGGGGTTAACAATAGACAGGCAATGTGGTTCAGGTATTAATGCAGCTGCATTAGCTGCCCAAGCGATACAATCTGGTGCAGGTGATATATATGTTGCCGGGGGGATTGAAAGCATGAGCCGTGCACCATATCAATATGAGCGTCCAGAACAAGCATACAGTTCAATCCCGCCAAGGTCTCGTAAAACATTACTTGCTCCTGAAGAAATCGGAAACCCGGGCATGGGAACTACTGCAGAAAACCTTGCCAAAAAATACGATATTACGAGAAAGGAACAAGATGAGTATTCTTTAAGAAGTCAACTAAGAATGGCAACTGCAATTCATGAAGGGCGTTTTGATGAACAAATTGTTCCAATTAGTATCCCTGTTCGTAAAGGTGAGCCGATTCTTTTTAACAAAGATGAGCATCCACGTCCGAATACAACGTTAGCTGCATTAGCAAAGCTATCTCCGGCTTTCCAAAGAGATGGAACTGTCACAGCAGGCAGTAGTTCCGGACTTAATGATGCGGCATCTGCAATGGTCATTATGTCTCGAGAGAAGGCTGAAGAATTAGGAATTCAACCATTAGCCGCGATTAAAGGATCAACCGTTGCAGGAGTAGACCCTAATATCATGGGAATTGGTCCCGTACCGGCAACGAAAAAATTATTAGAGAAGTTGAATCTTTCTTTATCCGATATGGACATTATCGAATTGAACGAGGCGTTTGCTGCACAGGTAATCGCCTGTGCCCGGGAATTGGGAATCGATCCGGAAAAACTAAATGTTAATGGCGGAGCAATTGCACATGGGCATCCATTAGGTGCAACAGGCGCAATTTTAATAACAAAAGCTGTGTATGAATTGAAACGATCGGCTGGGAAATTCGCCCTCATTACAGCTTGTATCGGTGGAGGCCAAGGAATCTCTTTAGTAATCGAAAGGGAGTGAACTAAAATTGTAAAAAAATAATGACTTGAGGAGTAAATTAAATGCGCGGAAGAATTCTAAAAGAAAGTATAGACCTCTTTGATAAAAAGGGATTCAGCAAAACTTCCATTCAAGATATTATTGATACGATTGGTGTGACGAAGGGTACCTTTTATTATTACTTTAAAAGTAAACAAGAATTATTAATGGATATTCACTTAAATTATATTAAAGAGTTATTAGCTGAACAAGAAGTGATATTTAATGATGAATATCTTAGTAATAAAGAAAAAATGAATAATTTAATCTCTTTAATTATAAAAAATATTAAAATACATGGGAAGAGTGCAAGAGTATTTAATCGTGAATTTCGGCATCTCGATGATAATCAATTAAAGTTAATCAATGATTATCGTAAAGAGTTTCGAATTAAGCTTCAAAAACTCTTAGGTGAAGGAATAGAAAAAGGGGAATTCAGGGATGATCTTAGATGTGATATTGTCATTTTTGGAATTCTAGGCATGGTTAACCGTTCGTATAATTGGTATGATCCGGATGGGGAAGTGTCAGAAGAAGAGTTAGTGAATACCTACATGGATATAATATTAAATGGAATAAAAAAAGAGGAAAAAACTGCACTCATTAATGAAAAAATTATAGAAAATCATTTTACAGGCTAAATGGTAGTTATGAATAAAAATAATGGTATATGTGCGGTTGAAGGATTCAAATATACCTTTGTAAAGATTTATATGAGCAAAAGAGTAAACAGGTGGTGTTGAACTGCTCCCTGTCAAGTAGACAGTGGAAATAATAAAAATGCTTTAAGCGGCTTGAGACCTGAACTCTTTAGGACTCAAGCCGTTTAATGTTTCTTGATATCGTTCGTTGTTATAGAATTTTATATATGTATCAATCGCATGTTTTAACTCTTCGTACGTCTCAAACTTATGTAAATAATACTTCTCTACTTTTAGAGTCCCCCAAAACGCTTCTATCGGTCCATTATCAATACAGCGGCCGACTCTCGACATACTGTGTGTCAGATTTGCTTTCTCTATGATTCGCTTGAATTCTTTTGATGTATATTGATATCCTCGATCACTATGTAGGATAGGAAACTCCTTTTGATTTAACTGGCGTATAGCTGGTTTAACGGTCTTGAAAACTAAATCATTATTATTTAAATGTCCTAATTTGTAACTGACAATAGACTTGTCATATAGATCAATAATCGCACTTAAATAAGCCTTTTTACCATTTCCATACTGGAATTCAGTTACGTCTGTACACCATTTTTGATTTGGCTTTTTGGCCGTAAATTCGCGTGCTAATACGTTCTCAGCTGTGTAATCTGGTGTTACCTTACGGTACTTTTTTGGACGACATCGAATAACTGCCTGTAAATCGGAAATCTGCATCAGTCGATAAATACGTTTTTTATTTACTTTATTTAAGCCTTCTTTTTCGCGCTGACGATTGATTGTCATAGTGATTCTACGATAGCCGTAAATACCATTTACTTGTTTATATAAATGATTAATGGATGCTACTAACTGTCTGTTTTCCAATTCTTGCGATGTTGGCTGGCGGTTTAACCATTTATAATAAGCTGCTCGTGATACGTTAGCTAATTTACAAAGTAATAGAATCGGAAATTTTTCTTTTTCTGCTAATTCTTGAATAGCTAAATAATGACTCTGCGTACGAATTTTACTTAACGAAGCCTCCTTTCGATTTCCTCTAACTTTTTTAAAAGTAAATTTTCAGCACGTAATCTTTCATTTTCACGTTCTATTTGTTGGATTTTTAACCGTAATTTATCTTCTGGTGTACGTTCATCCGCTGATTTCATTCGCCCACGGCGATCTTCAAGAGATTCTTCGCCACCAACTTCAAACTTCCGTACCCACTGGTAAACTTGTTGGTAAGTCACATTATGTTGAGTTGCCGTTGTTTTATAATCCTTTTGATTCTTTATACAAGTTTTCGCAATTTCAATTCGTTCTTCTAGAGTAGTGTTTCTTCCCTTAGTCATAGTTTGGCTCACCCTTTTATTCGAGTCTTTTAAATCACTATGACTATTATATTTTTTTAACCACCTGTTGAATACATTTTGACCACTGATTCCATATTTGGCCATAATCTCGTGCTTTGAATACTTACCTGTTAAGTAATCTTCAATGGCATTTCTTTTCAACTCTTGAGGGTAAATTTTATTTTTCGCAGGACGAAGTAATGCGCTTGTGCCCCCAAATTGATATTTAGCTCGCCATTCGTATAATCTAGCTACATTCACATTAAACATGCGACAAATTTCTCTTACCGAGTAACGACCTTCCTCTAAATATTTAAGAGCCAAAATCTTAGTATCTATTGAAAATGTTTTATTAGACAAAAAAATGCCCCCATTCGACAAACAGATTTTATTTTTTATCTGTCTACCTAATGGGGAGCATATCAGTGTTCTGTATTACTCTTTTTTTGTTTTTTATAATCTATAAATGAATATATGTGAATTCAGTTAATTTGTAATACTATTTTACGAATGGTTTAATAATTGTATACAATTTTTCGTATATTCAATTATTTTATTTCAATTAAAAGTATATTTATGGTAATTTAGTAATAATACAGTTTTTACAATTTAAACATTAAGGAGGAGTATTCAATATGGTTTCATTTCCTAAACCAGGGGCAGAGCAGTTTTTAAGGACATTTTCAATTAGAGATTTTGCGGTGAGTCCGGATGAAAATCAACTTGTTTTCAGTACAAATTTAAGCGGAAAGTATAATTTATGGGCAATGAATCTGCCAAGTACATTCCAGACACAGCTGACATTCAATAATCAGAGCTGTCATGGGCTTCTGTATGATAAACAAGGACGATTCATCTTGGCAGGTTTTGATGAAGATGGCAATGAAAATACACAATTTTATGGTTTACCTCTTCATGGGGGTACATTAAAACCGATTATTAATGAAGAAGGAACGCGCAATACAGGAATGATTCTTTCGGAAGACGGGAAAAAGCTTTATTACACTTCATCAAAAGGAAATCCCTCTTTTTTGAATACGTATAAATATGACCTGGAGACAGGGGCGGAAGAATTGATTTTAGAAGGAAAAACTACTCCTACATTATCAATTGGTTTAAGCCCTAATGAAGAAACCCTTCTTTATATGATGGGGTATTCAAATACGCATTCGCTGTTGTATGCAAAACGGGGGAACGAAAATACTTTGTTAACACCGTCTACCGATTGTCAGCACACAGTTAGTGACGCTTGTTTCGCAACAAATGATCTAATTTATTTTTTAACGGACTACGACGCAGATTTTACATACTTGGCCTCGTATAATTTAGAGACAAATGAATTTACTAAAGTGAAAGATATTGAGAATGAAAGCTTCACTACCCTGAAATATGACCAACACAAGCAGCACCTATATATAGTTAGTGAAAAGGGTGTAGAAGATACTGTATACATGTATGATTTGGGCTCAGATGAATGGGTGAAAATACAAACGCCATGTAGTACTATCGATAAGTTAGTTGTGACAAAGTCAGGGAATTTATATATGTTAGGCGGAACTGCTACTAAACCGGATAATATTTACCGATTTACAAATAATGAATGGACTTCTCTTACACAATATACAGTACCGGGTGTCGACCATAGCGAATTAGTGGAGCCGGATGTCATTTCGTATGCTTCTTTTGATGGGCTGGAAATTGAATCTTTATTCTTCAAAGCTAATAAGGAAAATGATAATGGGGAGATCATCTTTTGGCCACACGGTGGTCCGCAAGCTGCAGAGCGAAAATTCTTTAGAGCTTCATTCCAATTCTTTTTAAATAATGGCTATAGCATTTTTGCACCCAATTTCCGTGGGTCAACGGGTTATGGATTAGCTTTCATGAAAATGGTGGACGGAGATTGGGGGTACGGTCCGCGTCTTGATAATGTCGCAGGTCTCGATTGGCTTATTGACAACGGATATGCAGAGAAGGGGAATATTTTATTGATGGGTGGAAGCTATGGTGGCTATATGGCATTGTTGCTTCACGGACGACATGCGGATTATTTCAAAGCTGTAGTCGATATCTTTGGGCCGTCTGATTTGTTTTCTTTTGTCAATTCGGTTCCGGAAGACTGGAAACCGATGATGGATCAGTGGGTAGGAAATCCTGAAAGAGACAAAGAAAAGTTTATCGAATATTCTCCGATTACGTATTTAGAGACGATGACAAAACCAATGCTTGTTATTCAAGGAGCAAATGATCCACGAGTTGTGAAGGAAGAATCGGATCAAATTGTGAAGGCGTTAAAAGATAAAGGCCGTGAAGTCGAATATATGCTTCTTGAAGATGAGGGTCATGGATTCTCTAAAAAAGAAAATGAAATTGCGGTTTACCAAAAAATCCTTTCATTCTTCAGCCAATTTGTTGAATCTAAAGTAAAGGCATAAAAAAACATCAATTATAATTAATGATACTATACAAAATACAAACAGCGACAATAATAATTATACGAGATTGTCGCTGTTTTTTACTTAGAAGTAATGATATCCATTAGCGTTTTTAAGCCGTCATTCACTTTTACTAGCTGATCATTGCCTTTCACTACAAAAAGATACACTTTATCGTTATCTTCTATAGAATACATGTACCTGTCTTCCAAATGCTGTGCTAGTGCTGGCTTACTATTAAATTGATGGACCCTCACTACATACTTGACTTCGTTTTCTTGTAAGTATTCGATTTCGAACAGTGGCTCTTCTTTAAATATCTTATTATCTGTCCGTTCCAACTGTACATAGGGGAACCTGTAGATTTCAACCATAGGAGTAAAAGCAGAATCCGAATCCGTAAATACTAAAATTTCTTCATTTGTTTTGCTATCTCTTACTGAAATAGTATCAATATTACTACTCAAAGCTGTTCCAATTATGGCATCTCTGCTAGACTCTTGCCACATATCAAAAATAAACCAGCCCAAAACAATGACACCGATAGAGATTACCCATAGCCATCTTCTCATTATTTGGATACATTCAAATTCACTGTTGATGAACTGCTAGTAAAACTAGTTAATTGAAGTGGCGTGATCGTACCTTGGTGGAAATAGAGCTGCCAATGCCCGTCAATCAATTTCCATATCGAACTACGCAGTGTATTTCTTTCTCTCGTTGTATCGACTAAAAAATAAGTAGCTAAGACAATGTCATGAGCGAGCGGGTAGATTTCGTAGTTGTGCAGCTTCATTTTTGTCAAAACAACACCAGTTTCAAGACACTCTTTTTTATCGTAAATATAACCGGAGCTGCCAATCTCAAAGAAGTCATCTGCTAAAATTGCATCAAGCTTTTCTTTACTCCTTCTAACTTCTAAACCAGTATGACTTTCCTCTAACTGCTGTAAATGCTCTTTTAAATTCTCTATCATCACAATTACCACCTAACTTTTTTAATACATCTAAACTTTTATTTCTAGATTATCCAATGAAATCCTTTAATTCGACAGGAGGACGTCATACTTTGAACGTTGACATTGCTTATGAATACAAAAAGTTGAAACATTTACCATATATATTCGTATAGATACATAAAGGAGGAATTTATATGACTCTAAATAATAAGTTACAAAACGAGGGAAAGAAAAAATCCAGCTACATTATTCCTGTTTTTATTGGTGGGGCAATAGGGGCAGTTTTAGGTGTAGTTGCATACGTGAAGGACTGTCTCTGATATTTTTTATGAAAGCTAATTTCAAATCTTTAACAAAGGGAGATTGGAGGTAACTTTATGGATGCATTATCAATTCTCGCAATTGTACTCATCGTCACCGGAATGGTTGTATGTGCAATTAAAATGAGGAGCTTGAAAGATAAAATTCACGATAGTTCAGCTACTCCAATAATCCTTAGGTGGATAATAGCAACTGCAGCGTGGGGAGTATTGAGCATTTATATTGTAGCATGGTGGCTAATGCCTCGATTGCTTTAAAAACTACAATATATAAAAAGAGGATTAATGAATTCCATTTTCGAATTTTAATAAAAGGACGTAGAAACGAAGGAGCTGTTTTAGAATGTGTGGGATTAGAAACTAAAATAAGAAAACGAGATGTTGGTCTTCCAAAGCATCGTCAGGAATTACTGGAAGCAATTGAACTTGATTTAATCAATGATGAGAATGTTTTGGCTGTTTTTTACGGAGGGTCCATCGGAAATGAGGAAACGGATCTATATTCTGATATCGATCTCCGTATAGTTGTGAAAGAAGAAGTATATGAAGAGTATAGGTTGAACAAAAAGCAACGGGCCAGTAATTGGGGAAATGTTCTTTACTTTGAAGACTTTCATTGGGCAAATTACAGTACGGCACATTACAGGTCATTTATAAAAGTGGACAGTTTTTATTATAAAAAGGTGGATATGAAGCCATCTATATGGACTCAGAAATTAAAAATTGTCCATGATCCAACAGGTTTGATCCATGATGTAGTAACAGAATCAGCGGATTTAACGTATAGACCATCTGTTCAAGAAATAGAACATTGGAGAACAAAATTTTTTGCTTATCTACATGAAGCGTACAGAAGAGTAATGAGAAATGAAATCTATTATGCACTTCACAATATAGATAATTTAAGGTTATCCATGATAACTGGTTGGTATATGGAAGCAGGCATACAACCGAATGCCTTTGGGGATTGGGCAAACTAAATGAACGACAATTATCACTGTTAATTCAGTGGCAATGCAATAGAGAACAAGAAGAAATTTTTAATGTAATGAAAAATATCATTCCGGAATTTATTCAAATTCACAAGAAATTATGTGAGCAATACGGAGTTGATGAGAACATCGAGTGGGTAAAAGAAATTATAGATTTGGTAATGTAAATTCATATATAAGTCAGCTGTAATATGGCAGTAGAGAATATAAAAAACGCTCAGTTTTTAAATATCCCTGAGCGTTTAATATGCTTATTCAACTAAAGCCCTTACTTCGTGTTTTGATAAATAATACCAAAAATAGTACCTATCCAAACGCCTATAAAAATAGTAAAAGCAAAGAAGCCTAGACCCATGCCTTCCCAACCACCAACAACAAATATGCTGAAAAGTATTAATCCGATACAAAGTAGGCTCATTATAGCAGAAGTTAAAAGTAAAACATTTTTTGAAACTTTACGGGCAATAAAAAACATCATAAATGCAAAGAATAATCCTAACAATAATAAAGGAGTCCATCCGTCTAACATCAAAGCATCCACTTAATTACCCCCTGTTATGTTTTCCACGAACTGACATGACTGTTATATACCCTAAAGTACATCCTGTTAAAATTTTAACATAAATTTTCCATTTATTTAAGGGCAAAGGGACAATGCTTAATGGATTACTCAAAAATTCTAATGATTAAATCCGAAGAAATCGGCTTTCGCTGTATTTCTCTAGCCCAAACGGATAGCTGCCCAATGTGATGTATCTCATGCGTTATCATATGAGCGAAAATCTTTTTTTGCGTAAATTCTAATATTGAACCGTCTCGTCGCTGTACTTCTATAATATTATTTTCATAGTCTGAAGGAAGTTGTTCAATGAACTGTTCAGTAAACGATTGGACAAAAGTCGAATATTCTTTGATCTCATTCAATTGTGTAAGTAGTTGTCGCCTTTCAAAAACTACTTTTTCATCAACTAATGAATTCAACCAGAGCAACTCACAATCTAATATGTGGGTAAGTGTTTCTCGTATACTTTTCATACCACCAACCCGTTCTATATGAAATTCTTCTTCCGGTAATGATTCACACCAAGTGAACCAATCTTCACGTACTTGCCAATTGTATTTAAATAAAGATAACATTTTGCACCTCATTCTAGTAGAATAGTAAGAAAACTATAACTTAAATGGATTTATTAGGAAACATTATTGGGTATTACTTCTAATTTAAGGAGTTGAACGAATGAGTAAAATAGCAGCACATAAGGTCTACATCATTTCAGGACCGGCCGGGGTAGGGAAATCAACAACTTCAAAAGAACTGACTAAAACATTTAAGAACAGTGCCTATATTTCTGGTGATTATATTAGCCATATGCACATTAACGGGAGAAAAAAGCCGTGGGAAAGCTCGGAAGAAATGTCGTTGATTTGGGATAACATATTAAGTCTCACAAAGAATTTTATTAAGTATGGCAATGACGTTATCGTTGATTATGTAACCTTCCCTAAAGAAGCAGAATGGATTAGCGAGAATCTTAAAAGTTTAAATGTGGAAGTAATTTACGTAGTTTTATGGACTGATAAGAAGACTTTATTGACTAGGGATAATATGAGGGTACCAAGCGCCAGAATGGGTGAGCGATGTGTGATTTTAGTAGATGAGTTCATAGAAGCAGGATTAAATGAAAAACACATTTTTGATACAAGCAATACTTCGCTTGATGAAATTTCATATGCGATTAGTGAAATAACAAACAACCCAAAATATAAATTAAATTAGAAGCTTATAAGAATGTAAATAAAGATTGAGAAGTTGAGGTGTTTTTTTGAGGGAATTTAATGTCTCTATAGAAACGGATAGACTATTGATAAGACCGCTTGAAAAAGAAGATTACACGTTATGGTTATCCGCGTTTGAAAATAGGTTGCCTTCACAGCATCAATACGATGAAGGTAAAATCGATATGAGCATTTGTACAAAGGATTGGTTTGTAGATTTGGTGGATCGTCATCAAAAGCTTGCTTCAGAAGATAAAGTTTATGTATTCGGGGTTTTCCGAAAAGAGGATCTTGCGCATATTGGTTCAGTTGATTTTTCCACAATGTTAAGGGATGAATTTCAATGGGCAAGATTTGGTTATACCATCCACAACCAATTTTGGTTACAAGGATATGGAAAGGAAGCTGTAAAAGCTGCGATTACACTAGCTTTTAATAAACTGAATTATCATCGGATCGAAGCACACATAAATTTGGATAACTTTCCTTCCATTAAGTTAGCAGAAAGTGTTTGCCTGCAATTTGAATGTATAAGAAAAGGATTTATTTACGAATTTGACGAGTGGAAAGATCATCTTATTTACTATATAAATTCGAAGTAAGGGATAAATCTAATATAACATCTAGCAAAATATAAAGAGAAGGTAGGGATGTTGGTGCACAAATTGGAAACTGAAAGATTACTATTAAGACCAATAACATTTGATGATTCAGACAGAATTGAAGAATTGGCAGGAGAGTATGATGTAGCAAAGTCTACACTAAATATACCACATCCATATCCTAAAGGTTCTGCCTCTCAATTTATAGAAAGTACCCAAACTGCAGAACAAAATAATAAAATTGTCATGTTTGCGATTATTAACAAAGAAACAAAACTGTTAATTGGACTGATTAATTTAAATTTGTCCATTTCGTATCAAAGAGGTGAATTAGCATATTGGATTGGAAAAGAGTATTGGGGAAATGGTTATGGAACCGAGGCAGCAAAAGCATTGTTGGAATATGGTTTTAACCAGCTTAAATTAAATAAAATATTTGCAGCTTCATTTACATCAAACACTGGTTCATGGAAGGTAATGGAGAAAATCGGTTTGAAATATGAAGGCACATTAAAGCAACATGTATCACGCTTTGGACAGTTTTATGATTTGACCTACTATGGGTTGTTAAAAGATGAATTCGAAAACATTGCGCAATTGTGAAGTGAAAATTAGGTGGTAAAAGATCGTGGATAATGTTTTAACAAATTTGATTTTAATATCGTCAATTTTTGGACTTGTACTATTTTTTATTAATAAGTTTTTAAGAAAACGACTTAACGTTGAAAAGAAAGAATTCTTCTCCTATAACCATGTAAATGAACAACATAAAAAAATAGATTGGGCCATCAGAATTATATTTATTGTTTTTGTGTTATTCGGTTTTTTCATTAATGTTAACCGCGATCCGTCAAAGCACATTTGGTTTTTACAAACGCATATTCTAATGTTTGGTTTTATTGTGGTAACTGAACTTGTCAGAATTGTTATGGAGAAGAGATATGCAAAAAACAAAAATGATTACATTTTTACGGCTGTACAATTAGGGGTTATTTCGTTGTTTTTACTCGCAGTGTTTTCGACAGACTTTTTTGGCTTATTGGCTTGGTAGTAAGTGCTTGTTTTACTAAAGTAGCATATATTTCTACAGTAGTTTTGCTTAAAGGTTATTAAAGAAAGGAACCGAAGATGAAAAAGAAATTAATAATTGCAGTTATATTAATGGCTCTTTTATTTGCAGGGATGTTCAAAGTTACTAAATTAAGAACGTTTCAAATTTTTGGAGGGTTGACCTACCAAGCGGAAACAAAAGACAAGGTTATTGCTTTAACATTTGATGACGGTCCGACAAAGAATGTGGATCAGCTTTTGCCATTGTTGGATGAATACAAGGTAAAAGCTACGTTTTTCCTTATCGGAAATGAAATTGAAAAGCATCCTGAAGAAGCAAAAAAATTAGTTGAAGCAGGTCATCAAATTGGGAATCACACGTATTCACATAAAAGAATGGTTTTAAAATCGCCTTCTTTTATTGAAGAGGAAATAGAAAAAACAGATGAACTAATTCGAAGCATTGGGTATGCGGGGGAAATTGACTTTCGCCCACCTTACGGGAAAAAATTCGTAGGGTTACCGTATTATTTAAATAAGACCAACAGGGAAACGATTATGTGGTCGTTGGATCCGGAAACGTATTACACAAGCGTTGATGATAAAGTAGATTATGTACTGGAAAACATTAAACCGGGCTCAATTATTTTGCTTCATCCAATGTATGATCAAACCGGTGGGACAATACAAGTAGTTGAAGCGATTTTAAAGGAACTTACGAGCGAAGGGTATGAATTTGTAACAGTGAATGAACTTCAAGAACGATGATTTTTTAGTGTTACGGTGGGAAATAAAAACATTAAATACTTCAGGCCTGTATCTTTGATTAGTCCATAATCTTAGATACGGGTTTTTTAAGTTTTTTATAATTATATATATTTTTTGGAATTTGAACCTGTATTGAATTGACAGTCGTCTAATAGCAGAATTGAAATTTAATTGTAAGGGGGACAGTATATTGGACAGTGAAGAAAAGGATTATTTATTAGAAAAAATAATGATTGAATACGGAAATGAACTGGTGAGGCTTGCATTTTCCTATGTGAGGGATAAAGAAATTGCGAAGGATCTTGTTCAAAATACGTTTATTAAATGCTATAACAATCTGGATTCCTATCGATTTGAAGCGCAAATCAAAACATGGCTTTATCGTATAACCATCAATGAATGCAAAGATTATTTAAAAAGTTGGCACTACAAAATGGTACAGGTTAAAAGTTTTATTAATGAAACAACTAAGGCTGTACGACCATCAATAGAAAAAACTGTAATTGATAAATATCAAGATGAAGAAATAAAAGAAATCATTCTATCTCTTCCAAAAATTTATCGGGAAGTTGTTTATCTATACTACTATAACTCATTAAAAACAGAAGAAATTGCCGGTGTTTTGGATATTTCTGCGAATACTGTGAAAACTCGATTAAGAAGAGCGAAACAACGGTTAGAGCCGATGATAAAGGAGGCGGAACTTAATGGAAGATAATCGATTCAGAGGTAAATTCAATGATAGGTCAGATCAGGAATTGAATTTTACGAAAGAGGACCGGACTGAAGTAATCGAAAAAATCCATAGCTTACAGAAAAGTAAAATACAAAAAAAATCTTTGATTCTACCAATCAAAATAATCCCAGTTACAACGGCTTTATTAATTGTAGGTCTATGTTTATTTTTATTTCTTCCGTCAATGCTTCCTGCAACAATTAATAAAGAAATAAGCAGCATTAGTGTAAATAAAGAAACGAATCCAACAGTTGCAGGCACCACAGGAATAGAAGAGGCAAAAGTGTTAACAACTTTAATTACGGTTAAGTCTGAAGAAATGGATGATCGAATTTACCTCAATCTTTTACTTTCATACAGTACAGACAAAAAAATGGTGAAAGTAGTATCGATTCCTTATGATACATATGTACCTGTCGCTGAAAAAGATGAAGGGACCGTTTTAAACGACAAATTGTTATTTGCGTATAATCATGGGGGCGCTAAAAATGTGAGAACCATTGTCTCCAATCTTTTTGATATACCGATTGATTATCATGCAGTGATTGAACTGAGGAGTTTTTCTTCGCTCATTGATTCGATAGGTGGGGTAGAGTATGGTTTGCAGGATGATATTACAGTAAGAGGGATAACTCAAGCTGTATTGGAATTTAAGAAAGGCGCCAATCATTTGAATGGAGAAGGAATCGTAGCATTAATGATGGCTGCTACAGAGCCGAACAACCTTGATGAAGGGAACCTTTTAAAGCTGATGGAAGCAGTAATAGATAAAGCGGAAAATCAAACTTCATCAAATAAGTTAAAAGAATCATTAGCAAATTCACTAAGCGATATACAGTTGTTAGATAAGGATATTAGAGCTATCAAACAAATATCTTTAAGAGGCGGAATGATCGATGATGCAATCACAATTAGTAATACAGAAGGCAAACACATTTACAGGTTTGATGATGAGTTTTTAAATGCAGTATCAAAAGAGTTAACTACCTTCAAATAATAATTAGAGGCTCGATTTCAACAAGTGGAATCGAGCCTTTCTATGGATTGACAATGCCGTCCACAAAGAATTATTCAAACGGATTAGCTGTCGCATATTCAATGCACCGTTCGACAAACTCCAATACATCTTTGGAAATCGGATATAGACCGGTTTCTTCATCGGGCAGTTTTCTTACTTCCCAGAACTTTTCTATTAAATGATCGTCCCCTTGAAACGTCTCATCAGAGAGCTTAATTAGCTTCTTGGCAATTTCAATACCTTGCTTCGACTCTGCCTGAATACCTTGCTTTATATAGGATTCAATTTCATTTAACAACACAATATACTGGTGTGTTATTACATCATTATGACTTAGGCTAGGGATTATTTTTTGCAAAAGAACCTTTTCGTCATATTGAAAATAATCGATCCAATTTTTTGCCGTGGTTTGTGAGCGATGAACAAGTTTCGAAACATGTTCCCATGATAAATCATGTTCCACGTCTATCATGTTAATTAATGATGTCGTGTTCGCTATACTCGTTTGAAGTTTTGATAACTGTTCTTGCAAATGGTTGTAATGTGAAATAAGAATCTGTTTATACGTTAATTTATCCAACAAAATTCTAATTTCCTCTAAAGGAAGAGAAAGAGACTTTAAAATAATAATTTTCTCTAATGTGAATAAGTCTTCTTCGGAATAATATCGTTTTCCATGCTCATCTTTAAAGCTGGGTGTAAGGAGACCAATCTGATCGTAATAGCGAAGTGTTCGCATAGATATATTCCGTTGTTTACTGACTTCACCTGTCGTCCATCGTTTCATGTTATTCCCCCTAAAAAAAGCTTGCAGGTTACGTTACGTAATCCAATATAGTGGCATTATACCATTTAAAGGAAGTGGGTAAAGGGATGGATAAAAACGATAATCGATGGAAGGCAAGGGATCCTTGGGGAAGAAAAGAATTTATTTTATTATTGTTACTGGAATTTATATTCGTTATAGGCTTTTTAAAAGGTGTTGTTTCACCGATGTATTCACAATGGCTGAATAATGATTTATATGCAGGAACAATTATGGGGTTAACGATAGCGATAATTTTAATAACAGGAGTTTATATAGTTGCGCTCCGTCCACGAGCGCTTTCTTGGAGTGAAATTGGAATTAAGCGTTTTAAAATGAGTGACTGGAAAATTATCATTGGATATTCTGTCATTTTACTCGTTGGCGCGGTGATCATCGTCATACTGACTAGTTTTATAGGGAACACTTGGGAGAATAGCAAAACGGAATCATTACAGCAGAATGTAACGTTTCTTACCGTTCTAATTGCTTTTGTTTCAGCTGCTGTAATATCACCGATTTATGAAGAACTTTTTTACCGTGGATTTTTATATCGGTGGTTGCGTACGCGGATCGGGTTTTACGGAGCAATTGCAATCAGTTCAACAATTTTTACAGTTGTACATATCCCTGCTTATAATGTAATGCCGGTAAACTTCTTTAGCGGAGTTATTTTTGCACTTGCATATGAGCGTACGAATTCGATATGGCCATCTGTGCTGATTCATGGTATTACGAATGGAATTATGGTTTTACTGACAAGTTTGGGGTGAGTACTGATTTTTTGCTCTCTTTTGAATATTTATATATTATTAAAACAAAAAAATATTGTTGTTTATTCTATTGACGATTTAAATTTAACTTGATATTATTCTACTATTGTTTTTAGAAAATATTATATACCTTGTATAAATTCAAGAAGATGGCTTGAAAGTTTCTACCAGCTACCGATAATAGCTGACTACAAGGAATGGGAATTAAATTCTATTTTTATTCCATTTTGTAGAGAAGCTTTGGCCATTCGTGGTCAAAGTTTTTTTTATTCTAGGATAATAAATTAATTGCTAACATTACAGCAACTAGGAGATTACAACATGAAAAACTTTTTCAAATTTGCAGAACGGGGTACTTCGTATAAAACGGAAACACTTGCTGGGATTACGACCTTCTTATCAATTGCTTACATTTTGATCGTCAATCCCATTATCCTTAGTCAATCTGGCATGGATCATGGAGCTGTATTTACTGCAACTGCACTTACTGCAATTATCGGTACATTGCTAATGGGCATACTTGCGAACTTCCCGATCGCAATTGCACCGAGTATGGGATTAAACTCATTCTTTACTTTTACAGTTTGTATTGGAATGGGGATTGATTGGCAAGTTACTTTAACAGGTGTTTTTGTTGCCGGCATCATCTTTTTGATTTTAAGTTTATTTAAAATTCGCGAAAAAATTATTAACATTATTCCAAGTGATTTAAAGTTCGCGATTGCTTCAGGGATTGGATTTTTCATCACGTTTGTCGGATTAAAAAACGGTGGCATTATTGTTGGTAATCCAGATACATTTGTGGCGATTGGCGATTTAACTTCACCGATGACGTTATTAGCAATTCTAGGTATTTTCCTTACAATCATTATGTTAGTAAAAGGTATTAACGGCGGTATTTTCTACGCTATGGTCATTACAACAATTGTAGGTATGCTGTTTGGTAAAATTGAAGTACCATCTTCAATCGTTGGTAGTATTCCTAGCCTTGAACCAACATTTGGTGTTGTGTTTGGTCATTTAGATGAAATTTTTACAGCGGAAATCCTGACAGTTATTTTCACGTTCCTTATTGTCGCTTTCTTTGACACAGCAGGTGCATTAATTGGACTAACAAGCCAAGCAGGCATGATGAAAGACAATAAAATTCCGAATATCGGAAAAGGGTTACTTGCCGATTCAGCTGCCGGTGTAATTGGAGCTGTATTAGGTACATCAACACCTGCAACAAGCGTTGAGTCTTCTGCTGGTATTGCTGTTGGAGGAAAAACCGGCTTTACGTCAGTAGTTATTGCAGCATGTTTCGTCATTGCATTATTCTTCTCACCACTTGTTAGCGTTATTTCTGTGGAAGTAACATCCGCGGCATTAATTATTGTCGGTGCATTGATGGCTATGGAAATCCGTCGAATTAACTGGACAAAGTTAGAAATCGTTATTCCGGCATTTTTAACAATTATTATGATGCCACTAACTTCTAGTGTAGTTATTGGGATTGGGTTAGGCTTTGTACTTTATCCAATTTGCCTAATCGCACAAAAGCGTGCTAAAGAAGTGCATCCGATTATGTATGTGCTTTGCCTGTTATTCCTTTTATACTTTGCTTTTATCGTATAAAGTGCTCCATTTTCTATAAATAGTTAAATTAAATAAATTAGAAAAGACATAGGTTAGTTCAGGCTAACCTATGTCTTTTTACTCTATTGAAAAAGAAAGCTTTTCTTACGCAAATTTCACTTGTTTCTATACCTGTTTTTTCATTTTTAGACATTAAATATTAGTGCTAATAAACAAGTAACATTTGGATAATTATGTTAATCTTTAATTGTTGATTAAAATATGGCGAGAAAGGTTGGAGGTAATTATGGATAAATGGAAAACTATAAAATCAGAGTATATACATAAAAGTCCTTTCGGCAATATTCGAAAAGACGAATGCGAGCTTCCTAACGGTATTGTGATAGACGATTATTATGTAAACGAATATTCTGATTGGGTAAACGCCGTCGTTATAACTAAGGAAAACGAGATGGTCCTTGTTGAACAGTACCGTTATGCTGGCAATGAATTTTACCTTGAAGTCCCTGCTGGGAAAATAGAAGAAAATGAAACATACGAGGAAGCAATAATCCGGGAAGTAAGGGAAGAGACCGGTTTTATTTCAGAAAGCAAGCCTATTCTTTTGGGGGAATTCATGGTTAACCCGGCAACGCAAAATAACAAGGTAATTACTTTTCTCTTGCTAGATGCTTTTAAGGAATTTGAACAAGATTTAGACGATACTGAAATTCTTACTATTAAAATAATGGATTTTAATGAAATGACCAGTTTAATTAGGTCAAAGGAGATTAACACACAACTGTTTACAGCGCATGCTTACACAATGGCTAAAATGTACCTTATGGAAAAACAAGTGACTATCTAAATATATAGAAGAAAATGAGGTGGGGAAATGTCACATGTAAGAATAAGATGTACAGCATTAATCATCGAAAATAATTCGGTACTTTTAGTGGAGTATGATGATAATGGGATACATTACAATTTACCGGGTGGGGGACTTGAACCCGGGGAGACAATAATAGAGGGTGTCGCAAGAGAAGTGTTTGAAGAAACTACTGCAGATGTTGAAGTTGGACCGATAGCATTGATTTATGAGTTTCCCCCACATAAGCAATCCGGTGATTATGATGAGAATGCCAAACATGGACTACACGTTATTTTTGAATGTACTTTAAAGAATGGTTCGATCCCCAAATTACCCGAATATCCAGATCCTAATCAAACGGCGGTGAAATGGATTCCTATAGAAAAATTGGATTCAATCTTGCTGCTGCCTAATATAATACAGCAAATAAAGAACTATATTGATAATAGAAGAAATATTGAATTGATTGAGGATTATCAGTTGGAGAAGCTTTTTTAAAAGTAAAAGTAAGTCAATAAAAAAAGTCCTTTGAAATTTATAAGAGTATAAAATTGAGGTGTTTTATTTATAATAGAAGATTATTGTTCAGAAACGAGGGCATACTTCACTTTATTTGGAGAGGATTTCCCTTTGGAGGAATTCACTAGAGAAATAGGAATCATTCCAACAGAAGCTTACAGAAAAGGTGAGGAATGTATTCGAGGTAAAACAAAACATATAAGATTTGAAACTGCATGGGAGTATGGGCTAGATTATAAAATGACAAGCCATCCAGAGGAACAAATTCATACCATTATAAATACACTATATAACTCAATAGAGATTATTAAAAAGTATAAAGATAATTACAATTTGAAATGTAAATTAGTTACGGTTATTTGTTTTAATCGTCAGCAGACTCGTGAGCTTGTTATGAATAATAAAGTAATTGAATTTGCCAATCAAGTAAATGGAGAATTTGAATTCGATATTTATCATGACCACGATTAGAAAGGCGTTTAAAGGATAGCGTGGATTCCATTTATTGTGCTGAATCGTAATTACTGAAACTTTTTCAACTCGATTCCGTATAAAAGTATAACTAATCGTTTATTTGGAGAGGGGAACATATATGTCTGAAAAAGGCTGTATAAAATGTGGAAGTAAGGATGCAAGCAAGAAAGAAGTGGCGATGACTGGTACAGGGTTATCCAAAATGTTTGATGTTCAGCACAATCAGTTTATAGTCGTTTACTGCAATAACTGTGGATATTCAGAGTTCTATAATAAAAAATCATCTTCAGCCTCAAATATTTTTGATCTGTTTTTTGGTTAATAAGAATAAATGTAGTTTTATTTTTAGACTTACCGAATTCGAAATCAGAACTAATGATGTAAATGTCTTGCATTTTTTCTTGTGTGGCGTTAAGATAAGGTCAAGTTAATAGACCGGTTTGAGTTAAAGAGAGACCTTAAAGAACGCACAAAGCGATATTTGTGTGATGCTTTAAGGTCTCTCTTTTTTGTCTACATTAAGGAGGAATCATTATGTCAACAGCATCAGCTTTACAACGATCAGTCATCATGAATGATTTACAGAGCAAAGAATATGACGTTTTAGTTATCGGAGGCGGTATTACAGGTGTGGGAATCGCACTTGATGCCATTACACGCGGTTTATCCGTGGCATTAGTTGAAATGCAGGATTTTGCGGCAGGTACGTCAAGTCGCTCAACAAAATTAGTGCATGGCGGTTTACGCTATTTAAAACAATTTGAAATTAAAGAAGTAGCCGAATTGGGAAAAGAACGGGCAATCGTTTATGAAAATGGACCGCATGTAACGACACCGGTATGGATGTTATTACCGTTCCATAAAGGTGGTACATTCGGTAAATTTTCTACATCTATTGGGTTACGTGTATACGATTTCTTGGCGGGTGTTAAAAAATCAGAGCGCCGCTACATGCTAACGAGTGCGCAAACATTAGAAAAAGAACCTTTAGTGAAGCAAGCCGATTTATTAGGGGGCGGGGTTTACGTTGAATACCGTACTGATGATGCACGTTTAACAATTGAAGTGGCAAAATCTGCGATTGAAAAAGGTGCCGTTTTAGCAAACTATACAAAAGCTTCAGGTTTTTTATATAATGATGCGAAAAAAATTATCGGCATTGAAGCGACAGATTTACTCTCTAATGAGACAATTCAAATTCATGCGAAAAAAGTCGTGAACGCAGCAGGTCCATGGGTGGATGATGTACGTAGCATTGAAGGGAAAACAAGCGGTAAACACTTAATTTTATCAAAAGGTGTGCATATCGTATTTGATCAATCGAAGTTCCCGTTAAAGCAGGCAGTTTATTTTGATACACCAGATGGCCGCATGGTTTTTGCGATTCCGCGTAACGGTAAAACGTATGTTGGTACGACAGATACGTTTTATGAAGGTGATCCTCGTAATATGGATATTGAACAATCCGATCGTGATTACATTATGAACGCTATTCACTATATGTTCCCTAATGTAAAAGTAACGGATACAGATATTGAATCAAGTTGGGCTGGTGTACGTCCCTTAATTCATGAAGAAGGGAAAGGACCGTCTGAAATTTCCCGCCACGATGAAGTGTGGGAATCCGCTTCAGGCCTAGTTACAATAGCGGGTGGTAAATTAACAGGCTACCGTAAGATGGCGGAAGCTGTTGTAGATAAAATTGCAGCTAGCTTAAATACAGAATTTGGTGTAGCAAGCAAGCCATGTATAACAAAAGACATCCCGATTTCTGGTGGTGAGGTAGGCGGGTCGAAGCATATCCAAACGTTTATTTCGAAAAAGATCGAGTCAGGTGTAAAAGCTGGCTTAACGCATGAAGAAGCGGATTATTTAGCCCAGCATTACGGTTCGAATGTTGAAAAAGTATTTAGCTATGTGGCTAACGCAAACGATACGATGCCAAAAGCATTATTTGCACAGCTGCAATATGGCATTGAGCATGAACTTGTGACGACGCCTGTCGATTTCTTTGTGCGCCGTACTGGTAATATGTTCTTTAATATCGCATCGGTATTGGCACATAAAGAGGCAGTCATTACCCATATGGCTCAACAATTGAATTGGACGGATGCCCAATTATCGGAGTTTACAGAACTGTTAAACATTGAAATTAAGCGTGCAACAACCGCAAAATAATGTAAAATAATATTGTGATATAATTTCGGCTCATCGAATGCGTGGGAGATTTGAATTAACGCAGCCGATGAGCCATATTAATATAAACAGATTTCTAATTATAGGAGGATGTTATGCCGTTTAATGACCAAAAAATCATACCTGCTGCCCGAACAATTAAACAGTTTGATAAAGTAGTAAAAAGTGAATTTGAATATATCGTATTGCTTGAAGTGCATTTGAGTCATTTGCGTGCACTTAAACAAGAGGCCGAACGTCATGGGAAAAAATTAATTATTCATGCGGATTTAATTCACGGCTTGAAGACGGATAATTTTGCCGCGGATTACTTGTGTAACGATATACGTCCAGCAGGCATAATTTCTACACGCTCCAATATGATTTTAAAAGCGAAATCTCGCGGTATTTTAGCGATTCAACGTGTCTTTTTAATCGATACAATTGCGCTGGAAAAAAGCTATTCGCTTCTTGAGCAAACGGCGCCGGACTTTATTGAATTACTCCCAGGTGTTATCCCGGAAATGATTAAGGAAGTATATACTCATACAGGCATCCCTGTTATTACAGGGGGCTTAATTCGGACGGATGATCAAATTAAGCAGGCATTTGATGCAGGTGCGATTGCCATTACTACATCCAATAAAGAATTGTGGAAACGTTTCCAAAAAGTTGTTGACTAATGAATAATTTCAAACTATTATGATTACTAAGTCAATAAATACGTGGTTGAGTGAAGGAGTCCGCATGTAGCTTTGTTTTACGTGATAACGTAAAACAATTGTTACTTGCGGACTTTTTTTCTTCTAAGTATTTTATGATCGGAATATACATGAGCTAAGGAGGTTATGGAATGTCAACATTTACAGCCGAGTTAGTCGGCACGATGCTTCTAATATTATTCGGTGGAGGCGTTGTAGCGGGAGTTTCATTGCACAAATCAAAAGGTCAAGGTGGCGGTTGGGTCGTTATCACATTTGCATGGGGCTTTGCCGTAGCGATGGCAGCTTATGCAGTAGGAGGTATTAGCGGAGCGCACTTAAATCCGGCATTAACAATCGCTCTCGCAACAATTGGCAACTTTGCATGGGCAGATGTACCATTGTTTATCGTTGCACAACTTCTCGGAGCGTTTTTAGGGGCTGTGTTAGTGTACTTTGTTTATTTACCGCACTGGAAAGGCACAAAAGACAAAGGCGCAAAACTTGGCGTATTCTCTACAACACCGGCAGTAAAGCATATTCCTTCCAACATGATTGCCGAAATGGTCGGCACATTTGCATTAGTGCTGGGGATTTTAGCGTTAGGGACAAATGAAATAACAGCAGGATTAAATCCATTTTTAGTTGGTATTTTAATTGTTGTAATTGGTATGGCATTGGGTGGTCCAACTGGTTATGCGATTAACCCTGCCCGTGACTTAGGTCCACGTATTGCACACGCGATTTTACCGATTCCAGGTAAAGGAGATTCAGCTTGGTGGTATGCATGGGTACCTGTAGTTGCCCCAATTATCGGCGGTGTATACGGTGCAGTATTCTTTAGCTTCATCTGGAATGGGGCAGATGCAACATTATTCTGGATTTTCAGTGTAGTGGTAGCGGCGATTTTCGTAGCTGCACAAATGACAGTATCAACAGTAGAAGAGTAGGGGGATTTGAGGATGACAGAAAAATTTATGATGGCGCTAGACCAAGGTACAACAAGTTCTCGTGCAATTTTATTTGATAAAAATGGCACGGTATTTCATACAGCACAGCAGGAGTTCCCGCAATATTTCCCGGAATCAGGTTGGGTTGAGCATAACCCGGAACAAATTTGGTCTTCTGTGCTTTCATGTATCGCGGCTGTGTTATCGGAGAAAAATATACTCGCAAGTCAAATTGCAGGGATTGGTATTACAAACCAGCGCGAAACGACGGTTGTATGGGATAAACATACAGGTCATCCGATTTACAATGCAATTGTCTGGCAATCGCGACAAACAGCTGAAATTTGTGAAGATTTAAAAGCGCGAGGCTTAAATGATATGTTCCGAGATAAAACAGGCTTGCTTATTGATGCGTACTTCTCGGGTACAAAGGTGAAATGGATTTTAGACAATGTAGAAGGCGCTCGCGAAAAAGCGGAAAATGGGGATCTTTTATTCGGTACAATCGATACTTGGATCATTTGGAAATTAACGAACGGTAAAGTGCACGTAACAGATTATTCAAACGCATCCCGAACATTAATGTTCAATATTTACGATTTGAAGTGGGATGAAGAGCTTCTTGATATTTTAACAGTTCCAGCTTCGATGCTTCCAGAAGTGCGTTCTTCTTCAGAAGTTTACGGTCATACAGATGCGGATAATCTTTTCGGTCAAGAAATTCCAATCGCAGGTATCGCGGGCGACCAACAAGCAGCATTATTCGGGCAAGCTTGCTTTGAGCAAGGAATGGTGAAAAATACATATGGCACTGGTTGCTTTATGTTAATGAACACAGGTGAAAAGGCAGTAAAATCTGATCATGGTTTATTAACGACAATTGCATGGGGACTAGACGGCAAAGTAACGTATGCCCTCGAGGGAAGTATTTTCGTAGCCGGCTCTGCTATCCAGTGGCTTCGTGATGGCTTACGTATGTTCCGTAAAGCTGAGGAAAGTGAAGCATATGCAGCTCGTGTAACATCTTCAGAAGGTGTGTATGTTGTGCCGGCATTCGTTGGATTAGGTACTCCTTACTGGGATTCAGATGTGCGCGGTGCAGTATTTGGCTTAACACGTGGTACGGAAAAAGAGCATTTCGTACGGGCAACTCTTGAGTCACTGGCCTATCAAACACGCGATGTATTAGGTGCAATGGAAGCGGATTCAGGAATTCCGTTAAGCACATTACGTGTAGACGGCGGAGCAGTGAAAAATAATTTCTTAATGCAATTCCAGTCAGATCTTTTAAATGTGCCAGTAGATCGCCCGGTTGTAAATGAAACAACAGCATTAGGTGCTGCTTATTTGGCAGGTTTAGCAGTAGGATATTGGGAGACATTAAATGACATCTCTCACTACTGGAATTTAGACCACAAATTCGAACCTGAGATGGACGAAAAAGAGCGCGAAGCTTTATATACAGGCTGGGGCAAAGCGGTAAAGGCGGCACAGGCGTTTAAATAATAAAATTAGTTTCTTGATAAAAAAGAGACCAACAGAAAAACTGTAAGAAAAGCGATTAAGCTTTCTTACAGTTTTTTATTATGGAAACGAAAACCCCCTGCTATGCGGGGGGTTCTAAAGAGCTTTTAGCTATGGACAAAAAAAATACTCCAGTCGTACAATAAAATCAGGTCTGGTCAACCGATTACGTACGAAAGGAGCTCCAATAATGGATAATAAAAGTTTAGCACATACAACATGGAATTGTAAGTATCACATCGTGTTTGCGCCAAAATACAGAAGAAGAATGATCTATGGAAAAATAAAAGCGGATATTGGTAAAATATTACGTCAACTGTGTGAAAGAAAAGGCGTAGAAATCATTGAAGCCACGGCGTGTCCTGATCATATACATATGTTAGTAAGTATTCCGCCGAAACTTAGTGTATCTGCGTTTGTTGGGTATCTCAAAGGGAAAAGTAGCCTAATGATATTCGATCGACATGCAAATTTGAAATATAAATATGGAAACAGGAAATTCTGGTGTCGAGGATATTATGTAGACACAGTAGGACGAAACAGAAAAGTAATTCAGGAATATATAAAAAATCAATTGCAGGAAGATCTCCTGGAGGATCAAATGACGATGAAAGAATTCATTGACCCATTCACAGGTGAAGAAATAAATCGAAGAAAAAAATAAGTACACCGCTTTAGCGGTAGTCGGAAACGTAGTGCGGTTGGCAGACCTTTCAGAGCGTCTTTAGACGTGGGCCAGTAACCCAGCGTTTCACGCGCAGAGAAAACCACCAGTTCAACTGGTGGTTTTTATTTGAATCATCACTATAACCACTAAATAAATGAAGGTTTAGATTCTTTGTCTTTTAACAAACGATTGTTACAATTGTAATGTTTGTTATCCTTTTGCAAAAGAAGCGCCATTCATTCCCTAATGATTTTACAGTCCCTCTCTAGTAAGCTTGTAATAGACAACTAGAAAGGAATGATTCAAAAATGTTGAAAAAAAGTATCGTGTTGTTGTTTAGTATGATGCTATTTGCTCTACCAGCTACTGCATCTGCAGCTACATATACAGTAAAAAGTGGGGACACGCTTTGGAAGATTGCCTCTAAAAATCAAATCGGCCTAAGCGAATTAATTTCTTTAAACCCTACATTAAAAAATCCGGATATGATCTATGTCGGAGAAAAAATTAATATTTCTGAAAATGAACAGCAAGCAGTAGAAGAGCAAGTAGTTAGCCTAGTAAATAAGGAACGCGTGCAACAAGGATTAGCACCATTAAAAATTGATTGGGAATTAGCACGTGTTGCAAAATATAAGTCACAAGATATGCATGACAAAAATTATTTCAGCCATACAAGCCCAACTTACGGCTCACCATTTGATATGATGAAACAATTCGGTATCAGCTATAAAGCAGCAGGTGAAAATATTGCAAAAGGTCAAAAATCCGCTGCGCAAGTAATGGATGGATGGATGAATAGTTCAGGCCACCGAGCAAACATTATGGATTCGAAATTTACGCATATTGGTGTAGGATACGTTAAAGATGGTAATTACTGGACACAAATGTTTATAAAAAAATAACGTCATAAAAGGCAGTTCAAATTTTTGCATAAAGTAAAAATTTGAATTGCCTTTTTTATATCTACTTATTTTGGTATAGCGATATATGAATCGTTTGTTAATAATAAACTTCTCAGCCATCAACAAGTGAAAACGATGATCATTATTATTGTAATATATTTTACTGTTATCGAAAGGTTAACAATGTTAAACTATGTTGGCATCATTCCAGATTATTAGAATGAACAATACGAACGATTATAGGAGAGTCCTAAAGAATGAAAAAGAAAGTAAACGTATTAATCTTATTATTAATGACCATCTTTATGGTTGGTTGTACTGATGAAGAAAAAGTGTCCATTACTGATGGAGATATAAAAACACAAGAGGTAACAACCGATAATACAACTGAAAACAGTGAACGTGAAAAAAATACTCCGGTTGTTGATGAATCCCTAGTAGAGGAAACACCAACTCAATCAAATAATGATCAGTTTTCAGGATATAAACTTATTGAAGTGGATGGCGGTAATTTGTCTGGGTATCGTGAGTCTAACGTGGTAGTTAACATTGGTTTTGGTGACCGTGAATATTGGGCATTTACGAATGAATACGGGCAATTAGTACGTGTCATTGCGGACAAAATCATACTACAAGATGACGAAAATGAACCTGTATTATCGTCTGGTAGGTACTATGCTGATGAGGCAAAGGTTCCTGGTGTCGAAAGTTCCGTTTTAGATGAAGGACATATTATTGCCGATTCTCTCGGCGGGGTATCGAACGCTTACAACATTACCCCGCAAAATAGTACGCTTAACCGACATGGTGATCAAGCATATATGGAAGACGCGATCCGTAAAGCTGACGGAGCCATTATGTTTGAAGCGATCATCACATATCCTAATACAAAAACGCAGATTCCTTCAAATTATCAGTATACCTATACTTTGTACACCACAACTTGGGAGGTAAATGATTCTTTCCCTAATAAATCTCCAAACCCTTGATATAATAACTATATCAAGGGTTTTATATTTATCTCATTTAATATAAAATTGAGATAAATATAATAATGGTGATAAAGGAATTATTTTACTCACTTAATGGAGGACAAAGCATCGGGAGAAATAATTATACGAAAAGAAGGTGTAAAAATTAATGAGCTTAGAAAAATATAGATTTGTAGCAAAAGAAGTCCTCATAGAAGATTTACTAGGCAACAACAAGTTGGAAGAAAAAAGAGTGGTTGTTATTGGGGTTGAGGATAAAGTCACTGGTATTATAGTTCCCCACCCTATTACACATTTTATTAGACAAAAATATCAATTCAAAGGTAAAAGCTTGAGTGGTCAAATGAATCCAGCTAGAGAAATAGTAAAATTCTTAAATTTTATCTACGAACAAATAATCCTCGGAAAACCTGAATTTGAAATGTTACGAGAGAAAGGACTTAAAGGATTACAACTCATTCACGGTTCCCGTTATATTACCCACTTATCAGAAAAAAAGATGGCATACAAATATGTTAAATATCAAATAGAAAAATATCTTATACGTTTCTATGAATACTTAACAGATATGGAATTAATTGAACGAGAAATTGAATTTGATACATATGTAAATAGAAATGGAGAGGAAGTAATTATAACCCCTTTTGATCATCCGAGTTTTGATACAAAATATCCTTCTACTGATAATCCAGTCAGAAACAAACTTAAAGATTTTGGTAACGAACCTGAAGAGAAAGACAAGTTAATTTGGGAATTCATAGAAGAGGCTCGGAGAGTATCTCCTGACATTGCTTTTGGAATTGCTCTTCAAATTTTTGGAGGATTACGAAGAGGAGAGGTTGTGAACCTAACTCCGGCAAATATTCCAACAGACTTTTTAAGTGGTTCTAATTATATTGCTGTTCTTGATAACCAATACCGTTTATTTAATCATCTCAAAGATACAAAAAAGGAACAAGTAAAAAGACCACGGCTCCAACCTGTATTACCAAGCGTCTACTTAAAAGAATTATACGATGATCATATGTTAATGAATTCGAAGGTTAAAAAAATAAATCCGTACGCTTTCTTCGTTGATGAAAAAGGAAGGACTATTTCCGGAGGAACTTACGAAAGGAAATTTGCAAAAGTCAAGTATACCTATATAGACAGATTAGCAGCAACTCCTGGCCGTTATTCACACTTTAAAATGCTTGCAGATTCTACCTGGGGTACTCATATTGGAAGAGGAATTTTTACTAACTATTTATTTAGTATGGACCTTAATGAAAAACAACTAGCCATTATCAGAGGAGATAAAAGCACTCAATCATCAAAAGACTATATTGATTACAGGAATGCGATATCCAATTTTGAAACGGCAATGGAGGTTTTCTCGACTCAAGAAACGTTGGATGTAGGGAATTATTTGTCTGAAAAATGGAATCCGGGGGTTTTTACGAAGTGACATTAATGATTAAGATAGGATTGGCCTTTAAGCATCTAGAAGAATACAAGAACCTTCCCTATACAGACCAGAAGGCAAGATTAGCAGCAAGGCATAGAATTACGGGTAAAATAAAAAGTTTGATTAATCTTAGATTAATAAATGGGGATGCTAATGCTAACGAAGTTGATATTGAATCGCTAAAAGAATATATAGCATATGAATCTAATATCATAGAAAATTATATGTCCCATAGAGAATTTGCGGCTGTACTAGGGATTAAAATTACAGATGATAGTATGAGAGGCCTTAGAAAAAGTATGAATAAGTTAGGAAGCAACTCTCCTTTTGAATGTATTGAATTGGGCTTCCCGATTAATCGTCAAACCCATTTTATTAGTAAATCATCAGTAGAGAGATTCTTCAAAGACTATATCCCAGTAGAAGAATTGAAAAGTAGGTATGCAGTATATCATAGGAGGTTTCAACAATTCAGCATTCATCCTTTATTCTTAGCAAAAAACAAGCAATTTATCACCAAGAGTGAATTTGAAACACTTGTTAATGATTGTGCATCAAGAACAGTTATCGACGACCGAGAATTAAAATTGCTTTCGGGTGAAGAGGACTTAGGTATTAAACGGTCTGATTATTATACCATAGAAGAGAGCAAACAAATATTATCAATAAAAAGCCAACGCCATTTTCCTTTGATTGTAAAAGATTATAATCTTGACTTTAAAGTTACAAGAAATCGTAGGAAATACTTCAAAAAGGAAGATATTGATAGATTAAAAACTCTCCAAAGTCAATTAAGAGAAAAATATATTTCTACTAAAGAAGCTGAGGAAATTGCAACTACTAATGGTTTGGTTTTTCAATCGAGATTTATTAAATGTGAACCAATAGCTAATTTGCTCCGCCCTATTTTTGATGGGGATAGAGGGAATGTTGTTATGGTCCCAAAAGAAGCTTTCAATAACTGGTTGGAAAAACCAAAAAAATCAGTTCATCTTGTAGTAGAAATGGAATCAAATTTTGAAACGTTTAAATATCGATTGGGCATCAAGGAAATAGACATTAATAAATTAGGGCCATTTACAACTCAAACTTGGTTGCAATACGTTGCAAGTAAATTAAATAGAACTAAGGCTAACAGAAAGACTCAAGAAAACTATATCAATCAGTTGGTTTATTCTACAGTAGATTTGATTAATCTAGTAAGTTCGAAAAAGAAACAAGAAATTTATTCGGTGTCTTCAAATGATGTTAATACTCTATTTAATGAAATTGCTGTTTTTCACTCTAGGATAATCTATTCCTATTTAAAAGAAGTGTATTATCAATTGAAAAGCGAAAAAATAGAATCCTTTAATTTCAATTATATTAATAATCCCTACAAGTTTGATCAAGAGTCCCGAGATAAATCAATATACGAGTATGAAGAGTATAAAAATATATATAACTACACAAAAGATATCTCTTTACATAAAGAAAGGACTATAAAAGATACTTTGCAGGAGATTAATATGGGGGGAAAACCAAAATATTTGGCATCAAGTTGGTTATATGTTCTTTTGCATTTGAATAATGCCTGGAGGCATTCAGATGTCGTTACATTTCCACGAGTGAATTTAAGTGGCACTCAAATTACTGATTTATACTGGATGCTTGAAAATGAGCTGAGTGATGAAGATGCTGATTATATAGTAAAACAAGTGTATCGAACAGAATTCATCATCTCTAAAACTCAGGTTAAAAATTATTTCTTCTGTTCTGAAGAATTGAAAAAACCCTTTGCTACAGCAATTGCCATATGTGAGCTAAGAATCAATGGACTTTTTCCTCTGAATAAATCGCTTATTAATTTTGGTAATAAGGATGAAGATTTTTCGAAGACTCGACGTAAATGGTTTTTTAAATTATATGAAGATGAAGAATTTCATTTTTCATCAAGAAAGATGAACAGATCCTTGCTGTCTTATATTTATGTGATATTGAGTAAAATCAAAAAAGGTTCTGCAGGATTGAAAGCTATCCAGAAAATGAGAGGTCACTTAAAACAAGAAACGACTAATATCTATGTGGATATTCCGGAAAAGGAGCTGAATTTCCTTACTAGGCAATTATTTGCTCGAGGTTCATTTGGCTTTATATACGATACATTTCTGGATGTTTTGCAAGGGGTTGAAATTGACAGAGAAAAAAGAACTACCGAAATTCAATTCTTAACAAACTATTTTGGCGATATCTATAAAATTGAAGAAATTGCAGGTTTTTTAAATGTCATTCAGAGTGATAGAAAATCAATCTTAGACCGTATTCTTTCAATGGGCTTAGAAGAAGCTTTGGAATTTGTGAATAAAATTGAAACTCATCAATTACCGAGCAAACAAGATAACGTTCAATGTATGGTTGCGGAAAGTGGCTGTGTAAAAAAAGGACAAGGTATTTCTTGTTTTGACTGTGCTTTTGCTATCCCGAACTATTATGCCCTCTCAGCCCTTGGAACAAGTCTTCAGGATAGGTTGAACAGCTATATAGACACTCAAAAGCCAGACACGAAAGAACCATACTATGAACAGAGAAAAAAGGCGAGATTATTTTATATACAATTAGACTTGTTTGCCCAAGCAATTCAAAGGTTTGGATTTGATGCATATGAGTTTATATCTGATTCTCGTGAAGAATTTATAATGCATCTTGACGAGATAGGCTCTTTAAGAGAGCAATATCAGCTAACTTAGGAGGGTTAATTAGTATGTTGGTAGAGAACTTGAGAGAATATATAGATTTAGATGCATTGTCGGAAGAAAAATTTTCGATTGATTTAAGTGTTAAAAGAGCGAAGGAAATCCTTGAAATTTTTCGAGAAGAAGATGAAATCTTTAGTGGTTTTTTTGAAGATGATATATGGACTTTTGAGAGGCATTTATACAAAGGACAAAGGCATTATTTAGATTTTTCTACAATAAATAATGCGGTTAGATTTCGTAATGATTGGGATTCCACATCTGTTGTTATTATTAAATGTTGGGCTGCTGAACTTTTGAGAGAGTATCATACGTCCTTAGTGCAAAAGAGATTATCGCTGCTAATTAAGGTTATCAAACAAACCGATTTTTTTAGTGCAAATAAGGTAAATGATTTTGCTGAATACTTACGGAACTTCACTCCAGCAGTTAAAAATTATTCTGAACCGATGGAGCCGAAAAAGAATCGGTATAGGATAGACACTGTTAGAGATATGGTAATCACAACTTTAAACTTTTTGACTTTTGCCGAATTGGATTCCTTTGACACTTACCATAAACCTTTGATGGATATTAAGAAAGGAGTGCCGAGTGGCGTATTCGTAAGAGAGCTACCTAAAGGTAAGGACGTTTTTAAATTCGATTATTGTATTAATCGATACTTTGAAAGAGGTTTCAGTTCTCCTTCCAGACTGTTTTTCTCCCCTCTTTTATTATGGTGGAAGATAACAACTATAATCCCAATACGTATAAGCGAGTTTTGTACGATTAAAAGAGAGTGTATTTCGCAGAATAACGGAAGTTATTATATTACTCTCCCCCGTGAGAAAAAACCTGCTAGTCAACGGAGAGTACAAGTGGTTGATACATTGGAAATTACTAAAGAGATATATGATATGATCGATAAATATATCCGACTTACAAACCCATATGGGAATAGTAAAACACTGGTTTCCTATAAAACACTCATAGCAGTCGATAAAAGAGTGACCAATAGAACTTATCAGAAAATAGATTACGAATATTTTAATCGTAATAATTTTGACTCATTATTAAAACGTTTTTACAAAGATATTGTCTATGGAGAATACAAAAAGTCGGTAGAACGAGAGATAAGGCCCAACGATACTAGACATTTTGCATTTTGTGCTTTATTGATGCAAGGGATATCCCCAATTGAAATAGCTAGATTAGGTGGACACTCAACAATTGAAGCTCAGTATCATTATTCAAACCATACTGAATATTTTATTGATATCGAAGTGGATAAGCTAATCAAAAGTTTTAAAAGAAAAGATAAAGAGCTAAAAGGAACCACTTTTGAAGGTAATGAGGTTTCGTATAAGGATATCGAAAAAAGAAGCTATCAATTTCCCTCTAATAATACGAGATTACCAATGAAGATTGGTTTTTGCACTGATGAATTGCAGCGATGTGAAAGTGAAGAATGTATGTTATGCAAACATTGGTGGATTCACCCTGAAAAGTTAGTGGAAGTAAAACCGTTAATTGAAGCAAAGATTCGTGAAAGAAAACAAAAAATAGTCGAGATAGGAAACTTTTTGAAAAACTTAAACGAGAGTTTCACCACAGAAATGTTAAAACAAAACGAAGTACATCCCAATGCCTTTACTAAAATGGGTACCGAGGCTATATCTATTCAGGAGCATTTGGAAGAAATAGCTCGTTTGGAAATGTTGAAGGGAGTTGATGTAGATGAGTAAGGAGAAAAAAAGAAGAGGAAGACCGGCAACGATTTATGACGAGCCGGAACTTTATGCAATCATAAATCATTATAGAGAAAATGTTAAGCCCCACGGGGATATTGAATATGTAAAGTTGTACCGATATCATTTAGAACTACATAAAGAGCGTCCAGACATTTGTAGCAGAACTTATTCAGAAGACTTTTGGAGAAAGAAAGAACAGCCCGGACGAAAGGCTATTGATACGGCCAATGAAATTAGAACCGTAACTCTAGTGGATGGAAACAATAATAAAAAGGACATTCCGAATGTGGTAGATGTAGTTAACAAGTATTTAAAGAATCCAGAAATGTTAATAAAACATTTACAGCCTCTTGAAAATGAAGTAAGAAGAAGTGTCCAAAAAGAAAGAGAATTAAAACAGAAAAATTCCGAGTTGAAACAACAATTAGAGCAAGAAAAAGCAAAGCGAATAGATTTAAACGATAAAGTTAAAGAGTATCAGACTCTTCTTTTAAAATTGTTTTGTTATAGTGATAAAGAAGGAACACCCTTAGAAAACCTACTTGATCTGAATAATAAAAACAAACGGATTAAAAGAGCTTTAGATGAGGTGTTTGATACTCCTCAAGATTTTTATATGGAACTTACAAGCTTCCAACAACAAACAACTAATGATGAAATTAATAATGATAATATCGTATTTTTAACCGATGGTAAAAATAAAAAGGAAAGAACTTTAGCAGATGATTTTCAGGGAAGGTTTTAAATTGAAGCTTTCTAAAATATAGAAGATAAATGCAGTTTTATTATTCCACAATCGGGCCATTATATGTAGTATGATTCCGTATTCAATGTTAACAGGCATAGGACTTTACTTGGAGTGGTGGGTATAAGCCAACCAACATAATTGAATTAGTGTGCGTCCTTCTAGAAGTAGTTTTACGTTATCTTTTTTAATTCCGTAATAATGGGGTATGTATTTATGGTAATTAGAAAAAATAGAAAAAACGCTGAATGAGATAGGGAGAATAAACTAATGGCTTATATTTTATTAATTGTAGGCTTTGTATTGTTGGTAAAAGGAGCTGACCTCTTTGTTGACGGATCTTCCAATATTGCTAAACTGCTCCGGGTTCCGACTATTTTAATTGGGTTAACTATTGTGGCCTTTGGAACAAGTTCACCGGAAGCAACTGTCAGTATTATTGCAGCACTGGAAGGAAGTGCAGATGTTTCACTGGGTAACGTAGTTGGAAGCAATATTTTTAACATTACCCTTGTTGTAGGTGTGGCAGCTTTTTTATATCCTTTGAGAGTTGAAAGGGAGACCATTAGAAAAGAAATGCCATTTACATTACTCGCAAGTGTGGCATTGCTAATTCTTATGAGTGATATTGCATTGCAAGGATCAAATAGCAACCTGCTTACACGCAGTGATGGATTCATCTTTATATTGTTCTTATCCATCTTTATGTACTATGTAATTGAGATTGGACTAAAAAGCCGGGAAGATACAGCAGACGAACCAGTTCCTGAGGACCTCAGATGGGGAAAAAATATATTGATTACAATATTAGGATTGGCTGCAATTATATTTGGAGGGAATCTGGTAGTAGATAACGGTACAGAAATTGCTTACTCTCTTGGTATGAGTGAAACATTGGTGGGGTTAACGATTATTGCAATTGGAACATCCCTTCCTGAACTCGTCACTTCCATCTCTGCTGCACTGAAAAAAGAAAGTGAAATCGCGCTTGGAAATATTGTCGGGAGTAATATTTTTAACATCTTATTTGTACTTGGTGCCTCGGCTTCTATTTCCCCATTAGCAGCAAATGATAAAATATTTATTGATGTCATTCTTATGATTGTACTGACTATTGTGTTATTGGTTTTCTCAAGAACCAGCTTCATGGTCGGAAAGTGGGAAGGCTTAGTGCTTATCGCCACCTACATTATTTACTTAGCGTATATTATATTACGGAATTAATGGAATTTCCGTTCTATCTTTATAGGCAGAGACCTGGAATGTGCAAGATTGTTGGTTTACTGGAAAAATATGGATATATTAAAAACTACGTATAAGGGCTGAGATAGGAAAAACAGTTGGAAAGGCATTAAATAGATCATTGGAAGAAAATATTATATTAAACAAACAGGCACGTTGTCTTAAGAGCCTTGATTTGATTATTAATACAACGGGCGGGGTTTTAATCCCCCCCGACCTAATAAGCACTGAATATTAACTAAAGTTTAAATTGTCGAACGATGTCGAATAGACTTAAAAGCAGTAAGAGGGAACAGGAAAAGTTTATTCATTTATTAGAAGAAGTAGCCGAACTTCGTATAAAGAATTAGTAGAATAGTTTATTCAGCAATCGGGCCATATTGTGGAGCAACATTTTTTTCTTGGGGAGTGTTAGAAAATATGCAGAATTAACGATAAAAGAATGGCTATAAAAGTTTTTATGCAAATTGAAGATTATACCCAGCTGTATAAAATCCTTAATATCAAGGGTTTCAGCTGCCTGTATAAAATATCGTATAAATAATATGATACAAAAAGGTCGAGAACGCTGTAAAATTAACGTTTTCGACTTTTGCAACCTGCCCAAACTTTGATTTAGGACCGTTATTAGGTTTAGTTATGTGTACGTTATAAATACTTGTTACTAAAATACTCATGAAAGAAAAGACTTATTTAACTTCAATTACAAAGACATAACCCGAACTTCCCTTTTCCCAATTTGCAGAAACACTATAAATATAAACACCCTTTTCTTTTGGCACTACTAATACATTGTCATTTAATGGGGCATTTTCCGTTTCACCGTTACTAAGCCATAAAGATGCAGTCAACGTATTTTCTAGAGGTTTACGATTAAAATCTATTTTTAATTCAGCTTCAGGTGATACAATAACAGGTTTAAGTTCGTGATGTTTAATAATATCTGGTGGCGAAATCATATCAACACATTGTGCGTTAATAAGCCCACGCCAACAATAAGAACCTTGTGCCACTTTTACAGTATTATTTTCAATAGTTATGGTTGGTTTAGGTGGTTTAAGGTTAGATCCAAAATAAATCCCACCTACTAACACAACTACAGCTAATAAAGAAATTAATATCTTTTTCATACATTTCCCCCCTTGTAAACATAGACGTGTAGAATTCCCCTAATGTTACACATATCGCTTTGGGATGTTATTGTAAGCTGATCATAACCTTATAATGGCATTCATTATTCCACAGGCGCTTTTCTGAATTAGAAAAGTGCTTTATTCAATTATAGGGCCATATTGTGGAGCAACATTTTTTCTTGGGGGAGTGATGCAGATTTATTGCTTGTTGTACAAAAGTATATCTAAGGAGTGAATCAAATATAATTAGCACTTATTAATTTAAATAAATAAGAGCCCGTTACTAAATAGTAGCGGGCTCTTTTTGTCAACTTGCAACGTTTTCTTATGTCGAGTGAATCTTTGGTATCTTTTAGGACAAATTCAAAGTATTTTATAATTTGTGCATTAATTTATTGTTTAGGTGATTTTATTGTACTATTTTTAGATAAAAACCAACCTGCTAGTGCAATTGCAATTAACACGCCATAGAAAATTAGCTTCCATTCAAGGGAATGGGCAAACCCATAAGAAATGACACCAACGTCAGGGTGACTTAAAGTTAATACGGCAAGTTTAACACCAACCCATCCAACGATTACAAATGCTGCAATTTCCAGTCCTGGTTTGGATTCAAGGAGTTTCACGAAAAAGTTTGCTGCAAACCGCATGATAATTAATCCGATTAACCCGCCTGCAAATATTACAAGAAACTTACCGCCATCCATGCCACCAATCTGCGGTAAATCCGTATTAGGTAGCGTCATTGCAAGAGCTACTGCCGCTAAGATTGAATCAACAGCGAATGCAATATCCGCCAATTCGACCTTTATAACCGTACCCCAAAAACCAGATTTTTTCTGTTCTTTTTCCTTTTTTGGTCCTTTATTTTTAAAGTATAGTTTCCTTACAATATGATTGATTGCAATGAACAGTAAATAGAGAGCCCCAATAGCCTGAACCTGCCAGACGTCTACTAGGAAAGTGATGATAAATAATGAAGCAAAACGGAAAATGAAAGCACCTGCGAGACCATAAAATAGTGCCCGTCGTCTTTCCTTTTCAGGTAAATGTTTAACCATGATTGCTAAAACGAGGGCATTGTCTGCTGCAAGCAATCCTTCTAAGCCGATTAACAATAATAATACCCAACCATATTCCAATAATAAAGAGATATCCAATTACATTCCTCCCAGCTGCATTTAAGATTAATATTAAATAAGAATAATATTCTGATCTACGTCTAGTATACCCTTATTTAGTATAGTCCGTATCCATGAAAGTATAATTTTATATTTAATAAATTAAAGCCTTTTTCTGTAAAAGGTAGAGGGCATACCAACCGTAACAACTTCTTCAACAATCGGGCGCTTTCCTTGAATTAGGAAGGGGTCCTTTTCAGTTAAGGGCCATATTGTTGAGTAAAGTAATCACCTAGTCTTTTATAAAGTAGTTCAGGTTGGTATTATTGATTAATAGAAAAATCTAATACGTTTAGGAGATACCCATATGAAAATATCAAAAGTAATTATTCCTTTAGTAGTCACAACAGTTTTAGGATTTGTTGCAGCAAATAAAAAAAGTTTCGGAAGAAACTCAAAAATACTATCTGATAAAGAAAAATTCACTTCTGAATCAACCGTTAATAGATCTGAAAAAACATTTGGCGGACTCAAACAAGCTGCGATAGATGAGATAGTTTCTAATACAGCTAGAGCTGTGAAAGCCATGATTAATGGTGACAAATTGGACCTATGGTATACATCTGCTTCAGGTAAAAGTAAGTCTATTACAAGCTACACCCTGGACTCAACGGGGAAATTAATAGGTCAAATTGTAGAAGGTTATAGTAATGCTAATACACCACATATTTTTGCTGAGAATTTAAAAGAAGCAATGAAGCAAGCCAAGTAGTAATGATATTATAGAAGCACCTACAAGGCTCTTTAATCACATTTTTTACATGAATCGGAAGGGGGTTATAATTAGTACTGCTTTAAAGATTTATTTAACAAATAGAATCTATAGCAGCTATTTGTGAGATAGCTGAGTTTTATAATTTATTAGAGAAAATTTTTAGAATAAATTACTTACTTGTTATCCATTCGATAAAATACCTTATAAAATGCTGGTTTTTACTTATTCTACAATCGGACCATATTGTGGAATAAAATCACTTTATGCAATGTTACCAAACGACCATTTGGGGAAGTTAAGTTTGATGGCACTGTCAATATTGGACTTATGAATGATTTATTGTGAGTTTCTTTGTGTGAAAATTGGATGAGGGGGATTTTAGTGATTAACGAACTCTAGCATTTATCTGGGGGTACATTATCCGAGCGATATTATCGGAGGATACTTTGCTAGTGCAATATGGCTAACTGTTGCCATTTGGTTCTTCCAAATGTATAAAGAGAAACAATATGAAAAAAATTCTCTATAAGAACAAGTATTTTTGTTGATTTATTTATAAAAGGATAGCAAAGGAAGTTAAAGTGCATGATTCCAAATTTGTGGTTAAATATAAACTAGACATTAAAAATTTTGAATCATTGTACCAGTAAAGTTTTCTTCCTTATTTGGTACTTTAATAGTGGCTTTTAAGATTTTGCTTTTTACTACTACAAACTTAGATCTTACCAAAGTAAAGGAGAGTTTATGGAAAATTGGATTACAGAAATAATGAATAGTTATGGCTACATGGGGATATTTCTCTTAATTATGTTAGAAAATATATTTCCACCTATCCCATCAGAGGTCATACTAACTTTTGGCGGTTTTATGACCACAACAACAAATATGAGTGTTCTAGGTGTAGTTGTTGCCTCGACTGCAGGTTCAGTGGCAGGTGCTGTTGTACTATATGCTATTGGAATGTTAATTAATGTAAATCGACTCGAAAAAATTGTGGACAAATGGGGGCACCTTTTACGCCTTACCAGAAAAGATATTTATAAGGCACAGTCATGGTTTGATCGGTATGGAGTCTGGACTGTTTTCTTTTGTAGATTTATTCCCTTAATCAGAAGTTTAATATCCATCCCAGCAGGTATGGCACGTATGAATTTTTGGTTGTTTTTCCTTCTTACTACAGTGGGAACTATGATTTGGAATGTTGTCTTGACTAAAGTTGGTGCTGCAGTTGGCGCATCATGGCATGATATTGTCAATTATATGAACATATATTCGAACATCGCCTATGCAATCTTGGCCGTGCTGTTCATTATTTTAGTGGCGATTTATGTTAAAAGGAAAACAAAAAAGAACAGCAACTGATAGGGGTGATTGTACGTGGATACAGTAAATGTAATTGAACTTCATACTGCTCTTTAGTTGCTTCCTATTTTTTGTTATAGTGGTTTATTAATATTATGCAAAGAGGGAAACTTGGTTACTTTTCAATCTACTGTTTTGTAGTTGGAATAGCAGTCATTATTTTAAGGTAAATAAATCTTCTACTCCACTTAAAGGGTGGGGTCAGATTGTCGACAAAAGGCATCGAGAGCCCGTCTCTCGATGCCTTTTGTCATTTCTTTTATCAAATTAGTTCCTGGAATTCTGTAAAAGAGTCTCCTCTTCGAGGAAATATGCCTCTATTAAGCCCCTTGCCAAGTCCATGTGGCAAGTTTCTTCAAATTCATGGCAACAAAAGTAGCATCGCCTGCATTGACAATTTTTTAAGGCCCCTTAAAGTTGTCCATCGCATACCATGCTTTTCTTTCGCATCCGCAAAGACACGCTCAACCGTTTCTTTACGTTTCGCATAGATTGATTTAATTAGGTGGAGGAAATAGTGGAGCTCAAATCGCAGTAGAATTATCAAAGGAAAAAGAAACATACTTAGCAATTAGTAAAAAATTATCCTTTACCTTTAGTGTTTTTAAATAAAAGTATGTACTGGTGGTTAGATCAATTTGGAATATTAAAAGTGAGTTCGAATTCCTTCTTAGGAAAAGTAATTCAAAAAAAGGGAGATCCAATATTTGGATTTGAATTGAGAGAAGCAATTAAGAGAAAAGAAATTTTCCTAATACCTCGGGTAATGAATGGTGTACATAACGAAATTACCTTTAAAGAGTTTATCTATTGAATTCCTATTTAATATTTGCGAGGTATTAAGAAAATATTTGTTGGTAGGCAGGGTTTCTTATTCCACAAAACCAGCTAATAGTTGTCAAGATTTTTCGATAAAAATATTAAATCCTACATGATATACTAAAAAAGGGTACACCAAATAAGCCTTCCTCTTTAAAATTGGAAGGTTTTGTTTAATCTACTTAGATATACTTTTTAAACCGCATTTTGGAAGGTTTCTTTCCTTTTAAGTAGGGCATATATCCAATGTAAAAGCTTATTAGCACATGCAATGATTGCTACTCTAAATGGCTTTCCTTCTTCGCGTTTTTTATCGTAGAACTCTCGTAATTTCTTATTTCTAGGGAGTATTTCATCACTTGTTTTTTGCTTACGTGCATCTCTTATACCGCATTGTACAGCCATAAATAACGCTTGTCTTAACCTGCTGGAACCTCTTTTGGTTATACGATTGATGGAAGCAGTAAATCGACCAGAAGAGTAAACGCTAGGATCTATCCCGGCGAATGCTACTAGCTTTTTAGGATGGTTAAACCGTTCTATCTCTCCAATTTCAGAGATGATTGTTGCCGCAATCTTTTCTCCAACACCAGGGATAGAATGGATTATCTCATATTCTTCAATTTCTTTAGCGAGGGCATCTATTTCTGCTGCTAACTTTGATAGATGCTCTTGATATTGAAGAACAATGTTAATAAACATTCTTAGGTTAAAGATATGGCTTTGATACAAGTTGTTTTGAAATGGATTACGTAATGCAGCCTCTCTCAATTTAATTGCCTTTTCTTTTGCCCATCTTTCTGAACGGGTTGTACATAATTCCGCAATTTTATTAGTAAGTTCTGATTCGCTAACACTTAAAACCTCTTTGGAGGTTGGGAAGATGGATAGAATCTGTAACGAAATTTTTGAATAGAGATTTCCAAAGACACCTCTGTATTCAGGGAAAACCTGATCTAAGATGGACTGTAGCTGTAACTTTGTTTGTGCAGCTGTGCTTGATACTGTTTCTTGTTGTCTAGTGAGATTACGAAGATTTAAGAGTTGTATACCTCTCTTTTTATATGGCTCTAACTCTTCCTTGTAATACAATTCGCATAGATGATAGGCATCAATGGCATCGGTCTTTACCTTGCGTAAATTTGTACTTCTAGCTCGATGAGAGATAAGTGGATTAACAATAATATAGACGTATTGTTGCTCCTCCAAAAATTGAATAACGGGCATATGATATTGACCTGTAGATTCTAAAATAACCGAAGGTTGCTTACCATCAGCCAATTTCTCTACTTCCCTTAGAAATTCTAATAAACTATCTAAACCATCAAGAGTATGTTTAATACTAAAGCTCTTACGATATGGTTTGCCTTTATCTAAAAAGGCTTGAACCTGACTTTCTCCTTTTGAAACATCCAGACCTACGACTGGATTCATAATTACATCTCCTCCTCAAGAATATAAATTAGTCGGTAACCCCTAAAGCTGCTTGTAATGTCATAGGTTCGCTTGTTAAACGGGATCCTTGTCCCAACCAGCTCGAAACATGTTTATACAAGTAGGGGGTGAACAGTTTTGCGGACGGGATCAAGTCCCACGGGCGCTACGTTCTACCCCGACTACCGTTATAATAAGACCTAGACAAAAAAGGTCAACCAGAAAAATCTGGCTAACCTCATATTACGATCGGGCGCTTTCCTTGAATAAGGAAAGGCTCTTTTTGCATTTAAGGGCCCTATTGTTGAACAACACCTAAATATCTATCTAGGTTAAACTTTGAAAAGTTGTAAAAATGTTTCCTTAACGTTGCAGGTTCATATTTTGTTTACAATTATACACTTACAAAGTAGAATATGTGAGGATATAACTTATTTAGGATAAGGAGTTGAATTTTTATGAGTAGTCATAATTGTAACGAACCAGAACCGGATTCTGGTAAAAAGGAAGACATAAATGAACTATTCTGTAGAATTTTGAAAACTGTTAAAAATTCAACTTTGAATGGTATAGATTTTTGACTTCCTGAACAATGAGGAGGTTTTACCAATGTTAAAGATTTACTTATCCAATAAGCAAGGAGTTCTTCAAGAAATAACAAAAATTCAAAATGGGTGTTGGGTTAATTTAATAGCACCAAACGAGCAAGAAATTATTGATATTTCTAGTGAATTGGAAGTACCTTTAGAATTTTTAAAAGATCCGTTGGATGAAGAAGAACGTTCAAGAATTGAAAAAGACGGTGACAACATTCTAATTATTGTGAATGTTCCCTTGGTGTCAAAGGATGAAAATGAAATACCTATCTATGACACGATACCATTGGGAATGATTATAGCCAAAAATTGCTTTGTCACTGTTTGCTTAAAAGACAATCCGATTTTTCATAATTATTCAGATAATAAAGTTAAGAATTTTTTCACTTATAAAAGAACAAGATTTTCATTCCAGATCCTCTATTCAATGGCAACTTCATATCTAAAATATTTAAAACAAATCAGCAAAAAAACAGATGCAATTGAAAAAGAACTACATCAATCCATGAAAAACAAAGAGCTTTTTTCATTACTAAATTTAGAAAAAAGTCTAGTGTATTTTACAACTTCATTAAAATCAAATAATATTGTAATGCAAAAAATGTTGAAAAGCAATTACTTAAAAATGTATGAAGATGATCAGGAATTGTTAGAGGATGTCATTATAGAAAATCAGCAAGCAATTGAAATGGCTGAAACACATACTTCAATATTAAGTGGAATGATGGATGCTTTTGCATCTATTATTTCAAATAATGTAAATATCGTTATGAAGTTCTTAACATCAATTACTATTATTTTGTCTTTACCAACAATGGTTGCGAGTTTTTACGGTATGAACGTTTCAATTCCATTTCAACAATACCCATATTCCTTTTTTATCGCACTCATTATCTCTTTCATTTTATCAAGCTTGACTGCAGTGATATTTTGGAAAAAAAGGTTTTTTTAAACTAAAATCATTGATGAAAGTGTTAGTCCAAAAAGGATTAACACTTTATTTTATTGAATTTATTTTAGTAATAATACAATTGAGTTTAAAAGAAATGAATGATATTTAAATAACTATTAAGAAGGTGTTAATACAGTGATTAACTTCATTGGAATTACGGATGAGAATAATTTGAAAACGGAAATTTCTATAAGCAATATTAATTTTTCTAATTATAAATGGTTTTGGGTGGATTTTAATCAACCAACTGATGAAGAAATAAGACATTTAGCAGATACTTTTAGATTTCATCCGCTTGCTATTGAGGACTGTATACATAGACTTCAACGTCCAAAATTAGATTATTACGATGACTATACTTTTTTTGTTACACATATAGTTCGAGAAGAAGAAAAAAAAATTATAAAAGAAGAATTAAATTTTTTTGTTGGAGTAAATTTCATTGTCACATTCCATCTTAAGCCATCAAAGGAAGTTGATGAGATATGGGAAAGGGTGTTGCAAAAGAACATTGAAAAATGGGACCCCTTTTATGTATTTTATCGAACTTTGGACAAAATTGTAGATAATTACTTTCCAATAATATATAAAATTGAAGATGATTTAGACAAAATTGAAAATAACATAAATCATAAATCGATGAACTTCCTAATGACTGAACTATTCGACACAAGATACATGTTATTAAATCTAATGCATACAGTTAATCCGATGCGGGATTTACTCTACCGTATGTTAAATTCCCATCATTTAATTAAAATAAGTGAAAGAAGAGAATATTTTTCTGATATTTATGACCATCTTTTAAAACTATCAGACACAATTATGTCAGATAGAGAATTAACAGCTGATATAAGAGACAGCTATCTCTCCTTGAATTCACATCAAACAAACAGAGTAATGAAAATTCTGACAATTATAACTTCCATTTTTGCTCCTTTAACATTTATTGCAGGGATTTATGGGATGAACTATGAAAATATGCCTGAATTAACGTGGAAATATGGTTATTTTCTTACGCTTGGACTTATGGGGATAACGGGAATATCAATGTTTATCTGGTTTAAGAGAAGAGGCTGGTTTAAATAATACGCTACTAAAGATTAATTGTTTAAACATTTTTTGATATTCAACAATCGGGCGCTTTTCTTGAATTGAACTGCACCCCAAATGTTAGACACAAATCTATCATTTGGAGGTGCTTTTTATATGACAAGGATTACTTTTGAACAAAAATTGGATACGATTTTTCGTGTTGAAAAAGGTGATGAAGGCATTACTTCAATTGCTAGGTCACTCAATTTCACTAATACTGAATTGATACATTTCTGGATTGGCAAATATAATCTTCATGGACCAGAATCCTTGAAAAAGAGCTATACACGTTATTCTATTGAAGATAAACTATATATACTCAATTATATGAACGAGAATAGGTTGTCTGATATAGAGACTGCAGTACATTTTAATTTGCCTACTCCAGGTACAATAAGAAAATGGCGAATTAGTCTCAAAAATGTGAGTGTGGATACCCTATTTCTTAAGGAAAAGGGGCATAAACAGTTGAAAAAAGACAACTCAAAAAAAGGTAAAAATCAAAACTTTAAAGAGGGTTCATTAGAGGCATTACGAGCAGAGAATGAACAGCTACGTATGGAGAATGCATTTTTAAAAAAGTTGAATTCCTTAGTTCAAGAGAAGGAAAAATTAAAACGAAAGACTTGGCACAAGTAGTATTTGAACTAAGGGATCAATTTAGTATAAAAGATTTAATAAAGTTAGCCGGCATTAAGCGTAGCACTTATTATTATTGGACAAGTCGCTTTGACCAACCTGATAAATATGAGAATATGAAATCGGTGATTTCAACTATATATCACGACCACAAGGGACGGTATGGTTATCGTCGTATAACGTTAGAATTACGCAATCAAGGCTTCCTAATTAATCATAAAACTGTTCAAAGACTTATGAAGGAAATGGGTTTAAAATCGCTTGTACGTATTAAAAAATACCGTTCTTATAAAGGTAATGTAGGTAAAATTGCGCCAAACATTCTTAGTCGTAAATTCATTGCGACAAAACCAAATGAAAAGTGGGTAACGGACATAACTGAATTTCATTTATTTGGTGAAAAGTTATACCTCTCCCCAGTACTAGATTTATTTAATGGTGAAATCATTGCTTATAATATTCAAAGCCGACCTACATATAAACTTGTATCGATAATGTTAGATAAAGCTTTATTTTGCTTATCCGAAGGAGATGCCCCTATCTTACACTCGGATCAAGGTTGGCATTATCAAATGAAAGAATACTCTAATGCCTTAAAACAAAATGACATTACCCAAAGTATGTCTCGTAAGGGGAACTGTTTAGATAATGCAGTAATTGAAAACTTTTTTGGCCTATTAAAATCGGAACTCTTATATATGCAAGAATTTGAAAGTATGAATCACTTCAAGCTTGAACTTGAATTGTATATTGAATATTACAATCACAAACGTATTAAAGGAAAATTAAAAGGATTGAGTCCGGTACAATACCGAATTCAATCCTTCCAAGCTGCTTAACTTAATAATGTCTAACTTTTTGGGGTCACTTCAGAATAAGAAAAGTGCTTTATTCAATTATAGGGCCATATTGTGGAGCAACATTTTTTCTCTAAGGGGAAGGGGATTAGAAAAGGTGTAGATTTATAACGATAAAAGAATGGCTATACAAGTTTTTATGCAAATTAAAGATCCTGCCCAGCAGGTATAAAAGCTACTCTAAAAATGTTTCATTGATATGCATAAAATCTCGTATAAACAATGTTCCAATAAAAAATCGGTTAACGCTGGAACAACAACGTTTACCGATTTTTCGTATATCTCCAAACTTTCATTTGAGGAACGTTATTTAGGTTTAATTTGTATACGTTATAAACCCTTTTTGAACTTAATTTTTATTCTTTAACTCTCAATAATCTTAAACTGTTTAACGTTACAAGCAGTGTTGCGCCCATATCAGCAAATATTGCAATCCATAGCGTTAACCAACCAGGCATAACTAACAGTAACGCTACTAATTTAATTGCTAAGGAGAAGGTAATATTTTGCTTGATAATGACTAAAGCTTTACGGCTTAATTTAATTGTATATGGTAATTTGCTTAGGTCATCAGACATTAATGCGATATCAGCAGTTTCTAACGCTGTATCCGTTCCAGCACCACCCATAGCCACACCAACTGAAGATGCTGCAAGTGCTGGGGCATCGTTGACACCATCTCCAACCATAGCCACACTCTGATGCTTTTCACGAAGTTTTTTAATAAAGTTTAATTTATCCTCTGGCAATAAATCGGCTTTAATATCTGATACACCAACCTGTTTTCCAATGGCTTCTGCTGTTCGTTGATTATCACCAGTAAGTATTACTGTTTCTACTCCCATATGATTCAGTTTACTGATGACTTCTTTTGAGGATTCTCTCATTTCATCTGCAACGGCAATCAACGAAAGAATTTCTTTTTCTGTTCCCAAAACCATTACAGTTTTACCTTGAGTTTGCATACGAGTAATATTTTCTGTAATGGATGTTTCAATACCATTTCGAAGGGTTTCTTCAAACAAATTCGGACTTCCTACATAGTACATTTCATTATTTACTTGGGCTTTAACGCCTTTTCCTGTAATAGATTGGAACTCTTCAACCACGATACCTTTAAAGTTTAACCCTTTTTCTTCAGCTTTTTTCATAATCGCTGAAGCTAATGGATGTTGGGAACCATTTTCGATGGCTGCTGTTATTGTCAATAATTCATTTTCGTTCCCGTCAAATGTTACGATATCTGTTACAGCAGGAACACCTTTCGTAAGAGTTCCTGTTTTATCAAACGCAATCGCTTTTAAGTGTCCAGTTTCTTCTAGATGGATGCCACCTTTGATTAAAACACCCTTTTTAGCAGCATTCCCAATTGCCGTCACAATGGCAACTGGCGTTGAAACAACCAATGCACAAGGACAACCAACCACTAATATTGCTAATCCTTGATAGATCCATTCACTCCAATCTCCACCAAACAGTGGTGGAAGAACTGCAATTAAAGCAGCCAAAATGACAATTGCAGGTGTATAGTATTTCGCAAATTTATCGACAAACGCCTGGGAAGGTGCCCGTTCTGCCTGTGCTTCTTCTACAAGATGAATAATTTTCGAAAGCGTCGTATCTTCAACTCGTTTTGTTACTTTTACTTCAAGCAAGCCTTCTTCGTTTAAGGTTCCCGCAAAAACCTCATCATTTATTGTTTTAGTTACTGGAACACTTTCTCCCGTAATTGCAGCCTGATTTAACGTGGAAGTTCCCTTGATAACGATTCCGTCCATTGCTAATTTTTGACCAGGTTTTACGATCATAATGTCGTTAACTTGAATATCTTCAACATGAACCATCATTTCTTCAGTTCCACGGCGAATTAACGCTTCTTTTGGAGCAATATCCATTAATGATTCAATAGATTGACGAGCCTTATCCATTGAATAACGCTCTAATGCTTCACTAATAGCGAACAGAATGACAACCATTGCCCCTTCGCCCCATTCACCAATCACAGCAGCTCCTAAAATAGCAATCGTCATGAGCGTATTCATATCGAACTTTAATCTGCTTAGATTTTTAAACCCTTTAATGAATAGTGAATATCCACCAATTAAAATAGATGCTGCATAACCGATTGTTGGAAGGATATGTTCTTCTCCATATTGCTCCCCTAAAAACCAACTAATCACAAGCAAAACGACTGAAATATAAACCTTAATATTTTCTTTTTGCTTCCAGAATGGTTCACGTTCCACTTTTTGTTCTTTTTCATCCCGAATCTTTAAATTCTCAAATGCGCCTGCTTTTTCTAGTTCCTCAATTGTTGCATCGCCTTTCACATACACTTTAGATGCACCAAAATTAACCTTTGCATCCTCAACACCTGGCAAACCTTTAACGTTACTTTCAAAAATAGCTGCACAATTTGTACAAGTAAACCCTTGTACACGATAGGTTTTCATTTCTTCTTCTGTTAGTTTGCCTTGTTGCTCAGACATTGACCTTCACCTCTTTCTTATGTGCTAATGCAAGGGTAAACAATTGCTTGATATGGTCATCATCGAGTGAATAAAAGGCTAATTTGCCATCTTTTCGATACTTTACAATCCCTTGCTTATGAAGAGTTCGAAGGTGATGAGAAGCTGTTGCAACAGAAGAACCAATAATATTGGCAACATCACAAACACATAACTCATCATCTTGGCATAAAGCAAAGGAAATTTTTGCTCTATTTTCATCTGCAAGTGCTTTAAACAATTGGGCAACACTAGAAAGGTCTTCTTTTTCTAATTCACCTTGTATTCGATTGACTTTTTCCTCGTCATAACAATAAATTTCACACGTATCTTTTTTACTCATTAATATTACTCCTTCTTATTCAAATATCCATTTGATTATAGTGTACTCCTTTTTCTTTATTATTCAAGTGAATGTTTGAATGAAATAATAAAAAAAGAATTGGACTCTTCCAATTCCCAATAACGTATATTATTTTCCAATATAAGATTCCCAAAGCGATGTTTGGTAATATTGCTGATGATAACCTTATAATGGCATGCGCTTTAATTGAATAATCGCATATCGAAATAATCAAATTCTTTTATAAGAACCAAAATAGATAAGTAAAGAACCAACTGTTTTGATTAAAACTTTGTTTCAAAACAGTTGTTTCTTTCTTTATAAAATCAGCGTTTTGCAACTTATTTTTAATCAAACTTTATTAAATGCTACAAATTCCACTTATTTTTCCCCATATAATTTGGGGGAAAATATGTACAAGTAAAGGTAATATACACTATTATGTTTTTATCCCGATAAATTTAGATGTACAATATACTTTAAAGGGGAAAAAGATTGTTGATAAATTTGACAATGTGAACCCTGATGAAGTAAACAAATCACTCGGTTTAACAGGTAATGAACCTTCCAAACCAACGAATTCAAACACAAAAGGTGATATTTCCAGTGTTGATACAAATGGGAATGGACAAGTGACGATTAAAGAAGCAAAAGCAGCAGGTTTCAGTATGCCGATAACGAGTGATCATTGGTTATATCCCTATATGCACGATGCCGATAAGGACGGTCTTGTAGGGGAGTAAGCTTCCTGGCTCTATCTGCTTGCGGGTACAGGATTTATTGTAAATGTATGTGTTTTATTATGCGCTAATCTATTATTCTCAACTATAGGATTATAAATATAGCCACAAAAGAATATTAAACTGAAGAAATGCTTTAGTCTCTTATTAACCATTGTAAATATTTTGTCAAAAAAAAACACCCCGAAAGTTAGTTTTTATTCTAACTTTCGGGGTGTAGCTTTAATGGTTTAAATTTGGGATATTTTCATTTTTTATTAAGGTGTCACTGTTAAGTCTGCATCTTTTAAATTCGGTGTTTCTGTTAATTCTTCTTTAGAAGATTGTTCCTCAGCTGCTGCATCGCCAGCTCCTTCTGTAATTACTGGTAAATTAATATATAATTTACCTGCAGCTTTTTGACGAGTTTCGTTATTGAAACCATCGATTGCAATTACTTCAATCACTGCACCGTTTGCAACAGTATCAGCAGGAACTGTCCAATAGCCCACATAATGACCATTTCCTTGTTCCATCATTGGTAATTCAGTTGCATTTTGAACTACGTTTGTTAATGGCATATGGATCACAAAAGTAGGTTTTAATCCTGGCTCACTATCAAACTCAATTTTAACTGTCTTACCCGTTGTAATTGTAATGTCTGTAGCTGGTTTTAAGTTTGAAATTATTGGTGCATCGAAATCAGCAGTTACAGTAACTGTCTTAGAAACACTGTTGCCAGCTTTGTCTGTAGCTACTACTGTGATTTCATTCGCTCCATTATCTAGAATAATACGGTGCGAATATTTTCCATTACTAATCTTTGCGTTAAAGCCATTAACAGTTACTGTGTCAATATTTTCATCAGTAATTAAACCTTCTACAGTTACTGTTTCACGATTTACTTTTTCACCATTAGATGGTTTGTCGATTGTTAGTTCAGGAGCTACCGTATCCAAAGTCACTAGAACCGGAGTTGATTCACCTGTTACACGACCATCTAATTTTGAAAGAACTGAAAATTCATTAACGCCTTCAACTAGGTTTGCTTTAATTTCAAATTTGCCATCGTCTCTAACTACTGATGATGTAACTACTTCGCCATTTTGTTTTAACTCAATAGTTGTTGTTGGAGAGGCTGTTCCAGTAATTGTTGTTTCAGGCTCATTTGTAATCGAATTTGTCACTGGAGAAGTGATTACTGGGCCAACTACTTCATAGCTAACGCGTGCGCGAATCATATAGTTTCCTTCGCTTGCAGGAGCTGTAGACCATGCACCTGATACATGCTGATAGCTTCTTGCTGCATTTTTGCCATCTTCATCCGTTGCAAGACCTGGAGTGTTCGGGTTTGCAACTGTTTGGCGGTAAACCATATAGAAGTCATCATTGACAACAATATTATGTTCTGTAAGGTCTACTACTGTCCATTCACCATTTCGAAGAGCCGTTGCATTAATCGGACCAGCTAATTGTTTACCTGGCGTACCGTCTGCACCGGTAGCATCCCAAACTTCAACTGCAAAGGCAGTTCCACCTGGGTTAGGCCATTCAGTTGTCCAAAAACGGAATACACCATCTGTTACAATACCGTTTTCTTTACCTTCAGGAAGAGACATTTTTACTGCCCATGCATTTCCAGCCGCATTGAATGCGCGCGCATTTTCAGGAGTGCCATCATCATAGCCAATTTCTCCACCTGGATATGTGTAGAAAGGTTCAAGAGAAATGCTTAGAGGTGATAATTCACCTGTAAGAGAAACAGGGATTTCTTTTCCATGGTATCCGCGAGCAATTACTTTAAGTGTGTACGAACCTACATATGCTGTAAGGGCAAAGTTACCGTTAGCATCTGTTTGTACAGGAGCGATATTTGCGTCTTCAACTAGAATAACTGTTGCACCTTCAATCGCTTCTCCAGTTGATTCGTCAGTAATTGTACCGCTTATTGTATTTTGTTCAATTTCATCTAATGTGAAATTCGCAGTAGAAGTGCTATCAGCCTCGATTGTGACTGATTGTACTTCTGATGTGAAACCGTAAGCCTCTGCTTTTACATTAAATGTGCCCGTACCATGTGTCAGTTTGTATGAACCGTCTGCAGGGCTTGAGTAAACCGAGCGTCCTGACTCTATTACACTGACTTGTGCGCCTAATGGAAGAAGTGTTGGATTGTTGATTACTTCAATCTCAGGTGCCTTATCTTTTGAAAGTACATCAGGTTTAATTGTCTTTGGATCTACAGCTTCTTTTAATGCATCTTTTTCTTTCCCGTTACCTTTATTGCCATTATTACCGTTGTTGCCATTGGTATTACCTTTATTGCCGTTGTCATTTCCTTTACCATTTCCGTTGCCATTATTATTGTTTTTACCTTTAGAAACTTTACCAGTTTGAGATACGCTAGCTAATGCCACATCATCAATATACCAGCCATCTCGTTGTACACTAGAATCTGAAAATGCATTGAAACTAATATAGATACGTTGTCCAGCATAGTCTGATAAATCAACCTCTGCGTCTAACCAACTATTTGATATACCTTGAACCATTAATAATTGTGTCCAGTTTTCTTGGTCTGTTGACACGAATAAATGTCCATAATCATACGCTCTACCAGAACTAGCTTGTTCGAAGTTATGCCAATGTTTAAATTGTAAATATGAGTTTCCTTCAGGCAGGTCAATTGGAGGTGCAACAAGTGTCGCGTTCATGCTGTTTGCATATGTGCCAGATAAGTTTGTTGCATACACCTTTTCACCTGAGGCAGCATTTCCTGGACCAGATGTTGGTACACCCCAGTCCCAGCTATCATTCGTACCAAATGAGTACCAGCCAATCGGTTGAGTTTCAAAGTTTTCAGAATAACCAACAGTGATCCCTGGTTTTACTTCTACAACGTATTCATCACTATTTACTTCATTGTTACCAAAGTCATTAATTGTCCATTTGTACATAAATGAATTACCAGAAATTAATTCGCCCGGTATAACAACAGCGAATTCACCAGCTTTATGATCGCCCGATTTACGTCCAGCCGGGATTTGTTGCCACGTATTATTTTCATCTTTGTAGTTAAGTAATACTGAGGAAACACTAATATTATCACTTACTGCAACAGTTAAATTTAAATCCATCCCAGCATAAGTTTCATGTGGGGCTGTATGATCGAATTGAGGTGCTTCAGTATCAGTTCCTGCTTTTGTGACTTGACCTTCAAGTGTACCTAATCCTGAAATAATTGAAGAAACAGCTTCATATGCGTCCACTAATCCATAACCATATCCATGGTTAGGTGTAGTAGGGTATTGACTATCTGTTAATGGATTGGCAGTGTCTAGAAGAATCTGTTCCATTTCATCTACTGTTAAATTTGCATTCACTTGACGTAAGAGGGCAGCCACACCTGATACAGCAGGACCGGCCATCGATGTACCATTCCAACCACCTTCATAACCTCCACCCGGAACAGATGAACGAATGTTAACACCAGGAGCAGAAATGTCTGGTTTAGTTTCAGCATAAGGGGAAGGACCACGTAGAGAGAAATTACCAACTAAGTTATTAATGTCCGTTGCGCCTGTAGCAAATGATTCCGGATAGTTGGCTGGTGCAGCAACAGATCCAGCTCCACCTGGATTTGTGAACGTTGTATTACCTGCAGAGAATTCGGGGAAGATTTCTGCTGCACGCCAGTTAATAACAACATCACGGTACCATTCGTCTAATCCAGCCCCACCGCCCCAAGAGTTATTCACGACATCTGGCGCCATATCAACGCGCGGGTTTCCGTTAGCATCTGTAGGTGCTAAAATCCATTGAGCTGCCTCTAATAGATCGGCATCTGTTCCACCGCTTGCAGTGAAAGCTTTAACAGCAATATATTTCGCCCCTGGTGCAACTCCAATTTGATTTGAGCCATTTTGTTCACTACCGACCATTGTACCAGTAACATGTGTCCCATGGTCTACGTCGTCATATGGAGTAGCTCTTCCTGCAGAAGTCGAATCATACCAGCTATAATCATGAGAAACTTCTCCAGTGGCTTTGTTATAGCCGCGGTATTTTTCTTTTAAAGCTGGATGATCCCATTGAACGCCCGTATCAATACTTGCAACTACTGTACCTGAACCATCTATGCCCATTTCCCAAACTTCAGGTGCATTGACCCGTTCAATATTCCACTCAACGTTTGCAACTTCTGCATTTGGGGTTACAGCATTTTCAGTTTTGGTTGTAAAGAGCTGACGTGTTTCATTAGGTAAAATTTTCTCCACTTCTTCGAATGTAGCGATTTTTTCTGCCACTTCCTGAGTTGCTGTAACAGCAATTGCATTTACGATATAAAAGGATGTAATATCTGTTGCATTGCCACTAGCCGCTTCTTGATCAAGGAATTGCATTACTGATTGTTGAGATTCAATAGAAGTCGCCTTTAATTCAGAGACAACAGCAGAACGTTGAATCAACTTTGCATTTAGAGCAGATAAGTTTGATTCATCCGCCTTTTGGCGAGCAGCCTTAGCAACTACGGTAGAATTCGCCTTATCTTTAAATTTGACTAAGAACGTTACTTTGTTCTCCTCTTTGAAATTTTCAAGTAAGCGTTTATTCAATTTTTCGCGTGCAGAACTAAAAGTACCGCTCGAACTCGAATCTCTAAATGATTCATAGAGTTGATTGGAAGTTGTTTGTGCGCTAGCAACACCTGGAGTCAATAAAGAAAATGTCATCGCTGCAGTAGCAAAAATACTAAGTGCTTTTTTAGAATTTTTTTTCTTCCTCATTTGTATTCCTCCTTCGATTTTTAATTCACTTTGTACCTCTAATAGTAATTTGAAGCTGTAGGTTGTACTTTAAGAACAACCTTTCCTCCTTTCTTTATGCTTTTTAGGGTAGAAATTACTAATTTGTGAATTTAAATTCTCTAGATGTAAGTACTATGTTAGATTATCGAAAAAAGTTTGTTTATCGTATTATGTCGAAAATTTTAGATGAAAAATTTTTTGAAGTTAATTGACTATTTTTTTAAGGGGAAAGAGGGCAATGAGACATAGTTGGACAATTATGGTAATCGGTAATAGTAAGGTTTAGCTGATTACTGAGATTTCGTAAAAATAATAAATCATATCTCCCATTTCGAAAAAGGATTAGTTTAACCTATAAAAAGGACAATAGGTCTAAAGGTTAATTTTTTATTTTAGGTTGTAAGAGGGACTTTTTGTTCACTTAACTAATAGTTAAGTATTATTCTTAAGTAGGAAAAGGTGACAAATATTCATCGATTAATTTGTTGGAATGTTCAGTATTTTAATTAAGATAGAGAATTAGTGGTTTAAACATTTAAAAAATAAAGTAATCAAAATGTTATTTCCGACTAATTTATCGATAAATTTGAGGGGGAATAAAGTCTCGTGAGCTATCTGTATATATTTCACTAGTGTTTAGGTTTTAGTTAAAATTTCGCTTTTTTATAATGAAGTTATTTTTTGGAATTGTCGAAATTTGTAAATAGGATACTGGGTATTTCCATTATGTTTTTGTTATAACAAATCAAGTGGAATTGGCGATTAAGAAGAAAGGGATAGGAGGTCTTATTATGGCTAGCCAAAATAAAAAAGCAGAACCAATTCTGCTTTTTTACAACAACATTGTTATCCAGGTAATGTGTAGAACGAATATTCCGCTATATAAGAACATAACGAAAGAAAGGACTATACGCCAAACATTTGTTAACCTTGTAGGGAAATTTGACTTCCATAACAACCAAATTAACCCAGATAAGATAACTTTTGTACCGAGAATCATTAAGGGCGAAAGTGAACTCAACAGGGGATTTGCTTCTTCAATCCATTCGTTGCTGAGTCCCCAAGCTGTACAAATGCCATCAATGAGATTTAATACCATAATGACCAACAACATCCGTTTAATATCAAACAAACGTTTCACTATACGTCACTCTTCGCTCGAATCGCAATCTCTCCTTTTATTCTTTTTCGGTAGCTACAAATTTGCTTCTTACGAACATTCCATCTTTAGATAAGCTTTTACAAAATTGTATATTTTATACTGAATTAATAGATAAAAGATCAACTTCTTCATTTTTACCTATTATTTGTATTTTTTATTATCTATATTCTCCTTGAGTGATGTTTATAGGGCAAAAACGAGCATAAATTGAAAACTTTATGGCTGACCATATTTAGTAATTGTGAAAATAGGGTATATGTAAGATGTAATATAGGGGGAGTAAAGATGAAACTTGAATTTTTAAAAGTTGAAAAAATCGTAGAAACAGATAAAAACAAAATCATTTATATTCCAGCTGGGGGCATCCAGTTTGGTTTTAAAAATAAAATCATTTCTTTAAAGGATCCATTACGAATTGGTATAACACATGGGGGCAGCTTCCTCAATATTGTTCGCTACATCGATTTCGTAGTTTATGATGACCTATCAATCTATACAACAGGTGAGATTAAGCGAGAGAGCTTATTTGGCATCGTAGCGAATGAAGAAGTGCTATTAGCCATCCATAAAGAGCTGACTAAAAGTTGCAAGGAAGTTCCGTCTTTCAAGCCATTGGATGTTAAAGAAATTTTGAGCCGTGAATTTGAAGATGCTCATAAACAGACGAGTTAATTTCGAGATTTATATAATACATAAGTCGGAGCATTTGTTGAGTAAAATGCATAAAAAAAGAAGTAAGATAGCACAATCTATTAAAGAAAACTGAAGCACCGTTTGAAAAAATATTTCCTTCGGTGCTCTTTTATTTTTTTTATTAAAGGATCTTCATATTATTGAGAGCTATTTATAAATATTTGGTAATAAATGGTGTAATATAAAACGAGGGAGTTTTGTTATTGGGGAATCGAATTGAAAGCAAGTGATGAACTAATTGGAGAAATCGATTTGTATGATTTTGACAATTCAACTGGTAACTGTGAGGTATGTTATTCAATTTGTTATAATGGTACATGAACATACATGAAATTTATGCAGCACATAAAACAGATAATCCTGCTTCTGGAAATATTATGAGTAAATCAGGGATGGTGCAAGAAGGCATAATGACAATTTGATTAATCAGTAGCTACTACTAGCAGGTGTATTTTATTTGGTGGATTAGGAATAGCACTATTTTTATTTATTATTAAGGATGCCTTTGCGATATTTTACGGTTTGAATCTTGCCGGTTACTTACAAATAAATAGTCTTATCGTATTTATTCTTGCATTTTTAGTTACTATAATAAAAAAGATAACAGTCTAAAAAAATGGATATATTCAAATGCAGTATGGGTCAAAGATAGAGGAAAGAGGGGGAAGCAGTGCCGTATTGTAAAGTTCGTCAGGCAGAGATTTATTATGAAGATATAGGTGAAGGTAAACCTATTTTAATGATACACGGATTTACACCTGATCACAGACTAATGAGTGGTTGTATGGAGCCAATATTTACTTTAAGAGAAGGATGGCGAAGGATTTATATTGACCTACCTGGAATGGGGTTAACAAAGAATTATAACGATATAAGTAGCTCTGATGATATGTTAAATACGCTTACTGATTTTATCGAAGCTGTACTTCCAAATCAAGAATACATAATTGTAGGAGAATCTTATGGTGGCTATTTAGCAAGTGGACTTATTAGAATGCAAAAGGAACGAATAATTGGAGCGGCATTTATTTGCCCTGTTATCATTCCTCAGCAAGACGTTAGAACGATTGAGAAACATAGAATATTAAGAAGAGATGATGAATTTATCAAAAAATTGTCGAAAGTAGAATTAGTCGACTTTAGCAGCAATCAAGTTGTACTGGATGAATATAATTGGATACGTTATAACAAAGAGATTTTAGCTGGGTGTAAGCTTGCAGATGCACAGTTTTTGGCAAAGATTAAGAACAAATACGAATTTTCATTTAATGTTAATCGGACTATTTTTAACAGACCCAGTTTATTTCTTTTAGGAAAACAAGATTCTTCTGTTGGTTACAAAGATGCAATTAACATAATGGATTATTATCCAAGAGGGTCATTTGCAATATTAGATATTGCAGGCCATAATTTACAAATTGAACAGCCTCAACTATTTAGTTCTTTAGTAAACGAATGGTTAGATAGAACAGAGGAAATATTATAAGAATTTGAAAAAAGCTTGTTCAGATGCAATTTTTTAGAAATAAGTTGTGCCATTCAATAAAAAAAGAGCCTACAAACATTGATATACCAATGCTTATAGGCTTTTAGCAATGTCTCGACAGATCAGTTATTTGTATAAATTGAATATCCATTTACAGCTAAATAAATTAGAGGTAAAAAATTTTTCTTTCACGTATTTTATTTGGCTATTCAGTATCTTGATAAGTATACCCTGGGAATTTAACAACAGCCCATTTCTCTTTACGTAACGAGTCCATTAATTCTGGTCCTACATTTAAGTTGCTACTAACGATTTGTTTAGGGACCAGCGCCATCCATTGTGTTAATGAAATATCCGCATAGTTGGGACTTTTAAATACTTCTATATACCATAGGGTTTCATTGCCTGTGTTCTGAATATAATGTCCATAACAAAAAGGGATGTAGCCTACATCTCCTGCCCTCACATCAAAAGTTCGAGCAACCCCGTTAGCGGCGTATGCTGTCATCCGGCCTTGACCAGACAAGAAATATTGGAATTCATCATTATTTGGATGCCAGTGTAATTCCCTCATAGCTCCTGGTAGAATTTCAACAAGTGCAATTGACATATCCTGTGCAACTGGGAAATTTGTTGAATCTGCAATACGAACTGATCCTCCTGGTGAAAGAATTGGCTCCTGACTAAGCAAACTATGTGTAAAATTTCTTGTACCGAACGGATCTGGAATTGCAACTTCTTCAATAGGTCCTGGAACCTCTCCTTGATAAATATATTTTTCCTGCCTAGGAATATTTCGGAAGGCACTCTCAGGTACCCCAAAATTGGACGATAGAACCTCTTTAGGGGTATGGGCAAACCAGTCGGAAATTGTGAACGTATCTAAATCTGAAAACATACCATTGTCAAACATTAATAAAAATTCACAGCCCTCTTCAAGTCCTTGAATGGAATGGGGAATTCCTGGAGGAAAATACCATAAATCACCCACTCCTACATCGACAATAAAGTTTTTTCCATTCTGATCGACCGCGGTAATTCTTGCTCTTCCTACGGTCATAAAACAAAATTCCACCTCTTTATGCCAATGTAACTCTCTTACACCGCCAGGAGTTAAACGCATATTAACGCCAGCAATCGTTGTCGCAACTGGCAGCTCACGCATCGAAATTTGTCTCGACCAGCCACCATATTTTAAAGTCATATGTGTATCGGAAAAAGAAAAGCGTAGATTCGGCACCGTTCCCGCATCTGTTTCAGGTGGTACAAGCATATTTGGATTTTCTAATGCGCGTAAAATATCACGTGGCCCAGGATCAGTCGCACCGGCTCCGTCTTCCCGAATCGGTTCAGGAATTTCGTCAGCAGTAATCCTGAATTCAAATGGTTCAGACAAACATTTACCTCCTATAAAAGAAGATGCATCATGGCAATTCTATGTTGAAATTAGAGGAAACAGAACTTAGACGCAAAATCAATTCCCTAGAATAAATTTTGGAGATTTAGAAAAACCACTTCAACAATCTGACCCTTTCCTTGAATAAGGAAAGGGTCTTTTTCTATTAAGGGTCAGATTGTTGACTAATATTCTATTATAAATTGTTAATATACGAAGCTCTGGGAATTCTCCTATAAAAAATTCCAAAAGTGTATAATGAGTTTGTTAGAATATTACAATCTGAAACAAGAGCAAGAGGATGTGTCAATGATGTGGGAACAAAAATTAATTGAAACACCTAGTGGGACTTTTGGATATTTTGTAAAGGGAAGCGGTCAGCCACTTGTATAACGCATTATTCCATGGCTTTTTATAAAAATGGTAATTGGTTTGCTTCTTCATTCACGAAACATTATCAAGTATTTTTAATTGATGTCCGAGGTACCGTTAATTCACCTGTCATTGAAGCGGATTCTTGATTACCTGAAGAAAGGATTGACTGATATGCAATGGAGTAAGACTAAATCATTACTTGAAAGTTTTCTCAGTGATAAGTTACAAGGAAGAATCAAAATATACGCAACTGTATATCGGAAATTTCATGATAGTCCAAGCAGAGTCTGGATTTCATTTGATAACAAAGAAATTATAAGTGCATCTGATATTATTTATGAAAAAAAACACGAAGAATTGTATCGTAAGATAAAAAAGGAAGAAAACCTAAAAGACATTCCATTCAACGAAAATTGGTATGTAATGTTCAATTCTCCTGAACGAAAAGAATTATTAACAGCATCTGATAATGTAGAAAAATGGATGATAAACCAAAATATTTTTAACAGTTATCATTTTTATCGATCTTTTATGAAATATAGTTCTTTGACCATTGATGAAGCATTAAATTCCGAAATTATAATAATACGGGCATATGCAATGCTGGATAGAAGGCTAGGTAAAAGAAGGATAAAAAAATTGAACTTTAGCATCGAGGACACTCATCCATTAATTTTAGACTTTTATAAAATACGATGTGACGTTGAAGGAATCTCATTAATAAATAATGAGACTTTATCAAAATTATAAATAGAATCGTAATTGTAATTATTTGTTGGGCTGCTTTTATTGATTTACTTTCATGAGTACAAAAATAATAGAAATAGGGAAGGAGTTTTTACAAAATGCCAATTTCTTTAGTGCCAATTTTAGAATCAGAAAAAACTATTTTAAGAAACCTTTACTCATTGTATCTACATGATCTTTCAAAGTTCTCTTCAATGATTGACCTTGGAATAGACGGTTCTTTCAAATATGAAAGCCTGGATAAATTCTGGTACATTGATGGAATTTCACCGTATTTTATTAAATTGGAGGAGAGTATTATAGGTTTTATCTTACTATTGGAACGGCCGTTTTTGACTGAGGAGAATGATTTAGGGATAAATGATTTTTTTATAATTAATAAGTACAAGGGGAAAGGAGTAGCAGCAAAATTATTTGAAGCGAAACAAGGACAATATTTTGTGATACAAGTTATTGAAAATAAACGTGCTGTTTCATTTTGGAGAAATTTATATATTGAATTAAACATTAACATTACTGAAAAACAAGAATTAATTGATGGTGAGCAATGTTTAATTCAAACATTTAAGATATGAATCATTAAACGTATCGGCTAATAACACACAATAATCTCATTGAAATAGGGTAACAGATTTAGACTAGCGGAATAGGTAGTCGTCCCTTTTTAAAGATATCGATAGTTAAATCCGACTGCACAATCATAAAATATAGGTTTTCTCCGTCTGAACCTGCTGCACCTTCTCCATTATAATAACTAAACTTGCCCTCTCTAACTGTTTCAGCCTCAGCCCTTTGAAGGGGCTGAGGTGGAATTGGCTCCAATATTATGTGATAGGTAGATCTCCAGGTTCTGGAATTTTACTTTATGATAGTATCAGAGATGAAAAACCGAATACAAACGGTTTCAGTACTTCGCTTGGCTCATTAACTTTAAATATATAAGAAATTGGCGCACCAAAGACCTTATTTTCAAAAATGGATATGAGAATTGTTCGTTCATTAAAATCTATTTGTCTAAGTCAAAATCCTCTTTTGGAATAAAAATGCCACTGCATGTGTTCGATTTGACGTATTTGTTTTTGACATGACACTTTTAATATATTGTTTAATGGTCGTTTCACTAATTTCTAATAGGTGGGCGATTTGTTTTGAACTATAACCAAACGCAACGCATTTCATGACCTCAAATTCTCTTTTGGATAGTTTGATTTCATTGTTTTCTACATAGCATGGATGATTAAATAACATTTCTCCTACTTGACTACTAAATAAATTTGCTTCCATTAATAATTGAGGGTCAAAGTTTTTATGGAAATGGGTACCCAAAAAGTATCCAACAACTACATGATTAAAAGTAATCGGCACAACCAAGAGTGAATTTTGGTTTTCAGCGATAATATATTTTCTTGGGATATTTAAATGAAAATCATTGCTTTCAAAATATTGCGCACTTTTCTTTTGGATTGCCTCAAAAATGGCTGGAATCGTGGTTACATCATCACGAATGGATGAAATACATTTAAATTCATTTGTATTAGCACAGACAATACCTTCCGCTAAATGATCAATGGGAGAATATCGGAAAAGCATTGTTTCTTCTATTGAAAAGGTCGATAGGAAACATTCTATTATCATTTTAATTTTTTTATCTACGTTTTCTACGGAATTGATTTTAGCTAAGTTTTGTTCCCAAGTATTCCTTCCAATCACCAAAAAGAGCACCCCTTTTATATAAAAACGGTTTATTAGTTTTATATATGCTTCCCATACTCCGAAAAATCATAAAAAATCCATTCTTCGCCTAAAAGTATATATTATTTTCCCTAAAAGTAGGAATATCTATTAAACCGAGCAGCGAATAAAATAAAAGTGTCTTAAATTTTTATGTGAGAAAAGGGAGGAATTAAAATGGCAAATTTAACTGAACAAGCAAAACAATATTTAGAGAGCTTTTACAGTGGGCCGAAAATGGAATCTTTTAATCCGGTGGAATTGAAGGCAATTATGGCACAATCTCCAGTACCCCCTCATAATAATCTACCAAGCATTCATCAAACAGAAGATCGTTTTATTAAAGCAAAAGATGGTGAAGAAATTAGACTTCGCGTTTATACACCAGAAGGAGAGGGTCCCTTCCCGGCACTTGTATACTATCACGGCGGTGGCTGGGTAATTGGTACTGTTGAGATGTTTGAAGCTGCAAACCGTTTCGTTGCTACAGAAGCTAATGCTGTTGTCGTATCGGTTGATTACCGTTTAGCACCGGAAAATCCATATCCAACTCCAATTGAAGATTGTTACGCTGCACTTGAATGGGTAGCCGAACATGCAACGGATATCAGTGTAGATCCAGCAAAAATTTCAGTTGGGGGCGATAGTGCAGGAGGAAATCTATCTACTGTTATTGCAAAAAAAGCATTGGATAATAAGGGGCCCGCAATCCAATCTCAAGTTCTTATTTATCCAGTAACGAACTTAGAATTTGACACAGATTCATATAATGAATTTGCTCAAGGGTACGGACTTGACCGCGATCTGATGAAATGGTTTGGCATTCACTATGTTGGAAACGAAAAACTATACAATGAGCCAGATGTTTCTCCTTTAAAATATGATTCTGTAAAGGGATTACCTCCTGCAATTATTATTGCTGCAGAAAATGATGTGTTAAAAGACGAAGGGGTCGCTTATGCAGAAAAATTAAAACAAGACGGTGTGAACGTTCAGTATGAATTAATCCCGGGTGTTGTTCATGGTTACTACAGTAATATGGATTTCTTTGCGGATGAAACGAAACAAACGGCACAACTAATTGTCAATTTCATAAACAAAGTCGAACAAAAAGCGTAAAACGAGATTATGGGAACATGGAGGATAAAACTTCCTCAATTCCTTATAAATAAGCATAAACAAAGGAGGATCAAGCTTATGGCAAATCATGTTGATGCAATCGTTATTGGTGCTGGTTTTTCTGGAATTTATATGACGTATAAGTTACGGGAAGAAGGTTTCACGGTTAAAACGCTCGAAAAAGCAGCTGGTGTTGGTGGGGTATGGTTTTTAGCACGTTATCCAGGTGCTCGTTGCGACTCTGATAGTATTTACTACAATTACATTTTCTCAGAGGAACTATATAAAAAATGGTCGTGGTCATCACGTTTTGCAGCTCAAGATGAAATTTTAAGCTATTTAAACTTTGTTGCTGATGAGTTAGACGTGAAAAAAGAAATGCAATTTAATAAAGAAGTAAAGTCCGCTATTTGGGATGAGGATCAAACGAAGTGGCTTGTCACAACAGCACAAGGAGAAGTGTTTACAGCTACTTATTTGATTTCGGGCGTTGGATGTTTATCAACTTCAAGTATTCCGAATTTCCAAGGTCGTGAAAGCTTTAAAGGGGAGAGCTATCACACAGGGAATTGGCCACATACACCAGTCGACTTAAAAGGAAAGCGTGTCGGCGTGATTGGGACAGGCTCAAGTGGTGTGCAATCAATTCCTGTAATTGCCGAAGAAGCGAAGGAAGTCTATGTATTCCAACGTACCCCACAGTATTCCGTTCCAACACGGAATCGTCAATTTACAGAAGAAGAAATCGCTCAATTTAAAGAAGCGTTTTTAGATGCCCGAGAAATTATGTTAAATTCTCCTTCTGGATTACCCATTCCAAGATCGACAAGATCAGTAGTAGATACACCAGAAGAAGAGCGTATCGTAATTTTAGAAGATGCTTGGGAAAAAGGAGGCATGATTTTAAATAATGCCTTCTATGATATTGTCATTGATCCTAAGTCAAATGAATTGGTTTCGGAATTTCTTCGAGGCAAGATTCGTGAAAAAGTGAAAAAATCTGATGTAGTCGAACATTTGCTTCCATATTACTATTACTCAACGAAACGTCCAATTTTAGATACAAATTATCATGATACGTATAATCAAGACCATGTTACATTAGTGAACTTACGACAACAGCCAATTGAGTGTATTACAGAAAACGGTATACAGACTACAGAAAAAGAATATCCACTAGACATTATCGTATTTGCTACAGGCTATGATGCGATGACAGGTACTTTATTAAAACTTGATATTAGAGGACGCAATGGCGTATCGCTGCAGGAAAAATGGGAAAAAGGGGCAAAAGTTGAAACATATTTAGGGCTTGGGCTAGCAGGATTTCCAAACTTCTTCACGATTACTGGTCCACAAAGTCCGTCGGTTTTAACAAATGTACCAACAGCAATCGAACAACACGTGGAATGGATTTCGGATTGTCTGAACTATTTAAGAGAACACAATGTGAAAACAATTGAGCCAACAGTAGAAGCGGAAATACAGTGGAGTAAACAATGTACAGAAATTGCCAATGGTACATTGTTTACTAAAACGGAATCCTGGTATACAGGTTCTAATATCGATGGGAAATCGCGTGACTTCTTAATTTACTTAAATGGTTTAGATAATTATCGTCAACTTTGCAATGAAGTCGCTGAACATGGCTATAAAGGTTACCAATTACAGTACGAAGAAATTAAAGCATAAACAGGGGGAGTATGAATGGTGAATACTACTTTATTGATCAATGAAAAAGTGCAAGTGTTTCTGAAGGGTACTAAAGAAATGTTTATCGATGGGAAGTGGGTTCCTGCAGTTAATGGGACTCTCTATGAATCCATTAATCCAACAACAAATGAAGTCTTAGCCAAAATTTACGAAGGAGATGAACAAGACGTTGATCTTGCAGTAAAAGCAGCAAGACGTGCATTTGAAGGTGGATGGAAAAAAACGGCACCGAGAGAACGCGCTCGACTATTAAACAAATTAGCTGACTTAGTGGAAGAAAACTTGGAAGAAATTACACAACTGGATTCGCTTGAATACGGTGGGACACTCGCTGTAGCAGGGGGCTTTGCGCAAAATGCAGTTCATCATTTGCGTTATTATGCTGGTTGGGCTACAAAACTTTATGGAGAGACAGTCGAATTAACGGGTGGCGGCAATATTCATGCGTATACAAAGCGTGAACCACTTGGTGTATGTGGACAAATTACTTCATGGAACTCCCCGGCATTAGTTGCATGCTGGAAATTAGCAGCACCTCTTGCAGCAGGGAATACCGTTGTATTAAAACCTGCCCAACAAACGTCTTTATCTACATTGTATATTGGTAAGTTAGTAGAGCAAGCTGGATTCCCACCTGGTGTTGTAAATATTGTAACGGGTGCAGGCAGCAAACTTGGTGAAGCCATTACATCTCATCCGGATATCGATAAAATTGGTTTCACTGGTTCGACAGTTGTCGGCAAACGGATTATGGAGAAAGCTTCCGATTCATTGAAAAAAATTACTCTTGAGCTAGGTGGCAAGTCACCAAATATTATTTTCGCAGATGCGGATTTAAATAAAGCGGTTCCTGGTGCCATTACCGCTATTCTGATGAACACCGGGCAAGTATGCGCGGCAGGATCACGATTATATGTGGAACGTTCTGTATATGATGAAGTAAAAGAAAAACTTGTGGAAATTGCCGAAAGCTTTGTATTAGGGAACCCATTAGATCCGAACGCTCAAATGGGACCACTCGTTTCAAAAGCACAAGTTGAAACGGTTGAAAAATATGTTGAACAAGCAAGAAAAGATGGTGCCAATATTTTAACAGGTGGCAAACGACCTGAAAATCCAGAATTAGAAAAAGGCAACTTCTATCTTCCGACGATTATCGAAGGACTTGATGAAAATTGCCAGGCAGTTTATGAAGAAATTTTTGGTCCAGTACTATGCATCCTGCCATTTGATTCGATTGAGGAAGTGATTGAACGTGCCAATTCAACAGAATATGGACTGGCTTCCGGTGTATGGACAACAAACTTACAAACAGCGCACACAATGATTGAATCATTAGATGCAGGTTCCGTTTGGGTCAACGAATATTATTTAACGGATGATAATATCCCACTTACAGGATTTAAACAAAGTGGGGTTGGTTCTGAATTGGGATTAGCAGGGATTGAAGCGTATACAAAAGTAAAAAGTGTTGCCATTAAATTAGGATAAGGGGTGTACACAAATGAAAGCATTAGTAATAGAGGGTGTAAAAAAAGCATTTGTTCAAGAGGTAGCGGACCCAACAGTCGATGAAAATGGTGTCATCGTCAAAGTAAAAGCAAATGGTGTTTGTCGTAGTGACTGGCACTATTGGGCCGGGGACATTCCAATCACACAAAAAATATTAGGACATGAATTTACAGGGATAGTCGAAGAAGTAGGAAAAAATGTAAAGAACTTTAAAAAGGGCGATAACGTAATCGTACCATTCTCCGGCAGTGACGGTACTTGTCCATATTGCCAACAAGGGCATTCAAACCTTTGCAACACTTCATTTATTCCTGGTTCCACTTATGATGGCGGCTATGCAGAATATGTGGGAGTACCATTAGGAGATCGAAATATCATCCATTTACCAGAAGAAATTAGCTTCTTGGATGGTGCAGCATTAGGTTGTCGTTTAATGACTGCTTTCCATGGTATTGTTGATCGAGCAAATGTGGCGCCTGGTGAATGGGTAGTCGTTTATGGGTGTGGTGGTGTTGGGCTTAACGCTATTAATATCGCCTCATCCATTGGTGCTACGGTAATTGGCGTCGACATCAACCCTAAGAATTTAGAACTTGCAAAACAAATGGGTGCACACATTGTCATTAACAGTAAAGAAGTAGATCCAGTAGAAGCGGTAAGAGAAATTACTGGTGGTGGTGCGAACGTTTCAATTGATGCATTAGGTATTGCCGATACTTGTTTAAATGGAATCAATAGCCTGGCGAAACGAGGTCGTCATCTGCAAATAGGTGTAACGACAAAAGTGGAAGGCGGAAAAGTTGCTTTACCTATCGATCAAATGGTCATGCAAGAAATCCAATTTATCGGGACATTGGGAATGCCAAATCATCGTTTTGAATCGTTGCTTCCTTTAGTTAAGCAAGGGAAAATTACACCGGGGAAAATGATCACTGCAGAAATTGCATTATCGGATGTAACGAATATATTCGAGGAAATGAGTAATTTTAATACAACGGGAACGTATATTGTAACGGAATTTAGTAATAGTGCTGTAAGAGTATAAAATATTGACTGCTGATATTGAGGGTTACGCATTATTTTTGTTCTTTTAATAAACAAAAAGGAAGGAACCTGTATTCAGGATTCTTCCTTTTTAAGCATTCTGTAACGGTTATAAAAAAAGATTCAGCTCACTACACTATTTTGTAATTGTTTTGTAACAAATGTAATAGTAAAGCGCTAATTTAATAAGCTTAAAATCTGTCAATAGTTTTTCAGTGGTAGTATAATTTTAGGTTGGCTGATTTTATGAAATTATTAGTTATTAAACCTTTGATTTAACGGAGTTTAGTAGTGAATTGTTACTCCTCCCAGTTTATGGGCCCTTTATTACAACTTTTGTACTGTAACATTGGTGTCGTAGAGGAGGAATACAAAATGAATAAAAAATGGTTAGCAACATCATTATGTGCAGCGACATTATTTGCAACATCTATTACTGCAGCAGATGCAGCAAGTTTAAATATAGAGGTGAAGAGTGTTTCAAATCCTCAAAATGCCCAGGTTATTAAAGGGGATAACATTCAAGGTTTTGGTTTAAAAATAATCGATCCAATCGCCTTATCAAATGGAGAGTTCGATTTAAATAAATTTAAAAGTTTAATTAACAAAACTATTAATAACTCTAAAGATAATAAAGTAGTTGAAGAAGGCAAAGTAGTGCATAAAGAAAAGGCTACAACTAATAAAGAAAACACTAATACTAATAAAGAAACACAAAAAGAATCTACTGATAAAAAAGTAGAAAAAGAGGTTAAGGCACCTCAAACACCTGCAAAAGAGGTTAAGGCACCTCAAACACCTGCAAAAGAAAAAGCTACTCCGGTTACAAATAACAATAATACAAAAGCACCTTCAAGCTCGAAAAACCAACAAGTAGAGGCACCTGTAAAAACACCTTCTAACAATGTTAGTCAATCGGTTTCTGAATTCGAGAAACAAGTAGTAGATTTAACAAATGCAGAACGTGCAAAAGAAGGACTAAAACCGCTTGAAATGCATTCTCCTTTAATGGAAGTAGCTCAGGCAAAATCAGAAGATATGGCGAAAAATAATTATTTTTCACATACTAGCCCAACTTACGGAAGCCCATTTGATCAAATTAAATCTGCAGGAATTTCATACCGTTCTGCAGGAGAAAATATTGCACAAGGTCAAAGAACACCACAACAAGTGGTACAAGCCTGGATGGAATCACCAGGACACCGTCAAAACATCATGAATGCAAATTACACGCATATTGGTGTAGGTTTTGTTGAAAATGGTTACTATTGGACACAACAATTTATTCAACTTTAAACATAAATCACTTTTATTTAGGCTACTTGGCGACCAAATTATTTTGGCGTTAAGTAGTCTAACTTTGTATTAAGGATACCACCAACCGACTTATTACTTCATATAGTTTATTTTTACATAATGAAAATCTCTCGATTTAGATTTGATTGACAATAAAAATTAATACATAACAAATGAGATTTTTTAAATCAGCAAAAAAAATAATTTTGTGTACCAAAAGTATAAATAAGCGATGTATTATAGATACCTGTAATACCCGTTTTATTATGTGTTAGACAGACTTTTTGATTGATTGCTTAAAGGATTAGAGCGCATAACTAACGTAAACCAGACAGCAAACCCCAGATAAACTAATGTCAAAATAGCGAATATGAAATGAAACTGCACAGCCAACTGCCGGATTAGGGCAAAAAAGACAACGACGCAATGCATCAGATTTCCCAATATGACAGGTTTGTTATAGATGCCCCCGATCAGGGCAGAACGTGTAAACCAATTTAACATTGCAAACCCTAAATATAGTCCTCCGATAATTTGCAGCAGAATTAGAGTAATAGGTAAAGGGTCAATCCCTAATATATTTGAAATTTCTTCTGGAATAAAGGTTCCTGCCAACCCCAATAAACCCATCAATACAGCGCTACTACTCAAAAGCCATTTCGTTTTCATTTTATTTCTCCTTTTCATGAATTTTCTAACTAGCAACCAGTGAATTTTAACAAGGAAAGTGTGACTTCAAACCGATAAAAACCGTGAGTCCAGTCCAAAGTAATTTAACAGGCTATCATTAAATGGCATACAAGAGAGATCAAATTGCCTCCGTTTAGATAATCGATGAAAGTTATAGACATTTTGGCTGTAACATCAAATATTAATTTAAAAGAGTTTTTTTATCCATAAAATTGTTTCTCCTCAAAACAGTATTTTATTATATTCGACTAACCTCACTTTTACCTTTATGTAAAGGCTAGCATCAACAAATTTTATCGACACCCTATTGGCTTATGGGTTGCCGCTTTTTATTCTGAGAAAGAAAGTTGGTAAAAGAAAAAGGAGCTTTTAAATTGTTAATGCTTGTTCGAATAGCTAAAAAAGAATTAGCTTAAATAGTTTGAATGAAAAAAATATCGGGCAACTAAGGTATAAGTTAACAAATCAAATTCAAACAAAAAGGAGCATTCATTATGACACAAACTTCGTATAATAATTTATCGACAACAACTGAAAATGATAATAATGGTAAGCTTTTAAGAGGGATGATAATAGGGGCAGTTATTGGTGGTGCGCTTTCAATGCTTGACTCAAATACAAGAAATAAAGTAACTGAGACAACCAAAAATATGAAAGATACGACAATGGATATGTACAGCCAGGTTAAAAACAATCCTACAGAAGTAAAGGATGACTTGCAGGAGCGACTGAAATCGGCTTCTTCCGTCTTAAAAGAAGCAATAAGTGACGCTCAAAAACTTTACGAAAAAGTAAACGAGAACATTATTCTTCCAGTTACTATGGTAAAGGACGAGTCAAGTGAAATTCTTTCCCATGCCAAAGAAGCTACAACTGATTTAAAAGACATCGGCGGGAAAGTCAAAGAAGCCGGCGAAGAAGTGAAGGGAAGCAGTAATGGGTAAAGTCAAGGTCCTTATGTTTAAGATATTTTCATATCAAAGGCAATAGTATTTAATTACTATCAGTAATCTGGACAGTAATAATAGTGCACTTTTTCAGGCCTAATCATTACATTGAGAGATTTAACTAAATGATTTGAATAAATAGTAGCCCTTTACCAGTAAACTTCTGGTAAAGGGCTACTTTGTTAATGCATCAATTTAGTTGTATGAATTGTTATGATCAGCCCTAAAGGGAGACTGTAAATTTATTATTATTTATTGTTGTTTTTGTTTTTCTCGTTAAAGTTGTTGTTGTTGTTGTTGTTGTTGTTGTTTCGGTTAATTTGATTTTGATCATTTAAATTGTCGAAGTTGAAATCTTCACCGAATTCAAATTCATTATTATTGTTCTTATTGATATTGTTATTTCGCTGACGTTTAATATTAAGGTTATTATTTTCCACAGCTGCTCACCTCCTTAACAAAAGTTAGAATGGCTTAAACAGCTATGAAAAATACTTGATATTCAGTTGAAAGTTTTTCTTTCAGCCAGATTCCTTCAGTCATAAAAATTCAAAGGTTAAACTCATTATTACAAGTTAAATCCAGTATAATGAGCTATTTTAATTTTGTATCAAGTATACAAACAAGTGTTCTTGTATAGAATAGATAGTGATAAAACTTTATGACATATTGAACGAAAATCACTTACAAATAGGTGAAGAATAACGATTGGGGGAAATTAAGTTGAGAAAGAAACTGAGTAAAGCGATGCAACTTAACCATATCAAAGAAATTATTTATATAAACAAAAACGACTTGGCGGTAAAGAACAATTTTATTTTTCCACCTAAACGAACAATATATCCATTTTTCAGTAAAGCGAGTGTACTAAATGCATAAAGAATTCATGAAGCTTAGCGATGATATTCACCGGTACATTGTATTAGAATTATTTTTAAAAACACTGGAGCGGGATAGAGAATGCATATCTGAACTAAAAATGAGGGACGTAGTGGAAGAATGGTATGATTCCAAAATCAATGAAACGTTTCATGAATTTAAAAAGTTAAGGGATTTTTTATATAAGCAAGGGTGTAAAATTGAAAAGCAAAAATCTGATGACTTTATGACCTACTATTTTATATTGTTTAGGGGATACGATGAAATAAGAAGCTATGGGAACATTGCATTACGAAACTGGGTGAGCGAGGAGATGAAACGTATATTAGGAATGAAGTATCTAACACCAGCAGATAAAAAATAATAATTTTCAAGCTAAGATCTAGGTTTGAGCGGGAATATACGGATATTTAAAATGTAATACAAATTTTAGGGATATAAAAAAATTTCCCAATAATTTATGTCAAATATTGCCCACTCGAAAATATTACAAATCTTGTTGTAAATAGATGGCCAAATAAAAACTGCACCTCCAATTTAACAATTAAAAGCGACACTTTAATGTAAAAAGAGATGCCTCTTATTTAGAAGCACCTCTTTTCTGTTTTAGCCTTTAAATTTAAGTAATCTAATTGAATTTAATATTACAATTAAAGCAGCGCCAGTATCACTTAATACAGCCATCCAGAGTGTAAGATATCCAGGGAAGATTAATGCTAGAGCTGCGACTTTAATGATGATAGAGAACCAAATATTTTGTTTAATAATCCTTAACGCTTTTTTACTTAACTTCATTGTATGTGGTAGTTTTTCAAGATTATCAGCCATTAAAATAATATCAGCCGTCTCCATAGCAGTATCCGTTCCGGCACCGCCCATTGCAATACCTAAATCGGCTGTTGCGAGTGCAGGAGCATCATTTATTCCGTCACCAACCATTGCTACTTTATGACCTTCATTTTGTAATTGCCTAACCGCATTTACTTTGTCCTCGGGTAATAATTCTGCAAAATATCGGTTAATATTCGATTCGGATGCAATCAATTTTGCTGTTCCTTCATTATCTCCTGTCAACATGACTGTTTGCTTAACGCCGCTTTGTTTTAGTGCGTTTAAGGCAGTTGCAGATGTTTCTCGGATTGTATCAGAAACTGCAATAATCCCCATGATCCTTTGTTGGGTTCCGATGATTACAACAGATTTACCTTTACTTTGGATTTCTTGAACATGAACAAACACATTTTCTAAGGAAACCTGGAGATCTTCGAATAGTTTTAGATTTCCAGCGTAATAGGTTTCTTCTTGAATCGTCGCTTGAACACCTTTCCCTACAATACTCTTAAATGAATCACCATTTTTCGATATGATTCCTTTGTCATTCGCATGATTTACGATTGATTTTGCAATAGGGTGTGTTGAATATTCTTCTAGCGTGAGTGCAATTGAAAGTAATTCCTCTTCTGAATCGTTGAAGGTTTTTATTTCAGTTACTTTCGGTTTCCCTTCAGTCAATGTACCAGTTTTGTCGAATGCAATGGCAGTGATTGCACCTGCTTTTTCAAGGAACGTTCCGCCTTTAATCAAAACACCATTCTTCGCCGCGTTTCCAATTGCTGATACGATGGCAACGGGAGTAGAAATAACTAAAGCACAAGGACAAGCAACAACAAGTAGTTCTAAACCTTTATAAAACCATTCCCCCCAAGCGCCAAGACCCAGTAGTGGTGGAAGTACAATCATGACTAATGCCACAATGAATACAATCGGTGTATAGATACTTGCAAATTTATCAACAAAGGCTTCTGTTGGTGCCTTTTTCTCTTGTGCCTCTTCGACTAATTGAATAATTTTTGATATCGTCGTATCTTCAGCTAGCTTCGTTACCTTAATATCAAGGGAACCGTGTTCGTTAATCGTTCCCGCATAGACAGCATCACCAATCGTTTTATCAACTGGAATTGATTCTCCTGTAATGGGGGCTTGATTAATACTAGATTCTCCAAGAATGATTTCACCATCGAGCGAGATTTTTTCGCCTGGTTTTACAACTATAATATCACCAACGCTAACTTCTTCGACCGATACTTTCGAGATTTTAGTTCCTTCTTTAATCCATGCTTCTGCAGGAGCTAAATCCATTAAATTTCGAATTGAATTTCGCGTACGTTCAATTGAGCGGTTTTGCAGATAGTTCCCTATAGCAAATAACCAAACAACGGTTGCACCTTCAAACCATTCGCCGATAATAGCAGCACCAATAGCTGCAGCAGACATGAGTACATTCATATCCAATGAGCGGCTTTTAATTGCATAGAAAGCGCTTCTAACAGGTTTAGCGCCACTAATCACCATTGCAATAGCATACAGAATGGTCGATAGTAAAGGAGGTAATCCAGTAAATGATCCGATAAATCCAAATCCCAACAATACACCAGACAAAACTACGTAAGTATTGTCGTTAAATTTTTTACTTTCTTGTTCTACGGGGTGCTGTTGGTTATTTCCTAATAATGATGCTTGATAACCAATTTTAGAAACCTCTGAAATAATCTCCTGTACACTATTGGAATGTTCAATTTTCATTTTTCCTGTAGAGAAATTGACGTTTACACTTTTAACCGATGGAAGGGTATTTATATGATTTTCGATACTCTTTGCACAACTACTACAATCCATCCCAATAATATTAAATGTTTTTATATTGTCTTTTTGGTTTAAAGATTCTGCGGAAAAGCCCAGTTTTTTAATTTCTTTTTCTATTGGAAGTAATGCTTCGGCAGTAGTTGCGGAAACCTGCATTTTCCCTGTGCTAAAATTAACCTTAACTTCCTCTATATCCTTAAGTTTACTCAAGCCCTTTTCAATAGTTGCGGCACATGCGCCACAATCCATTCCATGAACACGATATGACATTATTTCTAAAGATAATAAAGATGCTAAATCAGACTTATTAGACTGTTGTTCAAGTGCGCTCGAACAACTCGTATTAGCTGGTCCAGTCGGTGCTTTACTACAACAACCAGCTTCTACTGTTTTTGAACTATTGTTTGAACGACAGCTTTCTTTAGCCAATGTAAACTCCTCCTAATCTATCTGACGATCACAACATGAGATATCATTTTCAACATCTTCAAGAACAGCATCAAACATGCTTAATAACTCTCTTATCTGTTGATTTCGTAAGCTGTAGTAAATGTATTTTCCTTCGTTTCGGCCCACAATAATTCCACAGCCTTTTAAACAAGCGAGGTGTTGTGAGATATTTGACTGATTTCCATTAATTTCTTCTACAATTTGTGAAACTGTTTTTTCTTTAACCTTTATACTTTCAAGAATTTGAATCCTCGTCTTGTTGGAAAATCCATGAATTAATTTAACTTTCATGTCAACATCTATAATTTTCAAAAAATCCCTCCTAAATATTAGTGGAAACGAATACGTTTTAATACCAACATATTAGCTTTTTCTAATATATGTGTCAATTTTTTTCAAACCAATTTTCGACGATATAAAAAAGCAATTAGGGATGGAAAATTCAGAGAAAAATAAAGGAATGAAGAAAATAGAAATGAAAATGTTTAGTAATAAAAATTAAGATCAAAAGTTAATTTTACAGATGCAATTTGGTGTTGGTTACCCCTTGATCATGTTTTTTCTAATAAGGATTCTAATATTTTTTAAAGCTATATTTTAACGGAATTCTGGATATACTAGGGAAGCTGCAGTAGTTGTTTAATTTTTAAATTACAAATTTAAGCTGCTTCAAAATCAGATGATTGGCAAATGAAACCTCCTAGATTTTTTACATAAATAATGAACCTTCACACATTCTATATAGAGGAGGTGTGAATATGGGGAAGAAAGTTTCGAAGGCGAATCATGGAAAGACAGGAGTCGAACTAATAAGTGAAGCATTTGGCATGTCCAAAAACGATAGCGAAGCATTATTAGCACAGGCATCCGAAGTTCAAACTACGGATATTCCTTTTGGGAAAGAAGATGTATATGCAAGGGATAGTACTACAACTACTTTGAACAACTTACATGAAGATAATACATCCGCCATTTTAGATCGAAATGGGCCGAGGTAATTATTGTAAGTGAATCAATTGTGACTTAAGGCAATTCTCCCTTTAGAGTAAGTATAGAACTATACACTTCCTTAACTAAGAGCTGGTACTTTTAGTTTAAGGAAGTTATTATTTTAAAATCTATCGAACTAATTCATATAATGAAATAATGGGGTACCGACTCCGCACACCACATTAAAAGCAGGCATACTCAGCATGTCTGCTTTTTGTGATGCATGAAATCCATTTGAGCTCGAGCCGCTTAAAATATATTCAAACTGCTAAAAAGGAATTACATCGATTTTCAACAAAACCAACTAATAGAAGCTAATCGTTATTTCACAATTGGGCGCAATTCGTTACCGCACCTCAAGAGTAGTTTTTTACTCTAACTTTTGGGGTGCGTACTATCTTGAATTAGGAAAGCGTGTTATGCCTTGCAGAAAGGAGAATGATATATCTATGAAAATATATCCATTTTCTTCTTTTTCCATATTATTTTCCCTGCAAAGCGTAGTATAATAGATTAATTAATGCGAACAAACGTTCAATAATTGCGGTATGCACGAATTCGTTAAGGCAATGCCGGTCTAGATAATACAAAGAAAATTATAATGAATCGCTTTCCCAAAAAAATGGAGGACAACTATGATTGCCTTTTTTCAAAGTTTGACACTGTCTACAAGATTACTTGTGCTAATTTCTGTCTTCTTTTTTACCGCTCTGAATCTGCAGGTCGATTTTTTTACGACGCTCTATGAGCCAATTCGCGCCAACCATGTAGCGATTCACAGTATTCTTGAGGTGGCTAGCATTTTTGTGGCGCTCGCCATTGCGCTTCATGGCTGGATTTCCTTTAGGGAAACGATGTCGGCAAACTGGCTGATGTTTTCGGCGATGTTTGTGGCGGTGGCGGTGCTGGATGCACTGCATACAGTCTCTTTTGAAGGGATGCCGTATTTTATAATTGACAGCAATTCGTTGGTGGCTGCTTGGTTCTGGATTGCTGCACGCTTGACTGAGAGCATCATTTTCTTGGTTGTCGTACTTTTTCCATTAAAAAGCAGAGTGAAGCTATTTGTTCGAAATTACGTTTATCTGCTTGCATTATTGTATGCAGCGTCTGTGGCCTTCTTCATTTTTAAATATTATGCGGACCTGCCGCTTCTTATCGGGGAAAGGGGTCCAACGTCATTGAAGAACGGCTTTGAATATGTAACGATGATTATTCATGGTGCGGTGCTGATTAAAGTGATGTCGAGCAAATTTGACATGAATTTCAGGGACTTTTCCTTTGCTTCGTTTTACTTGATCCTGTCTTCATGGCTTTTTACTTCCTACGAGGCTATAACGGAATATCGGAATATGGCTGGGCATGTTTTTAAAGTACTGGGTTATTACTATTTGCTGAAGCATATATATCACCGTAAAATTGAAAAACCTTATACAGATCTGCATAATTTGAGTGCAAGGCATAAACTTTTACTGAATTCGGTGGCTGAGGGAATCTATGGAATCGACAAGGAAGGCAAGGTGACATTCATCAACGACTCTGCTATAAAGATGCTGGGCTATAGGCAGGAGGAAATTGTGGGCTTGGATTTGCATGATCTCATTCACTGTACCTCCGACGGCCACTGCTTATCAAAAACGGCTTGCCTCGCATGGCAAACGTCCTATGACGGAAAGTCGCGCATCTCAAAGGACCAATTTTTCCAGCATAGGGATGGACATGTGTTCCCTATATCGATGAAAACAGAGCCGATGCTTGAAAATGGAGAGCAGAGGGGGACGGTCATCACTTTTTACGATCTTTCTCGGGAATTGGCTTTTGATGAATTGCAACGGGAGAAAAAGGAAATAGATCTGGAGCTGCAACTGGCCGTTAAACTCCAGGAATCGCTCAGTATGCAGCAACGTAAATGGAAGCTGCTCGAAGATGTTGGTGCGGTGAGCGTTCCTTATCGTGCACTGAATGGCGATTTTTACAGCATCGTGCCGCAGGGCGATTTGCTGATGCTGGCTATTGCCGATATTTCAGGTAAAGGTGTTCCGGCAGCTATACAAAAATCGATGATGGTCTATGCGCTGGAGGATTTCAATAGCCGCTATGAGGAGCCGCATGATGTGCTGACCAGTATGAACAGCTTTGTACATGACTATACGAGCGACTATTCCTTTGTCACTTTGACGATGGCGAACTACAATAAGTCATCCCGGCTTTTTTCCTATTCGACCGGTGGGCATGAGCCGATTATATGGTACAAGGCTGGCATCGATGAATTTATTAATTTGCACACGAGAAACCCTGCGCTTGGCATTATGGCGGACAGCATCTACACGACACACAGTGTGGAGCTTGAGCCAAATGACCTCATTATCCTTTATACAGACGGGGTGACCGAGTGCAAGGAAGACGATGCATCCGATGGGATCGACTTGCTGCATAGAGCAGTAATGAAAGCCGACATTTCGCTGCCAGGGGAATTGCTCGCCAAGCAAGTGTTAGAAAGGGTAAACGAACTGAGGCCATCGGATATTCATGATGACCAAACCATTCTTATATTGAAGGCTTGACCAGGTGCTGTTGCGTACCTGGTTTTTTTCTTTATTGGAATAATAATGCAACGTAAAAGCGGATAAGGCTTGATTCATCGGTGGAGGAATGGTCACGATATTTGAAGAATCGGAGCTGATTTAAGAACTACGAGGGGGTATTCATATCGAAATTCAATCGACTTAGATTTTTACGATCTCTGTCCGGATTTATAATTCGGGCTTACTTTTTATTGTTAATAATATTATAGACTGAAGCTTTTGCATTAATTATATGAAGTTACCCCGCTAATATCTCATTCGAATGAGTGTTGTAATCCAGAAATGTTTATAGGTTCTCAAAACCTAGTAGACTCGTATATAAACCTCTCATTTAAGTTGAATTTTCAAAATTTATTTACAAAGATAGATTTTATGTGTTAACCTAAATTTGTATTTGGTTAACGTAAAAGAGAGGTAGTAATGCTGCTAAATTTTTGGATTGTCGGTACAGATACCGATTAGCAACGGTAGAAGCACCGACAAAAAACCATTTTATCGGCGCAAATATTGTGGGATTATTTCTGATTTATGCAGTTGCTGTACCGTACTTGTATGTGTCATTAAATTTTTGGCTAAATGTAAAAGCCAGCTGGTCACATATTTTGGTAATAGGTTTCTTAAATAGTATTGTAGCGGATTTTTGCTTATCACTACTTGCTGCTTTATTAGCACAGCGACTGTACCCGGTATTCCAAACTGCACGAACATTAAAAATTGTCAGAGTAGAAAAGGAGCATATTTAATGAATTGGTTACAATTGGCGCAAGAAGTTATTGGAGGTAAAGTACTTAATAATGAAGAGGCACTAGCAATTTTAAATAGTGAGGATGATGAGCTATTAAAATTGATGGATGGGGCTTTCGCTATCCGTAAGCATTATTACGGTAAAAAAGTAAAGCTGAATATGATTATGAATGCGAAGAGTGGCTATTGTCCTGAGGATTGTGGCTATTGCTCACAGTCTTCAAAATCAACGGCTCCGATTGAAAAATATCCTTTTATTACAAAGGATGAGATTCTAGAAGGGGCAAAGCGTGCATTTGAAAACAGGATTGGTACATATTGTATCGTAGCAAGTGGACGTGGCCCAACACGGAAAGATGTGAATACAGTAAGTGAAGCGGTGACAGAAATAAAAGATAAATATGGTTTAAAGGTATGTGCATGTTTAGGAATATTAAAGGAAGAGCAGGCGCAGCAATTAAAAGAGGCCGGTGTCGACCGTTATAATCATAATTTAAATACATCCGAGCGCCACCATTCGTACATTACAACATCACATACGTATGAAGATCGTGTAAATACTGTGGAAATTGCTAAAAAGCATGGTATTTCACCTTGCTCTGGAGCGATTGTCGGTATGAAGGAAACAAAAGAGGATGTAGTGGATATTGCAAGAGCGCTTAACAAATTAGATGCGGATTCCATTCCGGTCAATTTCCTGAATGCAATTGATGGTACAAAGTTAGAAGGTACGAAGGAGTTAAATCCTCGCTATTGCCTAAAAGTATTAGCGCTATTTCGCTATATGAATCCTACGAAGGAAATTCGTATTTCAGGTGGTCGTGAGGTGAATCTTGGTTCACTTCAACCACTGGGCATGTATGCAGCCAACAGTATTTTTGTTGGCGACTATTTAACGACAGAAGGGCAAGAAGCAAATAGAGATTATCGTATGTTAGAGGATTTAGGCTTTGAAATTGAGCTATCCAAAAAGCAGGAAGAGGTATTTTGTTCCTGACTTTAATTAGAACCGATTTTTGCTATACGAAAACGAATAATGAAAAGCAAAGTGTCCGATCCTTGATTAGGTTCATAGCTAAAAGTTCTTTAGAACCCCCCGCATAGCAGGGGGGTTCGTTTCCATAATAAAAAAAATCGGTAAACACTGCTACAACAACGTTTACCGATTTTTCTTATGCCCCCAACTTTCATTTAGGAACAAACCCTTTAATAATAGCGTCTGTTTGGTGAAAAAAGTCTTTATGCATTATAGTGAGAAGTATCACATTTAAATATAATCTCATTTGTTACACTGTCTATTTTAAGCAAAGTTAAACTTGTTGGAGGAATAGGTGAAGAAGACCATAAATTTTCAAGCGTATTGTTTTCAAAGAAGTCTAACAGTAATTTAAGGGCAATAGAATGAGAAACTACACAAACAGTTTCGTTAGGATGTTGTTTAACTATGTAGTTTATTGTTTTAACCATTCTTTCTTGCACTTTACTAAAGCATTCTACAGTATTGCTTGAAAAAATATGAGGAGTTTCCCAAAAAGCACTCCATTCTTTCGGGCTTTCCCTTTCGTTTTCATCAAATGTTTTTCCTTCCCAATTTCCAAAAGAAAGTTCTCTTAAAGTATCAGTTTGAATTACTTGCAAAGGTCTTTTCCCTTTAATTATTTCAGCAGTTTTCACAGCCCTATCACTCGTACTTGAATAAATAGCGTCAAATGGTACTTCAGACAGGCTTTGAGCTAATTGTTTTGCCTGTTTTATCCCCTTATCTGTTAAAGATGAGTCCTTCCAGCCTTGCATGAGTTTTTTTGTATTCCACACGGTTTCTCCGTGTCTTGTTAAATATACGAGTGTACTCATTTTTTCCTCCGTTTACTTATTTTCCTTCACAGACATGAACGATTTTAGAATAATGAAAATACAGCCAAAGCGATTTTTGGAAATGATTTTGTTACACTAAAGCAACCATTAGGGTTAATTTAGATAGAAATTCCTCCACTATACCATCCTTTAATAAACTCTTCTAATGAAGATGCAATAATTTTCTGACTACCATCTTCATGATTCCAACCATAAATGTTTTCATTTTGAACTTTCCCATCCACTATTAAATAACCAAATAAATCGCCATTACCTGCATCAACAAAGAATAATAAGTTATCTGGCTTCTTATAGTTTTCATATTCTTCAATATCCCAAACAGATAAATTTTCCCTTACCATTTGATCCGTTGACCAAATATAAGAGTAGTATTCGCCATCTACTCCATTTGTCTCCTTGTATAATTCAGTCAATTTCTTTGGTAATTCAGTGTTTAATTCTTTTTTTATCGAAATTATCTCTTTTTCTGTTGCAGGTGCTTTAAACTGACTGTCTTTTATAATACTGCTCAAATAATTCTTCCACATAACTTAACCTCCATGTTAAAAATCATCTACCCTTTAGCGTTATTCTAGTTTAATTAAGCTGCTTCATCAGTTAAAGTATAACCTTTCCAAAGAGTCGTTTGGTAACATTAATTACAGTCCATTCCCGTTCCCAAAATCGTATTTGGGAACTTCCTTGTATGTATGGTAGAACGGTCTTATTTGGAATAGAAGAGGAATTGTGATATTACTTAAAATAATAATCATTCTTATGATGTTACTGTTAGAATTGATATTCCTTCAGAACAACTTAACGGGAATGGTAAAGAAGATTTGGTTAAGGTAAGAATATCTCCGTACTGTGATAGTGAAAAATAAATAAGCAAATATGTAAACATGAGTTTAAACTAGAAATATTAGAGTACAAACATATATCACAATAAAAATAATTTTCGACAATACTCTTATTTTGATATTCAACAATCGGGCACGATTCTCCAATAAGAAGATCGCGCTTTCCGTAAAGGGCCATATTGTTGAATAATAATCTTTTATGCATAGTACCAAACGACGCTTCAGGAACTTTCAGTATTTCAATTAACGATAGCGTTAGTTTAAGTACATTCTTTCACAATCCATACTTTAACAACTGGAAAATTTATGGAATTTTGTTATGATTTATTGAAGAGCTACACATTATTTATATTCAGTAAAAAAGGGGATATCTTAATGGGAACTAAAATTTTTAACGGCAGGTATATAGCTAATTGTAAGGATAAAGAAATTGTTGTATTTATTATTGGTATGCGTATTAATCATCTATTAAAATTTTGGAAGTGGGTACCAGTTTTTAATGCTATGGGACCTATGGTTAAAGAATTGTATCAAAACCCTCAATGGGGTTTCTTACAAACCGAATTTTTATTTAGTTGGAGAAAAGTAATCTTAGTTCAATATTGGGTAGGATTCGAAGAATTAGTAAACTATGCTCACGGAAAAAATCATTCATATGCTTGGAAAACATACAATAATAAGATTAAAGATAATGGAAGTGTCGGTGTTTTTCACGAAACCTATCAAATAGAAAAAGGTGCTTCTGAAGCAATTTATGTTAATATGCCCAAAACAGGTTTATCTAAAGCTACTGAACACATACCAGTATCTAAAGATACTAATACTGCTCAAAAAAGAATGAATGGCTAATTTGGAATACCGAATAATTATATTAAAAAAGCTGATATTCAATATAATAAAAGCCACGTTTGGTAAATCCTTTTTGTTTATTGTATATGTATAAATCTGATGCCACCTTTATGCAACAATCTGGCGCTTTCCTGGAAAAAGGGAGAGGCCCTTTATTTGAATAAGTGTTCTATATACGGATTCTTGGAGGTACATAATGGAGTTTTATAAAATTAGTAAAGATAGTGGTAAGAAGATTTTTCATTTTAATTCAAATTTTATAATGTCTCGAGTTATTCAAACAGATAAAACAACCAATATTGGATGTATGCACTTAGAGGAAGGTGGCGTTATAGGATATCATCAAGCAGTAGTCCCCCAACTTTTATTAGTAATAGCAGGAGAAGGGTATGTACGTAACGATAAAGATGAGTATTTTAAGGTTCAATCTGGAGATGCGGTGTTTTGGGAAAAAGATGAATGGCATGTGAACCGAATGAATTTGAAAAAGTTATATACTGAAATATTCAATAAAATTGAAGAGGTCACTATATAATTATTTTATCCACGTTACGTACTAGAATTGTATAAATAATATTCTACCTATGTTAACACAATTCCCAACTTCGGATAACTTATTTTAAAGTTCTACTTATAGGAAATGTACAATACGAATTAACAAGGTCTTGAAGCTTTATTTCAATAATAATCTTCAACAATCGGGCGCGATTCTGCAATAAGAATTGTGCTTTGCTCTTTAGTAAGACCCTTTTATGAATAGTGAAATACCTTTTTAACGGTCTATATATTGGGGATGTATGGTAAAACCTAAATAATCGTTAGTAAAGGAGGCGGTATATTATGAAATTCACGAACAAATTAAACGGGGTGCATCTATTTTAAGGGATAAGCGTATAAATCCCCTATAAACTACGTGGATCCTAAAATCCGGAGGTATAAAAGTGATTATTAGAAACTATAGTGTTACTGATGAAACTGGTTGGGTAAGATGCCGTACACTTGCATTTTTACAGACGGCTTATTTTGATAATGTACTAAATAAGAAAGAACACTATCAAAATCCGGCAATTGAGCTAGTCGCAGAGTTAGATGGTCAAATTGTTGGGCTTATTGATGTTGAGTTTGAAAAAGAAGAACGAACAGTTTGCTCTAGAGGAGAAGGATTAGGTGGAATGATTTGGCACATTGCTGTTCATCCAGATTTTTCTCGACAAGGAATAGGGCAACAACTACTCTATGCTGCTGAAACTAAAGCAAAAGAAATGAATATTAATCGTTTTGAGGCGTGGACAAGAGATGATCTTTGGGTTCAAAACTGGTATGAAAAAATGAAATTTAAAATGGTTGATTCCTATTACCACGTTTATTTTGAAGGAAGCGAAATAAAACATACAATTCAAAGTAACATACCTAATCTCTTTTTAGTTAAAACTTTCACTCATTACGTTGGGAACGATATTGACCAATTTAAAAATAATAAACGTGTTCACAAATGTGTTTGTTTTGAAAGATCATTTTAATAAATATTAAGATTCGATAGAGATATATCCTATACTATTCAACAATAGGGCGCGATTCTTCAATGAGAAGATCGCGTTTTTTCATTATAGGGCCATATTGTGGATTAAAAAGCCTTTTATGTAATGTAACCAAAAGCGGGGTGGGAGTATTTATTAAAGGATTTTTTTATATCGAAGTAATATATAATAAGAAATAAATGAAGTGAGGTATTTTCTTGAATTTCAAAGACCTGAAATGGCTAACTATATGGATATTTATTATTAAATCGATGTACCATTTTTTTTTAGCACGTACAGAGGAACCTAGAGCTTACTTAGGATTATTAATGATCATACCGTTACTAATATTTTTGATACAACAAATTGTTATTTGCAATAAAATTGAAATGCAGCAATTTGCAATTAAAAAACCTAAAATTGCTCCACTACTTCTCTCAATTGTTTTACCTATCGTTTTAGGTTTGTTTGTTCATACATATTTCTTTTTAACTAATCAAGGGACATTTTTATTAGCAGAGCCTAAAGAATTATTAATTTTATTAGTACTAGGACTTACTATCACAACGATTTCAGCACTAATAGAAGAAATAATATGGCGTGGCTATTATCACAACAGATTGAGAAAAATCTATTCATTCCATAAAACAGCCTTTATTATCGCCTTAATATGGAGTCTTTGGCATTTTCCAATTGCCCTTTTATATAAAGGTTATACAAATCTTATAATCGGCATAATAAGTTACCTAGTTATTCTTTTTTTCACTTCCTATTTACTATCCTATCTAAGAGAGTGGAGTGGTTCTATCATTCCAGCAACTTTTTTTCATGGTCTAATGAATGTATTTTATTTTACTGATGGTGTTCAAATACATCTATCATTACATACGATCGAATTGACGAAGTGCATCATATTAAGCTTATTTTTCATAGTTATCTATATAAAAATTCAGTATTTTAAACCAGGTATTCGTGGACACTAGATATTTGAAATTACAATTTTGACCCGTTCCCAAAATCGTATTTGGGTAGACAACCACACGAATATGACGATCCCTTATTCAACAAATCGGGAGCGATTCTTCAAAGAGAAGATCACGTTTTTCCGTTATAGGGCCATATTGTTGAATAACTAATTTATAGTGTCACAGGTTTGCAAAAGAAGGATTATTAAACGGCAGTAAAGAAAACCGATAGTGACCAGAAATATTAAAGGAGTAAGCAAAATGAAAAATCTTTTATTAGAATCACACTGTATATTTCCGACATCGGATATATTAAAAACTGCTGAATTTTATGAACAAAAAATGGGATTTAAGGCTGTACGATATTTGGACGCAACCGAACCCCATATATGTTTGTATCGTGATACAACAGAAATTATATTAACTAAGACTAACGGACAAAAAGTAATTCCCAATAGGGATTTATATGGCTACGGGTACGATGCTTACTTTATTACAAAAAATCAAGAGAATCTTCAAAAAGAGCTTATTAATTCTAATGTGAAAATAATCCGTTTATTAAATAATACCGATTACAACAATAAAGAATTTGTAATTGAGGATATAGATAGAAGATGGATAGCATTTGGCATTAAAGTAGATTAAGGCTTATGAAGCGCGGATTTTTAATAATCAGGTGGAAGTATTGAAAAGCAATTTTTCCTTTTCAGTAAACTTGCCATATCGTTAAATTACCTCTGAATTAGCAAACGACGCTTGGAGAATCCAGTAACTTAAAAGTCAGGGAGGATAGTAATAAGATTGAACTTAGAAAAATCACGTTGGAAAACCGACAAAGACAAACTTCTATGAATTAGTGAAAAAAACCAAATTAAATCACAATGTATTTACTCTTAAAGTGAGTGATTCTAATGATGGACCAGAATGGTAAAAGGTTAAGGTTGTTGTTTCATTAAACTAGCTAATAATAGCTGATACTTATTTCACAAAAGGGCGCTATTCTGTATAAGGATTAGCGCTAATTTTTATTATCAAGAAAATAACAATCTCTTTAAAAAAATAACCAATGGTCACTTCGTAAAGTGATCATTGGTTACGCGATTCATTCTTTATCAAATTAAAGTGATTGAATAATATAGTCATTTACAAATGCTTTTATAAAAAATAGCTCATCATCATTAGGAGTTCTGTTATTTTCTAGATTGAAAGATTCTAATGCGTCTTCTAATGAGGAAGAATTAACTGCTTTACTTGCTGCTCTTAAATCTCTCCAAAAAGTCGTCATTTCTTCCATATCACAAATTGATTCATGGCCAAGGAGGAATGCTTCTGCATTATATTTTTGAACATCTTCAATCATCGGTAATAATAATGATTTTTTATAATGGAATAAAGAGTTTTTCGTTGTACCATATACACAATCCCCTAAAAAAATGACTTTCTCATCAGGAACATAAATGATTGTAGCGTCATCAGAATGTGTACTGTTTATTTTTTCAAGTACACATAATTTATTCCCTAAATCGAGCGTTAATGTTTTTTCAAAGATGATGTGTGGAGCGTTTAATTTAAATTGATTTCGATTTGGGATTTCTGTTTGAATAATCTCGATGCATTTATCGCCCATTATTTTAGACTGTTTATACGTTTGGAGTGAACTGTCATCAAATTTGTAACTTTGCCATACATTTAGCAATTCGTTTGTTTGACTATTCACTATAATAGTAGCATCAAATTCATTCATGCCCAGTAAATGATCCCAATGTGCGTGGGTAATTACCACATATTTAATTGGGGGTACATTTAGCTTTTTAATTTCATTTAAAAAATCCTTTGCATGTTGAGTAGAGTTACCACAATCTACAATTAGGCTATATTGTTCTCCACTAACCAGGCCCAAAGTAGGGCGGTCGTTTTCATCTTGATTAGGCATATAATATATATAATCACTGAATTTATTTAACATGTTTTATTTTCCCTCTTTTCTAGGTAGTTGTATGTCGAAGAGGAAATCTACTTGTTTATCGTATATTTAATAAAATAAATTAAGATTTTCTCTCATTATTAGTTTACCACCAGGTTGATACCACATTCCATTTATGGAAAATTATAACACAATTGTTATAATATACAGTAGTATATAATTGAGGATTTATTTGAGTAATAAAATATATCCACACGATATTCATTTATAACACCATTACTTATAAATCTTACCAAAGTTAATTTTTTTACAGTTTATCCCTTCATCAAGTGCGCATTTAAAAATAAACTTTTACTAGTGCGCGATTCTAAGTAATTGGTATGGTATGTGATTAATGGGATATTGGTTGAAGGTTCTATATATTTTGGAAGGAATGATTATCAATGGGTTATAAAGCAGTAGTATTTGATTTAGATGATACCCTTCTTAATAGGGATAATGCTATAGATAATATGTTTCTTATCATTTTAGAAAAGTGTTATGTTGATGTAAAGAATTCTGAAAGAAATCAAATGTTACAGAAATTCAAAGAGTATGATCGAAGAGACTATGGTAAAAGTAATAAAACAAGAGTCTTTGTATCTTTTTTTAATGAATTTCCGCCAAAATATAGACTGCCAAGTAATGATATTCAAGATTTTTGGAATTATAATTTCCCGAATTGTTTTTCAATAAATCAAAGCACTATAAATATGGTAAATATAATAAAGCAACGAGCTAAAGTAGCAATTATAACAAATGGGACAACTCAGAGGCAGAGAGCTAAAATAAATAATACTAAACTAAATAGTTATTTTGAAACAGTAATCATTTCAGAAGAAGTGGGATTTAGCAAACCAGATAAACAAATTTTTGAATTAGCATTAAATAGTCTTAATATGCATCCTGAAGAAGTATTATTTGTTGGAGATGACTTAGAAAAGGATATTAGGGGATGTCAAAGTGCTAATATAAAGGGTATTTGGTACAATCCATTAATGGAAAAGAATCGGACAACTATAAAACCATTTGCAGAAATCCATTCAATTGATAGTTTATTAAGTTATTTTACTTCAGAATCTGATTAGCTAATAGAAGCAGATACTATTCAGCAATCGAACGTGTTTTTAGAGTAACGTAAAATTTAGCTTTATACAGATAAAGGAGCAACAAGTATGGTTAGAGAGAAGCTTAAAATTCTTTTTAATAGTATGGAATGGGTTGGATTTTCAACAAGTCAGCCATGGAGAGCTTATAATGTAAAATTTAATAAATACTTCAATTATCCTGAAAAGGATATACGGGCTGGAACACTTCTTGCTTTTTATGGTATGTTGCAGCAGTGGATAGATGAGTCCAGTTTCGTATTTGGATTTTATGATGATCAAAAAGATGCGATTTTCAGCTTTGAGGAATATATACTAGATTTTCTAAATTACGCAGATGAAATAGCTGAAGAATTTCCCGGTATATATGGTTCAATTGGGTATGCTTTAAAGGATTTAGATAATGAAATAAGATTTGAAGCAAGATTTCCATCAATTAATCCAACAATTTTTGAGGAAATGAGAAAGGCTTTGTACACGGATAAGGTATTAAGTGGAGAATGGGAATCAAAATTCTATGAAGATGCGTTCAAGGAAGTTGGCTTAGGGAGAGAATATATGTAATTCTGTCCAGAAGGAAGGTTCCTAATGAAAAGCTCAAGAATGTTGCTTTATAGCATTATTGAGCTATTATTCTTGTTGAAATATCGAGGGTCACAAAAAACAAATTCAACAATCTGGCGCGATTCTTCCAAAAGAAGATCGCTTTTTTCCGGTATAGGGCCACATTGTTGAATAACGTCCTTATTAAATGAGAAAATACACTTAAACTAAAGCAACAGGTTAATTTAAGAAGATTTTAAGGAGATAGGTGATTAAATGAAATCCAATTATAATTTAAAAGACCCTTCAAAAAAATATATTGATGTTGTAAAGCAAGCTAATTCTTTGTACGGTTTGTTTTCGAGGAAGAAAAAATTAAGAGCGGTAGAGTTTTTTAAGAGTAAATTAAATGACGAAGATTTCGTAGTAGAAGAATTAGCTAGTGGATTTATATTCATAGGCTATTTATATCAAGAAATCAAAGATTATGAATCTGCAGCATTTTACTTTAATAAAGGTTACAGCTTAGGTAAAGATGTTCAATTTCCTTATAACTCTCGTTTAAAAAAAGTATTAAAAACTTTTCTAAAAGCAAGTCGAAAAGATTTATATGATTATTGGCGTTCAGATTTTTTAAAGCGAAGTCATTACGATAAAAAATTTAACAAATTAATGGACGCGTAACTTTTCTTTTTAAACTAATAAATTTCAGGGGGTATTTTATGTTTGTAGTAAATGTAGAAGGGGCAATTCGTCGCAATGAGAAATGGCTTTTAATCCGCAGAAGTGAAAAGGAGGAGCATGCTGGTGGAGGTCTCTCATTAGTAGGAGGAAAGTGTGAAATTGAAGGTGATTCGTCTGATATTCTGGAAAGAACATTAAAACGAGAAGTTTTTGAAGAAGTAGGTAGCGAAATTACAGGCATTAAATATGTAAATAGCTCCTCCTTCGTTACAGAATCAGGAATAAATGTAATCGATATCGTTTTCCTTTGTCATCATAAATCTGGAGAACCTTACGCTAAAAGTACTGAAGAAGTGGATGAAGTTATTTGGATGACAACATCAGAGATTCTTACACATACGGAACTACCTTTATTTCTAAAAGAAAACATTAAACTTGCAGAGAAAATACTACAAGATAATATGCAGGTGAAATATTAGTTATACATATTCCATAATAGGGCGCGATTCTTCAAAAGAAGATCGCTTTTTTCCGTTATAGGGCCATATTGTTGAATGAGATCTTTTTGGGAAAATCCAGGCATAGGGTAGGAAATTTTATGAAAATAAAAAACCCGTAAACCTTAATATACCAAGGTTCACGAGCAATTATAATAATGGTCTTGATAAGTCAAGAATTTTAGAACCTCACCTTGTCGAAAGCATAAGGCCAAATTAAGCTAGTTCAGCTCAGTTAAATAAGTATGCGAAACATTAATTAACAAGGTTTTCATCAATTATAAAATCAACTGAATTAAATAAAAAAAGCTAAAAAAGTAATTCTGTGAGCATTTTAGTAAGCAAATGATCTTTGAATTCCACTAACGAGGGGTATTAATCCAAGAAGGCTTTATACCCTTTTAATGTACGAAATGTGAAAAAAGAGAAGATTGTTCAGTTACAAAAAGATTATAAAGATCTGTGTCAAAAATTTAAAGATTATTGAATTTCCATACGTAAATCCCCAGTCTTAGCTAGTCCTCTAGCTTTTAGTAAATGATAAACAGTAAGAGAAATGACAGCTGGTAAAATGACACCTAATACAATATACATCATTAGAACAATCACACCTTGGTTAGCAAGAATATTTAAAGGTGCAATAAATGAGTTTAGACCAAGTCCCGCTAATGCATAAGGGACTTCAAAGTGAAACATTAGTATTGCGATTGGCGCACAAATGACGGAAGATAGAAATGGCCCTATAACAAGAAGTGGGTTTTTTACGAGATTTGGCACTTGTACTTTTGGTGTTAAAAATGATTGGGCAATATTGGCGCCTAAATCGTTTTGTTTAAAAGACATCGCCGTAAATCCGGCAAACTGAGCCGTACATCCGATTAGTGCAGCGGCACTCGAAACTGGGTCAAGTTGTAAGGCAATGGCAATTGCTGCTGAAGAGGCCGGAGACATTAGGAAAATACTCCAGACTAGTGCGATAACTATGGACCCTATCACAGGATATCCTGAAACAGAGTTTGCGATAAATCTGCTTAACTGTTCCAAAAGTGGGGTAGTCACTGCTGCTAATCCTACACCTGCGACACCTCCGATAAATATAGATGAAAATGGAATAGCAAGCATATCTAACTTCGTTCTACCAGCAATTCGTTTCCCAACCCAAACAGCAATAATGGTAGCTAACACGGCACTTATCGGTTGTCCTGTAGTAAGAATCCAGGCTCCTTCCGCATTCATATGTAGGGCATTTGCACCAATTGTACTAGATGCCATCGCACTGAAAATCACTAATGTATTTCCACCTAATTGATAAGCGATACCAGCACCGATTGCAGGCGCAAGCATAAGTTGTGCTGCCTTACCGATAGTTGTAAAGCCTTCCCAACCAGTAAAAGTTCCGAACGTCTCAATCAGAAGGCCAATACCTAATGTGACAAGAACTGCGTTTGCAAGCCCTTGAGACCCCTTATACATCCGCTCAACAATATATTGTTTTGTCGTTTGTTTCATTTCTTAATACCTCCGAATATATAATGTTGAATATATTGTGAATTTTCTAAAAATAAAAAGCCCCGAAAGAATATGTAGCTTACGAATAGAAATAAGCTTTGTTTAATTCCTTTCAAGTTGTAAATTGTTATAATATTAATATAATTTCTGAAAGTGGTCAATACTATTTTGGTATAAGAGTGAGTAAGAAAAAGACAAAGATCTTATGATGTCTTGGGTTTAATGAAGATAATGATTTAGCGAATATTTTTGATAAATCACTGAAAAAAAACTTGTGAGCAATTTGTAAGCATTGGACAATAATTCGAGGTTTAGTACACGAGTTGTTCCAAAAAAAGTTCGCAAACGTTGATATAACAATATTTGTGAGCTTTCTAAAATAATGGTCTCGACAAGTCTCGAACTTGCGACTGCCAACTTGTCGAATCTATCCGGCTAATAAACCGAGTTAAATTAAAATCAATTAAGTTAAATAAGCCTGATATAATAAGGTTTTTGAGAGAGAATAATTTAATTCAGTTAAATAAAATAAGCACAAAAAAATAGTTCTGCGGACAAAAGAGTAAACAAGTGGTTTGTATTACTCTTTTTTTGTTTTTCTGTATTAACTGTAATATAAGTTTTATGTATATATGGGTAGGGGTCTCTGGATGAGCTATTACTAATTTAAAATCAGATGGCTTTTTAAGGGAAGTAAAGGTTCAAATATAATCAAGTTCTGTAAAATTATTATTTTTGAACAAGGATAAAAGTACTTAAATTTGACCTTTGCTTTATTCAACAATCGGGCCATATTGTGGAGTAATGTATTTAAAATTTCGATAAAATATAGGTAAGATTGTTAGCAAGTCAATTAAACTAACAGGAGAATATTGAAAGAAAATAGTATTATTGAAATATGCATTAAAAGGTTTGGAGCGATTAGGATGGAATTTCCACAATGGCTGCAAGGCGGCCCTTTCCTTGAAGTTGGTTTCTTATTGGACATTAAAGAAAATAAAAGGAAAACAATCCAGAATATAATAGAGTTGCTTTCAAAGATCAGATACACAGTTGAAACTGTTGACAAGAACATTGAAGAAATTATTGATTCTTTTGATAGAGGCTATCCTTATGACGAAGAAGACCCACAAACAGATTACATACATTCTTTAAATTTAAGGTTATATGTCTATTTAACAAGGAAACGAAAAGGAACATTACAAATAGAAAAGGTTTCTTCAAATTCTATAATGGTTAATTTTTTGTTTGAAGGTTCTATTTTTGAGGCTTCAGGATGGGAACAAATTGGGATAAAAAATGATGAAATTAATGACTTTACAAGTTTCCTGATAGAATTGTATTCTGTTTATGATTTCATAATTGGTGGATGTGCAATCGAGAATGATGTTCTTGAATTATTTGAATGTGGAGAAACTTACCCTAACGAATGTTATTGTTTCGAGAATGTGTCTCCAGATTATTTTCTTAAAGAACCATCTTATTTCATAAATATTATTTGGAATGAAAAGTATAAAGAATTAAGTTATGTTCCTTATAATCATAAAAGGCTTGTTAGGAAGGGAATTATTATTGAAATTTCGGAGGAGTAATAAAGGATAACCTTCTTTCAAGTAAAGTGTGCAAAATTTAATACTTATATTCAACAATAGGGTGCTTTTCTTGAATAAGAATTCAAAGGGCTTATTGGTAAATTATTAAAAGGCTTTTGGATTAATTTGGATGAAGCGTACCATAAGTGAGTGGAGTTTTATGACAAATACCACCTAAAACGTTTAATGATAGGCGCTCTAGGTGGACTTTAGCACTGATTTGCATCTCTAATCGTTTAATTATTTTATTATTTATCTAAAGAGATATAAGAGGAGGTTGTGTATTTGAAAGCACTTGTATTTAATACATTCGGAGGACCGGAAGTACTAGAATATGTTGAAATTGCGGATCCGGTTATCGGTCCTGATGAAATATTAGTAAGGATGAAAGCAATTGGCTTGAATTTTGCAGATATTTATAGAAGAAAAGGGAATTATCATCTTACTGGCAATGCCCCGTTTATTTTAGGTTATGAAGGGGCGGGAGTTGTTGAAAAGACTGGAGCTAATGTCCAGGGAATAAGTGTTGGCGACCCTGTTGCATTTGCCGATGTCCAATATGCTAACGCGGAACAAGTGGCAGCTCCAATGGAAAAAATAATTCCACTTCCAGAGAACGTTTCATTTGAAGAGGCGGCTTCCGTTTTGCTGCAAGGCTTAACTGCCCACTATTTAACAAAGGATAGTTATGCTGTTAACGAGAACGATATTATTCTAGTTCATGCGGCGGCAGGGGGCGTTGGACAGTTGCTTGTTCAAATTGCAAAGGTCCTTGGAGGAAGGGTCATTGGTTTAACTTCTTCAACGGAGAAGGCGTCCGTAGCTAAGAAGGCAGGAGCGAATCAGGTTTTCCTGTACTCGGATGATTGGAAGAGAAAAATTTTAGAGGAAACAAACGGAAAAGGTGTGGATGTAGTCTATGACTCAGTAGGATCGACACTTGAAGACAGTTTTGCAGTCACGCGCATTGGGGGAACAGTTGTATTTTATGGGATGGCAGGTGGTGACCCTGTTCCAGTTGACCCAAGAATGTTGATGGATACGTCAAAGACTTTGACTGGTGGGGATCTTTGGAATGTCCTTACTTCTCGTGAGGAACGGGCAGTCCGATCAGCCGAGTTGTTCCGTTGGATAGAAGAGGGGAAAGTGACGGTATCTGAGCCTACAGTATTTGCACTGCGAGATGGCCGCGAAGCACATCGTTTTTTAGAAAGCCGCAAAAGCACGGGAAAAATTTTATTAAGACCATAAAATGAGTAGCTATGTTGGTGAACAGATTTAGGAAACCTCATTTAGATGCGTTGAGTTGAACCGTATCATAAGTAAATGGGGTTTTGAAAAAAGCTTAAAGAACACGAATTATTCATGTTCTCTAAGCTCTTTTGTTATATGCTAACTGTAAGATTTAATGGTTGCAAATGTGACTTTGAAATAAAGTTGAACTGTTTATAAAAAAGATGAACCGGAATTTCCTATTTCTATAAAAAGGAATCTCGGTTTTTCTTGTGGATTAAGAACCTTTTAAGTAAAAATAAAGTTTATCCACAATCGGGCCATATTGTGGAATAGCAATCTGTTAAGGGGAGTTATTAAACGATACTTTGCTAACTTTTTTGTTCAACTAACAGCATTTAGTTATTGAAGAAGGACTTAATGGGGAAATATAGAATTTTTAACTTATACAATAAATCCGAATAGTATATAGGTAAAATTAAAATAACAAAAAGAGGTGAACATAAGATGAAAATAAAGACAATTTTATTTGTAATTATTTGTACTATGTGGTTAGTAGCTTGTGACAGCACTAGAGAAACAATAAACACTATAGAAATTCAAGAATTAATTAATTTTGAAGAAGTAAAACCAGATACATTACAATTAATATCTGATGTGAAGGATATTAAAATTATAGAGAAAACATTTAAAAAGGCTAGAGAATTTGGTGAAGTAGATAACCAAATAGTTCCGCAATATAAAATCAAACTAAGCGATGGTGAATATTATTTGTGGATAGACCATACAAAAACAGGAACAATAGCGAACATAAAAAGTAGAAATATGTTTTACAATATAAGAGCTAGCGAAGAATTTAAAGAGGCCATAAATTATAAGAATAAGTAACTTTTCCGAGAGGATTTATTTGGAAACAATACACTTACAATTACTGATAACTCTTTTTCACATTTATAAATGGAATTTAATTAAAGGGCGCTTTTCTTGAATGAACTGCACCCCAAATGTTAGACACAAATCTATCATTTGGAGGTGCTTTTTATATGACAAGGATTACTTTTGAACAAAAATTGGATACGATTTTTCGTGTTGAAAAAGGTGATGAAGGCATTACTTCAATTGCTAGGTCACTCAATTTCACTAATACTGAATTGATACATTTCTGGATTGGCAAATATAATCTTCATGGACCAGAATCCTTGAAAAAGAGCTATACACGTTATTCTATTGAAGATAAACTATATATACTCAATTATATGAACGAGAATAGGTTGTCTGATATAGAGACTGCAGTACATTTTAATTTGCCTACTCCAGGTACAATAAGAAAATGGCGAATTAGTCTCAAAAATGTGAGTGTGGATACCCTATTTCTTAAGGAAAAGGGGCATAAACAGTTGAAAAAAGACAACTCAAAAAAAGGTAAAAATCAAAACTTTAAAGAGGGTTCATTAGAGGCATTACGAGCAGAGAATGAACAGCTACGTATGGAGAATGCATTTTTAAAAAAGTTGAATTCCTTAGTTCAAGAGAAGGAAAAATTAAAACGAAAGACTTGGCACAAGTAGTATTTGAACTAAGGGATCAATTTAGTATAAAAGATTTAATAAAGTTAGCCGGCATTAAGCGTAGCACTTATTATTATTGGACAAGTCGCTTTGACCAACCTGATAAATATGAGAATATGAAATCGGTGATTTCAACTATATATCACGACCACAAGGGACGGTATGGTTATCGTCGTATAACGTTAGAATTACGCAATCAAGGCTTCCTAATTAATCATAAAACTGTTCAAAGACTTATGAAGGAAATGGGTTTAAAATCGCTTGTACGTATTAAAAAATACCGTTCTTATAAAGGTAATGTAGGTAAAATTGCGCCAAACATTCTTAGTCGTAAATTCATTGCGACAAAACCAAATGAAAAGTGGGTAACGGACATAACTGAATTTCATTTATTTGGTGAAAAGTTATACCTCTCCCCAGTACTAGATTTATTTAATGGTGAAATCATTGCTTATAATATTCAAAGCCGACCTACATATAAACTTGTATCGATAATGTTAGATAAAGCTTTATTTTGCTTATCCGAAGGAGATGCCCCTATCTTACACTCGGATCAAGGTTGGCATTATCAAATGAAAGAATACTCTAATGCCTTAAAACAAAATGACATTACCCAAAGTATGTCTCGTAAGGGGAACTGTTTAGATAATGCAGTAATTGAAAACTTTTTTGGCCTATTAAAATCGGAACTCTTATATATGCAAGAATTTGAAAGTATGAATCACTTCAAGCTTGAACTTGAATTGTATATTGAATATTACAATCACAAACGTATTAAAGGAAAATTAAAAGGATTGAGTCCGGTACAATACCGAATTCAATCCTTCCAAGCTGCTTAACTTAATAATGTCTAACTTTTTGGGGTCACTTCAGAATAAGAAAAGTGCTTTATTCAATTATAGGGCCAGATTGTTGAATAGGTATGATTTATTTTTTATAAGAATTTACAGGAAAATAATGGAATGGCTAACTTAGTTAGCCCTTGATAAAGGAGTGCAAAGTTGTTGTCTCTTTTATGAGGAGTATATAAATGGGGGTAGTTGCCATTAAGATATCCTATTTTTATTTTGTTTTAGCCAATTAATTGGCTTTCAAATTATGATAGGAGTGTTAATTATGCTAGGCATAACCACAGATAGGTTAAAGATGATTCCCCTAAAAGCAGAAAACTTGGGATTATTAATTAAAGATCAAAAACAACTAGAATCAAACTTATCATTAAATGAATCGAGTAGTATTCTTAGTCAAGAACTTAAGCAAGCTATGGAAGTTAGACTTTCAAAGGTTTTGACTGATGAGAAAAATTATTTTTGGTGTACCAATTGGATCATTGTTTCAAAAGATATAAACGAGATTGTCGGAGGAATAATGATAAAAGGAACTCCCAATGATAATGGTGAAGTAGTAATTGGGTATTACACACACTTTGAACATCAAGGAAATGGTTTTATGACAGAAGCTGTTACTAATTTGAAAAATTGGTTGTTAAAACAGGCAAATGTTATTTATGTTATTGCTGATACGGAAAAAGATAATATTGGATCACACAGAGTATTAGAAAAAACTGGTGCCGAAATGTATAAAGAAACTGAAGAATTATTTTTTTGGAGATTTTTTACAAGTTAATCCTGCTAGTTTCCAAATTATAATTAAATGTTCGTCAATTAAAAGGTGTTGTACCTTCTTTAAAAAAGAAGATTATTTTTTTCAGTAATAGGGCCATATTGTTGAATACCAAAAGGTGCAGATTAATACAATAAGAAACTTGCTATACAAGTTTTTATCCAAATTAAGAACAAACTCAGCAAGTATAAACACCGTTCCATCTAGGGTTTGCATCATCTGTATAAAATGCTGCACAACCTAATGACAAAAGGGCACGAAACGCTGATTTAACAACGTTTCGTGCCTTTTTTATGTGCCCCCAAACTTTAATTTGGGAACGTTATTTTGTATGAAGTATACCAAAATGAATAACCTACTATATTAAAAATTTATATCTTGAGGTATTTTCAAAAAATTAATATCTTCACTATCCACCCAATGGTATACTTCTATTTTTAGAGTAGTGCCTAGGTTACCATCAACTTGATTCTTAGTGTAAATATACTCAATACGTATAAGTTTTCCGTTCGGTTTATAATATGGAGTTATATCTTGTTTATGCCAATCTCTATCTGAAAGTGGGAAAAGTACATTCTCCTCTAAACAATTATTATGCTTACATGTATACCAATCAAAATTATTTTCAGTAGCAATTTTCAAAAATCCGCTCTCAGAGCTTTCTTCCTCCAAAATACGAATAACCTCTTTTGAAGTGAGTGACTCGAATGGTGGAGATGGATAATGCCAGTAATTACTGAAAAAGATCCAAATAAATATTGATAAAGCAATAGCTAAAATAAATGATTTGCTGTCTTCAATTATTTTTATTTTCTTTTGCAATATTCTATCCTCCTGTTCAGTAGTGAAAGAATGTTATAAAGTTTTCCGTTCTAAAAGATCATCCTCAATCGAGTGGTCGCTGCCGCGGATGGCGACGTATAGTTAATAAATATTCCTAAAGCGTCGTTTGGTAACATTAATTGTATCTGAATAGAATTATGTACTACTAGTTATCCCAAAAATAAATTTAAATTCATTACGATCTTTCTTTTTCAATTTTATACCTTCTTTTAAGTCAACTATTAAAACGTTTTGCTTTATCCAAATTCTAATATAAATTGATTGAAATGTATGGGTCCTTTGATACCTTTTTCTTCAAATTCTGAACTCAATGTAAATGGATGATTATGTTAAAATAATTAGAAGTAGCGAAATACTAAAATTTCCTCTGGAGTGAGAATAATGAAAAAATCAAAATGGGCAAAAGGCATAACTTTTATAATTATTGTTTTACTAATTGTTTTATATTGGAATATTGATTCTAGCGAAAAAAATCAAACTGACTGGCTGCTACCAATAATATCTATAAGTGAAGCCTTACTAATAGTAAATATCGCACTTTTGATACAATGGCAAAGAAATTATGAAAAGGATAACTCATGGTCCTATGAATTTATTATTTTTGTACTTTCCCTAAGTATTGGTGCATTAGCCTGGGTTTCAGGTCTCTTAATTAATTTTTAATACATATAAAAAAGTACGAGAGGTTGAATATAAAATTGGACAAACTAACAAAATACATTATTGCAATCGCATTGGTCATTTTAGCTATAAATAGTTTCTTTATATCTTCATATTTAAAAAATATTGTAGAATTAATGGCAGGTCTAGTTAATACACACTAAAAAAATCTTACTTGGGGGACACAAACTTTACGAAAAAAAAGCCCTAAACATTGTTTAGGTGCTTTTTAATTGAAGTAGATAGTCATTATTATTAGATATACATGTGCAACAATTAACAAAATTAAAGTAATTATTCCTATCCACTTTATCAATTTAATATTATTATTGGAATACATAATGAATGCGATATATACCACTATCGCCAGCAATGCGATAGGCAAATGATAAAACCAAATACCACCAAACAGTAGTAATTTTGTCAATGGAATGCTTAGAAGTAAAGATAAAAAACCACCTAATACATAACTTAGCGTTCTTGAGAACTTCTTATAAATTAACTTATAAAAAATAAAGCCACCAATAGCACTAATGATTACCGCTAACATAAACATATATATAATAGTTAAATAGATCATTAACATACCCTCTACAAATTCATATTATCATAATTGTTCGATATATTCGTAAACTTGTCTGTAGTTATTCATTCAACAATCGGGCGCGTTTCTTCAATAAGAAAATCGCGTTTTTCTGTTATAGGGCCATATAAATGAACAATACTTTCTATGGGCAAATTGAAATGCCGCATCCGGAAGCTAATATATCAAAAGCAGCGCTATATCGTAACGTTTCAACTCGTGAGCGAAATTCTTTGTTGTTAATTGTCCTTTATTCAAATTTATATAAATGATGCTAGCAAAAAAATAAGACTAATCCATACACAAAGGGGTGAATAGAAGGCGGTATCTTGTTTTGCGAATCTAGTATGTTTTATTTTCTTGAAAAAACCTACATATTTTCCTTCACCAATAGCACGTAATAAGAAAACAATTCCTCCAGTTATACAAAGCCACTTTGAAAGGGGGGAGGGTTGGATGACTGTAAACAAATCTATTTGAACTAATAGTAGAACAGATGCAAAAAAGCAAAATAAACCGATAAAAAGTGTACCTAACATTCTTGGTTGTAAAACTGGAAATTTACTGTCATCTTTAGTCGGAAGAACCGCTTTTACTCCCCAAACTCCACCAAATGCCCAAAAAACGAGTAACATTCCAATAATTATAAATATTAGAGAAGTTACTCCTATTAAAATCTTAAACAATTTACCACCTCTTCTTATGTTATCGTCCTCAGTATCTAAATTGGTCATATTATTAGTGCATTCATTTTATGACATTTTATTCCATAACGCTAGATAGTCGTTGAGTTTATTTAACTAACGGGTAGTTAGTGAAGAATTGTCTTTAGATGTTATTCTACAATCGGGCCATATTGTGGAATAACAATTTTATTTAAACGGATTATTTGTGTGAATATTAACAGAAGTTTGAAACAGTCCAACATTTTTTGAACTACTAAATATCCAATAAAGCAACACTGATTTACTAATGAATAAATAAGAATGATTCTTATAATGGTTCTTTCAGAATGTAAAATAATTGGGAGTGTTGACATTTTCAGTGATTTTATATGATAATATATTCAACGTTGAATATAGGAGCGATAAAATGATTAAGTTATTGGTGCTAGAGCTGTTAAATCGACGCCCCATGTCAGGTTATGAGATGAAACAAATACTTGAAAATACTGATGCCAAACGGTGGAGTGGTGTATTACCTGGTTCGATTTATAATGCAATCAAGAAATTGGAAAAGGAAGGATATATCATCATTTCAAGCATTGAAATGACAGGCAATCGGCAACGTTCTGAATTCAAAATTACCCAAAAGGGTAAAGATTATCAACAATCACTTATAAAAGATGCCCTATCCTCACCCGTTCTTTACAATGGTGATTTATATTCAGGGATTGGTTTTGCGTATCAATTAGATCATCAGTCTGCGATTTCTATACTTCAGAACAATATCAGCGCTTTAAACAAAGAAAAAAAAGAAATTATTGCTGGAAAGAAACAGAAAGAAATTGCGACTAACGGCGAGTTATCTGAACTATCCTCAATTGTGATCAATCACATGATAAAAACAATTGAATTGCAGAGTCAGTTGATTGAAAGTGTTATTGGTGTAATAAAAAAAGAAAATAACTCCGATTAAATCGGTTTTATTTTTAACAATATATTCAATGTTGACTATATAAGGAGGAACTATATGGAACAGGTTTCTAAACTAAACCCATTTTCTATCGACCATATTGTGGTAAATGTCGATGAGAAATATCAAAAAAATATTCAATTTATTGAGGAAGTTAATCGGTTAGGATTACCTTATATACCCTCAAAAGGTAAAGGAAATAAAGGATTCAAAGCCTCTAATTTATGGATAGGAGATGAATATTTCGAGTTTATCTATATTAAATCGAAAGATGGCGGTGGCTGGATCAAAGACTGGGTTGATAAGTATAATTCTGGTCACAGAGGTGTCATTGGACTATTTCTCAAAACAAATAATATTGAAAAAACTACTGAGTTATTGAAAAGTTTTGGCATATCAAATCCTGAAAGAATAAGTTTTCCTTTTTTCTTTAAACTAATTAATTTTTCTGCTAAGTGGCAAAATGCATATCTCCCGTATTTTGACGAAGTACCATTTCAATTAGGTTTTCAGCAAGTCGATACTCCACAAATTGAAGAGAAAATGCGTAAGCGAATGGTACCAAATAGTAAAGCTAATGGTATAGATGGAATAAAATCAGTCCAATTTTTCGGCCCGTTTACAAGTCGAGACTTCGAATGGTTAAAAAATGTGTTCTACTGCATTAAAGAAAATACCAATCAACTTAATATTCCACTTAAAAATGATCAATCAATACATTTTTATATTAGCGAGACTATAGAAACACGCGTGTTACTTAATTCTAAGGGTAAATTATTAACCCCGTTACTGATAGAAAACCTAAGAATACTGAATTTTTGAAATTGATATGTCTTTCCGGAAAAGGAGAAAATCCTAAACACGCTTTGTGAATGTTTTATGAGAATACAAAATTCGAAAAAACGATATTCCACAATCTGGCGCTTTCCTTGAATAAGGAGAGGGTCCTTTTTCGCCTTTTCCTTTAAAGGGACATATAATTAAACCAACATAGTTATCTAGATTACAATTTAGAAGATATTGTTAAAAGTATTCTTAAATTGACGGGTAGAGATATTGGAATTAAGTTGAGAAATTTAAATATTGGGGGAGTACAATGAAAAAAGCTTCAATTTTAATGATTACACTCGTTTTATTAGTTCTCGCATCTTGTGGAGGACCTTTCATATCAACTACTTCGATGTTGATTGTTATTGAAAAGGGGTGTTCAAGTGACTATAAAGAGTATTGGGTTAAAGCATACGACCCGAATAATCAAACTAAAGAAGAAGCATTTAAGATTGTAGTTCAAGAAAAAATGGTATGGAACTTAATTGAGGAAGATAAAGAGTATTTTTCTTTTTATACAAAAGAAGGAGATAAATCCTGGGTTTTAGAACAAATTGAGCATATAGAAAATCAAAAAGATTAAATTATTTAAGACTACTTTTATTCCACAATCGGGCGCTTTTGGGGTGCAGCACCTTCTTCAATAAGAAGATCGCGTTTTTCCGTTATAGGGCCATATTGTTGAGTAACATTTTTTCTTGGGGGAGTTTTAGAGAAGATGCAGATTTATACCGGTAATAGAATGGCTATACAAGTTTTATGCAAATTAAAGATCATGCCCAGAAAGTATAAAAGCTGCTTTAGTACGTTTCATTGACTTGCATAAAATCTAGTATAAACAATGTTCAATAAAAAATCGGTAAACGCTGCTACAACAACGTTTACCAAATTTTCTTTTGACTCCAAACTTTTAAATTGTTATGAATAAATTATAGTTTGTAATAATAGTTGTCTGTTATAATAATTCTCATTATATAAATATGTAAACTTAAGAAATGAGGAGATACTTTTGATACCATTTAGCGTAGGTATTACAGTAATCGGGATTATTTTAGCTATAATAAGTAAGAACATAAATGTGTTTTGGATAATGCTAATCGTTGCTGGCATTGCATTAGTATTTGATTTAACTCAATTTGCACTTAGATTTATAGATAATTATTGGGTATCTCAGTTAGTTATTCCTTTCATACTCACTATGGTAGTTTTTTTCTTTGCAAAAAAATTCATAAACAAACTCGAGATATAACCTTTATAAGAAAAAATGCTTTATTCAATTATAGAGCCATATTGTGAAATAACTCTCAATAAGAAACATTTGGTTATTTATGTTAAAGTTTAATTAAGTTTGTGAAGCAATGTACTTAAACAACGGGGCAGGTTAGTGCAACAGATGCAGCGAATTTATATTTTCGGAAGTAGGGAAGAGAAATGATTGAATTAAGAAAAATTACCCACGATAATTTTGAGGCAGTGTTGAAGTTAAGCCTAACAGACGAGCAGAAAGGAAATGTCGATTCCAGTATATATTGTTTGGCTAAAGCCTATGTAAAGATACTCAACGACGAAAAACCTCCTTTGATTTTCGCTATATGCAACAATGATGAAGTCATAGGATATGTCGATATTGGATTTTTCGAACTGGCGGAAAGTGCATTTTTATGTGAAAAATATGGAGATAAATCTACTTATGGACTTAATCGCTTTATGATTGATAAAAAGTATCAAGGCAAAGGTTTTGGCAAACAAGCAATGATAAAAGTTATTGATTACATAAAGTCGTTTCCACAAGGAAAAGCCGATGCAGTTGCTACATCATATTGGATGGTAAACGAAGTCGCTCGGAAGTTGTTTGCGTCTGTCGGTTTCGTTGAAACAGGAGCGATATGGGACGGACAAACAGGGGATAATTGGAATGCAGAAAGAAAAGATATAGAGTATGCAGAAGTAGGTGCCAGACTCGGATTATAAAGCTAACCATTCTGGGATTAAAGGTAGATAATTTACTTACAGAGGGCTTAAAACAAAAACAAATAGCCAATGAGCAGCTAGGGCTTCAACAATCGGGTGCTCTCCTAATAAGAAAGGTGCTTTTTATTATATGGCCATATTGTTGAATAAGAGAAGATACTGATAAATAACGATAAGAGAATTGCTATACAAGTTTTTATATAAATTAAAGAACAAGTCCAGCAAGCACAAACACCATTCGCAAACAATTTCCGAACATATATAAATCTTGTTCTTTGGATGTAGATGATTACATCTAATAAACTAATTTAGATTTAGTTAAGCAGGTGTATCTAATTAGTGGAAAATAAGGAGAATTGCTTCATACTTTAGTCATAATAATCATAAAATAAAAAAGCTGCTTAGTGCTGGAACACTAAACAGTCGGTAGCAAATAAGGCAATTGACAGGACTAGTAAATCACCCTGGTGTAAGGTAGAGAGGGTGTTTACTTTCTTTGGAAAAGTAAATGACAATGCAAGAATCGTTTCAATAAGTGTAGCGAAATTAACATGAGTGTTTAGAAACATAAACGGTAATGGCATAATCTTCTTCACCTTCGTTTGAAACGAAGTTTTGGAATAAATGATGACCAATCACCTTTAATACCTAGACCTACTACATATAGTAATTATACCATTATTTTCATTTAATATAAAAAGCGAACACTAATTCTCTTGTGCTTTTTTAAGGAAATTAGTGTTTTTTAATTTGTTACGATACTTTCTGCAATCTCTGGAAAATCAATGAATGGGTTCCGATTGCCTTGAAGTTCTTGGATAGCTTGATTGCGATGCTTTTCATAGATTGATACTGGAAAAGAGTGATGCCATTTTAACAATAAAGAGACATTCGCTAGTTCTTTTTTTATGGTGTTCGGATAGCGAATTAGGAAATAGAGTGTTGCTCTAGCAACGATTCCTTTGCCGTATTCGGGTTCGAATTTACTTTCTTCAGTTTTGCCGCAGCCATCTTTGATTCCTAAAATTAATCCTTCAGGGTTATAATTGTAGAAATCATAGTAGGGGTAGTTGCTACGACTGCTATTGCAGGTGGGTTCGCAGGCGAATAGATGATGCAAGTCTCCTCTCATCGGTTCTTTTTTATCGAACCATGATTGAGGCACTACATGTTCACAGTTAAATAGATTATCCGAGAAGTTGCTGATTAACCCTTTTGCCTGCATTTCATGGAGCCGAATGTCCTCCTCTATGACAGAAAGTGGATCCATCCTATTTCCAGAATAAAGGCTTTTTAATAAACCGTTTTCCTGCAAATCAACCCAAGGGTACACATAACGGTGTGGGCTGTAGTTTAACCGATTTATATGTGTTTTTTCAAGCAGTGTGTGAAGGCTATCTAAAAGATTGGCGTCTGTGAATGAAATGCTCTGATAGTATTGATTTCTGACTTCCTCATCTTTCTTTTCGTCATAATAAGGGTCGAATTTCCTTATTAAAAAGTTTGACTTGGCCGTTTCCCATTCACAATATAGCAAATTTAGTTTTTCCATTATATTTTCAATGCCTTTGCTGATAATTCTTGGTTGAACACCTCCGATAAGTATTTCTCTGTTGTTAAGTACAGCAATCCGTTGCCTTCGAGTTTTGGCGAGTTTCCTAAAGGAATGGTTCTCTTTATTAATTGTGCATACAGCTCAGTCTCTGTCAGATTTCGTTCAAAGTTTCTGTTGGCATTCACTTTTATGAGTGCAAGTGCACCGGATACATGCGGTGTTGCCATCGAAGTTCCGCTTAGTTTTGCATAAGTTCCGTTTAAATACGTTGAAAGGATTCCTTCACCAGGGGCTACTAAGTCGACTTCATTATTCGAATTTGAAAATTCAGAAGAACTGCGTTGCAGGTTAATGGATCCGACGCTGATGACTTCATTGTAGCAGGCGGGAAAGGCAAATTCATTTGAAGAACTCTGTCCATCTCCCTCATTACCAGCGGCACAAACTACTAGAATTTGATTAGTGATTGCATTTTGAATAGCCTGGTGTAACTCAGGTACATCGACAGAACCTCCGAGGCTCATGGAGATGATATCCACCTTTTGTTCAACTGCATAGTTAATACCATTTATGATCCAGTCGTATTGCCCTGATCCACTTTTATCAAGCACTTTTAAAATCAATAAACTTGCTTCAGGTGCAACACCAACTACTCCCGTGCCGTTATGAATTGCAGCAATTGTGCCAGCCACATGGGTTCCATGGCCATTATAATCGATGTATACATCAGGTTGTCCATCATCATCACGAGTGAAATTCCGTCCGCCGATAATACGCTCACTCAAATCAGGGTGGGTGACGTCGCAGCCTGTATCCAATATCGCAACAGTGATTCCCTTCCCTTTAGAATTCTCCCAAATTTCTGGTGCTGCAATAAGTTCAATACCTTTTGGCACCACTTCGACCATTTCGACCACTTCATCCACTTGATATGGTAATAAGTGTAACTTTTTCTCCATTTGTATCCCTCCTGAAAGAATTAAGTTTTAAGTGTATTCATGGTAGTTGATAATAGTCTAACAATTCTGAATAATTATTAAAAGTTACAATAGATGTGTTTTTATCTAACTATCTGAATTTTAAAAGTGAAAATAGTATTGGGATCTATTAGTCAATCAAGCATGATAAGGGATCTCTGTAGCATCACTTTTCGGCAATATTAGTAACCTGGAAACTTAGAGTTCATGTACAGATACAATGAAGAGGTTTATTGACAATAATAATAAATGGTATTTATTCCCTTCAACTAATCGGTCGCTTTCCTTGAATAAAGGAAAGCCTCTTTTTCCTTTAAGGGTAATTTAATTGAATAAAATACAATCAATAAATTGGATATTTATGTTAAAGTGAGGGGTGAATGTTTATTATACTTGGCTACGGAGGTACTTATGAAAACTCACTATTATTTAGGGTGGTTTAACAATTTTTTCCCAGAGCATCTGGGCAGGGTATTACAGGAGGATATTACTGATAGAAAATCACTTGCAATGATTAGCTCGAATCCATCTGTTTATAAAGAGATTGGTGCGACTGAACGCTCGTGGCTTGATCAGGCTGGCATTATTTTTGATGACTATCATTTAATTAATTATCACGTACAGAAGGAAGATGCCCAAAAGATAATTCAAAATGCTTCAGTCATTTTCTTGTTGGGCGGGGATACTATAAAGCAAAACGGGTTTTTGATGGAATATGAATTATCAGATTCGATTAAAAAAAGCAGCGCTGTTGTCATAGGAGCAAGCGCTGGTGCAATTAACATGTCTGCTAAATGGTTATGTTCCCAAAAATTTGGATATAAAGTTGAGGAGAATTATGTTTATGATGGAATTGGCCTTGACGATTTTTCCATTCTATCTCACTTTGATCTTGAAAATAACATAGCGCTTGTTCAAAACGAATTGTCTATTTTATCGGAAGGAATAAATATTTATGCGTCGAACAAAGATTGCGCTATACGTACGAAGGGAGACAAAATCGACATTTTTGGCAAAGTATATTTAATTTCCCACTCAAAGATTCAGAGAATGGATGAAACACTCTAGTTATGATGAGTGGAAATGGCACATATAGAATTTAATGGTTAAATGTACCTTCTATAACAAAATTAGGTGCTTGTTTTCATTAACCGATTAGTTTGAGGAGCAACAAAAATTAGTTGTTAACCTATAATTAGGAAGGTGGAATAGCGTTACTATTTCAAATCGTAAGAGGTAAATTCAATTCTATAAGCGAAATGTCTATATAAACATATCTTATGGTGGTGGTATTTTGAAAAAGACAATTTACAAGAGAATTCATATTATTGGATCAGTTGGAAGTGGTAAAACAACTTTAGCAAAAGAAATATCTTCATGGTTAGATTTACCGTATTACGAATTAGACAATGTTGTTTGGATAAGGCTTGAGTCCGGAGATATTAGGAGAACTGAACAAGAAAGGGAAGAGTATCTAAACAGTATATTACAATTACACAGTTGGATAATTGAAGGCATACACAATGAAGATTGGGTAAGCGATTGTTTTCATAGTGCAGATTTGATTCTCTTTTTAGATACAAAATATTCAATCAGAACTTACCGAATTATAAAAAGGTTTATTAAACAAAAACTACGAATAGAGAAAGCAAATTACATACCAACATTAGCTATTTTTTTAAAAATGTTTAAATGGAATCGTTATTTTGAAGAAGTTGGTAAAATAAATTTTTTCAATAAATATGGGGTATATAAAGACAAAATAGAAGTTATTAATAATACAAAAGGTATTAAGAAATACTTCAATTAAAAAGCGACATTCTTAATTTTATTTTTAATATACCCTAACAATTAAAAACTTCCTTCATATTAGAACTTATATTAAATAAGGGAGGGTGTTAAATGTTAGTTAAAAATAATGAAGAATTATATGAATTACTGGATTCATTATTAAGAGAGCCAACAGAATTTTGGGATACATTTCCTCTCTAATTTATCACAAGAAAAAGCTGATCTCCAAAATGTAAACATTCAATTTTTTTGTAAGAATATCTTTAATTTAAAGCTGGAACCACAATCGTTTGATTACATATTAATTTGGATATTTTCATCACCTTTCACCTCATCGAAGAGAGTCCTACATACAATTTAAATCTGTATTTTTAAACGTTCCTAAATTTCAATAACAATCTTTAAAGAAGGTTTATTAATGACGGAATTTGGTAATCTATTAAAATCAATAAAGAAATAAGGTGGAAATACTATGTATATTCGTTCAATGACCTTAAAAGATATTAATAATATGGATCTGTTAATGAAACAGCTAGGTTATCCTTCTTCAAATCAAAAAATTCAAGAGAGATTTAATAAAATTTTAAATATACCAAATTACGAAACATTTGTTGCAGAAGTTAACGGAGAATTAGTTGGTTTTGTAGGAATGTGTAAGCAAACAGCATACGAATTTGATGAGCCATATGTAAGACTTTTAGCACTAGTAGTTCACGACGATTATCGTAGAAAAAATATTGGGCAAAATCTTATGTTAGCAGTTGAAGACTGGGCAAAAAAGAACGATTGTATAGCAATCATTTTAAACAGCGGGAATAGAGAAGAGCGAATCGCTGCACATAAATTTTATAAAAGTTTAGGATACTTAGAAAAAAGTACGGGGTTTAGCAAAAGTTTAACTAATATTTAACTAATAAAGATTTTCAACAAACTGGTGTAATACTTTAATAAATATGAATCACTGAGAGGTTACGATTAATGCGAAATAGAGGATCGGTAGTAATAGTAGAAAATGATAAGGTAGCAATAATTCGTAGAGTTAGAGATGGCATTATTTATTATGTTTTTCCTGGTGGTGGAATAGAAAAAGGAGAAACGCCAGAAGAAGCAGCAAAAAGAGAAGCATTTGAAGAATTGGGAGTAGAAGTAGTGGTCAATGAGTGTATAGCAAAAATTGAATATAACGGAACCCAATACTTTTTCTTATCCGAAATCATTAATGGGACATTCGGAACTGGTCAGGGTGAGGAATACACAGACAAAGAGAGAAATAAAGGAATATATTTGCCTATGTGGATAGATATAAAAAGGTTATCATCACTTGGTGTTAAACCGAGAGAAATTGTTTTAAAAGTTCAAAACTTATTAAATAACGAGAGATTTAGTTAAATCCAAAGTAATACTAAATAATTAGAAAAATCCTGCGGACAAATTGCGGACAAAAGAGTAAACAAGTGGTTTGTATTCCTCTTTTTTTGTTTTTCTGTATTAACTGTATTAAAATTCTTTTGTCTCGATAGGTAGGGATCTCTGTATTAGCAATTGCTAATTTAAAAACAGATGGATTTTTAATGTAACTTAATGTTCATAAATAATCAGTTCTGTAAAATCATTAATTTTCACCGTCAGGATATAAATACTTAAATTTGTCCTTTGCTTTATTCAAAAACGGGCCATATTGTTGAATAACATAAAGAAACAATAGTATTTAGATAATATGAAACAAATAAGAACTTTTATTCGTATATTAGTTACTATATACTTTGAGGCGGTGTTGTAAGTGGATTGGATAACTATAATAATAACTTTGCTTATACCATACGGTATTATCATTTGGATTTATTTAAATCCCAAAGAAAGCTTATTGATGGGAAGGCGAGGAATATACAAGGAAGAACCTGAAATAACTGAAAGTGCAATTAGAAATATGAAAGCAAAAGCTTTAATCACTATAATCGTCTATCCTATAGTTAATATTATATTTTTTGTTTATATGTTCAGCTTGTGAAAATATATACCTTACTTCAACAATCGGGCGCTTTTCTTGAATAAGGAAGGGTTCCTTTTCAGTTATAGGGCCATATTGTGGAGCAACATTTTTCTTGGGGGAGTCCTAGAGAAGATGCAGATTTATATTGATAAAAGAATGGCTATACAAGTGTAACCGCTAAAATAAACTTAACAGTTTTTGCTCATTTCAATTGAACACTTTTTCACCAATTTAATAGTTTCCTGTAAACTGGAAATATCAGTTTATTAGGAGGCTGTACTAATGGAGGAGAAGCTTGTGTTACATATCGAAATTCATCAATTGCGTAATCGTCGATTAAGGGTTACACAAATCGCAAAGCGACTAAAAATATCACGTAATACTGTTTATAAATATTTAGATATGTCTTTTGAAGATGCAGTAAATGAGTTTAGCCAGACTGGGCGTAAGAAGAAGCTAGATGAATACCAAGATTGGATTGTTGGTTGGTTACTTGAGCATCCTAGCTTAACGGGGGCACAAGTTTTTGATTGGCTACAAGAGAAATTCCCAACAATTGATGTTGGTGAAAGTACAGTTAGACGTTATGTAAATGAAATTCGTGAATTTTATCAAATTGAAAAAATAGATGAACCTCGTGAATACGAAGCAGTAATTGAACTGCCTCCAGGTAAGCAATTACAAGTAGATTGGGGACAAACCATTCAAAAAACAACAGCTGGTAAAGAAGTGAAATTATATTTCGTCGCTTTTGTTTTAGCTCATTCTCGACATAAATTCACAGTGTGGTTAGATCGGCCTTTTACGACAAGAGATACAATTGAATGTCATGAAAAAGCCTTTCAGTTTTACGAAGGTATAACGGATGAAATTGTGTACGATCAAGACAATTTAATTGCGGTAAGTGAAAATGCAGGCGATCTCATTTTAACAAATGAGTTTCAACAGTATGTAAAAGACCGGAAATTCAAAATCTATCTCTGCCGCAAGGCAGATCCCGAGTCCAAAGGCAAAATAGAGAGTGTTGTAAAATACGTAAAATATAACTTCGCTAAAAATCGAATTTATACAACACTTGAGGACTGGAATCATCGGTCTTTAAAATGGTTAGAACGAACAGGGAATTATAAAGTGCATAATACAACAAAAAAGAGACCTTTCGAAGTGTTTCTCCTGGAAAAGCAACACTTAAGAAAAGTCTCTACACCGCTTCCTCTATTAGGAAGCAACCATACAGAAATTATAACAAGGAATGTCAACAAGGACAACACAGTTCGGTACGCATCTAATCGATATTCCGTTCCACTGGGAACATATACGAAATATCCAGTCATACAAATAGTGCCCCAAGGGCAGAAATTAAAAATATTAGTACCGCATACTGGCGAAATTCTTGCGGAACATACCATTAGTTTAGAAAAGGCAAGCTGATAAAAAATCTAAATCATGGACGTGATCGCTCTAAGTCGCTCGATGAGTTACAACGTAATGTGCTCACTTTATTTCCATATAAAGGAGCCGAGCAATATATTCAAGATGTTTGTCATACATACGGTCGATATCGTAGAGATCAATTATTGTTATTCCAAAAAATTGCGAAAGAGAACCCAGAATGGATATCTGCAGCAATTGATAAATGTATTCAAGAAAAGTTATACAGCGCAAATGAGTTTCGAGATGTGGTCGCCTATTTTAAGCGAACAAAAATTGAACCAGAGCAGCCAATAACTACTGTAAAAGAATCAAAAGAATCGCTAGCAATAGCAGTTCAAACGAGAGATTTAAAAGAATACATTCAACGTATGGGAGGCAAATAATATGAGCAAAAGTGTGGCAGATATCCAACAGGCATTTAAGCAATTACGTTTAGCAGAAACGGCTGAGGGGCTCCCAGAGCTTCTCCGCCAAGCGGAACAAGTATCGTGGACGTATTTAGAATTCATTGATGAGCTAACAACATTAGAGCTTAGAAGACGAGAAGAAAAGAATATCGAAAAGCGTTTATCGTGGGCACGTTTCCCATACCATAAGCCGTTGCATATGTTTCAGTTAGAGGAGCAAACAGCGATTACAGAGCGCCAAATGAAACAGCTGCAGGAGTTCCAATGGTTAGAGCAAAGTTACAATTTAATTCTTTTAGGACCACCGGGTGCAGGGAAAACGTTATTGGCCGTAGGCTTAGGCATTGAAGCCATTCAAAAAGGCTTTCAAGTCTATTTCATTACAATGGGAGAATTAATTCAGTTATTGAAAACAGAGGAATTTACACATCGCTCACAAATCCAATTAAAACGGTTGAGAGCATCGGATTTAATTATTATCGATGATGTGATGTATATGGCTTTAGATCAACGGGAAGCCACTTTATTCTTTCAGCTCGTACATCAGCTATACGAGCAAAGTTCGCTAATATTGACATCAAATCGAAGTCCAGAAGAATGGACAGAGTTAGTGGATAACCAAGGGATGATGACTGCTATTTTGGATCGCCTGTTACACAGAGTCGAGGTCATTCATATGAACAATGAAAGTCATCGTTTAAAACATTAACAAAGAATCTTTAACGAATAAAAAGTGTTCATTCTTAATGAGCAAAAAATGTTCAATTTGGGTTGACGGTTACAACAAGTTTTTATGCAAATTAAAGATTATACCCTGCTAGTATAAAATCCTTTATATCAAGGGTTTCAGCTGTATAAAATATCGTATAAATAATGTGATACAAAAAAGTCGAGAACGCTGTTAAATTAACGTTTTCGACTTTTGTAACCTGCCCAAACATTGATTTGGGACCGTTATTAGGTTTAGTTATGTGTACGCTATAAAAACTTGTTACTAAAATACTCATGAAAGAAAAGACTTATTTAACTCCAATTACAAAGACATAACCCGAACTTCCCTTTTCCCAATTTGCAGAAACACTATAAATATAAACACCCTTTTCTTTTGGCACTACTAATACATTGTCATTTAATGGGGCATTTTCCGTTTCCCCGTTACTAAGCCATAAAGATGCATTCAACGTATTTTCTAGAGGTTTACGATTAAATTCTATTTTTAATTTAGCTTCAGGTGATACAATAACAGGTTTAAGTTCGTGATGTTTAATAATATCTGGTGGCGAAATCATATCAACACATTGTGCATTAATAAGCCCACGCCAACAATAAGAACCTTGTGCCACTTTTACAGTATTATTTTCAATAGTTATGGTTGGTTTAGGTGGTTTAAGGTTAGATCCAAAATAAATACCACCTACTAGCACAACTATAGCTAATAAAGAAATTAATATCTTTTTCATACATTTCCCCCCTCGTAAACATAGACGTGTAGAATTCCCCTAATGTTACACATATCGCTTTGGGATGTTATTGTAAGCTGATCATAACCTTATAATGGCATTCGTTATTCCACAATCGGGCGCTTTCCTGGAAAAAAGGAAGACCCTAAAGTGATTTTATAAGGAATTCCAAGAGCAATAAGATAAAACAAAAAACCACTGATGATATTATCCCCTTTAAGTAGACAATGTTAAAAAACCTACAGTACGCTGTAGGTAAACATTTTACTTAAAGGGGATTTTTCTGTGTCGAGAAAAAATAATATTTATTCAAACGAGTTGAAGTTAGAGATTGTACAAGCTTATTTAACAGGCAATGAAAGTATGCAAAAAATTGCGGATCGATATGAGATTCGTAATGTTTCTCAAGTAAAAGCTTGGGTGAAGAAATATAAAGAAGTCGGATCCATCGAAGCTTTTAATCGTATCGCATCTACAGGTTCTGGTGCGAAAGGTGAGAAGAATCCTTTAAAAGGAAAACGGGTCCACTTTAAAAATGTAGAAGAAGAACGTGATTACTATAAGGCACAGGTCGAATACTTAAAAAAGCAGTATCCAAATCTGTAAATGGAGGAATGCCTACTTATTCAGATCGTTATCAAATTATTGAAGAAATGAAAGATCGCTATCCCATTACATGGCTTACTAAAATGGCAAAATTGGAACGTTCAGGCTACTATAAGTGGCTTAAAAATGGCAAAGTATCGTTACGCAAACATAATGATATTGTTTTAAAGGAGCAAATTTTAGCGATTCATCAAACGCACAAAATGTATGGATATCCACGCATGAAAATCGCTCTACGGGACAAAGGCTTTCTTGTGAATCATAAGAAAGTCTATCGACTAATGAGTGAGTTGGGTATTCAATCGATTATCCGTAAAAAGCGTCGCGTATGGGGCAACCGTCTCTCACGTGTATTTGATAATGTGTTGGAGCGTCAATTTAAAGAACGTGTAGAAAATGAGGTGCTCGTAACAGATATTACGTATCTGCCAACGAAAAATGGATTTCTCTACTTGTCAGCTGTACAGGATTTATATAACAACGAAATTGTCGCTTGGCGTATTAGCAAGCGTAATGATTTAGAATTAGTCATGGATACCCTCCAGGAATTGACCGCAAAAAGAAATGTGTATCGAAGCATCATTCACTCAGATCAAGGCTACCAATACACATCCATAAAGTATCATCAAACAGTAGAGCAGCTTGGCATGATTGGCAGTCATTCTCGCAAAGGAAACTGCCATGACAACGCTTGTATTGAGTCCTTTTTCTCGCACTTTAAAAGCGAGTGCTTGTATCTGTTACATGATTATTCAGAGGAAACGGTAAGACAAGCTGTTGAGCAATATATCTACTTTTATAATTACCAGCGCTTCCAAAAACGACTCAACCATCTGGCACCGATAGAATATCGTCACCAGATGGCTGCTTAGTCTTTTTATAGGCTGTCTACTTGACAGGGGTAAGTTCATGAGATCATTATTCAGTGGCTTCTTCTTGTTTCTTTGATTCAAGAATTTTACGGTTTTGCTCTATTACTTCTTTATTTTTCTCTATTGTAACCTTGATGTTTTCAAGCATTTCTTTATCTTCATTACTACTAATTTCAGAATTATTCTTTAGGTGTGCATCTAAATGGGATGATTTATTATCTTTAATAATCACTAAATTCACCTCTCAGAATGACTATATTTTTAGTATAAATGATTGAAAGTAACTTTTATATTAAATTTATGTATCATTTTCAGAATTTTGATTATTCTACTCGTTTACTGGGTAAGGGCTTGCTGTTTTCGGTGAACGAAATAGCTTCTTTTCCAATCTACGACTCTCTGCTCCTGTCCTTATATGCTCTATGAAATATGGGAAAATATTGATTTGACAACGGTGATAAAACAGCCCTTTTTTAATTGGTTCGTATTATCAACTACGTTTTTAAAATTGTATTTGGGAAATCTTTGTGCTTATAGATTTGATGCTACCCTTATCAGATAAAGGGCCATATTGCGAAGTAATATCCTTTCAAGAAATGTTACCAAACGTCGCTTTAGGAATGTTTTCATGATAGACCTTCCAAAAATTTAAAATAAAAGGATGAATCAAAATGAATGTTTTCATATTGAAATGGTGTTTAGTCAGCATCTCAAATGGATATTTTAATTAGGATATGTTAAATTTCAACGTTGAAAATTGAGAGAAGATTTTAAATGGTAATTAGTAGTAGATTTAATTTTCTTATTAAAGAATTATGGATAGCCGTAAAGGAGTCAATCACTCTTTTTCTTAACATTCAATTTTAACAGAGCTAAGGTCTTAAAAATTTTACGGTTTGTTAGAATGTGAGGGTTATCATTCACATCTTGGAGTTAATGGTGCTGGTAAAACGACCGTTATCAATATGTTAACTGGCCTTGCCAAACCTACTTCAGGAGATGCGCTTGTACTTGGGCATTCGCTTAGTAAAGAGTTGCCAAGTATCCGGGGATTACTCGCTGTGTCACCTCAGGAAACGTCCATTGCACCAAATTTATCTGTGCGCGAAAATTTATTATTAATGGCACGTATTCACGGCTTTTCGAAGGAGAAGTCCATTGAAAAAACAGATGCTTTAATTAGCCAGTTTTCACTACAGCCTTACGAACATCAACGTGGTAAAAAATTATCCGGTGGTTGGCAACGAAAGTTAAGTATTGCCATGGCTCTCATTGCAGATCCTAAAATTTTATTTTTAGATGAACCTACTTTAGGGTTAGATATCATTAGCCGCCGTGAGCTATGGGCAATGATTAATAAACTAAGAGAGACGACTACAATTGTACTTACAACTCACTATTTAGAAGAAGCGGAAAGTTTGTGTGATCGTATTTGTATTATGAAAGACGGCGATGTGAAGGCACTTGGCACAGTAGACGAGTTCCTTACAAAAGCAAGTAAATGAAACTTTGAGGATGCATTTGTGCATTTCGTACAGGGGGCAAATTATAATGAGAGCATTGGCATTTGCTGGACGTTGTACGAAAGAAATTGTACGTGACCCGATTTCATTATTTTTTGGTATAGTCTTTCCAATTATTTTAATGATGATTTTAACTGCGATTAATCGCAATGTTCCAGAAGCACTTTTTAATATTGAACATTTAACACCTGGCATCGCAATATTTAGCCTTTCTTTTATTGCTTTATTTGTAGCACAAACGTTAGCGAAGGACCGTTCTACTTCTTATTTAATAAGGTTGCTAACGACTCCTATGAAAGCAAGTGATTTTATTATTGGGTATACGCTTCCTTTAGGAATATTTGCTGTGCTTCAAAGTATTACGTGTTTTATAACGGCTTACTTTTTAGGTTTGGAGCTATCTTTCTACCATTTATTTGCATTGATTGCCTTACTCATTACGTCTACTATTTTCATAGGAATTGGACTGTTATGAGGCACTTTATTTAATGAAAAGGCAGCGGTAGGATTGTGCGGGGCTTTATTAACGAACTTAACAGAATTTTTATCTGGCGCATGGTTAGATTTATCGTTAGTTGGAGGCGCTTTTGAAAAAGTCGCTTATGCTTTACCATTCGTCCACGCTGTTGATTTAGTTCGAGCAATTGTGGCAGAAGACTTTAGCGCAATGTTTCCCCATTTATATGTTGTGGTAGTTTATGCAGCATTTGATATATATAATATGTTTGAACTCTTTAAGCCTCTTTTAAAAAATCCCACTAGTCGTTTTGGCATCGATTAATGGGACATCTATTTTAAATTATTTTAATGGAACCCAAATTTCTGAATAGCAATCTGGACTGAATGGATCATCTTCTGTATACATTTCGAACTCTGGTGTACCTGCATGTTGATATCCGTTAGCAGGGAACCATTCAGAAAAAATTTGTTTCCAAACTTTTGTCATTGCATCAGGCATTGGACCATGTACTTCAAAAACACCCCATTTAGAAGCTGGAAGTTCGATTACTTCAAATCCTTCTTTAACGTCACCTGTATAGTCTGTAGCAACCCAATAGTCAATTTTCTCATTAGGTTTTGCTACACATATACCAAGAACTCCTTTAATTTGTCCATTATTAATTTGTGCTAGCTTGTCAGTAGTACCATCACCATTTAATTCATCCCACATTTTAGGGATTCCGATTAAATTGCCATTATTCTCAAGTAAAAATTCTTTTTTTACACCTATTGCTTGGAAGCCTTCACGTTCTACGATTTGATATTTCATTGGTTCTGCCCCTCTCAATCTCACCTCTATTACAAGGCGGTTATATGATTTGATCTTTCCAATATTTTTCCTGACGTCACTTGGTGAAACCTCATGCTGACGCCTAAAGGCTTTTGAAAAAGCCTCGGGAGTGTCATAGCCGTACTTAAATGCAAGGTCGATAATCTTACTGTCTGTTCTTTTTAACTCGTCTGCTGCCAAAGTCAATCTTCTTCGCCGAATATATTCACCTACTGAAATCTCTGTTAATAATCCAAATGTTCGTTGAAAATTGAATGCAGAAGAGTTTGCTTCATTTGCAATGTCCACTATCGAAATTTCTTTTAATAAATTTTCTTCGATATAGTTAATTGCTTTTTGTAAAGATTCTAACCAAGCTGACATACTTTTTCCTCCTTAATTAAATAGTAAAATTTTTTCACTTTAAATACCTGTCTTTAAATGCTCTGTTCTGTCAGGATTTATTTCTATAAATAATTTTATCGTTTAATTCACCAAAATAAATCATAAAAGTTATATTGAAATTAATTTTTTAAGTAATGTGTAAAAACAATCTACTAGCTTTTGACTGGTGGGCAATACTTACGAGTGAGATTGTTAAATAGTGTACTAAAACTATCAGATTAAGTTAGTTGAACAAGGGAAATCTAAATCGCTTGGAGAAATAGGATAGAAAAGAAGGGGATGAAAGTAAGGAAAAAATATGTAGATTGGGGACGAAAGAATGAAAAGGACAGTAATTGGAGGTTTTATAATGTTAGGGGGATTATTTACTACATTAACTATAATTGTGGTGGCATCAATATATATTCCCTGCATGACTAGTTGGAGGATTGTTGTTGTCAATTTTGGGGCTAGCAATACTAGTAATGGAGTATTTTGACAAGTCCTTTTTTTAGTGAGGTTTTTACTAACGGAGTGCTTTAGCTGAATAACGATGTTCAACAATCGGGCGCGTTTGTGGAGTAACACAGGCAGAAAATGATCAAACTTTTTTATAAAAACCAAATTAAAATTACTTAAGGAGAATCCATTTTGAACAATCTTTTTTAAAAATGGAATCTTCTTATTTATCGTAAAATAAGGGTTTACGAGTTATTTTTGATGAATCTTTATTATAAAGCTACAGGTGACATTGTATTGTTTTGGACTATTGGAGCGGGTCACGAAATGGTAGCAATGTTATTTAAATATTAATAAATAAATTAAAGGCGATAACCCGAATGGTGTATTTATGGGTTGTCGCCTTTAAACTATTTAATAGCCTTTTAGAGTTATTTTAAACCGTTTAAAAGTATTGGATAGGTTTAAACCATTGAATTAGCGAAGCAGCATTAACTTATTCTTAAAAAGAATATCTATTTTTGTTTTAAAAAAATAGTTTCTGATTTCCCATCCCATTCAATTATTGCTTCTATTTGAGTATCTTTTTTTATATATTCATTACAACTTTCAGGGTTAATTGGTGGGCCTGCACATCCACTATTACCAGAATTAATGTTTTTACTCGGATGATTAAATTTTTCATCAATACTTATCAATTCAAACCCATCACTCTTTAAATTATATTTAAATTGACTAGGGGCATCATCTTCTCCTATATATTCAAAGGAAAATTCAGCCCAACTTTCTCCCTCACTTACTTTAGTGTTATAAACGATATCCCAATTATTGCTTGTTCCATTAAAATAATAATGGTTCATATCTGGAATAGATGGAATTAGAGTTAAAGAAACAAATATTAATACAGTATTTATAATTTTATTAAACATTTTAGACCCTCCTTTGAATTGATTTCTCATTAATTAAGTTATTCATTTAGAACCCCTAACTTATAAAAGTTACCATAAAAATGTTTATTTTACAGTTTATCCCTCCATCAAGTGCTACATTAAAAAATAATTTACTTTTAGTGAAGGGTACTTTAGACAAAGTACAATTGTAATTAATCGGAGAATGAGATTATATTCAAGTTGTTCAACAATCAGGCGCTTTTCTTGAATAAGAAAGGAGCTTTTTTCAATTATAGGGCCATTTAATTAAATAACACTACACAAAAATTGATATTAATGTTTAAGTACAGATAAAAATTAACAGACTACTAGGATAAAATATTTTGTAACTTTATTTTGAAAATGTCTACTAATTTAAAAAGGAGGAATATTATGAATATATTAATTCGAATGGGGTTTTCATTAATGATGTTATTCACATTATTAGGGTGTAGTAATGTCGAAGAGGATACATCCAAAAGTGCAAGTAATAATATAATCACAAAGTCAAATAATCGGGAAGAACCACCCGCTATAAAATTAAAAATTGGCGAAGACGAGATTATAACTTACCGAGGAATTTATAGTTGGAGTTATTTTGATAAAAGTACAGGGCAAGTAGTAACTGTGGAGGCAGATCATGCTCCTCCAACCGAGATGGTAAATATCGAACAGGGTGTTAAAGTTAATCTAGCCGAAACTGTAAAATTAGATTTTGAAAAGGAACCAACTCATTATGAAATAAAACTCTGGGACAATAATAATGTGATTGCAACGTATAATACGTTTGAAGAAATAAAAGAAAAAGGGAAGTATATAGTTGAAATAGTAGGAACATGGGAAGGTAGTACTGCTACTTATGTAACTGCATTAGATATTCAATAATAATGCTCCACTCTTACCTCAGAATTAACCATTAATATTAGACTTAGTTATTCAATTAAAGTGCGCGATTCTTCAATATGAAGATCGCGTTTTCCGTTATAGGGCCATATTATTGAATAACATCCCTTTAAAAATGGCTATTTATGTTAAAATCTATGTAAAGAAATATTGTATTAAAACAGAAGCATTTAAGTTTATTAGGGGTGTTGGTAACTAAAATAAAGGGGTGCAAGTAATATGGATGGATTGTTTTTTTTCTTATATATTGTAGTTAGTAATGGGTTAACCTTGTATTTATACCGAAAAAAGAAAATTCAAATATGGATTTCTGCAATCGTTATGGCTCTTTTAGTTCCAGTAATAGCCTATAGTTTTATATCATTAGAAATTTATTATAGTAATAAAAATACCGTAGATGGTTATAGTGATGCATCTTTTGGGGGAGGTACTATAGCAATAATCCTAGCTCTCAATGCAATTGTTATGTTTGTCATAGGATTTATTTTAAATATTTACACATTCATTAAAAAGAAACTAAAAGCAAGAGAAAGCCAAGTGTTTGAACGATAAAAATACACCCAAAAAGGTATCGGATTACAGATTTCCAACTGTGTTCGATGCTTTTTATTTTTAGCAAATACATACGGATTCAATAGCGATCTTTTAATTTTTTCCTTTCTAAATCTTGTTAGAATGAAGGTTGATACAACAAATGGAATTCAAGTTCAATCATCACCTTTTTTCCAATCCCTTTAGAACGAAACTCATCCTTGAGATAGATCTCATATAAAAAAGCACTCTTGTTTTCTTCTACTACCTTCATCCATACATAACCTACGGCTTTTTCATTTTCTATAATATTATAGAATTCATGAGATTTAGAAGCCATTCGTGAAGCATTAAATTTCCCCAAATGGGCTTTTGCAGGCCATTCAATTGGCGGCATGATAGCATTAAAATATGCCGTATTAAAACAAAAATCTCTATTAAAATGCATCTGCGGTTGTAGTGCAGCAAGTAAAGCATACGCAAGTCATCCAAATAGTATTTACTGTACTGAAAATAAAAATTTTAATCGGATTATCGAAATCATGGAAAGTTTAAATAATCCAAACACGCCACAAGTGAAACGAAAAGAATTAGATTTTGAATGGGCAATGATGTCATTTACTAGTGAAGAAAAATTAAAAAATGCCCTGACAATACCGAATAGTGGGCGTACTGTTGGTCGAGCGCTTGATTACTTTAGAAAAGTAGCAGTAAAGTCATTCGATTTACGTAAAGAGTTGCGGACAATTCAAATAGATACCTATGTATTTGGCGGGAAATATGACGCGCAATGTCCAATTGAATTTAGTTATGAAATTGCTGATCTCATTCCTACGTCTGAATTAACAATCTTCGAACAATCTAATCACAATCCATTTGTTGAGGAAGGGAAAGCATTCAGAGATTTTGTTAAAGAAACTACTAAGACACTTAAGCATGTATAGTATATAAAGTGAAATTTACCAAATTATAGTTAAAAGAAAAATAATCTTCCACAATCGGGCGCGATTCTGTAATAAGAATCAGCCCATTTTTATTATAGAGTCATATTGTGGTGTAAATATCTGTAACTAGAATAATAGGCTTTAGAATATTGACAAATGAAACTTATAGTGTAATATTACACGAAAAGGAACTATTTGATATATATAATGTAGTGGTAATTAAAGATAATTTATAAAATTTGGAAACGTAGGTGAGCTTCATTGAAATCGGTTGCTATTAAATTATATTTATATACATTATTTTCTTTATTATATGCAGTTGGATTATTTTATCTCAGTATTAAATTTGGAGAAATGGCATATTGGGGAAACGGGTTAACGTGGTATTGGGTAGGGGTTACTATTACTTATTTAACAGGAATATTAGGTGTCATTTTCATTATCCTATCATTGAAAATAAGAGATGATAGTAAAAATGGTTTCTATTCCTATTCAATTAATTTACTTAGGACACTATCTATTTTAGCGTTAGGATTGGGTTTCTTATGGACCACTTTCTTAATTATAGCCGGAATGTCCGGTATGTAATTACAGTTATCCGGTGCATTTCACTAAAGACTGATAAATGGAATCACAAAGCGGGGTGCTTAAATATGCAGAAAAAAACAAAATTAATTTTAATCCTACTTTTTATTAGCTTTGTATTAAATTTTTATTTGGGGATTAGTAGTTTTATCAAAAATACATATACACCAAACTTAGAAGATCAAATCATTTTAGGAGAAATGACTAAAATGGTGCTGGAAAATGAACAATATCAGGAAATTGCTGCAAGGGAGAATGTTTATGCAATTAAACAAGGAGTAAGTCGATTTAATGTTGCTAATCCATCTTCTATTTTCCATTATGAAATAAATGTCCAAACAGAACAGCAAACTTATATTTTTTCCTGTACGGATAATTTATGTACGGGAGTTTCGAATGAAGGTTGGTCTTATTCAAGATATAGTGAAGAAAAACCGGTGCTACCATTGAAAAAGATTAACTAATGTAATACAGCGTTGAGTGACCGGATATTTATATCATGATATTCGTCACACACATGCATCAATTCTTATTTCAGAAGGTGTAGATATCTTTAAAATTTCAAAGCGGTTAGGTCATGCCAACCCTAAAATTACATTAGAGTTTTATGCACACCTATTGCCGAATGCAGATAATGACATTGCAGACATTTTTCACAATGCCATCCAAAATAACACTAAATAATTGGAAAAAATCCTGCGGACAAATTGCGGACAAATCCAAAAATTCAATAGTAAGGTATAAAGTCTCCTAAAAAGAAAAAGCCTGTAAACGTTGATATAACAACGTTTACGGGCACTTGAAATGATGGTCTCGACAAGTCTCGAACTTGCGACCCCCACCTTGTCGATTCCTATCTGTATATATCCTATAGTTATCTTCTAACTCCTAAAGTGTTTAATATCAAGGGTTCTAGCGGAATTGTATTCTCCGCTAGTATCCTCTTTTCATCACTAATTATTTAGAGTGCGTGACCAATTATGTGACCAAATAAAATAACGTTGTGTAAGTGATTTATATTAGCGAAAACCTCACCGACATATTTAAGATGAAAGCTGGTACCTAAGTGACCCTACTGCCACTTCTTTTTCATCAGAACTTTGTACGGGCGTGGAATATGCCTCAGAATATTAAACTTCTGTACACCTAATTGAGTAAGTCAGCATTTTCATTTAAGCATTCACCAGCTTTTGTACTAAATTGGCGAGGTATCGTGAAATGAGGTTGAAGGTGTTTTCGGTAGAAGGAGTATGTCGAGTATCAAAAGAAGAGATTAATCGCTTTTTAGAATTATACAGCAACTAAAAATGCAGGTATCGATGAATGATCATTGATGCCTGCATTTTTGTTTAATTAATTGGAAGATAAATGTATCGGAATTTTTCTATATTGAATTGCGTGAAAGGGTTAGAAGGCTTATCAGCATAGAAATTTAAGAGGTGGGAAAGTGATAGTTTTTCACCTACTTTAATTGCCTTCATCGCTTTAACAAAATCGACATATTCTCTAATTGATTCGAAAGGAAATTCAATTAGAAATACTCCAGTTTTATTATTTATTTCACCGTCAAAACGGACAACGGCAGAGTTAACTTCCGAATATTTTATGCTAGTTATTTTGCTTGTAATCATGTCTAGAGCGTCTACAGAGGATTTAACAAATAAAGCTTTATTTTTACTGGTAGCTTCGATATGTGGGAAGTATGTTAAATCTAAATCAACACGTCTGACAAATTCAGCAGATCTAGTTTCTGTAAGTATCCATCGTTCTTTTATATCGGACTTAGCAGCACGTTGAGGAGGGGATGAATGCATTAATATCCTTACATCAACCTTGCTGCGAGAAATTGCAGCTAGCTTTGTTAAGCTTAAATTTAAAATATCAAATTGCTTTACTGTAATTAAATTTTCATTATCCATTGAATCACCTACGATTAAATAATCAGCGCTGTTGTTAATAGTATATACATCATTCTAAGAGTTTGTCGATGTTAGAGTAGATGTAATTTCAATTAGAAAAAATGTAATGTACTATATATAAAATGTTGCCAAAACAATATTCTCTTAAATTGTATAGGCCGAACAATGAGAAATTAACACATTAAAAGAAAACAAGAGATAAATGTATAAAAAACAGATGAGGTAAATATAAATACGTAATAGGCGATTTGTTAAATATGTCGAATTTATGTAGGTGATATTTTTATTTAATTGAAAATCTTAAAGTAACAGCATGTATAGGTAAAATCTCAATTTACAGAAAATTAAAGAAAAGCATTTGAGACACAGCAAAATCAAAATAAGTTTGTTGAGTCAATTTTAATTTAGCTGACTGTAGTAAAAGTATAAACCTTATCGTTAATTTTAGAATAAAGGATAAATAATAATGTGTTATGATTCGAGAGAGGGTACCTTCCTTAATAAGTATTGATCTTGATAGCATGTACGATAACAAGCATGGAACTTTGGGCGAGGTCTGCCCTTTTTTAAAAAGTCCACAAAACAGGCTAATCATGGGGAGTTATTGGGTTTAGGGAGAATAGTCCTCTTGATATGAAAGCATATAATAATAGCCTAGTAGAGAATGGGTTGTGCGGCGCCCGTTTATTACTGTTTAGTATTTATGGTGTGTCAAATGAAAATAGATGCTCTATAAAATTGAATGAATTTGAGTCTTGCTTTAACTGTGATCAATTCCATGAGTAGAACATTTTTCATATGCATAGAGGAATTATTTGTTATAAAGATCATACTTTTCTAAGAAAATTGTTAACACTCTACTTGCTATGTGATTTTCGTACATAGGGTTAAAATTTTATAAAAAAATTCTGCGAGGGAGTACCTTCCCTTTCAGTTAATCATTTACGGCGTTAGTCGCCCCCTGGGTTATAAAAGTAAGTGCTACATCTGTGTAGAAAAAAGTAACAAGTATAAAAAAAGAACACATTCTACGGCCTTTTAAGAGCTGTAGGGGTGTTCTTTTGTTCTAATTATGCAAAGCTCCTAGAATTAGATAAGAAGCACTCTGCGGGTAGCTATGCTAGTTATTTGAACCATTCAGCCAGTGTAGAAACGACTGCTTGGGAATTTTAATAAGGGGGCCGATACGAACAGTATGAAAAGAACCTGACTTAGCTAATTCATATGCTTTTGATGTGCCGATACCTAAAATCGTTTAATGTCCTTGACGCTTAACACGTCAGAATAATGTTGCAAGTTCTCCATAGAATTCCCTCTGCTTCCTTGCTCCTTCGGCTTGCGAGCTGCTGTATACCTTTATTTTAAGGTGTTACAGCAAAGAAAGCGAACTTACTCAAGTAGCGTAAGAAGCAATCTCCTACGAATAAAAGCAATTATCGGTAATACTGTGTGAGTAGATATAGTATTACTAACAATTGCTGTAGGTAGCTTTATGCTGTTGGTTGTGATTCTTTATTGGATGTTCCTATATTCATTGACAAGAATAATTCCATAGTCTTTATCAAAGATTTCATACGTGAAGTATTCATCGCAGTCTAGTAATTCATGCTTCTCAATAAATCTATCAGCAACTTCGTTATGGGCCACCCTCGGCTTTTTTAATTTATCTGAAATAAATACACGTTCTGTAGTAACATCTGTTGTGGATTGTATAGCTTGGGCATACTGATCTAATAAATCATCGTATGGTTGGTGATCTATTGTAACTTTATTACCCCAGATTTCATTAAATTGTTGCTCAGAGAGATTAGGTTCTTTGTTAGTTATTAAGCGAACACAAGGTTTCTTATTGGACAAATCTAGTACAGCCAAGTATCTAAAACCTCTTTTGTTAAAATGCTGTAGAAATGATTGTAGGCGGTTCTGTAAAGATGGTATATCTTGCTCGCAAACCTCCAATCGCATGTACCTTGTAACGTAGTGCTCTACAAAGTTAGTTAAAATAATGCGTTTGAGCTGTACTACCTCATTTTCAAAAGAAAATCTTGCTGCATTTTTCCAGCTGTTGTAATCGTAAACATAAGTGATGGTATTACAGTGTACTAATTTCGTAGGCATAAAAACTCCTCTTTTCTAATTTTTAGTGTGTTGTATATTTTGTGTTTTTTAAATTTAAGCTGAAGCTTTCATTCTTTCCTTTGACAAATCGCACTAAAACACAAGCGTTGAATCCCTTATTAGTCTAGTAATAGTGATGTCACAATTGTTCTCATTGCTACATTTAACAGTGCCGTTCCGCTGTAAAAGAATACCGATTATTTTATAAGTATTCAATTTTAGTAGGACTTGTCGCTAAAACTCCTACCATCAAAGAAATGTTTCTTACCTAATAGAAACCATTAGTCATAAATTTATTTCAGCTTAAATTACACAATTCTCATTTTACACAAAGGAGTGATGGTGGAAAATTGAACTCTAAATGATGGGACCCCCAGGTTTATTAGGATATTTGCTATTATTCATTTAGAGTTACCTATTAGAAAGTACCGGTATATAAGCTTTTAGTTTCATCCCTGGTCTTTTTCGCATGGCTTCTAAAAGTTTTTTCTCCGATTAGTCAATTCAAAATTAAAATGATGTTAATTGGAGAGGAATTCGTGTTTTAAGCACGTTTACTTTAGGTTTATTCAATATGTTATCCTATTATCAACAATTTCCTAAACTAAGTGGTAACTGCTAAATTTCACCTTATGAGACGTACATTATGCTACGGGTTCTATTTGTTGAATCATTTCCATTTGCTCAATTAAATAGTGTAGCTTAGCATCATTTGCACTTTCTACATACGATTGAATTTCATCTTCAGAGAGTTGTGTGATGAATTGAAAGTACTGAAAAGCATACTCGCTATCTTCTTTATAAAGTAATGTACTATTAACCTCATTAATCCAGGTAGGTAATCCTTTGCTAATGTACTTATATATCGTTGGTTTATTAAGACCTCTACTTGCAAGGTAGCGATGCTTTTCGTTATTTAGGCGAGAGTCATAAATACCCTTTTTCATATAGCTAGCAATCTTTTGTATATCAAGTGGATCTTTATTCGAGCGTTTAAAGTCTAAGTTACCATGTTGCCATTTCTTTTTTAGTAATGCTTTATACTGATGTGGAATATGACAAAGTACATGAAAGTGGATAGAGCCATCTTTATGATATTCTTGTACACCCAAATATCTTACATCTACAGTGTCATCTAAGCATTCTCCTTTTTTCGTACCACGCTTCAAGTTCTTCCAATAATTTGTGAACTTAATACGACAAATAGTTGAATCTGTAATATCGAAATCACAGCTTTTTTTATCGAATGTGATTGTTAAAAAGGTGTAACCATTGGAGAAGTTTGCATAAAGTAAACGTTTAAAAGTGCGAAGTGTATTGGCAATTGAATGTGCTCGTACTTCAGCTTGATGTTTTATTTCTTCCTCGGAAAAGCACATACCTAATTTAGAGGCATTACTTTTACGGCCACTATTTCGATTGTGTACTTTTTGGAAAGCAGCTCGTACAAGTACCTCTGCGTATATACCACTTAATCTAATTAAAATCTCATTCACTATTAAAAACCGCCTAAATTTATAATATTTTTTTGACTCTTATTAAAATTGTCCGTAATTAATTACTTATATCAAGTCTAGAGTAAGGTCACGACTACTTCTTAAATCTATTATTATTGGGTATTACTTTTTGTCGGTAGAACACTTATAATTGTAGGTAATGTTAACTATTTTGGCGAACTGCATTTCGGAGGCTGTGCTTTGAAAATTAGAGAATTAATAGAGTAAGCGAATGTCTAGTAATCAAATTCATATAAATACACTATTTTGCTCTAGCCAGCTGAACAAGAAGTATATTTACAAATAAATTTTTGAATTAGATATATAAGATGATTAACTTACAAGGTAAAGTAAGCTTCAAATAGTCATTCACAGAAATTTTAGGCGGACTATATAAACTAAGGGACTACGGTAAAATTATGTTACCTTAAGCTGCGATGATCATTACACGCAATGCGAGGATGCGAGTATTTAACAAGACATGCTTAAAATAGATGTTATTTGGATTGTACAGCTGGTGGTGGTGGAATGAATCTGAAACGACTGCTATTTATAAAACTGACTTACTTAGTAAAGTTTAGGATGCACGAATATTCGTCATGGAAATACGTTGTCGTAAAACAAATTTCCTCGTGAACACTTTGACTATTTTTTGAATACATACGGAGTGGACTAGAAAATCATGTGAGAAGCCGATTGGTCACGTAAAAAATTCTTAAGGGCTCTAGTTTAGCTATCATTTGAACGACTCACCATTATTTACGGATGATACAGGTTCTGGTGAAAGTGAAATTCGTAAGTATGTACTTGAGAACGACTTAATAGAAGGTATCGTGGCACTAACAAACTATTTATTCTATAACACAGGTATTGCAAAGTACTTTTGGACTTTAATGAACAATAAAGCCCAATAATCCCTAAACAATCCAGCCAAATAATAATGTATTTTTTATAGAAAATTTAATTGAGAGAAGAGTGTATATGGACAAAGAATTACTGACATTACTAATTTCAGCTTTAACTGAAATGGAAATAGTAGAATTATATAAAGTGAAAAAGGTTAATAACTTTGGATTTCGAGTGAATACTATTGATGATGTTCGAAAAAATAGGAAGATATTAGAGGATAATCTACTTAAACCTATAAATATGAAGCGTGTACAAGATTATTTTGTACTTAAAGCAAAAATAATTGAAATTAATATTGAAGGATTAGAGTTGAATGAACTTAAAGAATTATGTGAGACTGAAGGATACACCAAGGTATTAGTTACACTATATGTTAAAGATAGTAAAGAAGATTTCAGAAAAATAGTTACTGATTACTTGGAAAAAACTAATGAAGAATCAATAAAAAGTATAAATAACACTCATGTTGAAGAAAGCATATTAGAAAATAAGTTAAATAAAACGATAAGAAAATTAGAAACAAAATTAAATAACATAACTGAAGAGCTTAAAAAAAAGGAAAAGAACTATAAATTAGAGCTAGATAAAACAAATAATTTAATAATAGAACTAAGAAAAGAAAATATGCAATTGAAACAAGACTTAAATCATATTAGTAAAGAAAACGATCATTATAAAAATGAAAACCTAAACTTGAAAAATTGGAATGATATGTTACAGACACAGAATGAAAATTATAGTAATGAAATAAAAGAATTAGAAAAAGAAGTAACCTCTCTAAATGAGAAAATGAACTTATTAAGCGAAAAAAATCTAGTATCGAATGATACTAATTCTTTTAAAGAAAATGAATTGGAAATGATAATAACAAATAAAATTGCAGTTTTAGGAGAGTTTAATGAATTAATAAGTGAGATAAGCGGTATTCATTTTGAATTTATTGAAGGTAAAGCGATTAATGAATTTACTATTGATGATATATCACTTGACTACAACGAGATATGGATTATTCATTATGACTTAACGCAAAAAGAGAAACGAATTGTTCAAATGAAGAACTTTGAAAGTAATTTTGAATTAAAAATTAGAGATATTTTTAGTTTAAAGGAACTAAATCAAGCAATTATTAATCTTAAGGAAAATAGGTAGGGTGATTAGACATGGCGAATAAATGGTCAATTGATTTTGCAGGTGTATTAGCAACAAGTGATGAAGTCTTAAGGAAAAAAGTTTTTGTAAATAAACATGGAGCATTACAATTTTATTTAAAGATTATATCTGTGCCGCCAGAAAATTTTCCATATAACGAGATAAAAACAGTTACATGTTATGCAGAAGAGATAGATTATCCGGATGTAGAATTCGAAGATAATGAGGTAAGAGAACAAAAATTTATTGATTTTCTTGAGAAATATATATTTATATTCAATATTGATGTACGTACAGGTGTAGGCTCATCTGGGGGAGTAGAAAATTATTATATTGCAAGAAACGTAAGTTATGTAAAGAAAAATGATGAATTTAAACGTGATGAAGAGTTGAATATAATTCCGATTTTTACAGGTGATGCAGAACAAACAGATAAGAATATTTTTGAAAGTAGATTATTAAATAATAGATTTGTTGGTAACAATAAGAATATTTCAACAGACGATGATGATACACCAAGTTTGATTTGTTGGAAAGAACCCGATACTGGAGAATTAAATTTATACGGAATAATGGATTCTCATGACCATGCGCATGGGGGGTTCCGTTTTAAATTCAATGAGTCTACATTTTATAAGCAAAAACTTAATGAGGAAAATTTTTATAATTACTATGAAATTAGAAATGTATTATATATTCCGTATACTGAGTTTAGAAAATTAGAAAAAGAATTAATAGATAAAGGTACACCTATTATAAAAGAAGTAATTCAAGAAAATGTTATTCATTCTACTAATGAAAATACATTGATTATAGATAAAGAAACACAATTTATAGAGATTTTTGATCAAAAATGTAAGTCACAAGATTTATATTATGTTAAAAAAGATCTATATAACTTCCATACTGCAATGAAAACAGGGAATTTAGTAATATTAGCTGGAATGAGTGGAACAGGTAAATCTAAACTTGTTCAATGTTATGCAGATGCTTTAGATTTGAAAAAGGAACAGTTACTATTTATCCCTGTAAGACCTTATTGGCAAGATGATGCAGATGTTATTGGTTATTTAGATATATTAAATAATGTTTATCGACCTGGAGACTCGGGATTAGTTAATATCTTAATCCATGCTTATACTAATCCTGATCAGATGCACATTGTATGTTTTGATGAAATGAATATTGCACGAGTAGAACATTATTTCTCGCAGTTCTTATCGGTACTTGAAATGGATGAAAATAAAAGAATATTACGTTTATACAACGATGAATTACAACATCGTATTTATAATAACAATGTATATGAGCCTACGATTAAGATTGGTAATAACGTGTTATTTGTAGGAACTGTCAATCTTGATGAATCTACTTATCAATTCTCTGATAAAGTATTAGACCGTGCAAATGTAATTAATTTAAATATGATTCCTTATTATGAGAAATTATCTTCTACTCCACCTACATCAAATGATCCAGAAGATAAGCTAAATAAAATAGATAAGATAGAGATTTCTACAACAACGTACAATTCTTTTAGAACAAAGGATACCAAAGTAGGATTATTAAAAGAAGAATCACAATGCTTATGGGGAATTCACTTGGAATTACAGAAGGCGAACCGAAATCTAGGTGTAGGTTGGCGTATTGCTAAACAAATAAGTAACTATCTTAATAACCTTCCGTTAAATAGCGAATTATCACGAGAAGAAGCATTTGATTTACAATTAGTACAACGTGTCTTAACGAAAATACGAGGTTCTGAAGAACAATTTAGAGAGTTATTGGGTGTTTATGATACGGAAAATAAAGAAGTGAGTGATAGTAGTATAATTACGACTTTAGACAAACTTCCAAATGATTATAAGATGGAGAAAACTCGTCAGTTAATACTTGATAAATCAAGGGAGTTAAAATTACATGGTTATACCGTTTAAGATTGAGTTTAAACAAAATAAGCCTTTTCTTGTTGATAAGTTTGTAAGAACAGAAGCCGAACTGTTTAATTTAACAGACGAAGAAATTCCTGTAGTTAAGGAAAATAAAACTTTAGAATTATTTTTTTCATCTACTAACCCAGATGATAAACTTTCTTTTGATTTACTTGATATTGTTCAAAAAGATGATAGATTTGATGAATTAACCTATATTCAACCATCCATTGACCCTATTAAGATTTATGATAGTAATGGTACATATACGGGTGCATTAATACCAGGCTATTATAAGATTACGGTGACAAGTAATAATGAGAGATATTATTCATGGTTAAAAGTAAAACCTAAGCAAGTAACGGAAGAGCAATGGATTGTCATGCGTGAAGAAGTAGAGTCTGAGATAACAGGACTTGCTAGAGATATTCTATTTAAAAGAACTGGAACACAAATAAAAGAAGATTCTGTATTACCTCTAAGTCTACTTAATAAAGTTCAATTGATTAACTCACATTTCAATAAGTGGAAATTGGCTATTAATCAAGTTATGTCTAATCCTCGATATAGTTTAAAAAGGAAATATAAAAAAATAAATAAATCCGAACCTAGTGTAATTGATCATGTGGCATTTAAAAAGATGACCATTGATGCACAAGCTGCAAGTATGGGCAAAATATATACGGTAAAAAATGAGTGTTCAAATAATACATTAGAAAATCGATGGTTGAAATTCTATATTACCAATATAATGAAAAATATACGTTCATTATTGAAAGAACTAGATAGTTATGTAGTGCAGGTAGAATCGGCAATAAATAGTAAGAGGATTTTTTATAGGAGTAATAAAAAGGATTTAAATTATCATAAATTATTGGCAGCAAAAGAAGATTTGCAATCACATCGATTTAGAATGACTGCTATATTACAAGATTGTTATCAATTTTTGAGTTTGGATTGGGTACAAGATTTAACAGATGGCAGACCATTACAATATTCCATGGTTGTACAAGCAGATATGAATTATAGAAGTATCTTTAAGTTTTATAAAGACTTAAAGATAAATAACTATGAAATTAATTTAAATCGTGAATATACTTACTATTGGAAACGCACTGACTTATTATATGAAATATGGGGTTTTATTCAATTTATAAAAGCACTTACATCTGAAGAAATTGGGTATCAAATAAAAAAAGGATGGATTTACAATCAAACTTTATCAAAATCGAGTGAAAATAAGTTTGAAGTTCCTTTTTTGAAACAGGGAGAAACTATTGAATTAATTAAGGGAGATACAGAACTCCACCTTATTTATGATCAAGTGATAGATAATGATGTATCTAAACTTTTATATACTGATGCAGGCAATAAACGACCAGATTTGCGATTGGATTTCTTTAAGGAAGGGGAATATATTAATTCAATTATTATTGACTTTAAATACCGCCCTTTAAAATATATTTGGTCCGAATTTGGACGTAACGAGGTAATGGATCAACTTACAGCTTATCGAGATAATTTTTATTCTCAAAAAATTTATTCGAAGTCATTCCCAGGTATTTGGCGGGCATTTAGAGCAATTCAAGAAGTCTGGGCTGTTTATCCTTATAACGAAAATAATGTGAGAAAACCACAACCACGTGATATGAGTTTAGTCGAATTAACTCCAGATATGGATAAAGTAGCATTTGTGAACAAGTTAAAAGAATCAATTGAGGCAATCCAGCTTGCTTGGAGAACGTTAAGTGATGGTAAAAAGCAGATAACATAGATTTATAAGAAATACTAATAATTAATAAAGCATACAGCATCAATAGGTTGCAATATAAAGTCCCCACTTTCCAAAGTAATTGCATGGTTGGAATTAGAAAACTAATTTTTAAAATGTAGGTTATATAAGTAATATTTTGGCATTTATATTTGGAATTTAAAAAGACTATCGTTTATGGAATAAGTACCACTTTTTTCAAAGCCACATTCTTTGAGAATTAGCCGTCTATAGTAAAGTCTAAAGTAAGCCCGTTATCAAATAACGCATATAAATAAGTTGGCACCTCCAGTACGACAGACGTATCCATTAAGGGAGGTGCCATTCTTATGTCCACAAACAAATTCGGCCCCTACTCATAAAAAATAAGTGCTATAACTGTATTGTATAGAAAAAAGTAGTAAGTAAACAAAAAGAACTCATTTTACAACGTTTTAAGAGCTGTAGGGGGTGTTCTTTTGTTTTAATTATGCAAATGCAAAGCTCCTAAAATTAGATAGAAGCACTCTGTGGTAGCAAAGCTAGTTAGATAGTTTAATATTGGGGAGATTTTAAAGGGATGTCATATAGAGAAGCTTTCTTGTTTTGTAGAATAGAGCAATAGGTTATATGTCTAAAGAATTAAAATTAAACAGTTAATATCTTCCTATTTGTTGAAGGTTGATTTAAACTGTAAATATAAGCTAGTCCAAATGGATTAAGGTTAACAATTATAACAGCATAGCAAAGTCTATATGATGCATATGAGTTAACTAAACAAAATGCATCTGATTCAATAGAGTATTTAGTATTTGTGTATTAAGTGAGATGAATAAAAATTATTTACTTCTGAGTTTTATGATTTATGAATGTATTTCATGAAGGAAGGGGAAGTGGCTTGGATGAGTAAACTTAGAATTAATGAAATTCAAATTGCAAATTATCGTTCATTTGGAAATAAACTTCAAACGATAACGTTTCCGAATGAAAATTATAAAAGACCCGTTACGATAGTTGGTTATAATAATGCAGGAAAAACAAATTTATTGAACGCTATCTTGATCGGCTTAACTTCGAAATATGTTGGTAAAGAAACATTTAGTCTAGATGATTTCCATAATCGATTTTTAGCTAATAAAATTTCAATAAGTTCAACGCTTGATAGTAGTACTGAAACAACTGTAAATGGAAGAGAAGTCAATTTAACTGGGGAATTTTTTTTAGAAATGCAGGTTGATGAAACAGAGATACTAAGTGCTAAAATGAACAGTGAAAATAGTATATCATCTGGTGCTATTAAATATTATAAGATATTTTATGTTAATTTTCATGAAATAAAAAAAGAACTTTCCATAAAGAAAACTAGCTGGGGGAATTTAACATCTTTTTTAGCTAAATTTATCAAAAGTTCAATTACTTCAGACCCTAATATTATAGACAAAAGAATATCATTTAATAAGAAAATGAAAAACTTATCTGATGAAATGATTAGTGAATCACTTCTAATAGACTTTATAGATAGAATTAAGGGGAATTATTCAAAAAATTTAAGGGATAATGCGTGTGTAATTGAATTTGGCTTACCAGAATATGAAGATATCTTCTTAGAGATGATATTTAAAGTAGGTCTTAATGGTGATCGTGAAAATTTAATTCCAATAGAAAATTTTGGTGATGGCTATATCTCAATGTTTGTTATGTCAATAATACAAACGATAGCGGAAACAAACACAGATGATAAGTGTGTATTTATATTTGAAGAGCCCGAAAGCTTTCTACATGAAAATCATCAAGAATATTTTTATAAGAAAGTATTATGTGAATTAACAGAAAAAGGGCATCAAGTTATTTATACTACTCATTCACATAAAATGATAGATATTTTTGATACTAGAGGTTTAATACGTTTGGAATTTGACGAGGGTTCAAAACAATCGGTAGTAGCTTTTAATAATTATAATTGTGATTTCAATAAAAAAATGAAAGAAGAGTTTTCGTTAGATGAAATAGCTGATTATAATAACTACATAAAAATTATCGAACCGAACTTAAATAAGATAATTTTCAGTAAAAAGGTATTGTTAGTTGAAGGACCAAATGATTTGATGGTATACAAACAACTGATTTAAAAAAGAGTCCTTAAGCTAACCAACGACGAAAAATACGCTGAAACATATTTGAATTATAAAAACATCGCTATAATACCACATCATGGCAAGACGACGGCAATAATTTTAGCGGGGCTATGTAAGCATTTAGGGATTGATTATTTCTTAATTAATGATTTTGATTTACCAAAAGAGATATTAGAGAAAATTAAATTCTCTAGTATAGAAGAGCTTAAAGAAAGTCAATTTTATAAAGAAGAAATTGAATCAACTACAATATTAAGTCTAGTCTCAGGTAAACCCTATAATAACGCAACTAAAAGATCGATGGTTACAAATAATTATAATTTAATAAAAATTGCGGGTGAGAAAAATAAAATTCATTTTAATATACCTAAGCTAGAAGTCCTGATTGGTTATAGTAACAATGATAAGAACAGTATTGGAATTTGGAAAGTGATTAATAAAAAAGATTTTAATGATGAAATGTTGTTTTCAGAGGATTTAATTAAGTTTTTAGAGTTATAGCGAATAATTTATCCATTCCGAAAGTATCAAAGAAACCTTACAATATGTATTACTTTACCCGCACAGCATTGCTTAATAGGAAGGTATTTTTGAGTATTATCACAATTTCGTGTAGCGTAAAATCGGTGAACGTACAAAAAATGATGGTTGTTACAGCGAGTCGATTATAGGAGTTGCGCTATAATGATACATTGGACAAGTACATAAATGATATAGGCTATGATAATTTAAAAACGGGTTGCCTTATCAGGTACAGTTAAGAACTTCGAAATTGGTTTTACAGAGCCTGACAAGAACAAGTTCTCTGAAAGAGACATTCCAGAAAAGTTCCACTCAGTTGTATATCAGGTACTGTAAGTAGCAGAGAAATATCAAACAGACTTTGATGAGTTGCTGTTAACATACAACCTATGTCGAGAAGCCGATAAGCGGTAATAAAGAAGTACATAGATTATCTCGCTTAAACCTTACATGTGCAGGTAAACAGAAGTTTATAAGTGAAGAGATATTTTACTATCCAAAGAACTTAAAATAATTATTGAAATGCCATGGTACATAGATATCGAGCGTTTAACGAGGTAAGAAATTTAATCATAAAATGATAATCTAAACTGATTAAAGAAAATATAGAGGAGGAATTTCTTATGGAAGAATCAGAAAAATTAAGATTGTTAAATCTGGGTAAAGCGGTTGTCAATGAAAAGTATCCGAATTTTGGTGTAAGCAAGCCTACTTATTTAAATGGAATAGCATACACATTGGCATTAGAATTAACAGCATATGATATTAGTAGCATGTCTGATGAACATATAAAAGACTTAATGAAAATTGATTTAGGGGAGTTAAAAAAATCGCTAAATAAGCACATCTAATAGACCCTTTATAAATAAAATACTGTTTTTAAAGGAGGCTAATTGGAACGGTAACACTTTTAACAACATTTTTTAGGTAGTTAGGAGGCTCTCTTAAAGCATAAACGATGCACAAGTTGCTCGACATGGAGCCTCGTTTAGCTAAAGCCAGCTGAATAAGGCTGGCTTAGCTAAATGAGGCGATCATGCCAATTGCTCCATATAAAGCTCTTCTTCGTTGATAGACATGATAATTTCCCTTAATCACTTATAAAAACTGTTCAACTAAATGTAGCCGATCCACTTACTCAAGCAATCAGGATTCCACTTATCATTTCACTTGCCTCAAATACCTAAGGATCAAAGTGTATGTTGAAACCGCAGTCCTAAGATTATTGAGAATTTCGCTCTATATTAGCTTTTAAAGCCATTTTCGAAGGAGTTGGAGCAATTCTAAGATTGTTTGAGGTAAATAAAGTTTAGTAATGTCCATTTTAAGTGAGTAATGAAATACAGTTGCTGAGCAACTTTGCAGTAAATCTTGATTAATCTTACACTGACATTATAAATAACTACAGGATACAACTTGTAGAAAAACTATTATAATGAAGGTAGGAAATAGAGATGACAAACATAGAAATGAATTATCCTGATCTGTTAGATGTGAAGGATGTGCAGAATATTTTACAGATAGGTAGAAGACAAGCGTATGAATTAGTAAATTCAAATGTCTTCCATAGTGTGCGGGTCGGTCGGAGAATCAAAATTTCAAAACAATCATTTTTAAAATGGTTACTTGGATAGTATTTTGATTGGAGGAAACGATTGTGGCACAAGGCTCTATAAAGAAAGAAAATAATAGTTGGTACTATGTATTCGGCTATTCTGATCCCTTTACCGGGAAGAGAAAGCAAAAGAAGAAACGTGGTTTTAAAACAAAGAAAGAAGCTCAGGCTGCACTAACAAAGGCGCTTAATCAATTGAATGAAGGCACTTACGTAGAACCGTCTAAAATGACATTAAATAATTTTCTTGATATTTGGATAGAAAACAAAAAACGCACAGTAAAAGTGAATACTCTGCAAAAATACCATTATATCTTAAAAAATCATATCCGCCCATTCTTGGGGCAAATGCCAATAGCAAATATCAAGCCTTTAAACATATCACAGCTATATTCGGTGCTTCATGAAAAAGGTCGTAGTAATGCAACCATCCAGGACACGCATACGGTGCTAGTAAATATATTTAACGAAGCTGTGAAATTACAAGTAGTGATTCAGAACATTGTTGTTGCTGTTTCTAAACCAAAGCATAAGCCGAAAGAAATGAATATTTGGCATCAGGAACAAGTGCAACAATTTCTTAAAACAGCTACAGATACTTCATTCGAATTAATATATGTTTTAGCCCTTAATACAGGTATGCGTCAAGGAGAGTTACTCGGTTTGTTATGGGATGATATTGATTTTGAAAAGAAGGTAATAAAAGTACGACATACAATTATAGCAGGCTCAAAAGAAATTCAGGAGTCTACAAAGACTGCTTCAAGTCGCCGAGTAATTGAGTTATCGGATACTGTTGTACATCTTTTAAAGAAGCATAAGACTAAACAAGCAGAGCAGCGTCTAAAGCTAGGTACTGGCTATCAAAATATGAATTTAGTGAATGCTTCCCTTGTAGGAACACCAATTAATCCTAAAAATCTTCGCCGCAATTTTTATAATCTTATAAAAAAGGCATCTGTTCCTCAAATTCGATTTCACGACTTACGTCATACACATGCATCACTTATGCTTCAATTAGGTGTAAATGTAAAGGTAATATCTGAAAGATTAGGACATGCTAGTACTAAAATTACATTAGATCGTTACAGTCATTCATTACCGACGATGCAAAAAGAAGCAACAACAGTGTTTGATAACTACATCTATGCTACACAAAATTAGGGTGTGTGACCAGACTGTGACCAAACAGCTTTACTACACAAAAAAAGACCGTAAATAGATTTGCTCTACAAACGGTCTTAATACGTCTGAACCCTTGATACATCAGGGATTCACAAGCTTACTGAAATTATGGTCCCGACTGGTCTCGAACCAGCGACCCCCACCTTGTCGAGGTGGTGCTCTCCCAACTGAGCTACAAGACCGTGATAAGAAACAGATAAAGTCATGTTCTTAACTGTTATTATAGCATTTACAGAGGGGGAGGTATATAGGGAACTGTTATATTTTTACTTTATATTTAGAATAGTTACCCTAGTTTTCTCATGTTCCTCAACGTCTTTTCTTTTTATCGTCTTTCAATACAGCTTGATTTTTAATTATTTTTTCTAAGACGACATGCACATGATATTTACTTTCTTCGATTTGAACGACATTTAAAACTTTTCCTTTACGACCTTTAATTTTTATATCCTCATCTACCTTAGGAATACGTTCTAGACACTGACTTAGGACAGGTGTTTTATTTTCCAAATAATGAACAGCAAACAACATGATTAAGCGCTCCTTGTTAATTCAATTTAAGATTGAGTCCAATTTATGAAGATTCCAAGACATATAGAACCGTCAAAAAAGAAGTATGACCAACTTGGCAGAAATGATTTCCGCATTTCAATAATAGGATATGGTAACGAATGAATTGAGGTGTAGAAGGAATGACAAAAAAATGGGGTTTACTGGCTGTTTTTGCATTTGGGCTTTATGTTGTCGCAATGTATTTGTATTTTTTCCATGGACAAAATAGTGGGATTCCAGCCGCTCTTCAAGGAACGGCTGCAGATCCAAGCACTTTTCTTACAACGCACGAGTTGTTATTAAGTGAAGAGTTATCAAAAGTAAGGAATTTCCTGTTCTTTATTTCAACGCCGTTGGAATGGCTTCTTTATTTCTTTATTTTAATTATGGGTATTTCACGTTTGTTCGAAAGTTGGAGTTCTGAACAATTTAAATGGTCTCTTTTCAGAACTTCGATGTATCTGTTTTTCCTGTCCTTGCTACTTTTCATCATCCAATTCCCACTGGACTATTTCCGCTATAAGCTGAGCAAAAGCTATGGCATCAGTACGCAGATCTTTTCATCATGGATGCGGGAAAATGTAATTGATTTTTGGCTTGAGTTAGGGATGTCGGTAATCATGGTAGCGGTACTTTATTGGCTCATCAGAAAAAGCCCGAAAAAATGGTGGCTCTATGCATGGGCTTTAACTGTGCCGTTTTCAATTTTCCTCATGTTCATTCAGCCTGTCGTGATCGACCCGATCTACAATGATTTCTCACCATTAAAAGATAAAGCGTTAGAGACGAAAATTCTTTCTCTTGCAGAGCAGGCGAATATTCCATCTGAACATGTGTATGAAGTGAATATGTCGGAGAAAACGAATGCTTTAAATGCCTATGTAACAGGGATCGGTGAAAATTCCCGGATAGTGCTATGGGATACGACATTAAACCGATTAACGGATGATGAAATCCTCTTTATCATGGCACACGAGATGGGTCATTACTTGCTGAAGGATATCTATATAAACATCGCGGTCTATTTATTTATGACACTTATTGGACTATGGCTAATCGCAAAGATTATGCCTTGGATGATTCGACGTTATGGACCAGTTTTGAAAATTAAAGATATGGGCAATATGAACTCCTTGCCGTTGTTTTTATTGATTTCATCATTTCTCGTTTTCTTCTCAAGCCCATTATCCAATGCGATTTCACGGTATCAGGAAATCCGGGCTGATGAATTTGCAATTGAACTTGTAGAAAATCCTGAGGCAGCGGTCTCATCATTTCAACAGTTGACGAAAGCCGGACTTAGTGAAGTTAACCCTCCAGCACTTGTTAAATGGTTCCGCTATACTCATCCGCCAATGTTAGAAAGGATCAATAAATTTGCCGAAGAAATTGAGGAAGATTAAACAAAAACATGTATAATTAGTTTACTATATTTATAAGTTATTCAATTTTTTTCAATAAAAATCTTTGATGTGTTGAAAGGAACTCGGCTATGGATAAAAACGAATGCATTGCGCTTTTTCATAAAGAACTACGCCAAGAAGCTGTAACACCAGGTTTTAGAAGAGAAGAAACCGACCATGTTGTTCGTCATGTTTCAAAATATAACGAAAGCGGATTTATTTTAAGTTCTAATGTAAATGAAAGTTCTGCTAGGGAAGTGATTCGAAATGAGTTAACTTATTTCGGTAACCTTAAGCAGAGTTTTGAATGGAAAGTGTACAGCTATGACAAACCTGATAATTTGACTGAAATACTTAAACAAGAAGGATTTACGATCGATAATCCAGAAGCATTGATGGTCATGAAATTATCGGGAAGTCATCCTTTCCTTACAAATTTCGATTTACATGTAGTAAAGGAAATAACGGATGAACAAGGCATCCATGATGTTATTGCGCTAGAAGATGCTATCTGGAATGGTTCTCATGCAGAGCTTGGAGAAAGACTTTGGAGAGACAAACAAAATAATCCTGACTCGCTCTATATTTATGGGGTTTATGACGACGGCCAGCTTGTAAGTGCTGCTTGGATGTACTTAGAGAATAATTCATCCTTTGCCAGCTTATGGGGTGGATCAACGCTTCCAGGATTCCGAGGCAATGGTTATTATTCAAAACTATTGGCAGTTCGTGCACAAAAAGCTTATGAGAAGGGGTACTCTTTCCTCACAGTTGATGCCAGTCCAATGAGTAAACCTATTCTTGAGAAGGCTGGCTTTAGTTGTCTTGCATACTCATATGGTTGCCAATCACCTACTATTCCTGTTTAAGATAAGCGATTTACATTTCCAAGTACAGAAAAGGTGAATTGAAAGTGGAAAAAAAGTCAGCATTGGAAGAACTGTTATTTCAACTAGAAAACAAATTGTTGGCACCTGAAATTCGGACATCAAAAGAGGAGCTAACGAACATACTTGCTGACAATTTTTTTGAATTTGGAAGCTCAGGGAAAGTATTGTACAAAGATGAGGAGATTAGCGAAGCGACTCTTGGAATCGTACAAATGACAATGAGTGACTTTGAAATACATTTATTGTCTGAAGAAATCGTTCTAGCAACGTATAGGATTTATAATGAGGTAAACAAACAGCATTCATTACGGAGTTCGATTTGGAAATTTGTCGATGGACAGTGGAAGATGCATTTTCATCAGGGAACAAAAATTTCTGGATAGTTTTCATGCGCTATTCTTTTTAAAGAATTAGCGCTTATTTTTTATTAAGCTATTTCAGTTTCGATAATTTCATTAATAATGTTTATATATGTTAAGTGGTGATGCCGAAATAATAGCATACAACAAACGAAACAATCACGGGCGGTTCTATAAAAACGGGTCGGAAATAAGGAGGCAGCGATTGTGAAAAAAACAGCAGTAATTTTGTATCCGCAATTCAGTGAATATGAATTAAGTATAGCGTTGTCTATTTTAATGCAAGGAAACAAGACCATGGTTACTGTAGGGTTGGATAATCACTCCATAAGAGGTGAGTCTGGATTAACGTGTGTAGCTGACACAACAATTAGGGAAATTAACATTGAGGAAATTGATAGTATCGTGATGCCGGGGTGTTTGGATATTAAAACGCTTCTTAATGAAGAAATATTATTTGAATTTTTAAAGCAAGCCGTTACGAAAGAGACAATCGTTGCAAGTATATCGTGTTCACCGTATCTATTGGCAAAAGCAGGTTTGCTGACAGGAAAGAAATATACTGTTGGGTTACCAATGGAAGCTATCGAAAAGTTATGTGTTTTTGATAAAGAAAAATACTGTGATGATCCCGTAGTACAGGATGGAAATATTATTACAGCAAGGGGGAGAGGATTTATTGAATTTGGGATACGTTTAGGTAAAGCATTAAATCTCGAATTCGATGAAGGCTGGTATGAAGGATAATAGATTCAAACTTTAGAAGTAGCTGTAAACACGAGAACTAAATACATAGATGATTCGGGGATGAAGAAAATGAAGATTTCCACAGTAGTAGAACACATAGAAGATTTGCTTAAACAAGCTAAGATGATTGGAATCGGCTCAACAAGAAAAGTTTATCGTTTTGAAAACCTTGTAATTAAAACCTTTTTGCATCCTATCGGATATGCTCAAAGTAAAAATGAATATGAAATGTATCAGACGTTGGGAATGAAGGGGTTAGAAAAGCATATCGCGCCCATTCTTTTTATGAATGATAAATATGTCATTCAGCCTTTTTATGAGCAACTTCCTTTAAACAATCATTGCTCATACGATATTGATTTGGAGACGGATTCAAGAATAACGGAAGATTTAAAAGCTGCACTCCATGTAATCGATCATGAATTGGATGGCTTTGATTTTAAAGATAGTGGAAATTACGGTTTGGATGAAGAGGGGCACCTTGTTTTAATTGACTATGGTATGACTAAAAAATTATATGAAGAACAATGGGTTATATTGGCTGAAGCCGGTAAACTCCCGCAAATCCGCTTTGAAAAATGTCGTGTATGTAATATTGAAAAGGAACTTCGGATGTATGGAGAAACTGACACGGATAACCGTTGTGTTTCTTGCGGGAAAGATTATTGAAAAGGGCATATGTACAATACTTAATTTAAATTGAAAATTTATAAGGGAAATAAAAGCAACTTAAACAAAATCTTTAAAGAGTATGTTTTGATTATCTTTTTCAAAACATGCTTTTTCCTTTTAATTTAAATAAATTTATTGTTTTTAAAAAAGGGGTTGTAAGAATTTGTAATTGTGTATATAATGTGTATATAGTATATATACATTATAACGGGTATTATTCTTTTAGTCTGTTCCAATAAAATAAAGAAGAGGTTTTTTGCATGCAAATCATAATTTCCAATAGTTCAAAGGAGCCAATCTATGAACAAATTACAAATCAGATGAAATCATTTATTTTATCAGGTGAATTACAGGAAGGGGCAGCAATACCTTCCATGCGTAGTCTTGCAAAGGATCTGCAAATTAGTGTTATTACGACAAAACGTGCCTATGAGGAATTGGAGAAGGCGGGCTTTATCTATTCAATTGTCGGAAAAGGCTCTTTTGTCGCAGAGCAAAATATAGAGGTAATGAGAGAGAAGAAGCTGAAGGTCATTGAGGAGCAACTGAGTGCTGTTATAACGAATAGCAGAGAAATGGGGCTATCACTTGATGAACTACAGCAATTACTAAAAATTTTATATGAGGAGTGAAAAAGTGGAGAATGTAATTGAATTAGTAAATGTCTCGAAAAAATTTAAAGGCTTTTCCGTTAATAATATCGATTTACAAGTGAAGCAAGGATTTGTTACAGGGTTTATTGGTGCGAATGGAGCCGGGAAATCTACTACTATAAAAATGATGATGAACCTATTAAAACCGGATGCAGGTGAAGTTAAACTTTTTGGACTGGACTACAAGACGCATGAGAAGGCGATCAAAGATCGAATTGGATTTGTATATGATGGCAATGTTTTTTTTGAAGGGCTGAATCTAAAAGATATTAAGCGTATAGTAAAACCAGCATATAACAAAACTTTCTCAAAAGGGATGCAAATGAAGGCATCATTAGCAATCGCACTCTCTCATAATGCGGAGCTGATAATTATGGATGAGCCAACAGCGGGGCTAGATCCCATTTTCAGACGTGAACTGATGGTTCTCTTACAAGAATTAATGATCGATGGTAATCGCACTATTTTCTTCTCTACACACATTACAACTGATTTAGATCGAATCGCCGATTATATCGCTTTAATACAGAGTGGTAATTTAATTTTTAATCAGTCTATTCATGAAGTAGCTGAAAACTATGCGCTCGTTAAAGGCAGATTGGAACTGCTGGATAGAGATACTGAAAAAGCCTTTGTGCATGTCCACCGCGCTACAACAGGGTTTGAAGCATTGACAGATAATATTAAAGCAGTAAACAATACTTTCGGAGATGCAGTTGTCATTGATCGTGCCTCACTGGAAGATATTATGTATTACTTGAAAGGACGGGTACACCATGTTTAATTTAATCAGACGTGATGTCATATTGCAGAAAAAGCAGCTATTTACCTTTATCCCTTTAATCTTTTTCTTTATCATTATGGACATACATCCAGTTTTGACTTATCTAATAGCGAGTCTTATTATTCCTTTTAATACTTATGTTTATGATGAAAAAGTAGAGACAAATATACTATTAAATTCATTGCCGTATACACGTATGGAAATTATCGCATCACGTTATCTGGGCGCTATTGTTTATATGATTTCAGCAATCGGATTGACAAGTATAGCATTTCTTGCCTTCAATAAACCATTTACGATGGCGGATATTTTAATGGGCAGTGGGTTGTTCTTAACATTTGCTTCAATTACCTTTCCATTATTTTATATATTTAAGCCCGGTTATATTTTTCCGGGAGTAATTATTGGTTTTCTTCTATTAGGGAGTGTTGGACCGGCTATTGTATTGTATGTTGCTGAACGTTTAACAGCAGTAACTGATATTATTGGCAGTTTATCCATGCATTCTTTATATACCGTAGCAATCATTATTATCTTGATTTTATATGTTTCTTCTTGGATGATTACTTCAGTTATTTACCAGCGAAAGGCGTTCTAAGAGTTATATTCCTCAATGTACATGCGCGATTCTTTAATTACGATAAGCGCTCTGGAATTATAGAGAAAGCCGGATGTAAGTAAACATGGTGGCGGCCTACAAGATTTAATCGGTGATTTTAGTTGGAACATTATTCTCATAATAATAATGCATTTGTTATTTATATAGCATTTTTCACCTAAAAGCGCATTCGTATAACAAGGAATGTGCTTTTATTTTAAGCAAACTTAGAATTCTTTTATAGAAGGATATATAGGTGGTTGAAATGAAAATTTATTGGTTAATAGTTATGTTATTTTTTTTGATTTGGATCGGGATATCACATGAATATCCAGATCCGAGCTGGTGGTCCATCTTTTCAGGGGACCGCTCAACACATACGCCGCTAATAGAGCAGGTGTCATTAATTAAGGTAACGATGATGCTACTCATTTTTGTGGGAGTAGCTTACTTTTTACATCGTTTTAATACTTAATTGTACAAAATGCAGGGGAAGGCGAGATGACTGGCAGCATACAGCTATCACAGTTAACCTATTACACGCAATTACCTTTAAACCTATAAGAACTTTACAATTCAGCATTCAAAAAGTGTTTACACAGTTATTTTAATTCCCTAAAAAATGCCAGATAAATTAAGGGCGTGATTCTATTTTAGTATCACGCCCTTTTTCATTAAAATAAGGGATATTGAAGATAATATTCTTTTAGGCATATTTAAATGAAGGCGCACGGTTCCTTGTTATAATTTCTAATATATTTCATTAACTATTAGGGGGGATTAAAATTACGACCAATTACTCGCCGCGGCTACTTTTATTAGTACTTGCTGGATTAACAATTATCAGTTTACCTTTCGTTAGGCTAATCTTTCCTGTTTTCTATGTCCAAACATTTTTGTATGATTCTTCAGCAATCGTGCTTTTTCCGAATGGTTTAAATTTCAACCTAGTTGTGGCTGCATGTTTATTATTATTTATTGGATTCATTATCCCGTTGATCAAACAAAACAAATTCACATATAGCCTATTAATTGTTTTTATTGCATGCGGGATCTTTGTTTTTTATTTATCGGTTTTAAGCTATACATATATAGGAAAAGAAAAAGTAGTTTCGCATAATTTGTTTGATGGAAAATCGTTTCAATGGACTGAAATCAAGGAAGTAGCGCTTGAATATTATGTCGACGACACGGGTAAATACGAAGAATACAATTTTATATCAAAAGACGGCAATTCTATTCGAATTCCTTTGAACAACCATTTCCTACAGGAAGATAAAAGCGAAATTTATCGAATAGCTAGACAAAACAATGTACTATTTATTGAACAGGAAAAGAATTAAGGCCGACTGTTTATTTAAATGAAAACCGTAAAATAATAATTATTGTCAGGAAGAGAATCTGAATGAAAGATTGTAAATTTTGTAATCTAGAATTAGAACCAACTCAAAAACTTATTTTAAGAAATGAATACTGTATGTTTCTGCAGTTGGAACAGGCACAACAGAAAGGAATTCGTCTTGAAGGTTCTGGCGTCATTATACCAATAGTACATAGAGCAACTCCATTTGACTTAACAGTAGAAGAATGGAATGCAACCTATGCACTTCTTCAAGATGTGAAAAACTACTTGGATGAAATGTATCAACCTCAAGGATATAATCTCGGATGGAATTGTGGAAAAATTGGGGGCCAGCATATATTTCATTCTCATCTTCATGTATTACCAAGGTATGCAGATGAACCGCTTGCAGGTAAAGGCATAAGGTATATGTTTAAAAGTGAAGAGAATAAAAGGGAAACAGTTATTAAATAAGTAATTATGCTAGTGCTTCTATTAAAGGGGTTACAAATGAAAAAATTAGTAATTATTACAGTGGGCAAAACCCATTCTGGAAAAACTACATTTGCACATGCTTTAGAGAAACATTTAGGTAGCTCGATTATAATTGACCAAGATAATCACGCGGGATTTTTAAATACTTTTTATAAAAAACTACTCCCGGTTCAAGGACCTAATACCCTCAAAACTTCTTTATCAAAGCTTATTGTCGATTATGCTAAAGAACATACTGATTTTCATTTTATTATTTCCAATTCGAATCGTAGTAGCAAAGGTCGAAAGTATTTACTAGAGGAAGTGTTCCCATCTGAATTTTTTGTTCGAATATTGGTTCACTTTGATATATCGGATGATGAACTTCATTCCAGAGTAAAACAAAGTCAAAGAAGTACAAATATATTTAGGGGATCAATTTCAAATTTTGAGGAACTGCTTTTTAAACAACAGGCAGAATCTCTAGGCGAAGATATTGTTGATCCAACAGTACATGAGGCCGACCATTTATTTATTATCAAGAATAAAGGCGATATCGATAATGTTATGGGAAATATTGTTCAGATTGCCCAAACGAGCTTGAAGAACCAAGCTCGTTTCCTTAAAAAGATTTCAAGCATTTCATCCACGATTCGAACTCACCAATTCCAGATTTTCATCAATTTTAACCAATACTCCATCCGATAATAATACCTCCATTGGGAAAACTTCAGCATTCTTATTTGAAAAGAACCATGTGCGGCCCTCATTTACGAATAACAGATAGGACGCATCTTTGCGTGCCCCCATAAATGTTAAACCTTCAGCCGCAATTTCTTTATGATCACGTTCAAAAATAGAAACTGCATGTAACGCCGAGACGGATTTTAACTTATCCTTTACAACAATACTCATCTCCGACATCTTTTGGAGGGATGAAGCCGAAAACGGTGCTGTACTTTGTTTTGCATCTGAAAGGCGACAAATAAATTCGACAATATTACCGGCCGGATCTTCAAAATAGATGGACTTTGCATCAATTCCTTCAAAGTAAACTTCATCATCACCCCGATTTTTTGATAAAGTTACTTTTTCTTTTGACCATTTTTTTGCTTCTTCAAATTGATTTGACGGGATAACGAAAGCAAAATGATAAAATGGTATTTCGTTTAAGGAAGCCTCAATGAAAGTGACCGTTGTTTTTCCAACATTCATTGTAAAGCGGTCCGAGTCTTCTGAAATTAGAGGGAATTGGAACTTATTTAAATAAAATTGTTTTGTTGCATCGAAGTTAGACGCATACATCGTAACATGTTTAATATTCATAACATTTTCCTTCTCTCAATCTGTGATAACTTTAAATTATCATGTTTTCGTCATATACGAATCGTTAAATAGACTGAATTTTCCACTGATTTTTATGTTAATATATGGATGATTAACTTTAGCAAGAATTATCAAATAAAATTTCTCTTCATTCGTTATGATAATTTTGAGGTGAGCAAGATGTATTACAGTGAAGTAACCCAAAGAATTATTGCATTTATTGAAAGTAATTTAACTGAAGAAATTCAGTTGGATAGTTTCCCGTCAGTTATTGGATACTCAAAATACCATTTGTTGCGTATTTTTAAGCAGGAGACAGGGAAGTCAATCGGTGAATATATCCGTGAGCGGCGTTTAGCTACTGCTGCAATACTTCTTTTGCAGTCAAATGAATCATTATTAACGATTGCCTTCTTATTTCATTTTCAATCGCAGGAAGCATTTACTAGAGCATTTAAAGAAATTTACTCCTTGCCACCCGGAAAATATCGGAAGCTTATGCAAGCTGTAAGAATGATGGAGGAGGAAAAAGAAATGAATGAAAGTCAAGAGATTAAAGGATGGAGTTTAAGTGGATCTAACCCTGAATTATATGAAGTGACGGTAGATTCAAATGTTTTTCATACAGGTACAAAATCCGGAATGCTCTATTCAAAGGGTGAAGTTAATGCGCAGCACTTCGCTACAATGATGCAAGGTTTCCAAGCACATGACTATAAGGGAAAACGAATAAAGCTTTCATGTTTCCTAAAAACAGATAATGTATTTAAATGTGGGGCTTGGCTTCGGATTGATAATGGCATGGGAGATACGATTCAATTTGATAATATGGACAACCGGTCAATACAGGGAACGTCAGATTGGAACCACTATTCAATCGTATTAGATGTTCCTGAAGATAGTTCTTCCATTTACTTTGGTGTTTTGCTTATTGGGCAAGGGAAGGTTTGGGCGGATGGCTTCCGTTTTGAGGAAGTAACGAAAAAAGTACCGACAACGAATATGCTTGATATCGAACATTTGCCTGAACATCCAAGTAATTTGGATTTTAGTGAGTAATACAAATCAATGACGCATCTCCTGAGTTATGGAAATGCGTTTTTTAACATGAAAAAAGCAAATAATAAATAATAGGGGGATCGCTTAATGAGATACATTTTTGTGCAGGGTTTAGGGCAAAGTTCTTCAAGCTGGGAGAAAACGATTTCTTTCCTGGGAGATAAAGAACAGTTTTCGCACCCGGATGTATTTCAGCTTCTAAATGAAGACTTACAGTAATCTTTATGATGCTTTCTCTGATTACATAGAGCAATTTTCCGAGCCAGTCATACTGATCGGACTTTCTCTGGGTACAGTTCTGGCATTAAATTATGCAACTGACCTCCTAAAAAGTTCAATCCCTAGTATTAATAGCACCACAATACAAAATGCCAAAATTATTATTGAAAATACAAAATCTTATTTTCCGGATTATGCCAGAAGCTCCTTTTCGGAAACTTAGCTCCAGCAAGAATAATTTCATTCAATTAACAACAGCAATAATGATGGAATTAAATTTTAGTAAAGGCTTAAAAGGAATCGAGTGTAATACTCTAGTTAGATGAGAGAGACAGGCCTGCAGCAATTAATTGTTAAAGGCAGTCCTTTTTTATTGCTTAAAAAACTTTGGGGTATGTTAAAATTGAATTGCCAAGTTTTGTTATTCCGAAAACCTCATTCGGAGTAAATTAGTTACCCAGTTTTTATCTATAATCACTCAAAATTAAAGGGGATCAAGATGAAAATGCAATTAATAAATGAAAAAGTAACTGCAATTATGAAAGAGATTGACTTTTCAGGTAATGTTTTAGTAAAACGAAATAATGAATTATTACAGCATTACAATAACGGTTTTTCGAATCGTACACATCATACTTTGAATAATGAGCAAACGCGATTCGGTATCGCTTCCGGGTGCAAAATCTTTACAGCAGTAGCGATATGTCAGCTTGTAGAGAAGGAGCAGCTTACATTTGAATCGAAGTTATCCGATGTTTTGGACATGCCGTTTCCCCATTTCGACGAGGGAATCACTATCCATCATCTGTTAACACATACTGCGGGGATACCGGATTATTTTGACGAAGAAGTAATGAAGGACTTTGCGGATTTATGGGTGAATCAGCCGATGTATCTAATGCGAAACGGCCATAATTTTTTGCCGTTGTTCCAGCATGAACCGATGAAGTTGGCAGTAGGTGAACGCTTTCATTATAATAATGCAGGCTATATACTGCTCGGTCTTATCGTCGAACAGGTGAGCGGCAAGGGCTTTGATGAGTATGTGACGGAACACGTATTCAAGCGTGCAGGTATGGGGCAGTCAGGCTACTTTGAACTGGATGCCCTACCTTCAAATACGGCACTCGGCTATATTGATGAGGAAGACGGTTCTTGGAAATCAAATATTTACTCTGTTCCCGTAAAAGGCGGTGCAGACGGCGGAGCATTTGTCACAGTAGATGATATGCATCGTTTTTGGCAAGCATTGATGAAGTTTGAGCTTTTAAATTCAGAGATGACAAAGCAAATGTTAACGCCATATATTCATACAGATGACGACTATGACCGATTTTACGGCTACGGGGTATGGATTGATAAGCGGGATGATATTATATCAAAATACCATGTGATGGGCTATGACCCGGGCGTGAGCTTCCACTCAGCATTTTATCCGGAAAATGGTGTGACGAGTGTCATTTGTTCAAATAAGAGTGAAGGCGCTTTTGATGTATTCAAGGAACTTGAGAAGCTTTAGAGGGGAAACCAACTAGCATCCACTAGTTGGTTTTTATTATGAGGTTAACATGTTTGGTGAGGGCATTGGTTTTCTAATATCTAGCACTGATCTTCTAATAAATCGTAAAAAGTACTAATATATTGCTGAGCTTCTAATATAATCGATCAATGTTCTAATAAATCATTCCACTGTTCAAATATCCTCCGTAGATTTTCTAATATCACTATCAAAAGTTCCAATATACCAACAGATTGTTCTAATAAACTTTAAAACAACATCTACTTGTCCTCAATCTTGCCAGAAAATTCACCGGAAGTCGTACTCCAAATGTGGGTTTTCTAATATCCAGGCGAATTGTTCTAATAACCCGTTCAAATTTTCTAATATCCGCTGTAATTGTTCTAATAAAATCAAAACGTCATCAACCAACCTCTAATATTTCCCGGAAATTACACCATGTCTTATCACACACCCGGGTTTTCTAACATTCCTATGAACTGTTCTAATATAACCACGATAACATCTAAAACCCGCTTCCGAATTCTGCGGAAGATTTTGTAATTCCGATGAAGCCTTACAAACAAAAAAGCGCCCGCACACTCAATGCAAGCACTTTCATTATCTAACGTCAATTGTCTTCTACTATTGCATCCTCAACTTTATCCAGATTCTCAACCTTCTGCGGATCCGCCTTCAATGCTATATAGATCATCATCACCAAAATCAACGAAGTTCCGAGCCATTGAAATCCACCGAACGGTTCCTTCAGCCATAACACGGTTGCCAAAACAGCAGTTAGCGGTTCAATATTGCCAAGAAGGCTCGTTTCCTTAGCAGTGAGAGTTTGAAGGCTTTCAATGTAAAACCAGAAAGCGAGCATCGTGCCAAAAATAATCACAATTACTAAATAAACTAATGTTGCGCCAGTCAAAACCGATACATCCACATCCCATGGAGGCTGCACAAAACTCATTGTCAATCCGGCAAGCAGCATCGCCCAGCCGACAACGACAAGTGAGTCGAATCGTTTTAAAAGTGGAATGACATAAAGCGTATAAAACGCAAGGGTCACACCGGACAATAACCCCCAAAGAATCGCAGGAAGTGGCACGGCAAACGCGGAAAGTGAACCGTTTGTTAATAAAAAGAAGCTACCGCTAAGAGCTAGCACAATCGTTACTGCATCTTTTTTCGTGAATTTGGATAGGCCACGCACTGTTACCCAAATAATAATCATAACCGGTGCCAAATATTGCAATAATGTTGCTACCGCCGCATTGCCTTCTTTAATCGAGGCCATATATGTGTACTGAACTCCTAGCATTCCTACAATTGCAAAAACGAGTAGGCGGAATGCATCCCGTCTTTCTCGCCAAATCTTGAAAATTTGCCCCTGATCTTTAAATATTGCCTGGGCAATTAAAAGAAGAATCCCAGCAATGATAAGGCGGGTTGATACAAGCCAGCTTACTTCAATGCCAAGAGAAAACAGTTGTTGTGCCATTGTTCCGCCGATTCCCCAGAAAAAACTGCCACTCACAACTAATAAAAATCCAATCATTCGTTTGTTTTTCATGCCTAACCCTCACACATTATGTATAATTACTCCATTGTAACGAATCAGTATTCAAAATGCTATACCGTTTTTTCTGCGATCTATTGCAACATGTAAAGTGAGGTTTTTATATTAATATAATAAAAATCGAAATGTCCCTTTTTCATTCCGCTATTAGACATATAGATTGAAAAGGAGATGAATTATGATGCTAACTATTAGTGCTGGCCATTATGGAAAGGGGACAGGTGCCTCTGGTTACATGGATGAAGGGGTGGAGACTGTTCTGGTTGTGCAGGAGCTCGGGAATAAATTGCAGCAAAAAGGGATTAAGGTCACTACAATTATCGATAAACAATCTAAAAGCCAGAAACAAAACTTAGCGTATTTAGTTAAGCGGCATAACGCAACAGTACGCGAACTCGATGTCAGCATTCACTTTAATTCCGCACGAAGTAAACAGAAAGAAGGAATTGGGACAGAAGTGCTTTATGTGAATCCAACAATTTCACCGTTTGCGGAAAAGATGAGCGCCGAAATCGCGAAAGCGGGGATGTTTAAAAATCGAGGTGCCAAACACCGTACAAATTTGGCATTTTTAAATGGCACAACGAAAAAGGCCATTATCATAGAAATATGCTTTGTCAATTCCGAGCAGGATGCAAAGTTATACCGATCAAATAAAGACCAAATAATTGAAGGAATAGCCGAGACGTTAAGAAGCTATTTCCTGAAAACTTCACTTCAAATGACAACAAAACCTTCAACACTGGTAGCACAACCAAATCTAATAACACGAATGGATGCTCAATCAATCACAAGTAGGGCGTTACAGCAAAAAGTGGAAGAAATTTTTAATGATAAAGAAGCAGTACGTGAGGAACTTAAACAAGGCATTCGATTAGGGGCATTTCAGCCATTGTGGTTGGAAAAATTCAATCGTGGTACATTAACGTTATATGATTATATCGCACTTACAGCATTGCTATATCAAAAAAAATAACTAGAACGTGTAACCTTTTTTCCTTTAAATCGACTAATGTAGTGAAATTACCGAAAGGATGGAATGATATGAAAAAAATTGCACCATTAGCATTATCTGTACTCTTACTCGGAACCGTATCTGCTTATGCTGAGCAGCCAACAACAGAAGGGACTGAGCAAGTGGAAAAAGCAGGTACATTTATCCAGCACAGAGGGAACATTACAGCAGTCGAGCAGCGGGAAAATGCCCAATTATTTACGGTTGGTCAAGATGACAATGTGTTCAACTTCTATGTAGATGACAAAACACTTGTTTTTGATGAACATGGCAATGAAGTTAAACTGAAAATTGGTGATACGATTTCATTATCCATTTATGCAGATCAGCCGATGATCTTAATTTATCCGCCGCAATATGCACCACCAGTCGTCATTGTTGAAAAGGACGATACAGCCAACTCAGTTAAGGTAGCGCAATTTGATGAAAACTTCTTAAGTGACGACGGACAATTAAAGCTGAATTTAAATGAGGAATCAGTCATTATCAACACTAAAGGCGAAAAAGTGCCTGCGAAGGAATTGCAAAACTACAACGCGATTGTATTTTACGGTCCTACAACAAGGAGTATTCCAGCACAGACAGCACCTGAAAAAATTGTTGTGTTCCCTAAACTTGAAGAAGAAGTAGTAAACCCTGAAATCGCACCTGAAATACAGGCGATAATAGGTGAAGACTATAAAGAAGTCGATGGCAAAATCATGGTGCCGTTACGAATGGTTGCAGAAGAGCTTGACTTCAAAGTTGCTTCAACAGGAAATGGCGCAATCATCTCAAAAGGTGCATTGTCTTACACAATTACACGTGGACAGACAAAATATGGCCATAATCGTGCATTAAAACATTTTGACGTTGCACCAGCACTATTGGAAAAGAACAAAACATATGTAGAATATAATTTTGTGAAAGAGTTGCTGAACCACATTAAATAATTTTATGGGCTAAAATTCATTCCTTACGTGAATTTTAGTCTTTTTTTGCATGAAAAAGGTGCTTTGAATTTAAATCAAAGCACCCTATTTTAGTTGACCGAACGAGGCTGTTTCTTTATTAGAATTACAAATAAACTTGCCATTACGCAGCAAACGCCGGCCATAAAAAATGCCCAAGTATATGTATTAAAATAGGAATAAAGCATACCTCCACCATAGGCAGCAGTTGCAGCACCTACTTGGTGGGAAGCAAAAATCCATCCGTAAATAATTGCGCTTTTATGTACTCCAAAAATTTGTCTTGAAAGATTGATGGTCGGCGGTACCGTTGCCACCCAATCCAACCCGTAAAACACAGAAAAAACAAGAATCCAAGTCAGATTGCCCTCCATTAACGCAAAAGGCAGCAAGACAAGTGAAGCGCCTCTAAATAGATAATACCAAAACAGAAGCCAGCGATTATCAATACGATCGGAAAGCCAACCGGAAAGTGTCGTTCCTACCATATTAAAAACACCCATAAAAGAGAGCAAGGAAGCCGCAGTCACGATAGGGATTCCGAAACTAATGCAATAGGAAATAAAATGTGTCCCAACAAGCCCGTTTGTTGAAAAGCCACAGAAAAAGAAACTCCCTGCCAATAACCAAAATTCTTTAGCGCGTATAGCATCAGCTAACCCTTTAAATGCAATTACAATTGGATTGCCTTTTGATTGGTCGTGCACGACCTCTATATCCTCTGTCTGTCCATATGGAAGGATACCGATTTCTTTAGGTGTGTTTCTCATGAATAAGAAGATGATGAAAAACATTACTACGCTAATCGTTATAATTAAACCAACTGCCCAACGCCACGAGTAATTTTCGATAATAGTGGCTAAGACAGGGAGCAGTATTAACTGACCCATTGCAGTACTCGCGGTTAAAATCCCTGTCGCAAGTCCTCTTTTTTCTTTAAACCAATGATTCGCTACATATGGACTTAAAACGGTTAAAAACAGACTGGAACCAAGTCCGATAATAGCGCCCCAAATAATGATCAATTGCCATGATTGATTCATGAGGAAAATTAAAAGAAGGCCAATCAGTAATGTCCCCATAGAAGCAAGCATCATTTTCTTTAGTCCGAATTTCTGGAGTAATGCAGCCATGAACGGACCTGCAAATCCGTAGAAAAATAAACTGATTCCAAAGGCTAGGGAAATCACCTGACGATTCCAGCCAAACTCTTGTTCAAATGGAGTTAAGAAAACTCCGGATGATGCCATCGCTATTCCGGCGGCAATTATGGAGCAAAAAGATATAGCGAGAATAATCCAGCTATAGTGTATTTTTTTCAACTAAACACCGCCTTCATTTACTATATTTTAATTTTAAATAGAAATAGTTCGTATGTAAATTGAATTTAATTATATTTTCAAAATAGTTTTAAAAATTAGCCTATACTTGGGTTTTATAGATCCACCATTATCTTAGATATTATAGAATTGGGAAAAGTGTCTGTATAAATATATTTCTAGGGTTAGTTGCATATGTTAGGTAACAATACTAGCAAGGATGTGTTTACATTTATGGATAAAGCACTCATTATTATCATTGCTTTAAGAATTATGTCCGGAAGTATAGAGTTAACGGCTGCTGCATTAATGTTTAAATTCAATGATTTAGAAAAAGCTTTTTATATTAATACGCTACTTGCCCTAGTCGGACCGGTCGTCTTAATTGTGACAACAGCACTAGCATTGCTTGGACTTGCAGAAAAAATTTCTCTTACACGTATAATTTGTCTTTTCTGTGGGATTTCCCTAATTCTGTTTAGTTTAAAATCCGCATGAAAATATCCCATAAAAAAGGACCTATACAGCTGTTGCTGTTAGGTCCATATTTTTATGCTGGTTCTTTTGATTTTCCGATTTCATCAACTTTAATGAACTTGAAGACAAACAATAAAAGAATTAATCCTAATATTCCTGCAGTGATATAGCTAATATTGAGATAGTTTTTCATGACGAGTGACATAATAGGCGGACCTGCTGCAACACCGATAAATCTGGCAGAGCTATAAAATGAAGAAACAGTACCGCGTAATTCTTTTCTTATATTATCTGTAATAATGGTGTCTAGAGCAGGCAATAATGCGCCAATAGCTATTCTCACGATACTTGTTACAATCAACAGGAGGATTAGTTTTTTGCTTGTGTATCCAACAAAGACAATGCTGATAGACATTGCAATCAAAGAGACCACTATAATTTTCTTTATTCTTGATAAATCTCCTTTAATTTTCCGACCGGAAATATAGGAGGAAATGCAAAGCAGTAAAAGTGGGATAGCCAGTACAAAACCTTTCTTAATCCCTTTAATATCATGAACTTTTTCCAGGTTTTCTGATAAGAAAAATAACATACTGAATAATATAAGCATAACAAGGACTCCATTAAGGAATACCGTATACAACCATCTTCCTTCATCCTTGAAAACTTCTTTCGTATTACGTAAAAATTGCTTGAATTTTAAAGGTTCATCCTTATCTTTAGGTACTTTTACAAAGAAAAATATAAGTGCAATGGAAATTAGGCTGAGTGCAGAGATAGAAAAGAAGGGAAGAAACCATAAAATAGCAGCAAATACTGAGCCTAATATAGGACTCAACACTTTTCCGAACGTATTAGAAGTTTCTATTATCCCTAAAGTTGAGCTGATTTTCTCATCATCATCTTGATAGAGGTCACCTACAAGAGGCAAAACGATTGGCATGGCTCCAGCTGCACCAATACCTTGAATAATTCTGCCTATAATAATCATTGTGTACGGGTCATCCATCTTCCATGAAGCGAACCCGGCAATCAGACCTCCGATTAAAGCTAATATTAGACTCGGTAATATTACGACTTTTCGGCCAAAGCGATCTGATAAATAGCCTGCTACCGGAATGAGAAAAATGGCTGCGACTGAATAGCTTGTAATAATCATACTCGACTGAAATGATGTGATCCCGACTTTGTCTTCTAATATGGGGAGCACTGGAATAAGCATTGAATTTCCTAAAGTCATGATGAGCGGGATAGAAGTCAAACTTACAATACACCATATACTTACATGATCCTTATTTTTATCCATTACCACACCTCGACTAATTTTGTTTTTCTATTTATTAAGGTATGGTTTCCTTTCGTGTTCATTTTATACACTCGGCTATTTGTATAAATTAACTACAATTTAGAATAACAATTGAAAAGCATGCATTCCAAAGTAGATGCCAAATCCGATCATAAATATAGATGAAATAACGGTTACAGTTTTCAACAGATTAATGGATAATAACTTACGGGCAATACTGGATAAGGATGAATAAAGAAAATCTACGAAAATAATGCCAAGTAAAATGGCTCCACTAATTAGTATGATGTCTAATCCTGTAGCGATTCCTGCTGTTTTCGCGAGGATAGAACCATAAATTCCTAGCCAAAAGAGAATTGTTATTGGATTTAGCAATGACATTAACAATCCAGCTAATAACGAATGTCTTAATCTAACTATTTTGCCGGTTTTAGAGTTCATTTCAATTTTATGTAGAGTGAGTAAACTTTCTATCCCTGTATACAAAAGAACAAAGCACCCAAAAGACCATAGTATTGTTTGCAATAATAAAGAATCAATAAATTTCCCAACTCCAAAATAAACGACGAACATGTACACAATATCAGTAGTTAAGGCACCAAGACTAAAAAACCAGGCATGGAAAAAACCGTTCTTTAAACCTGTATTTAATAGGACGTTCTTAACAGGTCCGAATGTAGCGGCCATAGTTATGCCTAAAAAAATATAGGTAAAAATTGAATTCATGAATTATCCCCCGTTAATTACATATTTGTGCATTTTATTCGGAAGTAAGGATTTTTAGGACTAGTAATAGGCAAAGCTGTTTATTTATTTTGGAGGGCACTGTAATTAAGGGGGAAGGATGCATCTTTGTTTATTATCTTTAATTTGAACTGGATCCCAATAGATTATTAAATGCATTTATTGTTATAATTTTAAAGTAATGAAGAAATTAAAATCATAGGGAGGCACTCATTATGCAATTGGATAAAAATATGCAGGAAATGTTTTCAAACTTTATTTTACAACGTGTAAAAGAGGATAAGGTGGAGGAAGCAAAAGCATTACTAGCTGAAAACTTTAAAAAGCAAGATGAAGGTACTTTTACAAAAGATGATATCGAACAGTTTGTTCCGAAGATGATGGACTATTTAAAACCGGAAAAAATAGAAGAGATTCGAGCAATCGCAAAACAGTTTTCAATCAATTTCTAAAAAATAATGACAAATTCATAAAAAATTTATAGATTTAAAAAGGATCCGTTTGTTCGAAATATTACGAACTGGATTCTTTTTTTGTCCTATAAAAAACACCGACAATTCGCTCTATTACAACAATGCTAAATAGATTATTTACCCTTTACTTCTACCTTACAAACCTAAATTATTATACTGTGTAATCTTTTTGTAACTAGACTGTAACAAGATTTTGACATTAAATATGGATTTACCTCTATTTTTTTCCGGTTTTGTACTATACAATGAGGGGGACAGCTTATGAAAGGATAGGGAACAATGAATCAAAAATTGATTACATTGGTTGTTGCAATCTTCCTCGTTTGTACACTAGCTGTTACACCGACATCAGCTAAAGTAGTATTTGCAGATGTTGCGACAACCGATGCCACTTACGATGAGATCCAGTATTTAATTAGCCTAGGGGCGATTAAAGGATATCAGGAAAAGGGCAAAACGTACTACAAACCCAACATGAGTGTGACGCGTGCACAAGCTGCGAAAATGGCGGTTATTGCTGCAGGTAAAAGTCCACTAAAAGTAAGTAATTCCTCGTACACTGATGTTAAAGTCGGGACTGAACAATCGACATACATCGAACGTGCACGTCAACTTGGATTATTTACTAAAACATCAGGGAAATTTTCTCCTAATGCCACTTTGTCTCGTGAAGAAATGAGTCACGTTTTATCCATCGCATTTAATTTAAATGTAAGTGACTATAAAGATTTACCGGTGTACTTCCCAGATGTATCGAGTTCGAATACATATGCTCCGTATATTAAAGCAATCTACTATAATGGGATTACAAAAGGTAGTGACGGCAAATATATGCCGAAGGGCTCGGTTACACGAGCACAGTTTGCATCATTTATTGCGCGAGCAAAAAGCGATGAATTCCGACTAGCCTTACCCGAACACCTTGATTCAGTTGATCCGACACAAGTAATTGGTCTTGTATCAGTAACAACAGATGGCTTAAATGTTCGTACAAAGCCGACAACATCAAGTGCAGTGATTGGCAGAGTAAATACGGGTGGTAAGTTATCGGTGTATGCTGTTGAAGGTAATTGGTTAAAAGTTTCTTATCAAGGTTATTACGGTTATATCAGTAAATCATATGCCAAATTCCTTGAACAAGACGGCAGTGCCATTGGACCATCAATTAAAGCTGTCAAGACAAATACAATTATAAATCTGTATTACAAACCGACATCGTCATCGAAAAAAATTAAACAAATTTCAGCAGGGTCAACATTGTCAGTCTATAAAGAAATTGACGGTTATTATTTAACAACTGTAGGTGGAATTCCAGGCTATATTGTAAAAAATAGCACAACGGATGTTGGTGGTTCAAGTGTGAATCCGCCACCATCAGAAACGGATTCCGACAATAACGATCCTGTCGTTACATCCGGCACAACAGGTAAGGTAACGGTTGCAAGTTTAAACATGCGCAAATCGGCTTCAGGATCATCAGCGACAATTAAAAAGTTATCAAAAGGATCAGTAATTGCGGTTCATTCAATTGATGGCTATTGGGCAAAAGTGACAGCGGGCAAAGATACAGGATATGTGCACAAATCGTATATTAAACTAGTAAACGAAAAAGGCAGCCCTATCAAAGACCGTATTATTATTTTAGACCCAGGGCACGGTGGGAAAGATCCAGGTGCTGTGAACTCAGGTAGTACGGAAAAAGCGATCGTTTTAAAAGTAGGTAATCTTGTCAAACAAAAACTTGAAGCAAACGGCGCAAAAGTATTTACTACACGTTCAGGAGATACGTATCCATCCCTTCAGGAACGCGTGAAATTTACAAAGGACAAGTTCGGTGAAGTTTATGTAAGCATTCACGTAAATTCAGCGACATCTACAAGTGCGAAAGGTACGGAAACGTATTACAGCATTACAACAGGTGACCAGTATGAAGAGGATAAAAAGCTTGCGACGTATATCAATAATGAAATCGTCAAAAATGCGGATATGAAAAACCGAGGGGTAAAAGAAGCACAGTATTATGTGACACGCAATATGATCATTCCTTCTGTATTAGTCGAACTTGGGTTCATCTCAAATGCAGAAGACCGTAAAAAATTAATCAATGACAAGTATGTAGAAATCTATGCACAATCTATTTATAACGGGATTGTTGATTACTACAGAAAATAAAATACGCTGTTCAATGGCTTAGTTCTTTCACAAGGACTAAGCCATTTTTTCTTACTCAAATTAATATTTATAATCTAGAAAAATATGGTAAAATTATTTAAAATAAAATTGTTTGGAGGAGGATGAAATGAAGCAGTCGATAAAAATAATCCTGTCAATCGCTATTGTTTTAGGTATTTATTATATATGGAATCAATATGAAATGTACCAGATTTCTAAAGAGTTGAATGAAGTGAGTTTTGTGGATAGCAGAGATTTAACAAAGGTCACAGTTGCTAAATATCCATCAAATGATTCTTCTGTTTCTTATAATATGGATGAAGTAAAAGAGCTTTACCGCCTGCTTGAAACGATGCCAACCGAGTCGGTACGTAAAGGAAAAGAAACAACTTCTAACTATCAAATTAAATTCTCTGATCAAGCACTTATGAAATCGATCACTTATACGATTTACGACAACGATATTGTAAAGCGGGAACAAGATGCAACAGCAGTCATGACAAGCGGCTATCTAAAATTGAAAGAACCATTTGATCGTACATTGCTGGAAGAGTGGATTAAAAAATATGAATAGAGCGGTGATGTAAATGACGTTCAAAATGATAAAAAAAGAGTTCAAGTTGGTTGGCTTAAAGGGTAGTGGGGAGTATCAAAACTTTGGAAGTGAAGTACCATTGCTTGCAAAACGGTTATTAAGCCGTTCTGATGAGATCGACTACCAGATTGAAAGTGAAATCGCATTGTTTGAACCTAAAAAGAGTGACGAACATAAAACGGGCAATTTCTTTGTAGGACTAATCGTTCGCGGGAAAGTGAATAAAATCCCGGCAGGAATGGATTATTTAGAGACGAATAACCATTATATTACGACAAGAGGGAACATAATGGAGCTGGAAAAACTTCATGAAAATTTGCTGAATTGGGGAACAGTGCAAGGTTATAAAAGAGATCTTGATTCTTATATTATCGAAACATATCATCCTGTTAGTGAAGGGGAAGAAGTTGAAATCTACTTACCAATCATTGCTTAGAACTGGACTCGGGGGGGACAAAAATGGGTGGAAAATTAGTGAGAGTCGGAACAACTTACATACCGGTAGCGGATGTGGAACGATCTTCTGAATGGTATGTGAAAAACTTGGAAGCGACTTTAAATTATAAAGACAAAAATAAAGCCATTTTAAACTTTGCAAATCAAAGTTTCTTTCTAGTACATTCAAAGGAGAATGAAAGTGCCAATTTTATAGACAAATACGGAAAGGAGTGTTTCTCAATTACATTCGAAGTTGATGGATTCCAGGCGTTAGAGGCATTGCATCATGATTTTAAGCAAATCGGAGTAAAAGTCGGTGAAATTGAAAATCGGGGACATGCTGGAAAGAATTTCATTTTTTATGATTTGGACGGAAATCAATTCGATGTTTGGAGTGAACTGAGCCCTGCTTTTAAAGGAAAATTAATTTAACGCCTTAACGAAACTTAGTAAGGGTGTATTTCTTGCTAAGTTTTTTCATAATAATGAATCTTTTCTTCGTCTGTTTCGTACATAAACATAGTGGCGGATGAAATTGATTAGTATTTTTATAAGCAGTGCACATACATAAATTTTTTAATTATTCAATAATTGTAATAATTACTATATAATGGAATTCGCTAGTTCTTAAAAACAGGAGGTACGCTCATGGTGTTACAACTGAAAGATGTGACGAAACGCTATCGTGATTTTGTTGCAGTAAATCGATTGAACTTTACAATTGAAAAAGGTGAAATATTCGGTTTGATCGGGCAAAATGGTGCAGGAAAAACGACTACATTCCGAATGATTCTGGATTTACAGGATACAACAGAAGGTACGATTACATGGGATGGGCAGCCAATCAAATCGGTAAGCCGTGACTTTTTAGGCTATTTACCGGAGGAGCGCGGTATTTTCCCTCAAATGAAAGTGGAAGAGCAACTTTACTTTTTCGGCGAGCTGCACGGTATGGATAAAAACGAGCTGAAAAAAGATATCGACTTTTGGATTGAGCGCTTTGATCTGGAAGAAAAACGACATGTGAAAGCCGAGACGTTATCAAAAGGGAATAAGCAAAAGGTCCAATTAATCGCCAGCTTTATTCATAAACCGGCGTTTTTAATTCTTGATGAACCGTTTAGTGGACTGGACCCGGTAAACATGGAGCTGCTGAAAAATGCAATCCTGTATTTGCGCGACCAAGGAATGACGATTTTATTCTCGAGTCACCAAATGGATAATGTCGAGGAGCTATGTGACCATTTATGTCTACTAAAGCGCGGTGAATCCCTATTTTCAGGCTCGCTGCTTGATCTGAAAAAGCAGTACGGTAAAACAAAACTGACGATACGTACAGATAAATCCTTTGAAGAGTTAAGTAAGTATCCAGGTGTGAATCATGTCAAACTGGAACGGGACTCACAGGCAGTACTGACACTTGAAGACGAATCATATGCACCGGAAATTTTCGAACTGCTTTCAAACGGCAATTATATCGAAAAGTTCAGTTTAGATTATTTATCGCTGCATGAGATTTTCAAAGAGAAAGTAGGTGCCGGTCTTGTCTAAATTTAATGTGCTTATTAAAAAATTATATAAACAAAAAATCACATCAAAATCCTTTATTTTAACAACATTGCTTTATTTAGTAGTGCTAAGCGGTTTTATGTTCTGGTCGGAAATTAAAGACCTCATTTTCTCTGGGGATGCGGATACAATCGCAGTTATCAATGAAACTGATTTTGATATAGCGCAAGTACTGCAAGATTCAGATGATGTGGAATATGTCTATGTTGAAGCGGGTGATGTCAAAGATAAATTGAAGGATGGAGACTATTACGCGGCCTTTACATTATCGGATGCAGATGGCAAGCTGGCGGCAAAAATTGAATCATTTGATCCGCTTCCGCTTAATGATCAGCAAGATTTCCAAAGTTCATTAAGTCAGGCGGGTCAGCTGTATGCGATGAGTCAGATGGAATTATCACCGGAGCAGCAACAGTTATTATTGTCGTCAGAGCCTGTCATTACATTAAATTCACTGAATGAAGCTGCAGATGACGGTAAATCCGCTGAAGAAAAAATGGCGGGCGTTTGGGTTTCGTATGCGATTGGAATTATCATTTATGTTTTTGTCGCATCATATTTATCAATGATTACAACAGATGTTGCTTCGGAAAAAGGATCACGTGCATTGGAAATGTTATTAGTCAGCGTGAAGCCAGAAGTGCATTTCCGTTCAAAAATTGTCGGAGTATTTTTAGTTGCACTTACACAATTCGTCATACTTTTCGGCGGACTTTTATTACTGCTTCGCTTCTCAGATGGCGGAAACAAATGGTCAATTGTTACGGATCTGCTTGATTCACTATCGATAAGCTACTTCCTATATATAGTCGGTTTCTTATTCTTAACGATTTTCATGTATTTAATAATCGGCGCATTATTCGGTTCCCTAGTGTCGAAAGTAGAAGAAGCAGGGCAAGTAATGATGCCGGCAATGATGCTGACACTCGTTGGATTCTACGTTATGCTGACAGGTATGGGTAATCCGGATACTATGCTGATCAAAGTATTCTCATACATTCCATTTACTTCAGGAATGGTCATGCCGATGCGTTTAGGTGCAACAGATATGAACGCTATTGAACCAATCATTAGCTTCGTTATTTTAGTTGGAACAGTATTGACACTATACTTCCTGAGTCTGTCATTCTATAAACGAAGTGTACTGACATATTCATCAGGCGGTATTATAGAAAAAATGAAAACCGTATTTAAAGTAACAACGTAACTTTTAAAATATGCTCCTCATTATATGGACAGAAAACCTGTTCATCTTAATGGGGAGTTTTTTCTAATATTTGCTAATAGAAGAGATTAGTGACAGAATAACGGTGAAGTAATGGTTGAACGACAGGTACTCTTATTCCGGAAAATCGGTACTAGTGTTCGTGGATTTTTAGATGCCTAGATAATAGCACTTATTACCTAAATAAATAATAGATATTATTGTACAAGCGCATTTTTTGCTCTACTAAGCAGGATTATCATATAAAATGTCGAATTTAGGTAAAAAGAAAGGGGTACTAATATGCATGAGAATAGCGCTGAATATATGAAGGTTAATTTATTTATGACTTATGATGAAATATCAGAATACATATTAGTGATATTTGACAAGCGTGAATTAACTGTCAAGATATTATATTACAAAGGGAAAGATGACGAGATAACTACCATAGATGTAGAGAAATTTGAAGTTGTAGAGAATTTTACAGCTTTAACTATAGAAGATGCGGAGCACAAGTATTCTGAGTGGAATAATGTAAGTGTGGCTGTTCCAATGATTTCAGAGTACTTAAAATCGAAATTACTAATCAAAACAGAATAGGTATTAAAATTCCGAATTAAAAAAGATCCTGAAAAAAATAGTGCTTTCAATAGTACGGGTTAAATGGCTCGTACTTTAGTTAACTTGTAATAAAAATATGATGGACATATGAGCGTGTATCCAACCTGATTGATTTTAAAAAGCAATACTAGTAAGCGTCAACTCAACATGCGAGTAGCTATTCGCAAGCTTTCGTAGTAAACTGATATTGTACGGAGAGATTTGTATTTAAAACAAGTCTCTCTTTTTTATGAACGAAAAACAGTAGTAAGGATGAAAGCATGAGAAAAAAAACAGAACTACAAGTAGATAGTAAAGCGATTAAGGATTTAACAAATGGCAATCCATTGATATTAAAAGATACGGTTGTTATGCCGGAAGCGTCAATTGAAGAAGGTAGTCTTCTTCATTTAGTCGATAAAAGCGGCGGCTATATTGCAACTGGCTATTACGGTATTCAAAATAAAGGGATCGGCTGGGTGCTGACACGTAAAGAAAAAGAGCAGATTGATGTGAAGTTCTTTACGAAAAAAATCCGTGAAGCTGCTGAAAAACGTGCAGACTTTTTTGCCTCTGAAGATACAACAGCTTTCCGCGTGTTTAATGGCGAAGGTGACGGCATTGGCGGTTTGACAATCGATTTCTTTAACGGCTATTACATGGTGAGCTGGTACAGTGAAGGAATTTATTCGTTCCGTACGGACATTTATGAGGCATTGAATGCAGCAGTGAATACACGAGGGATTTATGAAAAACTACGCTTTGATACAAATGGTCAATATATCGATCAGGATGATTATGTATCAGGTGAAAAGGGCGAATTCCCGCTGATCGTTCAGGAAAATGGCATGAATTTTGCGGTTGATCTGAATGATGGGGCAATGACAGGAATTTTCCTGGATCAGCGAAATGTACGCAAAGCATTACGTGACCGATATTCAACTGATAAGACGGTGCTAAATACATTCTCGTACACAGGTGCGTTTTCGGTTGCCGCTGCTTTAGGCGGTGCATCAGGTACGACGAGTGTCGATCTGGCTAAACGCAGCTTGCCGAAAACAATTGAGCAATTCAGTGTGAATGGAATCGACTATGAATCACAAGATATTAAAGTGATGAACGTATTTGACTATTTCAGTTATGCAGCAAGAAAAGGCCTGAAGTTCGACGTAGTTGTACTGGATCCGCCAAGCTTTGCCCGTACGAAAAAAATGACGTTCAGTACGTCAAAAGATTATCCGAAATTGCTCAAGGATGCGTTAACTATTACAAACGATGGTGGCGTTATTATCGCATCGACAAACAATGCAAGCTTTAATATGAAAAAGTTCAAAACATTTATCGACAAAGCGTTTAAAGATTATGGTGCACGCTATAAAATTTTAGAAGAGCACCAGTTGCCGGAAGATTTCACGGTGCCGCATAATTTCCCGGAATTCAATTATTTAAAAGTAGTCATCATTCAAGTGATGAACTAATCGGAGTGATATTATATGAAATACAATAAAACAACGATGCTGAAATTAATCAACGAGCATCGCGAACTGCATGACGAACTGAAAAAACTGAAATCGGAAATGGGACTGGAAAAAAACTTCGCCGTTAAAGCGCTGTACCATTCAGCTGTGGCAGAAGATGGCCCATATATGAAAGATTATCAGGACTTGGAACGTTTACGCTAATATACGCACCGCAACGATTGAATACAATTGTTGTGGTGTATTTTTTTGGATCTTACTATAAAAATAAGCGTACATAATCATGATACAATACAGCTATAATATGTAAAATTGAGGGGAATACTATTGAGCATTAGAGAACAAAGAAAACAACAGCGCAGGGAACAAATAATTCAGGCAGCAAAAACATTGATGTTGAATAACGGAATTCAACAAGTTCAATTACAGGACGTTGCAAATGAAGTAGGGATTGGGATCGCTACATTTTATCGTTATTTTGCGAATAAGGAATTACTCGTTTTAGCAATTAATAATGAAATTACCAGTCAAATGACAAATTCTATCCGAAAAATTGCTAATGAACCTTTGACAGCTTATGAACAGATTGAACGAATATTAACTTATTATATTGAGTTAATCGATGACCCGCAGCATCAATTTGTGAAGTTTTTTAAAGCGTTTGAAGCATATAAACCGATATCTGAAGAGACGGACGAATACAAAGAATTTGTAGATATTCGAAGAGAAATGGCTAATGTTTTGTATTCAATTGCAGAAAAAGGAAATGAAGACCAATCGATCCGAGCAGGCATTGATATTCCGGAGTATGTATTTACAGTTGTTCAAAATATAAGTTACTTTACTGTAGAATCCTATTTGACCGAGCATGACCCTAATCTACCTGTGAAATTAGATCCTAAAAAGCAGTTAAAGCTTATTAAAGAGATGTTTTTACAATTCATAGCTACTAAAAATTGACGGACCGATCAAACATTGTTATTGTTAGTTTTAGATAGTGATAGTTAACTATCATATTATTGAAAGGGTGATTTTTAATGTCTCGATTAACAGGTAAAGTAGCAATTATTACTGGTGCTGCTCAAGGTATGGGTGCTACCCATGCGAAGGCTTTTGTAGAACAAGGTGCAAAAGTAGTTTTAACAGATTTAAATGAAGAAAAAGGGGAAGCGTTTGCTGCAGAATTAGGCGGAAATGCAATCTTCATAAAACAGAACGTTACTTCTGAAGAAGATTGGACAACCGTTATTGCGAAAGCAGAAGAAGCATTTGGTCCGGTAAATGTATTAGTAAACAATGCTGGAATTTCGATGAATAAAAACATGTTGGAAATGTCTTTAGATGAATACATGAAAATCGTCAATATTAACCAAGTATCTGTTTTCTTAGGAATGAAAGCAGTTGCTGCTTCAATGATGAAAGCTGGTGGCGGTTCAATCGTCAACATTTCTTCAATCAACGGCTTAGTTGGTGGTGCTGTAGGTTATACAGATACAAAGTTTGCTGTTCGTGGTATGACAAAAGCAGCTGCATTAAACTTGGCGCCAATGGGTATTCGTGTAAATTCAGTACACCCTGGAGTTATTGCAACGCCGATGATCATGCAGGAAGATGCAAAAGCAGCTATTGAGGAATTTGCAAAGCATATCCCGCTGAAACGCGTATCACAACCAGAAGAAGTATCTCAATTAGTAGTCTTCTTAGCATCAGACGAGTCAAGCTACTCAACAGGTGCAGAGTTTGTAGTAGATGGCGGAATAACAGCTCAGTAAATCGTTAAAAAACTGCACTCAAACTTTATAAAAGTTTGAGTGCAGTTTTTATTTGTTTTATTTCTTCGTTTTCTTAACTAACCATCGCTTATAGCTGTACATCGTAATCACAGTAAGTACTAGTACAATTAGGGCAGTAACAATGATGAGTGTCCAAAATGATCCTTCATCATCCTCATCGGAGTTCGTCTCATCCTTTAATGTATCGACAAGTGAATTGACATCATTTTCAATCTTCTCTGTTGTATCTGCAGCGCTGTCCTCTTCTTTATTCGTCTTAGGCGCATTTACTTTAAATGTAAACGAACCCGTTAACGGATGTCCATCCTCACTAATACTATCCCATTCAACTGTATAAGTGTCATTTGGAAGGGGATCAAGCATAATTCCGGATAGGACACCTTCATTTATTGAAATTGAATGAATCGCCATTTCCTTCCCATCGCTTGCAATAACTTTAAATGTACTGCCTTCTTCAATTTTGCCCCCATACGCTAAATCAATTGTTTGGATATTTTCTGTTACAGTTTCACCTTCTGCAGGATTGGTTGATTCTAGATGCGTATGTGCGTAAACCCCAGGAACAAATAATAAAAAAATAGCAGCCAGTGCAAATAATAATTGTTTCATCATGTTAAAATTTCCCTTCAATTTATTTATCAGTAATGCATGTAACAAAAATTGCGATCCATATTTGGACGGAAAATCCGTACTAAATGGATTTATAATTTTAGTATGGACAAAAAGAAGCTGAAATATTGGATTGAAATATATAAAGAATGCCAAAATTATATGTTTTTATAGACAAGAGATTGACTTAACATTTTTTACAAAAAAATTAATTCGGAATCCGAAAAAAATATTTGTAAAATATATCGGAAAATTAAAATATTTGGTAAAATGGGGGGACTTGAGTAAAAAAGAGGGTGAAAGAATGAAGGTATTTCTTAAATTAGGTTGGTTTTTCAAAGAGCGAAAATACCAATACACAGTCGGTCTTTTTATGCTTGTATTAGTAGCCATCCTGCAGCTCGTACCGCCGAAAATTATCGGCTTCACAATCGATGAAATCGGTACACGGACATTGACGAAAGCAGGTTTGTTTAAATGGCTCGCTATCATCATCGGTGTAGCGATTGCCATGTACATACTGCGCTATTATTGGCGTCAAATGATTTTTGGCTCGTCCAATCTGTTGGCGCGAATATTACGTGAAAAGCTCCATCGCCATTTTACACAGATGTCTCCGTCGTTTTATCAAAAGAATCGTGTCGGTGATTTAATGGCACATGCAACAAATGATATAAGTGCAGTGCAGCAAACAGCTGGTGGAGGGGTTTTAACATTATTTGACTCGCTTACAACAGGGGGCTTTGTAATTTTGGCAATGGCAATTACCATTGACTGGCGTCTTACACTGATTGCGCTCATTCCAATGCCGCTAGTCGCTTTATCAACGAGCTATTACGGCAAGTTGCTTCATGAGCGTTTTCGCCATGCTCAAGCAGCCTTTTCCGACTTGAACGATAAAACTCAGGAAAGTATCAGTGGGATGAAAGTACTGAAAACGTTTGGACAGCAACAGCAGGATGTTGCTGATTTTACTAAGCTTTCCGATGAAGTGGTGGAAAAAAATATGCGCGTAGCAAAAGTCGATTCATTATTTGACCCGACGATTAGCTTCGTTGTTGGTTTAAGTTTTATGCTGAGTCTTGGATTTGGCACGAAATTTATATTGGAAGATGCGATGACGGTCGGTGACTTAGTTACGTTCACGACGTATTTAAGTATTCTGATCTGGCCGATGCTGGCAATTGGGATGTTGTTCAATATCGTTGAGCGAGGCAGCGTTTCGTATGACCGGATTGAACGTATTTTAAATACCCCAATTGAAATTGATGACAAGCTGGATGCTATCGAAGAAAATCCTTCCGGGAATCTTTTATTCAACGTGAAATCCTTTACTTTCCCTGGAGATGCAGCACCGACATTAAGGGATGTGCATTTTGAGCTGAAACGCGGCGAAACACTCGGAATCGTCGGTAAAACAGGTGCAGGGAAGACGTCCATTTTAAAGCTGTTGCTCCGTGAGTTTGAAGGATATGAAGGAACGATTCAATTTGGTGCACACAATATAAATGATTATAGGAAAAGTGCTCTGCGTCAGGCGATTGGCTATGTACCGCAAGATCACTTTTTATTCTCAGCAACGCTTTATTCCAATATTGCCTTTGCGAATCCACGTGCAAGCATGGAGGAAGTTCGTGCAGCGGCAGCACTTGCAAATATTGATGAAGATATTATGAGCTTTACAGATGGCTATGACACGATTGTCGGAGAACGGGGAGTATCTCTTTCCGGTGGACAGAAACAGCGTATTTCTATCGCTAGAGCATTGTTAATGAAACCTGAGCTGCTCATATTGGATGATTCTTTATCTGCGGTTGATGCGCGGACAGAAGAAGCGATTCTGCATGCATTAAAAGAAGAGCGGAAAAATGCGACAACGATCATTACGTCGCACCGTCTAAGTGCAATCCAGCAGGCACATATCATTATTGTCGTTGATGAAGGAACAATTATTGAAAAAGGTACCCATGAACAGCTGATGGCACTAGAAGGCAGTTATTATGAAATGTACCAGTTACAGCAACTTGAAAATTTAGTGGAACAAGGGGGAGATCATGATGGCGAATGAGACGATTTCAAGTAAAGAACAGCGCATCGTATTAAAGCGTCTGTTAACCTATTTGAAACCACATAAAAAGATATTGGCTATTGCGCTGTTTCTTCTTGTTCTAACCGTTCTCGGCGATATTATCGGTCCTTATCTGATTAAAGTTTATATTGATGATCATTTAATGATCGGCAATTTTGATATGACTCCAATCGTGACACTCGGTATTGGATACTTTGTAATTCAGTTGCTGAATGTCGTTATCACATACTATCAAAATATAAAATTCCAGGAACTTGCATTGAAAGTCATTCAGCAACTGCGAATTGATGTGTTTTCTAAAATTCACCGATTGGGCATGCGCTATTTTGACCAAGTTCCGGCAGGTTCCATCGTGTCTAGGGCTACAAATGATACCGAAGCGATTAAAGATATGTTCGTGTCGGTACTTATCAGCTTTGTACAGGCGGCGTTTTTAATCGTCGGTGTGTATTTTGCGATGTTTTTCCTGAATGCGAAGCTTGCATTTTATATGCTTTTTTTGCTGCCGGTCATTCTGTACATCATTTGGCTATACCGCAAAATGAGTTCGGTTGTCTATATGCGAATGCGGGAGAAACTCAGTGAGCTTAATGCGAAACTTTCTGAAACATTATCAGGAATGAGCATCGTGCAGGCATTCCGTCAAGAACCACGTTTCAATGATGAATTTGATCGTGTCAATGAAGAGCATTTCCAGTCCATGATGGCCAATACGAAAATGAACAGTCTTCTGCTTCGTCCGATTATTGATTTAGTGTACTTTACAGCGATTGTTATTTTGCTATTTTACTTTGGATGGACATCATTTGAAACAGCGGTAGAAGTAGGCGTTGTCTATGCGTTCATTACATATATGAACCGTTTCTTTGATCCGATCAATCAAGTAATGGAACGTCTGGCACTGTTCCAGCAGGCGATTGTAGCGGCATCCCGCGTATTTGAGCTGTTAGATAATGAAGAACTTGAACCAGTGCAACAGAACAAGCCGGTTCAAGTTTCAAAAGGTCATATCGAATTTAAAAATGTGTCGTTTAGCTATGATGGCAAGCAAGATGTACTGAAAAATATTTCATTCACAGTCAATCCTGGGGAAACAGTTGCGTTAGTCGGGCATACCGGCAGTGGAAAGAGTTCAATTATCAATCTTCTAATGCGTTTTTACGAGTTTAAGCGCGGTGAAATATTAATTGACGGCCAGTCGATTAAAGATTACAAACAACAGGAGCTACGTGCAAAAATGGGGTTAGTACTACAAGACCCATTTCTGTTTTACGGAACGATTGATTCGAACATCAGGCTATATAATGAAAATCTCACTTTACAGAAGGTGAAGGAAGCAGCAGAGTTTGTGCAGGCAAATGATTTCATTGAATCGCTTCCGGATGGTTATGGAAGCCATGTAACAGAGCGTGGTTCGACATTTTCAAGCGGGCAGCGTCAACTGGTGGCATTTGCGCGGACAATTGCGACAAACCCGAAAATCCTTGTCCTTGACGAAGCAACGGCAGCGATCGATACTGAAACGGAAGTCGGCATCCAGCAATCATTGGAAAACATGCGAAAAGGCCGTACAACGATAGCAATTGCCCATAGACTTTCAACAATCCAGGATGCAGAGCAAATACTAGTATTGCATAAAGGCGAAATTGTCGAACGAGGTACACACCAACAACTCATCACACAAAAAGGGTTATATCACAAAATGTACTTACTGCAAAATGGTATAGTGGAATAATTTAATGAGTCTATGAAGCTACAATTATTTACTTCTCAAATATGGACATCTATAATGAGAGTATCAAAAATTAGAAGGTGCACCAATGTCAGAACAAAAAAAGGGCGTCTTTTTAGCAATCGGCGCCTATTTAATGTGGGGGATCATTCCCCTTTACTGGAAGCAGCTGCAGCATGTGGGCAGTGTAGAAATATTAGTAGGACGTGTAATTTGGTCCTTTTTATTCACCGTCCTGTTTGTATTGCTGATCCGTCAGTATAAACAAACGATCGTAGATATCAAAATGCTATGGAAAAATAAGAAACAGTTTATTCTACTGTTCGTAGCATCGGTTTTCGTTTCGCTGAATTGGGGAATATTCATTTGGGCAGTAAACAATGGACATTTACTTCAAACGAGTTTAGGTTATTATATTAACCCGCTTATATCGGTATTGTTTGGGATGATCTTTTTTAAAGAGAAAATTTCCCGGGCAACTGCGGTAGCTGTCATCATTGCGGCAATAGGCGTAGGGTATCAGGCTGTGTTAGGAGGAACAATTCCTTGGGTATCACTGGCGCTGGCGCTAACTTTTGCTTTTTATGGTGTAATTAAAAAGCAAATTCCACTCGATGCGACACGCGGACTCGCAATCGAAACATTGTTTGTTTTACCGATTGCTGTATCTATATACATTTACTTAATGAACACATCGGAAATTGCTTTTATGCATGTGGACTGGAAAACTAACCTATTGTTAATGGGCGGCGGGATCGTAACAGCCTTGCCACTTGTCCTATTTGCAAAAAGTGCGCAAAAAATCCCACTTTATTTAATGGGCTTTATTCAATTTTTGGCACCAACGATTAGTTTAATGCTCGGCATCTTTTTATACAAGGAGCCTTTTACACTGACAGAATTCATCACTTTCGTATGTATATGGCTGGCGGTATTCATCTTTTCGGCATCCAAAGTGTTCGAAGCGAGAAAACAACATGCAACGTATAATAAAGAGAACGAAGTTAAAGTATAATCTAGCAATTAAAATAAAAAACGACCATTGGACTTACCCCTGTCAAGTAGACAGCCTATAAAAAGACTAAGCAGCCATCTGGTGACGATATTCTATCGGTGCCAGATGGTTGAGTCGTTTTTGGAAGCGCTGGTAATTATAAAAGTAGATATATTGCTCAACAGCTTGTCTTACCGTTTCCTCTGAATAATCATGTAACAGATACAAGCACTCGCTTTTAAAGTGCGAGAAAAAGGACTCAATACAAGCGTTGTCATGGCAGTTTCCTTTGCGAGAATGACTGCCAATCATGCCAAGCTGCTCTACTGTTTGATGATACTTTATGGATGTGTATTGGTAGCCTTGATCTGAGTGAATGATGCTTCGATACACATTTCTTTTTGCGGTCAATTCCTGGAGGGTATCCATGACTAATTCTAAATCATTACGCTTGCTAATACGCCAAGCGACAATTTCGTTGTTATATAAATCCTGTACAGCTGACAAGTAGAGAAATCCATTTTTCGTTGGCAGATACGTAATATCTGTTACGAGCACCTCATTTTCTACACGTTCTTTAAATTGACGCTCCAACACATTATCAAATACACGTGAGAGACGGTTGCCCCATACGCGACGCTTTTTACGGATAATCGATTGAATACCCAACTCACTCATTAGTCGATAGACTTTCTTATGATTCACAAGAAAGCCTTTGTCTCGTAAAGCGATTTTCATGCGTGGATATCCATACATTTTGTGCGTTTGATGAATCGCTAAAATTTGCTCCTTTAAAACAATATCATTATGTTTGCGTAACGATACTTTGCCATTTTTAAGCCACTTATAGTAGCCTGAACGTTCCAATTTTGCCATTTTAGTAAGCCATGTAATGGGATAGCGATCTTTCATTTCTTCAATAATTTGATAACGATCTGAATAAGTAGGCATTCCTCCATTTACAGATTTGGATACTGCTTTTTTAAGTATTCGACCTGTGCCTTATAGTAATCACGTTCTTCTTCTACATTTTTAAAGTGGACCCGTTTTCCTTTTAAAGGATTCTTCTCACCTTTCGCACCAGAACCTGTAGATGCGATACGATTAAAAGCTTCGATGGATCCGACTTCTTTATATTTCTTCACCCAAGCTTTTACTTGAGAAACATTACGAATCTCATATCGATCCGCAATTTTTTGCATACTTTCATTGCCTGTTAAATAAGCTTGTACAATCTCTAACTTCAACTCGTTTGAATAAATATTATTTTTTCTCGACACAGAAAAATCCCCTTTAAGTAAAATGTTTACCTACAGCGTACTGTAGGTTTTTTAACATTGTCTACTTAAAGGGGATAATATCACATTTTGCAACTTGCAAATGGTCGTTTTTTTATTTATCCCAAGTAAATACTTGACACCGATTATTTTTCCTCCAATACGGAAGTAATAATATACCCGCTCACATTATCACCAGATACTTTGATATTGTTTGATTCAAGTGTGTTAACAGATGTCTTGTTATCGGTATAATGCACGAAATAAGTTGTATTATCTAATTTCATTTTATAAAATTGCTTCTCTTTTAGATAAGCAATATATTCTTCAAAAACGAAGTCGTGCTCCTTCATCATCACGCTATGGGGCAAGCCTATGTAACGGAAATGCCAAGGTTCATACTCAATTCCGGTAATGTCGACTTTGTGTTTAGGATAGCGTAGAATGTAGCCAAACTCCGCTGCATGTTCTTCCATCCATTTTCCTTCTGCAACATTTTCCATTTTGCCGACAGTCGAACCTATATCAATCGATAAGCCCGTCTGATGTTCACTATAGCCGGCAGGCAGGGCATAATCGGCACCGATTTGTTCAAAAAGCTGTTTCTGAAGTTTTCCGCTGCGATAGGCACTATTGATTATGAAATGCTCGATTCCATCATTCGCTGCAGCATCGAATAATTGCTTGAGAGGTGCAATAGCCTGTTCTTCAAGAAAATACTCCGAATTAACGATTACATTTTTAGCAATATCATCTGGAATAGTGGCTAAGTTGCCTGGTTCATTCTGTAATGCGATGTCCCGGTTAACAAGGACAAGATCCCCGTTTGAATTGGAATACGATGCTAGTGAAAGCTGCTGGGGTAAGTCGGGAGCACCAACTTGTTCAGTCGTAAAAAATTGAAAGCCAATAACGGCAAAAATAAGTATAAAAATAATCTTTTTCATTAAGTAACGCTCCTTCAATCTAAGCATAGCAAATAAAACGGAATATTGAAGGTTAAATTGTGGAGATATTCCGAAGAACTATCAAAACAAGATAGAGCTCTTTTAAATTATTTGCATATGGATTTATAAACAAAAATAGAAACCGTCTCAAACATTAATGTTAGGAGAGGTTTCTATCCATTTCTACTTAAATATATTATAGCGATTAATTTTTCGATAATGGCGAGAATTCCTTCGCAGTACAAACGTTTTGTTTATTTTCAACAATCATCCAAGCTAACGTAATACTTGCCGCAATGATAACCATTAAAAATCCGTATAGGGGCGTATTGTCCAGTGACTGATATTGAACAATTAAACCGCCGACATATGAACCGAGGAAGATCCCGATATTGAAAGCTGAAATATTTAAAGCGGAAGCCATCGCAGTGGCTGCAGGCACATATTTTTCGGATAGCTGAACGGCATACAGTTGTAAGCCCGGCACATTCATAAACATAAACAGTCCCACTGCTAATACCATTATGAGCCCAATTACTTTGGAATCAAATGAGAAGTAGACACCAAGTAACGTTAACGCTAATCCAATAAAGAAGATGAATATCGCACGCAATGGATTAGTGTTTGCAAAATGGCCACCGATTGTATTTCCAATAGCGACACAAATTCCGTATACAACTAATATGACGACAATCGCATGGGGTGAGTAGCCCATTTGATTTTCAAGAATAGGGGACACATATGTGTAAACAACAAATACGCCTCCGTAACCCATTGCTGTAATAAATAAAATTAACAGCATACGGAAATTGCTTAATACTTTTCCGATATCACTTAATGAAATCGGTTCACTCTTTGTTAAATTATTTGGTACAAGGAACGCATTGCTGATTAACCCAATTATGCCAATGATGACGATGAAAATGAATGACAGACGCCAATCCGTTACTTGGCCAATAAATGTTCCTAAAGGTACTCCACTGACAGTTGCCAAAGTTAATCCTGTAAACATAAAAGCGATGGCACTTGCCCGTTTGTTAGGTGCCACAACATCAGCAGCAATAACCGCCGCAATTGACATAAATACCCCATGGGCAAATGCCGAAATAATGCGTCCGATCAACAGTAAAGTAAATGTGGGTGCAATCGCTACCCATAAATTACCGACGATAAAAAGAACCATTACGAGCAGAAGCACTTTTTTACGATCAAGCCGGGATGTTAAAACTGTTAAAATAGGTGCTCCGATTGTAACGCCTAATGCATAAATTGATACTGTTAATCCGGCAGTACTTAAAGTAATACCAAACTCATTTGTGATGAGCGGGAGCAATCCAACACTGATAAATTCTGTGGAACCGATACCAAACGAACTGATTGCTAACGCAAGAAGTGTTAATCTGGCGTTTGGTGTTTTTGATGTAGACATATTAAAAATAACTCCTTTGATTTATTTTATAGGGTATAGTATTATTCATACATACTATAAAAGCATGTACAGTACTTTTAGTTACTTTTGATAATACTGGGGGTTTCAAAATGAAAAAAGTTTATAATATTGGTGTCGAAGCAACACTCGAAGTCATTGGCGGTAAATGGAAACCAGTCATTCTTTGTCACCTCAATCACCATGGTCAAATCCGAACAAATGAATTTCGCCGATTAATTCCCGGCATTTCACAAAAAATGCTGACGTCCCAATTACGCGAACTGGAACAATGCGGTTTAATTAATCGTAAAGTGTATAACCAAGTACCACCGAAAGTTGAATATTCTTTAACCCCATATGGACACGAGATGGAGCCGGTGCTCAACTTACTTTGTACATGGGGAGAGAAACATATTGAAAAATTAAAAGAGAATGGTGAAGAAGTTCTTCTTATGCAGCGAGATGATGATATTGCTGTGCAAAAACTATCTTAATAAAAATAATGAAAGCCTCAAGTACTAAAATCTTGAGGCTTTTCGTCTCTGCAATTTTCAATTCTTCAATTTAAATTAGAAATCAAAAACTTCCGGATCTGGACCGACGCGTTTATCTAAATTCATCGCATTGATTATCTGCATTTCTTCATCAGTAAGACTAAAGTCAAAAATGTCGGCATTTTGCGCCATCCGCTCTTTACGAACTGATTTAGGAATCGTGATTACTTCATTTTGAATATCCCAACGTAAAATAACTTGTGAATTTGATTTTCCATATTTTTCGGCAATTTTTGCAATTGTCGTATCTTCGAGTAGACCCCCTTGCATTAATGGAGCCCAAGCTTCCAACTGAATATTGTGTTCTTTACAAAATGCACGTAATGATCGTTGTTGTAAACGCGGGTGAAACTCTACTTGATTAATGACTGGTGTTACACGAGCAGTTTTCAATAAATCCTGCAGATGCGAGATATTGAAATTGCAAACCCCGATTGCTCTAATTTTGCCTTCCTGATATAGATCCTCTAAAGCGGTCCAAGATTCGGCAAATTTATTTTGACCCGGCCAATGAATTAAATAGAGATCCAAATAATCCAGCCCTAATTTTCCCAGGCTTTCTTCGTAAGCTGAAACAGTTTCCTCATAATTTAAACCGGCATTCCAAACTTTAGATGTGATGAATAAGTCCTCTCTATTTAATCCGGTAGAGGCCAGTGCTAATTTAATGCCCTCGCCAACACCCGCTTCGTTGCCGTAAATAGCAGCTGTATCAATGCTGCGATAACCTAGCTCAATCGCATTTTTAACGATTTCTGCCGTTGTATCGTTTTCTACCTGAAAGACGCCAAGGCCCATTGCTGGCATTTCTACCCCATTATTTAATTTGATTGTATCCTGTAAACTAGTAATCATTTATTGATCCTCCAATTGAATAAGTATTTCGTTGCTTTTTTATTATGGATCCACTCGAAAAATAAAAAAAGTACGCACTTTTTCGTTTCATAGCAACGTGGAGGTTCCTATTGAGTCAAATCAACAGTTTAAAGAGAAAGTTTTTTTAGAAAAATAACAGGGTGGGGAATAGAGGAGGGGGTGATTCACTTTTCGTAGTAATGAATTTTTGTTTTCCATCATTTAAATACCTAATTAACCTTTAATAATGATAAGAATCAACTATTTCAATACTTCCAATATTAAAAATAATAAAGGGAAATTTTTATTATAAAATACACAAAAATACGCTAAATACATAAAAATTAAATTTTTTTAAATAATAAAATTACAGAATATTCTTGAATTAAGTTTTTCGGTCGTTTATTTCCGATTTCTAATTGTAACAAACGAATCTTTGTGCTATCGTTGCTTATTGAATGGTATGTGAAAGTTTTTACAATTAGGTATGAAATTTTCGAAAAAAATAATATTAAGTGATGGCAAAGGAGAGTTATTATGTCAGAAATGAATAATCAGCAGGTAGAAAAAGTGGCTGTTACACAAGAGCAATTAGATGTATTAGATCAGTTACTAAAGCCAGAGGTACAAGCTTCATTAACTACTTTAGTAGATAACTTACCAAAATTGGCTGAGATGACTACTTTATTAACAAAAACTTATGAATTTGCGACTAGTGTTGCAACAGACGAAACATTAAAAAATGATACAGTTGCGGCTGTAACAGAAATGGCTAGCCCAGTTGTTGATACTGCAAAATCATTGGCACAGACAGCGATTGAAGCGAAAGACCGTGCTGAAATTAGCAATGAAACAGTAGGTGTATTCGGCTTATTAAAAATGTTAAAAGACCCACAGGTTCAAGGGGCATTACGTTTTGCTAATGCATTTTTACAAGTAGCATCTGAACGTAAACAAATGAAATAATTTGTATAATCTAATTTTATTGGAGGATTTTTAATATGGTAACTAAAGAAATCGTTATTTTAGGTGCTGGATTTGCTGGTGTATTAGCAGCACAAACAGCTCGTAAATATTTAAATAAAGACGAAGCGCGTATTACAGTTGTAAACCAATTCCCTACACATCAAATCATTACTGAATTACACCGTTTAGCTGGCGGTACAATTGCTGAAGGTGCTGTAGCATTGCCACTTGAAAAGATTTTCAAAGGTTATGACATCAACTTGGAAATCGCAAAAGTAAACAGCTTTGACGTTGAAAGCAAAAATGTAGTACTTTCAAACGGCAAAACAGTACAATACGATACATTAGTTGTTGCTCTAGGTAGCCAAACAGGTTTCTTCGGAATCCCAGGTTTAGAGGAAAACTCTTTCGTATTAAAATCAGTAGATGAAGCAAATGCAATTCGCGAGCATATTGAAGCACGCATTAAAGCATATGCAACAACAAAAGACGAAGCAGATGCTACAATCGTTATCGGCGGTGGCGGTTTAACAGGCGTTGAGCTTGTTGGTGAAATCGTAGACCACTTCCCTAAAGTTGCTGAGAAATACGGTGTTAAATTTGAAGACCTTAAAATTAAACTAGTTGAAGCAGGTCCAAAAATCTTGCCAGTATTCCCGGAAAACTTAATCGATCGTGCAACTAAGTCATTATCGAAGCGCGGTGTAGAATTCATTACATCAACACCTGTTACTGGTGTTGAAGGCAATGTCATTCAATTAAAAGACCGTGAGCCAATCGTTGCAAACACATTAGTATGGACAGGTGGAGTTGCTCCGCTTCCATTAGTCGCTGAATCAGGTTTAGCTGCAGATCGCGGTAAAGCAACAATCAATGACTTCTTACAATCTACTTCACATCCTGAAGTATTTGTTATTGGTGATGCATCAGCACATATTCCAAACCCAGGTGACCGCCCAACTTATGCGCCAACTGCTCAAGTAGCGTGGCAGCAAGGTGAAATTGCAGGTTACAACATTTTTGCGCAAATTAAAGGTGCCGACTTAAAAGAATTCAAATTTACTAACTCAGGTACTTTAGGTTCTTTAGGTCGTAAAGACGGTATTGCTACAGTTGGGGCAAACAACACTCAATTAGTAGGTTTACCAGCTTCATTAATGAAAGAAGCTTCAAATATCCGCTATATGACTCATATTAAAGCGTTATTTGGCCTAGCATATTAATTCATATTAATTAGATTAGACATGCCCGAAAGTCACTTTCTTTCGGGTATGTCTTTTTATTTTACAAAATACAACAAAATTTAACAAATAACTATTATAATGGTAGTAAAGATTGTAAATGAGGTGTGAAGATGAAGGATTTTGATACATCGAATTCGTTATTTATATTAACTGATCAACAGTTGGAACAATTTAAACAGCTTGAGCATTTTGGATACTTTTTCCATTTAATCCGCCATGACTTTACACACTTATCTTTTGCAAAAGACAGTGTAAGTGATGTTTGGATTTACTTTTATTTTGAGGAAGAACCGGTCATCAATTCCGAGTATGCCCTCATTTTTTTGTTGCGAAATTTTATATTGAATGAGATCCTTGTCAGTTCGAAATTAAAACGACTGAAAAAAACAACTGTTGGATCTTATACGAATGCTTTAATGGTTTCGGTAATGACAGTCAATTTATTTTTGGATCTTTTGCGTGATGTACTCGAATCATTATCAAAAGAACAATATGATTTATATATGAAATTTGAAAACAGCTCAAAGCAATTATTTAATGATCGCTTCTATGAATACGAACATTATCCAAAAAAACTCGTCCAAATCGAAACAATCATAATAAAAAATCTGCGCCAGTATTTAGAAGAGAATGCAGCAATATATAATGATTTTAAACAGAAAGTCATTCGTTTTATGGACCAATTTTCAATAATTAAAAGAGAACTGTACGAGCCATTATCTTTGGAAAAATAGGAGGTGTATATAACGATGGGGGAGCAACTTAAAACATTGCAGCTTGACCATTATCGATCACAAACATTTACATCATTGGATGCACATTATGAGGCATATAGAGCAATGTTCACATCATTACTAGAAGAGGGGAACATTGAAAAGATGAGTGACTTTCTACGTTTTGACAGTGAACCTTTTGTTTTAGCTAATAGCAATCTAAAGATTTTACAGCTGTTGTTGGATCAGGAAGAGCATTTTAAAGAAGATCTTAAGGAGTGCTTAGCTCAACTTTATATAATTATTGGGCACTGCTATTATTTCAGCATTGAATTTGTTCAGGCAAAAAAATATTATAGACTTGCGAGCAGCCTAGCATTGGAAGATGAAAATTATGCATTGCTGTCACTTGCGATGAATAATTATTTTGCAACCCAAATGGACCAATTACCGAAAGAAATCTTTTGGGATATCAGCAAAATACCTGCTGTCTTTTTAAAGATGGGGAAGCCGGAAGATGATCGGTTCTTGCTTGTCCGTTTTATAACACATATTGAAATGTCATTGCAGCTTGGAAAAGTAGATTATGCAGAGAAGTTATTTAATGATTATTTTAAAGAGTATCCATTTGAAAAGTTTTCCCGAATCGATCTCCATGTGCGTGTCCTGAGAGGGAAAATTCTATTTGAAAATGGCCGATATGAATGTGCAATTGAAGTAATGCATAAAGTCCTCCTGCTTTCCATGAAAGCGAATAGCCATAAGGACTTAGTGCAAGAATGCTATAAATATATTACCCGTTCCTACAAGCTGATTAACGAAAAAATCCTCTTAAAAAAGATGGAGCAGTACCAGTCACGTTTTTACCGTAAAATTGAAACCGATAAACGCTATATGGAAAAATATATTAAAACATCCACGACGAACGATTTTGAACTGGATAAAAGCTTTATATCGCCATTACAGCAGTTTCATCTCACGGGTACATACCTATTGAACTCAGTGAAAGATGAGGGGTATACGCTCGTTCTAGTTGATTGTAAAGTGGTGGCGACTGAAAAAGAGAAGTTGAATGAAATTATTCATTTAATCAATGAAGAAATGATGAGAGTGATGAAAGATGTCATCATCACGAGTACACGCCTTGATGAATCGACAATCGGCTATATTATTCAGCTGTCTGAAAACTGTACCGATACACTATGTGCAAAGGTTTTCTATAAAATCCGTGAATCTTATCCGAAAAACAGCAGTGAACTAGAGGCCATCTATTTCGCCTCAGTAAATAATAAAGAAAATAGTTTAACTAGCTATCAAAAATGCCTGGATTTAGCGTATGCGTATATTTATTATGAAATTTACAAATAGGAAATACGAAATATTCCAAAAATTTCTTTCGTATTTGAATCACTACCATTAAAATAAGAGTAGTACATCAAGGAGGTAATGCCATGTTAGTTAAACAAAGGTATGTAAAGAAAAAAGATGTAAGCTATGTAAAAGAGACGGACCCGATTAAAGACGTGCTCGGTCAGTTAAATGATAATGGCTACAGATGCATCCCGGTATTGGATGAAGCAGGTGAAAAATTCGTCGGAAATATTTATAAAATCGAAGTGCTCGAATATAAATTAAAGGAAGGCGATATGAAAGCTCCGGTAAAAGCACTGACGGAAGAAGCAGATGCATTCGTCCACGAAAACAGTTCATTTTTTGAAGTATTCCATTCGATTAAACAGTTGCCTTATTTGGCGGTTGTTGATACGAAAGGGAACTTTGCCGGCATTTTACCTCATTCTAAAGTATTTGAGCTATTGGAAGAGGCGTGGGGATACCGAACAGGTAGCTGTGCCATTACAATTGCTTTGCCGGACACGGACGGAATTTTAATAAGAGTTCTGACGGCGGTCAAAAAGGTGTGGCCTCTGCATTGTGTGTTCTCGCTTGATGATGACACGACCTATTTACGTCGAGTAGTTATTACTCTGGCAAAAGGCGCGAAACAATCGACAGTGGACGAGCTAGAAGCCGCCATCTTAAAACAAGGGGCACGCATTATTGATTTGGAAGTATTTGATAAAGAAAATTTTTAATAGTAAAGCGTTTCGTTCAATAGAGCGAATCGCTTTTTTTTTGAGAGCAAGCAATGTTTAATTGTGTACTAATACAGAATTTGAAAAATAAAGAGGGTTTTAATCTTTTCTATCGAAATTTTATGTTAAAAGGGGATTCGTTGAAAGGGGAATATGAATGTTTATCCAAATAAATGAAGAAAAAATAGAGTTAACTAAAGTAGAGATAATTGTACTAGAACAGGGTATTGCCGACTTATTTGAGAGTTTTGATAAAAAAACGTTGGGCGAGCTTACGAAACAAAAGAAATACGAGCATTTAAAAGACTGTGTAAACAAACAGAAATATTTATTGGATTTGCCGGCAGGGGCTGCATTAAAATCTCTTAAAGATGAAGGCAACCCTATTTACAGACAGTTTTTAAATAATTACGGTGACCTGATCTACTCGCGCTTTGTTGTTAGTGGAGATGAGAATTTATTGAAACAGCAAGGCATTTATACGATTGTTGCAAACAATGAACTGAAATTTTGTGGTGTTTGCGCAAGAACTTTTAAAGAGCGTTTTAATCAGCATATTGGCAGCATATATGCAAAAGGTTGCTATCGGGATGGAACGTCTACACATTGCCATGTAAACGCAAAGATAACACAGCTTTTGCCGACGAGCGATGTGCATTTTGCAATATATCCAATGGAAAATGAAAAAGCAATGAATAAACTGAAAAATGCAATTGTGAAACGCTTCGAACCTGAATGGAATTTACGGTCCAACAGAGAAATTTTCGAATTATCTTCATCTTTTTAAAAAATTCTGCCTTAATCTTAAGAGATAAAGGCAGGATTTTTCAGTTTACTATATTTTTCCGGTTTCATTTTCGACAAAAAGCGGGAATAGTAAGTGAAAAAAGTAGGTGATTTATCATGCAGGCAGCATTAAAACATTACAGGCAAACACACAGTGAATATTTATGGCTGCATATTTTGGCAGCTGTCGTATTAGTATTTACATCCGTATTCTGGTTTGTACTCCCATACTTCATGATTCATTACGGAAAATATACGACAAACGTATTCCAACAATCTTTGTTGTTGATCGCATTGTATACCATTCCTTCCATTTTTATCACATTGCATTGCTGGTTTATTAACTTTAAGGCAGCTCTTCGATGGAAAAAAAGCTATCCTAAGGAATGTGTATGGCGCTGGTCGCTTAGGTTCCAATTTATTACGATTTCAATTGTGGTCCTGTTTACCTCGGTCATTTATTCCAGTCTTTTTATTATTGATATGATTCGATAATAAAACACGCCCTTCTTTTCTCAAATGTGCTAAAGTGTCAGTCCAATCATGCAGACAGAGCATTTATTTTTCAAACATTAGCGCGGCACTTTCGCACATTTACCTTTCAAATCAACCACAAAATGCTGTCAAAAAATTTTCATTTAAAAAAGCAAGTAATGTATGGGGAAATTTGGTACGATGAAGGTATCAATGTTAAGGAGAATGAAGCAGCATGAATTCAGATTTAAATATCCTTTTAGCGTTCGGTGCCGGGTTTTTAAGTTTTATTTCACCATGTACGCTACCGCTCTATCCTGCATTTTTGTCCTACATAACCGGTATGACACTCGATGAGCTGAAAGCCGAAAAAGGGATGATGCAAAAACGCGCAATTTTACATACTTTATTTTTCTTGCTTGGATTTTCGATTATATTTATCGCCATCGGATTTGGAACATCGTTAGCGAAAGATTTCTTTTTTCAATACCAGGACTTACTGCGTCAAATTGGAGCCATTTTAATTGTCGCATTCGGTTTAATGATTGTCGGTCTGCTGCAAATTGACTTTTTAATGAAAGACCGCAAATTCCAGTTCAAAAACCGACCATCCGGATATTTAGGTTCGGTGCTGATCGGTCTTGCTTTTGCAGCGGGATGGACTCCTTGTACAGGACCAATACTGGCAGCGATTATTACCCTTGGTGGAACGAATCCTGACTCGGCAATGTGGTATATGCTAGCATACTACTTAGGCTTTGCTATCCCATTCTTTACATTGTCATTCTTCATTTCACGAATGAACTGGATTCGCACACATAGCCAAAAAATCATAGTAGTTGGCGGCTATATTATGATTGCGGTCGGAATTTTATTGTTCTTTGACGGATTGACGTATATTATTAATCTTCTCTTGCCGATTTTCGATGGTTTTAAAGGATTCTGACAGTTCCCTGCTTAATAAGACCGTGCTATACTAAGGGAAGTAATATAAGGGAAAAAGGGTGCATGATTCGTATATACCAGATCTTTACACTCGTTCATGCAAGAGGAGGAATATGATGTTTGACAGTATACCTTCTCACTATTTATTAATTGGTTCGACGATTATGGCAGTCTTAATGGGCTCATTCGTAATGTTCATAAGACTACGTGCACAAAAAAAGCCGGTATCCAAAAAAAAAATACTCATCCCGCCTTTTGCGATGTCAACAGGTGCACTGATGTTTATTTTTGAGGAATTTCGTGTAGCGCCAATTCAAATAGTAGAAGCGGCCGCACTAGGCTTGTTATTTTCATCTGTATTAATCTTAACGTCGAAGTTTGAAGTGCGAGACGGCGCAATTTATATGAAGCAATCTAAAGCATTTCCATTCATATTAGTGGGATTACTTGTACTACGTATTATTTTGAAATTAATATTTGCCGATACATTTGATGTCGGTGAACTGGCCGGTATGTTCTTTATCTTGGCTTTCTCTATGATTTTACCGTGGCGAATCGGTATGCTTATTAAATATAAGAAGCTTGAAAAATCGCATATTGTCGCATAAAAAAGACTGTCTCTAAAAGTTTTATACTTTTAAAGACAGTCTTTTTCGTTTTACGTCTCAAATAAATGATCATAATTCGTCGTATCAATTCTCATTTCATCGAGCTTTTTACGTAAAAACTTATGGTCGCGCTTTGGCGAAGCGATAATATAGCCACGAATAATTAAGTCCAAGTCGATTTTTGTGGCACGTTCATTCAGGGCGATTTCACCGATTTTACCGGCAATCTTTTCTTTGGCAACTTGCCGGAATAACTCTGGTACAGGACTGACAAGCTCGGTAAGTAATTGTTTTTCATCTTCACCCCATAGATGAATTGTTTTATCTAAGTATATGTTTTGCCAATCTAAATCCGATTTACCATCCTGTTTCGGCAGGGCCTTCAAAAACTTGCGGAACATAAAAAAGCCGCCAATCCCCATAAGCGAAATCAATACTACAACCCAAAATAAAATAAACCATAAAAACCAGCCATCTAAGCCCACAATGTTCACCTCATTACTTAATATTGTCTACGAAATTTCTTCTACTAATCTATTGGTGATAAACCTCATTATTGTCTATTATATAAGTTTTTGTAATTTTTTTCATCGTCATTGTCCCTTTTTTCTGTAAATCATGACATATATAGGGCAAGGAGGTGAGAAACATGAATGAATTTGGATTTTTATCTGCGACGTTGACAGTTTATTATCAGACAGGGCTTGATGAATTTAATGAGCCAATGATTAAAAGTTCCACATTCCGTAACTTGGAAAGAAACGCAACAGCCCAGCAGCTATACACAGTTGGGACAACAATCGTCGGCTTAACAGATTACGATTATATCGAATCTGTGAAAACGCAGAAAGAAACGATTACAGCTTAATTAAGTGTAGTAAAGAAAAGGAGGAGAGCTTATGGCACAAGTTTTACAATTAACATTTGCCAACATTGCAGGAAGCACGATGACGATCAATATAAATGATCCGAAGCCGAATTTAACTGAGGCTGAAGTGAATGCAGCGATGCAAACAATTATTGATCAGGCGGTATTTTCGAAAGACGGATTTTTGTTCAATGTAAAAAAATCTGCGCGTATTGTTGAGCGTAATGTAACAGCAATTGAACTGATCAGCTAATAGCAAGGCCGGCGAAGTGTGATGCTTTGCCGGCTTCTTTAAATAAAAATGGAGGGATTATAATGGACCAGTGGATTGCCATTCTTCAGGAAGTAACGTTTCCGATCTTTATATCTTTTTATTTACTGTATCGGATAGAAACAAAACTTGAAGCGATTCATACAGCACTCGTATCATTACATCATCCTGCAGATAGAGCGTGAGAAACTCTTCACAATTTTGACACACGTCCTTTCTTCCAATAACTATTGAGAATATACTAAATATTGGGTAAGATGAGAGTAATGTTCAAAGAGTGGAGAGAGAGAAATGAAAACGAAAAACATAGTATTCGCACTTATGCTCTTGGCAGCAACTGTACTTACATCATGCAGCAATTATCAGTTTAAACCGACGACCAACTTTGAAATTAGCGAGTTTACGATGACCGATCACCGGAACAATGAAGTGACACTGGACAGCCTAAAAGGGGAACCATGGCTTGCAATGTTCATCTTCACAAGCTGTACAACAATTTGCTCGCCAATGACAATGAATATGACCCGTGTCCAGGATCATCTCGAGAAAAAAGGGCTGGAAGATTATAAAATTGTCGCGTTTTCCGTTGATCCGGACTACGACACACCGGCGCGTTTGACAGAATATTTATCGCGCCATACACCAGTAGATGAATCAAAATGGCATATGCTGACAGGATACGATCAAAAATTTATTGAGCAGTTTGGCAGAAACTCATTTAAAACACCTGTCCAGTCGATTGAAGGGAACGATCAAGTTATCCATGCCGATACATTTTTCCTAGTGGATGAAAAAGGAATCGCCGTGAAAAACTATTCAGGCTATGGCACTGGCGAAGATGGTGTTCCATATGAAACGATTGCGAGTGATATGGAAGCACTCATTGACGAACGTCTAAAGTAATAGTGAAATGAAAGATTAACTTGCGAAAAAAGTGTAGCTGCTTTTTAAGCAAGTTTTTTTATGGAGTTTACTGCGGGCTTTTCTAATAAATATAAAAATGTGCTAATAAATCCACCGATTTTCTAATAAGTTGCTGATTTTCTAATAAAGGAGCAGGATATGCTAATATCAGTTCCAGATTAGCTAATAAGTATGTCAACTTTTCTAAAATCATCCGCAGAAGTGCTAAAATAAACAAATTTCTTCTAATAAAAAGCACACAGCATCCACTGAAATTATTTCAACCCCGCATATCTTTAATATGGTCGCAAAATAAAAAGAATTTTCAAAACTAGAATTCTATGATATAGTATACGAAATTACATACTGTGTAAGTTACGGTGCTTGTGAGAACAAGCTTAAAAGGGAAACCAGTGAAAGTCTGGTGCTGTCCCGCAACTGTAAATCGGAGTTCGTGATATTCAACCACTGTCTATTGATGGGAAGGGTCACAAGAACGTTGATGATGAGCCAGGAGACCTGCCGGAAACTAGTACACGCCAATACCTACGTGGAAATAGGTGGTGATTTTGTGCGAAAGTGAGACAGAACTCCTTTGATTATGCAAAGGTTTTTATTGTCAATCTCTTAAACATTCACACCCCTCTTTCATTTTGAAAGAGGGGTTTTGGTTTTTATGTAACAAATTTAAGGAGGAATTGTTTATGAAAACAGCAGTAATTGGCTATCCGTATATTGGACAAAATCGTGAATGGAAACGTATAACAGAGGCGTTTTGGAAAGAACAATTGTCTTTGGAATCCTATGAACAGGAAATGAAAAACTTACGACTTGCCCAACTCCATCAACAGCAGAATTTAGGGCTGGATGTTTTAACGGTAGGAGATTTTACATACTATGACCGTATGCTTGACTTAGCCGTTATGTTTAATATGATTCCATCTAGATACGACCATCTATCATTGCAGCATCATTTAACAGCCTATTTTGCAATGGCGCGCGGTGCTGAAAATGTGGTGGCAAGTGAAATGACGAAATGGTTCAACACAAATTATCACTATATTGTACCGGAATACGAAGGACAGCAACTGGCATTGCAACACAATGTTTACGCGCAATATATTCAGGAGGCAATCGAAGCATTCGGCATGACCCCTCGTGTGACTATTATCGGTCCATTTACATTTTATAAACTGACGAAAGGTATAGATCACGAACAAAAACAACACTATATTCAGCAGCTGGTAATGGTATATAAAGAGTTGCTTCAGTCGTTGGAAGCAAGTGGTGCAACGTCGATCCAGCTTGAAGAACCAAGCCTTACAAAAGACCTTACGTCCGAAGATATAGCATTAGTTCAACATTTCTATCATCAAATATTAAAAGGACTGACAGTTGAAACGATCTGCGCAACTTATTTTGAAGCGTTATCCGACTATCAAACAATGATTAATTTGCCTGTAGATGGCTTTGGACTGGACTTTGTTCATGGGAAAAATGAAAATCTAGCAGCGTTAAAGAAGTTTGGTTTCCCAAAAGATAAAGTTCTATTTGCAGGTATTATTAATGGTCGGGACATATGGAGAGCCGAGCTGCAGAAGCAGTTGGAACTAGTAGCGGAAATACGTTCCTATGTACCATTTTCACCAATACATCTACAAACATCATGCAGTCTTCAGCATGTGCCAGTTACAACAGCAGGAGAAAACGGGATTGTACCAGAGCTGCTAAATGCTTTGGCATTTGCCAATGAAAAAATAACGGAATTGCAAATGATCAAAGGGAAAATACTTCAGCAGGAAGTTCTTCATATCCAGGCTTTTTTAGATAGCGAAAAAGCAATCCGAACATTGGCACTGCATGAATCAAGACAAAAGAAAGCAGTACATGCACAAGTAAACGCATTAACACCGGAAGCATTTAAACGAACTGATGACTACGACAAGCGTAGTAAGCTACAACGTGCCTTTTTACAGTTACCAGACTATCCGACAACAACAATCGGGAGTTTCCCGCAATCCTCACAAGTTAAGAAAAACCGTAGTTTATGGCGAAAAGGGGAAATTACAACAACCGAGTATGAAGCATTCAACGCGAACGAAACCGCACGTTGGATTACCATTCAGGAGCAACTTGGCCTTGATGTCCTTGTTCATGGTGAATTCGAGCGAACTGACATGGTCGAATTTTTTGGTGAAAAATTAAATGGCTTTGCTTTTACGACAAATGGATGGGTAGTTTCATACGGATCACGTTGTGTAAAACCCCCAATTATATACGGAGATGTTGAATGGATAGAACCGATGACAGTAAAGGAAGTAAGTGCGGCACAATCACTTACGGAAAAACCTGTAAAAGGGATGTTGACGGGACCCGTTACAATATTGAACTGGTCATTTGTAAGAAATGATTTAGCTCGCTCAGAAGTTGCTTATCAAATCGGCCTGGCACTAAGAGAAGAAGTAAGAGCACTTGAAAATGCGGGAATCAATATTATTCAAGTAGATGAACCTGCATTGAAAGAAGGCTTGCCGATCCGTAAAAGTCTGCATAAGGCTTATATCGATGCAAGTGTAGATGCGTTTAAATTAGCGACAAGCGGTGTGCGTGAAACGACCCAGATTCATACACATATGTGTTATTGTGAATTCAACGATTTTTTAGATGTAATAGAATCATTGGATGCGGATGTGATTTCAATTGAAACGTCACGAAGCCACGGAGAACTCATAAAAGTACTAAAAGAAACACCATACAAACTAGGAATTGGTTTAGGTGTATATGATATTCATAGCCCGCGTATTCCAACTGTGGAAGGAATGGCAGCCATTATTGAAAAAGGTAAAAAAGTAATCGCAAAAGAACAATTTTGGATCAATCCCGATTGTGGCCTGAAAACTCGTACGGAACAAGAGACGATTGCATCATTAAAAAATATGGTGGCCGCAAAAGAGCGACTAAAACAGTTGAATTAATGAAGGGGCGGTTACTATGAATCAAATGAAAACAAATTACAGCCCCGTGTTTTTGACGGCTATAATGAATGGCTTTACAGGAAGTTATACAAAAAAGCTTAAAGAGTTGCGTGATGAATTGATGGCGACATATCCAGCGGATGCAAAGGAGATACAAAAGCATATTATTCAGTAAAAGCAGAGGTAGTTGGAAGATGTAATTTTTTGTAATATAGAAAATGAGAGGCCCATTGCGGTTGCAATGGGCTTTTAGTAAGTGGAAGTCTAAATTAAAATGTTCCTTTAAATTTCTCGGGCTTTACGACATAGCCCTCAATGATAAATCCACAATGTGTACATATAATGTATTCGATATTGCAACCCAAACTCAATTTATTAACAGGGGCCATAACACTGTAGCCGCTATGTTTTCCTCTACCTAATTCCGTGCCGCCGCATTTTGGACATTCTTTTACATTTGCTGTGTTCTTCATCACCATCATCCTTTCACAAAAAATTACTTCGCCATAACTTCAGGTTCCGGCAGCTTTTCATCATTTTTTTCCTGTACCCTGTTCGTGTAATTTTGCACGATTACATTAATGTAGAAGAACATACCCATTACTATGCCGGAAAACAGCCAGCTTGCTATACGTTTATAAATCAGCATATCCCCATAGCTGTCAATTCCGTATTTCTGTAGCAGAAAGACCGTAATTCCTGCCATAACAAGTCCTCGAATAATGAAAACAATCTGGATCAGCTGAAACCATTCGAAAATCCCTTTTTGAAAGAACAAAGCTTTACTGTCCTTTCGTGCATAGCCTTGCAAATATGCAAAATCAATTGCAACATACAAAGGAAAAGGCTTTTTTATAATAAATAAAATTACATAGAGAAATGTGTAAAAAAGACCTAAATAAACATTATTCCAAATCATTTGCTCCGCTGAACCTGACAATAAATCTACTGTAGTACCTATAAGCATCGAGCCTAAAATAAACAAGCCCGTCACATTAAACTGCCGATCCTTAGCAAAGCGGTAAACAGTATAAATTATCCCGGGAACAGTGGACAGCAGCATCGCAGCATAGTCACCAAAAGGCTCTCGGCCAAACTTCCATATTGCATAGGGTAAAGCTGCATAAAACAGTAGTTCTAAAAAGATAAGATATTTATTCGACTGTGAATTATTCGCCATAAAAGCCTCCATTATCGTTAAAAAGGTATTTGTTTTTTTTATATTACTGAAGATTATCCGACACTATATTTTATACAAATTAAAACTTAAAAAAAGCAACCAAGCAAATGAGAGACAATTAAAATCAGCTTGCAATAAGTCCTTTCTATTTTCTGTGATATTATGTATATTCTTCTACGTATTACCATGAGTAAAGTTTCAAAATATTAATTTGATAGAGGGGTAGATGTAAAAAGATTGAGGGAACAAAAAGTAAGTAAGTGCTAAAATACTATTAGCTTTTTAATTTATTTATGTTACAATAACTTTCAAATAAAATAATTTCCTTCGGGGTCGGGTGAAATTCCCAATCGACGGTGATGAGTTAATCTCTAAGCCCGTGAGCCACTTTTTTGTGTGCAGGATTTTGGTGCAAATCCAAAGCCGACAGTTATAGTCTGGATGGGAGAAGGAATGGTAACACATTTTTAAAATTTTTTGATTTTTAATGTGGTTTTTTGCTATACACTTTTCCTGTCGCGCCTTGTGACGGGATTTTTTTATTTCCATTGAAAAATAATTTCCTTCGGGGTCGGGTGAAATTCCCAATCGACGGTGATGAGTAATCTCTAAGCCCGTGAGCCACTTTTGTGTGCAGGATTTGGTGCAAGTCCAAAGCCGACAGTTATAGTCTGGATGGGAGAAGGAAGCAATGTCAGCAGTTTTTTGAAAATTATCTTCAAAAAGCTTATTTGATGATGCTCAATTTTCCTCTCATCGAACTCCGACTTCAATCGGGGTTCTTTTTTATTATTAAAAAGAGGTGAGCAGGATGTTTACAGGAATCATTGAAGAACTTGGAACGGTTGAAACGATCAGCCAGTCCACACAAGCGATGGAACTAGCCATTCGCGCAAGCAAAATTTTAGAGGATGTCCAACTCGGGGACAGTATTGCCGTTAACGGTGTCTGTTTGACCGTAAAGCATTTCTCGCCAACCGTATTTTTGGCGGATGTTATGCCGGAAACCGTCAAAGCAACCAGCCTCCAGCAATTAGCAGCAGGTAAGCCTGTCAATTTGGAACGGGCAATGTCGGCGAATGGTCGTTTCGGGGGGCATATTGTATCGGGCCACGTGGATGGGATAGCGACAATTCAACGGAAAAGACCGGTCGCCAATGCAGTTTATATTGATTTGGCAATGGAAAAGCATTTGATTGCAGAATGCATCAAGAAAGGCTCGATTACAGTAGACGGCACGAGTTTAACGATTTTTGAGGTGACAGACACATTCATTACCATTTCCTTAATCCCTCATACGTATGAGCAGACTGTACTAGGCTATAAAAAGCCAGGAGATGTTGTGAACATTGAAACAGATCTAATCGGAAAATATGTAAAAAAACATTTACAAAATCAAACGGGAAGTACGATTACAATGGACTTTTTGCAACGTACCGGATTTTAAAGGAGTGGTGATAAATGAATACGATTGAAGAAGCAATTCAGGCATTGAAAAACGGTGAGATTATTATTGTGTCAGATGACGAGAACCGTGAAAATGAAGGGGATTTTCTTGTGTTAGGAGAATTCGCTACACCGGAAAATATTAATTTTATGGCGCTTTATGGAAGAGGGTTAATTTGTACACCAATTTCATCTGCAATTGCAGAAAAGCTTTCCCTTCATCCAATGGTGCAAAGCAATACCGATACATATCAAACGGCTTTTACGATTAGTATCGATCATATCCATACAACGACAGGTATAAGTGCATTTGAGCGTTCTAAAACGATGTTAGCATTGCTGGATCCAGCAACAGAACCGGGGCATTTTCATCGTCCGGGCCATGTATTCCCCCTCATTGCAAAACAGGGGGGCGTGTTGGAACGTCGAGGGCATACGGAAGCAGGCGTTGACCTGGCAAAGCTTTGCGGTTCGAATGAAGTCGCGGTCATCTGTGAAATTATGAACGAAGATGGTTCAATGGCCCGCTTGCCGCAGCTCGAAAAGCTAGCGCAAAAACATAAACTGAAATTTATTACAATCGAAGACTTAGTTCAATATATAAAATTAACTACCGTATCGGTATAAAAAGGAGCAATTAAAATGGGAAAAACATTTGAAGCACAATTAGTCGGAACAGATTTGAAAATCGGAATTGTCGTTGGGCGATTCAATGAATTTATTAATGATAAGTTATTAAGCGGTGCACTGGATGGTTTAAAACGTCACGGTGTTGACGAAGCAAACATTGATACAGCATGGGTGCCAGGTGCTTTTGAAGTACCGTTTGTTGCAAAAAAAATGGCTGAAACAAATAATTATGATGCAGTAATCGGTTTAGGTACGGTCATTCGCGGATCAACTACACATTACGACTATGTATGTAACGAAGCAGCAAAAGGAATTGCCAAAGCAGGCTTGGATACAGGGGTTCCGGTAATTTTCGGTATTGTCACAACAGAAAATATCGAACAGGCGATTGAACGCGCTGGTACAAAAGCGGGTAATAAAGGCTACGACAGCGCAATGTCCGCTATTGAAATGGCAAACTTGAATAAGATGTTTTAAGAATGCTTAGTGCTGACCACTCCAACATGTTGGAGTGGTTTTTCGTTTTCTTTTAATAACAAGTTTACAAATTATTCCCTGTCATTTACTATTATGTCAGACGATATATCGCATGACATAATAGTTGGAGGAATGAATATGTCTTATAATGGCGGGCCAATGACTGAAGCAATGTACTACGTATTATTGGCGTTAATGCGTCCAAATCATGGCTATCAATTAATGCAGTCCATTACAGAAGTATCAAAAGGCCGTTTAACAATGGGGCCCGGAACGTTATATGGTGTCCTATCACGAATGCAAAAAGACGGATTAATCGCTTTGGCAAAAGACGATGGGCGGCGAAAAATATATGAAATTACGAAAGAAGGCGAGCATGCATTAAGAATAGAATATGCTCGTCTAAAATCTCTGATTTTCGACAGCAGTATATTAGAGGAGGGAAACGATGACTAAAATGGTGCGCAAAATCAGACCAACCAACTACTGGCGAATCGGAGAACACGAAAGCTGGTTTTCGGATATGTCGTTACAGGGGCTCCACCTTCATAAAATGGGAACAAATTTAGCCCATTTTAAAAAAGGTGACCCGAAGCGAATTGAATACCGGATTGAAGTGACAGATAGGAAATTAATTACCTATGAGCAAATTGATCTGTACGAGGAAAACGGCTGGAAATATGTCACAAGCTATCAATGGTTTCATGTTTTCTCTTCACTAACTGAAAACAATGCACCCGAAATCCATACAGATTCTGCAGAACAGGCATTTACATTACAGCGGCTAAGTAAAAAACTCGTATTTAATTTAGTATGGATTTCTCTTGTAGTGGCCCTGATTCTAGGTATGCTTTTGGCAATGTGGTTTTTGGATGGAGCACCTGTATTACGTTTAGTTGAAGGATATGTCGTACAGCAAAGTATCCTTACTCTCGTCTATATTCACTATGTTTTTTACGCCATAAGAGCTTTATTGGCGATTAAAGAATTGAAAAAAAGTTTAAATGAAGGCAAAGCCATCAACCATCATGCCCCTTGGAAAAAAAGTTTGCGAAAAAATGGTGTATTTTCGGTTGTCTTTATAGGGATTATTCTCGTAAGCGGCTTAATTATGCCACTTTACCAATTAAAAAAAATGGATAACTATACACTTCCAAAGAATGATGAAAACTTGCCGTTTGTTCGTTTAGCCGATATCGAACAAAATCCACAGCTAATCCGGGATGAATATTATACAGATGAAATCGATTGGGCAAACCGTTATTCAACAAATTGGAGTATCTTTGCACCCGTTCAGTTTGAGACCGACGAAAGTGGAATAATTAAGGATGAAATGTGGTTAGATAAAAGTGGTACATACTCACCGAGCGTTTCTACTGAAATATACAATTTAACATTTCAGGCGTTCGCTAAACCATTGCTGTCTGACTTGATGGAGTGGCATACATACGGAGATGAAAGGGAAAGTTTCATAGAAAGGAAACACCCTGGCTTTGATCACCTTATTACTCGCGAGGATGAAGAATGGAAACAATTAGTTGCATCAAAAGATAAGGTGGTAATGTATATACGTTATTACGGATATGCAGAGCTGGATGTTCTAGTGGAGAATGCAGCTCAGAAAATATTGCTGCTTGCGGATAGTTAGTTCCAAGCGGTGTAAAAGGCAATCTTACATGGGTAGGGTTGCCTTTTTGCTGTGAAAAATTTCAATTTTTTTATTTCGTCAGGGAGTGCTGAAATAGATTCCAGGTCCTTATTTTTTATTTACAAACAATCCCTTCTATTCTATTGTTAGGTAAGACTTACAAGGAGGTAGAGCGATGGCAGAAATAGTACTTAGAATAAGACCAAGGCAGTATTGGCGTATGAAGGAACATGAAAGCTGGTTTTCAGATATGTCCGAGCAAGGGCTGCATTTTTATGAGATTGGCACATATATTGCCAAGTTTAAAAAAGGTGATCGTAAAAGAATGGATTACCGACTGGAACTGGCAAAAAGCAAATATATATCGAGTGAAAAAATTCGGTTATACGAAGAAAGCGGCTGGGACTATATTGCGAGTGACCGCAATTTTCACGTATTTGCAGCACCGACTGAACGTAAAGCAAATGAACCTCCAATAAATCGAGAAGAGCAAATCTCAATAGCAAAAAAAGCTTTTAATAAAACAATATTTAATTTTATAGTTAATTTAATTGCAATTATTGTAATCACTACGGTCTTCGTCAAATCTTTCGAAAACGGAAATATTTCTGTTTTGCAACTGATAGATGGATATACACTTGCTCCATTGTTAGTATTATTCGTTAATTTTATACAAATACTTCCGATAGGTAAAAGCTTATTTGGAATCAATCGTTTGCATAATGAACTTAAGGCTGGGATATTAGACAATCAACAAAAACCATGGGAAAACTTTTACCGGTCAGGTATTGTCTACAGTTTCATATATTAGTAATTACATTAACTCTTGTGTTTATACCGATTTACCAAATATGGAGTATGAAAACAACCCCTTTACCAGAAGAAGATACAGGGCTGCCAATTGTCCGACTTGCTTCAATTGAAAATCAGCCGCATCTTAAAAGGAAGCCATTTTACTTCGAAGGCGAGGATTTGGGAAGCACCTACTCATCACAGTGGAATATTTTTGCTTCTGTCCAATATGATTCAACAGAAATGGGCGTTATTCAGGAAGGGGAATGGTACGATCCAAATCATGCATATCAACCATCAATCTCATCGGAAGTTTATAAGCTACGTTTCAATTCCCATGTTAGCTCACTAGTTAATGAGTTAATAATCAAGCATACATATGGAAGTGATCCTGCAAGTTTTAAAGAAAGAAAACACACAGCTTTTGATCGTCTGCTGATTAGGGATAATTCTTTTCATAAAGATTTTCTTTTTGTAAGGGGTCGGACCGTGATGTATATCAATTATAGGGGTCAGGTTAAAGATGATGTAATCATAGAGAAAGCTGCTGAGAAAACGGCATTACTTGCTGACGATTGAAGGAGTCGCTAGTAATATTCTAATAAACATTTAAATCATCTAATATCAAGTTGACATCTTCTAATAAGTTACCGATTTTCTAATATATAAGACAATTGTTCTAATAATGCTTTTAGATGTTCAAATAAACATTCGGAAAATGCTAATAACCTGTTGAAGTTTTCTAATAAATATAAAATTCTTCTAATAAAATCAGTCACCGGTCATATCATTAGAAGGCATAGAAGTAAAGCCATACTAACAATCCATAAAACTGAAAATCCTCTAGCCTCATTCGGATGAATTATGTTAACATATTTAAAAATTCAGAAAATGAAGGTGATTAAATGGAGAATGTTCTGTTCTTTATAATTGCGTGTATACTGCTCATTATTTTACCGGGTCCTGATACAGCGATCGTTACGAAAAATACGATTGTTAACGGACAAAAGGGGGGTTTTCAAACGATGGTCGGTTCTTGTGCGGGATTAACCGTCCATACTATTGCAGCCGTTGCAGGGCTATCGGCGATAATTGTAAAGTCTGCCGTAGCATTTACAGTACTGAAATACGTCGGAGCAGCCTACTTATGCTACTTAGGCGTAAAAACATTGATGAGCATGCGTTCGAAAAAGGCAGATACGGAGGAAATGACGGACATTCCCGAAATTGAAGCAAAAGGCAATTCTTATTTTAAACAGGGTCTCATTACTAATATCACAAACCCTAAAGTAGCGGTTTTCTTCCTTACGTTTTTGCCGCAATTCCTAGCAAAAGATACAGAACCGTTTTGGCCGTTTCTGACGATGGGCATCATCTATATCGTCTTAACATTTGTCTGGTTTGCGCTCTATGTATTTTTACTGAACAAAATTCGCAATTTCATGAAAAAACCTGCTACACAATCTGTAATCGAAACGTTGACGGGTGCTGTACTAATCGGATTTGGCATCAAGCTTGCATTTGAAAAACAAATGTAACAGTTAACTATGCGCAATTCACATTAAAAACACAATAGCTTATTCACCGCTTATTCTTTTTTAAAAAAGGGTATAGTTCCCTAATTCTAGAAAAAAGGATGATGAAAAATGGGCTTATATATTACAATGTGGATAGCCATGATCGCTGTAATAGTAGTAAATGTGCTGTCAAATACACTGCCGTTAAACGGGCAAACGGCGTCTGAAATAACAAATCGTCTGGAAGTATTATTTACGCCGGCAGGCTATGTGTTTTCCATTTGGTCGCTAATTTATGGATTGCTTGTTTTATGGCTGATTACTATATACCGCAAAGTGAAAGACAACCGTTTTAAAGGAAAAGTGGGTATTTTATTTATCATCAGCTGTATATTTAATATTGCTTGGCTGTTCAGTTGGCATTATGAACAGTTTATACTGTCCATTATCGTTATGTTCTTTTTGTTATTTACACTGATAGCGATTTACCTGCAGTATAAAAATACAGAAAAAGGTCTTTCAGAGCGTTTTCCGTTTTCATTTTACTTAGCTTGGATATCCGTAGCGACAATTGCTAATGTAAGTTATGTGTTAAAATATCATGGAGTCGATTTGGGGATTTCAGAGGTGGTCGGTTCGCTCGTACTTGTAGGAGTTGCGGTTATTCTCGGTTATTTGGCCGTTGCCATTTCGCAGGATATTTTCTTTCCACTAGTCATCGTTTGGGCTCTAATCGGTATTGCTGTAAAAACAGATAATTCGACAATGCAGTACGGTACAATCGCATTAACGGCGATATTAATTATCGCGGCACTCATTCGCTATGTTCGTATGAAGACGAAAAAGTTCGCATAATGAATAAGGGTTGTAGTATAAGTCGGAACAGACTTGATACTACAACCCTTTATTTTGGACATTATTTGAAAAATACAATCGACATAAAGCCCATGTAAAAACATAGTGTCACCGCAAAAGTCATAGCAGCCGATACAATGACCGGCAACTGTTTAATATAACTTACGATGACAAGACCGATGAACAGTGCAGTCAACAGGAAAAATCCTAAGCCAATACCTGTCATTTGGAAATACCCGCGCATACCGGCTTCAATTGAGCTACGGTAGAACAATTCAAAAAACGGCGAAATTTCCTGTACATAAAAACTAGGTGGCTGTTGCTCACTATACAGTGCGGTAATGAATAAAATCAATATGAGCAAAATCGTTTCAATCCGTACCCATGTACGCGGTTCAAACAATGGCTTGTTCAACTTCAATTTAATGAGCAGACTGTTTGCCAAAATAATAACAGTCAACGGTACGAGCAAAACATGTTTAATGAATAGGAATTGACCATAATTGCTCGACCAGCTTGTCACATAGCCAGGAACAATCGTGTCAGTCATCAGGACACCAGTTAAAGCAACGGCTGTAAAAGCTACGAGCGCTACAGGGGAGAACCATTTTAAAAAGTCTTCCCAGTTGAGTGCATTTTTTGAGAAAAAACTCATCATGAGTAAAATACCGAGCCAAACACTGACAGCAAGAAGGTGAACAAAATCGAGGGCCGATCCGATAAGACCGGTCATCGAGCCTGCGTGACTTATATAGCCAATTGCCGCCATAATGGCGATTAAAATAAAGATTGCCATTATCGCCATAAGCTTCGAAGGTTTTTTCATAAATTGTCCAATTACAATCAGCAAAATAATCGTAAAGCCAACGATCGCCAGCCACGAATGACCAACTTTGAATTTCATAAGCAGCATGCCAACTGATTCAATAAGTCCGAACTGCGGTGTCAAAATAGTCAGCAATTGAATATTCGGTACAAATGTGACAACCGGCAAGATGACCGCGCTAACAATGAGCCACTTTGCAGAAACATCAATTTTCGGACGAACTGTTTCTGGGATACAGTACAAGATAAATGAGCCCATAAGAAGAGCTAAACTAACATAGAGTAAAAATTGACTAAACATGGTCAATGCCATCATTTTACATTTTTCCGTTTAGCAATCGTGAAAATACTTACCATTATAATAAGAAGTAAAAGGGCTCCAACGATATATAGTAATGTATTGTTTGATGATTCTTCCTCATCTGCCGCAGTCGTTTCCGCTACGTTATTTTCTACCGTTTCGTTTACTTCTACTTGCTCTTCATTTTCTTCTGTAACTTTTTCTTCAACCGGTTCTTCTGCTACAGGTGCATCAACCGTAAAGGAGAATTGACCTGACAATGGGTGGCCATCAGCACTAATACTATTCCACTCAACTGTATAGTCATCATTTGGTAATGGGGAATCAAAAGTACCCGTTAAAACACCATCGACTAAATCCATCGATACTGTTTCTATTTCTTCACCGTTACTTGAAATTACTTTAAATGTACTGCCTACTTCAATTTTACCGGTGTATGTAAGTTCGATCGACTGCAATAGTTCTGTTACAACTGCTCCATCCTCAGGGTTAGTCGTGTCTAAATACGTATGTGCTGCTGCGTTCGGTACAAGTATAAATAGCGCAGCAAGAATCGATAATAATATTGTTCTCATATTAATATGATTCTCCTTTCATATGTTTTTTTACTCAATCCATATTGTAGCCGAACAATAAAACATTTGCACTGTTTCCGCTTTTTAAACTTGAGGAAATGTCAGTAAGAGAGAATTGTTATGCTATAATATTGTCACAAATGAAAAGGGGATCAACATGAAACATTTTGTAGAGGATATTTATTTAAATGGACATAAACAGGCCGTTCTGCTTTTACATAGTTTTACGAGCAATTCGAAAGAGATGCACTATGTTGCAAAAATGCTTCATAGTAAAGGATATACAAGCTATGCGCCAAATCTGGCAGGGCACGGAGCATCACCGGAACAATTATTTGCAAGTTCTATGGAGCAGATATGGAAACATAGCAGACAGGCAGTTCAATTTTTAATCGATGAAAAATATGAAGCGATTACGGTAATTGGTCAGTCATTAGGTGGTGTACTAGGCATAAGACTGGCAAATGAATTCCCTGAAGTGAAGGCTTTATGTATTATTTCTTCACCAGTATTGGAACGGCCTGTGGAAGGTTTGGAACAACGCGTCGTCTATTATTCCAAGAGGTATTTACAAAATAGAGGAAGTTCTGAACAGGAACTGCAAGAATTTTTAGACGATCACTTTCCAAGACCTGCCGAAAAACTGATTGCACTGCAGCAGTTTATCGTTGAAACAGGCAAACAGCTTCATTTACTGAAACAGCCGCTTTTCTTGGCAAAAGGTATGCTGGACGAACCGGTTTTCCACCAAAGCATTGATATGATTGAAAAGACTGCAATTAGCAAATTTATTTCGAAAAAAAAATACGACAACAGCGGCCATCTTATTACATTAGGAAAAGAACGCCAATTACTGACGGAAGATATCATTCGATTTATCGAGGGAATAGAAAAAGGAACTGTCTAATTTTAGACAGCTCCCCGTGTTATTCTTCTTCGCTGTTAAACCATAACGGGTCATTATCATCAACATCGCCATTATAATTAATAAAAATTTCTTCGCCTGCTTCAATATCTTTATAGGCAAAGAAATCAAATGTTTCGTTGTCGAAATTGATTTCATATGTGGCATTCGGCTCATACGAATGGTTAAATAGCATCCCGTAGCCTAATAGGATTGCAGAGCGTCCAATGCCAAATTCAAACGCATAATCCGCAAGATTCGTTTTTTCAATATGTTCATGCTGCTCATTTGGATAGCTTAGTACCGGTGCTTGGTGGAATAACGTTCCTTCAGGAATTGCGTTAATCGCAAAAATACCGCGATTATATTCCCCTTCACTTATCGGGGAATTCTTTACTTCGATCATATTTTTCGCCTTCTAACTTTTAAGATTCTTTCCTACTGTAACATGTATTATAGAAGAAAGGTTGTTTAATTACTTATTTACGTAAATAATTTATTGGAAGGATGAAGTTCATGCAAAAACTGCAATATGAACCCGCCTGGGATAAAGCGATTTCAGCTCAGGATCGATTATTAATAGATCAAGTTTTTCAACAAACTAAAGAACAGGACAAGAGAATTTCCTGTTGCCTTATACGAACGGCTATTAATCATAAACAACAAAAGCTCATCATTACACTTATTCACAACCGAACAGATCAACAATTGAAATTCCGAAATACGGAAATAAGTATTATAACAGAAACGGAGAAAATTACTCAAAATTTTACAATTGATGCACTCCAAATTCCTCCTTTTTGTTCAATGCCATGGACGTTTATTTTCGACGAAAGTATTGATTTTCAATTCACAGAAATAAAACAGATAGATATTGAAATATAATGGGATTGAGGTGAAGGAATCGATGCATGAAATGAATGCAGGAATTTGGCTCACATTCGTAACCCCTATCTTTTTAGTCAGTGCATTTTATTTTACACTGTCATTTTTACTACATTTGAAAAGCGACAATATTCGTTTAATGACACAATCGAAGTGGGGAGCAGTCATCTCACTGGCGATTGCTTTAATTGTGCCGGCGATCTATCAAATCGTTGTTTATTATCAAGTCATGAGTTATTAAAAATGTAAAACCAAAAGACCGCTATGTAAAGGTAGTGACCCCTTAAAGTTAGAGTTTTTATTATGCAGCTAATTGGCTGGTATGAGTTCGGTATTTTACCGGGCTCATGCCGGCCAGTTTTTGTTTAATTCGATCATTATTGTAATAACTGATGTACTTCACAATTTTCTTCTGTAACGCTTCATAGGAAATCAATACTTCCCCATAATACATTTCTTGTTTGAGTATGCCAAAGAAGTTCTCCATGGCCGCATTGTCTGCACATGTTGCTTTACGAGACATGCTTTGGAAAATCTTGTTTCTCTTTAATGTTTTCACCCATTTGTTATGTTGATAATGCCACCCCTGATCCGAATGAATCGTTGTTCGATAATTCGCCTGCTCATGAATAATCGGAAGTGTTTGGTCAAGTGCCTCCATTACGAAATCGAGTGTAGGGCGTTTCGACATACTGAAACCGAGTATTTCACCGTTGAATAAATCCATGATGGGACTTAGATACAATTTTTCATCATCTGTACACTTAAATTCGGTTATGTCTGTTACTAATTTTTGAAGGGCATTTGGTGTGATAAAACGTCTGTTTAATCGATTCTTTGCGACCTTACCCACAGTTCCTTTATAAGATTTATAACGAGATTTACGCCCGAATTTCTCACATTTCAAATTCATTTCATTCATGATTCGCTGTACTTTTTTATGGTTGATTATGTGTCCTTCTGCCTTTAATTCTGCGTGAATTCGGCGATAGCCATATCGACCCTCATGTTTCTCAAACGTCTCTAAAATCAATGTTTTCCATGCTTTATCCGGATCTTCCTGATTCATTTGTTTGATATGATAATGATACGTTGCTTCTGGAATGTCCACTCGTTTTAAAATATCTATCAATCGGAATCCTTCTTCTTTGAGTCCAAAGGTAATCGCTGCTTGTGCTTTTCGAGAAAGGCATCCGGATTCTCTCGAAAAGCCTTCAACTTTTTTAAATACGCAACCTCCAAACGAAGCAGTTCATTTTCGCGCTCTAACTGTTCCTCACGTGACAGTTCTTTTTCTTGCTTCTTTTGTGTAGTTTTTGATTTTTTAGACATAGATGGGCGCCCCTTTGCTTTTTCTTGCAGGCCCTCTATCCCTTCTTTTAAAAATTTACTGTACCAATTTGCGATTAAACTTGGATTATTCATATTAAATTGAATCGCTGTATCTAGATAAGAAGCACCTGTTTGTTTCATAAAGTTTAATATATCTAATTTAAATTGAACAGAATAAAACTGCTTCTTTTTCTTAATCGATAGGCTACCTTGACCAAATTCTTTAAAAGCACGCACCCAACGTCTTACTTGAGATTCTTCAGCGACGCCATGTTTCCTAGCTGTTACTCGATAACTTAATGAACTACTCAGGTAGTCTTTAACCACCATCAATTTGAATTCTTCGCTATATTTAACCATAGAAAAACACCCCAAAAGTTAGTTTTTTAACTCTAACTTTTGGGGTGCAGCACCAAATAGCGGTTTTTTCTTCTTATAACCTCGAATTCATCTTTAAATCACATTATTAATTTCTAAATAAATACAAATAAATATGCTTTTTTACGTTAATCCGCTAAAAGCATACTATTCCAGTATGAATTGTTTAAATTAGCTATTGACTTTAAATACATGCATCTGTAAACTAACGAATTAAGAATACTGAATTGCAAGAAAATTCTATAACTAGTAAAGGAGAGGTGTTATGGGAGCAGTTGCACATATTGATGAAATCGCTGAAAAGCTTGCCGAACAGTTTAAACAGACAGCCGTAGTGAGGGATAAAATCGGAGGCAATGCTAAAAAAGAGCGGGATTTAATACGAGAAAGCGGACTTTTAAAACTTTTAATTCCGACAGAATACGGTGGTTTAGGTGGGAATTGGCATGATGTGTTTCAAGTTGTCCGAACGATTGCACGTGCGGATAGTTCACTTGCACATGTTTTAGGCTATCATTTTATCAATCTCGTTACACCGCATTTATGCGGGTCACAAGAGCAAAAGGAATTTTATTACCGTGAAACAGCCAAACATAATTATTTTTGGGGGAATGCATTCAACCCGGTGGCTATTCAACTAAAGGCTAAAAAAACAACAACAGGCTATTTGTTAAACGGCGTAAAAACGTTCTGTTCTGGTAGTGTCGATTCAGATGTATTATTAGTATCGGCGTTAGTGGAAGGGCAGGATGAGCCATTATTGGTCGTTATTCCTAGTAAACGGATAGGTGTAGATATAAAAGGCGATTGGGACAATATGGGGCAACGCCAGACAGACAGTGGAACGATTCTTTTCAACGATGTTGAAGTACATGATGAAGAAGTGTTGCAGCAAGGCTTTTACGCAAGCGAGTTTTCACAGCTACGTCTGAATATCGCTACATTTATTTTAAACCATGTTTATTTAGGGATTTCAGAAGGTGCTCTTCAATCAGCGCTTACATATACAAGAGAACAAACAAGACCGCGTGCTATTACACAGACATCGGCGATTGAAGATTCAATTATCCAGCATCATTACGGCCAGTTTTACGTACAGGTTGAAGCTGCAAATCTGGTTGTGAAAAAAGCGGATCAATTATTACAGGAGCTTTGGGATCAACCCGGAATAATTACATCGGAGCATCGCAGTAATTTGGATGATGCACTGCAAACAGCGAAAATCTTCACAACGCAAGTAGGGCTCGATATTACATCAAAAATTTTCGAAGTGATGGGTAGCCGCGCTACTGCAAGTCACTATGGGTTTGACCGCTATTGGCGGAATTTAAGGACGATGACATTGCATGTTCCGGTTGATACTTCGATCCAATCATTAGGTAGAAAATTTCTGTTAGGAGAGTGAGTACATGGTTCAATTATTGGAACGTCCAGTGCCACAACAAAACCCTATATCTACGGAAGAGAGTACCGAGTACAAAACGAAGATTAAAGTCCAGAATATCGATTTCAGTTATGATGCGACGACAAAAATTCTGAACAATATTCAGCTTGAAGTAAAAGAAGGCGAGTTTCTCGTATTTATGGGACCTTCCGGATGTGGGAAAAGTACATTGCTTCGAATGATGGCAGGGCTTGAACCATTTTCAAATGGCAATATCGAAATAAACGGTAAATCCGTGAAGGAAACGCACCCTGATTGTGGTGTCGTATTCCAGGATTATTCCTTATTCCCATGGCTGACGGCACAGGCGAATGTCATGCTTGCACTAAAACAGCGAAATAAAAAAATGCCGAAAAAAGAACTGGCAAATATCGCAGAGCAATATTTGACACTTGTCCATTTAGGGCACGCCGTAAAAAAATATCCTGGTCAAATGTCCGGTGGTATGAAACAGCGTGCAGCGATTGCACGGGCATTAAGCTACGGTTCGGATTTACTGCTGATGGATGAACCTTTTGGCGCTTTGGATCCTGTCACGCGTATTCAACTGCAGGATCTGCTTGTTCAAATTAGTGCCGAACAAAAACGTACAGTCGTATTTGTTACACATGATGTTGACGAAGCCATTTATTTGGCGGACCGGATTGTCATCTTTGCTCCCGGGAAAAACGGGGCGGTGACGAAAAGCATCCAAGTACCGATTGAGAAAAAAGGGACGGATCGTCAAAAACTATATGAAAACAAGGAGTTCCGTGCATTTCGTGAATCCCTTTTAAACGAGATGAACGAACAGATCGTCAATAGTTTAAAAACAGAAATAGCAGATGGAGCAGGAATATAGGAGGATCGTTAAATGAAAAAAACAAATCAGAAATGGATCGCTTCATTCGCTTTAACAGTAGGTTTACTCGCTGCATGCGGAGATGATGAACAAATTTCAAAAGGAGCAGCCTCTGACGATTATGAAATCACGGTTGGTTTAAGTCAGTCTGCAGGTGGAACACTTGTCGACATTGCTCATCAGGAAGGCTATTTTGAAGAAGAACATATTTCGGTCAATCGTGTTGGCTTTGCAAACTCGGCAGACGGACTGAATGCACTCCAGGCGGGGAAAATTGATGTCGGATTAACATTCGGTACAGCTGGCCCCTTAACGTTTATCGCAAACGGCTCGGATTTCTCCATTATCGGAGGCCATTTGGAGGGCGGACACCCGATTTTAACGAAAAAGGAAAACGCGGGGCAATATACTTCACTTGAAAGCTATAAAGGAAAAAAAGTTGGAACGATCAGGATCTTTACATCGGATATTGTTTTCCGTTCTGCGCTTGAAGATGCAGGTATCGACTGGAAAAAAGATCTGGAAATTGTTGAATTCAAAACAGGTAGTATGCTACTTGAAGCTGTAGCATCAGGAAAAGTGGACGTTGCAGTATCAGCAAACTCATTCTACGCACAGGCTGTTGATATGGGTCTTGAAGCAGTTGCATGGAGCAATGATTTACAGGAAGGGCATGTATGCTGCCGTGTTGTAACACGCTCGGAACTGTTGGCGGATGAAGATGGTGAAGCATATAAACGTTTCTTAAAAGCGCTTATTCGCGCGGAGCGTAAAAAAATTGAAGACCCGCATTCAGCAGTAACTGCAGCGAAAGAATATATGAAAGTCGATGATAAAGTAATTAATACGATTGTAAACGACAGCCACTCGAACTATTCTTCTGATCCAAGCAGAGAGAAAGTAGTTCAAATGTGGGGGCAGATGAAAGAAATCGGTTATGTTGAAAATGTGGATGATATTGATGTAAACGAGTATGTAAATATCGATCTATACGAAAAAGCATTAAATGAGCTAATCGAACAATATCCGGATGATGCTTATTACAAAGATCAGCTCGTTCGATTTAATGAACAAAACATTTAAGGGGTGGGATGGAATGCTCACATTTTTTAAACGCTATAATCTTACTATTTTTATAGGAATTATATTTATTGTCGTCTGGGCACTTGTCACAAAATATGCGACATGGATTAACCCGGTTATATTCCCGCAGCCGCTAACGGTCATTGAATCCTTTTTCGCAAAAATAGGGGAGCTTGTAACTGGTGTAGTAAGCTCGATGAAATTGCTGATTCCTGGATTTTTCGGAGCATTGGTGACAGGTATTGTAGGCGGTCTGTTTTTCGGATTGAACAAACGGTCACGTGAAATATTAATGCCTTATTTTCATGCACTAAGTCCGATTCCGCCAACGCTGTTCATACCATATGTCATTGCAATTTTACCGACTTTCCAAACAGCTTCGATGTCTCTTATTTTTATCGGCGCATTTTGGCCAGTATTTTTAGGGACGATTCAGGGCGTCCTGCTGATTGAAAAGCATTATCTTGACAATGCGAAATCTCTTGGTTTAAAAGGACCGACGTTTTTGCTGAAAGTCGTGTTGCCCGCAAGTGCACCCCATATTTTAAGTGGTGCGAGTACATCACTTGGTATGAGCTTCTTGATTTTAACGATCGCCGAAATGTTCGGTGCTTCATCAGGAATGGGCTTTTTCATCCAGTATTACAGTGACTTCTCACAATATCATTACGTGCTGGCAGGCATTATTTTTAACAGTATTATTATTGTCGCTATCATGATTGCATTTGAAAAATTAAAAAAACGCCTGCTGTTCTGGACAAATTTAAAGGCTGATGGTAAATGAAAAGACTTTTACTTACAGTGCTACTGCTTACCGGATGTAGTGCACAAGCAAATGAAACGCTCGATGTAACATTAAATGCCAGTAAATCTGAGCTCGAAGCATTCGAACCTGTAACGATCACAGCAACCGTAACGTACAACGGTAAACCAATTCAAAACGATGTGGAAATTGAATTCGAACTGATCAATCCAACCGGCAATGCCATTGGTTCCGTGACTCCAGATACTAGCGGGGATGGTAAGTATGCGATTGAAACGAGCTTTGACGGTACCGGTATTTATAAAGTAATTTCCCATGTCAGCTATGGCCAACTACATGAAATGCCTGAAATCGAGGTGAAGCTAAAATGAAAAAATGGATTCAGCTTTTATTATTTTCTGTACTAATTGTCGCACTAAGCTACGCCATTATTTCAAATGCTTCCAAACAGAAGGCCGAAGCAAAATCCGAAGATATTGTACTTCAAACTTCTTCCGGGGAGCAATTGGCTCTTCCAAATGAAGGAAGTTACATCGTCAACTTCTGGGCAACCTACTGCCCCCCTTGTGAACGGGAAATGCCCTCGTTCAAAGCGGCGTATGAAATACTTCAGTCACATACCATTGAGCTTTATGCAGTCAATGTGGAAGAACCGACAAGGCTGGTCAATCAATACTTAACGAAATTTGATTTGCCGTTTCCGATTCTGTTAGACCGTCAAGGGCAGCTGAAAGAAAGCTATGAAATTTTAACATTGCCGACGACGTTATTTTTGCAAGATGGAAAAGTTGTACACACCGTAAAAGGTGAACTGACAGAACAGGAATTGCTTACACTTACTCAAAAATTTCTTTATTAAAGGAGAATCTTTCATATGACATTTTTAAATCAGGAAACAATCGCTCTCCATACAGGTCAAACAGTTGATCCGGTAACACGCTCCCGTGCAGTTCCGCTGTATCAGACAACTTCATATGTATTTGATGACACGGAACACGCAGCAAACTTGTTTAAATTACAGGAAAGCGGCTATTTATATTCGCGAAATGCCAACCCGACAAATGCTGTATTTGAAGAGCGTCTTGCTGCATTGGAGGGTGGTGTCGGTGGATTTGCGGTCGCTTCCGGACAGGCGGCAATCTTAATTGCTGTACTGACTGTCGCACAGGCAGGAGATGAGATTGTAGCAACGAATGCCCTTTATGGCGGGACGTATACATTGTTCTCTAAAACATTGCCTCGCTTCGGTGTTACAGTACGCTTTGTCGAAGGATCTGACTTACAGGAAGTTGAAGCAGCAATCAATGATAAAACACGCGCCGTATTCACTGAAACAATCGGCAATCCGAGCTTGCAAATTGCAGATATTGAAGGATTGGCACAAGTAGCCCATCGTCAAGACGTCCCGCTTATTGTTGATAATACATTTGCGACACCTTACTTATCAAAGCCGATTGAATTTGGAGCAGATATTGTTGTGCATTCCACAACAAAATTTATCGGCGGTCACGGAACTTCGCTAGGTGGTGCAATTATTGACGGCGGTAAATTTGAGTGGAAAGCGCCTCGATTCACAAGCTTCGTTGAACCGAATGAATTAATCGGCAACCGTTCGTTTGTAGAAGCCGCTGGAGAAAAAGCATTTATTACGAAAGCACGCTTCGAGCTAGGGCATGATTTAGGTGCCACATTATCACCGTTCAATGCTTGGCTTTTCATTCAAGGTCTTGAATCACTGGCAGTTCGCGTTCGTCAGCATGTTGTAAACGCACAGGCAGTTGCTGAATATTTAGCGGAGCATGATTTAGTGGAATGGGTAAATTATCCGACACTACCTGGCAATGATCCAAACAATTTGGTAGAGAAGTATTTACCAAAAGGGGCAGGGTCGATTTTCAGCTTTGGTATCAAAGGCGGACTAGAGGCAGCGAAGGCATTTATTAATAATGTTCAGCTACTTTCACATGTTGCCAATGTCGGCGACTCGAAGTCACTTGTCATCCATCCGGCAAGCACATCGCATTCACGACTATCAACTGAACAGCAGTTGGCGAGTGGTGTAACACCTGGTCTGATCCGTTTATCTATTGGTCTGGAAGATATTGAAGATATTAAAAACGACTTGGCACAAAGCTTGCAGAAAGCTGCCGAAGTTGCTCAAATAACAAAATAACAGGGGGATTTTAAAATGGCGATTGCAGTTGTAGTAAATGATGAAGGTATTGTAACACCGATTGTGGAAGGAACAATTTTACGTATTATTCAGCAGGACCATTCTGTAGAAGATTTGCGTAATCCGGCACTTGATTTAACAGAAGGACGCCGTGGCGCAACATTACGTAAAGCAATTGAACTGGGAGCGACAACTTTTGTTGCACCACCTGAAACTTTCTGCGAATTATCTTACAAAAAAGCACAGGAAGAGCAAATTTCATTTATTAACATTCCGGCAAATCAATCTTTTGCACAGGTAGCAGAGCAGTTAAAATCAGGCACAATTCAACAATCCAACGAATTACCGGCTGATGAAGTAGTAGCAAGTGCACCGGTTACAAAATAAGGAGGAATTAAAATGACAAAAGTAGAGTTTATTACAATGGCGCCAACTTCTGGCGATAGTGAATATGTAGGGAACCAAACGTCAAATAAAGGTGCACAAACATGGTCAGGTGTCGGCGTTGATTCTGATCGTGAACCTTCTGTGGAGTATATTACAAAAGTTGCACAGGCAGCTGAAAAAGCAGGCTTTTCAACATTACTGTTACCGATTGGCGGAAGCTGTGTTGATTCATTGGTTGCTGCTTCGCATTTGACGGCACATACGAAGACATTGAATTACCTGATTGCAGTTCGACCTGGTTCTACTGCGCCTACACAACTGGCAAAACAGTATTCATCAGTCAATTACTGGACGAATAACCGTGTATTTGTCAATGTCGTAACAGGCGGTGCACCAAAAGAACTTGAGAATGACGGGGATTTCTTATCTCATACAGATCGTTACAAGCGTACACGTGAGTATATTGAAATTTTAAAACGCCTGTTTAACGGGGAAACGTTTGATTATAATGGCGAGTTTTACACATTAAAAGGAGCGAACTTACCATTGCCTGTTAAAAATGCGCCACCAATTTTCTTCGGTGGTTCATCACCAATTGCAAAAGAAGTTGCAACAGATGTGGCTGACGTATATATGCTTTGGGGTGAAACATTGGAAACGACAAAACAAGAGCTTGATTCGGTTGTTAAACTGGCAAAAGAAAAAAATCGCGATCTTTCTTACAGTGTTTCATTCCAGGTTGTTTTAGGTGAAACAGAAGAAGCTGCGTTTGAAAATGCAAACAAAATTATTAGCCAAGTCGACCCTGAAGTATTGGAAGCAAAACATGCTAATACAGTTAGCAACGGAGCAGTAGGTGTGAGCCGCCTTCATCAGTTAATGCTTGAGTCTAAAGACAATAATTTTGTGATTGCCCCGAATATTTGGGCAGGGTTAACGCAAGTTTTATCAGGCAATTCGATTGCGCTGGTCGGGACACCACAGCAAGTAGCTGAGCGGATTGTGGAGTTTGTCGATTTAGGTTTTGATAAAGTACTGCTGCGTGGTTTCCCTCATTTGGAGGTCATTGAAGAGATTGGTAAAAAGGTCATTCCACTAGTTCATGAAATATTAGCTAAACGCGAAGAACAGTTAGTATAGGAGGTACGCAAATGACAAAAAAACAAATGAAATTAGGCGTATTTTTAATGGGTACAGGGCATCACATCGCTTCATGGCGTCATCCGGATGCACAGGCTGACGCAAGTGAGAATGTAGAATTTTTTAAAGAAGTTGCTGTCAAAGCCGAGCAAGGTAAATTAGATATGCTGTTTTTAAGTGATGGTTTATCATTTAATGAACTTTCACACCCGGCAGAGCAAGTTCGCTTTGAACCACTTACATTACTAAGTGTTTTATCCACGGTGACTAAAAATATCGGTTTAACCGCTACTGCTTCAACTACGTACAATGAGCCATTTCACATTGCACGTAAGTTTTCATCGCTTGACCATTTAAGCGGGGGGCGTGCTGCATGGAATATTGTAACAAGTTACTATTCAGCAGAAGCGAGCAACTTTAACAAGGACCAGCATTTGGATCATTCTCTGCGTTATGATCGGGCAGACGAATTTGTGGAAGTAGTAAAAGGTCTATGGGATTCTTATGAAGATGATGCATTGGCACGTAATAAACAGACAGGTGAATATATTACAAAAGGGAAGCTGCACACGTTAAACCATAAAGGTGAATATTACGCAGTTCGTGGTCCGTTAAATTCATCGCGTCCACCTCAAGGAAGACCGGTTTTAGTACAGGCAGGATCATCGGAAGCCGGTACCACACTTGCGGCACAGCAAGCAGATGTTATTTTTACTGCACAGCAGACGCTTGGAGATGCACGACAATTTTATAAAATACTGAAAGATAAGGCAGTTGCTGCAGGACGTGACCGCGATGATATCAAAATCATGCCGGGCGTGTCAATTTATGTAGCGGAAACGAAAGAAAAAGCTTATGCCAAATATGAAGAACTGCAACAGTTAATTACCCCGGAAATAGGCTTGGACTTTTTAGCAGACTACTTAGGGGTGGATCTGTCGAAATATGACCTGGATGGCCCATTGCCGAAAGATATCCCTCCGACAAATGGTAACCGCAGCCGTCAGAAGCTGATCATCGAACTGGCGGAACGTGAAAACCTGACAATTCGTGAATTGTATTTGCGTATCGCCGGATCACGCGGTCATCGCATTATATTCGGTTCGCCAAGTGAAATAGCCGATCAGTTAATTGAGTGGGTAGATCAGGAAGCGGCAGATGGCTTTAACTTAATGCCTCCGTATTTCCCGGGCGGCTTTACCGATTTTATTGATTTAGTCATTCCTGAGCTTCAAAAGCGCGGGGTATTCCGTAAAGAATATGAAGGCAAAACGCTACGTGAAAACTTAGGCTTAAAACAAGTTCCATCCCGTTATACTTTACAAAATATTTAGGAGGATTGAATCATGACAAAAGCAGTTTTAATTAATGGTGGAAACAGTGTGACATCCCGATTAACAGGCGTACAGCAATCGATTGAATCATTGCTTGAGCAGTATGGTATTTCGCATGAAACAATTCAGGTTCATCAATTGCCTGCGGAAGATTTAATTACTGCGAACTATGCGAGTGAAACGATTGCAAAAGAAATTGTCAAAGTAGGGGAGGCTGATATCGTATTTTTCCTCACACCGATTTATAAAGGCTCCTATACTGGTATTTTAAAAACATTTATTGATTTGCTGCCGCAAAAAGGCCTGGAAAACAAAGCAGTCGTACCAGTTGCAATCGGCGGATCGATCGCACATTTATTGGCATTGGAATATTCATTGAAGCCGGTACTTTCTATTTTAGGAGCGACAACAATTTCAACTCCAATTTATATCGTTGATTCACAAGTAACAAAAACGGACACTGGCTTTATAGTGGAAGAAGCAGCAAAAGAACGTATCGAAAAGGTATGGGAAAGTGTTGCAACTAAAAGTAAAGTAACTGTATAATTTGAAACCCGCGAAGGAGTCATTCCCTTCGCGGGTTTTTTATTGAATGAATGTCTCTGACTAATTGTCAATATATGAAGTAATCCTTTTCATTTTCTGTAAATATGGGAATACTCTCAATGGATTTCGTTCATTTTAAATGGAACAGGTTAAAAGTAATTGAGCTTATTACAAAGGAGAGGTCCATATGAATTATAAAAAGGTTACAATTGCGGGCAGCGGTGTATTAGGAAGCCAAATCGCTTTCCAGTCTGCATTTTTCGGATTTGAAGTAAGTGTTTATGATATTAATGAAGACGCAATTACTAAAGCAAAACAGCGGATGGCAACATTAAAAACAACATATGGCAAATATTTTCAAGACGTTGACCGTGCAGAAAAAGCATCTAACAGTCTTAAGTTTTACTCCGATTTAGGAGAGGCGACAAAAGATGCAGATCTTGTTATTGAAGCAGTGCCGGAACGTATAGAGATCAAACAGAACTTTTATGAAAAGCTCGGGAAAGTGGCACCTGAAAAAACAGTCTTTGCTTCCAATTCCTCAACATTATTACCGAGTCAATTTGCTGAGTTTACTGGCCGTCCGGAAAAGTTCCTGGCCCTGCATTTTGCGAACTCGATTTGGCAAAACAATACTGCGGAAGTAATGGGGCATCCCGGAACAGATAGGCAGTATGTGGAACAAGTGGCAGATTTCGCACGGAATATCGGTATGATTCCGTTTGTACTGAAAAAAGAGCAGCCAGGCTACATTCTTAATTCTTTATTAGTACCGTTTTTATCTGCTGCAATGGAACTTTGGGTGAAAGATATAGCAGATCCCCAAACGATAGATAAAAACTGGATGGTTTCAACTGGCTCGCCACGCGGACCATTTGCAATATATGATATTGTAGGAATGGAAACACCATATAACTTAAACTTAATGCGTGCAGAACACGATCCTGGAGCTAAATTAGTAGCTGAAAAAATTAAATGTGAAATGATCGATCAAGGTAAAATGGGTGTTTCAACAGGCGAAGGCTTCTACAAATACCCGAATCCGGCCTACATGGATCCTGACTTTTTAAAATCGAATTAATGTATAGTGAAAAATATCCACTTTTCTCCGAGAGAAAAGTGGATATTTTGGATTATGAGTCAACCGCTTCATTTTATTTCGCAGTATACTTTTTAATCGCAGGGATGATCTCGTTACCGATCAGTTCAATATTTTTCATTACTTTATCAAACGGCACACCGCCAAAATCGATTTGGGCCATGAAACGCTGCATGCCGAACAATTCATATTGGTACAGTATCTTTTCAATAATTTGGTTCGGACTACCTACCATGAGTGCATCTTCCACTTGAGGTGCCTGTTCCACTTGCCAGCGCGGATAGCCTTGACCGCGAATTGCCTGGAAACCACCGCTTAAATGCGGGTGCATCCCGTCAACCGCTTCTTTTTCCGTTTCCGCAACATAAAACAAACTCGTCGTTGCAATCGGTAAAGATGCAGCATCAAATCCGTTGCGATCTGCGGCTTCACGGTATGCATCAACAGAAGCTTTAAAGTTAATTGAAGGTCCGCCTAATGTTGTCAGCATCATTGGAATTCCCATATAGCCAGCTTTAATCGCACTTCCGGGAGGTCCGCCAACAGCACGCCAAATCGGAATCGAGCCATTTAAAGGTTGAGGTAAAATATGTGCATCTTTTAAAGCAGGACGGAATTTTCCGTTATAGTTAACAACCGTATTATCATTTAACTGTTTAAGCAAAGCGAGCTTTTCCTCAAAAATTTCTTCGTAGTCACGCAGACTAACCCCGAACAGCTCATGTGCGCCAACCCTTGAGCCGCGTCCTGCAACAATTTCTGCACGGCCATTTGAAAGTAAATCGATTGTCGCAAAATCCTCGTAAACACGAACTGGATCCGCCACACTTAATACCGTCGCAGAGCTTGTCAGTTTGATGCTTTTTGTTGCCTGGGCGATCGCACCAAGTACGACTGTATGCGCCTGTGTTGTAAAATATTGCTGATGACTTTCACCGACTGCAAATACTTCGATGCCTGCTTGTTCTGCTAATTGACTTGCTTCGATAATTTCCTGAATTCGCTGCTGTGCAGAAATGCGTGAACCAGTTAAAGGATTCGGAATGTGGTCACCTAATGTATAAAGACCAAATTCCATCCCGTTTTTTTCATTGATTCGATATTGTTCCATTTCAATGCCTCCTTATAAAATTGGCTTTAATTTTGCTGTAATTTCCGCACGCTGAGGTTCTAAAAAATCCGGTAAATCCAATTGTTCCCCGAGCGACTCCACATCGCCGTCGCGTAAAAAGCCTGGTCCATCTGTCGCAATCTCAATTAAAATCCCGTTCGACTCACGGAAATATAAGCTTTTAAAATAGAATCGGTCAACAATGCCGGATGAGATAAATCCTCGCGCTTTTACTTGTTCATCCCAAAACGCCAATTCTTCATCATTTTTTACTCGGATGGCTAAATGGTGAATACTGCCGCGACCAGGTTTTTCCGATGGTCCATCCTGTTCAATAATGTAAATTTCCCCAAACATTTCACCATTGATTGATTGGAGAATGGCAGTCGTTTCATCCTGTGTTTTCAATTCATAGCCAAAAATTTCAGTTAATGTTCGAATCAGTTTCCCTTTATTTTTCACAGTTATTTCAACAGTACCCATTCCTTGGATTTGATGTTCAACCGGAATCGGGGATTTTTCATACGTTTCCCAATGTGCCACCTTTGTATTGGGTGCAGCTATAAGTGCCAAACGCAAACCTTCCTCATCTTCAAAAAGGAGGGAAGGACGGTTCGCATAAGTTGTAATACCATCATTTATTACACCTAATTCATCCAATCGAGTTACCCAATAGTGCAGGCTGTCAACACTTGGTACAATCAGACCGATTTTTGTAATGGCATTTGTGCCTCGGTGCGTCCGCCCGACTAAAGGAATCTCAAAAAATGAAAGCTCTGTACCCGGACTGCCTGTTTTATCACCATAAAAGAGATGGTACATTGATGTGTCATCCTGATTAACTGTCACTTTAACACGGCGTAATCCTAAAATATCACGGTAAAATTTGTTGTTTTGCTGTGCATTCTTCGTAATCATCGAAATATGATGATGTCCTGGAATTGTATACATTGTTCATTCCTCCAATTATTATTTACTGCGCTTTTCGCTATTTTTTTGGACACGAGAGATTAATTTATATAGGGTTTTTTGCTCTTCCTTCGTTAATGTTTCATCGAAAAAAGAGGTCTGGAAGGCGAGTTGGGCGTCATACGCATTGTTTAAAAGTTCAGTACCTTTTTCAGTTAATGAAATATATTTTGTTTTCCAGTTTTGCTGTCTAATAATCAGTTGTTCTTGCTCAAGTCGTGCCAGCATACGGGAAATTCCACCTTGTGTTACTGTCACTTTTTGTGCAAGTTCCGATTGGGGAATCGGTTCAAATAAAGAGATTTGCATTAGGACATCGAATTTCGCCGTAGTTAAATCAAATTGCTTTAAAAATTCATTCGAAAGGGTATTACTTTCATGGGTAAAGCGCATCATTCGCAGCCAAATGAGAGAGCCTAATGTATTACTTTTCATCTGTACACGTCCTTTCTTAGTTATCACTTTACTACTCAACTGACAAAATGACAAGAATAATATCTCGGATTCGAAATAAAATATTACTGTAACTATTTTCCTTTTTTAACGTCAACTTTAGAAAGGGGATGAAGGATGAATGAAAAAAATACTTGTATTTAGTTTGTTGCTACTTTTAGCTGGTTGTAATGATAACGTGCAGCATTTCGAAACAATGGAACGGGCGCAAATCGAATCTATAGATAATGATCGAGTGATTGATCAACATGGACAGCTTGAGAATTCGGATTTATTCCATCAGTTTTTGAAGGATGTTAAAGATAAGGAACAAAAGACACTTAAAGTAACTCGCTATACAATCGAGGGTGCACCAATTTATTGGGCTGTAAAATTTAATGGCGAGCATTTTAACATTGAAATTGATAACAGGGAAGACGAATGGGGAAGTAAAAATATTGAAAACTATCAATGTGATAAATTAGCGGAGGAAGTAACCGGTTCATTAACAGATTATAACTTTACGTCTTGTGACGGCGGCTTTGAAATCAATTTATTATCGGTAATTAACGAATAAGCGACATTATAAAAGGCCGATAAAATCTACTTTAAGAGATTTTACCGACCAGTAATTTACTTGATTTTATTTGCGATTTCCAATGCTTGAGTAAAGTCTTCAATTAGATCATCTTCATTTTCCAAACCGACTGAAAATCGCAGCAGACCATCTGTTATTCCGCGTTTTGAGCGTTCTTCCGGTTCCATTGCCGCATGACTCATTTTGGCTGGGTACGATAAGATCGATTCAACACCACCAAGACTAACCGCAAATACCGGGATTTTCATCGCTTCAACAAAAGCTTTAGCAATGTCATAGTTCGGTAAACTAAACGATAATACCGCTCCCGCTGAAGTTGCCTGTGCCGCATGAATTTCAAAACCTGGGTGAGTGGGGAGCCCAGGGTAATATACTTTTTCCACTAATGGATGTGCATGTAAAAATTGTGCAATCCGCATTGCAACACTTGATTCTTCATTAAAACGTACGGCAGTCGTTTTCATATTTTGAATGAGCGTGAAGCAATCCTGTACACCAAGTACAGAACCGAATGAATTTTGCACGAAATAAATTTCATTACCGAGCGCTTCATCTTTCGTTACAACAAGCCCAGCTACTATATCGGAATGCCCCGATAAAAACTTTGTTGCAGAATGAATGACAACGTCTACACCTAACTTCAGCGGCTTTTGATGCAACGGTGTCATAAACGTATTATCTAAAAACGTTAGCGCACCATGTTGTTTCGCGATTTCTACCACAGCACGGATATCGGTAATACCTAATGTAGGATTCGAAGGTGTTTCCATATAAATTAATTTCGTTTCCGGTCGTACTGCTGCTTTTACTGCTTCCGTGTCAGTGAAGTCGACAAATGTATGCGTAATACCGTAACGTGGCAATACTTTTGTAACGAAACGGTACGTACCACCGTAAACGTCTTCTGTAATAACAATATGGTCGCCTGCAGATAAAATCATAAAGCAGGCAGAGACAGCAGCCATACCTGTAGCAAATGCAAACCCTCGATTACCGCCTTCAAGTTCGGCAATGGCCTTTTCCAATGCGGCACGTGTCGGGTTTCCTGAACGCGCATAATCATATTCACCAAATTCATCAATCGATTCCTGATGGAAAGTCGATGATAAATACATCGGTACGTTTACAGCGCCTTTTTTATCGGCATAGCCTTCACGGATGGCCCCGTGTATTAATGCTGTTTCAATGCGGTTTGTCATGCAAATTCACCTCGTAACGAATCGAAAACTTGCTGTAAGTCTGCGATTAAATCTTCTGCTTCTTCAATACCTACTGAGAAACGTAGTAATCGGTCACATACACCTCGTGCAACACGTTCCTCATACGGCATATCGGCATGCGTTTGCGTAGCAGGGTAAGTAATAAAACTCTCCACGCCTCCAAGACTTTCAGCAAATGTTATCAACTTGATTCCTTTTAAAAACGGGTTGACCATTGATCGATCTTTGACGCGGAATGACAGCATACCGCCTTTTCCTGTATACAGTACATCTGTCACGAGAGGTTCATTCGCCAAGTATTCCGCAACTTTTTTTGCATTCGCATCATGCTGTTTTAAACGTAAATGCAAAGTTTTCAGTCCGCGAATCAGCAGCCATGAATCCATCGGTGAAAGCACCATACCAATCCCGTTATGGTAGAATGCTAACTTTTCACATAATTCAGCACCTTTTGCTACGACTAGACCCGCCAATACATCATTATGTCCACCAATATATTTCGTTGCACTATGTAAAACAATATGTGCACCTAATTCAAGGGGACGCTGAAAATACGGAGTGTAAAATGTATTGTCGACAATTAGCAATAAGTTATGTTTTTCCGCTAGTGCCGCATATGCCACAAGATCGATTTCCTGCATTAACGGGTTTGTCGGAGTTTCGATAAACAATGCTTTCGTATTTTCATTGATTAAGCTTTCAACCTCTTCAATGTTAGTAAATGGGTTATATACCGGTTTAATATTGTAGTTTTCCGCAAATGTTTTAAATAGACGATATGTTCCGCCATATAAGTCTTCCGGAACGATTAATTCATCGTTCGGTTTAAATAATGACATGACAAGCTGTACTGCAGCCATTCCTGAGCTGCATGCAAATCCCGCATCGCCGTTTTCCAGATCTGCGATTCCTTGTTCAAGGATTGTACGAGTAGGATTTTTAGTTCGTGTATAATCATAGCCTGTCGATTCACCTATACCCGTATGCTGATAGGCTGTCGACATATAGATCGGTGGATTGATCGCACCTGTTTTGGCATCACTTAAATTTCCGAGCTGTACTAATTTTGTTTCAATTGAACGTTGTGACATGGATTACACTTCCTTACATGAATTTACTAAACATTTCGAATGAATCGAGTATTACATCAATTTATCATGAACAGATGAAAGGAACAATAGGAGAAACGAGTATTAAGTAGAATAGGGGAATAATTGAATTAAAAAACAAAAAAACCTGGAATACGTTCGCTCCGTACTCCAGGATAAAAAAATTATTTGGCTTGTTCATTTTTTAATAAGTCACGGATTTCTTTTAACAGTTCTTCTTTTGTATCGAGTTCCGGTGTCGATTCTTCCACAACTTCCGCTTCTTTTTTACGGTTTAATTTAGTCAGTAATCGTAATGCCATGAAAATAGCAAATGCAATAATAATGAAATCGATAATCGATTGAACGAACACACCTAACGCTATTTGTGCTTCACCTGATCCAAACTTCCATTCGTTTGTCAGATCGATTCCGCCTGTAAGCATCCCGACAAGCGGCATAATAATATTTTCAACTAATGATGTAACAATTTTACCGAATGCTGCACCAATAACAACTGCAACAGCTAAATCGATAACATTGCCCTTCATCGCAAATTCTTTAAAATCTTTCCACATAATATAGCAACTCCTCTTATAATATTACACAATTTCTAATTCTAGCGATTGACACTTTAATTTTCAACAGTGAAAATTACCTGCTTTTTTAGTAGAATGAGAGATAATGAATTCATTATGTATAATAGATTGGTGGCATTTATGGCTAAAAGTAAGAAAAAGAAACCTGTTCTCTCCCCGAAAACAAAAATATTAACAATTATTCTGCTTATCCCCATCACTTTAACAATTTATATTGTTGCTTATTTTAGTTGGCAGCAAATTCGTGGTTGGCCTTTTACGGAAAAAACGGTGTATCAGCAAATCCAGGAGCAGTTTGATTTGGAAATTCCAATCGAATATATCCCTGTATATGTTGCAGCAGAACAAAAATACGGTGTTCCATGGACGCTTCTTGCCGCACATCATCGCGTAGAAACCCGGTTTTCCACAATGTCTACACTTATATCACCGGTTGGCGCAGAAGGCCATCTTCAGTTTATGCCTTGTACATTTGTAGGCTGGCAACACCCATCATGCAAAGACTTAGGGCAGGGGGAAATTCCGGAACATGATAAAACGAATCCTGCCGTTATTAAAAAATATGGCGGATATGGGGTTGATGCAAACGGTGACGGTATAGCTGATCCTTTTGATATTGAAGATGCCGTGTTCAGTGCAGCTAAATTTTTATCAATCGCCGGTGTAAATGATGGGCAATTGAAAAAAGCGATATTTCAATATAATCATAGTGATGAATACGTAGAAAATATCTTATTCTACTATAAACAGTACCGTGATTACGGGAATCAATTGAAAAAAATTGCGCTTGATGAAAACAAATAAAAAAAGTGTGACGTCAAGTCACACTTTTAAAACTATTCTAGATGCAGAAATATTTAATTTGTTGCTTTACGCATTGAGCGTAGGATAAAGCTTACAATAAAGATTAAGACGATGGCACCGATTAATGCAGGGAATACATAGAAGTCTGATACTTTCCAGCCCCAGTTACCTAAAATCATGCTACCGATCCATGAACCGACAATACCTGCAATAATATTACCGATAATGCCTCCTGGTACATCCTTACCTAAAATTACTCCTGCTAACCAACCTAAAATACCACCGATAATTAAAAACCAAATGAAACTCATCATTCTTTCCAACTCCTTTGTTTAAGATTATGAATTATAATTGCATCTAGTTATTTATTTCCTATCATGCAAAAGCTTAAACATTTTTTTAGCTGGAAGTTTTTATGCAGTTCCGAAAATTATGGGAGTAAAATCATTTTATAGTGAATAATAAAATAATGTTACTTTTTAATTAAATAATGGAAGCACCTAAACAAGATTTGAAATGGCCAAGCGCCCATTTATGTCCGATTTCATTAAAACTTGCTACGGCATATTCAGGAATTTTGATTTTATAGCCTAAATTATAACTGTCTACCGCTGTGTGCAAAATGCAAATATCAGTGCATACACCGACCAGTACAACTTCTTCCACGCCGCGTTCCCTTAGCAAAATATCTAAATTTGTCCCTGCAAAGGCACTATAACGCGTTTTATCAAATGAAATAACACAATCTTTGTATGTTACATATAGATCTTTTACCGAACCATACAGTTCCCGGCCTTTTGTTCCTGCAATATTATGCGGCGGAAACAATTTAGATTCAGGATGATACGGATCGTTTTCAACATGTAAATCATTGGCGAAAACGACTACATCTTTTTGTTGAATAAATTGCTCTATAAGAGTACTAATATTGTTTTCTATTGCCTGTCCCGGCTTACCGCAAGTTAATTTACCATCATCCGCTACAAAATCATACGTATAATCAATGACAATCAATGCTTTTTTCATCTTTCATTCACTCCTTTTCAATTGTAAGCTTATTATGCCATGGCTAAAGAAAAAATGTGATCGATATTATAAATCTAAATATTCCAAATATTTTGATTTATTATGCTGAATGTTGTATAGTTAGGATATTAAAAAAATGGGGTGATTAATATGGATATGGCATTAAAGAAGAAACTGGATCGACAAGGATTAATTTTTGCAGGAATCCACAGTTTAATCATATTGAACTTTGCTATTGAATTATTATTACTCTAATAGATTACGATATTTAATAGAATCTAGCCTAATATTGCGCTAGGTTCTTTTTTGTGGCGAAAAAAGACGGGGCTCAATAAATATGTACAAAAAATTTTAAAAATTCAATTTTTGTAAAAAGTGTGACGAAAGAGTTAAAAGGTAACACCAATGAGGATGAAAGCGATTGCAATAAATCTTTACTTTCTGAATTGTATAAAAAATTCAAAAAATAGTGTTGACGTTCTAGTTCGTTTCGTACTATGATAACAACAATTTAGTACACCACATCACTCAAGCGACATTTTGATGTGAGCTTATAAGGTGTAAAACTTTCGATACTTTCTAATTATAAAATTTCGAATATTTGAAATTTAAATTGAATATCGAACATATAAAAACAACTAGAGTAAAAGCATTACGTTGAGGGGCGTTTAAAAATGAGAAGTGATATGATCAAAATGGGAGTTGACCGAGCTCCACACCGTAGTCTTTTATATGCTACAGGTAAAGTAAAGGCAAGAGATTTAGAGAAGCCATTTATCGGTGTATGTAATTCTTATATTGATATTATTCCAGGCCATGTCCATTTACGAGAATTTGCGGACGTAGTAAAAGAGGCCATTATTGAAGCAGGCGGGATTCCATTCGAGTTCAATACTATTGGAGTCGATGACGGAATTGCAATGGGGCATATCGGGATGCGCTACTCTTTGCCATCACGTGAAATCATAGCCGATTCAGCTGAAACGGTTATTAATGCACACTGGTTTGACGGAGTATTCTACATACCAAACTGTGACAAAATTACACCAGGTATGTTAATGGCAGCTGTTCGTACAAATGTTCCTTCTGTATTCGTATCAGGAGGACCAATGGAAGCAGGTACTTCTTCTTCAGGGAAAACATTATCGTTAACGAGTGTTTTTGAAGGAGTCGGTGCACATAAAGCAGGTACGATGACTGCTGAAGAGCTGCTTGATATTGAAAACAATGCGTGTCCAACATGCGGCTCTTGTTCAGGAATGTTCACTGCTAACTCAATGAACTGCTTAATGGAAATGTTAGGTTTAGCATTACCGGGCAACGGTACAATTGTTGCAACAAGCGAAAAACGTAAAGAATTAATTTACGAAGCAGCGAAGCATTTAGTACGCATGATTAAAGAAGATGTAAAACCACGTGACATTGTTACAAAAGAAGCGATTGATGATGCTTTTGCTCTTGATATGGCAATGGGCGGTTCTACAAATACAGTACTTCATACATTGGCAATTGCCAATGAAGCAGAAATTGACTACAACATTGAAGACATTAATAAAGTAGCAGAACGTGTTCCGTACATTGCAAAAATAATGCCGGCATCGGATATTTCGATGGATGACATTGCAAAAGCGGGCGGTGTTCAGGCGATTATTAATGAATTAACAAAAATTCCAGGGGCAATTCACCCTGACAGACCAACAATCGCAGGTGTTTCCATGAGAGAGCTTGTGAAAGACTATGAAATTACGAATGATCGTGTCATTCGCACAAAAGATAATCCATATAGTGCTGTAGGCGGACTTTCCGTGTTATTCGGAAATATTGCCCCTGAAGGCTCGGTAATTAAGGTCGGTGCGGTTGATCCTTCTATTAAAACCTTTACAGGCGAAGCGATTGTATTCGAATCACAGGAAGAAGCACAGCAGGCAATCGATGACGGCGTAGTACGTGAAGGACATGTAGTTGTCATTCGCTATGAAGGTCCAAAAGGCGGGCCAGGTATGCCGGAAATGCTGGCACCAACTTCTGCAATTCAAGGACGTGGGTTAGGAACGAAAGTCGCACTCATTACAGATGGCCGTTTCTCAGGTGCATCTCGCGGTATTTCAATCGGCCATATTTCTCCGGAAGCTGCTGAAGGCGGTCCAATCGCATTAATCGAAAATGGCGATACAATTATAATTGATTTGCCAAGCAGAACAATTAATCTACAAGTTTCCGACGAAATTCTTGCAGAGCGTCGTTTAAATTTAAAACCATTTGAACCAAAAATTAAGCGCGGCTGGTTGGCACGTTACTCAGCATTAGTAACAAATGCTTCCCAAGGCGGCGTAATGAAAATATAATCTGAATATTTTAAAGCGTTGATGAGGTTAAAGGATATAGAGTCTTGTATTTACCAGAGAGCCGGTATTGGTGGAAGCCGGCGGTACAACTATATCCGACATCCCCTCGGAGTGGGCTATTAAACGCATTTGTCATTAGATAGCTCCGGGCATATTCGAATTGCTCGTTATTAATGAACCGTTCTCTTTGTTTAGTTGCGCAAATTTCCAGTAGGAACTTTGAAATAAAGAGGCTAAGGCGGTTCACGAGGTAACTAGGTGAACACTGTTTCTTTTAGAAGCGCATGTTCATCGATGTTATAAATGAGGGTGGTACCATGAAAAGTCTTTTTCATCCCTACGTAAGAGGTTTTCTTTTGCGTGCGGAGAAAGAGGCTTTTTCTTTTTATAAATTTATAAAAATGACTTCACATATAAAGTTTTAAAAAAGGAAGGAGAAATTACTATGAGTGCAAACGTTTCAGTAAATCAAGAAATCGAAAAGCCCGAAGAACAACAGCAAGTAACAAAACCGAGAGACGGTGCGGATATTTTAGTGCAGGCACTGCATGAACAAGATGTGGATATTATTTTTGGTTACCCGGGTGGGGCAGTTTTACAAATTTATGATGCTCTATACCGCAATCCGATCCGTCACATTTTGACACGCCACGAACAAGGTGCTATCCATGCGGCAGAAGGTTACGCACGTGTTATGAATAAACCGGGTGTAGTAATTGCGACATCTGGACCTGGAGCGACAAACCTTGTAACCGGTATTGCCGATGCGATGATTGACTCGATCCCGTTAGTAATTTTTACAGGGCAAGTAGCTACATCGGTAATCGGTACAGATGCATTCCAGGAAGCTGATATTATGGGCATCACAACACCAATTACAAAACATAACTATCAAGTGCAGGACGTAGCAGATATTCCTCGTATTGTTAAAGAGGCATTCCATATTGCCAATACAGGACGTAAAGGACCGGTTGTCATTGACTTCCCGAAAAATATCTCTCAAACAGTATTCCTGGATGAAATTAAAGCTCCGGATGATATTTATTTACCGGGTTACCAGCCGACAACGAAACCGAATTACCTGCAGATTCAAAAGGCGATTCAAGCATTAAGTTTAGCTAAAAAACCTTTAGTACTGGCAGGTGCAGGTGTATTATTCGCCGACGCACGCGAACAATTGACAGAATTTATTGAAAAATATAATTTACCGGTTGTTAATACATTACTTGGTTTAGGAAGCATTCACGGACAGCATAAACAATTCTACGGAATGGCCGGGATGCACGGTTATGCAACTGCCAATGATGCCATTACAAAATGTGACCTATTAATTAATATCGGTGCACGTTTTGATGACCGTTTAACAGGTAATTTAGCAACATTTGCACCGAACGCTACGATTATCCATATCGATATCGATCCGGCAGAAATCGGTAAAAATGTACCGACTGATATTCCGATTGTTGCAGATGCGAAAGAAGCGTTATATGCCCTGTTGAAAAAAGATTTCCCAGGACCAGATACGACGGAATGGACTCATTACTTAAATGATAGCCGTGATAAATATCCGCTTTGGTATGAAGAAGCGGGAGAAGAAATTTTACCGCAGCAAGCAGTTGAAATCATTCATAAGCTGACAGATGGAGAAGCGATTATCACAACAGATGTTGGACAGCATCAAATGTGGGCAGCCCAATATTATCAACTAAATAATCCGCATAACTGGGTAACATCAGGCGGTTTAGGAACGATGGGCTTCGGTTTCCCGGCAGCAATCGGTGCACAGTTTGCGAAGCCTGAGAAAAAGGTTATCTCAATTGTTGGAGATGCCGGTTTCCAAATGACAAATCAGGAACTTGCATTACTAAAGGAATTTAACTTACCAGTAAAAGTAGTAATCCTTAACAACAGTTGTTTAGGAATGGTACGTCAATGGCAGGAAACATTCTATGAGGAGCGTTATTCACAAAGCTTAATGCCAATCCAGCCGGACTTCGTTAAACTTGCCGATGCATATGGCATTAAAGGCTACCGCATTGACAATTTATCAGAAGCGGAAGCAATCTTTGACGAAGCGATCAATTCTGATGAGCCGGTTGTCATTGATTGTCGAGTGAAGCAACTTGTTAGCGTATTCCCGATGGTTGCGCCTGGTAAAGGATTACATGAAATGATTGGAGTGAAAAAGCCATGAAACGAGTGCTGACAGTAACAGTAATTAACCAAAGCGGCGTATTGAACCGAGTGACTGGCTTATTAATGAAACGTCAATTCAATATTGAATCGATTACAGTAGGTCATACGGAACAGCCGAATTTTTCGAAAATGACGTTCATCGTCCATGTTGAAGATGAAAATAAAATCGAACAGTTAATCAAGCAGCTTTCGAAGCAAATCGATGTATTAAAAGTAAACGATATTACAGAAAAAGCGATCGTCCTTCGTGAGTTGGCTCTTATAAAAGTAGTTTCACCACCCAACTTGCGCCTGGAGATGAATGCAATCGTTGAGCCATTCCGTCCGCAGGTTGTCGATACTTCGAAAAATGTTGTGACATATGAAGTAGTTGGCCATCCGGAAAAAATCGATGCTTTTATCGAGTTACTTCGTCCATATGGCATTAAAGAGTTAACACGTACTGGTGCAACAGCAGCCATCCGTGAAGCACAAAAAATCGAGAGCCCGCAATTATCGATTTTAAAATAAGCAAACGGCCAATTTTATGTCAAAGATGGATACGTTGTATTTAGTGGAGGTGGCGACTCCTAGGGGATAAGCACGAGGGAGAGACTTTAGGCTCGAGCCGTGCCCCTGGAAAGCGTCCACCGCAACGGAATACAACATTACTCAATTGGTTTTAAACAGGGTGGAAGATGTCATCTGAAGCCCGTATTTCAAAAATAAAAAAACATTCACTTAATTGGAGGAAATGAAAATGTCAAAAATGTATTATGAAAACGAAATTAACGAGCAAGTATTACAAGGGAAGAAAATCGCGATCATCGGTTATGGTTCACAAGGCCATGCTCATGCGCTTAACTTAAAAGAATCAGGTTTTGATGTAGTAGTAGGTATCCGTCCAGGTAAATCATACGATGCAGCAAAAGAAGATGGCGTAGAAGTAAAATCTGTAGCAGAAGCGGCTGCAGAAGCAGATGTAATTCAAATCCTACTTCCGGATGAGCGTCAAAAAGCAGTATATGAAGCAGAAATCGCACCACATTTAACACCTGGTAAAGCGTTAATGTTCGCACACGGTTTCAACGTACACTTCGATCAAATTCAACCACCAGCAGATGTTGACGTATTCCTAGTAGCTCCAAAAGGCCCAGGTCACTTAGTACGTCGTCAATTCACTGAAGGAGCTGGCGTACCAGGCTTATTCGCAATCCACCAAGATGCGACAGGTCAAGCGCGTGATTTAGCTCTAGCATACGGTAAAGGTATCGGTTCAGCACGTGGCGGATTACTTGAAACTACTTTTGCTGAAGAAACAGTAACTGACCTATTCGGTGAGCAAGCAGTACTTTGCGGCGGTACAACTGAACTTGTTAAAGCAGGTTTCGAGACATTAGTTGAAGCAGGTTATCAACCAGAATTAGCTTACTTTGAAACATTACACGAACTTAAATTAATCGTTGACTTAATGTTTGAAGGCGGTATGGCGACAATGCGCTATTCAATTTCAGATACAGCAGAGTGGGGCGACTATGTTTCAGGTCCCCGTATTATCGACGCATCAGTAAAAGCGCGTATGAAAGACGTATTAACTGATATCCAAGACGGTACATTTGCGAAGCGCTGGATCGCTGAAAACGAAAACGGCCGCCCTGAATACACAAAATTCAAAGAAGCTGGTGCAAACCACCAAATTGAAGAAGTTGGCGAAAAATTACGTGCTATGATGCCATTCATCAACCAAGGAAAACAAAAGGTAACAGTGAAATAATATGAGAAAAATTGACATTTTTGATACAACATTGCGCGACGGAGAACAATCGGCCGGTATTAACTTAAATACTGCAGAGAAAGTAGAAATCGCAAAACAACTAGAGCGTTTAGGTGTCACAATTATTGAGGCGGGATTTCCTGCCTCATCTCCAGGTGACTTGGAGGCGGTATCATTAATCGCGAAAACAGTGAAAAATTCAATCGTCACAGGTTTAGCACGTGCTGTTAAAAGCGATATTGATGCCGTGTGGGAAGCAATTCGCCATGCTGAACAGCCACATGTCCATACATTTATTGCAACAAGCCCGATTCATATGGAATATAAGCTAAAGAAAAATCCGGATGAAGTAATCGAGCAAGCCGTAACAGCTGTAAAGTATGCAAAGGAAAAATTCTCACTTGTAGAATTTTCTGCTGAAGACGGGTTCCGTTCAGATAAAGAATTTTTAGTTCGAATTTGCCGGGAAGTTATTAAAGCTGGTGCAACAACGATCAATATTCCGGATACAGTTGGTTACGCATCACCGGAAGAATACGGCGCTTTATTCCGTTATTTACGTGAAAACGTGATCGGTGCAGAAAAGATTAAATTTTCGGCACATTGTCATGACGATTTAGGTATGGCAGTTGCAAACTCTTTGGCAGCGATCGAAAACGGTGCAGACCAAGTAGAATGTACGATTAACGGACTAGGCGAACGTGCAGGAAATGCCGCATTGGAAGAAATCGGTGTTGCCCTACATATTCGTAAAGACTTCTATGGTGTTGAAACAGGACTGAATTTAAAAGAAATTAAACGTACATCACAGATGGTAAGCCGTTTAACAAATGTAGTCATTCAACCAAACAAAGCAGTTGTCGGTAAAAATGCATTTGCACATGAATCAGGAATTCACCAGGATGGTGTATTAAAAAATCCTGAGACATATGAAATCATATCTCCAGCACTTATCGGAGAAGATGATATCCCGTTAGTTTTAGGAAAACATTCAGGCCGCGCAGCATTCCGTGATCGTGCGGAAACAATGGGATTCCAGTTATCGGATGAAAAGCTGAACAAAGCTTTCGCTGAGTTTAAAAAATTGGCCGATCGCAAAAAAGAAGTGACAGAAGAAGATTTAACAACAATCTTAACTGAGCAGCAAGTTTCAATAGAAGATGTTCCATTATTTGAACTTAAATCAGTCCAAGTTCAGTACGGTACAGAAAATATTCCAACTGCCACTGCATCAGTCATTACTCCTGAAGGGGAGTTGAAAACACTTGCTTCAACAGGATCGGGTTCAGTCGAAGCTATTTTTAATACACTTGAGCAGCTTGTTGGAGGTAAAGTTAATATTTTGGACTACCGAGTACAATCAGTTGGTAAAGGTCGTGATGCACTTGGGGAAGCGGTCATTAATTTAAAATATAATGGCTACACATCAACAGGACGCGACTCTGCACAGGATGTGCTGGAAGCAAGCGCAAAAGCATATTTAAATGCAGTGAACCGACAATTGATTCAACAGCAAGTACGCGAAAAACTGGCAATTACGATTTAACAGATTGTACGAACTAATTGCAATCTTTTTATATCATCATTAGCGCCATCCTAATTGGTGGCGCTTCTACATCAAGTTACTTCACGTAGAAAGAAAGGTGTTTTACAAATGGAAAAGATAATTACAGTACTACCAGGTGACGGCATTGGTCCAGAGGTTGTTGCAAGTGCAGTAAAAGTATTACAAGTAATCGGGAAACGTTTTAACCATACATTTCATTTAAACTACGCGGCAATCGGCGGAGCTGCAATTGATCAGTACAACAACCCGTTACCGGAAGAAACAATTGCGATGTGTGAAGCAAGTGATGCCATTTTATTAGGCGCGGTAGGTGGTCCAAAATGGGATAATAACCCGCCAGCATTGCGTCCGGAAAAAGGTTTACTGAAAATCCGCAAGCACTTCGATTTATTTGCGAATTTACGTCCTGTGAAAGCATTCCCAAGTTTACTTGCATCTTCTCCATTAAAGCGTGAAGTTGCGGAAAATGTAGACTTAATGATCGTCCGTGAATTAACAGGAGGGCTATACTTCGGAGAACCACGTAAAAAAACAGATGCAGGTGCTATTGATACATGTGTGTATTCCCGTGAAGAAATCGAACGTATTGTCGAAAATGCATTCGAATTAGCACGATTACGCCGAGGAAAACTTTGCTCAGTAGATAAAGCAAATGTACTGGATACATCCCGTTTATGGCGTGAAATTGTAGAAGAGAAGAAAAAGCAGTACCCAGATGTAGAAACAGAACACAACTTAGTTGACTCAGTGGCAATGAAACTGATTACAAATCCGGGTCATTATGATGTCATCGTTACAGAAAACTTATTCGGCGACATTTTAAGTGATGAAGCTTCTGTAATTACGGGTTCATTAGGTGTATTACCTTCTGCATCAATTCGCGGCGATAATTTTGGACTTTATGAGCCTGTACATGGTTCAGCACCTGAAATTGCTGGCCAAGGTGTTGCAAACCCGGCAGCAACAATTCTTTCAGTAGCAATGATGCTTCAATATTCATTTGGCTTAAAAGAAGAAGCAGCTGAAATCGAGCGTGCTGTTGCAGCCGTATTCGAAGATGGCTACTACACAGCCGATTTAGCCCAGGAACATACACGTACATTAACAACAGAAGAATGGACAGAAAAAGTACTAAACGAAATCGATGCAAGCTTCGTCTCAGACAGCATTATGATTTCATATAACTAATAATTCAGATAAAAAGAAAAGTAGTTGGTTTTGAATCAACACTATATATGGTTAAGGAACGGTGAGAACTATGGGGAAAAATATTATAGAAAAAGTGTGGGAACAGCATGTCGTACATCGTGAAGAAGGAAAGCCGGACTTACTTTATATTGACCTGCATTTAATACACGAAGTTACAAGTCCTCAAGCATTCGAAGGACTTCGCCTGGCAGGACGAAAAGTGCGTCGTACTGATCTTTCGTTCGCAACTATGGATCATAACGTACCGACTAAAAATCTGCCGACGATTAACGATCCGATCGCAAAAAAACAAATTATGACACTTGCGGAAAACGCAAAAGAATTCGGTATCGAATTAGCTGATATCGGTCATCCGGATCAAGGGATCGTTCACGTAATTGGACCGGAATTAGGACTGACGCAACCTGGTAAAACAATCGTTTGCGGTGATTCCCATACAGCGACACACGGTGCATTCGGCGCAATCGCATTCGGAATCGGTACATCAGAAGTAGAACATGTATTATCGACACAAACTTTATGGCAATTAAAGCCGCCAACAATGGAAATCCGTGTGAACGGTGAACTTGGTGTTGGTGTAACAGCGAAAGACATCATTTTAGCGATTATTGCAAAATGGGGAATCGGTGTTGGTACAGGGCATATCGTGGAGTATACAGGTGAAGCAATCCGCAAGCTCTCTATGGAAGAGCGCATGACAATCTGTAATATGTCGATTGAAGCAGGAGCAAAAGCAGGCCTGATTTCACCGGATGAAACGACGGTTGAATTTTTACGCGGTCGACGTCACGTACCTCAAGGAGATAAATTTGAGGAAGCGGCAAAATACTGGTTAAGCCTTACATCGGATGCAGATGCAACATATGATGTAGTCCTTGAAATTGACGCACAGGAAATCGAGCCGATTGTAACATGGGGCACAAATCCAGCGATGGGTGTCGGCGTTTCAAAAACAGTTCCTACTGCTGCTGATTATGACAATGAAACAGATAGATCCGCTTTAAACAAAGCACTGAAATATATGGATTTACAAGAAGGCCAAAAAATTACAGATATTGAAATTCAACATGTATTTATCGGATCTTGTACGAACTCCCGTATTAACGACTTACGTGCAGCAGCTGAAATTGTAAAAGGTGAAAAGCTTGCACCGGGGGTTAAAGGGATTGTTGTTCCTGGTTCTTGGTCGACAAAACGCCAGGCAGAAGAAGAGGGTCTACATCTAATATTCCTTGATGCTGGCTTTGAATGGCGTGAATCAGGCTGTTCTGCTTGCTTAGGGATGAATGAAGATGTAATTCCAGCGGGTGAACGATGTGCTTCTACATCTAACCGTAACTTTGAAGGACGTCAAGGTGCAGGTGCACGCACTCATCTTGTATCACCGGCGATGGCAGCAGCAGCTGCAATTCACGGACGTTTTGTCGATGTTCGTAAGCTACAAAAGCAGGAAGCATAAGGAGAGATCAGCATGAAACCGATTAATATTGTAAATAGTATCTATGCACCACTTGATCGTAAAAACGTCGATACAGACCAGATTATTTCGAAGGAATTTTTAAAGCGCATCGAACGTACAGGATTCGGACAATTCGTATTTTATCACTGGCGTTTTGATGAAAACGGCAATCCAATCGAGGATTTCGTATTAAATAAACCGGAATATAAAAACGCTGAAATTTTAGTGGCACAAGATAACTTTGGCTGTGGCTCATCACGTGAGCACGCTCCATGGGCTATCCTTGATTACGGATTCCGAGTTGTCATCGCACCAAGCTTTGCGGATATTTTCCATAATAACTGTTTCAAAAACGGTATTTTACCGATTAAATTAACGGAAAGCGAATGTGACGAACTGTTAGAAAAAGGTTTAGCAGAAGCACAGGCAATTGAAGTTAATTTAGAACAGCAAACGGTTACTACGGGTTATGGCAAAACGTATTCATTTGAAATTGATCCATACTATAAACAAATGTTATTGAATGGATGGGACGAAATTTCTCTTACATTCCAATATGAAGAGCAAATTACTGCTTACGAGAAAAATCGCGTAGCATACTAATAGATGAGCCTGTTACTTTGGGAACCCCCCTTAGTAGCAGGCTCTGTCTTATTTTACCGGTTGTTACGCTATTTTGGCGATGCTATAATTTAATTCATTGTGTAAGTATCGGGAGTGTAATTATGAATAAATTATGGGTTTGGATCGGGATTATTTTAGTTATTGGGTTTATCATCAATTACTGGATGTTAATCGTTGGAGCCGTTGCTCTGTATTATGGAATTAAGAAACTTGTAAAATATTCTAAAGAGAAACAGCAACAAAAAGCGCTAATAGCAGAACAACAGCAAATAATAGAAAATCAATCAACGATCGAGTATAAAATGGAAAGATTGCTAATTTTAACAAATAATATTGATCCCAATGGATATAAGCGCCAATTGTATAAAAACAAGCAGCAATTGGATTTAAGGGATTACTGGTATAAATATTTGGATTTACGCGCAAAACTCATTTTGAATGACACACCTACATACCGTGAAGAGGAAGTTTTGCACATAATGTGTGATGAACTGCTAATACGAATGGATAACTTGGAAATAGAAGTAACAGATGCGGTCAAAAAAGAATTTATTGAAGAAAACTTAATGCCATTGCTAAAAGATGTAGTGGAAATCATGGAAGATATCAGCCCAGTGAAAACAATTAATATGGATGCATACCGCTTATTGAAAGCGAATAATCATTAGACTGGAAAAGCCATTCTCATTATGAGATGGGCTTTTTTATGTTTATTAACCAAATTTAACCTTTCCTGAATATTATTTCTCATATTGGACATTCTATAAAAAAGTTTTGCTGAGATTGGAGAAATAATATGTCTTCGGAAGAGAACATTAAGTGGATTAATGAACAATTCAAAGATACAAATGAATTAACGATGAAGACGCTGGAAGATGATGATAAGAAAGCAGAGCTGTTTTACATAAAGCCGCTTATCAATGTGGAATTGCTTCAACAAATTATCATTAAACCTTTTTTTGAAATGCAATCTGAAACTAAATTTATCCGATATCTGAAAGCTTTGCCTCAATTTCAGGACAGTAAGTCACAGGAGCAACTGAAAACTGAAGTACTGAACGGCAATGTAGTTCTTTTCATACAGAATAAATTTTATTTGCTGGACCTGAAATTTTCTTTCAATGACCAGACGAATGCAGCATCAGTTGAAACAACAATACACGGTTCACAGCTGGCACTTAGCGACAATATTGCGACCAATATTAATATTATTCGATCCGATTACCATCAGCCAACGTTATATGTTGAATATTCCACGATAGGTCAAGTAAACAATCATAAAATGGCTATCATTTACGACAAGGAAAAAGTAAATAAAAATGCCCTGAAACTCATCACGGAAAAATTGCAGCAAGTGGATAAGCAGGTCATTACATCTACGGTTCAGCTAAGTAACTATATCAACAATAAAAAGTTATCATTATTTCCGCAGTTGATTATGACCGAACGTCCGGACAGGATCGTTTATAACTTGGCTGGAGGCAAAGTTATCATATTGGTGGATGGTAACCCTCAAGCATTGATTGCCCCAGTATATTTCTTCGACTTTATGACATCGATGGAGGATAATTACCATTCATTTTATATATCGTTTTTCCTTAAATTTCTTCGTTATACCGGGTTATTTATCAGTCTCCTTTTACCGGGCTTATATATCGGTATTACTTCATTTGCACCGGAAGTGTTCAGGACAGAACTCGCTTTGACAATTGCAGGAAGCCGTATTGGGGTACCGTTTTCTTCATTTGTAGAAGTACTGTTCATGCTGTTTTTTATGGAAATGCTGCTGGAAGCGAGTATACGACTACCGAAAAGTATTAGTGCGACTGCTACAACCGTTGGGGGGTTAATTTTAGGGACGGCTGTAACAGAAGCATCTCTCGCATCGGATATTATGGTTATTATTGTATCGGCGGTGGCAATATCAACTTTTGTTATTCCAATCAATGAAATGGCATTTTCCATACGAGTAATTCGCTTCATTTTCATTCTTGCAGCAACAATACTCGGTCTGGCAGGATTAACGTTAGCGCTTTATGCGATGATTATGTATTTAGTGAGTATCGATAGCTTCGGTGAACCGTATCTGAAATTTAATGAAAAGAAGACAAGTAAAACGAAGGCAGGGGAGGAAATATGAGCAGGTTTTATTACTATTTAATTCTTATTAATATGGTTGCTAATATTATCGCTTCGGTACCTGCTATCCTTCTCCATTATCACAATGATGGTGCTGTCATTTCCATGCTTTTATCAATTGCTGCAGGTGTACTTCTTGTAACAATATACACAAAATTTTTCCTTAAGTATCCAGGTAAAACTTTACCTGAACTGCTGGAAAAAACTACTTCCAAATGGTTTTACCTGCCTTTCGTTTTTCTACTCGCTGTATTATGGTTTGTTGCAGGGCTTATTACGCTAATAACATTTACATTCTTACTTATTCGCTATTTAAGTCCTGAAATGCCAATAATTCTTATTTGCCTAACTTTAATATTAGCGGTAATTTTTGGCTGTATATTAAAAACAGACCGTGTAATGTACACCGTTGAGATGATTATGATTATCACAAGTCCTTTAATTCTTTTCATATTTTTTAAAGCATACAGCAGCAAAAGTCTAAATTGGGACTTTGTTAGGGAAGCGGCTTTATATATTAATCAAGTACCGAACTGGCATTCATTTTCTGCTTGCTTTTTTTTATTTTTGGGTGCTGCCAATCTATTTATATTCAATCGTTTCTTTACGGATAAACAGAAATTTGGCTTTAGACAGATTATGTTTATTGTTTTAATATCTATTGGGACTTTATTTACAACGTACTTCATCCCGATAGGCTTTAATGGAGTTGAAGGAATTAATGATTTAGTCTATCCGTGGATTTCGACGACCGATTCGATCAGGATGGAATATTTTATTATTGAACGTGTGTTGTTCATGTTTTTACTGTTTTATTTAGGAATCGCTTTTTTAAGCATACTCATTCACTGGCATGCGGCGGTGGAGTTTTTAAAATTCACCTTTAAGCTGGAAAAAATAAAATATAAAGATAAAGATATCGGGATACTTTTGCCGCTTCCTATTTTTGTTGCCATCTCATTATATTTTGTAACCGTATTAACTGAATATCAGCTTTTCCGGTATTCGAGATATTTTTATGATGTTTTGGTTTTTATTTTTCCAGGCATGATCCTATTGTTTACTTACATTAACAGGAGGATGAAAAATGAAGAGACTTCCCCGGAAAATTAAAGGAACTATACTGTTATTTGTATTGGGAAGTGTTCTATTATCCGGATGCGCATTTAAAGACATTGATAAAAGTGTTTTTGTTGCAATGATCGCCTTAGATGTTTCTGAAGATGAGGATAAACCGTACAAAGTTACATTAAAGCTATATGAACCGACTGGATCTTTTAATGAGGCAACAGAACCTCAGTATTCCTATTTATCGGAAAATGGGGAAACTCTTTCCGAAGCGATTCGTATGATGGAATCCTATTCAGATAAGGAGCTTGAATTTGGACATTCAAAGCTAATTATTCTCGGTGAGGAATTGGTGAAAGATAATAAAAATAAGGAAATTTTGGACTTTTTACTGCGCAGACCTGATATTCAGATGATTTCCTGGATAACGGTTGGGCGTCCTAATGCTGAAGAAATTATTAAAATGATTCCGCAAGGGGAATCGGCGGCTTATCCTGAACTGTTTAACTACTTTGACAGTAATGGTACTACAACACCATATATTGTGACGACACATTTATTTGAGTTCAGAAGAAATATGAAAGAAAGTGGGATCGATAGTGTACTGCCTATTATTGAAATAAATCATGAAGATCAGCATTTTGAAGTTAATAAATCCCTATTACTCGCAATAAACAAAGAACCGTTAGAATTGAATTCATTAGATACTTCGATTTATAATATGCTGTCAAGAAGTGTGAAACATGCGAATTTACTTATAAAAGAGGATGGAGACCATTTCATTGCCAATATCGATACGGTCAAATCAAAATATAATGTGAATATTAAAAATCCGTCTGAAATCCAACTTGATATTAATATTAGTTTATACGGCTCGATAGCAGAATCTCATAAACCAATGATAAATAAAGATCTTCCACAATATAATGAAGAACTGAGGAAGGAATCGGAAGAGAAATTTAAGGGATTTATAACGGAGATGAAAAAACATGGCTATGATCCACTAGGTTTCGGCATCGATTACAAAGCAAAGGTTTTACATAATCGGCGCATGACCGATGAAGAATGGATGGAAGCCTATAAAAAAGCTAAAGTCAACTTAACTGTTAAACCAGGAATAAAAAGTACCGGATCAATCCAATAAGCACTTTGTATAATAACAAAAGACTTCAAATCGAATGTTATCTAGGGTGAAATATTTATAATCAAACTACTAAAAGGGTATTGCATTTTAATGATGCAGTACCTTTTTTATTGTAGTTATATGTAAATATTTATGGTAATATATGTAATATTATAATCAAACTATAAGTATAGGAGAAATATATATGAGATATGTTCAGGTATCTTCAAAAACATATAAGGATAATACAGGGAGGAGCATAGACTTACCTACTCTTCTAGTTGAGTATAATAGAGAGACAAAGCTTTTCGAACAATTACACAGATATCAAATAAAGAATCGTAGTAAAAGCAGAACTTGGCATAAGAAGTTGGTACAAGCTGTTGGACTATTGCTTGATTATATGGAAGCTAATCAGCAATATTATTCTTCACCAAAAGAATTCTTTGATACATTTGCGGAGTCTGTTTATTCAGGGACAATAAATGAAGAAGGCATAGACCCTTCGGGACTTTATTGGCTACCTAAAAGAGTAGAAACAGCGAATATGCTTCTATCTGCTTTAAATGGGTTATCAGATTGGTTATATGAAGAATATGGAGCTACTCAATTAAACCCTTGGAGAAGAGCCACCAGATATGAAGAACGACTTAACTGGATGGCTCAGATAAACAAAAGTCAGAACTCATTTCTAGGGCATTTAAATGATGTTCATGAAATCTCTGAAACTGCAAAATTAGCTCGCACTGTCGTTAAAAGAAGAAATCCATACTCAGCAAAAGGAGATACAAAAGCCTTCCCCGAAAATGAAATAGATAAGTTCCTATGGGAAGGCTTTAAGAATTTAAGAAAGAACGTTGAATTAGACCTTGTTGACCGTTATAACTGGCGTGATATTGCTATTACAATACTGATGCATGGCGGTGGACTTAGGCATAGTGAAGTATTTCATTTATGGGTACAGGACGTCTTCCCTGACCCTGATGACCCAAATCTTGCTGTGGTACGAATCTATCATCCAAGCGAAGGAAGAGCACCGCAGGATTGCAAGAACCCTACTACCGGTAAATATATTACAGACAGAGAAAGTTATCTTTTGTTAAAGTATGGTTTACTTCCACGCAATATGTATTCCGCACAGGACAAACGATTTGCAGGGTGGAAAGAGCCAAGACTTGATAACTATGTAGATAAATACATGCATGTTTACTGGTTTTCAAAGGAATGGGGATACAACTTTATGTATGCATGGAAAATGTATATGGCAAAAAGGTTAAGAGATGGCATTAAGGATACGCACCCATTTGCCTTTGTCTCACATTCTCCTAAAACGCTAGGAGAAATGATGCCACTAAGGACTCAGAGGGAGTCTCACGAAAAAGCGGTTGAAAAGATTGATTTGTTATTCGGAAAGAAATATGGCACTACGCCACACGGACATAGACATGCATATGGTCAAAGACTTAAAAAAGCCAATATATCTAACCGAAACATACAAATTACCATGCACCACAAATCAATGATGTCTCAGGAAGTATATACAGAGCCAACAGTTGCAGAAGTTACGGCTTCACTAAATAATGCTACTGCATCTTTGGATAATGGTTGTGTACTTCCAATGCAGAGTGAGATTGATGCATGGATGAATGAAGAAACTAAACAACAGAACAGATATAGGAGAAAATAAATGGGCAGAAAAGGTTTTGACAATGATCTTAAGTATAAAATGATTGAAGAACTTTGCAACGGCAAATCAACTGCGGATATTGAGAAAGAATACGGTATTTCTGGATCTAATGTTATGAGATGGCTCCGAGAATTTGTTAATAACGGAGCTTTTGGTAAAAATGTATTAACTCCAAATGAAAGTGTAAGGTTTGAACAATTAAGGGAAAAAGCTAAAAAAAGAGAAGTTGAATTAAGGCGACATGGAACTTTTAAGAGTGAAAACTTCGACTGGATTTTAGAATATGATTCTGATTTACAACAATGGAATGAATATAGCAGTGAATGGCTAAAAACGATTATAAGAAGCAAAGCCAAAGCAATTGAATCTCTATCAAACTTCTTTAAAAAATATGTTATTCCATATAACATCGCTAGGTCTGTACAGATATTCATTTCAAAAGAATATAACACCCCAGATTTTTACGAGATTATTTTTTCAGAAAGAAAATCACAACGTGGCGCTTTAGAAGATGCAAAAAAAATTGTTAAATTTGTTGATTGGATTATAGAGGAAAAGTTTTCGGTTGAAGATGATTTAGGAAACAAACTTATTCCACTAGAATTTGAAAATCCTCTAACAAAATACTTACCAAACTATGTAAAATCATCGCAACGTAATGAATCAGATAAGAATGTTCTACCTTATAGGTACATAAAAGACCTTCGTAATATACTTCGCCCTCCAAATGCAACCTGTTTTAGAGACTTGCAATTTGCACAAAATGCAGGCGATACAAGAACAGGTGGAGCATGGTTCATTGTTGAAAAGTCTGTTATTGATAAAAATGATTCAGATTGTGTATACAGAGTAAGAAAAACTTCCGAGTATGAGCAGAGAGAAAAAAGACTTTCTAAGGAAGTATATGAGATGTGGTTTCCGGGCACTACAGTAGTAATTTTAACAAAGCTCCTTCTTCCTTTGAGAACCTATCAGGTGCGTATGCTCGACAGTGGTGAAACGGATACTTATAAGTATGTGCAGCCTATAATAAACATGGCTGGAGAATGGATTAAGAATGATTCCCCTTTAAGTAAGGGTACAGAAAGCAATGCTTTTGAAAGAGGCGTTCTTCGTAAATTCAAAGACCAAACAACGCAGCTTGAAATGACAGGTTTTTTTATCAACACGAACAAAACAGCAGACATCAACAAAGAGGAATCAGATAAAGGTTATGACATTCCTTGGCAGTACGAAGAAGCACAATACTGGCTTGCAAAACTTAGAGATTGGCAGATGAAGTACAATCCAATTTCTCAACCTGCTAATTGGACAGAACTAACAAGGAATCACTTGGGTCATATAAAAGATATGAGGATTTTAAAACAAATGGGAGAAATTACATTTCTTTTTAGAGATCCTACTTCAATAGGACAGGAACACTTGCCAATAGCAAAAGACCGATTGAAGTATTTTTGGTATAAGACACTTAAACAACTTGAGGTTCAGCTTAATGAAAATGTATCACACAAAGAAGAAAAAACATTAAAATTTGTACGTCCAGATAGTAACCATGTTACTTATTATCCCCTTCATTCACTCAGAGTATCACTTATCACTGCTTATGCTCTTGAAGGTGGAGTTCCAATGACTATTCTTTCAAAAGCTATCGCAGGTCACACAAGACTCATTATGACTCTTTATTATACAAAAGCAGGTATTTCATATGTTACAGATACAATGCAACAGGCTGAAAAGAGCATTCTTGAACATGATAAAGAAACATTTGATAGATTTATTAGAGATGCAAAGTATGAACAGTTAGAAACAAGTGTAGCTGCCAATGATCCAATAGCTTATCAGGCAGTAATCAACGCTCAACAATCAGGTGCAAGTATTATTATAAGTGATAAAGGAATTTGTCCTAAAGGCTGTTTTGGATGCGATTCAGGTGGCACATATGTTAATGAGGATACTGAAAAAATCACTTATGGTGTTGTTCCGGGTTTTCCAGAGCAGAACTGTGTCAGATGTAGATGGTTCGTAACTAGTCCTGCTTTTCTTCCTGGCTTAGTGCATCATTTTAATACCATAGGCTACAATATGAGTGAAACTGGAAAACGAGTGAATAAATATCAGCGTGATATAGAACTTTTAGAAAATGAAAAATATGATTGTGAACTTAATGGAACCATATTTACAAAACATCGAGAGTTGCTTAAATATGAGCAATTATATGCACAGGAGATACAGAAAAACGATAAGCTAGCAAACGATTATAATGCCAGTCTTCGGCTGATTGATAAGTGCATGAATTTAATCAAAGAAACATCTTCTGATGACGGATTTCATCTTGTTACCGTAGGTTCTATATCGGATATTGGAATTTCTATTAATAACGTTGAACATGACCTTGAACAACTTCAAATCATCTGTAATGGGGCGGAACTGTTTCCTGAAACAGATGCAAGCAAGGCAGTTCTTCAAAGGTCTCAAATCATAGATTTAACATTAAAAAATAATAATAAAATGCCTGTTATGTTCTCATTAACAGAAGAAGAACAGCTCATTGCCGGTAATCAATTCATGAGGCTTTTGATTAATCGTGCAGGTAATTTAAAAGATGCTATCCCTTATGCAATCGGGCGTAAGAAACTTGAAGAAATCGGGTTTGAGAATGAGTTTGTTAATGAACTTAAATCTGTGAATTTAAACAATAATTTATTACCAATATAGATAATTCTAATCTTGATTAAGAATAATTTATTTATGTATTGGAGGATATAGGATGGAAATGCATCCAGATGAACTGTACTCAAAGCTTTACGAGAATGCTTCTACTAGGAAAAAGAAAACATTAGAACTCATAAATAACGTATGTAAAAAACAGTCTGAGTCTGACATAAAAGATTTTTCTATTGGTACTATAGCCAGATTGATAGCAGATGATGGCGGTCCAAGTGAACAGGCACTTAGAAACAAAAATGCAGAGGATTACAGAGTTTTGATAAGCCAGTGGGCTGAATTCTATAAAACTACCACTAAAAAGCCTAAAAAAGAAAAGAGAACAACTCTAAACGATGATATCTTAGCAAGTATCTCCGAACCAACAACAAAGGCATTGGTTGGAATGCTAATGGCAGAGAATAAAAAGCTTAAACGAGAAAATTCTCTGCTTAAAGAACAAACAACTTTTATGGTTGATATGCGTCCTACAAACGATCTAAGCAAAAATAAGGATGTAGTTATAGTCGAGCCTTCTTATAATCTAACAGATACCGAAATAGATGCACTGAAAAATGCCATATCAAACGAATTTATGAACCATCAAGGATGGACTACCGATAATTATGGCAGAGTAAAAGAAAACGGCATTCAGGTATATAAGGCAGGATATATAACTGCATTACAAAAAATTCTTAATGAAATATAAAGGCTCTGTTCTTAAAGATTATTGCTAATGACATAAAAAAAAGAGACAGTTTTTTTAAGCTGTCTCCGTTATTGAACGAAAGCCCCCGATTCTTAAATTTACGATATCTACATAATCTTAGAGCAAAATATTACTTATACTTATCTTTCTAAAGCGGACCAACTCTTTCCTTGTGAAAGATTTAATTCAAATTCTTCAAGGAAGAGGTTCAATACATATTCAGCATTCTCTGAACCACCTATGTACCAATCCTCTGGGGAGAGAGCTACTGTAATCGCATCCCAAGAGTACAAATTTTTTAGAACTTTTAAATCCTTTTTTATTTCTTCAGTATCTTTAAGTTGATAAATAGTATGTCCTGTCTCAGTTTGAGATTCAAAAGCAAAATAATCTAAGTCTAGATCAAGTATTAATGAGTGACCATCCGTGAATAAATTTAATAGATTACGTCGCTTTATAAACTCTAGCATTTCTACTGAATCTAACCGCTTTACCCAAATATTGTCAACCCTTTCTTTAGAAGTGTAACCTTTTAACTCACGTGATTGCAATTCATTATCCGATAACTCATCTTGTTCTTCAGGAGATACATATAAAATTCGTTGTATTGTTTCTCTAGCAAATCCGGCCCAAATAAAATTATCAATTCCAACAATTCTATCATTACCTAAAGTACCTGCTGTTAATTCTGACAATTGCTTTAATCCTTTAGCTTCTTTTAAGCCAGGTACTTGTGCACCATCTAGCGCAGCATCTAGATGTTGATCAACATGAATTAATACTGAATCACTGTTTATCCAGGCATTTTTACGGGCTAGATCCCATGCAACAAATGCCCAATTATGATGTTTCATTATGAAGATTTTTTGTTCTGGAAATACGACTTTCCAGTTATCGTCTTCTCTCCAAGTCATTAATTTATCCCCTTATCTCTTTCTTTAGTTTTATGTATAATTTTTCAATAAATAATTATATTTTTAGCTTTGTAAAAAATCTTGACCACTTTCTACCTCACGTGCCCAATTGTTAAATAGTAAGTATAAATTTCATTTAAGTGTGAAGCATTTGCTCAATACGTAAGTTCATTTTAACATTATTAAATACGAAAAAAAATGATAGCGTATGCTACCTATCTTGCTTCAATTGACTTTCTGCAATATGGCTCTATAACAGAAAAACGCGATCTTCTTATTGAAGAATCGCGCCCGATTGTGGAATAAGGGGCTGCCATATTCGAGTGGCTTACGACCATACGCAAAAAGAAGTTGTTCGCTAATACGATTTTGAAAACGACATTGGGCTATAATTAATGCTACCAAACGTCGGTTTGGGGAATTTATTTCTTTCATCAATTGGTTTCAAAAATAAAAAAGGATTATAATTCAAATAAATCTTGAGTTATTTGGAGTTAGGAAATGAAAAATAAAAAAACAAAGAAGGAAAGACAGGTGTGGCTTTGAAATAAAGTTGAACTGTTTTAATAAAAGTCGTACCGTTTTGAAAAAAGTTTAACCGTTTATAAAAAAGATGAACCGTTTATAAAAAAGATGAACCGGAATTTCTATTTCTATAAAAAAGGAATCTCGGTTTTTCTTGTGGATTTGAACCTGTTAAGTCAAAATAAAGTTATTCAACAATCGGGCCATTTAGTTGAATAACGTCTCAAAAAAGTGGTGGGTTTATGTTACAATTAAGGTTAAATTGTGAAGTAAAATATTACTTCTAACACGACAGAACAGTGAAAGAAGAAATGATTTATTTTAGAGTAATTAAAGGAGCGCTGTTATTTTGGAGAAATCAAAGAAAAAAGAATTATTAGATTGGTTTATAGCTATTGCGGTAGCAGTTGTTTTTGTTATCGCTATAAGAACATTTATTTTTTCACCAATTGTAGTAGATGGTTCTTCAATGATGCCAACATATGAGGACGGAGACAGAGTTATTATTAATAAATTTAGTAAGCAAATATCTGGTATAGACAGATTTGAGGTCATAGTATTTGAAGCGCCGATTGGTGAAGATTATATTAAGCGCGTTGTGGGCTTGCCGGGAGATTCTATTTCATACGAGAATGATATCCTTTATATTAATGGTGAAGCATTAGAAGAACCTTATTTAGATGAATATAAAGAAAAATTAACAGATCATGCTCCACTAACATACAATTTCAATTTAGAATCTTTAACAGGTTATAAAGAAATACCGGAGGGTTATTTATTTGTTTTAGGAGATAATCGTAGAAAAACTACTGATAGCAGAGATCCAAATGTAGGATTAGTACCAATGGATAAAGTTCTAGGAACAGCCAAAGTTAGATTCTATCCATTTGATAATTTAGGTATTGTTAGATAAATCTATTTAAACAGTAAAATAAACTTCAACTATTGAGCGCTTTTCTTGAATGAAGTGACCCCAAAAAGTTAGACATTATTAAGTTAAGCAGCTTGGAAGGATTGAATTCGGTATTGTACCGGACTCAATCCTTTTAATTTTCCTTTAATACGTTTGTGATTGTAATATTCAATATACAATTCAAGTTCAAGCTTGAAGTGATTCATACTTTCAAATTCTTGCATATATAAGAGTTCCGATTTTAATAGGCCAAAAAAGTTTTCAATTACTGCATTATCTAAACAGTTCCCCTTACGAGACATACTTTGGGTAATGTCATTTTGTTTTAAGGCATTAGAGTATTCTTTCATTTGATAATGCCAACCTTGATCCGAGTGTAAGATAGGGGCATCTCCTTCGGATAAGCAAAATAAAGCTTTATCTAACATTATCGATACAAGTTTATATGTAGGTCGGCTTTGAATATTATAAGCAATGATTTCACCATTAAATAAATCTAGTACTGGGGAGAGGTATAACTTTTCACCAAATAAATGAAATTCAGTTATGTCCGTTACCCACTTTTCATTTGGTTTTGTCGCAATGAATTTACGACTAAGAATGTTTGGCGCAATTTTACCTACATTACCTTTATAAGAACGGTATTTTTTAATACGTACAAGCGATTTTAAACCCATTTCCTTCATAAGTCTTTGAACAGTTTTATGATTAATTAGGAAGCCTTGATTGCGTAATTCTAACGTTATACGACGATAACCATACCGTCCCTTGTGGTCGTGATATATAGTTGAAATCACCGATTTCATATTCTCATATTTATCAGGTTGGTCAAAGCGACTTGTCCAATAATAATAAGTGCTACGCTTAATGCCGGCTAACTTTATTAAATCTTTTATACTAAATTGATCCCTTAGTTCAAATACTACTTGTGCCAAGTCTTTCGTTTTAATTTTTCCTTCTCTTGAACTAAGGAATTCAACTTTTTTAAAAATGCATTCTCCATACGTAGCTGTTCATTCTCTGCTCGTAATGCCTCTAATGAACCCTCTTTAAAGTTTTGATTTTTACCTTTTTTTGAGTTGTCTTTTTTCAACTGTTTATGCCCCTTTTCCTTAAGAAATAGGGTATCCACACTCACATTTTTGAGACTAATTCGCCATTTTCTTATTGTACCTGGAGTAGGCAAATTAAAATGTACTGCAGTCTCTATATCAGACAACCTATTCTCGTTCATATAATTGAGTATATATAGTTTATCTTCAATAGAATAACGTGTATAGCTCTTTTTCAAGGATTCTGGTCCATGAAGATTATATTTGCCAATCCAGAAATGTATCAATTCAGTATTAGTGAAATTGAGTGACCTAGCAATTGAAGTAATGCCTTCATCACCTTTTTCAACACGAAAAATCGTATCCAATTTTTGTTCAAAAGTAATCCTTGTCATATAAAAAGCACCTCCAAATGATAGATTTGTGTCTAACATTTGGGGTGCAGTTCAGAATAAGAAAAGTGCTTTATTCAATTATAGGGCCAGATTGTGGAGGAACTACATTCAGATACTCATTTAGATTTAGATTTATATTGAGATTGTAGGATAACACTTAAACTAAGATCGCAGTCTACGAAGTATACAATTGTGGGTTCAATCAACGTATTGTTATGGTAAAATTAGGTTAAAAGGAAGGGTTAGTGTAAAAGAAGTTTATTTCATAATTAGAAATATAAATAAAGGGAGTTGAAGAACAATGAATAAAAAGAAGGGTTTTCTTTTTTTCCTAACTTTATGTATCGAGGCGGTTATCACCTATTTTGTTGCAAATTCGTTTTCTGTTCGATTTATTGAAGTAATGGGAATTATCGGTGCGATATGTAGCGGATTACTTCTTTTGTTAACAAGTGGAGGTGGGCCTATTTCGAATTTCTTTACAGCGAGAAACGCGGGCATAACAGGGATCATTCAAAAAAGAGAAGCCTTTGTTTTTAAAAAAGGTGCAGTGTTTTTCGCTTCCGTTGTTTACTTTGGCATCGGATTGTTTTTCTTTATTTTGCTAGTTACAGGTGTCATTCCACCCGTGTAATAAACGTTTATACGCTCTTGGCTTTTAAAAAGAAAGCACAAATAAAATGTTTTGTTAAAATCATAGTTATTCCATTAAAGGGCGCGATTGTTGAGCAACACAATTAGAAAATGAACAAACTTTTTTATAAAACGGAAACTTATATATGCAAGAGAAGAATCTATTATGATCAATCTTTATTTCAAAATAGATTCTTCTTTTTTTACCGTAAATAATGGATTTTGAGGCATTTTTGATTGAAATTTATTACAAAGCAACAACAGGACGGCTTTTTTAAAGAGTTCTTCGGGGATCTTACCAGTTCAATATTATTTGAAGTGGCTTGGAACATTTTAATGTTTATTCCTAAAATGATTATTCGTTTAATAAAGATCATTTGGTGAGTTATTTAGGGACTTTAAGCTAATAAACTGTTATAAACCTTCCCAAACACCGTTTTTGGTAAGGTTGTTCTTTAATTAAATTGGTAGATAAAGGAGTTAATGCTTTTGAGACTAAAATACAATTTTTTCTGTGTAGTAATAGCTATTGTTCTTTTATCAGGTTGCTCCAACTCTAATCCCTTTAATAATTCATCAGCTGATTGGGCTTTTCAGTTTGTTGTTTGGGATGGCTATATTTATCAATTAAGTGATGAATATGTTGAAAATGTAGATGAAAAAATCGGTGAAGTTACAAAGTATTCAGATATGGAGGGAACTTACTCCGGAAACTTCTCGAATACGTATGAAAAAGGCACAAAGTATTACGCTATTCAAGGAATAAGCACTGAGGAAGCAATAGCTATTGAAGAAGGTAGTCGATATAAAAAAGCAATGAGGGATGGAAAATACGGAGAAAAATAATGAAATATAGAAAATAAATTTAGTTAATGAAGGAATATTTAGTTGAAACGAAAATAACGTTCCCCAATGCCACTTTGGGGACGATTTGAATAGATAACACAATAATTTCATTTGAGGTGATATTATTTTTAAAAAAATAGGATTAGTTTTAATCGTTTCTAGTGTCATTTGTTTTTTATATTTTTATAAATCACCCATACTTAGTGCCGATGCAGCTTTAATTAGTGCGGAAAAATATTTACTAAATCCAACAGAAGAATGGGGAACGATTGTATATGATGGACTAGAAGGAATTCCAGAAGAAGATATACATATACATCTTTTTGAAAGAACTGGGTTTTGGAATAAATTATTCAATAGAATGCAATGGGAAGTTACAATAAAATCATCTGAAATGAATGCAACGATTGTGATAGACGCTCATAATGGAAAATTTATAGATTTAGTCGGAGCGTTTAGCTAAGTTTAGGATATACAATTCTATACAAAATAACGTTCCCAAATCAAAGTTTGGGGACACATTAAAAAGGTATGGATGTTGTTAAATCAACGTTTCATGCTTTTTTGTATGAACATTATGTTATGCAGCATTTTATACAGATGATGAAAACCCTAGAGGTAACAGTGTTTATACTTGATGAGCTTGATCTTTAATTTGTATAAAAACTTGTATAACAAATCTTTTATTATTATTAATCAGCACCTTTTCTTACTCCACAATATGGCCCGATTGTGGAATAAGAAAATTGCACCCCATACAGGTTTTTTATCATACTTTATTATAAATGATCGAACTTAATTATAAATTATTAACCTTTATTAAATGACCAAAATAAAAAATACATCCATTAACACAATAAAGATTTAATGGATGTATTTTTATATACAGGTAAAAGTTTGATTATAAAGTTTGATTATATATAATCAAACTTAAATTTTCTAAACATAAGGTCTAGTTTGTTTTATTATACTTTTCACCCTATATTAAAAAAGATTTGAAGTCTTTTTAATATTTATATAGCTACCCAGTGACCTTTTGTAACTTCAACAAGCTCTGTGTTCTCTACATCGAATCGATTCGCTGCCAGTTCTTCGTCGGTCATAACACGACGTTTTTTCTGTTTTTCAATTGCTGGGTCCGGAATCGGTATCGAATCGAGCAGCATTTTCGTATAAGGATGCTGCGGATTGGCATACAGCTCTTCACTTTCTGCCAGCTCAACAATTTTTCCGGCATACATCACAGCTACACGATCACTAATATGTTTCACCATGGACAGGTCATGTGCAATAAACAAATATGTTAATCCTAATCGCTGCTGCAAATCCTTCAATAAATCAACGACTTGCTTTTGAATGGACACATCAAGCGCGGATAACGGCTCATCACAAACGATGAATTGAGGTTCCACAGCAAGAGCACGTGCAATTCCGATACGCTGACGCTGACCGCCGCTGAACTCATGCGGATAACGAAGCGCATGTTCTTTTTTTAAACCGACGAGCTCCAATAATTCTTCTACTCGTGCCCGGCGTGCTTCTTTGGAAGGGGACAGTTTATGAACATCCAGTGCTTCTCCGATAATATCCAATATTTTTTTTCGCGGATTTAAACTTGAATAAGGATCCTGGAAAATAATTTGCATATGACGACGCATACTTTTCAGCTCATTTTTCGTTAAGCGACTAACCGGTACGCCTTTATAAAGTACTTCACCGTCTGTTGGCTCGTGTAGCTGCAACAATGTTCGGCCGGTTGTCGATTTACCGGAACCTGATTCACCAACAAGCCCTAATGTTTCACCCGGATAAATCTGAAATGATAAATCATTCACCGCTTTTAATACATTGCCTTTTGCTAATTCAAAATGTTTGGATATATTTTTAACTTCGACTAACGGCACATTAATATTCAAGTCAGGCGACAAGTTTGGCAGTTCTTTCGGCTGTTTCGGTTCATGTAGCTTCGGCAAAGCGTTCAACAGTCGTTTCGTATAAGGATGCTGCGGATTGGCAAAAATCTCTTCCGTAGTACCTTGTTCGACGACCTCGCCTTCCTTCATAACAACGACACGATCACACATACCCGCTACGACACCCAAATCATGTGTAATCAATATAATAGATGTACCAAATCGCTGCTGCATGTCCTTCATCAATGATAAAATCTGTGCTTGGATTGTTACGTCAAGCGCTGTTGTCGGTTCATCGGCAATAAGAAGGGAAGGGTTACATGCTAAAGCCATAGCAATCATAACTCGTTGTCGCATCCCGCCGCTAAATTCATGGGGGTACTGATTATAACGTTGTTCACTATTTTTTATTCCGACTAATTTTAATAGTTCAATTGTTTTTAAATGTGCTTCCTTTTTCGAAAGCCCTTGATGTTTCATTATACCTTCTGCAATTTGGTCACCAATACGAATAGTTGGGTTTGTAGAGGTCATCGGATCCTGGAAAATCATACTAATGTCTTTTCCGCGAATCGCTTCCATTTGGTTTTCCGTTTGGGTAATTAGATTTTTCCCTTGGAATTCAATCGTTCCATCTTTTAAGAAAGAAGGAGGAGATGGAAGTAAACGCATAATTGAACGGGCCGTTACACTTTTTCCACTACCGGATTCTCCTACAATTCCGACTGTTTCACCCTCGTTTACATGAAAACTTACGCCTTTAACGGCTTCGAATTCTTGCTCGCCAGTTATAAAAGATACACGTAAATCCTTTACTTGAAGCAACTTTTTACTCATAACATGCTCATCCTTTAATAAAAATAAAATAATTTCATTGACTTCTGAATGTTCGTTCTACATAATACATTACTATACAGGTAGGAATTATACAATATTTAAAGTTTGAAAATTCTTTACACAGTAAGAGTGGAGAGAATTGGTAAGAAAGGAGCTGCTTTTGTTTCATGCAGCATTTATTTTTTGAAAGCTTTCAAAAAAATGCTTCGAAAAAGAGTTATTATTTTGCTTTTGTATTGCTCGGCTTGCTCGTACACATTTTCACAGTTCCGCTCTATTTAATGAATCGATCCAAATCAACGTATGCGGAAAAGGCTATGAATGTGAAGAGACAAATAATAGAAGACGAGAAAGTATTCGAGTGGCATAAGCAATATGAAGTAGAAGAACGGACGAAAGCTCAGTTTTTCAATCGAAAGGTCGATGAGCAAACTATTATTCAAGCTGCGAAAGCGCTTGCCCAGCAAAAATTGGAGCGAGAAATAGAAAAAAGGCTTGAGGCAAATGGAGTAGTGGAAAACTCCTACAAAAATTATTTTAGTACACTATTAGAACGTCCGAACTTTTTACTGATTACAATAATTCCTGGTATTTTGATGTATGCTTTACTACTCATTACGAGTAATCCATTTACTCGCTTTATTTTTGAGCGCTTATTACAAAGTGTGTTCGTTATCATTGGGGTAGCAACGCTTGTGTTTACGATTTTGTATATTTCACCGTTTGACCCTGCCCGTAATTTGCTGGGGGTAGAGGCAACTCCTGCACAAGTCGAAAACTTTAATAAGCTATACGGGTTGGATCAGCCCTACTTAGTACAGCTTTGGCATTCACTGTCAAGTCTGTTTACATTTGATTTAGGAACATCTTTTGCAGGGAAAGAAGATGTCACACAAAGCATATTAAACAAATTTCCTGTAACACTTGAAATCGCAATGTTCTCTTTACTGATGGCGATTGCAATAGCGATTCCGGTCGGTATTGTTTCTGCAGTGCGTCCAAATTCATTTATTGATTATGTATTTATGCTAATCGCATTAATCGGACTATCCATTCCAAGTTTCTGGCAAGGGCTAATTTTTATATTGACGTTCTCGCTGGAATTAAAATGGTTCCCGGCAACGTATAATCCGAGCAACTGGATGTCGCTCGTTCTACCGATCGTTGTACTTGGAACATCAATAACAGCATCAATTGCTCGTATGACAAGGTCCAGTATGCTGGAAGTAATCCATGAAGATTATATTATTACAGCAAAAGCAAAAGGGTTAAGTGAACGAAAAGTAATTACTAAGCACGCGATCCGTAATGCAATGATTCCGATTATTACAGTTATTGGCCTGCTGTTTGGCGGAATGCTAGGCGGTGCTGCAGTAACAGAGAAAGTATTTAATATTAGCGGTATTGGAAGTTATATTGTCGACAAGCAATTTATTCCGGATATCCCGGCAATTTTGGGTGGGGTTGTTTATATTGCGATCACCATTTCCATAGTGAATATGCTGATCGATATTTTATACGCTTTCTTTGACCCAAGAATTCGTTCGAAAATGAAAAAATCTTAGGAGAGGGTAACGACGTGAAATTTATATCAGATGTAAAACTGCTGTTGAAAATAACACAAGAGTATGTAAATGCACAGTTTACCATTGCTTTTTCTGCGATTTTTTCATTGCTGTTTTTACTTTATAGTTTTAATTTTTCAGAAGGTGTATGGCGGCCTTATGTACTTGCATTTTTTGCGATTTATATTGGTACAACAATATACGTATGGCTCATATCACTGCTTATTAAAAAGGATTTAGCGGAGCATCGAGAACTGACAAAGCGTACACGACTTCTCGGTATTCCATTGATTTTAACCATTTTCGTCGGGAATGTATTTGCTGCTGGATTCGGCTTTATGCTCGCAACGAAAAACAAAACGGCAGAATATACTTTTGCTGTTTATGCATTTTTGACACAAATATTCATTATCCTGATTTCAGGATTAAATTTGTTCAAACCATATGTAGTCGATACATTTGTTCTTGCTATGGGCGGATTTATCTTACTAACATTGCTGTATTTGGCAACAGCTGTGTTAATTGCGAAGTTTGTCACGGTTGATACAGCACCTAAATGGATGCTGCCGCTTGGAATTGTACTGCTTATTCCAACAGTGACAGGCAATTTTTTCTCGCTGTTGCTAGGCATTACACTAATTCGTAAAGCGCGGAATTCAGATCCGTCCGCTGTGGAGAAATGGCAAAAAACTTGGAATAAAATATTACGTAATACGATGGCGGTTTTTGGCCTGTTTTTCATCGTTTTCATGTTCAGTTTATCGGTTGTCAGCTCATGGACCTTTGATTATGACTTTGCAGTTGAAAACAATTATGCGGTATTGCTGCAAACACCGTCACTTGAATATCCGTTAGGTACCGATAATTTTGGCAGGGATTTATTTTCCCGAATTGTATTCGGTGCGCAGATATCTTTAATTGTTGGTTTCAGTGCAACGATCATTCCCGCAATAATCGGCGGTGCGCTCGGTGCGATTTCAGGCTATTACGGAAAAAATACCGACAATATCATTATGCGTGCATTGGACATTTTATATGCAATTCCTGGTATTCTGTTGGCGATTGCGATTATTGCCGCATTTGGCGCAAATACGACCAATTTGATTATCGCATTAAGTGTCGGTGCAATTCCGACCTATGCGAGAACGATGCGGGCAAATGTATTGCAAATTTCAAACTATGAATTTGTGGAATCCGCCAGGGCATTAGGGGCAAATGACCGTTCGATTATTTTCAAGCATATTGTCCCAAATGCATTAGCACCAATGATAGTTAAAGCAACATTAACAATCGGAGGAGCCGTTATTTCAACTAGTAGTTTAAGTTTCCTCGGGTTAGGTATTGAACCGCACATACCGGAGTGGGGAAATATTTTAAAAGTTGGAAGTACGTATTTAGAGTCACATTCATATTTAGCGATTTTCCCGGGGCTATGTATTATGCTGCTTGTTTTATCGTTTAACTTTTTCGGCGATGGACTGCGTGACGCATTGGACCCAAAATCTAATTAACTTTTTGGAGGAATTTTTCATGAATAAAAAATTATTTACGTTAGCATCAACAGCAACAGTGGCAGCAGTAGCATTAGCAGGCTGTGTCGAAACAAAATCGGATGTAAAAGAAAATGATTCAGCAACTACTGAAACGGCTGGGACAAAGCCAGTCATCGAATTACTTGGTATGGCTTCTTCTGAGCAGGACATGAACATCGTACGTGACCAGTTAGTGAAGAACGGTTTCGATGTAAAACTGAATATCCAACCGGATTACGGTTCATTCACAGCACAGCAAGATGCGGGCAATTTTGACATTGCCATTTCAAGTTGGACGACTGTAACAGGTAACCCTGACTATGCAGTACGCGGATTATTCAAAACTGGTGGGGACTACAGCCGTACTTCAGATGAAACAGTCGACAAATTAATCGATGAAGCGAGTACGCTAACAGGTGATGAAGCAAAGGAAAAATATAAAGAGCTGGAACAAGCTTTAGTATTCGACAATGCCTATATTGCACCATTATATATTTCTCAAAAGTTCCAAGGTATTTATAAAGCAGAAGTAAATCCTGATACAGTACGGCTGCCAAAATCACGTGCTCAAGCATGGGAAACAATTTCATTCAATGAAGAAGCGAAAAATGCTTCAGAAACATTGGTCCTTCACCAAGCATTAGCTTCATTAACATCACTTGATCCGGTTAAAGCAAACGATGGCTCGATTAATACATTAAACACAAATATGTATGTTCGTTTAGTAAACTTATCGGATACAGATGAAGTCGTATCAGAAGGCTCACTTTCTTATGACCACGCAGTAGCCGAAAACAATGAAGAGTATTATTTCGTGTTGCGCGATGATATTAACTTCGCAAAAGTGGAAGGGGAAAAAGCAGTTGATACAGGGGATTTAGTTTCAGCAGAAGATGTTGTATTCTCATTAAACCGTGCAAAAGACGAAACATCAGTTCCGGATCACCGCACATATTCAATCCATGAAAATATTGATACAGTTGAAATCATATCGGATATTACTTCATTGGAGTCAGTGAAAACAGCAGATGGCAAGTCTGTTTTAGAAGAATTATCAGATGACCTGCCTGCAGCAATTTCTGAAGTTGTGACAGATGAAAAAGATGTAGACAATGCAGCAGGGAAATACCAAGTTGTAAAACTAACAACGCCAAATCCATTCCCGCAAGTATTAAACTACTTAGCGCACCAATCTGGCGGAATTGTATCTGAAGCGGCAGTAACTGCAGTGAACACATTTGATGTAGCAAGCTATGACCCGAACACGGATATCGCATACGGTGATCAATCGACTGTTACGGAAGGCGCAAGCTATGCAAACCATTTAGCAGCATCAGGTCCGTATATTTTAGTGAAGAAAAATGACTATGAAGCAACGTTCGTGAAAAACCCTGCATACCAGGCAGGAACTGAAAACGAACCGAAAATTGAAAATATCAGCGTTCGTTTCATCCAGGATAATGACAGTGCACTATCAGCATTGCGTAATGGTGAAATCCACGTATTACAATCAGTTCCTGAAACGAAAACAGATGTAGTTGAAGGCGATGAAAACTTACAATTAAAAACAGCCGACAGCAACGCAGTATCGTACTTATTGTTCAATACAAGCGGTCGTGAAGCAGCAAAATCTGCAGACTTACGTAAAGCAGTCCTTCACTCGATCAATCAAGATGAGTTCATCAGCTACTACCAAGGTAAGAAAAAACCAGCTGTATCAACAGTTTCACCTTTAATTGACACAGGTTTAAAACTGGAAGCAGACAGCGAAAAAGTTAAAGAATTCTTAAAAGCATATAACGAGTTAAAATAACATCATAAAAAACCGAAGCAGCTATTAATGATATGCTCCCCATTAGGTAGACAGATAAAAAATAAAATCTGTTTGTCGAATGGGGGCATTTTTTTGTCTAATAAAACATTTTCAATAGATACTAAGATTTTGGCTCTTAAATATTTAGAGGAAGGTCGTTACTCGGTAAGAGAAATTTGTCGCATGTTTAATGTGAATGTAGCTAGATTATACGAATGGCGAGCTAAATATCAATTTGGGGGCACAAGCGCATTACTTCGTCCTGCGAAAAATAAAATTTACCCTCAAGAGTTGAAAAGAAATGCCATTGAAGATTACTTAACAGGTAAGTATTCAAAGCACGAGATTATGGCCAAATATGGAATCAGTGGTCAAAATGTATTCAACAGGTGGTTAAAAAAATATAATAGTCATAGTGATTTAAAAGACTCGAATAAAAGGGTGAGCCAAACTATGACTAAGGGAAGAAACACTACTCTAGAAGAACGAATTGAAATTGCGAAAACTTGTATAAAGAATCAAAAGGATTATAAAACAACGGCAACTCAACATAATGTGACTTACCAACAAGTTTACCAGTGGGTACGGAAGTTTGAAGTTGGTGGCGAAGAATCTCTTGAAGATCGCCGTGGGCGAATGAAATCAGCGGATGAACGTACACCAGAAGATAAATTACGGTTAAAAATCCAACAAATAGAACGTGAAAATGAAAGATTACGTGCTGAAAATTTACTTTTAAAAAAGTTAGAGGAAATCGAAAGGAGGCTTCGTTAAGTAAAATTCGTACGCAGAGTCATTATTTAGCTATTCAAGAATTAGCAGAAAAAGAAAAATTTCCGATTCTATTACTTTGTAAATTAGCTAACGTATCACGAGCAGCTTATTATAAATGGTTAAACCGCCAGCCAACATCGCAAGAATTGGAAAACAGACAGTTAGTAGCATCCATTAATCATTTATATAAACAAGTAAATGGTATTTACGGCTATCGTAGAATCACTATGACAATCAATCGTCAGCGCGAAAAAGAAGGCTTAAATAAAGTAAATAAAAAACGTATTTATCGACTGATGCAGATTTCCGATTTACAGGCAGTTATTCGATGTCGTCCAAAAAAGTACCGTAAGGTAACACCAGATTACACAGCTGAGAACGTATTAGCACGCGAATTTACGGCCAAAAAGCCAAATCAAAAATGGTGTACAGACGTAACTGAATTCCAGTATGGAAATGGTAAAAAGGCTTATTTAAGTGCGATTATTGATCTATATGACAAGTCTATTGTCAGTTACAAATTAGGACATTTAAATAATAATGATTTAGTTTTCAAGACCGTTAAACCAGCTATACGCCAGTTAAATCAAAAGGAGTTTCCTATCCTACATAGTGATCGAGGATATCAATATACATCAAAAGAATTCAAGCGAATCATAGAGAAAGCAAATCTGACACACAGTATGTCGAGAGTCGGCCGCTGTATTGATAATGGACCGATAGAAGCGTTTTGGGGGACTCTAAAAGTAGAGAAGTATTATTTACATAAGTTTGAGACGTACGAAGAGTTAAAACATGCGATTGATACATATATAAAATTCTATAACAACGAACGATATCAAGAAACATTAAACGGCTTGAGTCCTAAAGAGTTCAGGTCTCAAGCCGCTTAAAGCATTTTTATTATTTCCACTGTCTACTTGACAGGGAGCAGTTCATTAATAGTTGCTTCGGTTTATTTGTTTTAATGGATGGAACAAAAGATTATGAAACTTGCGGTGATAAATAACCGGCTTTCATGATGTGTTCAAACATTTCCTTCTTAACGGGTTTGGAAAATAGATAGCCTTGAATTACATCGCAGTCATTCTTCTTGAGGAATTTAAGCTGTTCAAACTCTTCCACACCTTCTGCGACCACATTCATCTCCAACGATTTTGCTAAATTTAATGTAGCACAAATAATACCGTTATCTACCTTGTCCTCATTATTAATATTATTAATAAATATTTTATCGATTTTAATTTTATTCGGTTTAAACTTTCGAATCGAAGCTAAAGATGCATAGCCGGTACCAAAATCGTCCACCGCGATACGAATTCCAAGTTCTTTCAAGCTTTGAATCGTAGAATATACACTCGATTCGATATTCAGCAAAGTATCTTCTGTAATTTCGAATTCCAATTAGAACGGATCGATCCCATATGATCCAATTGTGTTTTGACATGTTGAAACAGCCCTTTTTTCATAAATTGGATTGGTGGGATATTAATTGCAATGGGGATGATGGCAATCCGTTTTCTTTGCATTCTTTAAGATATTGGCACACCTTTTCAATCACCCAATCGGTAACTTCCATTGATCATATGGTTTTCTTCCACAAGTGGGATAAATTCACCAGGACAGGAATGAGAGTATTTATTAAAAAATGGAAAAATATACAATGACTAGGCAATTTGTGCTAAACTGATTGTAACAGTTTACAATAGGAAGGTAGTTTAAACGTATGAAAAAAACAACATTATACTTGGCTCTCTTTACAACTCCAGCTGTCACCATAACTGCACCTGCATACATCAATGCTGCAAATGACTGGCAGGTTGAAAATGTGGAAAACCTCATCGATCAGATTAATCCATTTAGCACTACATACGAATATTATTTAATAGAGGCAAAAAATGCTTACAGCAAAACTATGTAGCCAATTATCGAGATTTACTTTATATCGAAGAAGTACAACGCAACACTTCATATGGGTGGGATCCTTATTATATTGATGAAATGGAAAAGCCAACCGATTATCCGACAAACATAGAAGTTTCAAAAAAAGGACAATTGTATACGGTAGTAATGCCGGTTACAGAAATGAATCAGTATACGAACACAAAAATAGCTGTATCGGATACTATTACACTTACAATCCCTTATGTTGCGGTGCCAAAAACAAATAATAATGATATTGTGACAATGACAATTGAAGAAATTAATGAAGATTCTATACTGTTTACTGCAAGTATGTATGATGAAAACTTCGAATTTTCTTCCTATATTGATATAGAAGTAAAGGGATTGCCTTCTTCAACTACCATTGTTCGTCTAGATAACGATGGGGAGTATATAGCAACGCCATACAGAAAAATTGCAAATAAAAATATAATAAAAACGAAAACATCCGCACAATTTAAAGTTGTAAATAGTCGAGTGCAATTTTTTGATATTCATGCCGATGGGCATCAATATGAAATTGAACAGTTAGCGAAACGTAAAATCGTTAGTGGGGTAGAAAACGGATATTACAAACCGAATACGCAAGTAACTTTGGCGCAATATGCGGCAATGATTGCCCGTTCGATGAATATTACGACAAACGAAAGTTCCACGTATCTAGATATCAGTGGTAAATGGTATGAAACTTCTATAGTGGCACTGTTGGAAACCGGTATACTTGAGCATCCAAATAGTAACTATTTCAATGCAGGGAAAGTTGTTACACGGCAGGAAGCAGCTGTTTTATCAATACGGATGCTGCAATATGCGGGGGTCCAAATTTCAGATCCTGATTATAAAAAAATCCCATTTACTGATTTTAAACAGCTATCTACGTCTGACCGTTATTTTGTAGCAACAGCTTATGAGTTTGGAATTTTTGGTGGTAAGAAAAATGGCCAATTTGACCCGAATGGAAAACTGACACGTTCGCAAATGGCAAAAGTATTATATAAAACATTGCAGATCGCAAAAATGATTTAATTCAGTTTGGCAAGAAAAAATGAAGAGGGGAGCAAATAACACAAAAGTGCCATTTTTCCGTGGGGAGAAAAATGGCACTTTTTAGCTGCCGTAAAAATCGACTGGGATATCTACTTCAGTTCCAGCTGCATTATCATTATTGCTGTGCTACACGGTGGTACTCTTTTACTGTACCATCTGCATATTTAATTTCAATTTCCACTTCCAAATAGCTGTCCGGTTGTTCAAATTTTTGCAGCACTTCATCAATTACCGCATCATCTTCTGAATTGATATCGAATGTGAAGCTTTCAAAAATCGGAACCAATTTGTTCGTTGCTTCATTACCTTCAATTTTTGTTTTGTTCACTTCATCTTCGATTTGTGCTTCTGCGCGAGATGCTTCATTTTCATAACTCACTTCATAACTCTTATCATCCGCATACTGGATATCCAAATCAAAGTGAGTAAAGTTAAATGGGGCATCCGGAGTTTCGGTTACAGTACTTGTCTGATTCATTGTATTTTGTTCTGTCGGCGCATTTTCAGGCAAATTGGTTGCTTCCTCGCTGTCACCACAGCCTACTAACAATGCAGTTGTACTTAATGCGCAAATTAATGCAAATTTCTTCATGAATGGAAACCACCTTTCTTGTAACTATTGTTAAAATACCCGATTTATTAAAAATTAATCAGCTTCATATTATTTAGAAAAATATAGTTATTTTTATTTAAGTCAAATTATCTAGTTACAGCTTTTGGGTACATAGACAAAAAATTTAAATGTCAAAATATTCTATATTTAAATAAATTTATGTTACACTTATTTCGTGAAATAGATTTTAATGGAAAATGATTTAACCTTGAATTTATCCATTATCTATAATTTATTTCAAAAAACTAATTGGAAATGACTTTCAAATGCAGGAGGATGTTTAAATGAAAAAGATGACTAAAACTGTTTTGGCTACAACGTTGGGGACTTCATTGATGCTTACATCAATTATGCCTGCCGTTAAAGCGGAACAAGTAACACCGGATATAAGCAGTTGGGCAATCGGTACATTAAATGAAGGCGAAAAGTTCGGTATCTTTCCGATCGAATGGTACTATGACGGCTTCCGTTCTACTATTACAGCTGAACGTTTAGATTCATTAATTAAGCTAACTGCTCAAAAAATTGCAACTTTAAATTTGGATAAAAACGAAGAATTTAAACCAGTAGCGGTAAAAGGCGATGGCACACGCGGTGATATTATTAACCGTCTTTATAATATTGTCGGCCAATACAAGTTAAATACAGAAAAAGATGCTGTTACATATATGCAGAAACAAAAAATATTACAAGGGTCAGAACAAGGCTTGATGCTCGACAAAAAAGCTACAACACAACATGCGGTAATTTTTGCAGTACGCTTAATACAGAATACATTTGAGCAGGCAAACGAAGGTGCAAAAGGTGTTGCATGGGTAGTGGAAGACGAAGATACAAAAGTGTATTTGCTTGGTTCCATTCATGTAGGAACACCTGATTTATATCCTATGCATAAACAATTAACGAAAGCCTTCGATGATTCGGACGGCCTTTTCGTTGAAGCGAACTTATTAGATCCAACTGGTATGGATTATTATATCGAAAAAGCAATGTTTAAAGATGGACGAACGATTAAAGATGTTGTAAGTGAAGAAACGTATGCGAAACTTCAGAAAGTCGCAACTCAACTTGAAGTGCCTATGGAAGAACTGGAAATGCAAAAGCCTTGGTTGCTTTCAAATAATTTTTCGACAATGATGATGGACGGGGCATTTGGTTTAACAGCAGAAGAAATGGCGATGCATGGGGTAGATATGCAATTTTTATTAAGTGCTTACTTACAGCAAAAGCCTATTTATGAGCTAGAAGGTGTTAATGCACAAGTCGATATGTTTGAAGCTTTATCTCCAGAAGCCCAGGAAGAATCATTGGTAGCCGCTCTTGACGGTATTTTGGAGCCTACTGAACAATCAGAAGAAGATGTACAGTTAATGGCAGACTGGTTCACGAATTGGGTCAAAGGTGATGTGGAAAAGTTTGCGGCAAGCTTAACTGAAATGGAAGGAGACACATCCGAGTTCAATCAGATGCTGTTTGGTAAACGTGATGAAGAAATGGCCGCAAAGCTTGTTGATGTATTGGAAGAACAGCAAGGTACATTCTTTGTCGTTGTCGGCGCAGGTCACTTCTTAGTCGATAAAAATATTCGCTATCATTTAGAACAAAGCGGTTATGAAGTAAAACCATTTTATCAATAAAATTAAAAGCGCATGGGGCTGGTTACGAAAGTAACTGCTCCATGCGCTTTTATTTTTGGAAATCCATAATAAAACTGTTACTAAGCGTTTAATAACGCAAGCACAGGTCTTCCGGCAACCATGAAAACGATGTAAACCGAAAGTGCTCCTAAAATAGCATAACTAGGCTTCCATAAACCGGATAAATAAAAAACAAGTACAGTAAATAACACCATGCCGACAGCACCAAAAATGGCGTTTTGCTGGACAATATGAAAAGTATCTTCCGTCATATTTTTCATTTGCAACCGCATATTGAGTAACGTTAAGATCGGAAGCAATGTTATAATACCGGACAAAAAGTGCAGATTCGATTTGCTTAACCATGAAGCCAGCAGCATAACTGTACCGCCAAGAATAAACTGAATGATATAAAACAAGGACCAAATACCTCTATTCCATTAAAATACAATAACTATAAATCAATGTGTATCAACTATCAACAACATTTTCGGAAAATAGAATTAATTAAGTGAAATGAGATTTCCTTGGCTTATTTTAAGTATGAATTATATGATAAATTGCATTAATTCACTCAAGTAGTAAAAATATGTTGAATTATTAAGTCATAGTAGTGTACCTTTATTGAAAATGATTATCATTCCCATGGTATTGAAAGATAAAGCGGGTGAGGAACATTCAAACAAATGATTTAATAAAATATTTCGCCAACTCAACGGTTCAATATTCGGATTTATTTGTAACAAGTTTAGGTCCATATGTACATGATCACAATCGTAATACAGCTCCATATTTCTACGGACTCGTTATTACTCTTTCGGGTAGTGCAAATTTTTCGTTAAATGGAGAAGTATACGCTATACAGAAAGGGGTTATCCTGCATGCCGGACCTAATATGGCGATTGATATTACAGTCACGAGTGAAGAACCATGGCATTATACGGTACTGCATTATGAAATGATAAGCAGCCCCTTTTCAGTGGAAATAGGCCATTTTAAAATTGAAACAGGTCATCATCATAAATTGGATTATTTAGTCCACCAATTAATTTATTTCGAAAAAATACCGGGCGATTTAAACAAGCTGAAATGCAAATCCCTGTTTATGCAGCTGGTGGAATTTTTCGTCATTTGCGCAAAAATGCAAACATCAAATAATGTGGTGGACCAGGCCATTACATTTATGACCGAACATTATAGATTACCTATTACGATAGCAGAAATCGCGGAAGAGGTAGGGTGTGACCGTCGACGCCTTGCCTATTTGTTCCATAAGCAAACCGGCATGTCACCCATTCAATTTTTAACGGAAATCCGGTTAAAACAATCGAGGGAATTGCTGCGCACGACATCAATTCCGATTAAGGACATTGCTGAACTAATCGGTTACCAGGATGCATTCTACTTTTGTCGTGTTTTTAAAAAGCAATATCATATGACACCGACAAATTTCCGAAAGCAATATTTAACTGTTTGAGCAAAAGTCCATTCCTTTTGTAAAAAACTCTATGTACGTAAAAATATTCTTTTGATATTATCGATATTGTACACAAAGTGATAATGATAATCGTTATCGATTAAAACAGGAGGAAAGAATTATGAAGAAATATCGTACATTAATCTTTTCAGGGGCATTGTCTTTAATGCTTTCTGCATGCACTGCAGATGAAGAGGTGGATTCGTCATCTGCAGGTGAATCAGAAAATAAAACAGAACAAGTTACAAATGTAGAAAAAACAGTTGCAGATGAAGAAACAGAAAGAAAAATATCTTATTTAGGGAACGACTACGAAGTACCGGAAAAAGTAGAAAGGATTATTGCAGCAAGTCTGGAAGCGATGGAAGATGCTGCAGTACTTGGTGTAAAGCCTGCTGGTGTTATTTCTATGGACGGTAAGACAATTCCTAAATACTTGGAGTCAGATTTAGCAGGAGCAACTGTTGTCGGTTCAAAAAAAGAACCAAGCACAGAGTCAATGCTTTCTTTAAATCCTGAGGCAATTTTAGGTACTAGCAAATGGGATGAAGCACAAATATCCAATTATAACAAAATAGCAACGACATTCCCTTATTCTCATATTTCTACAAACTGGAAAGAGAATTTATTATTATTTGGCCAATTAGCCGGTAAAGAATCAGAAGCACAGAAAGCATTGGATGACTATGATACGAAATTAGCCAGTACGAAAGAATCGATTGCTAACAGTGAGCTGAAAGATAAAAAGGTTGTAATCATCCGCGTACGTGGCGGGTTGTCGGTCTATCCTGCAGGAGTATATTTAAACCCTTCAATTTATGAAGATTTTGGATTTACAGTGCCGGAAGAATTGAATTCAATCGAAGCACAAACAACTATTACATATGAAACGTTGGCAGAGTGGAACCCGGACATGATTTTCCTTCAATATGCTGATGATGAAAATAAGGATACTCCTGAATTATTACAGGAGATTTTAGATCATCCGATATTCAACAGTACAACTGCTGCCAAAACAAATAATGTGCACGTTAATCTAATTGATGCAATGGCACAGGGTGGGACAGCGTGGTCAAAAATTAACTTCCTGGAAGCATTTAATGAGAACGTATTAAAATAAGTGCGAATTATTCAATAGACAGCTTCAGAGAAGGTAGAACAGACTTTACAATATTTCTGTGAAAGGGCTGTCCCGGAAAGGTTTTCCGGGCAGCCTCTTTCTTTTATTCAATAAAAGGAGGCCTATACTTTTGAATTTTTCATATCGGCATTTCATTTTATTTTCAACAATAATGCCAGTTCTGATTGTTGTTGTGACACTCATGTCGATTTCGATGGGTACAAAATCAATCGCGCTTGAAACGATTATCGATGCAATTATCCGTTACGACAAAGAAAATATAGATCATCAAATCATATGGACTGGACGGGTACCAAGAGCGCTCGCTGTATTATTTGTTGGTGCATTTTTAGCAACAGCAGGTGCAATTATGCAAGGGGTAACTCGAAATTTCCTTGCGTCCCCATCAATTATGGGCGTAACGGATGGATCAGCCTTTTTTATAACGTTGGCCTTTGTTTTTTTGCCAGGAATTTCAAGTTTTAATTTAGTCCTCCTTTCTATGCTAGGTTCACTTTTTGGCGGTGCACTTGTATTTGGTTTCGCATCCATTATTAAAAACGGTCTTTCCCCAGTAAGACTGGCAATTATCGGTACTGTAATCGGTACGTTTATAAGCAGCAGCGGAACAGCAATTGCGATGTATCGTCAAATTTCACAAACGATTACTATGTGGTACAACTCGAAAGTACATATGGTAGAAATGGAATTAATCTATTTATGTGTTCCAATTGGAATGATTGGATTAATACTGGCCATTTCATTGGCGCGCGCTGTAACGATTACTGCGCTTGGCGAAGATGTTGCTGTCGGCTTAGGGCAGAACACAAGAATAGTAAAGCTATTAAGTATGTTAGCTGTCGCTATATTGACAGGTACTGCTGTAGCTCTTGTCGGCAAAATTGCTTTTGTCGGTTTGATCGTACCTCATATTGTAAGAATGCTTGTGGGCGTCGACTATCGAGTAATTATTCCTTGTTCGGCTGTTATGGGTGCATTTTTCCTTTCAGGGTGTGACCTTATAAGCCGTTACATCAATTATCCGTTTGAAACACCGATTGGAGTAGTAACCGCACTTATCGGGGTACCGTTCTTCTTATATTTAATTCGACGTAAAGGCGGGGAAAAATATGCCGCTTAAAAAAACAAGATGGCTTATTATTATTTGCACACTGTTTTTCATACTTCTTATAGCCATGTATATACATTTAACGAACGGTGCATTCACGATGACGACGCCGGAAGTATTTAAGACTTTACTGCGGATTGATTCGACAGAACAATTTGATTTAGTCATATTTGATTTTCGGCTGCCTAGAATTATTACGGCTGCCCTTGTCGGGATGGGCCTTGCGATGGCTGGCGTTGTACTTCAGGGGATTACAAAAAATGCCCTTGCTGATCCGGGAATTATCGGAATTAACGCAGGTGCAGGCTGTGCAATTGTTATTTTCATGTTTTTCTTCCATATCGAACTCATTGATGTGGAAATAAACAGCCTTATTAAAATATTGATTGTTCCGATTTTTGGTTTTGTAGGAGGAGCAATAGCTGCAATAATTATATTGGTCATTTCATTGAAACATGGACGTATGGATATGCAAAGGTTGATTTTAACAGGGATTGCGATTAATACCGGCTTTAGTGCTGTTACCCTATTCTGGTCACTGAAAATGGATGAAGGGGATTATCAGGCAGCCGCTATTTGGATGAATGGTTCCATTTATAATTCCAACTGGTATTTTGTTAGTGCAATGCTGCCATGGCTGATTATTTTAGGGGTTTATATTTATAGGAAAGCCTATTTGCTCGACTACTTTCAATTGGAGGAAGAGACGATTACAAGTCTTGGAATTAGTATAGAAAAAGAAAAAATTAAACTATTGCTTGCAAGTGTCGGACTTGTCAGTGCCTGTGTTTCCGTTTCAGGGAGCATAGGGTTCATTGGATTAATGGCACCGCATATCGCCAGGCAGCTAGTCGGTATTCATCATCGCTATATGATGCCGGTAAGTCTTTTTATAGGGGCTGTATTGCTTGTGTTTTCAGACTATGTAGCGAAAACACTCTTTTCACCTGTAGAACTCTCTGTAGGGATTGTCGTATCACTTGTAGGAATTCCATATTTTCTGTATTTACTTGTAAAATCGAAAGGGTGAGATATATTGTATGCATTTGAAGTTGAAAGCTTAACAACAGGTTATGAGAATACAAGAATTATTGAAAATTTAAATGTAAGTATTCATACAGGTAAGATTACAACGATTATCGGACCTAATGGATGCGGTAAATCAACTTTATTAAAAACAATCGGCCGAATATTAAAAAAGGAATGTGGCGAAATTTTCCTTCAGAATGAAAACATGAATACAATGTCTACTAAGGAAATCGCAAAAAAACTGGCATTACTAGTACAGTCACCGGCAGCACCGGGACAGTTGAAAGTACATGAGCTTATTTCGTATGGACGCTATCCTCACAGGAAAAATGTTGGACGCCTTACGAAAGAAGATAATGAAAAAATCAATTGGGCAATGGAAGTCACAAATACTTTAGAGTTTCGAAATCGGGAAATCGCGGCACTTTCAGGGGGGCAACGTCAGCGCGTGTGGCTGGCAATGGCTTTGGCGCAAGAGACCGATATTTTACTGCTGGACGAACCGACTACATACTTGGATATGGCACATCAACTGGAAGTGCTTGAAATTGTTCAGCATCTTAATAGAACATTTGGCTGTACGATAATTATGGTGCTTCATGATTTGAACCATGCTGCAAGATTTTCAGATGAACTAATTACAATGAAAAAAGGGGAAGTGCTTCATACAGGCACACCCGAACAAATAATGAAAGCCGACATACTAAAAAGTGTATTCCAGATTGACGCTAAGATTATGATTGATCAGGAACATCAGGTACCCGTCTGTTTCTCATATAATTTAATGAAATAGGTGAAGTTAATGCAATCAAATTACAATGACTATTCTTATATTGTGGACATTTACGAACCGTATGAAACTCCTCCGGCACAAGGGTTTCCGGTAATCATCGTGTTGGATGGAACACGCTACAGTAAACTTATGTATGAAACAATGGCAATGCAGTTGCGAAACCGAAAAAAAACATTAGTGGAGCCAGCAATAATTGTTGGTATCGGCCATGATGAAAAAGATATTCCAAAACAGCGATTCCATGATTTCACGTCACCGGCAGATCACTATCATTTTCCTGTTCGCAGGGGGAAAGTGATGCAAGAGCTTCCGGCTGGGGGAGCAGTACAACTAATCGATTATATTTTTCAGCAAATTGTACCGATGCTTCAGGAAAAATATACAGTTGACGATCAGAAAATCTCGCTGTATGGACACTCTTTAGGCGGATTATTTGTGCTGTGGAGCTACTTAACTTATCCCGAAAGCTTTTATAAATATGTAGCTATTAGTCCTTCGATTTGGTGGAATAATCATGAGCTTTTTCGTACAATTCAACAAGCGGAAAAACCTTTTGCAGCTGCTCTATACATAGGAGTCGGAGGTGAGGAGGGCGATATGGTAGATGATGCCCAGAAATTTGTTGAAATGGCTTCGGAGAAATGGATTAATTATGAGTTTTATATAGCAGAAAGCGAAAATCACGCATCCGTCATTCCAACTACGATGAGCCGGGTTTTGCGATTTTTAAAATCAGATGAATAACTAAACTTACCAGGTGGAAACGAACCGGCAGTTAATAACTATATAAATTAAGGGTGAAATTCTCTTTTACATAATACTCCAATAATACAAATTCATAAAACCGCCCTTTATTGTTAGAGAAAAGGGCGGTTTTTAGTATGATTAGCAACTTCCTTATTGTTAACGTTTTAATACTAGGACAGTTGAACAACATGTTTTATGTTGTTATTTGAGGGAATAGATGACTATCACGCTTCATACATCGTTAGCAACATGGATATAGTAGGAGGAATGCAAAATGGGAAACAAAGAATCTGAAACAAATAAAAAATCATATAACCGCTTACCGGATGAACGTAAAGACGAGAAAGTAGAAAAATTTGATGAAACGAATCATGTAAATGTACAAAACGAATCAATGAAAGATGATTTATTGCTTAAAACGAATAAAGAATCGTATAACCGTTTACCGGATGAGCGTGATGATAAAAAAATGGAGAAGTATAATGAACGAAGTCATGTCGAAGGAAATGAGGAAAAAAAAAGCCTAAAAACGAATAAAGAATCATATAACCGTTTACCGGATGAGCGTGATGAAACAAAAATGAAAGATTACAATGAACGCAGCCATGTAGAAGATAACATAAAACAGGAAAAAACTGTTGAGACGGTGAAAGAGTCCTATAACCGGTTACCGGATGAACGTAATGACGAAGAGATGAAATCTTATAATGAACGCAGTCACGTGGAAGGCAATCAGCAACAGGAATCGAGTGTTGATACCGAGAAAGAATCGTACAACCGTCTTCCTGACGAACCTGTTCAGGAAACATCCGTACATGAAAAATATAAAAGTAATAACAAATAAATTTCATCTCCATCTACGCAAAAAAGCATCGACTTAATTCGATGCTTTTTTTGTGTAAACTATTATTAACTTCTAAGCTGATACCAGCTGAACAGCATTGCAATTAAACTGATGCTCAAAAATACCCCGCCAATTACAAGTGATGCATGGGCATAACTCGTTTTTATAAATATGTATTCATTTGTATCTGACATTCCCCCGAGAGATTGTATCCAAATAGTGCCGAGTGAATTGGCAATAGATCCGTTAAAAACAATTAATGTCAGCCCAATAATTGCAAATATGCTGCTTAATTTAAGTAAATCTGAGTTTTTGGTCGAATTAGTCATGTTCTCCCTCCAATATTCGATTGATGTTCAAAATGTCAATTAGTTGTGGAAATTCGGCAATGATATGATGGGCTTTTTTGATTTCTTCATGTTGGGCAAAATCAAAGTTCACTGCAATGGCTATTAGATTGTTATCAATTGCAGCGGTAATATCTGATGCGCGGTCGCCAACGACAAAACCACTGACTATATTCTGTTCCTGCTTTATTTGTTCAACAAGATGGGACTTATTTCTTGATGGAATAATGTCGATACTATAGCACTTTTGTATCCACCCATTTAACTTGAAAGTAGACATAATCGCTTGTAAATAAGCGGTTTCACCATTACTTGCAATAAATAAGGGATACGATTTACTTAATATTTGAAGTGTCGACACTACGTTTTCGTAAAGTGCACCGTTTCCTAGGCGGATTTCTTCAATAAGTGCCGACTGAAAATAATAATTGCTCTTTTCACGAATTTTATCAGAGTGATTCGGACACAACGTCTTCCATACAACATCAAGAGGAACACCCATTATTTCTCGGTATTCATCGATAGGGGTAGCACCTGTCCAAAGATTATTTTTGCGTAAATACTCAAAGGTACGCTCGAGTGCCGGTTCTAAAATAAGATTAGTTTGAAATAAAGTGCCATCCATATCAAAAATTATTGCCGTTTGCATTACCTTCACCTCGTTTTGATTTTATAACCAAATGTTTCCCCATTTTTTAGATTGAGTTTGTGTCCATTAATAATGACAATCTCATCGGTCAGCCATTGAATATTTGCATTTTCGGCATGTCTTTCGTAATAAAACTGTTTTTTAAATCCTAATGGGCCATCAAGTTCCCCCCGAATTCCAAACGATCCCATCGCTCCTGCATCAAAAGCATAGAAATCCAAAGTATAGCCCATATCCGGCGAATAAGATTTTACCAGATGCTCTGTACCACCAAATGAATAAACAATGATTTTTAAAGCGAAAAATAAAAGAATGAGTGATGTAAATAAAATGGAGATGGTATTCAAGAAAGAAGCTACCACTTTTTTTAGGCATGACAATTGTTTGTATTCCTTAAGTAACGAATAAATAATCAGCACAAAAAGGAGAGCAATCACAATGAGTGTTGTATAGGAAAATGTCCATAATGTATTACTCATTATATAAACGCACACGCCTATAAAGGACAAACATAAAGTGAATAACGTAATGGCAGACCAAAAATTTCGCAAAATAGCACCTCACACCTAAATGGAAAATAATGTTTTCAAACTTGACGCTATAAATTATGTAAAGTTGCACAAAAAAATCAGCCGTATACATAATAGCTACGGCTGCTTCTTACTAATTATTGTGCTGGGTTTAATTCAAGTTCTACTTTAATTTTAATATCTTTTCCGACTAATACGCCACCTGTTTCAAGTGCTGCGTTCCATGTAAGACCAAATTCTTCACGGTCAATTTTCGTTTCCGCTTCAAAACCGTAAACTTCAACACCCCATGGATTTGTTCCTTTACCGCCATATTCTACATCGAATACGACTGGTTTCGTTACATCTTTAATCGTCAAATCGCCTGAAACTTTATAGTCATCACCATCTTTTGTGATGCTTGTCGATTTAAATTTAATGTCAGGGAATTGCTCAGTATCAAAGAATTCCGCTGATTTTAAGTGGTTGTCACGATCTTCATTGTTTGTATTAATACTTGTCGTATCAATCGTAATTTCAATTTGCGCCGATGTTAAATCTTCTAAATTATCCACTTCTACATCCGCTGAATAATTAGTGAACTGACCTTTAACTTTCGAGACCATCATATGCTTGACTTCAAAACCAATTGTTGAGTGTGCCTGATCGATTTGCCATTTTGCCATGATAAATTCCTCCCAACTATTATGAAACCCAAGAAGTTCTATACCTTGAATTCGAGATAAATTTACCATATTAGGATAAGGGTGTCAATTAAAATATAAGACTATTTAAATAATTCAAACATTTTACAATCCATTAATTTTCCGTCATTAATTTTGCGATTTCTTTATCAAAACTGTCATTCCGTTTTAGTAATTCACCGATGACAAGTTTTTGACGTTCCTTAGAGTGGCCTTGGCTTAATTTTGCCGTAGCTTCAACTGAACTAATCCGAATTTTAAATGGCACAATGCCTTTTAATAAGTCGTTCATATATTTTGAATCAACAGCATTTACATCATAGGAACTATTAGACACTTCATATTTATCAATCAAATGGTGAAGGGATAGGCGGATTTCCTCTTCATCCTCCATCAGTTCGATAAATCCCTTTACATGAACCGCCACATAATTCCACGTAGGTACAGAATCTTTCGTTTCATACCAGGAAGAAGAGATATAGCTATGCGGGCCATTAAAAATGGCGAGCACCTGCTGATCGAGAATATCTTTCCATTGGGTGTTAGCGCGTGCAAAATGACCGTAAATAAACTTCCCGTCTTCACTTAAGTAGAGCGGTAAATGCGTGGCAGTCGGTACACCTTGGTGAAGGGAAACAACTGTCGCAAAACTATACTCATTAATAATCTGACGAATCCTTTGTTCATCTGTTAATTGATACTGCTTTGGAATGTACATTATTTTCCCTCACAAATGTTTAGTCATAATAAAATCTTTTTGTTCTTCTTCACCCATGAAAAATGAGTGAGAGCCTGTTTTTTCAAAGCCAGCATTCTCATAGAACGCAATTGCATTCAGATTTTTTTCCCATACGCCGAGCCAAATTTTGTTTTTGTTCTTTTCATGGGCCAGTTTAATCGCTTCGTTCATTAACACTTTCCCTAAACCAAGTTTCTGAAAACGGTTTAAAATATAAATTCGTTCCACTTCCAGAGTTTCTTGCCCCAATTGTTCGGACTGCGCTTCCTCTGTATTGATTTTTAAATAACCTGCCAGCTCTTCATTTACATACAGTAACTTAAATAGAGAGTGTTTATTTTTGATCTCAGCTGTCAATTTTTCTACTGAAAAAGCATCATTCAAATAATCAGTCATACTCTCTTCACTATTTTGCTCATGAAATGTTTCGTAAAATGTATCACGGCTGATTGTTTGTAAAGCGTCTAAACTTTCGGTAGCACATTGTATTAATCGAATGTTCATCTAGAATCCCTCTTTTTAATAATTTCTATTTATTATTATGATCATAACTAATAAAATAATTGTTTCATAATATTCGAGAAGATTCAATAATGAATGGAATCATCAGCAAGTGCAGCAGAGTAGAATGAATTGTTAATTATTTTGTAATTAACCGTCGAACTGTATTGACAAAACATTCTATCTATTGTTATAGTTGGAATAACTAATGGAGAAAGATGGTGATGGATATGACTAAATTAAATGAGATTGAAACAATGCAATTATGCTTGTCATATGACATTCGCCACAATAGTGCCTTCTAATATCGAAGAGTCACGCTTCTTTACTGTGCGTATGAAACCTTATGACGGGCAAAATTGCTGGTCATAAGGTTTTTTTGTTTGCCTAAAAAACAAAAACACTATCATACGCCATTAGGAGGCAATTCCATTGAATTTACAACAATTAGGTTTTACTACTTTTTTTGATACACAACTACAAACATTATCCATTGATACGTCCACAAAACTTGTTGGACGTGTCATACTCGAACATAAACATTCCTACCGTGTCCTGACAGAACAGGGAGAGTTTTTGGCAACGGTATCAGGAAACTTTGCATACCACGCCTTTTCAAGAAAAGATTATCCGGCTGTTGGCGATTTCGTCATAATTGAACAAATGCCGGGAGAAGAGCGTGCCATTATTCATCATTTATTTGATCGAAAATCCAAATTCACAAGAAAAATGGCAGGTCTTGAAGTCGATGAACAAATCGTGGCAACAAATGTTGATCTTATTTTACTTGTTATGAGTTTAAATGATGACTTCAATATACGCCGTTTGGAACGCTATTTAGTAGCTGCATGGGATTCAGGTGCAACACCGGTTATTGTATTAACGAAAGCGGATTTATGCGAGGATGTCACGCCGTATTTAAAAGAAATCGAGTCGGTTGCTTTCGGTGTGGATATTTTGACGGTTAGTGCGCGGACTGGTGAAGGAATGGCTTCATTACATGCGCTGTTAACTGAAGGGATAACTGCGGCATTACTCGGTTCTTCCGGTGCAGGTAAGTCAACTCTTACGAACGCTTTGTTAAACACAGAACAAATGAAAGTATCCACAATCCGTGAAGATGATGCAAAAGGCCGCCATACTACGACACACCGGGAACTTGTTGTTTTACCATCCGGTGCTTGCCTGATTGACACTCCAGGAATGCGGGAATTGCAGCTATGGGATCAGGGGGACAGTCTAAATGCAAGTTTTTCCGATATTGAACAGCTTACAGAAAACTGCAGATTCCGCGATTGTAAGCATAAAAATGAACCCGGTTGTGCTGTATTGCAGGCAGTTGAAGAAGGGGCACTTGATGCTGCCCGTTTAACGAGCTATTTTAAACTACAGCGGGAGCTTGCTTATTTCGAGAAAAAGGCGAATACGGATGCACAGCTTGCAGAAAAACGTAAGTGGAAGCAAGTATCGAAAAGCTTAAAGAAAATGAAATAAATCTCAAGTAGATGCACAGATTTTGTGCATCTGCTTTTTTTGCGATCTGTTAATTTGAACAGTCATTGATTGTAAGGAAGTTTGAGCTATAATGAATGAAGTGAACGGAGAGGAAGTGGGAAATTGATAAACTGGTTTTATGTCATTATTTTAGGAGTAATAGTAGGGGTATTCAGTGCAATGCTGGATTGGCCATTTTCTGTAAGCATCTCGATTATTCTCTTATTTGCGCTTTGTTCCATCGGTTATATGTATTACATTGCATTCGCTTCAACAAATCTGTTGAAGATTAAAAACTATATCGAAAATCATAAAAAAGATCCAATGCTAAATTATCTCCTTGTCTTGGAAAATGGGACAAAAGAAGACGAAATCGAGGCAATGGATCGCATTATAGAACATTATAAGCAACCCGTTATGAAACTTACATATGAAATGAATCGGGCAATTCGTCTTAACGATTTTGAACGTGCGGAGCAATTTGCGGACAAACTGATGGATACACCAAATGGTCCATATGGAAAAGCCAGCATTGCCGCGTTAACGGGGAATCGGGATCGGGCAAAAAGCTATCCATTAAAGAAAGCGTGGATGATCTATGCGGTCGATGCCCAATTAGCATTAGCAGAAAATAAGATGGAGACATTTGATCAATCTGCAGAAAAGGCAGTTGAGGAAGCGAAAGGATTACAGCGCTACTCATTGTATTACAGTTTGATAAAGGCTAGACAGGAGCATGAGTGGAAAAACTAGTATCAGACGTATTATCGCTTACTTTTGAGGTAAGCGGTATTTTCATTTTCACGCTAAAAGCAAATACTCACCCAAATAATGAATGAATTCCTTTAAAATATGTATTTCAGTGTCTTAAATATATATTTACAGGGAATAGTAAAATAGTAGAAAAAACTAGTAAATTATAACATTTAGTAGTTGCTTTCTCTTATAATTAAATTATGAAAAGAGATGAACTTCATGACAGTAACTGGTATTTTAACCGTCACTTTGTTTGCTTTGAACATTGTGTTTGCCCTCGTATTAATATTCATCAGCCGGAAAAGCGCCTCATCTACATGGGCGTGGTTATTCGTACTCTTTTTCTTACCGATTTTTGGTTTTATTTTATATTTACTGATCGGTAGGAATTTACAGAAAAAACATTTTGTGCGGTGGCATGCAGTGCAGCAGGAGGAAACATTGGAAATATTCCAGGAACAAAAGAATGCGCTGGAAGATGGAACATATGAATTTCCAAATGCCATTACAAAAAAGCATGAAGCGTTAATCAAGATGAACGTTGATTATAACCATTCTTTATTAAGTTCGAAAAATGATGTCAAAATAATGTCAGAAGGGAAAGAGAAATTCCGTTCGGTTATTGAAGATATCGAAAATGCAAAACAGACCATTCATATTCAATACTACATATATAAAATGGATGATGTCGGAAAAAGTATATTTAACGCACTTGTGAAAAAAGCAAAAGAAGGTATTGAAGTACAGATGATGTACGACGATTTAGGGTCGCGCACATTACGCAAAAAGGATCTGAAAAAGTTAACGGATGCCGGTGGACAGGTAGAAGCATATTTTTCATCCTATTTTAAACTCTTGAATCCACGTATCAATTTCCGAAATCACCGGAAGCTCATTATTATTGATGGAAGGATCGGGTATATCGGTGGATTTAATGTCGGAAATGAATATGCCTGTCTGGATGATGAAATCGGGTATTGGCGCGATACACATTTGAGAATAGAAGGCAATTCGGTCTACAACATGCAGGCACATTTTTTATTCGACTGGTATCAGGCGAAAAAAGAAGAGCTGACTGAAATCGAACAAAGATATTTCCCGTCATTTACAGTAGATTCGGATACACCTGTTCAAATTGTGTCGAGCGGCCCGGATACGGATTTTGAATCGATTAAAAACAGCTATATTCGGATGATTTTAAGTGCCAAAAAGTATGTTTATATTCAATCCCCGTATTTTGTTCCGGATGAGCCATTTATGCATGCGGTACAAATTGCTGCTTCATCAGGTGTTGATGTGCGCATCATGATGCCTGAAGTAACCGATCATGCTTTTGTATATGGAGCAAATTCAGCATACAGCGGCGATTTATTGGAGGTTGGCGGTCGAGTGTATCGTTATAAAAAAGGCTTCCTTCATGCAAAAATGATTGTCATTGATGATGAAGTGGCGACAATTGGAACCGCAAATATTGATGTACGAAGTTTTAGCCTGAATTTTGAAATTAACGCCATTCTATATGATGCCGATTTGGCGATACAATGTAGGGAGCTGTTTGAAGCCGATATTGAGGAGAGTTTTGAATTAACGAAGGAGCAATATGACGAACGCAAAACATGGACGAAAGTTCGAGAATCCGTTTCGCGTTTATTATCACCGATATTATAATCTTGTAGCTAGCCGACATACAGGCTAGCTTTTTTATTTCAAAAACCGAAATATTTTCGAGCATTTTAACTTATTTTTTAGTAAAATAAGAATTGAACTACAATTCAGAAAGTGGGTAATGAAATGGTGAATGTAAAATATCCTGAAGTTTGGGATTTGGATGTGTTTTTCCCTGGTGGTAGTGAGTCTCCGCAATTGATCGAGCACATTGAAAGTTTGACACCTAAACTAGATGTATTAAAAGAAAAAATCGACATGTTTGAAGTTCCGCAAAATAGTGGTGCTGCATTGGAAATCCAATCAATTCTGGAAAGCATCAAAGAAGTAATGATGCATATTTCTCAGGCAGGGGCAGTGCTTTCTTGCTTGACTGCACAAGATACGACTGATCGAGATGCACTATTATTGCAAGGCCAATTATCCGGTATTGCCGCAAATTCATCACCGATTTTAGAAAGTTTTAATCAAAAATTGGGTAAGATCGATCAGGCAACTTTTAAAGCATTATTGGAAACAGCTGAATTAGCTCAATTCGAGTTCATCTTGACGGAATGGCGCGAAAAATCGAAAGAGTCTTTATCTGAAGAAGAAGAAGCGCTAATTTCCGCTTTAGGAGTTGATGGGTACAGTTCTTGGGGCCAGCTTTACAACATGCTGATCGGCGATATTAAAGTGGAAGTTGAAGTGAATGGCGAAAAGAAATTACTCTCTGTTGGACAAGCGAATAATTTAAGTTCTCATAAAGACCGAACTGTCCGTAAAGCAGCATTTGATGCTTTGGAAAAAGTGTTTACAGAGCGTGAAGAATTCTTCGCGAAAACATTGAACCATTTAGCTGGTTTCCGATTAGCCGTCTATAAAAAGCGTGGCTGGGACTCGGTAACAAAAGAGCCGCTTCAAATTAACCGTATGAAGCAAGAAACAATCGATGCTATGTGGGGTGCCATTACATCTCGTAAGACGACATTTGCCGGTTATTTGCAACATAAAGCAAACCTGTTAGGTACAGAACAATTGGACTGGTTTGACTTTGATGCACCGGTTACGGATTCAACAGCTACAATGTCTTATCAGGATGGTGCTGAATTTATTCTGAAGCATTTCGGACGCTTTGGTTCTGAAATGGAAAGCTTTGCACGCACAGCATTTGAAGATGGCTGGATTGAAGCGGAAGACCGTGACAATAAACGTCCAGGCGGTTTCTGTACAGGAATGCCATTGTCTGATCAATCACGTATTTTCATGACATACTCGGGTTCGATGTCCAATGTTTCAACATTGGCACATGAATTGGGACATGCTTTCCATACTTATGCACTGCGTCCTGTTCATCCATTGAACCGCCGCTATGCAATGAATGTTGCTGAAACGGCTTCAACGTTTGCTGAAATGATCGTGGCAGATGCAGCGGTCGAAGAAGCAACAACTGAACAAGAAAAGATTGCATTACTGGAAGATAAAATTCAGCGTTCTGTCGCATTTTTTATGAATATCCATGCGCGTTACTTGTTTGAAACTCGATTTTATGAAGAACGCAAGAAAGGCATTGTATCAACGAAACGCTTGAACGAACTTATGGAAGAAGCGCAAATTGAAGCACATGCAGGCGGGTTAGGCGAAACACATCCGCACTTCTGGGCCTCTAAAATGCACTTCTATATTACTGGTGTACCTTTCTATAACTTCCCGTACACGTTCGGTTATTTATTCTCATTAAGCATTTATGCGAAAGCAAAAGAAGAAGGAAAAGGCTTTGAAGAAAAGTATATGGCCTTATTGCGTGATACGGCTGTCATGACAGTTGAAGAGTTGGCGATGAAGCACTTAGGTGAAGACATTACAAAAGAAGATTTCTGGTTAAAAGGAATCGCACTTTGTGAAAAAGATGTTGCCGAGTTTATTGCATTAACATCGAAGTAATATAAGAAAAGGGCTGTGTGAAAAATTCACACAGCCCTTTAATGATTTATAAAAAGTTTATAGCGGTTTTTTGTGCAGCGTAAATCCAAGTGTATCCGCATCCCGTACAGTAATCGTATACGTACCACTCACTTGATCGTGCTTAACATCAATATTGTCCAATCCTTTATCGTAACGGAAGAAGATTTCACCTTCTGCTGATTTATAGACAACATGCAAATCATCGCGTTTTACTTCAAAAGTAGGCGTGAAGTCGGGATTGCGGTCGGTGAACTCATTGATAAATAGCTTGGCTCCTTGCTCAACAAAATCTTCCCGATTCTCAGGAGGTGCAATCGCTTCATAAATATTATGCACTGATGCGTCGAGTTCAACATATTTGCCGTGTTCAAATTCCTCGTCAATCGCTCTTTGAAGGTGGGGAGTCTGCTCTTCGTTAAGTGATTCCGCAATTTTCTCATACAATTCCTTCATGAGCATTTTTGTTTTCTTTTTGTCGGATGCGATTGGAGTAGCCTGCAAGAAAGTTTCCATGAAAAACTTCGCCGGTTCGCCATCTGATTGCTTATCCAGTACATAAACATTTTCTTCAAGCGGATCATAGTTCATTCGAATAAGTGCACACTTTTGTACACGGCTTGATGCGTCAGGTAAAATATTTTCAATCGTTTTCAAATATAATGTTTCCAAGTCGATCTGAACAGCATCTTTAGGATCCAGCTTTAACAGCAGAATATAATCTTCACCAATCAGCTCAATATGCGCGACAAATACCGAACCGTTACTGTTCGATACCGTCTGCATAATTTGATACAGTTTATTTGATAAATCATTGGCCAGTGATAAGAAGTGTGTGTCATCCGGATATTCTACATAACGGTTCATTTTTGTAACAATATCATTGTCACGGTCTAAAAATTTACATGCAACAGATTTAGGACTATTCAATGTAGCATCTATGTATGATTCAAAGAACTGATTATACACTTCAGATTGGAGTGCGGATAAATCCATTGTCTCACTTGCAGATACAAAACGGCTTTGCTGCATATCCAGCAATGTAACAGCCATCCGTTTCATTTGGATTGATAATGTTGTTTCAAATTCATTCATCTTTACATAACTCCTTTTAAATTCCGATTTTTCAAGTATAGCGGACATCATGAAAATTTGCACGGGCCCAAATACATTTTACAAACACGAACATATGTGTTATGATTATTTTTGTGCTATTTTAGATAGTGCTATAAATGAATTGGCATTTCTGCTAGTGTTTTTGAAGATACTTATTCACACTGGCGCAAGCTTCAGGGCTGCAAGGACATAGTAGCAGGTTGGGACTATGTTGCTTAAGTTAGAAGAGATTAGTAGAATTTTACCGCGGTTAAAACTGGAGTTATGCACTCCGAATAAAATAAAAATTCCCCGGAAGATCGGGTTGAGACTTTCATTTATTTATAAATCTATCTATTAAATACTAAAGGGGTCCCCAATAATTGGGGGCCCCTTGTCCAATTTTCCAATTAAAAACCATCCAAATCTTATTGGATGGCACATAAAAAATATTAGTCCGTGAAGCATAAAGAAGTCATATACCCAAGCATTAGTAATAATCCAAGACCCATAACAATGTCCATTTTTTAGAACCTCCCTTAATATAACCTACAATATCTTCCTTTTTTATTGTACAATGATTACAATAAAGATGAAACTATTTGTTATAATATTCGTATATATTAGTAAGAGCGTTTTAAAATTATACATAATAAAAGTGGGTGATAGACTTGAAGAAATGGATCTACAAATCTCTCGTTGTTTCCGTCGCGTTATTATCGTTTGGTTTAATTACACCAAAGCATGAAATTTGGGCAAATTTTGATGAAGACCGTCTTGATAAATCTGTATTGGATCGTCCAAGCGATAACCATATTTCAGCTGCCTATCAGTTGGATGATATTATCGTTGATGAAAAACCGCTGCCAACGACCGATGACTTTGTGTCAGCTGCAAAAGAACAATCATACATAAAATTTGGCACAAAAGTCGGACCGGTTATTGAACAACAATTTGAAACGAATATTTTCCCGAAAATCGAGGAAGCTATTGCAATGACAGTGGAACGAGTTGGCGATGAAAAACTGCGTAACTTAACGGTTTCCGAAAAACCGAGTGGAGATTATTCAGAAAAAATCTTCCACATTGTTGACGGTCAATCGAAAACAGACGTAATTCGATTTCATGTACGAACAGAGAACCGTCCTTTTGATGGCTATTATTACAATTTCCACTACCATACGTTTGAAGACAACTATTCTAAGCATTATGACCTTGGCGAGATTTACTGGTCGAAAAACACACCGCCTAAATGGTTATCATAGCAAAAAGCTGCACCCGTCATATATTGCCGGGTGTTTTTTTTATTGACGTTAAACATTGGGGCATATCTTACAGTAGGGGTTAGCAATCATCTTTTGAAGAGTCAGACTAAGAGGTAGCATCATACTAAACAATTCACGTACAGAACAGATAAACATGTATAAGTGCTATACGACATTAGGAGATTTTTATAACAAATTAGTGCCAAGCTGAAAAATTTTCTACCGATAAATGTAATAGACCTTATAAATTTTATTGCCGTTAAAACGCCTACTTAGTTAGTTTGTCATTTATACTTCTAAGAACTTTTAGTTTTTCTTGCTGTATTTTAAGAAATCTAAGTAAGAACCAACTTACAAATACAAATGGTACTATGTAGAAAAATATGCTTAAGATCGGTAATAAAGCGATTAATGTTTCCATTGATAACGGTCTCCTTCTTTTTTGTAAGTACGCATAAAAAAAGACTCAAGCCTATGTTGCTCAAGTCGCAAAACAATACACTCTTATTCTAATGTATATTTCTAATTATGCCAAATAATTACGGGCAAACTAAATATACCAAAGGGAATTGGCAATTTACAGAATCGATCTTTTTCTACTTTTCAGTCTTCTTTTTTCCAGAATTGGCGGCAAAAAGTCCACTAACTAATGCAATTATGATTGCTACCCAAGTCCAAAAACTCAAAACGTCACCCCATTAAAATAAAAATATTTATACTTATTACCACTATACATTCTTTTTTGTAATTAATCCCCAAAAAAATATATTGAGCTCGATGTATTACTTGTCATACGATTACTCTGTTTGACCGAAAAAAACACCGCTTAAATGGTTGTCATAACAAACTGCAGTCAAGTCAAATTGTTAGGATATTCATTTCCATCCATTACCAACAGTAACCAAACGATTAAAAGCTTAAATAAACCGCGATTTGCCAACCTTTATCTTAAGGGGAGTGGTGATCTTGGAAAACAGATTTTTTTTAGGTTTATTTAATGGCTTGATCTTAAGTATTATATTATGGACCTCTATATTTGGATGGATAAAGATCATAACGGGTTTATTATAAATTGCAAAGAATATGCAGAGAGAAGGGCTACACATAAATAATTTATACTTGCTATGCAGGTAATTGCAAAAGACCAGGTCTCTTTAAAGAGCCTGGTCTTTGACATTTGTTGAGTTATTTCTCGTTATTGTTGTCTTTATTTTTTTGCTTAGAATATTCCGAGAAATCTGCTTCTTTTCCTGCTTCCATGTTATAGTTCGGTCTGTTGGAAGTTCTTGTATGCGTAACGGTTGCAGTGTCCTCTTCATCAAGGTTTTTCATTAGCAATGGAATACAAGCGAGACCTGCTAGACCAACGAGTGCGTAAATAATTCGTGATAAACCGGCAGTTTGACCGCCAAATAACGATGCGACTAAATCAAATTTGAAAAAGCCAATAAGTCCCCAGTTAATTGCCCCAATAATTACAAGTACAAGGGCAATTCTATATAATGTTCCCATGTAAAACATCTCCTTTATTTTAGATAAGAAGTTCTTTTGTATGCAAAATACTCATACGAAAGAAATTCAAGTATCTATTTCTGTTCGTATTTTTCCCGGTAACTGTTTGTTTATACTCTTTTTTTGTAAAAGAAAATGTATCAAAATACGAATAAAATTGTCCTTTTGAAAATAAAAATAATTAAAAAAGGAATTAATATCCGGAGAATTAACGAGGAAAATATATAGTTCTGTTTTCGTAATAAATACATTGAAAGTTATTTATTTAAGGTTGTTAATAGAGTATCCGATAATTAATCATATTATTACTATGCAACAAAAAAGTGTCCCTTTATTTTTTTGATCTGTTTACAAAAAATTTAAAATTTAAAGGTGAATTTTTATGTAACTCGAGGTATAATATTTGTATACTATAGTAAAAAGGAGGACTGCCGATGATAACCGGTCAGTTAGGGCGAGCATTCCAATTAGCGGAAAAACATAAGCTCGACGTAAATACAATTTTAGAGTTAACAAAAATTATTGCGAAAGAAGTAAATGGTACTCAAAAAATTGAGGAAAAAATTTTACTTCAAATGATTCAAATTCTGGAAAACAACAAAACAATTCTTAGGGAGGCAACATAAAAATTGACGCAAACGATTGAGCTATACGATGACTTAGACACATTTGACTAAAGGCGCTACTCAGCAGACGAAAGACGAGTAGCGCCTTTTATTGTACACTTTTTTATACATATTGTTTTATTTGAACCAGTAAGTATTCTCTAAGTAGGCTTTTCGAGCGATTTTGCAGATTGGCGTGTTTTTCTCAACATAAGTCTATATAATATACGAAGAACATTCTTTAGGAGTGAAAACAATGACGCATGCAGATCATACATATTTAAATTTATTGCAATATATTTTGGACAACGGTACCGACAAATCTGACCGTACAGGAACAGGGACACGCAGTGTTTTCGGCTATCAGATGCGGTTTAATTTACAAGAAGGTTTTCCGCTCTTAACGACAAAGCGTGTACCATTCAAACTTGTAGCAAGTGAGCTTCTATGGTTTATAAAAGGGGATACAAATATTCGCTATTTACTTCAGAATAATAACCATATTTGGGACGAATGGGCATTTAAAAAATGGGTAGAATCAGAAGAGTATGGCGGACCTAATATGAGCGACTTTGGACGACGTTCACTTGTTGATGAAGCATTTAATGTACAGTATCAAAAAGAGCTTTCTACATTTTGCGAACGCGTGTTGCATGATGATGAATTTGCTTCAAAATATGGGGATTTGGGTAATGTTTACGGGAAACAATGGCGCAATTGGACAACTTCAGAGGGAGAATCAATCGATCAGTTACAAGATGCAATTGATTTAATTAAACATAATCCGGATTCGCGTCGAATTATCGTGAATGCCTGGAATCCGGAAGATGTAATCGATGCGGGAGGAAAAGGCAGTAAAGCGGCATTACCACCATGTCACGCGATGTTCCAGTTTTACGTGGCAGAAGGTAAATTAAGTTGTATGCTGACACAGCGCAGTGCGGATACATTCCTAGGTGTACCTTTTAATATTGCGAGCTATGCATTGCTGACGCATTTAATTGCCCATGAATGTGGTTTGGAGGTAGGCGAGTTTGTGCACAGTATGGCTGATACACATATTTATTCAAACCACCTTGAACAAGTAAAAGAACAGCTTGCACGTGAACCGAAGCAATTGCCAGCCTTAAAGCTTAATCTAGAAAAGCAATCGATCTTTGATTTTGAAATGGAAGATATTTCGCTGGAAGGCTATCATCCGCATCCGTCAATTAAAGCACCGATTGCGGTATAAAGGGGGATTACGATGATTTCATTAATCGTTGCACATGATGAAAACCGGGTTATTGGCTATCAAAACGATTTGCCGTGGTATTTACCGGGAGACTTGAAATACTTTAAAGAAATGACAATGGGAAAACCGATGATTATGGGCCGTAAAACATATGATTCAATTGGCCGACCGTTACCGGGACGTAGAAATATTGTCATTACAAGAAATAAAGACTTTGCAGCAGAAGGTATTGAAATAGTAGGTAGTCTAGAAGAAGCTTTGTTGCTTGTTGAAGGTGAAGCGGAAGTGATGATCATTGGTGGTGCTCAAATTTTTGAGCAGTCCATGGCCATTGCCGATCGGTTATATATTACATTCATCAACCATAGTTTTAAAGGGGACACTTATTTTCCGTCATACGATGACTGGAAACAAATCTCATGCCTCGACCCAATCGAGTCTGATGAAGGATATACATTCCAGTATTGTATTTATGAAAAATAAATTTATAAAAGAAGGACGTTGTGACAGAAGTAAAAAATTGATTGGAATGTAGGGCGACTCCTGCGGGAACAGCACGAAGCCAGAGACTACAGGCTCAGGCCGTGCCCGCGGAAAGCGTCCCGAAATGGAAATCAATTTTTAAGCATAGCGAAAAAACGGCACTTTTCTCCATGAGAAAAGTGCCGTTTTTGAATTATGCCCAAAGTACTTTTCTTTTAAATCAAGTAGATATATATACAAGCCACCATACATCCGCAGCCTGCGATAACGAACAAATGCCATATTGCATGATTGTACGGAAGGCGTGTCCAAGCGTAAAAAATCGCGCCAAATGTAAATAGCAGCCCCCCAATGAGCATCAGCATAAAACCATCAAACGTCAAATATTCATATAATGGTCGAATGGCGAAAATGATAAGCCAACCCATGAAAATATAAAGAATCAATGATAATTTTTCGAATCGATGAATGAACAAACATTTGAACACAACACCTAATATTGCAATAAACCAGATAATGCATAGCATGACAATGCCTGTCACGCCTCCGATTGCTATAAGCAAAAATGGGGTATAGGTACCAGCAATCAAGATATATATTGAAGAATGGTCCAGTATAGAAAAGAACCGTTTATATTTTTCCGGAACACTATGTAATAATGTCGACATTAAAAACAGCAAAATCAATGAAGAGCCAAAAATAGCGTAGGAAGTTATATGTATCGCAGTGCCGTTTACAGCTGAATGGATAATTAATAGGATGCAAATAGGTATGCTGATGGCAAGGCCTATACCATGAGTTATGGCATTCCAAAGTTCTTCTTTCCAGTTTTTATAGTCAAATGCGTCAAAATTGTGCATGTGTCATCACGCTCCTTTATATTAGTATAGTTCTAAATCAAAATATTCGTGATAGATGGTTGTCATGATGTTATACTGCTATATGTCATATGTAAATCGTGATAAACGGGGTCATTCTTCAATGACAAATGTCATATTGGTAAACAAATATGATTTCTTTATAATAGTAAGGAAGATAGAAAAAGGATGTGTTTTCTTTGAGTCAAATTCATATCGTAACGGATTCAACTTGCGATTTAACAGACGCGGAAATTCAGGAACATGGAATTCATGTAGTACCACTAACTGTACAAATTGATGAAAAAACGTATACAGATCGTGTAAATTTGCAACCGGATACATTTATTAAATTATTAAAAACAGCAAAAGAACTTCCCAAAAGTTCTCAACCGTCTCCTGGTGCATTTAAAGAACTATATGACGAGCTCGGTAAAGATGGATCTAGAATTATATCAATCCATATGACAGGCAGTATGAGCGGTACATATCAGTCAGCGAATCAGGCTTCTCAAATGAGTGATTCTGACGTAACTGTAATTGATTCACGTTATATTGCTTTTGGATTGGCATTCCAGCTTCGTGAAGCGATCCGTTTACGTAATGCAGGGGCTACAGTGGAGGAAATTGTTGCCGGAGTGAATCGTGTACGTGAAAACACACGTCTTTTTGTTGCATTGGATACGTTGGAAAATATGGTAAAGGGCGGTCGAATCGGAAAAGGTAAGGCAGTTGTTAGTTCTTTACTGAATATTAAGCCAATTGGTCACTTGGATATTGGGGAAGTGACGATTTGTGCAAAACCGCGCAGCTATAAGCAAGTGGTGAAATATTTGATGAGTGAATTTGAAAAGGATACTCAAGGTAAAAAAGTAGCAGGTGTCGGCATCTCACATGCGAATTCAATGGATACTCTAGTGAATCCACTAATCGAACAAGTAAAAGCAGCGGGGTATACAGGACAAGTGGAAGTTGCCTTTACTTCTCCGGTTATTAGTACACATACGGGTGAAGGTGCAATCGGCTTTATTTATTATACAGAATAGGTAAAAGGTAATTCTAAAGATTTTTAACTTTAGAATTACCTTTTTTGTAAAGCAATAAAAAATATTTTCTGATATATCACTATTTTTATAGGCATATCATTCCTAAAGATAAGGAAAATATTTTATAATGAAATAACAAAGTAAAAAGGGGGAAGTTGCATGTGGCGGTTATTACTCACATCATTAGCTGTCATTTTCTTGTCCGCATGCTCCGTTACAATTGACCCACAAATAGAAGAAGCACAACAGTCCGACAAGTCATCCGATGAACAAAATGATTTGTCTATATCAGAAAAAGAAACCGAAAACGAAGAAACAATTAATACGAGCTTTTTTGATATTATCAATGATGTATTTCAACTAGACTGGTCTGATCGTAAGGAAGAAAATGCACAACCGGTTTTTTATTTAGCATTAGGTGATTCGCTCACAAGGGGTGTTGGAGATGAAACCCAAGATTATGGCTATACGATTCGTCTGCAGCAGGAGCTGGAAAAATGGCCGATGGTAGAAGAAGTTGAGCTTGATAATCGCGGTAAAAATGGGAGACGCAGTAATCAACTATTAAGTTTACTTAAGCGTGGCCATTATGATGAAGAGCTAAAAAAAGCAAATTTGGTCACGATTACGCTCGGCGGTAATGATGTGATGAAAATTGTTAAAAAGAATTTGTTTTCAATGAAAAAGTCTATGTTTGATAAGGAATTACCAAAATTCGCTAAACGTTACAAGCAGGTCATTGCAGAAATTCGTAGAGTCAATCCTGAGGTACCGATTATATTAGTTGGGTTCTATAATCCTTTTTCGATCGTAGTAGATGAGATTACACCTTTCGATCCGATTATATCGGAGTGGAATGATGAAATTGAAAAGCTTGCTGCAACAGATGAAAATGCATGTTTTGTCTCTGTAGAGGATTTATTTGTATCAAATGAGGATATGGTATATCATGTAGACTTCTTTCATCCGAATAGCACGGGATATGATCGTATGACAAAACGCATCATTGAATCAATGCAACAATGTGATATTGAGCAGATGTCAGACGGTTTATTAGGATTTGAGGAGTGAGAAGATGAATAAATGGAAAATCGCATTTTTATTATTGGCTGGAGCAGTACTCATTTCATTCGCCACATTGCTCTATTTTATAACTGCTGATGTAGAACAAGCAACAGAACAGCCGCCACTCCAAATTGAGGGTAATATATTGACTGTGGAAACGACAGCTAAAGAATTCGAAGCAATCGCAAAACAATATTTATCGGAAGCTATGAACCAGTCACCGGTTCCGGTAGAGCTGACAGTGGACGATAAAATTTATTTATACAGTACATTAACTGTCTTTAATATCGATTTGCCGATTCAGATGGACTTCATTCCTGTTGTTAATAACGGGAATATCACTCTGAGTCAAGAAGCTGTCCACGTCGGCAAGGTAAATATCCCTCCGAAAACCGTACTGAAAATGATTGATGATGCGGTTAATTTTCCTAATTGGATTACGGTGAAGCCAAACGACGAAGAAATTTATGTGGACCTGTCACGGATCAATATCGCAAGTGGTTCTAGGGTGCGTGCGAAGGAAATCGATTTAGCAAATGATAAAATAGAATTGGAAGTAGTTATTCCAAACCAAACGAAGTAAAACAGGAGGTAATTTTAATGGCGTATGAAAAAGCAACATTTGCAGGGGGCTGCTTTTGGTGTATGGTAAAGCCGTTTGATCAACAGCCCGGTATTATAGAAGTCATTTCCGGTTACACTGGCGGGCATATTGAAAACCCGACATACGAGCAAGTATGCAGTGAAACAACAGGCCATCTTGAGGCAGTCCAAATTTCGTTTGATCCGGAAATTTATCCGTATGAAAAACTGGTTGAACTTTATTGGACCTTGATCGATCCTACAGATGCGGGCGGTCAATTTTATGATCGAGGCGAATCATACACAACGGCGATTTTTTACCATAATGATGTTCAAAAGCAGATTGCCGAATTATCCAAGTCAAAACTGGATGCTAGCGGAAAATTCAAATCACCAATTGCCGTTAAAATTCTGGAAGCAAAGCCATTTTACGCAGCAGAAGATTATCATCAGCACTACTATAAGAAGAACCCGGCACATTATGAACGCTATTCGGTTGGTTCTGGACGTGCAGGATTTATTGAAAAACACTGGGGGTCAAAATAAATGAATAAAGAACAACGATTAAAAGAGTTAACAGAGATGCAGTATCATGTTACACAAAACCAAGGTACGGAACCACCCTTCCGTAATGAATACAATGACGTGTTTGAAGATGGTATCTATGTGGATATCGTGTCAGGAAAGCCGCTTTTTAGCTCGAAAGACAAATATGATGCTGGATGTGGCTGGCCGTCATTTTCAAAGCCGATTGAACAAGTTGAAGTTACCGAGCATTTTGATACATCACACGGTATGCGTCGTGTCGAAGTACGCAGTAAAACAGCTGATTCACATTTAGGGCATGTATTCCCTGATGGTCCGCAACAATTGGGCGGATTACGTTATTGCATCAACTCAGCTGCATTGCGCTTTATTCCGGTTGAAGACCTTGAAAAAGAAGGCTACGGTGAATATAAATCAATGTTTGAATAAAAGCAACTCGCTTATGGAATTTCATAAGCGAGTTGTATTTTTTTTGCTGTTTAATTTATCAATTAGATTTTGAATTCATTGACTACGCTTCGCAGCTGATCTGCTTGAGCAGCTAGTTCAACGGCGGATGCATTGATTTCTTCCATGGAAGCGGAACCTTGGGATGCGGCAGCTGCACTGCGTTCTGTATTGACAGCAGTATTATCCGCAATAGCGGCAACATGTACAAATGAAGTTGTCACACCATGGCTATTATTTAACGTTTGTTCGATTTGAGCAACCATCTGTGTTAAGATATCAGAAGTTTTGTCTGTTTGCATTAATATATTTTGTAAAGAACCGGTCGTCTCATTTGTCACTTCTACTCCACGAATTACTTTTTGAACACCCGTGTGGTTTTGTTCAATAATCGACTTCACCTCTGTTTGAATCGAACCTACAATTGCTGATACTTCCTTTGCAGCCTTTTGGGATTGTTCGGCAAGTTTTCGAACTTCCGCTGCAACAACTGCAAATCCTCTTCCATGTTCACCGGCCCGTGCAGCCTCAATCGCAACATTTAATGCAAGTAAATTTGTTTGTTCAGAAATCGCTGTAATTGTACTTATAATAGAAGTGATATCTTTCGATTTTTCCCCCAATTTTTCCACCGTATCCGAAGTCGATGCCATTGTTTCTTCAATTTCGAGCATGACGATTGATGAATGGGTGACCGATTTGCTTCCTCGATATGCGGCTTCTTTCATTTCATAGGCAGCCTGCTGAACCTCTCGTGCTTTTTCGTCTAATATGTGCATCGATTGTTCCAATTTTTGCATTTCATTGCCGGCACTACCAATACTGTTTAGAATGTCACTGCTGTCGCTCGCGATTTTCATCGTAGAATCAGCAATGAAATCGATTGTTCGAGCATTTTCATCCGCGAGTGCCATTAATTCCTGTGAACTCCCTGATACATTCTCAGCAAGGTTTGAAACACGTTTTACCAATGCTGAAATTGATTCGATTAGAATATTCGTAGAATTTCCGATAATTGAAAATTCATCCTTCGTTTTAACATTTACGCGACGTGTTAAGTCACCGCCAGCCTGTGCAATTTCCAAAATCGATTCATTGATCTTTTTCGTATTTCTTCGAATCGATTTTGATAATATATAGCCTAATGAAATGGTTAAAATTACAGCAAAACCTGATAAGGCAAAAATTGATATTTTAGAGGCGAAAGCAAATTGTTCCAGTTCCGAAATTGTTTTTTCGTTACGCTGTTCGAGTATTTGTATCAGTTTTCCTGTGTTTTCATCAATATATCCTTTAAAATTTTGGCTTCCGCTATTCGCAAAAAGTTTAGCAGCATTTTCAAAGCCATATTTTTGACGGATTTCTATTGTCGATTTAGAAAAAGATAAATAATTGGTGTAAAACTGTTGTATTAAGCCTAAGATTTTCAGTTCTTCATCCTGATTTTTAAATGAAGTTTCAATAGAAGTTAAGTTTGTATGTATTCGTTCCTTCGACTCTTCATATAATTGAAGAAATTTTTCATCGCCTGTAATTAAGTAAGTTTGCTCATGGCTTGATAGCTTTGCAATATCGGAGGCTAAATTATTAATATGCATCTGCTGTTTTAAGTTTTCTGCAGCAAATTCTCGCAAGTTCTTTTCCAAGTTTGTTATATTAATATACGATAAAATTTGCATAGAAATAATAATTGCCATTAAAATAGTGAAAGCAATTAAAATTTTCCCTCGTATGAGATGAAAGAAGTGAAATAGGGCTTTCGGTTTACTAGGGTTTTTCCTTAATTTTTCTTTAATAGGTTTAGTTTTCTTGCTATTTCGCAAATAATTCACCACTTTCTGAAAATTCTATATTTAACTATTTTACTACATGTATGGGAAATTTTCACTATATATCGAGAAAAAATATAAAGGAGGGGAAATTTTGAAAAAATCTTTTTATCATTTTGCACTAACCTACAGAGGGGGAGAATGGTCGGATGAAAAGGTGCGTTTTGCTGAAAGCATGTTTCTGGATCACGCCTTTCCTAAAATGTCCGATAGCTTTGAAGAACTTACGAATTATATTGAATTTCAATCCGACGAATATTTGACTATCGGTGCTTTTGATCAATTATGGGATTTATATGAAAGTAAATTTTCGATATAAGCGATATTTTGCATGTAATACGCAAGATGGGGTATAGTGAAATTATGATGCACCCTTCGTTAAATTTTCGTTATTTTGTCCAAATATTGTTTTTTATGCAAATTTTTTTGTGAAGCAAGACGTCTAACGATTGAATGTTTATACGAAAACGTTTACAATTTAGAAGAATTATGATGAAAAGAGGTTTTTTGATGAGCGTTCATATTAATGCCAAAAAAGGCGAAATTGCAGAAATTGTACTATTACCAGGAGATCCATTACGTGCAAAATATATTGCCGAAACATTTTTAGAAGATGTTGTACAATACAACGAAGTACGTAATATTCTTGGCTACACAGGCACGTATAAAGGAAAACGCATTTCTGTACAAGGGACAGGCATGGGTGTTCCATCGATTTCGATTTATGCGACTGAATTAATGCAAGAATACGGTGTACAGAAACTAATCCGTGTAGGTACTTGTGGTGCGATTCAAAAAGACGTGAAAGTACGTGACGTTATTATTGCACAAACATCATCTACAGACTCAAACTTAAACCGTGTAATTTTCGGCGGTACAATCGACTATGCACCAACTGCAGACTTTGATTTATTACTAAAAGCATATAATGCAGCAAAAGAAGCGAACTTAAACGTACGTGTAGGAAATATCTTCACGGCGGATATGTTCTATTCTGACGAAGCGCAAAACGAAAAATTAGCACAATATGGCGTATTAGCTGTTGAAATGGAAACTTCAGCACTATACACATTAGCAGCGAAATTCGGTCGTCAGGCGTTAACAGTTTTAACAGTATCTGACCACATCCTAACTGGTGAAGTAACAACTTCAGAAGAGCGTCAAACTACGTTCAATGACATGATGGTGATCGCGTTGGAAGCGGCAATTCAAGACTAAAATAACAAATCATTGTAAGTTAATTTATAACGTGATTTCATAAGTGCCTAACAGGTGAAAACTTGTTAGGCACTTTTTCTATATAAAGGTAATTGAAAAGCAACGTACATCATTTCAGTATAGGAAAATGATTATAATACTGGGCAAATTAATGGGTACACTAATGCTAAAAGTAAACTTTATTAAGCAGGTGATCATCATGATGTATTTATTAGCTATTTTCTTTCCACCGTTAGCTGTATTAATTTGCGGTAAACCAATACAAGCATTAATTAACTTTTTCCTATGTTTTTTAATATGGATTCCGGCAGTTATACATGCAATTTTGATAGTTCGTGATCATAAAGCAGATAAAAGAATGGAACGTCAGATTAAATTGTTGAAGAAATAGACGAATGTAGATGTACACGAAATAATTTATACAGAATGACTCTTGCACATCACAATAGTGGTGTGTTTTTTATGTATACCGATAAAGCACTTTAGTACATAACGAAGGGCGTATAAAAATTTCAAAAAATTTTCTTAGCGAATCTTTGGCATATCGAATTTGTGTTGTGGGCAAACTGAGATACCGACAATTTTAAAGCACATAAGATGACGGCCAAAAAAGTAAAAAGGAGTGAGGGGATGAGTCAGGAAGTAGCAAAGAAATTTATTGATCGAATCTCAAGCACAGTGGATCCGTTAGCGAATATTGTCACGGTTAGTCTGTTTTGTGAAAATGCCATTAACCAATTAATTCAGGAAAAGCTGCCGAAAGTACGAAGCTTCAAGGATCAGTCAACTTATATCCCGATGGCGAGCTCTAATTACAGCACTAAAGTATATTCTGTTTATGCATTAGGTTTAATCGAACAAAAATTGTTCGAAAACTTATGGTTGCTGAACTATTGGCGCAACAAAGCCGCACATAACATTAGTGTGGATATTAGAGCTTTGCCGATGAACTTTCACATTTTTGATAACAACCTCAAAATCGAAAAAGACATGAATGAAAACGAAATTGTCATCGGCATTGCCCTTTGCACTTACAAAGAATTGCATGTGTTCTTAAATGAACAATACGGTATTAAGTTAAATTGGTGAAGAATAAAAAGTGTCTATGCCTGTAGACACTTTTTATTTTATCCGTCATTCCTAAAAAAATGCCTCTATCCATACAATATTTTCAATTCATAATAAAATTCATTTAATCTTATTTCCAAATTAAAGATATTAATACACCAAATTAGGGTATAGATAGGGGAAGTTTAACTAGGAAGGGTTGAAATCATTTGAAAAAACAATACTTATTCGCGATGTCTACATTAGCTATTGCACTAGTTGCAGGCTGCGGAGATACAGCAGAACCGGTTGAAGGTACAGATAGCGAAGCCAATTTAACATTACAGCAAGTATATGAGAATGCCATGCAACGCCAGCAAAATTTGAAAAGTGTTCATGCTGAAACAACGATGGATCAGGTGACGAGTTTCGTTATGGAAGGTCAAACGATGGAAATTACAAGCAATTCAAACTTGGCAATGGATATACAGCAAAAACCGATGGCAATGTATTCAAAAGGAACCGTTAAGATGGATATGGGCGATGAAAAAATGGATATGCCGATAGAAATGTATATGACCGAAGAAGACGGCTTTTACATGTTAAACGGCGATACGAATGAATGGCTGAAAATGCCGGATGAGCAATATGAACAATTAATAGCGCAAACCGGTGCACAGGTAGATGCATCAGAACAACTTGAACAACTTGAGCAATTTATCGATGATTTCAGCTTTGAACAGGACGATGAGAATTATTTGTTAACACTGAACATTGAAGGGGATGAGTTCAAACAGTTCATAGTTTCACAAATGGGTGCAAGCTTAGGTGAATCAATGGAGGTTAATGGTGAAATTCTGGAGAACATGACCTTTGAAGATTCACAATATAATATTGTCGTTGCAAAAGATACGTTTGATATAAAAGAAATGGATATGGATCTCAAGATTATCACAAATGTCGAAGGCCAGGAAACAACAATTGAAAATGATGCGAACATTGTCTATTCGAAATTTGATGAAGTAAAAGAGATCAATATACCAAATGAAGTTATAAATGGAGCTAAAACTCAATAATAAATCAAGCAGCGATGCCGCGTTATGGCGAAAATCGCTGCTTTTTTCTATTAAACATGAAACGAAATAAAAAAATTAACGTCTATCCTTTTCTAGTCGCTTGTAAACTGATATTATTGGTATAGTGTGACATCAGACAGTGTAAAAATGAGAGTGGTGAAATTGAAATGGATGAACAAAAAAGAGATGAGGATCAAAACGGTTTAAACGAAGAGCAAATTACTAAACCGGCAGGAAAATATTTACGCATGAAACCATTTGCATTCATAATGGTCATTTTCCTGACAATTTTATGTACAGCCGGTTTAACAATTTTTGCGTTAACATTCGGTGAAAACAAAGTTGTAGAAGTTAAAGAACCGTTGGAACGGGCGGAATTCAAAAAACTATATGATGCGTATGATGCACTTCAGCAAAAATATTATGAAGACATAAATGAAGAAGAAGTGGTATATGGTGCAATCAACGGGATGTTTGATGCATTGGGAGACCCTTATTCTGATTATATGAATAAAGATGAGGCAAGTTCATTTAATGAAAGCCTGTCTTCTAGTTTTCAAGGAATTGGTGCGGAAATTCAAGAACGAAATGGTTATATAATGATTGTTTCTCCAATTAAAAATACGCCTGCCGAAAAAGCCGGTTTACAACCGAAAGATATGGTATTGGCGGTTGACGGGAAAAGCGTCAAAGGCATGAGCTCTACAGAAGCTGTGTTACTGATTCGTGGTGAAAAAGGTTCTGAAGTCACTTTGACAATTCAACGCGGAGATGCTGAGAGCTTTGATATGACGATCGTGCGTGATGATATCCCGGTAGAAACGGTTTATGGCGATATTGATGAAGAAGGAATTGCACACTTCCAAATCACTTCTTTCAGTGAAAACACAGCAGTAGAACTGGAAAAGTTGCTAATTGAATATGAAAAACAAGGGATGAAAGGGATTGTTTTAGATGTTCGTCAAAATCCAGGCGGCTATTTAAAGGCGGCAATCGACATTTCAAACTTGTTTGTTGAGGAAGGAAAAACAATCGTTCAAATTCAAGAACGAGATGCAGAACCTCAAATCGTGACTGCGGATAATCGTTCTAAGTATAATCTTCCGATAACAGTATTAATCGATGAAGGAAGTGCTTCTGCTTCTGAAATTTTAGCAGGTGCACTAAAAGAATCTGCAGGTGCCCAAATTGTTGGATTGAATTCCTTTGGTAAAGGGACAATGCAGGAAATCATTTATATGGAAGATGGGGCAAACTTAAAATTCACAACAGGTAAATGGTTAACTCCAGACGGCAATTGGGTGAATGAAAAAGGTATTGCACCAGATGTAAAAGTTGACTACCCGGATTATGCTTCTTTACCTTATATCGATCCGAGCCAGCAATATGAAAAAGAAGCAAATCATGCTTCCATCAAAACAGCTGAACGTATTTTGGAAGTATTGGGATATGAGCCAGGTAAAGTTGATACACAATTTGATGGAGCAACTGAAGCTGCATTAAAAGCATATCAGCAAGATAATGAATTAGAAGTTACGGGTATTTTAACAGGTGATACAACATATGCCTTAATGGATGCAATTAGCGAAAAGCTAAAAACAGAAGATCCTCAAATCTTAAAGGCGAAAGAGTTATTGGATATTAAACCTGAAGAAACGACAAACGAATAAAAAACGCGGGCTGGTAAAAAGTGAAAAACACTTTATTGCCAGCCCATTATTATAGGAAGTGAACTTATGAAGGATGTATATTTATTTAGCGGATTTTTAGGGAGCGGCAAAACGTCCATGTTAACTGATGTCATTCGCCAGTTGAAGGAGGCCAATTTAAAGCCGGCTGTTATTATGAACGAATTAGGCAAGCTTCCATTTGATTCACAGGCGGTAGAAGAGGATGTGCCATTGAAGGAAATGTTGGAAGGCTGTATTTGCTGCAGTGGAGCAGAAAAAACAGAAGCGCAAATCCAGTCCCTTTTACACGATCAGGAATTTGATGTCCTTATAATAGAAACAACAGGCGCTGCACACCCTGTAGAAGCACTGGATGCGGTTTATTCGCCTTTATTTGCGGATAAGTTGAATATTAAAGGAATTGTAACGGTGGCGGACAGTCGGTTATGGTTGGACAGGTCAAACCTTACTCCACAAGTACGTTCTCTTTTTATGGAACAAATTCGTCATGCTCATCTGTTACTGGCAAATAAAACGGACTTACTAACGGAATCGGAACAAGCGCAAGTTGTCTATGAATTGCAAGGATTTAATGCAAAGGCATTCATCCTCCAATCAACAAATGGCCGTGTTCCATTAAAGTTATTGCAAAATATCCAATCAACTGCCCGTGTATCCAAAGATGATATTGTGACAGCACGTATTGGCGAAAGCTTCAATTTAGGCTCGCGACTTATACGATTTGATACAAGCTTTACACAGGAACAGTTTGAAAACTGGGTTCGCTCATTACCGGATACCGTTTATCGTATGAAAGGCTATGTTCCGATTGAGGGAATCAAAAATCCAATGCTGTTCCAGTATGCTTATGGAATGGTCCAATGGCTGCCGGAATATATTAAAATGGAACCGAATTTAGTCATCATTGGGGAGAACATTAACACTCTGGAAATTATCTAACTATCATAATATGTCAATAGCTTTTCAGATGAAATGTTTGAGGAAATTGGATAAATTTATCGCAAATTATGAGTAAAATATAAGATTTTAAGGCTAATAAGTTGGTAGATGGACAGTTTACCAATTTATAGGCCTTTTTTTTTCCGTTTTTTCATTTACGATGAAATCACGAAAGGAGGCGTACAAAATGAAAAAATTAGTTCTACCATTTTGTGCAGTAATACTTTTTGCAACTCAAGCACCCGTTGCTAATGCAAGCTCAAATGCAATTGAAGGGGGCAAATCAACAACAACTAATCATGTTCAATCAACATATAACTATAAAATAAAGCTTAATAATTACTTTAAACTTGTAAAAACGACACCTCAAAAAGGGGCAATCGTTAAACAGGAAGTGTCGACAAATACAGTTAAAAAACCGGCTTCAACAGAAGATGTCAGCAAAGAGTCTTCTAAAGAGGTTAACAAGAAAGTAGAAAAAGAGCCAACAAACGTAGTAAACAACGAAAATCCAAAAGTTGTTGCTCCAACAACGACTGAAACACAGTCACAAACACCTTCAACACAACCTAAAACTGAACAGGCTCCAGTTCAAGAACAAAAAGAATCGACAGCTACAGATCAAATTTTAGCGATTGAAGAAAAAGTTGTTGCATTAACAAATGCAGAACGTGCTAAAAATGGTTTAAGTGCACTACAAATTGACCGCCCATTAATGGCAGCGGCACGTGAAAAATCTCAGGATATGAAAGATAAAAATTACTTCTCACATACTTCACCAACATTCGGCAGCCCGTTTGACCGCTTAAAAGCATTGGGCATTGCTTATAAATCAGCTGGTGAAAACATCGCCAAAGGCCAAAGAACACCGGAAGAAGTTGTACAAGCATGGATGAACTCTGAAGGTCACCGCGCTAATATTTTAAATAAAGACTTCACTCACATTGGTGTTGGTTATGTGAAGGACGGTAATATCTGGACGCAACAATTTATAAAAAAGTAATTTGATGAAGATACTATCCTTTTCAACATGAGAAGGGTAGTTTTTTTATTTCGGGTATTATTTTATTATTAAGCGTATACTTAAAACAATGGAAATATTCTTAGGGAAATTTATTATTTCTTTTGGCCTTATAATTTTGTATGTGAAAACACCCATTTTTAGAGAAATGCTTTATAAAGTGCCAAAATGTGCTACAATATACGGTATACTTTTAAAAGCCTTATAAAAAAAGGTGTATAATTCGCATGAATAGAAGTGATAAACAGTAAAATTATTTTTTTAGAATAACAAAACAGGAACAAATATTAAATAATATAAAAGGAACTATAAAAAGAGTAGTAAAAATAAACATAGAAAATAAAATGTTACATCAAATAAATAAGATATATATCGAAGCATGTTGAAATGTCTTGTTGCATAAAATAGATGCAATGACATTTGCTTTGTTAGGAGAAGTTTATGAACGAAAAAACAATTATTTTAACAGGCGGGGGTACGGCCGGTCACGTATCATTAAATGAAGCGATTATCCCTTCATTGCAGGAAGCGGGGTATAATGTGCATTATATAGGCTCTCATGACGGGATTGAAAAAGAGCTTATTACAAATGCGTTTCCTTCATTGCCTTATCACAGTATTTCGAGCGGAAAGTTGCGCCGATACTTTTCAGTACAGAATTTTACAGATCCGTTTAAAGTGATGGCAGGTGTTACACAAGCCTTTTCGATCATCAAAAAAATTAAGCCGACTGTAATTTTTTCTAAAGGTGGCTTTGTCTCAGTGCCAGTCGTTATTGCGGCAAAATTGGCAAATATTCCGGTTGTTGTCCATGAATCGGATGTGACACCTGGCTTAGCGAATAAAATTTCACTGCCATTCGCGTCCCATATCTTTACGGTTTTCAAAGAAACGATGAAACATTTACCGAACGACAAATCAACTTGCACTGGTTCGATAATCCGTCAGCAGCTATTTGAAGGAAATCGTGAGCGTGGCTTGGCGTTATGTGGATTTACAGCCGAAAAAAAAGTACTGCTTGTCATGGGTGGAAGCTTAGGTTCCGTTATTATTAATGATGCGCTTCGTGAAAATTTGTCATCACTATTAGAGAAGTATCAGATTATCCATTTGTGCGGTAAAGGGAACGCCGACAAAAAATTGGAAAATCTACAAGGATACTGTCAGTTTGAATATGTGACAACAGAATTGCCGGATTTACTGTATGCAACCGATTTTGTTGTATCGCGTGCTGGTTCAAACTCGATTTTCGAATTTTTGGCGTTGCATAAACCGATGCTGCTCATTCCTCTTTCTGCAGCAAAAAGCCGTGGTGATCAGATATTAAATGCCAACTTGTTTAAAAAACAAGGCTTTGCACATGTATTGCACGAGGAAAAATTGACAAAAGAATCATTCATGCAAGCAATTCAAATGCTTGAACAGAAAGCGGAAGAAATGATTGATCAGATGCTCGAAGTCGAACATCCGAAAACTCCGAAAGAAATGGTTGCCTTAATTACTCAATATGAAAAATAATCAATAAAAAGGGGTTACCTAAAAGTTCATACTTTTAAGGTAGCCCCTTGTTTCGTTTCAGGAATATTTATGACGCCTTTATCATATAAGCGTAAAGATGATGTTCACGTCACAAATGCAAGTTTCCTTTTTACATTGCCTGTTCTTCTGCTTGCTCGAGCGTATTGGCAGTTGTTAAATAGAACAGATCTTTAGGAATTTTAAAAAGACGGAATTTATTAACACCTTGATTAATTTCATTGTAAAGAGATGGATTTGTTTGCTCGGCATCTACTACATAAGGTAATTTCAACGCGGCTGCTTGTGAGCGTGCATTTTCTTCCCGGATGCGTAAGAAAACGGTATGGAAATCATAGTCGAAAAATAGTTCATTTAAAAACGCTAATTTCGCTTTCTGATTATAACCGATGCCTTGATATGGTTTGCCGATCCATGTTCCTAAGAAGCCGGCGCCATCTTGGATATCAAAAATACTGATTGTTCCGATTGGAGCACCCCAATCATCTACAATTGTACGTGAAATCGTTAATCCGTTTTGTTCTTCTTCTATCAATTGTTTAGTCATAAATAAGTACTCTTCTGCTGAAGTCGCTTTCTGACGTACGAATGGAAACACAGACGGATGACGTAATAATTCGTATAATTCTGCTGTTTCATGAAGTTCTCTCTGTTTTAACATGTGAAACGCCTCCTTTTAAGAAGAAAATGGTAGAGCCTGTTGTTAAAGAAATGGTGCAAATAATCTTCTAATGCTAAAAGGTTCTTTATCATAAGGCAGTAGTCATTTCGAGCTTGATCTTACCTAAAAGAATTTGACGTTAAACTATTATGCATAATTCGTATGTCTCGCTCTATCCTAGACAATTAATAACAATATCGAAATAAGAAATATATCTACAGTTTATTATAATATATTCTCTTGCCGCAACTTTCAAGCTCGAAAAAAACATTTTTTTCTGCTAAAAGTCGATATATTCAGAATAATGCGTAAATAAAAACTATTAATGACAAGATGAATTTTTTAAAAGTATAATATAATAAAATAAGAGAGAACGCGGAGGCGTAAAATATGAGTATCCAACTAACGAAAGTTCATGGTTCTGGAAATACATTTTATTTATACGAAGCATTATATGATGAACAGTTTAATTTTGTGAATATCGCGAAACAGCTATGTCATCACTCCAATGATGGGGGAGCGGATGGCTTGTTAATCGTGCTCCCATCTTCTGTTGCAGATGCAAAAATGCGTGTCATTAATGCGGACGGCTCGGAAGCTTCGATGTGCGGGAATGGGTTACGCTGTGTCGCGCGGTATGTTTGCGAAAAATTAAATGTAGATGAAGCGGTTATCGAAACAATGCATGCCTGTCTGAAAGTAAAACGAGAAGCATCCATTTTTGAACAACTACCTACCTATTCTGTAGAAATCTCACCCATTTCATTTGAATTAGTATCATTGCCAATGAAGGTAGAAAATAGACAACAATTGCGCCATGAAATTATTCCTGCTTTTTCAATGGATATTCCTTTTACAGCGATATCTGTACCAAATCCGCATCTAATCGGAATCGTTGATCATAAATATATGGAAAATACGTTACACCAAGAACAGCTCGCTGCCTATTTGAACAGTGAAAATGAATATTGCCCGGATGGAGTGAATGTCAGCTATGTCCAGCCGTTATCTCCTGATGAAATATTCGTCCGAACTTTTGAACGGGGCGTAGGCTTTACAAATGCCTGTGGTACGGCAATGACTGCCTCTGCCCTAATTGCTTCTATTGAAGGATTTATTACAAACAGTAAAGTAACCGTCTATAATCCCGGAGGTTTTGTTCAGTGTGAAGTTAAGAATTGCGGTGACAGCTGGGAATTGGCACTGATCGGTAATGCAACGGTACTTGGGGATTATGAATATGACCTTCAAGACGAAAAAATTCAATTGGTGCATTTTCAACTAGCAGAAGAGCAAATTCAATATGAGAAATGCAAACTTTTTGTGAAAGATAAAATAGAAAGCTTTCTTTAAACATCAGATAGTGGGGGGACAAGGATGATGAGTTCCATTTATTCAATGGATTTATTGAATTTGTTATTCAAAAATAGTAATGATGCTGTATTCTTCATGGAAAAAATAAATGGAAAGTATCGTTATATTTTTGTCAACGATGCTGCAGTAAATCTGATTAATACGAATCCCTGCGGCAAAACGATCGAACAGGTAATCCCGTCCCATTTAGCAAAGACGATTATTCACTATTATGATTTAACAATCGAACAAAACAGACAAGTTGAATTTGAAGATTTTACTTATGGAAAAATGAATGTTCGAAAACAAAGAACGACAACTATTCCAGTAATACAAGACGGGAAAAATTATATTTTGGCCATGACGAAAGAAGTATCGATGAGCCTTGATTTAGAAGATAAATATTTATTTATGCGTTCCATATTTTCTAATTCATTTTTATCCACGATATTAGTTTCCAATGATCTGCAATTACTTGAAGCAAATCCGACATTTTTGGAAGAGTTTAATATTCAAATGGAAGATGCTTCCGGGATCTCTATGTTAGACATGCCTTTTATAGAAAGAAAAACGGCAAAAAAATTGAAAAGTTATATAAAACGGGCACGGCTGGGAGAAAATGTTCAATCGAAAATGCTGTTTTTCATCGATAAACATAATGAGCGGCGTTGTTTTACTGCTTCTTTTTCCTCGCTGACAAGCAATGGTGAAAATATCGCGGTATTTATCATATTGCAGGAAATTACGGAATTTATTAAACAAGGACAGGCATTGCGCACAGCTTCACACGGTCTGGAAATGTTCAAAAATGCGATTAATTCATTAGCTGACGTTATATTTACAGATGTAGATGGAAATATAATCGATATTAATGAGCGGGTTATTGAAAATACAGGCTATACGCATGATGAATTAATTGGTAAACCGCATCATATTCTTCACTCAACGTATCTATCCGATTCAGCTTCGATGAGTTTTTGGCAAAAAGTAAGTAAAGAAGAAATCTGGCGTGAGGAAGTGTGCAATCGTAAAAAGAATGGTGAGATATATTGGGTGGACTCTACTATGATTCCCCTGAAAAATGAACTAGGGGAAGTGGAGCAGTTTTTAATGGTTCAATATAATATTTCTTCTGAAAAACAATTAATGTCAGAGTTATATATTATTGAACGAAATTTCAGAGCCATTACTGAAAACACAAATGATTTTATTGTCGTAACAGACCGCTACGGCAAAATTAAATATGCTTCACCTTCCTATTCAAGGAAACTAGGCTACCGGGAAGAAGAGCTTATCGGTTTACCGTACGATCGATTGCTGAAGCCGGAAAGTGTTAAACTGTGGCATGAAGCATTAAACCCGGAAACGGTTGATGTAATACAAGAACAAAAAATTGAATTGCTTTTGTATAAAAAAGATAATAGTACGATTTGGACGGAAGGGAATTATACGCTAACGTTCGATTTGTCACATCATGAAATTACAGAAATTGTCATGGTTTCAAGAGAAATTACCGAGCGCAAGGAACTGGAAGATAAATTAACTTATTTAGCGTATCATGATAGTTTGACGCAGCTCGGTAATCGCAGGAAACTGTACAAGGAATTTCCGCTTCTTAAAAAGGAGGCAGACGAGACAGGTACTTGCCTGGCAATTTTATATCTTGACGGAGATAATTTTAAAGAAGTAAATGATATATACGGACATGATGTTGGGGATGAGTTTTTAATTCAATTCGGGAATTCGCTCGTTCGCAGTGTACGAAATGAAGACCTTGTTATAAGGCTGGGTGGTGATGAATTTCTCATTGTTTTAACTGGGTTGTCCATCTTTGAAAAAGAACGCTCCGTCCAACTTGTTCACATTATGGACAGGATTAAAGAAAATCTGCAAATCGGATGGTTGATTAGAGGTAGCCATTTTTCACCTACAGCCTCAATGGGAATTTCGATTTATCCAAAACACAGTATAAGTTTAGATGTTCTTATCGATTTAGCGGATCAAGCATTATACAAGGCAAAGCAGTCTTCCAATTAGCACTTGCAAGAATACGGAAACATACTCCGTATTCTTTTTTTTTGTAAAATACAAATGGTACACTAATTATGATATATATTGCTGATAGAGAGGGAAGCTGATGAAAAAGAAGATTTTAATAATCGAAGACGAAAAAAATATAGCACGTTTCCTTGAACTGGAGCTTAAGCACGAGCAATTTGAAACGGTTGTTGCATATGATGGGAGAACTGGTCTGGAATTGGCTGAAAGTGAACAATTCGACTGTATTTTGCTCGATGTAATGCTACCGCAATTAAACGGGATTGAAGTATGTAGAAGAATACGTAAAACAAGCAATGTACCGATTCTCCTTATTACAGCACGAGATGAAGTAATGGACCGCGTTTCAGGATTGGATGCGGGAGCAGATGATTATGTCGTGAAGCCTTTTGCGATAGAAGAATTATTGGCACGGATCCGTTCAATCTTAAGGAGAGTGCAGCCTGCCCAAAAATCTAAACAACTCATTTTAAGGGAGTTGGAAATCGACGTCGATGCTTATGAAGTAATATTTGAAAACAATAAAATCGAACTTACAAGAAAAGAATTTGATCTATTGAAATTACTTGTGGAAAACAGAAACCTTGTATGTACACGGGAGCGTATTTTAGAAGAGGTTTGGGGATTTGATACTGAGGTAGAAACTAATGTAGTCGATGTATATATTCGCCATTTGCGTACAAAACTGCAAACAGAACATACTCCGTACATTGAAACTGTACGTGGGGTTGGCTATGTGATGCGCGGGTGAGGATGATGAAAAACAAACTTTTGAACCTTTCTTTAAAATCAAAGTGGATGCTTGCGGTAGGTGTAACGATCTTTGTAAGCTATGCCCTAATATCTGTCGTACTGTATATCGCTTTGCAAACCTGGCTTATTCATAATGAAGAGAAAAATGCATTGCGGACGGTCGATGATATGACAACCTATTTTGAATCGCAGGGCAACACTGTTACAGTACAGGCACTGCAGAATAACACGGCTTTGATGAAAGCCATTTTAAATCAGGAACAAACGGTACGCGTATTTAATCTGGATGGTATTGAAGTAATGCGAATTAATGATGCGGCACCGGCTGCACAGCTGCCACAAAATCAAAATTATTTTTCGACGATGATCGAAAAACAGACGATTGCAGGATCCGAAAGCTATGTCATCCACCGAGTCGTTCAAATCGGACAATTTCAAGGGATTATGCAATTAATTCATCCGTTGGCCGCATTTCAATCGATGATGAATTATATTTTGACGACGATTTTTATTATTGGTTTTGGTGCCATTTTATTTTCGGTTATGATCAGCTACTACTTGGCAAATATGTTAATGAAACCGCTTGTCCAGTTACGGGACGCAATGAGCTTTGTCAGAAAAAACGGTTTTACTGCACAGCCTAAATTTGATTATGCGGCAAAAGATGAGATTGGCGATTTACTTCATATGTACCGTACATTAATGAATGAACTTGAAATTTCATTTACAAAGCAACAGCAATTTGTTGCAGACGCCTCGCATGAACTGCGAACACCGATTCAAGTAATTGAAGGCCATTTATCATTAATCAAACGATGGGGTAAAGATGAACCGGAAGTAATGGAAGAATCATTAAATACTTCTATTACTGAAATTGCACGTATGAGAAAAATGATTGAAGAACTGTTACAATTGGCACGTAGGGAGCAAGCGGATGAACATGCTTATGCTGATATAGAACAAGTATACGAACAAGTAAAAGAAGAATTATTGCAGCTGTATCCTGCCGCTGAAATTCACCTGACAGTTACTGGCGAAAAATCGGCAGCCTCCATTACTGAGCATGCCCTAGCGCAAATCTTTAGAAATATTTTGAGTAATAGTATACGATATAATAGCAATGTTCCGAATCTTAATGTGAATATTAATTATAATGATTCACAATCGTCAATCTTAGTTACGTTAGAAGACAATGGGATCGGTATCTCAGAACAGCATTTACCGCATATTTTCGACCGGTTTTACCGGGTGGATGCATCACGTACAAACAAAGTTGCAGGTACTGGACTTGGATTGAGTATTACAAAAATGCTTGCAGATAAATATGAAGTGGAAATTGATGTAGAAAGTAAATTGCAGAAAGGTACCTTTTTTTACCTAAAACTTCTTAAAAAATGAATAATTTTAGTCAATCTAATTACTATTTCAATAGTTCACGAAAAAAATTGCTTAATTTGATAAAAAGAGTTGTATTTTTTGTGAAGAGTAGTAAGATTGAGATGGAAAAAATGTTCTTCCGACGTTTATAAATGTGCTTTTAGTCCGTGTGGAAGAATGATAAAATATTATTTGCTTTGATTTGGTAGATAAAAAGAGAATACTTAATTTATCTACTTACAAAAGAAGGAAATTTTTGTATTGTAATATACAATATTATCCTTTTTTAAGTAAATTATTGGAACAGCCATAAGGCAAAATTTGGAGGTTATTTTCATGTCGAACAATGTATTACCTGCAGGTTCTCCATGGTCAGCGTTTTCTGGTCCTAACTTAGGTTATGTATTAGAGCAATATGACTTATTCCTGCAATCTCCTGAAGAAGTAGAACCGGAACTAGTAGAATTATTCCAAGCATACGGTGGTCCTGTATTTGCAGATGGTCAACAACCGGTTGCAACTGCAGCAGTAACAGGTACTGGAGACTACAAAAAAGTATTAGCAGCAGTTAAATTGGCAGAATCAATTCGTGAAAACGGCCATTTAGCAGCAGATTTATACCCACTAAAAAATCGTCAATTAGACACTTCACGTATTGAAGAAAGCGTATTCAATTTAACAGCGGCCGATCTTCAAGCTATTCCTGCATCAGTATTTTTTGCAAATGTTCCTGCAGGTGTTACAAACGGTAAGGAAGCAATTGATTATTTAAAATCTGTATATACAGATAAAATAGGTGTAGAAGTTGCACATTTACAAAATGCGGAAGAACGTGCATGGATCGAAGCTCAAGTTGAAGGCGGAGCGTTTAAAGCAACGTTATCACCTGAAGAAAAGAAAGCAGTTTTAGAACGATTAACACGCATTGAAAACTTTGAAAAATTCATTCATAAAACATTTGTTGGTCAAAAACGTTTCTCTGGAGAAGGTTTAGACACACAAATCATCCTTTTAGATGAAATTATTAAATCATCTGAAACTAAAGGTGTAAAAAATGTTCGAATTGGTATGGCCCACCGTGGACGTTTAAACGTATTAACACACGTATTAAATAAACCATACGATATGATGTTCTCTGATTTCGCCCATGTTTCAAATGATCTATTCTTCCCTGAAGATGGTAAATTAGAAATTACAAAAGGCTGGACTGGAGACGTTAAATACCATATGGGTGCATCTTACACTCATGATTCTGGATTGAACGTTAAATTAGCCTATAACCCATCACACTTAGAAGTAGGGAACCCGCTTGTAATCGGTTCTGTTCGTGCAGCTCAAGATGATGTATCTGCAGCAGGAACGGCTAAACATGATCCATCAAATGCATTCGGTATCATTTTACATGGTGACGCGGCATTCGCTGGTCAAGGGATTGTAACAGAAGGATTCAACTTCTCTCAAACAGAAGGATTTACAACAGGTGGTACAGTTCAGATTATCGCGAACAACATGATCGGTTTCACGACTGAGTTACATGATTCACGTTCATCTATTTATTCATCTGACCCTGCAAAAGGGTATGATATTCCGGTTATTCATGTAAATGCTGACAGCCCTGAAACAGTGGCAGCTGTTGGTCGCTTTGTAGCGGAATACCGTGCGAAATTTAAAAAGGATATCGTTATCGATTTAATCGGTTACCGCCGTTACGGTCATAATGAAACGGATGATCCGACAGTAACAAACCCTGAAACATATAAATTAGTATCAAAACATGAACCAATTCGTGCATTGTATGGTGCTGAACTAGCAGAAGCCGGCATTTTATCTGCTGATGAAGTAAAAGCTCTAGATACTGCTATTTATGCGGAAATGCAAGCTGCGTATGATCATGTTAAAGAAATGGCAGAAAAAGACGAGCATGTAACGCCTAATATGCCGGAAGAACTAAAAATCGAATTCCCTGAAATCGATACTAAAGTAGATGCTGAGCGTTTAGCTAAAGTAAATGAAGATTTACTTGTCTTTGCAGATGGTTTTGAGCCGCAAAACAAGTTAGGTAAAATTTTAGCAAAACGTCGTGATGCGTTTACTGAAGGTAAAATTGACTGGGGTCATGCTGAAACATTAGCATATGCAACAATTACGCAAGATGGCACACCGGTTCGTTTCACTGGTCAGGATGCACAGCGTGGTACGTTCTCTCAACGTCACTTAGTATTACATGATAAAAATAACGGTGCTGAATTTACACCATTACATCATATTGAAGGTGCAAAGGCTTCATTCACAGTTTACAACTCACCACTTACAGAAGCAGGTGTAGTAGGTTTTGAATATGGTTACAATTTAGAAAACCAAAATGTACTAACTGTATGGGAAGCACAATTCGGTGACTTTGCAAACATGGCGCAAGTAATGTTTGATAACTTCATCTCAAGTGCCCGCGCTAAATGGGGTCAAAAATCTGGATTCGTACTTCTTTTACCACATGGTTATGAAGGTCAAGGTCCAGAGCACTCATCAAGCCGTATGGAACGATTCCTGCAATTATCTGCAGAAAATAACTGGTTCGTAGCAAACTGTTCAAATGCAGGCAACTACTACCACTTATTACGCCGTCAAGCTGCTTTATTAGGTACAGAAGGTGTACGTCCATTAGTAGTGGTTTCTCCAAAATCACTTTTACGTCATCCACTTGCTGCAGCTACTGCTGAACAACTTGCAAATGGTCGCTTCCAGGAAGTGATCGAGCAAGAAGGTTTAGGCAAAAATACAGAAGCGGTTGAAAAAGTAGTACTTGGTACAGGTAAAGTAATGATCGATTTAGCAGAACGTGTGAAAGATGGCGAAGGGCTTGATCACTTACACATTATTCGTGTGGAACAAATTTACCCATTCCCTGCACAACAAGTGAAAGATATTATCGCTCGCTTCCCGAATGTTAAAGAAATCGTTTGGGTACAAGAAGAACCAAAAAACCAAGGTTCATGGACATATGTTCTTGAAACATTATATGATATCGCTGAAGGCAAAAAAGTACGCTATGTAGGACGTCCTGCAATGAGCTCTACTTCTGAAGGCGATGGCGATTCACATAAAGCAGCACAAGCTAAATTAGTGAACGAAGCACTTGAAAAGTAATAAATGATTTGTTTAAAAAGAGCTGCTTCTATTTAAAATAGAAGTGGCTTGCTATACAATGAATGTGTAGCGTAATTAAAGGAGGATATGAACGTGGCTGAAATTAAAGTCCCTGAATTAGCAGAATCAATTACTGAAGGAACAATTGCCCAATGGGTGAAAAAAGTTGGAGATCGCGTAGAAAAAGGCGAATTCATCGTTGAGTTAGAAACTGATAAAGTTAATGCTGAAATTATCTCTGAAGAAGCAGGCGTTTTAAAACAAATTTTAGCTGAAGAAGGCGATACTGTGTTAGTTGGACAAGTAATCGCAGTAGTTGAAGCAGGCGAAGGCGCAGCACCAGCACCAGCTGCAAAAGAAGAAGCTCCAGCAGCAACTCCAGCAAAAGAAGAAGCTCCTAAAGCAGCAGCACCAGCACCAGTTGCAGTTGAAGAAACTTCAGGTGAGCGTGTAATCGCTTCACCAGCAGCACGTAAATTAGCTCGTGAAAAAGGCATCGACTTAGCAGCAATTTCACCAGTTGATCCACAAGGTCGTGTACGTGTACAAGACGTTGCAGCACATGGTACAGCTCCAGCGGCTCCAGCAGCAGCTCCAGCTCCAGCAGCAGGCAATGGTCCAATGATCTTTACACCAGCAGCTGATACAGACCGTGTAACAGTTGAAAAAATGAGCCGTCGTCGTCAAACAATTGCAAAACGTTTATTAGAAGTTAAACAATCAACTGCAATGTTAACTACTTTCAACGAAATTGATATGACGAACATTATGGCATTACGTAAGCGTAAACAAGATGAGTTCGTGAAAGCTAACGATATTAAATTAGGCTTCATGTCATTCTTCACAAAAGCTGTAGTAGCAGCATTAAAGAAATATCCATATGTAAATGCACAAATTAACGGTGATGAAATTCACTTAAACAACTTCTTCGATATCGGTATTGCTGTATCAACAGAAGAAGGTTTAGTAGTACCAGTAGTTCGTGATGCAAATGCGAAAAACTTTGCTGAAATCGAGAAAAACATTGCGGAATTAGCTGGTAAAGCACGCGACAAAAAATTAGGCTTAAACGACATGGCTGGCGGATCATTCACAATCACTAACGGTGGTGTATTCGGTTCATTAATGTCAACACCGATCATGAACGGTACTCAAGCTGGTATTTTAGGTATGCACTCAATCGTAAACCGTCCAGTAGCTGTTAATGGTGAAGTTCAAATTCGTCCAATGATGTATGTAGCACTATCTTATGACCACCGTATCATTGATGGTAAAGATTCTGTTGGCTTCTTAAAAACAGTTAAAGAAATGATCGAAAACCCAGAAGATTTATTATTAAATTCTTAATAGTATCTTCTATGCTAATGCGCAGTATGTTATATATTGCGCATTAGCTTTTTTTTACAGCTAACTTTCAGAAAAATGATTGTTGACGGAAATGTCGCAATAATGTAATATAAACATATCAATTTCATATCAAAACCTCACTTTCTCGTGAGGTAGAGGCGCGATACTTAACAGTTTTATATGGAGCCATGAGCTGGCTGTGAAATATAAGAGAAGGAAATATCGCCGAAGTGTTGTAAATGCTCAATTTTACAATGCTGGGTCTGCAGTGAACAATTGCAGAACTGTCTCAATCATCTATATCCCTGATGGTTGAGTTGTGCTATCTCAAAATGGGAACTGTAGAGGATTCGGGCTAATTATAATTTAAACGACCTAAAGTTCTTCTTTTAGGTCGTTTTTTGTATACGTGAACCCCGAAATTTAACAAAAAAGGAGAGATTTTCTATGAAAAAAAGACTATTAATTTTATTGACTGCCATGACAATGCTATTGTTAGCAGCGTGTGGTTCAAGCGATGAAGGTACTACAAGCGGTTCTGATTCAGACAAGAAAGTTATTAAAATTGGTATGGAAGCAGCGTATGCCCCTTTTAACTGGTCACAAAAAGATGATGCAAATGGTGGAGTTCAAATTGCAAGTTCAAAGGAATTTGCAGCAGGCTATGATGTGGAAATTGCGAAAAAAATTGCAGAAGGTCTGGACATGGAATTACAAATTGTTAAAACAGACTGGGATGGCTTAATTCCATCATTACAATCAGGTGCCATTGATCTGGTAATTGCAGGTATGTCACCAATGCCTGAACGTAAGGAAGTAATTGATTTCACAGAGAACTATTACACAAGTGACTATGTCATTGTTGTAAAAGAAGACGGTCCATATGCAAATGCAACTTCGTTACCTGACTTTGCAGGTGCAAAAATTACAGGTCAGCAATCTACAACACATTATGATGTAATCGACCAAATCGAAGGTGTTCAAAAACAAGTAGCGGCAACTGATTTTGGTGCAATGCGAGTGCAATTACAGTCAGGTGCGATTGATGGATATGTTTCAGAACGTCCAGAAGGTATCTCTGCTGAAATGGCACTGAATAATATTAAATACATCGTACCTGAGCCAAACTTCGAAGCAGACGAAGCGTCAACAGCTGTAGCAGTAGGTTTGAAAAAGGGATCAGATTTACGTGAACAAATTAACAAAGTTTTAGCTGAAATTTCGGAAGAAGAGCGTCAACAACTAATGGAAGACGCAATTGCAAATCAACCAGCAGCACAATAATCGTGTCGCATTAACAGTTTTGATGAGGTTGTCTTGCCGGCAAACGGAAGACAACCTTTTTCTATTAAAATTATGGTTTCATACATAAATAGTAGAAACAAAGAAAGAAATGGAGGACAAGGCGATGGCATTTTTAGAATCATCATGGAACTTGTTTACGAACAACTGGGATTTATTCGTACGTGGTGCTTGGACTGCACTTCTATTGGCAATTATCGGGACAATTTGCGGAACTCTGATTGGATTTTTTATCGGGATTATGCATACGATTCCACATCGTAAAAAGAATGTAAAATCAATAGTTTTAAAAGTACTTAATTTCATATTAACGTCTTATGTGGAAATTTTCAGGGGAACGCCAATGATGGTTCAAGCGATGGTGGTGTTTTATGGCCTCGTATACTTAGGCATTGATATTGACCGCTTTTTAGCAGCTTCTGTTGTTATTAGTTTAAATACGGGAGCATATATGGCTGAATATGTACGTGGAGGTATTGTTTCGATTGATAAAGGGCAATTTGAGGCAGCACAGGCGATTGGCATGAATCACCTGCAAACAATGATTCATATTGTCCTGCCGCAAGTCGCACGAAATATTTTACCTGCAACAGGGAATCAGTTCGTAATGAACATTAAAGACTCTTCAGTATTAAGTGTTATTTCGGTTGTGGAACTATTCTTTACGGCAAACTCGATTGCAGGCAGTAACTATAAATATATCGAAGCGTTCTTTATCGCAACGATTTTGTACTTTATTATGACATTTACTGTAACTCGTTTCTTACTATTATTCGAGAAGAAGATGGACGGACCTTCTTCATATAAAGTGGAGCTTATTACCGGCAACAAGTTAGAAAAGGATGGTGAATAAAGTGACAGTTGTAATAGATATTAACCATTTAAATAAAAAATTCGGCGATCATGAAGTATTGAAAGATGTGAATTTCCAGGTAAACAAAGGAGAAGTCGTAACTTTGATCGGTTCTTCTGGTTCTGGGAAATCAACACTGTTACGCTGCATTAATCTACTCGAAACACCAACAGCAGGAGAAATTATCTATAACGGGGAAAATATTTTAAATGACGGTCATCAAATTGAAAAGTACCGTACACATTTAGGGATGGTATTTCAGCAGTTCAATTTATTCAATAATTTGGATGTACTAAATAACTGTATTGTTGGCCAAATGAAAGTGTTGAAGCGTTCAAAAGAGGAAGCAGAACAAAATGCGATGAAATATTTGGAGCTTGTCGGTATGAGTGCCTATAAAAATGCGAAACCGAAACATTTATCCGGTGGACAGAAACAACGTGTCGCAATCGCCCGTGCATTAGCGATGGATCCCGATGTAATGCTGTTTGATGAACCGACATCAGCGCTTGACCCTGAAATGGTAGGGGAAGTATTAAAGGTAATGCGCCACCTGGCAGACCAAGGAAATACAATGCTGATCGTTACACATGAAATGGAGTTTGCCAAGGAAGTATCTGACCGCATTGTCTTCATGGATAAAGGGGTTATCGTAGAGGAAGGCCCTCCGGAACAGTTGCTTGTAAATCCGAAACATGACCGGACTAAAGAATTTTTAAAACGAACATTAAGGTAATAGCAAAAAGCTCGCAGTCAAATGCGAGCTTATTTTCGTGAGTTCCATTCGCTTATTAAAATAAATACAATTGCAAAAGCAATTACAATTGCGAAAAACCACATTGGAATACTACCAAATGCCATAAATTCCACCTCTGTTTGAAAGTTTAACATGGAATAGTAGTTCTATCAAATACCGGAAACAGCGATAAATTAAATCAATTTTTAATGTGTTCGGCGCCTATGTATTTATATAACAAACAAGAAAAGTTGATTTTTACTACAACGCGCTTTCCACTGGCAGGAAAATCATATAAAATAGGAGAGTATCGATATTAGTTAAAAAAAGTGAGGGAACAACATGCTACATTTAAAATGGAAAGATGCACCGACAATTCGCACAGTAAAGTGTGTACATACAGACGCATCAAAATATTTAGTATCAAACGTATTAACAGTAGGTAAAGAATATGAAGTGAAAAACGAAACAGAAGAATTCATTTTTGTAATCGACAACACGGGTGAAGTTGGCGGATTTTACAAAGACTACTTCGCTTAAAAATAAAAAAGGAGTGAGAAAAGTCATTATGACTTTTCTCACTCCTTTTTTATTTCTGTTCTAATATTGTATGCTCGATTTCATGGCGCTTTTCGTCTGTCTCTACATGTACACGTAATGTATCTTCAATATCGTGCAATAATTGCATCTGGGTCTGTTTAAACCGGTCAATATCACTATGGGATAATGCAGGGCGATTCGACACTTTTTTGGACACTTCCAGCATTTTACCGTTTTTACGCATCAATTGTTCTGAAGCATCCATTAGCCGTTCCTGAGACCGTATTGCACGACGCTGATTGTTCATATTTAATAACATCGCAATTTGGGACTGCCATAAAGGGATAGTCGTCATAATCGAACTTTGAATTTTTTCGATTAACATTTGATTCGTCTGCTGAATCATTCGAATTTGTGGTGCATATTGAATTGCCACTTCCCGCGATAGTTCCAGATCATACATACGGCGGTCAATCCACTCGATTTGCATTTCAATGTCTTTCAATTCATGCTGTTTAAAAGGATTTTGTCCTTCTACAATTTCTTTTTGCATTGAAGGTAGGACAACATCCCGCATATGCTGTTTTTTTATTTCCAATGTTGCGATATAAACATTAATTTCCTGGAAATAGTCTTCATTTATTGCATATAGTTTATTTAAAAACTGGTAATCGTTTAATAACGCATTTTGGTTATATTCCAATTGGATGCTCAAGCGGTCGATGCGTTTACTCAATTTGTTGTAATGGGTCATAATCTCTTGAATAGACTGAGTCGGTCGGCTGAAGAGTTTTGCAAAGAACCCTTTTTCCTGTTCGATTAATGCATCAGGGTCAATCATTTCTAAATGCTGCATTAAATCGGATAATACTTCGCCGACTTTCCGGACATCTTTGCGCTGAATATACTGCAGCATCTGTGTTGTAAATTTTTTCAATGCTTCTTGTGCTGGTAAACCAAATGAAAGAACCGTTTCGTAATTTTTCGGCTCTAAATTTTGGGCTAATTGCAGTGCCCGTTGTTTCATATCATTAGATAATGATGCGAAAAGCGGTGAGGCTGCATTGTTTGCAACGTTCACCGCAAATTGTTCTTTACTTACTTGCAAGTCAACATTTTCACTTGCTGTAAAGGCATCAAATGGATTATTTGTCATATTCATTTGTTACTCACCGCCGATTTTTAATCGATCTTTACGCTTTTCATTCGACAATTTAGCAAAGTCAAGTTCAATTTTTAAGTTTTCGATATCCGAAGATAAAGCACTTTTTAAATCCGATTCCATTGTAATTTGGAGATCTTTCAGCGTTCTGCGTGTATCTTCCAACGCTAAATGTACATCCGTACTAGGTACTTGTTCCTTTGTCAGTAACGTGTATTTATCAGACAGCTGTACGGCTGAAGGTAGATGTGCATAGAAGAAATCTTCCACTGCATAAAACTTTTGAGGGTTTGTTTGCACAATATTGATAATACGTTTTGCTAGTTTGGACATTTCATTTATTTGCTTAAAAGCACGTACCGAACGCACTCTGACATATTGCTGATTTAATGCCTGAATATGTGAACGGGCCTGTTTTAATTGTGCTTCGATTAAATTGTATTCCGATTTAGAAAGCCCAATTTTTTTACTTTGTGTTGTTTTCTGAATAGCGTATGTTATTTTATTACTGATGAAATATGCTGCTGCTCCAAGAGGTAATGCCAGCATCGTTGTTATGCCGGTAAAATTAACAAACGTTAGTGTGGCAGCTGTCGAAAAAACCAATACATTAATTAGATGGCGTGTTAGAAAATTTATAGGACCAAGCATTGTCATACCTCCTTTACTCGATACTATTGATACGTATGAAACGTAAAAAAGTTTCACTGTTTCTTACAATACCGCAGAAATATTAGCGGAATTATTATTTTAAGCCACATATATTACCTGAACTTATTATGGCGGCTTTTTATTAATCGTAACAAGTTTTGGCTCTATTAAAAAGTAAAAAGATTTGAAAGTCGGAACAAATATTATCATTTCCAATCTCCCCCTAATTATAATGAGCATTATTAGACAATGCGGGTAATTGTGTATAAAATATAGAGAAAGAAAGGATAATGTATATGTATAAAATTATTTATATGAAGGCAGATTATGAGCCTTGGTGGCAATTTGACGGTTGGGAAGAGTATATTGTATCAACGAAACAATTTGATACAGAGCAGCAATTCCAAATGGCATTGAATCATTTGCTTGCTCAGTTTCGTAACAAATATGAGTTTGAAGCACATAAAAATGAACGATTTTATGCATTTTGGTCAGAGGATGAATGTGAATTTTGTGAAGCCTGTGATGATGATGCCCAAATATATCATGGCATTATTGTACTAACGCCAGAAGCGATTACACGATAACTACATTAAATTGAAAATTTGCTTAATTTGCCAAATGGTAATTGACAGTCATTATTATGATATATATACTATATTTAACAATTGAAAGATGACCGAATACAATGGCTTCACATATTACAAACAGTAATCGAGTTAGTTGATCGGTACTCTTGTAATATGTGTTTTTTTATTTGGTTTTTTAATTGTTAACTTTTATTTTTGGAGGTATTTATTGATGAAACAAGGTACAGTAAAATGGTTTAACTCAGAAAAAGGTTTTGGCTTCATTGAATTAGAAGGGGAAGACGATGTATTCGTGCACTTCTCTGCAATTCAAGGTGAAGGTTTCAAAACATTGGAAGAAGGACAAAAAGTTGAGTTCGAAGTTGTTGATGGCAACCGTGGACCACAAGCATCGAATGTAATCAAACTATAATAGTACAAATTCCGAAGCTGCGTATAAAAGTACGCAGCTTTTTTGTTTTTACATAATTTTTCCAAATCGTGATATAATTTAGAAAATAATTTGAAAGGTTGAGTTACCAATACGACAAGTACATAATGAAAACACGAGTAAAAACAGAACAATAAAATCGGCTGTTATTATTGTTTTAGTAACGGCAGGTTTGTTCGGACTGTTTTACTGGGAAAAACAAAGTAAACAAACTAACAAAAAAATGAACCAACTGGCAGATAGTGATGAAAATTTTATACCGATCAGCGATACATATTTAAATATTGAACAGTATGAACTTTTTTACCGGAATAATCGAATGCGTTCGAATGAAGATGTAGTGTCTTCTGCATTAAGACATGCGATATCTAAATATGCGCTCATCGATTATATGCAGCAGCAAAATATTACGCTAAGTCATGAAAAGCGTCAATTCCAGCGGGAAACTTTAGATAAGCAGCTTACATATGATTTGCAGGATCCAATATTAAAGAGCTATTTTGAAAAGATGTTCCAAGATCTTCAAATTAGTAAACAGGAATATATAGAGGAATATTTACTCGTTAATAACGAATATGCTTCTTTAAGTGTTGATATGGAACTGAACCAACTTAGCTATCCAACTGAAGATCAGGAGAAGATTTATAAAGAAAAGATGGGTATAACCTTTGATTACCAGGAATATTTAGCAGAAAGTGAATTCATTCATATCGAGCCTTCCAGTAAGGATATCGATTTGCCTTTTACAGTTGAGCGGAATTTATTTAAGTTTGCTAAAAATCAGGATGGGGAAATTATTCTTGCTTCAAAAGAGTTTAATACGATGGGGATTACAGATGAACAGAGCCATATAATTTACGAAGTTGGAGAAAGGAATAATCTACAGGAGTTGGCGCGGTATAATTTCAAACAATATGAAAATGCGTTACAGCAAGAAGCGGCATCGGGAAATGAAAATGCGCCGGTTGCGGATGAGTTACTGGAATTATTTAGAGTAGTGGAGCGGAGTATAGACATGGATCTTGGTGAAGTGGTAAATTATCAGTTCAGCAAAATCCCTTCATACGACGTTAGCAAATTGCGGAAGCATCAAGACATTACTTTAAAGCTGGTTGAGCATGAATATTATTACCGTGCAGAAAACATTCCTAATAAATCCTATGCTTACCGAATTGCCAATGAAGAAGTAGGTGCGATGTATGGTTTATTTAATTATTTGAAGCAGGATTTCGAAACCGAAATAGATGAAGCAGCACGTTCAAATGCGCGAATAAAGCTTGAAAAGTCGCTAATTGAGCAAATGGAAAATCCTTATTTTAAAAAGTATATGGATGATTTATTGAAGTCATTTGATATTCCATTATCTACGTATTTAGATGATTACTTATTAGTGATGGAGGAATATAAACTCTTGTTGCAGCTAATGAGAGAGCAAAATTTAGGTCTTGATCATAATGGCCGGTACAATAAAGGCTGGATCGAAGCGCGCTACAGAATGGCTGCAGATTTTACATGGGAAGATAAATTTGAGAAAATGTGGTCGATGGATGATGAGGAAATTGTGGAGCCACTTGAGCCACAGCCTGATTTATCATTTTCTTTACCGGAATATGCACCTCAAATAGGTATAAATAAAAAAGGACAATATGCCTTTACTAATAGTTCCACACTTTATTTGTCTGATGAACAGCAAATAGTATTTGATCTGCTTGTCAAAACGTTTGATTTACCGGTTCTTTCCCGTTATTCAATTACACAATATATAGACAAACTGGATCAATTAAAGGCTGATGAAACAAAGAAAAAACAATTGCATGACATACTCGATATTTACAAAAATACGATTATCGAATAAATAAAAAGAAGGAGTGCAGATTAACTGCCTCCTTCTTTTTTTATCTATTAGCTTAAACCTTGTGCATCTTTCCACTCTAGATACTCATCATATGATAATGGTTTATCTAAAATAGAACCATCTTCACGGATTTCGATTACGCGGTTTGCGATTGTTTGAATGAATTGGTGGTCATGTGATGTAAAGATCATCGCACCTTTGAAGCGGATTAAGCCTTCATTCAATGCTTGAATTGATTCAAGGTCCAAGTGGTTTGTTGGCTCATCCAATAATAATACGTTCGAGTTTGAAAGCATCATTTTAGAAAGCATACAGCGCACTTTTTCACCACCGGATAATACAGCCGGAGATTTCTTCACTTCTTCACCTGAGAATAACATACGGCCTAAGAAACCACGTAAGAACGATTCAGTTTCATCTTCCGGAGAATAAGGGCGTAACCATTCAACTAATGACTTTTCATTGCCGCCGAAGTATTGGTCATGATCCATTTCGAAGTAGCTTTGAGATGTTGTGACACCCCATTTATACGTACCGGCATCTGCTTGTTTACGATCCATTAAAATATCCATAAATGCAGATTTTGCATTTGGTGAACCTAAAAGGATAATTTTATCTTCTTTGTTCATAGAGAAGCGAATGTCTTTGAATAATATTTCGCCATCTTGTGAAGCTGTTAAGCCATCAACTGTTAATACGTCATTCCCGATTTCACGACCAGCTTGGAAGTTGATGAACGGGTACTTACGGCTTGAAGGACGGATGTCATCCAGCTCAATTTTATCAAGCATTTTTTTACGAGACGTTGCTTGAGAAGATTTCGATGCGTTTGCAGAGAAGCGTGCAACGAATTCTTTTAGTTCTTTAATTTTCTCTTCTTTTTTCTTGTTTTGGTCTGCCATCATTTTTTGCGCTAATTGACTTGACTCATACCAGAAATCGTAGTTCCCAACATAAAGCTGAATTTTACCAAAGTCTAAGTCTGCGATATGTGTACATACTTTATTTAAGAAGTGACGGTCATGGGATACAACGATTACTGTGTTTTCGAAGTTAATTAAAAACTCTTCCAGCCATTTAATCGCTTTTAAGTCCAAGTGGTTCGTAGGCTCATCCAGTAGTAAAACGTCCGGCTTACCGAATAACGCTTGTGCTAGTAAAACTTTTACTTTATCAGAACCTTCTAAGTCAGCCATCATCATGTAGTGCATATCGTCCCCGATACCTAGACCGTTTAAAAGAGTGGCAGCATCAGATTCTGCTTCCCAGCCGTTCATGTCGGCAAATTCGCCTTCAAGTTCAGCAGCACGCATACCATCTTCATCTGTCATTTCCGGTTTCATGTAGATTGCGTCTTTTTCAGCTTTTACTTCCCAAAGACGTTTGTTACCCATTACAACCGTATCTAATACGTTGAATTCATCGTATTCGAAGTGGTTTTGCTTTAAAACTGAAAGACGTTCATCTTTACCCATCGATACGTGGCCTTCTTGTGCCTCGATATCACCTGATAAAATTTTTAAGAATGTCGATTTACCAGCACCGTTTGCTCCAATTAGACCATAACAGTTCCCTGGTGTGAATTTAATGTTTACATCGTCAAATAATTTACGGTCACCATAACGTAGACCTACACCTGATACTTGAATCATGCAAGTACCTCCTTGAATTGTTTCGTTGTATTTTCGATTGCTTAAAAAAGAGAATTCTCTTTTGCACACAATGTTTCTATTATAGCATGTCTTAGTGCTAAATTAAATAACAGCGTATCCGAAATAAATGAATCGCACTAAACGTGATTATTTGGTTGTCACACATTTTTAACGGATTTTGCTTTCCAGATAGTAAAAGAGAATCGAGGCATAATTCCCAATTGGTTTAATGATTCCATTGGTTGAAGCAAAAAACTAAGGCTGAAGTGAATGAATGGAGTTCAATAGTATAATCGGGCGATTTTAAGATGCGTTGGATCGTCCCGCTCATCATTGGTATTTTGTATGTATGATCGGTACTCATTACATTACGAAATGGATTATCGTCATATTCTTCGCTTTTATGTCATTTTCGATCATCGGGATGCAAAAGAGAAAGAAATCAGTATAATGAAAAAGTGTCTGAATCCGTTCAGTCACTTTTTTTTATTCAAGGAAGTAAATTTAGTTTACATAATACGATTATGATAAATTTAAGCATGCGGAAATTATTTACCCGCTTCGGATGATGTGGTACAAGCGCCGCACAAAATATAGGAACCCGTTAAAGGTTTTTAAGTAAAGGCTGCGCGAAAAGAAGGGGTCTATTATTTTGTAAATATGGAGGACGGACAAAAAAGAGGTGCGGTGCGTCTCACATTAGTACAAGAACAGCAGCATTTTTAAAGTAATCGGTGCATCTTTTTTAAAAGGCGAGCAACGACTGGAAGTAAAGGTACCGAAAGTTCACCTTTCCAATAATCAGGGAATAGAAACAGTACCTCCATTATAATTATTTCTAATAAATCAAATGCCAGCTATTCAATTAACGGTTAATAAAATATGAAGACAAAGGAATTGCTGTTGAAAATGGTTTAGCGCAATTTACATGCAGTTCTATGGGTTGGAAGAAAATCATCTTGTTTTAAACGGCTATACCAACTCGAAAAGTAAAAATTACATTATCGCCATATTTGGAAAATGGGAATTGCAATTCGGCAATTCTTTTTTTATTATACATATTATCCGACACTATATATGTAAAATTTTAATAACTAAAAAGTCAGTAAGAAATAAAGGAAAGAAGAAAATTATGCAAATAATTTGTTTGCCTAATTAGAAAGGTTATTATTTTGTATCTATCGAAAACAATTGAAAAAGGGGACTGAAGATTTTATTATAATCATCAACACTATTAAAAGTACTATAAATATATTATGTTAACTCGAAGCCCTTTTACGAATTTTTATTTGCATGTATAATAAAGAAATTGAAGTTATTGAGGAGGGATTATGATTTCACTAGCATTACAACATTTAAAAACAAATTTTGGTTATGACTCTTTTCGTCCTGGTCAAACTCAAATTATTGATAATGTATTAAATAATAACGATACGCTTGTTATTATGCCTACAGGCGGCGGTAAATCCCTTTGCTATCAGATTCCAGCACTATGTATAGAAGGAACGACACTTGTTATTTCACCACTGATTTCTCTTATGAAAGACCAGGTTGATATGCTTGTATCCAGCGGAATTTCAGCGGCTTATATAAATAGTTCGCTCAGTTATGAAGAAGTGCAAAATGTTATGTATGGGGTGCAAAGCGGAAAAATTAAGTTGCTGTACATTGCACCGGAACGACTTGAAAATGAGCGCTTTTGCAATGAACTAGCACAAATAAATGTACCATTATTAGCCATTGATGAAGCCCATTGTATATCACAGTGGGGGCATGATTTTCGTCCAAGTTACCGTTCAATTCAGCAACTGCTACATTTATGGGATAAGAAACCAACCGTTATTGCATTGACTGCAACAGCTACTGAAGAGGTGAGTGCCGACATTCAACAGCTTCTTTCCATTGAAAAGGAAAATACATTCATTACCGGCTTTGCACGTGAAAATTTATCGTTTTCTGTTTTACTTGGAGAAAACAAAGAAGCCTATATAAAAAAATATGTAAAGGCAAATGAAAATGAAGCGGGTATTATTTACGCGGCAACTCGAAAATCGGTGGAATCGGTCTATGAAATGCTGAATAAAGCAGGATTTGCAGCAGGAAAATACCATGGTGGGATGTTCGAGGAAGATCGTACATATGAACAAAATCGCTTTTTAAATGATGAAGTTCAAATAATGGTCGCAACAAATGCTTTTGGAATGGGAATCAACAAAACAAATGTGCGCTATGTGCTTCATTATAATATGCCTCGTAATATGGAAAGCTATTATCAGGAGGCAGGCCGTGCAGGACGTGATGGACTGGACAGTGAATGTATATTACTTTACAGCTCTTCCGACGAACAAACGCAGCGTTTTTTAATCGATCAGGCGCAGGATCGCTCTCGTATTCCTTTTGAACTGCAAAAGCTGCATGCCATGATTGATTACTGTCATACAGAGCGTTGTCTACAAAGTTATATTATCGAATATTTTGGAGACGAGGCAGGGCAAGATTGCGGCAGATGTGCAAATTGTACAGATAACCGTCCGCAACTGGATGTGACAACTGATGCCCAAAAAGTATTATCCTGTATCGTTAGAATGGGGCAAAAATTCGGGAAGCAGCTAACAGCTTCAGTATTAGCAGGGTCGCGCAGCAAAAAAGTACTTGAATTCAACTTCCAAAAGTTGCCGACATATGGCATTTTACGGGCAATGAATGCGAAAGAAATCGCCAATTTTATCGAATTTTTAATTTCAGAAAAACTGATTGTTGTAAATAATGGACAGTTCCCTACGTTATCCATTTCTGATTCGGGAAAAGAAGTATTACTTGGGCAAAAAAAGGTATTACGTAAGGAAGCACGGATTATTGAATCAACCGTCGAGCCTAATGATCCACTATTTGAAGTGCTTCGTAAAATACGGAAAGAAATTGCCGACCATGAGAAAGTGCCTCCATTTGTTGTTTTTTCGGATAAATCATTAAAAGATATGTGTGTACGAAAACCTAAAAACAGCACTCAATTTTTAGAGGTTAGCGGTGTTGGGGAAAGCAAACTGGAAAAGTACGGGAAAACCTTTATTGAGGCGATTATTGCAAATTCATAATAGTTTGTTAAATAGTAACAGAGCTAATGTTATTTAAAATTAAACTTTTCCTAAAAATTTTTAAAGATATAATCTTTATACTGAAAAATACTTTTAACGAATAAATTCAATTTACTCATTGAAATTGCTATCTCACTATACTAAAGGAATGTATTGCCAAGTGCAGTACATTCTTTTTTAACTATTTTGGCGTTTAAATCATTAAACTTTAAGTTAAGATATTGTAAAAATTCTGTATTCATAGTTTAATAAGAATATTCAGTTAAGAAGTGTAGGTGAAATATTGAATATACTAGGTGAACGCATCAAAAAGCTGAGAAAACAGAAGAAATTAACTCAAACAGAGGTAGTAGGGGAACGTTTAACGAAAGGTATGCTAAGTTTAATTGAGAATGGTAAAGCACAACCTTCAATGGAAAGCCTTCGTTTTATTGCCAATCAATTAAATGTCGATGTCGATTTTCTGATAGATGACGGGACACTCACAATGCTCAGAAATTTGTATACCACAATCGAAGAAGATGTAGAGCGTAGAAAGCTCATTCGCGACCCAGAAGAACTCCAATCACTAACGATTAAAATAATCGAAAAAATCGAACCTTATTTATCGGAAATTCAAGGTACAAACTATGAACAAATTCGATTAAGAGAAGTTTATTTTTTAATGAACCGTACGATTAACAAAGCCAAATCACTTGATGAATATTGGAAGTTTATCGATCAATACGAAGAGATTCATGCATATAGTCAAATGCTTCGCTGTTATTTTTATTTATGTCAGGCTGCGATTGAACAGCGTAATTACAATGAAACATTAGCTATATTAAAGCAAGGAGAAAAACGGATTGAACCTTATGAACTGATGATGGACCCGATGGTAATCCTTGATTTATACTATAATTTAACGATTTCCTATTCGGCAGTAGATAATACTAGAATGTCAGATCATTATTTACAAAAGGCATTAAATATGGCAAAAAAGAAGCAAATATTTTATCGTATGGACCGCTTTTATCATTTGTTGTTTATTCAATCCATTGCAAATGAGGATATTAATAAATGTAAAGAGTACATAGAAAAATTAATGCTTTTATCAGAGTTTGCTGACGATCCGGCGATATCTGTACGTTATTTGTACAGCAAGCTGCATTATATGAACATTGTTGAAAAGAAATACGCACAAATCGTTATGGAAATTGACCATTATAAAACAAAACTGCAGGATTACTTATTTTTATTTAAAAATCCTATCTTCATCGGTGAAGAGATGTATGCGGAATTTAAATTACAAAACTACTCGAAAGCACTCCAAATCGGTACTGCTTTAACCATTCCTGACTACTTACACCATCCCATTGATCTAGCCAAATATTATCAATTCTTTGCTGTACGGGCATTAGCTTCTTACTATGAGAAAGATGAAGTTGCCGCGAAACGTGATATCATTTTTGCCAAAAATGGTGTAGAAGACTTTCCCGAGACAATTTACAAAAAATTTATTTATAAAGCTTTCAATGAAATTTTTATTTAATTCAATCAAAATTAACTTAAAAAGAACGTACCGCTCGAAATTTCGAGTGGTACGTTCCTTTTTATACAGAAATTTTAACTTTCCTTCCAGTGAACATCAATAAACTCATCGCGTCCTGATTTAGCCCGGTCTTCCTGATAATGTGCTTCTTCTTTTTTGTAATAGTCTTGATGGTAGTCTTCCGCTGGCCAAAAAGTTTGTGCCTGTTGAATTTCAGTGACAATCGGTTTTTTGAAACGTCCACTTTCCGCCAAGTCTTTCTTTGATTTCTGAGCAGCCTTATATTGATCATCGCTATGCGTAAAAATAACTGTTTTGTACGACTCACCGCGATCTTGGAACTGACCGCCAGCATCTGTTGGATCAATTTGCATCCAATATATATCCAATAATTTTTCATAGCTGAAAAGCTCTGGATTAAATTCAATCTCGACAACTTCAACATGTCCAGAGTCACCACGTTTTACATCTTCATATGTAGGATTTTCCACATGACCACCCATATAACCGCTTGTTACTTTTTCGATGCCTTCCCATTGATCAAAAGGTTTGACCATACACCAAAAACAACCACCTGCAAATGTAGCCTTTTCCATTCTGTATCACTCCTCATAAACCAGTAAAAACATATTCAACCTTAAACTTTAACCTTAATTAAAGCAGTTAAATATGCTGTATTCTACCATGGATAAGAATGACATTCAATTTATTAAACTTCCTGTAAGCGCATATAATATTCTATAGCAAAAAATTGAAAAAAAGATATGCTGACATTTCATTAATTAGGAAGAAAATGTGCATAAAATGGTATACTATAAGTAATTTGCAACTAAATTTAATGTAAATCGTCTAAACTTCACAGAAATAGAAAGGAAGTTGTAGGAATGGAAGAACAGACGCGTCAAACCCGCTATCGAAAGAAAAAAATGCGCAAAGGCCGGTTACTTTTCGTAGTGGTATTTCTTTTGCTTATTAGTGCTATTGGATATAGCTATGTCCAATTTAATAAGGGAAAGGAATTGGCAAGCGGTAATAAAATTGAAGTAGAAGGCTTTGAACCAGATGACAATCATCCGACTATAGAAAATTATTTAATCTTAGGTGTAGATACCCGAGGTGAAGAAAAATCGCGTTCCGATACGATGATGGTTCTTTCATGGAACCATAAAACGAACGATATGAAGCTCGTATCATTTATGCGTGATATTTATGCGGAAATTCCCGGTTATCAATCGTATAAACTGAATACGGCCTATTATTTAGGTGGGGTACCGTTACTTCAGGAAACGTTAAATAATATGTTCGATATACCGATCCACCATTATGCAATGATTGATTTTAAAAGCTTTGAAACATTGATTGATATTTTGGCTCCAAACGGTATCGAAATCGATGTTGAAAAAAAGATGGGTGGATTAATCTATGTAGAGATTGAAAAGGGTCTTCAAAACTTAAACGGTAAAGAACTGCTCGGCTATGCCCGTTTCCGTGGGGATGCTGAAGGTGATTTTGGACGTGTAGCACGTCAGCAAAAAGTAATCGAAGCATTGAAAGATGAATTCTTATCACCAAAAAATGTTGCGAATCTGCCAAAATTCATCGGTGCTACCCAAGGTTATATTACGACGGATTTAACAAATAAAGACCAGCTGAAAACCGCATTAAAGGCAGTTTCAAGCGGGGAAATCAATGTTGAAAAAATGACGATTCCAGCAGAAGGTACGTATAAAATTAACAACTACCGACATGCTGGGGAAGTACTGGAAATTGATGTTGCGAAAAATTCGCAAATTTTACATGATTTTTTAAATTTAAACGAGTAAGCATTACGTGTACATCCGTTATTCATGATAAAATAAATAATAAATTAAATATTGTTGAAATATTGAGGTGGTCTTTTGGAGAGAAAAAATGAAATGAATAAAGTGAATTCTTTACCCCAGGAAACGTCTAGATTTTTCTCTTCTAAATTTATTCGATTTTTAGGTGGTAAAAATTTATTATTCTTATTAGTGATCATCTTATTGGTTGGTTGTACGGTATTCATCTACGATAAAATTTCCTTTATCTTCGAGCCGTTACATGTATTATTTGAAGTCATCATATTGCCTGGTGTATTAGGGGTAATCTTGTTTTACTTATTACGCCCGCCATTGAAGCTTTTAGTAAGATGGAAAGTGCCGCGTGCCTTAGCGATTCTAATTTTGTATATTGTAGTTATTGCTTTGATCACATTGCTTGTTTTACTGGTTTTCCCGTTTTTACGTGATCAGTTTACAAACTTAGTACAGGAATTTCCTGTTGTTTTAATGGCACTTGCAAATGATTTATTAGCATTTTTAAACAACTCTCACTTCAGCGAGTATTTTGAAAAGATTAACTTTGACTACAATCAGATTTTAACGGACTTTACTGATAGTTTCATTACAACAGTAAAGGTAACTTTAGGTAGTTTAGCGACTGGAGTTGCGACTGGTATTACAGGATTCCTGTCAACAGTTACAGGTATCATTTTATCGCTCGTAATCGTGCCGTTTATTACATTTTATTTATTATATGAAGGGGATAAAATGCCGCGCTTCATCTTACTCCTATTTCCGCCGCGTATGCGTAAGCGAATTGGAGATGTATTGCATGATATGGACAAGCAGATTAGCTCTTACATACAAGGCCAGATTTTAGTATCGTTTTGTATTGGTGTCATGATGACAATCGGCTTTTTAATTATTGGAATGCCATATGCTTTACTACTTGGCTTCCTCGCAATGATCACAAGTGTTGTTCCATATTTGGGACCAGCCATTGCCGCTACTCCTGCAGCAATTATTGCGATTGTAAATTCACCATGGCTGTTAGTAAAGTTAGCTATTGTATGGACAATTGTACAATTAATCGAAGGGAAGTTTATTTCCCCTCAAATTATGGGTAAATCATTAAGTATCCATCCTATTACGATTATTTTTGTATTATTAACAGCTGGTTCTTTATTTGGAGTTCCAGGTGTCGTGCTAGGTATTCCTGGTTATGCTTTAATCAAAGTTCTCATTTCACATACGTATCGACTCTTTAAACAACGTTACAATCGTTTCCAATCTGACGAGACGAACCTGTATGAAGAATTGAAATAAGAAAACAGGAAATTGTAAAGATGGGGTGTGTTAAAAGCGAAAACTTTTAACACGCTCCCTTTTTTAAAATCTTTTATCAATTACATATTTAAATGGAGGAGTATACATGTTAAGCAAATGGCTAACATCACTTGAAGAAAATGGCGTGAAGGTTGAAACTGTCATCGAAAAGACAGAGCTTGTAGAAGGTGACATATTAAACGGTTCCGTTTATGTTACATCACTTACAGAAGATGAAGAGGATAAAATTGATTACATTTCATTATTAGTCCTTTGTGAAGAGTTGGATGGTGAATTTTCCATTATCGGAAAGCACTCGTTTCAGTTAGTTGGAGGGATTCGATCAAAAGATGGGGAAATAATCCCATTTGAGATTATTCCAGACGAACGCTGGGTATGCGGTAAAGATGAGCAGCTGATTTTCCAAACGACAGTTGTATTTTTAGACGGTGTGGAAATCGAAGAAAAAGGTGTTATTACGTATAGCGCTATGGAATAATTAAAAAGGCGTTGCTGATAATTACATACAGCAACGCCTTTTTGTTTATAATTTTATTGTAGACAGTCGTTTAACCGCTTCCTGGAGTTGTTCGACAGGTTGAACCAATGCGAGACGCATATAACCTTCACCGGCTGTGCCAAACACCGTACCCGGAACCATAACGACACCAGTTTGTTCGATCGCTTTATAGGCAAAGTCAATACATGGAATATCATACGGATATTTTGCCCATACAAACATCCCGCCATCACTTGGCGCAACTTCCCAGCCGATTGATGTTAAGCCTTCCATAAGTGTTTTATGGCGTACAGAGAAAGTTTCTCTCAGTACACTTGTAACTTGTTCAGCATTGTCCAATGCTAAAGCCGCTACTTGCTGAATCGGTTCAAAAATACCAAAGTCCAAGTTCGATTTCAGTTGCTTCATAATCGCAACTAATTCGGCATTTCCAACTATGTAGGCAATACGAGTCCCAGCAAGACTGAAGCTTTTCGATAAAGAGTTAATTTCCAAACCGACTTCTTTCGCACCAGGTGTGGCAAGGAAGCTGATTGGGGCATCTCCCTTAAAGTAAAATTCAGAGTAAGCCGCATCGTGCAAAACAATAATATTATACTTTTTCGCAAAGGCCACCACTTCTTCAAAATACGCGATTGATGGCATGGCCGGTACGGGGTTACCCGGCAAGTTTAAAATTAGTAATTTTGCTTTTTGACGAATATCTTCTGGAATGGCTTTTAAATCAGGCAAATACTGATTTTCCTTTGTTAATGGCATATAATAAGGTGTTGCGCCTGCCAAGTGAATCCCCGCATCATAAGCAACATAGGCAGGATTTGTAGTAAGTACAATATCACCAGAATCACAGAAAGCGACTGGAAGATGGACTAAACCTTCCTGAGAACCAATTGTTTGGACAACTTCTGTTTCCGGATCCAACCCTACATTGTTTACTCGTTTATAATAACGACATACCGCTTCATTAAATGTTTGAATACCCGTTAAAGTATAGCCGTAAGAAGAGGAGAGCGCAGTAAGCTCGGACATTTTTTGGCGTAAATTCTCTGCAGGAGCGATATCAGGACTCCCAAGGCTTAAATCAATGAGTTCCGTTCCTTTTTGCTCTTGTAATTTAGCATGTTTTTTTAAGTCACCAAATATAGCCGGCACAAATAATGACATTTTTTTTGATGGTTGGATATTCAATTTTAACACTCCTTAAAACTTTCAATTGTAAGCACCATTTTATCATACACATCACGTATAATGGGGATGAAATCAGAAAAGAGAATTAATTCACTACATAAAGCACGAAACCGTAGTGGAATAGCAATATAGGTACAGGAAATATTATTAACAGCATAATAATTGATTAAGAGGTGCAGCATGAAAATCTATTCTTTAAGCGGGCCAAGCGGGACAGGTAAAAGTACGAGCGCTTTGCAATTTGCATATGACAATGAAATCGAAGCCATTATTGATGACGGCATACTTATTATTAACGGTGAAAAAGTCGCGGGAACGTCGGCCAAATTTGAGAAAAATACATTAAAAGCAGTACGCCGGGCCATTTTGGATGATGATATACATAAAGCTGAAATCGTACAGGCAATTATGTCCCATGAAGTGCAGTCCATTTTACTGATCGGTACTTCCGACAAAATGACAAAAAGAATAGCAGGCCGGTTACAACTTGGTGAAATCGATGAATTTCATTATGTTCATAATATCCGTACAGAAAAGGAAATTCGCATTGCCAAATATGTGCGGGAAATTCAGGGCAAACATGTGATGCCTGTTCCATACCGCCAAGTAGAACAGAACTTTTTTAAACGCCTGATTCAGCGGGGAAAGGAAATTTTCTCCTCTTCACAAGTAAAGCTCGGAGAAACGACGATCGTACAACCTGATTTTCATCAAAACAGTGTCTATATTTCCCGTACTGTATTTACAGATGTATTGGATCATGTACTTGTAAGGCAGGAAAGACTGGCAAAATTTGAAATAGCGCAGATTCATACGGATGGCGTACCCCAAATGACAATCGGTGTTTATTTAAAATCACCTGTTTCATATGTTGTGCCTAGCTATATCTATGAACTTCAAAAGGAAATTGCTGAAGAATTTTCATTGCATTTTGGTATTGAGCCCGAAACGATTCACGTACAAATTAAAGGTATGAAATAAAAAGACTAAACAGGAGCTGACATTTAAACGTCAGCTCTTTTTTTATGGAAAATACAGTATAAAAAATAAATAGTTTGTATTTTTAGAAAAATAAATATATTCTAATTATTAAGAGTTGGTTGGACCAAAGCTCCAAAGGTCCGACAACAAAAGTGAGGAGGAATTGGTTTGAATTACATTGAACAATTGCAACATCTTTTATCACATGAGCAGGTCACAACGAATGAAGTATTACGTACACAACACGGGAAGGATGAATCTTATCATGAACCGCATTTACCGGATGTTGTAGTATTTCCGAAGACAGCTGAAGAAGTCAGCAAAATTGTAATACTGGCAAATGATCAGCGAATTCCAGTTGTACCATTTGGTCTTGGTACGAGTTTAGAAGGTCATGTAATTCCTTATAAGGGAGGAATCTCTCTTGATTTATCGATGATGAATGCTGTATTAGAAGTACGCCCCGATGATTTTCTCGTAAAGGTCCAACCAGGTGTAACCCGCAGCCAGCTCAATAAAGAATTAAAAAAATACGGCTTATTCTTTTCTGTCGATCCAGGTGCAGATGCGACATTAGGAGGAATGGCCGCGACAAATGCGAGCGGTACAACTTCTGTCCGATACGGCATTATGCGAGACCAAGTCCGTGATTTAGAGGTGGTGTTGGCAAATGGTGATGTGATCCATACCGGCGGATTGGCCGCAAAATCATCATCAGGCTATCACTTGAATGGTTTAATGGTAGGTTCGGAAGGGACACTTGGGGTCATCACGGAATTAACATTACGTGTTTACGGGATACCAGAAAAAATTATTGCGGGCCGCGCTACATTTGAAACAATCCAGCAGGCAGTGGATGCTGTTGTTTCATTAAAACAAGCGGGAATCCCAATGGCACGTATTGAACTTGTCGACAAACGCAGTATCGAACAAGTAAATTTTGCTTCCGATACAAATTTCCCCGAAACACCGACATTATTTTTGGAGTTTCATGGAAATGAAGCAGGATTGAAGTCAGATGTCATTTTTGCGACTGAATTATTGAATGACAATGGCTGTATTGAGCTGGCATTTGAGCAGGATGAACGTGCGCGTAATCAATTATGGGAGCTTCGCCACAACTTGGCCTATACATATATTCATTCCGCACCGGGAAAAAAACTGATGTCCACAGATGTCGTTGTTCCGATCAATTCGTTGCCTGATGCCATTCAAAATTCCCGTGAAAAAATTGAAAGTATGGAAATCGACGCGGGGATTGTCGGCCATGTTGGTGACGGTAATTACCATATTTTGCTGATGGTCGATATGGAAAGTCAGGAAGAGATTGCAAGAGCAAAAGAATTAAATGAACATGTTGTTGAATACGCACTGTCGCTTGGAGGAACTTGCACTGGAGAACATGGTGTAGGGGTCGGCAAGGCCAAGTATCAGCAACAGGAACACGGAGCTGCCTACATTTGGATGAAAGAAATCAAACGGCTACTCGATCCGAACAACATTATGAATCCTGGAAAAATTTTTATTGATTAGGGGATTAAAAGATGAAAAAAATACTATACATCGCAGGATTGATCCTTGGGAGCATGCTGTTAACTGCATGCTCCACTTCCGATGAAAAAGAGCAGTATGTTTTATATGCGGGACATTCACTTGCTGCTGATCATCCATTTGAATTGGCGATGCAAGAGTTAAAAGAACGAGTGGAAGAACGTACAGACGGTCGCGTAATTATCGAGACTTTTCCATTAAGTCAGCTCGGTGCTGAGCGTGAATTGATCGAAGGGGCCATGCTCGGTTCAGTCGACCTTGTCGTTTCAACATCAGGACCTATCATGAACTTTGTTAAAGATTTTGCGGTACTCGATTTACCGTTTTTATTTAATGACCGTGATGCAGCCGTCAATATTTTAGAGGGAGATATTGGCGAAGATCTATTTGCCCAATTGCGTGAAATCGGAATTGTAGGCCTGTCTTGGGGAGAAAATGGATTCCGTCATGTCACGAATAGCATAAAACCTGTTGCGACACCGGAAGATCTGGAAGGATTATCATTACGTGTACAGGAAAATAAAGTTTTCATCTCCGCATTTAATAAACTAGGTGTAACCCCTTCTCCGATGGCTTGGACAGAAGCATTGACAGCACTCCAATCCGGAGTAGTGGATGGACAGGAAAATCCTATTCTAGTAATTGACAGCTATAAACTGTACGATGCAAATCAGAAGTTTATGACGTTAACAAGTCATGCCTATTCGTCAGCGGTATTCATGATGAGTGAACATGCCTATAATCGCCTGCCGGAGGATCTGCGTGATATCGTCATGGAAGAAGGCGAAAAAATCGGTGCCTATGAACGTCAACTTGTTGTCGATATGGAGGAAAAGGCACTTCAGCGACTTAAGGAAAACGGAATGGAAGTTGTTGAAGAAGTTGATACAGGGGCATTCCGAGACAAGATTATGAAAGTTTATGATAGTTCGGAAAATCAGCAGTTATTGCAGCGTATTTTAAGTGAGCAGTAGGATGGGAGAAAAAATATGGTGAAATTAGTAGAAGGGATTAATAAAGTTGTACATATTGCATTGATTGCCTTAATGGTCGTACTTGTAGTATCTGTATTTTGTCAAATTACTTTGCGCTTTTTCAACTATTCCATTGCATGGACCGAGGAATTGTCCAGGTACTCGATGATCTGGATGACCTTTTTAGGTGCTGCGTATGCATTGGCCAAACGAGCACATATCGGGATGGAACTATTCGTTGATCGCACAGAAGGTTTGTTGAAACAGGTTTTAATTGTGGTTGCGGCAGCAGTATGTTTAGTGTTTTTCGTGCTCATGGTCGTAAAAGGGTATGAACTGTCGATGAGGGTAATGGATCAGCCATCCGCTGTAATGCAGGTTCCAATGGGGATTGTTTATTCTGTTATTCCGATCAGTGGCATAATTCTCGTTGTGAATCTGTTTTATGTAACCGTCAAACAATTGAAAGGAGAATTATCGTAATGGCAGATATAATTCTTTTCGTTGTTTTACTCTTGTTAATTTTTATTAATGTTCCGATTGCGATTGCACTTGCAATGGCCGCAACATTGTTTTTTGTCACACAAAGTGAAATGCCTATTGTAGCGATTTTCCAGCGTATGTTTAATTCCATTGATTCTTTTCCATTACTGGCGGTACCATTTTTCCTCTTAGCAGGTAAGTTAATGGAATCAGGCGGAATTTCACGTCGTCTAATCCACTTGGCAGAAGTAATGCTCGGTCGGGTTCGCGGAGGACTGGCGCTCGTTTCCATTGTTGCTTGTGCCTTTTTTGCGGCATTATCCGGAAGTGCTGCTGCAACAACGGCAGCTGTCGGGGCGATTATGATTCCTGCAATGGTCAAAAAAGGGTACGATAAAAACTTTTCCACAGCGATACAGGCTGCCGGGGGAACGATTGGTGTTATTATCCCTCCAAGTGTACCGCTCGTATTATTTGGTGTAACTGCAGGTGTTTCGATTAGTGACCTGTTTTTGGCCGGTATCATTCCGGGTTTCTTTGTTACGGCTGCGCTAATGATTCTAGTTTATGTTATTTCGATTATACAAGGATATGGCGGTGGTGAAAAATATAATTTAAAAGAATTTTTCATTGCCTTTAAAGATTCGATTTTGGCACTTTTGATGCCTGTTATTATATTAGGCGGCATTTACAGTGGTATTTTTACGGCAACGGAAGCAGCCCTTGTTGCGGTTGTTTACGGATTAATTGTCGGAGTATTTATATACCGTGAAATTACATTGAAAGATTTATATCATATATTCTCATCGGCAACGATTATGAGTGCAACGATTCTTTTCATTATTGCCGGCGCCTCTATTTTTGCCTACTATTTGACACGCGAGCGTATACCTATGCAAATTACTGAAGCATTACTCGGTATTACCGATAACTGGATTTTTGCATTGCTCATCATCAACGTCATTTTGCTAATTGTCGGTACCTTTATGGAAACAGCGGCAGCGATCTTAATATTGACGCCTATTTTAGCACCGGTTGCTACGGCACTTGGACTGGACTTAGTTCACTTCGGTATTATTATGATTGTGAATTTGGCAATTGGGTACATTACGCCGCCAGTCGGGTTAAATTTATTTGTGGCAAATAAAATTGCCGGAACGAAATTTGAAGGAGTTATGCGTGCCATCATTCCATTCATTATTGTGATGGTTGTATGTGTACTCATTATTTCGTTTGTTCCAGCCTTAAGTTTATTTTTAGTAAAATAGTAAAGGTGTGAAGAACGTGACTTCGGCAAATAAACAAAAAGTGTATGAGATTATAATTCAAAAGATCCAGACTGAAATTACTGCCGGAATATTAAAAGCAGGGGAGAAACTGCCACCGGAACGTGAGCTTGCAGTAAAATACGGTGTAAGTCGGACATCGATACGCGAAGCACTCCGACTACTGGAACTAAGTGATTTTGTCGAAATTCGCCATGGGGATGGAACTTTTATAAAAACCAATAAGCAACAGACTATTCAACAGCAATTGACAAGCGTCGCGCTAAAAACAGACCAAACGACTTTGTATGAAATGCTCGAATTACGTCTAATCCTGGAATCTCAGTGTGCTGCACTTGCTGCATTACGTGCAACAGGACAAGATATTGAAAAAATTGCGCGCACATTGGAAGCGATGAAAAATACTGATGATGAAGAAATCGGTATACAAGCTGATTTGGATTTCCATATGGCAATTGCGGCAGCAGCGAATAACAGTGTGCTTGCTCAACTAATTTCGTCATTTGCATCGCATATGCGAAGTACGATCGAAGTAACAAGAAAACATCGATTATCTTCAAAAGAAAATTTCGCCCGGACTTTAGAAGAACACCGCGCGATATTTATAGCGATTAGCCGGGGAGAAAGTGACAGAGCAAAAGTATTGATGGAAGACCATATTCGTACAATCAGACAAGAACTATCCGAATTAACGATATAAAAAAACTGTGTGGATTTGAATTAAAGTTAAATTGTTTATAAAAAATACGTACCGTTTTGAACAAAGTTTAAACGTGTAAAATAAATGAACCGGAATTTCCTCTCTCTGTCTATGAAGAAGGATTTCGGTTTTTCTTGTGGATTAAACCTGTTATGTGATAATAAAGTTATTCCATTAAAGGGCCAGATTATGAAATAACACTTCGTTACATTAAAAAAAGATAAACGTTGTTGTAACAGCGTTTACCTCTTTTTTGGCTCCAAATCCTTTATTTAGGAACATTATTTTGTAAGTTTTATAAATCGTTGTTGTACTAGGGCACCTGTTAGTGAAAGAAAAATTTATTCTTTATTAACATAAGTCCCGCTTATGAAATCATGAATGGCTCTCTTGTCTTCTCGTAAGATAACCATAAGTCCACTGACCAATACTGATATTCCAAAGGTAGCTAATACAATAATATATTTACCAACCACTTCTCTCATAATCATATTGAGTATTGTAGGTTTCTCATCATCGTTAAAACGCTTTATTTTAACCTTACAAATTTTTTTGCCAATTACGTATCCACCCCACAAAATAGGAGTAATGGTCAAATACAAGGTATATAATGCTTGAAAAGTGAATTCTTCGGTCTGTTCGATAGAATAATTACCGTTTATCATGTAGAATACGATTCCAAATATTGACGAAATAATTAAAAAATCTATAAAACTTGCGACAAATCTTATACCAAATCCTGCTGGTTTCTTAAAATTCATCTAATCCCCCTAATACCTCATTTACTAAAAATTATACCATTTTCTTGTTGAACTACTATCTCGTTAATTGAAGATAAACGTCCCCAAAGCTAAGTTTAGGAGTATTGCTGATCCATATAACCTTGTCATGCCATTTTAATGCTGTAAGGTTAGCAAACGAGGTTTTAGAATTATATTACTTATGTTATATTTTGATAAAGATCATTCTAAGTTTGATGTGAACTTGTTTTGAAAAGATTTTTTATTAATGTATTATTAATTATGTTAATTGCACCTATTATTAGCAGTATTCTAAAAAAATTGGATTAACTTTGCGGATAAATATATAATTACATTCTTTGATAATATAAAAGTTTTTTGGACAAAAGGATTTGGAACATTTATACTGTTTTTTGTTCCTTATATCCAATTAATATTAATAATTATAGATTCTATAACAGATTACTAATTGAAATAGCCCTTATTTCATCAGTCGTTGGGATGGGCTTTTTCATTTTCAGGAAAATAATTTAATTGTTTAATTTGCTGCAAAATATGTATTTAATAGTAAGGGAGTATTGTTTTGATATGAAACGTTTTAAATTAAAGCTAATAATAGTGTTATCTATCGTATTAGTCATATTCTTTATTGGAATAAGTATGTATACTTCCTATATAAAGATTGAAGATACAGTGGAAGAGGCGATTGCTAACCAAAATCTTGAAGCTGCCAAATCCATCGCAAAGGCGATTGATCTGGAAACTTATGAGCGATTTTTAAAAGAACGGAATCGTGATGAAGATTATTGGACAATACGACATTATTTGAATGATGCCCGAGAAAAACTAGGTGTATTATACGTCTATACTATGGAAATAGACAATCCTACAACATCGAAGATTTTAATTGTAGGTTATCCTGAAAACAAGGATAATCCAAATGATTTTCTAATAGGTGAAGTTTGTACAGTACCGGAAGCCCAAGTGAAATTTGCGTATGAGGAAGGAAAGCAATTTGTAACAGAGATCCTAGAAGATACGAAATATGATCATCATTATATAACGGTTGGGACTCCTATTATGAATGAAAAAGGGGAAATTATTAGCTACCTTAGCATTGATATTAGTACGGAAACACTTGACGGGATTAAAGAAACAGTTATTAATAGTAATATTTTTCTATTAGTACTCAGTGGACTTTTTGTTATTATTGTTATTATTTCTTTCTTCCTTTTACAAAAGTGGTATCAAAAAGAAGTTGGAACTACGGAGTATACATATCAAAAGGAAATTAAAACGTTAATTGCTTCTGTCTCATCATTAAGGCACGATTATATTAATCATATCCAAGTTTTACATGGATTTCTGCATATAGGTGAGGTAGATCAAGCGACAAAGTATGTCGATTCTTTGTCTAAAGACATACAGACAATTGAATCCATTAAATTGAATCTTGATCACCCAGGATTAGCGATATTACTGCAAACAAAAAAATTAACATGTCAAAATCAACAAATTGATATACAGATAACCGTTGATGATAATCCATTTGATAACATAAAAACGATTGATTTAATCAATATATTATCGAACATAATTGATAATGCGATAGAAGCAACAATGGAGTTGCCAGAGGAACTACGTAAAATTACAGTTAGCTGTAAAGCAGACGAGTTATATTATACGTTCTCGATTACGAACGCTGGGCGAAAGCTACCTGACATAAATCAAATTTTTAAACAAGGCTACTCAACGAAAAAAGTAGAGAAAGGAAGAGTTAGAGGACAAGGTTTGTTTATTGTTAAAGAAACAATTAATAAATACAATGGAACGATTACACTTGATACAATAAACGAAAAAGAGACAATTGCGATTGTGAAAATCCCTAGTAAGTAAATAGTAAAAGGTTATGGTACAAATTCAAATGACTTGCCATAGCCTCTAACTTTGTTTCAAAACAGTTGGTTTCTGTATAAAATAAGCGATTATAACTTACTTTTAACCAAACTTTATTCAATAACTTCAAACTGCCTCCACAAAATGGAGGCAGTTTTTTATTGTTTTGGAAGCTGTCTTGTGAAAACCGGCTGACGTTTTTCTACAAATGCCCGGACACCTTCTGAAAAGTCTGTTTCGGACACAAATGGTGTTGAACCTTCCCATAATACAGGGGCAGAATCGACGCATTCTTTTACGGAGCGTTTTACTGCTACTAACGAATCAGGAGACATACCCGCAACAAGCTTACCCATACGGATTGCAAAACGGTTTAGATCTTTTTCAGCAACTAAATAATTAAGCATTCCGGCTTTAAACGCTTCTTCTGCTTTATACATGCGTCCTGTAAATACAAAGTCTTTCGTTGCGGATGGTCCGACCAGATCGACTAGACGCTTTGCAAATTTATTATTCAATGTTATGCCGAGCTTACCGACCGGAATCCCCATTTTCGCTTTGTCCGAACCGATACGAATATCACATGCGAGGGCAAGTTCCAGTCCTGCACCCATTGCCGGACCGTTAATAACACCGATTACTGGGATCGGTAAATTTTCTATCGTGGAAATGGTTCTTTCCATATGCACAAAAGCTTCTTCTGCTTTCTCCAACGAAATCGAATTAAATTCTTTAATATCCGAGCCTGCTGTAAAGTTCTCGCCGGAGCCGCGCAACAGCAGCACTTTGTTTTTTGGATTTTCCAATGTGCGCAATGCAATTTTTGCAAGCTGATCCCACATATTCGCCGTTAATGCATTTTTAAGTTGCGGGCGATGAATGGTAATAATGGCGAGCCCCGCAGTTTCCTGATAAATGATTTTCGCTTCTTCCGCTTCAAGTCTTGTCGTACGTACTTGCATTAAATGGTCCCCCTTAACTATATATACCTAGTCATTATAGACGAAAAAATATACAATAACATGCAATCTGGGCGGTTCAAGTAAATTTAACGAATTTTCAGCAATTTTCCGTATGAAATCCATATAACTCTTACCTCTGTGCATGATACAATACAAAGAAAGGGGCGTAAAATATGGAAAAAATCCAACCGTATGTTAAAGCGTTTACTGCTTATTTAAAGTCTTTAAATAAATCTTTTCATACAACGAAACAATATACATTGGATGCAAAGCAATTCGCGGAAATTATTCAGCATGAAAATAAAATTAATGAAGCATTGCAACTTTATTCAAAAACAATTCAGGAAAAATATCCTTCGTTCAATTCGGTCAACCGCAAATTCGCATCGATTCGCCATTTCCTTACTTTTCTGCAGCTACGCGGTGTGATTTCTGTATATAATGAAGAAATCATCGCCCCATTGACAAAACAGGAAACGGAACTGAATGTGTTGAAGGAAAAGCAGTTCACTCGGGCCTTAGCCTATTGGCCGAAGCAATATGAGATTGCCTTGAATGAGGAACATGAATGGCTCGCATTACGCAATACGGTCATTGTTTTTACAGTTGCTGAGCTTGGTATTAAGCCAGCCGAACTTGTGCGCATGGAATGGAAGCATATTAACACCGAAAAAAATGAAATTATTGTTCTGGCATCGAAAAGTTACCGTGTTTTACAGTGTTCGAAAAAACTGCTGGAATTGCTCGAGGACTATAAACACCATACTTTGGAATTCATGCCGCTAACCGAAAATTCACCATATGTTTGGCTCGGTGTCGGCAATAAAATGGGGGAACCGGTCTCCGTCAAAACAATTGAACGGATTTTTAAGGCGATGTCCGAGCAACTCCAATTTAAAGTGACCGCCACAAATATGCGCTACCACGCCATTCAAAAATTGCTAACGAAAAATGAGGATACGAAAGTTTTGTACGAGCAATTCGGCTATGCAAGAAAAGGTGTCTTGCTTGAGCGAGAACAACGCTTCCCGAAAAATAGCTAGTAAATAATATAATTGATGAAAGATTGAGAGGGAGAAATAATGGCGATATCGATGATGGAAGCCTATACGATCGAATTACTGAAAAACCATCCTTATACATTTGAACAAATTAAACACTTTATTGAAAATGATGAACTTCATTTATTAACAAATTCCTATGATATCGATACAGATAGTTTAAGAATTTTATTAAAAGAAAATGCTAAAGAAATGGAACAGGCTTTTGCTGGGAACTATGAGGTGAAATTTGTAACGATGAACGGATTGAAAAACTTGCTGCGCATGCGTTTTCATATTTCTGATGACCAATATGAACTGCTAGCGGAGGGGAACGGTCTGCATTTTTTACAAGTCGATTCGATTACCGAGCAACAAATTCGGGGAATGCTTTCTTCAAACTGGAAAGTAGAGCGGAGCGGGGAACAGATTACATTATATGTCTAAGGATAATAAATATGGGGTTATGGGTGCAGTCAATTGACTATCCCCATAACCCCATTATCTTTGACGTCGCCTATTCACTTTCCCGTAGTAGCTAATTGAATATTTATAAACTTGATTCAAAATAAGCAGTGCCAGCGTCAGTAAGCCGAAGACCATCAGTATAAGTGCAATCCATTCAAAAAATGTAAAACTAAAAATTTCGGATATATTAAATGGCTCTGCCAGCATTTCAATGACCAAGTTCATTCCATATATACCGGAAATCATACTGAAAATCGTCAAAATAAAAATCAGTTTATTTAACCTGTCCGTTGAACGGTCTTCCTGTATCCGATATAGTTCTTCGAGCGTTTCCTTTGTCTCGCGGTACAGTCCATCAATACGAAACGCTTTCCGGAAATAGTGCGAAATTTCTTTACCTTCCGAACGTGCCGAAACCTCTGAAAAGTAATACCTGGATGCGAATTTCGTAATCTGTTCAATTAATTCCTCTACAATGTCCTTATCTTTCGAAAACTTCAATTCACTATGTTCAAATACGAGTTTTAACAACATCAGCTTATAAAAATAGTGGATAAGCAATGTATAGTAGGAAACAGAATGAAAGCTGTTCAAATATTTCTTCATGCTTTCATCGTTTACGGACGAAAGGTGAATATGGCCTTGCAATGTGGTTATAATATGAAATTTCGGTGCCCATCTTTCGTAGCAATGCTCCTGCACAAAGCGTTCAATATACTCTTTATTTGAACTTGAAATATAGGGATCCCCATTTTTGTCACGTCCGTTTAACTGTCCTGCTCGATACAGTAAATGCTCGTCGATTTCAGCGCCTTCTTCCAAATGAAAAAAAGCACTGACATACATCCGCTCATCTTCAAAAAACGGTATTTTACTAATATTTTTATGAATCGAAGAATAATCGACAAAAAACTGTTCTAAAAAAGGTGCAATTTTCTTTAATATTAATTCATCTGTATTATAAAAGACAAAATTGTCGTAAGTAATTTCTGCGCCTAGCTCTTCATCAATTTTTGGCTGCAGTACTCTAAAGAAATGACCAAATGATAATGCGGCATTTAAATCCACATCATCTGCCAATTGTATCCTCACCGCTAAAATTCCGATCCCAAATGGACAAAGATTGATATCCGCGCTCAATAATGTAAATGGAATATCATCGAATGCCGTCTTCATTTTTCCATCACAAAGAATTTTTTTGGAGTAGCGGTTAAAGTTTCGTACGGAAATCTCGTCGTTCAATAATTTCTCTTCCATGAAAGGGTAAAAGAATTGCTTTAATAATTGGTGGGAAACTTCGATATCCGGACCGTAAAGTGTTTCGTTGAATTCCTCTTCATCGATAGTAAAATGATAAAATTTGTTGCGTTTTAATATTTGCTGTAATTTTACAAAATCGTACTGTCGATAATTGAAAGGATAATAAAAAACATAGTGGGTTTTTAACGAATTCATCCTTTCACCTCCTGGAACATCTATTCCCAAAATCCGATAAATTTAACCAAAAGCTGCAATGACAAAAATCGCGCTCAGACGATTCGACATGGGTTACCATCCACGATTCGACATTTCACTTCGTCTGAGGGCGAAATTACGAAATAAGAACATTTGTTCCTTTTTATTGTCGAAAAACCGCTTAAATCTTCTAAATTAGCAATAATGTTCCCAAATATAAATTTGGGAACATTATTTATGCTATAATAAGAGCTAAATAGAGGGGGATTGGACGAAAATGCAGCTGCCGAAATTTTTACGTGATTTTTTAATATACTTAACAACGATTACGGGAAAGTCGCAAAGAACCCGAAAAGAATATGAATATGATCTTATTTTATTTATGCGTTTCCTTAAAGCGTTTGAAGAAGATATTCCGTTAGACCGTTTACATACAATCGACATTTCGACTATTACAATTGACCAAATAAAAGAAGTGTCTCTGGAAGATTTATATTTATTTATGGAATATTGCGAAGTACAGCGAGGTAACTCCTCATCAGCCCGCGCACGCAAAGTCGCAACATTAAAATCCTTTTTTAAATATTTAAAAGGGAAACGTCGTCTAATTGATGAAAATCCGGCTGAACATTTGGAAACACCAAAAATTGGCCGACGCCAGCCAGTTTACTTAAATTATAATGAGGCAAAGGATTTTATCGGCGCAGTACAGACACAGTCCTATTGTGCACGCGATGAATGCATGATGGTTTTTTTCCTGAATCTTGGCATTCGTGTATCCGAGTTATGCTCACTCAATATCGATTCTATTAATGGTCGTATGCTGACGGTAATCGGGAAAGGGAATAAAGAACGTCATGTGTATTTAAATGATGCCTGTATGAATGCATTGGATAAGTATTTACAGGAGCGGCATGCGTATAAAGGGGACGGGAAAGAACCGCTGTTCATTTCCCAAAAAGGGACACGATTTGCGAGACAGTCGATTGCACGAATCGTGAAAGTAATCAATGCAAACAGCCATTCACCGAAAGAGAAGCTGACACCGCATAAACTTCGACATACATCCGCGACAATGATGTATAAATCCGGAGCGGACATCCGGACACTACAGCATATTCTTGGTCACTCCAGTGTCGCGACAACACAAATCTATACACATATCGAAGACGAACAAATTCAAGAAGTACTTAAAAATAACCCATTCAATAATTTATGATAATAATATTATGTAAACTAGATGAATATAGAGATATTTAACAGGAAGCGCGATAGGAGCCCGCATGAGTTAAAAAAAAATAGCCATTTCTTATGAAAGAAAATGGCTATTTTTAAAGCGATCAATTAATTTGATTCACCTTCATGATTATTTAAATGTAGGGAACTCATCGCTTTAAAGTCATTGCCCGTCGGATTTTGGAATAGTCGAAGGTCAAATTCTGACGCAATGGCAAAGAGGTGGTCGAAAATATCAGATTGTATAGATTCATATACGGCCCAATTGATATCATTTGAAAAAGCATAAATTTCAATTGGTAAACCATATTCATTCGGAGCCAATTGTCTTACCATTGTGGTCATTTCTTTATGAATGCCTGGATGATTTTTTAAGTAATTACTAATATATGTTCGGAATAAACCGACATTAGTCAGTGCTCTGCCATTTACCTGATTGCTTGTATCGATCCGATGCTTGATATTATATTCAGTAATCTCACGCTGTCTCGTATCAATATAGTCCGTAAGATAATGGATGTTTCGTAACTTCTCCATCTGTTCCCTCGAGCAAAACGCAATACTTGTTGTATCAATAAATAAGGAACGTTTGATCCTTCTCCCACCAGTTACTTGCATACCTCTCCAGTTTTTAAAAGAGTCCGAAATTAGTGCATAACTTGGAATCGTCGTAATCGTTTTATCAAAATTCTGTACTTTCACAGTGTTTAACGAAAGGTCAATGACATCCCCATCCGCACCGTATTTCGGCATTTCAATCCAATCACCTACACGCACCATATCGTTTGATGTTAATTGAATCCCTGCAACAAGCCCTAATAAGGAATCTTTAAAAACGAGCAGCAAGACAGCAGACAGTGCACCTAGCCCACTTAGAATAATGAGCGGATTTTTACCAATTAAGTTCGCGATGATCAATATAATCCCCAGGACATAAACAATAATTTTTGCTACTTGAATATAGCCTTTAATCGGCTGAACTTTTGAAATTTCATACGTAAGATAAATTTCATGAAAAGCATTCAATAAACTGCCTAATAAACTTATTACGACGATTATGATATACGTAATGGCCCCTTTTTCGATGAGGTCCTGATACGTAAAAGCTTCAGCAAAATGATAAATAATAATCGCCGGAACGATATGAGATAACTTATGAAATACTTTCTTTTCTAAAAGGATGTTATCCCACGTATATTTGTTATTATTCACAATATGTGTAATAAATCGGATGACAATCTTTTTAGTGATAAAGTTTGCCAATAAACAAAGGATCACGATAAAAATAATCATGATTCCTACTGAGAGATACTCAGCAACTATTGGATTTACTCCAAAATCGATTAGTTTTTTATAAATAAGTTTCATTAAATTCCTCCCGCCTCCTATGGTAACAAAGATGTCGATGAGATGAAATTATTGTCTACTGCGGTTCCACGAAAAGAACGGTTCGTCGCTAATGTTCAAAAGTAAAATAAAATTCAGATAATTCATTGACACTGTTTATAAACTGTTATATATTTAATTTACAAATAAAAACTGTTATATAACAAAGGAGAGAAGTCCAATGAATTATTTTGAAAAAGGGTATCAGATGTATGTAGAGAAATGTGAACAGTTTGGATTACAGCCGGTTAATTTCCGATATTATGTGAATCAGCTTTCCCATCAGCAATTACTTGCTTATAACGGCTATGCAATGGAACAGGAGATGAGACAACATGATTAGTCCTCAAACCGAAACAGTATATTATAAGGATGTAATGCCGATTCATTCGATTGAGCTTGTGAACATTCACTATATCCAGCCTGATCTGACGATGGAAATGTCTTATCTGTCTGCAAATTACGCCATGCTGCATCGAGGTGTTTATGAAATTACAACTTAATCTACTTTATTAAATCAATCTACAAATATATTGTAGGTTGATTTTTGTTTTTTAAAACAAAAAAAGCTGCTTCGTAATGGTGATACAAAGCAGCCTTGTATTAATCAAGGAAATAATTTTCAATTCGCAAAAACTCTTCCTCATCAATATTGTCCATATATTTATACAGCAAATCGAGATCAACTTTAATTTCGTCTTTATGCGTTAAATAAAACTGCTCTGTTAAATGAGAAATTATTAACGGAACCGCTTTTTGATGGTTAAACCGGTGCAAATAAGTTGATAAAAAATCAGCGTTAACCGCGATATCCGTATTCTGGCCTAGCGCATTGAAATCGACATAATTAAGATGCGCTGTTAAAAACTGTTCCGTTAAATGCACATTATATTGGCAAATATATGACCAATCCAGCTCATTTCGGTATTTATTTAGCCAATGCAGCTCCGCGATTGCTGTAAATAACTGCTTTTGTTCTTCATTGTAGGCCTTAAATTTTTTATCCATTTCGGTATTTGTTAAGCGTCTATCCCCATACCGGTTATACTTCTGACTGACAAGGGAAGGGATTCCTTTAACTAAGTGCTCACTGCCTGCCCATTTATAAGATCCGCGGTCATATTCGAATAGCTGTAAATCCATATCCGGGATGTCATCGGCTTCCGGTAAATAGATAAGCTCAAAGGAATTATAAAAGGCATTGCTTTCGATAAAATCATCCAGCTGATCTACAAAATCCGGATTCAGACGCTTTTTGTTGGCCATTAACGTTGTCACTAAATAACGTTTAAAGGACATCGACAACCGCTCAAGTACCGGCTTGTTATACTGTAGTGCTTCCAGATCCACTTCAGGCAAATAATCGATTAGAAACTGCTCTGATAAAAGCGGATTCGCATAACACACATACGTAAACGGCAAGTATTGAAAATAAGCTGTTAAGCGGGAAGGATGCAACTGAACTGCTTGAATGCACCAATTTCTATAAGCTTCCAAAAATACACGGTCATATGGTAGTTGCTCGTAAATGGTCTCAACATTGGCCTCCAGCTTTTTCATAACAGATAAATCGTTAAAATCATCTACTGAAAACTGTGTAGGGAACGCAATTTCCTGAAAAGCCTTATTTAAATGGAAGGCTGCTCTCGGCTTAGTTGAGACAAAACTGTACGTCCCGATGGCCCCGCGTTCTTCCAGTAATATATAGGCAAGTTCCTGGCGTTCATCCCGTGTTAACTCACAGTCTTTCGGAAACTTTACAGCCGCAAAATACTGCGCTTTTGCCAAGTCATAGAAAAACTTGTAGTCGCCTTCTTTCGTATAAGGTTCCTTTGATTCATTTTGCTGCCAGTAGAGGAGGGCACCTTGTATCGGACTTCTATTTGAAAACGTAATATTGGCGATTGAAAATATATTTTGCGCTATTGCGTCGTCATACAGAACTTTAATAAATTCGATCTTTTTAATTTTTAGCATGTAAGACACCTCCGTTCCTTCTATTATATACTTGAACGATAAAAAATCCGAAAAAAAAGTCTGCACATTAGGTTTAAGGATGTTTTAAGGTGGTATATAACTTGTAAGTAAAGTTGCGGTCACTGAAGAGTAGACAGTAAGTTAACCACTAGTTTAGATTGTTTATATGATGATTTCTATTAGCTTCGTTGTATGCGTTTATCAAGCAACATTCACAGTTTATTTTAGGCAATTAATGAACAAAATGCTTTAACGAAGATTTTCGAAAGATGCCAAACCAAATTAGGCGAGCGAAATGCATACACGAATTGAGATATACCATTGAAAATTTCAGCTCAAACGTTTTATAAAAGTTAAACTAACGTACAAAACATTACAACTTAATATGCAATACCGGCCGCAACTTTACCCCTTTACACTCCTTATGCCATAAGGAGTGTTTTCATTTGCCCGATAATGGCTATATAATATACGTAATGAATTGGTGATAGGAGAATGACGATGTGGAAGATACATAACGGGAAACTGATCCAAACAACGGATGAATCAAGAATCCGGTATAAAACGCGAATGAGCGCGGCGATAATAAACAGCTTAAAACAGCTTGCCGAAAAATATGATACCCATATCGGCTATTTATTGGAAAATGGTTATAGTAATTTAATTGAGTCCGGTACCATTGCTTATGATAAAAAAAACCGACCAAAAGATCGCATTGAATTTCGGACAACATGCGATAAAGAATTACTGGAAAGCCTGAAGGAATTTGCAAAACAGCATAACCTGAACTTAAACGATGTCATCGAAGCAAGCGTTGCGTATATCAATTATGAGGATGTAAAGCATACAAATTGGCGTTACCGTGTGGAAGTTTAATAAGAAAAATGGTAAAAGCAATTGGAAAATTCGATTGCTTTTTCTTATTTGTATAAAATTCATTTCCTTATTTTTTCCAAATTATTGAAAAAATGGTCCATTATACATTAAATTTATAGTATAAAGATATTTTTTAAGAGGGGATGAGAACGGCCATGTTTAAAGACTATTCACCGAGACTGATTTTTGGTGTAATGGCGGTTACTTGTATCATTATTTCACCGCTGTTCGCCATATTTGTACCTATGACTGTTCCGGATTTATTTTTGACAGATCGCTCGTATTTTTATATTTATTCATTTAGAACCAATGTGAAAATTATTATCGCAGGATTTGTAATATTGGCTGCAGCTTTTGCATTGCTATGCTGGAAACGTCAAATTGCGACCTTTGTGCTTAGTTTACTGCTCCTGATCGGAGGGTTGGTGACGTTGTATAGCTCAACAAGTACGTACACAGCGATTAATGAACAGGTAGTGTTTAAAAGCCAATTAATCGGCTCTCAGAAAATGCAATGGGATTCGATTGAGCGTGTTGCTTTAGAGTTTGTACCGAATGCATTAGGCAATTATAAATTTATTGATAAATCGGGGAATGAATTAATCATTCAGGAAGATAAATCTATGGCAACGAGTTATATTTATCTAATGGCTAGTAAGAAAAACATACAATTCGATGAGTATGAAAAGAAATAGTCATTTCCAGTCGAGATAAAAAAAAGCTTAGCTCAATAAAGGGTTAAGCTTTTTCTTTACTTTACAAATTTTACCTTAAAGGTGATATACTATGAAAATCTATAAATTATGTGGCGTAAGGAGGGATGTAGAAAGTGTTTAAATTCAGTTGGGTAGGGAGCGAAACGCATTTTGTAGATTTACCACATATTCAGCAATTCACCAATCTTGCAATTGGACGGTTTGGCGGTAATTCATCAGCAGGGCAATACAAAAACGAAGATGGTTGTATCGTTTGGTTGAATGAAGAGCAGGACTGGGAATTCGTTATGATTCTTGATGCTCATAACAGTGCGGAAAGTGCCGAACTAGTCGTGGAGACCATTGTGAAAGAAGAATATAACTTGATCACAATTTTAAATAAGTCATTCCCCGATGCTTTTAATGAATTGGACGATTATATCATTCATATTTTTCAGGATCCGCATTTTTTAGCTCGTTGCCGTAAGGTGCAAGGGGAAACAGCTTGTCTTATCGTTTTTAGGAAAAACAAATATATTTGGTGGTTTTCAGTTGGAGACTGTATTCTTCATCTATTTCATCCTGAGCTGGCTATTATGCATCAATATCAGCTAAATCAAAGGAATTTTTACGAGTGGATCGGGAATGTCAATACATTTGAAATGGAAGTACCATGTTACAGTACGGGGCGCAGGGAATTGCGAAAAGGGATAAATCAGCTTTTTGTGACAACGGACGGGTTAACAGAATGTCCTCATACTTCATTTGATGACCCTCAGGAAATTATGAAGGTGTTTGACCATACCAAATCTCATTCCAATGCTGTGCGCCATCTATTAAAAGATATTCAAGAAAACGGTGTACGGGACAGTACAACGATTGTTTCATGGACCGTGAATATCGATAAAAATGCGAGTGAACCGAGTAATAAATAAACTTTTTAAGGGGGTATGTGTATGTTTAAAGTAAAAACAGATACTATTACAGGTTATAAAGAAAAGGATATTCCATTTACAATATTAAGCACTGATGAGCATGCCTCAAAATTGGCGATTCTGCTTCCCGGGGCCGGATATACCACTCAAGCACCTCTACTTCATTATTCAACGGGTATATTTTTACGGAAGTCTGTAGATGTACTGCAGGTCAATTATACGTATAACGATAAGTTCTATGACCATTTCAGTATGGAAGAACTCGTTGAAGCGATAAAACATGATGTGGGTGCGGTCATTGATAATGTTTTAAAAGAAAATTCGTATGAGGACTATTATTTTGTCGGAAAATCTCTAGGTACCATTGCTATGGCGTCTCTGTTGGAAAGAGAGACTTTTTATAATGCAAAAGCTGTGTGGTTAACACCGCTTCTTAATCGGGATGATGTTTTTGAATCGATGTTAAACAGTCATAATGAAAGTTTATGTTTTATTGGGGATGATGACACGCATTATAATGCGGAAAGATATAGTCAATTCGTCAATAATCCTAAGCTTGTGACAAGTCTACTTGCTGGTGCGGATCATAGTTTGCAGTATAAGAGCGATCCTGTCAATTCCATTGATCTTTTAAAGACGGTAATTAAAAAGATCGATGAATTTTAACAGAAGAAGCCTTCCACCAATCAATTTGATGGAAGGCTTTCATTTTATTCTAAATTATCAATTGCGTACTGAGCTTCTTCAGCCGTAAATTTTTCACCGTATTCGGAAATCAATTGATCATAAATTGCAGAGTCAGACATTGCCATTGTTTCAGCGTATGATTTTGCTTTTTCTAATGCATTCGCTTTCCAGTCATGCTCCAGGTTATCGATTGCATATTGCGCAGCTTCTTTAGGGAAACCTTCTCCATATTCCGAAATTAACTGATCGTAAATACCTGCTTTAGACATTTGCATTGTCTCTGCATACATTTCCGCTTTTTTCAACGCAGATTTATATTCGCGCGGTACATTATCTTCTTTCGCTTCCTCTTTTGGTTCTTCTTTAACAGCATCTTTTGTTTCTGCTTCGTTTTCTTTTGGTTCAGTTGCCGTTTCAACTTTTGTATCTGAATCCACTTCAGACGTATCTCCGTCACTGAACACTGCAATGATTATCACTAGTATTATAAGTGCTAAAAAACCACCACAACCAAGTTTAAATACTTTTTTCAACGCGGTAAATCCTCCTTAATCTTTATAATAATATTTTACTAGTTATTGTAGGATAATAATACTGGTAATTCTTATATATATAACAAATTTTTATTGGATTTCCGGAAAATATCTAGTTTTTTTAATTAACTTTATTTTTAAGGAGGCAAAGGTTGTTTAAATGAGAGTAATCTTATGCAATTTTAATGGAAATTATTTTTTAAATATGAGGTAAAGATGCCACGAGAATTGGTTCCTCAATGTCTATCGGATGACATTTGTTAGAAGTACAGCAACAAGAGGCTGGGGAAGCAATAGAATGTCAGTATAATTAATAAGTCTAAAATATGACAAAAAACTCGCCATTATTGAAGCGAGTTTTATTCAAAGGAAGGGATTCACGGTTCATTCATTTTCGAACTACCTTTGGAGACATTAGATAAATTGCGCTTATCCAATGACTTGATTAAATACAATGCCGTCTCCTTTGGTGTTTATAAATTTTAAACGATTGGTCTCTTTTACAAACACGGCTTTGTATTGTAGTTCACCTTGTGCATTTAAAAAATGGAGAATACGAGTTTCTTCGTTATTAGCAATGATCACAATTTTGTAAGAACCGTCTCCAATTTGCTTACGGATAATATTGTATTCCGGTAATTTTGCAGCCTCTTCCTCACTGAGTTCGTCTTTAAGCTGATCGGTTTCATTTGGTTTTTCTTCTTCCTGGAGAAACTCACCAGGAGTTTCTTCCTTCGCCTTACTATTCTTTTCTGCAGCTTCATCGCTGCACCCAACGAGCAGCATTCCTGCCATTATAAGTACTATGGTCCATTTGATCATAATGCATTACCTCCAGTTCAATTGTTTATTGTAACAAATTAATAAACCCTATACACTCAAATACAGGCTAAGTTTTGGCATAATGAGGGTTTATCTCATATTTGCAAAATTATTGATAAAAATAAAAAAGGTAAAGTCTCTAATCAAAAATTATACATTAAAGGACAATTAAAACTTCACTGGACGTGGAAATAGAAAGGTTTATAAAAAAATCAATTGACTATATACCTACCAGGGTATAATGTATTGTGTTAGAAATAGGTGTTTTGCAAATATAAGAAGAGGTAGGAGGTTTATGGATGAAAAAAGTAATCATTATTGGTGGAGTTGCAGGCGGTGCTTCTGCAGCAGCCAGAACTGGTAGAGGGGAATTAACAGATGATGTATATAAGTTTAGGACAATTCAATATTCCGGTAGCATGGCTCGCTTTTATACTTGCTATTTTATATAGTGATTTTAGAAGTCGGAAGGTAGGTGTAGCAACAAATAAATTATTAGAGCATCTTGTCTTTACCTATATTCTCGTTTGGAAGTTCAGCTATATCCTATTCTCTTTATCCGACTTTATAAAAGCACCGTTATCATTAGTTTATTTTGACGGAGGACTAAAAGGACACGTTCTCGCATTAGTGGTGCTTGCTTTTATTCTATATAGAAAAAGACAAATACTAGTATGGGCGGATATTTGGATATACTGGGCGAGAGTTGTGGCGATATTTAGTGTCATTAGTTTAGGATTTCAGGAGCACTGGCTGTATGCATTAATCTGGCTTTTGGTCCTTGTACTTATTGAAAGAAAATATCAACACGGGCTGTTACTCGGACAGTTTTTACTACTAGCATGGTTGAATGGCTTTACGAGCAGTTTAACACTAGTCCAACTTTTTGTATTGTTAACAGTGTATTTAAAAACAAAGCAAGCACAGTATTTGGTCGTCACGGGTATTTTAAGTTTAGTAGCAATGATGCTTGTGGATGTGGAGAAAGCAACTGAAACAATAGCCCATGAAATGATTGATTTACCGACAACGACCGGGGAAATGTATAGTTTATCGGAGCAAGAGCAGAAACTGACTGTTGTTAACTTCTTCGCAACCTGGTGTCCACCATGCAAAGCAGAAATGCCTCACTTGCAAAGCTTTGCGGAAGATTTACCGGCGGGGGTAGCGCTCATCGGGGTAAACTTAACAGACCGTGATAACGGGGAGCAGGCATTGGTTAATTTTATGGAAACATATGAAGTGACCTATCCAATTTTATTGGATGAATCAGATGAAGTAGGAACTGCCTTTCGGGTAATGTCTATCCCGACAACAGTGCTACTTAATGCACAAGGTGAGGAACTGGAGCGCTTAGTAGGCCCTGTCAGCGAAGAGGTCTTGCGCCAATTAATCAAAAAACATCAAACATACTTGGAGGAATAAAAAATGGCAATTGTACATGCAACAGATCAAACATTTGAACAAGAAATTTTAAACGGTGTAGTATTAGTCGACTTTTGGGCGGCTTGGTGCGGTCCATGTAAAATGATTGCGCCAGTTTTAGAGGAATTGGATGCAGAAATCGGAAACGAAGTTAAAATTGTGAAGGTAGACGTAGATACGAACCAAGTTACAGCAGAAAACTATCAAATTATGTCAATTCCATCGCTATTAGTGTTTAAAGATGGTGAATTAAAAGGAAAGACAGCTGGTTTCATGCCAAAAGAAGATTTAATCGATTTTATTCGTCAATATTAATGGACAAGGAAGCCATATACAGCAGATGTGTATGGCTTTTCTAGTGTCCACTTTGTAAAAGTTTTAGAAATTTTGTGTAACCGCTCCATAAACAAATGGCAATGGATTTCCATTTGTTTATCCTTCTTTCATAAAAATTAAAGCGAGTAGAACAATGCTCTACTCGCCCAAGACACTGTTATGCTTTTTGAATGTAGAAGTACAGTACGCCTGCTTCTTCTTTTTGCTCTAAAATAGTGTGACCACCTGCGCCAGCCCATGCTGTAAAGTCTGCAAGTGCACCTTTATCTGTTACTTGTACTTCTAACACTTCACCAGAGTTAATTGTAAATTAAAATTTAGTAGTTGCAAAACCGTGACTAAGAACATAATATAAGTATATTCTTATATAGCTATGGAGGGATGCAAATGGAACTCGATTTAATGGAAAAACAATTAAAGGCAGTTGCAGATGCCAATCGCTTACGAATTTTAGCCTGTCTGAAAAAAGGGGAAGTTTGCGTATGTGATTTTACAGACGTCCTTAATATTTCACAGCCTGCCGTGAGTCAGCATCTACGCAAACTTAAGGAAGCTGGTATTATTACTGAACGCAAGGTAGGGACATGGAAGCATTATCGAATACAAGAAAATCAAACTTCGTTAATGCGAAATATACTTGTTTCAATTAATGAAGATTCAACATGTGGATGTAAAATTAACAGTGAATGTGTGGAGGGCTAAAAATTGAATATGTTTGTCATTGCGTTACTCATTTTTATTGTAACGCTGGTTTTTGTAATCTGGCAGCCAAAGGGACTGAATATTGGCTGGTCGGCAATGGTTGGCGCAATCGTCGCATTACTTGTTGGTGTTGTTGATTTTAACGATGTCGGCACAGTCATTGACATTACGTGGAATGCCACATTATCGTTTATTGCGATTATATTAATTTCACTTATATTAGATGAAATCGGCTTGTTCGAATGGGCTGCACTACATATGGCACGGGCCGCAAAAGGCAATGGTATCAAAATGTTTGTGTATGTTAGTCTGCTAGGTGCTGTCGTTGCTGCATTATTTGCGAATGATGGAGCTGCTTTAATTTTAACACCCATTGTGTTAGCAATGGTGCGTAATTTACAGTTTAGCGAAAGAATGATTTTCCCGTTTATTATGGCAAGTGGCTTTATTGCGGACACGACAAGTTTACCGTTTGTCGTAAGTAACTTAGTCAACATAGTTTCTGCAGATTTCTTCGATATTGGGTTTGTAGAGTATGCTTCGCGTATGATTATTCCCAACTTGTTCTCGCTAGCGGCAACGATTGTCGTGCTGCTGATTTACTTTAACAAGTCGATACCACGCGAATACAATGAATCGATGTTAAAGGAACCAAACCTTGCAATTAAAGATATGAAAATGTTTAAACTTTCATGGGTTGTGCTTGCAATTTTAGTTGTTGGCTATTTCTCAAGTGAATTTATTGGCGTACCAGTTTCTCTTGTTGCAGGCGTTATTGCAGTTTTCTTCTTAGTCATGGCGCGACAAAGTGCTGTCGTTGATACAAAAGCGGTTGTGAAAGGTGCACCTTGGAATATCGTATTCTTTTCAATCGGGATGTATGTCGTTGTTTACGGACTTGGCAACGCAGGTTTAACTCCTATGTTAGCTAGTGTAATTGAATGGACAGCAGAGCAAGGATTGTTCGCAGCTACTGTTGGAATGGGCTTTATCGCGGCTTTTCTATCATCTGTCATGAACAATATGCCAACAGTGATGGTCAATGCTTTAGCGATTGCTGAAACGACGACGAATGGTACGTTACGTGAAGCATTAATTTACGCAAACGTGATCGGGTCAGACTTAGGTCCAAAAATTACACCAATCGGATCACTGGCAACACTGGTTTGGTTATATGTACTATCTCAAAAAGGTGTAAAAATTTCTTGGGGTACGTACTTTAAAACTGGGATTGTGTTAACGGTGCCTATTCTTATCTTTACTTTAATTGGACTATATATTACATTACTAATCTTTTAATAAGGGCGGTTTTCAAATGACAAAAAACACACTATATTTCTTATGTACAGGGAATTCATGTCGTTCACAAATGGCAGATGGATGGGCACAAAAGCTATTACCGGAAGATTGGGAAGTGTATTCAGCTGGAATTGAAACGCATGGTGTCAATCCCAATGCGATTAAGGCAATGAATGAAGTAGGGATCGATATTTCTCACCATACTTCGGATTTAATTAACCAAGATATTTTAAACAAAGCAACATTAGTCGTAACACTTTGCGGAGATGCAGCCGATAAGTGTCCAATGACCCCACCAGGTGTACGCCGCGAGCATTGGGGATTCGAAGACCCGGCAAAAGCTACAGGTACTGAGGAAGAGAAATGGGCAATTTTCCAGCAAGTACGTGATGCTATAGGTGCACGCATTGAACAGTTCGTAAACGATGAGTTAAAAAAATAGTATAATAAAGAAATCCCCTTGAAATGTTTTCAAGGGGATCCTTTTTTAACAGCAGTTAGAATTGTTATTACTATTTAAATCTAAACTGCAAACACCCGTTTCAGGAAGATCCAGCTCAACTTTACGAGCTGCTTCGAGATCACCTGTTAAGTAAGCGACAATTGATCGAACTTGTTCATAACCAGTTGCCATTAGGAATGTAGGAGCACGTCCATAACTTTTCATACCGACAATATAAAAGCCAGATTCAGGATGACGTAATTCTAACTCACCATGAGGACGGACCGTACCGCAGCTATGCTCATTTGGATCAATGAGTGGTGCTAATGCTTCAACACTTTCGACAGTAGAATCAATCGATAATCGGATTTCTTTTAAAAATGAGAAGTCTGGTCGGCTTCCTGTATTCGCAATGATTTCATCAACTGCTGGAAGTTGATGTTCGCCAGTTGGGCCATCACCTTTTATGATAATTCCAACAGATGTTTGTGTAAGCTCTTCGATATAAAATGGAGTAAAGACTTTTATTTTTCCTTCATTAACTAAAGTATGAATGCGACTCCCTAATTCACCTCTAGCAGCAAGCGCATCCTTTTCTTCACCGCCATAAGCTTCTTCTACACGCTTTTTACGTAAAACCCAGATAATTTCAACATCTTCAAGTTTTTCTAATTCTAAAATCGTATTAATAGCTGAGTGCCCACCTCCAATAACAGCGACTCGCTTGCCTTTATAGCGATCATTTAATGATTTAACATTCGGAATACCATAAAAGATCTTGTCAGCAAGCTTTTGCTCAGCTGAAGTCCAAACATTCTCTGCATGAACAGGATTTGGCGTTGCCCATGTACCCGTAGCATCAATAACAGCACTGGCAAAAATGCGCTCTGTCTTACCGTTTTGTTCTGTATAAAGTACAAATGGCGCAGAATCGCGACTGGCTGATTTCATTTTATCGCGATTCTTTTTACTAATGCCGAAAACGGTTGTATTAAACGATATAAATGGTTTGATCTCAGGTAAATTTGCTAATGGCTGTAGATACATCGCGCGGATTTCTTGACCTGTTGGTAAGATGGATTCTTCAGGCATAGTCCAACCAGATTTAAGTAGCAATTGTTTAGCAGCTTTATCTACGTTGTATTGCCATGGTGAAAATAGACGAACATGCTGCCAGGATTTAATGTTTTCAGCAACCTCTGAGCTCTTTTCAAGAAGGATAAATGCTTCACCAGCTAAAGATAGATGGGCAGCAGCAGCTAAGCCAACTGGACCTGCTCCAATAATAGCGACAGGATACGTTTTATTTAGTCTAGTAGGTGATTCTTTAGGGAGCGACTCATTTTGTGTACCTTCCACAGGACCACAGCAAGAATTAGTTGACGCTGATACTGGTGCACAACAGCTTGAATTTTGATTTTTAATTGTTAACGGTATGTTCATTTATAACTTCCTCCTCAAATACTTGTAGTTTGCAACTATACACTAAATAAAAAAGCAAGAAATCCTTGCTTAGTAAATCGGGGTACAGCATACCGTCGATTTAGACATTGCTTCGTTTAGAAGCTGAATCGAACGAAGTACCGTTTCTTTTTCAAAGTCGTTCATATGTGAGAATACTTCTTCTAAATAGGCATTCATGGATTCATCTATTGTTGTTGCGACAAATTTTCCTTGTGCTGTTAATGATAAAATTGATACACGTTTATCTTGAAGAGAAGGCGTTTTTTTAACCAATTCCATTTTCACTAGTGTTTGAATTTGTCGGCTGAATGTCGTAATATCCATTGCAAGTGTTTCAGCAATTTGTTGCATAGAAGGTGTTTGCTGTTTATCAATTTCGTAAAGAATTTGACTTTGAATTGTAGATATTTCAAAGGATCCAACAGAACAGCAATTTTTGTTTAGTAACCCAAATCTTCGTGTTAGTATGTGAAAAATTTCACGTTTATTCTCCATTCAATCACCTCTAATTAAAGTAAAACAAAAACATTTGCAAAATGCAACTATTTATTTTATTATTTTAATATTCAGTCACTTGGAGGTTGGTATATGACTATTAAAATACGATTTGTTACAAGTGAAGATTGGCTAGACGTAAAGCGAATTTATGAAGCAGGGATCGATACTAAAATAGCTACATTCGAATCGAATGCCCCCGATTCTTATAATGAGTGGTTTGGTGAAGCAAATCCAAATTGTTCATTTGTTGCTTTGGAGGAAAATCATATTTTAGGTTGGTGTAAATTAACGCCTGTTTCAAAACGTAAGGTGTATAAAGGAGTAGGAGAAGTAAGCATTTATATTGCACCAGATGCAATGGGAAAGGGAATTGGACATTTGTTATTGAATCATATGATTACAGCATCTGAAAAGGAGGGATTTTGGACATTAGAATCCAAAATTTTTAAAGAAAATGTTGCTAGTCTTAATTTACATATTAAAAATGGTTTTCGTGTGGTTGGTGTTCGCGAAAAGATTGCTCAACTCAATGGAGAGTGGAAAGACAATATTTTAATGGAGAGAAGAAGGAGTATTTAGCCGATTATGTTAGATTCGTGAATTCACGGTTAGAAGTTAGTGTATATTTCAGGAAGTGGTTTAAATCCAGCGATTTATTTCAGTGGAAGCATGAATGTACTGACTCGATTGTTAGTGTATTTGGTGAAGAAACTGTTATGTATTGAAGGTTAACCTCATGCTAGAAGGAATTTCAAAACACTAAAGCAAGTAGTAAAAAACTTTTGGGGGTTCTTCTTTAAACTGAGTAATGAACATATATTTTTAAGTATTTCCATTACTTGAATTGTACTAATAGATGTTCTGAAAAGTATAAATAAGAGGTGATTCCCTGTACTTTTTAAAAAAAGGTTTGGCGCTAATTACCGGAAGCATTTTTATATCAATGGGTATAAATCTGTTTATAGTGCCACATGAAATATTAGATGGAGGAACAGTAGGAATTGGATTAATAGCAAATTACTTATGGGGTTTTAATACAGGATTAATAGTTATAGTAGTTAGTATTCCTATTTTTATTTTTGCTTGGTTTTTTTATAGAAATTATTTCTATAACAGCTTACATGGTCTGATTCTGTATGCCTTTTTTATCGATTTTCTATCACCATTAAATAATCTAATTGAATTAGAAGCTATATACAGTTCATTACTAGGTGGCATTCTTGTTGGAATTGGAAATGGATTGATGTTAAATTTTCAGACAAGTACGGGAGGCACGGATTTTATTGCCCAGTTTTTATGTGAGAAGACGGGGATAAATGTAGGGATTTATATTTTGTTTATTGATTCCATCATAATAATTATTGGTGGCTTATTATTATCTTCAGAGACGTTTTATCTCTCCGTTATGACTATACTTTCTATTGGTATCACCACGAGTTTTATTACAAGTAGAAAAGGACATGTTGTCGCTTTTAAATGATGTATAAAGCGAGGAAAAGAGCATGGACGGCAGGACAGGCCAAAGTAGTTGCTATCTATGATCGTGCCTTTTGGAGGGAACGAGGACTTTCTGGATACCTAAGGAGTGGGGTTGGTAGTTGGAAATAGTTGTCCGGAAAGGGCAGTAAGGATTTCTGTTTGCGTTATCAAATATTGTTTGCCATACAATTTTCATATTGTATGGCTTTTATGTGCGTGTTATGATATTCCAAATCTTGTAGGAAGGTTTTTAGAAAGGCAGGCAGGAATATGGTACAAAAAACTCGTGTAGAATCTTCAGAAGAACAAACAGCTACACTGAAAAGCTACATTCTTTATCCGGAAAAACAAAAAGCGTTATATAAGCGGACATTATTCGTTGTAAGTGTCTCACAAATTTTTGGTGGGGCAGGATTAGCAGCAGGCGTTACGGTGGGGGCGCTTCTTGCACAGCAAATGCTTGGTACAGAAGCCTATGCCGGGCTTCCTTCCGCGTTATTTACTTTAGGTTCAGCAGGAGCAGCTTTAATCGTCGGGAGACTTTCGCAAGCGTCTGGACGTCGTATCGGGCTGGCTACAGGTTTTATGATTGGTGGGCTTGGGGCAATAGGGGTCATCATTGCAGCTATTATAAATAGCGTTTTGCTGTTATTTCTATCTTTACTTGTTTATGGTTCAGGAACTGCAACTAATTTACAAGCTCGGTATGCAGGTACGGACTTAGCAAATAATAAACAGAGAGCGACTGCTATTAGTCTTACGATGGTTTTTACAACTTTTGGTGCAGTTGCTGGTCCGAATTTAGTAAATGTAATGGGTGATATTGCTCTTTCTATTGGCGTTCCAGCACTTGCTGGACCATTCATTTTAGCAGCAGCTGCATATATCTTAGCAGGAATTGTGCTTTTTGCTATGCTTCGGCCAGATCCATTACTAATAGCAAGATCAATAGAAGCGTCCAACAAAGAAAAGCATGAGAAAACACATTCAGCTATTACAGAGCAAGTAGAAAACCGAAGAGGCATAATTGTAGGTGCGACAATTATGGTTCTCACTCAAATTGTAATGGTAGCTATTATGACAATGACACCTGTTCATATGCGGCATCATGGGCATAGCATAGGGGAAGTTGGTATTGTTATTGGTTTTCATATAGGTGCCATGTATCTGCCTTCTCTGGTTACTGGTATCCTTGTTGATAAATTGGGACGTACTGCTATGGCGATTGCTTCTGGAATTACGTTACTTCTGGCGGGTTTAACAGCAGCATTTGCACCAGGAGATTCCATGGTTTTCCTGGTGATTGCACTTTCTCTACTCGGATTAGGATGGAATTTTGGGTTGATAAGTGGGACTGCACTTATTGTTGATTCAACTACAACCTCTACAAGGGCTAAAACACAAGGTACATTGGATGTTTTCGTGGCGTTGTCAGGAGCTGCTGGTGGAGCCTTGTCGGGAGTGATTATGGCAGGATCAAGTTATCTAACTTTATCATTTATTGGAGGGATTCTCTCTTTATTATTAATTCCGGTTATGATCTGGTCTCGTATTGCCAAAAATTAGAAGGGTTAAATTACTAACACTTTATTTTGGATATATCTTTGTGAAGTAGAGTCCTCTAATTTCATAATAAAGGATTATAAATCTTTATACATATTCAAAAAAACATGTTTATACAAGTAGGGGGTGAACAGTTTTGTTGACGGGATTAAGCTTCCACGGGCGCTACGTTCTACCCCGACTCCGTTATAATAAGACCTAAAAGAAAAAAGTCAACCAGAAAAATCTGGCTAACCTTATATTACGATCGGCAGCTATTTTTGAATAAGGAAGGTACTTTTTACCAAAATTTCCAGATTGTATAGCGAACTCAAATAGAATATTTTGACTTTTTTGACCATTGTGGTAAATTATAGTTGTAATATTTAGCGTTGATAAGGAAGAGTAAGTATTGGAGTTTTTATAGAGAGCTTCTGATGGTGGAAATGAAGCAAAACGAATTTACTGAACATGGCCTTTGAGCTTCGTACCGATATGTAGGCTACGACGAGATGAGCACTCGTTACAACAGCGGCAGTATGACTTCGTACTGGCAGAGGCAAATAGTGTAAGCTATTTGTAAAATTAGGTGGTACCACGAGATAATTCGTCCTAATCGCAATTTGCGATTAGGCCTTTTTTTATTATAAGGGGGAAACATAGAATGAATGTATTAATCGGAGGCGCTTGGCCTTATGCAAATGGTTCTTTGCATTTAGGTCATGTAGCAGCACTTTTGCCAGGAGATATTTTGGCAAGATATTATCGCTTAAAAGGTGAAAGGGTGCTTTATGTATCAGGTAGTGACTGTAATGGTACGCCAATTTCAATACGGGCAAATCAAGAAAATACTACAGTAACAGCAATTGCGGATCGTTATCACACTGAATTTTTACAATGCTTCAATGAATTAGGATTTACTTATGATCTATATACAAGAACTGATGCATCACATCATCATAAAGCTGTACAAAATATATTTTTAAAGCTTTTAGAGAATGGCTTTTTATTTAAAAAAAGGATTGAGCAAGCATACTGTACAGTAGATAATCAATTCTTACCAGACAGATTTGTGGAAGGAACGTGTCCAAATTGTGGGGCAAAAGCACGTGGAGATCAATGTGACAATTGTTCAACCATTCTAGATCCACTTGACTTGAAAGATAAAACATGCAAAATTTGCGGAAATGAGCCAGAAATCCGAGAAACTGAACATTATTATTATGAGTTTAGTCATTTTCAACAGCAATTAGAGAACTTTGTTAATGAAGCATCTATAGAAGGAAGATGGCGAGAGAATGCCGTACAGTTAACTAAACGTTATTTAACTGAAGGACTACCAGATAGAGCTGTTACAAGGGATTTACCTAATGGGATAACTGTACCTGTAAAAGGCTTTGAACAAAAGAAAATCTATGTTTGGATTGAAGCAGTAGCAGGATATTACACAGCAAGCTTAGAATGGGTAAAACAAAATGGAAAAGATGTTTCTGAATGGTGGAATGAGGAATCCATTTCCTATTATATTCATGGCAAAGATAATATCCCATTTCATACAGTAATTTGGCCAGCAATCTTAATGGGGCTAGGTCAAGAGGGATTACCAACACATATTGTTTCAAATGAATATTTAACATTAGAGAAAAGAAAACTTTCTACAAGTCAAAATTGGGCAGTTTGGGTACCAGAAATATTAAAAGATTATGATCCAGATTCGATTCGCTATTTTTTAACAATCAATGCACCAGAAAATCGTGACGCCGATTTTTCCTGGCGAGAATTTATCTACAGTCACAACAGTGAACTATTGGGTGCATTTGCTAATTTTGTGAATAGGACGTTGAAATTCATTGCAAAATCCTTTAATCACAAAGTCCCTCAAGCAAAAGTAAACATTAGTATTAAATTAGATGTGGAACACTTATATGCAAAAGTTGGGGAACATATCGAATCAGGTGAAATGAAACAGGCAATTGAAGCTATTTTTAACTTTATTCGCAGGTCAAATCGCTACTTTGATGAAGAACAACCATGGACTACTGTTAATAAACATATTGAACAATGTGAAGAAACGCTTGCAACTTGTGTTTACATTATTCAAAATTTAGCTCAATTATTACATCCCTTCTTACCATTCGGATGTGATAAGATTCGTCAAATGTTAGGTACCTCTTTAAACGGATGGGATGAAGTTGCGGAATTACCAACTGAATTAAATAATATAGAACCTCTATATGAAAGGATTGATGTAAAAAAAATAGAAGAAGAACTTCAAAAATTAGACGAAGCATCTAACGAGTTTAAGTACTAATAACCAATAAAACTAGTTAGTATTATGTACTTCTCATTTTATAAGTTTTATTCAGCAATCGGGCGCTATTGTGGAACAACACTCTGAGGAAATAATCGATCTTTTTTTATATAAGTCTCATACTTAACTAAAATGAAAACCGCCATTATGATCATCTTTTTTCAAAATGGCGGTTTTAGCTATATTGCTAAATAAGGACACAAAACAATTATAAATTAATTTCCTGCATAATTTCTCCATATTTATTACTTATACTAACATTAGCTATTACTAAAATAATGAATACGGTTTTATGAAAAGATTAGTGAAAATATTTAATTACCCAAATAAACCCATTTTTTGCATATGGAGCTGTGCTTTTGGCTTTTATTTCTCCATGTTCACTACTTCTTTATCCGGCATTTTTATCTTATATGCCCTTTTCTTCTTTGAGTTCGTTAAAGGAGATTTATGTAATATAGATTTACTAAGACAAATCAGCGCAATGTTTTTATTTAAATCACGCCCAAAGGGATATTTAGGCACCATCATTATCGGTATGGGGTTTGAGCAGGTTGGACACCATGTACTGGACCAATTAGGCAGGAGTTATTGCTTTAGGGATATCGGATCCAAATAGATGTATATGGTATATGTTATTTTATGTACTAGGTTTTTCGATTCCATCTTTACTAATGTCTCTATTTATAGGAAAATGGAGTTTTTTCAAAAACGTAGTGACGTTTTTATGAAGATAGATGGCATTATTATGATTATAATGGAAATTTTATTGTACTCTGATTGGATGACAATAATTATTGCGTTATTAACGCCATTTTTTGGGGATTAAATTAGCTAACAATCTATTTATATTTTAAGACGTTTTATGTGAGGAGAGCAAAATAAAGTGAATAAAATTTCTACAAAATTGGCGGTTTGTTTCTTCATAGTGGTGCTAATAATGGAATCGCTTTTGATGTATTACCTTCATCAAAATATGATTAATAATAGGGTGGAAGAAGAGTTCTCGTTATTATTGGCAAATGGTGCAAATCATCGCGACGTTCTTATTGAAAATTATTCAGATACCACGATAAAACATATTGTGTTAATGGAAAAAAATGAAAAGCGTGAAGTGATGATAATAGATAGTACAGGTAGTATTATTGGCAGTTCCGATAACTCCTATATGTTGCAAGAAGAGTATCAACTATCTGTAGACGATTTTAATGGTGAAAAAGATTACATAGTAGTTTCGGATTGGAGAAGTCTACCATACATAATTAGCGTACATCCATACGTAGTGGATCAAAATCGGTCAGGCGTTGTCTTAATGTTTCAAAGTACAAAATCAATCAATCAAATGGTTGATGACATGAACTTGCATTTTGTTATATCTGGAATTATAGGATTAATCGTTTTATTTATTATATATGCGTTACTATCTAAAATTCTAACTCGACCGTTAATCCGAATGAAAGAAGCAACTGAGAAATTAAGTAAAGGTGATTTTGAGGTGAATTTACCGAATTTAGGGAGTGATGAACTAGGTGACTTATCGTATTCCATTCATAAGTTAGCAAAGGATTTAAAACGATTAAAGAATGAGAGAAATGAGTTCCTTGCTTCTATTGCTCATGAATTAAATACACCACTAACATATTTGATTGGATACTCGAAAGTTGCAAAAAGAGAAGATTTGAGTGATAAGGATCGGAAATATTACTTAGAAATTATTGGTGAAGAATCAAATCGAATGAAAGAATTAATGAAAAACTTATTAGATTTGGCACGAATGGATGAAAACACCTTCACCATTTCCAAAGAACATTTTTTGGCCAAACCATTTCTGGAGAATATTTATAAATTCGTAGCCCCTTCATTTGAAATAAAAAAAATCAAACTTAATCTTGTTTGTGAAAGCAATTTACACATCTATGCTGACGCTCTTAGATTAGAACAAATAATACTAAATTTATTAGATAATGCTTTAAAATATTCCAACGAAAATTCAGAGGTCTGTTTAAAAGCATATGAAAAGGATGGAAGTACAGTTATTTCTGTTATTGATACTGGTATTGGGATTCCATCAAACGAAATAGAATTTATATTTGAGAAATTATATCGAGTTGAAAAATCAAGGTCACGTGCGTACGGAGGCTCAGGAATCGGTCTCGCTGTTGTGAAAGAGTTAGTAGATGCACATGGAGGAACCATCGAGGTCGAAAGCAAAATAGGACAGGGTAGTACGTTTAAAATAACGATATAAAAGGAGAAAGAATAAATGCAAACGGTTCTTTTAGTAGATGATGAACAAAGAATGTTAAATCTGGTTGAATTATTTCTGGTTCCACACGGATTTAAATGTCTAAAAGAAAAAAATGGAGAAAATGCTTTAGAAACACTTAGAAATGAAAAAGTAAATTTGGTTATTTTAGATGTAATGATGCCTGAAATGGATGGATGGGAAGTTTGTAAAAAGATACGTGAATTCTCACAAGTCCCTATAATTATGCTTACCGCAAGAACAGATAAACTGAACTTAGTAAAGGGATTAAATATCGGCGCTGATGATTATCTCACAAAGCCATTTGATGAAAGAGAATTGGTTGCCAGGGCTAACGCGATTTTACGAAGAGTTACAAAAGTAGATGAGAGTAATCGTGATAATGTTGTTTATAACGAATTCTATTTAGACACGGAGAAATATTCCTTGTATTACGAAAATTCGACTGCTCAACTTACATCGAAAGAATTTTTTATTGTGAAGGCGCTGATGTCTAGACCTTCTAAAGTTTATGTACGGGAAGAATTGCTCAATGCGGCTTGGGATTATGAAACAGAAACGGATATTCGAACAGTTGATTCCCATATTCGCAATTTAAGAGAAAAGTTGAAGAAAGCAGGTTTTCCTACTAATGAATTTCTAAAGACTGTCTGGGGAATCGGTTATAAATGGAATTAATCTAATTAAAACCAAGAGGTGTAAAGTAAAATGAAATTAAAAATGCTTATTAGTACTATTTTTTCAGTTGTTCTAATGACAGCTTGTAGTGAAGAAAATAAGAATGAGGAAAACAGTTCTATAAAAAATGAAAGTAGAGAAATTAAGGAATTAGTTCAAGACTATAGTGCCCGAAATGTTACAGCTGAGTCCGCTTCTATAACATCTAAACAATTATTAGTAAAAGAAATCGATGGAAATGAGAAAGTATATGACCTTCCTAAAGATGAATTTTTTGTTTCAATTGCCCCTTACATAAACGAAACACATCCTTGCGAAAATCACAGTTTAACGGGATGTCAGGGTGAAATGGTAAGTGAACAGTTTGATGTATACATTGAGGATGCCAAAGGTAATGTCCTAGTTGATGACACATTAAAAACAGAAGAGAATGGATTTATTGACTTATGGTTACCCCGTGAACAATCATTTAATATAAAAATTGAGCATCAAGGAAAAGCCATTGAATCTGAATTTTCTACATATGAAAATGACGGTACTTGTATCACAACAATGAAATTGATTTAGGGATTTTGAGATAGAGCAGGTAAGGTAAGAAATTTTCAATCTATAGATAAAGGTCTAATTGGGGCAGAGTAGCTTTCAATAAGTAACTAGAGAAGGTGACAATAAAATGTATAAATTTTTGTCTCAAATAAGTCAAATAATCAGTAATCCAGTTTCTGCTTTTTTACATTCATTTGATCATTCTCCATTTTTTATAGCCCTTCTTCTAGGGTTAATTGGCGCGGTAGCACCCTGTCAACTTACCGGAAATATCAGCGCAATAACCCTTTATGGAAATCGAACGATTCAAATAAACAACAGTTGGGGAGTAATCACATCTTTCATTATTGGGAAAGTGATGGTTTATAGTGTCATTGGATTTTTAGCCTGGTTTTTTGGTCAATCATTTGAAACAAAAATAACGGAGTACTTTCCATTATTCCGTAAAATAATTGGTCCCTTATTAATTATTACTGGATTTGTACTATTAGGGTTTTTAAAGTTTCAATTTTTAAGTCGCTTTAATTTTCATATTCCAGAAAGTTTAAAAAAGGGAAAAGTAAGCTCATTCCTTTTAGGTGCAAGTTTTGCAATTGCATTTTGTCCTACTATGTTTGTCCTCTTTTTCGTTTGGCTAATGCCTACGGTAGCATCTACATCTTATGGATTAGTGCTCCCTGCAATATTTGGAATCGCAACATCGATTCCTCTTATGCTGATTTTAGGGTTAATATGGTTTTTTGATGTAAAAGGCTTAATCATGAAAAAAAGTATGAAGGCAGGAAGAGTCATACAAAGGATTGCTGGAATTGTGCTAATTTTCATTGGCATCCTTGACACCCTCACATATTGGGTATGATTATAACACCGGCAATAGGTGTAGCAGTTATGTCATGAGTACGATTATTTGTGCAATAAATGCACAGCTTTTAAAGATTAATAATAAGTAAAAATAGTAAATAAAAAATTGCCTAAGAATTCGAATTCTTGATATTATCCCCTTTAAGTAGACAATGTTAAAAAACCTACAGTACGCTGTAGGTAAACATTTTACTTAAAGGGGATTTTTCTGTGTCGAGAAAAAATAGTATTTATTCAAACGAGTTGAAGTTAGAGATTGTACAAGCTTATTTAACAGGCAATGAAAGTATGCAAAAAATTGCGGATCGATATGAGATTCGTAATGTTTCTCAAGTAAAAGCTTGGGTGAAGAAATATAAAGAAGTCGGATCCATCGAAGCTTTTAATCGTATCGCATCTACAGGTTCTGGTGCGAAAGGTGAGAAGAATCCTTTAAAAGGAAAACGGGTCCACTTTAAAAATGTAGAAGAAGAACGTGATTACTATAAGGCACAGGTCGAATACTTAAAAAAGCAGTATCCAAATCTGTAAATGGAGGAATGCCTACTTATTCAGATCGTTATCAAATTATTGAAGAAATGAAAGATCGCTATCCCATTACATGGCTTACTAAAATGGCAAAATTGGAACGTTCAGGCTACTATAAGTGGCTTAAAAATGGCAAAGTATCGTTACGCAAACATAATGATATTGTTTTAAAGGAGCAAATTTTGGCAATTCATCAAACGCACAAAATGTATGGATATCCACGCATGAAAATCGCTTTACGAGACAAAGGCTTTCTTGTGAATCATAAGAAAGTCTATCGACTAATGAGTGAGTTGGGTATTCAATCGATTATCCGTAAAAAGCGTCGCGTATGGGGCAACCGTCTCTCACGTGTATTTGATAATGTGTTGGAGCGTCAATTTAAAGAACGTGTAGAAAATGAGGTGCTCGTAACAGATATTACGTATCTGCCAACGAAAAATGGATTTCTCTACTTGTCAGCTGTACAGGATTTATATAACAACGAAATTGTCGCTTGGCGTATTAGCAAGCGTAATGATTTAGAATTAGTCATGGATACCCTCCAGGAATTGACCGCAAAAAGAAATGTGTATCGAAGCATCATTCACTCAGATCAAGGCTACCAATACACATCCATAAAGTATCATCAAACAGTAGAGCAGCTTGGCATGATTGGCAGTCATTCTCGCAAAGGAAACTGCCATGACAACGCTTGTATTGAGTCCTTTTTCTCGCACTTTAAAAGCGAGTGCTTGTATCTGTTACATGATTATTCAGAGGAAACGGTAAGACAAGCTGTTGAGCAATATATCTACTTTTATAATTACCAGCGCTTCCAAAAACGACTCAACCATCTGGCACCGATAGAATATCGTCACCAGATGGCTGCTTAGTCTTTTTATAGGCTGTCTACTTGACAGGGGTAAGTCCATTCTTAGGCTTTTTAATATTATTTTTTAATATCCAGTTTAGTAGCAAAAATTAAAGGTGAGTGAATATAATAAAAAAATATGTAATTATTTATTCAAATCTAATAAAAGTGAGTTGAGGTAAGTGTGTATTTCTAGTAATTTTGTTGAACTGCAGGCTTATAGAATATGTGAAGAAATGAAAAACCAATCAATGTACAAAATGATGAAGTTAGAGCTTTCTGATGAGAGTATTATTGAACCTCAGAATCTTGAAAACTTTGGAGATGGAAGAGCATTGATTACAAAAGCAATTTTTGAAGATACTGAGGGGAAATCCTATTCAGTAAATATTAATCATAATGGTTTAAGATTTGCTATGGGGGAATTAACATATAAAGAATATAGAAAAATGGAAAAAAATGAAGACCTAATGGCACTTGGTTTTTTAGCATTATTAATAGGTTTAATAATAACTATTATGTATAGTTTGTTACTATTCTTAAGATAAATCTGTTTAGCAATGTGGCATAACTCAATTATGTGGGGATATTTAAAAGTTTTAGGTTTAAAACCAAATATATAAATGATTTGGTAATCCCCTCTAAAAGGGGCGCATTAATTATTGAGCTATTTTTCTACACATTTTCGAACTTCACGGAAAATTTCTGCACATTCTTGGCAATGGCCGTTAATCTCCATATTTCCTCCATATTTATTTGTTACAGTAATTGTAATGAAACACAAGGAGGAAATATCATGAAGTTTAATTTTTTAGTTACTACTTTACTAATTAGTAGTGTTATTATTGCAGGCTGTAGTGCAGCTAGTTCTGAATCTGGTGAGCATGAAGCAATGGATCATGTAAACATGACAAACATGGAGGGTATGGACCATTCGAACATGACCGATGAGGAAATAGAGGAAATGGATATGGAAAACGGTCATGCAAGTCATACAAACCTTGTTGCACTAAATAATTCGACCGGGGAAAATGAGTTAGCCATCCCACAATTAATTGAACCGAAAGATGGAGTTGTTACTATTAATGCTCAACAAGGTACAACAGAAATTTTTAAGGGAGTTCAATCTCAAACATTTGGATACAATGGGTCATTTTTAGGTCCGGTTATTCGTGTTAATGAAGGAGAAACGGTAATATTTAGAACAAAAAACGAATTAGCTGAACCAACAACATTTCATTGGCATGGTGTAGATATATCAGGTGAAGGCGATGGTGGTCCACATCAGCTTTTAGGACCAGGAGCAATGGAAGACGTGAAGTTTACTGTTAGTCAAGGTGCATCAACACTTTGGTTCCATCCTCATCCAGAAGGTTCTACAGCTGAACAAGTATATAAAGGTCTAGCAGGACTAATCTATGTTGAAGATAATAATTCTAAAAATCTAAACTTACCAAAAGAATATGGGGTAAACGATTTTCCATTAGTATTTCAAGATAGAGAGTTCACTGTCGAAAAACAGTTTGATTATCAAGCAGTACGAAATGATGATGGTACAATCGGTAATACTTTATTAGTTAATGGTACGATAAATCCAAAACTGACAATAGGAAAAGAAAAAGTGAGACTTCGTTTATTAAACGGAGCGAATGCACGAAATTATACATTTAAATTAAATACAGAAGATAAATTCCAACAAATAGCAAGTGATGGTGGCTTCTTAAATAGCCCTATTGAGATGAGTAAAATTACATTAGCACCTGGTGAGCGAGCGGAAATTATTGTGGATTTTTCAAAATACGATTCTGAAAGTGATATTGCACTTTTGAATGAAGATGATGCAATACTATTACCATTTATTATTGATGAGCAAAAAACGAATCCGCTAGAAATTTCAACAAGTTTAAATGATTTCGCGGTGACAGATGAAGAAAGAAATTTATCCGTTACGAAAAAACTAGAACTTTTCGGTATGGGGAAAATGGTTTATATTAATGGTAAACAATTTGATATGAACCGACTTGATTTTTCGCAGAAGCAAGGTGAAACAGAAATTTGGGAAATTTACAATAAACCAGATGCGATGGGTGGCATGATCCATCCGTTTCATATTCATGGTACTCAATTTAAAGTTGTTTTAATTGATGGAAATGAGCCACCTGTAAACTTGCAGGGATGGAAGGACACAATTTCAATTGAAGCTGGTCAAACAGTTAAATTAGCCGTGAAATTTAATAATAAAGGTATATACATGTTCCACTGCCATATTCTCGAACATGAAGAAAACGGAATGATGGGACAAGTAGAAGTAATCTAGTTAAATAAAAGATAATTAAAGAACACCCTCAAGTAATAGTTGGGATTTACTTGAGGGTTTTTTTAACTACTTAATTTAATTAATAAATATAGCAAGGGAAGGGTCTAAATGTCTCCTAAATTAACAGAAGATACGAACAAAAGAAAGGGAAAGAATAAAACAATATTATTTCTTTATATCGCGATCCTCCTTTTTATTATCTGGGCAATAGCTACTATTTGGTTGGCAATGACCTACAAACTTAATAATAAAAATAATGAGGAAAAAGAAGCTATAAATAGTGCTTTAAATAAAAAAAGTCCCACTAATAAATTTAATTCAGAAGAGGATAAGACTTTTGAAAACACGGATAGAGATGACTTAAAACCACCTATGGAAACAGTATTAAAAGACAGAACTCTTCGAATAAAAAATATTGAGGGGATTTTTGGAAATATGGAATCACCTAAAGAAATTTCGGCTATCCACTCTACTTTTGGTAAAGAAGTTGTTTATATTTATCATTCCCATAGTAGGGAATCCTTTTTGCCCTATTTAAAAGATACAATCAGACCAGAAGAAGCTTATCATTCAGTAGCAAACATAACATTGGTTGGAAAAATGCTTGGGCGAGCAATGGATCAAAGGGGAGTAGGAACGAAAGTTGAGACTGTTGATATTGTACAACTTTTGAATTTTAGGAAATTAGATTACACCAGCTCTTACAATGTTTCAAGGGAGCTAGTGCAACTATCACAAAATGAAAATAAAGACCTTGAATACTTTATAGATATTCACCGTGATTCATTACGAAAAGAGAATACAACGATTGAAATAAATAGAACAAAATATGCTAATCTACTTTTTGTAGTTGGAACTGGCCATGCAGAATTTGAAAAGAATCTTCAGTTTGCGAATAATTTACATACACTATTAGAGAATAGATATCCATCTTTGTCAAAAGACATTCTTCAAAAAAGTAGCAGTCAGGGAAATGGAATTTATAATCAAGATTTTTCCCCAAACTCATTAATTATAGAAATTGGGGGAGTAGATAATACGGTAGAAGAACTTCATAGATCAACGGAAGCTCTTGCTGAAGTGTTAAGTGATTATTATTGGGAAGAAAATTTGGAATCTCGATGAATTAAAATTAGCTGCATTTTTTATTGTGGTATTTTTTGCTTTTGACCTCCGTACTGCAAATGCAAGTGTCTCAATGGAATGAATCATACAGATAAATAAAGCAATGATAATAAGCTGTGTTGTAATAACAGGTGTTTTTCCTTAGTAGGGGATAGGAACCCCCCCTCCTTAATGTACCTGATTCAAAGATACTTGGATCAAGACCGGCAAATGCGACTAGTTTCTTAGGGTGATTAAATCTTTCAATTTCCCCAATTTCAGATATAATCGTGGCAGCGATTTTTTCTCCGATACCAGGAATTGATTGGATAATCTTCGATTCTTCATTACTTTTGGCCAAAGCATCTATCTCATTTTCAAGTAGGGATAGGTGTTTTTTGTATTCAAAGATCATGTTAATATACATATCTAAACTTAGGGCAAGGCTAGAATATAAAGCCTGTTGAAATGGATTTTGAGCTGCTGCAGTCATTAGCTTTTCAGCCTGTTGATTTGCCCATTGTAGAGAACGAGAATTACAGAATTCTTTTATTTTAGTTGTTAATAATTCGTTATTGGCGCTCAATATATCTTCTGAAGTAGGATAAGTCTGTAGTATTTTTAAAGAAACATTCGAATATAAGTCGCCAAAAACATTACTATATTCAGGGAATACTTGATCTAAGACTGCCTGGAAATGTAGTTTAGTTTGTACAAACCTGCCTGTAATATTATCGTGCTGTCTCGTAAGATGACGTAAGTTCGCAAGTTGGATGCCACGCTTTTTATAAGGCTCTAAATCCTCTTTATAATACAGCTCGCAGAGATGATTGGCATCAACGATATCTGTTTTTACCTTTCGTAAACTAGAACTTTTCGTCTTATAAGAGATGAGTGGATTTACGATAATGATTAAATAACCTTTGTCTTCAAAATATTGAACAACTGGTGTGTGATAATGGCCTGTAGACTCCATAACTAGGGGAGGGCGCTCTCCTGAAATATCTTCTACTTCTTTAATAAAATCTAATAAACTAGCTAACCCATCAAGATCATGTTTTACTTTAAAGCTTTTCTTGTAGGGCTTCTTTCTTTCCAAATAAGCTTGAACCTGACTTTCACCTTAGCTACATCCAGGCCAATGACTGGATTCATTATAATTCCTCCTTCAAAATGATAATTGCCGGTAACCCCTAAATCCTCTTTGTAGTGTCATAGCTTCGCTTGTTATACGAGATCACTGTCCCAACCAGCCTCAAACATGTTTCTACAAGTAGGGGGTGAACTGTTTTGCGGACGAGGTTTTAGCCCCACGGGCGCGAACGTTCTACCTCGGCTACCGTTATCATATATCGATATAAAAAATGGTCAACCAGAAATATTTTCTGGCTGACCTAATAATACAATCTGGCGCGTTTCTTCAATAAGAAGATCGCATTTTTCCGTTAGAGGGCCAAATTGCTGTATAAGTAAGTAGCCCTTATTTAAACAAAAAGACAGTAGATAAATCGAAATCTTCGACATGTCTACCGTCTAAAGGGGACAAATAACTTTCGGCATTTTCACTATCAACTGCTGGTTACGAATTTTTTAACTTCCGAAGCCTTATCACCGTTTAATAAATGCGTCACACCATGTTTTACTTTAAAGCTTTTCTTGTAGGGCTTCTTTCTTTCCAAATAAGCTTGAACCTGACTTTCACCTTAGCTACATCCAGGCCAATGACTGGATTCATTATAATTCCTCCTTCAAAATGATAATTGCCGGTAACCCCTAAATCCTCTTTGTAGTGTCATAGCTTCGCTTGTTATACGAGATCACTGTCCCAACCAGCCTCAAACATGTTTCTACAAGTAGGGGGTGAACTGTTTTGCGGACGAGGTTTTAGCCCCACGGGCGCGAACGTTCTACCTCGGCTACCGTTATCATATATCGATATAAAAAATGGTCAACCAGAAATATTTTCTGGCTGACCTAATAATACAATCTGGCGCGTTTCTTCAATAAGAAGATCGCATTTTTCCGTTAGAGGGCCAAATTGCTGTATAAGTAAGTAGCCCTTATTTAAACAAAAAGACAGTAGATAAATCGAAATCTTCGACATGTCTACCGTCTAAAGGGGACAAATAACTTTCGGCATTTTCACTATCAACTGCTGGTTACGAATTTTTTAACTTCCGAAGCCTTATCACCGTTTAATAAATGCGTCACACCATATATTTCACCTTTTCCGTTATGATTAATGGCAACGTCTAAATCATTCATAATTTGCTTCACGTACTCGAATGCTTTATGCGTATTTTCATCAGTAGGTGCCCATTGATTAACTAAATCTGTTGATTCTATCGCTTCACCATTAGGATCTAAATGTACCGTACGGGCAGCTTGCTTATTAGCTATATAACTGGTTAAAAGAAACAAATTTATATAATCTTCTTCCAATTCTTTATTTCCTTTAATTAAATCGATTGGTGATTTTCTATCGACTACTAGTGACTTCAAATAATACTCGAATCCCTCATCGTTATTCGCTTTCTTCAATTTTGGGTCGTTCAACGGTTCGGAAAGTAATATGTTCATCTCTGAAACCCATTCTCCGATTTCAGCATGATAAATTTGGGATTCAGATGCTTCTACAATATCGCTATTTGTTGCTTCATCTTTGTAACTTGAATATTTAAGGACCCCACTGAGTGTAACCATAGATATAACGACAATAGCAGAACCAAATAAAATTTTTGTTTTCATGCACAAACTCCTTTCCCTAATAAATTTAATATAATCAAGAATCGCAAGACAAAATTTAATTTCTCTTAATTAGACTGATCGCTGCTGTTTTATCCAACTTCTCAATTTCTATGTCATTGGTGGAAAAGTTATAATCCACACTCTGGATAAATTTTTCAAATACCATAGCTATTGAGACATGGTTATCAACACTCCAAACAATATTGTATTTTCCCTTATGGTTAGATTCTCTAAAAATTTCAAGCTCTATTTTTTTAGTATTTCTAGTCCTTCCATTTTCCTTAAAGTAAATTTTAATTGTACCGGAGTCTGTTATCCAATTACCGACTTTATTAATAATTACTTCTTTATCAGCATAAGGGGACTTACTTTCAACTAATAAATTCTCTTCAAAATAGATCCAATAAATTAAAAAAAATAATATAACCAAGAAACCAAAACCCAATACTTTAACGGTCTGTTTTTTTACAGCTCTAATTTCTTCTTGAATTGATTTCTCATTATTTAAGTTATTCATTTAGAACCCCCTTACTTATAAATGTTACCATAAAAATTAATTTGTTTTACAATTTATCCCTTTATCAAGTGCTACATTTAAATATAATCTGCTACTAGTGAAGGGTACTTTAGTCAAAGTACCACTGTAATTCATAGGAGGCCGAAAATATATTCAAGTTGTTCAATAATCTGGCGCTTTTCTTGAATAGAAAAAGGGCATTATTTAATTAAAGGGCCATTTGAAGGAATCAAATTTAAAATGAATTTGGATATTTATGTTAATGTTAAGATGAAATGTACTTATACTAACGGGCAGGTTTGTTTATCAAGAATCGAGAAATAATATTTAAAGTTTTGTTAAATAAGGGGGGAGAAACCATGAAATTAGTTGGCTCTATAGCAATAGTCACGGGTGCAAGCCATAACAAAGGAATTGGAACCGCTGTTTGTCGTATGTTAGCAAAAGATGGTGCAGATATATTTTTTACACATTGGGCTTCAAATGTGGATTGGGCAGTAAATTTTCAAAACGAAATAATAGGGGAATACGGAGTTAGATGTGGCAACTTAGAAATAGACTTATCTGAACCAAACTCTCCATTTAAATTACTGGAAATGGTTGCTTACCAATTGGGCATACCGACAATATTAGTTAATAATGCCGCACACTCAACCAGAGATGGATATATGAAATTAGATGCAAAAACACTTGATGATCATTATGCGGTAAATATGAGAGCAACTTTTATACTGAGTGTTGAATTTGCTCGTCGCTTAAAGCTACAAAATAAATTGAAAGGCAGAATTATCAATATGACTTCTGGACAAGCACTTGGACCGATGACTGGTGAATTAGCTTATGTTGCAACAAAAGGCGCTATATCAGCTTTCACACTTTCTTTATCTGCGGAATTGGCACCATTAGGCATTACGGTAAACGCAATAAATCCAGGTCCTACCGATACAGGCTGGATGACAGATGAGATAAAAACACATTTAACAAGTAAGTTCTTATCAGGGAGAGTTGGATTACCTGAAGATGCAGCCCGGTTAGTATCTTTCCTTGCCAGTGAAGAGGCACAATGGATTACAGGACAAATAATTAACTCAGAAGGAGGTTTTTTAAGAGCTTAGATTGGGGGAGCCAGTTGAATTAGCGTATTAAATCCAAAACATTGCTAACATCACTCTATTAATTTATCTTGTCTCAATGCAAAATACAAAGGGAATATAATTTTGAGTAAAGAACTTAAATAAAAGTACAAATAAAACAGCGAAGGAAATTTAATTTAAATGAATAAATATGATAACTTGATTCTTCAAATTAAAGAGGGATACGAAAAACATAATAAAACAAGACCTTATATCATTGCTTTAGATGGCTTATCTGGTGCTGGCAAAACAACACTTGTAAGTCAGCTCAAAGGGATTCTAAAAAAATTGGTAATTATTCATATCGATGACTTTGTTGTTGAAAGAGACAAGCGATATGATACAGGGCAGGAACAATGGTTTGAATACTATCAATTACAATGGGATACCGAATATTTAAAAGAACAGCTCTATCAAAAAATACAACAAAACGTTTCGCCTTTTAAATTGCCTTTTTATCAAAAGCAAGAGGATACTCATGTCATCAAAACAATTAATTTATCAAGCAATAGCATTGTATTAATTGAAGGCATCTTTCTTTTACGAGACGAATGGAAAAATTTTTATGATTACATCGTTTTCTTAGATTGCCCTAAAGAAATAAGATACGAACGTGTACTTCTACGTGATACATATATTGGAGATTTAGAAGCAAGGTTAAAGAAATATAACGAACGATATTGGGTAGCAGAAGAATACTATTTGATAAAGCAAAAACCTTTAGAACTAGCTGATTATATTCAAAAATTTATCTAAATTCCTATTCAAAGTTATTCAGCAATTTAGAAAAATAATGGCTGCACTACACGTAAACAAAGTGGCATCATAAAAAAGTAAAAATGAAATAAAATTGACTTTGATTGAAATACTTAGAATAAAAAAGAAATACGTGGTGATGAAACATGGATGTTGTATTAACAGAAGAAATGGTATTAAACGATCTTATAAATACGTGTAATCGTGATTTTGGATTTAAAATATTTGACGCTACACCAATAAAACGGGGTTGGTTAAACTTAAAGTGGAAAATAACAACAGATACTGGTGTCTATTTAATCAAGCAATACAACAAGGAACGATACAAAAAGTATAACCATGATGAATTATTAATAGCTTTCACACAACAGATGCAATTACATAATAGTTATTGGTACGTATTGGATTTGGAAGGTAAATAGATGATATTTATTATTGAATAACTTATGGAAAGGGAATCTGTTATTCAAATAACAAAGGCATAAATATAATATTGTCTTCCACAATCGTGCGCTATTCTAAAGAAGAATGGCGTTTTATTTTATATCTTTGCCAGAACTTAGGGAGTACCGTGTAATAACCCTCTTACTACTACTAAATTTTTAAAACAAATAATTGTAACCTTTTTCCAAGATCAAACGAATAATTAGTGAATATACAATGAGGAGGAAAAGCTTGATTGATTTAAACGACTTAGAGTCCAGTATTGTTGAGGTCTACAATGATTATTATTTAGACGTATTCAGATTTCTAGTTTGCTTTACAGGAAATCAAAATGATGCAGAGGACTTAACACAAGAAGTTTTCATTAGATTATTAAAAAATCTAAATCATTTTAAAAGCGAGTACAATCTAAAAACATGGATATTTTCTATCGCCAAACATGTAGCAGTTGATCATTATCGAAAAAAGAAGTTTTTCTCCGTTTTTAAGGATGGATTCTTCACAAGATTGGAATCAAACTGTAAGAAGCCTGATGAAGAAGTGGAATTTAATGAAATGGAACAGTTTGTACATGATGCCATTTCTAAGTTGAAACCAAATTTTAGAGCGGTTGTTATACTTCGCGGCATTAATGAATTTACCATAAAGGAGACCGCTGACATTTTACAATGTAGCGAACCGAAAGTGAAAGTGGATTACCACAGAGCCTTGAAAGACTTAAAAAGAAAAATGAATATTGGTATTGAGGAGGTATTGCCCAATGCAAAATGATAAAGAACTATTTAACATGATCAAAAAAGCTTATCCTCAAAATCCAAGTAAAGAGTTTATTACAGAAACTGAAAATAAACTTAGGAGGAAGGCTGAAAACATGAAAATAAAAGGGGCAGTGAGAAGAACTTCTGCTATATATAGCGGTGTTTTACTTTTCACATTAGCATTTTCATGGTTATTCTTATTCAGTGGAAAAGAAGTAATTACAAATGTTCTCAGTAATCACGGAGACAAATCTTTATCAACTATTGCTACAAATGAAAATAATCCATTAGTGTTTATTTATCAATCGCATAATCAAGAGGCATATAACGTAAAGGTTCCCAACGAGGCATTTCGTAAGACGGATAATGTTACTATGGTCGGAATGCAATTAAGTAAAGCGTTGGAAGAAAAAAATATTTTCGCTATCCATGATGATACTGATATTTTTGCAGTCTTAGAAGAACGTAACTTAACATTTAAAGATTCTTATAATGTTTCGCGGGAAAATTTGCAGGAAACATTAAAAAAACATACGAGCATAGAAATGGTTTTAGATATTCATAGAGACAGCCAAGAACGAAAGTTTACAACGGTAAATATTGATGGAAAAGACTATGCAAAAATTGGACTTGTTGTATCAAAAATTAGTGATAATTATAAAGAAAACAGAGAGTTTGCGAACCATCTACATCAAAAATTAGAAAAGCTATACCCAGGAATATCTAGAGGAGTAATTGAGAAAGGTGAAAATCCAAGGAACACATATAATCAAGAAATTCAAAAGCAGTCTGTATTATTAAATATTGGTGGAACTGAAAATACAATGGAAGAGGCTTTTAGAGCTACGGATGCTTTAGCTGAAGCTATAAAAGAAATTGTACAGGAGCCATAAAACAACAATCGGGTACGATGGTTGGGCAAAACAGTTAGAAAATGATCAAACTTTTTTTATAAAACGGAAACTTATATATGCAAGAGAAGAATCTATTTTGATCAAAGTTTCTTTCAAAATGCATTATTCTTTTTTACCGTAAATTACGGGTTTGTGAGGCATTTTTGATTAAACTTTAAAAGTCTCGTCCAATTTTTAATCAAATGGTATTACAAAGACAAGAAAGTCTTGTGCATGTACAATGATCGAGGGAAGTCTACAGTGATCCACTTATAGGAATATTAAATAGGGACACGGTCATAATATATATTATAGGAAGTTAAGTCTCGTTTCAAAAGTATACTTATAATAGTGAGACGAAATACGTTTTTTAATGAAATGACCATAATATAACCGGATTCATATATTATGGTCATTTGCTTACTTTTTCAGTTGGATCGTTACGCTTTTAAACAGCTGTATATAAATAAAATTTTCATCAGTAAAATACTCTAACGCGTTTTGTTTACTTAACTGCTGCTCCAAGCCTGGTATTAACGCGGTTGGCATTTTCAATTGTGCCGGCTGATGGAATTCCACATTTTTTCGTTTACTTGTTATTTGTATATGTAAACCTCTATTAATATATATATCTACTGTTAATTGTTTGCAACGATCTTCTACAATCAATTCGATTCCATCCGCGCTTTTAAACACCATTGGCTGACAATCCGCTTGTTGTTCAACTGATGCTACCCAGCTGTCCCCAAATGTATTTAACGGGACTTCCAAGCGATTTTCATCCGTTTCAACTCTTAGTGAATCTTCACTTTCTGTATCCGCTGAAAATAACTTTTGAATACTATCTGTCGTTTCATCTGCATACAAGACTTCCAATGTTGTTTCAGTTTCATAGATTCGTATAACTGGTTCCGCGCTTAACTGCGTCAATTCCTCAGCAGCAATTTCAAATTGATACAAATAGCGATTATGAGAATCATTCCTGAAATATAACAATCCATTTATAGAGAAACAAAATTGAATGTTAACAGGAAGTTTCTGTTTAGCCTGTAATGGATAATTCGCCAAGTTCATTTCATACAAATGACCATTTCCAGGATGCGGATAATATACACTAGTATTGACGATACAGCCATCATATAAACGATGAAATGCTTCAAATTTAGTACTCGTACAAATGGGATAATGATTTTCATTCCATTCATGATCAAGACGCATTTTCTCATCCCCAACTAAAAAATAGCGATAGCGAACTTCTCTGCCTGGAATAGAACCGATATCATCCCAAGTCACGTCAACATGATACCAATGCCCATCAATTTGCACCATATTCCAAGCATGTCCCTCTGTTCCCTCACCCGCCGCTTTTCCAATCACATAATAACAAGGGATCTCCAAAACTTCCATCATCTTTTCAAACAAAAGCGCGTATGCCATACAAACACCGTGTTTTTCGTTCATAAACGTATATACAGCAAACGGCGAACCTTCTGTATGACGTTCATAGCTATACGTTCTAGCAATATAATCATGGACAATTAAAACCTTTTGCAACATCGACATGTCGGCATGAATTCGCTTCTTTAAAATGGCTTGAATTTCATCAACCATCCATTTTTCTTCCTGACGTGACAGCCGGTAACGCATCGTAAACTCCACTTTAATACGATTTTTCGTTAATTGGCGATATTTATAGCTGCGCTTTTCACAATGTTGGGTATAAAATGGCTGTTCTAAATGGCACTGGTCAAAAGCTTCCTTCATTAAATCATCGATTGGCATAGGCAGCTGGCCGTTAATATGCAGCGTAAATTGCCTGTCCATACGCTCTATATGGGCAATAAGCGCCGGCAGCAATTGTTTCGCTGTAATGGTTGTTGTTTTGATTGAATTTCCTTGCCGTTTATATTGTTCATAGCTTTCAAAATATGTTTTCACAATATGTCGATACTCCTCTTATAACGCTTCCGTTGGGTCTTCTTCAAATGAATTGAGCTTAACATATATTTCAACCTTTTTCCCGTCCATTTCAATTAATTTCTCCAATTGCATTCCGTTTTTTAATGCAATCTTTTTAGATCCTTCATTACCTACTTGTATTGCTGAAATATAACGGTGCAACCACATTTCTTCATCTGCGTATTTTGCCAATGCCTGAGCTGCTTCAAATCCATAGCCTTGTCCCCAGTAAGCGCGTTTAATCCAGTACCCAAGCTCAATTTCAAATGTATCATCAATAACTTGTGCAACAAGCCCTGCATGACCGATAAAATCGCCCGTTTGACGTTGGATTAATTTATGTAACCCATAATCATCAAAATTACGGTACTGTTCCATCATCCGTTCGATTAAACGAATTGCATACTGTTCATCTTTTGTATGTCCATTTCCAATAAATTTCATCATAAATGGGTCCGAAACAAGGTCAATAACATGCGCAAGATCCTTATCTGAATACCGTTCAAAAGTTAATCGTTTCGAATTCAAATTCAACATGCTGTCCCTCCATTTTAATATATTTTTGATTCTTTATTTATAATATCCCGGGTTTTTTCTAACACATAGTCAAAATATTAATATTAAACTTTCAATTTTTGTAAATTACAATCGATTTTTTCTACAAATTAAAATCAATAGGTTAAATAAAAATTTTTACATGTTAAATATATCAAATTTTTACTATCACTTTTGTGTTATATTACAATTTGCTGGATTGCTTAAAAAAAGCGAAAACTACAAATATTTTTAGTAGCGAAATATAATATTGTGCTTCATGTAATTTAAATTCTACCTAAAATATGTTTTTCTTTACTTTCATTTTCTTGAATAATAATCTACTGTAAATTTAAAACACCACTTCTTCTATTTTATCTCCTTAAAACTTGATAATTCTACTTCATTCCCTTTTTAAACATTCCAAGTTTTCAGAAAAAATGTTATTGCATTATATTCTCCACCCTCTTACAATGAGTACTATTAACGGGTCCAAAGCGTAATATGCCGTTTAAAACAGAATAATTTTTCATAAGGGGGAATTCCGTTGAGTCAATTAGATAACAAAATCTCAGCGAAATGCGATGGCATTAACTATGATAAAATCGATCGCATGGAAACATTTAATCAGTTTGTAAAGAAGAAAAACACATTTTTATTCGGAATAACTATAACATTTTTGACATTTTACCTCTTATTACCGATCCTGGCATTTACTTCTGTGTTACAACAGAAAGCTGTCGGTAATATTACGTGGGTATGGGTTTACTCGCTTGCCCTATTCATTATGACCATTATTTTATGTACACTCTATGTAAAAATGGCATCAAAATTTGATAAAGCTGCAGCTGCCGTTTTACAAGAATATGAAAAGGCAGGTGCATAACGATGAATCTTGTTTCAGCAGGTTTCTTTATTGGTATCGTCGGTTTAACCTTGATTGTTACATATATCGCGGCTAGGAGAACTTCTTCAGCAAGTGATTTCTATACAGCTGGCGGTGGTTTAAAAGGTTGGCAAAATGGGTTTGCCATTGCTGGTGACTACTTATCGGCAGCTGCATTTCTAGGAGTTTCCGGAGCGATTGCATTAACAGGCTTTGACGGCTTCTTCTTCTCTGTCGGATATGTCGTTGCAAATTTAGTTCTACTATATATAATAGCAGAACCGATGCGTAATTTAGGACGCTATACTTTGGCTGATATGCTGACAGCGCGTTTTAATGAAAAACGGATTCGCGGTGTAGCTGCTACAGGCACAATCATTATTGTAATTTTGTATATGATTGCCCAATTGGTTGGTGCCGGCGCGTTAATTAAGCTTTTATTCGGTATTGAGTATTGGATGGCTGTTTTAATTGTAGGGGTCATGATGACGACGTATGTACTGTTCGGAGGAATGACGGCCACGAGCTGGGTACAGATTATCAAAGCAGGTCTGTTATTGTTCGGTACAACACTATTGGCGTTTTTAGTATTCTCGAAGTTTGATTTTAATTTAGTGAAAATGTTTGATACGGTTAGCACAAATTACGGTGACGAGTATTTAGTACCTGGTATGAAGTATACATCTACAATCGATTCGGTTTCGATGATGCTTGCATTAGTGCTCGGTACATCAGGTTTACCACATATTTTAATGCGTTTCTTTACGGTTAAAGATGCGAAAACGGCGCGTGCATCGATTTCATGGACAACATGGATTACTGCGATTTTCTTCTCGCTGACAATCTTCTTAGGTTTTGGTGCAATGCACTTCGTCGGGTTTGATAAAATCATCGCAGAAAATGCTGCGGGTAACACGGCTGCCCCGTTGTTGGCAGAGTTTTTAGGCGGCAATATTTTATTATCATTTATTTGTGCGGTTGCGTTTGCTACTATATTAGCGGTTGTATCCGGGTTAGTATTAACAGGTGCATCAGCGATTTCGCATGACATTTATGGTGAGATTCTTAAAGACGGGAAATTAACAGAAAAGCAACAAGTATTAGCAGCTAGAATTGGTTCGATTTCCATTGCAATTGTTTCTATCATTTTGGCATTATTTGCGCAAAGTTTAAACGTTTCATTCCTTGTATCCTTTGCATTTTGCATCGGGGCTTCGGCGAACTTACCAGTTATCCTTTACACGATCTATTGGAAGAAATTCAATGCAAACGGCGCGGTTGCAGCAATGGTTACCGGTTTAGTATCTTGTCTTGTATTAGGTGCGCTAGGCCCTAACATTTGGAGTCCTACAGGAAATGCGATTTTCGTAGGCGAACCACTCGTGAACTTAGCAGTACCTGCCATCATTACAATTCCTTTAAGTTTCTTTGCAGGTTATTTAGGTTCTATATTAACAGCACATAAAGTGGAACGTGCAGAGTCGGAACGTGTTTATAAAGAGATCCGCGTCAAGGCACATACAGGTATTTCTGTACAAGATGTTTCTCATTAATTATTATAAGAAAGTAAATTAGATGAATAGATTAGAATGATAGAAAACTGTCTCGAAAATATTTACTATTTTCGGACAGTTTTTTGCTTTTTTATACCACTTTTTTCATGAATATAACTTTTTGAATATACTGAATTCATATTTTTGTAAAATAAATTATTTTTTAAATATTACTTTTACTTATAGAAATGAATAATATTTTCTTATAATTAAATTTCTGATTTTTTGTAATACTTTAATGTTTAGACCCCTTCAAACCCATATAACATATACCTTTTCACCAATTACCCAAAATATAACATTTTAATATTCTCCCCTTAATGTATTATTTTTTCTCTATTAAACTTATTTTTGCAATAAATTTTTCCCCATAATTTATTTAAAAAGTGTTGCAATTTTGTTACAGCTAAAATAGAATGAAAATGTAAAATCCTAAAAGCAGAATTTTACGTACATTAAGCAGTAATAATTATCACAAATGGGGGAATGTTTATGGGGAATAATCAAAAGCCGATTATTGATTATGAGAGAATTGCATCGCAGCAATCTTTCAGGCAACTTGCAAGAAAAAAGAATTCATTTTTATGGTCGATTACCGCAATTTTTTTAGTACTTTATATGTTATTACCAATCTTAACTTCGTTTACAGAAATCTTACATCAAAAAGCGATTGGTGATATTACATGGGTTTGGCTCTATTCTGCAGGTTTATTCATAATGACTTGGGGATTAGCTCACTTCTATGTAGCACGTGCTAATAAATATGACGCAGAAGCGAGAGCAATTATTGCGGAATATGAAGGAGGTAAAAGCAAATGAGTTTTACAGCGATATTCTTCTTCGTAGCAATCGTAGGTTTAACTTTAGTCATTACTTGGTGGGCGTCTAAACGTACATCTAGTGCATCAGACTTCTATACAGCTGGCGGTGGTTTAACGGGCTGGCAAAATGGTCTGGCGATTGCTGGTGACTATCTATCAGCAGCATCATTCTTAGGTATCGCCGGTTCGATTGCATTATTCGGTTTCGATGGATTCTTCTTCTCGATCGGTTACCTTGTAGCCTATTTAGTAGTTTTATATATCGTAGCAGAGCCATTACGTAACTTAGGCCGTTTCACATTGGCGGACATGATTACAGCTCGTTTCGATAAAGCAAAAGTTCGTGGTACAGCAGCATTATCTACGATTACAATTGTATTGTTCTACATGATTGCCCAGCTTGTAGGTGCAGGTGCCCTTATTCAATTACTGTTAGGTATTGAATACTGGATGGCGGTACTTTTAGTTGGTGTCATGATGACAATTTACGTATTATTCGGTGGTATGACAGCAACATCTTGGGTACAGATCATTAAAGCATGTCTATTAATGTTAGGTACTGTTATTATTTCATTCTTAGTATTAGCAAAATTCGACTTCTCTATCGCTACTATGTTTACTCAAATGACTACGGTAACTGAGCATGGTGAAGCTTACTTAAATCCAGGTTTACGTTATACAAATGGTATTGATACAATTTCAATGCTGATGGCGTTAGTACTTGGTACAGCAGGTCTTCCACACATCCTAATGCGTTTCTTCACAGTAAAAGACGCACAAACAGCTCGTTCTTCAGTAATTTGGGCTACTTGGATTGTTGGTTTATTCTATGTATTAACAATTTTCCTTGGTTTCGGTGCAGCAGCATTCGTTGGTAAAGACGAAATCGTAGCGGCGAACCCGGCAGGTAACATGGCTGCCCCACTTTTAGCGCAAGCGCTTGGTGGCGACATTCTATTCTCATTCGTGTGTGCGGTAGCATTCGCGACAATCTTAGCGGTAGTAGCAGGTTTAGTGCTTTCAGGTGCATCTGCCCTATCACATGATATTTACGGTCAAATTATTAAAAAAGGTAAAGTTACTGAAAAAGAAGCGGTTAAAGCAGCTCGTATCGGTTCAATTATTATCTCAATTGTTTCAATTCTATTAGCTTTAGGTGCTCAAACATTAAACGTAGCATTCTTAGTATCATTAGCATTCTGTATTGCGGCATCAGCAAACTTACCGGTAATTATCTACACAATCTACTGGAAACGTTTCAACACATCAGGTGCGGTTACAGCAATGTTAACAGGTTTAATCTCTGCATTAATTTTAGTTGCCGTATCTCCAAACGTATGGAATCCGGTGGAAGGTAAAGCAATCTTTGTTGGTGAACCGTTAATTATGTTAACGAACCCGGCATTAATTTCTGTACCTCTTGGCTTCTTAGGCGGATTTATCGGTACATTAATTTCTAAAGAAAGAAATGATCTGAAATACCGTGAAGTTGAAGTAAAAGCTCAAACAGGTATTTCTGTACAAGACATTTCTCACTAAAATAACCTTCCTTACTTTGACGAGTTGAGGATAAACGAATCAGCCTCTAACACTGTTAGAGGCTGATTTCTTTATATATCTACTATTTACTACAAATGATTAAGGATTATTGAGCACTCGTATATAATTTCAAAACGTCTGAACAATCTTCATAACACACGCTCATCGAAAGGTTGTTATATGTAAATGAAGAAATATTGTAATCAAGAGCATAGCTATTTAATTCACACATATTTTCATGAATGCCCTCGCCTGTATATTTTAAAATCGCTTCTTTCCTCGTCCAAATCTCTGAAAACAGAGTGCCCGCGTTCAATTTGGTTTTTTCCTGTTCATGTAAAATCCAACCGTATAATGATTCCTCATAAGGGATTATCAAATGTTCCGCATCGATCCCAATATTCCCGATTGTACTGATTGCAACTACTAAAAACCGTTCTGTATGGCTCCAATTGATAAATTTTTCTTCACCGATTATATAAGGCTTGCCCCTTTCATCTTTTCGAATTCGAATATTAAATGTACTCTCAATAAGGTTTGATGCCCAATTACCTTTAGGCTCATCAGTATTCACGTTATTTTTCCAATCTTCAATAATATAAATATTCAAGCACTCGCTTCACTCCAATAAAAAAAGTAGGCCATGGCCCCTACAATATAGTGTATATAAACACATAAAAGAAATGTTCTCCATTTTAGAAAAAAAGCACCGATTTCATGTTAGAAAAGACATAAAAATCGGTGCTCCAATCATTTAGTTATAAGCAGTTGATAGCCCCCACGCCTACATTTAAGCCATAACTGTTTCTTTAATAAATCCGACTGCAATAGCATGGTTGATTAATTTACCGATGTACTCTTTATTCAATACAGGAATGTTTGTAAGCTCGAGTACCTGCATCGTGTTATTGCTGTCATAGACAGCGTTTGAATCGTTTGCACCGTCACCGTCAAGTTGAGCAACCGCTAAGTTTTTAACTTCCTCGCTCATTTCGTCACTTAGAATATAGGCGTTGTAATCTTCTTGTTCAATCATTGTAATATCGAAGTCTAGTTCATTTAAAACGGCGATCAATTCTTCAAAGGTAATTGGGTTTGGATGGCTTACATGATACACTCGCTGAGAATTATCTGTTTTAAGTACGGAATTTACAACTACTTCGCTTGCAAAGTCAATTGGTGTGAAATCCACTTTCCATAATACTTTCGGAGCCTTCTTGCCTAGAATCATTAGTTTTAACATACGGTAAAAGGCATTTGCGTCAATATTGCTTTGGAATTTCCCATCACTATAACGACCTACTAAATTCCCCATACGGTAAACAAAAACTTGTTTGTTTTCTTTAGCCTTGTCTAATATCCACTTTTCCGCAATCATCTTAGTATCCGTGTACACACTTTCTACGGATAAACCTTCTGGCATTTCAGTAGTCCCTTCTAATAAACCCCATTTTCCTTCTGCCAGTAAATCTTCAACAACACCAACAGTCGAAATATGGTGGAATACGATTGCTGGGTTTACATTTACTAATTCAAAGATATTTTGCGTACCTTGTACATTTATTTTTTCGAAATGCTCTCGATCCCCAAAGTGACGTACATCAGCCGCACTATGAATAATAGCATCAATGCGTGTTGCTAAGTCCTTAAATTCTTCTTCTTTTAATCCTAAATACTTTTCAGTTAAATCACCTTTTAATACAAGGATATTAGAAGAAACCTCTTTGTTGAAGAAATATTTCACTGTATCGCTTACACGCTTAACTGCATCTTCTCCACGTACAAGCAAAATCACTCTTTTTCCTTCCTGTACAAGCTTGTCGGCAATGTGACTGCCAAGGAAGCCGGTAGCACCCGTTACAAGCACTGTTTCAACTTCAGGTAATCTTTCAGTAACAGCCATTTTCGGATATTCAGTAAGCTGGGTAAATTCCTTTTTAAACTCACGAGCACCTAACATCGCATCGGCTTGCACCTTAGCAGCTAAATTTTCAACTGTTTTTAAATCGAAGAAATCTTTAATAGAAATTGTGCTATATTTTGCTTTTAATTTTGATAAAATCGCAATAATTTTTAATGAGTGACCACCAATATCAAATAAATCATCCGTTACACCGATGTTTTCTAATTCCAAAACGGCTTTCCATGCAGCTAAAATATCTGCTTCAATCTCATTTCGCGGTTCTACAATCTCACCTGTTTTAAGCAATACGACTGGATCTGCTTCAAGCAGCTCTAACTTTTTACGGTCTGCTTTACCAGTAGGCGCAAAAGGAATATCCTTGATTTGTTTAAGTTTCGATGGAATCATATAGCTTGGTAATGTTACTTTTAAATTTTCAACAATAGAATTGAACGATAACTCTTCATCCGATGTGAAGAACCCTTTTAATGTTTTTTCGCCGTCTATAACTTCAACGACGACTACTGCATCATTAATTCCGTCAATTTCATTCATTCGTGTTTCAATTTCAGCGATTTCAATACGATGGCCGCGAATTTTGACTTGCGTATCTTTTCGAGAAACAAATTCAATATTACCGTCAGCCAGGCGTTTTACTAAATCGCCTGATTTATACAGCATTCCGCCATAAATATTCTCGTCAAAAGGATTTTTAATAAATGCCTCTTCTGTTTTTTCCTTATTATTTAAATAGCCTAAAGAAATCCCTTCCGATGCAATCCAAAGTTCTCCTACTTCATCTGTTTCACAGACTTTTCCTTCTTCACTGACTACATAAAGTTTTGTACCCGGTAAATCATCACCAATCGGCACACTAAATACAGCCTCAGACAAGTTGTTTGGCACTTCATAACACGTTACGATCGCTGTAGTTTCTGTTGGTCCATATAAATTAAAGAAACGAATTTGTTCCCCGATGCTTGACTTGAACTTTCGAGCTAAATCACCTGTTAATAATTCACCTGCAACACCTACGATTTTTACACCTTTGAAAATGTCTAAATTTCGCTCGTTCACATAGTTTACAATGCGATTAAAGAATACGGTTGGAATCGCCGGGATAATAGAAATGTTCTCACGTTGGATTACTGATAAAAAACCTTCTTCTGACATACGCTCCGCGTCGTCAATCAAGTATAATGTGGCACCGCTATATAAAGAGGCAAACGTATCTAAAATGGAAGCATCGAAGCTGTATGTAGCAAACTGCATAATAATATCTTCATTTGTTATCGACCATTCTTTTAACATGTAGTTCATTAAATTAATTACGCCGCGCTGACGGATTAAAGTTCCTTTCGGGTTGCCCGTCGTTCCGGAAGTATAAATAACATATGCTAAATCGTCAATATCATCATCTGTGAACTCGATATTTACGTGTTCTAAATTTTTAAGGTTCTCCATTAACAAGAAATTCGTATTTTCTGTTACCATCCCTTGGATGCTATTTAAAAGATTTCCGCTTGTGATAATGTTCGCTGATTTTGTATCGTTAATAATGTACTTGTTACGCTCTACCGGATGTGTAGGATCAAGTGGTACATACACACCGCCCGCTTTAATAATCCCTAAGATTGAGATGACTGTTTCCATACTGCGCTTCAAGTAAATGCTGACAAATTCCCCTTTCTGCAAACCATTTTCTTTTAAATGGTTGGCAATTTTATTTGATTCTTCGTTTAGTTCTTTATATGTAATTGTTTTTTGGCCTTCTTTAATAGCTGCTGAATCGCTGAAACGCGCAACTACACTCTTAAACTCTTTTAAAATGGTATTCATTATGTTTTTCTCTCCTTGACCGCTGTAAAGTTATTTATTTTGAACAGGGGATTCTTTGAAGAATCCCCTGTTTGTTTTTACTTATTGTATTGGCTAACTATATCTTCCAAGTGCTCAGAAGTATTAATTAACTTCTCTGACATACCGCCGATTGTACCTAGAGCCGTTTGTTGATCTTCAATATTTTCAACAATACCCTCGTAGCCTTCTAAAATTTCTTTGGCATTAGAAGAAAGAGTAACCATCATAGCGGTTGTTTCTTCTACACCTGCTGATATTTCTTCTGCCGACCCTGAGACCGATTGTAATTTAGCTGAAATATCATTGTTGAAATTAAGAATTTTATTAAACATTTCACTTGTTTCTACAGTTAATTCCTTACCTGCTGAAACTTCCTTTTGAATGCTAGACATTACCGTTTCAGTTTCTCGAACCGATGTGCGTACCCGATTCACTAATTCTCGAATGTCTTCTGTAGATTGCGCGGATTGTTCAGATAGCTGTTTAACTTCTTGAGCCACTACCGCAAACCCTTTACCATGTTCGCCAGCTCTTGCGGCTTCAATACTTGCGTTTAATGCAAGTAAATTTGTATTACTTGAAATTGAATTAATTACAGTTAAAATAGAGCCGATTTCGTCAGATAGTTGTACTAAAGTTTGAATCGTTCTATTCGATTCCTCAACATCCACATTAATGGATTCCATTTGATTTGAAACTTTATCTGTTAACTCTTTGCCGTTTTCAGTAAATGACATTACTTCCTCAGAATATCTATAAACATCAGACACGTTTGTTGCAATATCCTGTACTTGCTTAGACATATCCTCCATAGAAAAGGCTGCTTCTTCAATTGAGGTTTCTTGGCCTTTTAAAGTTACTTGCATGCTGTTTACTGAGTTCGTAATTTTTTCCGATGATTCGTACGTCGCTTTGAACGAACTTTCTAAGTCCATAGCACCTGCTTTCAGGCTGGATGCTGAATCACTTACCCCGCTTACCGTGTTATTCAGGGATCCGATCATGTTGTTGAAGCTCGCGTTGACTGTACCTAATTCATCTGTACCTTCTGGTAAATCTGATTTCAAGTCACCATTGCTTGCTTTATTAATACCAACCAATAGGAATTGCAGTGGCTTTAATTGCTTTTTGATAACAAAATACTGAGCTAAAATAAATAGAACAAGTAATACCGCTAAAACAAGAAGCGACATTTTTAATAAATCCATTTGGCCTTTATTGATACTAGATGCATCTACATCAATTGCATAATAAGCAAACAGCTCATTATTGCTATCAAAGATTGGATACATAAATGTTAACCATGTACCAAAATCATCACTGTATACTTCAGTAAATTGCGGTTCATTGGATTCCTTTAACTTTTTAAGTCCCTCTACTACTAAGCCCGGTTGTTCATACATATCACCAACGACCATCCCCTCAGAAGAGAAGGCTTCCCATAATTCTGAATCAAAAGAAATTAATGATGTTTCATTACCATTCGCACCGCTTAATTCAGTACCAAAAATATAACCATGTGATACAGAAGGATTGTATTCGCTCATTTTATCGAACATATCTGTATATTCCACATGTGTTTTACTTGTGATATCCGGGTTTTTCGTTAAGTCTGCAATATCCGAGCCTTCCATTTGCTCATACCATGATTCTGAAATGGCTTTTGTTTGGCTTCTTAACTGATCCTTTAAAAGGCTACCTTGGATAAAATAACTGACTCCAATTAAAAAAATGCTAATCAGTATAATCCCTGAAACCGTTGATAGCATGCTCCGTTTAAAGAACGTCATATTTTTGAACATAATAAACTCCTCATTTTTTATTTTGAGTTGCCTTTAATCTGATACATATGTAAGTTACTATATTAGTAACTTTCCGGCTGATTTCTCACCAAAAAATTAAATTCCCATTTGACCTATAATATCGACTTTAAAACACAACTCAAGATAGTATTTGCAACTTAAAAACTATATCATTAAACCTACTAAAATTCGAGTGTAATAAGTCATTTGAATCAATATAAATTTATATCGTTTTTATAACCAATGGGTATAAATACTTATTAAGTAGCCAACCGTTATTATATATATATAACTTACCGAATATGATTACAGCGGTTATTTTTAAAAACGAATAGCACCAATTGACCATGGCTATGTTTTCTGAACAGATCGGAAAGATGTAAAGGGAGCTAGCTGAATTGGTGATACATACGGGTTGACACTAGTGGGTGTTCTTAGCTTCCTAAAACGTCCAGCATGTCGTCCAGTTTACATGAAAGAATGATTTACATTTATAGGTGGGTTTTACGGTCGGCGCGTTAAACCAAAAAAGTATCCTCTTACCAACTACAAAAGTGGACTTATGTAAAAACTTCCGTAATAAAAAAAGCGTCAAAATCCGCAGAATTTCTTGCCGGATTTTGACGCTTTTTTTATGCAATTTTCTATTAAAAACAGTAATATTCTCTTCAATATTTCATGGTACAATAGAAAAGCAGCATCCAGCTGACTCCTTTTGTAAAGGAGGTGTACTACTGTGTCTTATCCATCACGCAAAGAAAAGGCTAAGGCTGTTTCGGAAAAAAAGCGTAACGAAAAACTCGCCATTTTTCGCTATGTGACTGATCTTTTTCGTCTAGTCGATACAATTTATCGTTTTTTCCGAATGATGCTGTAAAAAATTTATTTTCACCACTTAGACTCGCCATCTAGGTGGTGTTTTTAATTTCAACAATCAAAAAGGGTAAATAAAAAAGCGATTGGGGGCCACCCAACCGCTCTGTACTACTGTAGATCCATCACGCATGAATCTTACTAACTTCATTGTATGAAAGTATGCCTTTCATGTCAATGAATTACTTTTATCTTATGTTTAGATTCCGGCTAATATACATGAATCCTTACTCTGTCTTCTCCACATAGGCGCGGCTAATTGCCCCATCGCCTTCTGTATCAATCCGCAGTGAACCGTTTGAATAACGATCCGCTCTCGTTAAGGATGTCACAGAGATCGTTTCCTGTATGCCTTTTTCTGTCTCAATAGTAAACGTATTTCTAAAGTTGACAACTAAAATTGTAAAAATTCGGTGCGGGTTCGATTTTAACTCTTTTAAAATGACGACGCCGCGTTTTGCACGGTTGCCAAGTTCAAGTTCCGATAATAGCATTCGTTTGACGGCACCGCGCTGTGTTACGATAACGAGCTCTTGTTCCTGATCCGGTTTTAACAATGCAACAGCCGCAAGATACTCGCCCTCTTTAACAATAATTCCTTTAACTCCTGCCGTTTTTACCCCTGTTACCGGAAGATCTTCCATAGGGAAACGAATTGTATAGCTCGTGTTCGTAGAAAGCAATACTTCTTCCTGATCTGTAACAAGGCGGGCAAAAATCATCTCGTCCTCACCTTTTAAATTCATTGTCTTAATCGGTTTCGAATAACGAGTGACGATATAATCGGCGAGTGCCGAACGCTTAATTTGCCCCTCTTTTGTAGCGGTAAATACATACACATTCGGCTTATCGAACGTTTCAATACCGATGACTTCGATAATTTCTTCGTTAGAATCGATTGGCACAATACTTGAAATATGCTGTCCGAGATCTTTCCAGCGAATATCAGGCAGCTCATGGACCGGCTGGTAAATGTAGTGCCCTTTACTCGTAAACAGGAGTAAATGATGCTGCGTATTTAAGTTAGCTTCGTACAGCAAGTAATCGGAATCTTTCATCGCAAAATCTTTGCCGTTTGAAGCGCTGTGTGAACGAAGGCTTGTCCGTTTTACATAGCCGTCCTTTGTCACGGTTACGACAACTTCTTCACTCGGCACCAATACATCACGCGTTACTTTAATCTCTTCGATTTCTGCTTCGATTGTTGAAAGACGAGGTACTGTAAAGCGTTTTTTAATGTCGTTCAATTCAGATTTAATAACACGGATCAATTTCTTTTCATCCTCTAAAATGGCTTTCAGTTTCACAACAAGCTCATGTAACTCATCTTGTTCTTTTTGCAGTTGCGTAATATCGGTATTCGTTAACCGGTAAAGTTGAAGGCTAACAATCGCTTCTGCCTGTTCTTCCGAAAAGCCGAATTTCTCGATAATATTATTTTTCGCATCACGTTTATCTTTTGAAGCACGGATTGTTTCAATCACTTCATCTAAAATAGATAAGGCCTTCATAAGACCTTCAACGATATGTAAGCGATCTTCTGCACGCGTCAAGTCATACTGGGATCTGCGGCGCACAATTTCCTTTTGGTGATCAATGTACGCATCCAACATGAGTGGCAGTGTCATCATCATCGGACGACGGTTATGAATCGCAATCATATTGAAGTTATACGAAACTTGCAAATCTGTTGATTTTAATAGAAAGTTTAAAATCCCTTGTGCAGGTACATCTTTTTTCAGCTCCACAACAATTCGTAAACCATTACGGTCCGATTCATCGCGAATTTCGGAAATGCCGTCTAAACGGCGGTCATTTACACGCAACTCATCCATTTTACGAATCATGTTGGCCTTATTTACTTCAAATGGAATTTCTGTAATGATAATTTGCTCTTTATTGCCTTTTAGCTGTTCAATTTCTGTGCGTGAACGGACAATAATTTTCCCTTTTCCTGTTTCGTACGCTTTTTTAATGCCGTCAACACCTTGAATAATACCGCCTGTCGGAAAATCGGGACCTTTAATAACGGTCATCAGTTCATCGACTGTACAGTTTTTGTTATCCAGACGCATTAAAACCGCATCAAGTGCTTCCTGCAAATTATGTGGCGGAATATCCGTCGCATAACCAGCCGAAATCCCTGTTGCGCCGTTAACTAACAGATTTGGGAATCGAGATGGCAAGACAGTAGGTTCCATATCCTGATCATCAAAGTTCGGGACAAATTCTACTGTATTTTTGTTAATATCACGTAACAGTTCAGCGGCAATTGCCGATAGACGCGCTTCCGTATAACGCATTGCGGCTGGCGGGTCCCCATCGACAGAACCGTTGTTACCATGCATTTCTACCAGCATATGACGGCTTTTCCAGTCCTGACTCATACGGACCATTGCATCATACACCGAAGTATCTCCGTGCGGGTGATAGTTACCGATTACATTTCCGACTGTTTTTGCCGATTTACGGAACGGTTTGTCAAAAGTATTACCTTCATGGAACATCGCATACAATATACGACGCTGAACAGGTTTTAGCCCGTCACGTGTATCCGGTAATGCACGGTCTTGAATAATATATTTGGAATAGCGACCAAAACGGTCACCCATTACTTCTTCTAATGGCAAATCTTGAAATTTTTCTACAAAACTCATTATTCGTTAACCTCCTCATGCTGGATGAATTCATTTTCTAAAATGCTTGCATCCTCTTCCATGCCGAAGTTGACGTTTGATTCAATCCATTTACGGCGGGGCTCTACTTTATCGCCCATCAATGTTGTAATACGACGTTCTGCACGAGCACCATCTTCAATTTTAACGCGGATTAATGTACGTGTTTCGGGATTCATCGTTGTATCCCAAAGCTGGTCGGCATTCATCTCACCTAACCCTTTATAGCGCTGAATAATATAGCCTTTGCCGATTTTTTTCGTAGCTGCACTCAGCTCCTGTTCTGTCCAAGCATACATAAGCTCCTGCTTTTTGCCGGATCCTTTTGATACTTTATAAAGAGGCGGCAACGCAATATATACTTTTCCTGCTTCGATGAGCGGACGCATATAACGGTAGAAGAATGTCAGCAATAATACTTGGATGTGAGCACCATCTGTATCGGCATCGGTCATGATGACAACTTTATCGTAAGCGGCATCTTCCACCGAAAAATCAGCTCCGACACCGGCACCGATCGTATGGATAATCGTTGCGATTTCTTCATTTTTCATAATGTCCTGCAGTTTTGCCTTTTCGGTATTGATGACTTTACCGCGCAATGGCAAAATCGCCTGGAACGTCCGGTCACGACCTTGCTTAGCCGAACCACCCGCAGAATCACCCTCTACTAGGTATAATTCATTTCTTGAAGCATTTTTCGACTGTGCAGGTGTCAACTTACCAGACAGAAGAGTACTTGATTTTTTCTTTTTTCCATTACGGGCATCATCACGTGCTTTACGTGCTGCTTCACGCACTTGTTGGGCACGAATTGCTTTACGCACTAAAGAAGCCGACAGCTCGGCATTTTCTTCAAGCACATACATTAATTGTTCTGAAACAACGGTATCAACGGCTGAACGAGCTTCAGATGTACCAAGCTTTCCTTTTGTCTGACCTTCAAATTGCAGCAGATTTTCAGGAATACGTACAGAAACAATTGCTGTCAGGCCTTCACGAATATCGGTACCTTCCAGATTTTTATCTTTTTCTTTCAGTAACCCGATTTTGCGGGCATATTCATTAAATACACGTGTCAGAGCTGTTTTGGCACCTGTTTCATGTGTACCCCCATCACGAGTACGAACATTGTTGACGAACGATAAAATCGTTTCGGAATAGCCGTCGTTAAATTGCAGTGCGAACTCCACTTCAATTTCTTGAATTGTTCCTTCTACATATTTAACCGGATGTAATACGTCTTTTTCTTCGTTTAAGTATGTGACGAACGCTTCAATCCCGTTTTCATAATAGAAAATTTCATGCTGTCCTTCTCCACGGGCATCGATTAGTTCAATTTTTAATCCTTTTAATAAAAATGCAGATTCACGTAAGCGCTCTGCCAATGTATCATAATTATATTTAACGACAGAAAAAATCGATGGATCCGGCAGGAAATGTACGAGTGTTCCTGTTTCCTTCGTTTTCCCGATCATATCAAGCGATGTCGCCGGTTTCCCGCCTTGCTCAAAGCGCTGGCGATAAATTTGGTTATCACGGTAAATCGTTACTTCCAAAAATGATGATAAGGCGTTTACAACAGATGAACCAACACCATGTAAACCACCACTTGTTTTATAGCCGCCTTGTCCAAACTTTCCGCCTGCATGAAGGACGGTGAAAATAATTTCCGGGGTTGGTTTACCCATTTTATGCATACCTGTTGGCATACCACGACCATGGTCACGCACGCTAATACTGTTATCTTCATGAATCTTCACGATGATATGATTTCCATATCCAGCAAGCGCTTCATCCACTGCATTGTCTACAATTTCATACACTAAGTGGTGAAGACCTCGACTATCTGTAGAACCAATATACATCCCTGGTCTTTTGCGTACGGCTTCTAAACCTTCTAATACTTGAATGGCATCTTCATTATACGAAATACCGGTTTGGTTTTTTACCAAATGTAATCCCCTCCAAAAATACAAACAAACGTTCTATTTACTACCTAATCGTACGCTCAAATATGCATGATGTCAATGTTTAAAGGTACTGATTTAGGCTTTGCAAAGATTAATTGTATCATCAAAAACGAACGTTTAAAAGCATATCCTTTAGCAGCAAACAATAAAATGTAACTTTTTCCCTGTTTTTTTACGATGGACGAAAAAATAATACCTCTTTCCTTCTATTAAAAAACATTGTAAAATATTCGATACATACTATTAGTACCAAGTAGTAATTCTGAATTCGAAAGGAGCACAACACTTGATCAACGCGTTAATTATTATTTGTGCTTATTTAATCGGTTCCATTCCATCAGCTTTGTGGATTGGCAAGATTTTTTACAAAACGGACATTCGACAACAAGGCAGCGGCAATCTAGGAACGACCAATACATTTAGGGTATTAGGTAAAAAACCGGGTATTGCCGTATTGCTTATTGATATATTAAAAGGAACGGCTGCGGTATTGCTACCGTTATTGCCGTTTTTTGCAGACAGCACTGTCCACCCGCTATTCTTGGGTGTGATTGCAGCAGCAGGCCATATGTTCCCGATTTTCGCTAGCTTCCGTGGAGGGAAAGCGGTTGCTACAAGCGGCGGTGTTATTTTAGGCTATAATTTACCGTTATTTTTAATTTTAATCATCGTATTTGTCATCGCCTTAAAGTTAACTAAGATGGTGAGCTTGTCATCTATGATTGTATCCGCTGCGGCCGTTATTTATGTAATTGTTCATTGGATGATAACAGGAGAATATGCATTATTCATTTTGGTTGTCGTTTTGGCAGGCTTCATTTTTTACCGTCACCGTGAAAATATTAAGCGGATTAAAGCCGGTACTGAACCGAAAATTAAAGGATTTTAAACTGTAGACTGAAAGGGTTTCCTTTCAGTCTTTTTTTGTACTTGAAATTCAGAACGCGAGCTTTGTAAGTTTTTTTTATTTACTGCATAATGACAGTAGAGGTGAAATATATGGAAATCAAACTATCAGAAAAAGCACTCAATTGGTTTAAACAAGAGATGGAAGTAGAAAAAGGCGATTTTATTCGCTTTTATGCACGTTATGGAGGTTCTTCACCTTTTCATGAAGGTTTTTCGTTAGGGATGACCCGGGAGCAGCCGCATGAAATAGGTGTTGAAACAGTTGTTGAAGGCATTCATTATTATATCGAAAAATCCGATGAATGGTTTTTTAATGAACATCATCTAGTTGTAGATGTCGACAATTCGTCCGATGAATTGCGCTATTCATATGAAAATTAAATGCTCATATTCCCTATTCTAATCGGGTCTATTTGCAGCTCAAAAAGTTCAAATGTTTCGAATTTATTGTAAATCCATTTTTGCCGATTCAATCGTTATAATGAGTAAGGATTATATCGAGGATTGATGAGGGATTACATGTGAAAGTGAAACAGGAATTTTATTGGCGCTGCGTATTTTTTATTGCAGGCATCATTGTTTTATCATTAGGCGTCGCATTGACGATCAAAGGACAAATACTTGGAGTTGGGTCATGGGATGTCCTTCATATCGGATTACAAAAAAACTTGGGCTTGACGGTCGGTATGTGGTCCATTATTTTAGGCTTGCTTATTCTGGCTGTTGATACGTTTTTCACAAAAAGATTGCCAAAAGCCGGGACTTATTTGGACATGTTCCTGACAGGAATTTTTATTGATATATTTTTAATCGTTTTACCAGATGCAAATACGCTATTAGAACAAACATTGGCGTTTGTTGTTGGCGTTGTTCTGCTGGGCTTTGGCTGCGGGATGTATATGGTTGCAAATCTCGGTGTAGGGCCTCGTGATACGTTAATGCTGCTGTTGGTGCATCGCCTCGGCTGGAGTGTCAACCGCGCACGTACTACAATGGAAGTAACGGTTGCTGTATTAGGTTTTGTATTGGGCGGACCTGTTGGAATCGGTACTGTATTTATGGCGTTCGGCTTAGGGCCTGTCGTACAATGGGCGCTCAAATGGAACGGAAAGCTGTTCCACCGCGCAGCAGGTGTCGAAAGTGTTGTTATATAAATAATGAGGAGAGCAAGCATTATGCGTTTGCTTTCTTTTTTTCGCTCGAATTGTTACAATTTTCAAAAAATACTTCCGTTCAATTGGAAAAGAGTGCATAGTAGAAAGTGGAGGTGTTTTTAAATGATACATATTGAAAATATCCATTTATATCGCAATGATAAAAAGATTTTAAATGATTTAAGCTGGCATGTACAAAAAGGACAGCATTGGGCGATTTTAGGGTTAAACGGATCCGGTAAAACAACCTTACTAAAAGTAATTAACGGCTATATTTGGCCAAATGAAGGAAAAGTCCAGGTGCTCGGTGAAATCTACGGCAAGACGTATATACCGAAGCTTCGAACGCGGATCGGCTGGGTGAGCAATGCGATGATCGATAACTTCAATTGGCAGGATAATGCGATTGAAATCGTGCTCAGCGGGAAGTTCGGTGCCCTTCGTCTATTTAACGATGTGACGGAAGAAGAAATTGATCATGCCGTTTCTATTATGAAACATTTTCACTGTGATCATTTAGCGAATAAATCATTTGAGCATTTGTCACAAGGTGAACGGCAGCGTGTTCAAATCGCCAGGGCCATTATGGCAGATCCAGAAATTTTAATACTGGATGAGCCGTGCGGGGGCCTGGACCTGATTGAACGGGAAAACTTGCTGCAAACGATTGAACAGATTGCAGAAGCGGAAAACGCCCCTACCCTCATTTATGTTACACACCATGTAGAAGAAATTCTCCCTTGTTTTAGCCATGTGCTTCTGATGAAAGACGGAAAAAATGTGGAAGCAAGTGCACGGGAAGTTGTTTTAACGGACGAATTATTAAGCGATTTCTTCGGGCGGGAAATCAGTTTGCAGATAGAACGCGAACGTGCCTGGGTTGCAATAAAATAAAATCGAACCAGCCGGAGTCCACCTCCTGCTGGTTCATTTCATTTACACAAATTAAATATGATATTCAATATTTTCATCGACGTAATGCCATTCATACGGTGTTTCTTGGTATACGTAATAGTTCAGCCAGTTGTAGAACAACAGATGCGAATGGGCACGCCAAACATTTTTCGGTCTTTGTAGCGGGTCGTTATTCGGGAAATAGTTGACCGGCATTTCCGTATTGTCCGGGTCCTTTTCTCTATCGCGGAAGTACTCATCGGATAGTGTCGTTGCATCATATTCCAGATGCCCGGTAATCATAATATGTTTATTGTTTTTCGATTGAACAATAAACACCCCTGCGTCATCCGAATAGCTTAGAAGACGCAAGTCAGGATGTGCCCGCACTTCATCAATCGAAACCGACGTATGACGTGAATGCGGTGCCACATACTCATCGCTGAAGCCCCGCACTAAATCTACTGTTAAATCCGTAATCACATGGGAATAGACACCGGAGCATTTTTTCGGCAATTCGAACTTTCCAATACCAAAATGATGGTACAGGGCAGCTTGGGCGCCCCAACATATATACATGATCGAAGTGACATGTTCATTTGCCCAATCCATAACATGCGTGATTTCATTCCAGTAGCCTACCTCTTCAAAATCCATTTTCTCTACTGGCGCACCGGTAATGATCAGTCCATCAAAACGACGGTGCTTTACTTGGTCGAATGTTCGGTAAAATGTATCTAAATGTGATTTGGAAACATTTTTTGATTCGTATGTAGCCGTGTTTAAAAATGTCACATCTACCTGTAACGGTGTATTCCCGAGTAAACGCAGCAATTGCAGCTCGGTTTTTTCTTTTTCAGGCATTAAATTAAACACTAAAATATTTAACGGTCGAATTTGTTGCGTTTTCGCACGGTCTTCCTCCATAACGAAAATCTTCTCTTTTCTAAGCAGCTCTCCCGCCGGTAAATGTTTCGGGATATTAATCGGCATTCCACTTTCCCCCTCATAAACTTTTTCAACAATCTTTTAATAATCTTGTGGTTTTCAGGCAATGCATTGTTTTACGTTTGAAACAAACTGTTTCAGAACAATATAAAAAGCCCCTCTCATTCCAGCAAAAACAGAAATGAGAGGGGCCTTTTTACCCGTTCTTATCTGCCAAGGTTGACACCTTGCTGGAAGTAGCACCTTTCTAGTTGAACTAGAGGTTGCTGAAGCATCATAAGGCCAAGTCCCTCCGCTTCTCTTGATAAGACTATTAAATTGTCATTAGTGTATCATGTACTTTATAATTTTGCAATAATTCTAAAAATATTATTTCACACTTACTAAAGCTGCTCTTTTTCTATATTGAATAACATTGTCTCCAGCTGTTCATCCCATACACATGTCAATGTATTGTATACCCGCACAAAATGTCTGTTTTCCTTTTGATCGAAAAGCAAAAAACATAGGACCGGTATATCATTAATCTGGATCGATTCCGTCGAAACAACACTTGTAATATAATGCGGTACTTCATCTTCCGCAACCGGTTGTTCGGATAGTTGCTGCTGAATGAATTCAATCAGCACCGCTTCTTCAATTGCTTCGATTTCTTCCGTTTCGATTGTCGGGAAAGGCTCCGGAAACTCCTCCAAATCCGCAAATTCCTCCAGATCACCATCCAGTGGCTGCTCATGGATCGGGCTGTATTGAATAAAATAACTTGTTTCTTCAAGCTCCTCTTCAAAAATGCCCGATTCCAGCTGTGCCTTACCCTTAGCGGTAAGTGCAAATTCCTGTTCCTTCACAATCATACCCAGTCGTAACATTTTATTCGTCAAATCATGAATAAATAACGGTTCCACTAACAAAATTTCGGCTAATAACTCAACATTTTTCAGCTTTGCCTTCTCAAAAGAAATGAGCATCATCTTCATTAAAATATCCATCGCATTGCGCATCACCGGATGATATTTTACTTCCAATGTGTGAATCGGAATGGCATATTGCATTTGCTTTTTTATTTCAATGGACGGGTTTTGGATGAGTTCTTTCTGCAGCTGTAAAACTGTAATTTGTAAATCCATTCAATCCCCCTGTTTCTACACAGCATAATAGCCGTCTTGCTCTTTTACTGTCGTTAATACATGGGCATACATATCCCGTGTTTTCGCGCTTTTAGGCCGCTTTGTGAACATTTCAGTACTGCCGATCATGATCAGCAGTTCCCTTGCGCGGGATAATGCAACATTAAGGCGGCGGTAATCTTTCGCAAACCCGATTTCTCCGCGCTCATTGTCATGGTTCCGCACCATGCTGACGATAATCACATCCATCTCCATCCCTTGGAATTTATCGACTGATCCTGTACGGATGTGTAAATGCGGTACACTGATTTCCTGTTCAATCAAACGGTTGATGCGTTTTACTTGCTCAGCGTAGAAAGAAATAACGCCAACCGATTTTAATGCGTCCTGCGGAATCAATCCTTGTGCTTTCGCTTGTTCTGTCGCTGCATTCAATTCAAGCAGCTGCTGTTTAATTTGATCCAGCTCAGCCAAATTGAATAGACTCGAACCTTCCTTCATACGCTCTTCAAAATACGGCTTTTTGTTCGGAATATCGAGCCATAGTAAATGGTGTTTCCGCGTAATTTTGGATGTTTCAAGGAAATGGTCACGTACAGCATCTGAATCCTCTAACCCGCATTGCAGCTGTTCGGATTCATTTTCGTAAAACGGTGTGATAGTTGACATAATATTTTTATGCATACGATATTGAAGTGCGAGCATTGTTTTGTTTTGTGACGGCAGATTGTTATAAAGACGCTCGAACAATGATTCTTCCAGTAACTTTTCAAGCTCCCGTTTTTCTTCAAATGTTGTACTTTCCTTCACAACTTGCTCCAATGTCTCTTCAAACGTCGCATCCCCGACAAGTGGCGGCAGCTGGTGATGATCCCCAACTAAAATGATTTTGGCACCTTTTAACATCGGCAGTAACAGTTCAGGTGGTGTTGCTTTCGAAACTTCGTCAATAATGACAACATCAAATGTCGGATAGTTGTCCATAAACTCTTTATTTGCTGAAGCAACACATGTTGTTCCGATGACATTGGCGTGTTTCACATACAGTTTGCGGATTTCCTCCAAGTCATGGGCATTGGCATTTTTCAATAAGCCGTGCCATTCGTTTTGAAGTTCCGCTGTTACCGGAAGCAAACTAATTTTCACTTCTAGAGTCGCAATCTGTTCAGTAAGCTGTTCGATCTTTTCGTTTACTTCGATGATCGCTAGTTCAGGGTTCTGCTTTGTCAGCTGCTCCAGTTCTGTCCGGCGTTTTTCAAGCTGGATCCCTTCACTGTTGATGCCTTTAAAGCGCACTGTTAACTGCTCGACAGTCTCCGTACCGAGGGCAATCTGTTCATTTAAAACTGCCAGCTCCTCCGCTTTTTTGTTCAGTTGAAGCTCCACTTTTTCTCGGTTTTGGCGCTGTGTTTCGGTTTTCATCTGATCGAGTTCATTTGTTGCGAGCAGTTCTTCCAGCTCATCCGTTGTATGGGTTAACGTTATCGATGGATTGATTTTTTCGTTGACCGCATCCATTTGGGATTTTACCGCTGTTGCCTCTTCTTCCAATTGCTGAAGATGCTGTGCCTTCACATCATTTTGCTCTTTAAACTGAAGAATGATTTCTTCTTTCAGCTTTTCGAAAATGAGCACCGTTTCACGGATTGCATCCATATATTTATTGTTCAGCTGCTCTATATGTTGTTTGCGTAAATGAATGCCCTGAATGGAGCGGGTTCCGTTTTGGGCATTTACTCGACGGTCCCGGAAAGCGATGCTAAGCTTCGTCAAAAACTCCTGAATCTCTTCAAGCGTATAATGATGGCCCATATCCAGCCTGTCCGGTGTCACATGGATACCTAACGCCGTTTCACTGTAGTGCAATGCCTTTTCCAGCCGTTCCTTCACGTCTTTGATCGGTTTATACTGCTCCATTTGCGGCTGAATTCGATCAAGTGCTGTAAGTAACCGGTCCATTGCATAGTTCCGGCGAATATTGTATTCACTCATGAACTCCTCAATTTCGTACACTTTTTTCAAAGAGGCAATTTTATCAACGAGCAAATCATACTGTGACGTTTCGTTGGTCTTTTCAATTTTCGTTTTAACAGCATCAAAACGCTGCTGGAATTGTTCAAGTTGCGCTTTATAGTGACTTTGCGTAAGTTGCTGCTGGAAGTTTTCTCTCACTTCTTTTAACTGTTGTGCTTGTTCAGTCAGTTGCTCGACAGTCGAGCCGTCTTTTAATTGCTGTTCAAAATTCGCAACGGTTTCTGCTACTGTGCTCTGTGTTGCCTGCAGTTTTTCCAGTTTGCGTTCATTGTCTTCCAGTTCTTTTTTGCATTCAGTCAGTTCTTTTTTCAATGCCAGGATCTTTTCGGCCAAAACATGCAATTCGGCTTTTGCCGCTTCTTTTTGTTCAATTTGCAGTTCGAGCTCTTTTTGTTTTTGTTCAAGCGCTGCAATTTCATTTTGTGCTTGATTGATCTCATTATTTAAAAGCTGTTCTTTTCTTTCATGCAGCGAAATTTCATGGCCGATTGCTTCGAATGTCTGCTCCTGCCAATAGGTCGCAACATTTTCCTCAATAAACTTTTTCCCTTCTTCTTCAATGCTTTCTGTACGACCGTAGCGTAAAATCCGGATATCCTTGTTTGATAAAAGCCGGCTTAATGCATTGTCGACTGCTAAGTTTGATTGGGAAGCAACAAGTGTTTTCAGTCCTGCCTTTGCATTTTGATAGCAAATTTCCGAAATAACTGTCGTTTTACCAGTACCCGGCGGACCCTGAATGACATACAGATCTTCGGAACTAATCGCCCCTTCGACTGCCTGTTGCTGGTAAGGATTCAGCCGATTATGAAAATCTAGAGGAATCGTTTGTCTGCGTTCGGCAATGACTGGTTTATCTTCAAATAGAATCGTTTCGAGGTTCGCATTTGCGGCCAATCCTTCTTTTAAACGTTCAAACCCTTTCAAAAGGCGTTTTAGCTGTGATTTCGTTGCAGCATTGGAGAATTCGATGTCTTCTGATTGGAACTGAAGCTCATTTCTCCGCGCTAAATTACTGTAATACGGTTTTAACGCAATTTCAACGGTATTCTCGTTACGACGGATTTTGGCAACATCCCCGATTTCCTGGACATAGCCGCGTAAACGCGCACTTAGCCCCTCCAGCTGTTTCCACTGTTTTTTATCAAGGTTATTAATTCGGACGGTCATATGAGAAAAGTCGGCATCAAACGTCACACTTGAAAAACGGGCATGAATATCTTCAATGTCCGCATTTTTGTTCAATACTTTTAAATAGCCTTCCCAGCTGCTGATTCGCTTATTGACATAATCAAAGCGTTCCTGTGCAATCGGCAATTCGTCAATTGCCTTTAGAAACGGCTCCTGGTATGTATGGCCGCTAATACGGGAGGCAACGAAGCGGATTTTCATCGTGGCGCGGCGATTTGTGACAACTGGTGTCCCTTTGCCGCGTGTTCGAAAACTTTTCGCCACAAGCCCGTTTTTCGGGTCGAAAACACAGTCCATGATGACAACGCGCTCTTCAAACTTGTTTTTAAGCTTTACATTTTTTTCATTGTCGAAAAAGATGGTCAAATGCGTCTGCTCTGCATCGACTGATACTTTCTCAATCGCGACAATGAAATATTGCTGTAAATTAAAAAAGGCGTGTTCATCTGGAACATGCTCCTTCATCGCTTCACGTGCCGTATTCGTCAATAAAATATGACAGCGGGTTTGAATATTCGCGATTGTTTTTGGTGCCATGAACACACCTCCCTCATAGTTTTTTATATACAGTTCCGTTAGGTCGTATATGATTATAACAATATTCGTCTGTTCGTTAAAGAAAAAATGCCCTGTTATCAATTTAACAGGACATGTCGATTAACTTTGAATTTTCGCAACTTCAGCATATTTGACATCCCAAGCAGCATCAATCTTTTTCAATGCGACCGGACGGAAGTTTTCCTTTTTCACTAAAATATGTTGAGACTTCGCCGTTACGGCAACGGTGCCGTCTTCATGCAGAATTTCATAGCCATATGTAGTACGAAGCTTCGTATGTTCTTCTATCCATGTGCGAACGGTCGCCGTTTGTCCGTAGCGCATCGCCGCTTTATATTGAATCGAGAAATCCATAACAGGCGATAAATACCCGTCTTCTTCAAGCTTCGCATAATTAAATCCTAAATCCTTCACAATCTGTGAACGCCCGATTTCGCACCAAATGATGTAATTCGCATGATAAACTACACCCATCTGATCTGTCTCGGCATAGCGCACTTCTACTGTTGTTTCTGAAATATACATTCTCTTCACCTCTAGAGGTATTATAGCGCTAAAAGACTTGCGTTGTAAGGATAAAAAATCGATATGCTTTTTTAAATAAGGTAATTGATGAAGTGTTTAAAATAAACCAGTAATCCAATATCATCACGCTTCTTTACTTTTTCTTTTAATTTCCAAATACAGCAATTTTGGAACAGTTTTCCTCCAGTGCTCTGGTATACTGATTTTACTGTACGAATAACTATACAGCTAGGGGGATATAAATGGACACAGTAGAAACTTTACAGGGGATTTTAGAGTTTATCGATGAAAATATTACTGAAAATATCAGTCCGGATATTTTGGCTGCACAAGCGGGTTATTCAACTTGGCATTTCAGCCGGGTATTCCAATGGGGTACCGGATATTCGGTGATGACCTATGTCCGGAACCGACGACTTACATTTGCTGCACATGAACTTTCTTCAGGCAAACGGATTCTCGATATTTCAGTGGAATATGGGTTTGAGACACACTCTGGATTCAGTAAAGCTTTTCGGCGTTATTACGGCTGTTCACCAGGAACTTACCGTTTGCATGCGCATTGTGGCCGACCATTCCCGCCAAGCTTAACCTGTACGTACAAATACTTTATCGGAGGAATTGTTATGGAACCTAAATTTGTTACACTGTCTGCTATTAAACTTGCCGGATATGCCATTAAAACAACGTCAACTGGCGGAGAAAACTCTACAGCAATCCCAGCTTTTTGGGATGACTATATGAGCGGCGGAAAAATGGAAAAACTTCACTCGGAAAACTTTATTAAAAAGCACGATGAATATGGGGTATGCTTCCCGGAAGACCCGACAACCGGAGAGTTTAAATATGTAATCGGTGTCGAACCAAAAGCTGGGGCAAAAATTGCTGACGAATACCATATTTGTGAAGTCCCTCCCGCAACTTATGCCGTATTTTCTACACCCCCTTCTGATGCTAAAAACTTTGTAGCTGCCATTCAAGGAACATGGAATTATATTTTTAATGAATGGTTTCCTAAGTCGGGGTTCGAGTATGCACCAGGTTGTAATGACTTTGAACTATACGATGACCGTTGCATGCTTGATGAAGGGAAAATTTGCGATATCTATATTCCGGTAGTGAAGTCACAAAAATAAAATCCGAATAAACTTTTCCAACGATTTCACCTCTAATTATTACGTAAAACTGGTCTGCATGTAATTATTTTGGGTTAAGCAGCATATATTAGAATAAGGGTTTATAGACTTGAGTCGTTGCTCAGGTCTTTTTTAAATTCGACAAGGAATAAGATCGACAAAATTGGTTTCCTCGAATTAACTGATATCTATATTGCTTCATACTATTTTAAAATTGGAGTTGATCTTCATGGCAATATGGATCGACATATCCACTTTAAAACATCGATTAAAGCTAATGGATGACAATAAACTTATAAAAGCTTACCCGATTGCAGTTGGCAAAATATTAACCCCAACACCTTCTGGTACATACACGATCATCAATAAACAACTTAATCCTCCTGCACCATTCGGAGTGCTTTGGATGGGATTGTCTAAGCCTCATTATGGTATACACGGAACGAATAACCCGGCTTCAATTGGTAAGAATCATTCACATGGATGTATTAGAATGTTTAATCACGATGTTCTAGAATTGTCATCTAGAGCAACCATTGGTACGAAGGTTTTTATTCATAATTAAATTTGTAAAATCATTGACTTACCTTGAATTTCGAACCTTATTTCTAGCATAAATTTATCTAATATAGTTTAAAACTATTATTATTTTGGGAATAACAAATATAGAAACTTGAAAAGGGGTAATTATCATGAACATTTCAAAATTATTAGGTGTGCCATATGCTAATTTAAAGACAGCTAAAGTATTTGTTAAACCAGGGCAAGTGGTCGTTACATATAATAAGAAAACATATTTTATTGTAAAAAAGGACGTATTTACTAATATTCTTCATCCATTAAACTATAATGCAATTAATTCTTGAGGCTTGAGAGATATTTTTATCTCTCTTTTTTTCTGCCAAATTTACTGAATCGCTATTTTGTCCTACATACAGCACGGATAAATATAAATTTACTTTTCATACTACATCTATACTGTAATAAGGATGTGATTATTGTGGAAGAAACAAAATTTGCAGAACTGGATTTGAATAAACTGGAGGCAATTAAGCAACTGGAACAAAAATTAAATGTTACGCTGATTGCTTATGACTTATCCCCAAGTCATTCAAACCACCATGAGGATGCTCCTATAGTGATTAATCCTTCTTAATGTATAAAAGAAAAGCCTTCGCATAATTTGCGGAAGGCTTTTTTCTAAGTTGACTGCTGGTGCTACCAACTACACTTGTTTCCCAGTTATTTGATCTAGAGCAGCTCGGAATGGCTGCCGCTCACCCACTTCCCTGAAATTTTTGAAAGGATCCGACATGCGTTCCAGACGTTTTATTATATTTGGAATTGTGAAAAGATCAGGCGTTAATCCTTCGTATACTTCTTCCCATAATAACGGAGTGGCGATTAATCCTTTATTATTGCCGCGTGGTGAATATGGTGCCACAATCGTTTTGCCTTCCCGATGCTGGACATAATCCAAATACAGCCTTTTACCCCTGTTTTTCTTCATCCGCTCGATTGTAAACGAATCAGGAAATTGCTGTACGAGAAATCGGCATATAAACTCGGTAAATACACCCGTATCTTCATAAGAAAATGTGTGCAGTGGCAATGGGATATAGATTTGCATGCCCTTTCCTCCAGACGTTTTGATAAAGCTTGTCAGTTTAAAGTAATCCATTATCGTTTTAAACTTTACAGCAGCATCTACCGCCAATCCAAACTCATGAACGGAAGGTGGATCCAAATCAAATACAATTTCAGTCGGCTGTTCTGAACTGACCGGCTGGAACGGAATATGAAATTCCAAAGCGAGCTGATTTCCCAACCACAGTAGGGATTCGAGATTATTGCACAAGATAAAATGGGTGTCGTCTACTAACTGAGTTGTGATAAATTCCGGCAAGTTTTCGATATAGTTTTTCTGGTAGAAGCTTTCACCGGGTACTCCGTGCGGATAACGGATGACCGTCAATAACCGGTCCTGCAGAAAAGGCATCATCATGGGCGCTACCTTCTGTAAATAATACAAATAGTCATCCTTTGTAATATGGCTAGCAGGAAAAACCGGTTTGTCCGGATGGGTGACGATGACACTTTCCGGAATCGGGTTTAATTGTCTCTGCATTTGCTGCCAGTTGCACTCGGAAACGTCCAGATAATGTTGGAACGAATGAAAGCGCGGCTCTCTCAATTTACTGCCATCGAAATCAATACAGGCAACGGTTACGCAAATTGAAGGGGGAATCTCGAATATACTTTTCTCCTTCACTGTCCCTTTCGATTTAAAAAAGGCGATCAATGTTTTGCTTTCTTCCTCGGACAAACCATGTTTAAACGAAACCACTTCCATAAGCATGTCTTCTTGATAGATTGCACCATTAAAAAAACCGTTTAATTGATCAAATTTCGTGAGGATGACATTTACATGTTTCCAGTTTTTTATTTTCTGCCAGCTTTTCGTTCTCGTATTTTCCAGCCATTTGCTGCTACGCTTTTTCACTTGTATCTACATAAAATTGATGTACATATACCAATGAAACTTATCCTAAACCTTTTAAGACAACATTATCTAAAGTATAATAGTGATGTACATAAATAAAAAACGTACATAACTTTGCCAATTATGTACGTTTAATAAGAATTATCTCTAAAGATTTACCTTTAAATTAGAAACAATTTCTAATAGATTTGCATTCTCTTGAATAAAAAAATCATCCATTGGACATTTAACTTTTGAAAGTCGATCAAGTACAAATGGAATATTGAATTTCTCTATTCTTAAATTTTCATTCACTTCTTCCCAATAAAGGGGAGCAGCAACTGTGGCAATTTCTTGTCCACGGGTTGAGTATGGGGATATAATTGTTTTCCTTTCTGCATGTTGCAGATAATCGATGTAAAGTTTACCACTTCGTTTTTTCTTAAACCTTTCAATTGTAAAATCATTAGGAAATTTATCGATTAAATATTTTGCTATAAAGTACATGAAAATACGAGTATCTTCATAGGTAAGAGAATTCACCTTAATTGGTATATGAATTTGCAGACCTTTATTACCAGAGAGTTTTGGGTAACTTTTTATTTCCAAGCTATCGAAAATTATCTTCATTTCTAATGCTGCTTTTATTGCCAAGTGAAAATCCCCCTTACTTGGCGGATCTAAGTCAAAAACAATTTCTAATGGATTTAATGAATCAATTGTTTGAAATGGAATGTGATACTCAATTGCAAGTTGGTTACCTAGCCAGAGTAATGTTGATAATTCATTACAAACTATATAATTGATACCCCCTACTGTTTTCGTCAATATTGAGCTAGGAGCATAATCTGGACAATTCTTTTGATAAAAGAAATCACCAGGTATACCATGTGGATAACGAATAGTAGTTAAAGTTCGTCTTTCTAAAAATGGTAACATATACGAAGAAACCTGAATTAAATAAGATAAAAACCCTTCTTTATTAATATATGGTGTCTTCCATAAAGGTTTTTTAGAATGAGTTAACTTAACACCACCTTCAACAAATGTATTATCTATAATTAATCTGTCCCAAGTACAATTCTCCCAGCTAACCTCTAGTTGAAATGAATTAAATATAGGATTTATTAACTCATTTTCCTTTATCGTTTCAAAAAATAATTTTACACATATTCCTGGTTCGATTAAGATATTTCCATTTTCTCTTCTCTTTTCATTCTTAATAATGGATTGGATTAAAGAATCTTTTTCGTTTGTTTTCAGACCCTTTGAAAAGGTACCAATTTGAACAATCTCATCATCTTTCTTTAAACCAACCAGGAAATTTTCATTCTGACTATTAAAACCCAAGACAAAAAAAAACCACTAAATTTCGACTCTTTTCCATGAACTTTCCAGATATTATGCAATAAAATCACCTCATCCTCAGTTTGTCCAAATTAATATAGAATAATCGATTTTAAATTCACTTTTAAATCAGACTATCTGTGTTATACGGACAAATTTTAACTCCCTAAAGAAAAAATTCTTTAATGACACATTAATCACAGAGTAATTGTAAATGATAAATATAAAAGGAAAAAATACTATGACAAAAATAAAGCCGATAAAACCTTTTGAACCTATTGTTACAGAGATAATTCCTAATGATGATAATTGGATTGGACAAGTGAAGTGGGATGGAACTAGAATTTTGGTTTATTCATCTGATAAAAACATACAAATTTTCAACCGAAACTTAAATGAACGTTCAAAACAGTATCCTGAGTTAATGACTCCACAAGTGTACTCCAATACTAAGAATTTTATTATTGATGGCGAAGTAATAGCTTTTAAAGATGGTGTTCCATCATTTTATGAGGTTATGAAAAGAGATAAGATTAAAAACATTGAGAAAAACAAAGAACTTATTGAAATTACACCGATTGTTTATATGGTTTTTGACCTGCTATCAATTAATAATAAATGGATTACAACCCTACCACTAATTGAACGACAAAAAATCTTAAAAGAAATGATTATTCCAAATAGCCATATACAAGTTGTAGAGAACTTTTCTGATACGGAAGCACTCTTCGATGCCTGTATTGAAAATGACTTGGAGGGCGCAGTTTTCAAAGATTTAAATAGCACTTATATTATAAATGGTAAAGATAACAGATGGCTAAAGAAAAAGAAAAATCAAGATATAGTTGCTATAGTTGGAGGAGTAACCATAAAGGGCTCATTAGTTAAATCTCTTCACTTAGGGTTATACAATGAAAAGAAACAATTAGTTTATATAGGTAGTGTTGGCACAGGAAAGTTAACAAAGGAAGACTGGCAACAGTTTACTGTAGCAATAAATTCATTTATTCAAGAGAATTCCCCCTTCGAAAATTTTGCCAGTAAAGATAGTGTTTGGTTAGAACCAATAATTACTGTGAAAGTTCACTTTCTTGAATGGATTAATGGTAAAAAGTTAAGACATCCAGTTATCGAAGCTTTCGTATCAATAAATCCAGAAGAATGTAAATTTATTTTTGATTAGTCCTACTTCCTATCCCCTTATAAACCTAATTCAAGGTAGAAAATCCGAGCTGAAATTTGCTCAAAGATGTTTGATACACATACCGTAGTTAACGGAAAAACTAGTAAATGGAAATTTAATCGAATAACAGAAAAATAAACACGCCTTATGGTCCTACCATAAGGCGTGTTTGGTTTAATTTGGTAAGTATGATTGGTAACAAAATTCTTTTTTACATGTACACAAACTACTAATTAGAGGTGAACTCTTTATGCTAACCAGCTATCACAAAATAAACGAACGAGTTTACAATGATTAAGAACTAGTTTTCTAACTGTGTTGGGATGCCATAAAGAGCTAAGCATGCGTGAATTGCGTACCTTTCTTTTATACAATAAACAAATGCCAAGACAGTAGCTTTTCATTATTTCCATTTCACTTTACATAATAAAAAAGCTGACAGCATATTGCTTAGCCAGCTTAGTCGTCTTATTTAACACAATTCAAAATGTCTTTAGCCAACATTTTAGATCCGGCTACCCCTTTTAAATATTTTAAATCTCCAATAGATAGCCAATCTATATTACTCAAATTCGCCATTTTGTTAGCGATTTTAACTGAATCCGGTTGTTGCGATTTTGAAAGATAATTTTCATTTAGAATCGTATTACCTGCAATCGCTAATGCATTTAAACAAGTTATGTGAGTCATTCTATATAATTTATTATCCTCCCACTCATCGGGAAACAATTCTTTAATTAAATTGAAGTAAAATAGCGCTAAATTTAACTTTTTTTCTTTCGGCAGTGAAGCTAACTCTGAACCTTTTGTTAGAAGATGAACGATATTATAAAGATTTTGTAATGTGATATTACGCTCTTTACTTCGCATACCTATTAAAGTTCCTTTAGAGAAAAAAGGGCTTTCGGGTTTAAGAATGAGGTTTGTAGCTACCCAGCTTAAATCATCCGTATTTCGGTTAAGATAACGGCTTAATGAAGTTCCAATCCCCTTTGCTTTCGTGTTTATGACATCGAAAAGTAAAATTTCTTCATCTTCATCTAAATAATGAAATGCTAGGAATGGGACATTTAATGTAGATCCTGTCTCTTCCATATATTCTTTGATTCCTCCGAGACGATGTTGGCCATCCATCAAAGCGGCCTTGTTTTTACATAATAATCGCCCAAAAGAAGGGCGATTTTTATCATAGGCATGAAACTCCCAGTTCCCCGCTGCATTTAAAAGAATTGGCGTATAAAGTGCGCCCTCCCCTTGTGATAAATAATTTGCAAAATCCGTACAACGCTTTTTCGTTATTGGGCGCTGGTAACCTTTGCCTGATGGATCGTTATAAAGCTTAGAATAAGAAAACTGTATAGCAATTTGCGACGAGACAGCACCTTGATATGCTACTCTGCCTCTCATTTTAGTCTGGACAACATTTTCTATTGCAATATTAGAATTTAATAAATTACTCAATTTCTTAACTCCTTTTTGTTACTACTAAGTATAATAATACTTTTATGTATAGTATTCAAGTTTTTTTGCGCTTATGATTATCTTTTGGATTTTTAAATCTCACATAATCTTAAAGTGAGGTGATAAAATGTCAGAACTAATTAAAGTTATATGTGCAAACATTAGAGAAGTTAGGAAAATTAATGGTTTAACGCAAGAAGAATTGGCCGAAAAATGCGGTTTACATACCACTTACTTAGCAGGTGTTGAGCGTGGAGAACGCAATATTACTATGCAAACACTTGAAAAAATAGCGCATGGATTAGAAATATCACCGATCGAATTATTAAAGTTTGAAGGATTAGACATTGATGAACAATTTTTTAATAAGCAAGAGAAGCTAAAGGTATTATTAAACATAATGAATGAATTTAATGAGCGTGAAATAAGTAGAATTATTAATATTGTTCAAGAAATAAAGCAAATGTATAAATAAATATATATCTAGATATTTAAAGATTAAAAGCAGCAATTCCATAATGGAATTGCTGCTTTTAATTAGAAACCCGATAATAAGTATCTATTGAATCATTAGTGTTGGGTGTTAATTATTTTGGCTTGTTCCTATTTTATCTAAAGGAATTGTTTTAAACCATTTACAAATTATCGGACTTTAATAATTTATCAAGACCAAATTTATGAATTATAGTAAAATTAAGGGACATAACATATTTTATATGACTAATATGTTGCGTCCCTAATTGACAGTAAATTATAAAGGAAAGAAACACCTATTCCACAATCGCGCCTGATTTGTTAAACAATGAATGCGCTTAATTTTATGCTTTCACAAGGTTAAGAATAACATGTCAATGAATGTAACAGTAAAATGGTTAATGTAATACTGTAATTGATTCAGCGGCTACTGGCTGCTCGAATATATACTTATTTTCATTTGAAAACGTTGTATTAACCATCATATCAAAATGAGCTTCATGGCCAGATTCAATAAATACAGTTTTAAATACATTAAAGTAAATATGTTTTCCCTCAGAATCTACGGCAACAAATAAATCTTCTAGCGTTGAATGTGATCCATCATGTAACCAAGCAATTAGAGATTTATAGATAAGTAGATCATCTCCATTAAAATTAGTTGCTAGAGAAGACAAACTTATATTACCAGTAAACGAAAAATAATTTTCAAGAATTCGTCTCATTATGTTTTGGCAGACAGAAACTGAATTTTCTAATGACATATTTAATTCTTCCCAAAGTAATTGGTAGGAATTTTTTATTGGATTTTTTTCATATGAATTTATAAAAGTTTTGTTATCCCTTTTAGTTAAAATATGAAATGTACAGTCATTTTCAATTCGGTTAGTAACCTCTTTAAAAAAATAAGTATTATGTGTTAATAAGAATATTTGTTTGATGTGGCTATTATTCTTATTTGATTCAAAGATAAGGTTTTGTATCAGTGTACTAACTATAAATAAGACTTTACTATCTAGACTAGAAATTGGATCGTCGATTACTAATATTTTATATATATTTCCTTCCTCCGCACTTGAACTACCAAAGACTAAATTATAATAATATAAGAAAGTGATAAATGTTTTTTCACCTTCACTTAGTGTTTCATCGGCAATTTCGCCGTTTGGTCTAAAAATTTTATATACACCTTTTTCTGGAGTAGTAGCTAAATGAAAATTAGTAAATCCAAAAACAATTAACTGTTTGTTAATATTATTCACAGACTCATCAACCCCCACGATGGAAGCTTTCAACTCCATGATTTCTTTTTGGACCTGCCTAATACTTTCTATAGCTTTATCTACAGATTTAGTTCTGCTTTCAACAATACGTTCTAACTTTCTTCTTTGTTCTAAATAAGTATCGTATTCAGCTTTAATCTCTAATGCTAAGAAATTCCATACCTTATTAGTTAGAAGTTCTTTTTCTACCCTGATATTTTCAATCATTTTATTATAATCATTGATTCTAATTACTTGAGTATCTAAGAAAGATTTTAATTCAAGTAGATAATCATCGTAGTTTAGTGGTAATAAAACTAAACTCGGTTCACCAATTTTCTTTTCTATTGACTGCTCAAAATCCTGAAATTGTTTTTGTGTAAGTTCGATTATAAATGACAATCTTCCTTGGTCGATAATTCCTTCATAGTTTAAATCTAATTCCCTTAAATATTTCATCAACATTTGCCATGCATTTGCAGAATTAGACTTAATCTTCTTTAATAATTCCAATTTTGAATAATAAGTTTTATCGAAATACTCTTCCAATTGAGAAGTTATGAAGGTTGGCAAATCCTGCTGGCAAAAAGGACATTTATTATTTGTTGAGTGAAGATGATTAGTCCCTTCTAACACCCAATCATCAAGATTTAAATCTCTAATCAAATTACTAATATCTAAATCTTGCTTACCTATGATCCTTTCCTGCAATAAATCACTTTGCAACTCTCCGATAAACGCTAAATTTGGAAAAGTAAAAGGTGGTTTAAGTTCATGTTTTTGTTTAAATAGTGTTTGAGACCTTCCTATAAGTGTTTGCAAGTCTTCAATATTAGAGTTATCAATATTTTCGATTTTAGAAATTAGTACTTGATTAAAACCTGATTTTGATCCCCTGGCACCTGTTAAAACATCACTAAAAACATCGTCATACTTTTTCTTTAATTCCCATGTACGTTCTATGAACCTAAGATTTAGATTCCTTAACCCTTCACCTTCCCTTTCTAATTGCTCCTTTTGTATAGGGAGCTTTTCATTTAAATGATTAACTCGATCTTCTCGTTTTTTTATTTCATCCTGTGTAGTAACTGCTTCCTTACCTAATGTAAAAATACCAGGTATTTCGTGGCTCGCATTAAAATGTTGTTTAATAAAATTTTTATTATAGACAAGAGTTTTATGTACTGAATCACCTGACATGACTTCAGAATCCTGAAAATTAGTTGGATATTCCAATACTTTACTAAAAGTAGATTTTCCACAACCATTGTTTCCATATATAAAATTAAATTTATCCAACGAATTAAGCTCTATTCCTGTCTCGTCATATGAAGCGATATTAGATATTTTTATTTTTGAAATCATTGTTATAAACTCCTATCAATTCTTTTAAGAGTATCTTACCAAATAATTACATAAATAGATTGAATTATTTGGATTAATACAGGAAAATTTATACTTTCCACTTAAATGTATGAGATTTCAATATCTTCAATGCCTTAAAACGCCAAAAAGAAACATAAAGGAATAATATAAATCTTTGCTTTCGAGCTTTCTTATTAACTTTAGGTTATTAAACTATTTGGCCTGATTGTAGAATTAAGAAACATGTATTCCATAAAAGTTTTTAGATAATCTATATTAAAAGACCAAAGCAGCAATTCCAATATGGAAATGCTGCTTTTTACTACTTCGTTATAATTATTTCTTTTACTTAAGTTAAGGGCTAATAGGCTTTCTTCTCTCCATTAAAACATTGTCTTTCCAATCCCCATCTAGTAGTGCGATTTTTTCTCGAATACCCACGATACGAAAGCCATTCTTTTCATGAAGGTTTAAACTAGCCACATTTTCTTTAAAGATTTTGGATTCCAGTGTCCAAAATCCTTCGTTTTCAGATGCTAAAATCATATGATTTAACAACAAATTTCCTATTCCCTTCCCTTTCGCGTCAGGCGCTATATAAATGCTTACTTCCCCTACCCCTTTATACACCCTCCGTTTTGAAACTGGTATTAATTTACACCAACCTAAAATTTGATTTTCTTCTAAAGCAACAAATGAACAAGTTGGAATTGCTTCTCCAAACCATTCATTATAAGATTCGGGTGCCCTCGATTCGAATGTAGCCATTTTTGTATCGATTCCTGCTTCATAAATTCGCTTTACATCTAGCCAATCTTCACTTGTAACAAATCGAATTTTAATCGCCATAAATCAACCTCCTAGTAACTGAATATTAAAATAATAAAATAAATAGTTGCATTTTACAAGTATTTTTGTTTTACTTTAATTAGAGGTGATTGAATGGAAAACAAACGCGAAATTTTTCACATACTAACACGAAGATTTGGATTATTAAACAAAAATTGTTGCTCTGTTGGATCATTTGAAATATCCACTATCCAAAGTCAAATTCTTTACGAAATAGATAAGCAGCAAACACCTTCTATGCAACAAATTGCTGAAACACTTGCAATGGATATTACGACATTCAGTCGACAAATTCAAACACTAGTGAAAATGGAATTGGTTAAAAAAACACCTTCTCTTCAAGATAAACGTGTATCAATTTTATCATTAACAACACAAGGGAAATTTGTCTCAACCACGATAGATGAGTCAATGAATGTCTATTTAGATGAAGTATTCTCTCATATGAACGACTTTGAAAAAGAAACTGTACTCCGTTCAATTCAGCTTCTAAACGAAGCAATGTCTAAATCGACGGTTTGCTGTACCCCAATTTACTAAGCAAGAACTTCTTGCTTTTTTATTTATTGTATAGTTGCAAAATACAAGTATTTTAGGAGGATGTTAAAAAATGAACATACCATTAACAATTAAATCTCAAGCGTCAACAAGCTGTTGTGCACCAACACCTAAGTCAGCTACGTCTTGCTGTGAGCCTATGGAAGCAACACAAAAAGAATCACCCCTTAAAGAAACACCTTTTGAATTAAATAAAGCGTACCCTGTTGCAATTCTTGGAGCAGGTCCAGTGGGGTTAGCTGCTGCTGCCCATCTATCTTTAGCTGGTGAAGCTTTTATTCTTCTTGAAAAGGGTACTGAGGTTGCTGAAAATATTAAATCTTGGCAGCACGTTCGTCTATTTTCACCGTGGCAATACAACGTTGATAAAGCTGCTAAACAATTACTGCTGAAATCTGGTTGGACTATTCCAGAGGAAGACGTCCTACCAACAGGTCAAGAAATTCGTGAAGTGTATTTAAAACCCTTAGCAAATTTACCTGGAATCCAACCATTTATTTCGTTTAATACAACCGTTGTAGGTATTAGTAAAAAAAATCACGATAAAATGAAGTCTGCCAGTCGCGACTCTGCGCCGTTTGTAATTTATACAGAACAAAACGGTGAAACAAAACGCATTTTTGCCAGTGCCGTCATTGATGCAACGGGGACATGGGCAACACCGAATCCTGTTCATGCAGATAATGTTTGGACATCAGCTGAACAAAAGCTTGCTGATAAGATCTTTTACGGTATCCCAAATATTGAAACACTAAAAGAACGCTATACAAGCAAACGTATCGCTGTTATAGGAGGTGGGCACTCAGCTATTAATACAATTTTAGAGTTAGATAAACTTGAAGATGTTGAAATTACATGGATTTTACGTAAAAAACATGTAGCAGATGCCTATGGCGGAGAAGAAAAGGATGCACTTGCTGCTCGAGGTGAATTAGGAAGTCGCATTCATGCTTTAGTAGATGAAGGGAAAATAAAAGTCTTTACCCCTTTTTATATCGAGGAACTTACACAAACCTCAGCTGGAATTCTCATAAAAGGTGAAGGCGTTAGTGGTAAACAACAGCTTTTGGCAGTTGATGAAATCATTGCAAATACAGGAACCCGTCCGGACTTTAAATTCTTAAAAGAAATCCGATTATCGATTGATGCTACTGTCGAAAGTGTAGAAGCATTAGCACCACTTATTGATCCAAACGAACATAGCTGTGGTACGGTTCGTCCGCATGGTGAGTTAGAATTACGTCATCCTGAACTTGGCTTTTATATTGTTGGAATGAAAAGCTACGGACGTGCGCCAACCTTCTTAATGGCGACCGGCTATGAGCAAGTTCGTTCAGTTGTCGCTTACTTAACAGGTAATCTCGAAGGAGCTCGAAAAGTAGAGCTAGACCTTCCTGAGACGGGTGTATGTAGTTTAGATTTAAATAGTAATAGCACCTCTAATTGCTGTTAGAAAGAATCCCCTTGAAGCCATTTTCAAGGGGTTCTTTATTAGTCACGTAATACAACATTGGGAATCAAACGTATGTAGAGGAGCTCACCTATTATCTCGACAATCGTTTGGGTCACAATAATTGCTACAACAATTGTGCTTACGTCGCTTGGTAGTGCTAACGCAAATGGCAATACAACAAGTGAATTTCGTGTAGAACCACTAAAAATTAATGCACGACCTGTTTTCACATCAAGTTTCATCCACTTCCCAATTAATTTAGAGATGAAAGGCATAATAACCATAAAGGCTATATAAACAGGAATGACTTTTAAAATCCATTCGGCTGAGCCAGTTAGCTTATTGATTTGTGAAGCAACAACAACGAAAAGTGTAAGAGCCATAAACGGAACAGGTAGCCATGCTGAGAATTCCAGCATCTGATTCCCCAATTTCCCCTGCTTTGCGTATAACTGCACACCAATCGCAATTCCTAAAGGTAACACAATGAGTCCTAAAAATGCCTCAACAAATGGTGTCACTTCTATCAGCTTTGCGGCTTCTTCCCCAATAAATAGCCATAAGTAAACAGGCAACAGCAACATTTGGGTAATAAATAAAACCGGTGTTGCAATGAGCATTGCTTTCTCATTGCCTCGCCCTAATGCTGTAAAGACTATCACATAATCAATACATGGTGTTAACAGCACAAGGTATACACCTAATAAAAGCGGTGGATAGCCTGGTAAAAATAATGATAATACCCACACAACGATCGGTACGGCTACATAATTCACGATACAGAGTGCTACAATAAATCGACGGTTAGATAGTGCTTCTTTTAAAGACATAAACGGAATTTGTGAAAACATACTGTACATTAATAATCCAATGACAACCGTAATTGCCACATCAAGCTTATTTGACATATCAGATACGAACAGTCCAAAACCCGCAGCGATAGCTAAAGTGCCTATATAAATAAGTACTTGATTATTTTCTAGTTTTTCTTTTGAAAGCACTGTAAAGACTCCTTCTTAAATAACTAATCTTAATTTAACAAACAGAAAAAGAAAAATCCACCTCTTGGTAGAGATGGATTTTCTATTAATATTTTTGAAGCTCAGCCATTGCTTGTAAAAACTGTCGACGAGTAGACTCACCATATACAAGTGGATCACCTTTAAAGAAAAAGTCTTCCATAAATTGTTGTGTTTCTTCAACCGATAATTTCCGGCTTTTCATCACAAGTTGTGCATATTTTAAAAAGTATTCAACTGTTAATGTACTTGAATGATGTAATCGCATTAGCAGCTTGATTGTTCGTAGCCTAGTAATACTAAGCCAAGTTGGCCATTCTCTTCTTCTGCGTGAATCGTTACGTCTGTTAACTGCTGAGCAATTTGTGGATCTATGGCGATTTCAATTCCTTCAACCGTCTCTACTGTATCTGGTTCTTTAGCCTGTGCAATTTCAGCACTTAAATTCATACCACAACAACCAGCTACACCGTAAAAGCGCAATGTTGCACCTTCAGCTTCAGCTTGTGCTAATACTTGCTCTACAAATTGTTTACCTTCTGGACTCATCTTCACTTTAGCGTCTCCCCTTTTAATGCATGTAATCCGTCTTTTCCAACTGGCGCTTCCTTCACCCAAGGAATCGTCACAAAACGGTTTTTGCTTAATTGTTTTACTTCTTCTATCCATTTAACCTCAGACTGCTGTTTTTGCATCAGTGTTGGACTTGTTAGTGTAAGACCGGTAAATGATTGATTAACTACCCACCAATCGACATGTAAGCCTGCACGTGCTAAATCCTCTTGCAGTCGTGATGCTTCATACACAGGTGTAGCTTCTGGTAACGTAACGATAGCTACACTCGTATAATGTTGATCACGTAACCGTGGTAATAAATTTGAAACAGCAACAGGTACTTCCCCAGCTGAACGAGAAATTTCCCTATGATAACTTTCCGTTGCATCGAGCAGTAACAACGTGTGCCCTGTTGGCGCTGTATCGATAATAATAACTTCATCTTGATGCGTTTCAACCAGATTCGCAAATGCTCTAAAGACCGCAATTTCTTCCGTACAAGGTGAAGCTAAATCTTCTTTTACAAAAGCGAGTCCGTCTTCATTCATTGTCTCACTTGCTTTTGCTAGCACTTCTGCTTCGTAATTCGCAATTTCTACTTTTGGGCTAATACGACTAACAGTTAGACCATCTTGTTCCTCTTGACCAAATGTCCAATTTATATGGGCTGCGGGGTCTGTTGTTGTTAAATGAACACGCATACCTTCTTCAGCCAGTCTAAGAGCAATATAAGAGGCAACAGTCGTTTTACCTACACCACCTTTCCCCATCGCAAAAATAATCTTTGGTTTACGTGCCACGTAGTCCGCAATCATTTCTACAAGTTCTGGAGTATTTAGTGACGTTGGCTCATTCGCATTTGTCTGGAGCTTCGTATCCATCAACCATGCTTCCATTCGCTCAATGCTTGATAAAGAATATGGTACAAACGGTAAGTAATAATGGTCAAATGCCTTTAATGGTTCTGGCATTTTTTTTAGCGCGACTGTTTGACGTTCATAAAATGCCTTTTCAATCGGGTCATCACTTGCCAATTGTAGAAAGCCGTTAATAATCAATTGCTGATTACGCAGACCAATCTCAGATAATTCCTCTGATGCACGTGCTGCTTCCTTTAATGGATTTGTTTCAGGTCGTGTGACAAGCATCAGTGTTGTTTGCGCCTCATTCGTTAACTGTGCAACAGCTTGCTTATATACTTCTCGCTGTGGCTCAAGCCCTTTTAATGGACCTAGACAAGACGTACCTGTCGTATTTTCATCTAAAAATGTTGACCATGCTGACGGTAACTGCAATAAACGAAGAGTATGGCCAGTTGGTGCCGTATCAAACACAATCGTATCGTACTGCTCTGTATACGCATCGTTTGTTAAAAGCATTGCAAATTCATTAAAAGCGGCAATTTCAACAGTGCAAGCACCGGATAATTGTTCCTCCATATTTTGAATTACGACTTCCGGCAATTTTCCACGATATGGACCAACCATTTGCTCCTTATAGCTTGCTGCAGCTTGCTCAGGATCAAGATTTAGTGCATAGAGATTTTCTGTACCGTCTATTTTTGTGGGTTCATTTTTTAAGTCCTGACCAAATATATCTTGTAAATTCGAAGCTGGGTCTGTGCTAATCAACAGCACTCTTCGTCCTTCTTTCGCTAACGCAATGGAAAGACTGCTAGCAGTCGATGTTTTCCCAACACCACCTTTTCCTGTAAAGAAAAGAAATGGTGTTGTGGGGAAATGCTCACTTGTAAAACGTTCCATTATTTATTCACTCCGATGGATAGACGCACTTTCGGCTTTTTCAAAAGCTCATCTTCACTTAATCCAGACCACTCCGCAAACTGAACTGTTGTCGGGTAATTCCCCTTTAATACCAGTTCACCATCCACGAATGTCGCCGGCAAGCTATCCATTCCGTTATTCATTAATAAATCATTAACTGCTTTATTGTCGATAAACATATCCGGATTATTCGTTAAATTGAAACGTTCAGCTGACACGTTCGTATTTTTTAAGTTATTCATAATAAAAGACATGCGTAGTAACTCTGGATCGATTGCTGGTCCACATACACCTGTTGGACAGCACATCGCCTGTTCAAAAATTTCGATTTTCTTCAAGTCGATCCCTCCGAACCCTTATTTTTTTAACTCTTCGTTTACGAACTGCTCGATACGTGCACCGATTGCATCACGTACTTGCTGGAACACGGCCCATTTTTCTTCTTCTGTACCCGTAGCTTTTGCTGGGTCTTCAAATCCCCAATGCTCACGACGTACGCCTGGAGGTGTCATAGGACATTTATCTGCTGCATCCCCACAAAGAGTTATGACTAATGTAGCTTTGTTTAAAATATCTGGGTTAATTAAATCTGACGTGTGGTGAGAAATATCGATTCCTACTTCATTCATTGCTTTAATTGCATTTGGATTGACACCGTGTGTTTCAATACCAGCTGAATACACTTCCCAATCTTCCGGTAATAGCTTTTGTGCCCACCCATCTGCCATTTGTGAACGGCAAGAGTTTCCTGTACATAAGAAATATAGTGTTTTTTTTGTCATTTGAATAAACTCCTTTAATTAAAAAATTAGTAATGTAATGTAAAGTCCGATTAACGTAAAGATTAAGATGGGTACTGTTAATACAATCCCTGTTTTAAAGTACGTACCCCAAGAGATTTTCACACCTTTTTGAGATAGTACATATAACCACACCAAGGTTGCCAATGATCCAATTGGTGTAATTTTTGGTCCTAAGTCTGACCCGATGATGTTTGCATAAATTAATGCTTCACGTAAAGTACCATTTGTCGTCGTTTCAGCAATTGCTAACGCATTGACCATCACCGTTGGCATATTGTTCATAATTGATGATAGGAAAGCGGCAATAAAACCCATACCTACGGTTGCAGCAAATAATCCTTGCTCTGCTGTCCATTCAATTGCACTAGCTAAAACAGGAGTTAATCCTGCATTGCCTAGTCCGTAAACAACTACGTACATCCCTATTGAGAAGAATACGATATTCCAAGGTGCACCTTTCACAACAGCTTTTGTATCAACGACAGAACTTTGTCGTGCCATAACTAAGAAGAAAATTGCAATAATGCCTGCTACAAGAGAAACTGGAACACCAATAAATTCACTTGAGAAATAGCCAACTACTAAAATAGCAAGTACAAACCAAGATAACTTGAACATTTTCATATCTTTTATTGCAAGTCGTGGTTCCTTTAACATCGATTGATTGTATTCACGTGGAATCGATTTGTTAAAGTAAATCAGTAGCACCACAATTGTTGCCACAAGCGAGAATAAGTTCGGGATAACCATACGCGAAGCATATTCCACAAACCCTATATCAAAGAAGTCTGCTGATACGATGTTTACTAAGTTACTCACTACAAACGGTAAGCTCGTTGTATCTGCAATAAAACCACTCGCCATAATAAACGGGAAAATCATTTTTTCGCTAAACTGTAAATTACGTACCATCGCTAACACAATCGGCGTTAAAATCAGTGCGGCTCCATCATTTGCAAATAATGCAGCAACAACTGCTCCGAGCAAACTAACATACACAAACATTTTGATACCGTTACCTTTTGCGGCACGTGCCATATGTAGTGCAGCCCACTCGAACAAACCAATTTCATCTAATACAAGTGAAATTAAAATAATGGCAATAAAAGATAATGTGGCATTCCACGTTATATCAATTACAGTTCCGACATCGTTAAAATCAACAACACCAACAAGTAATGCGACGATTGCTCCAGCCATTGCAGACCAGCCAATATTCAGTCCCTTTGGCTGCCAGATTACAAAAACCAGCGTTACAATAAAAATGAGTAACGCAATGACAAACATATTCAATTTTTAGCCCTCCACACATTCACTGTTAATTTTACATCCACATGTTGAATCTTCATTAATTGAAGCAAGTATATTTCGCATTAACGAAGTTTGATTTTCTTGAATTCGATAATGTTTCCATGTACCTACCTTGCGTTCTGTAATAATACCGGCTTCCTTGAGCTTACGTAAATGCTGACTCACAGCGGGTTGTGAAATATTAAGGACGTCTGTAAAATCACATACGCAAATTTCTCCTTTTTTCAGACACGCTAAAATACGTAAACGATTGGCATCAGCAACAGCCTTTAATTGTTTTTCCATTAAATCGAGCTCCATTTGTACCCCTCCATAGCTATATAATAATATAATTATATTTAAGTTAAAAAATATATCACTATATAATGATATACTTATATTATGCTGCGATCCTTATTTATGCAACCCAAAAATTTTATTTACCACTGGAACTTGAAATAAAGTAAGAAGTAACGTGTTAAATAATCCGTTGTAGCTTTGAAATAAAGTTTGAGCAATACACCTTATAAATCATCATTTTACGATTAATAAGAAGAATTCATTTTGAAAAAAAGATTGTTCAAAATGGATTTTCCTTTTGAGTTTTTTAGTTTGGGTTTTATAAAAAAATTTGATCATTTTCTACCTATATTACTCCATAAACGCGCCCTATAACGGAAAAACGCAATCTTCTTATTGAAGAATCGCGCCCGATTTATTGAATGCCTACATATGAAATTTAAAATTTAATTAGACATAAATAAAATAACAGCATGACCGTAGCCATGCTGCTTTCACAAAGGTGAAAAGTACTTTTTTATTCCATTACGTTATTTCACAATTAAAGCTGGGCATTGAACACGCTTCATTACTTTATGGCTCACACTACCTAAGACCATCTCCTGTAATGAATTCAAGCCACGGCTACCAATGATAACAAGATCAACTTTCTTCTCATTTGAATATTTCACAATTTCAGGGCCAGGTGTACCATGTAAAATAGTTAATTTAAATTGCTTACCAGCTGATCTTAAAACCTCTTCTATTGGTAATACTTTACGTTTGCGCTCTAACATTAAACTTTCACTGGACTTTGCATGTAAAACTTCTGTTTTTGCCTTTTCAAAATCTGCAACATATACCATTTCAATTAATGAAGCCTCTGAAGCAATTTTCACTGCTTCTTTAGCTGCACGCACAGCATTTTCAGAACCGTCAACCGCTAATAAAATATGTTGATACATAAAGAATCCCCCTTTAATGTGACACACTAACATTTAATAGTTTTTTATAGAGTTTTTCACTCGCAGGATTCATACCGATGACTTTTACTGTTTTCCCCTGCTCTTCTAGCTTGTTGACGACTTTTACAACAGCACCAACTGCGGATTCGTCCCATAAATGACTACTTGATAAATCAATCGTGACATGATTTTCTTTCGCTTCTTCAATTGTTTGAATAAAGTTTTGTGTCGATGCGAAGAACAGTGGACCTTCTACAATAAATACACCTTTATCCTGGAGTATGCGTACCTTTGAAATCGATGCTACGAAAAATATTGCACTTAAGATGACGCCAAGTACAACGCCAATTGCTAAATTGTGTGTGTAGACAACGACTGCTACTGTTGCAACCATCACAAACGCATCTGTACGAGGTGCTTTTGCAATGTATTTAAACGAACCCCAATCAAACGTACCGATACTCACCATAATCATAATCCCGACCAGTACAGGCATCGGAATATCAATCACTACATTCCCAAGCACTAAAATTAAGAACATTAGAAAGATCCCGGCAACAAGTGTAGAAAGACGACCACGTCCGCCTGATTTAACGTTAATAATTGATTGGCCGATCATCGCACATCCAGCCATTCCACCGAAGAAACCATTAATCAAGTTCGCAATTCCTTGCCCACGTGCTTCTTGGTTTTTGTCTGACTTCGTATCTGTCATATCATCGACAATTTGAGCCGTCATCAGAGATTCCATTAAGCCAACTAATGCTAGTGCAAGTGCATATGGGAAAATAATAGACAATGTTTCTAAATTAAAAGGCACATCTGGAATGAAAAAGCTTGGTAAGCTTTGTGTAATCGATCCCAAATCCCCAATTGTTTTTAATTCAACATTAAACATAAAAGTAACCGCTGTTAATAATACAATGGCTATTAATGGGGCCGGAATGGCTTTAAAGAATCGTGGCAACAAATAGACGATTAGTAACGTGATGGCTATAAAGACATACGTCATTGTCCCTTCCCCTAAAAAATGCGGTACTTGTGCCATAAAAATAAGAATCGCTAAAGCATTCACGAAACCTAACATGACTGAATTCGGAATAAAGCGCATTAATTTTGCAATTCCAAACATGCCAAATAATACTTGTATAACCCCTGTTAAAATTGTAGCTGCTAACAAATACTGTAATCCATGATCTGCTACTAAATTAACAATAACTAATGCCATTGCGCCAGTTGCAGCAGATATCATTCCCGGTCTGCCACCAACAAATGCTATAATAACAGCAATAGAAAATGACGCATAAAGTCCGACCATTGGATCGACACCAGCAATGATGGAAAAGGCAATTGCTTCCGGGATGAGTGCTAAGGCTACGACAATCCCTGATAAGATGTCTCCACGCACATTACCGAACCATTGTTGTTTTAAACTTTGCATGGTATTCTCCTTCTAAAAAATAAATTCTTAAAATATCATAGCACACTTTTCCCAAAAAGGAACCATTACGGAACGAAAATGGAGTGAAATGAATGATTTACGGTTATCAACGACCACTATTTGACGATAAAGATATGCACATACAAACAGCTATTTTAATGGATTGCGACCAAGTTTTCACTGAAAATCATGGCCGTGCAAAAAAGCGGATAGCTCTTGAAGAATTACTCATGACAATTGAAAAGGGCGACACTATTCGAATACATCGATTCTTTAGTATTGCCGATTCTACTAGACATTTAGAGGAATTACTTAAAATTTGTAAACGTGATCAAGTCACGCTTCATTTCATGGAGGAAAATATTACATCTACACAATTACTCGAAAAATCGCTAGAGCAGGTTTTACAATTCTTTTTAAGATTCCAGAGCGATATCGTTAAGCAATCGACTACTTTAGGTATGGCGGATGCAAAAGCGAAAGGTAAATCTATCGGGCGCCCTAAAAAATCCGATGATAATGTGAAGAAAGCGATTGATATGTATCAGTCCGGGAAATTTACACTTTTAGATATTAAAAATGAGACAGGCATTAGTAAATCGACACTATACCGCTATCTTGAAACTATTGAATAAAGGACCTATTAAAAAAGCATCTGTGCATAGAGTAAACCAACAGATGCTTTTCAGTATTATATACTCGTTCACTTCCCTAAATTAAATCTTATAAGTAGTGGTGGAGTTATAGTTAGCGTCACAATAATATTATCATTGTATCCAATGAACACAGTCCCTATTATTGTAGGTCCTTTGGTGGTGGCGACTGGTGACCCTTGTTCTGAATTTCTAAGAATATATTTTCTTGATTATTTCCTTCATTGGTTACTTCATTTGTATGATTATCTTGAGAATTATTAGTTATTAAACTAATCATATTTCTTTTAAATTCTTCGAAATCCTTTTTCGTTACAGGTTGAGCATCTTGTTTTAACTCAATACCTAATTGACCATTCGGTTCTAATGTTGCCCATTTCACGTCACTTATTTTAGATACACTATTTTGCCTCAATTTCATTTCCAGTTGGTCTACGGATAACCTAAGTTTCTTTAAATTTTGTTTATTCAATTTTCCATTATCTATTACAATTTTTGCTTTACCTGTAATTAATTTTTCAATAATATCAGATTTTATTTGAATATATTCCATCACTAACAGTGTCCCAACAAGCACACCTCCAACTAATATGGTTGTCCAAATATCCTTACCGGCTACAGGTTGAATAAGTAATGACCCAATTCCAATCATAATAACTGTTTCAGCCAATGTCATTTGTGAAATTGTCTTCCTGCCTGCAATTCTCAAGAGAACTGTTCCCGCAACAACAACTAATATAGCTTTCCATATATAATCCCATTCCATCTAACAGATAACCACCGTTCATTAAAAGAATTAATAATAGCTTCTCCAAATTTATTATCACTATTCAATGATTAAACAATCCTAAAAAGGTTTAGGATTAAAAATGAATTTTAATGTCTAAAATAAAAAGGAAAATTAAAGGAGGGGCTTTTAATGTTCTACCATATTAAAGAATTACAATATAATGCTAAACCAGAACGACCAGATCCGGTTTATGCAAAAAAACTTCAAGAAATTTTAGGTGGACAATTCGGTGAGATAACGGTTATGATGCAGTATCTATTTCAAGGTTGGAACTGTCGAGGAGAAGAAAAATATCGAGATATGCTTTTAGATATCGGTACTGAAGAAATCGCACATGTCGAAATGATTACCACAATGATTGCCCAGTTACTTGATGGAGCTCCCGTGAATGAACAAGAACAAGCTGCTAAAGATCCTCTAATAGGAGCCGTCTTAGGTGGAATGAATCCACAACATGTTATTGTTTCCGGACTAGGTGCAACCCCAACAGATAGTGTGGGTTACCCGTGGAATTCACGCTATACGATTGCTAGCGGCAATCTTTTGGCGGATTTTCGTGCAAATCTTAACGCTGAATCTCAAGGAAGATTACAAGTAGTAAGATTATATGAGTCTACAACAGACCCCGGTATAAGAGATATGCTATCATTTTTAATTGCTCGGGATACAATGCACCAAAATCAATGGATGGCTGCTATAGAAGAGTTAGAACAAAAACAAAAGCCAATTGTTCCTAGTACCTTCCCACAAGGACTTGAAAAACAGCAAGTCTCTTACTCTTTTATGAACTTCTCAAAAGGGGAAGAAAGTTCACAAGGGCGATGGGCTTCCGGACCAAGTATGGATAAGCAGGCTAATTTTGAATATATTGCAAATCCTGAAGCAATGGGACAAGTACCTAAACTGGGGCAAGCACCCGCTTATATTCATAATACACCAATTCCCGGAGAGGCTGCTCCCTCAACGGAATCAGCAAACTATACACAAGAATAAAAGCTAAAGTTTCAATTGAAAAGACTTCAAACTATAGAGGGTGTTTATCGCCCTCTTTTTTATTTATCACTCTATTGGACTTCGAATTATTTCGAGACATTGTTTTTTTATTCAAAAAACAATAGGTAATCATCGTTATTACTTTTAATATTAATTACACTTCTAGAATTTTCTCGTTTTTTACTTCAATATCTATAAACTGACTAAGGCCCGTTATATTAAATATTCTTGTTAATTTTGCAGATGGGTTAATAAATATTAGTGAAGTGTTTTCTTTAATTACTTTCTTATAGAAGGCTACAAGTACACCAAGGCCACTACTATCCATATAAGTTACTTTGGATAAATCTAATTTTATAATCAAACCGTCCGACAAAACAATTAACCCTAATTCATCTTTTAATATTGGTGCTGTATGAGTATCGATTTCACCTTCAATAAATCCATAGAGTAAATCACCAATTTCCCGCCTTTGTAATTTTAAATTCATTTAGTTTCCCCTCCGTTAATCTACAGTAATATTCGTCTCCCTTAAGACTATTTAACCATTTTTATTTAGATTAGAAAAGAAGAATAATCCTTCGTCATTGATTTGTGTATATATCGCAACCCAATAGTGAGCCACTTAACCCACTGTGTATTTTTCAGACGCACAGCTCGGCTTCATTTGGAGTGGCGGGCATGATACCCTTATTCGAGCGTTAAACCCCTACAGTTTTAGATCAAGTTTTCCCTGAATATAGTAATGTTTTTGGAGACTTATATTCGGATGTTTCTTTAAAAATACTACAGGCATTTCCTACATCAAAAGATATATTGAAAGCCAATAATGAAGTATTAACAACTAAAATAAAAGAATTCTGTAATTCTCGTTCTCTATAATGGGCAAATCAACAGGCCGAAAAGCTAATGACTGCAGCAGCTCAAAACCCTTTTCAGAAGGCTTTATATTAGTCTTTCCCTAAGTTTAGATATGTATGTTAATATGCTCTTTGAATACAAAAAACATCTATCCCTACTTGAAAATGAGATAGATGTTTTAGCAAAAAGTATTGAAGAATCTAAGATTATCCAATCAATTCCTGGAATCGGAAAAAAAATCGCTGCCACGATTGTTTCTGAAATTGGGGAAATTGAAAGGTTTAATCACCCTAAGAAACTAGTCGCATTTGCCGGTCTTGATCCAAGTGTCTTTGAATCTGGTACATTCAAAGGTACTTACAACCGAATAACCAAAAGAGGCTCTAGCAGACTACGGCAAGCTTTGTATATGGCTGTTAAATGTGCTATTCGTGACTGTCGAAAACAGAAAACAACGGATGAAATCCTTCCTCGTAATAAGAAATTACGAGCGTTTTATGATAAAAAACAGGAAGAAGGAAAACTATTTAGAGTAGCTGTAATAGCTTGTGCAAACAAACTCTTACTTTGGATTTATGCACTATTAAAAAGCAAGAATTCTTTCCAAGACATAGATTGATTTAACAATTTAACCAAGTAAACCTGAACTTTCCAAATTAAGAATTTGGACGGTTATTTGGCATGCACAAATTTAGTATAACATGATATTTTTATTATTTTTAATAAAAATTATTGACAACTATTAGCTGGTTTTGTGGAATAAACACGCAGAAATGCCCCCTAACTTTATCTAGAGGTAATACTTATATTTCATTTTAATGTTAAAATAAACATAATTGTGTCATTCTTATTTAGTTAAATGAAATGGAGGTTTTTGTTTTCGTGAATTTGTTATTGCTTACCATTAATCCTATTGCTTTTAGCATTGGATCTATAGATATTCGTTGGTACGGTATTTTAATTGCATCAGGTATTCTTTTAGGATACATAGTTGCAAATAAAGAAGCTGATAAACGGGGCTTACCAAAAGATTTTTATACAGATTTTTTAATGTGGGCTATTCCTATTTCGATTATTTCTGCACGAATCTACTACGTTACAATGGAATGGGATCAATATGCGGCTAATCCTCTGCGAGCAATTGAAATTTGGAACGGTGGTATTGCGATCCATGGTGGATTAATCGGAGCCATTTTAACGACTATTATTTATTGTAAAGTAAAAAAAATATCCTTTTTCAAAGTTGCAGATATTACAGTACCAAGTTTACTAATTGGACAAATTATAGGACGCTGGGGTAACTTCATGAATCAAGAAGCTCATGGTGGACCAGTGAGTCGAGCATTTTTAGAATCATTACACTTACCTAATTGGTTAATTAACCAGATGTATATAGAAAGCTTGAGTAGTTATGTTCACCCTACATTTTTATATGAGTCTTTATGGAATTTAGTCGGGTTAATTATTGTCTTACTTATTCGCAAACACTTAAATCGGGGTGAAGTATTTGCAACATATTTAATTTGGTATGCGATTGGTCGTTTTTATATCGAAGGCATGCGCACGGACAGCCTTTATTTAATCGGGGAATTACGTTCAGCACAAATTGTATCGATTCTTAGCCTTATTGTAGCAATTGGATTAATTGTTTATCGTCGATTTTTTATAAAAATACCTACTAAATATCAAGAAAAATTTTAGCAAGAAACAATTCTAAGCCCCTACATTAAGGAAACATAAATGTAGGAGCTTTTTTGTTGTATTAATTAAGGAAAGCGCCCGATTATGTATTAGGGGTGGGACGGTGGGTTAGGGAGAATGTCAGCATCGTCAGTGATGGAATTAATAATTGAATTGGCTTTCTTACTAAAATTCATTAGCGTTATTGCTTTTTTAGCCTACACTAGTGACTTTTCTTATTTCAATATTCATAAACTGACTAAGGCCCGTTATATTAAACATTCTCGCCATTCTTGCAGATGGATTCAACAATTTTAGGGAAGTATTTTCTTTAATTACTTTCTTATAGAAAGCAACAAGTACACCAAGACCACTACTATCCATATAAGTTACTTTGGAAAGATCTAATTCTATAATAAAGCCGTCTGACAAAGCAATTAATTCTAGTTCACCTTTTAATATTGGTGCTGTATGACTATCGATTTCACCTTCAATAAATCCCTGTATCAAATCTTCAACTTCCCGCTTTTGTAATCTTAAATTCATTTATTCCCCTCCTTAAGTCCCATTATATTTTCCCATCTTAAGAACTATTAAAACACTTTTATTCAGAATAAAAAAGCGAAATCCTTCGTCAAGATTCCCTATTTTTGCGTAAAATATGCATAAATTTATGCATATTATCTTTAGCAACAGATACCCATTGTTCTACAGCGCTTTTTCTATTTGCTCATTTGTAATAGCTGCTAATAGCTTACTGCCTATTCCTTCTCACTTTCGATTTGGATTTAAATACAATACATAAAGCTCTACAACATCGTCCTGTATCGTTTTTCTGAATTTTGAACTAGTTCTTTAAATCCTTTTGAATTACTCGATTGAATGCGTCGAATAACTTTTTCGAAATTTGACTTACAATTCGATTCGCGGTACCGCCCATGCCGCTTGAGTCTGCAAAAAGAGCGCAGTCTCATTCGTCATGATCCGGCGGTTGGTAAGGCGCGAATCATAAATAACTGCACTTCAATTTTATATTGTTATGAATAGGATATTAAAGAAGGGGGGTGAGAGAATGTGTAATTGTATGAATAGAGGGTGCAGTGTTAGTTCTAATCAACTATCGGTTAAATGTGGAAATCTATGTTTTTCATCAGGTCCACTTAGAGCAACTAGTACAGTATGTCCTCCTGAAAATATAGGTTCCATAATTCCGTTTTCTTCAGGAACTGGACTAGTAACAGTAACGTTTACACCTCCAGAACTTGGAGAAGTTAGAGGAGTGTCTGCAATCGGTTTTGGAAGTGCTGTTGATACTATTGCAATAGGAAATACGGTTATCTTACCAACTGAAGTAGCAGGTACAACAGAAGCTTTTTCTGTTCCACGTGTAGGAACTAATACCGCTATTTCTGCAACATTTACAGAAACAGCTATTGCTGATGTTACAGGAACGGCTATTATTACTGCACAAGTTTATCGCGCCCCTGCTGGAATTATCACATTCACAGCAACAAATGCATTTGTTAACTTAACGCCGGTACTTACAGGAACGATTAATGTCGGTACTACCTTCCAAGGATTAGCGAATTTATCAAATATTCCGGTATCCGCTGGTGACCGTTTAGCAATGGTGTTTTCTGTTAGTGGAACAGGTGTTACAGATATTATCGTACTTACAGGTGCTGCAACAGCAGGTATTACGATTTCTTAAACTTCTACCAATTCATATGCTTTTTCTGGAACATATCCTTTTCCTACAAGAATTCCCATGAGTATAAATTATTAAAGAATGTGTTTTATATTATTTTCTTTTTTAACATCTTCCAACCCTTCGTTGACTAAAAATTCCGACCTTTGAATCCATAGGTCTGGGTGTTATACCATCAATTCCGGGGCTACCATTAAGTTAAGAAATCCCTTACTCAGCATGCATTGCATCTGCCTTGGTGCGGTGAATCGTGCCAAATGGATGATTAGGTGGTGCATAGATAGAATATAGCCTTAATGGAATATTCCCTGTATTCGTTAAGTTATGCCATGTTCCAGCGGGGATAAAAATTGCGGAATCATCCTGAACATTTCTACTAAAGTCTAACTGATTTTTACTTTTACCCATTTGAGTAACACCTTGACCTTGTTCGATTCGTAAAAATTGGTCAACGTCAGGATGCATTTCTAAACCGATATCTTCACCTGGATTTAGGCTCATTAATGTAGCCTGTAGGTGATTTCCTGTCCACAAAGCAGTACGATAAGTATTGTTTTGTTTAGCTGCCTCATTAATATTTATAACAAAAGGACGTTTTCCGTAATCACTGATTGGCAAACCATTATTTTGAGATGAATTAGTTTGATTTACAAGAACAGGACCTTGAGGATTCCATTGATTTGTATTCACAGCATAATGATACATCGGAGCAATACTGTAATATGGGTGTTGATATGGATACCCGTATGGGGAATAATACATTTTTTCAACCCTTTCGAAAATAATATACTATTGTATGCTAACTTTTAATAATGTGTTTTCTAAGTATAGATTTCGATTTAGGCAAAAAAAAAGCCGAATACATAGTTCGGCTTACTAAATATTAGTTCTGCATGTCAGACATTAATTGGTTTCGCAATTGCTGAACGACCTCTTTTGAAGCTGGTGCAGCAGGTTGATAGTATCCTTTTTGAAGGGCATAACTGTATAAAGTTCGTTGACGGGATTCATCCTGATTTCGCAATTGGATTAATGTTTGTCTGAGTTCCGCATTATTCGTTTGTGCGATGATATTGGCATATCCAGTTAAGCTTGCATTTAACCCGGCCAGATAATCATTGACCATTTCTTTATCTTGAAACATTTACACTCCTCCTTAGTTTAAATATGTTATTAAATCCTGTTGTGCTTGCTTAGCAGCTTGTGCATCTCTTTCAAAGAGTGCTTTTAAATCTGTGTCTGTGCAACTTGATGCATACATTTCCAATTTTTTTGCAACGTTTCCATGCCCACCAATTAAACTACGTAAATGCTCAACTTCTAGTTCAGTTAAGTTATGATTCACTGTTAATTCCTCCTTTACATTAATAATTCACCTTTATTAAAAATTTATACAATACTTGACTAACAACTTAACACATGAAAACGACATATTTTCCTAAACAAAGGATTCAATCCTCCAGTTAGGTACTTTATAACTCCGTTTTTGCTGCAACGAAAAATGCAGCAAAAACGGATATGATCACAACAATAATCGGTGCATAAGTTATTAAAAATGCTTCCATTTCCACATCTCCTCATACATGCGTTTCATCATCACCTGAAAGATAGCCTTTATTAAAAATAAAAAGCTTGAAAACTAAATATAGTGAAGGGATTAACAAACATAACCCTGCAATGAAGAAAACAACAAGTGAAATTGCCATGGCTTGATTTGTAAAACTATCATGAATGGTTAAATGCGGATACAACAAATATGGATAATGCGAAAATCCATATGCAAAAAATGCAGCCGCAAATTGTAGTATTAACAAAATGACGGCTAAGCCGTATTTCGCTTTTCTCCATAAAAGCCAATACGTTGCTAAGAAGAGAGTACCTGAAATAATAAATAACCAAGATATATCTAACATATTTTCATAATGCCAGTGTTTTTCAGCTCTAAATTCAAGAATAATACCAATGGCACTAACAATTAATGGAATCCCCCAAATAAGTGCATATTTACGCATTAAATCGCTTGCATCTGAGTCCCCTGCTTTTTTGGCATACCACGTTAAAAATACTGCTGATATATAGAGTACTGCTGTAACACTTAACGCGACAATCGACCAAGATAATGTACTAGTGAATAATGCAGGATAATCTAATTTAGGACCTGCATCTTGGATCGTCACAAAGCCTCCCTCAGAAATCGTTAAAATAACCGAAAAGGCTGCAGGGATGAAAAGACCGGCGATTCCATAAGCAAATGCATAGCCTTTATGTCCACGTAAAGTGCTGTAGGATTCAAACGCATAATAACTTCCTCGTATCGCCAGTAAAATAAGCGCAACGGATGCAGGTACTAATAGAATAGTCCCATAATAGTAAGCTGTTTGTGGGAAGAACCCAACGATTCCGACAAAGAAAAATACTAAAAATACATTGGTAATTTCCCATACGGGGGATAAATAACGTTTAATAACTTTAGAGAGAATATGGTTTTTCTTCGTGATTAAACTGTAAGCATTGAAAAATCCCGCACCAAAATCTATGGAAGCGATAATTACATATCCAAATAGAAAAATCCATAGTACAGAAATCCCTAAAATTTCTATGTCCATGACTTTGCACCACCTTTACGTGCAGCCAATTCTTTCTCTGCAGGATTATTTTTAAACATACGATTTAATACCACAATACTGCCTATTCCTAAAATTAAATAAACAATCGCAAAAACAATAAATAACCATTCGACGCCTGTTGCTGTTGTCGCGCCTTCTTCAGTACGCATAATACCGTATAAAATCCATGGTTGACGTCCTTGTTCGGCAAGCCACCACCCTGCTTCAATAGCAATTATTGATAAAGGTCCACTTAGTACAATCAACCATCTAAACAAACGGGAATGGATCCATTTCCATTTCCCCCATCTACCAATAACAAAAGCAAGGGATAAAAGAATCAGTAAAACTCCAATGGTAACCATTGTATCGAAGAAATAGTGAATATACAGTGGAGGCCGATCTTCCTCCGGATATTCTTCCAAACCGATCACTTCCGATTTAAAATTACTAAATGCTAAAAAGCTTAGTAATTTGGGAATGCGAATTTGATATTTTACATCTTCTTCATCTAATATACCGAAAAATATTAAATCCGCTCCTTCTGTCGTTTCAAAATGCCATTCCGCTGCCGCTAATTTCTCAGGCTGATATTCTGCTAAATACTTGGCCGAAAAATCACCTACCAATGCTGTAGCAAGCGAAAAAATAATACCAAGCTTCATGAGTAATGATAAGGCTTTTTTATGATAAATTTCGTTTTCACCTTTTAATAATTTGTAAGCAGCAATTGCAGCTAATACGAAGGCTACCGTCATAAAACCAGAAACTAATACATGTGCAATTTTAGTAGGCATTGCGGGGGTAAACATTGCTAATAGTGGTTGAATATTAATCAATTCGCCATTGACTATGTCAAAGCCCCGAGGTGAGTTCATAAATGCATTTACAATTGTAATAAATATGGCAGACATTGCTGAACCCAGCGCTACTGGAATGAGTAATAGCATATGATGCTTTGGATTTTTAAAGCGATCCCATGTATATAAATATATGCCTAAGAAAATAGCTTCAAAGAAAAAGGCAAAGGTCTCCATAAATAATGGGAGTGCAATAACCTTTCCAGCAAGTTCCATAAATTGTGGCCATAATAATGATAATTGCAAGCCGATGATGGTTCCTGTTACAACACCTACAGCAACAGTAATAGTATATCCCCTTGCCCACCTCCGTGCCATTAACGTGTAATGTATATCATTCTTTTTATAACCGACATATTGTGCAATCAAAATCATTAGCGGTACTCCAACACCAAGCGTTGCATAGATAATATGGAATGATAAAGTTAATTCTGTTAATGCCCTACTCCAAAATACCGAGGAGCCTTCCATCTCAATTCCTCCTAACATCCAAAAAAATTGCGGTTATAACATAAATCATTACGATGGTTGATAACGAGAGCTCGTCACAAATATTGCTTTTTTCTTAGGCATAGTTATTCACCTCGTATAGAATATTTAATCAATTTAATTTTCTTCTAGTGCAAATTTAAAAGGTTTTTCATTATAAAACGGTGAGATGCTTCGATTAATGTTCGAATCTTCTTTTTCATAATTCCCGCTTATTGTACGCGTTTAAATTTATCCTAATCACGTAACACTAGTAAATATTCTACTTCGCCTGTTTTAGTATTCGTATAAATAGCTGATGTGCGAAAGGAGCGAATCTTATGCATTTTTTACAACAACTTACAAATAAAAATAAGTTGCTATTATTACTTCTCATTCTTATTTCCGGGATAACTGGCGCAAGTATCATATTACAAGCCTTAAGCATTGTAACAATTGTTAATGACGTGTTTATCGAACACGTACCGTTCCAGGATACGTTTCCGTCTTTTGGTTACTTATTTTTATCAATGATCGGAAGATTGCTTTCTCAATTTGGGATTGGCAAAATCGGTGGCATATTTGCAGCGAGCGTGAAAATAGCTGTTCGACATGAGCTTTTAGCGAAGTGGTCTGAATCTTCTTTAGAGAAGCACATTCAACATAAAACTGGTGAAAGAGTGACACTTTTTGTGGATACAGTTGAACAATTAGAAAGCTATTATCGTGAATACATTCCGCAAGTAATTAAAACAATCATTGTGCCAATAATGATATTAGCCACTGTCTTTTATATTCATCCTAATAGTGGTTGGATTATGCTCATTACTGCCCCGTTTGTGCCGATTACGTATATTATTATTGGCATGCAAACAAAGAAAAAATCAGAAGAACAACTAGAGGCTTTAAATCGTTTTTCAGGGAAATTTCTCGATTTACTACAGGGCCTGCAAACCATCCGATTATTTGGACAAAGTAAACAACAGGAACAAGTGCTAGCTACCAGTAATGAAGGCTTTATGAAACGTACATTAAGCGTATTAAAAATTGCGTTTGCATCGACATTATTTATTGAACTAATTGCCACATTAGGTATTGGCTTAATTGCACTCGAGATTGGCTTTCAAATGATTGTCTTTCAAACGCTCGCATTTGCACCAGCCTTTTTCATTTTGACACTTGCACCTGAGTATTATAATTCATTGAAGGAATTAGGCAGTGCCTTTCATACAGGACGAGGAAGCCTTGGTGCGGCAAATTTAATCGAACAGCAACTTACTGAAAAAACAGCCCCTGTTCAATGGGGTACCAATAGCTTACCAACGCAGCCCAAAATAGCATTAAATCAAGCCGTTTACAGCTATGCAAACGGGACGACCATTGGACCTATATCTTGTACAATATCTCCTAGAAAAACCGTTGCTTTCATCGGTCAAACTGGACATGGGAAAAGTACAATTTTAAATATGCTTTCAAGTTTGATTGAAATTGACCAAGGTTCCGTTATGTTAAATGATCAGCCGCGTGCAATCTATAAGGAATCGGACTGGTATGCTCAGGTAAGCTACATTTCACAACATCCTTATATATTCTCTGGTACGTTGCGAGACAATATTTGTATGGGGCTGCCGTATAGTGACGCAGAAATTTTAAGAGCATTGAAGGATGCCCAACTTATGGACTGGCTCTCAATGATTCCACAAGGATTGGACATTGCGCTTGGCGAAGGGGGACTTGGCTTATCAGGTGGTGAAAAGCAACGCGTTGCCATTGCGCGTGCCTTTTTAAAAAAGGGACACATTGTATTTTTTGATGAACCAACAGCTGGACTTGATGTGTTAACAGAACAACTATTAACACATTCCATTCAAGTATTAAGTGAATTTGCAACCGTCATTATTGCCGCACATCAATATAAAAGTATTCGCTTTGCAGATGTTATCTATATCGTTGAAAACGGACAAATTGCTGCTTATGGTACACAAGGTGAACTAGTCCAACATCCATTTTATCAAAAGATGATGAAGGGAGGATTTATCGATGAAATCATTAGTTGAGTTCATTTGGACAGATAAGAAAGATGTGTTACTAGCACTGTTATGTGGAACAATTGGTGGTTTAACAGCAGTTGCGCTTTTTGCACAAAGTGGGCTTCTTATTTCTAAAGCCGCGCTATTACCACCCTTTTATATCATTTTAATCCTAACCGCCTTTTTAAAACTATTTGGTGTAACAAAATCAATTAGTAAATACACCGAGCGCTTGATTACACATCGTGTAACATTTCGTTTCATCAGTAAAATTCGAATGCTATTTTTTAATAAACTGCTACCTAAAGCGCATTTATTAAACACTTATAAAAGTGGTGATTTACTAACCAGAGTTACAACAAATGTGGAGACTGTACAAAATTTTTTTTTACGTGTATTATACCCACCGTTTGTGACAGGCATTGTCTTTTTTACAACATGTTTATTTATGCTTTTCTTTTCAACTTGGATTGCGCTTTGTTTACTATTAGGCATTGTTTTAACAAGTCTTATCGTGCCGTATATATTACTCCGTATTCCGCATAAAACAGCAACTGAAGATAAAAAAATGATGACAATAGAGGGTACGGAATATTTTTATGGTTATCGTGATTTAGTCTTGCATAATCAGCTAGAAGCTAAAAAACAAACTTTATTACAGTGGAATAAGCAGTTCGCAAAAGCAAAACAAAAAGAATTGGATCAAGAACAATCAGCATTTTTAGGGAATCAACTTGTTGCCCTATTTACGACCTTTTTGATTCTGTTCATTGGTGCTTATTTAACTTCAACGAAGCAACTAGATGGAGTTTATTTAGCGATGATTGTTCTTGTTTCTTTAACGGTTTTTGAGTCTGCAATTCCCCTCGCAATGGCTCCTAACTATGTGAGACATACAAAAAAGGCCATGCAGGAGCTTAATGAAATCTCACCAACAATCGAGAAGCAGAACGGTATTTTACTTAGAGACAATATCCATTCAATTCATTTTAATCATGTTTCCTATGTTTATCCAAATATAGAACGACCAGCAATTGAAGACATAAACTTATCGGTACAATCCGGTCAAAAGATTGCCATTATAGGTCCAAGTGGATCTGGTAAGTCAACAATATTACAGTTATTGATGAATGAATTTGAACCAAGTAACGGGGAAATTTTATTTGATATGTACCCTTTATCAAGCTTTGATACTGACTCAATTTATAAACAATTAAGTATAATGCTACAGCACAACCATTTTTTTTCTGGAACCATAGAGACAAACTTACAACTAGCGAAACCAGAGGCAACACGTGAAAAAATGCAACTCATATTGAATAAAGCTTGTCTCTTCAAAAAACTAGAGGATGTTGTATATGAAAAAGGCGAGAATTTATCCGGTGGTGAAAAGCAACGTCTAGCTTTTGCTCGTTTTTTATTAAAAGATAGCCCGCTTTTGGTTTTAGATGAGCCATTTACAAGTTTAGATATTCAAACAGAAAGAAAATTGTTTCAAACGTTGTTAAATGAATCAACAAATAAGATACTTATACTCGTGACACATAAGTTAATAGAGTTAGACAAGTTCGATTGTATTTTTGTCATGCAAAACGGAAGATTAGTCGAAGCAGGAAAACATGCGGAGTTAATCAGTCAGCAGGGGCTTTACTTCGCCATGTACCAAAAACAATTCAACAATAGGTAGTTTGGATAATCAGTAAAAGCAAGATCTTAGCTATTATTTGTACCTACCAAAATAAACAAATTTTAGGACAAAACATAGTTTAGTGACTAATATGTTTTGTCCTTTTTTAAAAAGAATATTATTCAATTGATAGTCCTAGGTGTGATTCTTGTATAAGTATTACCCGTAATCCTTAAATAAAATGAAAAAACAAGAATGCATTATTTCATACATTCTTGTCCGGTAATTCATTATTTACTTTTTTCTAATACATCTATGAGGATTTTTTCAATTTTTTCTGCTATTGCAATTAATTCAGTATCATTTAATAAACCTATCATAGCAGTTGGTTTAGGAAGTCCAATTTTGGTTTTTCCTTCTTCTTCATAAACGGTAATTTTACAAGGTAAGAAGTAACCCACTAAAGGATTATGCTCTATTACTCGTGCCGCTTCTAATGGATTGCAAACTTCTAGAATTCGGTAAGGCTTTTTATAGCTGTCTACGCCTTTTTTCAGCAAAGTTTCAGTCAAGTTAAGTTGCCAAAGAACCCCAAACTTATTTTCTTTAAGATTTTGTTCTATAGATGTAATCGCTTCATCAATTGATTTATCACTATTTACTGTAAAATGAAAATCCATATATATCCCCCTATTTTGAATTATAATTTAATCAGATTATAATTTGATTATTTAGTTTGGATAATTTTAAAAAATCTATCCATTTCTTTAAAGCAGTTGCTTTATTAGAACAGCTAGTATTCCTTGTAATACTTTTGTGTCCATCTTTTTGCTTATTTTTACCCCAATTGGTGCTGCAATTAAACCCGCAACAATTATAATGACCGTTGCCAGATAGAAAAAGCTATTCCCCAATCATGTCTGCCGATATGATATTGACTAAGTTACTCACGGTAAAAGGTTAGCTCGTTGTACCATCAATATAACCCCTCGCCAAATAAACTGGAAAATCATTTTTCGCTAAACAATTGGCGTTAAGAACAGTACAGCTCAGCCATTCGAAATTAATGCAGCAACGGCAGCTCCGATCAAACTAATATACACAAACATTTTTATGCCATTCCCATTGCAACACGTGCCAGATGTAATGCCCAATAAACTTATCAAAATATAAAAGGATGTTTGAAACTTATAACTCTTACAAACATCCTTTCCATATATTTAGATCTTTACTTATAATAAGGGTTCTACATATTTAAGTAATAAAGCTTCATCCATTGGGCCTAAGATTTCACGAGCAATATTTCCTTCTCGGTCAATTATAATTGTCGCTGGAAGTGCAAAAGCACCATAGATCGTACTAATCTCTCCAGATGTGTCTAGTAAGATTGGAAACGTTAAATCATACTCATCCACAAACGCTCCTACATTTTTCATCTTGTCTTTTCTTGTAACATTCACAGCTAAAATTTCAATGTCTTGATTATATTCTTCATAGAATGTTTGAAAATGGGGCATTTCAATTCTGCAAGGCTCACACCACGAAGCCCAAAAATTTAAAATAACAATTTTCCCATGTTGCTCTTGAAGTGAAATTTTTTTCCCATCAAACGTTGGAAGTTTAAAATCTGTGGCTTGCATCATATTTTCCACTCGAACTGGAACATGTTCTTGCGATTCCTTTATGGTTCCAACAAGTTCCCAGCATATAAACAACATAACAGATACAACGAAAATAATCGTAAACCACTTTTTCATCGCTCTACCTCTTGTTTTGTTATTTGTAGCCATAGTTGCTCAAGTGTGTGGCATTTACCCTCTTGTAATAAGTATTTAATATCACCTGAAGCCAAAATACGGCCATGATGAATTAGAATAACTTGATCAGCAATTTCTTCTGCTAAACTTAGTAAATGCGTAGAAAATAAGATGATTTGCCGATTGTCCCGCTCTTCTTTGAGCATAGCTTTTAATTGGGCAATCCAAAAAGAATCTAACCCATTTGTCGGCTCGTCTAAAATATAAAATTGGCTTTCCCCCATTATGCTTTGTGCCAAATTCAATCGTTGCCGCATTCCTTTTGAGAATTGACCAACCTTTAAATTTCTTGCTTCCCATAAGCCTACTTTATCTAATAATTCTATCTGTCTTTTTACTGGGACCTTTTTCAAATTCCCTAAAAAGTGCATAATCTCCTTAGCTGTTAGCGTATCAGGAAATTCAATATCATCTGGCATAAATCTTACTTCTTGGGATTCGCGAATAATCTCTCCATTATCGGGGTGCAATAAATTCGTTAATATGTTAATAATCGTACTTTTTCCTGCCCCATTGGAGCCGACAAGCGCAGTAATATGCCCTGGCTTTAGTGTGAAATTGACATCAAAAATCCCTCGTTCCCCTTTAAATACTTTCGTAACATGATGAAGTTGTACCGTCATACTCGTTTACCTCGAATCTTCAAAATAATTGTCGCCACAACTAATGAAATGATGACCCATAGACTTGAAATGATGATGAAGAAAAGATAACCTGGTGGAGAAGAATAAAATTTCGACATTCCATAAAAGGCCGGCCCTAATACAGCTGTTTGCTCGGAAAATACGAAATAGCCATAACGAATCCATTCAAGTGGATTAAAGTGAATCGTTGCAATGACTAGCTTCTGTAAAAAGTTTTCAGACGTAACAGTACCGATCGCCATCACCATATAAGAAAATAATAAACTTATAACAGACCAAACCCCTAACCCCATTGCAAGTGCATGCAAGCGACTTTTTGCCATCGTTCCTACTAATATACTCACCGCATTAAATATGAGCAAAATCAAAGCTGTAATACCTATTGCAAATAGAGGTAGCTTCAGCCCGCCAAAGAAACTTCCCACTAGAAAAGCCACAGCAAACACAAACAGGACTACTCCCGCGAAAACTATGCAGAGTGCTATATATTTTGTCAACACATACTGTCCCATTGTTAAAGGATATGTTCGAAGTAATCCCAACCAGCCTGATTCTTGATCACTCGCTATATTCATACTGCCAATCGTTAACATAAACAGCGGCAACAAAAACAGCAAAATATTAAGTAAAGAGGCGGTTTGACGGGTAAAGCCCTCCGTTTCCGGTAAAGCTAAATGTTGAATCATTAAAATCGCAGTAAATACAATTGCAAATAAAATTGTTACAATCTGTATCCATCTACTACGTAAAAGCTGCTTACATTCCAATAAAATCATTTGCATGCTCATTCGTGCTCATGTACTCCCCAATTAAATGTAAGAAGCTCTTCGTAAGGAACAATTTCGCCTGGCTGCGCTTTTATATAATCGTTTGCTTCCTCTTGTGAATTAAAGGCGAGTACCCCATAATTCATAGGCGTCCAATATTCTTTAGAATACACATAAATGGCTTCTTCAATATTCAACCATTTAGAAGAATTAGTATCTCGAATAAAGCCTGCACCTATTTTCTCTTTCCCCTGTTCCAATACATATTCCATTAAGCAACCTAAATCATCAAAGGCGACATGATCACCATTTTTCAATACAATCTGTGCTGCATAATCCACATGTGTAATACTCATATTGCACATATAGCAAACATCTGCCTCTGCGTTAATTTCTCTCGGCTCATACGTTTGTTCACTACATGCTGCTAAAATGAAAACCGATATCGTAAACCCAATCCATTTAAATAATTTCATTTTAATCTTCTCCTTATAATCAACATGCTTATTAAAAGGATACTGCTAATAAGCAACTGCCAAATATGAATATCTATCTCCAAACTAAACGGCTTCTTTAAAATGATAGGGTATTCATCTACAACAACTTGTGTATTGTTTTCCGTTACTTCTGTATCCATCATATTTAAAGTCACAACACTGGGGGATTCCATAAAGTATTGATAAACGGGTTTACGTACCATCCATTGACCGAATGAATTCGTCGCTATATATTGGGTATCCCCTATCTGATCCCCGTTATAATCTTTTCCTTCATAATCGTCATAATAATTCCTTTTTAAGCTGAAACCTTGCTGATCTGTACGAACAGTTAAAATATTGCCATGAAATTCATTTTGTTGAACGAATAATTCTTGTGAGCGCTGTACATGTAAAACAGTACCATTTACTAAAAAGACATTCTTCTCAACTGTGATATCACGAGCATTTTGTATATCCATCGCCGTCGTATTTTCCCTTAATTCATTGTCTTCAAATAGCACATTCTCAACGTCATATACGTAAACTCCTAAACTGTTGAGCATATTATTTTTTGCTACCATATTATCGGAAATCTGTACATCCTTTGCAATCATCACCATAAAGCCAGTCATATTATTAAATAGGTTATTATTGGCTAACTCGATATGATTGCTATACATCATATGCATGGCATAACGACTATTTTTGATACTATTATTCGTCAAATGAATGTCCTCGACACTTTCAAGATAAAATCCGTCCAGTACTTGCTCTATATCATTATCTGTAGCTGTAATTTTCTTCGATTCATAGATTGCAACAGCGTGTCCCTTTGAAGAGAAATGTCCTTCTTTTCCGAGAACATCTACATCGTGCAGACTGATATTTTCACTTTTCGTAATTTGTATACCAGCCATCGAATCGCCTATTCCGACATTTTTCAAGTGAATATTTTGTACATTGCTTACAACAATCGCTGTATTCTCTGCTTGAAAACTGATATTCTCCAACACGACATTTTGTGTATCAGAAACTGTTAATGCCGTTGTGAGTGAGTGAATCTTAGTACCGTCCATTCCAATAATAGTGATGGGCTTTGTAATCGATAAAGAACCACGATAAACACGCTTTTCTAAGAAAAGCGTGCCCCCTGGTTCCGTACGATCTATTAATTTTTGCAACTGGCTTTTTTCACCCTTTAACGGTTTTTTCGGTTGCACAAAGCTAGGTGATTCATGCTGATGCTCCGAACTTGCTTCTGCAACAATCGGTGTAAGAATACCTACTAGTACGCCACAAACAGTGGCAATGATCCAGTTTTTCATTGTCATCACTCGCTCGATTCATCTGAAGACATATTTTCTTGGTGACCATTAGTATTATTTTCTTCATTCGAATGATCGTTATTCTCTCCATGACTATGCTCTTCGCCATTTTTCATTTGCTTTTTCTTATGACGTTCGATTGCTTGCGTTCTGATTTCATCAATTGTTGCCATAGCAGCATGCTCGTTCTCAGCAATGTAGTTTTCCGCATCTTCTTCAAACTTAAAGAAAATGTAGCCCCAGTTCATTGGTGATTTCATATCAGTCTTTACAGCAAATGCTTCTTCAACGTTAAACCAGTTTAGCGTATGATAATCACGTACAAATTTTTCATTCTCTACTTTATTGACATACTCATCGTTTAATAAACAGCCAATATCATCATAGAAAACCACTTCGCCATTTTCATGTACAGCTTGTGCAGAAAAGACACCTTGTTCATGATCTCGTGTATACACTTTCATATTGCACATATAACACGTTGTATCCTCTGTTGGCTCTTGTAAACGCTCATCTACAGTCCATTCTGCTTGTTCAGATACCGAAACCTTCTTCTCTTCTAGGGATTCTTGTGAAACCTCTGCTTTTTCACCACTTCCCTTCACTTCCTCATCACCACAAGCATATAAAGTGAGTGCTAAAGGTGCTGCAAACAATAGTTTTTTCATAATTCTCCTCCGACATGGATAGTTTTACAAATTCAATTATATAAGTGAAATATGGACTTCAATTGAAATGGATGTGACGATTCTATAGCGAATTAATGAACTAATCTTCACAAATTTTATTCTAAGATAGCTTACGATCTAACAGTCAACACCTTCAATCCTACCTCTAATCCAGTATGGCGCAAGTTACGAAAAAAATTCATGATCGTATTGCCTCAACTCAAACTAACTTCGTAAATAACAAATAGGAACTCTATTTTAAACTAACGATTTTGTACTATAAAATATCGATCCAGATTTTAATGGCTGTTGCACCAATCATAAGTGCCAATAACCATTGAAGAATTTTAACATTCATTTTTTGTCCGATTTTTGCGCCCAGAGGAGCTGCAATGATACTTGCAATAATCATAATAAACGCTGGCCAGTACTCAATTTGACCGGTAATGATTTTACCCACACTACCTCCGACCGAAGAAATAAATGTAATCGCTAAACTCGTCGCAATTGTTATGCGAGTTGGAATTTTTAAGACCGTTAACATAATCGGTACGAGTAAAAACCCACCGGCTGCCCCTACAATTCCTGAACCGATACCAACAATTAATGCTAATGAAATTGCCAACGCTTTATTAAATGTAATAACAGATGTGTCTTCAACCGTTTTACGGGGGATAAACATCATTACTGCTGCAATTGCTGCTAAAATTCCATATACGATATTCACGACTTCTTCTGATAAGAAACCTGAACCATAACTACCGATAAAACTACCGATTAAAATAGCGCCCCCCATATAGATGATGAGCTCTTTGTGCAGTAAACCACTTTTTCTGTACGCCCAAACACCCGCTATCGATGCGAAGAACACTTGAATCGCACTAATTCCTGATACTTCATGTGCAGAGAATGCTGCAAGTCCAAATAGTGGTGGAATGTATAAAAGTAAAGGGTATTTAATAATAGACCCTCCAACACCTAGCATCCCTGAAATAAATGATCCAAAAAATCCAAGTGCGAAAATAACGGCTATAAATGTGAATGATAAATCGATTTCCATTTGTTTGTCCTTCTTTCATAAAAATTAAAGCGAGTAGAACAATGCTCTACTCGCCCAAAACACTGTTATGCTTTTTGAATATAAAAGTACAGTACGCCTGCTTCTTCTTTTTGCTCTAAAATTGTGTGACCACCTGCGCCAGCCCATGCTGTGAAGTCTGCAAGTGCACCTTTATCTGTTACTTGTACCTCTAATACTTCACCTGAGTTAATTGTGTCAATTGTTTTTTTCGTACGTACGATTGGCATAGGGCAAGCTAAACCTTTTGCATCCAAAGTTTTTGTAATATTCATGTTGAATTCCTCTTCTCGTAAATTTCTTTTTTGTAAGCGATTTTCTAATTTACCGAATAAAACGTAAACGGTTACTTGCCTTTTGAGCGTGAGACAAGCATAGGTGTAACATCTCATTGCTAAACTAAATTAGCGTACTGCACAACGGTTAGGACCAATTTCCATTTCCGTTTGTTCATCATCACTAGGCGTCACTTTACCCATATTCACGGTACGAATTTCTTGGTACGCGTTTGGTTGTGGTGGTAAGTTATCTGTAACCATTGAACGGAATACGTCTTCGTCTTCTACGTTTAAACCGTGGTTTTCAGCAAATAAATCACCCAGGCGCTTCGCTACTGTTCCATTTTCGTTTAACTCGTCAATGATCATGAAGTGTGCTGGTAACACGATTAAATCTTCTGTTAATCTGCGGTAGCGAGAATATAATGTTTCGCGTAAGTCACCAACCCAGTCCTCTGCAAGACCTGCTAAGTCAGGGCGACCGATTGAATCGATGAATAAAATATCACCTGTTAATAAATACTTGCCGTCAATCACAAATGATGTTGAACCAATTGTGTGACCTGGTGAATAAAGTGCGCCTACTTCAATTTGAGAAGTGCCTAACTGTACTTTTAAACCATCTTCAAGTGGTGTGTAATCAAATACAACTTCTTCTGCATCTTTTGATGGTAAATAGTATGTTGCCCCTGTCGCAGCTGCGATATGACGACCGCCTGAAATATGGTCCGCATGTAAGTGTGTATCAAATACGTGCTTAATCTCTACACCTTTTTCTTTTGCAAAGTTTGTAAATACGTCTGTAAATCGTACTGCATCAATAATCGCTGCTTCCCCATCGTTGATAGCCATATAAGAAAGACAGCCTTTTCCTAAACGTACGAATTGGTATAACTCGCCATTGCCGTTAAGATCGCCTACTTTAATTGGCTCAAGGTACATTGACCAAGATTTCATACCTCCTTCAAGGTAGCCCACTGAAAGACCCGCATCCGATAACATTTCCGCTATCATGATAGAAGAACCTTCCTTCGCACATACTACAAGTACGTCTTTATCCGCAGGGATTTTCGGTAAAATTTCTTCTACCCCATCTAAAAGTTCGAAGTAAGGGATATTTAAGTAATCGAATTTATGACCATCAATTTTCCAATCTTCAAATGCATCTGCATTACGAACGTCTAAAATAAATAATTCTTTGTTATCAATCACTCTGCGTGCAACTTGTGCTGCTGTCCATGCTGTTACTGTCATATAATTGTACCCCCATAGGTATTATTTTAATTAAATTTTTTTCGGCTCAGGTAGCCTAATTGCTACCGGAACCAATGGATATGTTACATATATGAAAAGAAAATGCTAGTCATTAGAATGTTAATGTCGGTGCTGCGTCTTTTGCAAATTCTAGGAATGTAACGGCGCCACCAACTTCAATATCGTCCACGAAATCTTCTTTCGTTAAGTCCATAACATCCATTGTCATTTGACAAGCGATGAATTTCACGCCTAATTCCTGCGCCATTTCTACTAATTGTGGAATGGCTGGTACTTGTGCATTAGCAAAGCCTTCTGCGAAGTGCTCTTTTCCTGCAGGCATTTCAAGTGCTTGCATCCCTTGCTTGTGGATTAAGTTTAAGCCTTCAAATGTGAAGAAGATCGCTACTTCTTTTTCAGAAGCGGCTGCTGCTGTTGCGATATTGAATACTTTATACGCATCGAAAAGACCACCGTTAGCTGCTATAATTGCTACTTTGTTTGACATATTACTTTACCTCTTTCTGTAATTCGCCTTCATAACCTGTCATGCCAGGTAAGACGTTATAAATATTTGTATAACCTGCTGCTGCTAATTGCTGTGCAGCTAAGTCAGAACGCGTGCCTGTACGGCAAATGACATAAATAGTTTGTGCTGGATCAAGCTCATTCATACGGTCCGCTAAGTCACCCATTGGAATGGATTTAGCACCTGGAATGTGGCCAAAAGCATATTCTGCTGCTTCACGTACATCTAAAATTAACCCTTCACCGTTAACAGCGTCTTCATTTGAAATTGTTTGCTCAAATGTCTTTTCAGCTGATTCACTCGTTTCAAGATTACATTTACGAATATAGTGATAGAACACACCGTTATCTTCACTTGAGCCAATGTATTGATGACCTACTGTTTTTGACCATGCGGCTAAATCCGCCACAGAGCCTTTATCTGTTGCTTGAATTTCTAACACTTGCCCTTCAGCCACATCATTCATTGCTTTTTTCGTTTTTACGATCGGCATTGGACAAGCTAGACCTTTTGCATCTAGTTGTACGTCTGATTTAATCATTAGAAACCTCCATTTATACTTATGGTATTATTTATAATAAAATTTAAGATTTACTTCACTTCGCCCGTCCATTCAAGCATTCCGCCTGTCATGTTCGTTACATCAAAGCCTTGTGATTCTAAAAACATTGTTGCTTGACCACTCCGTCCACCTGAACGGCACACCATAATATAAGGCGTTTTTTTATCTAATTCCTGCATGCGGAACTCAAGTAATCCTAGTGGAATGTGCGTAATACCAGGAATATGGCCTGCTTCTACTTCTGCTACTTCACGCACGTCGATTAGATTCAATGCTTCGCCAGCTTCTAATTTTGCTTGTACCTCTATTGGTTGAATTGTTTTCAATATTTACTCCTCCTAGTATGCACTCATGCCACCACGGACATTCGTTACTTTTGTATACCCTAATTTTTTTAACTGCTTACATGCCTGCTTTGAACGCATTCCACTTTGGCAAATAACGACAATTTCTTTATCCTTTGGCAACTTTGAAAAGTCAGAACCAAGAGGAATGTTTTTAAATTGCTTTGCATTGCGTGCCTTATACTCGCCAGGTGTGCGTACATCGACAAAAACTTTATCTTTATCGTTAATCATTGTTTTAAGCTGTGCTGTTGATATATTGTTAACTCCTTTTGTTGGCTTCATACGCCAAGCAAAAAATGCGACAATTCCGATTATTAAAATTACAGTTTCCATTGGTCACCTCTTAAATGAATAAGTTTACGTTACCTTCTTCAGCATCTGCTAAATAAGCAGCTACACCAGCATACTGAATACCATCTAATAATTCTTCTTTTTGAAGACCCAGTAAATCCATTGTCATCGTACAAGTAACCAGCTTAATATCTTGTTCTTGTGCCATCTCAATAAGTTGCGTTAACGTTAATGCGTTGTGCTTGTTCATTACGTGCTTAATCATTTTAGGACCCATACCGAGCATTTGCATTTTTGATAAACCAAGTTTTTCCGCACCACGTGGCATCATTTTAGCAAACATTTTTTCAAGGAAACCTTTATTCACTGCTACTGGCTCTTGTTTACGTAGCGCATTGATACCCCAGAATGTATGGAAGATTGTTACCTCGTGATCATAAGCTGCTGCACCATTTGCAATAATGTACGCTGCCATTGCCTTATCATAATCCCCACTGAATAAAACGATTGTTGTTCTTTTCTTTTCCATAATATCTCCTTACCCCTATAGGTATAATTTATTTTAAAAATAAAAAGTCTTAGCGACTTTTTACTAACAACTCTACTGCTTCTTTTACCATTGCATTTTTATCTAAACTTGCTGCATCTTCTTTCGATAAACAATCTACTAAGTTGTCTGTGACAATAACACCAATTGTGCGATCAACAGCTGAGCGAACGGCACTTAATTGTGTGATAACATCCTTACAATCTTTCTCTTCATCCATCATACGTAAAATACCTTTAAGCTGACCTTCAATCTTTTTCATTCGTGCTGTAACCTTTGCATCGTATTGCATTATTTCACCTCTTTTTTAAATCATTTCATTATCTATTTCGTATCATACTACCCATACGGGTATATGTCAACAAATAAAACTTCTTTCATAAAACCTCTAAAAACATTAATTTATAAAGGTTAAAAAAATATTTAAGAGCAATTACTATCTGTTTAATATGCTACTACCCCTAAGGGTATATGTCAATTGATAAATTCACTTTTACACTAAACTAAAAAACAGAAGCTACTTTTAGATAGCCTCTGGTTTACATCTTCATTATTTATCTTGATATGTGACGGTCGATTTTAAATAAAAACGGCGATAAATAATCGCAGAGAATCCTACTACAATTAAAAGTAATGATACGACTTGCGCCGAACGTAGTTCACCAATTAAATATAAGCTATCTGTACGAAGTCCTTTAATATAAACGTCCGACCGAATACCAAATTAGTTCGCTATGTTCATATACCTCAAATAGTAGTACCCCCTAGGCACTTACAATCCTTAAACATAATACGTTTCTCCATCACTGCAAGCATCGTTCAATATGGCCGTTTCTATAGGAAACGACCTTAATTTCGAAGTGGGAGCTTTACAAGAAAGGTATGATAAGTACCGTCTGTCTTAAGCGAAACCGTCCCTTCATGCTGTTCAACAATTTGCTTGGAGATGGCTAGTCCGAGCCCTGCCCCTTTCTCTATTGAATGATTTATCGCGTCTACACGATAAAAACGTTCAAAAATCAATGGGTTTTCCGCTTCTGAAATGGTTTTTCCTTGTCCGCTAACTGAAATTACATAAAAACCCGTCATTTTTTTTCCGACAATTTCAATAGGTTTCATCCCTTCGTAATAACGAATGGCGTTTTCAATGAGATTACTCATTACCTGTGTAAGTCCATATGGATCTACTTCAAGTATTTGCTGCTCTAGTTGTACATGGAGCGCGATGTTTCTACTTTTCATTGTCCAACTAAACATTTGGATAACTTGATGTATGACGTCTGCTATTTCAATGTCTTGTTTTTGTAAATACTTTTGCTGCTCCGCATAGGTCAATTCTTCAATCGATTTTAATTGCTCCACCATCAAAATTAAACGCTTCGATTCTTGATGCAATGCTTGAAAGAGCTCTGGATTCCCAGAAATCACGCCCGTTTGAAGAGCCTTTAGATAGCCATTAATGTTGGTTAAAGGTGTACGAAATTCATGAGAAAACTCTGATAAACGCTGATGACGTTGCTTTTTATTAGATTCTAACTGGTTGACCAAGTCATTAAATTGATCCATCAACGCGGTGATTTCATCTTCATACTCTGAGCGAACATTTTGTACTTCTTTGCCTTGCTTCAACTTTTCCATCGACTCCATTAATTCACGTAACGGTTGTAATTGATGACGTGTAAAAAAATACTGAAGTGATACCACAAAAGCAGTAAATAATACAACGAAAATCCCTATGTACTGCAATAATATATCTTTAATAATTTTTCCTTCTTGAATCGCAACATTCTCGTCTACAACTATGCAAGTTGCTTCATAAATCGCCCAGCACGCAAACAAAATAAATGCGCTGATAATCAAACTATTGACGAATGTTAACCGCCATAACAACTTTTTTGATAAAAATCTCGCCCATCTATTTCGTAACAAACTTATACCCCATTCCTCGTACCGTTTGAATTCTTTTCGGTCGACTTGGGTTTTCTTCAATTTTCTCACGTAGTTTTTTGATATGGGCATCAATCGTTCGCTCCATCACGTCTTTCTCAAGATACGGATATAACGATTCGATTAACCTTTCTCGGGGCATAATAATATTTGGATTATCCATCAAATGAAATAGCAATTGAAACTCATGCTTCGTTAAACGGAGTTTTTGATTATATAGTAGGACTTCTCCTTTTCTTGGCTTAATACAAAGTCCATCATAAGTAATCTTTTGACAAAACTGTCCTGTTCGCCGTAAAACTGCCTCAATATGTGCCACTAGTTCCTCTGGGTCGAACGGTTTCGTCATATAATCGTCTGCACCGAGTCGTAGCCCATGAATTTTGTCAGCTGTCTGCACTTTCGCACTTAACATAATGATCGACACTTCATTTCTTCCTTGCTCCTTGACCCATTCACAAAGCAGTTCCCCACTGACTTTCGGTAACATCAAATCCAACACAATTAAACACGGATGCTCGTTAAGAAAAACAGACTTCGCCACCTCACCATCGTCTGCTTCTACGACCTCATAACCTTCTTTTTGTAAATAAATTTTAATGAGGTTACGAATCATTTGATCGTCTTCTACAATTAGTATTTTTTGTTTCATAGTACCCCCTCGTCCTGTTGGTTGAAGGGAGACACCTCCCTTCAATCAACAAAAAATTCTTATTTTATTGTACCGAAAATTGAATGCTCGCACTATCAACTGAACTAACCTAAATTAGAAAGCCATGTTCCTTCTATTAAGCGTAATAAAAAAATACTCAGTTGGGACATTTGGCCAAAAAACAATAAAATCCCCATGAAAATCATCATAATGCCACCAATTTTCATCAGAAGACCACTTTTTTTCACAATCCACTTTGATTTCCCGATGAAAAACGTTAACAGGATAAAAGGCACGGCAAAGCCAATCACATACATGAGAGTATACACTAAGCCTGCTCCTGGATTCGTCGCTGCTAATAATAAAATTGACGCAAAGATCGGTCCAATACACGGCGTCCATCCTGCCGCAAAGCCTAAGCCCACAAAAAATGTTCCGACATAACTTGTTGGTTTTTTCGCCACATGGAGTCTTTTTTCTTTCATAAGTACTGGAATCGTCAGCCATCCTGCCACAATTAAGCCCATAAAGACGATAAAAATACCCGCTAATTGCTGAATGAGTGTTGCCGTTTGCCCAATAAATAAATGCTGTAGCCACTGTCCAAAATAGGAGGCACTTGCACCTAAACTAATGAAAACCACGCCGATTCCTGCTAAAAAGGTAACTGAATGGATCAATATTTTTTTCCGAATTGCTGCCGTTTGATCGGCTTGCATTTCCATGACACTAATCCCTGTAATATAAGAGAGATACGCTGGGAATAAAGGTAATACACAGGGTGATAAAAATGACAGCACCCCGGCCCCGAATGCTAAAAGAATTCCCACGATGAGGACCGTATCTGTTTCAATCATGATTTCCCACCTACTTTTCTAATCAATTTTATTATTCATAGGAACGAAGGGCTTCAACTAATTCATTCATTACTTGCTCATCCATTGCTCCGATAATTTTTTGAAAAACACGTCCTTCCGCATCTAAAATATAGCTCGTTGGCAGCGTCATGATTTCATACGTGAGACCAACCTCTCCACTTTCATCGAGTAAAATCGGAAATGTTAGCTCATGCTCCTGCACAAATTGCTCAATTGCTGGTCGACCATCATCCATATTTTTTACATTGACAGCTAGAATTTCAACCTCTTCATGATGCTTCTCATAAAAACTTTGCATATGGGGCATTTCTTCTCGACAAGGTGGACACCATGTTGCCCAGAAATTGACGATTGTAATTTTCCCTTTCGAATCCGACAAACTTACTGGCTCCCCATTTAAAGTCGGTAGCGTAAAATCCTGTGCCACAGGAATGTCGGACGTAATTGCTCCCGTCTCAACCTGTTCTTCTGGAGCATCCATCATTTCTTGAGTCGGTTCGTTCACTTTTTTTGTCTTCTCACCGGCTAAGTAATCCCAAGTAGCATAGCCTCCAAGTAAAACGAGGAGTACAATCGCTAACAATTTCTTAATCATGCTCTTTCTTCCCCTTTGCTGTAGCGGGTACAATCGTAAATTTGATATCCACCGCTTCGATTACCGTTTGAATCATCCCACAATTTTTTACAACCAACTTTTCAAGCTTCGCTAGTTGCTCTCCCTTCACTTCCTCGTTAAATGACACGTGTGCTGTGATGACAATCGCTTCGATTCGATTCGCCATCTCTGGATTACGATGCCCCTCTGATGTAAATGAAACCTCTACAAAATGAAGACGCATCTTTTGTAACAGCATCACTAGTAACGATCCACTACACGTCGTCAACGAGGCGAGAAGTAACTCATACGGCTTATAACCTTTTAGTGGATTCGTAGACGTGTACAACTCACCAAATGACAACTGCCCAATCAATCGCTCCTGTTCATAAACAAATTGCATTTCACCCACTCCCTTCACTTGAAGTATGGAGGAGAAATGTGAAAATTTCGTTAATATATACAAAAAAAGCAAGCAAATGAATCATTCACTTGCTCGCAACTGGATGGAACTATTCGTTTGCTTCCTCTGAAGAAGTCATTTCTGCATGACCATTCACCTTCATTTGAATGGTCATGATTATGTGCTTCGCCATCTTTCATCATTTTCTTTTGATGACGTTCGATTGCTAGTGCACGAATTTCATCAATTGTTGCCATTGAAGTATCTTCATTTTCAGCTATATAGCCTTTTGCATCTTCTTCAATTATTACTTAATCTAAATGAACCAAAATCGGTTCTCTTCATTCTTTTATAGATAGATAGCTTTATAAAAAAACCGATTTTATCATGCCCATAATATAAACATGAAATAATTAATGATTAATAAAATAAAAATAATCATCAGTATGGATAATAAATTAATATGTGCACTAGATGGCTGAAACTTTCCATTCATAATCCCTTGCTCTTTATTTTTATAATTACGATTTGTAATATAAATGACGATAATACCTAAAATGCCAGAGAAAATACCTAAAATAATTGACAACACATCTACCCACGCATTTCGTATGTTTCCAATTGTAAAATGCAAGCTTGTTGCTAAAAAGCCCACTCCTACAATGGCAATAGCTGTTCGTACCCAAGCCAAGTACGTTCGCTCATTGGCCAAATGCTGTTGTGCATACTGGATTTGATTAATCTCCGTTTGGTCTTTTTTCATTTTTTCACCTCTTCCTTTTACTCTAAAAATAGAAATAATTTGTTTAACTCTATAGCCAGCTTTAAAAAGCATCTGTTTAATAGAGCGGTAAAATCTTTACAAAAGGACACTAGAAAAGCCATACACATTTGCTGTATATGGCTTCTTTGACCATTAATATTGCCGAATAAAATCAATTAAATCTTCTTTTGGCATGAAGCCCGCAGTCTTGCCTTTTAATTCACCGTCTTTAAATACTAACAACGATGGAATTGACATAATCTGATAGTTCGCTGCTGTAACTTGGTTCGTATCTACGTCTACCTTCACAATTTTCACTTCGTTGCCGATTGCTGCATCCACTTCCTCTAAAACTGGCGCAATCATTTTACATGGACCGCACCAGGCTGCCCAAAAGTCCACTAATACGACACCGTTTGAAATTTCTTGTTCAAATGTTTGATCTGTTGCATGTACAATTGCCATGTTTTATTCCTCCAAATATGTTTGATGTTTTTTGATTAATTGGCGCAAGCCCTCTTCACTGACAGGGCCTACGATGCGCTCCAGTTCCTCACCTTGTGCATTAAGTAGCACGGTTGTCGGAATGGACATTACCCGAAAGGCAGTTCCTACTTCATCTGTTTCATCCATTAAAATTGGATAGGTCACTTCATAAGTTTCCATAAAATTAGCCAATGCCTGCTCGCCATTATCACGGTCTGTTAAGTTCACCCCGATGAGCGCTACCCCCGCCGGTAAATTTCCCGCAAAGCTTTGCAAGTGTGGCATTTCTGCTTTACATGGTGGACACCAGGTTGCGAAGAAGTTAACTATGGTCAGTTTCTGCTCTTGCTCCGATAAATTATACATTTCCCCGGTCGTTGTCGGTAAATCAATCATTTCATGGGCTATTGTTTCAGTTGCTCTCTCTACATCCACAAGCATCATTGCCACTAAACTTAAAATACCCGTAATAACCAAATACTGTGCTTGCTTTGTTTTTAGATACACTGTTAACAAAACAAAAAGATGGACGAGTGTTAGACTACTCGTAAAGCCATTCAACCATGCTAGTAGTAAAAACTGTCCGAGTAACAGCCCGTGTTGATATTTTCTTTCAACAAGTACAAGGGCCAAAAGCCAGATCACCGCAAGCAGCCAGTGCTCCTGAAACCCTAAACTAATGACGTTAATTACAGCCACAACCCTTGCCCAGTATATCCAAATATCTGCCCATACTAGTATTTGTCTTTTTCTTAATAGAATAAAAGCAAGCACCACTAATGCGAGAATATGTCCTCTTAGCCCTCCGTCAAAATAAACTAGTGATAACGGTGCTTTTATAAAGTCAGGTAAAGAAAATAGGATATAGCTGAACTTCCAAACGAGAATATAGGTAATGACAAGTTGCTCTAATAATTTATTTGTTGCTACACCTGCCTTCCGACTTCTAAAATCGCTATAAAAAATAGCAAGTAAGAAAGCGAGCCATGCGATCGGAATATTTACTTGTCCTAAAGATATATACGTCATCTGAAAATTCCTCTCTACCAACAGTTGGCTCTCTATAGCTTATTTAAAATTATAATTTGTCACAATCGGATCACGGTTTTTTGCTTGATCCTGGTAATATTCATATAAAGAAATCCCTAAAAATGATCCTGAGATATTCGTAGCATTTGTATATCCACTATTATTCAGTGCCATTACCGCATTATAGCTGCGTTGTGATGAACGGCAGTGCACATAGACGGGAACATCCGTCGGAATTTCATGCATACGTGCACGTAACTCACTTAATGGAATATTGACAGCCCCTTTTAAGGCGCCTTGTGCAAACTCATTTGCTTCACGCACATCGACAATATACGCTTTTTCTTCAACTAAACCACGTACTTCACTCACACGTACTTGCTTGAAGCGTCCTGCCATTAAGTTTGTAGCCACTAATGCCGCTAAATTCACGACATCCTTTGCCGTTGAAAACATTGGTGAATATGAAAGCTCTAATTCCTTTAAGTCCTCTATCGTGCCGTTCATCGTAATAAGCGTCGCAATGACATCAATTCGCTTATCGGAATTGCCCTTACCGATTGCCTGTGCCCCAATAATACGACCTGTTGGCACTTCGAAAATTAGTTTGAAATGTAAGGGATTACTCGAAGGCATCAAGCCAACTTTATCCGGTGCAATGATATACACCGCATCGGCCGACATTCCAATTTGTTTCGCTGTACGCTCATTTAAACCTGTAGCAGCTGCTGCATAATCAAAAACTTGAATACTGGATGAACCAATGATCCCCTTATTTGTAACCGTCAATCCATACATATGATCTGCTGCTGCACGGGCTTGACGCTGCGCAGGACCGGCCAAAGCCAGACGCGTTGCCTTGTTCATTAATCGGTGGTAAACCTCAATGGCATCGCCCACTGCATAAATATCAGGGTCATTCGTTTGGTAATTTTGATTTACTTTAATCGCACCTGTTTCTCCTAATTCTAAGCCTGCTTCAGCAGCTAGCGACGTTTCTGGTCGCACGCCAATGGCTAGAACGACTATATCCGCCGCTATTACTTTCCCTGAATTCAATATAATCGCAGACGGTGTAATTTTTGCTAAACCATCACCTAAAGTTAAATCCACACCATGTTCTACCAATTCCTTATGTAAAATTTGCGCCATGTCATCATCAAATGGTGTTAAAATTTGTGGGGCAAATTCTACTAGGGATACCGAACGTCCAGCTAAACACAGATTTTCTGCTACTTCCACGCCAATAAAGCCACCACCTATAACCGCAATGTTTTGCGCTTCCTGCTCGACGACTGCTTTTTGTAAACGCTCAATATCTACAACGTTTCTAACGGTAAATACATGCGGTAAATCATTTCCGGGTAAGCTTGGCACAATCGGACTAGCCCCAGGCGATAAAACTAATTGGTCGTAAGATTCTGCCGATAGTTCATCGGTTACGACGTTTTTTACCGTCACCGTTTTGTCCGTCCGGTTAATCGCAATAACTTCACTATTCACGCGGGCGTCAATATTATGCTTGGCTTCAAATGAATCTGGTGTCATCATTAATAATTTTTTGCTGTCCGCTACAATACCACTTAAATAAAACGGTAATGAACAGTTTGAAAAGGAAACGTGTGGGCCTTTCTCAAACATCACAATTTCAGCTTGCTCATCCAAACGTCGAATTCTTGCTGCTGCGGAAGCACCGCCTGCAACTCCACCAATAATGACTACTTTTTTCATTGTGAACCCTCCTATGCCACTTCTTAGATTTGCAAATCACCTATTTCTTACACACATAATATACCCCGCTAGGTATATTGTCAACCGTTTTTATTATATCCATTCTAGTACTCGTTAAAGCTTGTCCTATCTCATCTTATGTAATATTCTTAGCTGCTTCCTTTTTCATTAGGGCTATAATTAAAGTATTTCCTTAATCTCATTTATCACTATTAGTATATATGTATATTTAGTTAATTCAAAAATTTAAAATAATTCATGGTAAAAAAACGAATCGACTTGAAGATAAAATGAATAACTTAAAACCAAACTCAGAAGTGAAAGCCAAGTTTTAGGCTGGACTAGAAGCATATAAACGAGATTCAATTGTGTCATTTGGAAGAATTTAAAGTCATCTAATATCTGAGAGTGAAATCCTTCGTCATAAGGAGATGCAGATAATTGAAATGAAATAGCTTAATATTTAAAGCTTCATTGTAACAAGAGAGGTCGTGTTCCCTAATAAAAAATGGGCTGATGTAAATGGATATAACGGAGAATAATCATCATTGAAGTATATTCGAGTAAAAACTACTATTGTCAGGACCTTAAAAGAACGTAGTAACTGCCATATTGTGATTAATTCTATCAATTGATACTACTGTAGAAAGTGCAGAAGCATCGAATCAAGCTTTTATATTGTCGTAATGAAAAGCTATAGACGTGCGTCAATCTTTTTTACGGCGACTGGTTATGAGCAAGTTCGTTCATTTTCAATTACTTAACGGGTGATATTGAAGCGGCTCTTAAAGTAAAGCAATATCTTCCTGAGACAGGCATATGTAAATTTAATTTAAATAGAAGTAGTACTTTAAATTGGTGATAAAAAAGAATCCATTTAAAAAAAGATTAATCAAACGGATTCTTTTATGGGTTTAAGAACTAAATAAACTTAATACTTCTTTAACTTCGTCTTGATTTCATCTACGGTTATTTGTTAAAGATTTAATTTAATTCTTTTGGAAGTATATAAACATATTCAATAATTTTAATTGTAATCCATAAAAGGTTCTCAACCAGGTATTGTCCTTTATCGAATCTAAATTTAATCCTTTTTAAATAAATCCGGAAACATAGTAGTTAGATTTTGAATGGAATCTTCATCAGCTATTTGGTTTACAGAAGAAAAAATCTTATTAAATTTATTTTCTTCTACTGTCATATGATCCGCTTTTCCACTATTGAATTGTAATAAATCTCCTTGAATGTTTTTAAAGTCACGAAGATGTGAAAAGCTACTAGTAAGGATTAAAGATTTGTATAAATTCTCATAATGGGTGGCCTTTTGTTTAGCTAATTTCACTTCTTCTTTCTGTTTTTCAACTATATATGGTAATTGTTCCAAATGAACCATTTTTTCTTTTAATGAAGTTAATTCTTGAAAAGTTTGCCGAAACATTTCTTCAAAATGGTAAAATTCGTCGATAATTTTTGTTTTGTTGTTATTATGTCGTTCAAAAATATCTTCAATATTTGGAAAGTAAACACCTTCCAATGTAGCGTTAGTAGGTAGAATAATTGGCTTATTTAGTTCATTAATATAGTCCTCAATTCTGCGTTTCCACGTTTGTCTTCCAATACCCGTTTCATTTTGAAGAAATTGAAAAGTAATTTTTTTCCTCCCATTTTTATGTTTAATGCTAAGTGCGATTTCTTTTAATTTTTCATCACTAATTTTTTTAGGGCGCCCAGGCTCTTTAGTTTCACTCATCTTTATATCTCCTAATCCATGCTTCAACAGTAGATCTCTGGTCCATTAATCTTGTTAGTTGAGAGGAAGCAGAATTTAATTTAGTTTGCCCAGATTCTTGATACTTATGGTTCTGAAGATCATAAAACATATTTTTGCTAAGTGAAAACATCATTTCAGTTACTTCCTGTATATTTCTTTGTATAGACAGCGAATAATCGGTTAACCACTTTAATCCTTCTTCTAAGTCATTTAAAGCTGGTTTAAATATATAAAAAGGTTGACATACTTTACATTCACCAACACAATCATTCGGGAAATCAAGATTACTACAGTATCCGAAATCTACTTTTCTAAGTTTTTCGAGCTCGATATCTTCATAAATTAATCCCTTATCGTATAAATATCTTGAAGTATTGTTTATGGTTTTACCTATGTTATTTTCAATATTTAATTCAAGTTTCTTTTGTGCAAGTAAATAAACCTGTGATTGTACATAATGGTCTATATGAGAATAATAGTTGAATTGCATTTCCAAATTATCGTGACCAGCCATTCTAGCAATTGATAACATATTGAATCCTTGCAAAAACATATTCATAATTGCAAAGTGTCTGGTGTCTCCTAAATTAATTTTTTCTAATGATTCATTTTGAATAACTTGGGTATAAAAGTCGTCCAATATTCGTTGTAAATATTTATCGATCAATCTATTCTTTTTTCCTTTTCTTTGACCAGAGCTCCCTTTTGGTTTTGGTAAAAATTTAACATACAGATTATAGGGAAATAAGTATTCTGTTTCAATTTTATTGTCATCTATAAATTGAATGTAGCATGAAATGATTTCGAATGTTTCTTTATCAATTTGAACTGTATCAGTAATATCTAGTTTAAAAGGAGAGTTTGCTTTTTTCTTCTCTCTGGGAATGGTAATCCAAAAGGTTCCATCATTTTTTTTATCTATACATTTTTTTTTAAGTTTAAGAACTTCAATAACTCTCATTGGTAATACATTTGTTAGTTTCCACCAAATTAAAATGGGATAAAACCGAAAATATTCCTCTGAATTGTAAGAACTAAAGAATTCCTCTATAATTTCATCGAAGGCAATTACATCAGGAAAATACGGTAGTTCTCGGTTTTTTTTCTCTGGGGTTTTTATAGAGTTACAAATATCGATAATCTCCGAACTCAATGGATGTTCATAAAAAGTTAAAAATAATCTAATTATCCCAGCCGTTTCAAATCCGACAATTGAGGTTTGCGACATTAAAAAGATTTCTAGTTCCTTTAAATCTTCAAATTTACTCGTTTTTAAGATAACTCTTTTTAATGTCATTAGTATTTTATGGCAAGTATTGATAGCTGTTCCTGTCATTCTTTTTAGAAGTATATAACCTTTTAGAGCTTTATTTAATTCTTGATACATCTCTAAATCAAATTTAAATATAATTTCTCTGTCTTTATTTTCGTTATATATTAACCACACTGATTCATCAAAATTATCAGCATTAATTAAAGAGTTTTCTTTCAAAAAAGAAAAGTATTTCCTCAATTCCTCTTCTGGAATTTGTGTATGTGTTACGTTTTCAATTGATTTTAATGTAATATTCTCAGAAAGTTTACCAATGTCGATTTTCACTTCCATATTATATGCCATCCCCTTTGGTTTACATTAGTAATGGACTCAACTGTAAGATTCGTTTTCTAATGCCAACTAGGTCAATAAAAGTTTCTATATATTTCTCTCCATAGACAGAAATAGCTTCATTTAGAAGTAATAAATATATTTTTAGAAAGTAAGAATCCCTCTCAATAATAGTTGTATACCTCGTTGACTCAATCGATGTCATTAAATTTTCAATTTCTTGTTTAATATGAATAATTGTATATACTTCTGGAATAAAGAATTCACATGAATAGCAAGACTGTAGATGCGGTTTCTCGCAATCAGGGTAACTCAAACATGAACCGTGTTCATTACGAGAAGGCCTTTTTCCACTTAGTATGCCATTTATTAATTCTTTAATTTGTAGATTATTTAATTTACTTAGTTTATTTAATATAGGCAGCCTTTTTTTATCTATATTTTGGAGAAATACTGCCCAATCTTCTATTTGCTTAGGGCTAAATTCTTTTCTGAATTCCATTATATAATGAGTTCTGACATCAATTGGTATTGGACCCTTTTCATCTTCAAATAAAAGTTTAATCAATGTATTGTATAACCATCCAAAATGACCTCTATTGAATAAGTTTAAGGAAACATTTCCAAGGGATCCATCGAAGTTTGTAGCTTTAACATAGATAGCTGTAGTATCTTCTTTTTCATGAGAACGCGTCTGCTGTGTATATGTTAATGCCAATTCAGGATCAGGAGCTTCATCTACAATACTATTAAAAAGATAAGTCATGGTTGAACGATTCATTACTAAACTTTTAAAGCCTCTTAAATCTTCATTATATTTAAAGAAATTTAAATGCTGATTGTTTGGTTTACGAGCTTTTAGACTATTTGAAATAAGTGTTTGAAGTAAATACTTATCCTTAGTATGTCGACGATGTAACTCGCAAATTATAAATGCATTTCCTGCAGCCAGGATAAAATCCATAGGTACAAGAAAGGTTAAGAGTGAATTAGTCTTGGACGTGGTTAAACTTCTTGTTTTATAATAAATTTGATTTATTACGATTTGAGCCTGTTCTTTTGTAACTTTGTTTGACAAAAACCATTCAAAATCATTAATATCTACGGCTTCTAATTCTATATTTATAAGACTATTAACAATGTCTATAGATCTCCACGTATCTATTAGATGCATAATAGTAAAAAGCCACATATTAGCATAATGCTGACTCTTTAAGGCCTCTAAAACATGCCTCTCAATATTTTTGGTATAGGAAAGGTATTCAAGATAAATCTCAGGAGAATAGATTTCTTTTTCCTTATCTTTAGTAGATGATGAAGGGGTAATAATAAAGTTTTTCTTATTATCGATACCCAAGATACCAAACACATACTGAAAAAACCAATTTACTAAAGTCCTGTGAGACAGTGCATAAGATTCATCTATAAGGATGGAATGGATTTCTTCTTCACTTAATTCAAAACATTCGTTAGTTAAATCTAAAATAATTTTTTCATAGCAACTTTTAGCTCGATAATATTCTGACTTAATATAGCTTATATGACCATTTAATGAAGATATTCGTACCGAAATATAATCAATATAGTACTCCCTAGTTTTCTCAATATGCTTTGGAATTTTGATAATTTTAATGGAATGAATTAAATGTTCTAGCAAATAAGCTTTATCGATTTTTATTCCCTTTTCGTTTGGTAGTTTTGTTAAATTTCTAATTCTCTTATATTCCTCTAAATCTGTTAGAGGGATATAGAAATAATTATTTTCTTTAAAACCATTAGGAAAATACCCTTTTTTTATATAACTACTTAACGTTGTAGAATGTATATTTAAATAACTAGCTGCATCACTTGCATTTAAACATTTTTTTTGTATTTCCACTTGTTTTTTTTGTTTTTCCAATTTTGTAATATATAATTTAATTGCATCTAGACTAATTGCTTTTAACTTTTCTCCGTTTTCTAGAAATTCTATAGGGGTACCTAATTTACCATTATTAATAAGTAAGCTCGCTGAATTATAAGGGATATTTAGTTTTTCAGCTACTTCTTTAATGTTTAAATAACCTTTAGGTTTTTTTATTTTAGACACGTATAACTTATAATTTAATTTCAATTTCTCAAAAAAATCATCAGGGAGTGTTTCCAATTCTTCTCGACTTAAATAAACTTTATTTTGTATAATTGTTACTTTAAATAAGTTCAATTCTAAACATTTTTTTATTGTTTTACGAGAGACACCTAATAATTCTGAAGCTTTATTACAAGATATTAACTTTTTTAATGACAAATTTTGAGATATAATTCCTTTGATTTCTTTCAGTGGAAGATACCAAGTGCGAAGCCAAAGTATTCCACCGGATATTTTTTTGTTATTTATCCAATTACCCATTGTTGAACTACTTACATTTAGAATATCCATAGCTTGCTTTGGGGTTACATAATTTTTATTTAAATCTTCAAGGAATTCCTCATACTTTTTTACAGAAGATTCAGGGATAAGAAAAATACTTGTTTGTCCTGAAGTAGATTCCCTAATTTTTTTAATTCCATCAAATCTACCCTGATTTATCCAACGTACTATTTCTGTTTGATTTACATTAAAGTATTGGGCTAACATATTTGTATTGTAATATCCCTTTGGAATAACTTTATTTTTATAAGCCAGAAGATCACCATTATCTCTCAGAAAATTTTCGAAATTTTCTTTAGATAATAGAAACTTACGCCCTCTTAGAGACAATTGTAAGTCAGGTCTAAATATTTTTAGGACTTGTTCAACTGAAACACCTAGGTTTTCCGACAATTCCTTCGTGCTTAACATTTGTCTTTCTTGGTCTAATTTTTTCTTGAGCGATACTACAGATGACTTAGATAAATACAATTTACCTTTCCAGATTATGCTGTCCTCAAAATATCCCCTTTTTTTTAGTTTATATAATAGACCTGCAGAAATGCCCAATGTTTCTTGGACAACAGTAGATTTTATATATCGTTCCTCAATATCATTGATTTCCCTTTCATATTCAACTACATCGGATTCAGGAATCAAATAGTACTCAGGTGAACCATGGGAAATTCTTGATTTTTCTATATTTTTAAAAATATTTTGATTTATCCATAAAAGAATTGTAGCTCTATTAACGTTGAATCTTTGAGCTAACATAATTACTGTGAAAAAGCCTTTGGGAACACCATTTTTCAGTTCCTTTGAAATTGTAAGTTTGAAATCTTCCAATACTATTTTATCAATCAAGATTCTTCTTGAATTAAAAGATGGACATGTTTCTAATCGATTTGATCTTGTCCAATAATAAACTTTTTTTTCAGACACACCGAGATAAATAGCAGCTTCTCTAATTGTAAATTTATCCAATCGTTCACCTAATTTCTTTTTTCATTTTTGCTTTCAATAAGACGAGGAATATAAAAACCATGCATATGATTTAATCTCTCTTCTAATTTTTTTCGAAACCTTGAGGTCCCCTTTAGATATCTTAATGAGGAAAGAAGTGAACTATCACCACGAGGGACTGCAATTTCATAAGGATTTTTTGCATACTCAGCTAACATATTACTAAAGATTCCTCTTCCAATATGAGTTGACCACTTAGAAATTCTAAGGTGGTGAGCAAGTAATTTATCATTAATATTATTGCTATTTTTTAAACAATATATAAAATATTTTTTTACCTTATCAAAGTATTGCCTATAACTTTTCGATGTCATTGCCTTTCCATCACGATTAACAAATAATGCGCTTGTCCCATCTTCACAAGTATATAGTTCTAGATGATCGTCATAAAGTTGGTAAAACCAGTTTTGTAAAATCATTACTGATTGCTTTCTTTCTTTCTTAACGTAATTGGCACCATTGATATCCTTTAAATCAGTACGGAACATGTTTTCCTTCAAATTTATAAGCAAAGATTCCCCATTTACCGTATGTTTAATTGAACTTCTTTTTATATTTACAACCTCACCAACTCTTAATCCACCGAAAATCTGAAAGTATAAACCGAGAACAATAGGTTTTGCAGTCAAGCAAGCTATTTCAAAGAATAATGGTAAATGTTCAATAGGAAAAGTGTGTTCCATTTCATTACTTGATAAACTAGGAAGAATAACATTTTTAAATGGAGATATGTGTATTTTTTTACCATTTTCGTTATAATATGACTCAAAAGTTGTGGAAGTGACTAGGGGTAAGCATTCTTTTTTTGAGAGGTAATAATAAAATAAAGTCAGGGTTCTTTCAATATCTTTAACAGTTTGCCTTGCTTTTCCATCTTCTGTTAAACTGTTAAGAAATTTCTCTCCATGAGTAATTTCTAAATCTCTTAATGATTTTAATTTAAATTTATTTCTATTATCTATAATAAAATTTAAAAAGGAGGATAAGTTTAAAGCATGTTTTCGCTGTGTGTTATATGAAGCATACCTCCAATTGAAAAAGATAAAATCAGTTATTGGATGTACTATTTCAAAATGATTATCCTTATTCTGAAGACATATAAATGCTATTTGCTTTTTTTCGAATTCACCATTTTTTTTAATTTTCCAATCAATCCAAATTGTATCAGCTCTAAATTTGTAGTTTGAATTATATATCGGATATATATTTGTACTCATTTAACCAACCTCCTCCCAAAATATAATTCCTATATTTACAATTAATGCATATAAATATATATATGTACAGAAATAATTAGAATTAATTGGAAAGATATATATTAATGCTATAAATACCCTTTAAATGTAATGTACAGTAATTTATTTCATGAAAGTTCCTTAATTCCTTTATATGGAGAGAAATACATTATATTTATTGTACAATTTATATTTTGTACAGTTATATGTAGATACTCGCAATGATCCCTTCCCCATTATGGGACGTTACTTTTTGCCAAAGTAAATGCGGATTTTCAAATACATCAATCGCTTGAAGTCTCTTTGAATCATTATATTGAACAGTGTCAAGTAAATTGAGCCGTTCAAAAAGATCGGATAATAATTGTTTTCTTGTTGTTAACCGGCTATTTCCCTTATCTTTCCCTTTTAATCTCAGTAAATCAAACACAATATAATGACATGGAAATGTCTTTGAATTTGATTCGATATTTTTTTGATTCGTCATTTTTCCACGTTTTTGCACAAACGAGAATTTACTTTGAAAATGATTGATTAAATAAACGATTTCTCCGTCAAAAATCAGCGGTAAATATGGTTCGATTTCAGCATAAATACTCTTACAGAAACGAATGATTTCTGGAAATTTTTCATTTAATACATTCCCATTTCGGCTTTTCAGCTCAGGAATATTTTTGCCCTTGTCCCAAACTAAAATACAGCGATAACCGTCATACTTTGCCTCATACAACCAATCGTCACCTAATGGAATATCCGGTACATCGGTTAATAACATAGGTTTCACATATAGGCCAACTTTCATTTTTATATTTATGCTTTGTTTTTTTTTGCAGACAATACATAAATTAAATTTTTAGTCCCATAGTAAGGAAAAATGAGGTGACAACATGCATACTGTCTGGAAAGGTAGTATTAGTTTTGGCTTAGTAAATATTCCCGTAAAGCTACATGCCGCAACTGAAAATAAAGACGTTAAACTTCGGCAGCTCCATAAGGAATGCCATACACCGATCAGCTACAAAAAGGTGTGTGAAGGATGTCAGGCAGAAGTAAAAGATGAAGATATCGTAAAGGCATACGAGTATACAAAGAACAAATTCGTCGTTTTGGATGAAGAGGATTTGGAAAACTTGCGTAAAGAAAATGAGGACAAATCCGTAGAGATTATAGATTTTGTTAAGCTGGAAGAAATTGATCCGATTTATTTTGAAAAAACATACTATTTATCACCTGATAATACAGGTGGAAAAGCTTATGTCCTATTACGAAAAACGTTGGAGGAATCAGGTAAAATCGGTGTCGCTAAAATTACGATCCGGTCAAAAGAGCAATTGGCCATTGTCCGTGTCTATAAAAATACATTAGTTATGGAGATCATTCATTTCCCGGATGAAGTGCGAGATGTCGGGGATGTACCGAATATACCAAGTGTTGAAGCAGTCGTGCAAAAGGAACTGGATACGGCCCTTATGCTTGTTGAACAATTGACAACAGAGTTTGACCCAACCAAATATACGGATGATTACCGTACAGCGCTCATGCAGCTGATCGAGGAAAAGAAAACGGAAAGTACGGTTGTGGCAAACGAAAAACGACCGCTACCTGATAATGTGACCGATTTAATGTCCGCATTACAAGCATCCCTGGATAAGACGAAGAAGCCGAAAACGAGAAAACGTGCAACCACTACAAGGACGAAAAAGAATGCATAAAATAAAGCCCATTTCCATTGAAGGAATGGGCTTTATTTGTAATGTGATTATTATACAGCTGCAGTTTCCAAAAGCTGTTCAATCGCATTTTCGATATCCAGGAATGAAGCATCCGGCTCAAAACGTTGAATGACACGGCCGTTTTGGTCTACTAGGAACTTCGTGAAATTCCAGCGAATATTGCGGCCGATTAAATAATCAGGATAGTTTGTTTGAATTGTATTGTACAAATGTTTTTGCTGCATTGTATCACGTACAAATTCCGGACAATCAACCTCGTGTTTTAAGTAGTTGAATAGCGGATGAGTCTCTTTGCCATTCACATCGATTTTATCAAATACTGGATATGTAACACCGAACTGTAGCTTGCATTGTCTTGCGGACGTTTCTCCGTCTTCCGGGTTCTGCTCGCCAAATTGGTTGCATGGAAATGATAGTACTGTGAACCCTTTTGCTGCATAGCGTTCATATAACTTTTGCATGTCTTCATATTGAAAAGTAAATCCGCAGTTACTTGCCGTATTCACAATCAACATCACTTGATCACGATAAGTTTCCATTGACAGGATCTCACCGTTCGTTTTTTTCACTAAATAATTATAAATACTCATTAAGTCATTCTCCCTAATTCAGTTAGTATAAAACTATCATATTATAAAATTCTACGAAGTACAAAATTACTAACCTGAAAGTTGTAAAAAGATTAGCATTAAATGAGCAAAATTAAAGGCGCATTGGATTCACGAAGAATCATGCGCCAAAATCATTCGATGGCTAACCGACCATCGTTACTAGCATCACCACTTATTTTATGTTTATACAAAATAATTTTCTTTTGTTTTTTTAATATGATCCCGAGTAATTTACACGCAGCTGGGTATTCATATGAGTAGTACGGGAAAGATAACGTTGTATGAAAGGAGCGAAAAAAAACATGCCAAGAAAACTGGTAGCTGCAATAAAAAAGCACGCCCTTCCCTTTAACGAACATGGTTTAAATAAAATTGTCGATTCGATTGGAAATGCCCAAATTGTGATGATCGGTGAAGCGTCGCACGGTACATCGGAGTTTTACACAGTCCGCGCAGAGTTAACTAAACTTCTGATCAACCAAAAAGGGTTTAATATAATCGCTGTTGAAGGAGACTGGCCATCTGCACAGGCAGTAAACCGCTATGTAAAAGGTTATGAAGATGACAATGCAACTGCCACAACAATTTTAAAGGAATCTTTTAACCGGTGGCCGCAATGGATGTGGGCAAATGAAGAAGTAAAAGAATTCGTAGAGTGGCTAAAGGATAAAAATGACACATTGAGCAATAAAGTCGGGTTTTATGGTATTGATTTATACAGTCTCTTTGAATCGATGGATGAAGTAATACACTTTTTATCTGAAAACCCTAAGTATAAAGCAGATTTTGAGCACGCAAAGAAGGCATTTTCCTGCTTTGAACCTTACAACAGAATGCCCGAACATTATGCCCTTTCCACTGCTCAATTTACGGATGAATGTGTCCGTGAAGTAACAGATTTGCTGAAATCACTGCGAAATAACAAGGAACAGTACTCGAATAAACATGAGGAAGATTTAAATGTCATGATGAATGCGCTTGTCGCGAAAAATGCTGAAACGTATTACCGCGAAATGATGCAGGATGCAATCTCGTGGAATACACGCGATTCACATATGGTGGAAGCGATTAATGAATTATTGAAGTATCACGGTAATGATGCAAAAATTATTATTTGGGAACATAATACACATATCGGAGATGCATCCGCCACAAGCATGAAAGAAGATGAGATGATCAACGTCGGTCAACTTATTCGTGAACAATATGGAATGTACAATACTTTTGCGATCGGCTTCGGGACGTATGAAGGTACGGTCATCGCTGCTGACAGCTGGGGAGATCCTTTGCAAATAATCCAAGTTCCCTCTTCCAAACTCAACACATGGGAAGGACAGCTCCACGCAGCTGGCGGACAAGATAAAATACTGATTTTTACTGATGAGAATCGGAAATTATTCAATGATCGGATTGGCCATCGTGCAATTGGTGTAGTCTACCATCCTGAATATGAAGTATACGGAAATTATGTTCCATCCAATATTGGTTCAAGATACGATGCATTTATTTACATTGAGCAGACGAAAGCTTTAAAACCTTTATAAAGCAAGCCTACGTTGATCGTATGGCTTGCTTTTTATTTTTAGGCTCTGTTGAAACGCTGTGACATAACGTATTAAGGAAAGATAGATTCGTTTCAATATTATTACCTTTTCACCACTCTTGTTGTGTGATGATATTAGGTAATAAATTTATCATAATTCACCAGTGAACTTGAAGTTTATTCCCATTTGGGTCATAAAAGTGGAAAAAGGCATGCCCATTATCTTCTTTTATATCTTCGACCGTAACTTGATGATCAATTAAGTGTTGATGAAATTTAGATAGTTCAGGACTCGTGAAGCCAATGCTAAATTCCTGGTTATTATCAATTGTGAAATGTGCAAATGTTTCATCTTCAGTAGGAACTAAGATTAATAAGAATGGTCCTTCATTTACTTTTAAAATGGCTCTTTCCTCAGTATTGTTTAGTAATTGGAACCCTAATATATCACTGTACCATTGTGCAGACACTTCTAAATCCTTTACAGGAATTCGAATATAATGGACTTGTTCAATAAATGACTTACTCAAAGCAATTTCTCCCCTTTATTAAATCAGCTATATAAAAGAGTTCTCTTTTTAAAAGCCTTTTCCCTTCCAATTTTTGCAATAGCTCGACCTTTAAATGAAAATAATTTTTTTACGATCCAGTGCATAACCACCTATCACCTTCCATTTTATTCTATAATAGTAAACATACTTATTACTATAAAACAGGAGGAACCTATGATTAAAGAAGCGACACTGGACCAAGCATCTGCAGCAGCTCACCTTGCTTTACTCCTTTGGCCAGGTAATGATTTACAAGAATTCGTACAGAACATGGAAGACGTTATTACAAACCAGAACAGTACTATTTTCTTAGCATTTAACGATGAAGAACCAATGGGGTTTGCACAATGTCAGCTCCGGTTTGACTATGTGGAGGGTACACATTCCACACCGGTTGGCTATTTGGAAGGCTTATATGTAGTAGAGGCTTCCCGTAGACAGCATTTCGCACAACAGTTAGTACAAGCATGTGAACATTGGGCTAAAGCAAAGGGATGTACAGAGTTTGCGAGCGACTGCGAATTGTCTAATAAGGACAGTTTAAACGTTCATCTTAAATTAGGCTTTACAGAAGCGAACCGCATTGTCTGTTTTACGAAAAAACTTTAAAAGGAGCGGTTCATAGTGGAATTTAAAAGAATGGAAGAATCCGATTTAGCAACATGTACAAATACATTTATAAAAGTATTTAATGCAGAGCCGTGGAATGACAACTGGAACGATGAAAGTGCGCACCAGTATTTATCCGATTACTACAATACCCCAAATTTTCTAGGTGTAATTGCTATCGAAAATGGTGTACTCCTTGGCTTTATAATGGGCGTGCAACGGAAGTGGTATAGTGGCGATGAATATTTCATCCATGAAATGTGCGTCGATCAAACGTTGCAAAATAAAGGAATTGGAAAAGCGATGCTCAACTATTTAGAAATCCAGTTGAAAGAGAAAACAGTTGAATCGATGACACTACTCACAAACCGAAATATTCCAGCAGAACATTTTTATAAAAACAATGGCTTTGATGAAATTGAACGTCTCGTCTTTTTATATAAGGAAATAAAATAGTACGCTCACAAAAAATGGCTTACCACTATTTGGTAAGCCATTACAATAAAAAGAATTAATTTGATAGGGCGATTTTAATATGAGCGAAATGATGCTCTTCATGCCATGCCAATTTCGCTAATTTTTTGGCTACTGTGATTGGCCCGTTTGTCTCATGTGTAAATTCACGTTTTAGCTGGTCTTCAGTTATACGTTGACCTAACGAAACGATCCGCTCATTAATACCTTCAAGCATTTTAATCGAACTTTCTACAGGTAAGTCATTGTCTGGCAGTACTGCCCACTTTTCTTGATTAAATCCCGGCACTGTCGGGTTATCGTCCGTTAGTGCCAGCTTCAGCCGCTGATACATGTTCAGCTGTGAATCAGCAATATGATGAACAAGCTGACGAACTGTCCAGGCACCTTCGCGGTAAGTTTTGTTTAACTGCTCTTCATTTAATGAATCGACCACTTCTCTTAAACGTGTCGTAAATGATTCCGTTTGTTGTAACCATTCCTTTACATTGGCAAGTGTCACCTGTTCAGGTACTTGCAATGGACCAATAGGAAACTTTACATCCATGTTAAAACGCCACCTTTGTCTGTTTATCCATTAGTGTTTAATTTTGTCGTCTTCAAATAACATTGTCCCATTCTCTTTTAAATTGTTATGGAATGAGAATGCTTTTTCAAGGATATGCGGTGTTTGGCCGCCTACTTTTTCTTTTGCCTCTTCGAAATAAGCACGTAACTGTTCTTTATATTTCGGGTGTGCAATTTCAATCAATTTCTCTGCTCGCTTCACTGGTGGAAGTCCACGAAGGTCCGCATAGCCCTGCTCCGTTACGATGACATCGACATCGTGTTCTGTATGGTCGATATGTGAAACGAATGGAACGATTGTTGAAATAGCTCCGTTTTTCGCTAATGAAGATGTAACGAAAATAGTAATGCGTGCATTACGTGCAAAGTCACCAGAACCGCCAATACCGTTCATAATCTTTGTGCCGTTAACATGAGTTGAGTTGACGTTACCGTAAATGTCGACTTCAATTGCTGTGTTAAACGAAATAACACCTAAGCGACGAATTACTTCCGGGTTATTCGAAATTTCCTGTGGTCGGAACATAATTTTATCTTTGTACTTTTCCAAGTCTTCCGCTAGTGAGTCCACGCGCTTTTTGGAAAGCGAGAATGCTGTACCTGCCGCGAATTTAACGATACCCGCATCAATCAGGTCAAACACACCATCCTGCAGTACTTCCGAGAATACTTCAAGATCTTTAAATTGAGACTTTTGCATGCCGTTTAATACGGCATTTGCTACCGAACCAACGCCTGATTGTAGCGGCGCTAAAGATTCCGGTAAATTCCCTACTTCCACTTCATTTGCCAAGAATGCTAATAAATTATCGGCAATTTTCTGTGTTTCCTCGTTTGGCTCGAATAATGGTGACGGAATATCCGGCTGCTCCGATAAAACAATCCCTTTTACTTTCGCAGAATCGACTTTAATTCCGATTTCACCAATTCGGTCCCCTGTATTGTAGATAGGAATTTCTTTACGCTCGCCTTGTGCTTTTTGAACATAAATATCATGAAGCCCTTCATATGCTTTTGGGGCTGTTGTATTAATTTCGATAATCACGTTTTCAGCTTTTTCTACAAAAATCGGTGAGTTCCCTACAGAACCTGTTGGAATCACGAGACCGTCTTCTGTAATTGCTGCTGCTTCAATAATCGCATAATCAATTTTACCTAGTGAACCTTTACGTACTTCTTCCGCTGTATGTGATAAATGCTGATCAATATAGTAAATTTCCCCGTTGTTGATTTTACCGCGCATAATCGCATTACCTTGATAAGGCACACGTAAGTTGATGATGCCTGCTTCTGCCATCGATTGGTCGGCAGTTGGACCCAATGATGCCCCTGTATATAGATTTACTTTGAAATTTTCCTGCTCTCCCCGTTTAGAAAGTGCAAGAGGAAATTCTTTAGGCTCTCCGAAAAGTGTAAAACCACTCATTCCCAGATTCATGCCGTCTTCAATCCAAGACGCGGCTTCCTCTGCTGAAACAACTTTGTTTAAAAACGCTTCATTTCTGATGAACTGACTTAAATCTTTTCCCATTAACAATCACCCCAAAATAATATTTTTAGTTCGATGTTACGATGAATTTCTGTAAATCCATATAGCCAATTAAAAAATCCGTTACACCTAATTTTTTAATCGCCTTATCTATATTGTAATGAGAGATTCGTCTTTCGTCCATTAGATACTTCCTATAATTTTGATAGATAAAAACTATAGTAAATAAAAAAGCAGATTTAAGGAGTATTCTTTCACCTAAAACAATATTTTTTTCGTCACACCATTCTATTGACAAAATGCGATATCTTTATCCTCTGCACTAGGCCTTACCGTCGGAGTCTCTTTTTGTTGCAGTAACATTTCCAGGAAAACTCGCCTTCATAAAAAACAACACCTCTTCTTAAAAAGAGGTGCCATCACTATTAAAACTTCTTCATCCATTCCACGAAGTTCACAATCACGCCGTCTAAAAATGCGATTGTCGCTTCATCTGTCAGTTGTCCTAGCGCATCAATTTTTTCATGAACGGCTCCAATATACACTTCGTTACCAGGTAAAATCGGGGAATTTAAACCGATTGCAAATAAAATATCTCGCAAATGCATTTGGGCTTTAACAGAACCTAACATTCCCATTGATGACCCCATTATAATGGATGGTTTGCCGTTCATCACTTTATCCACACGGCTTAGCCAGTCGATGGCGTTTCCTAACACACCGGGGATTGTAGCGTTATATTCAGGTGTTATCCAAAGAACTGCATCAGCTTCTTTTACTTTTGCCTTAAAGTTTAATACTGCTTTTGGAGGATCCATTTCGATATCCTGGTTATACATCGGCAGAGGGGTTAAATCCAGAATTTCCAAATCGAACTTATCAGCATATCGTGCCTGAATATATTTTGCGATCTTTAGATTGTATGATTCTTTACGGATACTTCCTACAATTGCTACAACTTTCATATTGAAAAACCTCCATTATTTTAGAATTCAACTATAAATGTTTTGTAAACTTGCTGCTGCCACCATGTAAATGGGCAATGATTTTAGTTTGCGACTTCCGTTTATTGATATACCCTACATTCTTCAATGTCGAAACCAATGAAAAAAACACGTAACCGTTCATTTAAGAAAACTTTTACGTGTTGATGACTGTTTCTATTTAATTAATGATGAGCATGATCGATTGCCTGATGGAGCAAGTTGATAACATGTTCATCTGCACTTGTATAATACAATGTCGTCCCTTCACGCCTGAATTTTACTAAACGTAAATTCTTCAAAAAACGTAACTGGTGGGAAACCGCCGACTGATTTAAATCGAGCTTTTCTGCAATGTCATTTACCGAATGCTCTTCACAGCATAACATGTTTAAAATACGGATTCGTGTCGGATCGCTTAACGCCTTGAACGTTTGCGAAACGACAAACAATGTTTCTTCATCCAATTCATGTTGGGTTCTTTTTTCCATTGTCATACGATTTACCTCTTTTCTCTTATACGCCAGGCGTAATTGATTAATGATGGTGGTGGTGGTGCTGATGGCTTGAATCTTGCTTCGCTGTACAATAAACCGAATGGTCGTGCTGATGCGTAGTTGTTTCAACTTGAATCGTCACGTGATGAATATTTTGATGTAGAAGATCATGTTCAACTTTCTCTAAAAATTGCTCACTTTCCTTAATCGTCAAGTCATCATTTACAACAACGTGACATGACAGCGCATTTAATCCACTTGTAATTGTCCAGATGTGCAAGTCGTGAAGCGCTTTTACCTCTTCATATTTCTCAATCGTTTCTATGATTTCATCAACAGTTATATCCTGAGGTGTGCCTTCCATTAAAATATGCAATGAAGCTTTCGTTAAATGATATCCGCTGCGAAGTACAAGCGCAGCTACAAAGACACTGGCCAATGGATCTGCCCATCCCCAATCAAAGAACAGTATAAGCAATGCGGCAACAATGGCACCGATTGAACCGATCATGTCACTGATCACGTGCAAATAGGCGCCTCTCATATTTAAATTTTCCTTCGTATCCGCACCGCGCATCATAATCCATGCGACTAAAATATTTACTGCCAACCCGATACTGCTGATTACGAGCATCCCGGTTGAAGCAACTGCAGGAGGATTCATGAAACGGCCGATCGCTTCATAAAAAATAAACAGCGCGATGATGATTAACGTCAGTCCATTTAGTGTGGCAGCCAATATTTCAATACGTTTGTAGCCGAATGTTTTACTGGCATTTGCTACTTTTTGTGCAAATACAATAGCCATTAATGCAATTCCAAGTGAAACGGCGTCGCTTAACATATGTCCTGCGTCAGAAAGCAGCGCAAGACTGTTCGTCAGCACCCCACCAATCGCTTCGACAATCATAAACCCGGTAATAATTAAAAAGGATATAAACAGCACTTTCTTGTTCGTACTATGCGAATGATGATGGTGATGATGATGCTCTCCCATTTAAAACGCCCCCATTTATTTTATATATGAACATATACTCATATATTAACATATTATGAATTCAGAAAATAGTCAATTACATATGCCCAGATTTAATGGCTGAAATTTTTTACACATGAAAAGATTTGCTAATTTTAGGAATTGTATACAAACTATAGTTTAGCTGTGAAAAACAACTAAACTATGTTCTGTACAGGAGGTAGATTTGATCAGCAATGTATGACGCATTTAAATAACCTCCATCTTTTAACCACCACGAGATCACACCGACAAGGGACGCCGCTTTTATATGACTGTCTACAAGCGATTTCGACGAAACACGGTCACTGTTCAGCCTTCTCGTATCAATCAATTGTTTCATTAATTGAAATAGCACTTTTTCAAATTGTTCAAACTGGAAAAGTAATCGTAAAGCGTGTTTTTGTGAGGCCAAATAATTGAGCAGCTCAACTAAATGTTCCTTTTCGTTTAACAGATGAATATGGTTTAAATCTGTTATTTTTTCAGTTACTTCATTGAAAATTTCTTTTGTTAAATCATCCATCAAATGATTTATATCTTCATAATGCAAATAAAATGTTGTTCGGTTTAACGTGGCTTGCTTTGTTACTTTTTGTACAGACAACTGACTAAGCATTACTCCTTTTTCCAAAAGTTCGAATACCGCTCTCTTTAACATTTCTTTTGTACGGATTGTTCGTGGATCTATTTTCATCATCAGATTTACCATTCCTGTCTATAAAATATTATTAAATCTACATATTTGAATAATTTGTCGATTAGTCTACAAAGTGCTTCATATTGTGTATGTCAAAGGCTCCTGCTCATTGTTAAAATACTTATTAGACAAACTGTCTATAAAGTTATCGTAGCGTAAGGGGTTTTAAAATGCAAAATGAATTATCGGAACAAACTAGAAAAATACTGCTGATCGTCATGATTGCAGGCTGTTTTTTCTCCACTTTAAATCAGACATTACTCAATGTCGCACTAAGTGATTTAATGAACACCTTTTCGGTATCGCCTACAACAATTCAATGGCTCGCAACAGGTTTTATGCTTGTGAACGGAATTTTGGTTCCAATTACGGCATTTTTAATGAAGCGCTTCTCAACACGCCAACTGTTTATTAGTGCGATGCTATTTTTATTAGCCGGTTCTGTTGTAGCAGCATGTGCGATGAACTTTGGCATGCTTTTAACAGGACGTATGATTCAAGCTGTAGGAGCAGGTATTATTTTGCCTTTAATGATGACCGTAATTGTCTACTTGTTCCCTGAAGAAAGAAGGGGCGCTATTATGGGGAAAGTCGGATTTGCGATTATTTTTGCACCTGCCATTGCCCCGACTCTTGCAGGATTTATTATTGATTATTTATCATGGCGCTGGCTGTTCATTAGCTTAATTCCATTTATCGTTATTATTATTGTCTTAGCGTATAAATACTTGATGAATGTAAATGAAGGTGCGAAATCGAAAATCGATTTGATCAGCTTAATTTACTCAACATTCGGATTCGGTCTCTTATTGTTCGGGTTTAGTAGTGCCGGAAGCCGCGGATGGGATGATGGAGTTATTTTAACAACGATTGGTGCGGGATTGATTATTAGTATTCTGTTTTGCCAACGTCAACTGTCTTCACAGGATCCTTTACTGAATTTATCGGTATTCAGATATAAAATGTATTCCATGACGACGATTATAAATGTCGCAATTACGATCATCATGTATGCAGACTTGATTTTACTCCCGATGTATTTACAGGATGGCCGTGGTTTTTCTGCATTGGATGCAGGATTACTGCTGCTTCCCAGTGCGATTATCAATGCGTTTTTGTCACCGGTTACAGGGAAACTATTTGATAAGTACGGAGCAAAGCCTTTATTTATATTCGGTTTAGTTTTAGTTGCACTTTCGATGTGGCTCGTTATCGACTTGTCTTCTACTACTTCGTATGTATATATTCTAGTACGCACCATTATTTTACGGATTGGGCTGGCATTTATTACAATGCCGTTAAATACGGCTGCCCTTAATGCGATTCCAAGAGAACTGGCCTCACACGGGTCTGCCGTAAACAATACAATCCGTCAACTTGCTGGTGCAATCGGAACGGCTGTCATCGTAACAGCGTATACACTGCAGTTAACCGGTACATCCGTTCAGGTAAACGAAAGTTATGCAAATGCGGCTAGTTCAACATATTTCTATATGTTCCTATTAGCAATCGTTGCCTTTATTGTCGTACTTTTCGTTCCTAAACATAAACGGACAATGCCCGCTCAAGAAACAAACTAAAAACTGGTGAACCTCCGTAATCGGGGTTCACCAGTTTTTTTACCAGTTCCGGGCCTCATTGGCTATATAAAGTCCGACTGTTTTATTTTGCTTCCAAACATTATTCCATCTTTTTAACGGAACGGATGCTTCCCCGGCATATGGCGCGATTTCAACCGTCATTGCAGGGCGGTCTTTTACTTTTGTGAAGTAATCTTCAGATGCCGCTATTGGTTCATTTTTCTTTGTTACCGGCATTACTTTATAGCCGGTAATGGACGATACCCCTTTCACCAACTTTTTCGTTCGGCTGAACTTTGATTTCGTTTGGCTCCAGTAAATAAGTTGACCGGAAGAATGATATGAAATATACGCTAAATGATCCCCACGGTCGATCAGTCTTTTGATCGCAAGCGCTTCCGGTTCAGTATTTGGCGCTTTTCCTTTATATTCTTTGAACGAAGGCTTTGTCGTTTTGATTAAATGCCAGTTCACATTAAATTGACGATTCAAATCGACACCGTTTATATTTGCTTTCCAACGATTAAAATTGGTGCTGTTGTTGTTCATTGCTTTAAGCTTTGTCATCGATGTTTTTACTTTGCCTCCTTGCGCCAGTGTTACCCCATCAGGATTCACCATTGGCACAAATACGATGCTCACTTCACTTAAAATTTTCTTCACATCGTATTTTCCAATTTTAGTTCCGTTCAAATACGCTTTTAAATATGTATCAATCATTTCCATCAATACATTTGTCGTCATATGTTCGCGTCCATGAAAAGATGCATCCATTAATACTTCCTTTTTACCCGTTCCAACTTTTAATGAATATAAAGAACGTCCCTCAACCGAATTCCCGATTATCTTCAATTTCGTCAGTGATGGATACATTTGAGAAACGAGCTTTAGCTTTGCTGCCACTTCATCGGACGTGATTATTTTCGAACCATCGACTAACTGGATATAGTGAATATCGGTTAAAGGGATGTAGGCTTCTTTGGAAGAATAGTTGATAACTCCGGATGTACCTTTTAATGCCTTCAATAATAACTTTTCACCTTTTGATACAGTCTTTATGATGTTGCCGCGCTCATCTTTTAGTTCTGTATTCTTCTTCGCAACTACTTGTACCGGGTAATTACCAAGCCCGATTGCGTTTGAAGCTGCTTCGGCAGAAATCGAACTAAAACTGAATATGGCTGCAGCTAATAGACTGAACAACAATAGTTTCTTCATAAAATGCCTCCCGCTATGTATATCAAAACTTTTCTTCTATACCCATAACTTTACTATAAAAAACAGCCTGCAAGAATTACTTCTTACAGGCTGTTCGTATTAATTGTCTTTTACATCTTTACGATTCTTCTTCAGCATTTTTGATAATACTTCATATACAATCGGTACGATGATTAATGTTAATAATGTTGATGATAATAAACCACCAATTACTGTTACAGCAAGGTCTTGAGAAATCAGACCGCCGCCAGCACCACCGAATGCCATTGGTAACATTGCACCAATAGTTGCAATCGCCGTCATTAAGATTGGACGTAAACGAGTTGCACCGGCTTCCAGAATTGCTTCACGCATGTTCATGCCTTCATGTTCCATACGGATAATGCGGTCAACAAGTACGATCGCATTTGTGACAACAATTCCGATTAACATCAGTAATCCCATCATAACTGAAACCGAAATTGTAAGACCTGTTGCGAACAATCCAATCCATGAACCGATTACTGTAAATGGTAAAGAGAATAAAATCGCAAATGGTGCTAAACCTTCACCGAATGTTACTACTAAGATAAAGTAAACAATCGCAATAGCTGCAATCATCGCAACCCCTAGTTGAGTAAATGTTTCAGCCATATCTGCAGCTACACCACCTACACCAGTCGTAACGCCTTTCGGTAATTCTAGATTAGCAATTTTCTCATCTGCTGCAGATGTTGCTTTTGATATATCTTTGTCTGTGATCGTTGCAGATACAGTCGCAAAGTATTCGCCTTTTTGACGAGATAATGAATTTAAAGTCGTACCTTCTTCAAGTTCAACAATGTCACCAATTGTCATTGTTTGACCAGTTGCCGTTTGAATCGGTGTTTCCAGTAATTCATCAATATCCGCTGCTGCAGATTTTGCTTCGCGTTGAACAACTACATTAATATCAGCGCCGTCACTTTCAACAGTTGTCAGCACTTCTTTTGTATTATTTGTTTGTAAAGCCATTAAAATTTGAGCAGTAGTCAGACCGTATTGTAATACATTTTCCTGATCTACTTTGATTACATTTTCTACATATGGTGCAGAAGCATTAGACTCAACTTCATCAAGTCCTTTAACATCAACTAGAACATCTTCTACTTGAGCAACTGCTTCGTTTAACTTATCTAAATCTTCACTATATAGTGTATAGCTTACTTCATTCGATGACATACCCATCGCGAAGTTTTGCGTTTTCCACTCGCCGGATTGGCCAATGTTAAAGATATAGTCTTCTACTTCTTTTTTCGCTTTCGGGAAATCTTCCATATCCGGATCGAAAATCGCATAGATTAAACCACCGCCTGCACCACCGCCAGTCATCATTGCAGCAGCATCAGTAGAAGGTTCTGTGTTCACCGATAATTGTAAAATATCGATATCTTCACGTTTCAATAACTCTTTTTCTACTTCTTCAATATTCGTAAGTGTCTCTTCCATCAATTCGCCAGTTCCAGGTGTGTATGTTAAATACATTACTTTCTCTTCTTGAGAACCCATGAAACTAAAGCCGATTAATGGTGTTAGCGCTAGTGAACCAACTAATAGAACAATCGCAATAATTGACGAAATCCATTTATGGTTTAAAGATTTTTCCAAGAAATTACGGTATGTTACTGCAAGCTTACCGACTTCTTTATGCTGACTTTCAGACTTTTCACCGTAAATTTTCTTACGGAATAATGTGTGTGAAAGTGCAGGTACGATTGTAATCGCAACGATTAATGATGCGATTAAAGCAAATGACATTGTTAATGCGAATGGTACGAATAATTCCCCTACCATACCGCCTACAAATACAAGTGGTGCGAATACTGCAATTGTTACTAATGTTGAAGACATGATCGGCTTGAACATTTCAATTGTTGCTTCACGAATTAACGCACGGCCTTGTAATTTCTCTTCTTTTAAATGCATACGACGATAAATATTTTCTACTACTACAATGGAGTCGTCAATTACCCGTCCGATTGCAACCGTAATCGCACCAAGCGTCATAATATTCAGCGTAATATCCAGCCAGTGCAATGCCATTAAAGCCATGAATACTGACACTGGAATTGAAATAATCGAGATAATAGTTGATTTAAAGTCACGCAGGAATAATAGGATAATTAATACTGCGATTAAACCGCCAAATACCGCTTTTTCAACCATTGTAAAGACGGAATCTTCAATTGGTTTCCCTTGGTCTAAAGAAATATCGATTTTAAGACCTGAAATGGCTTCCTGCTCTTCTTCGATTAAATCTTTAACCGCATTGGCTACAGTCACCGTATTGGCATCCTGGCCTTTTACGATTTGAATCGCAATCGCATCTTTACCATTTGTTCGAGATACTGATTGCACTTTACCTACTTTTTCGATTTCAGCAATATCCCCTAGTTTTACGAAAGGAACCGGGTTGGTTTCAGAAGGTGTTACAGGAATCAGCATTTCTTTTAACTGTTCTTCTGTTTTGAACTTGCCGTCAACTGCAACAGCTTGCTCGCCATCTTCAAACTCGTATAATCCTAACGAGACTGCAAGGTCACTTGCCTGAATCATTTGCTTAACAGATTCTTCCGTTAAACCTAATTGTGCCATCTTTTCTTCATCATATGTGAAGGCAACTTCTTCAAGATGTTGACCTGTAACTGTCGCAGATGCAACACCGTCAATTTTGTTTAGTTTCGGCAAAATTATTTTCTCTACTGTCGACGTCAGTTCAATAATATCTTCATCCGAACTACTTACTGATAATGCAATAACAGGCATCATGTTCATACTGATTGCCATGATCGAAGGTTCTTGTGCACCTTCAGGAAGCTCAATATTATCTAAAGCAGCTTCTAACTGACGTTTCTTTTCATCCATATCCACGCCATATTCATATTCCACTTGAACTTGTGAAACATTTGATGAAGATGTAGAATATACAGCCTTTACATCTTCTAAACTTTCAACTGCCTTTTCATAAGGAATTGAAAGATCATCCATTACTTGCTCTGGTGTTGCCCCAGGATAAACACCCATAACGATTAGGAACGGGATCGAAATATCTGGAATCGACTCCATTTTCATACGCGTGGATGAATAAATACCGGAAAACACGATAATGATTGTTAGTAACCATACTGCAAGCTTATTCTTTAATACGAAATTAACCAAGCCCCTCACAGTTCCACCTTACCTTTCTTGACTATATGTAACCACCATTCTATAATAATGACTAGTCGGTCACGTGTCAATTGAAAGGGGCTTGAAAATATTATGACAAGAAAACAATTGATAATCGATTCAGCACTACATTTATTTGCCGAAAAAGGGATAGAAGCTACGTCAGTACAGCAAATTACCGATCATTGCGGCATTTCTAAAGGTGCTTTTTATTTATCATTTAAATCAAAAGACGAGCTCGTTTTTTCTATTATTGAACATTTTATGAACAATATAATTCGCGAAGTTGACCAAGCAGTCAGTGAAGGTAATACGCCTTCAGAAAAGCTCCATATCTACTTTGTTCATACTATGAAAGTATTGTCACACTATGCGGGATTTGCGGATATTTTGATGAAGGAAAACGTTTCTGCCATCAATAAGGCATTAATTGAACGGATTCATTATTATGTAGAGCTTTCCAATAAAAATTTGGAAAAGCTGCTGTTTGAAGTATTTGGCGAACAAATCGAGGGACGACAATATGATTTAGTCGTTATTGTAAATGGGATGGTTCAATCGTATATGCAGTATATTTTCGACTCGTGCCAGACATTTGATGCGATGAGGTTTGCAGATTCGCTTGTTGAGAAGACAACTTTATTAGCGACAAAAAGTAAAATAGCGCTGTTGCAAAATACTTCACAGTTTTACAGACGGATCGAAAATTATTCGATTGATCATATAGTGGAGGAACTAATGTTGCTTCAACAGCAGACGACGAACAACTTGGAACTCGATTCCCTCCAATTATTAATAGAAGAACTGAAAAGTGAAAATCCAAGAAATGCGATCATTATTGGTCTCATCTCCAATTTAGAAAAAAACGAGTCCTTTAATTGGATTACGTTATATTTGAAAAAGCAATACAGTTAAAAAGAGAGGGACCCAAAAAATGGATCCCTCTCTTTTTAGTTTTAGCTGTTTAGGAAACGAATGATTTCTCTTGCTACCGTTTGAGAATCTTCCACCATACCAAGATGTCCTGTATTGGTTTTTACTTTCTCCACATTCGGGTTGGATGTCGTAATCGGTGTGACAGCTTTGTCCTGTTCTCCTTCAATGACGAGAATTGGAATTGATATTGTATCGACAAGATCTCGTTGGTTTGGACGTGACTTCATAGCACCTAGTGCAGCAACAAGGCCTTCTTCTTTTCCTTCATAGGCAACTTCTTTTGCAAACAGCACATCTTCCGTTTTTGCATCGGGCGCAAGGAAGTTATGAATCACTCCGTCTACGAACGAGCCTGTTCCATGTTCCTGAATCTCTTCTTGTTGTTTCGTTCTTTTATCGATTGCTTCTGGTGTATCCGATGAGTCGGATGAATACAATAAGACAGCCTTTTCGATTTTAGAGTATTGTTTCTCGATTGCCGCCAATGTAATATAGCCACCCATCGAATGCCCGACCCAATAAGCCTTTTCAACTTTTTCCGTAACTAATACATTGATTATATCTTCGGCATAGCGATAAACTGTATATTCCCCTTCCGGCATTTCACTTTTTCCATGCCCTGGTAAATCGATTGCAATGACATCAAATTGCTTTGTTAAAGGTTCCATAATTTTTTCGAATATTGCTGTACTCCCTAAAAATCCATGTACTAATACTACAATTTCCCCAGAACCATTTCGCGTATAATTTAACATATAACCAGTCCTCCCCTGAATTCATCTCTTATCCTTTTCCGTATTTCTATAATAATAAACAAAATCAGCCATTTTAAACGGATTGCTTAAAATGGCTGTTCATTATATATAGGATTTTTTACGTCTAAAGGTCGGTTTGACTTCTGCAAACAAAATCGCAAAGAAGATAAGAACACAACCAACAAGCATACGCCCAGTTAAAATTTCATTTAAAATAAGGACGGAGAACATCGTACCGAACAATGATTCCGTTGATAGAATAATGGCAGATTTCGTAGGGTTTGCATATTGCATGCCGATATTTTGGCATACATACGCCACAGCAGTACAAAATATTGCCAAGTACACTATGATACCCAACCCTTCTGAAGTATAAGTCGTCGGCACTTCCCCTAGCATGACAACACTAATTACACTTAGGACAGTCGCCGTATAAAACTGGACAATTGTCAGCGCTAAAGCATCTTCAGTTTTAACAAATACATTTGTATAAAAAATATCGAAAGCGAATCCGACCGCACAAAGAATCGACAGGAAATCGCCGAAATTGATCGTCATTGAATCCTGCAATGATAAAAAACCAATTCCGACCACTGCCACACCAGCTGCGATAAACTCAAACCGGTCAATTCTTCTTTTGTAAATGACATAAGCGATAATTGGAACGATAATGACATTAATCGCTGTCAAGAATGCATTTTTAGATGGGGTTGTATATTCCAAGCCCATGGTCTGCAGGGCAAAGGCGATAAACAAGATTGCGCCGAGAATCGCACCTTTCCATATTACAGCTTTTGAAATGAGTTTTAATTTTTTATAGAAAATGAAACTTAAAATAATGGAAGCTAATAAAAATCTCCCGGCCATCAATTGAAAAACGGTCCAATGTTCAAGCCCTTTCGCCATTCCGACAAAACCGCTTCCCCACATGACAGCGGTGATGAGCATGAGCAGCTCACCTTTATATTTTTGCATATGATTCCTTCTCTCTTTTTAAACTACTGTTTATGTATAATTGTTTTTAGCTGAACAAACTACTTTTACAATAGACAAACTTCGAGGAAAAAGAAAGCGAAAATTCAAAAATTATCTTAACTTGCAGTAAAGTTAGAATTTTTTGCTTGACTGGGTTTGTTAGAAGTAGTTTTTTATTAGCTTAAAGGTATGTAGATTATGGTATTGATTTAGTTTTGTTCGGAGTTGTTACAAGAAAAAATTAGTTTACCAGTGTCGGATAATATGTATACACTTCGTATAGTTGTTTAAGGAAATTCCTTTTATATTGTCGGAAATATCCATAGTTTTGAAAATAACGGTAAAAAATCCGCTTATTTTACTATTCGCCAATGCCTGGACTACTATATCAATAGCATTTTATCGTATTATCGTGTAAAATAAACTTTTAGAATAATTTAGGGACGTGAACAGTTTGATTAAAATTGAAATGCCAAAACCAGATTTAGTAATTCGTCAACGCGAACAAGTGTTAAAACCAGGGGATGTTGAAATTACACCATACTTCGGATTTATTGATTTCCATAAAATTACGCGTGATAAAGGCGGTATCTTCTTCTTCTATAATGAAAAGAACGAGCTTTTATTCGTAGGTAAAGCACGTAAAATCCGTCAACGTATCAAAAAGCACTTTGAAGACAATGTTTCACCAATGAAAAACCACCGTGCTGAAATTCACAAAATTGAAGTATATGAAATTGAAGATCCAATGGAACGTGAAATTTACGAAACATTTGCAATCAATCAATTCCAGTCAAAATACAATATCGATAAAGTTTTTTTCGAACGCGCATAAATTGTGAGACATAGCCCAAAAATGCCATTTTCCTCCGAGAGAGAAAAATGGCATTTTTTCTATGCGTTAAAAATTGATTTCCATTCCGGGACGCTTTCCGCGGGCACGGCCTGAGCCTGTAGTCTCAGGCGTCGTGCTGTTCCCGCTGGAGTCGCCCTCCATTCCAATCAATTTTACAAAATATCCGTTTATTAATTTACTTCTACTTTTCTGCACAAATCTTTAATTATTCTGCTTTAAAATCGAGCATTTCATTAATTTTCGATAAATCTTCCATAATGCCTTTTTTCTGGATGGCAATGCCGTCGTACCATTTGTTTAAAATGTCCTGCATGCCCTTCTCGATTTCTTTTCCTTCCGATACGAGCTGTACCATCACGTCGATTACTTTTGTACGTTCTTCGTAAAACTTGACGCGTGCCGGAAAATCTTTGCCGATGTTTTGTTTAAAAATATAGCCGAGTTTAATAATTCCATTATTCATCAGCTGCTCCGAGTAAAGTGTCGATCCGACAACTGCTAAACGCTCTTTAAAATCCGGCTCTTCTTTAATATAGTTTTGCATCAGGAGGGCAACCTCATCTGCGAAAGATTTGAGTTTGTTGCGCTGTCCTTCCATCAATTCTTTAGATTCCTCGAAAATATTAAGCATCAGTTCTGTATGTTCAAGCATATTTTTCACTTTATTTAATGGTTCTTCACTTGCCCCATTCAGACGTACTTGAATTGTACGATATACATATTGGCGTTGTAAGTAGGCCGACAGTAATATAATCCCGTTGTAATGAACGCTTGCTTCGTAATGTTGTTGTGTTATCATAGTAAAATCCTCCAACCAGTATGTCTATACACTGTTAACAATACCACATATTCTTTCTCTTGAAAGGAAAAAATTCAAACTATTTTAACTTTTATATAAAAAAGAAAGTCTCGGAATGGCTCCGTGACTTTCCCATATCGATTACACCGATGCGTAACCGACCAGTTTTTTAAATTCATCCCAACTTGTAAGACGCGTATATTCCACAGTCTGATTGTATGACTGGTTTTTCACGATTACTTTCGTTGTGCTACCAGCCAATGTGTTTAAAACAGCTGGTTTATCATCTACATATACATCAAGTTCCAGGTTTTTGATAATATCGATTTTCTCATGGTCTGCCATCCCGCAGTAAAAACGCTCATCCACAACCGGGAACCCTTGTGCTTTTACCCATGCGCGGGTCTGTTCACAATACCCTTTCGGACGGGATGTAATATAGTAAATTTCATGCCCTTCTTCTGCTAAAGCGTTCAATACCTCTTTTGCGCCTTCAAAGCTTGGACAATTCGTGAAATAGATTTCTTCCATTGAGTCTTTCCACATTTGGTTGCCTTCTTCATTTGTTAGCCCAAATGGTTCATGGATTTCGACAGTTGCAATTGTATCAAACACATCTTCGCCAATCGTTTTGTTCAATTTTTTATTATATAAATGAAACGCATGTCGACGTAAATCGATTAACGTATCATCAATGTCAAATCCGAATTTCATATCCCTCACCTAACTTAATACGAGAAAAGCTTCATGAAACTTTTGCTCTTTTTCTATTTGTATTGCCTGGATTTTTTCAATCTGTTGTTTTCGTGCTGTTGCGCAGCTGATAAAATCAAACTTCTCATTTTCCAGTAGCATTTGTGCCAGCATATGGGCATCCATTAACGAACTATTTAATCCGTACGCGCCGGTCGGAGTCATCGTATGCACAGCATCCCCGATTAATGCAACACCTTCTTTACCCCATTGCTCCGTTGTACTGCTGAATACATCAAGCAGCACAAAGTCTTTCCATGACTGGATATGTTCCTGTACGACAGGGGCCAATTGTGGAAATGCTTTTACGAGCTTTTCAATAAACGGCATAAAAGGCTGTTTGCGTAATTCCGGATAGCTTCCTTTATTAATATTCCAGCCGATTTGTACAAATCCTTTTGCCTGTGTAAACAAGGAAATTTGCATGCCATCAACAAGGGCCATTTTAATGGAAGGTGTCCAATTTGCAGGTGCCGGTATTCTTGCCCAGAGCAGATCATAGCCATGATCGCGGATCGTTACATCTAAATTCGCCAATTTTCTAACTGTAGAATAGCGCCCATCCGCACCGATGATAAGCTGTGCCTCAATTGTCATATCTATATCACCTTGTTTGGCGCGAACTGCTGTATATTGTCCGTGCTCGTTTTGAACAAGCTCTTTAACCGTTGTATTCAATAAATAGTTAAACGTTGGATAGCCTTGTGCCTGCTCGATAATTGCTTGAAGCAAATGAGCTTGCGGAACATGGATGCCTAAATGCCCTACAGCCGGATCCGGTTCAATTGTTTTAAACTTTTCACCGCTCATCCAATATTCCAATGTTTCCATACGCAGCAAACCGAGCTGTTCAATTCGTTCGAATAGCTCATACTGTTTTAAAATCCGCTCGCCTTCTTCATTTAAATGTTCCCCGCGGAATGCCTTTGCAAAGCCATTTGTCCGTTCAATTAAAAGAACAGACACATTATTTTTCGCTAATATATTGGCAAGAAGCGCACCGCCTGGACCACCGCCAACAATGCATACATCCACTTTTTTAATCATGTAAACCAGCCTTCTTTGGATAGGCAATAATATGCAAATCTTCCCCGACGTGAGTGACTTCACCAAATTCAAGCTGATTTGCCACATCGATTGTTTCTACATCAGTTCCTGTAAACGGTGTAATGGAGTTTTTCCCACCCAATACTTTCGGTGCGATATACACGATATACTGGTCAATGAAGCCGCCTCGTAAAAATGACGCGTTCACATTGCCCCCACCTTCAACAAGCAGATGCGTAATACCCTTTTTAAATAATGCTTTCAACATATCCTCTATGTGCAAGCCTGTTTTTTCTTTTTCTACTCGAATAATTTCAACACCATTACGCTCCAATTGCTGTGCCTTTTCTTCATCAGAATCGAGTGAAGTGACAATGATTGTACGAGCTTCCGTTGTGTCCGCAATATGTGCATCAACCGGTGTTTTCAAAGTACTATCCAACACGACACGTATCGGGTTACGACCTTGTCGATCATCCTTTAGTCGCGTCGTCAGCTTTGGATTATCATTTAAAACCGTTTGTACACCTACTAATATCCCGTCCACTTCATGACGCAATTCATGTACATCCCCGCGCGCTTCTTCCCCTGTAATCCATTGTGAATGACCATTATATGTCGCAATTTTGCCGTCAAGTGTCATGGCGAATTTCGCAACTACAAACGGACGCTCTGTCAGCATATTATGAATAAAGCGTTCATTCAGCTTTTGTGCTTCCTCTTGAAGCACACCGACTTCCACTTCGATTCCCGCATCGCGTAAAAGACGAATACCGCGCCCAGCTACTTCAGGATTTGGATCTTCCGTGGCAACGACGACGCGCTTAAACCCGCTTTCTTTCAACAGCTTCGCACAAGGTGGTGTTTTGCCGTAGTGTGAACATGGTTCCAGTGTGACATAAATTGTCGCATCTTTTGTATGTTCACCTGCCATATTCACCGCATGTACTTCTGCATGGGGTTCCCCTGCTTTTCGATGAAGTCCTGTACCGACAATGACACCATCTTTTACGATAACGGCTCCAACTAGCGGATTTGGATTTGTATTCCCTCTGGCACTTGCTGCCAATTCAAGCGCAAGCTGCATATAGTCCTGATCAGTTTTCATTAGAAATTCTCCTTACACAGTTAACTTTTCAACAATTCCGATATGTCCAGACTTTTCTACTTTAGTTTTCAAGTACTGTTCATTCGTTTCCGTCAGGCCGCCCCATAATGGAATATGGCCATCCGCAAGTAAACCGTTTTCCTGCAATGCTGCAAGTTTTTTCGGATTGTTCGTAATGAGCGTTACCGGTTTTGCCCGCAGGACTTGCAATACTCGGATTGCATCATCATATGAGCGGACATCATCTTCAAAACCGAGTGCATGATTCGCTTCCACCGTATCAAACGCTTCTTCCTGCAATAAGTAAGCAAGTGATTTGGAAAACAGACCAATACCGCGACCTTCATGATCTGCCAAATAAAAGATAGCGCCACAGCCGTGTTCAACAATCATCTTCATGGATTCATGTAGTTGATAGCCACAGTCACAACGCTGTGAACCGAAAATATCACCTGTATGACAAATGCTGTGCATACGGATCAATGCATCATCCTGATTGGCAAAATCACCATACACAAGTACAGATGACTGCTGGCCAAAAGCTAAATGCATCGATGATACAGAGTCTACTACCTGTTCTTTCGTCTGGTTTTTTTCAACAGTTGTCCATGAGTACCACTGGAATGTTGCTTCTAGATTTTCTTGTTTTATAGGTAGCTTTACCGGTCCGACAACTGCAATATTTTGCAGATCATCACGACGTACAAGCTGAATTTTATCTTCTAAAATAGCCATTATTTTTTTCATCTTATCACCTTTATTTTTTATTAAGTTACTTTATGTAACCTAGTTTACAATAATAAGCGTTTAACGTCAAATAAACCAGAACTATCAATTGATAGTCCTGGTTTCTATCATACAGAGCCAAAACGATTCTGGCTATTAGAAATGGTAATCTTCTATTTTTTTCACCTTTTGTGCAATCATACTTACTGCTACAAATGTGATAAGAGAAGCTATGATCGGAATTGTTACGGAATGCATGCCATAAATATTTTCCGCAAAACGGTAGATGACAATATATAATGTCAGGCCGACAATCATCGAACTGATAGCCCCGTATTTGTTTGCTTTCTTCCAGTACAGGCCAAAAACAACACTCCATAAAAAGGCCGATTCCAGTCCGCCGAACGCAAACAAATTCAGCATGATTAACAGCTCAGGCGGTTTAACGGCAAAAATAACTACCGCGCCCCCGATAATGCTTGTCACCCAGAAGCTGCGATTTTTAATTTGTGCATCGCTTGCTTTCGGGTTGATATAGTTTAAATAAATATCTTTTACAACCGTAGAACTTACTAGTATCAGCAGTGCATTAACCGTCGACATAATGGCCGCCATTGGAGCTGCGAGTACGATTCCTGCCAGAACCGGCGGCAGCACTTCCAATGTCAGCAGCGGCATGACTTTATCGCCGACTTCAATTCCCGGCATGACCGGACGTGCAAATACACCGATTAAATGCATGCCAAACATGATTGTCCCGATTCCGATTGTCCCGATTAAAATGGCTTTATGTAGGCTTTTCGAATCTTTGTAACTCATCGCACGAACCGCGATTTGTGGCAAACCAATAACACCAAGTCCAATTAAAATCCAAAATGTTGAAACATACAATGGTGTCAGGTTTTGTTCCGCACCAAATGGCGTCACTAAATTCGGATTTTCTGCAACCAATCCTTGCATAATTGTGTCAACACCACCACCGGCAATGACTGTAGCAATAAGAAGGATGACCGTACCTACAATCATAATCGATCCTTGCAATGCATCCGTTAACGCAACAGCCCGGAAACCACCGATAATTACATACGCCAATACGGCTACTGCAAAAATGAGCAATGCACTTGTATAAGAAAGCCCTGTCAACGATTCAATCAGACGTGCCCCACCTACCCATTGCGCTGTCATGGAAGCAAAAAGGAAGATAATGATACTGATTGCCGATAAAATAACAATGGTATGGCTGTCATAGCGTTTCTTTAAAAAGTCGATTAATGTAATCGCTTCAATTCGGCGTGCCACAATCGCAAATTTTTTGCCGAGCACCATTAAAACAAAATAACCTGCAGGCAGTTGTGCCATTGCCAACAGAACCCATCCAAGACCTGTATTATAGGCAACTCCTGGTCCCCCGATAAAACTTGAGGCACTGCCATATGTCGCCATCATCGTCATCGCCAGGATGAAACCGCCCATTTCGCGACCGCCTAAAAAATATTCCTGTAAAAACGAATTAGATGTACGGACTTGGCGATTTGCCCAAATCCCGATACCAAAAATGATGATTAAAAATATGAGTAATGGAATAATCACAGACCAATGTATCATTTTTGATCGTCCTCCTCTTCAAGTGAAATATCTTTGAAGAAAAGCTTCATCGCAAGCCAGATGGCAATAATCATGAAAATGGTTCCTGCGATACAACTATAGAAAAACCATGCCGGAAATCCGAATACATAGTCATACTCAAGCGGGTCACCAGAACCAAGCCCATACGCAAATCCGAACCAGATTGCAAAGTTGATGATGACAAGCACGACACCGATCAGTGCTTCTTTATGTGCGATTTTAAAACGCTTATCCTGCACATTAAACATCCTTTCTGTTTACCATTTAAATCTGCTGTAATTTCAGATTCATTAGGGAATTAACTCGCTCTAAGTGGACAATCGTCATTTTAGAGACTTAACCTCTCTATTCTACGTTGCCAAACCTTGAATGAAAAGACTTTGTCGACGATTTGTCTAGCAAAAATAAAAAAGCGTCGCCTAGATTTACTAGACGACGCCCCATTTGGAAATTACAGTAACTCTTTGCGCAAATCGGCCGGTGATTTTGGGGATAATAAACCGTATGGAATGTCGAACACCGTTTTTGCCCCTTTGTCTCCCTTTGCGTGCAATTTGTATGCAGCGCGGGCATAGGCAACGAGAACACTTGATGTAAACATCGGATTCGATTCAAGCGTTAATGAAAACTCCATAATTTGTTTGTCTGATTCGCCGGATTGACCAGAACGGATAACAAATCCGCCATGTGGCATACCTTGGTGATTTTCTTTAAATTCAGCTTCCGTAATAAAGTTCACAGTCGTATCATAATCCGCAAAATAATTTGGCATTTCTTTAATTTCTTTTTCGATCGTTGCTGCATCTGCACCTTCTGCCAATACAACAAAGCATTCACGGGCATGTTTTTCACGTGTTGTCAGCTCCGGATTTTCACCGTTGCGCACACGGTTAACCGCTTCTTTAATCGGCAATGTATATTGCACTGCATTTTTTACGCCTTCAATACGACGCACTGCATCTGAGTGACCTTGGCTTAAGCCGTCTCCCCAGAATGTATATGTATTTCCTTCAGGTAGTACTGTTTCACCCAATAGACGATTCAATGAAAACAGACCCGGGTCCCAGCCAACCGAAATGATTGAAACTGTGTCACTTTTTTGTGCCACTGCTTCGACTGCATCAAAAAACTCCGGAATTTTTGCATGCGTATCATAGCTGTCGATCGTGTTGAACCATTGTGCAAAATGAGGAACTTGCTCCGGTAAATCCTTTGCAGAACCACCACATAAAATCATAACATCAATTTGTTCTTTGTAATTCGGTGCGTCTTCCACTAAATAAACCGGTACGTTCGGTGATTGGATTGAAACTGTAGCAGGATCACGTCGCGTAAATACAGCTACCAATTCCATGTCAGCATTTTGTCCGATTGCTGCTTCTACACCTCGACCTAAGTTCCCGTAACCTACAATACCAATGCGAATTTTACTCATTATTCATTCCCCCAAGTTAATTATTCGACGATTGCTCATTTACATCATGATGTAAATTCAGAATTTTCGTCTAAATTATATTTCATCATACAGTTTCATTTTTATGAATACAATATTTTTCGTTGTTTTCACAAGAAATGTTATCTTTCGCGCGATGCTTGTATTATTTACATAAAAGTGTTTTCATTTTCTATTTAGGTGAATTTTTGATATACTGATAAAGTAAAAAATAGACTAATTGGGGGAAAAACATGAAAAAGTTATCAGCGATTTTATTAGCATTCACACTTGTATTTTCAAGTGTAGGGACTACGATTTTATTTGCTAATGATGCACAGTCAGTTGAAGCAAAAGGTTACAAATCTGGGAAAAAAGGCTTCAACAGCAACAATAACAATTCTAATATTCAGAAAAACAACAACGATGCAACAAACCCGACAACAACAAAACAAAATAACAATACAACGAAAAAGAATGATTCAAATACAGCTTCATCAAACAAAGGCGGTTTAATGAAAGGCTTAATGCTTGGTGGTTTAGCCGGTTTATTATTCGGTAGCATGTTTGCCGGCATGGGTATGTTAGGTAACATTTTAGGTCTGTTAATCAACGTAGCAGCAATTGCGGCAATTGTCTTCTTCCTAGTGAAGATTTACCAGTTGATCAAACGCAAAAAAGATAAAGAGGTTACTGATACGTGGAAAAACTAACATTACTTGAACAAGATTTAATTAATACCGTTTGTCTATTCCATGCAAAATTCAAAAACACAGCACCAGAAGATGTAGAAGTGGAGTTAATGTATGATGATGTTGCCGGATATTCAGCGGAAGCTTTCTACAATGGACAGCTAGACGTTTACAACTCTGTAAATTTCATTATGGCACTTCGTCTGTATATTGATGAGCAGCTTGGCCGAGATTCAATGTCAGCACGTATTTCACTTGCTATTGATGATGAAGAAGGCATGATTGCTCACGTAGAGTTTTAATAAAAAAGTAAGACCCGTCTCCTCTCTGATTTGAGAGAAGACGGGTCTTATTTTATGCAGTCGGCTGTACTTCCGGCGTATACTTCGTCGTAAGTGATTTGTAGCTTACGATAAACGCGATCAGTGCCAATACAGAAGCAGCGACTAAATAAATGACAAGAACTAAAGCATTCGATGATAACATTGATAGATCACCCAATGAAATAACCGATTTGAACCCTGAGATTGAATACGTAAACGGTAAATACGCACTTACAGCCTGCAAATTTTCAGGCAGCATTGGAATCGGCAAATTCGAACCTGTAATCGATAATTGTGCAACAGCAAGTACAAGTGCGATAAATCGTCCGATATTGTCTGCAACCGATACAAGGAAGAAAATAATTGACATGAACACAATGCTGACAAAAATCCCGAATAAAATAAACTGTACTACATGATCTACCGATAGCTGTAATACGACTAATGTAAATCCTGTAACCAATACCGCCTGAATTGTAGCAAACAGTGCTAATTGCAGCCATTTACTGACAAACCAGCTTACAGCAGACTTTGGCAATACAGCCGGCTTTTTAAAGTCCACAAACATGGACAACACAAGCATACCTACGAATAATGCCAACGATAAAATATACGGTGCTGTTGAATCGCGGTAATATTCATAAGCATTAACCTTCTCCCCTGCCAACGTGACTGGTGAAGAGAACATCGCAATATTTTCATCGGTAATTCGTAATGCCGCCACTTGCTCACGACCACCTTCCAAACCAGTCGCCAATTCCGATGAACCTGCCTGAAGACGATTGACACCATCATTTAATGAAGTAACACCTTCTGTCATTGTTTGCCAGCCGACTGCAACGGTTTCATTACCCGTGCTGATTTGTGTCAACCCGCTTTTCAGGCTGGAAACACCTGCGCCTAATTTGTTCCATGAACTTGTTAGCGATGCGTTACCATTTGCTACTTGGGAAGCACCACCCGCTAAAGTTGATGCACCTGAAACGACCGCTGTCTGTCCTGCAACGAGCGCATCGATTCCTTTTACTGCCTGCCCTTGTCCAGCTGTTAATGAACTAATACCGGATACAATCGTTTTCTGACCGGCAATTGCGTTTTCAATTCCGGCTGTCAATGCAGGCATTGATTGTGCCATCTGGTTGGCACCATTGCTTAATGCATTGGCACTTTGAACGGCAACCGGATAAACGGTACCAAGCTCTCCTAAGCCTGCACTTAAAGCAAGTAAATTTTCACGGTATGCTTCCATGCCAGGTGCTTGCGCCAATGTTTGCAGTAATGCAGCACCTTGAGCCATTTGTTCAATATCCGCCTGTTTTGACTGCAACACAGTCGCCAGCTGGTTTAAGCCTTTTGCCAACCCTGGATTCCCCTGCGTGCCGTCCCCTAAAGCGATGCCAGCATAAAGCCGATTTGCTCCTGCTGAAAGCTGCTGTAATCCAGTCAGAAGATTTTCTGAACCAGGCTGCAATTTCTGTAAGCCTGTATAAATTTCCGTTGAACCGCCTTTTAATGAATTAAGACCCGCTAACACTTGCTGTGAGCCGCCCTTTAACTGTGTCGCACCAGATGCCACTTGACGTGATCCGGACGCTAGCTTATTAATATCGCCTGTTCCACCATTGATCGCGGAAAGAAGCTGACCTGCCCCCGCATCAGCCGTTTTCGCACCGGCAGCAAGTTTGTTAATGTCTGCCGATTTTTCCGTCAACGATGTTAACAATGTGTTCGTCCCGTCCGCCAGCTGCTCTGTACCATCTGCAATTTGCTTCGAACCATCCGCTCCACTAGCAAATCCTGTTTCGATATCCGTAAATCTGGAGAATACCGTTCTGGCATAGGTCGCTGTAATTTTGTCCCCTAATTGTTCACGAAGTTTTTCTACAGCACTGTTCGTGACTTGCGCACCCATGAAGTTTAATCCTTCATTTTGAATGTAACGCAATTCCGGCACTTGCGGATTTGCATCAAGAACCGTTGTCACCTTTTGCGAAAAGTCTTCCGGCACTTCTACCACTAGGTAAAATTCCTGCTTATCCAGCCCTTCCATCGCTTCTTCTTCCGTCACAAAATGCCAGCCCAATGAGTTACTTTCTTTCAATGTTTCCATTAAATCATTGCCTACATTGATCGCTTGACCACCTGAAACCCCTCCGGCATCCTTATTGACGAATGCAACCGGTAAGTTATCCAGATTGTCGTACGGCCCCCATGTAGCAGACAGAAGAACTGCTACATAAACAATCGGAATGAGCATGACACCGATCAATGCAATGAGTAAACCTTTGCGATTTTTCAGTGACTGCAATTCCTTCCCAAACAACTGAAACGACCCCATAAAAACCCCCCTTTTTATGAAAATAATCCTATACGAATGAATAAAGACTCATTGCGTATATACAATAATATATTCTAAGTTTTTACATATTTCTACTAGAAAATGTAAATATTTTCTTGTTAGTACGTGAATTTTGTTCATATTAATATACAAAAAATAGGACAAAATAATCGCTAAATAATTTTCTATTTTAGGACTCTCTTTATTTATCCGAATATTCTAACTTAAATTATTATCGGTAATTAAGATAATAGTTCAGTTTCCATAATGTTTTTTGCAAAAAAAAATAAAAAAAATACCACTAATTGGTTGCCCAAATTAGTGGTTTAGTTATGGAATTATTTTTCTTGTGGTGCAGCTGTATCAACAATGCGGCCTTCAGTTGTGTATTTAATTTCTTTTAATGAAGTTAAATGCTCTTTTAAATTTTCCCAATCAGAAAGACCTAGATCTATTACACGGCCTTCATTATACGCTTTTTCAAATGTTGTATAGCCTTCTTGGCCTTTAGCTGTAAATGCATTTGTGGCAATTACATATGTTTCATCATCTTTTAAATCAACATATGTGGATGTCGCTTCATCAAAATACTGAACAGAAATAACTCTTGACCCTACTTCTTTAGATGAATCGTAAGTTAATTTCCCTCCAGAAATATGAAGGAAACGGCCATGTTCTTCCGGGGCATCCTTAACTGAATTTTCAAAAGCTGCTTTAATATCTGCACCCGTTAATTCAACAAGAGATAAAGTATTACCGAAAGTTAATACAGACATAACTTGCCCAATTGTTACATTACCTGCTGGAATTTCCGCACGAATGCCGCCACCATTTTGTAATGCCATTACTACTTTTTTATCAGTATACTGTTTCGCCTTTGCTAGCATACCATCCGTAATAATATTTCCTAATGCTGTTTCACTATTGCGCACACTGATAGGACTAGTTTCTGATTTACGAGGGTTCACTAGTTTTTCTGTCAATGTAACTCCAATCTCTACCGATCCCAATGCATCCACTTTTTCTTTATATGGTGCCAGCATTTTTAAGCCTTCCGCATCATCTGCTAATTTGCCAACCTCAATTAATTGCCCGTCATGCTTAACGATGACACCTTTATCATCAAACTCAACATTGAGAGTACCAAGAAAATCCGTATATTGATATGCCTGTACAATTAACGTTGCATCTTTTTTCTCACCAACTGTATTAGTATCAACAATAAACGGTTCTTCTAGCTTTGTATGTGAATGGGCGCCTACGATAATATCAATTCCTGGGACTGTTTTTGCTAGAGTTAAATCATTGTCTATTGCAGGATTATCATCATAACCGATATGTGTCAAAGCGATAATTTTATCGACACCTTTATCTTCAAACGCTTTTACCGCTTTTTTTGCTTCGTCGATGTAATTTTCAAATGCCACACTGCCTGGGGAAGCAATTTCTTTTGTTTCAGCTGTTGTTAAACCGAAGATTCCGACTTTTTCGCCGTCTACTTCTTTAATCATACCAGCGTAAATTTTGCCGTTTTCAGGCTCGCTCGATACTAAATCCGAGAACAAACCTGTGAACAGACTGTCTTTTGTGAAATCCACATTCGCAGTTAAAATTGGGAACTGCGCTGCTTTAATAAATTCCGCTAATGCTTTATGTCCTTCTGTTGAATCACCTAAATCAAATTCATGGTTCCCTAATGTCATCGCATCAAACTTCAATGCATTTAAAAAAGGAAGATCTGCTTGTCCTTCAAATTCGTTGAAGTATAAAGTTCCGCTGAAAACGTCACCCGCATGCAATAATAGCGCATCCGGTGTTTTCGCACGTTGTTCATTGACAGCCGTCATTAATTTTGGAAGCGCCTCTACACGAGAATGTGTATCGTTTACATGCATAATCGATAATTTATAATTATTTGTTTCCGGTTCCGGTTGTGGTGCTGGTGCAGCTGCAGCCATCATAGTCGCCAATACACTTGATAGTTCGCCACGTGTAAGTTGTTTAGTAGGATTAAATACTACTTTAGCCTCTGTTAATAAAGCCGTTGCATCAATCGGGTATACCGCTGATACATTCGTTAAAATTTTAGCCAATTGACCATGTGTAATTTTATCCGCTGTGCGGAATGTACCGTCTTCATAACCGTTTACAAATCCAGTCGCTACTAATGCTGCTATTTGACTATAATACTGGTTAGACGTTTTAATATCTTTAAGGTTAGGATTTTTTACATTTGTTGTATCTAGTTTAAGAGCGCCAGCAATCATTTTTGCTGCTTGTCCGCGTGTAACCGTTGTATCCGGTTTAAATGTACCGTCTCCAAATCCTTTTACGATACCTGCAGATGTTAAAGAATTGATCCCTTCTGCATATGGATGGCTAGCACTAACATCCGTAAAAATTGTCTCTTCTGCCATAACACCTGTTGCGCCTACAGCTACTGCCGTAAATGCTGCTAAAGCTGTTGCTGAATACATTCTCTTTTTCTTCATCAAAAGACCCCCTACAAAATTTTAACCTACCTTTTGATAGTAACGAAATATTATAAAAATTTCCACATATTCCGGAAAATTTTACTTCTAATTAACAAAAAATTTCATACTAAAGGCACAAAAAAAGACAAAGCCAATAAAAATTGACTTTGTCTTTAAAGTTATCGAATGGAATTATTGTTGTGCAGCTTTAGCACGTAATACCATTTGTAGGATACCGCCGTGACGGTAGTAATCTACTTCTACTTCAGAGTCGAAACGAGCTAACGCTTTGAACTCAGTTACTTTTCCTTCTGGAGAAGTTGCAGTAACAGTTAGGATATCACGTGGTTTAACATTGTCAGTTAAGTTAACGTCGATTGTTTCGTCACCTTTTAATCCTAAAGTTTCAGCTGATTCGCCAGCCATGAATTGTAATGGTAATACGCCCATCATTACTAAGTTAGAACGGTGAATACGCTCGTAAGATTGTGCGATTACAGTTTTAACGCCTAGTAAGAATGTACCTTTAGCAGCCCAGTCACGAGATGAACCCATACCGTAGTCGTTACCAGCTAATACTACTAAGCCAGTACCTGCTTCTTTGTACTTCATACAAGCATCATAAATGTACTCAACTTCGCCTGTTGGCCAGTAAGTAGTGAAACCACCTTCTGTACCTGGAGCGATTTGGTTACGGATACGAATGTTTGCGAATGTACCGCGCATCATTACTTCGTGGTTACCACGACGAGAACCGTAAGAGTTGAAGTCACGGATTGCAACACCGTTTTCGATTAAGTACTTACCAGCTGGTGTATCTTTACCGATTGCACCTGCAGGAGAGATGTGGTCAGTAGTGATAGAGTCACCGAACTTAGCCATTACACGCATTCCAGCTAATGTTTGGATAGCACCTGGCTCTTTAGAAAGACCAGTGAAGAATGGTGGGTTTTGGATGTAAGTTGATTTTTCATCGAAAGTATATAAGTTTTCAGTTGAAGTTTCGATTGCATTCCAAGCTTCGTTAGCAGTGAATACTGTTTCGTATTCTTTTTGGAATAATTCACGAGTTACAACTTTATTTAATACTTCGTTAACTTCTTCAGTTGATGGCCAGATATCAGCGAAGAATACTTCTTTGCCTTCTGGAGTTACAGCGATTGCGTCTTTTTGTAGATCGATATCTACAGTACCCGCTAAAGCGTAAGCAACAACTAATGGTGGTGAAGCTAAGAAGTTAGCTTTTACTAATGGGTGTACACGACCTTCGAAGTTACGGTTACCTGATAATACAGAAGTTACGAATAAATCGTTTGATTTGATTGCATCTTCGATTTCTGGTAATAACGGACCAGAGTTACCGATACATGTTGTACAACCGTAACCAACTGTGTTGAAACCGATTTGGTCGAAGTAGTCTTGTAAACCTGATTCTTCTAAGTAACCAGTTACTACTTTAGAACCTGGAGCTAATGAAGTTTTAACCCATTTAGCAGGTTTAATGCCTAACTCAACCGCCTTTTTAGCAACTAAACCAGCAGCTAATAATACGTATGGGTTAGATGTGTTTGTACAAGAAGTGATGGCAGCGATTGCTACAGCACCTGCAGGAATTTCTACGTCACCTTCTGCAAATTTAGCAGTTGATGTTTTAGAGAATTCTTCTTCTGTTAAACCGAAACCTTGAGTACCTTGTGGAGCTACTACTGATTCACGGTAAACACGTTTCATTTCAGTTAAAGGAATTAAATCTTGTGGACGCTTAGGACCAGAAAGGTTTGCTTCGATGTCCGCTAAGTTAATTTCTAAAACGTCAGTGTAAACAGGCTCTAAGTCCGGGTTGAAGAACATGTCGTTAGCTTTTAAGTAAGCTTCAACAACAGCAATGTGCTCTTCGTCACGGCCAGTTAAGCGCATGTAGTTTAATGATTCTTCGTCAACTGCGAAGAAACCACAAGTAGCACCGTATTCTGGAGCCATGTTTGAGATTGTAGCACGGTCAGCAAGTGGTAAACCAGGTACGCCAGGTCCGAAGAACTCAACGAATTTGTTTACTACACCACGAGCACGTAATACTTGAGTTACTTTTAATGCTAAGTCAGTAGCTGTTGTACCGTTTGGTAATTCGCCTACTAGTTTAACACCGATAACATCAGGAATTGGGAAGTAAGATGGTTGACCTAACATACCAGCTTCAGCTTCGATACCACCAACACCCCAACCTAGAACACCGATACCGTTGATCATAGTTGTGTGAGAGTCAGTACCTACTACTGAGTCAGGGAATGCTACTAAACCTTCTTCTGTTTCGTTCACGTGAACGATTGGAGCTAAATACTCTAAGTTAACTTGGTGTACGATACCAGTTGCTGGTGGTACAGCGCGGAAGTTATCATAAGCAGTTTGAGCCCATTTTAAGAAGTTATAACGTTCAGCGTTACGCTCGAACTCTAAATCCATGTTCGCTTGTAATGCTGCTGCGTTACCGTATTTGTCTACTTGTACTGAGTGGTCAATTACAAGGTCAACTGGAATTGCAGGGTTGATTTTAGCTGGGTCTCCACCCATTTCTTTCATTGCAGAACGTAATGAAGCTAAGTCAACTACTACTGGAACACCAGTGAAGTCTTGTAATACTACACGAGAAGGCTTGAATGGTACTTCAGCATCTGCATTGTGATTACCGAAGTTAGCTAATTCATTAACATGCTCGTCTTTAATTACGTAGTTATCATATTGACGTAATACTGATTCTAATAATACTTTAATTGAATAAGGTAGGCGTGATACTTTTGCGATACCAGCTTCTTCAATTGCAGCTAAACGGAAATAGTTATAAGTTTTACCGTTAACTTCAAAAGTCGAACGACTGTTGTGTAAGTTTGCCATGTTGTGTTCCCCCTAGTTTTTCTTAATTGAAAAGGTTGTAAAGCTCTTTTCTCCACAGTCAATAATAACGCACATTCATACATAAGTAAATTGCATTATTATTATCTTTTGCGATAAGTTAAAATTATGACCTATCGGAAATACCATTTTCTTCTGCAATACATTTAGAAATCCTACTTTGTCAGAAAGTTCTTCTCACACTGTATTCCTCAACAAATTTCTAATACATTGTAAATTGCATTTTTATTAGTACCTATTTGAAAAAAGTTTGAATAAAAATTATTTTATTATTGTACTAAAATAAAATAATTAGTTTAATTTGAGCCAGCGCTGAATGAATGTTGATACGATACTGCGCAGTTTTTCATTCCGATTGGCAAATTTCAGATAAAAATAAATCGTTTTTGCCAAGTTCAGCTGGTTTGTTCTTGCTTTAAACCACAATGCATCATAGCCCCGCTCATAGGCGACCATTTCCAGCTGGTCAAACAACTGTTCAAACCATTCAATGAAAAGTTCTTCGTCAATATTTTTGGCTAACAATGCCTGAATGATATTGCAGAAACGTTCTTCCTCATCATCGATAAAAACATAGCCCTTCCAAATATTCGCGCGTATTGCCTGCAATATTTGAGCCGTAAAGCGAATCGGATAAAGCGGATGTGCAATAATTGCGCTAATTAACTCCGTTGTATTCGTAATGCTATGTGCCCAGCCAGACTTTGTATCGACAAAGCTTCGCAAATCCTGCTCCTTCGCTAACAGTGCCACTGCATTTTGCGCAAGCAACTCCAACTGCTCACTCGTCAAAATGTTAAGCTGTCGATCGGCATTCACGATTGCGGCTAAATAAAGAGCCACATAGGAACGCTGAAAAACAGAACTTGTCCCATTCTCACCGATATTAAAAAGTAAACCGTCAGTTGAAGAAAGTTTGCTCACAAATTCGGTAATAACTGTTTCGCCGAGTGCATTCTCCGATAACAGCATGATGAACAGTCGATAGTTGAGCTGGTCACGGATTGCTGCTTCTTCATGACCGATTGTTCCCAGTAAATCATTCAATATCGACGGGTGCTCCTGAATCGATTGTTTTCGCTCTTCCGTCGTCATTTCAAAAAACTTTTCATAATCTTCCACTACCAAAAAGACGCCTCCTTACCAAATGCATAACATCATTGTAAGAGACGTGCCAACATTTGACTAGGTAAAAGCTCTTCTAATAGACGCACACCTTCTGAATATACCCGTTTTTTATAAAACAAATGCATCTTCTGCTTCAAATAATTCATTTACTTCAATAACACGATCTGAAAACCGATCCACAACATTCAGATCGACCGTATTAATTAAATTTGTTAATACAATCGAAGTACATTCAAACTGTTTCTGCTTTTTTGTTTGTGCAAATTCCTCAATAAAACGTGACGGTAAAAAGCTGGATCCATCCGTTACGAACAACAAATCCGCTTTTTTAAATTCACTTTTCTTTAAAAGTTTTAATGCTTCACGCAATGGCAGCTCATAATTCGTCCCGCCACCGATGAAACTGTCACTAAACTGAATGAGCTCCTGCGTCTTTGCCTGACCTTTTCTGAAAAATTTGATTTCCCCAACATTTGTTGCAAAAGGAATAATCGCAAAATCTCTTCTCTGCTTTTTGGCGATGTTCAGCAACGCAATACAAAACGCCTTACTTTGTGCTTTAATTGATGTCATAGAACTGCTTTCATCCATGCATACAATAATCGGTCCCTTTCCTTGACGCTCTTTTCCTTTCTTATTAAAAACGAGTGTTTGATGCTCGCTTAATCGCTTCAAAAAATCCAGTTTGCTGTGTCCAAGCATATAGTTCGCCAATTCTGCCGGAAGTAGTCGGGACAGTTCATGCCCAAAAGAAACCGAGTGATGCTGAATTGTCTGTGCTTGTTTTGCTTTTTGCTTTTTCATCGCAATTTTTTTAAAACGGCCGACTAATTCGGCAATTTTATGCAATTCTTTTCGCTCGCTAATCATTTTTGCCAGTTTAAACTGATCGCTTAAAGGAACTTGCTCCAATTTTTTCCCATCCATCGTTCCTACTTTCATGACCGCAGTTTTTGTTTGATGGATATTCTTTTTATTTTCCTGAAGCATCATGCCGATGGATGTTTTGGATAACTGTTTTAAATACTCTCTTTTTTGCGGTAAATCATTTGCCGCACTAGGCATTTGTTGCTGCTTTTGAAAGGCTTCCAGTTGCTCGATCTGAAATGGGTTTTTTTGCTCCTCATAATATTGGAAACTTTTAAGAAGCTGTTCGGCAATGCTGACGGAAGTAAGGACACTCAACAGCTCGTCGCCCTTTGTCAGCGCATGCCATTGGTTGTATTCTTCATTTTTCAGCAGCTCTTTCATAAAATCATATTGCACTTTGTCCAGTTGCTTTGCATTTTCATTTATTACAGGCGCTTTATAATAGAAAGCATGCCAGCAATCTCCGATGATATTCGTAAAGCCGGATACAATTTTTTCACCTTCGATGCAGCTGTCTTTCAATAAAGTGGCCATTTTCAACAATTCGTTAAAACGGGTCTTTTGCTCAGTGCTGCTCTCAAAAACTGTTCGGCTGTAGATTACATGTATGTTCTCACTCATGAAGCTTCCCACCTTCTGTATTCTTTAAAATCCGATGACATCTGAAGTAATTCGAAGCAATTGTTTATGCATTTCCGTTTTTAAACTGTGCAATTCCGGACGGCTCGGGATTTGACGGCTCATATTTTGTACTTCTACAAATAATGTTTTTCCCTGCAGGAGCAGTTGACTCAGCTCCGATTTAGCAAACGGGGATTTTTGAAGCATCGCATTTCTTGCTGTTAAAATAATCATTTCAAACTCGTTCGCTGTCCTGTGAATAAACGCTTCTACTGTATCAAAGGCAACTTCATTAATGATTTGTTCTGTTAACGGTTTTTGTTCGATTGTCTCCCACAAAATATTCGTCAAAATCGTCAAGTCTTCTCGAATCACCTCTGTACGCCCGTCTAAATAAGCCTTCGCTTTCAAAATTGACAATGACTGTTTAAAACGGCGATCGGACGGTCGAATCCCTTCATCATGAAGTGCCTGCCTAATTTTAGCGACCACTTTAAAAATCGTATCAGAAATGGCAACCTTATCTGTCCTTTGCTGATGTTCGGTCAGCTCGTCCAATGTTATTTTCGAAATTTCCTTTTTTCTTTCATCCTTTAACATCGCAATAAAGGCTTCTTCTTCACGAATATAATTCACTTCATAGCGCAGCAAAAATCGGTCGAATAATGCTTCTAGTCCCTCCCCTTCTTCGATGTATTCATTGGAGGAACCGACCATCGTCAAAAGCGGTGAAGCAATGGGAAACCCGTTGTTATAATAAATCCGCTCATTGATAAGTGTGAGCAGTGAATTCAGAATCGCAGAGTTTGCTTTAAAGATTTCATCAATAAACGCAAAATGGGCTTCCGGGAGCATATTTGTCACATTCCGTTTATAAATCCCCTGTTCCAAATCTTTCAAAGACAGCACACCAAACAATTCTTCCGGTGTACTGAATGGTGTCAATAAATGCTGAAAACAATGACTTCCCTCGACAATCGAACCAAGCATGGACGACAGCACGCTTTTTCCTGTCCCCGCCGGTCCGATAAATAAAAGATGCTGTCGTGATAATAAGGCAATTAATAATGCTTCAATCTCTTCTTCCCGATCATAAAAACGTTCATTCAGTTGCTGACGGATGGTTTGCAGCTGTTCACACATTGATTGACCACCTTTCCCTCTATCTTTTCGTAATTCCGTATACCCGCACGTTTATGTAATACTCTACTTATAACGTTACACTTCCTGTACGATTTTTAAACCTTTGCTTGTCTTAATTCTTCCTCTAAAGAACTAGGAATATTTCAGGCGACTTTGCACTATTTTAGTAAGAGCATAGGAAAAAATTTTTTTCATGTTTCCACACAATTTTAGTTACAAATGATTAATTTTGTTATTTTACGTGAACATATTAGATATAGCATGTTTTGTAGGAGGAATCGTATGGCGTTAGTAAGAGTGTCATCTTCAATTTTTTCACGAATTAAAACTATTCAAAAAGCGGTGCAGCGAACAATGAACCATGATGAAATTATCGTTGCATCCGGGACATATAAAGAAACTTTAACTTTTGAGGAAAACAGAACGATTACCGCACCAAATGATGCAACGGTCTGTATAAAAGGAACGATCGTGATTGCTGAATGTGCGACCGTCACATTTGAGAACATGACAATTCAACCTACAACGCAAATTTACGTCGAAGGTAAAATTATATTAAAAAACTGCGTTATTCAAGGTGGACGTACAAATGTGCTGTTGGCACTGAACGGCGGGACATTACAATGCGAAAATACAACATTCATCGGTGCATCTGATGCGGCAGTCACGTTGGTATACAATAGTGAAGCCCATTTGGAAAATTGTTATTTTGAAAATAATAAAAAAGTCCATATATTAGCGGAAAATTCAACAATTCATTTAACAGATTGTACACTTTCAAAAGCAAATCAGGCACTTTGGGTAAAATCTCATGCAAAGGCTTATTTGACTCATGTAAAAGTCCAGCATCATTCCGGCACCCAGCTCATTATTCAAGACCATGCCTTATTGGAAATGAACGACAGCGAAATCATGCACGGCGAAGGTAATGGTATATATGCATCAGACCATTCAAACATTCATTTAATAAAAACAGCTATACAGCACCATCGCCTTCCCCAAATCTGGATGCAAAAAAGTTCCCTAAACGTAACAGATTGCAAAATTCAATACGGCAATGAATCCGGTATTATTTTACGGGATGGTTCGGAAGCAATGATCGAAAATTCATTGATTGCTTTCCATAAAATCGCAAATGTACAGTTATTGCTTGAATCTTTACTCAATATGACGGACTGTGAGGTGTACAGTTGCCAAGGGGTCGGCATTCATATAAAGGAAAAATCGATTGCAAACTTCAACAGTACGGTGTTTGCATATAATGTGCTGCCACAGCTTTTCATTACCGAAAACTCTATTTGTACAATAAAAGATGCGACGATTCAGGAAGGCAAACAGATTGGGATCTATACGGAAAAAGGGGCTTCGTGTTCGATTGTTTCCAGTACGATTACAGGACATAAAAACGCAGCGCTAACGGTGATGGAGGCAGAACTATTCCTTTTAAACACAACAGTGCATCATAATAAAGGGAATGGCATTTTAGCGGTCAATCATTCAAAGGCTTCTGTGGACAATTGCCATTTCAATCACAATGAATTGGCTCATATTGCAGGGAAAAATAACAGTACTGTGACGATTTACCAAAGTGAATTAGTCGGTGGCAAAAGTATATTTGTCATGGATCAATGTGAACTGGAAGTAACCGAATCGGTTGTTAAAGATGGTACGGGAATTCAAATTGAAATGGTAGGCAATACAAATGCCACGATTCAACAAACCCAAATTAGCGGCGGTGAGTCAAATGGGATTGTGGCGATGAAAGATACATCGGTCCATATTATCGATAGCCAAATATCTTGTCATAAAATGCCGCAAATCATCGTCAATGACAGCTCTCTTGTATTAAAGAACAGCGAATTGGTGGAAGGTGAACGAAATGGTTTAATTATTGAAAACCATTCAGAAGCATTAATTCAAGATTCGTTCATTTCCAATCATATGTATTCTCAATTATGGATTGACTCCGAATCTTCTGCTGAGGTGAACACCACACAAATTATCGAAGGCCATGAATCTGATATTTTTGTACAAAATAAATCGGTTCTCCATGCTTCGAAATGCATTATCCAAAATGCGAAATTTGATTTCAATATCCAAGCGGTCAACTTCTCGAAAATTTATCTGTCTGAAACAATGGTCGACAATTCGTTCGGTTCAAAGTTTTACAGTGAAAATAACAGCGAAATTTCATCGAATTTGGATGAAATCAGTTAGGTCATTACTACCTGTAACTTTTTTCAGTTTCAGGTAGTTTTTTTGCGGACAATAAAAAACAGTTTACCCTCATTCCATGTAGGATTGAAGGGTAAACTGATTTATGAAGGTTTATTTAATACTCCCACTTACAAATTCTGTCTCAGGATAGTACATATTTTTAACAATAACATTCGCCCCAAGGCATTTCACCGCAGGACAATGGCAATTGATCGATTTAGAAATATTTGAATCTAGCCATCTCTTATAAATTTGAGTCAATGATTCATTTTTAATATTGCCGAACGCCTGACCGTCATCCGAGAAATCGGTAACCGAAATATTACCGGAGAAAATATTGAGATTCATTCTTGAACGACCATCCACATCGTTTCTCATTGTCGTATTTGATGCGTTATTGATTCTGTTGATTAATGCTAGATCACGCTCATCACGGCTGCACGGATAGAATGGCAATGTTCCGAATAATACCCAAATATCTTTATTTCGGTAATCGAGAATTTCGTTGATCACTTTTCTGTATTCATCCAAACCGATCGTTTCTAAACTTTCAGCAAAATCGCTGGCGTACATCGGATGAATCTCATGACGCTTACATAGCATTTCATTTGCCACTTCATGATGAATTTTCTCCATAAATGGCACTGTGTTACGGTTTAGCATTGTTTCGGCGGATACAAACATGCCGCCTTTTGACAGTTCTCGTGCGTTGTCAAAAATATTACGATATAAATTCCCTCTATATTCAACTGACGGCGTTTTTTCCATCATAGCAAATCCTGTTTCAACAAATTCTTTTTCATCACACCAGTTGTGCGATATGTGCATGACATCTAAATAAGGAGCAACCAGCTCATAATGTGACATCGGCAAAGTGAGGTTGGAGTTGATCTGTGTCTTGATCCCCCTGCTTTTCGCATATTTCAATAATGGTAACAGATTATCTTTAATTCCCTTTTTCGTTAATAAAGGTTCCCCGCCTGTAAAGCTCATCGTGCGTAATGTTTCAACTTCATCCAATTTACGGATGATTTCGTCTGCCGGAATGGCCGGTAACTCTTTCGTTAGTAATGTATAGCCTACTGCACAGTGCGAGCATCTCATATTACATAAGTTTGTTGTTGTAAACTCTATATTCGATAAAGTTAATTTACCATGTTGATCGATATCAATATATGGTTCCCACTCATCATGCGGTTTAAAAATTGTATTCATTTAAATACTTCCTTTCTGCGAGTTCAATTTTCTCATAAAACAGTTGTATTGCAAAGGCTATTGTTTGCAAGGAAATCGCAGAGGGGGCGTTACATGCAAATAGCTGCACGGGATGAATTTCCGCGCAGCAGTTTTTTAGATTTCGATTATTCCCGGTAATTCCGGAATGTCCGATACAATATCTTCTACGGATAACCGCAACTCAAACAGGGGGTATTTTTCTTTCAAATTCAGCAGTGCCAGCAGTTCACCCGAGTCTGCTACTGCTGGTGCTTCATATGAAAAATCTATCGTCATAATATGTTCAATCGTCTGTCGGATGTACGCTTCCTCCTGCTTTTTAATCGGCAGCACTCTTTCCAATAAAAGGGGCTCTATCGCAGCTTTAAGAAAGTTTTGTGCTTCGGCCATACAGCTGAATTCCGCCAGTTTATTCGTATATGATATCATTTTGGACCGTTCGCGAATTTGTTGGGCTTCCAGTTCTTTCACCTGATTACGTATTGTTGTCAGTTGCTTTTTTGTCAGATCGTTCAGACGGGCTTGGACTGAATCCAGTTTTTCCAGGATAAATTGTTCGTATTTTTTAATAGACATCAATTTCTGTTCACATTCTGTGCGGATTCTATTCAACGTTTGAATTTGCTCGGACATTATCGACGAAAGTTCACTCTCTTCCAATGGAAATGCTAGCGACATCCCGGTTTGCTTTTTGAATAGCTTCTCCAATTGGCCATATTCCATCATGTAATCTACATGCAATTTTCGGTAATCACGTACATTTTTTTGATAAAGCGCTGCCGTTTCCTCATACATGTCCACGACGGGGTCATGTAGATAGGAATAGCTCTCCAGTGTCTGCAACAGCTGAAAAAGCGTTTGTACTTCTTTGAACACTTTACTAACAGTTTCATATTGTTTTTCAAAGGAAGTAATGAGCGCTTTATCCTGTTGTAATTGAGCGGCATCAATATGAAGATTGCCTTGATGCTGTACGATATATTCAACCGCCGATACATACGGTTCTCTTGCCGGAATTGTATTCATTTCTACTCGCAATCGTTCCAGCCATTGTAAAAACCGCTCCGTCGTATGGCGTGTCTTCTTCTGCTTGTTATCAATTAACTGGAACATGAGTTGTGACAGCTGTGTTATTCGGGAATCAATGAGCAGCTGTGTACTGTTCGTCTTACGCGCTTCTTGTGCCTGTAAAGCAGAAACTGGTACATCCTCCCCAATATAGTAGCCGTAACGTTCTTTCTCCACTTCAAGAAAGGCTTCCACTTCCCCATCTACCCGATCAATCCCGTTTACGACTAAATGGGCCGTTATCCCCGTCTTGTTCAGTTGTTCGATAAAATTCACTTCTGCTTCTGTTGCAGGCGAACCCGCTTGTAACACCCAGAATACTTCATCACAACGCTGTAATAGCGCCGGTGAAAAGTAGGCCGTATTGTTTGCGCCTGTTTCCAGCGCTACCGAGTCGACAATGGTCACTTTCTTTAATAACTCACACGTTATATACACTTCCAAATAATCCAAATGCTTACGAATTATTTGCGCACTTTCTGAATTTGAAATAGTAAATAGCGAGAGGTTGGCAATATCAAATATTACTTCCATACCGTTCAGAAAAACAGCTTTTATATATTCCTCATCACCGTATTTCAAAAATGTATTTGTCCTCGTTGGTTCTGAAGGCCGGTCTTCCAGCAGGTTTCTGCCGATTAAACTATTGATTACTGTCGTTTTCCCAACCCGCTCTTTTCCGATAAAGAGGACGATTGGCTGACTGTCCGCATCATCAATAATCCTTTTTAAACGGATAGTCGTATCTTTTACATAACTATTTTGTGACAGAATACTATGCAAAGGTTTTAGCCGTTCTATTAATTGTTCCAACGGATTATGTTCATCAAAGTTGTTTAGCTGTTCGCTGAATCGCTCAGTCATACGGGTCACTCCTTTACAAACGATTATTATTCTATTATAAACGCAGTGATTTCAACACGGACAAGTAATTACGAAAAACGAAATAATTGGTTCCTCATACTTAATCGACAAAACGATGACTAGGTATTAACACATGGAAATTTTCTTGAGTAAATTAAATTTCATCATAATGTTGCTATTGCTCGACATTGTTTGCGTGCTATTATAGTAGAAGAATATTTAAAAGGAGCTACACAATATATGTACAATATCCGAGAGCAATGGTTTGGGAATGTACGCTCAGATGTGCTGGCAGGACTTGTTGTCGCACTGGCCCTCATCCCTGAAGCAATTGCTTTTTCTATTTTAGCCGGTGTAGATCCGATGGTCGGTCTCTATGCCTCATTTGTCATCGCTGTAACAATCAGCTTTGTCGGTGGTCGACCTGCGATGATTTCCGCTGCAACAGGAGCGATGGCACTTGTGATCGTTTCACTTGTAAAAGACCATGGATTGCAGTATTTACTAGCTGCAACAATTTTAACTGGTATCATTCAAATCATATTTGGGATGCTGAAAATTGCACGCCTGATGAAGTTTATTCCGAATGCGGTCATGATCGGCTTTGTAAACTCATTGGCGATTTTGGTATTCATCGCCCAAACACCTCACTTTATCGGTGGCGATATCGTCACATGGGCGTTTCTTTTAGCGACAATTGCTCTTATTTACGCAATTCCTTTTGTCATAAAAGGTATCCCTGCCCCTCTTATTGCCGTCGTAATTTTATCGGCGGTAGCCATATATTCAGGCTTCAATTTAAATACGGTTGGAGATATGGGCACGATTACACAATCGCTGCCATCATTTTTAATACCTGATATTCCGTTTAACTTAGAAACGTTGATGATTATTTTGCCGTATTCACTTGCTTTGGCTGTTGTCGGACTAGTCGAATCATTACTGACCGCTTCTATTTTGGATGATATGACGGCTTCTGAGAGCGATAAAAACAAAGAAGCACGCGGACAAGGAATCGCCAATGTGATTAACGGTTTCTTCGGTGGTATGGCCGGCTGTGCAATGATCGGCCAGTCTGTCATTAACGTAAAATCCGGTGCACGCGGCCGACTTTCCACTTTTGTAGCCGGTGTGTTTTTAATGTTTTTAATTCTCGTTTTAGGTGATTATGTTGTACAAATACCTATGCCGGTGCTGGCCGGTGTAATGGTTGTTGTATGTATTACTCAATTCGACTGGCAATCATTCAAATACGCTGTGACAGCACCGAAAAAAGATGTATTTGTTATGCTTCTGACAATCGCGGTTGTCCTGTATACACATAACTTAGCGTTAGGTGTTGTAGCCGGTATTATTGTCAGTGCGCTGTTTTTCGTCAACGAAATTTCACGGGTAAGTATTTCACAACAAGGGAAAACATACTTTGTCAAAGGGCAACTATTCTTCGCTTCTACGGAAGGCTTTATCGACCATTTCAAATCGGTTCAAAATGATCATTCTTCCATCGAAATCGACTTTTCACAATGTAAAGTGTGGGATGATTCGGCAATCGGTGCTTTAATGAAGGTAAAGGACCAGCTGAAAGCGAAAAATATAGAAGTAACCTACTTGAATATTGATGAATCAAGTAAACAGCTGTTGAAGAAGTTAACCGGTACGACATTAATCGATTAGGAGGTGGCGTATGTATCAACATATTTTACTTGCCGCTGATGGTTCGCAAAACTCGATACGTGCAGCAAAAGAAACTTTAAAAATAGCACTAATACATGCAGAAACATTGGTGACGATCATTTTTATTATTGATATGGAAAAAGCAAAGACGGACGTACTGCATTCAAGTTCCAATGAAAGTCTATACATGGAACGCCGTCGAAAGCTTGTGCCGATTGAGGAATTGTTCAACGATCATCAAGTTCGCTATAAAGTGGAAATCATTCATGGCTCACCAGGACCTGAAATCATCAAATATGCCAACACACAAAATGTGGATTTGGTCGTAATCGGCAGCCGTGGGTTAAACAGTCTGCAAGAAATGGTATTAGGCAGCGTGTCGCATAAAGTGATGAAGCGCGTTCAATGCCCTGCAATGCTTGTAAAGTAAGGGAAAACTAAACAGAGAAAAGACAAAACATTTTTAGAGCGACTAATATGTTTTGTCTTTTTTTTATGTATATCTGATATAATTGGGGTCAACATGTCAAATTCAGGATGAGGTGGGAACTGTGTTTTTCTTAAAGCCTAAACTAATTAAAAATGGTAAGAAATCTAATGCGGATTTGTTATTTAAAGATGTTTCACCAGATCAATGGGATCAGGAACATTTAACGAAAGCTAATTTGGATTTTTCAATAGATAGTGTTCGTCTCGTTAATGAGTATGCTGAACGGTTAATCCATACAGAATTTGGACAGCAGCTTTTAAAAGAGCATTCAGATAATTTCGTCACACGTATTGGTGCCTATTTAGGCGAAGTAATTAAAAATCACAAAGACGGGCAATATCGCTGGTTTGATTTTAATTCGATTCAAGAAAATACCATTCATTTAAATAATTATGTATTGAGTGTAGACGATGAATCTGTTCTTTATTCTAAAAAATTGGATCACGTATTGTGTCCCATTTTTGAAGTGAAGCAATATTTTGATGGTAAATCCAACTATAAAAATTTTTTAGCATATGTTGAACAGGCGATAAAAAACTAGAATTACTGGGGAGGAACTATTTATGTCCAATGATGCTCTAATAATACTAGCCATAGTTTCAACTATGATATGGATTACTGTATCTAAAGAAGCTACAAAGCCTACAAAAGAGGTGAACAAACGAAAGATGATCACTTTATTATCCGCAGGAACTTTATCGGCAATTCTATTAACTGTATCCCTTTTTCAACATTTATTGTTCTCATTTTATTTAACGTGAATGCGTAGATAAATTATTAAAATACTTACAGAGGAGATAATTTTGAAAAAACTACTTTTATTACTCATTGTTCCTGTTATTATTTGGTTTGGTTGCAGCAATACTGTAGTTGCAGAGTTTGCTACTGTGAAGGAAATTAAGGTGAATTCGATTATCATTCGAAATTGGGGTGGAGAAACAAAAGAAATCGTTATTCCCAAAACTAATGATTATTCTTTTGAAGTAGAGAAAGAATATTTTTTTAATTACGAAGTCAAGAAAAGTAAAAAGGCTGTTTTAATATCTGCAGAACCGAATGTACCTTAAACTTCTGCTACAGCCTATTTTAAAAGTTATCTGGTTAAATTATGCTTATCCAAAATATAATCCTCAGTTCCGGCAAAATAATCCTCACTTCGGGCTATATAATCCTCACTTGCTTTTGCATAATCCCCAATTCTTGTTTGTTAATCCTCACTTTCAAGTATATAATCCTCAAATCGATTATTTCTAAAAACTGGGGTTAGAAACTCCGCATTCGTTTCCTGTTAGAGCCCGCCCCCTCTTTTACCTTTTATAACAGTGGCAATTTGCTGTATGGTCGTTCACCATGCCGACTGCCTGCATATAGGAATAGCAGATCGTGCTGCCGACGAATTTAAAGCCGTCTTTTTTCAGTTGCTTGCTCATCCGGTCGCTTATTTCTGTTGTAACGGGTACTTGTCCGAATGATTCCCACGAATTAATCATTGGATTGCCGTCGACAAATGACCAAATATAGTTTGAAAAGGACCCGTATTGTTTTTGAATGGCCATGAAGCTTTCGGCATTCGTCACAACACTTTTAATTTTCAACCGATTGCGGATAATGCGTTCGTCATTTCTTAATGCTTCCAGTTTTTCTTCATCATATTGTACTATCTTTTCCGCATCGAACTGATCAAAAGCAGCCAAATAGCCTTCTCTTCTTTTTAAAATAGTCAGCCAGCTTAAGCCTGCCTGTGCCCCTTCCAAACAGAGCATTTCAAACAGCTTCCGGTCATCATAAACAGGTACGCCCCACTCTTCGTCATGGTATTTCACATAGATAGGTTCATCCAGCTTCACCCAACTGCAACGCTCCATGTCCTCACCTCTTTTAATCCACTGTAATCCAACTCGTTTGCAATCGCAAATAATTTTTGCTATCCTTACCTTACGAACGTCAGGAAGGTGATCATGTGACAAAAGAGAAAATTATACAGGCCGCCCTGCTCAATTTCAGTGAACATGGCTACAGTGGCGGATCGTTGGCTCAAATCGCAGAAGAAGTAGGAATACGGAAGCAATCAATTTATACGTATTTTAAAAGTAAAGATGCCCTTTACTTAACGATTTCGAAACAAGCAATGGAGGCTGAGCTGTTGTTTGCAAAAGAATTTATCGCTAAACACCAACAACTTCCTATCGAAAAAGTATTGTTGCCATTTCTGCAGTCTTTTCAGGAGCGCTTTGAGACTATAGCGGAAACTAAATTTTTCATGCGCTCGATTTTCTTAATGCCCCAGCATCTGGAGCAACAGTTAAGTGAGCAAACGTATATTTATTTGGACGAATTGGAAAGGCTTTTCACGGATTATTTAAAAACACAAACACTTTCCGTTTCGGCGAACGATGCAGCAATCGGTTTTTTGGCATTACTTGATAGTCTTTATGTCGAAATGCTTTATGGTGGCAGTGAACGTTGCGAAAAGCGGCTGCAGGCTGGATGGACAATATTTTACAGAGGAATCAAGAGCTGAGGTGTACACATCATGACAAAATACTGGATACTCGTCCTATTGGCAGGCATCATTGAGATTGTTTGGGCAATGGGACTGAAATATGCAAACACATTGTGGCTATGGGTCGGTGTTGTCGCATTGATCGTTTTATCGTTTTATATTTTAATCGTCGCAACGGAGAAATTGCCGGTTGCTACCGTTTATGCGGTCTTTACCGGGATCGGTACTGCCGGTACGGTCATTGCGGAAACAGTCATTTTCAACGAGCCGTTCAGCTTAACGAAAATCGGCTTTATTGGATTATTATTAATCGGTGTCATTGGACTAAAATTGATTTCAAATGAACCGGAAGAAACGAGGGATGCATAATGGCTTGGGTCTATTTAATTTTTGCCGGACTTTTTGAAGTCGGTGGCGTCATCGGAATGAACAAAGTTGCCCAGAAAAAGTCACTTGGCTCCTATGCGTTTCTAATCGGTTCCTTTATTATTAGTTTTTCGCTCCTTTCAATGGCGATGAAAGAATTGCCGATGGGGGTTGCCTATGCTGTATGGACAGGAATTGGTACGGTTGGCGGTACCCTTGTTGGAATGTTCCTCTATAATGAATCAAAAGACTGGAAACGAATTCTGTTTATTTCGTTTATTATTATTGCGGTTGTCGGATTAAAAATTACGCAGTAGAATAGAGGTACTAGAGGCAATGTGTACATTTTATGAATATTTTCATAGATTGTGCACATTGTTGTTATATTTTGGAGGCCATTATGCGAAATTTATTTCAAGTAGTCCCAATTCCGATCAGTGGGCTGATGCTCGGATTGGTTTCATTGGGAAATTTATTTTTAAGTATGGGCCATACCGTTTTCGGTCATGTCTGTTTTTTTATAGGAATCTTTTTATTTCTATTAATCATTGGAAAACTAATCTTTGCGTTTACCAGTATCCTTACAGAAATGCAAAACCCGATCATTGCGTCGGTATCCCCCACTTTTACGATGGGGACTTTATCAATAAGCAGCGGGTTGCACTATTACGGTGTACATGAATTCATTATACATATGATCTGGATTTTGGCTGCGACGACTCAAGTGTTTATTATTTTTTATTTTGTTCGAACATTTATTTGGAAAAAACGGATCACGATTTCCGATATTTATCCAAGCTGGCTAATCATGTTTGTCGGGACAGCTGTTATGCCATTAACGGCGAGTGATCTTTCAGGGATCTTCACAAAAGCCATCGTCATTTTTGCGGTATGTGCCTTAATTGTTTTAGTGCCGATTCTTATTTTGCGCGGTTTTGTAAGAAAGGATTTACCGGAGCCGACGATCCCGATGCTAACGATTTTAGCCGCGCCCGCTTCGATTAGTTTAGCCGCATACTTCCAGCAGTTTGAAAGTCGATTCGGTATTGTTTTGACATTATTCATCGTCGCGCAAATCTTGTATCTTTTAGTACTGTCGAAATTACCAGGCGCATTGCAGCTTCCCTTTTATCCGAGCTATGCGGCCTTTACATTCCCATTAGTCATTTCTGCTACAGCAACAAATGGTGTCATTCATTATTTTGAACAAAATGAGTTGCCGACAAGTTGGCTGGAAACGTATTTTTATTTTCAGTTAACATTCTCGGCAATTATTGTATTTTACGTTTTAATCCGCTATATCAATTACTTATCTATACAAGTGCGACAACAGCGCAGAGTCATTCGAAAAGAAAAAGAGGCAATTTCATAATTGTTCCGCAATAGCGAAACATTCCCCCTTTATGCACCGTATACTATATAAAGGGGGGATTTTTTTGAAAAGAATTATTTTTGCACTATTATTTATTCTAATTATACTCGTGTTAATTTTCTACTGGCTCGACCATGAAATGAATGCTGTGTTAAAAAATGAGGCAGATGGTTCAAATGAATATGTTGTCATTTTAGGAGCAAAAGTGAAACCAGGCGGCATCCCTTCCCTGTCATTAAAAAACCGTTTAGATGCGGCAGTGGATTATTTGAAAAAATATCCCACTGTAAAAGCGATTGTTACAGGTGGCCAGGGTGCTGATGAGGATCGAACGGAAGCGTCGGTCATGGCAGACTATCTAGTCAAACATGGGATTGCTGAAAATAGAATCTTACTGGAAGATCAGTCTACAACGACTTATGAAAATCTGTTATTCGCAAAAAAACTATTGCCCGATACTACCGCGAGCATCACGATTATTTCAAATGATTTTCACTTGAAACGTGCAACAATCCTCGCCCGAAAGCTCGGTTTAAAGGCGGATGTCGTAGCAGCCCCTACCCCGAAAGTCATCAATACAAAATCCCGTATTCGCGAACGTCTTGCGATCATTAAAGCCTATACGAGAGGCCAATAATTTTACATTTCGGGTCCAATTCGTTATCGTAACTGTAACGAACAGTTGAGGTGAATTTCAATGAAACTTAGTATATTAGATCAAGTACCCATTTCAAAAGGCATGACATCAACCGAAGCACTAGCTAATGCAGTGAAGCTTGCGCAACTTGGTGATGAGCAAGGTTATGAACGAATCTGGTTTGCAGAACACCATAACACGACTTCCCTTGCCAGCTCTGCGCCTGAAGTAACAGCTGCTTATATAGCTGCGAAAACAGAACGCATCCGTGTCGGAACGGGCGGCATTATGATGATGCATTATTCTCCATTTAAAGTGGCAGAAGTATTTAAAACATTGGCAGCACTGGCACCAGGACGTATTGATTTCGGTGCAGGCCGTGCTCCTGGCGGGGATATGCCGGCAATGACCGCACTTGCCAGTGGACGCAGACCGGATCTGACAGAACAATATGATAAACTTGAAGTCATTTTACGTTTAATGAATGAACAGCGTACTGGTGAAGCTGTTTATGATAATGTCGTAGCGGTTCCATTTAAAGTTCAGCTGCCGCAAAGCTGGCTGCTTGGATCAAGCGGACAAAGTGCGAAAAAAGCCGGTGAAGCCGGTGTTGGCTATTCCTTTGCCCAATTCTTCAATGGACAAATGTCAAAAGGAATTTTTGATGCCTACCGTAACAGTTTCCAGCCATCATACTTTATGGAACAACCGCAAATTATTACAACCTATGCTATCAGTGTAGCTGAGACGGCGGAAGAAGCGGAATACTTATCGATGCCGATGCAAATTACCCGTCTGAACTTAATGCGCGGTAAGCTCCTAAGCGTACTTTCTCCTGAAGAAGCAAATGACTATCCGCTAACTGAGATGGATAAAATGATTTTGGAGCAAAACCGTCCGCTTATGCTGATCGGTTCTGCTGAGGATGTTGCGAATCAGATTCGAGAAGAACAGGCATATTACGGCTTTGATGAAGCGATGATCAACTGTAACTTATATACAATCGATCAACGTCTGAACAGCTATCGTCTTTTAATGGAACAGTTTAATAAATAATATAGTCTTAATGAAGTAGTGCCAAATGATTCGTCAAGGGCACTACTTTTTTTGGTTTAGGTCCGGTTAATTTCATTGCGGGCGGAGAACAACAGTAACATTGCAACTAAAAAAGCAGTCCAAACTTTACTTGTCGTAAAATTTGAACTGCCGTAATTTATATGTTTTTCAATTCAAACTGTTTACACTGTAGCTGTCGTCGTAACGGGTTGCGGGGCGATTTTTGCTACGATGACGCTGTTTACCGCATTAATATAAGCCATTGCAGAAGCTTTTAAAATATCAGTATCTGCTGCTTTTGCGATATAGTTTTCCCCGCCGTATTCGATAATGATTTTAACTTTCCCTAATGCTTCTTGGCCGCGTGATACGGAGCTGATATTGTACTCAACAAGCTTTACCTTGATTCCAGTAACATCCGCAATAGCTGAGTAAAGGGCATCGATTGGGCCGGAGCCGACCGCACTTGATTTGAAAACATCTTCTCCGCGGCGGATTTTTACGCTGGCAGACGGGAAAGCAGCGTTTGAAATAATCTGTAAGTCTTCAATATCATAAAACTGATCAGAGTAGGATTCTTTATTCGGATTGTTCTTCTCTGTTTTTTCATAGTAGTTTTCAACGATGACATATAAATCATGATTGTAAACTTCTTTTTTCGAATCAGCCAGTTTTAGGAAGCTTTCGAAGATCCCTTCAAACTCTTCTTCCGCAAAATCTTCAAAGCCTAATTTGGACAGCGCATTTTTTACTGCATGACGTCCAGAACGTGCTGTTAATACAAGTTCCATATCATCAAGGCCTACATCTTCCGGATGAACGATTTCATAAGCATCACGTGATTTCAGTAAGCCGTCCTGGTGAATACCTGATGAATGGGCGAAAGCATTGTCACCTGTAATCGCTTTGTTTACTTGTACATCCAATCCCATAAAGCTCGACACTAAGCGAGATGTATTCATTATTTCCTTTGTATTAATATCTGTGAACACATCGTAAACGTCCCCACGTGTTTTAATCGCCATAACCACTTCTTCTAATGCCGCGTTTCCGGCACGTTCGCCAATACCGTTCATTGTCACTTCTACTTTATCTGCACCGTTTTTGATCGCTGCTAATGTATTGGCAGTAGCCATCCCTAAATCGTTGTGGCAGTGAACTGAAAGCAGCACAGAATCATCCAGGTTTTTCATTCGATCGTTCAGTTTGGCAATCATTTCACCCCATTGTTCCGGCTCTGCGTACCCGACTGTATCCGGTACGTTAATCATCGTAGCTCCGGCTTTCATAACTGCTTCAATCGTTTTCCAAAGGTATTCAAAATCAGAGCGGGATGCATCCTCTGTTGAATATTGTACTTGCGGCAGTAACGTTTTCGCATATTTCACTGCGTCTACACCGATTTGCAGAATCTGGTCCTTCGATTTACTGAACTTTTTCTCCACATGAATATCGGATGTCCCTAGAACCATATGAATCATCGGATTATTTGCATATTTGACTGCATTGTAAACAGAATCAATGTCATCTTTTACAGCACGAGCAAGTGCCGTAATCATCATATTCGAATTATGGCCGACCTTTTGCGCCACAGCTTTTACCGCATCAAAATCACCTTGTGAAGACGCTGGGAATCCGGCTTCAATAATATCAACACCGAGCTTTTTTAACTGCTGGGCAATTTCCACTTTTTCATATAAATTCAGTTTAGCCCCAGGCACTTGCTCACCATCACGTAATGTTGTATCAAAAACCCAAATTTTTCTGCTCATTTTCATTTCCCCTTTTCTTCTCAAATTGATTTTTAAACAGTAAATAAAAATAAAAAAACTCGTCTCTATGAAAAATTCCATAGAGACGAGGTTAAACTCGCGGTACCACTCTAAATTGAATGTCCATTGCTGAAACATTCCACTTAACGACAAATCATTTGCCAGTCTTTTAACGGAGACTTCCGACTTCCCTACTCTAATTTCAGGTCGTAGCTCATGGACGAGTTCAACAGTTGTATCTGCCAGTTTGCACCACCCACTGGCTCTCTAAAAGTATACAAGCTATTTACTACTTCCAATCATTGCCTAGATATTACCTTGAAATGAAGTTTACCGGCAATGAAATAAAATGTCAACCTTTATTATCAGAAAATTTAAAAATTACATACTCATGTATTGGCCTCTCGATTCGGCTTTGCGCTCACACAAAGTAACCGAATCATTGGCAACCATTAGGGCTAACTTCATTTAGCGCACTGAAGAAAATTAAATTTTATCACCATTGAAAATCGAATTTTTAACAATTGCATAATCTACATTACGAATCGCCGATAGCGTTTTGCCGCCAGCATATGAGATTGATGACTGTAGATCTTGTTCCATTTCAGTTAATGTATCGAAAATCGAACCTTTTGAGTCAACGTACATTTTTTTGCCTTCTACGTTTTTGCGCTCACCTTTTTGGAATTCTGATGCAGAACCGAAGTATTCCTTCACTTGTTTGCCATCGATTTCCACTGTTTGACCTGGTGATTCTTCATGACCTGCAAATAGTGAACCGATCATTACCATTGATGCACCGAAACGCACTGATTTTGCAATGTCGCCATGTGTACGAATACCGCCGTCCGCGATAATCGGTTTTGAAGCCGCTTTTGCACACCAGCGAAGTGCCGCTAACTGCCAGCCACCTGTACCAAAGCCAGTTTTAATTTTCGTAATACATACTTTACCTGGACCAATCCCAACTTTTGTCGCATCAGCTCCAGCATTTTCAAGGTCACGAACTGCTTCTGGTGTACCGACATTTCCTGCAATCACAAAGCTGTTTGGTAAATGTTTTTTAATATGGCCGATCATTTCGATGACTTGGTTTGAATGACCATGTGCGATATCGATCGTAATATAGTCCGGTACAAGCTGAGCATCTTTCAGTTCTTCGATAAATGTATATTCCTCATCTTTTACACCAACAGAAATTGAGGCAATATATCCTTTACTTTGCATATCGCGAATAAATTGCGCACGCTTTTCAGGCTGGAAACGGTGCATAATATAGAAATAGCCTTGTGCAGCTAATTTTTCTGCTAATTGCTCATCAATAATTGTTTGCATATTTGCCGGAACTACCGGAAGTTTAAATGTATGATTTCCCAAAGTAACGGTTGCATCGCATTCTGTACGACTTTTCACTATGCACTTTGCAGGAATTAATTGAATATCTTCATAATCAAAAACTGTATCTATCATTTCACTACACTCCTAAATACGAACATTTTTCGTGTTTTTTATAATAATCATTCGACATCTGTTACTTTACAAAACAATGAAAACGTTGTCAACCATAAAACGAATATTTTATTTTAATTTAATATAAACGTTCGGTTTTTAAGAGAATTTAATAAAATATTCCGTTGTAAACCACTTAAATATTAATTTTGCCCTTATTTTTAAATAACTATTGTCCACTGACTCATCATAATGTTTTAATAGAATTATTGAAAAGGAGTCGATGAATTGATGTTAGAGAAATGGTTGAACGTTCAGAAATAATATTGAGCCAAAAATTGTGCTCAATAATCAATCATTATTGGAGCTGAAAACATTGGAACATTTATTAAAGTGCATGAAAATCATCGGAGACGATACAATCCAACGTACACAATTAACACATCGTATTGAACTGGTAAAAACCTTTCAAGTAAAAAAAGGCATGAAGGTACTGGAAATCGGGTGCGGTCAGGGTGATACTACAGTCGTACTGGCGGATGCCGTCGGAGAAACAGGACAGATTGTTGCAATCGATATCGCATCTCCTGAATACGGTGCACCAATTACATTAGGCGAAGCAGCGGAAACTATTTCACAATCGCCTTTAGGACAGCGAATCGACTTCCACTTTGAAACGGACTTTTTGCAAATGGCGTTCGACGAAAAATTTGATGTTATCGTTCTATCCCATTGTTCATGGTATTTCGAAAGTATCGAACTGTTAAAAAATTATTTGCAAAAAATCAAGCAAGTCGCTGACCGGATCTGTTTTGCTGAGTGGGACATCGATTATACATTGGAGCCCCAGCGTGCCCATTTTTGCGCAGCCAATATTGCGTTGCTTTATACAGCTTTTACAGAAAATGATGGGAATATCCAGAATCTCTTTCATAAAACGCAAATAAAGGAACTTATGCATAGTGAAGGCTTTTCGATCAATGTTGAACAAATAGTCGATGCCAGCTATTTGCAGGACGGGCTTTGGGAAATCGACTACAGCAATTATTTGCTAAATGAATTCCCGGAGGTTCCGACCAAAATTCAGTCATTGATTCATAGTTATGCCTACTTAATGAATGAGCAAGCAAAGCCTCCTCTTTCGCTGAATAGTTTTGTACTGTGTGCTGATTTGTAAAATTAATGGTTATAAAAACAAAACAGTTTTCCTTTGATGATAGGAAAACTGTTTTTTTCATTGCTATAGATCTTAAGCAAAATGTACAAATAAATATTTTATAAAATCGTCATACCACCATCAAAAGGCTCATTTTCCCCGTTAACTAGCACATTAATTGTATCATGTTCTGAATTTCCACGATGTAATTGATAAACATACTGTTTCAATTCAGTATTACCACGATTGGTTGTATTAAATTTTATATTTAATATATTCTCTGTCACTTCAAGCTCAACTGAAACTTCTTCTGGTGAGTGGAAAACAATGTAGGTGTTCTTTTCTCCACTAGTAATCATTTGTAGGGTAGAATCAGAGTTGATGACATCTTGTACTTTGCTAGGAACACTCTCCAATTCACTAATGCTCAACTGTGAAGAATTACAAGCTGCTAAAATGATGATAGCTACTAACATTAAAGTAAATAACCTTTTCAAATACATTCCCTCGTTTCTTAGTAAACTCCCATTCATTTAACCACCTGGCTGTAAGATCGCGCTAAACCTCATAAAAGCAATATGCAACAATAAGTAATTTATTTCTTACGCTTTCGTTCTAAAAGGATAGGTGCAATATTGAGAAAGATTGAAACAATCGTCAAAAACCATAATGCCCTTTCCATAGTGGGTACTACATCTTCTAACGCTGCCCAATCTTTCACTTCCACCCAATCCGCTACAAGACTGTATTCTGCACAAAGTGTTAATGCTGTAAATGATAACCCTATTGCCATCGCAAGTTTGTAATCTTTACCTGTCATATACATATACAGATTTATAAAAGTTGCTACTATTGCAATAATACCTATTGCTAACCACATTATGATGCCTCCATAATTCATAATAGTAACTCTCTCTTCAATTAAAAGTTATTATGGTTCGCTAATTCCCATGGCTAATAATAAAAGAAATGCAACAGCTAAAACGGCCAGATTTGCGATGATTCCTATCAAACCGATTAATAATTTGCTCATGCGCCCCTTCGATATCCATGACGAGAATCCAGCAGTTATAAGACCAATAAATGATAAAACGGTTAACACCGTAATGATACGATAAATATCAGCTTCCGGTCCCCGTACAGAAAAGAAATAAATAATACTAACGATTACCGGTAATTGAGAAAAAACCCCTAGAGTTACCCCAACCTTTCCTTTATTCAAATAAATTCTCCTCCAATAGCTGGCTTTGTTTGTTAAACAATTTCACGAAGACTATTATTTTAAATTTTTAAATATATAATGCAGCGTTGTTGTACGTTTAACTGAAATGCATACTCATGGCACTACGTGGCAAACTAACATCATGGAGGTGTATATAGTGAGTAATAACAATAAAAGCACTCGCAGCACTAGTGATGAGCAAGCAGTACGAAAGAATTTATCAAAGGAGCTTGACCACGAACTTGCCAACGAACCTTTGACAGCTGCAGAGAGACTGAACAATAAGAAAACGAAAAAGCGGCAATAGCAGCATGCCCCCATTTAAAGTAAGTTTAAGTTGGGGGCAAATTGATGTTTACAATAAAAAAGTTTTACTAATAAAACACACACACGTCATTCGCCAAGGCTTTCATCTATACTATCCCTCTTCTGTTTATCACCAAAATATTTCCAAAGATGGTATGTAGACCAAAATAATGTCGGAAAAATAAGAATTGAAAGTGTTGAAACATTCGGTTTTTCAAGAACATTCTTAGGGGTAAAATAAACGTATAAGACCATAGTGATTAGGAATGGCATCAATAGGATCCAGTAACGTTTGTCTTTAAAAGTATTAAAACTCCCCATATTCCCCCTCCTCCCTCAACATGTGATGATTCAAATAAACTGCCCGTTAGGTTTAACATTAGGTATCTCTGTTACTTCTCATCTTGCGTTTACCAAAATAATACCATATTTTTCGTAGAATTCCTTTAGGCAACAGATGTTTCAAAGAAAAGGATGCTATTCTCCCAATTCTTTTCCTGTCCAGATTACGGTTCGTTTCGCAAACTTTAAATCTTAAATACAACTACCTTTCCACAGTTCCGGTACTATGGTTGTTCATTGAAGAACATGCACTTCTTTAATTTATCCATATAACAGAGCGTACATCTTTATAGATTAACGCTCTGTAAGTTTAAGTAATTTTTCAACAACCTTCATTTATCTCGCAAAATTATTTTACAGCTTTCCAAATTGTCCAACGATCTTTTTCCACTATATTTTCTTCATTTGTAATGGCTTTATCTATATAAGAAATCAATGCACTTAATTCGTCATCATCTAATTCGTGCAAAATACTTCTTCCTGTTCTTTCACCCAGGTCGTTTAATAATTCCTCTTTATTTTTATGAACTTTTCTTGTTTCCCAAAGCTTAACTTCTTGAATCTCTTTAAACCCAACATCCGAAAGTGTTTTTAATACAAATTCGCTATCGTATCTGCGCTTTGTCTCTTTCTCGATCAATTGTGGAAATCGTTCAAAGAAATATCCTCTAATATGATGTTCATTCCCTTTTAATAAGCAGTCTTCAGGTGTACGATCTTGAACAATAAAGATTCCTTTGTTTTCCAATAATCGATAGGCCTCTTCAAAACAGTTCTGCAAATCATTGATATGGTGTATTAACGCTCTTTCAAGAATTAGGTTATAATCATTACTTTCTAAGCCGGTATTCAGCGCATTACCTTGCTTAAATGATATATTCGGATATTCTTTGCAATTCTCCCTCGCACCTTTAAGTATTTCTTCGGAAAAATCAACCCCTGTGACAGAAGCTACTTCCATTTCAGCTAATGCCTTTGAATAAATACCCCCACCACATCCTATATCCAACGCCTTAGAGATATTATCCAACGGTATCAAATCCGTTATTGCATTAACCCATGAATCATCTGCTTTTCTAGTTGTATAAGTATTACGGCTTTTTTCATTATGAAAATCAATCCCCATAGTAGATCCTCCCCGTACTATCCTAAATTTACTTAATTTTATAATGTACGCTTTTCCAATAACCGAATTAATAGAAGATATTCTTATTTTTTTATCAATTTCTGATATTTACTATGTCCATCCGTAACACCAATAAATTCAAATCCATTGCCTACATAAAAATTATTTAATTTAACATTAGCTGCAACACAATCTAACTTAAGCAATTCCTTATCACTCACATATTCTTGTATCCACATTAAAATACTTTTACCAATACCTTTATTCATATAAGCAGGAACTATTGCAAGTCTATGCAAATAAAGCGAGGATAAAGTAGTGTCATTCCCCCATAATTGTTTATCCCATTCACTTTGTTTCGATGATAATGAAAAAGTTGCGATTATCTCCTTATCCTTCAATACGATGTACGTTTCTTGATTAACTATAGCTTGCTTGATCTCTTCATCATCACCACCATCCAATAAATACTGCCATTGATTTATATCATGCTCCTTCATCCATTGTGCTAACTGCTTTAACATTTTTATTATTACGCTACTATCTTCAATTGCTGCAATTTTGACTTCGAAACCTTCAACATTACCCATGCCTTTTTTAACTCCTCATAAATAATTTTTTTGACAGTATTAAATTCTACAAAACACTACTATAAACCTGCCTTACCGATCTTCTCAACGCAGTACTTCGCTAGGTTTGTTCCAAAACCCGTATACAGGATTAATTACTCTTATTTTATAATTTACTTGAAAATGTTAAAATTGAATTATAAGAAAGGAGAAGGGTTCCTTGAATAAAAATAAATTTAATATGGCTATTGCAATAGTTGGAAGCATTCTTATTCTAACTATTGGCGGTGTACTGTTTAACCAAATTTATAAGAATCATCAGGCAAATGAGCTTATTATTGAGAAGTGCTTTGAAAACTTCGATAAAGTAGATGAAGTGGTGATAAAGAAGGATGGATTTTGGTCTCCAGTTATTTGCGTAAAAAAATAGCATAAAAAGAAATTATTTAAAATCTTTTTATGCAATCCATTACATATTTTCTTATTGGTCTTTAAATAGTGGAAAACGCTGTTTGCTACTGCCTTTTTCGCTCTAAAAATATCGGTGCTATATTTAGTAATATAGAAACAGTTGTTAAAAACCATAGCACCTTCTCAAAATTGGGTACTTCCCATAAAGCTGGCCAATCTTCGTTTTTTATCCAATATGAAACTAGACTGTATTCTGTACAAAGGGTCAACGCTGTAAATGATAATCCCATGGCCATCGCAAGTTTGTAATCTTTACCTTTTATAAACATATACAGGTTTAAAAAAGTTGCTACGATTGCAATAAGACCTATTAATAACCACATCATGATGCCTCCAAACCATTATACTTTCATTTCCATTATATTCATAAATTGTAAGTTTGTGGTTCCTTTTATTCCTTAATTAATATCCTGTTAATTGAAAGAGTTAGAAAACTATAGATGTGGAAATAATTATAAATAAAGTTAAACAAGCACTCCAAACACAGCCTAAAATTTTTTGATTATGTATATTTTTCCCTTGATGTAATTTTTCTAAGAGCTGAACCAAATTAATAAACCATAAGATCGAGAATAATAAAGCCCCTATCAGATAGAAAATTTCCACATTAACACCATCCTTTACGATAAATTTAGCGCTTATCCTGATAGTAATCTTCAATTTTCAGAGCCTTTCGACTATTTTCCCATTATCATTCTGCTGCCCTGAGATGATTAACTATGCCAGTTTTTGATTAACAAAGACTCCATAATTAAAAGAACTCGTATAACCCTTTTACAAAATAATCGTACTCATTATCATTAATGATTTTGTCCCCATACCCTTCAAAGAATATTTGTTTATCTATTTCATCCTCAAAGGCATTGGGTTTAGGGCGAATAGCTAATGCTACGTCAAATCTTGGGTCTCCGTATGCACCACCACCCCAGTCTATTACGCCTGTAATTACTCCGTTGCTGACTAAAACATTATCAATCGTAAAATCTCCGTGTATGAGTGTTTGATTGTATTCTTTCGGTTTAAAAGATTTAATTTTTCCCAATAATTCTCCAGTACCGTCCACAGTATATTTTTTTAAATTAAGTCCTGCCTGGCACAGCTTCTCATCTAGCCAAGGGCGTTCACTTATTAGTTCAGAAGGACAAGGTGTTGAATGAATTTGCCGCAAAATATTACCAAAGTTATATATTATTTCGTGTCGTTTTCCTTTACTTTTTTCGTTATATAAAGCGGCTCTAACAGTTTCCCCTTCTAGAAACTCAATAAGAGCCCAAGATTCCTTTTCGGATACTTGTTCAACGAAACTCTTCACCTTTGGGATAGGTAATTTTGTTTTTTGAGTCAAACAGTTAAGTACTGTCACCTCTCGATTTAGTAAAGCACAATTTAACTCTCCCTTTGTCCTCTTGAGTGCATAGATCTCTTGATTATTTTCAATTAAACCAACATTGGAACTATGTCCTTGTCGCGGGAAACTAATGGAATTAATCTTGTTAAGGTATTCCTGTATTTCTCTTGGAATCTCTTCAATTCGAATTGGCAGCAATAGTACACCTCCTCTAGTAATCTCTTAAAAGCCGATTTCCACCCACTTGACCTTAAATGAAAAATACGCATTTCTTATTAAAAAATGCGCTCAATAATTGTAGATATACTTTAGTTTAAAGAAGATTTAACTTTCCTTTTATATGTTGAATAATTTCATCGATACTATTTTTTTCAGTATCTATATACTCTCCAAAATCGTATTGATTGTAGGCAGCTAAGCATTTATCGGTTTGTTGAAAACACCAGTTGCCTTCTTCCTCTCCACGTTCTATTAACCTTTCGTATATTGTCTCTTTACTTGCATTGAGACAAAAATGATAGGTTTGTTCATCAATCCTTTTAAACCCTTTGTAAATATAGTGAAAGTATTCTATTTCCCTGATCGTCATTGGCACGATTAAATTGATTTCATATTTAGTAATCAACTTCTTTCCCATATCAACCGTTAACTCTTTCCATAAATCTAAATCTTGAAAGTTTCCTGTAGCGGATTCTGTCCTTTTTATATCAATTGGAATAACATTTCTTAACATATAGCCTATTTCTTCAGGATCATATAACATACTATTTTCAATTTCGTTCAGGAGCCGATTTGCAATTGTAGTTTTGCCTACACCAAATGCTCCATTTATCATTATAATCAAAATACCATCTCTCCTGTTGACCAATTAACCTTCGACAAGACTATCCAATGCTTCTTGTATTTCTTTTTCGAAGAGTAGATTATCTGAATTTAAATTTCCTCCATGTACATAAAATATTAAGATGCTTTGTTTTTCAAATTGACTGGTTCAAACCACTCATTTACCTTGTTATTAATATATTTATTAAATCATCTATAGTTCCAATAACTATCTCCACTTCAGGTAAATGATAAAATGTACTTGTAGTTTCAAAATTATTTACTTCTTCATTCGGTGAGTAAAGATATATTTTTTTGCCATGTCCGAGAGCTATCCCAAGTTCTATGTGGCTTCCCTTTCCAGCAGGCAGTATGACTACTATAAAATCAGCATCAATTATAGCCGCCTTCTCTTGTTTACCTATTTCTCTTAAGTCAGTTAATGAGGCAGCTCTTTCATTTATTGTCCAATCATATGTATGTAGGTATCCATTACTCTTTAATTTTTCACTAACATATCTAACCTTATCCTTATTCGTAAAACTTGATGCAATATAAAATTCCATGTCTTTCCTCCGTTTAAAATCCAGAAAAATTCATTGTGAAAAAAGAATGTACTTTTGGTTTATAAAAAGGCTGTTTTCGTAAAGTCTGCAGTTTATGCGTAGTAGAATTACCTTGGTAAGTTCTGTAAAATAAGTATATAACAAATGTTTAAAGGAGTTGAATGAATAAATGAAAAAAATAATGGTTCCATTATTAGTTTATTTAATTGTTTGTATAATTGCTGCTATGCTACCTACTTCTGATGGATACAATACGATAGGTTGGAAATTGCTAATCGGCCAAATATACGCAATTCCCGTCTTAATCATTGCCTTTTTAATCTCATTTTTTCTGCATAGAAGACTTTCACATTAATATTTTAAAAAAATGAACAGTAATTGCTGTTCATTTTTTGATGCATCGCTACATTTTTATTTCAATATTAATGATATTATGTCAGTTTTATTGTCCCATTTAATAATCGCTACTACCTATGATCCTTTAATCTAATTAGAACATCCTTTTAATAATGAAAACATACCATTTTCATCCAATGAAATAGTACCCCCCTACATTATCAAGAGAAAGTTCTAATTCCTCAGGCATTGGCTCAGTGCCTAAATATCTTATATAACTATAGTTACTAAAAACTTTCCTGTTAAAACAATTCTGCTCGGAAATATTGCCAAAGCGTCGTTTGACAATAAAATAAAAATAAGACCCTTGAGTAATTGGTATTTTTAAAGTAAAAGTTGTTATTCTTCAGAGTCACTAAAAGGATATACATACATATCAATACCAATGGATGCATTGATGGCAGATGCAAACCTACTAAACTCAGGGGAGATTACTAATCCTGGTGTATAACCATTTATCATTGTTATCACTAATTGAATTTGTATATTCAAATTCAATTCTTCTTTTAATCGGTTAATTGTAACTGTTTTGTACTGGAAAACATTTAAAATGGGAAGTAAAACATCATCTGAATCAAATGTTTCTAATGTTTCCGTTTCGAATTGCCACGATGTAAATGAACGCGTACGTACATCATTTATTCTTTCACCCATCCGATATATTGTTGTTGGCTGTACACCTAACATATCTGTTATTACTTCAACAGGAAAATCGTCAACATCATCCTTACCAGTAAAACTAATGTATGCATATAAACTTGTTTTCTCCATACAGCCCTCCAAAGGTTGGTAAAAAACCAACAAAGCGGTGTTTATTTTAAAAAATTTACGTTGTGAATATACAGTTCTGATGCTATTCCAATTAGATTCAATCCCTTGAACTTCCTATTGGTTGAAAGATTTTACCATCTGTTGTTTGTACTTTCAAAGATTCGTTTATTTCATTAAGACCTATTTGTATAAAAGGAACTTTATCATCATCCCCTCCATCTACAAATTTCAAAACAATTTCCGTAGAGCCCCATTTGCTTACACTTTCTACTTCAATCTCCTTCCCAAGATATTTTTCCCCTAACAGTAAAGTAATTGCTTTACTTCCTTCAGAGATAGTGGAAATTCGATAACCTTCTGTTTCTACAGGAGCAGCACTTGCCTGTTCAATAATCCAATATCCATCTTGTGAAAATATAGATATCCCAATTGTTGCAAAAAATATAATAGGTAAAAGCAATAAACTGATTTTATCTTTTTTATTAATAGGTTGTGATTTAATCTTAGGGATTAATAAAGGTAAAAGCAATGTCCCTACAATACTAACAATAAGAAAGCCAACTGCTAGAAATAAATAACCCATCCCCTCGAATCCTCCAACCAGAAATAGGCTGTAAACAACAATCATTCCTGAAAACAGAAAAGTGATGACCGGTGCCAAATAATATTTGCCGCTCCATTTTGAAGCAATAAAAACAAACGCAAAAAATAGGATACCTAAAAACAATCCAACCAACATGATTAAATAGGCCATGCTAGCACCTCCATTTATAAAAATAACTTCAACACTTTTTCTAAAAATAAAATAATCACCAAATCAGTCACCAGGGATATCCAGATCCATTTTTTATTAAAGAAAGTAAATGTAAATACCAGTAAAAATATGGAAGCTGGTATGTAAAATAAAAAGATTCCTGATCTGAAATACTCTAGCAATGATGTTACAGACTCCGCATCATAATATTTAAAGCTGGAGTAAACAATATAAAACAAAATTAACGCTCTTACAGTAATCAGTAATAACTTTAATCCATTATTAAACTGCACTAATTTTTTTAAGGGCTTTAACTCCACATTCTCTGAGTAATCGTGCATTGGCATAGTTTTATTAAAGTTCTCTGTACTATCATATAATATTTTGCAATCTTCACAGTTTGTGATATGTTCTAAAATAACCTGTCTCGGTTCATCATCAAGGTCGTTAATTATGGGAATCAACTCCAGAGATAAAAGATGTATTTTTTTAAAAGAATCCATAGAATTACCTCACTTTAATTATTCTTTTCCTCATTCTGAACACTATCGATTTAATTGTAGATACTGGTATATTTAAAAGATTGCTAATTTCATTGTAGTCATAACCATAATATTCTTTTGCTATAATAATTGCTTTTTCAGAAGTGGATAGCTTTCCTAAAATTGTTTCCAATTCGTTGTTTATTGTTGCACTTACTTCTGGCGTATAATTATCAATCAATAACGTTTCTATAATATTCTCATCTTGAAGCAACTCAGGCTTCTTCTTTTTATAATAATCAAGTAGTGTGTTTTTAACCCCTGTTATTAACCAACTCCTCATATACTTAACTTCTGTAACTACTGAAGGTGAAACTAAAATTTTTGTAAAAAAATCTTGAATAATATCATCAGCAATTACGTCACTTTTGGTTAGACCTATTAAAAAGTTTCTTAAGTACGCATAGTGCTCATTGTATATTTCTTCAATCAGAACTAATGGATTCAATTTAGACATTTTTTTAATCTCCCTGAATCATTTTCCCTTCAAAAGTGAGACGACTAGGCAACTTCTAAAGTTGCTTTTATTTTCTTTATTTAACAAATTGTGTTATCTGAAACGCAAATCACCCATTATATCTTAATATAATTATTTGTTAAATTAGAATAATGCGTAAATACCAATGAACCTTTTGACTTACAGAGACTAAAAAGAAGTCGGTATATTAACACGTGAAAGGCTGAGATTGGTTGGGTAAAAACCGTTTTTTTGATTGTGCCAAATGTTGATTGCATTGAGGGATTCTCTATCATTTTATAAATAGCAAAAGGCGCAAGGATATTCGAATATCCTTGCACCCATCTCCTTAACCGCAAATAGTTCAGTTAATTTACAACAAAAACATAATGTATATGTATAAAATTTCATACGGCATTTATTGTATAGCACAGTCCATTATTTCCTGATAAAGCCCATTCCATTTTGGATAATAGTCGGAAATACCATTAGGGTTTATAAAAATACGTCGGGTAGATTCATATTTACCTTCAAATGGTAACAATTTTGTGATATTCATTTTGTAGAAAACCTGATAACCGATTTTAGGATATGGACTGCCTTCTGTCCACATTGGATTTTCGCAATGGTCTACAATTATATGTCCCAATAACTCACATTCCCCTTCAATATAGCCCTCTTCTAAAGCTTCCCGTTTAAAGCATTCCTCTGGAGTTTCCTCTGGTTCGATGTGTCCTCCCGGAAAATCCCACCCTCGATCCTTTAAGTCGACTAGTAACAGTTGATCTTCTTGAAAACAAAAACCGTGTACACTTGTAATCAAATTAGATTGAGGAAGTAAAGTATTTTCTTCCCAAGTTAATTTAACTCTTGATTTGCCCCAATTAACATAAGTTGTAGTCATTTTTCTCCTCCATTTAAAAGCTTCTAATTTTCCACTATGAACTTTATAAATCCTTCTACATGCATCCAAACCGTCATTTTGAAACATATCTTAAAAGATTGGTTTGGCAAAGACAAGCGCGATCCTATCCAAGAATTGCGCCCAATTGAGTAAATTATAAACTTTTCTTATTATCTCTACTAATACCGCCCCAAATAAGTTTACTTGCCCATTTCTATCTGAAGAAAAGGTTTTAACGGTGTCCATCTTTCCTAGCTTGTATATAGCCATAATATACACAAGTACCATGGGTTGATACATCTTTCACTTCCAATCCGCAGCCCTCGTAAAATTTAAAATTGTTTGCTGAAGTGTGCGCAAACCAATCCCCATGCGGAAGTTTTTGAATACATAACTCAACAAGTTTTTTCCCTAACCCTTTGCCTTTATATTCTGTTAAAACGACTAAATCCATTATATTTGCTGCCATGATTTGATCGGATATCACTCTCACCATTGCAATCATTCTCTCATTATCCCAAACAGTAAATGCCCAAGTGGAATTTTTAAAGATGAGTGAGTATTTTTCTTTTTGCCACGATGGAATATTTTTTGCCCATCCAGCGTCTTTAAACAAGGACTCAACAAAGTCGGCTGGAATCCCATCAGTACCTTCTCTAATTACGAAACCATTAAAATATTGATACATTTGCGCTACTCCTTCCAGTGATAGGTATTACATAATGATTAGATAAGAAGGCGGTATTTTCCTCTAATTTGTTTGTAATTATTTTCAGATAGCTTCACCATGCATTTTTACCTTCATTCTAAATAAAAAACAGACGTTTTAGATTGCAATGTAACCATTTCTAAACGTCTGCTCTTTCAAATTAAGGTGCTAATAATTCTTGAATTTCTTCAAGCATTTTTCGAGCTGCTAAAATACCACCTGCTGTATTCCAAACAGCATCATTCACGCTAATAGCTTTGCCATTTTTTACTGCATTAAGATTTTGCCATAATGGATCAGCTGTCCATTCAGCTTCTGTTGCAGATGCTGAATCGTCGCCTGTTGGTAGATAAGTAAAGTAGAATAGCAAATCCCCATCCATTTGTGGAATTAATTCTTTACCGACTTCTACTGCCATTTGATTATCTTTAGTAAATAAATCCGCTTGCTCTCCTACGCGGTTAAAGCCTAATTCTTTTAAAATAACACCTGAAAATGAGTCAGTGTAATAAATTCTAGAAGTGCCTGATAAGAAACGAACGACAGATACAGATTGATTAGTTACATCACCTAAAGATTCTTTTGTTTCTTGAATTTTAGCATCATAATCCGCCAATACTTCTTCGCCTTTATCTACAGCATTAACTGCTTCTGCATATAATGTGAAATTATCTTTCCATTGTCCTGTTAATGTTTCAGCAAAAACAGTTGGCGCAATTTTACTTAAGTTTTCATAATCAGCTTCTTGACGGATTTTATTACCGATAATTAAATCTGGCTTTAACTTAGCAATCGCTTCTAAATCGATAGCTGTTTCTTGCCCTACAACTTCTACTCCATCCATTTGTTCTGCAATATGTTCATACCAAGGTTCACCTGACCATGAAGATACCGCGCCAACCGGTTTAATTCCTAAAGCAAGTAATGCTTCTGTTCCTTCATTTGTTAGTACGACAATTTTTTCAGGTGTTGATGTAATATTTGTAGAACCCATCGCATGCTCTACTGTATATGATGTAGATTTTTCCTCTGTCGGCTCAGCACTACTTGCCTCTTGGGTTTTCCCTGAATCGCTACACGCAGCCAGAACACAAACCGTTAACAATAATAAAATTCCTAAAATCTTACTCAATGACATTTTCATACTTTTCTTCCTCCGATATGTGTGTTAGTATTATTGTGCTAATACATAATTGATAATGATTATCATTTTCTAACAGTTTAAATCATATTTGACTAGGAATCTTCTGTCAACATTATTTTTTAAATATTCATTCTAATCAAAGGAATTCATATGATGAAAAGTAACTTATCGAAAGTAATTCTATTATTATTTGGTTTTATTATGATGATAATAGGGATCGTTCTAAGTATTACATATGGCTATGCTAATACGAATCTCCATACAACTTGGGAAGCATTTTTCCATTTTAATAAAAGTAATGAACATATCATTATTCTTAAGCATCGTTTACCTAGGGCGCTTATTGCGACTTTTGTTGGAGCATCCCTTGCAATAGCAGGTGCTTTACTCCAAACAATGACAAGAAATCCTTTAGCTTCTCCAGGTATATTAGGAATAAATGCTGGTGCTGGCTTATTTGTAGTACTTGCTATAAGTATTTTCCAAATGACAAGTCTCTTTAGTTTTACATTAGTTGCATTTTTAGGTGCGGCTGTATCGGCCCTTAGTATTTTAGCAATTAGTTCTATTGGTCATGGAGAAATGATGCCTATGAACTTGACTTTAGCCGGGACTGCTCTAGGTGCGTTGTTTTATTCCATAACTCAAGGCTTGTTAGCGATCAATGAAGCACAGCTTGATCAGGTATTATTTTGGCTTGCAGGATCTGTACAAGGAAGGGATCTCCAAATGCTCTGGGTAGTACTGCCTTTTTTTGCTATAGGCTGGCTTATTACTGCGATTATGGCGAAACAATTGAATTTGTTGTCATTAGGTGAGGATGTTGCAAAAGGGCTAGGATTGAATGTTCTAAGAACCAAGTTATTAATTGTACTCATTGTTGTGCTACTAGCTGGAGGTTCAGTTGCAATCGCTGGACCAATAAGCTTTATCGGTTTGATCATTCCGCATATTGCACGCAAAATAATTGGTACGGAACATCAATGGTATATTCCGTTAGCTGCACTTCTTGGAGCGATATTATTACTATTTGCAGATTTAGGTGCACGCTATATCATCATGCCACAAGAAGTACCCGTGGGCGTCATGACTGCCATAATTGGTACGCCAATCTTTGTATATATAGCTAGAAAGGGATTTAATAAAGGATGAAAAAGTTAATGAACTTACAATCAAATTATTTTTCACAACTAGTAGATTTAAGCGCTGTAAAAAAGCTATTCATATTACTGCTTATAGCTGCTTTAACGTTTATTTTGAGCTTATCGATTGGTGATTCCTTTATTTCTCCGCTTAAAGTTATTTCGATACTCTTTGGTAATGGTTCCGCATTTGACACATTAATCGTTCAAGAATTTCGAATGCCACGAATTTTTATCTCATTATTTGCTGGTATGGGGTTAGCAATTTCGGGTGCAATTTTACAAGGAATTATTCGTAATCCTTTAGCTTCACCAGATGTGATCGGTATTTCAACTGGTGCAGGCACAGCAGTTGTTGCATTTTTGGCACTATTTAGCGATGCTAACAATTCACTAACTGTAAGTATTGAATGGATGCCGTTTGCATCGTTTATTGGTGCTTTAGCTACGGCATTACTCGTCTACAGTTTAGCTTGGAAAAATGGTGTTTCAGCTACACGGCTCGTCATGATCGGCGTTGGTATTGCTTCATTGTTGCAAGCAATCACAACCGTATTGATGATCATTGGCCCGATTTATCAGGCAAGTAAAGCAAATGTATGGATTACCGGAAGTGTGAATAGTGCAACATGGCAACAAGTGAAAATTATTATTCCTATAGTCACTTGCTTATTCATCATTACCCTGCTCGTTACTCGCCATTTAAATTTACAGCAATTTGGTGATGATGTGGCAACTAGCCTAGGACAACATGTGCAAAAAACGAGACTGGCATTGTTACTTTTATGTACCGCTCTTGTAGGGAGTGCCGTATCATTTGCAGGTACAATTGGGTTTGTAGGGTTAATCGCTCCCCATATTGCTCGAAAATTAGTCGGATCATCATTTGGTTCGCTAATTCCTGCTTCAGCTTGTATCGGTGGAATTTTAGTTGTACTTGCTGATACGATCGGACGGAGCTTATTCGGTTCTATTGTTGTTCCCGCAGGGGTATTTACTGCCGCAATAGGGGCACCTTACTTTATTTATTTGTTAATTAAAATGCAAAAAAGGTAGGCTGATAAGAATGATTGAAACAAAGCAGCTACAGTTAAATTACGGTGAAAAAATTATTATCGAGCCTTTAGATTTAGTTGTGCCTAAAGGAGAAATCACCGTATTAATAGGCGCAAATGGTTGCGGGAAATCTACACTTCTAAGATCCATTGCTCGATTATTGAAACCCCAAAGTGGATCCATCCTATTAAATAATGAGGATATTACGAAATTGTCCGCAAAAGATACTGCTAAGAGACTAGCCATTTTACCACAACAACCAATGGCACCAGAAGGTTTAACCGTCCTACAATTAGTGAAACAAGGACGATTTCCGTATCAAAATTGGCGCAAACAATGGTCTAATGAGGATCAACTCATTGTTGAACAAGCGATTGCTGCCACAGGTTTAATGGAGTTTAAAAATATGGAAGTTGAAAATCTTTCAGGTGGACAAAGACAACGGGCATGGATTGCGATGACTTTGGCGCAACAAACAGATATTATTTTACTTGATGAACCAACAACCTATTTAGATGTCACACATCAAATTGAAGTATTAGATTTATTGTACAAGTTGTACAAAGAAAAAAATTGTACAATCGTAATGGTACTGCATGACATCAATTTGGCTTGCCGCTATGCTACCAATATTATTGCCCTCGTTAATAAAGGAATATATGCGCAAGGAAAGCCAAAGGATATTTTGTCAATAAAGCTCGTTCAAGATGTTTTTCAACTGAATTGTGAAATTATAGAAGATCCAATATACGGAACACCTATGTGTATTCCGTATGGAAATAAAAGATAGCCAAGGCATTGTCTTGGTTTTTTTTGTTTACTCATATACTCATTTTCTTGAACGTTGTATTTAATAAATTTGGCCCTTAAAACGCAAAAAGAGCCTTTCCTTATTCAAAGAAAACGCCCGATTTATAAATATCATCTTTTGCTAAAGTGGAGAGGCTAGCACTAACTTGGATTATAAAATAAGGGTTTGTAAACATAGACTGTAAATCAAAGAGAGCGTGCTCAATTTTGGATGATACTGAGTTATTATCAAATTTTTCAGGTTCACTACATTGCCTCCCGATTGCTGAATAAGCCACAATCCATTAACATATCTCATTTGTAATCCTTAATCAATCCCCCTATTTCCTCCCCCATTTATGCATAATAAGATTGGAGAGTGTAATTTCTATAATAGGATCTTCTGAAATATTTATAGTTACCTCTCTATCATGCGGGATTAAATACAATCCAAAGGAATCCCCATCTTTATAATTTATTCCAGATGTACCAGACTCGTATATTTTAAAAGTGTTGCCACGATAAGTTGCCCTTGCTGTTGCTAAGAAATCGAAAGTAAACCCACCCTGTACCCGTTTATGTTCGATACCTGATACTAACGTTGCACCATGAAAATTATATTTGCCACTTGTTCTAAAAAACACTTCGTAATTTGCTTCATTTAGAGTAATTACATCAGATACGTAAATCTGATGTTCACCATCATCATAAAGAACTTTTCCTTCGTTACTTTCAGGGTCACTTAAATCGATCAAGACGGAATACTCACCATTTACGGGTTCTAACTCTTGGTAATAATCCTTTACGTTATTCGCAATACCACCCATTCCATAAAACCACAAGTTCATAGCTCCTGTAATCCAAAGAAGAAATACAACTATTGGAAGGCTTATTAACATCGCTTTTAATAGTAATCGTTTTCGGTTCATGGTATCACCCCTAATATTATTCAATGAATACATCACCGCTTAAATTATTATATTAATGTAGAATAGCGCATGATTCAGGAGTCGTGATATCCGTATGACATAATTACTATTTAGGTCTGATTAGCCTTACGAACTTCAAGAAACTTGAACACCAAGTAACAAATGATTAATATTACGCCAACCATGAATGCGATAAGGAAGCCAAATGTCCCTACAAAACCGACCCATCCAATTGTAAATGTAAAGAAAAATAGTTGATAGCATAAACCAGCTATTATGATTGCAATAGGTACATTAAATGGGAATAGTCGTTTCCAACCAAAACATAATAAGGAAGTTGACAGGAAAACTGTAATTAAAATGATTTTGTGTATTATGCCCCATCGGAATCCCTCACGAGACTGTGATTCTTCCCCAAACCTAATCTGAGTATTTAAATCATACAGCGTAAATGCTGCTGTAGAAATTCCTACCAATAAAATAATAGTGAATGTAGCCCAGTTTATCGTTATAAAAATTTTTTTATTTTTCATTTTCCCTCCCAATTTTTTATTTTTCATAAAAAGAAAAAATGCGGCTCACCTGGTCTTGTTTTTCTAAATAGCCTGATAGTAGAAGAATATTTTTCAAATAATAACTGCATTTAATTCAAGATTTGACATAGTAAAAAAGCTATTTAATCTTTTAACAATACTATCACGGACTTCGACTTCCTTTTCAGCATCAATCGCTTCAGGATATGCAAAAACAATTCCCATCGTACCCTCATCTGGTGGATTTAACATAACCCCTTTGCCTGTAACAATTGCATTTGTCATTGCTGAAAAATGTAATATTGAGTTTGTAAAATCAATTTTCCTCTTTCTGTTAAAACTTGATTAGAATTTCCATTAACTACTACTTTAAAATATGACATTTGAATCCCCCTTATATAACAAAACACCCCCATTATCTTACCATTTTTACAACTATTAACCAATAAGTACCTAATATAGGCTATTATATAGATTGATAATTTATAATTTTTCAAGACCTAAATTTAACAGGTAAAGAAAAGTTAAAGTATATATTGTATAATATTACCAAATACATTTTAGTAAGGAGTCAATGTATCGTGGAGGAAACCAAAAATTATCACCGAGCCTTTGGTGTTTATGGGATTTATACAGAAAATGAAAAGCTATTAGTAATAAATAAAAATGGTGGGCCTTATAAAAACCGTTATGACCTCCCTGGTGGTAGCCTAGAATCTGGGGAAAGTTTATCAATTGCAATGAAAAGAGAATTTCTAGAAGAAACCGGCGTTGAAATTGAAATTCTGAAAAATATTGGTGTTATTGATTTTCAACTTCCTAACAATTGGAATGGGTTCACAGACTTACATCATATAGCTGTTTATTATTTAGTTAATAAAATAGGTGGAGAATTGAGTGAACCCCTACAATTTGATGGACAAGATTCACTTGGAGCTGTTTGGGTTTCAGAGCAAGATGTATCAGTAAATAACGCTTCACCTTTAGTCCTTAAAGCATTTGAATGGCTAAAAACAAACACACTAGGTATTGATACAGAATGTTATAAAGAATGGGAAGTTTATTAATTAATTCGCGCCATTTTGTTGAACAACTTGAACAAAAACTCAGTCTGTTTTTCTTTATTTAAATAAGGGCCACCTATACAGGCTCCGGTTATTTAGGATGTTCAGAAATCGGAACTCGTATGGGAACTACTAAGTTTAACCGTACAAACGTATCTTTTTTACTGACATATGGTACCAGGAATAAAACGTATATTTCATGGTACGGATACTTATTCAACAATCTGGCCCTTTAAAGGAAAAAGAGCCTTTCCTTTATTCAAGGAAAGCGCCCTAATGCTGAAGATATCTGTTCAAAATTCTTATCCAAAAATCCAATCATACCGCAACAATGGTAAATCTACCTTGTGGTGCTTTGATTTCAATGTAATATTTTTCATTTCTTTTCAAACCCTCTAATTTCACACTTTTCCCTGCAGGTACTAGAATTTCATCAATGACTATATTGTCATTATCATCTTTTACTCTTAATAAAACGTTCTTCCCATTATTCGCATGATTAACGATTTCTTTCCTCCAAAAAATACTATCAAATATCATATAGTTTTGATCGCTAAACTTTATACTCTCCCATTCTTCCATATCATCTGTTACAGTTGCCAATCCCCACTTGTCTGGGAAGAAAATGTCATTGACTGCCCCAACATCTTGTACTACCCATGCTCCTATTATTGTCACCATAAAAGTAATTGCAATTGCTATTAGCACTTGAATGCGTCGCTTTTTATTAATCCGTTTAAAAGGCTCCTTTGCTGCACTTACTTCTTCTGTCATCATTTGAATGCTAGTGGTTGGTTTCTTCATCCTCTGTATATATCGCTGACACTCTTCACAGTGTTCAATATGTTCTTCAACAGCTTCAGCAGTCTCTTTACTACTAATTTCATCAATATAAGAAGGCAACAAATCTTTAATAATATTACAATTCATGCGGATCAATCCTTTCTGATAGTTTTAATTTCGCACGATAATAGGTGACTCTCGCCCAGTTTTCACTCTTGTCAAATATTTCACCAATTTCTTTAAAACTAAGTTGAAGAGATACTCTAAGTAAAAAAATTTCACGATAAGGTTCTTGTAAGCGATGAATTTCTTTATGTATCGAAATTAGCGTACTGCGTTTTATGACTGTAACATCTGGTAAGTCCTTGTTCGAAGCGATATCTAAACCCATTTGCATCATATTTTCTACACTGGCATTCTGATTGTTCTTCTCCTTTTTTAAGTAGTTATAATACGTGTGTTTTGCAATTTGGCATAACCAGACAGATATTTTGCATTCACCGTTATAGCGATGAATTGACTTAACAGCTTGATAAAAAGTTTCTTGTGTTAATTCTTCCGCTAAATCCACATTCGACGTTAAACAGATAAGAAATCGTTTTACCTCATCTGCAGAAGATTGATATATGCTACTTAAATCCTCCACCTGCCCCCCTCCTTCTATCAAATAATAACTGGGATACTTATATATAGATTTAAAATGATTTTCGTTACAATAATTCGCAAAAAATACTTTATCTTACTTTGCCATTTATTTTCTATCATAGCGAAATTTTCATTTACCAACCAAATAAAATAAAAAAGGTTTAGTTTTATCCTTCTTAAAACCAAACATTTTTCGATATTTAGAAATACTTTTCTTCCTACATATAATGGTACTTAACGGAAAAACGCGATCTTCTTATTGAAGAATCGCGCTCGATTGTTGAATAGTATTAAAATGAATGTCCTAATATGAACTTACTGGCCCTTTATTTAATTAAATTTGAATAAATTAATAATAGTGATAAACATTTTTTTGTTACTTTAATAATAATTAAACCTCAAATTAATTCATACTTCTTTAAAGCCCACTCAATACCATCCTCACTAGAATCTTTCGTAACAAAATTAGCAGTCGATTTTAATTTTTCGTTTGCGTTTCCCATAGCGATACCTAAGTCCACAAGTTCCAACATATCAATATCATTTTCTCCATCTCCAAAAGCAATAGCTTCTTCCTTTTTAAGTCCAAAATAATCTAGTAATTTCTTTATTGCCACGGATTTTGATACATCTTCTTCAAGTACGTTCACAATATATGGGTGCCAGCGTTTAAAGTGAATTGTAGGAAATTGATTTTTGTACTTTTCAATTTCTACATCATCAGCAAATAAACAAAGCAAATAGATTTCGTTCAAATGTGCTTCTACATTAATAGGTGGAAATTCCTGCAGTCTTAATGTTTCATAGAGAGCCTGCTGTATTTTTGGACTTTGTACCTCATTCATATGTAAAGTATCCGAATAATAAGTAAGGGCATTTTGTTGTTCAAATGCAAATTTGCTAAACAGGCGAGTTGTTTCGTTAGGGATTACAATTTTATGAATGCAAGATTCTTGGTGAGTAACATATGCGCCGTTAGCCGTTATAAAAGTGTCTATTCCTATTTCGACAAGTTCATTACACATTGATAATGGTCTACCAGTTGCTGCTACCACTTTAAATCCATGGTCCAACAGCTTTTTAATCGCTGTTATCGTACTTTGTGAAATTGTGCCGTCTTTATAACTTGTGATAGTACCATCTACATCAAAAAAAATTATTTTATGTTTCACATTAATCTCCCATATAATTTATATATTTTTGTATAATTCTAACAAAAATAGGCACAAGATGTTATCTTTATATTTAATTGGCAAGTACGTGTGTAATTATTGAAAGTGTTGTTCAATAATATGGCCCTATAACGGAAAAACGCGATTTTCTTATTAAAGAATCGCGCCAGATTGTTGCATAAGGGTGGCATCAGATTAACTATTTACAATGTTAAGCAAAATCTTTATTGTCAACTCACGTAATGGTATCGCAATGCGTAAATAAGACCGTCAAAAGTTGGTCATATTGTAACTCATTTAAATTATATAACCACTGCAAGAATAGTTATTCACCTCTTTAAAAACATTAAAACACACTTATAAATTGAACACTAAAATACCACTACTTTTCGGCCAAAAAACCATTAGCCCAAAGCTGCTGGTAATAAGGATACGTTTGTTGTAACGTTTCATGTGCACCTTGTCCAGACAGTCGTCCATCTTCGAACACAAGAATTTGATCGGCATTAGTAATCGTTGATAATCGGTGCGCAATAATAATTGTTATCCGTTTTTCTGTTAATGCTTGCAGTGCGAGCTGTAGTTCACGCTCAGATTCGTTATCTAAGTTTGATGTTGCCTCATCCAGTAATAGGATTCTCGGGTTTCGTAAAATCGCACGAGCAATCGCAATCCGTTGTTTTTGACCACCTGAAAGCTTAATTCCTCCTTCTCCAACCTCTGTATCCAGACGTTTTTCGAGCTGCATGACAAAGTCGTACGCATAGGCAGCCTTTAATGCCACCATCATTTCTTCCTCTGTCGCATTTGGCGTGCCGTACGTAACGTTGTCACGAATCGTCCCATTCAGTAACGGGGCATTTTGACTAACGTAACCAAATAAGGCACGCCACTCTTTTAAATCAAATGTTTCAATGTTATCGTCACCATACAAAATTTGCCCCGACGTCACGTCATAAAAACGTTCCATGAGCGAGAACATCGTCGTTTTCCCGCCGCCACTTCGACTAACAAAAGCTGTCGTTGTATTGGGTTCGATTGTAAATGTCATGTTGTTTAACACATATTTTTCGTTATATTTTAACGACACATTATCAAAATGAATCGGACGTGCACTAGTTGGTACAGGCAGACCGTTCTGCTCTTCACGTGTTTCATCTAGTGCCTCCACAATACGCTCTGTCGCCCCAAGTGTTTTTTGTAAATCCGTAAAGAATGTCGCCATTTGCGTAAATGGCATTATAATTTGCATTAAATAAATCATAATGGCGACAAGTTCACCTGACGTAATGGCTCCAGTTGCTACTTGCGAACCTCCGTAGCCAAAGATTGCAATTAATACCACCATCATCATCAGTGTCATAAGTGGCGTAAGAATCGCGACAATTTTCGCTTCTCGCATGCCGAACTGGTAAAGCTGCTGAATTTGAGATTTCCCACCGGCTAGCTCCTGTTGCTCTGTTTGAGACGCTTTCACAAGTCGAATATTCGATAAAATACGCCCTAGTCGTCCACCAAAGCTTGCGAGTTCATCTTGATTCGCTTTTGAAATGTCATACATTTTATCCCCTAGCGGATATGTCACGAAAATTGTGAGTGGAACGGCAATGAATAGTAACAAGGTCATTTTCCAGTCAATCCATAGTAAAACTACAACGGCACCAAGAATGGCGAACAAGCCTGACACAAACGACACCAGCTGCTCGGTCACAAATTCTTTCACGACATTTGTATCCTGTGTGATGCGGCTCATAGTTTCACCCGATTCATGCGCATCGTAGTACGACAAGCGTAAATGCAGCATATGCTCCCACACTTCTGTACGTAATTTGGCAACGACTCTTTCGCCTAAACGACGCATCATATAAAACGCAACTGCACTCAGCACGGCCTGTACAATTAATACGCCAATCACAGGTAAAAGCGATGTGAAGGCAAAACCACTCGCTGAAATTCGATTAATAAGCTTCATCGTAAGTATCGGCACAGCCAGCCCAGCTGCCACCTCTACAATACTAATGAAAAATAAAAGCACTAATTGACCTCTTGCCATTTGGCTGCGATTCATCAATGTCCAGAGCTGTAAAACTTTCCCCTGCATTATAAGTCACTACTCTCTTTCGTCATGACCTTTTCAAAGCGGAAAAACTCATATTCCTCATCTGATTCAGGTTCCTCGCCTTCCACATTCGGTTTTGGATTGCCTCTATGATAATACTCGACAATTTTAAATCCGCATTTATTGACATAAAAATGAATATTACGTTTTTCAAAATACGGCGTGTACAGTTCCCATACTTTTGTTTCTGGGAACGCGGCTTCAATCGCCAACCATGCTTTTGTGCCAATTCCTTTACCGTGTGCAGAAGAGAGTGTATAGAGGAAATCCACTTCATTTCGTCCAGTTTTTTCATTAACTTGTAATACAACCCCACCAATTCTTTTCCCGTCTTGCATGATTTGGCGTACGATCGAATCTTTCGCATTTAAGGAATGCTCGTAATCTTCATCTGATGGTAGTGGTCCCATTTCTTTCGGGTTCTCCGCATCCATAAAGCTATCCTGTAAGCCTTTTATAAATGCTTCTTGTAATTCTTTTTTTATTGTATTTAGCTCGTCCTGTCGTACAGGCGCTAATGTTATTTGTTTTGTCATTGTAACTACCCTTTCTTTCATTCAAAAATTCGTCCAATTGTTAAAAATAATAGGCTCCAGAGAAAAGCACTTGTCGCTACGTATAGTGCATAAGTTTTAAGTCGCATATGTGACATACCACAAAAATATCCTGCCACATGTCGCATTCCTGGGATAAAGTAGCTCACAATAATCCCAGGTGCACCGTATTTTACAATCCAATGCTCCGCCTTCTTGCTCCATTTATTGGATAGCTTAAACCATTTGGCAAACCAATCGAGGAACGGACGCCCTACTCTTTTACCCAGCCCATAGCTTACGAGCGTTCCAATAAGAGAGCCACTAAACACGGCTAAAAGCGAAAAGCTATAATGCAATAAACCAATTTTTGTGAAGTACCCAACAAGTAATACCATTACCTCATCCGGAATCGGCAAGCTAAATAAACCGAGGGCAAGCACTATAAAAATTGCTGCATAGCCATAGTTTCCAATTAGTTGATCAATGTATGCCATGTACCTCTTCCTCATCTACTTTGATTTTTTTTAAGTGAGGAAATTTCACCTGACTAATCATGAACCACGCAAGTAGACACGTGCTAAGCGCTACTAACCATGGTGACATTAAGGCTACACTAAGCAGTAACCCAATCGCCGCTCCAGGTACAGGTAGTCCGATAAATGTCGGTAAATCACTTTGCGTCGAATTAAATCGCGCTAAACGAAGTACGGCGCCGATACTATAAAGATAGGCAACCCCTAAACCGATTTGACCTAACTCGCATAATACAAGCTGATACGCGAACATGGCAGGTGCAAGTCCAAAAGTCACAATATCGGCGAGTGAATCCAGCTCTTTCCCAAACGTCGAAACTGCATTTAATTTACGGGCTGTCCACCCATCCAATAAATCAAATAATAAACCGAAACATATGCATAGTACTGCTATACTGAACCGTTGTGCGAAAATCGCATAAATCGCAAAAACGCCACTCGCAAAATTACAAAGTGTCAGCATTGTCGGAAATAGCTGCTGTGGCATAAAATCGTCTCCTATCTTCACTAAAAAACAAGTCGATTGTTAACATCACTTGTTTTTTTCCTGTATTCTTTTCTACAAACAGTGTAAAGTATGGATTAACTCTAGAGTAAAGGAAGAAGTGTAAATTTATGATGAAATCGAACGAAAAAACATTTTCAACGGGTGAATTCGCGAAATTACTTGAAGTGAATAAAGATACACTGCTTTATTACGATAAAATTGAATTATTTAAACCAGCAGGCACCTTTGACAACGGCTATCGGTACTATATGTTTGACCAGTTTGATCAGTTTGTAGCCATCCATTCACTTCGTGCGGTAGATCTGCCCATCAAAGAGCTCAAAAAATATTTTAGTTCCCCTAACATTGAAGACTTGCAGCAGTTAGCGATACAGCAGCACGAAAAAGTTGCAAAGGAAATTCAAAAGTTACAAGATATTCAGCAATTCCTTGAGCGTACGGTTGTCTTAACAAAGGAAATTGAGCAGGTAGTATTGGGTGAGGTTTTAATCAAGTCATTACCCGCTGAACCTGTTGTCTATAGTGAGGAGAAAATTGATTGGTCAAAATCCATGGAAGAAATGTACGCACAGTCTACGCCCTTTTCTAAAAAACTTGGCGTGAAAAGTACAGCTGCGTACGGCGTTGTGTACCCGAAAGAAGAATTTTTGACGTCCGTTTATTTCAAGGAGCTAGAGTCTGATGCTTTCAGCTATATGTTTTGTCATACAAAGGACACTTCAGCGGTTATGAAGCCCGCAGGTGAATATGCGATTATTTACCATAAGGGGAGCTATGAAGAGATTATCAAAACATATGAAGTCTTATTAAATTTTTTAAAACACACACAGTTTGAATTAGACGGAGATATTCATGAAGAATATTTACTACACTCAATTGCAACAAAAGAAGAAAAAAATTATATTACAAAAATTAGCGTGAAGGTGAAATCACAAGAAAATTTTGATGAACTCCCTTAAATATATATTGAAAAAAAGTCTATCTTTTATGATAGACTTTTTTTCTTTAAAATTAATTTTATTAAAATAACTCTTTACTATAGAGCGACTCCATACTTTATACTAACGCTTATTCATTTTAATACGATTGGTATTTTATTGGAGGCACAGAAAATGAACGAAAAATTTACACCCTTACTCGAAAAAGATCGAACAATGGCTATTGATGCACTTCGAGGATTTGCGCTATTAGGGATTTTACTTGTTAATATGCCCACATTCCATAGCCCTTTCCTTTATCTAGATTCCTTTACTTATTGGCCAAGTAGTATGGATCAGTTTTTTTCAGGATTAGTGGAGTTATTTGCACAGTCCAACTTTTATCCATTATTCGCATTTTTATTTGGCTACGGAGCGATGATTATTGTGGAACGCTCACAACTGAAAGGCATCTATTTCCCTAGCTTTTTTGCACGTCGTTTATCAATTCTACTCATCATCGGCTGTATACACGCATTTTTAATTTGGAACGGCGATATTTTAATTACATATGCGTTGACAGGCTTTGTCTTTATCTTGTTTTATCAGTTGAGTGGGAAGGCGCTGCTACGTGCAGGAATTGCGATTTACTGCATCCCGGTTTTACTAAATTTTTTACCGCTGCATTCACAAGAGCATTTTGGAGAAAACCCAAATGCCATCCAATCTTCTATTGAGAACTACAGTAACGGTACGCTGATAGACATTTTAAAACAGCGTGCAACCGATTGGACCTACATGAATTTTGAAATAAGTGCAGTAATCTTAGCAATTGGCGTATTAGGTCTTATGCTTTTAGGTGCTGCTTTTGCAAAGTTACGATGGCTTGTGGATGTCGACAAACATAAGCGTCTTTTAATCGGCTTACTGATTGTAGGACTACTCTTTGGTCTTGTAGCAAGAGCAGCCACTTCCTTTAGTGCAGAAAGCTTTTTCCTAATGGTTTTACAGGAGCAATTTAGTGGAGCGTTGATTGCCTTATTTTATATGACATCTATTGTCTTAATGGCTCAAACAAAAATTGGACACAAGCTTCTACAACCATTCACATATGTCGGACGCCTTTCGATGAGTAATTATTTACTTCAATCCATTGTCATGACGTTTATTTTTTATAGCTATGGTCTTGGACTTTACGGTAGCATTTCTTATGCAACTGGCTTTGTATTAGTCTTTGCATTCTTTATGTTACAAATTTTCATTAGTAAATGGTGGGTTGCACGCTTCCAATACGGTCCGATTGAATATATTTGGCGTTGGGCAACGTACGGGAAGAAGCCAACATTTAAAAAATGAAAAATGCAGCATTAATGATATCAATGTTGCCAATTATGAACTCAATAAAAAACGAGAAACATCAATAAATGTTTCTCGTTTTTTATATCAATGATAGGAATTTAATTGTTCATATCGATTATTAAATATATACAATAATTCATTAAAATACAGTTACCCTTACGAGACATACTCTGAGTAATGATATTTTGTTTTAATGCAAAGATAGGACTATTGGGAAAATAAATAAATAAATAAATAGAAATTCATTGGATAGCAAATAAAAACTAAGATAAACACAGTACGAAATGAGAATGTAAATTAGATTTGGAATTTAGCTTCATAATAGACGGCTCCTTCTATTTCCCTTTGTATAAAACATACTATTCCACAATCATATTCCATATCCTTTTATTTTCCTGAACCATCGTTTTTCAACTTCCCTTAACAGATTGTTATTCAACAATATGGCACTATAACAGAAAAAGACACGCACTTTTACATGGGTGTCTTGAATTACTAAGAGTTTAATTTTAAAAGTATTTACTGTAATAATCCTGTCTTAGTTTTCCACTTAACTGAGCATATATCTTTGTCGTCTCACTCTTTTCATGCCCCAGTAAACTTTGGATGACATCGATTGGCGCACCGTTATTAATCATATGTGTTGCATAGCTGTGTCGTAATTGATGCGGATGTATCCTCTTTTTTATTCCAGCCCGATTCGATACGCGCTTAATTATATATCTCAGATTATCAATGCTCATCCGCCTTTTAGGCTTCCTGTCAGTAATAAATAAACAAGGATCATCATCTTCCCGTTCATTTAAATATCTTTTTAACCAAATGGAGCAGCGAGTATTAAAGTATACTTCTCTTTCTTTATCACCTTTCCCTTGTACAATGACTGAATTTGTTCGAAAATCAATATCATTCCGATTTAATTTTACTACCTCCCCAATACGACAGCCGGTTGAATACATGAACTCAAATAGCGCATTTTCCATCGTTGTTTGGCATGCTTCTCGTTAGTTTTATTAGTTAGTATCAAGTAATAGTATAGATTCTTATTAAAAGAAGAATCAAAGAAGTATTTCATACATATAAAAGCGAGGTATTTGGCGATTGAAATGACAAATACCTCGCTTTTTGGAACTATACTTTTAGCATAATGATTAATGAATATACTTAGAACTTACAAGATCTTTTTTTAGGGCATCGGTTGGGATTTCAAATTCTACTACACCCATATAGCCTGGTGCTACTTCGTATTTATCGAAAGAAATAACAAGTTTACCTTTATCAGAAATATAGAATTGTTGTTCGGCTTTAATAGTTGTAAATCCATCTATAACTTCTTCATCAGAACGATTTCCATCTTTTACCCAGTACACTTTATTTGAGTCAGATTCAGCTTGTTTATGCATTTGTTCAATAATGTTTTCGCTGATAGTTTTAATATAATTATCGTCTTTAAATAACATAGGCAGTGTAATTAAAATTTCATTTTGTTTATCAATTGTATCGTAGAGCATTGTTGTAGAAGACGATCCGACGGTATTGACAGTATAACGACCAATGGATAGGATTTGGTCATTGTCTGTTTTAATTTCATAACCACTATCTATCCCTGTGTGCCCACCTCCTAGTCCCTTTAAATAATCAACCTCAGAAATAAAGGCGTCATAAAGCTCCTTTCCTTCTGAACGGTATTTTTCATTTAAAGTATTGGCAAAATCTTTATTTTCTAGGTTTTCGATAGAAGGTACTTTAATATTAGCATCATATGTCTCTTCTTTTACTTCATATTCAGTCCATGTTAAAACTTTTACGATGCTCCCAACAACAGGAATTTCTGAAAGTGTTTGTGCCATAGCAGAACTGACATTTAAACTAGCTGTAAAAAGCATTGCCGCTGCAGCAGATCCAAGGAGCCATTGTGGTAAACGTCTATTCTTTTTCTTTCCTTTCTTTAACGCATTTTCAACGATTAAGTCTAATTCCTTTGGTATTGGCGTATTTTCATATTGTTTTTGTAAGTACTTTAATTTTTTATCATTCATGTGTCATTTCTCCTTCTGTATCTTGCAGTTGAATTTTAAGTATTTTTAACGCTTTATAAAGATGAGATTTTGTCGTGCTAAGTTTAATGCCGAGAATATCTGCCACATCAGCAATTTTTAAATCCTCGAAATAATGCAAAATAATGATTTCACTGTACATTTGTGGCAATTCAGCTAAAGCATGCTTTAAGTCGACGTTTTCGTATTTGTCCTCTTGTGCGGGTGTTAAGTAATGAAGTGTTTCATCATCCGTGACTTGTAAACGTTTATGCTTGCGCAAAAAATCGATGGCAGTACGCACGACGATTTTGTAAAACCAGCTTTTCATGTAATCGACTTTTTCGATGTTGTTGAGCGCAATCATGGCTTTTTGAATGCTGTCCTGTACGACATCGAGTGCATCTTGCTCGTTTTTCGTGTAGCTATAAGCTAGCAAATAAAAACGTTCCTTATTTTCACGTATGAATTGGACAAACACCTCTTCATGTTGAATTGTATTTCTAGTTTTCATGTCCTAAGAAGCTCCTTTTTTCCTGTTCAAATTGTATACTACTAACAGACGTGTGAAAGGGGAAAAAAGTTAATAGAAATTAAAAACTTATCCCTATATGAGATAAGTTTTATCATTCCAAAGTAGTGACATACCAATACAAAGTAAGTCCGTATTCAAACAACGGGGGCTTTAGTATAACAAGGATTTATAACGTATACATAATAGAATTAATAACGTTCCCAAATGAAAGTTTGGAGTCAATAAGAAAAATCGGTAAACGTTGTTGTATGAACTGCTCCCTGTCAAGTAGACAGTGGAAATAATAAAAATGCTTTAAGCGGCTTGAGACCTGAACTCTTTAGGACTCAAGCCGTTTAATGTTTCTTGATATCGTTCGTTGTTATAGAATTTTATATATGTATCAATCGCATGTTTTAACTCTTCGTACGTCTCAAACTTATGTAAATAATACTTCTCTACTTTTAGAGTCCCCCAAAACGCTTCTATCGGTCCATTATCAATACAGCGGCCGACTCTCGACATACTGTGTGTCAGATTTGCTTTCTCTATGATTCGCTTGAATTCTTTTGATGTATATTGATATCCTCGATCACTATGTAGGATAGGAAACTCCTTTTGATTTAACTGGCGTATAGCTGGTTTAACGGTCTTGAAAACTAAATCATTATTATTTAAATGTCCTAATTTGTAACTGACAATAGACTTGTCATATAGATCAATAATCGCACTTAAATAAGCCTTTTTACCATTTCCATACTGGAATTCAGTTACGTCTGTACACCATTTTTGATTTGGCTTTTTGGCCGTAAATTCGCGTGCTAATACGTTCTCAGCTGTGTAATCTGGTGTTACCTTACGGTACTTTTTTGGACGACATCGAATAACTGCCTGTAAATCGGAAATCTGCATCAGTCGATAAATACGTTTTTTATTTACTTTATTTAAGCCTTCTTTTTCGCGCTGACGATTGATTGTCATAGTGATTCTACGATAGCCGTAAATACCATTTACTTGTTTATATAAATGATTAATGGATGCTACTAACTGTCTGTTTTCCAATTCTTGCGATGTTGGCTGGCGGTTTAACCATTTATAATAAGCTGCTCGTGATACGTTAGCTAATTTACAAAGTAATAGAATCGGAAATTTTTCTTTTTCTGCTAATTCTTGAATAGCTAAATAATGACTCTGCGTACGAATTTTACTTAACGAAGCCTCCTTTCGATTTCCTCTAACTTTTTTAAAAGTAAATTTTCAGCACGTAATCTTTCATTTTCACGTTCTATTTGTTGGATTTTTAACCGTAATTTATCTTCTGGTGTACGTTCATCCGCTGATTTCATTCGCCCACGGCGATCTTCAAGAGATTCTTCGCCACCAACTTCAAACTTCCGTACCCACTGGTAAACTTGTTGGTAAGTCACATTATGTTGAGTTGCCGTTGTTTTATAATCCTTTTGATTCTTTATACAAGTTTTCGCAATTTCAATTCGTTCTTCTAGAGTAGTGTTTCTTCCCTTAGTCATAGTTTGGCTCACCCTTTTATTCGAGTCTTTTAAATCACTATGACTATTATATTTTTTTAACCACCTGTTGAATACATTTTGACCACTGATTCCATATTTGGCCATAATCTCGTGCTTTGAATACTTACCTGTTAAGTAATCTTCAATGGCATTTCTTTTCAACTCTTGAGGGTAAATTTTATTTTTCGCAGGACGAAGTAATGCGCTTGTGCCCCCAAATTGATATTTAGCTCGCCATTCGTATAATCTAGCTACATTCACATTAAACATGCGACAAATTTCTCTTACCGAGTAACGACCTTCCTCTAAATATTTAAGAGCCAAAATCTTAGTATCTATTGAAAATGTTTTATTAGACAAAAAAATGCCCCCATTCGACAAACAGATTTTATTTTTTATCTGTCTACCTAATGGGGAGCATATCATGTAGTAACGTTTACCGATTTTTTCTTGTAATATTGTTTATACAGGGTTTTATGCAAGTCACTGTAACGTTATTAAGGCATCTTTTAACAACTACCTAGGAAAATAAGTTATTCAACAATCTGGCCCTATAACGGAAAAACGCGATCTTCTTATTGAAGAAACGCGCCCGATCGTAATATGAGGTTAGCCAGATTTTTCTGGTTGACCTTGTTCTTTTAGGTCTTATTATAACGGTAGTCGGGGTAGAACGTAGCGACCGTGGGACTTAATCCCGTCAACAAAACTGTTCCCCCCTACTTGTATAAACATGTTTCGAGCTGGTTGGGACACGGATCCCGTTTAACAAGCGAACCTATGACATTACAAGCAGCTTTAGGGGTTACCGACTAATTTAACATTTTTTAGAGGAGGAGATTTCATTATGAATCCAGTCGTTGGTCTGGATGTTTCAAAAAGAGAAAGTCAGGTTCAAGCCTTTTTAGATAAAGGCAAACCGTATCGTAAGAGCTTTAGTATTAAACATACTCTTGATGGTTTAGATAGTTTATTAGAATTTCTAAGGGATATTGAGAATTTGGCTGATGGTAAGCAACCTTCGGTTATTTTAGAATCTACAGGTCAATATCATATGCCTGTCATTCAATTTTTGGAGGAGCAACAATATGTCTATATTATTGTAAACCCACTTATCTCTCATCGAGCGAGAAGTACAAATTTACGCAAAGTAAAGACCGATGCTATAGATGCCTATCACTTATGTGAATTGTATTATAAGGAAGAGTTAGAACCATATAAAAAAAGAGACATACAACTCTTAAATCTTCGTAATCTCACTAGACAACAAGAAACGGTATCAAGCACGGCTGCACAAACAAAATTACAGCTACAATCGATTTTAGATCAAGTATTTCCTGAATATAGAGGTGTCTTCGGGAATCTTTATTCAAAGATTTCGTTACAGATTCTATCAATCTATCCTACTTCAGAAGAAGTTCTAAGCGTAAGCGAATCTGATCTTACTGGTAAAATTGCAGAATTATGTACAACTCGTTCAGAAAAATGGGCAAAAGAAAAGTCAATTAAATTGAGAGAAGCTGCATTACGTAATCCATTTCAAAACAACTTGTATCAAAGCCATATCTTTAACCTAAGGATGTTTATTAACATTGTACTTCAATATCAAGAGCATCTATCAAAGTTAGCAGCAGAAATAGATGCCCTCGCTAAAGAGATTGAAGAATATGAGTTAATCCAGTCTATCCCTGGTGTTGGAGAAAAGATTGCGGCAACAATCATCTCTGAAATTGGAGAGATAGAGCGGTTTAATCATCCTAAAAAGCTAGTAGCATTCGCTGGAATAGATCCTAGCGTTTACTCTTCTGGTAGGTTTACTGCTTCAATAAACCGCATAACCAAAAGAAGTTCTAGCAGGTTAAGGCAAGCATTGTTTATGGCTGTACAATGCGGTATAAGAGATGCACGTAAGCAAAAAACAAGTGATGAAATACTCCCTAGAGATAAAAAAAAGAGAGTTTTACGATAAAAAACGCGAAGAAGGAAAACCCTTTAGAGTAGCCGTAATTGCTTGCGCTAATAAGCTTTTACATAAAAAGCTCTATAAACTATATTAAAAGGGAAAGCCAAGAAACGTTAGTTTCACAGCATTTCTTGTCTTTTTGTTTATTTCTAAACTTTCATTTGGGGATGTTATTTGTATGAGCTTGTATAAGAGAATAGATTCTACTTTTTATTAATGAGTTTTTCGTAGATTAGTTAAATTATTACAATATTTTGTTTTTGTGTTATATTTGAGTAATCAAATTTAAAGGAGAGAGGAATATGACAGTCATTACTTTTACGATCATAAATGAATCGGAGGGTATGTTGGTTTAATTTAATCTTGTCACTTATTCTCCGATTCGAGGGATAATATTTACTCGATAACATCGGAGGTCATCAATTTGAACATTAAAACCGTTTATTATTTATTGACGAGTTCTCGCTCGTTTTGTATTCAAATCGTTTTTACACTAAATGCTATTTACTATGTGTCTCAAGCAGGTCTAAATCCACTCCAGTTAGTATTGCTTGGAACAGTTATGGAATTGGCCATTCTATTTTTTGAAATACCTACTGGATTAGTTGCTGATATTTTCGGACGTAAAAAATCAATTATTATTGGGACTTTCATTATCGGTTCGGCTCATCTTTTAGAAGGTAGCATTCCTTCATTTTGGGCAATTGCTATTGGTGCTGCTTTGTGGGGCATTGGATGGACGTTTATTAGTGGCGCAGAAACAGCTTGGATTGCAGATGAATTAGAAAATAAAGAACTTGATACTACTTTATTAAACGGGGCTAAGTTTAGCTCGCTAGGTAGTTTCTTGGGCATTATTGTGAGTGTACTTATCGGAATTATTTTCACAGTGCAAATTGCCATATTACTTGCGGGAGGATTCCTTATTTTAATTGCGATTATTTCGTCTAAAGTTATTCCTGAAACGAAATTTATAAGTATTGCACGTGATGACACTTCTAGTATCAAACAAATGAAAGGCGCACTAAAAGAAAGTCTTTCTCTTATAAAAGGTAATACTATTTTACTTGGTCTTGCCGCAATTACATTGTTCACTGGTTTAGCTAGTGAAGGTTTTGATCGGCTTTGGGGTGCTCATTTTATTGAAGGCTTCCAAATGAATGAAGAAGATGCAGTTAATTGGTTCGGTGCATTTTATGCAATTGCCTTTTTATTGAACATCTGCTTACTAAAAATTGTTGAAACATATGTAAAAGAACGTTTTGCCATTGTTTTAGTATTACTTAACAGTTTACTTGTTGTCGCGATGATATACTTCGCGATTGCTGAACAATTTGTAATAGCTGCTATTTTATACTGGGGAATTGCATCACTTCGAGCCGTGAACTATCCATTAGTAAATGTTATGACAAATAAACAACTACATTCACAAGGGCGAGCAACTGCGCTTTCGATGTATGGGCAGCTTGATGCGTTTGGACAAGTAGCTGGTGGACCGTTAGTTGGAGTTATTGCACTTTATACATCGGTGCAAGGTGGAATTTTTACCTCTGCTCTTTTAATTATTCCTACATTGTATTTTTTATGGAAATTAAGAAAAATCGCTTAAAAAAAGTTTGCTTGTAGAAATAAGTCTTCTTCATCTATGAATGTTTAATAATACAAAAAGGAAACGTTGATTTTGTAACGTTTCCTTTTTTTAAATACTAAAAATGCACCTAAAGCGTCGTTTAGTAATCTTTTATAAAAGAATGTTATTCAATAAAATGGCCCTTTAACGGAAAAACGCGATCTTCTTATTGAAGAATCGCGCCCGATCGTATTATTAGGTCAGCCAGAAAATATTTCTGGTTGACCATTTTTTATATCGATATATGATAACGGTAGCCGAGGTAGAACGTTCGCGCCCGTGGGGCTAAGACCTCGTCCGCAAAACAGTTCACCCCCTACTTGTAGAAACATGTTTGAGGCTGGTTGGGACAGTGATCTCGTATAACAAGCGAAGCTATGACACTACAAAGAGGATTTAGGGGTTACCGGCAATTATCATTTTGAAGGAGGAATTATAATGAATCCAGTCATTGGCCTGGATGTAGCTAAAGGTGAAAGTCAGGTTCAAGCTTATTTGGAAAGAAAGAAGCCCTACAAGAAAAGCTTTAAAGTAAAACATGATCTTGATGGGTTAGCTAGTTTATTAGATTTTATTAAAGAAGTAGAAGATATTTCAGGAGAGCGCCCTCCCCTAGTTATGGAGTCTACAGGCCATTATCACACACCAGTTGTTCGGCACTTACAACCGAATAACCAAAAGAGGCTCTAGCAGACTACGGCAAGCTTTGTATATGGCTGTTAAATGTGCAATTCGTGATTGTCGAAAACAGAAAACTACAGATGAAATCCTTCCTCGTAATAAGAAATTACGGGCGTTTTATAATAAAAAACGTGAAGAAGGAAAACCATTTAGAGTAGCTGTAATAGCTTGTGCAAACAAACTCTTACATTGGATTTATGCACTATTAAAAAACAAAACTTCTTTCCAAGACATAGCATGATTTAACAATTTAACCAAGCAAACCTAAAATTTCCAAATTAAGAATTTGGACGGTTATTTGGCATGCACAAATTTAGTATAACATGATATTTTTATTATTTTTAATGAAAATTATTGACAACTATTAGCTGGTTTTGCGGAAGATTAAGATTAAATTATCAACAAACCGTCTGTGTCAAGGAAAGAATGATTCTTTTCAATTCTCATTCTAAAATGGTTCATTATTCTTATCTGTTCTACGGTTAACCTTTCTTTATTCCAGTACATATGCATTAAGCTATACTCAAAGACTTCTTTTAGTTTTATAAATAAAGGGAGTTTATCTAACATGTCCTTTGGGAGATCGTTTTCCTCTTGGTACCCCTCGATGATTGCTTTCGCAATACCTCTTCCATATTCAATAATGTTCCCACCACCGACAAATGAATACTCTATGGCACTATATATGGGAACAGCTAAATCAAAGATATAAAAATTCTTCTCACAATCTTGAAAATCAACCATTGACAGTTTTAAATTACGATCTACCAATATATTTTCTAACCATAAGTCACCGTGTAACAATCCATAATTGGAATTGTCTTTTGGAATGTTTTTAATCTTTGTTAAAATTTCTTGTGCAACATCTCTAATCGTAGACTCTTCCTCAGGAATATATTTTAGAAAAGCATATTCTTCATTTTGATACCAATCATTGATATATCTAGTCGGATTTATCTCTTCAAATGTTCTAGAGATACGATGTAATTTACCTATTTGCCTACCTAATTCTTTTAAAACCTTTGCATTCCATTGATTTTTTGATAAGTGTTTACCTAAAGCAGATTTATAAAGAACAGTTAATACTTCATTGTTATTAAATGTTATCTTTTCTACCACTTTACCATTTATTGAAACTATTGTAGGTGATACACCTAGTCCTTCTTTATAGAGGTAGTTTGTATATGTCACCTCTTCTAATTGTTCATCATAACCTTTATAGTTTGTAATTCTTGCAAAGTATTCACCTTGATTTGCGGTACACCGAAACATTTCATTTGTTACTGCTTCAACTTTTATAAAATCTAGTGGATATATTCCGTTGAGCAATTCTAGTATTTTTTGTTCCATAATAGCTATCTCCCATCTAAATTACAGATAATATATGGACTAACAGGTAAATAATAACACAAATTACCCAATTTATGTTTATGGACAATATTCAATTAAATGGCCCGATTGTTGAGGTTTGGACTAATTAATTTTTTTAAATGAAAATTGAATATTCAACAGGTTCAACAAACCCTAGCTTCCCTGCTAAGTTTATAGAAGACTCATTTGTCACATCACAATCCCATTTAGGCACGATACTATTTTTCAAACAATACTCTATAAATGAAGTTGCGATTATATTTGCTAATCCTTTTCCTCTATAATCTTTGTGAGTAAAAATATCAATCTCTGCAAATTCTTGTGAAGAAAAAATTGAAGAACATTCACTAATTATTCTTTCATTATGTAGTATGCTGAATCCAAAACCATTTTTAAGAAAGTTTGATGTGGAACCCCAATATTCTTTATAGTAAGCCTCATTAAATTCCAAGCTATTCTTTATTATTTCTGCGTTTATTTTTTTTATAGAATATTCACTAGATTGTAATATTGTTTTGTCTATTTCCTTATCAAAATTATAATTAAAAGAAAATCTGCTCCTTTGTTTAATTTCCTCTTTTAACTGACTCATTATTGCACAATTCCATTTACTCGATGAAGAGAATAAAGTGAATCTTGACTTATTATTTTTCTTATACCTATATAGCTCAAAGAGGAAATTATTGAAATCTAAGTTATCTACCTCTCCCCCCACAAAATAAATACCTGATTTAGTCCCAATCAGAACAGACTTATGAGAACTAGAGTCAACATAAACTGTTCCTTGTATATAGCCATCTAAAATTGAATATACGAAAGTTGGACAAGTTATATTATTTTTGTTCAATGTTCTTTTTAAATTTTTAAATTCCCTTTGATTAAGTGATATCATAAGAACACACCTTTCTATTTTATACCAACTAATGTAAATAACATACTAACCACAATTCAAAGCATGTCATCTATTTACTTATTCAAAGCCCATAAATTGAGGAATGCGTATTCCTTATTAAAGAATCACGCCTGATTGAATATCGAGATAGGATTACTCTTTCTCGCCATGAATTAAATTTAATTGTACGATTCAGTTAGAGGATGATTTCATATATTTTTTGATAACCAAAAGGTAAAATTGAAACAGTTAAAATTCCTGCTACAATAAAAGAAGTTGTTAAAACTCTATATTTTAAAATCGAAATATCTTTTCTTTTACAGGCTATACTTAATACTTTAATCATTGAAAAAACTGTCATAAAAATTATGAAAGCCGAAAAAACACTTGTTAGAATTACCGGCATTTTTTTAACCTCCTTTAACTATTTAACTCACCTTTTGGCGTACTATGTAATTTATATAGTAATACTGCAACTGTTATAAAGAAAAATCCGCTAATTGAAGAAAACGAGAAAAAAATACTTCTTCCTAAAGTCGAGGAATTAAAAATCGAGCTACTAAATATTAACAGTATTACACCTACTATTCCCCAGTAACCAATTCCCCATTTAGATTTTCTTTTGATTAGAAAAAAGCCAGTTACACTTAGAATATAGAGGACACTTACGATCATAATTGTGGGGAAAAAGGGTTGAAATTTAGCTGCATAAACGAAATAATCGAGTGGGCTAATATCATGCCCATTTGTAATCTCTGTATTAAACAAATTGGTAAATGGCGTTGTGTGCTTCCATTCGAATGGTTTTTCTATAATTGCGCTTCCTTCATACCATGCAATAAAAGTTGATATTATGAAAGTTAATATCCCAACAATAAATTGCATTACATACTTAAACATCTCCACTCTCCTCTTACTATTTTTTTTTGCGTCCATTAGGGGATCTGCTAGTATTTCTCGATTTTAATAGTTATTTTTAATTCTTCACTTGTTGTTTCGGTTTCTGATTCAGAAATATTCTTAATCGAATCTTCAACTATTTGTTGAATCAACGTAGCTTCAATATTTGATTTCTTTGGAAAACCTACTGCAACGGTTGATTCGCCAGCTCCACCATCTAACATTATTGCGATTGCATCACTTTCAAGTTCTGTTAATTTTGTAATCGATCCTATTATTTCTGTTTGTAATTCAGCAAATAAGGCTTTATGAGAAACTGCTACTTCATGCTCGCTTTCTAATACCTCTACTTTATTACAACCACCTAACAAGATTGAACAAAATATAATCCCTGAAATTATAGCTTTTTTCAATTTTCTACACCCTTTCATACTATTTCACGAATATATAGTTACTTAACGAACGAACTTGAAATAAGTTCCTTTTAAGGTTAAATATGTAGATAATAGTATGAATAATTAATGTTAATATTTACATAAAAATTAAAGGAAACCTATTATATAAGGTTTCCTTTATGTACTAAGTCCAATTAGTAGATTAAACAATTTATTATTTTATTGTTACCACGCCTTGTGGTAGAGAAAAGTCCTGTATCCAATTTTCAATCATTTGGTTAAAGAAATTAGGATTCTTCAATGATATTCCGTGACCAACATTAGGTATAATTATCCCAGTACTGGCTTGAAGTTTTGAAAAAGTTTTATTTTTAACTAATGGAAAAAATAGCTTTATAGATGGTTTTATCATTTTTCTAATAAATGAATTAGGCCTTGCTAATGCGCTGTTTACGATTGCAAAATTAATTAAATTTGAATTATTACTTAACATTTGAATAGTTACCTGTGCCCCTAATGAGAAGCCAATAACAATAATTTTTTTACCATCAGCTATCTTTTCTATTAACCTATTTACTTTTTCTGCACTTAATTGAATTGAAAAATTTTCGGTATTTCTACTTGCCCCTTGTTCTGGCAAATCTATTGTAATGCAATGATAATTACTGAAGTATTGAATTTGTTTATCCCACATCCAACTACTTACTCCACCACCGTGTAAAAACACCATTAATGGAGCGTTCTTATCCCCATACTCTCGATAACTTAAATCCAAACAATTCACCTCTTTCATATTAATTAATTCTGTTCCATAAATCTTTCAGAAATTCTTTAAAATGGTGTTTCGTGCTTGCAACTAAACTATTTAATGAAAATATGATTGTTACGGATGCTTAAAGGGCCTATAAAACCTATGCAAACCCTTCCTTGAAACGAGGTTCTCTCATTTTATTTATTAAAGAGGAAGAAGGGTCGACATAGTATATAAACCATAAATAGAGTTGTTTCTTTTGGGTATGTGGTAATTTGTCGATATACTTTAACAAGTTGCAAACGCTTTACTACTCTTTACAAATACCCTTTAACACAGCCAATATTTTATAATCGCGGATCGATTGTATCGCTTTCTAATGCAAGCGTTGCAAGTGCACATTCATGTACACGATTGCTGCTTTCCAAACTTACAAAGCGTGAAATCCCCTCTAAGCCTAACTTAAATTCCAATAAAGCGTTCTTCATTTTTCGGGAAGGATTCCGCTGTTTTAACTTTTTCATAATTGCTTCATCTGTATAGTCCATGCCATATATAATGCGTAAATATTCCCGGCCGCGTACTTTAATTGCCGGCTGCAGTAATTTCCCTTTATGGTATGCCATGAAATCCAATGGTTTAATGACAATTCCTTCATGACCATTTTCAGTCATGTCCTGCCACCAATCTATTACTTCCTGTTCATCCTGTTCGCTTTCGATTACACGATATTCTGTCGCTATAAATAACGAACTATTTTCAGCCAAATACGCATTCATTTGCATATGCCAGCTATGAGGCTGTTGGAAATTAGTTGATGAACTATGGGCAAGAATATGGAATGGTGCGATTTGTATACCGGATAGTTCATTTGTTGGCCAGCAATAGTTTTTGAATACCGCATCAAAGCGTGCTGCATTTTTATATTTATCTGTGTATTCCTCCAGCCAGCTTGTAACATCCACATGTTCTGTAGCCTTCAACTTTTCGATGAGTTTATAGCGATCCATTAATGCATTTTCAGCGACCGTTTCATATTGCTGATCGATTAAGCGGTGTGCTTTTAAATTCCATGGTAAAATTTCGGCATCCATTAAGACGAAGCTTGTATCAAACTGCTCGAAGTAATTTTTAGCCATTAGCTCAGCATGGATTTTTTCCACCATCTGTTGCTGCTGTAATTTTTCAAAGAAGGCACGACCTGTACGTGTTGTAATGTAGCCTAAGCTGTCACTGTTAACGAGCTTCTTTGCAACTTCTCTATTTTTTGCAATAAAGATGACCGCACGACTGCCCATATGCTTTTTCTCGGCAATCATTTTTTGAATACCGTTTTTCTTATAGTAATTAAACGCTTCTGCAGGGTGTTCCAAATAGTCCGGTAATGCAGCTGTTTGTGGTGTTGGACTCATTGTTGGCGGAATGTAGATCACCTGCTCCAAAGGCAATGTGTAATGAGAGAATGTATCCATTGCTGCCATAGCATTTTCTTTAGGAATTGCTATTTGATCCCCACTAGTTGTATGAACCTCAAATCCATTTATAAATTGTGCAACATTTGGCGGGCTGAACCTCTTGTTTTCCGCCTCTAAAATAGGGTTGTCCTCTTTGCCGGCATAGTTTGCGAATGCTTTCACACTTCTTAATGTTTGCTCAGGATATTGAAATGCCGTAAGCTCCCCGCCAAATACAACTCCTTGGTCAATATTTATTGTTCGATTTGCTTTAAATGGCTGTACTTTCACATCATGTCCCCAAATAATCAGCTCGCTCGTTTTATGCTGCGAGAACCAATCACCGCGTACAGGCTTACTGGAGCTGTCCGTTTGCTGAATATCACCGTATCGACAAAAATCAGATATGCGTTTAGATTCCTTGCCGATGTAATGGTCCTTTATCCCGGCATGTGTAACAACAGCTTTTGTGATCTTATTTTTCGTTAAAATATAATGTGAGGGTGCCTTTAGAAGCATGCTTGCAAAACGTTCTTTTAGTGCCTTAGCAGCCTCTTCGCCATGCTCCTTTTCATACTCGGTAAATTCTTGCTGGACAAGCTCATCCCCATGGTTGAGCGAAACGTTTTTTCCGTCTAACCAACGCGCTATCTTCCAACCATGATTGCTGTCTGTCATAAAGCTTAATCCCGCTTCAATCTGATTCAACCAAAATTGCATCGTTTCAATTGATTTCGGACCTCGGCTCATAATATCGCCTACAGAAATTAACCGTCGCCCAGCTGGGTGAATATATACATCGCCGCGCTGCTCATAGCCAAGATCCTTCAAGAGCACAAGCATCTCATCATAGCAGCCATGAATATCCCCGATAATATCAAAACCACTTTCGATTTCTAAATAAAGTTTATTCGGTTCACGGACAATCTCGACGCTTTCATCATTTACTTTATAAATTTTGGCAAATGGCTCTTTCTTAATTGCTTTTAACTCATATTTCAGCGTATTGAATTGCTGCAGCACGCGTTTACGACCTCGAGGATTATCGCGCAATACATCACGGGCCAACAGCTGCTCTTTTGGTGTGTTTAAAATAAGCGCCAGAACGGGTACGTGATTGCGCTTAGCTATTTCAAAATATTTGGCGCGTTCAAAGCCGCGTAAGTTTGTTGCATCAATAATCGATACTCTATTTAACTTCGCACGGGCTTCCACAATCGTATGAAGCGCTTGGAATGCCTGCTCTGAAATGCGCTGATACTCTTCGTAAATAATATCCTCGTTATCTTTTGATACAGACGAAAGTTCGATAAAATCGATATCCGCCACAAGCCGACGATAGTAGTCAGAGCTAATTATTTCGCTTTCGAGGAGCTGATCCGAATCAACTAATGATTGCAGTAATGTGGTTTTCCCACTATTCGATGGCCCGATTAAAAGTACAATGGCCCCGTTTGGAAGTTTAAATTGCATGTGAATCTCTCCTTGTCATGATACACATTTGAGTAGGTGCACCGTATTGCTCATGTATAGTACCAATTCCTTCAAAATGTAGGTCATAGTTTGGCGCTACAGCTTTACACCAAGCCTCGAACTGCTTGCGGTCCCATTCAAAGCGATGATCATCATGGCGCATTAGCTTAAGTTCGTAAACTGTATTATACTCCGCGTTTGGAGTGGTAATAATTAAGTGCTGAGGCATATAATTTTGCGTAATGAGCTGCATAATCTGAGGCAGTCTTTCCTCATCAATATGCTCAATCACCTCGCATAAAACAAATACATCCGCTCCTGCAAACTCTTGATCCTCATAATAAAGTGAGCCCCATTTAATAATAGGTGTCGTGGCAAACTGCTGATCAGCGAACCGCTTTTCCATTTTAGCAAGTGCATGATTACTAGGATCTACACTATACAGTTTTGTAATCGTATCGATTTGCGCAAGAAGCATCGATAACTTCCCTTCTCCTGCCCCCATATCGATAACTGTTTTAGGCTTTAAAGCGGTAACTGTCCGGGCAATGGTCTCATAGCGACGCGTATTTAAAGATGGCTTGTCAACTTTTTGCTCATTCTCTTCATTTAATAAGAGTTGCTTAAAGCGCAATGCTTTTTTGTAAATAAACTCACGCATTGGATGAGTTTCAAGCCAGCCCACACCGTAGTTTTCCAATCGTTCACGCTCTGCTTCATCAATATAATAATGTTTATAGTCATCCATGACTGGGATTATAATAAAAATTTGTTGTAAGGCTTTCTTTAAACTGATGGTGTTGAAAAGCGTTAAGAAGCGTGCACGTCTAGTGTCCACCATTGTATCAATTGTCACGTCATAGCCTAGCGGTTCCCATAAACCACGAATTTCCTCATCTGAAAGGCTCGATGAAATTGGGCCAAACTCAAATGTAAACGGAAAGTCCATCGCTGCATATTGTATATATTCTTCCTTAGGTTTTCCGTTCAGCGCAGTACCTAAAGCCGAACGTATAAGAGATAAGAAAATGGTACTTACAGCAAATTCCCGGTCATTAATATAATGGGTAATATCATACGCTTCATTATCTTTTACAAGTGCCAATGAATCAGGTGTAACAAAAATGGAAGCGTATAATTCGTCATCTGTCATTTTATGATAAGCAAATCGAACCGAATGCCCTTTTACTTTGCGCTCATATACGGTTGACGGGTTTTTCGCCAGTAAATGCGATATTGCTCTTGCATGCGGATTTTTTGTGTAAATAGATAGTTGCATAAAGTTAATTTTCTCCTTTAAGGGATTATTACTAGTGTCTATTATAAATGAGTGGCAGCCGAAATGTTTGTAAATTTGTAGTTGGTGTTTCAGGCCTCCAAAATCTTTGTGCCTTTTCATCATATACATGAAAAGCGCCCAATTGTTGAATGTTGAACCCAAAAAGCATTGCCCACGGCAGGAGTCGGTATGAGCAAATGGGAGGATATGACACTATTTGACATACAGTTGAAAGGAACGGAAGAATACGTCAATCAAGAAGAGGACAAGGTTTTAGCTATTTTGTCGGGAGTTTTGGAAAAAAGAGGTTATGATAACTACGAATTAATGATTTCTGACACAAATGAAATATCACCCGAGCTAGCTAAGATATTTAATCAAAGGGGAGAAATAGGCGAAAAGTTGAAGTCGGACTTGCAGGCAGCAGGCTATACGATTTTGGATATTAACGCATACTCGCCTATCATCAAAGTATATATACCGGTTACTGATGAAGCTAAGAAAGCAGAAATTAAAACAGTAGCGAGTGAATTCTTGAATTCAAACGGCTCATTGAAAAGTGTACAGATTATAACAAAAGATGTTTCGGTTGAAGAATTTGAGACAAAGTGGATGCCCGTCATTACAAGTATTGAAGAAGAGTTATACCTAAAAAAAGAGTACCGGGTAGATGACATTAGTTATACCTTCAACCCTAAAAAAGTGTCTATTACCATCAAGCTGAACATGAACTCATCACATACTGAATCTAAAGAGGCAGTGAACAAAATCCATGAAAGAATTACTGAATTCCTAAATAGTGAAGAAGTAAAAATAAAGACAGACAATCAGGTATATGAGTTAATTATCCAAGACAAGAACAGCAAGGATTTTCAATTTTAAAAACAAAAATACTTACCAACATAGTAGAGCAACCTCATTTATGACGTTGCTTCTTTTCTATTTAAAGTTACATTTGAATCGCGCCTAATTGCTGATCTCACTAATCCTCTTAGAATAACAAACTCATTACAATTAATTCACCCTTAGTCCCTTGACGGCGCACACCGTAATCCTTAAAACCACACTTCTTATAAAGATTTTGGGCAGCAGTGTTTGCAACATTAACAGCAAGTACGATTTCATTAATATGAGGGAAATTCTCTTGTACATATGCGGGTAGTAACTGCAATGCCTGCTTTGCATAGCCTTTCCCTTGTTCATTAACCTCTGTTGAAAAAGCACGTACTAAAATCGCATTACAATTATCCGAATATGGTGCTACTCCTTCCTGCTGATGTAAATCAAAATATGTTACAAGCTTTCCTTCAACGATCGCTAATATAGGCGTTCTACTATTATTTGCTAGTTTTACACATTCACGTGGGTGTCCTGTAAATTTTAGCTGGCTTTCAACTAATTGATATTCGTTAATTAAATTTTGGTATGATTGATTGAATGATTGAAATTCCATAATTAGCGCCTCCAAATAAGAACCTACGTTCCTATTTTAACTTTTTGTTTTGAATATTGCAATATTTTTAGGAATTATGTGCCAATTAACGCTTTGGTAGCGTTTCATATTTTTGATTCTACATACAAGTTAAGTTAGGATTACTCCAGAAAAAATGTGATTCAACAATATGGCCCTATAACGGAATAACGCGATTTTCTTATTGAAGAATCACGCCCTTTAATGGAATAACATAAATATTTAAAAGAGCTAAAGCTTTAGAAAATAAAATTGACCTAAATCTTACTATTTTATTTCCCTATCATTTTTATCCCTAATAATAATTTCGTATGGAATTTCTTCAATCGATAACTCTTCTCTTTTCAACTCTATGATTTTATCTACATACTCTGTAATTTGATTTATCTTTTTATCTGAATTCCCGAACCATTTAGATGAATGGATGTTAGTTTTAATTATAATTTGTAATGGTTCAGGGTGGAATGAGTAGGCAAACCCCCGATATTCCTTAAACCTCTTATTCGTTTCTTCACTTATCGCACTAAAGATTGGTTGCCATTGTTGATCACGTATCGCACTTTCGCTTTTCTTTTGTATCTTAACCGTATATTCTAAATCCGTTTTTGAGAGAATCGTTTGATCGATGATTTTTTTGAGATCTTCAATTTCTTTACTTTTCCCGAAATCTTCCTTCATTCCTTGCATTTCAATAAGGATTTCATTATTCGAATTAGTTGAGATTGAATTAGACGGATACCCCCTTTCCTTTAATAAAGCCGAAATTTTTTCAATTACTTCCATCATAGTTTCCCTTTGCTTTTCATCTTCTTCACTTAATGCAGGATAGTTATCGAGAGCAAGAAAATCTACTGTATAATTTTGAAACCCAATCATATTTGCCGTGTTATGGATGATCTTTTCAATGTTTGTTTTATTGGCTTCTAAAAATGCCTTATTCTGAACCTGCACAGTTACGTTTCGTTCTTCATGTGAAAAACCTAAACCAACTTTAAACCCATTATCGTTTAGTTCCTTAGCACTTTTTGTTAAAAACTGCTCTAATTTCTTTTTTTCCGCTTTCGTTTCTTCCATACTTTTAACTAATGTACTTTCTATTGCTTCGGTATTTATAGATGCTGTTTTATTTGACCCTTTTTTAAGTATCATATTAGATGCCGTTATTATGAGTAATAACACAACAAAGCCTGTTAGGACTTTTTTCAAAATACCGCCTCCCATTAAGAAGGTATGTCGGTATTTTTACATTATTCTCATTATCATTCCACATAATTGTATATTTAATTTAATTGAACTTCTTTACTTTATCCCACTCGCGTTATTCAACAATATAGCCGATTCTGGCATAACAATTGCTCCCAAATGCTAATAACTATAATAGTTGCACTTCTGTTTTTAAGTACTGAAACGTCTCATTTACTGAGCGATAACCATCACACATCGGATTTCAATTCATACATATACAGCTCATTCCCGTCCAAAAACAGCAACTTATTCTCCCGGTTATTCACTAATTGCGGTTCGAGAGGCTTACCATTTGGTTTCATTAGTTCGAGTTTACGGACCGTCTTATATTCATTGCCTTCACGTTGTAACTCAAAAAATGCATGTTCCCCTCTCCCTTGGTACGCAATGATTGTCTCCCCTTTTACCGCAAATGCATGAAAATGCATATCTTCAGTTGGATAATACTTTGTGAGACCTTCTTTCCGTACACCAATCATCGATTCCAGGCTAAAGAAAAACCAAATTCCTTCATTAGGTACATCATTCAACGCTAAACACTCAAAAATATAATATTCCGTATCCTCTTCAAGCGAATCCATCTTACCACCCGACGCGTCCCAGCCAACTAGCCCGCTACTGCCAACCGGATCCTTCCAGCCGTAATTGCCGAAAACGCCTTCATCAAAGTATCCTGTCCAAATCTCTTGATTCTTTGTTACGAATACATGCTCAATACCATCCCCTAAACAAAAGGATCGGATGAAACAACCATTTTCATCATAGACTCGTGCGTTTTCTTCAATATTTTGAGCATCATGGTAATACGACCGCGCGCACACAAGTAGAATGTGTCCGTCATCTATCGGCTGTATGTAATGATAATTCCATGTCTCTTCCGGCAAATCCAGCACTTTCTTTTGTCCATCTTTTAGATGAACGACTTGATATCTATAGCTTTTTTCCGTAACAGTTGCAGGGAAGGAACCACCAATTAGTGGAATTTGCTCCTCCCTCAGTAGAACAAATACATCGTTGTCATGTCCAAGTGCAATTGAAAGAGGTGTCATTTTTTTCAGCTCTTCTTTCAGATTAGCAATTGGATTCATCGGTATTTTGAGTATTGATATCATAATCTTTCACCAACCCTTTCTTTATAAAGATTGCTGTATCTTAACGGCCATTAATTATTGCTTTTTACTTTTAAACTCTTAATATTCTCCCCAGGCTATGTACGCTATACCTATGATAATTCCCCCTTGTCTCACAATCCATCATTTTATTTTACCACAAATTTTCCATATCCCTGCGTTTGATAGTATGCGAATAGCAAGTTTCAAACAAATCTAAATTACTTTTCATGAACTTTCACATATACACTTCCAAATAGGCTTTCCCCTATATAAGCATCTAACTTCCATATACCACTTTTAGGTAATGCCATGTTAGATGGGGCGTGTTTGTCTGCGCCATTATTAGCACCACCTAGTCCGCCACTGGTTACGAAGATTTCTTCATCTTCATTTTCATGTGTGGCTACAACTTTTAGTTCTCCTTCTAACTCTTGTTCTTCCCCCCAAAAATGCCACATGTACTTTTGCTCTTTATCAGGATAGAACCTAACTACTTCGCTATCATCGTAAATAAAACCTAATCGCCCTTCTTCTCCAATCATTGTGTAACCGCCTGATTCAAAAAGTGAACTTTCATTCCAATTGTTTTTAATTACTTTTTCATTTTTTCCAATGGACTCCTCTTCCTTACAGCCTGCAATTGCAAACGATAAAATTACTGCGAAGATTAAAAGGATTCTTTTTTTCAACATAAATACCTCCCACTGACTTTTAATGCTTATTCTCTATCTTACTTTGATAACCCTTCAAAAAACGCCAAAAAGGGGCAATCCTTTTATCCCAGAAAAGCACCTGAAATCAAAAGGAAAACCTGAAACCCTAAAGCGGAATTTCTTCCTCTATTTCCGCCCCTCCCTTCATTACGCTTTCTCGACTTTTATAATAGGTCGATATGTTTTAATATTTCAATACAGTAATTTTTTTACAACCAAATCAGATTTGCTGCGTCTAATAATTGAAAGGGTGAGGAGGATGCTTGAACGAGTGCTAGAACAAGTAGAAGTAAGTGATTTAAATAAAGAGGAGAGAATTGAATGGTTGATGAATGAATACGGCCAAAATATAGCTCGTTTAGCATTTACTTATACTAAGCAGAAGCAACTATCAGAAGATATTGCGCAAGAAGTATTTATTAAGTGCTACGAGAACTTAGACAACTTTAGGAATGAATCTACTTATAAAACATGGTTATACCGTATTACGGTGAACCTATGTAAAGATAAGTTAAGGAGCTGGTCTTTTAAAAATATCGTACTTACTGAATTTTTCACAAAAATAAAGAGTACAAATAAATCACCTGAAATGGAATTAGTCGGTCTAGAGGAAAGGCGATTAGTTGCAGAAAAAATACTTTCCTTACCCGTGAAGTATCGAGAAGTAATTATTTTATATTACTATGAAGAAATGTCATATAACCAAATATCAGATTTATTAAATTTGAGTATACAAACGATAAAGTCTCGATTACATAGGGCGCGCCTCTTGTTAAAAAAGTTACTAGAAGGGAGCATCAAACATGGATGACATGTTTAAACAAATCGTAGAGACTATGAACAAAACTGTGTTAAAGGACATTCACTTCGATGCGAAACAGAAAGAAAACGTAAGGCAGGTTATATACAAAAGAAAAAAGAAGCGCCATATCAAGCCAACGTTGAATTATCTATTACCAATAGCTGTAGCGTGTCTGTTTTTTATAGGCACAAGCTATTATGTTACTACGGAAATGGAAATTTTCTCACGTGAGGAGCAGACGGCAGGTTTAAATACCAACAAGGGAGATGTTCCACCTGGCCCCAAAGTTGAAACCAACATCTATACACCTCCTGCCCAAGAGGAATCATACGAAGAGATGACAAAAGAAGATGTGGTTAGCAAGCTCTTAAATACGGTGGATTATTTTTACACAGCAACCGGAAAATTCGAAGATTATTCAATATATTATGACGACTCAGATAGTAAGTCAGTGACTGAGTATAAACTAAGTATAAAAAATGTAATTGGTGGCTATCAGAAAAGTACCTCTCAATTTGACGAAAAGTTAATGGGGTATGGGGAAATGATAAACGAAATTATTTATAATGAAGAAAAGGTCTGGCTTAAAGAAAGTGTAAATAAAACATATCTAGTTCATGACTATCAATCAACACCCACACGAGACCCGATAACGCCTGAGGAAGCGTTTAATTTAGAATTGAAAGACATTTATTCAGATAAGGCCCCATTTAGAGAAAGACCGGAAATTTCCGCTGGCGGCATGTCTTTGTTTCCCTATGAAATCACAGCTAGTTACTTAAGAAATACAGAGCTTTGGGAGATAGAAAAACAAAATGAAGAATTGTTAGGTCATAATACCATTGTTTTATATGGAAAAATGGATGAACAAGTAATAAATAGATTCAAAATGAAAGAAACTACCGATACGTTTCGCTTTTGGGTAGATAAAGATACTGGAATCTTAGTTAAATATGAAACGTATGATACGGACGGTCAACTTACTAGTTATCTCCATCCAGAAAGTTTGGAAGTGAATATACCCATTGAACCACAAGATTTTGTACCAAACTTGGATGGATATAAACCTTTTGTTCCACACGGAAAAAAGCCCGAGCTTGATTCAAGAGAAGAAGAAATAGAAACTGTAGATTCTGCAGACACCAATAAAGAAGATACGGAGGCTATAGTAGATTTAATGCGAAAGGACTTGCCTTTCCTGTATGAATTCACGCATCCCGATCTTGAAATATCTTCAGCTTACTATATGGAATTTGAAGAAAAATTCAGCCACGCTTACCTTACGTATATTCCCAAAAATGAAGCGGGAATAGTATACGTAACCGCTTATCACCAGGATTCCTTTATGCGTCCTTCGAATAATTTCGATGTGATTACAGGAAAACAACTTGAACTGTTCACGTTAAACGGCATTGAATGGAAAAGCTATGAATTAAAAGATGTTTTAGGCGCCAAGTTTATAGGCATGAAAGATGATTATATATATGAGGTCGTGAGTCAAAAAATATCCCTCGAAGAAATGAAGGCTTTATTAGAATCTTTTCATCCAGTAAATTAGGGATGAGTAATAGCCATATAAAAAGAAGTAAAAGCGCTCAGAAAAAATTTGAGCGCTTTTATGCGTATTTCATCATCGCTACATTTTTTTATCTTGTGTCGTTCCATCTGGATTTACTTGATACTGCCAAAGTTCCCCATCTTCCCCTCTGTAAATGTACAGATACATAAATACTTCATCCTCAACAAAATTTATATATAACTGATAATCCACATTTCCTTCTCTAATTGCATCAAAGGGGACTCTTTGTATACTTTTTTCATACTCGAAATCGTCGTTCACTTTATCGTAAACCCATACTTCATTGGTCTCGAATTCGCCTTCTCCAGCGAAATATTCTGTTCCGAATATTTCTTCTACTTCATCTTTAGTTTGACCTATTTTTGCATTTGCTTCTATAAACTCTTTATCTAATATGGGACTCGAATCTGATTCACTATATACATCTGAACAACCAACTAATAAAAAACTTAATAATACAGTAAGTAGTATCCTTTTCATGCTATTCCCCCATTGTTTGATTGCTACGTGTAAATTTTATTTCAGAACACTTTCAAACTCTGCAATCATTTTGCTAAATTTCGATTCATATAGCTTCTACTGCCAACCGCCATAAAATTAAAAGACCTAAGCCTGGTGTAATACCAAACCTAAGTCTTTTAATTTCGCCAATTACATCTATCTAAATTTAACTTTAGATTAAATCAAAGTCATTCATCCAGGTTTTCTTTTTAATCATTAATATGGGTCTGCCTCATGGCTTTTCTTCACTGCATCTTTTGTTGCCTCATTCGCAGCGATCGTACCCTGACCATACTTAGAAATCCCTGACTCTCGACCCGGTAATTTACCTTCCTGAGCCAACTTTTCGATTTCTTTCATTTTCATTTCAATTCCTTCCTTCACACGGCGACCATAATCTTCATCAGCCTGTGTAAAGTGATGAATCATCGCTTCCTGAATGCGCTCGTCACAGATTGCCAGAGCATCCGATAAGTTATTTATGAGCTCATCACGTTCCCAGTCTTCAAAACTGCGGTATGTTTCACCTGCTTGACCATAGTTATTCGGGCGATCAATCGGCTCACTCATTAATGCCGCATTATAAGATGGCTGATGTGGTGGATATGCTTTATCCCCTGCATCACGGTAGCCACCAATCATTGACGGCTCATAATTAATATGTGGGTTTTCACCGGATTCTTTAGGATCACGAGTATCCATCTGACCACGCTGCTGATTTGTACGAACCGGTACCTTTGGTGCGTTGACTGGCAATTTTAAATAATTCGAGCCTACACGGTAACGCTGTGTATCTGAGTATGAGAATGTACGCCCCTGCAACATTTTATCGTCTGAAAAATCCATACCGTCTACTAGAACACCAGTGCCGAACGCAGCCTGCTCGATTTCTGCATGAAAATCTTCAGGGTTGCGGTTAAGCACCATACGACCTACAGGCAACCAAGGGAACTTATCTTCCGGCCATAGTTTTGTGTCATCAAGTGGATCAAAATCAAGTTCCGGATGATAGTCGTCCTCCATAATTTGGACGAACAGCTCCCACTCTGGATACTCTCCACGTTCAATTGATTCATATAAGTCCTGTGTAGCATGTCCTACGTTTGTAGCCTGAATGGAGTTTGCTTCTTCCTGAGTCAAATTACGGATTCCTTGTTTTGGTTCCCAGTGATACTTTACAAGTACAGCTTCACCTTTTTCATTAACCCATTTATATGTGTTAACTCCTGAACCCTGCATATGGCGGTATGTCGCTGGGATACCCCAAGGTGAAAATAGGAACGTAATCATATGCGTCGCTTCCGGTGAACGTGAAACAAAGTCAAACATACGCTGTGGATTCGGTACGTTGGAAGCTGGATCTGCTTTAAAAGCATGAATCATATCAGGGAACTTCATCGCATCACGAATAAAGAAAATCTTTAAATTGTTCCCTACAAGATCCCAGTTACCATCTTCTGTATACATTTTCACCGCAAAGCCGCGTGGATCGCGTGCAGTCTCAGGTGAATCCTTTGCACCTGCTACTGTAGAAAAACGCACCATAAGTGGCGTTTGTTTACCGGCACCAGAAAAGACTTTTGCGCGGGTATATTTTTCTACAGGCTCATCTCCAACCTTACCGTAAGTTTCAAAATAACCGAAAGCACCTGAACCACGTGCATGTACTACACGTTCAGGAACCTCTTCACGATCGAAGTGTGAAATTTTTTCAATGAAATGGTAATTTTCTAAAGTCGCTGGTCCACGGTTACCTACTGTACGGATATTTTGGTTGTCCCTTACAGGATGTCCTTGACGAGTAGTTAGAATTTCACGTTCCCCATCCTCTTTTTTTGCAACATGTTTGTCTTTGTTCTCTGCCAAAATAAAACCTCCCCTTTAATCAATTACTAAAATACATTGCTAATAAGCATGATAATAAAATACATTTTGCTACTATATCTTTATACCCTAATTTATCTGTTTATAATCAAAGAAAAATTAACTTTGTCCTGTCCCACACTATATGAATACAGGTCTCTGTCGAATGAAGTAGTTTTATTGAGATGATTTTCTCTTTTATTCATCATTACAATATCAATTTTTTTCTATCAGGATGCAATAATAGGCTATCTGTAAGGTCCAATCGTGATAAAATTAAATAAACAATTAGAGCTATGAAATCTCATATATGAAATATGATATTGGTTAATAACACGAATTGTGAAAAGTCATTAAATTACAGGGGAAAGATATAAATGGCAAAATTAATGGATTGGAAAAATAGTGCTCACGGGCAAAAATTTATAGCTTCTTTTAGCGGAGGAAAGGATAGTGCCTTAGCTCTATATAAAGCAATGATGGTTGGAGAAGCGGTTGGACTGATCGTCATGCTGGAGGAAGAAGGAAAACGTTCTAGATCTCATGGAATGCCTCCGGAACTCATACATGCCCAAGCTAGATCTATAGGTTTGCCCGTATATACTGCAGCTGCAAGTTGGAGAGATTATGAAAAAGTATTTATACGTCTTTTAGAAAAGGCTAAAAATCAAGGATCAGAAGTGTTAGTAACTGGAGACTTAGATATGCCTGCACATGGCTGTTGGCATGAAAAGGTTACGAAGTATGCTGGATTAAAGCTTGGAATGCCCTTATGGGAAATGAACCATCATGAAGCTGTCGAAGAGTTCATAAATTTAGGATTTGTAACGATTATTGTAACAGTAAATTTATCACTTGGAATGCGAGAGGACGATTTAGGGCGAACGTTAACTCATGAATACGTGAAGGAGCTTGAAGCTCGTGGTATTGACCCCTGCGGAGAAGGTGGAGAGTTCCATACCACAGTACTAGATGGGCCCATTTTTAAACAACCTATTCCAGTTCGTAAATGTGAGATTTTTAAGGACGGAGAATATGCTTTTTTACCTTTAGAGCTAGACCAGTAACTTATTAAACCTTGATAAAAGTGCAAAACGAAAAAGCATGTTTTGAAAAAATGATCAAAACACGCTTTTTTTATATTCAATTTATTTTCCTTTTCGAGACAATAAAATTGAAGAAATTGAGAACGGGATAGTTGAAAGTGTTTGGGTTTAAAATCAATTAGGTAGACCTATCATTAAAGTTATTTAATGTAAAAAGCCAAACAAGCAATAACCCCTTCTAAATTTAGGACGGGGTTAAATTATAGTTGTTTAATTTTCTAAATACGATACTTCAATGTACTTAAAAATATAACTATAAAGTTATTTAAAAATCTAAGGTTTATTCAACAATAGCGCCGATTGTGTAATAAGGATTGCACCATGCAGATTTACAACGTTAGGGACTAAATAACTTTAGAAAAAATGAAATTTGTTTTCGTATGTGCAAATGGGATTAAACCGTCGATAAATAATTCTGCCTCCTCAAACGTAGCAAAGTTCGCTTTCAACATAAAACATGCAGCTCCAGCAATTCGGTAGCAAAAATCGATATTATGTTGCTTTTCAATATGATTTTTAAAATCTTCATACAATGTATTTTTAATTGTAGCCTCGATAATTGAACTAATTGGATAACCACAATTCTTTTTATTCAATTCAATTGTATATTTCGTGATAATTTTTTGCTCCTCTAGCTGTAGTACACGTTCTTTTACTGCTGGTGAACTTAAATGTACACGTCGACCTAATTCACTCATTGATAATCGACTATTCATTGAAAGTTCTTTTATAATTTGCTCATCAATTAAATCCATTCTTAAAAATACCCCCAATTTTTAAAGTTCTTTTATATTAATACTTTAAATTTCAAATGTAAAATTTAATTTTGAGTTGGTAAAATAAATTATCATTCTTTTGGAGGTAATAAAATGACACCATTTCAAAAACTATTAAATTTCAATCCTACCGTAAAACTGTTATGGAGAAATATTAGCGAAGAACTTGAAAAAGATAACTATCTATCTGCTCAATTGAAAGAAGAAGTACGGAAAACATTAGCACAAGTTAATGGCTGCCTGTATTGTAAAGCGAAAGGGACACCTAATCCACAATTATATGATGAAAAAACTGCAGTATGTACTGGATATGCGGAAGCTTTTCTTCAATCAAAGGGACAAACTTCTCCTTCTGTTACAAATGTTTTAGATAAATATTTAACTAAAGAAGAGAAGGATGAATTATTAACGTTTATATGTTTTATCACAGCTTCGCAATATCTTGGTGCTTTACATCAGCTTCAACCAACGATCATTAAATAACCATATTAGGGACCAGTCAGTAAAAATGAGCATTTACAGTGTTAATGTTCCCAAACGACGGTTTGGGTATGTTTTTACTCAACTAACAGTGTAGGATAGTTATAATGTATTCAACTTATGAAATTGGAGGTTTTAAATGCGACATGATATAAGAGGAGTATGTAAGATTTTCGATGACGTAGAGGGTTGGGGGTGGATTTCAATTGAAGGAGAGGCTGACGTATGGGTACACTTCAGTAGTATTCAAATGGACGGGTTTAAATCACTTACCATAGGTGAGGCAGTATCTTTTGACCTTGAAGAAAATCCAAATTTAAAAGAACAATCACGTCGAGCTGTAAATGTTAAGAAACTCGCAAAGTTAACCTAACAGGTGTATTAGTGTAGCAAGCATTTCAATATGTGCCCAAACACCGCTTTGGGTGCTTTTTTTATTCAATGGGATGTTATTGGTTGGGTGGAACGATTTCAAGGTGTTGGAACTCGTTATTTAGACAACTACCTTTATTGGTTCCGTTGGCTTGAATTAGGAAAAAATTTTCGATAAACGTGTAGAACAAATGCTTATTTCAGCGTGTCAAAAATCCAACAATATTACTGTTGAAACGCTAAGAAATGCAAAAAAATGACCTCATTATAAGTCTTTAGGAGTTTAAAAGTTCTTTATTCTTTTACAATTTCCAACTGTTTGTAATATTTATCTACAATGGTATTAATATCTGGATTTGTATCGTAATAAGTAATATCAATTTCATTTAGATAAAACTTAAATTCTTTGTCAAAAAGCGTAATACCATATCTCCAACCCTCACGGTTTCCTTGATTTTCTTGTGGAGTAAATTCAATTTCATTAATCAGAGATAAAAATTCACCGATTTGTTCTTGATTAGTTATGGTTTTAGAATAACCAGTTGTACCATCTTGAATGATAACTTTATCTACATTTTCAATTTTTGCATCATTATAAAACCATTCTAATGATTGCGTTTTTCCATTAGAACATGCAGAAAGTAATAATAGGCATATTAACAACATTAAGTACAAGTATTTTTTCATATAACCACCTCCATATTTATTCTACTACAATTAGACGTATTAAATTACAAAAAAATACATTTAATAACGTTCCCAAATCAAAGCTTGGTAACATTTCAAACAGCTACAAACTCCAATTTAACAGTGTTTGTAGCTGTTTTTATAGGAAATAACACAGACGCTGCGGAAAATTTTAAAGAAGACTGTTCGATTCGCTGAACTTGAATGGAGGTAACATATAAATAGAATCTCAATGATATGTCCAAATGAGCTTCGGACACTTTTTTTATTCAATGGCAACAAGATAATTAGTTATGTTAGGAAGGCTGTATTTTATTTAAAGGAATTGAATGAAATAAAAGATGATGTAGTAGATAATATGTACATACAGGCGATGATAGAATATTTTAAAACTATATTAGATTTGATAAATGGCAATGGAAAGAGGATACTGTTCTAAAGATTATTGAAATATATGACTTCTTAGAATTGGATTCGAAAAAAGAACAGTGTCAAACTTTTTATAACAAAGTGAAATCACTTTACAGTATTATCTAATGGCTCTATCTAACCGAGTGATCTCACGGACGGAAAGTAGCTACTGTGCTCTTTACCAATTGACCGCTCTCTATTCCAGAAATCACTTTAAAGATTTAGAAGTGTTAAGATGGAAATCTTTCAACAAAGCAAATATGGTATAAAAAAACCAACTATCTGATGGAAATCAGATAGTTGGCTTTTTGCCATGCGCACACTATTACCATTAACGTAGCAGACGGATTGTATCAATTCTCCAATAATTATGTGCTATGACCATATTTCTTAATTGTGGCGTAGAAATAGCGTGAACCATTTACTATTATTAATCCTCTGTTTCATCCGGTATTAATACTTGATGCCCATCTGTTGTCATACCATTGTCTATAAAAGGTTTTACGTTATAATATTCGTCTAACTCATGTAAAATCATGTGAAGTTCATCTAAAATTGGGTCCCTCTTACTTATCTCCTCGTCAAGAACGCGTTGTGTAATTTGCTTGGCTTGCGTTAATTCCTCTATATTTTCTTCACTTGGCTCAATGCTGTCTAATAAAAGCAATATTTCGTTCAAATAATTAATATAAATCGTATGAGTGGGAATCTCATTACCTCTAACTGCTCCCATAAAAATAGCATTTTCTGTAATGGCAGCAGCTTTGAGGTGAGCAGCAAATAAATTATAATTGGGATCTGAAAAATCGTACTCCACACGTATATTTGTCTCTGGATCTACTCGAGCAAAGGTAATTGCGTTCCAAGAATCATATTCACCGCCGACTTTTAATTGTTTGCTTTCTTTATCTCCTTCACTTGTTATAACAGCATGTGAATCTCCACTATTAGGAGGGGTTTGATTATTCAACTGAGTGAAATCTTCGGCACTCTCTTGAACATCGTTATTAGCGAACATAGTGTAACCGAAGAAAATTAATCCAATTGTGAAAGTGAATGTAAGTGCATTTTGGAAATAATGAGGTTTGGACATTTTCTTTTTTTCAACTTTTTGAATTTTGTTTAATACATTCTTTTTGTTCTCTTCTGTAAATGTAACGTTGATTTTCTTTTCGAAATCCAATTCCTTTAATTGTTTATCCATGAATGATGCCTCCTACTTCATTAAGTATTGAAACTTTTAACTTTTTCCGGGATCTTAATAGGCGAGATTGTAAGGTGCTTTCCTTTTCATTTAAGATGGCGCAAATTTCTTTAATGGATAATTCTTTGTAATAATAAAGGATTACGACTTCTCGATATTTGATAGGTAAATCCATTACTTTTTCAAATAGACCCTTATTTAAGGAGTTTTGTAAATATAGCTCCGATAGGTCCTCTTGCTTCGAGGAAACGCTTGATTGCTGTCGAGTTAATCGCTCAATTAAATTGAAATGACGTAATCGATCACGTTTTAAATGATTTTTGCATTTATTTGCAGCAATTGAATAAATCCAGCTTTTTAGTGATGAATTCCCTTTAAAAGTATGTATATTTTGATAGACGGCCACAAACACTTCTTGGGTTACATCCTCCGTATCCGCTTCATTTTTTAAATACATATAAACAAACCTTTTTATTTCAGTTCCATATGTATCCATAATATCCACTATTGCTTCAAGCGGATTTGATGTAATGGCATCTAATTCACTTTGCTTCAATTCCATTCAAAAACCCTCCTTACTTTCCGTTTAAATAATAAGACACTACAAATAGAAAAAATATTGCACTTTTTTGGAAATTTTTTATTTTTTATTAACATACTATAAATTCTACTTAGACAATCTATGCAATTAATACTCAAGCGTTTTATCGATTAGATGTTACAAAATGCCACCCATTTTTAAGGGAACACGAATCACAGACAAGAATTTGGTTAGAACCTTCTGAAATTAGATATATTATGAATAACCATGAATTAATTAATGATATTATCGAAGATGCTCTAACTATTAATGCTTAAACATCACAATACGAATTTACAATACATCCATACATGTAACGCTCCCAAATCAAAGTTTCGGATTGCAAAAAAAGAGACAAACGTTGATGTAACAGCGTTTGTCTCTTTTTTAGAGTAATTTTGTTTATACAGATAGCATAAACAGTTGAAGTAGCTGCACTTATCCTTACAAAGCTTGTTCATAAATTGCATAAAACTTGTTATTTCTTTTCATTGAAGTGTTATTCAACAATATGGCCCTTGAATGAAAAAAGCGCTGATCCTAATTACAGAATCGCATCCCAATAATTGTAGTTCCTTGTTCAATTAATTTTTATCAAAAATCTTTCAAGTGGATTAAATCCCCAAAATAGTTTTAACACGATCGTTTTCTTCTTTCTTATCCAAATATTCAAAGAAACCCAGTTGATTCCCCCAGGGATCAGCAAAAGATCCCCATTTTGCAGTTACTTCTTCACGAGAAAATATTTCAAAGTTCTCAATTCCTAACTCTTTTACAAGTCTATCTCTTTCAGCAATTATATTAGTAACCCCTAAACGTAAAGGTCCACTGCCTTCAGAAGGCATTCCTTCAGCAACTTGCAACCAATAACCAGGTATGATCTCCCATTCGGCGAATCCTTCATGTGGGATAAAATCAGGTTTTTATTTAGTAAAATTTCATACCACCTTTGCCCTTGTTGGATATCAGTAACACGGACTTGATTAGTAATTTCAAAAATCATTTATTCCCCTCCTAGAGTTGTATATCTATAAATTCTAGAAGACAAGAAATATTCCTTTTTCTAAATTAAACTGCTGCGTTAGTTAAAGGGCATTACATAAAATTTTTTATTTACTTTACTCAACAATTTGGCCCTATAATTTAATAAAGCACTTTTCTAATCAGAAAAGCGCCCGATTGTTGAAGATCTTTTTCTGTGTCCTCAAACTCTTGTTTGGTAACATTAAGTGCTTACCGTTGTAAAACTGCATTTTTCTGAAGCTACTATTCACTAGTGTGTAAATTCGTTGTTTTTGAAATCCTTGTTGTGCTACCTAAAAAGCACTACATTTAAACTACACTTTCCTCCTTAATTTACAGTTGAATTCATCACAGATTACATATTCCTAAAATTCTTTTTAGATTTTGAAACTTTATAATAGAATTATTTGCTCTAATAAGTGAAAGGAGGTTAGCTCATGAACAATAAAAAGGAACATCTAGCTTTTAAAGCTATTCATGGGGACAAGCTAGCTTTTGAGGAATTATTAAAAGGTGAAGGTGAGAAATTATATAAAATTGCCTTTCTCCATATGCAAAATAAAGAAGATACATTAGATGTACTTCAAGAAGCTACTTGCAAAGCTTATTTAGCAATCGGACAACTCAAGGAGCCAGCCTACTTTAGCACATGGCTTATCAAAATTTTAATCCGTTCCACTTACAAGGAATTAGAACGAAAGAAAATATTAATTACTTTACCCGAAGAAACAATTACATACATTTTGGAATCGAACCAAGTAGAAGAGCCTACGTTTGATGTAACAGAATCACTAGCTACATTAAAACCTGCTAGCCCTTTAAAGGAAAAGGCGAAAAAGGACCCTCTCCTTATTCAAGAAAGCGCCCTTTATTTGTATAACTAAGTCTAATATTAATGGTTAATTCTGAGATAAGAGTGGAGCATTATCTAATTCTTATTGAATATCTAATGCAGTTACATAAGTAGCGGTACTACCTTCCCATGTTCCTACTATTTCAACTATATATTTCCCTTTTTCTTTTATTTCTTCAAATGTATTATACGTTGCAATCACGTTACTATTGCCCCAGACTCTTATTTCATATTGAGTTGGTCTTTTTTTAAAATCTAATTTTACAGTTTCGGCTAGATTAACTCTAACAGCTTGTTCGATATTTACTATCTCGGTTGGAGGAGCATGATCCGCCTCTACAGTTACTCCTTGCCCTGTACTTTTATCAAAATAACTCCAACTATAAGTTTCTCGGTAAGTTTTATTTTCGTCTTTGCCAATTTTTAATTTTATAGCGGGTGGTTTTTCCCGATTATTTGACTTTGTGATTATATTATTACTTGTACTTTTAGATGTATCTTCTTCGACAGTACTACACCCTAATAATGTGAATAACATCATTAATGAAAACCCCATTCGAATTAATGTATTCATAATATGCCTCCCTTTTAAATTAGTCGACATTTTCAAAATAAAGTTACAAAATATTTTATCCTAGTAGTCTGTTAATTTAAGTTTATTTTTTTATCTGTACTTTAACATTAATATCAATTTTTTAGTGGATTGTTATTAAATTAAATGGCCCTAAAACGCAAAGGGCCAATCCTTTTATTCTTAGAAGCGCCCGATTGTGGAATAACGAATGCTATTATAGGGGTATGTTCAGTAATACTACCAAACGTCGCTTTTGTATAAGAAACAAATATCCCGCCTTATAAGCATTTGAGGATTATTATTCCATAATCAAACAGAGAACTACCAATGAATGAAAGGTGGAATTATTTTGGATGAAAAACGGAAGGAAGAACTGAGGATTAAAGAAAACAAATTAATGATGAGACAAGCGGGCTTTATAGTATTAATGATAATAATTTTTATACCATACTTTAAATTCTGTGCATATTTGTCAAAGAAGTATTAGGCGTACCTGCTTGTGTGCGATTTAGATTATCATTGAAATTTCCAGCTGGATTCCTCGTTTGTTCTTCTCGATATAAACGCTCTCTTTCCTGTTCTGGTGTTTCTTTTCTAGACATCTGAACACCTCCTAAGTTGTTATATTAGTATTTCTAGCAGAGTTCAATTAATTCCTTTAACCTTCCCAAAACATCGTTTAGTAGTACTGCCTAAAAGAATTTTATTCCACAATCTGGCCCTTATCTGAAAAGGGTAGCATCAAATCTATAAGCACAAAGATTTCCCAAATACAATTTTAAAAACGTAGTTGATAATACGAACCAATTAAAAAAGGGCTGTTTTATCACCGTTGTCAAATCAATATTTCCCCATATTTCATAAAGTATATAAGGACAGGAACAGAGTCGTAGATTGGAAAAGAAGCTATTTCGTTCACCGAAAACAGCAAGCCCTTACCCAGTAACGAGTAGAATAATCAAAATTCTGAAAATGATACATAAATTTAATATAAAAGTTGCTTTCAATCATTTATACTAAAAATATAGTCATTCTGAGAGGTGAATTTAGTGATTATTAAAGATAATAAATCATCCCATTTAGATGAACACCTAAAGAATAATTCTGAAATTAGTAGTAATGAAGATAAAGAAATGCTTGAAAACATCAAGGTTACAATAGAGAAAAATAAAGAAATAATAGAGCAAAACCGTAAAATTCTTGAATCAAAGAAACAAGAAGAAGCCACTGAAGAATGATCTCAGTGGTTTTTTGTTTTATCTTATTGCTCTTGGAATTCCTTATAAAATAACTTTAGGGTCTTCCTTTTTTCCAGGAAAGCGCCCGATTGTTGAAGAACTTAATTTATACTGATAAAAATATCTTACGAGTCAAGCTTATAAATTCAAGCAACAAAAATGAGATATCAAGCATCCCATTGTATTTCTATTGTTTCTTATTTTTCTGGGGTTACATCCTTATAAGAAACTTCAAAATTACCCTCTGATCCTGTAACAGTAATCTCTAGAACCTTTTCCTTACCAGTTCCACCACCGTTTTCAAATCTTGCAAAAGTCTTACCGACTTTTTTAGGCTCAAGAATAGCGTATACATTGTCTAATCTTTGTTCTGTTGCCACTCCATCAAGGAGTACATTTGTTTCATAGTTAGAGATTTCCTTAATAAAGATAATTGAAGGGTCGTCAGTAACTACTTTGTCGTGTACCCATCCTCCAGTTTCAATCTTAGAAACACTTCTATTAGTTATATCAAAGTCTTTGAAGTATAAGTATTCATATTGAGTTCCTTTTTGCATACTATTAATCATCAATGCTAACTGAGAGCGCTTAAGGGCTTCTCCTTGTCTAAACTCTAATAGTTCACCTCTGTTTGCGCTAGTTTTACCTGTTTTATAACCAGAAACATATTTATAATAATGCATAGTTTCAATTGCATGGCTGAATTGACTCTCTAATGTAAGCATTATATCGCCATTCTCAATGGCACTATTTTCTCCGCCACCTACATACCATGTAGTGTCATCAAAACCATTAAATCCTATATCATGAGCGCCAATTAATGGAATTTCAAATCCTTTTACTAGAATTGAAGACATTTGCCCACGAGTTAAAGGATCGTTGATTCCGAATACACCGTTACCTTTCCCTTTAACAAGCCCTGCATTCTCTAATGCGGCAATATATTTATAGAATTGGTGGTCTTTTGGAACGTCCTTAAATTTAGGGTCTTTGACATTTTCTATATCAAGTTCTAAAACTTTTGCGATTATACTAGAAGCTTGACCTCGTGTTACATTCTCGTATGGTCTAAAACTATCATTAGTTCTACTAATAGCTTTTTGATTTATTAAGCTTTCTACTGCTGAATAGAAGTTATCTGATGTCTTTACATCTTTGTAATGCACTGTACTGGCACTTGCGTTTGCAACTGTACCAACCATACTTGTAAAAAATAAACCTGTTGCTAACCCTGCTGTAATTAATGTCTTCTTCATTTTCCTTCATCTCCTATAACAACTTATTCGATTTTAAGTTTGTTTATATTTCTGTACATCTTCTTATGATGACATACCCATCCTGCTGAACAACGCTGTACTGACGGAAAAAATGAAAATTAGTTTCACATTTATTCAAATTTTTTTAGCAAGTCTTTTAAGAACATGGAGGCGAAGAAGATTAATCACTAATATGCTCCAAATTAACAACGACCTTAACCCAAGTATCATAACAATGAGGGTCACTATGAATTGTACAAAACGTTTGCTCAGGGGGACTCCATTAAATCTTATATAAAAAATGTTTCTAAAGTTCAACAATCTGGCCCGATTGTTGAATAACGTGTTTATCAATTAAGGAAAAAACGCAATAAAAAAGAAGACCGTTGCCTCGACAATGGTCTTGTATGGGTGGCGGTATACTCCCGCCGCTGTGACAGTTTATACCTTATGAAATGCACAATATTATATCTTAAGAATGTTGTTCAACAATCTAGCCTTAAAGAGAATTAAGTCTAGTCTTACGGGGTCATTTCTCACTATTTACAATGAATTGATGGACTTTGTCTAGGTCCACATTTCCGCCAGAGATAACAGTTGCGATGTTTTTACCATGAATGTTTAGTTTATTGAACATAGCTGCTGCGATCGTTACGGCTGCCGATGTTTCTATTAGTTGTTTCGTACGTTCCATGACGAAACTAAAGGACTGGCGAATTTCATCTTCACTCACAAGGACAATATCGTCTAGATATTTCATAAGTACAGGGAAGGTCAAATCACCCGGCTGGTTAGTTCTTAATCCGTCCGCAATGGTCTGACTAACAGGAATTGTGGTGATTTTTTCATTTTGTAATGATAGGTATGTATCATTAGCAAGTTCAGGTTCTACCCCAATTACTTTTATTTTCGGGTTAGTTTCTTTAATGGCTGTTAGAATTCCAGATATAAGTCCACCACCACCAATCGGGACTATGATTACATCAACATTCTCCACCTGTTCCAAAATTTCTAATCCAATAGTTCCTTGCCCTGCCATAATCAATGGGTCGTCATAAGGTGGAATATATACGCCTTTTTCTTGATTTGCAATCGCCTGTGCTCTTGGTATACGTTCTCCAGAAGTAGTCCCACACATTTCCACCTTACCACCATAAGTTTGGATTGCGTTAACCTTACACTTACTAACGTTTTCAGGCACAACAATGGTTGCCGGAACTCCGTATTTTTTTGCAACATAAGCAACGGCTTGACCGTGATTACCTGATGATGCTGCTGTTACAAACTTCGCACCATTTTCAATCGCATGAATAATTTTATTAATTGCTCCTCGTATTTTAAATGACCCTGTTTTTTGTAAATGCTCTGATTTTAAAAACATCTGATTCCCGCATATTTCAGAAAGTTGCCTTGATTGTAAAATTGGTGTTACATACGCTATATCGCTAATTCGTTCTCTGCCATCTTTCACATCTTTTAAAGAAATCATGTTGTTAATCCCTCCTATTTAACTGCAATAACAAAATCAATCTCAATCGGCCTTTAATTTGGGAACGATTATTTATATTTTATTGTATGTATAAACATTTTAAGCTTTTGATATTTTAATTAATTTTATTAAGCCTACACTAAATATCAAAGTCCCTATTAGCATAAACGAATGGATGAAACCATTTAAAATTGGTACATACTCTCCTGTTAAGTTTCTCTCTGCATAAATAATTCCAACAGCACTATATGCTAACGGCGTGCTTACCAAAACTAAAATTAAACCAAAAATAAAATACCATATGGATTTTTGCATCGCTCGTACCTCCCTTCTCCATTCATAAAATAATATTTCAACAGTTTATAATGTAAACCCTTCAAAATGCCCCAAAGCTTCGTTTGATAATCTCTCATATTAGAGTACAACAGCCCACCGTTAGTTCAATAACTTCTTTAAATCAATTCTCTGGTAAGTTTTATCATAAGAAGATCCATCACTATCATAAAAAATTGCTTTCTTTATATATGGTTCTGATATAGTTTCATAACTGTGCTTTTTAATTAACTTAACCATCTTAGGATTCTCTATTGGATCAACACTCACATATATCTCCGTATAACCTAAATTCCTTGCGATATTTTCCCTGTATCTTATTAAATCTGAACCGATACCATTTCCCCTATATTCCTCTTTTACATAAAGGTCGCTTAATTTGGGGTGTAATGTACCTTTAATCTTAAGTAATCCAAAACCTAATATAATTGAATTTTGTTCAGCAATTAGCAAATAAATTTCTTTATTCATAAATTTCTTTAGATAATGAATAAATAAAGCTCGATTATTTCTAATACTACATAAACCAGACAAGTCGTTTTCATTTGCAAACCTTATAATGTATCGCATTATAACTCTCCTAATTTACTGACTTCTTACACAATCCTGCGTGGTAGTTTAAGTACATTCAAACCTAATCAAATTTTAACATAAATATCCAATTCATTCTTACTAAAAGTTAATCTAGAAAATGGCCCTATAACGGAAAAACGCGATCTTCTTATTGAAGAAACGCACCCGATTGCGTAATAATGACTAGCTTATAATAACTGGTTAGTTAAAAAATATTAGATTAAAAATTGAATCCACTTATGTTCCGGTTCGTGAAGTTCAAGTGCAGATTTGAGCCATTGTCTCTTCTTATTATCAAGATGGTCCTTTACTGTAATAAAATCTTGATGGTCTTTTACTCTTGTATTCTTTGCCTTATATAAAAGTACTATTTCTGGATTTAGATAGGGGATACCCGTTCCAGAATAACTCCACACTGAATTTAGTGGTGAGCAAATCCTCAAATCTCTTCTGAATTCCCAATCATTATCTTTTGATTCATTTAGAAGAACCTCAATTTTATCTCCATTTGATTTATTGGTAGCATGTATTTCGTGAATAGGTAGCTCTAAAAATTCATTTTCCCAATTATGGAATTCACTTTTAATTACTTTACTAAAATCCCATTCTCTTAGATACGTTTTTAAATTTAGTTGGTCTTTTCGATATATAGCAATCTCTATATCTTTGTGTTCTCGTGTTTCTTTCTCCATAAAAAGATCAATCGCCCAACCACCTGCAATGAACCAAGTTTTATTAAATTTTGCCATTAAAGAAGTAACATATTGGCATTGTTCAAATGACATATAAATCCCCCAAATCTAAAATTACTCACTTTTAAAAAGATCCCTATATACAAATTAATAATATTTAAGCAGTTGAGCTTATTCAAGGAAAGCATCCGACTGTTGCATAAGCGTGGCTAAGCACCACAGATGTTCCCCAATACGATTTAGGGTGCATTTTATATAACTAACACTATATTTTTTGGTATAATTATCCATTATAGATGAGGTGAGAACAATTTGAGAAATATCTTGAAATTTATTGTACCCTTTATTGTACTTTTACTTACTCTATCAGCTTGCACGCAAACGGATAGAAGTGAGAAGGAAGAAAGTTTTGATGATAAAGAATTATTATATTTATTTGAGAACTCTGATACCAATCAAAAGTTTAAAATTGTCCATGTTAATACTATATTTGATAGCTACCTTGAAAAAGTAAAAGATCCTACAAGCCAATCAAACTTGGAATTATACAAGGAGGAGGTTATACAACCTGTTTACAGCGACTGTTTTGAAAATGGAGAGTTCATACATATAGTAGATTCCTTTCTTAATAAGGCTCCAACTAGTTTAACCGAATTAAAAATTGTAAGTGAATTAATTGAAACTAAAAAAGATGACATAAATGCACTTATTCAAGATGCACTGCTTCAATCCGCTAAGCTACTACCATCTGAAAGTGACGTAGCAGTATGTGTCTTTCCATCTAGTAATTCAAATGTTGTTATGTATACGGTAGGTGCTGGTAAAATTCTTATTCCTTATAATGAATACTTTGAAGATAATTTTATAAAAGCTGCTTTAGCACATGAATATCATCATAGTACTTGGGCAGAAAGTTATTTAAGTACTCATTCAGGTTCAGTCTTAGATAATCTTATATTTGAAGGAAAAGCTGTTATGTTTGAAAAAACTGTATATCCTGATATTGAAATTACACAAATGGATTTCACTTATAATAATGAATTTTGGTCTAAAATTGAACCTGATTTAAATAGTAAAGATATAAATCGTTCTTTAGAAATCTTATATGGTGGTAATGGGCTGCCTTTATTTTATGGGTATAGTGAAGGCTATAAAATGATTAAATCCTACCTTGACTTATATCCAAACCTAACTCCAGAAGAATGGACAGCATTAAGTACAGAAGAGATTATTGAAAAGGGGAAATTCTTCGATAACTACAATTAAATCAATGTATTAACAATCTGTTCTAATTAAGCTCATTGCAAAACATAAAATTTAACTTAGACAAAATTATACAATTCTATACAAAATAACGTTCCCAAATGAAAGTTCGGGAACCACTACCCCCTATTCAATTGAATGGAGGTTATTTTGGCTGCTTATTCACTAAATGTATCAAAAAAACACTTCGAAATTTTCATTTAATGTTAAAAATAACTAAATGTGTTATTTTTATTTATGGAGGGAGAGATATTATTGGGTTTACTTTTTTATTTCAGCGTAATTAGGGATACCATTTTAAACTTTTTTCAAAATGGTATCTGGGTACTTGGCTTTTTTTATCTTTTAATTAAGATATTCGAAAATGCTAAACTTAAGCATTTTTCTAAGTATGTTATAGCCATTGTTTTAGGAATATTGTTTATCAACGCTATATGGGTAAATATAGATAGATTTAAATATATCAACTAATAGGTACTTCATTATAAAATGGATTTATAACGTATACAAAACAAACCTAAATAGCGTTACCAAAACAAAGTTTGGGAATACACCAAAATGCGGGAAACGTTGATTTAATAAAGTTTCTCGCTTTTCTTATGGAACATTGTTTGTACGTGATTTTATGCAAGTCAATGAAACGTTACTAAAGCAGCTTTTATACTTGCTGGGATTGATCTTTAATTTGCATAAAAACTTGTATAGCCATTCTTTTATCAATATATATCTGCATCTTCTCTAGGACTCCCCCAAAGAAAAACGTTGCTCCACAATATGTCCCGATTGTGGAATAAGAAAAATGCATTCCATACAGGTTTTTTATCAATTTTCATTAAAATACCACAATAAAAAAAATACATCCATTATCTCTTTAATAGATGTATTTTTATATACAAATAAAAGTTTGTTTATATATAATCAAACTCAAATCCTCTAAATATAAGATCTGGTTTTATTTTATTATACTATTTAGCCTATAGTAGTATCATTACAGGCTTTGTTTTTACTTTTCGAAATCCCCCAACTCTTGGGAAACATCCGCTAAAATTTTCCCTGCTGATCCTTCCAAGATTAAATTAAACGAATAGTGTAGACTGGTGGACGTTTGCTCCCGGTTGATGTAGACGAGCTTTCCTTTCGACATGCTCGGCAACTGGTTGACAGGGTAGACTTCCAAACTTGTGCCGATCACAATGACAAGGTCTGCCTGGTGTATTTCATGTAACGTGCGGTCCCATGCCTCGGACGGCAATGTTTCTCCAAAAAGCACAACATTCGGGCGTAATTTTCCCGAACAATACGTACAAATACTATTATTCAAAAATTGCTCTTTTGCATGTGGCTTGCCGCATTTTTGGCAGCGGATTGTTACAATATTTCCATGCAGTTCCGCTACATTTTTACTTCCGGCCTGCTGATGAAGCTGGTCGACATTTTGGGTCGCAATAAGCGTAACAAGTCCGCGCTTTTCAAAGTCTGCTAAAATAAGATGTCCTTCATGGGGTTTGCAGTTGTCCAATGCATTCATTCTTGTCTGGTAAAACTCGCGGAATTGTTCATAGTTCTTTTGCAGGCTTTCTGTCGAAGCAACAATACGCGGATTGATATTTCGCCATAAGCCTGTTGACGAGCGAAAATCCGGTATGCCCGATTCGGTGGACATTCCGGCACCTGTCAGCACTACTATACGGTTCGATTGTTTCATCAAGTGAGCCAGTGTTTCAGCCGTCATCCTGATTTCCCTCCATCTCAATCTCATTTACAACTTCCAGCAATGTATTCGTCAAAAGCGCGAAACGTTCAATGATATGATCTTTTACAATATGCTCATGTTCTGCATGAATGCCGTCCCCTACTAGTCCAAGGCCATCCAATGTCGGCGTGTATAACGATGTGAAATTGCCGTCACTTGCACCGCCGACTGATGCTTCTTCCACATCAAAACCAAGCTCCTCCGCTTCTTCCTGCGCAATTTCGAACAGTTCTTCACTGTCTTCATCACGTTCCATCGGCGGCCGGTTAATCCCGCCATCAATTTCAATTTTCGTACGTTGATCATATGGCTTTAGCTCTTCGAAATAATCGTCGATACGTTCCTGCTCTGTGCGAGTAACCGATCGGACATCGACTCCTACGTGCGCTTCATCAGGTACGACATTCAGTTTACCGCCGCCCTGGATCATACCGACATTTAGCGTTGTCCCTTTTTCGTAATCGTTCAGTGCATCAATATTCAGGATTTGCCTTGCTGCTTCCGTAATTGCACTGACACCATCCCGCGGATTATTGCCAGCATGCGATGCTAGTCCTCGAATATTCAGCAAATACCTGGATGTCCCTTTCCGCGCAATTTTCAGTTCACCCGAAACAGTAACAGCAGGCTCCAATATAAAAGCCGCCACAGACTTTTTTGCTTCTTCTTCGATTAGCGCTCTGGATGTAGGGCTTCCAATTTCTTCATCGCTGTTCAGGAAAAAAACAACCCGCCGCTTCAAAGGCAGATTCATTTTTTGAACATATTTAAAAAACCAAATAGCACTGACGAGACCTGATTTCATATCCAGAATACCAGGACCAAAAATTTTATCTTCTTCTTCCCGATATGGTAAAGCTCCCTGATCCCAAACGGTATCATAATGACCAATCATTAATATCTGTTCGGTCCCTTCGCCCATTTCAAAACGGAGATGATTGCCGTTATGCTCCATCGCATATTCCGTAGCTTTCACATGAAAATAGTCATAAAACATCGATTGGATCACATCTTTGCACAGATCAAGCAACTCTTTATTCTGTGATGGGGAATCAGCTAATACTAAGCGTTTAATATCGTCTTTAATATCCTTTTCATGCAATGTAAAAAAATCGAATGCTTCCATAACAACGCCTCCTTCGTTTTCTATACCCAAAAATGCCTAAGTGACATTCACTTAGACATTCGAAGTGTTGCTTTTTTGCTCCCGGCAATTGATAAATAGACAACAAAAACAAGCATTAATAAAATACCGACATATTGCCAGCTATACAAAGTTGCACCGAGCCAGACAACGGAAATCACCATTGCCGTCAACGGTTCGAAACTAGATAAAATACTCGTTTCAACTGGAGATATGTATTTCAGGCTTGTTAAAAATAAAATATAGGCGAAGGATCCAAAAATACCCGTAGCAATAATAAGAAATACATTTACCGGATCCAGCAACAACAGCCATTGTTCTGTTTTCCAAAGCTGACCCGCTACCGAGAACATAAGCCCTCCTATGATCATACCCCAGCCAATAATGATGATGACCCCTACTTCAGCCATTAGCCGAGCAGGATACAATGTATAAAATGCATACGTAAATCCTAACAGCAGTCCCCAAACAAGCGCTTCATTGCTCACAAGCAACCCTGAAACAGAGCCATTTGTCAGCAATAGAAACAGCCCGACGAGCGTACCGAAAATACCGATCAGTTGACTGCGTGGAGGAAGAACCTTCCCAACGACCGATGTATAGATAACGATGAAGATTGGCGCCAAAAACTGCAACAGTGTTGCAATAATCGCATTGCTCACTTCAATCGATTTTACAAACGTAAATTGTAAACCTACCATTCCAATCACACTGAAAATAAGTAATTGTACCGAATTGTTCCGGTTTTTCCAAATCGAGAATATCGATTTTTTCTGCATAGCTGCAATGCCAAGTATTAAGATGCCTGCAATCATTAACCTTACAGCAAGCATAAATTCGGCGGTCATGGTTGTTTGTTGCAGGAGCCATTCCATCATCGGACCGGTAGCCCCCCAAAATATCGAGCCTACTATAATCATCGCTATGCCTTTCAGACGTTCCACAAATACTACCTTCTTCCAACGTTCTATTCATAATAAAATTTTATCATGATTCCATTGTTGGGAAAATAGTACTTATTATTTGATTAGCTCAATCCAGCCACTTTCTTTAATCGTTACACGGGGTGATGCATACTTTGGAGGTTCGTAGGAAAATACGGTTTTATCAAAATCATCCTTTACAACAAACACATTTAAAAATTGGATTTCATTAATTAATTTTCGAATATGCGCTTTATCATACAAATCGCTTTTTTCATTCATTAAAATAAGCAATTCATTCTTTATACTCAATACGTCCCGTTCATTTGCTCTGCGTATAACACTTTTCGGCATTTTAAGAAATTCGTCGATTTTCATTAAGTTCTTTTCCATCGTTGTCTTCCTTTCCCTCTTGGCAATACTTGTGTAAATCTTCTTTTATTGTTATTTACCCAATTTCACCAAATTCACCCCTAATTAATCACCAGAAAGAAATTTTAGACGGCTTATATGCTTAATATAACAAGCTTTTAAATTGTATGTTAATCCGTATTTTTGAATATATATTTATCGGATAATAGGTGTATACCACATTAGATGGCTGCCCCCAGCCCTCCTATTATTGAGTATAATAAAAGATTCACATCTTCAAAAAACAAGTCAGTGTTCCAAAAAATGATAAAAGGCATCGAGCAAAAGATACTCGATGCCTGCATTACTTTTATTACATACTTTTTAATTTCTCATACTCAAGCTGCAATTGTTCAATACGCTTACGTCCTTCTTCACGATTGCGCACTGTTTCTGCCTGAATTTGTTTTGTTTCTTCAATGCCGGAAATTATCGTTTTCCACGTTGTTTCGATCGTTTCGACTTTGATGCTCGGACTGCCTGCCTGACGCGCAATGTTCACCGAATTTTGTCGCACATTTTCCGCGTTTCGTACAAGCATTTCATTTGTTCGACGGTCCAGTTCAGCCATCGAATCGGAAACAAGCTTTTGTCGCTGCATTGTTACGGCATGAATCAGACCTTGTTTGAAAATTGGAATTGTCGTCACGAATGCGGAGTTGATTTTCCCGATTAAATGGTTGTTGCCTTGCTGCATTAAACGAATTTGCGGTGCCGACTGGAATGATACTTGCTGAGCCATTTCAAGATCGTAGCCTCGTTGCTCCAGTAACTCGATTCCGCGTGTAACCGTTTCAAGCTCCATGATCGCTTCATGGTCACCGGAATCCGCTTTTGCCGATAATGCTGGCAATTGCTGACGCAAATCGTTTACTTTAATATCGATTGCCGCAATGTGCTCGCTTAAAGTATGGAAGTAGTTGAGGTTCTCATCATACATTTGTTCAAGCTGCACGGTATTTCGTTTCATTTCCACTTCGTACTTCTGAATTTCGTTATAAACGACATCGACTTCTTTATTCATCGTATCGTATTTGGATAAAATGCGCTCCAACTGCTCTTTGCTTTTTGAAAACAGTTTTTTCAGGAAGCCTTTTTTCTGCTCTTCCTGGAAATCCTGAGGATCAAAACGGTCCATAATTTTATTTAGATTGTTGAGTAAGGTTGTCGACTTTTCCAGGTTGCTCTGTTTAATCGTTGCGAGCATACGGTCTGAAAATGTTGAAATACCCTGAGCCGTTTCTTTACCGAATTCGAGAACGGCAATTTGATTTTTCACGTCAATTTTTTCTGCAAGCTGTTGAACTTGCGGCTGTTGTTTTAACTGTTCCTGACGCTGGCGGATTTGAGAAAGCTCCTGTTGCGAAACGAGTTTTTTTTGTGGTTGTTCGATCATATCAGTTGTTGGCGCCGGCTCTTGCTCAGCACGTTTATTTAAATCTTCAAATAATGGATTTTCAGCCATGTACGATTCCCCCATTCTATGTATTACTAGTATTTACGTAAATTTTCATGAAAAGTTTCATGCTGTTGCTGCTAATTATAACGCAAAACATTGTGATTATTCTAATTTGAGCCTACCGGAAAATAAACGCACAGCTTTTAGACAACAAAAAATGCCCTTTTATGCGCAAAAGGACACTTTTTGTAAGTCTACTATTGGGGGAGAGACTTCACACCCACACAAGCTTTGCATGAGTCTAAAGATAAATTACCCCAAATCGTTCAACCTAAAACACTTTTTTATATTTCCAATGATTTTTTTCGAATCGGTTTTAAAATCAGTCCTAATGCAAAAATACAAATGGCAATTATGACTGCCGAGTAAAATAGTCCGCCATAGCCGTTTTGCGCTGCCATGACCGTTACTTCATTAACAGAATTCAAAATGACTTCTTTTAACGTCGGATCCTGGATATTTTGAACGACCGTCATCATTTGTTCCTCGGAAAACTGATCGCCCGCAGCAAACTGACTGCCCACTTGAGCAAGTTCTGCAGTTGCCTGTTCCGATAAATTTGCCTGTTGTACATTTTGCTGTAAAATTCCTTGGAAATCGTTTTTAAACAGTGATGGGATTTCGCTGAATCCGCGCGCGATAAATCCTGCATAAATTGTCGGCGCAATCGTCATCCCGATTGTTCGAATTAATGAGAGTGACGCTAATGCCGTCCCTTTATTTGCTTCGAGTTTTTCGGTTGCCAAAATGTTCAGTGGTGCTCCTAGAAGAACGCCCATGCCGACACCGCCAATTACGGAAGCAATTACAAACTGCCATTTTGCATCAATCCATGTCGGGAACAGGAAAAAGCCAATTGCAGCAACGAGACCGGAAAACAGAACAGCTAATACCGGGCCACGTTTATCGACTAGAATACCGCCAACCGCTGCCCCAATACCTGCAGCTAGTGCAAGTGGTGTCATCCAGTAACCCGCATGTTCGGATTTAATACCCAATACTTGTTCTGAAAAGGCCGGAATGAAAATCATCGCAGCAAGCATTGCACCAGATAGAAGACCTAGCAGCAATGTCAGTAAATAAGTAGGCTGACGCATTAACGCTACCGGTAAAATCGGGTCTCCTCCACGACGCTCAAGACGAGTTTCATAGAAATAAAGGATAACAAGAACAATAATTCCAGCTAGTAAATAAGGATATACGGTTGGTTCGATTAACGAGCTGAAAAAGTTGATGCCCTCAATATTAGTCAGTCCGTACATAATTCCTAAAATTGCAATGGAAAGCAGTACTGTACCGGTCATATCGAGCTTGCCAGGTGCTGCGTCTTTCGTTTCTTCCAGTTTGAGAAAACCCATAATCACAAGAAAAATTGCGATCGGCACATTGATTAAAAACAGCCAATGCCAGCTGCCTGTGAGATCCAAAATGACACTTCCGATATTCGGACCTAACACTGCGGCAACCCCGTTCATCCCGCCAAGCAATCCTAGTGCTTTCCCTTGCTTTTCTGCTGGCAGTGTACTCACGACATATGAAGTACCTATAATAAAAATACCGCCGCCGCCCAGTGCCTGGATAAAGCGGGAAATTAAATAAAACGTAAAGTTCGGGCTAAGTGCAACGAGCAGAGATCCAAGACCAAACAACGCAATTTCAACAATAAACAGTTTTTTGCGTCCATAACGGTCCGAGAGTTTCCCGACAATCGGGACACTGATTGCCAAGCCAAGAGTATACAACGTGACACCCCAAGCTCCCCAGTTTGCTTCAACATTGAATGAGCTGTTGATCGTAGTGAGAGCTGCACTGATGATCCCATTGTCAAGTGCCGCCATAAATACGCCCAGTGCAAATAAAGTAAGCACCCATGTTTGTGAAGTCTTCGCATTCGTCATAAAAAGACACCTTTCTTTTTAAGTTACCTATTATTATACTGCTAATTTTGAAATTGACTAAGAAAAAGTACCAAAAAAAGGAACAAAAATGTCCTGTAAAAATTTTTACAGGACATCCATTGTTAAACTAATAGCTGTTTCGCATTTTGAATTTGAAGTGCTACTTGCTCAAAACCTGTACCGCCCAATGAATTACGTCGGCTGACAGCAGCTTCCGGTGCAAGTACTGCATAAATATCTTCTTCAATTAACGTAGATTCTTTCTGCATTTCTTCCAATGGCAGATCCAGTAGGTAAATTCCTTGCTGGATGCATGTAAATACAAGCTTCCCTGTTACTTCATGTGCTTCACGGAACGGCATTCCTTTTGTCGCCAAATAATCCGCAAGCTCTGTCGCATTTGAAAAGTCTGAATGTACAGCACTGTGTAGACGCGCTTTGTTGACCGTCATCGTACGAACCATACCTTCGAAGATTTTCAGTGAGCCTAATACGGTTTCCATCGTATCGAACATGCCCTCTTTGTCTTCCTGCATATCTTTGTTATATGTTAATGGCGTACCTTTTAAAACTGTTAACAGCCCCATTAAGTTCCCGTATGCACGGCCTGTTTTCCCGCGGATCAGCTCTGCCATATCCGGGTTTTTCTTTTGTGGCATAATGGATGAACCCGTTGAGAACGCATCATCCAGCTCGATAAATTTAAATTCATCTGTCGACCAAATAATGATTTCTTCCGCAAAACGTGATAAGTGTGTCATTAATAGTGCTGAATTCGATAAAAATTCGACGATAAAGTCACGATCACTTACCGCATCCATTGAATTGGCATATACTTCAGCAAATCCAAGCAGTTCAGCCGATTTTAGACGGTCGATCGGGAATGTTGTACCTGCCATCGCTCCGGCACCTAAAGGTAAAATATCAATACGTTTCATTGATTCTGTAAAACGCTCTTTATCACGTTGCAGCTGCCAGAAGTACACCATTAAATGGTGGGCAAAACTAATCGGCTGCGCACGCTGTAAATGCGTGTAGCCAGGAGCAATCGTGTCCACATTCTGCTCCGCCTGCTCGATAATCGTTTTTTGGAAATGCTCGATTAATCCGATCACTTCAGGTACACGTTTCTTTAAAAATAAGTGCATATCTGTTGCTACTTGGTCATTACGTGAGCGTCCAGTATGCAGCTTCCCGCCAACAGGACCGATCAAATCAATCAGCATCTTCTCAAGATTTAAATGGATGTCTTCATTTGAAACTGAAAACTCCAGTTCACCTGCTTCGGCTTTTACTTTTAATTGTGCCAGACCATCCAGAATTTTCTCGACATCTTCTTTTGGTAAAATATTTTGTGCTCCAAGCATTGTGACATGCGCTACAGATCCTTCAATATCTTCCAATACTAACTGCTGATCAAAGCCAATCGATGCCCCGAACTCGTCAACCCAGCTTTCTGCAGACTTTTGGAAACGACCGCCCCATAATTTTGCCATAGTAGTTTCACTCCTCAACTTATGTTCCTCATAATAGAAGAAGCGACTCGGGTTCCGAATCGCTCACTTCATTAACCGTATATCTAATTATTTATTTACTGTTTGTTTTGTGCTTTTTGCTACTTCTGATGCTACAACTGTTGGCATACCCCATAATTCGATAAAGCCTACAGCAGAAGCGTGGTTGAATTGGTCATGTTTTGAATATGTCGCCAATTCTTCAGAGTATAGAGAATTTGGAGATTTACGTCCTTCAACAATCGCATGACCTTTGTAAAGTTTTACACGAACTGTTCCGTTTACATACTTTTGCGTTTCTTTTAAGAATGCTTCAAGAGCTGTACGAATTGGGTTGAACCAAAGACCGTTATAGATGATTTCAGATAGTTTTTGTTCAATGATTGGTTTGAAATGCGCCAATTCTTTTACTAATGTAATATCTTCTAATTCTTTATGCGCTGTTAATAACACTTTCGCACCTGGAATTTCGTATACTTCACGAGATTTAATACCAACTAGACGGTTTTCAACGTGGTCGATACGGCCAATACCGTGTTCGCCCGCAATTTTATTCAATTCTTGAATTAAGTCTGCTAGTTTCATTTGAATTCCGTTAATTGAAACAGGCTTTCCTTCAACGAATTCGATTTCCACATATTCCGGTGTATCCGGTGCTTGTTCCAATGAAACTGTTAAACCGTAAGCTTCTTCTGGTGGTGCAACCCAAGGATCTTCCATGACACCCGCTTCGTTTGCACGGCCCCATAGGTTTTGGTCAATCGAGAATGGTGAATCGAGTGTTGCCGGAATTGGAACACCATGTTTTGCTGCGTATTCGATTTCTTCGTCACGGCTCCAGCCCCACTCACGTACAGGTGCTAATACTTCAAGATCCGGATTTAATGCTTTAATTGATACTTCAAAACGTACTTGGTCATTCCCTTTACCAGTACAACCGTGTGCTACTGCATCGGCATTTGTTTCATTTGCGATTTCTACTAATTTTTTAGAAATTAATGGACGAGATAATGCAGAAACTAATGGATATTTTTGCTCATACCAAGTGTGACCTTGTAGTGAAATTAATGCAAAGTCTTCTGCAAACTCATCTTTTGCATCGATCATATATGATTCAACAGCACCTACTTGAAGTGCTTTATTACGGATAAATTCCAAGTCTTTACCTTCACCAACATCAAGACATACTGCGATTACGTCCCAACCTTGTTCTTTTAACCACGGAATTGCTACTGATGTATCAAGACCACCTGAATATGCTAATACGACTTTCTTGTTCGCCATGTTAATTGCCCCCAAATGATGTATGTTTATACATTGAATTAATAGTTTATACACGAATAGTAACACGTTATAAAAATAAACGCAACTGCATTTATATAAATTTTTTCACTTTTTGATACAATCTAAAAACTTTCATTCGTGAAGTTTTCACAAGCTCTCGTTCATGCATAAATATGCTATTAATTGCAGCAGATTACAAAAGAGAGCAATTCAATTTTTATGACTGAAAAATCGAATACTCTCACACTTACTTCTTATTAAAGAAACCTTTGCCAACAAATTCTACAAGTGCTGGCGCTACCGCGTATAATTTACTCGTTACACTCATAATACGAGGTAGATTCACTTCTCGAGGACGCTTCTCGATTGAATCGACAACTTCTTTCGCTACTTTTTCAGGCGGTAGCAGAAATTTTCCGATTGCTTCCTTATAAGCGTTCGTTGCATCGGCTTTCTGAATAAATGGTGTATCGATCGGTCCCGGATAAATCCCCGTAACATGTATATTGTATTCTGCCAACTCCAGACGCAGGCCATTCACAAAGCCGGTAATTGCATGTTTACTCGCTGCATATACACTTGCTTTTTTCGTTGCGACCTTGCCCGCCTGTGAACCAACGAAGATAAAGTGGCCGTTCTTCTTTGCAATCATTGAAGGTGCGAGACGTTTTGCCAAGTAAATCGGCGCACGTACATTCACATCTAACATTTGATCGATTTCCCGGTCCGCTAAATCAACCGCACTTTCAAAGTAGCCTAATCCGGCATTTAAAATCGCGATATCGATTGGTGGTAATTGCGATACGACTTCATCTATCTGAGATGGAATTGTTAAATCCGCTTTGTAGGCAACCGCTCCGATCCCATTTAAATAGTTGATGGCACTGTCATTTCTTCCAGTTGCATAAACGGTGTGTCCTTTTTTTACTAACATTTCTGTTATGATGCGTCCAATACCGCTTGTCGCACCTGTAATAAAAACTGTCTTTTTCATAGCTTCCCTCTTTATTTTCTTATTTTTATGTATATAAAAACTAGTAAATATTTATTTACTAGTTTGGGTAATGCCGAATAATTCACTTAAAATGTCTTTCGATACGAGCACATCCGCCAATGTATAGGTATCAAGCACAGCCAAATATGCTTTTAATGCTTCCTGTAAAGCAAATTTCAGCCTGCACTCGGGTGATATTTTGCAAAGGTTCCCTTCCGGATTAAAACATTCAACTAGGTGGAAGTCATCTTCCGTTTTGCGCACGACTTCACCGATATTAATTTGTTCAGGTTCCACTGCCAAACGAATACCGCCACCACGTCCGCGAATCGTTTCAATATAGCCAAGTTTTCCTAAATCATGCGTAACTTTCATTAAATGGTTTTTGGAAATCTGATACGCATCTGCAATTTCCTGAATCGTAACTAAATTTTCTCTGCCCCGTACACCTAAATACATGAGCGTACGTAAAGAATAATCTGTATATACTGTTAACCGCACGCTGTTCACCATCTTTCTTCAACTTAAGTATAACATTTTAAATAAAATGTTCGAATAGAACGGCTTATGTTTGTCGATGAATTCATTATAATATTTTGTGTCCAATTTGTTAAAGATGTATTTTCTATATATGTTTGTGACAGATCTGTTAAAGATGTATTTTTGATATTGCTTTAAATTTTTTTTAGCAGTATATTGATGGTGCAAGAAATAAACTAACCAATTTTGAGGGGACGTGCAATGTATGTTAGCACAACAAACAATTGATACAATCAAATCAACAGTACCTGTATTGGAGGTACACGGATTAGCGATTACTAAAACTTTCTATTCAAACCTATTCAGAGAAAACCCGGAATTACTGAACATTTTCAATCATACAAACCAAAAGAAAGATCGTCAGCAAACAGCTTTAGCAAACACGGTTTATGCAGCAGCAGTTCACATCGATCACTTGGAGGCAATCGTACCGGCTGTTGTTCAAATTGCCCATAAACACGTAAGTTTAGGTATTTTACCGGAGCATTATCCGATTGTCGGCAAATATTTATTAGAAGCGATTAAAGAAGTTCTTGGAGATGCGGCAACAGATGAAATTATCGACGCTTGGGGTAAAGCATACGGCGTCATTGCAGATGTATTCATTTCAGTTGAAGAAGATTTATACAAAGCAGCAGAAAATGCTGGAGGATGGCGCGCATTCAAAGAATTTAAAATTGCAGAAGTTGTGGAAGAAAGCGAAGCAGTCAAATCTTTCTACTTAAAACCAGTTAACGGTGAAAAACTGCCTGCCTTTAAAGCTGGTCAATTCATTACATTACGTACACAAGTACCTGGTGAACAATACTTAATGAACCGCCAATATACATTAACAGACGGTTCGGAAGATTATTTCCGCATATCTGTAAAACGTGAAGATGATGTAACACCGAACGGAATTGTTTCCAACTTCCTTCATAACGCAGAAATCGGCACTAAAGTGGATGTAAGTGCTCCTGCAGGTGTGTTCACATTAGTGGAAAATGAAAGCCCTGTTCTATTTATCAGCGGTGGTGTTGGTGTAACGCCATTACAAGGAATGCTGAAAACAATGGAAGGTCGCCAAGCATCATTTATTCAATGTGCTCGCAACGAAAATGTAGCGGCATTTAAAGAAACAATCGAAGAAAACGTTGCAGCGACAGACGGTAAATATAAAGCGGTTTATTCAGATATAGACGGCTATATTACAAAAGCGCAAATCGAGGAATTTTTAGTTCCTGGTACGGAAGTGTATGTATGCGGTCCAACAGTATTCATGGAAACGGTGATCCAATACTTAGTTGAGCTCGGTGTACCAGCTGAGAAGATTCATTATGAATTTTTCGGTGCAGCGATGGCGTTGCAGATTAAGAAGACAGCTTAATTTATAGTAAAGCTTTTATATAGTATGAAGAAGAAACAGCCAGTTTCCGGTAGCCACACCGGGGACTGGTTTTTTGTTTTCCTCCCCTTTCACTACTATTTACTTACTATGTTTCTGTGTTACTAATAAATTGGTGCGATGTTCTAATAAACCCGAAAAAGTTCTAATAAAACACCGATCTTTTAATATAAGTCGTCAATATTCAAATAAGTGGTCGAAGTCTTCTAATAAGCTACCGAGAACTTCTAATATGTGAGTCGGATGTTCTAATATATCGGGGAAAGTTCTAATATAAGCTGCAGACCACAATTTCTAATATGCAATTACAAAGTTTTAATGATCTTGTGCCCCGGTTTTCTAATAAGTTAGTTGAAGCTCCAAATCATTGCTTCCCACAATACTCCTGACTCGCAGCTACAACAGCAATTAATCCACCTTTTGCATAGGCCTTCGTTAAATCACTGCCAATGCCTACAGCAACAGCACCTGCCTCGAGCCACTCCTGCATATTGTTGGCGTTTATCCCGCCTGTCGGCATTATTTCCACATGAGGCAACGGTCCATTCACCGTTCGAATAAAGTCGGGTGAGAAATGGTTCGCCGGGAACAGTTTTACGATATCACAGCCTGCTTCCAATGCCGTTATTATTTCATTTAAAGTCATACACCCCGGTAAATAGGGCACGCCGTAGCGGTTGCATAATTTTGCGATGTCCGCATTAAAGCTTGGGCTGACAATAAATTTCGCTCCGCATAAAATTGCATGTCGTGCCGTTTCCGAATCCAGAACAGTTCCAGCGCCTATGACCGCATCTAAAGAGCGGATCTCCTGAAATACGTCCTGAACAAACGGTGTTGTATATGTAAGTTCTATAAGGCGAATTCCTCCCTGTACAGCGCCTTGAATTATCTCTGTCGCTTCGTTCACCGAGTTTCCGCGAATGACCGCTACAATTTTATGCTCTTTCAGTTGGTGTATCACTTCATATTTTTTCATCGGACCCCTTACCTTTCGACTAACGTTTTCTGTCCTAAAAATACTTCCACATCCGTATATTCCGGCAAGCCTTCATTGTCTCCCTTTACCGTTGTTACCATCGCACCAACAGCATTCGCAAAGCGCAGACGCTCGGCCACGTCATAACCGTTCATTAGACCGAAAATATAGGCCGCATCATACCCGTCTCCGGCACCAACCGTATCGACAGGTTTGACGTGAAATGGTTCGGCATTATGCCATTGTCCATCTACATAAGCTTTCGAACCATTCGCGCCGTCCTTAATGACCAGTTCGGTAATGTTATACTGTGCGGCAAACTGTTCAAATGGCGTAGGACCGATAATCATTTCAATTTCGTCCAGCCCGGTCAATAAAATATCGACATACGGGAAAATCTCAAAATATGCAGCCCTTGCTTGCTCCAATGTCCAAAGCTTCAAACGGATATTCGGGTCAAAAGAAACCGGAATGCCTTTTGCTTTTGCGATGCGTAAAATAGCCAGTGCAATTTGCAGATTTTGCGGCGCAATGGCCAAAAACACGCCCGTCAGATGAACATACGCAATGTCATCGAACATTGATTCATCAATATCCTCTTCGGTCATCGTCAAAATCGGCGACTGATAGCGGTAGTAAAATGTCTTACCCGAGCCGTTTTCCAATATTTCTTTAAAATTCAGTGATGTCGGATAGCCGGACACATGCTCCACATAATCCATATTGATGCCTTCACCGCGCACTGTATTATAAATATATTTCGAAAATTCATCCCCTCCTAATCGGCTCATCCATTTGACGGGAAGCCCTAATCTGGCACAGCCAATGGCAAAATTCAGTTCTGCCCCGCCTAACTTGCGTTCAAATGAATCAACATAACGTAACGGACCTGTAGCCACCGGATTAAATGTGATCAGTGCATCCCCTAAAGTGAAAATATAGTTTCGTTCCACGCGCTTTCCCCCTGCTTTCATACAAGTAATTGTTGAAAGAAAGGCCGTCCTAAAAGTAAATGACTTTTGGACAGCCTCATTTCTTCTATTAAATTAGAAGCTTCTCTATTGCTTCCGTTATTAACGAATACGTATTTCTGTTTCTTTATCAAAGAAGTGCATTTTATTCGTATTAACTGCAAAATTAACTTTTTGTCCTGCTTCAATTGTTTGTTGGGCATCTGTCAATGCGACAACTTCCTGGTCTCCGATTTTGAAATACAGCATAATTTCAGAGCCGGTTAACTCCGCAACTTCTATTTCGTTTTGAGACACAACAGAAGGATCAAGCTCCGCCGTCTCTTCCCCTACGAAAAAGCTTTCAGGCCGGATCCCTAAAATAACTTCCTTCCCGACATATCCTTGCTGACGAAGCATCGTCATTTTATCTTCCGGAATGATTATTTTTCTGTCACCCAGCTGGTAATAGCCATCTTCTACCCGACCATCTAAAAAGTTCATGGAAGGTGAACCGATAAAGCCGCCAACAAATACATTTTCCGGATTATCATAAATATATTTCGGTGCCCCTACCTGATGAATAATCCCGTCCTTCATTACGACAATACGGCTCGCCATCGTCATCGCTTCTGTCTGGTCATGTGTTACGTAAATAGTTGTTGTACCGATACGACGGTGCAGCTTAATAATTTCTGCACGCATTTGTACACGCAGCTTTGCATCGAGATTTGACAGCGGTTCGTCCATCAAGAACAGCTTCGCATCCCGCACAATGGCACGGCCCAATGCAACACGCTGTCTTTGCCCACCCGATAAAGCTTTCGGTTTACGATTCAAATAATTTTCAATACCTAAAATTTTCGCAGCATTGCGCACTCGCTCATCGATTTCCGACTTCGGCAGCTTCCGTAATTTTAAACCAAACGCAATGTTATCATAAACCGTCATATGCGGGTAAAGCGCATAGTTTTGGAATACCATGGCGATATCACGGTCTTTTGGTGCGATATCATTGACACGCTTATCATCAATATAGAAATCCCCTTTTGAAATCTCCTCCAAGCCTGCCATCATCCGTAAAGTTGTCGATTTACCGCAACCAGAAGGACCTACAAAAACGATGAATTCCTTATCCTCGATATGCAAGTTAAAATTATCAACAGCGGTTACTTTATTATCATAAATTTTATAAATATTATTTAATTTTAATTCTGCCATTTCCTTACCCCCTCAATCGATTCCACGTGAACATTGCTAATGTGCTTCTTAATTTAATAGTAATAGAAAACGCTTTCAGAAATAATTTAAAATTTTTAGATAATTGTATAAAATCTTATAATATATGGTGTATGATGTGCTATTTCGTTCTTTACTGCACTCTTTTAGCTTGTTCATACCGTCCTTGTATATAACGAATGCTGTCGGTAAGATGGGGGTCGCGTGTATTTTCCAAAAGAATGTTGATGAACGGCTTCTCCTTCTTCAGTCGTTGCAACAAATATTTATAATCCAGCTGTCCAGTCCCAACTGGTACCATCGTAATTTCTCCATTGTCTACGATGAAATCTTTTGCGTGAACAATAACTATCCGTTCACCGAATAATTGGAACGCTTCCTCCATGACAGAATGCTGTTCATGGACATTATCCAAGCTCATAAAATTCGCTGGGTCATAAATGACTTGCAGGTTCGGAGACGGTACATCTTCCAGTAATCGCTTCATCCGTTTCGGTGTATGAATCGGGTGATTGATTCCGCCTTCAACCCCGACGATGATACCAAACTTTTCGGCCTCTTCTACGAGCTCACGCACACTTTTCACCACTTCTATATAAGCTTCCTCAGTAAAATTATCTTCGCTGTAACCGAGTGATGGAATAACACTGCCCGTTTCTGTTCCGACAATAGTGCAGCCGAAATCACGTGCGAAACGGATATGCTCTTTAAAACGATCGAGCTGCCTCTGTCTTTCAGGTAAATCCGGATGAATCATATTAATGTAACAGCCTAAAACAGCGATCCGAACATCATGCTGCTGAAAAATCGATTTTACATAATGACCATACCCTGGTGATAATGAACCTGTACTTGTTGAAAATTCCGTAATGGATTTTGCAAGTGCAAGCTGGACTGCAGAAAATCCTCTTTGCACTACGTTTGCAGCAAGCTCGTGTAAGTTTTTTGCTTCCACATCATGTGCACGAATACCTAAATTTACTTTCATTGTCCCCACATCCTTTAGTAAAAGCCGTATCAGCATGGCGTGATACGGCTTATGATTTCGTATTAATTTTAGTCGTTATCTTGCCAGCCAGCCGCCATCAACAGCTAAAATATGACCGTTCGTATAATCCGAAGCACGGCTTGCCAAGTAAACGACCGATCCCATCAAGTCTGCAGTCGTAGCCCAACGTCCTGCAGGAATACGGGATAAAATTTCCGCACTGCGCTTTTCATCCTGGCGAATTGGTGCCGTATTATCTGTCGCCACATAGCCTGGAGCGATCGCGTTAATCTGCACATTATGCTCTGCCAGTTCATTGGCGAATGCCTTTGTCAAACCGGCAACGGCATGTTTGCTCGCTGTATATGGCGGAACAAATTTGCCGCCCTGATATGAAAGCATTGAGGCGATATTAATAATTTTCCCGCTCTTTTTTTCTACCATTACTTTCGCGACTTCCTGGCTTAACAGATAGAGGGAGTTTAAGTTAATTTCCATAACCGCATCCCAGTCTTTTTCCTCGTAATCCAATAATGGCGAACGACGGATCGTACCGGCATTATTCACTAAAATATCCACTGTGCCATACTCTTGCAGGCAAGCTTCTACAGCTGGTTTGATGACCGTACGATCGCTTAAATCAGCTTGAAAAAATGTTGCTTTTTGGCCTGTTTCGTTGATAAGACGTTCTGTCTCACTCCAGTCTGCGCTGCGTGCGATGACAAAAATATCTGCTCCCGCTTTTGCCAATGCGACCGCATATGCCTGACCTAACCCTTTATTGCCGCCTGTTACAATCGCAATTTTCCCTTTTAAGCTAAAGTAATCCAATGAAAAACCGGCTACATCCTGTGTCATCTATTGTTCCTCCATTCGCTTATCGTAAATCTTCCATTTTTACATGGTCCATGTCGTCATACGTAATGTTTTCGCCGCACATTCCCCAAATGAATGTATAGTTACTTGTCGCTGTGCCTGTATGAATCGACCAGCTTGGGGAAATTACCGCCTGTTCATTTTTCAAAATAAGATGACGTGTTTCGTCCGGTTGGCCCATAAAGTGGAAAACGCGTGTATCCGCTTCCATATCAAAGTATAAATACACTTCCATACGGCGTTCATGCGTATGAGCAGGCATTGTATTCCATACACTGCCCGGTGATAGCATCGTCAAGCCCATCTGCAACTGGCAGCTCTCGCAAACATTCGGATGAATATATTGATAGATTTTCCGTTCATTCAATGTACCTGGTGCACCTGCTTCTAACGGTTTGATGTTGTTAATGTCAATTTTCACCGTCGGATATGTATGGTGCGCCGGTGTGGAATTGATGTAGAATTTCGCCGGATTTGCCGCATCGTTTGATCGGAACAGCACTTGTTTCGTACCACGGCTAACATATAAACCGTCTCGGCGCTGCATGTCATATTCAATACCATCCAATACGACAACCCCATCACCACCGATATTGATGATGCCCAGTTCACGGCGTTCTAAAAAGTAACTCACGCCCAATTCTTTATCCAGTTCAATCGTCAGTTCCGTATCAGCTGGTGTCACCCCGCCAAAAATCATACGGTCGACATGTGTATATGTTAAATGTACCTTTCCAAGTTCAAAAAGTGTTTCCACTAAAAAATGCTGACGCAATTCGTCCGTATTATAGCGTTTAATTTCTTCAGGATGATTGGCATAACGTGTTTCCATTTGACTACCTCCTCCGGTTAATAAACAGTTTTAATCATTCAGGTCTGTGATCCCTAAGTTTCGCTATTGTTTTCTGAATATTGTTACAACCCGATTATAAAAAACGATGTAAGTGTTTACAATGTTACGTAAGGATGTCCTTAAAATATCAAACGCTTTTCTTAAATATTTGTACACATAAGCTCGGCTTCAGCCCGGGCTATAAAAAAAGCTAGCGGCATCTTTAACCGCTAGCTGACATTCGGATTCAGTTTCTTTTTAAATTCGGCCGGCGTATGGCCCGTGTATTTTTTAAAACAAATGCTGAAATATTGCGGATTACTGTACCCTACCTGCTCGCTAATTTCATAAGTTTTCAAACTTTCTTCTCGCAGCAGTTCCATCGCTTTTTTCATGCGCAATTCCAATAAATAATCGCCAAAATTAAACCCTTTTTCGAGTTTAAACAGATTGCTTAAATACGGTGCACTTACATGAATCATTTTAGCCAGTTTCTGCAATGTTAAGTTGCTGTCCGAATAATATTCATTCATATAGTAGATCGCCAAATCAACATGGCTTTTAAACTTACTTTCCTCTTTTTGATAAAGAATTTCCGACCACTGTTGAATAAGCTCCCGGATAATTTGCATCATGTCGTGCAGTGAATTCATTTCCATAACAGCCTGATATACATGAGCGGAATAGGTCGATGCTTCGTCTTTACTCCAGCGGTCGATTTCAAATGATAACAGCGTCGCATATTTCAACGTCATCACTTTCAGATCTGCTAGAGACAGCGATTGATAGTCGATGATTGCGTCATGAAATTCTTCAAGCAATTCCTCCACTTTTTCCGGAACCCCTTGCTTAATCTGTGCAATCAGTTTCGTATCAATCGCTTTTAAACTTTCCGCTGATTGCTCGCCGCTTGTCACTTTTTCATCGATTGAAAACAGTTTGCCAGTCCCCAGAATATAGCGCAAATCCAACGCCATTTTAGCCTCGACAAACGAACGGCCAATTTCAAACAAATTCGTATACGGACGCCCATACGCCAATGTCACATCCGGCAGCTGCTCAAGCAAAAAGGTTGCCAGGCCAACAGCTTCCACCGTTTCATCATGACCGATCAGCAGCACCCATTCATTGTCCGTGACAGATAATAGATGAAATTTGTCTTGATCAATCTGCGTTGATGTATTCAGAACAATTTCTTTATCAAGCGACGATTGCAGCTTTCCTTCACATCCGTCATGCACAATAATGGCAGAATAAAATGTCCCGTCCAAGTGAACATCCAATTCAGCAAGCCCTTTTTCAATATCGGTCTCCGTTTCACCAACCGTCATGAGCTGTTTGAAAAATTTCTGCTGGCGTATTGCACGCGACTCTACCAGCAATTGTTCATTCGAAAACGTTTCGGACCATTCCGCGAGTGCTTCCTTCACCTTTTCAAGCAGCAGTTCCGAATCGACCGGTTTCAATAAGTAATCGAATGCTTTTAACTGTACCGCCTGCTGTGCGTAACTAAAATCCTCATAACCCGTCAAAAATATAAATTTTGTCTGCGGACTGATTTCCTTTAATTGACGCGCCATATCGAGCCCATTTAAAAAAGGCATATTAATATCTGAAATGACGAGATGCGGCTGATGCTGTGCAATCAGTTCAAGTGCCATTTCCCCGTCACTTGCTTCTCCTACCACTTCTATTCCATTCTCTCCCCATGGAATCGTCTGGCAAATGCCTCGACGAATAATGCGATCATCCTCTACTACGATTATTTTATACATCCTTAGTCAAGCCCCCCTGTTGTCACCGGAATAGTAATAATCATTGATGTCCCTTCTCCATATACACTTCGGATTGTGAGTCCGTAAGCTTCCCCGTACTGCATTTTAATTCGGTCATTGACAGACTTTATGCCAATTCCGATATATTGCTTCTGATCTTGGTAAGTCAGCTGCAGCTCCGCATGAATCGCTTCAAGCCTTTCCTCGGAAATTCCTGAGCCGTTATCTATTACATCCATGTAAATACGATCTGCGTCCCGGTATCCTTTAATCACAATCTTTCCTTGGCCGCGCTTTTGCTTTACGCCATGATAGATCGCATTTTCAATTAACGGCTGCAACGAAAGTTTGACAATCTCATTATCCAAAATGCTTTCCTCTACTTCAATTTCATACGTAAAATCATCCCCGTAACGCATCTCCTGGATAATCAAATAATTTTCGATATGCTCAATTTCTTCTTTAACCGAGATGATTTCCTTCCCTTTACTAATCCCGATACGGAAAAAGTTCGATAATGCCGTGACCATCTGGCTCGCTTCTTTTGTCATGCCCATGTCACAGAGCCCCTTAATCGAGTAAAGCGTATTATAGAGGAAATGCGGATTAATTTGTGCATGCATAATAGCAAATTCCAGTTGGCGTTTTTCTTCTTGCTCCAAAATCACCTGGTCCATCAACACATTTATCCGGTCGATCAATTCGATAAAACCACGGTTCAACACACGCATCTCTTTCGGTCCTGATATTTTTTCTTCCAAATAAAGATGGTTTTCATTGACGAGATCCATCTGTTTCGCCAATTTCTGAAACGGTTTCGACATATAGGAAATGAAAATATTCGTCACAAAGACAACGAGACCGATCATGATGATAATTAAAAACAATGCGAATATTTTTATATACTCCACTTTGTTCAACAGATCATCTTCAGGCACAATCGCTGCGATTTTCCATCCGTTCGACTCTAGCGTATCGTATATGACAATCATTTCTTCATTGTCTTCATTTGTATATGTAATTTGGTCTTTTGGATTTGATAATTGATGCAATTTCTGAAAAGTCTTGTCATCAAGCGTATATTTCGACTCAAGTTCCTTCGACTGATAGATCCCGTCTTCGGAAATAAGCGCCAAATAACCATTCTCCCCGATGAGTGATCGACTCAGCACCTTTCCGAAAAATTCTTCGCGAATATTAAGGAGCACTATGCCTTTTTTCTCCAGCTCATTCAGTTCCAAAAGCTTGTACATCGACATCACCGAATTCCCGGTATGAAATGCTGCGTCTTCATGCACATTTTTCCATTTGAAATTTTCACTGTTTGGTTTGTAATTCACGAAAAAATCATCATAATCAATGACCGGTTTTTTCGTAAATTCACTTTGATAAATCAAAAATTCCCCTACGTTCAGATCAATCGTAGCCGACTCCAAAATGGTACTGTACCGCCCGTAAATGATCTGCAGGTTTTTATCAATCGGAATGTAATCTTCCGGTACAATCTGCTCCTGCTCCTTCATCAGTAAACTGACCAGCCGTGAATCATAGGAAATGGACACAAGCTGCGAAAACAGATCCGAAAGGGTGTGGTCTAAATAATTTTTCGTTTGATAAATCGTATCGTTCATACTTTGATACGTATTTTCTTCAATTTGTGCCGTTGCGATGTAAGTCGATACACCACCCGTCACTAAAATACATAAAATTACAATCGGCAAAAACAACATATTCATCGTTGTTTTAAAAGAGTGAAAAATATATTTATACAAAAATGTCCTCAGTCGTTCCAGATGCCCCACCTACCAAACATTCCATTCTCTTTTAAGGAGATGATATTTCATACATAAAACGCATACAAGAAGAGTAACGCAGTTTCTACAATTATTTTCTATATTTTCTAATTATTCTAACATAAACATGTTATTACTTTACATTTATTTTTTGAAGTCAAGAAAAAAGTACCCTATAAACCGGGTACCTTTCCGTTTCTATTATTATTTTGCCTTAATGTCGTGCAACGCCATGCTTGCTAGGATGAATGCGCCCATGCCATGCAAATCATTTTCGGAAGTTGGGCGGTCCACATAATAATCGTACACCCCTGCGGATGTGCCAATGCAGATACCTTTTAGATTGGCTACATCCTCCTGCACATCGACCATATGCTCGATCAGTCCGTCATACGCTTTATTTACTACTTGTTGATAGGAATCATCAACCAAGCCAAGTTTAATCGCTTTTGCGATGAAGTAAATAAACAGGGACGAGCAGGAAGATTCCAGCCAGTTATCATCAAGGTCTCCTTTATCAACAATTTGATACCATAAGCCCGTTTCTTCGTCCTGAAACTTCGTAATAGCAGGCACTAAATCTTTTAGCGATTGTTCCATCTCTTCCTGCCCTCTTGAACCGTTGATCAATTCCAAAATATCGACAAGTGCAGTACCATACCAGCCGACAGAACGTCCCCAAAATTCCGGGGAGCACCCTGTTTCTTTGTCCGCCCATGGTTGCGCCTTTTTCTCATCCCACGCATGGAACAGTAAGCCTGTATTCTTATCCTTCATATGTGCGCGCATCAGTTTTTCCTGGCGAACGACATTCAGCACTAGCTCTTCCTCGACAAAATGCTCATTGTACATGAGCATAAACGATGCCGCCATGAACAAACCGTCCAGCCACATTTGATAAGGATATTTATCTTTATGCCAAAAGCCACCCTCTGTTGTCTGATTAATCGAATACAGCAAATGACGAAGTTTTTTCGCAGCAACTAAATAACGACGGTCTTTTGTCTGTTCATACAAAGGGAACAGTAAAATGCCTGCCTGAACAGAATCAAGCTCATCCCGTGCAAAGTATAAGTTACCTTCTTCGTCGATCAGGCTGTCGATATAGCCTTTCATATAGTCAAAATACTGCTGGTCACCTGTCGCTTCCCATACACGAAGCATACCGTATAAAAATACCCCCTGATGATAGTGGAAGGAATTCGCCGGTGGCAGCTGATCTGGTGTATACGTATCCATAATTGCCTTACATGCTTTTTCCGCCAGTGCAAGCGGTGTATTAACCGTAATATTTTCGGATGTCGTTCTCATTTGTGCCCTCTCCTTTAGCTTTAGCGTCGTTTGTAAATTTCAAAAAACAAAGGGTGTGGCTAAAGCACCGCACCCTTTTTTTGTATTATTTGCCGAAGTGCTCTGAGTATTTAGCTTGCGCAGCTTCCATCGCACCCGCCCACTCATCTAAAAATTCCTGTGCTGACGCTTTACCACTCATTACCGATTGGATTCCCGCATCGACCGTACCATCCAGGATTGAACGGTATTCAGGTAAATAGAATGGCGGCTTATAAAGAACTGTGTTCGGATCATCATACACTTCAAATGCAGTTTGAATATGAGGCGAATTTTGAATCCAGTCTTCTTTTAACACGTCACTGTTCGTCGGAATCTGACCGACTTGCTCATTCCAGAAACTTTGACTAGCTGCCGAGTTCAGGAATTCTGCAAATTTCCATGCTTCATCGGGATTATCTGTCCCGTTGAAAATTGAAATACCGATCGTATTTCCGCCTTCCGCCACGTAATTGCCGTCTTCCGATTTAGGCAGTGGAATCGCCTGGAACTGTCCTTCTTCCAATGCTTCCTTGTGCTCACCGAATGAACCGATGTTATGCTGTACCATTGCCACTACACCTGTATCAAAGCCGGCGATCATTTCTTTATAGCCGTTTGTAATATCGCTTTTCGGTGTGTAGTCTTCATATAACGATAAATACTTTTCGATAAACTCGACGTTTTTCGAATCATTGATCGTTGCTTTGCCGTCTTCCATCAAATAATTTTCAAACCCGTTGTACGCATACATCATACGCTGAATTTGGAATGATCCGCCTGCTCCGCCGCGGATTGTATAGCCGTAGCGATTATTCGCTTTATCCGTCATTGCTTCTGCAGCCGCATAAAATTCATCCCAAGTCTCAGGAATCTTTACTCCTTTTTCTTCAAACCAGTCTTTGCGTACCCAAAGGATATCCAGGTTTTGTGTATAAGGAATTCCGTATAGCTTTTTATCCGCTACGATGTCCTTATTGAAATTCAGTGCCCCTTCATTGATCATACCGTTCAGCTCTGAATCAGCAAAATAATCATCTAATGGCAGTAATGCTTCACGAATCGAGAATTCAGGTAACCAGCTCGTTTGGACAGATGCCAAATCCGGCGTATCGTCCGCTGCAATGGCCGCATCCATTTTTGATTTTGCCGAGTCTTTCGGTAATCCGACATACTCCACATCAATCATCGGGTTTTCCTTTTCAAATCGGGAAATTAATTCCTCCCAAATCGGTGTTCGCTGCGGTCCGGCATTTTCATCCCAGAACGTAATTTTTACCGGCTTTCCGTTTTCTGCTGATACCTCTTTTTTACCTGCCGACTCATCATCCCCGCAAGCGGCCAATAATAACGCTGTTGCGATCGTACCTACTGCTATCGATTTTCTGAACTTGCTTTTGAACATCAACCTTCACCCCTTATAAATTCATGTACAATTAACCTTTTACTGCTCCACCCATACCATTGACTAAATGCTTTTGTGCATATGCAAATAAAATTACTGCCGGAATTAAGGCAATGACACTGCCTGCTGCCAACGCACCGTAGTTGACATTGAATTCGCCCATCATCGTACTCAGACCGACCGGCAAGGTGAACCGGTCCTGACGATTCGTGAGCATTAAGGCAATTAAAAATTCATTCCATGTGTAAATGAATGTAAACACCCCTGTTGCGACAATACCTGGAAGCAGCAGCGGGAACACGACATGACGGATGGACTGAAGTTTCGTACACCCATCAATCATCGCCGCTTCCTCCAATTCTTTCGGAACGTTTGCGATGAACCCGCTCATCAATATGGTCGTAAACGGAATCTCAATCGCCGTATACGTAATAATTAGAGCGAGTGGACTGCTGATCAGCCCTAAATTTTTGAAAATGATAAATAACGGGATAATCATCATTGATCTCGGGATAAATTGCGTACATAACAGCATCAGCATAAAAGCGCGTTTTCCCTTGAACTGATAACGGGCCAATGCATAGCCGGATAATGTTGAACAGATTAATACAACAATTACTGTACTGATGCCGACGATCAAACTGTTTTTCATGAATGTGGCAAACCCGACATTATTCCACGCCATCACAAAGTTTTCCACTGTCGGATTAAGCGGCGCATATTCCAGCGGACGTTTCATAATATCTCCCTCAGGCTTGAACGCCGTATTGATCGTCCAATAGAGCGGGAAAAGGGTAAAACTTAACAACATACCGAGCGGCACATAAAGTGTCAATAACTTATCTATTTTTTTATTTTTAGAAAACATAGGCTATCACTCCTTTTCATAGCGCGATAATTTCAGATAAAGCGCCGCGAAAACTAATAGAATACCAAACGAAATGACTGTAAGCGCTGAGCCATATCCAAAGTTACTGCCATGAACAGCTAATTCTGCAATATACATTGTTAATGTTGTTGTTGAATGGGCAGGTCCGCCGCCTGTTAAGTTGAAGATCAGGTCAACGTTATTAAACTCCCAAACCACTCGCAGCAGTGTCGTTAAAATAATCGTATTTTTCAGCTGCGGCAATGTTACGAACAGGAATGATTTCCAGCGGCTCGCACCATCTACGCGCGCTGCTTCGTACAATTCTTGCGGAATACTTTGCAGACCGGCCAAAAGAGTAATCGCAAAGAATGGAATACCCCTCCACAGTTCGGCAATAACTACTGCACCAAATGCGGTAGATGTACTTGCCAAAAAGGCTTGCGGTGAATCTATAATGCCGAAACGCATCAGGATATCATTCAGTACACCCATATGCTCGTTGTACATCAATGACCAGATAACAGATGCCAGTACACCTGAAATCGCCCAAGGAATAAAAGCAACCGCACGTATAATTCCTCTGAATTTAAATGTCTGGTTCAGCAACAGAGCCAAAATCAGACCAAATACCAATTGAAGCCCCACTTCTGTAACAACCCACTTCAAACTGTTGAGTAAGCTCGGGAAGAACAGCTTATCACTGGTAAAAATATTCACGAAGTTATCGAGCCCTGCAAAACTATTATAGTAAGGTGCCGAAATATCGTAGTTTTGGAAGCTATAATAAAATACCATTCCTATCGGGTAGAAAAGGAAACTTACAACCATTAGTACGGCCGGCGTAATGAATAGATATGGGACCAGCTTCGCCTTATTAAATTTGCGGACTTTTTCGCTTTTCTTTTTTTCCAATACTTGTTCATTTACTTCTGGGGAATAACTCATTAAATTTCCTCCCTTCTTACAAATCATTCTAATTGAAAACGCTTTCCCGAAATATTCAAAATATTAAGATGTTAGATAAAAATTTTAAGAATCTTCACATTTTGATGGCATAAAAAAACGCTGAGCAGTTTTTTCACCTACTCAGCGCTTCCCGTTTGGGCATGATATTTTTCATATAGTGCATATTCATTTTCAATGGCCACGCTCCACTCTTTCAAGAACTGCTCGATTGTTTTCGTACCGCTCAGCACTTCCTGAAGCCCAGGTTCAACAATCGTAAACCGGATGGAATTATACGCAATTAAATAGAATGGCGGCTCGTACATTTTCGTGTTCGGATCTTGATAGACAGAAAGCGCTGTTTGCAGATGCGGCGAATTTTGCACCCAGCCCTCCTCCAACACATCCTCATGTGTCGGCAATTGACCGACTCGTTTGTTCCAATGGCTTTGTCCCTTTTGCGACGCGATAAAGGAAATAAATGTCCATGCCTCTTCCGGATGATCGGTGCCCTCGAACATTACCATATCCATCGTATTACCTGCCTCAACAGTGTAATGCCCATTGACTGATTTCGGCAATGGCAATGCCTGAAACTGATCCGGTGACAGCACTTTTTGATGCTCTGCATATGAACCGATATTATGCTGGATTAAACCGACAGCGCCATGTTCAAAATCGTCAAGCATGCCTTTATAATCTTTTACAATATCATTTCTCGATGTATGTAAGTCATAGAGCGACAAATATTTTTCCAGAAACTCCACATGGAGCGGGTCATCAATTGTACTCTCTCCATTTTTGATATACGTCGAAATACCCGAATAGGCATACATCATCCGCTGCAGCTGAAGTGACGACCCTTCCCCGCCGCGAATGCTGTAACCATACTGTTGATGCTCCTTATCCGTAAAAGTTTTCACCGTATGAAAAAAGTCATTCCATGTATCTATCGTATCCAGCTCATAGTTGGAGAGCCAATCCTTTCGTACCCAGAGGACATCCATATTTCGAGTGTAAGGCAATCCGTACAATTGATGATCCTGTGATATATTTCGATTGTAACTGATGAGAGACTCCGCAATCTTGTCTCCTTCTTCCCACTTTTCAAAATAGGAATCCAGTGGCACCAATGCTTCACGATATGTATATTCCGGTAACCAGCTCGTATAAATGCTGCCAACATCCGGCAATGTCTGCATTGCGAGTGCCGAATTGAATTTCGGTTTCGCGATATCCTTCACGAAGCCTTCGTATTCAATATGAATATGGGGATGCTCCTCTTCAAAGGTCGCGATCAGTTCTTTCCAAATGGCCGTACGTAACGGACCGGCATCATCAAACCAAAACGTTAAGGTCACGTCTTTTTTCGGCGAGCCATCCACCTTTTCTGCTTCCTCACTTGAACAACCCGCCAACATTAACAGTAAACAAATGGGGAAGACATATAACATATAGGTTTTTCGTAAGCTGCTCAATGAGATTCCCCCTTAACGTCAGCTAGCTTCTCACATTCGACATTTGGACAAGCATTTCATCCTTTGCCGTATCTTTGGAACGACAGTGTTCCATCACGACATTTTTACTATTCGTTATTTCAAATGCCGGTCCTTCATGCTGTTGGACCGTCACATGCTCAAACAACACATTTTCCGCATTGGAACAGAAAAAACCACGTTGTTTCATCGGTTCCAGATCCACCATCATTGCCGGTAAATCTGGCTCTGCATCCAGTTTCATCGCAATACGAATATGGCTGAATGTAATATCCTCAACCGGCATCTCCGGTAAGCCATACATAAAGCCGGCAGCCGCCGTTACCTCCGTCGCGGTTATATTCGAAAAATGAATATGTCTGAACTTCGGTGTCAGCGCTGTAACAGGCTGCACCTCCTTATCCGAAACATACGGCTCCATTCCTCGTGGACCGTGATAATAGTATAAGTTTAGTATAAACGGACAAATGACATTATTCATCACAATATTGTTTACACGGATATTTTCAATCGTACCGCCTCTTCCTCGCCGTGACTTAAAGCGAATGCCGCGGTCTGTGCCTTCAAAAATACAGTTCGACACAACGACATTGCGAATATCTCCGCTCATCTCACTGCCGAAGACGACCCCGCCATGACCGTGGAGCATCGTACAGTTCGTAATCGTTATATTCTCACAAGGAATCACACGCTCCGCATCCTCAGTACCCGATTTTATCGCAATACAGTCATCCCCGACGTCAATCGAACAATCGGAAATTCTCACGTTGCGGCACGATTCCGGATTAATGCCGTCCGTATTCGGGGAATTCGCCGGATTAACAATCGACACAGCCGAAATCGTCACATTGTCACAATCGTTCGGATGTACCGTCCAGCTCGGTGAATCAATCATTTTCACCTGCTCAACATGCACCCGCTCACAATGGTCAAAGCTCACTAAATTAGGGCGAGGATATGCGAGGGCATCCTCTTTAAAAAGTTTCCACCAGTAAGCACCCTGGCCATTCAGTGTGCCAAAGCCTGTAATCGCAATATTTTTTGCATGACAGGCATAAATACAGGACATATATACATCTCGACTTGCCCCTTCCCAGCGAGAGGAAATGACCGGATAATCCTCCCGATCATTTGAAAACAAAAGCTCGGAACCCGCCTCCAAATGCAAATGCATATTACTTTTCAGTTCAATCGCACCCGTCACAAACACACCGGCAGGCACATAAACCGTCCCGCCCCCTCCCTGTGAACAAGCCTCTACCGCACGCTTAATCGCAGATGTGTTATTGGCCCAGCCATCACCTACCGCACCAAACTGTTCAATATTATAAACCGCCGAACTATGCTGCATTGTATCCCATCCTTTGCAAACAAATCTTGTTGAGATTAGCATATAAAATCTTGCTTATGGAAGTCTAGCTGCAGATAGGAAATGCTAAAAATAGTACGGGAAACATAGTAAAATATTGTAGGTTCCGGGGGGGTGGTCGAAACGAACCAATGACAGTTGTTTCGTACTTGCAGTAGCTACTACCATTCCATTTTTTCGATTAAAATGTTTTTCAATGAAAACGAGCGATGGATACGCTACACTAAGTTAGACAGAATAATCGAAGCAGTTAGATTGTTCATTCATTATATAAAAGGAGATACATAGGATGGGAATTTCACAAGATTGGAAAACCGGTGCAGATGGTCAAAAGTTTGTTGTTTCCTTTAGCGGAGGGAAAGATAGTACACTCGCTTTATACGAGGCCATGAAGACCGGGAAAGCTGTAGGTTTAATTATCGTACTCGAAGAATATGGGACACGATCTCACTCTCATGGAATGACCGTCGATTTCATAAAAGCACAAGCAGCGTCTATTGGCTTACCAATTTATTTAGCAGCAGCAAGCTGGGAAAACTATGAAGCAACGTTTATTGATATGCTGCACAAAATGAAAACATTAGGAGCAGAAGCACTTGTTACAGGCGATCTCGATATGCCAGAGCATGGCTGCTGGCATGAAAAAGTGACAAACATTGCAAACTTAACGCTCGGAATGCCTTTATGGCAAGCGGATCATACAGAAATTGTGGAACGCTTCATTAATTTAGGTTTTAAAACAATCATTACTACGGTTAACTTAACACTCGGTATGTGTGAAGATGATTTAGGGAAAGTATTAACTTATGAATATGTGCAGGAACTAAAATCTCGGGGCATTGATCCTTGTGGTGAGGGTGGCGAGTTTCATACAACTGTTATTGATGGACCCATTTTTAAACAGCCGATCTCCTTTAGGCCGCTTGAAATTATTCGAGAAAACAACTATGCGTTTTTACTGCTCCAATTAATTTATACAAATGATTGAGTAATGGCTCCTTGCAAGTTATAATATTGCAGGCACATTAAAATACCAAATAGCTGTTGGCGTTATCCAACTCCATAGGCACTCGATAAAATGGTTCCTCTTTGAAACAATATCGACTATGGCAAATTTCAGTTACAAACGGTGGAGTGAAATATGAAAAAATTTACAACTGATTTTATTATAATAATGGTTGGGGCATTTCTTTTTGCACTTGCTATCAACTTATTCGTTATTCCAAACGATTTAGGTGAAGGCGGTGTAACAGGTGTCACGATTATTCTTTATTATGTAATGGGATGGTCTCCTAGTCTTGTCAGCTTTGCTATCAATGCTGTCCTTTTAATAATCGGCTATCGATTTCTCAATAGGCAAACAACCATTTATACGATTATCGCCATAATCTTCAATTCAATTTTCTTATATTTAACTGAATCTTGGTCTATTCAATCAGATGAAATTATAATTAATGCCATTTTTGGTGGGGTTTTTGTTGGTATTGGGATTGGCTTAATTATCCGCGTCGGTGGTACTACTGCCGGCACAACCATCCTAGCGAGAATAGCAAATAAATTCCTAGGCTGGAATATTAGCTACGCGCTACTCTTTTTCGATTTAATCGTCGCATTCTCATCTTATTTCATTATCGGCGCAGAAGCACTTATGCTCACGATTTTGATGCTTTACATCGGTACAAAGGTGATGGAATTTGTAATTGAAGGGGTGAATCCTCAAAAAGCGGTGACAATCATTTCGAAAAATCCGAATGCCATCGCAGATCAAGTAAGCTATAAAATGAACCGTGGTATAACAGTTCTTTCCGGGCACGGCTATTATACGAAGGAACAAAAGGAAATCCTCTATATCGTTATTAGCAGACAAGAAGTGATTAAGCTAAAAAATATCGTAAAAGAAGCAGATTCGGATGCCTTTATTGCAGTCCATGATGTACGGGATGTGTTTGGAAAAGGCTTTATTGAGCTATCCAAGTCTTAATACGATAAGGTTATTGGTCCCCGCCTAATTGCAAATATAAACCAAAGTAGGGGCTGTCCAAAAAGTCGAAACTTTTTGGACAGTGCAAGCCTCGTGTAGTAATGTCCGCTTTAGACGGTGCTTCTGCGGTAGTTGGAACAAATTCTTACCATCTTCGGCGCAAAGGGAGTGTCCCAGAAATAATTCTCGGACACTCCCTTTTCTTATGGATTCTTATTAATACAGTTCGTCTTCGTCTTCCATGCAATGACCAGTGGCTATTTTTTGCTTTTCCGGCATCCATGAAAACGATCAGAAAAAAATAAAAATCGTTGGACTTATTGAAATAAAAAAAGTGTCAAAATCCTTCTCTATCGCACTCAGCATTTCCTATAATAATGAATCCCATCCCGCACCTCAATCTCGACCATACCTTGCTCGACCAGGTAATCAAACTGCCCTAATGTTTCCGATAGTGTCAATCCTAACTGCTGCTGATAAATGCGTTCGAATAATTGAGTTGTCATTTCAAAGTTAGTTTGCGGTGTCTTAAGCAGACCGTATACTTTTAATGCGCGTTGTCTCTGTTTTTCCAACCGTTCATCAATGAGTGGTTCGATATTTGTCAGTTCTCCGCCATGACCAGCATACACTTTGGAGATCTCTAGATTTTTCAGACGTTTAAGTGATTCATTATATTGCAGCAATGATTTAGGACGTTCCATCGATAAATCAAGCGGTGGCTCGACTAATGGATTCGAAGATGTGCGTTCCAGTAGTAAATCACCGCCGATACATTCCCGAGTAGTCTCGTTGACAAAAATCAGATGGCTTTGTGCATGACCGGGTGTTTCATATACTTTCAAACCAGGATGACCTGGCACTTCATCGCCCTCTTTTAAATAGCCAGTCAATGGAATTGTACCGAATAACTCAATTTCCCCTTTAACATGTAAAATCCGGTTCACATATTTTTCAGGCACGCCTTGCTCAATTAAAAGCTTTTTGAAAAATCGCTCATGATATTGCAGAAATTCCGGCTCTTTTTTCATCCAGTAATCAACATATTGATGCCCTAACACTTCCGCGCCGGGAAATGCATCGATCCAACCGGCATGGTCCGGATGATGATGTGTCAGCACGACTTGTTCCACGTCTTTCAAGTCATAACCTGCACTGTGTAAACCCCATTTGATTGCTTCATATGCTTCTTCCGTTTTCGGACCTGCGTCGAATAATGTCAGTGCATCCCCCTTTACTAGAAAAGCATTTACATCTCCCACTGCATATGGTGTCGGTATAACAATTTTATGTACTTCCATATTTTAATCCCCTTTGAATAGCTCGTAATGAATGACTATTCATTTATTTTAACTCTTTTTTCTTCATTCGTCACGTCAAAGGTTGACAGTTTTTCAATACAGCACTATAATTTTGGATAATTCAAAATTTACAGGCAATGAAAAAGCCAAGTAGATTATTTTAAGGTTATAGAGAGTGCCGTCTTTGCTGAAATCGGCATAACCCGCTGGAATAATTGAACCTCCTTTTGAGCCGTTATGACAACATAACCGTACCCTTTGCGATAAAAAGGCTGAAGCTGCACACTTTATGTGTGAATAAAGGTGGTACCGCGGAGATCAATGCATTTTCGTCCTTACTTAATTGTAGGGATGGAAATGCTTTTTTATGTTCCTTAAAGGATCGGATTTAAAAATCGGAGGGATACTTTATGCAAAAAATTATTTTTATTGGCGCAGGCTCGATGGCAGAAGCACTCATTCATGGATGGATTAAAAAGAATGTCATCAACCCGCATGCCCTGTTTATATCCAATCGGTCGAATAAAGAACGTCTAAACGAACTGGTGGAAAGCTATGATGTCAACCTATTGGAGGACCATACACACTTGCGGGATGCAGACCTCGTTATTTTAGCAATGAAACCGAAAGATGCGCGTGCTGCTATGGAAGTCATCGCACCTCATCTAAGTGCTGATACCGCAATTTTATCGGTACTGGCTGGTGTCAGCATTGATACGATTGAACAGCATCTCGGCAGCCGCCCAATCGCTCGTGTAATGCCGAACACCTCTGCAACAATCGGCATGTCTGCATCCGGCATTGCGTTCAATAACCATGTAACAGACGTGAAGCGTGCGCTTTATATTCAAATGTTAGAAGCGATTGGCATTGTCATCGAAGTGGAGGAAGAAAAGCTTCATGCAGTTACAGCGCTCTCTGGAAGTGGTCCTGCCTATTTATACTATTTGGTTGAAGCATTTGAACGGGCTGGTGCTGAGTTTGGTCTATCAAAGGAAATTGTACGGGAACTGATGGTACAGACGATTGCTGGTTCCGCGGAAATGCTGAAATCCGGTAATTTGGAACCTTCCCTACTGCGCAAAAAAGTAACAAGTCCAGGAGGAACGACAGAAGCCGGAATTAAAGCCCTTGAATCGATGTCCTTTAACGAAGCGATTGTAAACTGTGTTCGAAGTGCCGAAAACCGTTCAAGGGAACTGGCGCGTGAGGAATAAAAAAACACCTACTAATAATTCGAATATAGGGTGAAAAGTATAATAAAAAAAAACAGTACTTATATTTAGGGGATTTAATTTTTGTTGTATATAACAAAAATTTTTAATAAAACTAAAAAACATCCATTAAATCTTTATTGAGATAATGGATGTTTTTTAAAATTTTGGTCTTTACTTTACTTAAATCACTTTTCTTAAAGATTGTGGCTATGAGCGCGATTGTTGAATATCGTTTTCTGTGTTTCCAAACTTTTATTAGGTAACGTATTTAAAAACTTTATACACCCTTGTGGTATATAAACAAAAGTTAGTTGGTTTGAGTGTTTGATACTCTAAATATCTTTTGAGATAGAGAATAAGCAACTGTGGCTGTTAACAATGCCAATAGTAATGGATTTGAGGCACTTCCAAATGATATTTCTCGATTTAAATCATTTGCAATTGAAGGGAGATTTGGAGTGTGAAAAGCTGTAAGTATCAAACCCGATAATATTTGAAATGCTAGAAATAATATTATGAAACTAATTATAAATACAGAAAACTTCTTCAAAATTTTTCACCTCCTTCGAAACTATTATTACATTTACGGATTAGAATTCAAAAAGTTTCGATAATTCCAAGCAAATATAACATAATCGTTCCAAAAGCGGCGTTTGGGAACCTTCTTAAAAGAATGTTATTCAACAATATGGCACTTTAGCTGAAGAAGGCACATGTCTTTTCAAGAATTGCACCCGATGGTTGAATATTGAAAGAATGATAACCAACCTTCACTCATCCTTCTCTATAATTTATTTCGCATCAGAATTGAATCGTATTAACGTTAAAAATGAGAACAATGGGAAAATCAAATATATAGACATAAAACCACCAAGAGTAAAGAACCAAAGATCAATGCACCACACCAAAAATAAACCGATAACATTTGTTAGAACAAAAAAAGTATTTTGTTTTTTTATTCTATTAGTTAAATAAATATCAATAGGGACTACAAAGATAATAGTAAATAAATAGATTCCTAAATAGAGCAGTACAGCAAGCTGTATTTTCTCAGCTGTCGAAGGAGGCATTATTTCGGATCGGAATACTCCTTCGATAAATACGATGCTTAATGTGGTAACTAATGCTACTATTATCGGGGCAATTAGCATCTTTGCAATAGAAATCTTTCTCATTCAAGTCACCTCTTTTTGTTATTATAATCCAGTCTTTAAGATGACAGCTAATCTTAATTTCTTTAGAGACATTGTTCAACAATGTGGCCCTATAACGGAAAAACGCGATTTTCTAATTGAAGAATCGCACCCAATTGTTGCATAATGGCCCGTCATATTCGTAGGTTTTACTACCTTACATACAAAGAAGTTCCCAAATACGATTTTGAAGACTTAATTAAGGCTATGAAACAACGGTTTGGGAAGGTTATACTTCAACTAACGAGCCAATTTAGTTGAATAAAAAGGGATAAAATATATATGTAAAATCTAACATTGGACGTGATTAAAACGGATAATAGATTACTGGAAATTTATGAAGAATGGCAAGAAAAATTAGAAAAAGACGAGTGGTATTTCAGTAATTCTTTTGAATCAATTACTAAGGGAATGACTTCTGAAGAAGCATATAATTATTTACCAAAAGTCATTGAGTTGTTATTTAAGTTGGACGAAGACTATTTGATATGGGAAGCTCTTTACTTTTTAATTAAACTGTATAGTATTGCAAATACCACTCAGATTCACCCATTTTTTGAAAAGAATTGGTCTGAGTTAACAAATCATATCAAGAAATTTAATGATTCTTATGCTACTCCATTTAAAGTGCTTAAAAATCACCTTAGAATAACAAATTGAAATTATACCTTTTGCCACTAACGAGTGCTTAATGGCACAAGCATTTTGAAATGTGCAAAACCCCGCTTTATTAGCTTTTTTATTTATAATAGTATCTTAGATTAACTTAACTATTAAGAAGGTGTTAAATTGAGAAATTATTTTAAGTCCTACGCTTTAGGTATATTATTTGGCTTGCTATTCTTTTTGCCAGGACTTTCAGATTTTAATTGGTCATTACAAAAACATTGGATTGCAATGCTTATTTTTGCCCCAGCTTTAGCATATATATTTGTTCTATATACAAATTTTATAACCAAGCCTATTAAAGAGAATTGGTTGTATTTGTTAACTTTCATATTAGGCTTAGTATTATGTGTGGTTGCTTTATTTTCTTTATAAAGTGTTCTTTAATATTTTTTGGATATTTATAAATTTCAAAAATAAATAACGTTCTCAAATTAAAGTTTTGGAATACACCAAAATACGGGAAACGTTGATTTAATAACGTTCTTCGCTTTTCTTATGGAACAATGTTTATACGTGATTTTATACAAGTCAATGAAACGTTACTTAAGCTACTTTTATTATTGCTGTGCATGATCTTTAATTTGTATAAAAACTTGTATAGCCATTCTTTTATCGGTATAAATCTGCATCTTCTCTAACACTCCCCCAAGAAAAATGCTGCTTCACAATATGGCCCTATAACGGAAAAACGCGATCTTCTTATTGAAGAATCGCGCCCGATTATAGAATAAGAATATTAAGTAGTTAAACGAAAAGATAAATGTTTTCCCTGCAATTCCCACCCACTAAATGTTTCAAGGAATTTTTCATGTAGTTCTTTATCTGCGCTTATTATTTCACACCCTCTATCATCGTATAAATGAAAAATACAATTAGTATTAACATTTATTAAAAAAACATCAGGTGCATAATAGCTATGTGCTTTTCTTAACCGAGGTTGTAGAGGATGGAAATCCTCATGAATTAATGTTTTCAAAAGCTGTTCTATCTTCAAATCAGAAGCTTTACAGAACAATGTCATTTGCTGAATAAGTAAATTATCTTCATCGAACTGCCATTGGAACTCATGTAAGTGCAAGAAATACTTTAATTTTTGTTCTTTTACATATCGTTTGAAAAAGTTAGGATAAACTACTTTGTTTGTTTCATGGGGGTATGAATTTACCACCACTAAGACGTCATCCATTTTCTTGAAAAGTATTGGAACAATTGCAGATACCTGTTCATAAATCGTATTAAACCTTTTCATGTTAAGGCGGTTATTGTCACCAAACTGATAAATGTCATTTCCTAATTCTAGATGTATACCGATATTCCATTGATGATAAAAATCTGGTGTTATAGAAAGGCCATTAAAATGTTTTTCCATAATTTCTTGTAGTTTCATAAATATCCATTTTCAGCTCCATTATATTTTTGTTTTAAATAATTTAGTTATCATTGAATTTTAACATAAATATCAAGCTTACTTTTTAAATCCTATTCCAGAAAATGGCCTTGAAAAACTCGATTTTCTTATTGAAGAATCGCGCCTTATTGTTGAATAGTATAGGATATATCTCTTTCGAATCTTAATATTTATTAAAATGATCTTTCAAACCAAACACATTTACATCATTAAAAATGTAGTACTTTTTTTATAGTTTTATTATAAATATTTAACCCTAGATAAGTTAAACTAGTGGGTACCTTTTCCTGGGAAATACTTCAATATCTCACCTTGACATATCGAAAATTCTAGATATATAATTACACGCATGGAACCTATTGATGTATTCAAAGCATTATCGAATGAAACAAGACTCAATATCTTAGAGTGGTTAAAGGAACCCGAGAAACATTTCCCAAAACAAGGCGCTCACCTACCGAAGGAGGTAAGTTACAAGGGTGGAGTATGTGTTGGGGATATTCAGGAAAAGGCCAAAATTTCTCAATCTACTGTTTCTAGCTACTTAAATATGATGCAAAAAGCTGGTTTACTTGAGTCGATTCGCCATGGACAATGGACATACTACAGACGTAATGAAGAATTTATTCAACAGTTAGCTGAATACTTTAAAACAGATATCTAATATTATTGATTTCTGTTTTTTTATCAATACTTATATCGATATTTCTAGATATACAATTATACCGAAAAGAGGATTTCATCTATGCGCTTTATATTTTATCTATTTGCTTTTTTAGCTGGAGCAGCACTTAGCTTTGAAGGCGCAATTTACGCTGAACTAGGAAAAACGATCGGACAAATAGAAACAAGCTTTTATAACTTCTTTATGGGCTCAATCATCATGGGGCTTTTGTGGCTCTTTTTTGGAAAAGGCAGGATTTCCTATACTTTGGAGGCACCTAAATGGGCATTGCTTGGAGGGCTCTTAGGTGTTGTTTATTTAACTTCCATCGTTGTAAGTGTCCCGTTCGTCGGAGTAGGCATAACAATGGTTGCTGTCATCATCGGGCAATTGGTGATGAGTATGACGATCGAGCATTTCGGGTGGTTAGGTAGTAAGAAAAATAAGATTAATAAAGAAAAAATATATGCAGTTATTTCAATGATCATCGCACTTATATTAATAAATTAGGAGGTATGGCCATGGGATTATTTATGATTCTATTCACGTTGATTGGCGGTATCACATTAAGCGCACAATCATCTATCAATGGTACATTTAGTCAAAAAGCCGGAACAATTGAAACAACATTTTTAACCTTTCTCACTGGGACAATGTTTTTGACCATATTTATTTTATTTTTTGGTAGCGGGAATCTACTTGGAATTTTAGAGGCACCAAAATGGCAATTAAGTGCGGCATTTTTAGGTACTATGTATTTACTTTTGACAGTTATGGCAGTACCACGAATTGGAGTTATCGCAACCAGTATTGCTGGTATAGCTGGGCAACTAGTAATTGGAGTGATTATTGATCATTTTGGGTGGTTCAATAGTTTAGTCATAGAATTAGATATAAAACGAATATTCGCCTTACTCTTTATGTTTATTTCCCTATATTTTATCTATAAAGGTAATAAACGCACTAGCGAAGATACGGCTGCATAAGAGAGTAAAATCTTCTCTATAAATAAACAATTTGAGGCAATCTTCATCTTATGAAGATTGCCTTTATAATTAACATTAATTATTTTTGAATTTGAATTTAAAAAATACTGTAAAATTTTTTAATTATAGTTACTAAAATGGCAAGAAAAAATACAATAAGGCTATTTATTAGTAAATAGCCGGCAAGATTTAACCCGTAGAATATAGCAAAGGCATCATTAATAAATAATGTTAATGCAATTCCTAGTCCGCCAAATACACCTGCCAGCAGTAATATTATTAATGCAGCAGAGTACAGATTTTTCTCTTTTTTGAAGACTATAAATCCAATAACATTTGCAATAATGATTAAAAAAATCATTAGTATGATGAAATAATTACCCATTAAACTCCCCTCCATATACATACTTTACCAGTTTAACTGAAAACTTGTTAAGAATTTCCCATAATGAAATCAATCTGAATTCTAGTGCTTCTCTAAGGCAAAATATTCTAAGCATTAAGTTTGTATAAACTTCTATAAGGAATAGCAAGTTCAAAATACAAAGGATATAATAGCAGTAAAAAAGGAGATGATTACTTATGGATTACGAATTAGAGTTAACGAACATTATAAAAACAGACCAATTTTTGATGTCAATTTTAAAAACCGTGCAAGAATTACAATTAAATGATTGCTGGGTCGCAGCGGGTGTTATTCGAAATAAAGTTTGGGATTACTTACATAATGTACAAACAGAAATAAATGATATTGATGTAATATATTTTGACGAGTTGAATAGTTCAATCGAGTCTGAAAAAGCATTAGAATCCAAGTTGCAAAAGAGTATGCCTCATCTACCCTGGTCTGTAAAAAACCAGGCCAGAATGCATTTTAAAAACAGATTCCCTCCCTATTCATCATCATTTGAAGGTGTTGCTCATTTTCCTGAAACACCTACAGCAGTAGCCGTTCGTTTAAATAACAATCAAATAGAAATCTTAGCTCCTTATGGTTTAAATGATTTATTTGTAGGTCTAGTTAGACCTACGCCTCTATTTAATCAAGACTCCAAATTACATCCTATTTATTCAAATCGATTACAAAGTAAAAATTGGGGTTCTATTTGGAATACATTAAAAATTGATTCGGAATAAAGCGTCATTTGGCGGCCTTCAAAAAAAGAATCCGTAAGTAATCTGAACATACCAATAGCAAAACAACTAAGCTACATACAAGCGTCATATCGATACGAGCGCTGATCCTTTTGATAGAATCGAGCCCGATGATCAATTTTATTTTTATTCTTTTCATGACGTTCACCTATCTAAAAAACAAAAATATCACTAAAAATTTTGTCAATCATTTCTTGATATAATTCCATTCACCTTCTCTCATATTAAGGAGCGAGGAGATGATGACATTGTCAAAATTTGATGATAAGAAAAATAAAAAAAGCAATCAGACCAGTAATGATCAATCGAAGCTAGATACTTTTTACGAAATCGCGAAAGAATTTTCACCCATTCTTTCAACCGATGCTAAATCCAAAATCGAAGAAATTGCAAAAGAGTTCCTCCCTGCAAATGATCAAACAAATCGAATGTCCAATGCGGTTGCTTCAAAAAAATCACAACCAAAAAGCCAGGAAGAAATCGCGAAAGAGTTCCTCCCTGCAAATGATCAAGCTAACCGAATGTCCAATGCGGTTGCTTCAAAAAAATCACAACCAAAAAGCCAGGAAGAAATCGCGAAAGAGTTCCTTCCTGCAAATGATCAAGCTAACCGAATGTCCAATGCATTTGCTTCAATGAAATCACAACCGAAAAGCCAGGAAGAAATTGCGAAAGAATTCCTCCCTACAAATGATCAAACAAATCGGATGTCCAATGCGTTTGCTCCGATGAAATCACAACAGAAGAGCCTAGAAGAGATTGCAAAGGAATTCCTCCCTGCAAACGATCAAACAAATCGAATGTCCAATGCGTTTGCTCCGATGAAATCACAACAGAAGAGCCTAGAAGAGATTGCAAAGGAATTCCTCCCTACTAAAGACAAAACATTTAAGCATGATAATGGTACGAATTTTGATAAGTAGAATACCTAAGTCTTGATAAATTTATTAGCAAAGCCTGTGAGATTTTTTCACGGGCTTCTTCACTTTAGATTAAAAAAATTTTAAAACTCAACCTTTTTTCAATAAAGATGGTATGGAACCCCTCTCTTCGGCTAAATGAATAATTGCTAAGAAAAAATGGCTATAAAAGTCAGCAAACAGATTCTATCTAGAAAAGTAGGATTTCCCTCATAATAAACCTCGATTATTTCAAATTACTCTTTTTCCTCCTTTTTGTTCTCCTTCTCCTTTTCCTTGTCTTTCTTCTCTTTATCCATCTCTTTCTTCTCTTTTTCTTTCTCTTTCTTCTCCTTATCCTTATCCTTCTCTTTCTTCTCCTTCTCTTTCTTCTCCTTCTTCTCTTTTTTCTCTATCTCTTTTTCTTTCTTCCTCTGCTCTTCCTCTTTCTTTTCCTGTTCTTTTAGCTGTTTGGCTAGTAGAGGTAAGTTAAATTCTTTTTGGTTAAATTCCGTCATAGATTCAGCCAAAACGGCTTTGAAAATCTTTGTAACAGTAGATCCGCCAGTTCCCATCAAATAATGATTTTCATCTGTTTGATCATATCCCATCCAAACTGCCCCAACAATTTCTGGCGTATATCCTACAAACCAATGATCCTTCGCGCCCCCTGAATTCGCAAAAGGAAGCTCGGTCGTGCCCGTTTTACCGGCTACTTCCCATCCTTCCACTTGAGCATTCTTTGCTGAACCTTCTTCAACAACGCCCTTAAGCATATATGTTATTTCTTGAGCGACTAGGGGCTTCGTAACGCTCGTCTCATTATAATGCCACTTAGCAATGACCTCACCATCTGCATCTTCAATTTTTTGTATAGAGTGTGCTTCTACCATTACACCATCATTAGGAAATGTGGAATATGCCTGAGCCATAGATAAAGGAGATATGCCTTCACTCATACCACCAAGTGCTAAACCTAAATTATGATCCTCTTCTTTTAGTTTAATACCAAAACGCTCAACAGCATTTATACCGTATTTCAGTCCCATTTTATTTAATAACCATACCGGTGGGATGTTGTATGAATTCACCAATGCTTCATACATCGTTACTTCACCATGGAATCGTTTGTCATAGTTCATAGGTTGATACCCGTCAATATTAATAGGTGAATCTTGTAACTTATCATAGATTTCATATCCTTGCTCCAAAGCAGGAGTATACGCCGCCAATGGTTTCATAGTTGACGCAGGCTGACGTTTTAATTGAGTAGCTCGATTAAATCCTCTAAAAGTATGTTCCCCTCTACCTCCAATTAGTGCAGTGATTCCTCCGGTTGAGGGATTGATGAAGATTGCTCCACTTTGGATTAACTGGTCCGATTGCCCTTCAGGAAACATTTCATTATCTTTATATACCTGTTCAACTGCATTTTGTATTGCAGGATTAAGTTCTGTATAAATATGAAGTCCTCCCGAAAGTACCTCATTTTCTGTAAGCCCGTATTGTTCGATCGCTTCTTCAATAATATGGTCTACATAATAAGGATATTTCCCCTTATAATCATCCATCTTTTTGCCCTCTAATACAATAGGTTGTTCTTTTGCTTTTTTCGCATCGTTTTGAGTTATGTAACCTTCCTTTTCCATTAATGCTAGAACAAGGTCTCTCCGTTGAACTGATTTATTCATATCTTTTAATGGTGACAAAACTGACGGCGCTTTAATCAACCCCGCAAGCATAGCCGACTCACCTAATGTTAATTCACTAACATCTTTGCCGAAGTACGTTTCGGAAGCACGCTGTATGCCCCATGCGCCTTCACCAAAGTAAATCTGGTTTAAGTACCGTTCCATTATTTCGTCTTTATCGTATGTTCGTTCAATTTTCTTCGTCAATATGAGTTCTTTTAACTTTCTCGTATATGTACGTTCTTGTGTTAGAAAGACATTTTTAGCTAACTGCTGTGTAATCGTACTGCCTCCAGCCACTATTTCTCCACTCATCATGTTTTGAGTCAATGCCCGAACAATCCCTATCATATTAATTCCACCATGCTTGTAAAACTTCTGGTCTTCCGTTGCAATTACAGCATGAATAAGATGTTCCGGAATCTGTCCTATACTGACCCCATCTATTTTAGAACCCGTAACCTTACTGGCTATATCTCCATTTTGATCATAAATAATCGTTGGCTGCGGAGTGGGTTCTTCTAGTTTACTGACATCGCTTGCCCAAACAAAAATATTAAATATGAGGAAACAGCATAATAAAAATACTGAACCCACTGCTATAACCTTCACCATTATTTTTTTATCTTTAACCTTACTCCATATCTTCCCGGTTAATTTTTGTTGCTTTCTTCTTTCCGTTCTTCTCACGTTTTATTCCACCTTCTAGTCTGACGAATCAGCTTCTGCATAAAGGTTATTGTTAGATATGAAATATACATAGTCAATAGGGATTTTGTAATCCGCTACTTTATCCTCTCTTAAATTCAATGCACTTCATAACATTTCTCCTACATTTTGTACCCATAAATGAAAATTGAGCGCTAATTCTTGTTTAAGAATCTCGCCCAATTGATGAAAATGCTTCTTAAAGTAAAGCACTCCTGAATTATTTTTCTGATAAAAGGATAAGCTTTATCCTGAGGTTGTTTTAGAGGTTTTTACATTCTTACGTCTTTACTAATTATTTTATTAGTATCGGGATTTATATAGATGCCAATCGGTCCCAGAAATCTGTCTCGAGACGTATTAAATATTACTTTCATGACTTTCATTGGATTATTATCTGGTTGTGTTTCATCATTAACGCTGAGCTGTTCCTCTGTTACTTTTGCATCTTTCCAATTCCCCATAACTGTTTCTTTATCCGTATCGCTCAAACTTGCCCAAGCAATTTCCCGCATTTCCATATTTACTTTCTCTAATTCACTTAAAGAATCTACTGGATCTACCTGTTTTTCATTAATGCACCCTAGAACGATAAAACTTAAAGAAAGAATAAAGAGAAATAAAATCAGATTTTTCATTTGCACCTCACTTATATTTATACACCTAAAACCATTTCTATTCTTGGTGTGAAATTAAGCTTTTATTATTCCCATACTGTTAACCCATTTAAAAACGCTTCAAAATTAGGAGCAAGTTCAATAATCTTTTCTTCTTCAGTATCAATAAAAATTACAGGAGGTTCTGTCATTTTAATTCTATAATCCAAAGCTATCCATGAGTGGCCGTCCCCAGAAATCAATACAACATTATTAGGTAGTTCCCATTCTTGGATCAAATACTCACTTTGCAATATCCCTTTATCCATACCCAATCCAATCCCAATTATGTGCTCAACATTAACATGATCTTCTGCCCAAGAGTTCGGTATATTAGTTGGGTATGCATTAAATTTTATATAACCTCCATTTTGTTGTTTCAAAATATTTATGTAGGAATTAGGCAGCTTTATGTTTAATAATTCTTCTGCTTTTTTTACCATCTCATCTGTTAACCGCTCTAATTTATAATAGTCGTTATCCTCTTGCCAAATACTTTTCATTGTTAATTCCTCCATTGAATACATACCCCCTAATCCTGGAATGAAGTTCCTAAATCGTCCTTTCGCCTTTTGGTTTACTTCTACCGAATAAATACCCTAAAATGATTCCCATTAAAAACATGAAAAACCTTTCTACTGAAAAGTCATCTGTAAAATAACCCCATATTAGCCAACCTGCTATAGACCCCATTATTAAACCCAGTATATTTTTCACTCTCTACCTCCCAAATTTAAAATAGCCATACTATATTTGTAACTCTGCTGATTGTATAACAATAGCAGTGAAACCTTTTTGACTACCACAAACGTGACTTTCTCCTTTTTCCCATAAGACAGCTTCACCCATTTGCAATTTTACCTTCTCGTCGCTTTTCCCCTGAACCCAACCTTCTCCCTCAATCACGATAAACAATTGTGGAACAGGTGCTTCATGACGACCTACTAAACCGTTAGCTTCGACATACATAATTCCGAAATTTGTGGGCGTTTCAGTTTTTATAACATTATTATAGGCAGTGAAAATTGAATTATAATTCAAAACTGGTTTCGCTTTATCTTTCGTAAAATTTAATAGTTGCAAGATATATCCCCCTTAAGAATTTAAATTTGTTATTTCGATAAAACACTATCCAAGAGTACTTTACATTATTTATAATCTCTTTGATTTATTTCTTCTCTTAATTTCTTTATTTCTTCCGTCTGTTCCAGAATATTATTGTTCATTCTTCTAATCAAATCATATATAGCAAAGAGGCCAACGAAAAATAATATAGCGAATAGTATACCCATCAGTTACCTTCTTTCTTTTTTCTTTAGTTTTATATTCTTTAAAATTACATAGGATTATTTGTACAAAATTTTCACCCTAGAAAATAAATAAGCGCTGATTCCAATTACAGAATCGCGCCAAATGAATTTAAATAAATCGATACTTACGGGAGAATTGGGAAATAGCCAAAATAACAGTTGCCCCAACTACCAAATCCCAAATTATATTAAAAGGAATTACAAACATCAGTAAACCAAACAAAACAGCTACTGAAGCGCTAATGATCATTGACTGTGCGCTAGTTAATCTATTTTGTAAGAAAAGATAAATTACTAACGGCAATGCCAAAGTAAAAATTGGAATGTAAATTGTGATAAAAGAAAGCTTAAGTAAAGACAACGACAGTACTGCAATTACAAAACCTATAGATGTAGTAAAGGTTCTTCCTAAAGTTTTTTTTCCTGAAATAGAAGCACACAACATAATAGTTAACACAGCAAATAGTCCGGAAATTGAAACAAATGTATAATCCATCAACAGAGCCGCTACGGAAAGACAAAGTAATGAAATACATGGCAACAGCAAGATTAATGGTTGTTGCTCTTTTTCGATATTCATCACATTAGTAAACCCTACTAGGAATAATAAAGAAAATGGAATCGCTAATAATCCTAATTCAATTTGATTAATATAACTAACTTCTAGATCACCAATCAAAACAATGATTAATGATGCGCTAATTTGCCCAACTATTAACCAAAAGCCTGAAAGATTAAATTTTTGAGTAAGCTTCGTTGTCATTACGATCAAAACCAAACCTACTAACAGCGTTAAATATAACAAACTTTTCCCACCTCATTATGCACTGGAATAGTAAATCCAAATAAGCCTAATATAATCGGTCACCGCCTATATCCTACCATAAAAAACTAATTTTTCAAATACTGCATTTACTTAAAATATTCTCTATATGCATTGATGAAAGCTTCAGGTGAGGATTTCACGATATACGTATATACACCTTGCAGCGTATGTAAATAAAGGATCCCTCCCTGCTTTGCAATTTTTCGGTACGAAAAATCCATTACAATTTTAATCGGAAACTCTCTATTTTGTGTAACGACTTTATCATTGTATAAATAAATGATCCGGTCATGTTCAATTTCAAACTGTTCAGTACTTGTCACGGTTCTTTCTACTTTAATATAAGGATGTTGCGCGATCAAATTCATGTGAACCTCCAAAAGCAAAGACTTATTGATTATATTAGCACAAACAGATTATTTATTTGGTGAAACGGACACACCTTCACTTTATTAAGTAAAAAGGCGAAATTCATCATCATGAATTCCGCCCGATAGTTGGTTTTAAAATTTCTCTACACCAAAATATTCAGTTAAAGGTTGCTGTCTCCCTTTTTCATGCCATTCTTCATATTTGCTAAAGACCTTCATAACGTCGCCTTCGTAGCAGCATTCTACTAAATAATGAACTGCAGCGGAGCTTCTCCAATAATTCAGCATAATCGAAGCTAACGATGTTTGATTATAGCTACCTGCTCCAAAATCATTTAATGAAAAGCCGCCATACTTTGGCATAAATAGTTTAATCAATAAGTTTTCAATTTTTCTTAATTCTGTATATCGATGTTCCGTTAATGTCATTCTTTGAGAGAGATATTCACACATCCCTTCTTCAAACCAAATACTGTTATTGCGCTCATCTTCAAACTCATCAGGAAAGAGTTCAATATGATGTGTTAATTCATGAGCTAAAATACAAAAAACGTCATCGATCGTCAGTGATTGGAAATATTGTTTTATGTACTCAATTTCATCACTTTTCTCTAATTCCTCACCATCAAATAGCGAAAGGTAAAACGCCTTCCATTCACTAACACTTGGCGACATATAAATGGTTTCCCGATTAGTATAGGCTGGGACAGGGACTTGCGAAAATACGGTAGTAGCATTCTTACTGCTCGTCCAAACAATTGTTTTAGGTAACTCTATGAGCTCAAATTGGTTAATTAACAATTCTTTATACATATTCAAATTGTTATTTAATAATTGAATTTCGTCTTTATAGTTTTCAAAATCCTGTATGCTTTCAAAAGCATAAATTTGTTTGATCACTTCTCTTCCCCCCCACTCTCACCTTTTATTATCAGCCTGATTTTTACGATGTAACTCTGAAAGATCTCTAATATATATTAATGAATAGTCATCTCTAATATCGACTTCAAAAAAGTAATAGGTATTCGTAACTTTATCCTTAACTTCTATTTCAAACAACCCCATTCCTCTTCGGAAATTGTTTTCTACTAAAATTATATTTTCCCCATCAATCCCATAGTTAGTTTCCATATAGTCTTCCACATAATTGAATACAACCGCGCTTCGAGATTTAATATTAAAATAATTGAATGCAACAATAACAACTACTATACAAAATATTAGATTAAAGAGAATTATTTTTTTCATGTGCCTTTCCCTTCCGTTACAACAGGACTGCTTTTCTAAATTTAATATTTACCAACTAGTTTATAAGAAAAATTTAAATAATCATTTATTACGTAGTCGGGCCACTTCTTCTAACATTAAAATAAACTTTACTCGCTCTTTTTCACAACGAATTAATCTATTTACACGCATAGAACTTTGTAAGTACTTTCTAATTTTTAAGCTTAAATAAAATGAACGCTGATGCTCCTCCATTTTATATACTTCATTAAACCAAGAATAGCCTTTTAATTTTTCTATATTCTTTTCTATCTTTTCTGTATTTAAGCCTTTACCACCACTAAAATCAAAGAAATTCACACCTGATATAATACTTGAAATTATAGTAAGCAAAATTCCTAATAATGCTACTATCCCTCTGCCGAACTTATTCAAAATAATCCTCCTTTATACAAGGTTAGGCCTATATTAGCATATTTCAGTCCCTACCCTCGTTGGATATCGGGATATAGTGGAAATCCATCTGATGGATTGCAGTTACTTCGAGTTATTAGAGAGTAGATAATAAAGAAACACTCAGTTCAAATAGTGACTGAGTGTTTTGGCATGTGATCAATTCAATTAATATTTTTCCCCTTACGCGAACCGGAATCCTTTACAATGTTCCATTCTTAATCCGCTTCACAATACTGAATGTCGTATAGAGTGAAATCGGGCCTAATACCGCCGCAATGATCAGCCACGTCGTTAAGCCGTCTGTCGCTTTCAGCATTTCCAAGTTTGTTCGTATGTACACAACGACCCCAAATAACAGAATATAGCTCATGACATTTGGAAAAATAACTAGCAATCGTAATACTTTTGGTGAAATTGTCGGTTGCTGCATCATTCATCCCCCTTTTCTCCATTATAGCGGAAACTTTCTGTTATTGGACAAAATTCTCTTAAAAAAGTAAAGAAGCATATAGTAAACATTCACCACGTTTACTATACACCTCGATTAAATTCATCTATTCAATTTCCAGCAGTTCGTTTTTTCGCCACTCATATTGGCTGAAATCATTTGCTAAATAACTGTTTTCGAAGATCGCTTTTGCTTCTTCCAAAAACGGAATCAGATCATGCTTCAAAAAACGGGCGCTTATATGATTCAACAGCAAATGTCTCGCTTGTGCCTCTTTTGCAATTTTAGCTGCTTCTGTATTTGTCGCATGTCCATACTTGCCCGCAAGTTCAATTGTGGAATGGTCAAAGGTTGCTTCATGTACGACAACATCTGCATTTTGTGCTAAACGGATACTGTTCTCGCAATACTTTGTATCCCCTAAAATTGCAACAGTGAACCCTGGCTGTGGTGGTGACGTTACATCGCTGCTTTCCACAACTGTTCCATCTTCCAATTTTACAGAATGACCTGCTTTTAACTGCCCTAATAATGGACCTTTTGGTACACCTAATGCTAAAGCCTTGTCAATCAGCAGCTCGCCCTGCATCGGCTTTTGTTCAATCCGGTAGCCGAAGCATGGTACAACGTGTTGAAGCGACAGTGCACGTACCGTAAACTTCTCATCTTCAAATACGATGCCATCTTTTACTTCGACAAATTCAATCGGATATGTTAAATGGGTTTTAGATAATTGTAATGTTTGTTCAATCCATTGTTGTAATCCCGCCGGCCCGTAAATTGTAAGTATGTCCTCCCCGCCTAAAAAGGAACGGGAACTTAAAAAGCCGGGCAGCCCGAAAATATGGTCGCCGTGTAAATGTGTAATAAAGATTTTATCGATTTTGCGCGGTTTAACCGTTGTATGCAAAATTTGGTGCTGTGTCGCTTCCCCGCAGTCAAACAGCCAAATAGAGCCCCGTTCTTCCAGCAGTTTGAATGCGATCGAACTCGTATTGCGTTCTTTTGACGGCATCCCTGCACCAGTGCCTAAAAATTGGATTTGCATGTCATTTCCTCCTAACACGAGTTTAGTTTGCCTCATGTAGAAGCTTTTTACTATCGTTGTATTTATTATAGGTTGCAAATAAGTATATGCAAAGAAAAAAAGGGGCGGCAAAAGAAATGATCATATGGAATGATAAAAATTCCCCTCTTCAACACTTGATTAGCAGAAAAAATTAAGGTCGGCTTTCCTTAATCCTTATTAAAAACCTCCACCTTGGCTAAACTGACTATTCAACTAATCCTTCCTAATCATTAAACATATAGTAATGAAACAAACGATTGGAGTTGAAAAAATGAGCCTAATTTTATGGATGACGGTGATATCCGGAACCTTAATTGCCGTCTTTGCGGATAATAAAAAATGTAAAAAGAAAATCACTTAAGTACAAGAGACCCTTTCCTGAAACCGGAAAGGGTCTTTTATGCATGAACAATCTTTAATTAAAATGTGCGCTCATACCAAGCCTTCGCTTTTTGTACTTCATTCATCGTAAGCTGGTGACCGTTTGATTCCCATTCCAATGTCACGTTCGCGCCTGCATCCGTTAAATAACGCTCCAGATCGATTGCTTCTTGCTGCGGGCAAATCGGGTCATTCACTCCTGCTGCGATAAATACATGTGTGCCGTCCTGTTTCGCAACCGTTGCTTCATGATTCGGAACCATTGGATGATGCAGAACCGCACCTTTTAATGCATTTTCATATTCAAACAACAGGTTTGCTGCGATATTGGCACCGTTAGAATAACCGATTGCAATAATGTTTTGACGGTCAAAGCCGTATTCACTTGCTTTCTCGCCGATAAATTCATACAGCTCCTTCGTACGGAAGGCCAAATCTTCCATATCAAACACACCTTCAGCTAAACGTCGGAAAAATCGCGGCATCCCGTGTTCCAATATATTGCCTCGTACACTTAAAACCGATGCTTCCGGATCAATGATTTCTGCCAGTGCAAGCAGGCTGTTCTCATCTCCGCCTGTCCCGTGAAGCAGTAAAAATACCGGCTTGTCTTCTTTCCCTTTGTTGAAAATATAGTTCATCGGACATTCTCCATTCTCATTTTGATAGACGAATTACTCGTATTCCTTCTCGATTGTTTTTGTTGAGCGTACTGTATCAATCGGACGCACAACACTTTCAATATAGTCGCGTTTGCTCTCCAGGAATGGCGGCAATGAAAGAATTTCCCCTACTGTTTCATATGGCTCATCGCCCATGAATCCTGGTCCATCTGTTGCCCATTCAAATAAAATGCCTGGTGCTACACGTGCATAAAGCGATTCAAAGAAGAAGCGGTCCACATAGCCTGAAGTACCGAACCCGAAGCTTTCAAGACGGCCGATCCATTCACGTAATACGGCTGTATCTTCTACTCGGAACGCGGCATGATGAACTGTACCGAAACCTTGACGGCCAGGCTGTAATACTGTATTGTGCTCGACAATAACCGATGCCCCGTTACCGCCTTCACCTACTTCAAATAAGTGCAGTGAATCTTCTTTACCTGTTTCACGCATTACTAATACCTTCTCAAGAACTTCTTTGAAATAATCAAAGTTCGAAACGCGTACATGAATCGGACCTAAGCCTGTAATCGCAAACTCCAATGGAATCGGACCTTTTTGCCAAGGTGTACCTGATGCAATGCCTTCATTGTTTTCATCTGAGATGAGCATGTATTGCTGGTCATCGAAATCGATGAATGATAATGTTTGCTTGCCGAATAATGGTGTGATGCCTTCATGCTGTACTTTCAGACGGTCAAAACGTTTTACCCAATAATCCAGTGCCGCATCATTTGGCACACGGAAAGCTGTTTTGTAAATTTCATCCGTCCCGTGACGTCCTTTCGGGATGCCCGGAAAATCAAAGAATGTCATATCTGTTCCTGCAGACCCTTTATCATCCGCGAAAAACAGGTGGTATGTTTGAATATCATCCTGGTTGACTGTTTTTTTCACTAAACGCATTCCTAATACATATGTGAAAAATTCATAGTTTTTTTCTGCACTGCTTGTAATCGCTGTTACGTGGTGAATTCCTTTAATATGGTTCATCTGTATAGCCTCCATTTTCTCGATATCGAGATATTAGTTTAAGAAAAATGCACCGAACCCGATGCTTGTAATCAATCTAAAATTTGTTCGCATGGTGTCCTACACGCTTTAAATAGTCTGTTAAGTTTTGCAGCTCTTCATCCGATAACACATCAAAAATCGATGCAATCTTCTCTTCATGTGAAGGGAAAATCGATTCAATCATCTGTTTTCCTTCATCCGTTAACGATACAAATGTAACACGGCGGTCTGTCGGACAGGCAACACGTGTAACGAGATTTTTCTTCTCCAGTTTATCGACGACATACGTAATGCTGCTGCTAGCGATCAATACTTTTTTACCGATGATTTGGATAGGCTGATCTCCTTTATGATAAAGCAATTCCATTACGGCAAATTCCGTTAAATTCAGATCATGCTGCTGGATATCTTTTTTCGTCGCTTCTTGGATAGAAGTTTGAGCCCGATGTAAAACAGTAAATGCTTTTAATTGCTTGTCATATTTACTCATAAAGTACCTCCTCCCTGTTATTACGAATTCATTTATCTTTAATTCGAGATAAATATACCATGTATAAAATACAGTGTCAAATAAAAAACGTTCCAATCCAGGTATTCACTGAATTGAAACGTTACTTCTATTCACATATTAAAACTTGGCGTTCGAATTTCCCTTTTTTCAATACGGCTCGATCGATAATCGTTAAACCGGCTTCGTGGATTTTATCGTCCATCGATTCGATTGTCACAATAATGACCCGCTTTGCAATCCGACGGGCATTTGTAATGATGCTTTGCTGCAGCTCACCCGTAATATGCGTAAATAAATTGTACGGCATATCAATAATTGCGACGTCATATCCTTCATTCGCCTCTTCAATTGGACCGATTTCCACATTCGGTTCATATCCGAAATGGCGGAGATTAATTTGGGACCCCCAAACAACACGTTTATTGATGTCGCGTCCTTCAATCGCAATGCCCATACTCATCGCTTCCACAAGCACCGTACCGATACCGCAGCAAGGATCAATCACCTTTAGTCCGTCCGGAAACGGTACCGCGATATTGACGATCGCACGCGCATCCCTTGTACTCAGTGCTGTTGAATACATTTCAGGCTTCTGCATATGCTTCAGCCAAACCGCTTCACCGTATGTAAGCTTGCCTAAATAAAAGCGCTCCTCATGGCAGACAAGTCCCAATACTACGTCCGGCTTTTCCAGATCCGGTTCGGCATTGATTGCCGAGCTGACACGAATCATATAGTCGTTTCGCATCGAGCGGTTCAGTTTTGGCTGAATTCCATCATCACTATTGTTTAAACAATGAATTTTAAACGTCTTTTGTCCAAGCTCCAGCTGTGCCGCCATTTCTATCAGCTGTTCTATTGAACTCGCTTCATAGAAAATGGCCAAACGTGAACGCATATACGGACTACGACTCGGCTCTATTCTTTCTTGACTAATTAGAACATTTCCTTCCACGTGAAAGTTAAAAAATGTGCGCATTTCCAAACGTGAAAGATCATATTCATCTCTTTGCCAAGTAAAACTATATAAATATTTTTGCGTCATTTATTTTTCGACTGTCGTTATTAATTGCGCAACAAATTGATAAAGCATTTCACAAACTTCTGTAAGAGTCATCTTCTCATGGAAGCCCTCAATGCAGTCAACCGCAATGTTCAGTTCCCAAAGTCCTTCTTGACCAGAGAACGCTGCACTGCTGCTTCCTAATGCAGATTTCACATTGTCTTTCAAATATTGACGAATTACTTCACCATGTTTCTTTTGCAGTTTTAAGCCGAATAATGCCGTATATAGATTAAATGCATCATCAAATTCAAGTGCTACCGCATCAATTCGTATATCATTAAATTGAGTACATTCCACATAAATAAATTCCCCTTGGTTGTCCTTTAAATAGTGGATCGGTGTTGATGCAAATGCGTTACTCTCCGCTGTAATTGTATCTTCTGTTTCTTTACTGCATCGTTCTAAAACTTCTAAATGTAATTGTACCATGATTATAATTCCTTTCGATTCCATATTCGCCCATAAAAAATCACCTAGTCCAGTATACATGACTATCGTTTAAAGCGCATTAGAAAGAAATTTCTTTCAAAACGAAAAAACTGTGTATTTATGAATGATGCATTTTTTCTTTATGCTGAACTTTTACAAATGCGGCACCTGATTTCATAAATGAAAAAAGAACAACGATACAGAAACTAAATAATAATGTCCCTGTAAAGACAAAGCCGGATGTTCCTACTAAATCAAGTGCGCCTAATAGTGAAGACCCTGCGACTACCCCAATGGAGAAGAACGCGTAAAAATAACCATATGCTTTGCCGCGAGTTTGTTCAGTCGTTGCATCAATTAACAGGGCATTGATAGAAGGGAATAAAAATGCAAACCCGATCCCGTAAATTGCGAGTATTGCATACAGCCAGGACATTTCTGTTGCCAGGCCAATGCCGATCTGAGCAAGTCCGAGTAATAGTACACCGACAAACAATGTCACTTGCGGATTTAAATAGTCGAAAATTTTGTTCGTCGGTAATATAAAGATTAGGACAGCGACAATTCCGAATACACTTAGTAATGTACCGGATACACGTGAGTCATACCCTAAATCCTGCACGTAAATCGGTAGTAAATACGCAAGAACACCTTGAGAAAACATAAGGAAAAATGCGCCGCCATACGCTTTTAAAATACCGCTGTTCCAATTGAACTTTTCGGTGACCTGTTTCTTATCGCGTTTCGGTAACGGTGATTTGCGTAAAAACAGGAACAAGCCTATCAATAAGACAATGCCGAACAGCGCAACAATTCCAAGCACATTCGGCACGGAAATTTTGCTTGCTAAAATTCCGCTTGAAGCCGGACCAACAATCGCCGCAATGCCGACAAACGAGCCTGTAACCGCGCTTCCACTCCCCTGTTCGTTGGATGCACGCATATTCGCAAGTAATGTAAAGGCAGCCGGAGTGATAAACCCGCTACTGAACCCATGAATACAGCGAACGATTAAAAGGACCGTCGCATTATCAACAAGCTGGTAGCATAATAACGAAATTGCAGACGTAAGCAGGCCAAATACTAAAATGTGAAATGGCCCAATTTTATCAGTAAAAATACCAGAAAAAATATTGCCGAACGTATTCATAAATGAATAAAGACCGACAACAATCCCCGCAACAAACGTTGTCGCGCCGACCGACAATGCATAAGTGCTCATTATCGGCAACTGGACGAACAGATCGAAAAAGGAAAAGAAAATGATGGCATAAACGAGCCATTGTTTCGGAAACGGCTTTGTATGTAATGTCGGTTGCATTTTTTTCAGTTGATAGTCGAATAGAAAATTGCCGAATGGGATAAATGCGACTAACACACTTAAAAATGACCAGCCGATATGCCATTGAATGCGCAGTTGCACAATGACGATTGCGAGAAAATAAGCTATAAAAATACCGCCGTGTACACTTCCGTTTACCGTCACAAATTGCGGTAAATCCGCGAAATACTTAAGCGGCATGGAAATAAGTAGTAATGTAATGAGCGAAATCCCATCGAGTAAGCCCATTATTCGTAAAAATCGGATCGGATGAATACGCATAGTGTCCTCCTGAAGCATAATATCAATCCTATTATAACATGGGTCTTTCGTAGTTACCTAACTAAATGAAAATTATTCTCACAATACTATGTATGCGTTTGTGAGAATTTAATAAAAGAGGGTGGGACATAACCCAAAAATGGCATTTTTTTGCTGAGCGTAAAAATTGATTTCCATTTCGGGACGCTTTCCGCGGGCGTGGCCTGAGCCTGTAGTCTCAGGCGTCACGCTATTCCCGCAGGAGTCGCCCTCCATTCCAATCAATTTTATAAAATATCCGTTTCTTAATAAGGTTTTTCTCCTTAGCTTATGAAATTTCTACTTCTGTCCCAGCCCCTTTCTCTGCGCGTGAAACGCTGGGTTACTGGCCTACGTCTAATGACGATCTGAAAGGTCTGCCAACCGCACTATGTTTCCATAAACATTGCAAGCTGTATTAAAGTTTATCTTTAATACAGCTTGCGTTTAATTCGTATGATCTTCCAGAAAATCCTTGCTGAAGCTTGTTTTCGATGCGTAACTTCTTGATTTCACCCGGACACCACGTTTAATGGCCCCTTTTCCGAATTTCTTCTCAATATTATCGACCAGTTCCAAAATAGGCTCGTCTTTAATATGCTGTTCAAAATTAAACAGACTGAGCTGTTGGGTCAATTCGGATTGATCGACAACATTTGAAACGGTAATGCCGATAAGTCGGACAGGTGTCTCATCCCAGTTTTCGGTAAACAGCTTCCAGGCGATTTCAAATATTTCATCGGCCTGACTGACTGCATTCCGCAATGTTTTACTGCGTGAAGCATTTTGCCAGTCAAAATTGCGGATTTGAATGGTCACCGTTGTCCCGGCCAAATACTTCACTTTCAGACGTTCAGCGACACTTCTGCTCAGCTTTTCGAACGTTTCTTTCAAAATATAATATTCCGTCTCATCCCTTGGAAGCGTCGTCGAATTCCCGACGCTTTTCGTATCAAATATCGCATTGGGATCAACCGGACGCGAATCAATGCCGTTTGCACGTTTAATCAGGCGAGCCCCGTTTTTTCCTAAATTCCGGATTAACAGCCGTTCATCCGCTTGTGCCAAATCACCAATCGTAAAAATTTGGAGTCCATTCAGCTTCTTCGCTGTTTTTTCCCCTACACCATGCATTGTCACGACTTCCTGTGGCCACAAAAGCTCCGGTAGCTCGCGAATTCTGAGGATAGTGATTCCGAGCGGCTTTTTCATGTTCGATGCCGTTTTTGCTAGGAACTTGTTAGGGGCAATACCAATGGAGCATGGTAGATCGAGCTCATGTAAAATGCGCTCCTGAATCTCTTCGGCCAACTGGAGCGGATGCTGTGATTTGGAGCGTTCCGTTACATCCAAATAGCCTTCATCAATCGATACAGGCTCCACTAAATCGGTATAGCTTCGTAATATTGAAAAAATCGCTGCACTTGCTGCCCGGTATTTTGGAAAATCGGGAGGTAATAACAGGAGTTCCGGACATTTGCGCTTTGCTTCCCCGACATTCATCGTTGTATAAATCCCTTTTGCACGGGCCTCATAAGAGCTTGTCACAATAATGCCGCGCCGTTCCTTTACATTCCCCGCTACGGCAATCGGTTTCCCTTTCAGACTCGGATTATGCGACTGTTCAACAGATGCATAAAAACTGTTCATATCCAAATGAAATATGATTCTCGCTGCCATTTCCCCCACCTCCTTTACCTAGCAGATCCTTTATTGATCTTTCACAAATTTTAATAAAAGTGTTGAAAGTTCTTCTGGCGGATAGGGCTTTGTAAAATACTCTTCAACATTGTATTTATCCATGTTGACGCTTGATTTGTCCAATGCTGAAGAAATAATAATTGGGATTTCCTTTGTATTTTTATGATTTCTTAAAGCTTCGACCAAATCCCATCCATCCATATTTTCTCCCATAATTAAATCGATGACAATACCTACTAATGGAATTTGAATGGCATCATCATAGGCACGTTTCAGGTCATCATGATAAATGATGGTAAAACCTTTGCTTTTCAGTTCTTCCGAAAGTAATAACGCTAAACTCAAATCATCTTCAACAATCATTACCGTACGATTTGATATCGTTTTTTCTTCAGTCAGCTCATTTCGGTTTTCTACTATTTCTTGGTCATACAATGGCAATGTGAAGAAAATAGTCGTCCCTATTCCTTCCTCCGATTCAAGCCAAATGTCCCCTTTATGCTTGGATATAATTTCTTTACTTAACGCAAGTCCTAAACCGGTCCCGCCGATTTTGCGTCGGGAACTGTTGTCCACGCGCTTAAACTTTTGGAATAATGACGGAATTGCACTTTCAGGAATTCCAATTCCGCTATCTTGAATGGAAACTTGCACCGTCTCATTTATATTTTGCATGCGTATTATTATTTCGCCGCCATTAGGGGAGAATTTTATCGCATTGCCGATTAAATTGAACAATAGCTGGATGATACGCTCTTCATCTACATTAACAATTGCATTTGTCGATTCATCTACAAAATGGATATTATGCTGCGGATCAATCTGGAAGTTTTTTAGCACATCCTCGATTAAGGCAGTTAATGAAATCTTATTCATTGAATACACTTGTTGACCAGATTCGATTCGTTGGATATCTAAAAAATCATTAATTAAGTTTGTTAGTCGCTTTGCTTCTTTATGAATCGTTTCTATATATTTTTTCTGACGTTCCGGCTTTATTTCTTTTGCCAAAAGCAGTTCTGTAAATCCTAACACACTTGAGAGCGGCGTACGTAATTCATGGCTTACCGTACTTACAAGCTCGGACTTCATCATATCCACTTCATATTCGCTCGTAATATCGCGATGAACAAACATCGTTCCTACTTTTTCATCACCTTCAAATACACTTGTTGCATAAACTTCCACAAAAACCGGACTGCGACCATCTTGTTGAATGGAATAGCGCATCGTTCTCGTATTTGTAAACTCCTCAATAATCGCGATTTTCAGGAAGTAAACGAGCTCATCCGACTCTTCAGCAATTTTCTGGAAATGCTTCAGCCATAGTTGTTGTGGTACTTTATCATCGATTTCTTCAAAAGGATATCGAATTATATTAAATAATGCTTTATTAAGCAGCAGTACTTCCCCATATTTTGATACAAACTGAATTCCTTCATTGGTAGTATCGATGATGGTCTGATTCAGTTTTCTTGAACGTTCCACTTCTTCATACATTAATATTCGTTCGAACGCAATGGAAGCTTGATTCATATGTCCATTGATGTCGGTTAACTCCTTGCTCGAGAAACTCCGCCCTTCTCTTGTAGCCATTAAAATAGCGACAAGTTTCTTCTCGGAATTCAGAATACAAGTGTACAAGTCATAGTCATTATACGTTGTATTGGCGATATTGTTTGCCGATTTTACCTCACGACAAATGACGAATGTCTTTTCTTCCTCGAGTCGTGCAATCTTGTCAATTTCCAAATGTTTAATTAAGCGTTCCGTAGTTTCTTTCGCCAATCCTTTTGATACAAATTCACCGCTGTCGATTAAATACATCAAGCTCGAATCGAATTCATAAATACTACGTAAATAGTTGTGTAGATCCTCTATCAGCTTCTCTTTATCCAACGTAAAAGTCAGTACATGATTCAGTTCATTATACTGCTGTAAATGGCTTAAGGATTGCTGTAATTGTTCCTGATTGCCTTGAAGTTCATCCTGCTGTGCCATCAACTCTTCATTTTGCGTTGTCAGCACTTCTTCCTTCTCTTGAATCGAACGGGTCATATTATAGAAGGAAGTAGCCAATACCCCGAGCTCATCTTCTTTATTTTTTAATGGCGTAATGTCAACATAGTCCCCAGTTGCAAAAGCATCCGTTGCGGTCGTCAATTTTTCGATTGGAGAAATCAGATTTTGGATAACCCGTTTCAAAATAATTCCAATGATTATAAATACGATAATAAACAGAAAAATACAAAGAACGGTTAAAAACTTAATTTGATCAAGCGTCCGGTTAAAATGATCGTTTACAACCATATCCGTTTCTGTCGTATAACTTTTTGTATATGCAATAAAACTGTTTACTGATTCATTCGCACCGCTATTTGATAATTCACGCAGCGCTTCATAATTATCTGCTTCCACATAGGAAACGGCTTTCGGCAATATTTCATTCCGATAAGTGACAATAAATTGATTTAACTCTTCATAAAGAAGGTTTTCCTCGCTAGATAGGGGCATTTCACCAAATTTTTGCAGCTCCATCTCAAATACAGACATTTGATCATATAAAATGTTCAGTTCATTTTTGTCTTTAAATGCATAATAGCCTCTTGCACGGAAAAATATATCATTGAAGCTTTCATTCATTTTCCGAACGAGCTGCTCTTTCTCGCTAATCGCTTCCCGCTCGCTGATTAGCCGCTCATTTGTAACGTTCGTATAAATGAAAAATGCCCCTACAATAATGGTAAATAAAATGATTATGGACCAAAGCATACGGACAAATTGATTACGTATGTTTTTCTTAAATGTCGGAATCGGTCTTGGCATTTATGAGCTCCTCTACAAATGAAATCAGCTTTATCGGGCTGAATGGCTTGGAAATGAAATATTGTGCGCCTTTATCCAATGCCAGCTGGCGGTCGGATTCCTGTGATTTTGCTGTCAGCATAACGATTGTTGTATTCGCCTTATACTCATCCGAAAGCTTTTCTATTACTTCCAATCCGGTAAAGTGAGGCATCATATAATCCAGGATAATGAGATCATAGTTATTTTCCTTCATTTTTTCCAAAGCTTCTAAGCCATTTTCAGCTTCATCAATCGTAAAATCAAAACTTTCCAATGTATCGCAAATAAGCATTCTTAAAATTTCTTCATCATCTACTACTAAAATTTTATTCATCGTTGAATTCCTTTCTTTTACCGAGCTTTTAAAAATAATTGGTTGGCTAATTGAAGCATTCGGTTTGTTACATCCGCGATATTAAATGGCTTTACGATGAAATCATCCGCCCCGTTTGCAAGAGCTTCCAATACATATTCCTCGTCATTGCGGCCTGTCAGCATCGAAACGATGACGTCGTTTGAAGAATACTCTTCGCGGATTTTTTTCAATACATTCATCCCATCCATTTGCGGCATCATGCCATCTAGTAAAATAATATATTTTGTATTTTTCTCATACCAATTCGACTCCAAAAATTTCACGCCATTTTCAAAGGCAGCAACTTCCATCGTAAATTCTTCCGGTACTTGCAGTTTATTAAAATAGTTCGTTACTAAGTTTCGAATTATCGCTACATCATCAATAACAATAAGCTTCAATTTCTGCTTCTTGCTGATTTGCTCTTCTTTTGTAAATAGAACCGTTTGATTTCTTCCGGATGTCTTTGCTTTATACAATGCCTGATCAGCCTGTTCAACTAATGCCTTCGGGTGTTTATTTTGATGATTAATTTCCGCAATTCCTGAAGAAAACGTAATATTAAACGATTGTTCATTCCCTTTAAATGGCTGTTTTCCAACAATCGTACGCAAGCGTTCCATAATACTGAAAGCTGTATTTTTTGACGTATTTGGCATAACAAGAACAAATTCTTCTCCACCAAATCGGAAAAGAATATCTTCCTCCCGTTTTGCCGACATGATCAAGTTCGAAAAGCCTTTTAATACTTCATCACCAACGATATGGCCATATGTATCATTTATATTCTTAAAGAAATCGATGTCAGCAATCGCAATCGAAAATTGTTCACCTCTTTTTTCAAATTGCTCCATTAGAAATTCCAGCTGGGTATTCATATATTTCCGGTTATAAAGTTGTGTCAGTTCGTCTGTCATAATCGAAAGTTCAAGCGCCTGCTTAAAAACTAGACGGTTTCTTACATATGAAATTAAAATATCAGCATCCAGTGGTTTCTTTATAAAATCAAGCGCACCTAGATCATATGCCTTTGCACGGTTTTCTTTACTATCATCGACGCTCATTATTGTAACAAACATATGATTGGACTTGATTTTATTAATATTCTCCAGTATGGAAAAGCCGTTTATATCCGGTAATTTGATATCTAAAAATACGAGGGCCGGATTCAGCTCATAAATCAGCTCTAAACCCCGTTTCCCATTATGGGCAACAATGACCATAAAACCTTTTGATTCTAAAATATTCTTAATATATGAGGCAAACACAATATCATCGTCAATTACTAGTATAAAGTTATTTTGTTTTGACCTTTTTATAAAAGGTAGATCATTTTCTTCAGTCTGACCGCGCTTCACATTTTTTTCAAAAAAGCTTACGGTTTCTTCAATTTGAAATAAAAATGCTTTCCAGTTTTCTTTTTCCCAACGTTTGCTGCTTTTTTCTTCTAATTGTTCAAGCTTTGTTGCCGCAATTTCGGATAACCCTTCCATCCCAATTGAGCCAGCAGTCCCTTTTAAATTATGAAGAAATGTATAGATTTCCTTTTCTTCAACAGTATTTTGCTGTTCCCAATTTTGAATTGTTTCAGTAATTCGGTCACATATCATAATTTTATATTTATCGTTTAACACCAATTCATCCCCTAAAATCAAATGACTTAATCTTAAGTATAAAGCCGAAACTGGAAATTGCTATATCCTTAAATGAATATTTTTTATCTTTCGTACGTTTTGATCCTAAATAAAGACACATGGATTAGGATTATGCAAATGCTTCATTGCCAGGAATGATAAAATCAAAAATTCCCCATTCCATTTATCATTACTGATAAAGGAACAGGGAATTATAAATTATTTTTTTCGCTATTCCCAAAAAAATTTCTGAACTAAGCCGTTACGTCACGCTTCATAAAGTAACCGAACGTAATCACCAGGAAGACAATCGCATACACGATATTGACAACTAACGAGAATGTAAACGTTAATCCTTCAATCATTGGCATACTTCCCGGTGCATAATATGATAAATCATTGGCAAACCAAATGTATTTCGCGAAATCATATTGGGCGATAAACATTGTCGCCGTTGAACCCATTAGTAAAATGAACAGCGATAAACTTACCGCTAACGTACTTGAACCAAATATTGTACCGATCATGAACGCAAATATAATTGTCATAATTGTAGAACCGAGTGAATAAAGCGTCGTTTCAATAAAGGTATTTTTCACCGTATCCTGCACGATTTGCCCATCAACAATCGATAACGCTATCGAACTATCTGTACCGAATAAAGCTATCCCGATAATTAATGCGACAACGATTCCAGCGGCAAAGAGTACAATACCATAAAGAATGGACGCAACAAGTTTCGAAAGTAAAATTTTCCATCTTGATACAGGTCGCGTCAGCAACATTTTAATCGTACCAGTACCGAACTCAGAAGATACGATACCTGCCGCAATCACAACTGTAAAAATACCCGTCACCATAATTGTCAATGATAATGATAAGTCCATATGTTCCGTAAATGTCATGGCATTTGCTGCTGGCAAATCATTGGCGATACGGTATTCGGCCATCGCAATTTCTTCCTTGAAATATTGCTCATCTTCCGGCGTTATATCTTCCGAAGCAAGCATTTCTTTCGGATACGCCATCATTTCTTCGTTTGCTGCTATGCGCGCCTCTTTAGTACTTGAATCCACATCATAATATTTGTTCATACCAGCCACAAATACGATTAACACGATTAAAAGCCCGCACATAATCCAAGCATTTTTTTGCGACCACATTTTGATCCATTCATTTTTAACGTATTGCATCGATAGCACCTCCACCTGTCATCTCGATAAATTGATCTTCAAGACGTTTTTGAATCGGCTGGATCGTATAAAGATCGATACCGGATTCAACGAATTTACGAACAAGCGCAGGCACTTCTTCTTTTGTCAGATTCACTACATAGCCGCCGTTTTCTTTTGTTAACGGCTCTTCGAACATTGCCTGAAGCTGGTCCGGCTGTCCGACTTCAATATAATATTGTGCTGCCGCAACATGTTGCAGTTCGCGAATATCAATCAGCTCGCCATTTTGGATAATCGCAATACGATCTACCATTAACTCGATTTCCGATAAAAGGTGGCTCGATACAACGATTGCCACATTATCCTCTTCCGCAATTTTGCGTAAGTACATACGGAATTCACGGATACCGGCCGGATCCAGACCATTCGTCGGCTCATCCAAAATCAGAAACTTTGGACGATGCAGCATCGCCTGTGCCAGTCCGAGACGTTGACGCATCCCTAACGAATACGTTTTTACTTTTTCATGAATACGATTTTGCAGACCCACTTGTGCTACGACTTCATCAATACGCTGTTTTGTTACCCCTTTATGCATACGGGCAAAGTGCTGCAAGTTTTTGTACCCTGACATATATTTGTACATTTCCGGGTTTTCAACGATTACACCGATATTACTGATCGCTTCTTCATAATTTGTCGACAGCTGTTTCCCATCGATGATTACTTCTCCTTTTGAAGGATACATTAACCCCGTCATCATACGGATCGTCGTCGTTTTACCCGCCCCGTTCGGACCTAAAAAGCCCGTTATTTGACCTGGATAAAAGTCGAGATTCAAATCTTTAATAATGTGTTTGCCTTTAATCGTTTTATTCAGATTTTTAATTTCCACAATTGGCTGTGACAATTGTCCACACCTGCTTTCTGCTTTTTCTTCTATTACAAGCATTTTTTCGTGTGCCTAAATGTTTTATGTATTGGCATTAATGACTTCACATGTAATAGATTCTAATTACTATACTTGATGAGTATGGAAAAAGTTTCATTATTTATAATTTTTCCGACAAAAAACCTCATCAGTTACTTCTGATGAGGCCAAAATCAGTTATTTATATTCTCCTACCCATTCGTCTTTTAACAAACCATACACCGCATGATCAACATAATGATTGTACAGCCACTCTGCCTGACGGATTGTCCCTTCATGCATAAAGCCTAATCGCTCCGCAATATGACGGCTTTTCGTATTGTTGACGGCTGCATGAATTTCGACTTTCCCAAGCTTATATTCATTGAAGGCGATATCAATGATGCCTTTTACAGCGCGTGTCATAATCCCTTCACCTTGGAATTCTTCATCTAAAAAATAGCCGATCTCACATTTTTTCAGAGACCAGTTAATTGTATTAATCGATACTTTCCCGACAAATTGTCCTTTATAAAAAATCGCTGTATCGAGACCTTCACGCTTTGCAAATTTTGATAAATTCATTGCGGCAAAATCGCGTGTATCTTCGACAGTTTTTGTATTATCTACCCACCCAAGCCATTCGCGTAAATAATCGCGTGAACGGTCAATGAAAGCAAAGATTTCTTCTGCATCATTTTGTGTAATCAATTTTAATTGAATTTCATTATCTACTTCGTAAAAGAACATTACTATCTCTCCAATCTAAGCTCCCATTTAAAACAATAAACCCTTTTTTATTTTCTTATCATATAGAGCTATTTCAGAATATGCAATTAAAATATCTAATCCTTTAATGATTTGTGTAAGTTTACCATTTTCACAGCGTTAATTGTGCTTTTTTTAAAGAAAATTCGCAATATTCCCGGTTCGTATTTTGGTAAACTAACTATGAGGTGTTTTTATGGAAAACAATGAACATGCTTGGGGAAAGCTATTAAAATATTATCGTCAAAAAAAGAAGCGGAAACAAGATGACGTGGCATTCGGCATCTGTACCCCTTCCTATTTAAGCCGAATTGAGAACGGACTTGTTATAGCAGAACATTCGATTTATGCGCAGCTGCTTGAAAACTTAGGCATCGATTTCAACCAGCTCGAACAACAATTGAAAAACCAAACCGCTTTTTTGGAGCAGCTATACGAAAAACTATTATTAAATGCCGAGCTAACATCCGATGAAATTAAACAATTGACCGATATCCAAAACGATGAGCAGCCTTTTGAACAGCAGCTGATGGCAAAGCTTGTGTATGCACGTTTCCTGTACTCAATAAAAGAAGATGATGAGGCAAGAACAATACTCAATGAAGTCGAGCCGCTCGTCAGCTGGAAAAAAGATCGGATCACGCAGCTATTCGTAGCGATTACGGCGTTCGGCCATCTTTCTTTTCACGAATTTGAACAGTTATCCCTTAAAGAAGCGGAAAATCAATTTGCGCAATATTTATCGAATGCCCACCCGTTTGAGCTGGCTAACTACCATTATCATATCGCTTTTGCGAATCACCGAAGCTACAAGTTGCACAAAGCGCTTGAACATATTGAACTGGCACAGCAATTTTTTATCCACCAGTATAAACCGTTGTTTCAGTTGAAACTTTACTCAATGAAAGGTGTAATTTTTAATGATTTGCACCGATTCCGTGAAGCTATTCAGGAGTTTGAAGCAGGACTTGAATTACTGTCAAATGTCCAAACCATCCAAACACCGGTGCAATGGAGCTCACTGCATAACAACATAGCCTACTGTTTTGAATGCCAGGAAAATTTCCCGGAAGCGTCCAAACATTATGAACTGGCGAATCAATACGACGAAGACTTGCATTCGGCGATCAACTGGATGCGTACGTGCTTTGTACAAAAGGATTTCGATCAGCTGGAAATACTCTTTAATCGCTATGAAGAAATTCGGTTTACTGTCCCTCATCATATTTATCAGCGGAGGTTATTGCAGTATGCGGTTGATACAGCACATACGATCCGCGGATTGAAATTACTGGAGGATGAAGCTTTTACCCATTTCGATGAACAGCAGTATTATTCGCTAATTCTGTTCTATGCTCCATTATGGGGACAGTTTTATGAGCAGCTCCACGCCTATAAACAGGCAAGTCATTGCTACAGGCAGGCATTGGAAGCGAGTGAAAAAGTTCGTCAACGAATGAGCAGCTAAGGGGTGATGAGATGAAGTTACGTAAAGAATATTTCTATTTATGGTTTGGGTTTGGCGCATCAAAATTGGGCAGCTGGATTTACTTGATCGCTCTCAATTTAACGGTTTGGCATTTGACCGAATCCCCGACTGCGGTTGCGGGTATCTATATCATTGGCCCGATTGCCCGCATTATGTGCAGTTTTTTTGCAGGCTCGATCGTAGACAGAGCCAATAAAAGAACCATCTTAATTATTTGTGATGTTTTCCGCGCAGGTCTTGTGTGTTTGATGCCGCTGCTTTCGGAAATCTGGCTTATATACAGTTTTATCTTTTTGGCAAATGTCGCCGTCTGTTTTGCCAATCCGAGCAGCACATTTATGATTACAAAACTTGTATTGCCAAATGATCGTCTTCGGTTTAATGCGATCAACAGCATGTTAGGCTCGGGAAGCTTTATGATTGGACCTGCTTTAAGCGGTGCCATTATCGCCATAAGCAGTACTGCTGCGGCAATGTGGGTGAATGGTGTCATGCTGCTGTTCAGTGCGTTCATGATGTTTTTATTGCCGAATGTTGAGCAGAAATCGGCAGGTACCGCTACTGTACTGACACCCGCTGTCATCCGTGAAGATTTTTCAATCGTCTGGACTTTCATTTCGCAACGAAAAGCGGTACTGCAGTTCTTTATTTTATATTCAACAGCTTTAATGATCTGCTATTCGCTTGATTCTCAGGAAATGTCGTTTTTGAAGGATTTTCATCAAGTAACGGATTCAGTTTACGGAATCATTGTAGGTATCACGGGAATCGGGGCCATTGTCGGCGGCTATTTGGCAGCCCGATTCGTCAATAGTCTGTCACTCGTCTCATACATTGGCATCGGGTTTACATGTACGTTACTATCCTATTTCACATTTTATTTCTCGCCTAATTTGACGATTGCGGTCGCTGCTTTCATATTGCTCGGACTGTTTATGGCATTTAGCAATGCGGGCTACGCGACCTTTTACCAGCAGACTATTCCGACCGAATTGATGGGACGGTTCGGCAGTTCGCTTGGCCTGATAGAAAGCGTAATGCAAATTACCTTAACCTTGATCATTGGATATTTGGCGGAAATCTATACAATTCAGCTGACAACTAGCCTCTTTGCCTTTATCGGCGCTGTCATCGCATGTATCGTCTATTTCCACCTGTTATACAATAAATCACTTTTTGTAAAGGAGGAGCTAACATGATTACGTATGAAACAATTTGCTACTGCTGCAAAAAACCATTTTTATTAATAGAAGGAACGGTAAAATACCGGAATTACAAACGGAATATGCAGGGGAAATTTTCCTGTGATTCATGTGACAATAAAATCTTCTCAGAAGCAAGAAGCCAATTTTTGCGGAAAATAAACTAATAGAAAAAACCGGGCTTCCACGATGGAAACCCGGTTTACTGTTTATTTTTTTCGAACCTTATAAAGAACAAACAGCAGTATAAACCATAACGGTGTTAACAGCAGTGATGTTCTCGTTGATTCGGAAATACCCATAATGACTAGTAAAAATAAGAAGAATGCCAATACTAAATAGTTGATGAAGGGTGTTAATGGCGCTTTGAAAACTGAAGTTTTATGTAATTCCGGATGACGCTTTTTGTATATGATATGCGAAATCAGAATAATGCTCCAAACCCAAATAAAACAAATCGCACTAATTGTTGTCACGATACTGAATGCATCGTCCGGCATGAAGTAGCTAAGCAATGCCCCAATCGAAACTACGACTGCAGAAAATATCAGACCATTTTGCGGCACTGCATTTTTGTTTAATTTACCGTATGCTTTTGGTGCTTGTTTATTATTACTTAAACTGTACAGCATACGGCTCGTTGAGAACATCCCGCTATTTCCTGCAGAAGCAGCTGATGTCAGCACAACAAAGTTAATTAAACCTGCTGCAATCGGAATACCTACCAATGCGAAAACCTGAACGAATGGTGAACTTGCAGCGCTTAATGTATCCCAAGGATTGATTGTTAAAATGACGAATAATGCCCCTACATAAAACAGCAGAATACGTACGGGAATTTTATTGATGGCAGATGGGATATTCTTTTTCGGGTTTGCCGTTTCAGCAGCAGCTACCCCTACTAATTCAACCCCAACGAATGCAAAGACAACCATCTGGAACGCCATTAAAAATCCAAATGCCCCATTCGGGAATAACCCTCCGTGCTCCCATAGGTTCGATACGGCAACTTTTCCTGTATCTGTTTCAAAACCAATGATCAACAATATAATTCCAATTGCAATCAATGCAACAATTGTGATGATTTTTATCAACGCAAACCAAAACTCCAGCTCTCCGAACAGTTTGACCGTCAATAAATTCAAAATTAGTAAAACTACTAAACATGCGATAGCCGGTACCCATTGCGGTATATCGAACCAGTATTGCGTGTACATGCCGACAGCGATTATATCCGCCATTGCCGTCATAACCCAGCAGAACCAGTATGTCCAGCCGGTAATATAGCCTGCCCAATCCCCTAAGTATTCAGTGGCGAACTCGGTAAACGATGCATAGCCGCCTTTTGATAAAAGCATTTCGCCAAGTGCACGCATGACGAAAAATAGTGCGATACCAACGATTAAATATGCAAAGATAATAGAAGGTCCTGCAAGTGAGATCGCTTTACCTGACCCTAAAAACAACCCCGTTCCGATTGTTCCTCCAATCGCTATTAACTGAACGTGTCGATTTTTCAGATCGCGCTTTAATTCTTGTTGTTCCAAAACGATTCCTCCAAAGGATAAGTATTTTGTCTGTTTACACAGCGCAAAATAATAAGTACTTCATCGCGGTCCATCAAGTAATTTTTTCTGGAAAATTAAAACAGGGACTGATTATGTGCCAGTCCCTGTGTCTAAGAATAATCGATCTCGCCTCTGCGAAATCGCGTCCAGATTCCAAAAAAATCTGTGACATCTATCGAGGGCTTTTCTTTTTCAAACAGTGGATGCTACATACACCAATTTTTAAGGAAAAGCGTCTCTCATTACTCTTCTGTCCTTTTGCCTGAGATTATGAACCCTTCGGCGACGCGGTATACGCGCTCTCTCCAGAAACTGCTCCCGCCAGTAGTTTTATCCACGACGATCAACGCTTGATATGTATGCAATTAGTTGCCTATAGGTCATCTGGCATCTTCCAGTTTCCTATAGCTCGCGTTCAATACTATTATTGTACGATAATCATACTATCAATTTTCTGCCCGCCTTACAATGGATAATAGTAGTCAGTTATTATGTAAATAGCAATTTAACCTTATTCCCAACATAATGTTTTCATCTTGCAGAAGATTCATGACTAAAAAAATATTACACCGAAAATTCAATATTTTCAGTGTAATATTTCATATAGAGGAATTGGTAGCCCCTCGTAATTCTGTTTTCGTTTACTGCAGTTTTTCCTGTACTGTTGAATCTTCTTCGTATGTTGTTCGATTGATATCGATCAGCTTACCTTTTGTTGTGTTTGTCTTTTTCATTTTGACAACATACGTATTGTCTATAGCAATTTCTGTGCAGGCGATGTCTTTCTCGCGAATATTTTCAGGGTAATTTAAAGTAATAACTAATGTATCCCCGTCTTTTTCGATTTTTTCAATTTCTCTTCCACAGCCATCTGAATACCCTGTGACAAACAGCACTTCTTCTGTTTCAAAATCGATGGGCGGAATCGATTCAAAACCAAAAATATCGGCCCACGTCGTATAAAGCTTTTCATCCTGCACGATTGAAATACTCGTACCAACTTCAGGGGGAATCGAATCTAATTGAAACAGTAATTCATATTCAACTTGATTTTCTTCCTGAACAGGGTCGGTCGAATTGGATGAGGTTTCTTGATCTTTCGTATTACATGCTGCAAGTAGAAAAATCAGTCCCATGACAAGCATGCAACTAAAACATTTTTTCAATGTCCATCACCTCGTTTCTTACATAATTAGTCGGATGAAAAATAAAAAAGTTTCGATTTCCCCACATTTTATCTGTTACTATTGGTTAATTTAAACTTACAAGATTATGTTAAATAAACTAATAATTCAGCAAGTAAGCTTTTATCATAAAATGGCGTATAATGTAGTTGTTTATCCAACTATTACACCATTCTCTTGGAGGGTTTGTACAAATGAGTACACGTATTGAAAAAGACTTTTTAGGCACATTAGAAATCCCAAAGGACGTTTATTACGGCGTTCAAACAACTCGTGCATTAGAAAATTTCCCGATTACTAAAATGACAATGCACCCTGAATTAATTCGTGCATTTGCCATCGTAAAGAAAAGTTCGGCACTTGCAAATGCCGCTATCGGTAAATTGGACCCGGTAATTGCCAATGCAATTGCACAAGCATCCGATGACATTATTTCAGGACTATTACATGACCAGTTTGTTGTAGATCCAATTCAGGGCGGAGCAGGCACTTCAATGAACATGAATGCCAATGAAGTAATTGCTAACCGTGCACTGGAAATTTTAGGGGAAGAAAAAGGTACTTATTCAATCATTAGTCCTAACAGCCATGTCAATATGGCGCAGTCAACAAATGATGCATTCCCATCGGCTATCCATATCGCAACAGTTTCTACATTAGATAATCTAATTATTGCAATGGAAATGATGCGTGATAGCTTTATCAAAAAATCAGTAGAATTCGATTCAATCGTTAAAATGGGACGTACGCATTTACAAGATGCTGTACCCGTTCGTTTAGGTCAAGAATTTGGTGCCTACGCTGCCGTTGTTTCTCGTGATATTGCTCGAATCAAAAAAGCGCAGCAGACAATGCTGCAAATCAATATTGGCGCAACTGCAATCGGTACAGGCTTAAATGCAGATCCAGAATATATGAAATTAGCTGTGGAAAACATTGCGGTTTACAGTGGCTTCCCGTTCATTAAAGTAGACAATTTAATCGACGGTACACAAAATACCGATACGTATGCAGAAGTATCATCAATGCTAAAAATCGCTATGATGAATATGTCGAAAATCTGTAATGACCTACGCTTAATGGCATCAGGTCCAAAAGCCGGATTTGCAGAAATTCGCTTACCGGAACGCCAGCCAGGTTCTTCTATTATGCCAGGTAAAGTAAACCCGGTTATGCCGGAAGTAATTAACCAAATTGCTTTCCAAGTGATCGGTAACGACGTGACAATCTCACTTGCATCAGAAGCAGGTCAATTTGAGCTTAACGTAATGGAACCAGTTCTAGTATTTAATCTGCTTCAGTCGATTGAAATTATGACGAACGGTTTCACAGTATTTACAAAATACTGCCTGGATCATATCGAAGCGAATGAAGCGCGTCTGCATGATTTTGTTGAGCGTTCAATCGGTGTTATTACTGCACTGGCTCCACATTTAGGGTATGAGCGTTCAAGTCAAATTGCGCGTGAAGCATTGCATAGCGGCAAATCTGTACGCGAACTTTGCTTAATGTACAATTATTTCACACTTGAGCAGCTTGATATTATCTTAAATCCATTCGAATTAACGCAACCCGGTATTGCTGGTGAACGTGCATTTGAAAAACAATAATAAAAGCTAAAACGAAAGCTCCGCCGGGATATTTTCCCTGCGGAGCTTTTTCATTAAATATAGAGCACTTCTTTTGCGAGTGAAATTGCACGCTTGCTAACTTCCAATTTATCGCCGTCCGCATTTAGCTTCACGACTCCATTTGGCTCATCAAAAATGGATTTCAGCTGTGTTTTCGGTTTGACACCGACCATCATCGGCCCTTTTTCGGGCTCACCTGTACGCAGTTTTTCCTGCTCTCGTGTGACACCTTGTTCTTCCCCGATTTTCGGGAAAGCTGTTGTTTGTTGCTGTAAATTTCGGGGACGTGTCTGGTTATTTAAACTTGAACTCCCTGTGCCAACAGAACGTATCATGAATGATCCCCCTTCAATTATCTTTTCTTACTCTTTCGTATATCAATATCCGCGTAGATTTCAACTTCCAGTAGTGCCTGATTCGCGAGCTGATCTGCTTCACCGTTTAGTTTGCGGTCAATATGTTGATATTCCGGACGAATGCCAAGCTTCTGAAGCTTCGCATCGATTTTATCTGCCCACGTTGACAGAACACTATCCGTTACGCCCCATTCGCCGTTCATTTCATTAATGACGACTTGCGAATCACCGTAAATCTTTATTTTTTGGTGATGCACGCCCATCTCCTCAAGCTGCTCTACAGCAAGATTCAGTGCCGCATATTCCGCTTCATTGTTTGATGTTAAATACTCCGCCAGCTGATTCGTCCGCAAGCGATAGTTTTTTCCGTTCTGTTTATAATAGACGACTATCCCTAAACCGGCCAGCTTTTCTTCTCTATTAAAACCGCCATCAAAATAGACTTCCACTTCGGTAGGTTCTGTTTCGAGAGATTTCAAATATTTTTTTAGCTCTTTTAAAGTCCATGTACTGTCATGTTCATCTGTCATCACAATATTTTTTGTACGGCCCGTGTTTTCCATATCCAGTACGAGCGTATAGGCATGCGCTGCAGGAATTGCCTCACTTCGCCATGTAATTTCCTGCTTAGCCTTTGTGATATATTGCCATTCAATCGTCAATTCCAATCGGCTCTCCCCTTCCATTTGTCGTCTGCTTCAAATCTTCTTTATAAAACCAGTTAATACACAATGTACTAACCATTATGCCAACTATAAACGGTGGTGATACAAAAAATAAAAAATACGCGCTGCCGACCGGTGCTTTCATAAAGTATCCGAATACGATTGGCTGCAGAATACAAAAAATAAAGCTTGTTAAGTAAAGTGCCCGTTTGCTGTAATTTTTACGCATGAAGTACAGCACATAATACCAGGGAATCACGACAAAAAAATAAATCGGCAAAACATAAATAATGATGGACATGGCCGTACCAAATGTGATCGATTCATTTATATAAGGCAATGAAAATGCAATAAAAACCATGACCGCCATGACATAAGGTAAAAAACCGGTTAAAATGATTTGCCAACTCTTCATCACATTCCCCCTATTTCCAATCATTATACCAAACACTATTTGCCTATACAAAATTTGCATTTACGGGTATAGTACAGGGGGTGATAAAATGAAGGTAAAATTTTATGAAAATAATGAAAAACGCGTACTAGGCATTACATTAAAAGATCCAGCATTAGCCGAGGACAACAATATGGCACTCCATGTTTGCAAAAACGAAGCTGATATTATCGAAAACCGCCAACAGCTTGCCTCACTGCTGCAAACCAAATTATCAGAGTTTGTATGCGCCAATCAAACACATAGTGCCAACTTCTTTCGTGTGGAAAAATCGGAAATCGGCAAAGGAGCAACCGACAATACAACTGCTGTTCATGATACCGACGCATTGTATACGTACGAACCGAACGTTGTGATCTCAAGCTTTACCGCAGATTGTGTACCGGTCTTATTTTATAATGAAAAAACAAATGTCATCGGGGCTGTGCACTCTGGATGGCAAGGGACGATTAAAGAAATTACATTAAAGTTGCTTCAACATTTACAACAAGAGGAAAATTGCGATTTACGTGATTTAAAAGTAATGATCGGGCCAGCAATCAGCCAAGAGAAATTCGAAGTGGATGCCGATGTCCAGGAAAAATTCAAAGCACTCGGCTATGCGGACGAATTTATGTACTGGAATGAAGAAACGAGCAAATTCCATATCGACAACCAGTTGACCGTGAAAACACAGTGCATGCTTGCAGGTGTGCCTGAAGAAAACATATCGATTGACCGAATGTGCACATTTTTGGATGAGGACGGATTCTCCCATCGCCAAGACCGCTCAACCGGCAGGCACTTGAGCTTTATTATGCGAAAAGAATAGATTTCGTTAATTAGTGTGAGAAAAGGAATACCTAACATTCAGTAGGTATTCCTTTTTTCATGAGTCTAAAACCGGCGGCATAATCATGGTGCTACAAGTTCAACCTTGATTCTATCCGGATCTTCAAAAAAAACAGCGTAATAATTTTCCCCTCCTGCATAGGGATGTTTATCAGTATAAAGGATATTAACACCTTTACTTGCTAACTTTCTTGTCATCTCATCTACTTGTTGACGCGAACTTGCATGGAAAGCCAAATGATTTAGACCTACCCGGCATCTATGATAAGGAATATCCATAAACCGTTCTTCTGCTTGCACGAAAACGATATAGGTCTCTCCGATTTTCCAACTCTGTCCACTTTCCCACGATTGATAAGATTCATATCCCAATTCTTCTAACAACCATCCCCAAAAGTTAATGGAAGTTTTTAAATCTGAAACATATAATTCGATATGATGAATAAGCCCTTTTGACAATGTAATCCTTCCTTCCTATCTACCAAATAATCCTAATCGATATTTTAGATGAGGTACGTTTTTGTATAGTTTTTGTAATAACAAGAATTTCTGATCATACTTCATTTTTACACTCTCTATTGCAGCTGGGTATTCACTCTCTTAATTATTTTATTCTCTATACCTTAACATAAATAACCATTTTATATTATTCATACTGACAGAATGGAATCATTCGTCGAACAGGTTTTCATTTATACATTGTAATACGATGTACATTGGATTAATATGTATTTAAAGGCGGTGATTGTAAAAAATGGAGAAAGAAATGATGAAAGGGAGTATCGATATTTTACTTTTATCACTATTGGCAGAACAGGATCGATACGGCTATGAAATGACAAAGCAGCTTCGCGTTTTAAGCGATGAAGCCTATTCGATGAATGAAGGAACGTTATATCCAGCATTAAAGCGTTTAGAACAGCATCGTTTTGTGACGAGTTACTGGCAAGATGAAACTTCCGGAAAACGCCGGAAATACTATGCCATTACGGATATTGGACGCGAACAATTAAAGCAAAAGTTATCAAGCTGGGAGCAGTTGACCCGTTTAATCAAACGAACGGCAGGTGGATTGTATGGAAGTCGTTAAACAATATGTTGAAAAAATTATAGCGAATTTGCCAATCCATGATGATGAACGGGCATTGATGAAAGAAGAATTTGAAAATCATATTTTGGAACATATCGATGAATTACGAATGGTTGGCTATTCAGAACAACAAGCCATTCAACTCGCTATAAAGTCGTTCGGTGAAGCGAATCACATTGAAAGAGAAATGAAGAAAGTATTGTTTCCGCATTATAAATGGATCCGCTTTTGTGCGGCGATTATATTTACGACGTTTACACTATGTTTGAGCTCCCACTTTATTACAAAATGGCTGGAGCCACGTAACGACTCACCTATTTCCACCGATGTAGTTTTGACGCTGCTTTTTATCTGTACAGTCGTTTTCGGAATATGGGAGCTATTATACAACGAAGCGAAAAAGGCCTACAAAACAAAATGGCTGAATGTGGCCACGATTTTTATCGTACCGACATTCGTCTATGAAATGATTGTCTTTTGGCAATTCCAGCCGAATACATTAGAGGACTGGTTACTTCACGATGAACTGTTAATTCCACTATATGTAATCTTTTACGTTGTAGGGCGCCAATTATATACGTATAGTATAGGCGAAAAAAATTAGGAGGTAAAAGGCCTTGGGAGTCGCATTATTAATCATAGTTATTGTCGCAGCAACTGGCCGGGTGTTAACAAAAAATCAATCTAAAAGAAGAAATCGGATTGTATGGGGTATCCTGGTCATGATTGTGTTAAACCCGTTTGTTTCTTGGCTAATTGGTATTTGTTTCGCAATTTTTGCCGGGGAAGGCTTTGCAGGAATGGGCGTGATGGTCATATTGTTTATTGCCATGTTTTTCATTGGGGCTTGTATTTTGGTAAGTGGCCTGTTAACAAAGGTAGATATTTAACAAGCGTCTCCAAAATAGGAGACGCTTGTTTGGTATGATTAAAATGGTAGTGACTTATTACAGGTTTTCAATTTTTTCGACATCTGCTGCAGTTAATTCGAAATCAAATAGATCCAAATTTGCTGCCTGATTCAAACGGTTGTGTGATTTCGGAATAACGACAACACCGCGCTGGATTTGGTATTTCAATAAAACTTGTGCACCCGATTTATCATAGGCTTTACCGATTTCATCCAATACTTCTTGTTGATGCGCTTCAGTTTTCATCGGTCCCCATGCAACAGGTGTAATGCCCTCGTCTTGTAATAAAGCAAGAAGGTCTTCGTTCTTTTCTTTTAAGTTGATTTGTATTTGATTAACGGCTGGCTTCACTTTCGCGAATTCTTTCAATTCATCCAGATGATTTTTTCTAAAGTTTGAAACGCCAATTGCTTTCAGTTTTCCTGCTTCGTAATATTCTTCAAAAACTTCCCAAGTGTTTTTAAGCTGTTCCTTGTCCTCGATTGGTGCATGAATCAGAAGCAGGTCCAAATAGTCTGTTTGGAAATTTTTTAGACTGTTATCGATTGCTGCTCGAGTCGACTCCTTTGAAGAAACATATTCTTCTCTCGCCGGTATTTTCGTTGTAATGAACAACTCTTCTCTCGGTACTGAACTTTCTGCTAATATTCCCCCTACAAGCTCTTCGTTTCTATAACTAATCGCAGCATCTATTAATCGATATCCTAACTCAAGTGCTGTTACGAGCTCAGGAATTTCATTTGTTAATACTCCGTTATAGTCCTTATTTTCTTTACCATACGTATTTGTACCTGTACCAACAATCGGCATTTTTATTCCATTATTAAGTGTGATGTATTCCATATTTTTGGTACTCCCCTTTTATACTTAAATTATTTTACTGATTAAGTATATCATAACAAAATATAGAATCTTCAGAAATCGATCCGGTAGACATAAATCGTACTCAAATAAAAAGGAGCACTGTTCCCTGTCGGAAGCGCGCTCAATTGTTGGTGATGTGCCTGCATCAATTCTCCCACTTAAGGTTCTTCAGTTACTTTCCTTAATTGCTTTCTTCGGATGGCATACACTACTATCAGTAAAAGAGGTAAGACTATACCAATTGTATAGGAGAATATTAAACCTATTGTAGTATTCCACCGCTGCTGGTAAATGACATCCGGGAAAATTACAATCGAAATGACTACCGCAATGATTCCAAAAGGGATCGTTAACGGGCGGTAATCCTTTAAATTGAATATTTGCGAAAATCCTAAAACAGTAACATAAAAATAAATGGTAGCCTTATAATAAAGTGCGATAATCCAAAGTGTGCCCATTAATGCCTCAATCCGTTGTATAAATTCACCGACATTAATTCTTTTGGCCAATACATAGCCAGGATACAGCTCTATTCCAGTATTATAAGCCCCTAATACTGCTACACATAAAAATGTAAAAATAATAATGACAATTCCACCTAATAAGTTCCCGATCAAAAAGAATTTTTTAGCTTTAAGACCTGTGTTGATAAAGGCAGGAAAAATCATTAATAACACTATAGCATTGACCGAAGTTACTTCTATAAAAGATAAGGATGTTTGTACAATTTTTTTAGGTTCGGCTTCAAATACTGGTTGCAAGTTATCCAAATTTACTTGCGGAGAAATGAAAAATACTAAAAAAGAAAAAATATTAAGCAAAAAAGAATTAATACTTCTGCAGAACGTGCAATTGTTTCTAATCCTAATCGGACGCCCATCACAATAATAATTGCCAATAGGATATTTAGCGCGACCATTGGCGTATTTGGCATTAAATGAGTGTTCAAAAAGGTCCCTGAATAAAATAGTAGGATTGCGGTATAGATAAAAGACATGAACACAAATAAAAGTGAGGCAGCTTTCCCTAGCCAGCGCCCCAGAACCTTTTCCATCATTTGAACAAAAGTGAGGTTCGGAAACCATTGTGCGATTAAGCAGAATAACCATATTACGATTAATCCAATTGCTGTGCCGAGGGTTGCAACAATCCAAGCATCTTGTTTTGTTGCGGAAGCTAAAAATGACGGAACAATTAAGATACTTGTACCAACTGAAAACAACACGACTAAAACCATAAATTGATATGGATTTATTTTAATATCCTGCATCATGCCTTACCCGCCTTCCACTGAGGGATCTTTTGAACAAACAACTCTTTTTCAAGCACTCCTTTTATTTTTACATGGCGATTAGTCCTTAAGCTTTTCTAAAAATGAACTATTCACCGTCCCTGTAAGGCGAATTTTCATATCTACTTTAACGTTCACTGTTAAGTCAGAAAATTCCTCGTCCCAATTTTCTTTTATCTTATTCCACTCTTCCGGGTTGGCGCGATGGATAGCTTCACCAAATCCAAATATGTCTGATTGGTATTCTTCTTGTAGCACATCGATTGTCTCATTTATTATTCTTGTCGCTTCTTTTTCATAATTTTTCTCAAGCTCCTGTATGGTTTCCGGATTCTTTAAATCAATTTTACATCTAACTTCGCCTACCTTCCCCTCGGCTTTCGTATGGATATTTACTTCGGGTTTTCCATGGACTATATTTCCCTCGACTTTAGAATGGAAGTTAGTCACTTCAATGGTAGATTTCCCTTCGTTAGGACAAGATATTGATGTTACGGTTGATTTAACTGTATTGGTTATACCGCTATACCCCCTACTATCTTGTTCAGTTAACCAGCCCATCAGCCGATCTTCTTTAAATACGGCTAAATTATCATATTGGATTTGAGCAGGCTTAGAAATGGATTCTATATTCTGTTGAGTGGATCCTATTTGTTTATTGCCTGTCAACTGAATCCCCGTTAATACAGCTTCTTTTCCGTCACTTATAAGATTGACTATCAATTCATCTAAAGTAACACCAGTCGTACCTGCCCAAGCCTTTTCCGATACTTTTAGACCTGCAAACATCTTACTGGCAGGTATGCTTTCCAAATCTGTTGTGACATTCAGAATTTCTCTGGCGGTTACATCCTTAGCAACAACAACATAGAAGTCAGGTCGAAGTTCCCAATCCCTAGCGAGTAAATCCAAAGATTCACCTATTCCTTCCTTAGCCAATTCTTCACCAATGATCAGCATTTGAAGGTGTCCGGGATATATTTTCCTAGGCGAGACTTTTGTCATTCTACGAAGTGCTTCATAAACTGTTTCCCCATTCTCTGTAAAAAGTGTGACTGTTGCACCCCCTGTCCCGTCTTTCATGGAAACGGCAGAAGGTACTACTACTTGTGCGGTTACCTCGTATTCATCTTCACCCTCCACTTTATCAATACCCAATGCCAGTGTAATTGCGAGCTCGTTTAACTCCCTCTTATCCCAGCACCCCGTAAGAATGAAATTAAGGATTATGAGAATAATCATGTACTTTTTCAACATTTAAGTCCCTTTCATTCCTTATTTTTTGGTGGTGCTGGCTTTGCAGAGGATGGATTTTGTTGCCTAACTCTATTTTTTTGACTGATTAGATGGGGTCGAGTCAACAAGCTCCAGAGCGGAAATACAATAAACGTATCCTTTTGATCGGAAACATTAAATGGTGCAACCGGTGACATATAAGGTATCCCAAACGAGCGTAAACTGCATAAATGTAAAATTAGAGCGATTAATCCAATAGTAATTCCATAGAGACCAAATGATGCTGCTAAAGCCATAAATGCAAAGCGGAGTATCCTTGTAGCAATCGCCATATCGTAAGAAGGTGAAACAAAACTGGATATGGCCGTAATTGAAACGATGATTACCATCATGGCTGAAATTATTCCTGCTTCCACAGCCGCTGTACCTATAACAAATGCCCCAACAATGGACATTGCTGAACCAATCGCACGAGGCATCCTAACACCAGCTTCGCGTAATATTTCAAACGTTATTTCCATTATTAGTGCCTCAACAAATGCCGGAAACGGAACACCTTCTCGCTGAGCTGCAAGACTGATAAGGAGTGCAGGTGGTAGCATCGTTTGATGAAACGTCGTGATTGCAATAAATAATGCAGGTGCCAGCAATGTAATTGTAAATGATAAAAAACGTAGGAGCCGAACAAGACTCCCTATAAGCGTCCGAACATAGTAGTCTTCCGGAGATTGAAAAAACTGTATGAATAATGCTGGAACAATCAGCACAAAGGGTGTTCCATCTACAATGATCGCTATGCGCCCCTCAAGTAGTGCAGCTGCTACTACATCCGGTCTTTCTGTATTAAAGACAGTAGGAAAAGGTGTATATGGCGTATCCTGAATTAATTCCTCGATATTTCCGCTTTCCAGAATTCCATCGATCATTATTCGATCCAAACGTAAATTGACTTCTTTTACTATTTCGTCATTTGCAATGCCGTTGATATAGGCTATGGCAACATTTGTTTTCGTTCGTGAACCAATCTTCTTTGACTCAATCCAAAAGTTAGGATCTTTAATTTTCCTACGGATTAGCGCTGTATTGACACGTAAATTTTCGGTAAAACCTTCACGCGGACCCCTAACTACTGTCTGGGCCACTGGTTCCGTTACCCCACGCTCGACCCATTGCCTGTTGGAAATAGTTAAGCCATGATTATAGCCATCGATTAAAATAATCGTATCCCCTGACAAAAGGTCCGTAAATAGTACATCAAAGTCTGCTATTTCTTTAATATCCCCTACTGTCATGGCGACATCTTTTAATACGGTGATAAGATTTTTCTGAGGAAGAGTCTTTCCCAGTAATTCAATTTCCTTTATATCCAGCATCAGCGTTTCAAGTATAAAGTTTTGTAAAGAAGCTGTATCGGTTAATCCGTCCGTATATATAATACCTGCTTTTATCGTTCCTTCTTTACCAATTAGAATTTCGCGAATAACAATATCCGAACTGGTTCCAAGAGCATCTTTTATAAATTGTAAGTTCTGTTGAAGATTTGTTTTTATCAGATCATTTTCAATGTCATCCACTTCCTGAATCTGAGTAGCGGGAGAGGAACTAACTTCACGAAATTTTTCCTTTTTCTTAAACCACATCGTATCCCTCTCCTCTTCTTCATTCAACTATCCATATTACCATTTGGTAATTTATGGTATTTATATAAATCAAGTCTATATTAAAGTATGGACGAATTGGTTTTTTTTATACGAATAATACAACAGCAAGGGGGTTATAAACGAAGCCAAAGTATGTTCTCGTGCTCGATAACTGCGTACCGTCCATTTAAAAACAGTTCAAATGAACCCGAAATGTAATTTACTGTTCATCCCCCGTTCATATTCAATTTATAAACTATGGATGTAAAGAACAGATCGGAGGAAAGTAAAAATGAATATTGCGTGGAAAGAAATCAAGAAAAATAAAGTGAGATTTTTAATTTTAGGTTCCATTATTTTTCTCGTTAGTTTATTAACATTTATAATATCTGGTTTGGCAAATGGATTATCGCAAGACAATGCTTCTTTAATTCAAGATTTACCAAATGGTCAATTTTATATGAATAAAGATGGAGACGAAACTTATAATCTGTCAAAAATAGATAGTAGTATACAGGATAAAATAATAAACAACGAAAAAGATGCTGTGGCATTTTCAATTCAAATGGGTTTCTTAACGAACAAAACTGACAAACAACAGAGTGTAGCCTTTGTTACATCCACTGATTCAGAACTATTTGAGAAGGTGGAAGATGGGGAGATTATATTAGATCGCTCAATGGAGGACAAAGGGATAAAGGTCGGAGATACGTTAACGAATAATCAATTCAGTGGCGAATTTAAAGTAAAGGGTTTTGTCGACCAAAAGAAATTCAGTCATGCCCCGGTTGCATTTATAAACACTAAAAATTTCCAGGAAATGTATCGGGTTATGGAAATGCAACTGATATTTATACCGGGAGGAGATTCTTCACAACAATTCGCAGGCTTGCAATCCTTTACGAACAAGGATTTCCTCAATACCATTCCAAGCTATAATGCAGAACAGATGTCATTAAATATGATTGTTTGGTTTTTAGTTGTAATTAGCGGAATGTTATTTGCCATCTTTTTTTACATGATGAATATTCAAAAAGTCGGTTTATATGGGATTTTAAAGGCAATCGGTATGAAAACAAGCAAGCTGTTCAAAATCATGTGGTCACAAATGCTCTTTATAACGGTCGTTTCGCTTATATTGTCCATTTCTTTCAGCCAAGTATTTAATATGATTGCACCTGAGGGAATGCCTTTTCATTTAACATTTGAAAAAACCGCCCAATTATCTATAGTTTTCCTGCTAATCGGTTTTATCGGAGCTACACTCTCTGGAATACAAATCAAAAAAATCGAACCATTACATGCGATACAACAAGGAGAGGCTTAATATGACAATATTCACACTAGAAGATGTTAGGAAAACATTTGTTACTGGTGAAGTAGAGGAAGAAATACTAAAAGGAATCAACCTTACGCTTAAAGAGGGAGAGGTAACAGCATTAGTAGGTGCATCAGGTTCTGGTAAAAGTACGCTCCTTACTATAGCTGCAGGATTACAACCTGTATCTGATGGGCAAGTTATATTCGATGGAAATAATATGACTGCCATGAGTTCTGAACAGGTTCGAAAAATTCGGGCTAGCAAATTTGGCTTTGTCTTTCAATTTGCTCATCTTGTTCCTTTTCTCACAGTTGAAGAGCAGTTAATGTTAATGCTGGATGTTTCTGAATCAAACTTAAGCAAACAGGAAAAACATGCAGAAGTTAATAACATTCTACAACTAGTTGAAATGAATCATAGGAAGCATGCTTACCCCTCTTCCTTATCGGGGGGAGAAAAACAACGGATCGCCATTGCCCGAGCAATCATCCATAAACCGAAAGTTCTCTTTGCAGATGAACCAACTGCCAGTCTTGATTCAAGGAAGTCCAGAGATGTTATGCTGTTAATTCAAGATTTAACTAAAACGTTGAATATTGCTACATTAATGGTTACCCATGATGAGGAATTGCTTTTATATGTAGACCATGTGATTAAAATGAGTGATGGAATGGTTTTGCAAAGTGAAAAGTAGATTCTAATAGATGAATTATGTGACAGAACATAAATGAACAGCCTGGACGTGTATGGCTGTTCATTTGTTAGTTCATTAAATAGACGAAATTTCTATAAAACAGGAGAAAATAGAATGACAACAATTTTAATTGTAGATGACGATATCAATATATTACAGCTTGTAAACATCCACTTGTCCGAAGCAGGTTTCAAAGTTTTCCAAGCAAAAGATGGGACTGAAGCATTAGGGATTCTTAATCGAGAAGTATGTGATTTAGCAGTAGTGGATGTAATGATGCCTTTTATGGATGGTTATGCCCTAACAAGGGTGATTCGAAAAAAATACGATATTCCCGTTATCCTTTTAACTGCCAAAAATCAAATTGAAGATAAAGAAATAGGATATAAATCTGGTACGGATGATTATCTAGTCAAGCCGTTTGAACCAAAAGAATTAAATTTTAGAATTGAAGCCTTACTGCGTCGATACGATAAGCATTCCGATGAATCGATTATTCGTTTAGGAAGTACAACTATTAATAAAAAAAGCTATGAGGTTCAGATTGGTGACCGGACGATTCTCTTACCCTTAAAGGAATTCGAACTCCTGTATTTCCTTGCTTTAAATCCTATGCAAGTATTTTCTCGTGATCACCTAATCGAACATATATGGGGTGTCGATTACGAAGGAGATGAACGGACAGTAGATGTTCATGTAAAACGATTAAGAGAACGTTTTTCTAAATTGACAGATGATTTTCATATTAAAACAGTACGTGGGGTTGGCTATTCATTGGAGGCAATCAGAAGATGAGATCTCTTTATGTGAAGTTTGTTGTGTTCACGATTGGAATTATGATTTTTAGTGGAATATTAGCTTTTTTAATCTCGAATATGTATTATCAGCAAAAATTAAAACCATTTAATGACCAGAAAAACACAACAATTGCATTAAACATTGCTGAATTTACCGGGAACCAACCTGATTTAAATCTAAAAGATTATTTTGAAAACATTTCGTCAATTGGTTATCAAATTTTCCTCGTTGACAATTCCGGTAATGAATTTTATTTTGGTGCACCCTTTAGGGAAAAGACATTGTCTCATTCCACCAAAGAACAAGTAATAAACGGTGATATTTTTCATGGTATTCTAAATTTTCCACGGGAGACATTTGTCACAGGATTTTTTGCAAACGAATTGAAAAATACGATTGGTGTTCCATTGACACATAACGGGAAAAAGTATGCGCTTTTCATTAGACCGGATATTAAGCTACTGTTTAACGAAATGCATATTTTATTCGGATGGCTGCTGGCTTTGGCGATTATGCTGAGTATCATAATGGTCATTTTTATAACTAAATATTTAGTTCATCCAATTTCAAAACTTACATCTGCAACAAAATCACTCTCAAACGGAAATTACAATGTCGATCTTGATACTACCCGTCATGATGAATTAGGTGAACTTTCACTTAGTTTTTTACGGATGGCCAGTAAACTGGAGCAGATGGATGAAATGAGGAAAGAGTTTATTTCGAATATCTCTCATGATATCCAGTCACCTTTATCTAATATAAAAGGATATGCAAACCTCTTGAAAAGCGAATCCATGAGTCCGGAAGATAAAAGCAATTATATTTCGATCATCAACGGAGAGATTAAAAGACTGTCTACATTAACAAGACAGCTATTACTTCTTGCTTCGTTAGACCGAGATGAGGATATTATGAAAAGAAAGTCAGTTAATATCGGAAAACAAATTAAGGAACTTATACGGAGCAATCAGTGGCAAATTGGAGAAAAAGGTATAACGCTCGGATTCACATTACCGGATGTAGAAATTACTGGGGATCCGTCCTTACTTAATGCGGTCTGGGACAATCTGTTAACTAATGCCATCAAATATAATAAACCGAATGGCATTATTGAAATATCCATTAAAGAACAAGGAAAATCGGTGTTGGTATTCTTTGAAGATTCGGGTATAGGTTTGAATGATAAAGAGAAAGAAAGAATTTTTGACCGCTTTTATCGAGTAGATACTGCACGGTCGCGTTCAATTGATGGAACAGGACTGGGACTTTCAATAGTTGCCGCTATCGTTACATTACATGGTGGAATCATTCATGTGAATAGTATTGAAACCCAAGGAACGAGCTTTGTCGTAGAATTGCCTGTCAGGTAGTAACAGTAAAAATAGATTGTATCAGACAACTACAATTGCCAAGTGGCAGAAAAAAATCGGCTGGCTTGAGCCCGGTGAAATACCACTTTCAATCCAACCGATTACCTGCCTAATCAAAACTCAAAATTAAAGGGCTCACTATCAATTCATATGTGAATTTGATAGTGAGCCCGCTTCCCTGTTATACATTCCAATCATACCGGATAAAAAAATATTATTTATTGAAAAGATCGGTGCTGTGTGGTAGATGCTTTTTTGCTGACGGATCAATAAACAACCGAGCCGCACTAATGGCAACCGGCGCTTCACCGAAACCAGTTGCAATTAACTTCACTTTTCCATCGTAAGTTGATACATCACCAACAGCATAGATTCCCTCGATATTTGTTTCCATTTTAGAGTTTACAATAATGGAATTTTTCTCGATTTCTAATCCCCACTCCTTGATTGGACCTAATGACGATTTAAATCCATAGTTCACAATTATGTCATCAACCTCAAGTGTTTCTTTATCCCCTTCTGCATTCCGGATGATAATTTGTTTAATGCCGTTTTCATCGCCAAACAACTCATCCGGCATATATGGTGTTTTGATCGCCACACTTGATTTGAACAGATTTTCAACACTGTACTCATGTGCTCGGAATTGATCTCGTCTATGGACAATTGTAACTTTGTCAGCAATAGGTTCAAGCATAAGCGACCAGTCAATAGCTGAGTCTCCTCCGCCGAAAATAACTACATTCTTTCCCTTAAAATCATTTATTTCGCTGATGAAATAATGAAGATTTTTGCCCTCATAGTATTCTGCTCCTTCAACTTCCAACTGTCTTGGCTGGAATGCGCCAAGACCTGCTGTAATAATGATTGTTTTTGAATAATGGATTTCTTCGTTTGTTGTCAGCTTAAATGTTCCGTCATCCAACTTTTTAATCGTTTCGACACTTTGACCAGTTACTACTGTTTGGTCAAACGCTGACATTTGTTCTTTCAGATTATTGACAAGTTCCTGCGCCCGCACCTTCGGAAATCCTGCGATATCATAAATATATTTATCAGGATAAAGAGCAGCAAGCTGCCCACCTAATTGGGGAAGACTTTCAATCAGTTTAACTTCAAGCTGGCGCATGCCGCCGTAGAATGCCGTAAACATCCCCGCAGGACCTCCGCCGATAATCGTGACATCATATACCTTTGAATCTTCCTTCATATTGATGGCTCCTATCATTATTGGTTTATTTCTAATAAAGATGGATTGATTAAAGTCTATTATTTTCAATTCCATTTTACACTTCGATTGTAAGTTTCCACTATAATTATTTTCAAAACCTATACTGTGTATTTATGTTGGTATATTCTTATTAAATTTAAACTTCAAAATGGATCGTCATTCCCTCAATCATCCTGTAAATCTTCTTAGTCCTTTTATGAATGAATAGCCTTCTTTATTCAGGAAGTCGGTATTTTTACAATTTTACACGCTGCAGTCTCAATGCATTCAACACAACCGAAACGGAACTGAATGCCATTGCTGCGCCTGCTACCCAAGGTGCGAGGAAACCGAGTGCAGCGATCGGAATACCGATGACATTGTAGGCAAACGCCCAAAACAGGTTTTGTTTAATATTCGTCATCGTTTTACGGCTCATTAAAATCGCATCGGCAATACTGTTCAAATCTCCGCGAATCAATGTAATATCAGCCGCCTCCATCGCAACATCCGTTCCTGTGCCGATTGCCATCCCAATATCAGCTACCGCAAGGGCAGGTGCGTCATTGATCCCGTCACCAACCATCGCAACATTTCGTCCGTGTTGCTTCAAGTTTTCAATTTGCTGTGCCTTTTGTTCCGGCAGCACTTCAGCAATGACTTCATCAACACCCACTTCTGCTGCAATCGCTTTTGCCGTTCGTTCATTATCACCTGTAAGCATAATCACTTTCAGACCAAGTGCATGCAGACGTCTTACCGCTTCAGCAGATGTTTCTTTCACCGTATCTGCAACGGCAATAATTGCAGCGAATTGGTTGTTAATTGCTACTAGCATCGCCGTTTTCCCTTGCTGTTCCAATGAAATCAATTGCTGTTCGATCGTTTCTTCAATACTAATTTGTCGATCCCGCATCAGTTTTCTCGTACCTACAGCTACTTCTACATTATCCACTTGTGCTTCAATACCAAGCCCTGGTAGTGCCTGGAAGCTTGAAACAGCCGATAGCTTAATCCCGCGCTCTAATACACCTTCAACAATTGCTTCTGCCAATGGGTGCTCAGACTGTTTTTCTGCAGAAGCAACAATGCGCAGGACATTATTTTCTTCTAAATCACTGAACAATACAACATCTGTCAAAACCGGTTTCCCGTTTGTAACCGTCCCTGTTTTATCGACAACGACAGTATCGACAAAACCAGTCTGTTCAAGATGTTCCCCGCCTTTAAATAAAATACCAAACTGTGCCGCACGTCCTGAACCCGCCATAATCGATGTTGGTGTCGCCAAGCCAAGCGCACATGGGCATGCGATGACAAGTACTGCAATTGTCGCCTCAAATGCCTGAATGAATTCTCCTCCGATCAGCCACCACAACATGAACGTCACAACGGCAATTCCTACTACTATCGGTACAAATATATTAGAAATCTTATCGGCAAGACGCTGAATCGGTGCTTTGGAACCTTGTGCCGACTCGACGATTTTAATGATTTGCGACAATGCTGTTTCACTGCCAACCTTTAATGCCTTCATTTCCAGTGCACCATTTTTATTCAGTGTTGCACCATAAACGAAATCGCCTATATTTTTTTCTACCGGCAGACTTTCGCCTGTCAGCATCGATTCATCCACCGCAGAAGTTCCGGAAACGACTTCCCCATCGACTGGAATCTTTTCACCCGGCTTGACGCGGACAATATCATTGATGCGCACTTCTTCAAGTGGTACCGCCTGTTCAACGCCATCACGGATCACAAGCGCTGATTTCGCCTGCATGCCCATCAATTGTTTGATCGCCTGCGAAGACTTGCCTTTTGCACGTGCTTCAAACAGTTTCCCTAATAAAATCAGCGTAATGAGCACCGCGCTCGTTTCAAAATACAAGTGTGGCATATGACCGCTCGGATGTGCGAGCATTTGATAAATACTGTAAAAATAGGCCGCACTCGTTCCCATCACAACGAGCACATCCATGTTTGCCGCACCGCTGCGTAATGATTTGTATGCACCTACGTAAAACTGCCACCCAATAATAAATTGAACGGGTGTTGCTAATGCGAGCTGTACCCAAGGATTCATGAGTATATCAGGCACGTATAAAAAACTCGTAAACGAAAAATGTGCAACCATCGTCCATAACAAAGGCAATGATAAAATGGCCGCCGCGGTAAATTTAATTGTTTGCCGTTGGATCGCCTTTTCCCTATGATCAACCGGATCGCCCTCAACGACTGGCTGTGCACCATAACCGATCTTTTCAATCCGTGCAATAATATCGGACATCGATACTTGAGACGGATTAAATTCTATCGTCGCTTTTTCCAATGCCAAGTTCACATTCGCCGAAGCAATCCCGTCCATTTTCCCGAGTACCTTTTCGATTCTTGCCGAACACGCCGCACACGTCATTCCATCGATTGTAAAGTCGACTTTCTCTTTTACGACATCATAACCGAGCGCTTGGATCTTTTGCTCAATATCCTGTGCTTTGATGACCGTTTCATCATATTGAATCATTGCTTTTTCAACCGCTAAATTGACATTCGCCGATTCGACCCCTTCCATCTTGTTCAGGCCTTTTTCAATTCTTGCCGAACATGCCGCACACGTCATACCTGTTACTTGCAATGTCAGTTCTTTAGTCATGTTCTCACCTCTTTATACCTCAAGGGGGTATGGAATTTTGTAAAAAGAGAGGTTCTCTAAATTAGAGAACCTAAATCATTTGTAAACCTCAATCATTCAACAACGTCATAACCTTGTTCATCAATTGTTTCTTTGATCTGCTCAACAGTAACGGCATCTTCGTTATATGCAACCGATACTTTTTTCTCAGCAAGATCCACTTTTACTTCCTGTACACCAGCTAAAGCGCCAACACTAGTTTCTACAGATTTCACACAATGACCGCAAGACATACCATTCACATTTAACGTTACATTTACCATACTCGAACACTCCTTATTTTTTCATCATTTTTTGAATAGTTACGACAAGCTCGTCCAATACTTCAGTATCGCCTTCATTTAGACGATCCACGACACAGCCTTTTAAATGACCTTCCAGCAAGATCTTCGCGACACTATTTAATGCCGATTGCGTTGCGGATAATTGTGTAATCACATCATCACAATACACATCTTTATCAATCATGCCTTTGATTCCGCGAATTTGCCCTTCGATTCGATTTAATCTTGTCGTTAAATCTTTTTTTATCGGTTCAGGATGATGACTTTTACGACAGCTCACTTCATGAGTTTCCAATAATCCATCATTTTCATGAATCATTCAATCAATCCCCCTTACTTAATTTTACATTACCATACCTACAAGGGGTATGTAAAGCGTTAAGAAAAACGCTGAAGTCCTTGTAAAAAGAACTTCAACGCTATTTTATTTCGTACACACCATAATGAAACTTGGCTGTTAACCGCACATCACGCTGAAACTGGTACTTTTCAAACCAGTCCGATTTATAATGGGCCTTTAACACCACCCGGCTTTTCGCAACACGCTTTGCTTCAGCCACCCATTCATCAGTTAACGTTAAGTGCTTTCCGGCATAACGCAACGCTTCAAAATTTGTCGATTCTTCAATAATTTCCTCGAACATCGGGTCCATGTAGACAACATCAAAGCTGTCATCTTTTTGATTCTTTAAATATTCTAGAGCAGTAGTATGAACAACTTGGATATTTCGCATGCATGCAGTTAACGGAAGTTCTGTCGTGTCATAATTTTGCATCCCAGTTTTCACAATAAATGCGACATTTTGGTCCGCTTCCAAACCAGTTACTTTCCCTTTCTCGCCAACTGCAAAGGTCGCCAATAAACTATCGGCCCCGATGCCAAGAGTGCAATCCAAAAACGTATCCCCTTTTCGAAGTGCACAAGCAGTAAGCAATGGATCATCTTCACCGCGAGCCACACGCTTCAAACGAAAAGCGGCAGAGTTTGGATGAAAAAAGAAAGGCGCCTCAGCACCTTTCGCATAGTATTCGAAACGGTTTTTTCCCGCAACAACGACATTAGCATCGTACACTTCGGAAAGCTTACGAACCGAACGTTTTTGGCGCGGAATAATTTTTGCCTGCAGCACCTGACTTGCGAATTCAGCTAATTGAAGTGATTGCTCGTCCGGTCTACCTGCAGTAGTGACAATTGTTACTCGGCACATACTTGTTTTAACACATCTGATAAATGATCACGAATTTGTTCCATTGGGTGACCTTCGATTTGATCACGTGGAATGAAATAAGCTAATTGACCATCTTTTAAAACTGCCATTGATGGTGAGCTTGGCGGAACTTCATCAAAGTATCCGCGCATTGCTGCAGTCGCTTCAGGATCTTGACCGGCAAATACAGTTACTAGCTGATCTGGTTTCACATCTGCAACTGCTTCACGGGCAGCCGGACGTGCCAAACCTGCAGCACAACCGCAAACAGAATTGATTACAACTAAAGCTGTCCCTTTTGTTTCAGCCATAAATTCATGGACACTATCTGCCGTTGTTAATTGTGTAAAGCCTGCGCTTTCAAGTTCCGTACGCATTGGCTGTGTTACCTGACGCATGTATTCATCATAAGCATTTGTCATTTTTCATAACCTCTTTCTGTTTATATGTATTCACAACGCTCATTATATCAAGGTTGTTAGCAGTTGTACAAAAATTGGATTTCTGGGATTTGCGAATTTTATCCTTCCCGATGTCTCTCCTTAAAATTCATACATTTTAAGTTTAGTCAAATATAAAGCTTTCTATTTAAACATTAATTTTTTGTTTTTTACAAATTATTGAATTTTCCATTTTTAACATGTTTCGACATTTATCTTGTTTAAAATAAGATAGGATTAAACAGTTGTCATTTTATATTAACAAAAGTTTAAAAACTACCAACTATTATTGAAAGGAAATTTATCGATGAAATTTTTACTATTAAAAAAGGTACTAAAATTAAGAATTGAGACAAAAAGAAAAATTATGTACAAAAAAGCAAGGGATTTAGGTTTCACTCACCCGGAAGTCGTCAATTGCAGTCAGGAATTGGATGAATTGCTTAATAAGTATTCGGATATTGCCGCCTTATAAAAGAAGGATTACATAATGCTTCACTTCGTATTATTAACTGGACATAGCTCATTGACTGCCAATGGGCTATGTGCCTGTGTGTATTATATGATCCATGTTTTTATTCATAATAACCCCTTTTTATTCCCCTTAAATTTTAAAAATATGAAAATTCCTTTCCCTAAAAATCCTTATAGTGAACTAACATATTTCCAGCATTCATAAAATGGACATTTACTCTGCTTTGATGGAGGCTTATTTAATTTTAAAGAGGTTATACTCTACGTAAATGGGAATATAATTTTTGTTAGCATTAATTTAGTGAAGTTAGGGGGAATGTAATTGGATATCTCTTTATTACTAGAGTATGGTTGGGTATTATTATTGTTAATTGGCTTAGAAGGTTTGCTTGCAGCAGACAATGCCCTAGTCTTAGCAATTATGGTTAAACATTTACCTGAAAAAGAAAGACGAAAGTCACTATTTTATGGTCTTGCAGGTGCTTTCATTTTCCGGTTCGCTTCTTTATTTATTATAACGTTTCTAGTAGATGTATGGCAGGTTCAGGCTATTGGTGCCGTATATCTATTATTTATAGCAATTAATCACATTGTCAGGAAACTCTATTTTAAAAATAAAGGACCAAAAAAGGAAAAAGAACAGAAAAAATCTGGATTTTGGGGTACGGTTATAAAAGTCGAGTTGGCGGATATTGCATTTGCGGTTGATTCGATATTAGCAGCAGTAGCTCTTGCAATGACACTTCCAAATACGAATTTACCGCAGATTGGTGACATGGATGGCGGAAAGTTCCTCGTAATATTTGCAGGCGGATTAATCGGGTTAATCATCATGAGGTTTGCTGCAAACTTTTTCGTGAAACTTCTTGAATCCAAACCAGGATTAGAAATTGCGGCATTTGTAATAGTGGGATGGGTTGGTGTCAAGCTTGCAGTATTAACTTTAAGTCATCCTGATGTTGGTGTCATTTCTTATGAGTTTGCCCACTCCTTCGAGTGGAAACTGATATTTTATGGAGTGTTAATCGCTATTGCACTAGCTGGATGGTTTTTATCCAATCGCAAAACAACAAAAACCTCAATAGAATAATTTTAACTGAAAATAAGTGGTCCCATTGCTTAAGCCGATCACTAATAAAAAATAACCCTCCACCAATTCAGTGGAGGGTTTTATTCGTTTTGACTTCTCATTATTTAAGGTTTCCTTTCTGATAAGATACATGCTCTTTAATTTGCCCAATCGTGGTTTATTTTTCACATTGGTGTCAAAGATTTTTTCTGCCTCCATTCTATTAGAAACTTTCTGCATCAATTTTAACCACCTCCCTATCTTTATTCTACCATAAATAGTCAGAATATTACACACAATCATCACTTAAAAGATAAGATTTTCCCTTTTTCGATAGAATACCTCCTAGATATTAAGCCTCTAACCCTCGTATTTTTTTATTTACCGGATGTACTGCTAAAATATTATCTATAATAAAATTTCGTTTTGCATGTCGTGTAAAACAATAGGCTTGAGCATAGTCACCAGAGATTTTTATTAATTTAATTCGCCGCTTCGTTATTTTCCGGTCTTTGGCCATATACATAATATCCAAAATCTGATGTTGCCGCATTGCTTTTGTTAATTGATCTTTCATTAATCACACCTCACTCATAACTACATTATAGAACAAACGTTCCCCTTTTGACAATTATCAAAATTACCCATTAAGAGTGAACTCGATGCCATTAACAAATTAAATAAAATCAGCTTACTTTAAGTGATTTTTTTGCTCCAAATTACTCAAGCATATCGAAACATTCATTGTTATAACAAAGCGCTCTCCATTATGTTAAAATAGTAAAATTCGAACATGAGAAAGCAGAGGTCCACTGATGAATATTTACCCCTATGAAAAGAAATATGCTGTGCAAATTGCTGCACTGCTCAATGATTTTTTACCATTTGAACCGGAAACGGCCAATACCGTCGATCAGGCTGGCGGCATTCGTTATGTATCCATTAATGAGCATAATGAAGTTGTCGGATATATTGCGGGTTATGAAATACAGAATTTCAACAAGGAATTCCCTTATTTCCATGAAGAGCTGCAATCGTTAAAGGAACAGGTCACAACAGGCATCAGTTATTATACAAGTCATTTTGTCGTCCATCCGAACGAACGAAAAAAAGGGATTGGAACTAATCTTGTGCGTGCTTATCTTGAAGCAGCACAGCCGATTGCAAAAACAATTGTAACGGTTGGCTGGGTACAATCTGATACAAATCGCTGGGCAGCTGAGCGACAGTTTACGACGCAGGGATTCGAACCATTCGTTTATATGCCGCGCTATTTCGAGCCATATAACGTCGATTGCCCAAGCTGCAAAGGACTTTGTTATTGCGATGCACATATTTTTGTAAAATAAAAGTTGACTTCAGTACCTAATAGTCCATTTTCATAAAAAAAGAACACAAAATGAATTATCAACGATCAGTTTATACATGATTTCATGCAAAAAATCCATGACACAGTGTCCCCAATGTACGTTCAAACCGTTGTCCGTATTGATTTACAATGTACCTATATTAAAAGCAGAAACGTTGATTAAACAAAGTTCCTGCTTTTTTTGTGTATTCAAACATTTTTGAATGTGATTTTGTATACTGTATTAATTTTTTAAGACTAAAGTACCTGGTTGTTGAAAAACACGTCGTTTAAACTTATTCCTGCTTCAATATAACTTCTTACTAATTTCCAATCACCTTGGTTATATTTTTTAAACGTTTGAAAGAATAAATTTGCTGTTTTTAAACTCTCTCCTTGAATAACCATAGTAGCGGATAAAATAGCCATCGTTTCATCCTTTCTTAAAGGAAGAATTGAAACTACTCTTATATTCCATTGAGCATTATTCTCTTTAGCGAAATTAAAACCCTGTTCCCATCCATTTAAAGATTCTACATAACCAAAGTCAACTATATTACCGCCTGTAATTTCTCTGGCTTCATAAGTTTGTGAAATTAATTCTTTCAAGTCCACTAAAGATGAATTTCTCCAAGCATCTAAATAAGTGTCCAAAAATATAGAAAATGAATTGTCCATAGAAGTCTCCTTTTAATAATTTGGATTACATTAAGAACGCTCCCAAACCTTCGTTTAGGAACTATCTTAATATAAAGTTAAGTATTTTTAGATGCATCTATTCGGCTAGAACCGAAAACAGCGCAAGAAAAAATAAAAATGCCTGTACACACCCACATCGTGATTCCATTCCATTCACCATTTAACAAAGTTATATTTGTTAATATACAAAATTGCATTAAACAAATTGAAATAAATAAAATTGTAGTATGCTTCATAGATATGCCTCCCCATTAGTTTTACAAAGTCCCTAACCTCGTTTTTTAAATTTAATATTAAATTGTTGATATATCAAAAAAGAGAGACACAATTCATTTACGAAATGCGTCTCTTACTGCACTGTTATTTACTGTTTTCTCCACAATATCAAACCCGTTATCTGTCGGTAATTTAGATCACCTAATTATGCATTTACCGGACCCTTGTTAATCTTAGTTAACGACTCGTTCACCGAGAAAATTTTACTGTTGATCGCTGTAATGCCAAAGCCATTTAGTCGTTTTGAATGCATTTCCAAATAAGCATCAGCTGTTTCTTTTGTTTCAAATAAATAAATACCACCAGCTTCACCTGCTTCCGCATCCTCTGTCCAAATTTTCCAAAGCATGCCTTTTTCCTCATTTATGCTCTCCGCTAATTCTTTAAAACCAACTGCCATTTCATCACCGAAAGGGCCATCCATTTTGAAATCTACTTGTAAAATATATGCCATTATAAGTGCCTCCTTTTTAAGTTCCTTACTGCTTACTTCTTTTATTGTTCTGCAAAGTCCTTCTTTCATGCGTCAATCAATTTCGTGCACTTCACAATGCATCGCTGCTTTTGCCTCACCCCATGGCACACTGTAACCCTTACCCTTTGCACAAAAAATGCTGGATGATGTATATTCCGGGTCAGCGTTTTTATTGTAGCCAATTTGTTCTATAATCTCATCACTGTTATGGCATACATCATAGCCGTCAAATTGCAGCGTTAACGCACCTTTTCCATTTGTATAGGCTGCAAATTGAGTGGAATAATCCATAAAAGTTGCTACAGGTGCCCGTCCGTAAAGTGTAACAGTGTCTTCTGTTAAATTCGGTGCTTCGAATGATCCGCTTGCCTGCTGGATATCCGACATCATCCGGCCAATATGATCACTTGACGCTTTCATTTTAAAACGGTAATACGGCTCCAACAGTACATTTCCAACTTGTTCCAGCCCTTGTCGCAATGCCCTAAACGAAGCTTCCCGGAAATCGCCGCCATCTGTATGCTTATTGTGTGCACGCCCTGTCAGCAGCGTCAAATGAATATCTGTTACCGGAAATCCTGTTAGTAACCCATGATGATCTCGTTCAAATAGATGCTTTTCTATTAACCGCTGATGCCCGACAGATAAGTCGTCGGCATGACAGCGGTTCGAGAATGTGATGCCGGCACCACGATTGTTCGGTTCCATTTTCAGATGCACTTCCGCATAATGCTTTAACGGTTCAAAATGGCCATAGCCGACAGTAGGTGCTGCAATTGTTTCTTTATAAAGAATTTGCGGCTTGCCAAATTGGACCTCGATTCCAAAGTGCTCTTTTACCAATTCCGTTAATACCTCAAGCTGGATTGTTCCCATGACATGAACGGAGATTTCCTGGAATTTCTCGTTCCACACGACACGTAAGCTCGGTTCCTCTGCTTCGATTTCACGGAAAACACGGTGAAGTTCTTTAATATGTAACGCACCTTCATACATCACTTTCGCCTGCAATGTCGGAATCATATCAAATTGTGCAGGATTAGTTTCCGTTGCCCCAATCACATCACCGATAAGCGGCGTTGTCAGTCCCTTTACCGCAAAAATATCGCCCGCCTGCACTTGTGGAACCGTCGTAAAACCGTTGCCATTGTATAGACGAATTTCCGTAACTTTTTCAGTTGTTTCACCAAAAGTAAATTCATCACGTACCTTGAGAACACCCGATAAAGCTTTCATAAATGTCAGACGCTGCTGATTGTCATGGCGAATTTTATAAACCTTACCTTCAAATGGTCTGTTCACATCGAACGTTGTTTCTGTCAATTGCGCAATCATTTCGAAAAAATCCAGTACCCCTTCATCTTTTAAAGCAGATCCCGACATACAAATAAATGCTTGTTCATGGTTAATTGCATGTTTCAGGCTCTCTAAACAGTCATTCTCCGCTAGATTATCGGCAAAATATTTTTCCATCAGCTGTTCGTCACGTTCCGCAAGCCACTCTTTTACGGTTGTGTCGAACCCATCATTGAACAATAATGCATTTGGGGATAAGTCTTTTTTTATCGCAGACATGACCGCTGCAACATCTGCTCCTTCACGGTCTACTTTATTAATGAAAATAAAAGTCGGAACATGATGCTCCCGCAGCAAATGCCAAACCGTTTCTGTATGTCCCTCGATTCCGTCGACCGCACTGATAATAACAATGGCCGCATCCATTACATGAATCGCACGTTCCATCTCCGGTGCGAAATCGATATGCCCTGGTGTATCGATCAGCGTATACGCTTGACCGTTATAGTCAATACGCCCCTGCTCCGCAAAAATCGTGATCCCGCGCTGCCGTTCAATGGCATGGTTATCTAAAAAAGCATCTTGGTGATCCACCCGCCCGCGCTTCTTGATCGCATTTGTATGATATAGTAATTGTTCGCAAAATGTCGTTTTACCAGAATCGACATGAGCGACAACTCCGATTGTAGTATGCAATAGTATTCCTCTTTCTTTTTTTATGGATTTATGAACCTATGTACGGTTATTTCTGTGAAAGAAAATATTCTTTAATTTCCTTTGGTAGTTCTTCAATATTAATAATTTCCCATTTTGTCGTACCGGGAGTTGTCTGAATCAAAAAACTCTTCTCATCAAACTCCAGTATTGTAAACTGCTTCACCATATTGGGGCTAAATTCTTCTTGTATGTACTCAACACTATCGGCATCGAAATTATTTTCATCCATAAAAAGCGATTCCGGATTTTCTGCAATTCTTAATGTTTGCATGAGCTCCAATGAATTGGAAGGGTTAGTCAGCAGCCTCTCAATGAGCATCGGGATTGAGACAATGAATACTACAGCAATAATTGCAAATACTTTTTTCATTTAATAACCTCCGATAAAATGATTACCCGTAAGTTCTTCCATTTTAACAGAAGACGGCGGATTTTGATTCATTCACAGATAAAAGCCATTTTCATTTTCCGTTACATTGAAGTGAGGTGCATCTATTCACCGAAAATGAGGGTATAATAAAAAGCCACTTGAAATTAAGTGACTTCATCCATTACAAAAGCATACACTTCGATATTTTTATCAGCCTCTATCGTAATTCCGAATACAGTAATAGCACCATCACTTACCTCAACGTCCATAAGTTTGTTCGTCATTTTTTCGAAGATATTTGGATTCATTTTAATTTTATTTACCTTCTTACCTTGTATAGTCAGATAATCCAGACCTTCACGAATTTGACCTAATAAAACGTCCAACTATTTTCCTCCTAGTAGATAATATTTGTTCTTCATATCATGCCTCAACTAACGAAAAATATTGCATAAGAAAAAGCCACAACTCGTAATGAGTGTGACTAAATTGAAAAGTTAATTGCAAATTGAGTTCAGCTCTATAACTACCTGTCAATTTCCTGAAGTATACTGAGTAAAGCTTTTATAGGACTTATCCATTAGAAATGGAAATCATCTTCACAAATAATCAGCTCTTTCGGGTCGTACGGTTCGATATGGACAAGTGTTGTTGCATAAGGGTTCAAGTGCTTCACTTCATTTTCAATCTGCTCCGTAATGGCATGTGAATCACGTACATTTAAATTAGGATTAACACTTACCGTAATATCGACAAGAATTAAGCTTCCGTGCTGTCTGCCGCGCACATCGGTAACGTCACGGACACGCGGAATTTTCGAAACGCGCTCTTCAATCGAACTGATTAATTCCGTATCAAAACCGTCTGTTAACGAGAACACCGCTTCTTTAAAAATTTCAATCGCTGTCTTAATAATAATTAAACCGATGATAAAGGCGGTTATCGTATCGACAATTGAAAAGCCTAGAAGCGCAGCACTAATACCGATAGCTGTTCCGATACTAACAAAGGCATCAGAGCGATTGTCATAAGCTGCTGCTTTAACTGCAGAACTGTTAATTCTTTTAGATAGGTTTAAATTATATTTATATACCGCAAACATGACGGCCGCACTAAATACGGCAACAATAATTGTTAAATAGGAAGGATTCTGATCGATCGGATTGGCAATTTTTTCACCTGCTGATATAAGGACTTCAATCCCGACATAAATCATAATAAATGATGCGACAAGTGATGCGATCGTTTCTGCACGAAAATGTCCGTATCGATGGTCATCATCCGGCGGGCGCTGGGAAATTCGCAGCCCGATTAAAACGGCTACCGAAGCAATAATATCCGTTGTATTGTTTAATCCATCTGCCTTTAATGCTTCTGAATCCCCTAAATAGCCTGCTGCTAACTTAAGCGCACTTAAAAATATGTAGGCAATAATTGATAAATAGGCACCTTTTTCGCCCGCTCGTAAATTTGTATATTGCTCCAAAATGTTTCCTCCCTGAAAAACTTCTTTAAACACGAAAGAGGCTACCCCGCACAAAATCGAACGGGATAACCTCTTTTATATTGTTACTAATAGTATACCAAAAAATCAGGGGAAAACATACATCCAAGAAATAATATTATTTAAATATAACTTTTTACCCAATCATAACGACACTTGTCAATCATTGAAGTTTTCGGCTTTTTCAGAAGTAACGGTATATACGCGAACAATTTGCCCAACTTCCGACAGAACGATGCCATTCAATTGTCCTGTAAAATAACAACCTCCGTCTATTCCAATATATTTTTGGTCTTCACTAATCCAAACATCATTGGAATCATGAATATGTTGTACTGGCGTATGTCCAAAAACATTGATAAATGGCGTTTTATTCTCATTTTTATAATGCTGGCGAATCCACAGGAAATTTTCTTCCGGCGTTTCATCAACTGCCGCACAACTCGAATCAAATCCTGCATGCGTCAACAAAAGGTTCCCTGCAATTTCATATAATTTGCCGCAATTTAGAAAATCCAATTCCTCCGCAAACTTCTCTTTCACGATCTGTACTTGGTCAATCGGGTCGAGTTCGCTTACTTCAACCGGTAAGTACCTTAAAAATGAAGCCATTGTTTCCCGACCGCCGTATTTGTAATAAAAGGCGTGTTTTTGCCCGGGGTTTTCGATAAAATCCAATAGCATTTCTTCATGATTCCCTTTACAGAAAACAACCTGTTCCCCGTAGTGCCGCTTCAGATCCATTACCTTTTGTACAACCTCATAAGACTGAGGACCCCGGTCGATCAAATCCCCAAGCAGAACAAGGACATCCTTTTGATCCCAAAACGTTAATAATTGTTCAAATGCTTTATACTGACCATGGATATCACTAATAATAAAATAATTTTTCATCTTGCACCTGCTTTTCTACAACCTATTTTACACAACTTACCGCCATATACGATTTCCAACTGGATGTTCTTTGCTAAAATCCATTTCAAAGACATCCGGATTCGACAGTTGCTTCCATTCCTCGAATCCAAAATGCGGTTGATAATAATTGAGTAGTAATGACATGATATTGCCATGTGTAACGATTGCCACTGACTTGTAATTACTTTGTTTTAATTCTTCCACCAATTCATTAATACGTTTTGTCGCTTCATTACTTGACTCCCCGCCAGTAAAATTTAACTCCTTATCAATATAGGTTTGCTGTAACTTTTCATACCAGTCGGGAAGATCTTCACTGCTTAAAACCCTTTCCTTTAGACGGTCATCTAATTTAAATGGAATGTTGTTTTGTAGAACGAAAGGTTGTATTGTATGAACTGCCCTCGTAAATGGACTTGAAATGACTAGCTCTATATTTAAGCCAGATAAAAACTTTGCTAAACGCCCGCTTGCTTCACTCCCAGCCAACGTTAAGCATGCATTTGGTGCTTGCCCATTGGCTTCACAATGGCGAATTATATATAATTTCACAACTTATATCTCCTTACGCTAAAATTTATAGCGATTTGATGCCTCGAATTGAATCGACTCTTTTTTAAAACATGTTTCCAGATTATTTATTCATTCAACATTACTTTTAGTCATTCCCCATGACAATTTAGTCAATTTCTAACACGAAAGCTTCGCTATAAGTAAGCCAGTTGCCAAAATCCAAAACAATATTTCATAAAATATCAGATAATTATTAAGCTTAAGTATATAAGTTTCTTCTTAACCACTACTCTATCTATAGCCTCTGACTCTTTTACAGTATAAACTAGTATGTAAAATATTAGAAGAATGGAGGCAGGAAAATGGAAGATTGGATAAAAAATTTACCAGGTCCTGCAATAATGCAAATTTTGGAGACTGCCTTTCCCTGGTTTGTAGTCGTAGACAGAAATGCAAAAATTATTTACCTTAACGAAGGTTATTGTAATTTTCTCGAAGTAAAACGTGAAGATGCGATCGGTAAGCATGTAGCAGATGTCATTGAAAATAGTGAGATGCACCTCGTCATAGAAAAAGGGACACCTGATATTGCAGCCCCTCAATATATTAAAGGTACCTATATGCTTGCCAATCGTGTTCCAATTGTGATTGATGGGGAAATTATTGGCGCTTTCGGGAGTGTAACCTTCCGGGATTTAAATGACTGGAAAAAACTAAGTTCTCATGTTCGAAAGACTTTAGACCAAATTGAAACAAATATGAAACAATATCGCGAATCATTTTATAGCTTGTCAGATATTAAAGGAACCTCCAACTCTATGCGAAAAATAAAAGAAACGATCACCATGATTGCTCCGACAAAACTGCCTGTTTTAATCGAGGGTGAAACAGGTACAGGAAAAGAAATGTTTGCCCAGAGTATTCATAGATTATCCGATCAGGTAGATCATCCTTTCGTAAAAATTAATTGTTCCACTATACCAAAAGAGTTGCTGGAAGGAGAATTGTTTGGAAAATGGGATTCGGCTGAACAGCGAATTAAATCAGGAGGAATTCAGAGAGCACAAGGCGGAACTCTTTTTATTGAAGAGATTAGTGAACTCCCAACAACCTTACAGGCAAAGCTGTTAAAGGTCATGCAGGATGAAAAAGTTCAACCAGCCGGCACTGATGAAGTAATTCCAGTTGATGTTCGCATAATCGTAGGTTCAAATTTATCACTTGCTGGGCTAGTAAAAGAAAAGCAATTTCGTGAAGATTTATTTTATCTTATTCAGGCGATTACATTGCAAATTCCCCCTCTTCGCGATCGGATTGAGGATCTTCCTGAATTAATACAAACTTTTATGCACAAATTCAGTTCCGAAGTGAGTCGCCAAGATTTTAAGCTTAGTCGAAAAGCTTGGTTGTTACTTCAACAATATAACTGGCCGGGAAATGTTCGAGAACTCAAAAATGTGTTAAAAGCAATTATTCAGTTATCAAATGGTGAGCAAATTACTGAAGATGCATTACCAATCTATATTCGACGACAAAAACCGGATTATACTCGAATTAATGGAACTTTGGAAGAAATCCTTTTTCAAGTAGAAGAGCAGATTTTACAAGAATATCTAGAAAATGAGAAGGACAAAATGCGGATTGCCGTGAAGTTGGGCATTAGCCGTTCAACTCTTTATGAAAAAATAAAAAAACACAACTTATGACCTAAATTCCGATATTTTGGATTAAATTCCGAAATATCGGATTTTTTAATTTCACATTAATCCACTTTTTAAAATTTCCCATAATAATTGAGTCCGATTTTCCGGAATACAACCACCTTAAATTCTGTCACAGTTCTGTCACACGATATTGTACACGTTGAAATATTCTGCTTTAATACAATTAAATATGCTTTTAAAGCGATATTTTCACGAAAACTATTTTTCTATTGGAGGTAAAAACATGAAACGCATTTTCTCTTCTGCAGAAGAAGCAGTCAGTCAAATTCAAGATGGCACAACTCTCATGGTTGGTGGTTTCGGATTGGTTGGTATTCCTGAACAGCTTATCCTTGCACTTGAAGAAAAAGGAGTAAAAGATTTAACGGTAATTTCGAATAATTGCGGTATAGACGATTGGGGATTAGGACTTTTATTGCGGAAGAAGCAAATCAAAAAGATCATTGCATCTTATGTAGGTGAAAATAAAGAGTTTGAACGCCAAGTACTTTCCGGTGAAATCGAAGTGGAGCTGACTCCCCAAGGCACACTTGCTGAACGAATCCGTGCAGGAGGTGCTGGTATTCCGGCCTTCTATACACCAGCTGGAGTAGGGACAATCACTTCAGAAGGAAAAGAAATTCGAAATTTCAACGGAAAGGAGTATGTTTTAGAGACAGCATTAAATGCTGATTTTTCTATAATTCGCGCTGCTCAAGCTGACCATTTAGGCAATCTGATTTATAACAAAACCGCTCAAAATTTCAATCCTATCATGGCTGCAGCTGGAAAAGTTACGATTGCAGAAGTTGAGGAAATTGTGGAAACAGGTGTATTAGATCCAAATATGATTCAAACGCCGAGTATCTATGTCCAAGGTATCCTTCAGGCAAAACAAGAAAAGAAAATAGAAAGATTAACAGTACGTTAATAAGAAAGGAGTATTCTAAATGACTTTATCTAATAGGGAACGAATTGCCATTCGGGCTGAAAAAGAAATTGAACACGGTAACTATGTCAATTTAGGAATTGGGATGCCTACATTAGTCGCAAATTATATATCTCCAGAAAAAACCGTCATCTTGCAATCCGAAAATGGTTTGCTTGGAATCGGACCGTATCCGACAAAAGAAGAAGTTGATCCAGATTTAATCAATGCCGGAAAAGAGACAATCACAACAATACCTGGCTCCTCTTTTTTCACAAGTGCAGAATCATTTGCAATGATCCGCGGTGGACATATTGATGTTGCCATTTTGGGTGGAATGGAAGTCTCCGAAAAAGGCGATTTAGCCAACTGGATGATTCCGGGAAAAATGATTAAAGGTATGGGTGGTGCGATGGATTTAGTAAATGGTGCAAAAAAAATTATTGTCATAATGGACCATGTCTCGAAAGACGGTTCACCAAAAATAAAAAAAGAATGTTCTTTACCTTTAACAGGCAAAGGCGTAGTCAATAAAATTATTACGGAAAGAGCTTTGATTGAAGTAACATCACGTGGTTTAGAACTGAAAGAAGTATTTGAAGGATTTTCAGTTGAGGATGTAATTCAATCAACGGAAGCAAATTTAATTGTTGAGAATGTAAAAGAGAGCGTTTCTATTTAACTGTTTTCCTGCCAGATAAACGATGTAATACACCATAAATAAGAGTTTCTTTCATATGGCAATTGTCCAAAGAATAGAACTCTTACTACTATTGTACGAGGGGGATTTATATGGATTTGTTGGTTATTCTATTGGCGCTTGGACTATTAATGTTTGCTGCCTACCGCGGTTATTCCGTCATATTATTTGCACCAATTTGTGCGCTTTTAGCGGTCGTATTAATTGCACCAAGCAATGTTTTACCATTTTTCTCAGGTATATTCATGGAAAAGATGGTCGGATTTATTAAATCATATTTTGCTGTTTTCCTTTTGGGAGCTATTTTCGGAAAAGTTGTAGAAATGTCAGGAATTGCTGAGTCAATTGCCAAAACAATTGTCAGCTGGCTTGGTGCGAAACGAGCAATGCTCACGATCGTATTGCTTGGCGCCATCTTAACATACAGTGGAGTGAGTTTATTTGTAGCGGTATTTGCGATTTATCCATTTGCTGCACAAATGTTTAGACAGGCAAATATTCCTAAACGTTTAATTCCAGGTACGATTGCTCTTGGTGCATTTACCTTTACAATGGATGCACTGCCTGGGACACCACAAATACAAAACGTTATTCCAATCGCCTTCTTTAAAACGGATATTTATGCAGCACCGGTTCTAGGAATCATAGGGGCAATTGTCGTTTTAACAGCTGGATTACTATACTTGGAGGCTAGAAGAAAAAAAGCCGAATTAGCTGGAGAAGGTTATTACGGGTTTGATTCGGAAACGGCCGTTACGATTCAAAGTGCAGAAGTAAAGGATGAGCCTGCTCTTCCCGATTTAACAGCCAAACAATCGCTGTCTAGACAAATACTGGCTTTTGTTCCGCTTATTTTGGTTGGGGTTACCAATAAAATATTTGTTACAAGTATACCTAAATGGTATCCGAATGGCTTTGACTTTGAAGCACTTGGCTTGAGTGCCTATAAAGTGGATGTAGCAACATCTGCTCCTATTTGGGCGATTATTATGGCGTTGATTGTGGGAATTATATCATCTATTGCCTATGATTTTAAACGGGTATTTAGTGGTTTTAAAGATGGCGTTAATACAGCGATTGGAGGGTCGCTGCTGGCGACTATGAATACCGGCGCTGAATATGGATTTGGCGGGGTCATTGCAGCTCTTCCAGGATTTGCGAAAATCAGCGACGGGATATCGACAACATTTACAAATCCACTTGTCAATGGTGCAGTTACGACCACTACTCTTGCCGGTATGACGGGATCCGCATCAGGTGGTATGGGAATTGCCTTGGGAGCAATGGCTGATAAGTATAATCAGGCGATTATTGCGGCTAATATTCCACCAGAAGTAATGCACCGCGTAGTGGCAATGGCTTCAGGGGGCATGGATACCCTTCCGCATAACGGAGCGGTTATTACCCTGCTGGCAGTAACGGGACTCACACATAAACAGTCATATCGGGATATTTTTGCGATTACGATTATTAAAACGTTAGCCGTATTCGTAATCATCGCACTTTATACATTCTTTGGATTAGTATAATAGAACGGAAGTTATTAAATGGCTGTTTAATAAACCGAGAGTTTTAAGTCGTGTTTCGGAAATTAAATTTAAAGGAGCCAGCTCTTTTGGCTCCTCATCTAGGAGGCGTTTTTTTGTGGTACAAAATAAAGTGGTATTCATTACTGGTGCAGCACAAGGTATAGGATTTGAGATTGCGAAAGAGTTTTATACAAAAGGTGCTACTGTCGTGCTAACAGATATAAATGAAGAAAAAGTGAAAGAGGCAGCAAGCAGCCTTGGAGAACGAGCAATTGGACTTAAATGTGATGTAACAAATGAAGAAGAAATTATAGCAGCAATTGATGAAACAGTACAGAAATTTGGTCGAATCGATATACTTATAAACAATGCTGGTATGCAACATGTTGCAATGATTGAAGATTTTCCGACAGAGCGTTTCGAACTGTTAATAAAAATAATGTTAACTGCTCCATTTGTATTAACTAAGCATGTGTTACCGCATATGAGAAAACAAAAATTTGGCCGTATTATTAATATGGCTTCCATTAACGGACTTGTTGGATTTGCAGGAAAAGCAGCATATAATTCTGCCAAACATGGTGTTATTGGTCTTACAAAAGTTGCGGCACTTGAAACTGCATCAGAAGGCATAACGGTTAACGCTATTTGTCCAGGCTATGTAGATACACCACTTGTTCGAAATCAATTGCAAGACTTAGCAGCAACACGCAATATACCTCTCGAAAACGTATTGGAAGAAGTGATTTACCCACTCGTTCCTCAAAAAAGATTACTTGATGTAAAAGAAATCTCTGATTTGGCTCTATTTATCTCAAGCGAGGGAGCAAAAGGAATGACTGGCCAGGCTATCGTTTTAGATGGCGGGTACACAGTGCAATAATTAATTCAAGGATGTTCATCTTTAGCATGGCTTGTGCCTCGAAATCCAAGCTATCTTCGCTTTGTTGGGGTCCTTAAGTCTCACGTAGGGACCTTTATTAATAAATGGATGCCAAATTTATTAAGCAATGCAGGTGTGTAGAAATTTTTTTACCTTTCAACACACCTGTTTCCTGTTTGTCATCTGTAAACAGGCGATCAAAAAACTGCTGGAGGGATATTTGAAATTACCTGTGTAGCTGCTTACTTCCTACCTTATCAGCTATTGTTAACTTGGCCTCCTAATCTTTGTCCTCTGTTTTGATATGTCGGATAATATACGTTTCCGTACTGTTAAAGCTCCCTTATTAATTCGTACTAATTTTTTATAATCTTAAGCAGTTGATTCATTGCTTTCTTTGCTTCCGGAATCGGAAATACCGGAAAAACATGGTTCATTTTTGGGTATTCGTAGTATTGAATTGCTATTCCCTGTTCTTTTGCTTTATCGAGAAGCATATTTGCATCGACTAACAGTAGTTCACCCGTCCCCACAAAAGCGGTAATTTGTCCAATGTCTATCAGTTCTCCATGTACAGGACTTATTTTGTAGTCGGTTAACTCTAAGCCATCCGCCCATAACCTGCCAAGCTCCTGTGCGCCTATCACTCCAAGCATCGGATCGAGTTTTTCAAGTTCTTTATAGCGCGGGTCTTCCCCTCGTACATCTAGCCAAGCAGAGTGTAGAACAATATGCTGCGGCTGCTTTTTCGAACATCGCTTTACATCCTGAGCCAACGCCATTGCCAACCCGCCTCCAGCAGAATCCCCCATAAAAATAAACGGTGCATCGTATTTTAAAACGAGATGATCATATAAGTCATGGATGGCAACAAAACACTCTCTATGTGTATGTTTAGGCAGCTTCGGATAAATTGGCACAACAATCGTGAAATTTGTCTTCTGTGCAAGCTTTACTAAATAACGCCAATGAAAAATCAGTGGATCATTAATATACGCTCCGCCGTGGAAATAGTAGATGACCTTTTCCGGTGTTTGCTGTTCATTAATTGTGTAATAGTGAATGCCATTCAATTCGTCTTTCTTTATTTGATACTGATCTCTGAATTTAGCATCGAGTTCATACGGTTTCTCGTTATGCTTCATTGCAATAAAATCATCGAGCAGACGCAAATCCATAAACTTTTTCTTTGTTCCGCGCAGTATTAAAAACTTCTCAAACAACACACTTTGCACGCTTCGCATACAATGCCTCCATCCTATTTTTTCTACTATGATTCTTATCCATTCGACTAAAATTGATTGATCACCTTCTAAACGGATAAACGTTTCTATTTATCCTTATGCATACTTAGTACCTATTAGAAAAAAGTGTCGATTGTTTTAAGCACATTATTATCTCAATAAAACAAATCGCGATATAATTCTGAAACTTTTTCCCGACTTATCCGTAAATTAGGTAATAAATTCTAAAGGAGGGAATGATGGTGCTCATTGGATTTTACAGTGCTCTAATAATTTTCACTTTATTATTCATCATTGCAGCTTTCTTTTTTATACGGCAGTTCGTAAATAAGAAATCCTCCCCCTATAACATGAATACGTTTATGCTTGGTGTGCTAACGCTGTTCATGCTGATTGTAACGGGTATTTATGAATATGATTTTTATCATCTACAAGCGGGTAATCAGAAATTTGCGGAGGGGATTTGTGAAATCAACTTTGTAAACGGTCATGGGAGAAGTATTGATACGACTGAAGTAAAGATTGAAGATAATCTTTATAACATAAAGTCCGGTACTTACAAAGATCTACCTGATGGGCGTTATAATTGTGAACTTTCGTATTTACCGATTTCAAAAATTGTGACACAGATCGATATTCAGTCAAAAGGAGAGGAAGGAAACTAATATGGTTGATTTAGATTTTTTAATTCAGTACGGATTCATATTATTAGTGATTTCAATTACGACACTTGTCTTGTCTATGTATTTCCGGAAAAAGCCGAAAGTGGATAAAGGATTTAAGTTTGCCTATCATGGCCTATCATATCGCCGTAAATTTTTACGCACGATTTATTCAATCCCGTTTTGTATTTTTCCGTTAGCGATCATTTATTATTTTGAAAGGTTTTCCGCTAACTTTATATTTGTTACGCTGTTGCTCGTGATCGTATTTGTTTTTCAAATGTCATACAATTACATAAAGTGGAAAAAAGAAGATTAAAAGCCTGTGTTCATCCGAAAGCAGGCTTTTTTTCATTATTTCACTCCACTCGAACCAAAGCCCTTATCACCGCGCTCCGTAACCGACAGCTCGTCTGTTTCATCAATGAAAACTTGCGGAACATATTGAATGACTAGCTGGGCGATTCGCATTTGTTTTTCAATCGTAAAAGGTTCTTTTCCGTGATTGATTAAAATCACGCCGATTTCTCCGCGATAGCCTGCATCGATCGTACCTGGACTATTTAACACCGTAATCCCATGTTTGAGTGCTAATCCGCTACGAGGACGTACTTGCGCTTCTGTTCCCTCCGGCAGTTCGATTTGAAGACCGGTTTTAATTAATGCGTATTCACCAGGCAATAAAACTTTTTCTTCAACCGCACTTAAATCCATCCCTGCATCCCCTTCCCGTGCCTGTTTCGGCAATACAGCATTCGGGTGGGTTTTCTTAATTTTTAATTGAATCGACATATTCAACCAACTTTCTCATTTATAAAATCTATTTACATGCAGTTATAACAAAACCATATTTTTTCTTTATTTTCAATAGGGAGTTTTCTAGAATTCTTAATGGATTTATGTTATCTTTCTTTAGGCTCTTTACTTTTATGTTGTTAAAGCTTATACTCAATTCAACTATATATTGTGTTTTTTTATCACGGTACTACTAAATGTAGTTTAAAAGGGAAGTTTGGTGTGAATCCAACGCTGTCCCCGCAACTGTAAATGCTGACTGAAGACGAATAGACCACTGTGCAATGCATGGGAAGGTATGTCTGACGAATGAAGCAAAGCCAGGAGACCTGCCGCGTTAAAACTACGTACATTTCTTCGGGGAATAGGAAATGGAGGCGCTCTTTTATTCGTTTCCATTTCAAGCTATCCTGTTTTCCGGGATAGCTTTTTTTTGTTTTTTCTGCATGTTCCCCCATGACATGTGGCACCACAATTACTAGTAATATTTAAATAGCGAGGGGTTCTATTATGAAACTTTATACGAAAACAATTTGTCCAAAATGCCTATGGGTAAAATCGGAGCTCGATGCTGCCAACTTGGAGGTCGAGGTTATTAATATTGACCATGATGAGAGCGCAAAACAAATAGTACTCGATGCAGGTTTTTTGTCTGTGCCGTTATTTGAAATCAACGGTGAATTTATCGCAGAGCCGACGTCAATTATCGATCGCATTTCTGAAATGACCGCATGATCATATTTGCTTCACGAACTGGTAATGTACGATCCATTGTGCAAAAACTCGGCTTGCCCGCAAAGGATTTGGCGGAAGTAGAGAAAATGGATGAACCGTATCTTCTATTTACGTATACGGATGGATTAGGCTCTGTTCCCCCTATCGTCGACCAGTTCATGACTGCGAACTTTGATCTATGCAAAGGAATTATCGTAAGCGGAAACCGTAATTTTGGTCATGCTTTTTTCGGCCGTGCAGGTGACCTTTTAGCAGCACAATACGGAATTCCGTTAATCGAAAAAGTGGAAATGCGAGGAACTCCGGCGAATTATGAAGCGATTACAGATTACTACTACTCCATTTGGAAAGAGGCATCGATATGAAACAATATTTAAAATTAAATAACGATATTCTAAACCGTTACCGTGCTACCGGTGAATTGGATCTGGCGAAAGACAAAGAAGCAACACGCCGCTATTTCCTGGAAGACGTGAATGTCCGTTTACGCTACTTTATCGATATCGAGGAAAAAGTGCGTTATTTAGTCGATGAAGGCTATTACGAAAAAGAGTTTTTGGAATTGTACTCGATGGACTTTATTAAACAAATGTACAAAAAAGCCTATTCCTACAAGTTCCGGTTTCCTTCATTCATGAGTGCTTCTAAGTTCTACGAAAGCTATGCGATGAAAAGCCGGGACGGAAAAGAAATTCTGGAAAAGTATGAAGACCGAATCGTCATTATCGCCCTGTATTTAGCACAAGGCGATGAAGCATTGGCTGAAAAGGCCATCGAAGCGGTCATGACTGCCTACCAGCCGGCAACCCCAACTGCCCTAAACAGCGGGAAAAAAGCGCGCGGTGAGCTAGTCTCATGTTTTAAACTAACGATGGACGATACGATGAACTCAATCGCCGAGAATATCGGCTATTGTCTTGAACTTTCCCGCTTAGGCGGCGGTGTCGGGGTAAACTTGACCGATCTGCGTCCATTGGGAGATCCGATTAAAGGAATTTTAAACCGTGCGAGCGGGGTTATGCCTGTTGCGAAACTGCTGGAAAATTCGTTCTCGTATTCGAATCAGCTTGGCCAAAGAAATGGTTCCGGAGTCGTCTATCTAAATGTTTTCCACGGTGATATTGAAGCGTTCATCTCTTCCAAGAAACCAAATGCCGACGATAAAATCCGATTAGCTACATTATCTACAGGGATTATTCTTCCCGATATTTTCTTTGAACTGATGCGCCGCGATAAAGATATCGTATTATTCAGTTCTTATGATATTTTCAAAGAATACGGCAAACGCATGTCGGAAATTTCGATTACGGAAATGTACTACGAATTTTTGGATAATCCAAACATCCGTAAACTGAAACGTTTAAACGCCCGTAAATTGTATACGGAAATTAAAAAGGCGCAATTTGAATCGGGTTACCCGTTCGAAATATTCGATGATAATGTCAATAACATCCACCCATTAAAGGAAATCGGGCGTGTGAAGATGTCGAATCTATGCACCGAAATTCTCCAATACCAGCAAACAAGTGTTGTTACCGACCAAAACGAGCCGAATGAATACGGCCTCGATGTTTCTTGCAATTTAGGATCGATCGACATTCACGAAGCAACGAAAGTTCAGGATTTCGGACAGCTTGTCGATACAGCAATGCGTCTTTTAACGAATGTTTCAACGATGACCGATATCGTCAACGTCCCTTCTGTGTCGAAAGCCAATAAAGTGATGCACTCTGTAGGATTGGGCGTTATGAACTTGCATGGACACCTTGTACAAAGCGGAATCCGTTATGGTTCCAAAGAGTCGATCGAATTTATCGATGCGTTTATGGAATCACTGAACTATCACTCGTTAAAAGCATCAATGAAAATCGCGAAGCAAAAGAACGAAACGTTTTATCGATTTGAGGAAAGTGATTATGCGAGCGGGGTTTATTTTGAAACTTATATAAACAAAGAAGATAAAGAACTTGCACCAGAAGTGATTAAAGCACTTGGGGGTACACCGATTATTACTCGGAATATGTGGGAACAGCTAAAGTCTGACGTACTGAAGCATGGTTTGTTCCACTCATACAGACTTGCGATTGCTCCAACTGGCTCTATTTCCTACATCCGCAGTTGTACGGCTTCCATCTCCCCTGTTACGGAACGTGTGGAAGTACGTGACTATGCGGATAGCCGAACAATTTATCCGATGCCGTTTTTAACGAATGATAACCAGGAACTTTACACCGAAGCCTATGAAGTAAACCCGTATGAACTGATCGACCTTTACGCAGCCGCGCAAAAGCATGTCGACCAGGGAATTTCCATGACACTATACGTAACGGATCAGTGGAACACAGAACAATTGGCAAAAGCCTATATTTATGCGTGGACGAAGGGCATTAAAACCGTTTATTACGTACGCCAACGTTTACTAACAATTGAGGAGTGTGTCGCATGTCAAATTTAACGTATAAAGCGGTCAACTGGAATACCCCTACGAGTGAACTTGCTCGTATTTTTTGGGACCAGCAATGGAAACAAATATGGTTCCCCGAAGAAATTGCAGTAAGTAAAGACGTAAAACAATGGAAGGAATTCGAACATCAGGAGACATACAAAAAAGTGTTCGGCGGCCTGACATTGCTTGATACGGTACAAACGAACATCGGCATGAATGAAATCGCCAAGTACACGCCCGATTTTCAGGAGAAAGCGGTGTTAACGGTATTCGGATCGTTTGAAGCAATCCATGCAAAGTCTTATTCGTACATTTTTACAACATTATGCACAAACACGGAAATTGACGAAGTTTTTGAATGGGTGCAAAAAAATGAGTTTCTTCAATATAAGGCTAACCGCATTGGTGAAGTATACACTGCTATAAAAGAAGATGACCCGGAAAGCTTATGGAAAGCAATGTTCGCTTCAGTTATGCTTGAAAGCTTCTTATTCTATTCCGGCTTCTTCTATCCTCTTTATTTAGGAGGACAAGGTGTACTGCGAAATAGTGCGGAAGTGATTAGCTTAATCTTGCGTTAAATCGTGGCGCAAGTAAAACTCTTTGAATTCAGGGAACATCCTAACGTTAAGTCGAGGACAATCCTGAGCCAAGATTGATAGTTAAAAGGTTGAAATATATCAATAAGGTGCAACGATCATCGAAAGCACATGGTTTTACATGGAAGCGAGTAGAGTAGGGTACAAGTCAATAATGGTATTCGAAGCGGAGAGATATAGCAAAAGCTATATATGATATGATCTGATCTTATAAGAAATTATAAGCTGCATATAGCAGAAGTAAGAATGACGAACTTACTTGAAACAAAATGGACGAATCAATCCACGGAGTAGCAGTCGGCTTTTTCGCCCAGAACATTTTCAAAACGTTCCCAGCAGAAAAACAGCAGGAGCTAACTTTGTGGGGCTATGAATATTTACTCGATTTATATCAAAATGAAATGAAGTATACCGATGATTTATACGCAGAAACGGGACTTTCCCCTGAAGTGAAAAAATATGTGCGCTATAATGCAAATAAAGCGCTCATGAATTTGGGGCACGATACAATGTTCCCTGACGAGGAAGTCAACCCGATAGTAATGAACGGGATTTCCAATACAGGATCCACTTATGATTTCTTCAGTCAAAAAGGAGCGACATATGCGGTTGCTAAAGTGGCCCCTATTACAGATGATACATTTAAGTTTTAAAATTAAAACGCTATGGTTTTGAAGTGACCCCTAAAAGTTAGACACGGTAATTTAACCTAGGCAGCTTGGGTGAACTGAGTTCGGTATTGCACCGGACTCAGTTTTAATTTTGCCTTGATTCGTTTCGTATTGTAATATTCTATGTATTTTTCTAGTTCTATTTTAAAATGCTCGATACTTTCGAATTCCTTTAAGTAAAGGAATTCAGATTTTAGTATCCCAAAGAAATTCTCCATCACTGCGTTATCATGACAATTTCCTTTGTTTCATATTGTTTGACCCATTTTAAAATGGCTTGATAATTCGTTCCCATTGACCTGGCAATTTGATAAGAACTTTCTTTACCATCTAAGTAACGTAACGCCGCTTATAATTTTTCTCCCGCAGTAAATTTTGCCATAGAAAAACTGCACCCCAATTGTTAGATGTGTCTAACAATTGGGGTGCAGTTCATTTGGTCATGGTCCATAGCGTTTTTTTCAAATTAGATTAATTCTTGCTTATTGTAAAAATGGATAATCATCTTTATAGTCATCATTTGCAATCTCCTAATTTGACTATTTACTGCTTGTTTTAAAAAGCTTCTTTAATGGTTCCGGAATCTTCGCAACCTTTTTCTTTTCTAAATGATAAAAGCAGCCGTATTGTTCCCCCATACAATGAACATGTTTCTCGGTAGTAATCTCCAGCTCCATTTCCCAGCTGGATTGTCCGATTTTCACCATACAGCACCGTCCGACCGGTTTATCAAAAATTGTTAAACTTTGTATTCTTTTTCTGTTTTCATCAAGATTGGTGAAATTTGCACTGCCATCATGTCTGCCAATGGATAATGGTTATTTAAAAAAGCCATGCGTAGATCCTCAAACCACCGCACGTACACAATATTACTGACAATGCCTTCGCATCAATATCATAGGCATTGATTTGCATTGGTTGTTCTGCCAATAAAATTCTCTTAATTTTTGTCCCCCTTATTTTCCCTTTTCATAACGAATTACTGACCAAAAACCAATATCCTCAAATCTAATTTGCTTATAAATGCGCCCTAAGCAATTTGTAATTCCATAATCTCTTTTAAAATCAGAAATCTAATTCAGACATTTTCGATATATTTATAAGTAGGATACGCTTCGCTAACTAATCTTCTCACTAGTATATTTTTATCTATACTTAATATTGTTGAAGCAAAATTAACACTCTGATATTCAATACCGTCAATAATTACCTTTCTTGCCTTTTTAGATAAGGGATTTTCTCCAACTTCAATGAACTTATAATTCGAAAAGGACTCACTCTTAACTCTTTCTGATATAGTTCTATTCGAGATACCTAGCTGACGACTCGCTTCCATTATTGAAGTGTATTCAATCCCATCAACGCAAATTCGTTTACTCTTCCTCGAATTATGTGAAAACTCCCCTTTAGGAGTTTTCTTTATCTGAACCTCTGTATAATTAGGGTATGCCTTATCTTTTAGCCTTTTAGCAATAACTTTACGATTTATACGTAGCTGTCGTTCAGCTTCCATCATTGAATGATAAAACACATCATCTATAATTATACCTTTCCTTTTTCCATTGTTCTTCCTCATTGTATTACGAGTCGATTCTGAAATTTCTTTTCCCTTCATTCTCTTTCCATTTTCAACTAATTTCTTTTTTACTTCTCGCTGATGAGCCACTTTTATCTTATCATCTATACACTCACGTTCAGAAAAGTGTTTCTCCCACCAATTATTATATAACTTCCGATTACGAATTCGACTTGCTGTGCCAGATGGCAGTGTATGGATTTCTTCAATTTCAGCATTAGTTTTTCCCTCTAACATTTCCTCTACTATCATTAAAAACTCTTCTTCTGTGACATTACCTAACAACTCAGCAACATCATTTGATTTGGTAGGGATGTAATTTTCCACTAGAGCCCATAAAGTTTTAAATCTATGTTTATGACGAATAAGTGAAACATATCTATCATGCAAATCATATAATTCTCCGATAAATTTATTGCTCTTTCCAATGACAAACAAATCTACTAATTCAAAAAATTGTTCATTAGTTAGTTTTGCCATTGGATTTTTCTCCCCTGTAATTCGTTGAGACATTTCTCTCTTTCGTTCTTCGGTAATAATTAAACCATGTCCACCTTCTCCACCTAAGGTTAGATTATAACCATTTTTATAAGAATCATATTTTTGAATAAAGCTGCGTTCTTCTACTGAGAGACCTTCCTTTGAAATATTCTCATATGTAGCGATGATATATGTCTGAATATCCCCATACTTATCGAATGCCTTTTGTAGATAACGATTATAATGCTCTCCTTTTAATAATAAATTAATATGATCTTTAATTCTTTTCTCTTTTTCAATTAAATGGTCTTTTCCAATATAATATTTCCCATTAATCACCAAAGCATATATTCCTTTTTTCATTTTCTTTCCCTCGCTTTTTTCTTTCTCTTGAAATTGGGAGATTACTTACATTGGTTTAACAACCTTTGACTTTGGAACCTAAGAAAAGTTAAGATCTAACCATTTAACGTTGTTTGTGCGAGTTCATTTGTTCACTCGAAAATCAACATCTCAAAGCTCCTTAGCCTAAGTACCATTGTTTTAAATATATAAAAGAGAGTGGCTACTGCCAAATCCGATTTCCAGCACCTTCTTCTCTTCAACAGATCCGATTAAATGCAACTCTTCCTCTGTTTGAGCTAAAGGCCCGTAGCTCGGAAATGCGTCTCCCACTGCAAAATGCTTCGCTACGATATCCCAACTTTTTTATTATTATCGATAATTGAATTCAAACAAAGTCAACCCTTTTCGGGTATTTTGTTTTCAAACAATTTTCCAAATTAACTTTTTTGTTTGCACAATACGGGCATCCATTACCTCGTTTTCTTCCATTTATGGCACATTCGTATTCATGCCCTTTGTTACAAATCCACCATACTTTCTTTGAACTGCCCGGGGTTATATCTAATGGTGTTATTAAATTTTTTTTTATAATTCCACTCTTTCGCTATATTAGGATAAAGAGTTTGTAAACAATTTTCTCTATTTGCTTTTTTATCAGAACAATATGGACACCCCTTCGATACACTTTTATTTTTAATGGATTTTTCGTAAGAGTGATTTTCTGGACAAATCCACCATACCTTTAAATTACTGCCTTTAGAAACTTCAGTAGGAGAGATAATGGTTGCATTTTTAGAAAAATCCCATTCAACAAGGAGTGCTGGAAATAACTTAGCAATAGATTTCTCCTCAGTAACTGTTCTCAAAAATCATTCACCAACCTTTATTCATGTTATTATATCAAGAGATTCTCACCTAAATTGTAAATTAATATGATTGAAAATTCTATTAATTAATATGCTGGCCCCTATTACTGATGATACGTTTAAATTCTAAAAGAAACGCTATACCAAATTCTGGTATATCGTTTCTTCCTATTTAATATGTTCATTTTAGCCATTCTTTAAATATCGGGTCATGTGTTGAAACTATCGGCTGGTAATTCGCCCCTTCGTGTAAATATTGAAAGGCCGCATTTACTGCTTGCATTGCGTCATGTGTTGCCCCGTGGATGAGTTTCAGTTTACCTTGCTCATAGCGGGCATCCCCTGCTACAAAATACCCGCGACAATTCGTTAAACCATTATCTCTTTGCGCTATACGTCCGTTGAATTCAATGGTACGTTTTTTTGAACCAATATGGCAAAAGACAGCCTCATATGCCCAATCATTAAAATCCGAGAATTTATAAATTAGAATGTTATTATTGGCAAGCCCGTCCATTAAAATAGGCTGTAAATTCAGCTCTTTGTCGGTATATAATGTAACCGCATTTCCATACCCCATTAACTGAATTGCCCAATCTGCTGCCATCGGTGTATGTCCGATCACTGCAATTGGACCGTCATATTGTTGGAAAGCTGGCGGGTCATACTGTATTTTTCCCGAGGTGTGCGCATGTTCGATCCTTTTTACCTCATTAAATCCATTGCCAGTTGCCGCTATGATAGTTTTAGCTAGTATGGTTTGCTTTGTTGTCGTTACATAAAACAACTCGTCAATATTTTCAATTTCCTCAACAATTTCTCCAAGTAACATATTAGCTTTACTTACTTTTAACTGTTCGATCAGCGCTTGTTTATAATCACGCGCTAAAACACCAAATTGACCAGGAATATCGTATATTTCATAGTTTAAAAATAGATTAAGTCGCCCACCTAGTTCATGATTACCTTCAATTAATACAGTGTTCATCTTTCTAGATGCACTATAAAATGCACTGAATATCCCGGCAGGACCACCACCGATTACACAAACATCGTAAATCATTGCTCTCCCCCATTATTACTGTACAAAAATATCTTTATGTAATTGTTCGCTATTCCCTTCTATCGAAAAACAAGCAGCACCATTCAACATATAATCCCACAACTGGTTGTATGGCTGTTTATGAATCCCTGCAAACAAACAGGCTATGGCAACACCATGAGATACGACAGCGATTCTCTCATACGGTAACTGCAACAAATATCCATAAAATCCGAGCATCCGTTTTGTTACGTCATTAAAGGATTCCTGAGTCGTATTCACAAATAAATCTGGGGTATTCAAATAGCAAAGATACTGGTCATCCTGTTGAAGGTCCTTTATGTAGCTGCCTTGCCAATGCCCTAAGTGTATTTCACGCAAATTTTTGCTCTTATGAACAGTGCGGTTTGGAAACATGAGGTGTGCTGTTTGCAGCGCCCGATTCAAGTCACTGGAAAATACGATCTGCGGGTTCCATTTCACGGACATTGCCTGCTCTATTCCTTCTGTCGTCAGATCCGAATTAAGCCATCCTTGCAGCCGCCCTTCTCTATTCCAGACTGTTTCACCATGACGGTAGTAGTTAATGATTTTTGACATAATTCGTTATCTCATCCTTGCATTTAGTCCAGATTCCTTCACTTTTGACAGCGATTCGAAACCATACGCCGTCCAAGCCGACATAGTTTTTTGTATGGCGCAATACGATTCCTCGTTTTAATAAATACTCAAAAAATTTATCCGAATTATACTGTTCCGGTAATTGAAACAATAAGAAATTCGCTGCACTGTTAGATACTTTACAACCAATTAATTTTAAGTCCTTCACCATCTGACTTCGTAATTTACTGCTCTTTTCACGAGATTCCTTCACAAAATCCTTGTCATGTAAACAGAGACAGCCGATTTCATTTGCAATCGCGCTCACATTCCAATGCGGCAAGTAATGACGGAGTTTTCCTGCCTGTTGACCGATGACATAACCGAGACGAACCCCTGCCAGTGCATACATTTTTGTCATGGATCGTACGACAAATAAATTGGAATAGCTGTTTACCAATGAAACAATGCTCTCCGATTCATCGGTCCAGTCCATAAACGCTTCATCGACTACAAAATTGCAGTGGGGATACTTTTTAATCAACTGTTCAATCCAATGTTTTTTCAATAATACGCCTGTAGGATTATTCGGATTGCAAATATAGCAGGCATGGACATCTTTCAGCTGTTTCTCCAATATTTCCTCATTAAATCGATATGTTTCAATATCGTCAGCTAAAATAGAATGAATGACACAATTCTGCTGTTTTAGTGTTCTCGCATACTCCGAAAATGTTGGCTGTAACAAAGCAATTTCCTGTCCATTGAAAAGCTGTGCCAAAGCCATTAAGCCCTCTGCCGCACCATTTGTGACGACAACTTGATTGGCTGCTACTTGGTGAACAGCTGCCGCTTGCGATCGAAATGGTTCTGCTTGTTCATCCGGGTAGCCAGCAATTTTTTCTAACAGGTTTGGCCACTGTTGCTTTACATGCTTCGGTACCCCCAGATGATTGACATTTTCGCTCACATCGATGAATTGATCCGGCATTTTTAAATTCATCGCTTTATATAATGCTGCCGCATTAGCCCCATGTGCAGGCAATTGCATACAATATTCCCCCTGTTATCACAACACACCATGTACAAACATACATGTGCCGGATCGCTTTTTTAATATGTATTCTTTGCATCGTTTCGTACGGTTCACCCATATAAGCACGGAAGGATTCCACCCCGCCATAACGATTAAACCCACCTAAACGAATTCCTAACTGGACAGCAGTAGCGGCCTCCAAATATCCACTATTCGGGCTTGGATGTTTTTTAGCATCCTTTAGCCAGTTTTTATAGCGGTGTTTGAAAGGTTTTGCCGTCTCACATTTTGTAAATATAATAAGGAACCACCCGGAAATTCTGCTGGGCAGATAGTTCGCAACATCATCCAATTTAGCTGCAGCAAACCCAAAATCAGCATACCGTTCATTTTTATACCCGATCATCGAATCCAGCGTATTAATCGCTTTATAGCACCATGCACCGGTTGCACCAAAACATAACGCATACATAAGCGGAGCCGTCACACCGTCACTCGTATTTTCTGAAACCGTTTCAACGACACCCCGTACTATTTCAGGTTCATCCAGATGATTCGTTTCACGGCCTACAATCCAGCTTAAATATTTTCTTGCTTCGGGTAAATCATTCGCTTTCAAGGAATCGTAAACGAGCATCGCCGCTTCTTTTAATGATTTCTGGGCAAGAGCTAAACTAATCAAAAAGATTTCGACTACAAGCCAAAGAAGAAGATGTATTTTTATTGCAAGAAAGACAATAAAGAAAACCGAGCCCGTTGTGATACTTATCGTGAGAAAAACTGTTAGTAATCCATTGATCCGTCTTCTACTGCCACTGCCATGATTCCATTTCTTTTCGAAAAAAGAAATCATGTTTCCGATATATATAACAGGATGTGTCCATTTTTTCGGATCCCCAACAATACAATCGATGAGCACTGCGATTACACAAATAATAAAATACATCGTGCCCCTCGCTCCTTTATTTTCGTTTGATATGAAATGAAAATTCCAGAGCATATTCGATGCTCTGGATAAACTTTAACATTAATGATGGTGGTGATGTTCATATCCATGTTCTTCTGCATATTTTCGGAAATTCTCTAAATCGATCATCCCTGTTGATGTACCGTCTAAAGCCTGGTCCATGCGCTCGAGCAATACTTTCTTTAAATTCGGATGGTAGCCGAAATAATTTGCAAGTAAAAAATCTACATCTTCATATTGCTCTGTAAACTGCTGGACCATTTTAGCCATTCGTTCCATCAACACCCCTGTAAACAAGAAGTATGGAAGCATCACAATTTTTTTTGCTCCAAGTCTTATACAGCGTTCAACCCCTTGTTCTACTGATGGAGTCGTTACGCCCATAAATGCACTTTCTACTATAGGAACGTCTAGTTTTTCCCATAATAAACGGGTAATTTTATAGAAATCGCCATTTGCATATGGATCACTGCCGCCGCGAGCAATAAGTAAAATAGCTGTGTCGTCATGTTTTTCATCAGGATTGAAGCCTACTTCTGTTAATCGCGACTTAAGAATTTCGAAAATTTCTTCATGAATCCCAATTGTTTGACCATATGTAAAGCGAACATCCGGAAAATGCTCTCTTGCATGTTCGATTTCGGCCGGGATGTGCATTTTTGAGTGTCCTGCGTGTAATAAGATGATGGGAATTACATGGACTTCATCCGCGCCTCTTTCAACACATAGCTGAATCCCATCTTCTATATTCGGCGAAGCAAATTCCAGAAAACAAGTTTCAACTAGTAGTGCTGGATCAATATACGTTTTCGTCTGCTCGACAAACTGACGTACTTCCTCATTTCCAGCCTCTAATCTACTACCATGCCCAACAAATAATACTGCTTTTTTCAATGGTCCTCTTCCTTTTTTATATTTATCGATCCCTTTAATTCGATTTTCACGTCGGATTCTTTCCCCATGTTCCACCGAATAAATAATGGATGATTCTTCAGCAGTATCCTGAACTATTGCACGAGATGTTTCCTCGTCTTGAACGGAATACCATGTCCCTTTTGGATAATCGATGACAACACATTTATCTTTACATCGACCATTACAACGGGTACGTGATGTATGAATCATTTCATCTAAACGATTTTTACGAATTTCATCCCGGATTTGCTTTGTTACTTCTTCGGCACCTGCACCCATACAGGTAGCCCCGTTACAAATTAACAGATGACGCTGCATTTGGTTTAAATTCCAAGTTGTCATAGAGTCCTCCTTCTTGTAGTTGATCAAAGTAAGTTTTATTTTTGTGCACGAACGTCGAAAACTTATCGATTGATGATGCATCGTACTTTTCTAATATATTTTTCACAAGATTGATCACTTGATTTTCCGGTACTTTTTTTAATAATAGATGCCCGGAACTGGCACGTCTCCCCATTGGAATCGCGCCTCCGTAAATATCAACTTTGCCATTATGAAAAATGAGTGCCAAGTCATCCTGAACCGCGTTATAGCATGCTTGGGTGCATGCATTAAAGCCGATGCGTACCCTATTTTTTAATGGCATTTGTTCAACCTGTTCTAGTAAGTCCTTTGCAAATGGTAAACCGTCTAACAAATCCCCATCACAAAAGTCGCAACATTTAAATAAAGCACTTGGTGTTTGGGATGCCACATACAAATTCACTTCCGTTAATTTTTTCATTGCCTGCTCAATATGTGAACGATGGACAGTAACAATAAAACTATGGCCGGCAGAATATTTTACAGCGCCAGATTTTTCAAGATTCGCTAACACAATCAGCTGATCACTTGTCAAATGTTTGTTTATTAACCCTGGTCGTACAATTAATGCTACATAGTCATCCGTTGCTTTTAATTTTGCAAACGTCTTGTTCGGCATCGGCAGCTGCAACGCCTTTTCAAAATTTTTCTTAGCATATTCTTGCATGTATACACCGCTCCCATTCATCAATTACGCACTTGTGTCGACTGGTGGAATCCCTTTGATTTTGAAAGATTAGAATGAATCAGGGTAAAGACCTTTTACAATAATTTCAAGCGCTTCTGCCACACGAACACCTTCTGATGCAGCCGATAATGGTAAAACAACAAAACGCTCATTTTGTACTGCCAGTGTTTGGCTCAGTGCCGGATCATTTTTCAGGAAATTAATTTTCTCTTCTGCTGTAGTAGAACCGTAATCAATTACAATAATAGCTTCCGGATTACGTTCTACAGCATCTTCTTTTGAAACTGTAGCCCAGTTTTTCTCGATATCACCAAAAATATTATTTGCTCCCGCCATTTTCACGAGAGTGTTCATAAAGTTTTGAGTGGCTGTAAATACATCTTTATCACCACTATCAAATACTAGAACATCAATTGGTTTGTCCACAGTAGGAACTTTTTCTTTAATTTTTTCAATATTAGCGTTCATTTCTTCTATTAATGTTTCTCCGCGCTCTTCAACACGAAAGATTTTTGCGATATTACGGATATCCGTGTAAATATCCTCTAACTCCGGAGCCACTTTTACTGAGGAAGACTGCAGGTAACTGCCGATTCCCAATTGTTCCATTTCTTCGCGTGACATTAAGTTTTTCTCATTAAAGGCACTTGCCCAGCCACCGTAAATGAAATCGGCTTCTGTTGAAATAACCTGTTCTTTCGAAGGATATTGTTCAGCCAGTACCGGAACCTGGTCATACGCTTCTTGTAACGGAGGATAAATCTGGTCGTCCAAGTAAGCTGTACCTACCATCGAATCTTCCAAGCCGAGTGCTAGCATTACTTCTGTTACATGCTGATTTATGGAAATCGCTTTTTTGGGAGCTTCTTCATATGTAATGGACATGCCTTCATTTTCAATTGTTACTGCCTGAACTGTTTCATCCGAATCTGCTGTCGCCTGTTTTATACTTTGTTCCTCATCCGAACATGCCCCTAAAATTAATGCTGATGCTAGGGCAAACGGAGCCCATAGATTTTTACGAATCTTCATTGTTAATCTCCTATAGTATCTATTCGTGTATTCGTATAAAAAAATAAATGCATTTTCCCTGTGAACGGATTTTTAGAAATCCCTGCATCTATATGAAATACTTCTTTTAACATCGGGGTCGTCAATACATTTTCCGGTGAACCATGAATATGTAATGTTCCATTGTTCATAACAATTAACTCATCACAATAAGCTGCAGCTAAATTTAAATCATGTAACGCCGCAATGATCGTAATCGGTAAATCTTTGACTAAATCCATTAAATGGAGCTGGTGTTCAATATCCAAATGATTTGTCGGTTCATCCAATATGAGAATACTTGCTTGCTGTGCCAATGCACGTGCGAGCATTACTCGTTTTTTTTCGCCACCTGATAAATTACTTAATGTTCGATTGGCTAAATGAGCAATATTTGCTAATTTCATGCTTCTGTCCACGATTGACATATCTTCTGCGTTATCAGAACTGAGCCAGCCTTTATAAGGGGTGCGTCCCATCATTACCAAATCTTTTACTGTAAAATCAAATAATATAGCGGACTCTTGACTAACGACCGCCATTTGTCTTGCCAGTTTTTTCGGGGAAATATCCCAGACTTCCTGTTCATGCAAAGTTACTTTTCCCGATGATTGTTTCAGGTGACGGTACAAAATCTTAAGCATTGTTGATTTACCACTGCCGTTTGGACCAATAATCCCTATAAATTTTCCTTCGATGATTTCCAAAGAAATGCTTTTCAAAATCTCCTTATCATCCACCGAATATTCAACTTGTTGTAGCTGGATCATCTCATTCTCCTTCCCCAAATGCATAGCGCTCCCGACGAAGCATCCAAATAAAGAACGGACTGCCAAATAATGCGGTAATAATTCCGATTGGCATCTCTTCTGGTGCAATTGCAATACGTGCACCCATATCAGCCCAAATAATAATAATGGCTCCAAGCAGCGCACTTAGCGGTAAAACTACTTTATAATTGGACCCGACAATCATCCGTACAATATGTGGGACAATGAGACCGACAAATCCGATACTCCCGCTTACAGCAACTACGACGCCGGTTAGTAAAGATACAATGATAATAATGAACAGCCTGAATCGTTCAATATGAATCCCTAAAGTCGATGCTGTTTCTTCACCTAGTAACAGTGCGTTCAGTTGACGATAGCTTAGTAGTAATAATGGAAATACGATACAAAAAGTAACTAAAGGTATTCCGAGATTTGACCACTTTGCCCCACCTAAACTGCCAAGCATCCAAAACATGACTGCCTGAACACCGCCCTGTTCTTTCGAAATCATCAACATAAAGTTGGTCATCGCACCTAACACCATGGAAACCGCAATCCCCGACAGCAATAATCGAATCATCGAAGTTTTCCCGTTCACACGGGCAAGCATAAATACAATCATTACGGCAAATATTGCACCAAAAAAAGCGGCAAGCGATAAAGCAAACACTCCGAAAAAGCTAAATGCACCGAATAAAATTACTGAAGTTGCCCCGACAGATGCTCCCGACGAAACACCGAGTATGTAAGGATCTGCAATAGAATTCTTTACTAGAGCTTGTATTGCGGCACCCGATATTGCCAATGATGCTCCGACTAGAAGTGCCAATAGTACACGTGGCACCCGGATTTCCCAAATAATTATTTGCTGCGCCTTAGAAGCGTTTGTTTCACTTAAAATTCCTGTTTTAAAAAGTAAAACCTCAATAATTAACTGGGGTGTGATCCCTACAGAACCTACCATGATTGCACCAATAATCGATATGACGAGCACAATGATTAAAATAGGCATCCATAGCCAAAGTTTTTTTTTATTCATAAAAGTTTACCGGCTCCCAACTAATGATCGCTGCATAAAATTTATGACGGTAAACAATCTTGCCTTTCTCCACTTTAACGAATCGGGCAAGTGCCTCTTTAACATGCTCTAAATCAAACGGATTCGATAATATTTTTTTACTTTGTGCTTCATAGAGCGCTTCATAACTGTCATAGTAATAAACACGTTCCAATGGCAGCATTTCGCAATCTGCATAAATTCCTAATTGGTACAGCATATTTAAAATTTCAATATAGTCTCTTCTGGGATATTTAATCTGATAGTGATATTCTTTCGCTAAAACATCATAATGTGGTTGAATTGGACCTGTTGTTAAACCGATGATTGCTCTTTTCTTTGCGCAATTATTCATTTTCAGCAGTGCATCATTCATCTCATATATTCGGTAATAGCAATTGACCCCGATTACTATATCATGCTGTTCAACATCTGCTTCTTCCCACTTCGCATGGACAAAATTTACCGCATCGTCTTCCATGAAATACTGCTGCAAGTAGTTTAAAACACTTTTTGAGCCATCAACCAATGTCAGTTTTCCGACATCTTCTCTTAAAGGAAATGTATAATTCCCCCAACCTGGTCCCATTTCCAGACAGCTTGCACCCTGTGGTATGTATTGACGAATTTTTTCATAAATCGGAATGGCATATGCATCCGTTTGTTTATAGGATTTTTTTTGCATCGATTGGGCCCAAAATGCTTCCTCCAATGCATCATTTTTCATCCGTTCCGGCATATTTCCATGCCAGTCCAGCATCCCTTCCTTCCAGAGTTGCTCAAAATCAATTGCAAGTGGCCCATGTAAAACAGCCATCAACTTCACCTCTTTTCAAACTTGGCTTCTGAAATAAACGAATAAATCTTCTCCATATCCAAATGCCCACGTACATGGCGGTCCAGCAATTCATAGGCTTGTTCGCGACGTTCAAAATCGGATAACACTTCTCCTGTAATTGGCTCCATTCCTTTTTGCACACGGATTGTATTAAAATAATCGCGTGTAAATAGGCGATTTTGGAAAATCCCATGAACATATGTACCAAATACTTGGTCAGTATAGACACCGTCTGTCCGGCCGTCATAAAATTGGATGAAAGGCTTCAACGGTTTTGTCGCAACACTGCGGCCTAAATGAATTTCATAGCCTTCAATCTCATGACCTGTGCAGCTTCTTCCCGAAACTTGAACCGTTTGCTTACTATTGATAAATGTTGTTTCGATCGGCAGCAGACCTAATGTCAAATACGTTCCGCCAGTGCTTTCAACCGCCTGTTCGTCACGGATAATCTCACCAAGCATCTGATAACCTCCACAAATACCGATAATGCGGACATTTTGATTCGCTAACTGTAAAATACCTTGCATCAGCCCAGTTTGCTGAAGCCATAAAAAATCTTCCACCGTGTTTTTAGTACCTGGTAAAATTACGACATCCGGATTTTTTAAATCACTAAGCGTTGAGACAAAGCGCACGCCTACACCCGGTTCTTCAAACAATGGATCCAAATCAGTAAAATTAGATATACGCGGTAAACGGATAACGGCGACATCAACCGCAAATTCATGCTGCTGTGGCTTCTTTAAGCGCAGGCTGGATAGGGCCATCGAATCTTCTGCCTCAATTTGAACATCGAAATACGGAATGACACCCAGTACAGGAATACCTGTATATTCCTCCAGCCAATCGATTCCACTTGTCAGCAGTTCTTTCATGCCGCGAAACTTATTAATAATAATTCCTTTTACACGTGCTTTTTCCGCATCATCCAATAACATTAACGTTCCGACGAGTGAAGCAAAAACACCACCGCGTTCAATGTCCGCCACTAAAATCACTGACGCGTCGGTCTCATGTGCCATTCGCATATTGGCAATATCACGGCTTTTCAAGTTAATTTCCGCAGGACTTCCCGCACCTTCCAAAATAAGAACATCGTAGTTATCCGATAAACGGTCAAGTGATGTACGAACTTCAGGCATGACATCTTCTACAAATTGTTCACGATAACTGACCGCATCCATGTTTGCAAAATGTTTACCGTGCAAAATTACTTCTGATACCATATCCCCTTTAGGCTTTAGTAAAATCGGGTTCATATCTGTCGTAGCATCAATTTTTGCCGCTTCTGCCTGGACCCCTTGAGCACGCCCAATTTCTCCGCCATCTTTTGTAATATACGAATTCAGCGCCATATTTTGTGATTTAAACGGAGCAACCCGGTAACCGTCATTAACTAAGATGCGACATAATGCTGTACATAGTACACTTTTTCCCACATCGGATGCTGTGCCTTGAATCATGATTGCCTGCACTAAAACTCCAGCCCCTTCATAGCTGTGACATCCTGCTCGCTGTAATAATGTTTCGTTGCATCAACGGTTGAAACCAGATCAGCCATCGCAATAAGATCCGGATGTGCCGAACGTCCTGTAATGACTAAATGCATTGTGGCAGGTCGACTCCGAATTGCTTCAAGTACCTCCTCTAAAAGCAAAACATCATCGATTGGGAATTTTGAAATTGCCAATGCATTATTTAATTCATCCAAAACTAGTAAATCCGTCGTTTCATCCTGCAATTCCTTTTTTACAATTTGCCAAGCCTTTCTTAACGCTTCCCTATGTTCTTCCGGTGTTTTTGTCCACGTAAAGCCAATGCCGAGCTGAACGGTTTCAACGCCTAATTTCCGAAGTGCAATTTGTTCACCATATGTACGTTCCGGTGATTTAATAAACTGAAAATACTTCACCGTCATCCCACGGCCAATTGCACGTAAGGTTACACCTAATGAAGCGGTTGTTTTGCCTTTTCCTTCACCCGTATATACGAGCAGCATTCCTTTTCTCGCCATGTTAGTACCTCCCTATACCCAAGTAGTTTTTTCTGAAAATGGTGTACGTTTTTTCTCCGTTGTAACTGGTTCCTCCGGATAGCCAATACATAACGTACCTACGAGGTGTTCAAAATCCGTCGCCCCGATAAATTCATGCAAAGCTGTTTCATGTACAAGACCGACTCCGCGTGTCCGCCACACCATGCCTAAACCAAGCGCTTCAGCCATTAGCCACATCGACATGATTGCACTGCTGACAGCAAATTTATTGTCCAGCGTCGCCCCTTCATCACCTTCGACTACAGCAGAAGTAACGACAATGATAAGCGGTGTTTTTGTAACGGCCTGCATTGAGCTTTCCACTAAGTTTGGTTTTGTCGGGAAGCGCTGCTGTAAATAATTGAATGCTACTTGTTCAAAACGTTTTAAACTATCTCCTTGCAGCACATAAAATTGCCAAGGCTCGCGCATCCGGTCATTCGGTGCATAGGTTGCTGCTTCCAATAATTGTTCAATCTTTTCCTGTTCTATTTCCTTAGCTAAAAATTGACGAACCGCCCGTCGTTTTTTTAATGCTTCTAACATGTTGTCTCAATCCTTTCATTGAACCAAGCAATTTCTTCACGAATTCCTACAACATCCCCAACTAGAATCATCGAAGGGTTGACCATTTTCTCCTGCTGAATTTGTTCGGAAATCGTCTCTAATTGACCTGTAATCGTACGCTGATTGCTTGTTGTTCCCCATTCAATTACTGCAACCGGGGTTGTCGGTTTCTTTCCGTGTCTGATTAGGCTTTTCGTAATATGTTCGATATTGCCGATACTCATATAAAACGCAATCGTATCGATTTGTGCGAGACTTGCCCAGCTTAAAAAATCCTGCCCCTTTTCTTCACGGCCATGCCCGGTAACAATCGCAAAGCTTGTTGCATAATCACGATGTGTAACGGGTATGCCTGCATATGCCGGTGCCGCTATTCCTGCTGTGATCCCTGGGACAATTTCAAATTCAATATTTTCATTGCGAAGAACAGCTGCTTCTTCTGCGCCTCGTCCAAAGACAAATGGGTCGCCACCTTTTAGACGGACAACCTGCTTGTTCTGCTGTGCTTTTTCAACGAGCACACGATGAATTTCGTCTTGTATGAGGCCATGCTTCCCCGGTTCTTTGCCACAATAAATTAATTCGCAATGGGCTGGTGCGTGTTTTAAAATTTCTGGGTTTACTAATCTATCATATAAAATGACTTCAGCTATCTGAATGCACTCTAATGCACGTATTGTCAGTAATTTCGGGTCACCCGGTCCAGCACCAACTATATAAACAAATCCACTCAATTGACTTCTCCCGCTTCAATCTGACGTAAAAACTGTGCACATTTTTCCTCATTCTTTTGCTGAATCCAATCGAGTATTTCAGGTTCAAGCAATTGAGCCAGCGCTGCTTTTTTTGCATCGCCTTCATAGTTTTTCAAAATAAGCAGACGGGCTTCCTTTAAAAATGCAACATATTCTGCATAACTTTCATCGTATTGTTCCTCTAAGTCCGCTTTTACTTTTCTAGTAAGCGCCGGACTTGCGCCAGTTGTTGACACCGTTACAACAAAATCTCCACGACGGACAACTGCAGGATTCATAAAATCCATACGACCTAAAGCATCTGCACGATTTAATAATTGCCAATGCTGTGTTGCTTCTTCCACAGCATCATTTACCGCTTCATCATTCGTTGCAACAAAAATGAGGGCTGCACCGTCTAAATCAGCCGGTTCAAAAAGCTTTTGTTTCCAAACTGCTCTGCCTTCATCTAAATAGTTTTTCAACTTATCCGTTACTGTTGGACTTACAACGGTAATTTCAGCATTCGTAGGTAATAATGCTTCCACTTTTTGACGGGCTACATGGCCACCACCAATGATCACCACTTTTTTAAACTCAATATTGACCATTAACGGAAAATAATTCATACTCTTACCTCCAAACAAGCTGCAAGCCAATTTTTCACGAGTTGTGGATTGGATGCGAAATGAAAATGTGTATATCCAGCAACTAGATTCCCATGTGAGTACCCTTCCTGTTTCGCTCCAAAGCGCCCTCTTGTAAAATAAGCAGGTGTTTCATGATTTCCTTCGTATACGGAATAATGGAATTCGTGACCTTTAGCCAGCTCCTGTTCACCGATTAAAAAGTTGCCATCCACACCGGTAATTTCTCTGTAACCTAACGCCGCTAACTTATCTTGCATACGAACGCTTCCTGGAATGACACCAAGCATTTTGTAGCCATTTCCTTCACGGTTGAAAATTTCTTCTGTTAAATACATGAAGCCGCCACATTCCGCAAGTGTCGGGATTCCCTTTTCAATCGCTTGTTTTATCGAAGTTTTTGCCTGTTCATTCTGTGCAAGTTTCTCAGCAAATTCTTCAGGGAACCCTCCTCCAATATACAAACCTTGTGCCTGTTCAGGAACCGGTTCATTTTCAAGTGGCGAGAAGAAATGGAGTTTTGCACCGTTTGCTTTCAGTAATTCAAAATTTTCTTCATAATAAAAGTTAAAAGCTGCATCTTTTGCTACAGCCAAATGAATTTCTTGCGTATTTCCTTGTGTTTCGAAAATCTTTGAAGTTTGCTCCAATTCGGTCGCTTTTGTGACTTGTAACAATAAATCCAGATCAACAGTTGCTTCAATAGCAGCTGCAAGCTCATCGAAATACGGATCGAGCTCTCCTCGTTCAATAGCCGGTACTAAACCTAAATGACGGCTTGGCAACGCTGGTACCGCACCTTTTTGTAGGTAGCCGAGAACGGGGATGCTACATTCATGTTCGATCGCTGTTTTAATAATTTCAAAGTGACCTTTACTCCCAAGCTGATTGGCAATAACCCCCACAATATTGGCGTTCTTGTCCAACTGCTGGAATCCTTTTACTATAGCAGCGACGCTTCGGGCCATACTTGCTGCGTTAACAATTAAAATTACCGGACTGTCTGTAATTTCACTAATATGTGCCGCCGATCCTTCATTCGATAATGGCGACTTCCCGTCATAAAATCCCATGACACCTTCAATAATAGACACATCTGAATCAATGCTGTTTCTCGCAACAATTGTGCGTACGACATCTTCCGTCATCATGAAACTGTCAATATTGCGTGAAGACCTTTTCGTTACCGCTGTATGATACGTCGGATCGATATAATCCGGACCGCATTTAAATCCTTGAACGGTTAAGCCGCGCTTCATCAGTGCACGCATAATGCCAATTGTAAATGTTGTTTTTCCTACGCCACTGCCTGTTCCGGCTAATACGAAACGATTCATTCGATTTCCTCCTCATCAAATGTAATCCGGGCAATGGAAATGGTTGCATTGCCGCTTTTCTTTTTTTCCAACAGCCAGTCTGTCGCATTGGCACACCGTAATGCAGCAGGTTCACTGACACCGTATGCCCCTGTAAATTTAAAAACAGTTTCCGATGGATTTTGCAGCGGCATTTCATTTAACTGTGCCGGTGTATACGTTATAAACTGCCAGTTGTTTCTAGCCGTTACTTGCAGGAAACCTTGTTCATCTTTTTTCAAATCGATTGTGGCGATTGCTTTGACGCTTTTTTTGCTCAGCTTTAGTTCTGCAAGCGTTTCATCAATTAGTTGTTCAATTTCTTCTGCAGATGTTCCGCGATTACAGCCCATTCCTAAAACAATTGATTTCGGTCGATAAATTACACCGTTTTCAAGTAATATTTCTTCCTCTTTTTCGATAATCCGATCAGTAATGAGCAATGTGGCATGGGGTTTTGCAGCGATTGCTTCCCCTGTTGTCCGGTAAATTTTCAAAGTATCAGGCATCGGTGTTTCATGCAGCCACCATTTTTTTTCACCGGTTTCCTGAACAATCGCAACCTGTTCCTCATTCACTACTGAAGCACTGACAGGCGTTAATTTCTCTTCACTGTCCCAAACCCATCCATACCGTGCACCAAATAAATCAACTGCGATTGTTTTTTGAACATCGGATGCTGTAGTTACAATCGGAGTCGCATCGATTGCTTGTGCAAACTCATTTGTCAGGGCATTCGCACCACCGATATGTCCGGATAAAACACTTACGACATATTGTCCTTTATCATCAACAACAAGAACACCCGGATCTTTCTTTTTATCTACTAAAATGGGGGCAATCATCCGAACGACTGCACCAAGGGAAATAATCAATATCATCGACTTATATGCTTTAAATAATGCGGGTAGCAGCAGGCGCACCGTCCCGTCAAATAATTGAATATTTTTTTCAGCCTCATCGCCCTGCTCAAATTTCTTCATATAATATACATCGACATACGGAAACTTCTCCGCATACTTTCGCGCATTCGCCACACCGTGCTTTGTAATGGCTACAAGTGCATAAGGTTTTGTCACACGAACTTCCGGTATTTCCCCTTCACGTAAATTAATCATCGACTTTCACACCTTTACGAAAACCATGTGTAAATGTAGCATCATACAATTTTGAACGGTAATCTTTTTCATGAATGTTCGGATCAAGTGCCCAGCCGGCTAAAATCATCGCATGTTTGCGAATGCCATTTGTCCGCATCGCTTCATCCAGTTCAGCAATTGTCGTGCGAACGATTTTTTGATCTGGCCATGAAGCCCGCTGAATAACGGCAACCGGTGTATCGTCCGACCAGCCTGCAGCCTGTAGTTCTTTTGTAATCTTTTTCGTTAATGTGGCACTTAAAAACATTGCAATTGTGCAATGATGGCTTGCCAATGCTTGCAGTTTTTCACGCTCAGGTACCGGTGTACGTCCTTCTGCTCGTGTTAAGATCAACGTTTGCGTTAAATCAGGAACCGTTAGTTCTGCCCCTACGGCTGCAGCGGCAGCAAATACGGAACTCACACCTGGAATAACGTCATAGCCAATATTATGTTTTTTCAACAATGCCACTTGTTCCATTGTTGCCCCGTACATGGCCGGGTCACCCGTATGTAAACGCACAACCATTTTCCCTGCATTGACACGTTCAACGATGCAATCAACCATCTCCTGTAAATGCATGCCTGCTGTACGAATTACTTCTGCATCCTCTCGGGCTTCGGCAACTAGAGTTTCACTAACTAACGAATCTGTATACATGACAACATCCGCCTGTTGAAGAAGTTTAAGGCCTTTTACGGTAATTAAATCCGGGTCGCCGGGGCCAGCACCTATAATCCAAATTTTCTTCATTATTTTCGCACCACCATACATGATAAATAATTGAGCTCAGCTCCACGCAATTCATTCGTTTTCCAAATAATTTCTTCATCTGAAGTTACTTTTGTCACAACAAACGTTTTTTCAAGTAAGTTCATTTCCTCAAGCAAATCCAGCATGACATCTAATACTTTCGCTACTTTAATAAACACTATCCCGTCATGGGTCTCAATAACACGACGCATCTCTGCCATATCCGAAGTCGCCGGAATCATTGCTACATGATCATCGCCGTCTGCCAATGGGATTCCTAAACGATTGGCAGTTCCATTAAATGAAGATATCCCTGCAATCGATTTCATTGGAACGTCGGGATGCATTTCCTTCATTAATTTCATCAAGTGTATATATGTACTAAAAAGCATCGGATCGCCTTCTGTTACAAATGCGACATCTCGGCCTTCTTTCAAATGTGCATAGATTTTCTCTGCGGATTTTGACCATGCTTCCTGCAACGTCTCCTCGTCCTTCGTCATCGGAAATACAAGCCCCAGCATTTCTTTTTCCGCTGGATTAACGTACACATCGATTATTCGTTGGGCATACGATTTACTGCCGCGCAATTTTTGTGGATACGCAATGACTGGGCATTCTTTCAACATTCTAAACGCTTTTACTGTAATAAGTTCCGGATCACCTGGTCCAACACCTAATCCGATTAATGTACCGATTGTCATAATTCCAACCCTTTCTGTGCTGTTACGATAAAAATTGGATTTAACGGTTCAAAACGCGTTAAATTTAAAATTGGCTTACTTTTTGAGATTTGTGCCTGCAGTACAGAAACATCACAATTGAACTTTTTAAAATGCCCCATAGCTTCTGCTAAGTTCTCAATTGTTGCGATGTTCATAACAATGCGGCCATTTGGCTTTAATCGATTCACACATAGTTGCAGCAACTGCTCCATATTACCGCCGTTGCCACCGATGAAAATGGCGTCCGGATCAGGAAATTCTTCTAATCTTTCCGGTGCTTTTCCTAAAACAGCTGTAAAATCGGTACGATGAATATGCTGGTTTTGAAGACAGTTTTCTAAATCGGCTTCATTTTTTTCTATCGCAAATACTTGACCTTCGCGCGCAATTTTGGACATCTCAATGGCAACTGAGCCTGTGCATGTCCCAATGTCCCATGCGATACTCGTTTCTTTTAATTGCAGCGCTTGTAAACAAAGAACTCGGATCTCCTTTTTTGTGATGAGCCCTTTATCAGGTTTCCGCTGAATAAACTTGTCATCATCAATACCGATTGACGTACGCTCAACAGCTTCACGTTGCTTTAAAATAACGACATTCAATGGTGAAAACTCGGCCTTCTCCATTTCATCCAAAGAAAGATGACGACATCGTTCTGCCTTACCTTCCAAGTTTTCTGCTACAAACGCATCGTATTCGGTCATGCCGAACGCATTTAAATAGCGGGCAAGTGCATTCGGTGAATTTTCTTCATCGGTCAATATCGCTATTTTTTTCCGGCCATCGATCTTTTGGGCAAGTCCTTTCATTGACCGGCCATGAACACTCGTTAAATAGGCATCCTGCCAGCTTTCCTGCATTCTTGTAAATGCTAATTGAACAGAGCTGGCATAAGGGTAAATTTCTAACGGGAGCTTCTTCGCCAAAACACCGCCTAGTCCATAAAATAGCGGGTCACCCGATACTAGAATAACGATGTTTCTTTTTTCTCTTTGCAGCTTTTCCACTAATTGTGGTAGTCCACCTTTTATAATGATCTTTTCGCCAGTGTAATCCGGGAAAAAGTCTAGATGACGCTCACCACCAACTAGTACTTCACTTGATTCAATCCAAGCGATATATTGAGGGAGTAAACTTGCTGGTCCGTTATCCCCGATACCAATCATTTTCATCCAATTGTTCAATATTCTCAGCCTTTCCTAGCATGTCCCCGTTCATTGCATACAGCGATGTGGAAACACGTAATTTCGCTTTCATATGATCCAGTGCAAAGTAACAGCAGTTTTTACAAAGCGCTTCAAAAAATTGGTCATTCCCCTGCATGATTTCTCCTACTTGTGATGCCGTATTCGCATGTAATATTTGCTCGATTATTTCTGGATCGGCTCCGGCTTTTTTCGCGATTTCAGCCAAAAATGGGAAACTGATCGGCGCACTTTTTGAATGCACCATCATGACACCCTGTGCTACCTTAGAAAATTTCCCCATCATTCCGACAAGCGATACTTGGGGAATCTCTTTACGGGCGATATGCTTTAACGTAAAACCGACGAAATCCCCCATCTCTATAAATGCTTCTTCCGGTAAATGCGGATATTGCTTCATCGCATATTTTTCACTGCGTCCGCCGGTTGTAATGACAAGATGGTCACAGCCTGCTTCTTTCGCAACACTGATCGCTTGCACGATACTCGCCATATAGGCCGAACTTGAAAAGGGTACGACTGTTCCGCGCGTACCTAATATGGAAATGCCGCCCAGTATTCCAAGCCTTGCATTTAATGTTTTCTTCGCGATTTCCTCACCGTCCGGAACGGAAATGATCACTTCGATTCCTTTGTCAATTTGGAAAAGTTGAATCGCCTCTTCGACGACACCATGAAGCATTTTTCTCGGAACAGGGTTAATTGCCGCCTCTCCGACAGGCACGGGCAGTCCTGCTTTTGTCACACGACCGACACCGATTCCACCGTCTAGATGGACACCGCTTTTTTCTACAAAACGAACAGTGCTTTGAATGCGTGCTTTATGTGTTGCATCCGGATCATCCCCGGCATCTTTAATCGTTTCACACATCACTTCATTGTCCTTTACTGCAAAAGATGCCACCGTAAATGTGGCATCCTTTCCAACAGGTAAATGAATCGTTACATGTTCAGGAACTTCTCCGGTCACAAGTGCGTACAAGGCAGCCTTTGTCATCGCAGTTGCACAAGCTCCAGTTGTATAGCCGTGACGCATTTCCGACGGATCTTTTTTATTTCGCTTCTTTTGCTCGTTCATCTGCCATGATTGAGATGGCATTTAATGCTGCGACGGTTACAGTACTGCCACCTTTTCTTCCTACATTCGTAATAAACGGAATTCCTTCTAAAATCGCTAATTCCGCTTTAGATTCTGCTGCCGAAACGAACCCAACAGGCATCCCAATAATTAAGTCCGGCTTTGCAAGACCTTCTTTAATCAGACGAATTAGTTCAAGTAATGCTGTTGGGGCATTCCCGATCGCATAAATTCCGCCTTCTTGTAGTTGCGTCGCCTTCTGCATCGAAATAATGGCACGAGTTGTTCCCAGTTTTTTTGCTTCGATTGATACATCTTTATCTGCAATATAACAATGTAAATCCCCACCATGTTTTTGGAATCGTTTACGCCCTGATCCACTTTCAATCATCTGAACATCGGCAACAACATGACGTCCAGCTAAAATTGACTGAATGCCCGCTTCAATCGCATCATCCGTAAAAATCATGCTGCGGCCCAGTTCGAAGTCTGCTGAAGCATGGATAACGCGGCGAACAACAAGCCATTGTTCGTCTGTAAAAGAATGTTCGCCCATTTCTTCTTTAATCATCGCAAAACTATAGTCATAAATTTTGTCCGGGTCTACTGTTAGTGGTACAAAGTCTGTATTAAAATTCATATTTGCCATTGTTATCTGCCTCCTAATTTTTCAAACACTTTCTCGAATGAAGTGCATAAGTTTTCATATTGTATTTTTGGTCTTTTAATTAAGATGACGGGAATACCAATTTCAAGAGCCGCATCCATCTTCTCGTCTACTGAACCGACTTTCCCGCTTTCCTTTGTAATAATAAGTGTTGTGCTGAATTGTTCGTAAAGCGCTTTATTCAGTTCTTTTGAAAACGGGCCTTGGATTGCGATAATATCGCGCTGCTTCACCCCAAGGTCATCGCATTTCTCCATATTCTCTTTATTTGGCAGCATCCGGCATACAAGACGAATATTTTCGTTATGTAATAATTGTTCCGTAAAAACGGCAAGCGTTTTACTGCCTGTCGTCAGCATAATTGTTCCTGAATGTGCGGATGCAGCAATTGCAGCTTCTGTATACGTTTCCACTTCCGTAACAAGCGGATGTACATAACTTTGCTGCGGACGTTCATATCGAATATAGGGAATACCCGTTAAATTTGCAGCGGCCATCGCTGTTTTGGAAGCCTCTTCCGCATATGGATGACTGGCATCGATAACCGTTGTTACCCGCCGTTTTTCAATTAGTTCCTTCATTTGCTGTTCTGTTAAACGACCGACATGGTACGGAACATTCGCTTCCTGTAGACTCGCTGCAGCAGATTCCGTAACGACAGTCGCCACCAATTCTTGTCCCGCTTGCATTAATTGAACAGCCAGCTCTCTTGCATCACTTGTTCCAGCTAAAAATAAAATCATCATTTCACCTAATCTCCACAAGGGGCCTCTTCCACTTTAATTTTGCATGACATATCAACATAATTGAAATTCAGGATTTTTTTTACACGTTTAAAATATTTGAAAAAACGTTCATTCGGATGTGCATTTTCTTTATAGTCCGCAACGATTTCTGTTAGTAAAGGAATCAATTTTTCGGGATCGATCCCTTCAAGGACAGGTTGTGCTGCATGTGCTGTTCGTCCAACTGGTTTGGAACCGATAAACAAATCAAACTTTTTCTTGCGGTAAACAATGCCGATATCATCAAAAACCGCGCGATAACATGCCATTCCGCAACCGTTAAAACCGACATGTAGTTCTTTCGGCATTTTAATGCCACCAAGTGTTTCCATAATCTCTTCAGCATATGGAATGGATTCGGCTTTTTCGCCGTAACAGAAATCACACGCCTTGACGATTACTACGTCGCCGACAGGTTGAACAAGTAAACCCGTTTTTTCTACCGTTTCTACGATTCTTTTAGGTGAATCAGTTGGTACCTTCAACACGAGACGGTGATCAGGCGTATACTCCATCGTACCCCGTTCTCCTACAACCTCTGCCAATGTAATCATTTGTGCAGGTGTAATCATTTTATTGGCAACACCTGGTGATACAGCAAACTCAAATATGGATTCCACTTCTTGCTGCACTAAAAACGGATTTTCTTCAACTTTTACTGCTGATGTTTCTTTATGTACGAGCGCTAATGCTTCATTTGCAAGCTGTAATGCGGTTGTTTTACTGGCTGCTGGTTCAACTATTTTTTTCTCTATAGCTTCAATTTTTTCATACCCGGTCTTTGCTTCACCCGTTTCCTGATCCAACGCCCAAGGTTCCGCTTCTTTTTTCAAACGTTGATGCGGTTTTAATAGTTGCTTTTCTTCTCTTAACGTATATTTACGCTGATAACCACGTGGTGTAATGATTTTATTATCGTAGTAAAATGTTGAGGAATTCCCCACGACGACCGTTGTCAGCATTCCGATATCATGTTCGAGCATTTCTTCTAGTGTTGTTAACACAATGTCCTGCGTATCCCGATAGGCAGCTTTTACTAATCCGACAGGTGTATCAGGTGAACGATACTTAAGCAATATTCGTTGCGCTTCCACAATTTGCCTTGTCCGTCTGCCGGATTTAGGATTGTAAAACGCAACGACAAAGTCTGCCATTGCCGCTGCCTCAATCCGTTTCTCGATGACCGTCCATGGTGTTAAATGGTCACTTAAACTAATTGTGCAGGAATCATGCATAACAGGAGCGCCAAGTAAACTTGCACAGGAGTTAATCGCTGATATACCCGGAACGACTTCTACTTCAATCCCTTCTTTTGCAGTCCATCCCTTTTCGATTAATACTTCATATACGAGGCCCGCCATTCCGTAAACACCTGCATCACCACTGGAAATAACAGCAACTATATGGCCGGCTTCAGCCTGTTTTACAGCTTCTTGCGCACGTGAAACTTCTTCAGTCATTCCCGTACTGACAATGGTTTTCGCCGTCACTAAGTGCTCAATCAGTTCAACATACGTTTTGTAGCCCATAATGTGATCACTTTGCTGTAGTGCATCGACTGCACGTTTTGTTATATGTTCCCGATCTCCAGGTCCGAACCCTACAACAAAGATCTTTCCTTTTTGCATGTAAACACCCTCCCTAGTAGAAAAATACATCTCGCACCAAATAGGACGTGATGATAATTTTTCTTATGTGGATTTCATCAAAAACTAGTATTGCTTATCCACTAAGAAATAAAAAAAGCCCGCACCTCTCGTTAGAAAGAGGTACGGGCATGTGAAATTAATACTAAAAAAGTATAGAAAAACACAAAAACAATTACTTGTTTCGCCTATACTTCTCCCTCCGAAAAGTAAGTATCGTTTAAATAAGCAGGTTTCCTGGCTTAAGCTTCCTTTTACTTTCACATCTTCCCATCTTTACGACAGTGATTCATTGTGATTTCATCAGCTATTACAGTAGCGGGGGCTGCATTAGTCTTTCACTAATTTCCCTTTTACCTTACAAAATTCTGTAAGCACTTATTTAAATTGCAAATTATTAAATTATTATAAAAATAACATAGTCTATTAAAAAATGATAGAACAATTATTATGATATCTGTTTTTTTCAGTGAAGATAAAGCATTGTTCCTTCATTATTTCGGTCCTTTGCACATTAATTTCCTATCCTAATTAACAAAGGTTGTTTATTTTCTGGTTTTCATTTTATTTATTTAATGACCCTGTTTCATTTAGTTTTTTTATATCAGTTACAGCATTTTCTATAGATGCCACAGCGATAATTTCTATATTAAGCTGCTCATCTTTTTTCACTTTCCTTGCCTCTTCTGCATTCTCATCAGGCAAAAAAATATAAGAAAAACCGCTTTGTTCGGCAATCAAAGTTTTCGCTTTTATTGAACCGATCTCCCTCACATTTCCTTTGCTATCAATCGCTCCTGTTACGGCAATCGGAATATTATTGTTAACGTCACCATTTTCGATAAGAGCGCTTAATACAGTGGCAAGTCCTGCACTATCACCTTCTATATCTTCTCTTTCTAAAAATTGATTAATAGCAAAAGCGTTTTCTGGTAAATAAGCAAGGACATTTTCCTTCATCGTCTCAAAATGTTTCTCCATAGGACGTACATAACTTAGTAATTCTTCGTTTTTCGAACGGTACCGGATTTTATTCGTGACAACTTCCGAATCCAAAACTTCTTTATAAGTTGAAGATTCCATAGTATGAATTAAGTAGTTCAAGTCCGTTATATATGGGATCTCAATTACTTCCACTGCCAGTACATTGATTCCTGAGTCTTCCACTATTTCAAAAGGCTCGTTATATGACATAAGAAAATAAGTATATTTTTCATAATCAATCAGTCGGCTTTCAAAGACAACTAATAGGGCTAGTATATAAAAAATCCCTAAAAAAGCTGCTTTCAACTTCTTCTGGTTCCGGTAAACAAAGAATCCGAAAATTGAAATACCCAGGCCCACTATAATAAAAATAATAAATTGATAACCGTTAATCTTATCAAAATAATATGCGAGTAAGCCTGTTATGTATAAAATGAATGGCAGTATCATTAAAAAAATACGTCTCAATTTTTCAACTCCTTACTAAACAAAAGTTGGATTTCCAAAAATAATCCAATCGGCTGTTTTTGTACATTTGGTTGATTTTAATAAATGTCTTAATAATGCTGCCTCAAATTTTTTCACATTCCATTCATACCGGTATTTCTTATGCCAATCCTCTACTTCTATGTAATGCAATCCTTTTAGCCACGTTAACAATTGCTCATCCGTCAGTCCCTTATCCAGTAATGCATCAATGACCGGTAACATGCGTACTTCTTCCTCATCGATTAAAGCATATTCAGTATGAAGACAGCTTTTTAAACTTTGTAATGCGCTACATAATAATTTGGAATCCTTCATCAACGGATGTCTAATTGCTTCTGTTAATAAATCACTTCCATGTGCAACCGCATGTGCCCAGCCCTTTGTATTGACGAATCCTCGGTAATCCTTCTCAAGAAATAAATAATGAATACTACGGTGAATAGCCTCAACAACAAGTTCTTCAGGCAAACTTCTATTTTCACGATCTTTCCCTAAAATAAGGGTGATAACGAGTGCCGAAAACGATCTTGTAAATACATCATCAGAAGGATTGCTCTGTGTAATATTTAAATAAAGGTGCTCATCATCCGAACATGTTTTTAATATTAAAACTAATTGTTCTTCAGTAAATTGCTCATTCAGAATTAATTCGCAAAATCCCCGATAAATTAAGTTATCTCGTAAATAGCCATCCGTATTTCCAATATTTTTTAGCATGAACTGGATTAATTCGTTAAAATCAATTGAATCCAGATTAATCGACTTTTTTACAATTCCTTCTAATTGTTCTTTCATCATATTTTATTGCTCCATTTCAAAAAGCTTCTTTAATGGATCAGGAATTTTCGCAACTCTTTTCTTTTCTAAATTGAAAAAGCATCCTGATTGTTTTCCGATGCAATGGATATGCTTTTCCGTTGTAATTTCCAGTTCCATTTCCCAACTAGATTGCCCGATTTTCACCATCCAGCACCGACCGACTGGCTGATCGAAAATTGTTAAAGGGGCTTTATATTCGATCTCTGTTTTCATCAAGATCGGGGATATTTGCACAGCCATCATCTCCGCTAATGGATAATGCTCATTTAAAAATGCCATACGTAAATCCTCAAACCAGCGTACATACACAATATTACTTACAATGCCCATCGCATCGATATCATAGGCGTTAATCTGAATCGGTTGTTCAGCCAATAATGTTTTCATAATATTTGTCTCCCTTAATTTCTCTCTTCATAACGAACCATTGACCAAAAGCCGATATCCTCAAATCCAATCCGTTTATAAATGCGTCCGGCAGCCGGATTATCATAAAACAGACAGATTGATTTTCCTTCAGCGAGCAGGTCACGGCAAAGTTTTAACATACAATGTGTCGCATATCCTTTTTTCCCGTATCCCGGTCTCGTTCCGACGCCTACAATCATCGCGGATTGAGAATTTTCCGCTGTTGTTGATGCTGAAGAGACCATCACACCCTGTTCGTCACGAATAATATAAGTACGCCCCGTTTTAAATTTTTCCGCGCGCTCTCTTCCTTCAACACTAAAGGTACCCGTTGAAAATTCCGGAATCGATCTGAGCATGTCAATATTTTCTTCGTATTCACTTGGCTGTAAATATGTCACATTTGAAAAATCCAAATCAGATGTGGGAACGGTCAATTCTGTACATTTTGCATAATACGTTTCGCTGTCCCGACGAATACCGCGGTCAATCCATTTCTTTAATGGAGCGACTAAATGCTGAAGCCCTGATAGTTCTATCCGACCTCGATTTTCGTTAATGATTTTGGCAAATCCCTCGGTATCATAATTTCCTTCACTATACGGGATATAGTTTTGATCATAGCGCAGTAAAATCGCTTTTAGCTGATCACCTTCAAATTGCCCCCATAAATCCTGGATATCCGATTCCATCCCATACGCTTCAATATCACCGATGATAAATAAATTTTCTGCCGGCTTTTTATGTACAAGTGCCAATGTAGTTTCAAGGTCTTCGTTTGTTAACTTTCGAATCATTATAGTTGCCTCCTATATATTACGTTTACGAGCTTTTACGATAAAGGTTGTTGGAAAGTGGCTTGCTTTATGTAGAGAATAATACTTTTCGGAATACGGAATTTCTTCACCTTTTGCATGGACCGGAATATCACTTTCAATAATTTTTACAAGTTCAAAGCCTGCTTTTAAAAGTGCATTTATAAATGTCGCCATTTTATATTTCGGTATTTGCATTGGCGCATCTTCCCCTTTAAATGTCGTTGTTTCGATATATCCTTCACGCTGGTAGGAATCCGTTAAACTAAACTGATGATCACGGCATTTGATTTGATTATAGAAAGGGTGTTCCCAGCTGAAAATAAATTCGCCTCCTTCTTTTAAGTAGCTGTAAACTAACTTAAACGTTGCCGGAAGATCACTTGACCAGCCAATCGCATAAATGGAATACACTAAATCAAAATAATTTTTCGGCAGACCGATTTCTTCTTCCATTGGAGCCGTAAATAAGCTTGCCTCAATGCCGTATAACGTTTTCTGTGCCAGGTCCATTTGGGCACTCGAAAAATCAACACCCCAAAGCTCATTTGCTCCATTGTTATTCATATATAAAAGAGAATGCCCGCTCCCAAATCCAACTTCCAGCACTGTTTTCCCGGCCACATTTCCGAGTAAATTCAGTTCCTCCTCTGTTTGCGCTAAAGGTCCATAGCTTGGCAACGCATCTCCTCCAGCAAAATGCTTCGCTACAATATCCCAGCTTTTTTTATTGTTTTCGATAATTGTATTCAAAAAAGTCATTCCTTTCTGTAACGATGATGGATCTATACTGTATGTCCCAATTAAACCACTTTATTCCATATGTTACAATCCGATAATTTTTCTAATTTGTTTTAGTTGCGGTGCGAGCTATCCTGTGTGATTTAGTGTTTATCGATGATAATTGGTTATTATAAAAACACCATATTATAAAAACGTTACCAATTGAACTGTAAATTACCTATTTCTGATGTGGTATGAAACTTTCTTACCTGTGCATTCTATTGTCATAAGGAGGCGATAACAGATGGCAAACAACAACAGCTCAAACAAATTACGTGTACCTGGTGCACAACAAGCAGTTGACCAAATGAAGTACGAAATTGCACAAGAGTTTGGTGTTCAATTAGGACCAGACGCATCAGCACGTGCTAACGGCTCTGTAGGTGGCGAAATTACGAAACGCCTAGTACAAATGGCAGAGCAACAATTACGCGGCAATTCAAACAACCAACAATAATTAACGAGAAGGAAGCGCTACAAATTTGTAGCGTTTTCTTTTCATTTTGGCTTTTCAAGGAGATTACATACATAGACAAACCAAAATTAAATGAAACTTTTACTGCTTCCCTCCGTAAATAACAGTAATAACAATTTATGGAATTACCCACTTTGCTTTAGGGATTGGATAAGAAGGAGGAAAGGTCATATATGAATATTTATGGTTGGATTGGTTTGCTCGGTATTATTTTCTTTACTTTAATTCCCTTTTTGAATAAGGCGCAAAGAACTCGTGAAGAATTTCAGAAAGCCATTGTAACGATTGGAATTATATCCGGAATTATTATTGCCGTTTTAGTTTTCAATATAAATTTCCTCATTGCTTTCCTATTTGGTGTTCTGGCTATGATTTTGTTTGATCGTAAAACCTATACAAAAAAGAGGTTAACGATTTATGGGGTCACTACTTTAATTGCAGGAATTGCAGCATATGCTCTACTTCGGGACAATCCCAATTATGTTATTCAACATTTAAAGGAAAATCCGGAATCCAGCTCCTTTTATTTTGCTGAAAACGGCGAACCTGTCATTACTTACCAGTCAACTGTTAGACGGCCATTAGCAAGTACAGTAAAAATCCTTATTGCAGTTGAATATGCCATGCAGGTCGAAGAAAATAAAATTCAAAAAGACCAGTCAATACCTTTGGGCGACTTGAACCGTTTTTATTGGAAAAATACTGATGGGGGCGGTCATGAAGCATGGTTAGAAGCTGTGAAACAAGATCGAGGCATCCAAAATAATGAAGTCACTTTGCATGATGTTGCAAAAGGAATGATTACGTATAGCTCAAATGCCAATACAGACTATTTAATTAATCTGCTCGGTATTGATGCGATAAATCAGCGTAAAACAGTGTTAGGCTTAACACAGCATGAAGACATTTATCCAATTGGCAGTGCGCTCCTCATTCCTGATTCTATCCAAAAAGATGGGATGTCCGAAAAAGAATTAATCAAGGCGCTCCAAAAGTTATCAATGGACGACTATCGTAAGTTAGCTCAATCGATAAGCCTGCAAATGAAAACAGGAGAAATTAATGCAAGTGAGACTACATTTGACTCATCCCCTGCCGTACAAAGAGTTTGGTCAGATCGGTTAATTGGCGCTTCTGCAAATGATTACGGGAAACTGCTCGCCCTTATTTCCAATGACGAGCTGCCATCAAATGCAGCTGAAACAATCCGGGATCTACTGGAATGGCCGATGCAATTAAATGAAGAAAATTATAGGAAATATACACATATTGGCTCAAAGGGCGGCTCTACACTGTTCGTCTTAAACAACGCGATGTATGTTGAAAACCTTAAGGGTGATCAGTACGAATTTGTTATTTTACTTAATAACCTGAAATTTCATGAGCATTTCCTGTTGAGAAACAATCGAAATTCATTTGAAAGAAAGCTTTTGAACGATGCAGGTTTTCGCGATGAGGTACGTGAGGCGCTTTTAAACTAAGTTTGGTTTGATTTTATAAATACCGCAACAATCTATAAAGATGCTTTGCCTGATTTGGCTAAGCATCTTTTTCAATCGATTAATCCTCTGATTCTTTATCCACTTTCCGTATACAGCTCTTTATACATAATGACTATCAGGACATACATAAACAATGGAATAAGATAATCCGTATTATTGATTGCGTGATTTAATGAGCTATTATCTGCAAGAATACTTATCACTATTGCGATTAGACTAACGACACTAAAAATGATAAATAACATCTTATTTCTCGAAATGTTATCCTTTTTTATTTCAAATAATAAGCAGACAAGTGCAAAGAAAATTAACACCAATCTCGTCATAAATAATTGTTCAAATCCCCAATAAAAGGTCGCCATTATAAAGATAAGTGCGGCTACATTCAAGATGATCGGTATATTGATTTTTTCATATTCCCCCCTGCTCTTATTCTGGTCGTTTTGTAATGTTGCTAAATTTACATATAGTACCTTTACCGAATTTTTATACTATAGTAACGCATTGCCTTTGGTACACCTTCCAAGTCAAATACACCATTGACAATTAAACGTCTGACACGATATTCAAAAAAATGGTCACCAATATATTGATCTAAATGACCCATTACTTCTCCGATAATTCTGGCTGATTTTATAAAGTCCTTATTCTGTTTATTTTGATGAAGTTTCTTCACTGTATTGATAATGTAAGCATCATAAAAATTTTCAGGAACACTTTTTATCTTTTGATTTTCCCAGATGTTTTACGTTCCGCATGCGTCAATAGATGACCCTTTTTCTCGTTTTCGTAAATTTCCATTAATTGATCTGATGACAGTTCCCCCATATTTAACGGAGTAAAATCGATATCGGGTCTATCAAAATAAGTTTTATATGCTTCATTAGTATGAATAATATGGATATCGTTTGCCTTCTCTTTTAATAAATAAAGTACAAACCGTAAACCCGTTTGTTCATGTGCATTTTCCCCCGCCCAAATAATAATTGGGTGATCATTTGGCGTTTGTTGGAGGTCTACAATCGTTTGTTTAAAATGTTCTTCGTGATGATAGAGGTCCTCATCATCAATAATGATATGATTTCTAAACCATTTAGATCGATTCGAAATACCTTGTAAGTTATGTAAGTTCCAAATGGGACCAATAGAAAACAAATCGGAAAACGTAATAATCCTTTCCTGATGACTTAGCCCTAACTTTTTTAAAGCAAATTTCAGGCTGCCTGATGGCGAATCTCCAAAGACAATATGTGTTGCTTGATATTGTACAGGCTCAACGTTTGCTTGATTCTTTTTGTACTCCAACAGGTTGTTATATGTATTTTTAATATCTAAAAAGAATTGCTCCTCTGAATAACCATTTCTTTCTTCGACTACTTGCATCCGTAAAAAGATTTGCATTAATAAAGCTTTCCGTTCTTTGCCTTCTAATTGATCAATAACAGCGTTCAATTCATTAAACAAATGAATACCCCCTTTCCACAAATTTTACCATTAAATCCTCTTTTAGTATAACTTTCCTAACAAAATGGTCCCGCTCACCTGTAAACTATATTTCTTTCTCCTCCAGCAGCTTTTTAATTTTAGACATAAAAAAACTGCACCCCATATTTGGGATGCAGTTTATCGTTACAGCTTTAAAATTAAAGTTTTACGATGTTTGTAGCTTGTGGGCCACGTTGACCGTCTTCGATTTCAAATTCAACTTTTTGACCTTCGTCTAAAGATTTGAAACCTTCGCCTTGGATTGCTGAGAAGTGAGCGAATACGTCGTTTCCGCCTTCAACTTCGATGAAACCAAAACCTTTTTCTGCGTTAAACCATTTTACTGTACCTTGTGTCATTTAAATGACCTCCATTTAATTAAATTTAATAAGATCACAATTCTCATAAAGAAAAAATTCACATATTACAAAAAGTACTAAATAAAACACGAATACATTTTGTAATAGGTGAATTTATTGTTGTCTTGTAACATTTCTTATTAACCATAGTATATAACAAACAAAACCATTTGTCTATTCTTATTATTTTATTTCATTCGAGTGCAAGTATAATCATGATGCAAACTAAGTTTTGAATAGATTTATCTTATTTCGAAAGTTAATCATTACTAGACTTTATTCTCTAGCTTACAGTATCATTAATGGCATCAACTACTTATCGAGGTGTTCTCTATTATGACAGCTAAAAAAGTATTAACAAACGAACAACAAGAACAACTTCTTACAACATTGAAAGCACGCTTTTTACAGCATATGGAACGTCATCCGAATATCGATTGGGAAAATGTGCAGACAAAGCTCGAAGCAAATCCTGTAAAACTGTGGTCGCTTCATGAAATGGAACGTACTGAAGGAGAACCTGATGTCGTTGCATATAATCATGAAATGGACACATACACATTTATGGACTGTTCACCTGAAAGCCCTAAAGGACGCAGAAGTATTTGTTATGACCAGGAAGCACTGGATGCGCGAAAGAAAAACAAACCTGAAGACAGTGCGATGAATATGGCGGCTTCTATGGGAATTGAACTTTTAACAGAAGTCGAATACCGCTCGTTGCAGCAACTTGGGAAATTTGATTTAAAAACGTCCAGCTGGGTTTTAACACCACCCGATATCCGCAAACTTGGCGGTGCAATTTTCTGTGACCGTCGATATGAGACGGTTTTCATGTATCATAATGGTGCAGACTCTTACTATGGTGCTCGAGGATTTCGAGGTTCGCTTACTGTTTAATTTAATGATCTCAATTTAAAACAAGCCGTTGTCACATTTTTTGACAACGGCTTGTTTCTATTTTAAGCAACTCTGGACAATAAATCGAATGACCCAGCCCGGGATATGAAAATAATATAAATTCAGATTTACCCTTAACTCCTTTTTATTCCAAAACTAATTAATATATGATCCTTTAAATCCTTACTTATCCTCCACCAGTTCCAATAATCCACAGTTCTAAAGTAGTGATTAATAAATCTACCATTTCGTCCCCTCCTTTGTATTAATTTTACAAATTATCAGACAAAAAGTGTATAATATGCCTAAAAGAATAATTAGGTGATGAAATGAATAATTACGGGCAAGTTGTAAAAGACATACGGGTTGGTAAAGGCTATTCACAACAATATGTCAGCGAGAAAATATGCTCACAGGGCAACTACTCAAAATTTGAAAAAGGGGAAAACAGAGAAATTAAATATTCTATTTTAAAGGAATTTTTGGGTCGGCTCGAAATGTCTTACGAAGAGTTTGAATACATAAGCAATAACTACGAAATGCATGAGCGCCAAAGAATTATGAAGAGGTTTTACAATCAAACGTACAATTCCGAAAATGCACTGCTTCAAATGATTGAAGAATGTGCTGCTTATTTACGGCAAAATCCGAACGACAATTTAATCATCAATATTCAAACCGTAATGGAGGGGATGCTCATTTTGGCCAGATCCAGCGATTTTGTAATGGCTTCTAAAACTTTATCTCCCATTTGGAAAGATCTTTCTCAACGAAATACATTGTACTTAGCTGATATTTATTTGCTGAATGCTATTTTATTTGTGTTTCCGATTCCTACTGCAACGGAAATAAAAGAATTTGCTTTTCGTCATATCGACAAGTACAATGGCTTTCAAAATATAAATAAATTAAAAATTAATTTTCTGATCAATCTGTCGCTTATTAATATTAAAGGAAAAGACTTTGAAACCGCACTTCATCTGTTAAATGATGCAATCAGTGCATGTAAATCGGAGCAGCTTTTTATCAACCTGTCGATCTGTTATGTGAGAAAAGGCGTTTGCCTCAATAATTTAAACGGAGCGGATGAAGGTTTTATCAATAAGGGCTTAACATTACTTCAACATTTAGAACAGGAAGAACTAGTTAAAATGTTGGAGAAGGAAATTAAAAATAATTTAATCGTTAAATAATGTAAAGATAATTATAAAAGGGCAGCCAATGTCGGCTGCCCTTTAGTTTATTTTTTTTTAGGTAAGTTCATTTTACGCTCTAATAATTTTATGCGGTATTTATAAATCGCATAAATTACTGCTAGAACAATGATGATGATAACAAACGGCTGCAAGTATTGTTTAAACAGATCTCCTGCCTGTTCCCAGTTCTCCCCTAGCTTAATGCCTAAATATACATAAAGCGCGGTAATTGGGAACATCGCTAAAAATGTGTAAATTGTAAACTTCCATACATTCATTTTAGTCATCCCGCATGGAACCGAAATTGCCGTACGGACGATTGGCATAAAGCGTCCGAAAAATGCGACACCCGCGCCATATTTAGCGAAAAACTTGTCCGATGCATTCACTTGCTTTTCATTGATCAAGAAGAACTTCCCGTATTTCAAAACGATTGGTCGACCACCATAACGCCCGACTGCATATAATGTCAACGGACCAATCGTTCCGCCTACCGTTCCTGCAAGCACCATTAACCAATAGCTATATTCCCCTTGAGCAATCCAAAAGCCAGCCATCGGTAATATAATTTCTGCTGGAATAAACTCAAAGCAGAGCGCCAACAGTACACCAAAATAGCCAAACCCTTTAAAAAACTCAATCATTGATAGAATGATTGTATCTAACAACAAAAACAACTCCAATCATTTGCATTATCCCAAAGTTAAAATCATCATTTTCTGATTTCAACTCCATAGTCCACTTCCACATTCACTTAGCATACAAAAACTTTAATCGATTCACAATAGAAATTGTGAAAACATGCCGTTATTCTGTATGCTCTTCTTTAGAATAGAACGTCGTCTCCTCACAAATGTTGCCTCATCCGCAAAACTTTTAATTTTATAGCAGTGTATGTCTATGAAAAAAGCGATATGTCAGTACAATTGTGACTTCCCCTCTCCAACTAACTCCACATATAAAAACGAACAGACGAAACCAGTTATGCTTTGGAATCGTCTGTCTCTTAGTTAAATTAATGCTTTTAAATCATGAATAAACTCATAGATAAAGTAACAGCCAAATCCGAATAATAATATACCCGCGATGATGGAAGTCCATTTAATCATTGTACGATTCATAACTTTTCTAGAAAGTGAAACAATTGTTAAAAGTCCAATATCATGCAGTAAAATCCCCGATAAAATACCAAGCGCAACAATTAAAAATTGATGGGTACCTTTTCCTGAATAAGAGTCGGCCAAAACTACTCCAAATACAGAAATCCAGAAAACAAGATTTCCTGGAGAAACAGCAACCAATAAACCATTGCGGTAAGTTGACAAAAAGGATTTATTGGCTTTCTCACCAACTAACGTCCGTTTTATAAATATAATTATATTTGAATATTTATAAATTTTCAATTACTCCCCTAATTAATTATTAATTCCAGGATTGACTTATTTCAGGAAAACTATTATGATGTCATTAATTTATGAGAAGGAGGGATTTTTCTATGTTTTTACTTCGTTTACGCTAAGCTGGCAATAAAAAAGCAAACCCATTTGAGATGGGCTTTTTGTCATGCTTGTAAACGATGAAACCATAGAGATTCCTCTTTAAACGGGAGACTTCTATATTTTTTCGGCGCAGGCATACATATGTCTGCTTTTTTATTGCGTTTTAGACTCACGTATAAAATGGAGGGCTAAAACAATGCAGATGCTTCTATTCTTTTAATACGGGCGGATTACACAAACCGCTCGTATCGATAAGCTATCGGTACGAAATTCTATATTTCGGAGGTAGCAATAATGGAAAACTTAAGCTTTGAACTGAAAAATATACACGTACAATTTTTAGATAAGGATATACTCACAATCCCGCAGCTGGCTATTTATCAATTTGACCGCATCGGTATTGTCGGTAAAAACGGCGCCGGTAAAAGTACTTTATTAAAAATATTAACCGGTCAACTCGTGCCGCAGCAAGGAAATGTAAGTTCACATGTTGATTATTATTATTTTGAACAAACATCCCCTGCTTTCACCCAACACAATATTGACATCGCCCTTCTTCATAAATTAAAGGCAGTCGATCCACATAGCGGTGGTGAACTGACGAGGCTGAAGTTATCACAGGCATTCAGTCATTACTATGAGGCATTGATTTTCGATGAGCCGACAACGCACTTAGATCAAGAAGGCATCCGATTTTTGCAAGATCAACTACGCGATTATTACGGAGCTGTCGTCTTAGTCAGCCATGATCGGAACCTGCTGGATAGCGTCGTCACGACAATCTGGGAAGTAAATGATGGCCAAGTTTCGGTTTATAGCGGAAATTATTCCGATTATTCCGCGCAAAAGGAACGGGAAAAACACGAGCAAGCTGCTGCCCATGAAAAATACGTTCGCGAAAAGGCCCACTTGGAAAAGGCAGTTGCCGAAAAAATGAAAAAGGCCGAAAAAATTACCGAGGCAAAGAAGCTTTCAAAAAAAGAAACGAAGGCGAAAGCGAATCGAATGTTTGAAACAAAATCCAAAGGAACAAGCCAAAAAGCGGCTTATCGCTCGGCAAAGGCGATGGAAAAACGAATCGAACAGCTTCCTTTTGTCGAGAAAGTTAAAGAAGATGTTCCCCTTCATTTCAAACAATCGAAAGCATTGGAACTTCATAATAAAGTGCCGATCATGATGCAAGATTTCACTTTGTCGATCCGTGAGAAAATACTGATTGATCAATGTCAGCTTCAAGTTCGTTTACAGGATAAAATCGCTCTAACCGGTCCGAACGGCAGTGGGAAATCAACGTTGCTGCAGGCGATGATCGAAAAGCATCCCCATATCGATCTCTCACCGAAAGTCAAAATCGGCCATTTTTCTCAGCTTGCATATCAAAACTTGCCGGATGAGACGGTTTGGAGTTTTATAAAAACACGAAGCGAATATAGCGACGCATTTATTCGTACTGTTTTACATCAGATGCAGTTTGACCAGAGTGATTTACAAAAACGAATTACTGTTTTAAGCGGAGGCGAACGCATTCGTTTACTTTTAAGTGAGCTGTTTTTAGGTCAATATAATATTCTCCTCCTCGATGAACCGACCAACTTCCTTGATATGGCGACAAAAGAGGCATTGGTAAACTTTATCCGAGCATATGACGGCACTATTCTTTTTGTCTCCCATGATGACTACTTTGTGAAAAAAGTAGCTACAAGAATTATAGAGATAAAAGATAGGGCCTTAATTGAAATCTGACTTTACTTGTAATGTTTCGAATTGAACAATCCTTTCATTTCCAATCGATGTGCACTAAAATGATTTCATATGGTAATCATAGTAAGAAAAGGTAACGAGCTATTTATTATTTGGAGGTCATCACATGGAAATAGGTATTTCAACATTTGCAGAAACAACACCGGACGCTTTAACAGGCAAAACAGTAAGTCATGCCGAACGACTGCGCCAAATCGTCGAAGAAATTAAGCTGGCGGATGCGGTAGGACTGGATGTGTATGGTGTCGGGGAACATCACCGGGAGGACTATGCCGCATCAGTTCCTTCTGTTGTACTCGCTGCAGCTGCAATGCAAACAAAACAAATTCGACTGACGAGCGCTGTAACGGTACTCTCGTCGGATGATCCGGTACGTGTGTTCCAGCAATTCGCAACACTTGACGGACTATCGAACGGCCGTGCCGAAATTATGGCTGGACGCGGTTCATTCATTGAGTCGTTCCCCTTGTTCGGCAACGATTTGAACGACTATGATGCGCTTTTTGAAGAAAAACTCGATCTATTATTAAATCTTCAGGAAAATGAGATTGTGTCATCAACCGGCCAATTCCGTCCATCTATTCCGGGACGTGGCATCTACCCGCGCCCAGTACAGGAAAAATTACCGATTTGGGTAGCGAGCGGCGGAACACCACAATCCGCAATTCGAGCCGCTACATTGGGCTTGCCGCTAACATTGGCGATTATTGGTGGGAGTCCCCTGTATTTCGCGCGCATCGTTCAACTGTATTATGAAGTGGCGAAAAAAGCAGGCCATGACATTTCGAAGCTGCGTGTAGCTTCCCATTCGCATGGTTTTATTGCGGATACAACAGAACTTGCTGTTGAGCAGTTTTTCCCGTCCACAGCAGCAGCGATGACGAAACTTGGCCGTGAGCGTGGATGGGCTCCTTATACACGTGAAGCATTTGCTGATGCTCGCAGCTTGGAAGGCGCTCTTTATGTAGGAGATGTTGACATGGTTGCAAAGAAAATCATCTACCTTTACGAACATGTCGGCATTTCAAGATTTTTCCTGCACGTGCCAGTCGGTTCCATGCCGCATGACCAAGTAATGCATGCCATCGAACTTTTAGGCACAAAAGTTGCGCCAATCGTACGTGAGGAAGTCGCACGATTGAAAAATAGGTAAGAATGTTAGTTAATGGGCTGTGCAGAAAAATACTGCACAGCCCATTTTTTTATGAAGTTTGCGTTTACCCCTTTTTATACAAAGCTTTCTGACTATATTAACTAGAATAATAACTAAATCGCTTAAAATTCTGAATATTATTGCAATTGTAAATTTGATATATTACAATGACATGAATTCAATAGAAAGCTGAGGTTACATCATCATGGGAGTTTTACAGAAGATAGGTAAGTTTGCAGGAAATACATTTGCGATTTGGGTACTCGTTGCAGCTGGTTTAGCGATTTGGCTGCCTGAATATTTCACTTGGATTGGTAGTTACATCACCATATTATTAGGGATTGTCATGTTTGGTATGGGGATGACATTGAAACTAGATGATTTTAAATTGATTCTTCAACATCCGAAAGGCGTGATTATCGGGATTGTTTCCCAATTTGTGGTTATGCCGCTATTGGCATTCGCGTTAGCAAAAATTTTCAATTTACCACCTGAAATTGCAGTTGGTGTTATTTTAGTAGGTTGTTGTCCAGGAGGTACTTCATCAAATGTTATGACTTACCTGGCAAAAGGAAATACAGCATTATCTGTTACGATTACATCATGTACGACATTATTGGCACCGTTTGTGACACCTGCGCTGATCTACTTATTAGCAAGCGAATGGTTACCGGTTTCATTTATGGCCATGTTTATGTCGGTAATCAAAGTTGTATTAATTCCAATTGTTTTAGGAATCGTTGCTCAGTTCTTATTTAGACCAATTGTGGAGAAAAGCATCGATATACTTCCAACTGTATCCGTTATTGCGATTGTCATGATCGTTGCAGCCGTAGTAAGCGGAAGCCGGGATAAAATTTTAGAAACAGGATTAATCATTTTTGCCATTGTAATTTTACATAATGGGTTAGGGTACTTAATAGGGTTCTTAGTAGCGAAATTATTCAAATTGCAATACGATGATCAAAAAGCGATTTCGATTGAAGTTGGGATGCAAAATTCGGGATTAGGTGCCCAATTAGCTATGGCACACTTCGATCCCGTATCAGCGGTTCCGAGTGCAATCTTCAGTTTCTGGCACAATATTTCCGGACCGATCCTTGCTACGTATTGGGGTTCAAGAGCGAATAAGAAGGTCAAATAGATATTACACAAAAAGTGGTACGAAGTTGTTGATTCGTACCACTTTTTATTTCGATATATGTATGTATTAGAGAGCTTTATTCATTCAATTCTAACTTATATTGTACTAACTTAACTTCTTTACCTATATATAATTCAGTTCCTTCACGGCTTTCTTCAGTAAATCCAACCTTCTCCATCATTTTTCTGGAACGATGATTTGTTTCATAGGTTTTTCCGTAAAATGTAGTGACTCCGAATTGTTCATTCGCATAATTCAGCAATTTTTTAATCATCTGAGTACCAATACCATTATTCCAAAGATTACTATCTCCAATAGCAATACCTATTTCTGCACTATTATTTTTAAATTCTGCTAAATCGGCATAACCGATAAGTCTATTTTTATATTCAATTCCAAGACGGATCATATCTTTTTGTTGATTGGTTACACAACGTTCCCACCATTTAAATAATTCCAGATGATCTCTATTTTTCTGCCATCCATTTGCTTCACAAAAACGATCATCCCTACTCCAATCAACGACAGCATTAAAATCTTCTAATTTTAACTTTCTTAAGTAAATTTCATTTCGATTAATATCCATTATTCATCTCCATTATTTTGCCGATTACACTTCGATAGCATAATTACATCGAAAGCCTCGTTATTTTGGTACATATACTTTCTTAAAATTCCTTCCTTTTCAAAACCCTGTTTCATCAATAATTGACTGGAGCCTATATTTTCCACAAAAACGATGGCACCGATTCGTGTTAACTCCATCTCCTGGAATCCATGGTCAACGATTTTAGCTACTGCTTCCGATGCATAACCATTCCGCCAAAAGTCTGGATAAATTTCATACCCTACTTCTGCACGCCGATGCGTTTTTGACCATGAGTTAAAGCCAATTGTACCGATTAAACCCGGAACGCCCTTCTTTTCAATTCCCCAGCGCATCCCTTTTTCAGATTGAAAATTAATAGTAAATGCCTCGATTAACTTCTCTGCCTGCTCTATTTTTTTAAATGTGTTCAATCCATAATATTTTGTTACCACTTCGTTTGAAAAAATCGAATAAATATCTTCCGCATCGGAAGGAAGAATTTCTCTTAACACGAGTCGTTTAGTTTCTAATTTTGGAAACATAGTACTGCTCCTTTCGTAACACTATAATTTTAAGCAGTTTGCATGAATTGCCCCATTAATCTGACTTTCGAATTGACAGTTCCACCAAGGTATTTTCTGACTTCCTCATTTGTATAGAGTGCTTTTATGTATATGTATTTTTGCAAAGGTTGTATCGTACACCTGTCTCAAGTATCTTCTTTTCTTTTACCTAAGTAATGATCTCTATATTTAAATATGAAAACCCTTGCCGTTTAAATGGCAAGGGATATTTCATTTAATCAATGTGTTCAATACAAAACCTGCCATTAATAATTTTCAATCTGATATTCATTCATTTTATGAGCTAAACGAATCGTCACTTGAGCTAATTGTGCATACGTGACTTCACTAGTTGGTTTTAGCTGATTATTTTCGGCTTCAAGTAATCCCATTGCATATGCTAATGCCACGTGACCACGTACTTTCTTATCCACTAGTGCGGCATCACTGTAATTCAATTCATATATATCGCTAAGTTGTGCAGGTTTGTTTAACTTCAGTGTACCAATTACCCATTTTGCCAGCTCTTGATTTGTAAGGGCTGTTTTAGGATTGAATGTTTTAGTAGTTGCATCTAGCATACCCATTTTTAAGGCACGTGTGACAAATGCATATATAGCATCATCTGGCGTAATATCCGTAAATGATTCATCCGCCATTTCAAACTCATCGAAGTTAGAGCTGTAATACATGTAAGTCACTGATTTCAATAAAACTTTTAACGCTTCCTCTTTCGTAATCGGAGCATCCGGGTTAAAGTTATCATTTACTTCTAAAATACCTGCATGAATTAAATAATTTAATTCTTCAGCGGCTTTTGGATGCTCGATTTTAGGCTTGTCCGAACTGGCCATTCCATAAACATCTAACCATTCTCCTGTTTTGGCATCAATGGCAGCAGACGATCCTTCTTTGAAGACTGGTTGATACGCTAAGCTATAATGCTGTTCATTACCCACTTTTGGATGATTCACATATTGCAGCTTCAGTTTCAACTCGTCTTTCAACATTTTTGTTGCTTCCTGTTCTGATATAATATCAGTTGCTGCCGGCCACTCCAATTCGCCATAATCGCTTACATACAAGCTTACTAAATCACCTGTTTTAGCATCGACATTTACGGAGATATTGTCTCCAGCTACCGTTAAACCGTTCACGATACGCGGGAACGTAAAGTAATAACTGTCATTATAACTCTCATGGAAGCCCTCATTCACCGGTATTGCATACTTATGAGCAGATGAAGGTACCCAATCTTTTACATGGGCAATCGCTTTATCCAATGCCTGTTTTTGTGATAATTTTACTTCTGTATCGTTTTCATCCTCTTCTACCTCGAGGTTACTTTTAATATCACTATAATGAATAAATTCCCCTGTTGCTTTATCAATTGTTAGTACAGTTCCTGTCCCACCATTACGATAGTTATACATATATTGAATGTTGAAGACTTCCTTACCAGTTTCCGTTGTTGTTTCATCAACTGCTCCAATTTCTAGTTGAACACCTTTAATATCTGTTGCCAGCAATTTTTCTGCCATTGCTCGCGCCTGCTCTGCTGTCAAGTTCGGCTGTTTTGCCGCTAATGGCGCCGAAACAATTGGTGTAAGTGATTTAGCTGATAAAGTTGAAGAGAGCCCGTCCATAGTTAACCAATCTCCTGTTTGCGCATGGACACCTGAAATAACTTGGCTATTCGGTTCATAAACAAGCTTTACTTTATGATCCCCTGTTGTGTAATCCGGAACTATTGAATATGACAACTGTGCTTTTAAAGCATCTTGCAAGCGGTCGGCAATAGATGATTCATTTTGTTTTTTAGATGGATCATCATACGTAAAATTATTTTTTGGAGGTGTTGTTCTATAAAATGATGATACTGTGCCATCCCCTAACACACGGATATTAATCGTTTGATCTGAAATAGGAATACCCGAATTTTTCTTTTCATACATAAATGAGTATTCAACAGGCTGTGTTAAAATTGAGGGTGAGTAAAAATCGTGTGCGTTTGGCACAAGCTCATACCCCTCGCCTTTATTGAACCTTTCCATAAATTTATCCGCTACTTTTTGTGCTTCTTCTTTTGAATATTTTGCCGGGAACAATATATCCTTTGTGTTTACTGGTTGATAATAGAATTGTTCTAACTCCAACGTTTCTCCAGCAAAAATAAAGCTTCCATGAACATATTGGTTATCAATTCGCTTAGAGAAATAAAGTTCGTAGCTTACCTTCGTGTCTGTTGGACGTGAATAGCCTGTCCCCGTTTGGAAATCTTTTTCGGTTACATTTTTGAACTCATTCGGAAATAATTCCCGGAAACGCTTCATTAAATCCTCTTTTGTTACCGTTGTATTCGTTTGTGCCACTTGAATCGGCAATGACTCCATTCGCTCATTCCCTACTGTTGAAGCACTTGCAATTGGTGCTAATAACCCAACAGACAGCGCTGTTGCGGTTAACATTGCACCCGCCTTTTTAAAAGTTACCACTCTTCATCCCCCTATCTCTTTTTCGTAAAACATATGTTTACACTTACATTATACGAAATGAACACACAAAAAGTTTCATATTTGTTATATTTTTACATAATTCTATAAGACGTTAAGGCCAATAAGCCATATATCTAACCTTTTTATTAATAACATAAAAAATCAAGTCCTCCTCTTCCCTCTTTTTTAGAAATATTACCATTTGTTGTAACAATTATCGCAAAATATTCCCAAAAGAATAAAAAACCCCTATTTTGATGAACTGCACCCCAATTGTTAGACACATCTAACAATTGGAGGTGCAGTTTTTCTATGGCTAAATTTAGTCCTGAGGAAAAGCTCGAGGCAGTGAATCGAGCTTTGAAAGGTAATGAGAGTTATCTTTCAATCGCAAAGTCGATAGGTACGGATAATAAATCAATTCATATATGGGTCAAACAATATGAACATAATGGTGCAGACGCCTTTATAAAACGATATACAAATTACTCAGCGCAGTTTAAACTAGACGTACTAAATTATATGATTGAATACGGTACGTCCTTAAATGAAACAGCGGCTATCTTTGGTATAGCAGCACCATCATCCATACTTCAATGGCGAAAACAGTTTGAAACTAAAGGATTCGATGCCCTTCAATCAAAGAAAAAGGGGCGTACATCCATGAAAAAAGAAACGAACAAACATTCAAAACTAACACCAGTAGAAGGCTCACCTGAAGCGCTTCAAGCGGAAATCAATCGTCTACGTATGGAAAATGAGTATTTAAAAAAGTTGAACGCCTTAGTTCAAACCAAGGAAAAATCACCAAAGAAGACAAAGTAAAAGTCGTCTATGAATTAAGGCATAAATACTCGGTGAAAGCGCTTGTGGCATTCGCAGGCATTCCACGTAGTACGTACTATGATTTAGTGAAGAAGATGGATCGCCAAGATACAGATGCCGAGTTAAAGGCCGAAATTCAAGAAATTTATAACGAACACGAAGGTCGTTATGGTTATCGACGTATTCGTGATGAGCTAGCAAATCGTGGGCAAAAAGTGAATCATAAAAAGGTTCAACGTATCATGAAAGAATTAGGTTTAAAGTGCTTAGTGCGTATGAAGAAATACAAATCATATAAAGGTACAGTCGGTAAGATTGCGCCTAATATATTGGATCGGAACTTTATAGCAGAAGGACCGAATGAAAAATGGGTTACAGATATTACGGAGTTTAAGCTGTTTGATCAAAAGCTCTATTTATCGCCTGTTTTAGACTTATTTAATGGCGAAATTATTACGTACACAATTGGTCATAGACCAACATATTCGCTTGTATCAGAAATGTTGGATAAGGCACTAGAGAGGTTGCCAGAGGAACATCAATTACTGATGCATTCAGATCAAGGTTGGCATTACCAAATGAACCAATATCGCCACGTTCTTGAATCAAGAGGTATTGTGCAAAGTATGTCACGTAAGGGAAACTGTTATGACAACTCTGTCATGGAGAATTTCTTCGGTATCATGAAGTCAGAATTCCTCTACTTAAAGGAATTTGAAAGTGTCGAACATTTTAAAATGGAACTTGAAAAATATATAACGTATTACAACACAAAACGTTTAAAGGCAAAATTAAAACTGAGTCCGGTAGAATACCGAACTCAGTTTACCCAAGCAGCCTAAACGAAATAACCGTGTCTAACTTATAGGGGTCACTTCATGAAAAATAGGAGTTTTTAAAAATTTTTATTATTCTAAGCTTCGACTTTTAATTTTTTTTGTTTGGTTGGATCAAGTCGTTTCTCCAGCCATAACAGTAGTACATCTGCCAAAATTGCCATTAATGCGGTTGGAAGTGCTCCCGCTAAAATAATAGCAGTACCACTCGTAGCATTTGTTCCGCGAATGATTATATCACCAAGACCGCCAGCCCCAATAAACGCACCAATAGCGACAATACCGATTGCCACGACAAGGGCAATGCGAATACCAGTTATAATAACAGAGAGGCTTAAAGGCAGCTCCACCATATACAGAATTTGTAGCTTGTTCATTCCCATACCGCGCCCTGCATCAGTTAAGCTACGATCAATATTCCGAATACCGACAAATGTATTTTTAACAATCGGCAAAAGAGAATAAAAGAATACGGTCACAATAACCGTCGTTTTTCCAAGACCTAAAACGAGCATAATGATTGCCATTAATGCGAGCGCTGGGATCGTTTGAATAATATTGGCGAGTGTAATGACAGGACCTGAAAACTTCGGAAATTTCGAGATCCAAATCCCTATTGGTATACCTACAATAGAAGCGAGTAAAACACCATACACAGATAACTGAAAATGGGCAAAAAATTGTGAAAATACATAAGAACCATTTTCCCTCATATAAAAGAAAAATTGTTCAACTACCGATAGCTGTGTCATATCCGTCATGGTGTATCATCTCCTGAAAAGTATTCATTTTCTTTTAAAAATTCCTCAGCAACAACGGCCGGTTCAATTAAGTTATTGTCAGCCAGAAAATTTAGCCGTTGCATTTCTTCTGTAGAAATTTTTCCGACCAGTCGCTGAAGTGCCTGTTTCACTTCCGGATTTTTCTCCAGTAGTTCCGTGTCTGCAAATGGGGACGCATCATACGGCGGGAAAAATTGCAGATCATCTTCTAAAACGACTAAATCATAAGAAGCGATACGTCCATCGGTTGTATAGCCCAGCACAACATCTACTTCGTTTTGTGAAACAGCATTATAAACAAGCCCGATTTGCATCGGGAAAACTCGGCCGAAATCAAACCCGTAAGTTTCTACGAAGCCTTCATAACCATCACCTTCACGGTTCATCCATGATGTATCAACACCCACTTGTAAATCAGGAGCTATGTCCTTCAAATCACTTATCGTCTCTAATCCATATTTTTTGGCTGTTTCCTGTGTCACCATAAAAGCGTACGTATTATTAAAACCGTATGAATCGAAAAACGTCATTTGAAACTCATCCTGAAATAATCGTTGAACCGCTGCCAAAGCTTTTTGCGGATCGCTTATCGGATCTTGGTTTAGCGTCCCTGTTAAATCCGTCCCGGTATAGCGCACAGCTGAAAGATTTGCATCGCCATTCAGCATCGCCTGATGAAGTACAACGGATGACCCCAAATTATTTATTAGTTCCACTTCTTCGTCGGTGTAATATTCAAGCATTCCTTTCACAATATAAGCGATAATCTGACTCTCGGTTGTTACAGCTGAACCAATACGGATTTTATCATTCGCTTCATTGCTACAAGCGCTTAGTAAAGTTGCAACCAGTAATACTACTAGCAATTTTTTCATGATGTTCGACCTCCTTGCATACGAAGCCCTTTTGGAATCATGAAGCGTTCAAAACGGCTTAACAGAAAGTCCACGAGCAGGGCTAAGGCAGTTACTAATAATGCCCCTCCTACAATGAGCTCTGTTTTATATAAATTTAGTCCATTAAAAATAAAATCTCCTAATCCGCCAGCACCAATATATGATGCCAATGTTGCCCATGAAATAACATATACTGCAGATAATCGGATGCCCGACATAATAATTGGCATGGCAAGCGGTAATTCAACCATTCGCATCGATTGCAACGGGGTCATGCCCATTGCTGTACCTGCCGCTTTAATATTTTGATTAACAGATTGCATCCCAATAAACGTATTGTTCAATATTGGCAGTAAAGAATAGATGCATAACGCAAAAATTGCCGGTACTTTGCCGACACCTAAAAAAGGAATCATAATCGCTAACAGAGCAAGGGACGGTACTGTTTGCAGGACACTTGTAACTGTAAGAACGATTTTTGCGACTGTCTTCGTTTTCGACAACAATATGCCTAAAGGAACGGCAATGATCACTCCTAATAATAGAGCGCTAAAAGATATGTAGAAGTGCTCCCATGTTTTAAGTAAAATATCGGCACTATTTTCCGTGAAAAAGCTCATCATACATCCATCAGCTCCTGTTCCTCTTCTCCCCAAATCGTATCGTAAACAATATCTACGATGTTCGCTCGAGTAATGAGGCCCATGAGATGTTGCTGATCATCAACAACCGGAATATTGTTCAAATTAAGATTTAAAATACGACGAACCGTATCCTGAAGTTTGGAACCCGTCTTCATGAAAATGACATCCCGATTATAAACTTCTGAAACACTTTTTTTCGTGCGCGCATTCCCTGTTAAACTTTCGACTGTTAAAAAACCGAGTAATCGATTTTGTCCATCTGTAACAAACAACGTATCCACTCGTGATTTAACCATTAAGCGGATTGCCTCATCCAAGCTGCGTTCAACGGTAATTGATACTGGTTTAATCATTACTTCGTCCACCGTTTTTATATTTGGTTTTTGCTGGATTAAACGATGGGAACCGATGAATTCTTTTACAAAGTCATTTGCGGGACTCGCTAAAATATTGTCAGGGGTATCAAACTGCACAAGTTTCCCTTCATGCATGATAGCGATGCGATCAGCAAGCTTAATCGCCTCATCCATATCATGCGTAACAAAAATAATCGTTTTATCAAGCGTCTTTTGAAGCTCTTTAATTAAATCTTGTAATGTATCGCGGGTAATCGGATCAAGTGCACCGAACGGCTCGTCCATTAGGATAATGTCCTGCTCAGCTGCAAGAGCACGAATTACACCGATACGCTGCTGCTGCCCGCCCGAAAGCTGGGATGGATAATAGTCTAAATACGCTTCCGGTAAATTGACTAACGATAAAAGGTATTTGGCCGTTTCATCGCGTTTTTCTTTCGACCATTGAAGTAGCCGCGGGACAAGCGTAATATTTTCACGGATTGTCATATGCGGCATTAAACCAATTTGTTGAATGACATAGCCGATACTTCTCCTAAGAGTGACTGGATTCAGCTTCGTGATTTCTTTTCCGTTTATTGAAATCATTCCGCTTGTAGGCTCTACCATGCGATTTAGCATACGAAGGGCTGTCGTTTTACCACTCCCGCTTGTACCAATAAATGCGATAAACTCTCCTTTTTTAATATCAAGTGTTAAGTTATCAACGGCCACTTTCCCGCCACGGTATACCTTCCGTAAGTTTTCGATATGTAACATACAGCTCATTCCTTCTTCTTATGTATTGTTGTATTTCTCAGTTTATTTGAGGAATACTTCCATTCCTTACCCTTTATTTCAAAAAACGTAACAAGAATGACATTATTTTTTCAATATTGCATTATTATTTATTTAATTGTAATAATGGGACTGTTTATTAATTGAAAATGCTTGAAAACATTAAAAGCATTATGAAAAAACAGATATTATATAAATTAATTGCTTTTAAAATAAGTATTTAAATTCTTTTATCCAATGGGTAAAAGAATTATTTTCGAAATTGTTTGACAATGAAGCTGACATTATTTATTATGTATATAAGTTTACTAGGTATTGAAGCTGACTAGATAACTAGAGGCACATAATGGGGTATTTATACGCCAATTATGTGCCTCTTTTTTATTGACAAGGAGGAAAATATTGATGGAACATGCGTTAACTATTCAATCGTTAAACAAAATTTTCTCAACGCAAACCGAAGAAGTAATTGCATTAAAAGATGTGAATCTGCAAATTGAGCAAGGTGAATTCATAACAGTTATTGGACCAAGCGGATGTGGCAAAAGTACCTTGCTTAAAATAATCGCAGGTCTAGATACGACTTATGAAGGCATAGTTGAACTGGACAGACATCCTATTAAAGGACCCAGTCTGGAGAAAGGATTTATTTTTCAGGAGCCGCGCCTATTTCCATGGCTAACGGTCGAGAAAAATATCGCCGGTGATCAGTCCCTTAAAAATCCTTCTGTTCGTAAAAAGGTAGATGAACTGATCCAGCTTGTGAAACTAGAAGGATTTGAAACTGCCTATCCGAAACAGCTTTCAGGCGGCATGGCACAGCGTGTGTCCATTGCACGTGCACTGTTAAGAAATCCAAAGGTGTTGCTGCTGGATGAACCGTTTGGTGCGCTTGATGCTTTCACACGTTCGCATATGCAGGAAGTATTGCTCGATATTTGGACGAAAAACAAAACAACGATGATTTTTGTAACACATGATTTGGATGAAGCTGTTTTCCTTGGACAACGGGTTGTCATTATGAATCCGCGACCAGGACATATTAAAGCGGTGTTGCCTATTGAACTTACATTCCCGAGAAAACGGTCTTCGCTGTCTTTCCAGGAAATGCGTCGCAAAGTACTGAATGAATTTGAAAGAGTTGAAGATGAGTCCTACACAGTTGGTGCAGGTATATAAAAGGAGCGAAATTATATGAGAAAACAGTTATACACATTTTTATTATTAGCTTTAACTTTCCTGTTGGCAGCGTGTGCAAGTGAAGAAACAAAATCCTCCAAAACATCCTCAAATAGTAATGATCTAGTCGTTCGAATCGGGATCCAAGGGAGTGGCGGCTTGTTCGGTAAAGCTAAGGAAGATCGATTATTTGAAGAGGCTTTTGAATCACATGGGGCAAAGGTGGAATGGGTGGAATTCCAAAGCGGCCCTCCGATGACTGAAGCAATTGCCTCGAACAAATTGGATATTGCAGGACTTGGCAACATGCCTGTTATTACAGCACAAGCTGCCAATATCCCTTTTAAGATTATTTCTCAAACATTGGAAGGCAAGAAAAACGTAGGTGTTATTGTCCAGTCATCCAGCGGCATTACTACTTTGGAAGAGCTGAAAGGAAAAAAAATAGCTGTCGGTAAAGGAACAAATGCCTATGATTTTATTTTGCGAAGCTTTGATAAATTAAACATCAATCCAGATGAAGTGGAACTGATTAACTTAAATCCCGATGAAGCACAGGCTGCCTTCGATTCAGGGGGTGTCGATGCCTGGGCGATTTGGGAGCCTTACTTAACAATTAATACGCTGTCTGAAAAAGGAACAATTATTGCAGACGGAGAATCAGTCGGTCTTCTCTCCCCTTCATATACGATTGCACGGTCAAAATTTACTGAAGAACACCCCGAACTTGTTGTGACGTATTTAAAAACATTAAATGAGCTTTTGGCATGGGAAACTGCAAACGAAACCGAAGCCGTGGAGCGTTATGCGAAAGAACGTAATCTACCAGTTGCGTTAATGGAGCAAACAAGACAACGCTCAAAAAGCATAAATATTTTAGTAGAGGATGCAATTATTCAGGAACACCAAAAAACGGCAGATTTTCAATATAAACAGGGGACAATTCGTCAAAAAATCGATGTTTCCGAAGTATTCGACAATCGCTTTTATAAGGAAGCCGTTAAATAATTTTTGAGGAGGCGTTGTCATGGTCACACTTAATAAAACTCTACCCAAAGACAGGAAAAAGATCGCATTTTCAGCAAAGAGCAGGCAGCTACTACTGGGTGCGCTCCTTCCTGTAAGTTTACTGTTTCTTTGGGAATGGGCTGGCCGAAGTGGATATTTAAATCCGCTTCTACTCCCTGCCCCTTCAGCTATTTGGAATGAATTCATTTTTTTACTGCAGCAACAGCATTTGCTCGGACATTTGCAAGTATCGGTTTTACGTGCACTGGCCGGTCTGGCTATTGGCGGGTCTCTTGGTTTGGTGCTGGGCCTGATTATTGGATTTTCCTATAAAAGCCAACGTGCATTTGACCCAACAATTCAAATGATTCGCATGCTTCCCCATCTAGCAATTGCCCCACTATTCATCTTATGGTTCGGGTTTGGGGAAACATCGAAACTATTGTTAATTGCAAAAGGCGCTTTTTTCCCTCTGTATATTAATACATTTTTAGGAATTCGTTCAGCAGACAGTAAGTTATTCGAAGTAGCACGAGTTTTGCAGTTTAATAAAATGCAGCTTGTTTTAAAACTAATTATCCCGTCCGCGCTTCCCCATATTTTACTAGGACTACGCCTGTCTGTTGGGGTTTCATGGCTAGGGTTGGTAGTCGCTGAAATGATGGGCTCAACAGAGGGAATTGGATTCTTAATAAATGATGCGCGTTCTATGTCCATTATAACGACAGTATTTGTAGGAATTATCATCTTTGCATTACTCGGAAAGTTATCGGATTTTCTTGTGCTCACAGTGGAGAAAAAATTATTAAACTGGCAGAGCACTTTTAAAGGAGGGAAATAAATGACGCTAGTCTCAAAGGAAACGCTGGAAGTAAAACGTAGATGGCCATTGCAGAAAGTTCAGCACATCATTTATCCGCTTTATTTTCCTGTTTCAATCTTAGTGCTTTGGCAATTGGCAGGTACATTTGGTCTCGTAGAAGAACATATTTTACCGACACCACTTAAAATTGCATCGACATTTTGGATTTTATTGGCCAATGGGGAATTGCCTGTTCATTTTCTTGCTAGTGGGCAGCGTGTAATTTTCGGCTTTCTGTTAGGTGCCCTTACCGCGATCATTTTAGGTATTGCGACCGGCTTCAGTAAAATTGCACAGCAATTGATAGACCCGTCCCTTCAAATGTTACGGACTGTGCCGCTATTATCGCTCATACCCCTTTTTATCCTATGGTTTGGCGTGGGTGAGTTTGGCAAAGTGCTGATGATCGCACTTGGCGCATTTTTCCCGGTTTACGTCAATATTTTTCTTGGCATTCGTCTTGTTGACCAAAAACTCTATGAAGTGACCGGTATTTTACAATATTCTTTTAAGGAAAAATTAACAAAGCTTATTTTTCCTTCAGCAATGCCCAACCTTTTACTTGGTCTTCGTCTGGCAATGGGGACGTCTTGGCTTGTGCTCGTTGTCAGCGAAATGATGGGCGCAAGTGCTGGAATTGGCTATATGATTCAGGATGCCCGTGCTTATTCGCAAACAGATATTGTGTTTGTCGGGCTCATTTTATTTATTATTCTTGGTAAATTCACGGATTCGCTCGTCGGTTCAATTGAAAAACGCGCCTTAAAATGGCGTGACACATACAAAGGTTAAGGGGGAATTTTAATATGAGTAAAAGAGAAGGAAAATTAAGTTTAGGTGCGTTTATTTATTACAGTGGTCATCATAGTGAAAGTTGGCGTCATCCATCCGGATCAGGCCACAACCCTTTTGATATCGATTACTTCATAGAAGTCGCAAAAACTGCCGAGCGCGGTAAATTCGATATGATGTTTCTGGCGGATTACCTACACGTTTCAGGTGCTGAGCAGACGGCATCCGGTATGCTTGATCCTGTTACCCTATTATCAGCAATAGCCGTTCATACAAAAAAATTAGGACTAACAGCAACTAGTTCTACAACATACAACGAACCGTTTCATTTAGCAAGACGCTATGCAACACTAGACCATATTAGTCACGGGCGGGCTGCATGGAATATTGTAACATCACAGCATGACACCGAAGCACAGAATTTTGGTAAAGAAAAGCATCCTGAGCATGGGCTACGCTACAAGATGGCTGAAGAATATGTAGATCTGGCACGTAATCTATGGGATAGCTGGGATGACAATGCGCTCATTAATGACAAGGAAAATCGTAAATTTATAAAGCCAGGTTCCGTAAAGGAAATTAATTATAAAGGCGAATGGTATGCATCGCGTGGTCCTTTAAATGTACCCCGTCCACCGCAAGGCTATCCGGTACTCGTTGTAGCAGGCGGTTCGGAAGCCGGTATTGCCTTCGCGGCAAAAACCGGTGAAGTGGTCTTTACTGCAAGTCAATCACTGGAAAATTCAAAAGCATTTTATAAGAAGCTCCAGGCGAAATTGGCTGAAGAAAACCGTGATCCACGCAGCATCAAGATCATGCCTGGTATTTCACCAATTATTGCCGAAACAGAAGAAGCTGCTTGGGCAAAATATGAAGAGCTCAATCAATTAATTTCGGATGATGAAGCTTTGAAAACCGTTTCCGCTTTTTTAGGTATTGATTTATCCGACTATCCGGCAACTGGTCCCCTTCCTGAGCTGCCGGACTTAGCTGCACAATCAAATGCGATGAAGAGCCGCATCCAGTTATTTATAGACTCCGCACGTGAAGCGAATCTTTCCATTGCCCAACTTGGCCGCAAAATGCACGGAGCGCGAGGCCATCTGGAATTTATCGGCACACCTGCACAGCTGGCAGATTTACTGGAGCTTTGGTTTAATGAATATGCTTGCGATGGGTTTAATATTATGCCACCTGTTCTTCCGGATCACCTAACCACTTTTGTGGATTTAGTAATTCCCGAGCTGCAAAAACGCGGTCTTTTCCGTAAAGAGTACGAAGGTGATACGCTGCGCGAGCATCTAGGTTTGGTCCGGCCGGAGAGAAACCATTTTAAAAAGAATAAGGAACAGGTGAGTTTACAGATTTAATAATAGCTATAAATTTTCAAAAAAACTCTCCCAATTCTCATGATTAATTTCTATAAAAATTTTCTCAGCAATCTCCTGTGAGTTCATTCTCTCCGGGGGATTTTTATTAAACTCAGAATCTTAGGGGAATAAATATTGGCGTAGTCATTAAGTTTATATTTCAGGAAAAACCTAATTTACGTTTGAAATTAAGCAAAGGAAATTGAGGCAATCATTGTAGGGACAAGAGAAACGTGCAGATATTGCCCGCGCAATAATTTTCTAAATTTTCAGTTACTTGTGGATAACTTGAATATTAGTTGATTCTTTTCGGGGGTGTCAGGTACCGCTTTTCTAATAAACTCTTAAATCTTCTAATATATTTTTATATGTTCTAATAAAATCCCGAAGTTCTAATATATTTCATGTTTCTTCTAATAAGAGGGGCAACTTTTCAAATATCCCACTGAGATTTTCAAATAACCAATACACTTCTTCTAATAAACTCTCCAACTGTTCTAATAAAATCCTAACGTTTCTCCAAAGCACAAAAAAAGCTGCCCAAGTCACTGATACTTGGACAGCTTCACGATTATAACGGCATTCCCATAATCGCTTTTGGCTCAAGAAATTCCTCGATTCCATAATCGCCCCATTCACGGCCAATACCAGAATGTTTGAATCCGCCAAATGGTGCCGATCGATCCGTTTCACTATTATTTATACGGATTTGTCCCGCTCGGATTGATAAAGCGACTTTCTTCAGTTTTTCTTTATCATTTCCGAATACATAACCGGCAAGACCATAAATCGTATCGTTGGCAATATCAATTGCTTCGTCTAAATCTTTATAAGTGATAACCGACATAACCGGACCAAAAATTTCCTCTTGTGCAATTGTCATATCATTTTTCACATTTGTGAAAACGGTTATTTGGGAGAAGAATCCTTTATCAATTCCATCGGGTCTGCCAGGGCCGCCGATTACAATTTTTGCACCTTCTTCTTCACCTTTTTTAATATAGGACTGAACCGTTTCCCATTGGTCTTTTGAAACTTGCGGACCCATAAATGTGTTTTTGTCCTGCGGATCGCCAACTGGGAATTCTGTTACTAATTCTTTCATTGCCTCTATGAACTTATCATGCATTTCTTCCGGTACAATCATGCGTGTAGCAGCAGAACATACTTGCCCAGTATTCATAGCAATTTGAGCCAATGCCGTTTTTGCTGCTTCTTTTACATCCGCATCTTCTAAAATAACGAAAGGCGATTTGCCTCCAAGTTCCAAGGAGATATTTTTAATACCTTCTGCAGCATTTTTCATTAAACCGCTGCCTACTTCTCCAGATCCTGTAAACGATACAATATCGACATCCGGATGAGAACTGATTGCCTCACCAACTGTTGAACCCAAACCATTGACAAGATTAAATACGCCTTTTGGAACACCGGCTTTATCCAAAATTTCCGCCAGAATTACTGCTGCAAAAGGTGTTTGGGAAGCGGGTTTCACAACCATCGTACAACCTGCTGCCAATGCACTGGCAAGCTTAGTGGAAATCTGATTTGTAGGGAAATTCCACGGTGTGATCAGACCTGCTACACCAATCGGTTCTTTTTGAATATAGGATTTCTCTCGTTCTTCCGTAAACTTAAAGGTTTTTAACTGTTCTGCCGCCTGTTTAAAGTGTGAAAGCCCCATCTTATAGTGGATTTCCTCCGACTTTGTAATAGGCGCACCTAGTTCAGCGGTCATTATATTTACTAAATCGTCTTTACGTTTTTCATATTCCTCAGCAATTGCCTCTAAAAGCTTTATACGGTCGTCCACTGACATTTTAGAAAATGCCGGGAACGCCTCCTTTGCTGCCTGGACCGCTCGATTCACATCTTCTTCAGTTCCGCTGCTAATCTTACCAACTACTTCTTCTGTCGCCGGATTAATAACTTCAATAGTATCTGTTCCAGTAGAATTAACCCATTCCCCATTGATGTACTGTTTTGTATGATTTAGCATAATCAAACTCCTTTATAAATCGACTTATAAAAAATATTCCCTTTGTGCTTGTCTGTAAACATTTGAAATTCACCTTAGAACACAAAAAAATTCGAAGCCTGTAATAGCACTTCGAATTTTTAAAAAGCGTTATCTATTCATTTATTGAAAGCAATTGCTTAGCGATTTCTTTCACATCCGCATCTTTGGATTCTTTTGCATAACGTCCAACAAGCTGTTCGATTTCCGTACCTCGCCAATACGCACGATCGAATGAGTGCAATGTCAGAATCGCCATGTACTGCAGATGGTCGTCAGTAGTTTTTAGCGCTTGCCCAATGAAATTCAGACCAACACCATTATACTGATCCAATTCTTCAATAAGAGATAAAACAACAACTTTCTGATCGTTCGTCAGTTCATTGAAATCTCCAAATGACTCCGTAATTCCTATTAGCCGTTCGATAATTTTCGGATCTTTTACAGCAAATAATGAATAATAATATTGTACGTTTTCCGGATTATTCTTTAATTTCTGAAATACGATGTCAGTAATATCCGCTTTATAAAATTGGGCTACTGCTAACGCCTCATCTTCATCGTCTTGGTCATTTTGCAGAATTTCCATCGCTTGCTGCAGCCATATAGGATTCCGGGAAATTTCTTCAATATTTTCTTCAACCGCGCGCTTTTCATGCGGTTTCCAGTTAGAAGAAAAGCGGTCTTCCCATGTTTCCTCATCATATTGCAAGTATTCATGAATTTGTGTCAAAATGTAAAACTGGTTGAAGGTACGGCAATGTGTTTTCGCATGGTGCGTATAGCGCATCAGAACTTGACCCGCGTATTCATACTCGTCCAATCTTTGGTACGCCCCTTCATATAGAAGAGCTAATATTATCGCCCCAGCACCGTCAAATATTTTCCCGGAAATAATTTTTTCATGCAGTTCAATATCAAGTTTACCTTTTTCAGCACACATTAATGCTGAGGCATTTCCCGGTACGGTATTTTTTAGACCTTCCAGTAATATCCACTGGCGAATTTCTTCATTTGAAGCATCCAGGAAATTCAATGCTTCGAGTTTACCCCAGTCCGAAACATTTTTCGCAATATACCACACCGTCTCATTACTGTTTGTTGTACCATTAGTCAATGCATATAACGCAACGCCGGTGAATTCTTCATGCAATGCAATCACTTTCAAGCGTTGCTTATACTCTTCACATTTCACAGTACCCAGAACAAGCAGTGCAAATTTAACGACTTCACGATGTGCCGCATGTTCCAGAAGCCAAATTGCCTCTTCTTTCACACGATTTTCATCCTTTTCCTCTTCATAAAACAGTTCCAGAAATTCATGGAAGTAGCTGATAACCTTTTCATCTTTAATTTTTTCGTAAGTTGCTTTCCGTGTCTGATCGTTCGGATTCACGGCCTGTTCCAAAAATAACTTTATCAGCTTTTTAGTATAAAATGGCGTTACGGCTTCCTGATGAAGCTGGTCTGCAAACCCCGGTGCAAATTTCGGATGATGTTCATCATATAAAAACTCGTCATCCGGCAAATCTTTTGTTATAAGCTGCTGGTTCTGTTGAAATTGTTCTTCTAAAAAAGGAACAATGTACTCCTTATTTGTCCAAGGTAAAAAATGAAGTTTCAAAGCCTCATGCATCAGCTGTTTTCCATCCACTTTTACTGTTACATTCAATTTAACAAAACCGCCTATTTTCACATATACTTTATGTGTTTTACCGCTGTTTGATTGGAATGTTCCTTTCAGCGTTGAAAATGGTACAATATGCGACCAGATTGATTTCCGTACATTCTTTGCAATAATTTGTCCATCTACTTTTAATATTTCTTCCATCATGCCATTCATTACTTCTATTTGATGACCTTCAAAATCGAGGACCCAATGCTTTTCCACTTCTTTCGCAACATCGCTTTTGACATTGCGCATTTCCCGTTTAAATTCTTCTTTAAATCCCATTTTTTTGCTACCTTTTCCTCTCGTTCTATACAACTATCATAACAATCTTTGATAACTTTTTGTTAAATAGTTGTAAACTAACAAAATAGTAACATAAGTATTCAAATTATTTATGAGTATTGTTAGATAAAAAAAGGACTAGTATATTTACTAGTCCAAAAATCTATTATTGAGTTATTACAACTACTTTCCCGTTATGTTCACCCTTGATTACGGCATCAAATGCCTTGCCAGCCTGTTCTAACGGATAACTGTAACCAACAACAGGTTTGAGCTGTTCTGATTCAAGAAGCTTTGCCACACCATGAATCAGTTCCTGATGTTCTTCTGCAGACACATTAAACAGCACCATGCCCCGTACATCACAATCTTTTTGCATAATTAGACGAGGATTAATCTCGATTTCTCCACGGTTTCCGACAATAACGATTACGCCGTGCTTAGCAATCATCTGCAAATCGGTCTGCAGATTTTCGTTAGCCAGAAATTCAATAATAACATCTGGGCCTTTGCCGTCATTGGCTTCCAAAACTGCATTCATTGTTTCTTCTTTAATATGATCCAGCACGACATCCGCGCCGGCTTCTTTTACAAGCTGTTTCCCGGAATCACGGCTTGCTGTTCCAATCACTTTTGCACCTAAAGCTTTTGCGATTTGAACAGCCTGCAAACCTACAGCGCCACTAGCTCCGTGAATGAAAACCGTTTGCCCTGACTGCACGTTTGCTCTTCCAACTACTGCTCTGTATGCAGTCAATGCCGGAACTCCTAATGCTGCTCCTTGTTCAAACGAAATATGCTGAGGAATCGGATGAACAAAGCGGCATTCACAAACAATCTGTTGTGCGAATGTACCGGTCGCCTTACCATTCGGCAAGCTCGCGATAAATACTCGGTCCCCTACTTTTACGTTTGTCACTTGCTCGCCGATCTTTTCCACAATTCCAGCACCGTCTAGGCCTGGCGTATACGGAAGATTCGGTTTTATCGCATATGTACCTGTAGAAGTATAAACATCACTTGGATTCACGCCTGCTGCATAAAGGTTTATCAGTACTTCATTTTCAGCTGGCGTATGCAATTCTGCCTGCTCTACTACTAAATTTTCTGAAGTACCAAATTGATTGATTCGTATCGTTTTCACTTACTTCACCCCATTATCTATTTTGTATTAAGAATATTAGAAAAATTATCATTTGTATACAGATAGCTTCGCTTAAAAACATATGTAAATTATTTAAAATTGTAATATTTCAATTATTTAGTATGTATTGATATAAGAGGAGGAGAGAAATAATAAGAAAAATAATTTTATTGGTAGTTGTACTGGTGCTAAGTTTTGTACCAGTTGTTTCTGCAAAAGAACTTATGTCTACACCTTCAGGGATTGCTTATACCGATCTAAAGGACCGTGTGAATGAATATGCTTCGAAATACATCGGGACTTCTACAGCTGGAGCCAATGTACTGATTATAAAGGACGGAGAAATTTTCTTGAATACGTCGTATGGCTTTGCTGATGTTGAAAATCAGGTAAAAGTCACAACTGATACTGTATTTGAATGGGGCTCCGTTACGAAGCTTCTTGTGTGGACCAGTGTGATGCAGCTTGTAGAGCAAGGGAAATTGAAATTAGATGAAGATATTCGTACGTATTTACCGGAAGGATTTTTGACAAAAATACGGCATGATGCTCCGATTACAATGTTGAACCTTATGCACCATAATGCTGGCTGGGAAGAAAAATTTACAGATCTTTTCTATATGTCAGCAAACGAAATAAAGCCTTTGGAAGAAATGCTTCATATTACTGAGCCTTATCAAGTGCACGAACCAGGAAGTGTAGTCGCCTATTCAAACTATGGTGTAGCACTCGCAGGCTTTATTGTGGAACAGCTTACAGAACAGCCCTTTTATGATTATGTGAACGAGCATATATTTTCTGTATTAGGTATGAAGGACACAACGATTCATCCGACACAGGAAGATAACGACAATGTAAAAATAAAAAGAGATGACATTTATGGATATATTGTGAGCAGCAACGATGAATTTACTATTTCTAAAAATGAACGAATCTTTATCGGTTTATATCCCGCCGGAAGTGCAATTGGTACAATCGAGGATGCAGCTAAATTCATGTTGGCTCTTATGCCGGCAGACGGCGAGAACAGCCCATTGTTTCACAATAATCGTACATTAGATGAAATGCTGACGACAAGTGATGTTTATGACGATGGCGTACCACGTAATGCACATGGTTTTTGGAAAGGGCTATATACAGTTGAAGTGTTTGAACATGCAGGAAATACAGATAGTTTTTCAAGCAATTTTACCTTTTCAAAAGATAAAAATTTGGGCGTAATTGTTTTTACTAATCAGGCGGGTGAAGCAGGACTGAGTTACGGTTTGCCAATCCTTGTGTACGGGGAGTATTCTGCTGATGTTGGCAAGCAAACAATGCCAAATGCGCATGAGCTTGATGGAAGTTACTTTATGGCAAGGCAACCTTATAAAGGTTTCACTAAACTGTACAGCGCCCTTAGTATTGGTCATTTTGAAGCGACAGAAACAAACAGAGTGAATGCTTTTGGGATGGAGATTGAACAAATCGCGCCTTATCTTTATAGATCTTTAGATGATTACCGTATATATTTTCATGTTACGCTGAATGGTGGTAGCGTGGAAAAGATTTCAATGCCGACAAGTGATTTTTTGCCTGTCTCTCAAAATATGAAAATCATTAATATTTTTAGTATCATAGCGGCAGCTTTTAGTGGTTTGTATACGCTCATAGTTTTAGTGATTTTGTTTATCAAAAAAATCATCAATCGAAAAAAAGCAGTCAGAGGGACAGTTATAGATAAATGGGAATTGCTTTTACTTTCCACGAATATTATACCTTTTATAAATATCATAATTTTAGCATATAGAACTTTGAATTATGTTTCTTACTCAGCCTTAAAAATTCATTTTTGGCTGAATTTCGCATATATCGCCTTCGTAGCCATTTGTCTAGTAACGCTATTTTTAAACTGGAGAAAAATAAAGCCTGCAGGTGGGATAAAAATTCGCTATGTATGTTCATATATGTCAGCACTATTACTCGTCGTACTCATTCTTTGCTGGGAGCTCTATTATTAATTAATCCTTTTGCATTTGCACTTGCGTTTCAAGCTTTCATAATTATTTTATTTCATTATGTACCTGGTGCAGAAAAAAATTAGGATTGTCAATGCACCCGGTACATTCTTCATGAAATCAATTTTTTCGATCTATGATTTATTAAAAACAGGTTTTCGTTTTTCAAAGAAGGCTTCGACACCCTCTTTAAAATTTGCCGACTCAAAACACATTGCTTGTGCAAATCCTTCTAGCTCCATAGATTGGGACAGATCATCAAGAACACTTCTATTTACTAATTTCTTCATTAATCCTAGAGCCATTTGTGGACCTTCTGTAAGCTGTTCCGCTAATTTGTAAACTTCATTTGTCAACGACTCGTCTCCAACTACTCGATTAACAATCCCAAGATCTAAAGCCTGCTCGCTTGATACTTTGTCTCCCAAAAACATCATTTCAAGTGCCCGATGTCTTCCAATGAGTCTAGGTAAAAAGTAGATTGCACCTAAATCAGGAATTAACCCAACTTTTGAAAAGCTTTGAATGAATACAGCAGATTGATTTGCAATGATCATATCGCAAGCTAATGCCAGACTTACCCCTGCTCCAGCTGCCGCTCCGTTTACTGCAGCGATAACAGGTTTCTCAAGATTTACAATGGAAGAAATCATCTCATGTCCCGATTGCAGTCTCTTCCGTTCGTTTGCCCCATCAACCTCTTTTGACGCACTTAAATCCCCGCCCGCCGAAAACGTATTTCCTTCACCTGTTAAAACAATTACTTTCACATCATCATTGTTTTTAACTTCAGTAAAGAAATCTCTTAATTCTTCCCGCATTGGAAGGTCTAGCGCATTTCTCACTTGAGGGCGATTTAATTTAACGGTACAAACACCATTTTCTGCAGTTGTCACTTGTATCCTTTTGTTAAGCAAGCCGCTTCTGCCTCCTTCATTATTTCCCGGAAAATTATGACTATTCCGAAAATTAAAACCTGGATTCTGTACATTCTTGTAGTTATAATTGGTACGCTCCCTTACGTAAAACCGTTTTAAGTACCTTTCCTGTTGCATTTCTAGGCAAAGATTCTATAAATTCAATTGCCCGGGGTTTTTTATACGAGGCAATGCTATTTTGACAATATTGAATTACCTGTTCCTCAGTCATCTGTTTACCAGGCTTTAAGACAATAAATGCTTTGACAGCCTCACCCCATTGAGGATCGGGAATACCCACTACGGCAGCTTCCAAAATATCCGGATGAGCATATAAAACATCTTCCAATTCTTTCGGATAAATGTTTTCACCACCACTAATAATCATATCCTTTTTCCGGTCTACTACATAAATGAATCCTTCTTCATCCATTCGAACTAAATCGCCGCTATGAAACCATCCCCCTTTAAATGCTTCTTTTGTGGCCTCCTTATTTTTATAATATTCCTTCATTGTAATGGGTCCCTGGTACACAATTTCTCCCACTTCTCCAATAGGCACATCATTCATTTCTTCATCCACGATTCTTACTCTTACATTTATAGAAGGTTTTCCAACTGATTCAGTCTTCCTTAGTGCATCTTCACCCGCTAAATATGTTGTGGAGGGACTCATTTCTGTCTGCCCAAATGCTTCTAAAATACTTGCATTTTTAAATACTTGCAAAATCTTCTTCTTTATTTCAATTGGACAGATTGCTCCTCCTAAAGCGCAGTTTGTCATCGAACTTAAATCATATTCTAATAAGTTTGGCACTTGAAACAGAAAATTCCACATCGCAGGAACCATAAACATTGTTTCAATTTTTTCATCCTGAATCGTTTTTAGAACAATATCCGGCTGGAACTCACGATTCAAAATAATTGTGCCTTCTATTAGACAATTTTGTAAAAGAGAGGATAGAGCTGCAACATGGAAAAGAGGAGGAATAATCAGTTGCTTTGCTCCCTTTCTAGGTGGAGAATGATAGAGTTTATTCATCGCATTCATATAATAATTTTTATGGGTTAACACTGCGCCCTTTGGTTTACCTGTTGTTCCTGATGTATAAATAATTGCATGTGCATGTTCGTCAGTGAAATTTACTTCCTCGTAGTCAGCAGGTGTACTATATATTGCCTCATATGAAATCATATTTGTTTGAAGTTCGGAATCCCCGCATTTAATTGGGACAATGAGTTTAACTTGAGGCAAGTTAATCGAGCGAATGCTTTCGATAAATTCTTCTTCAATAAATAAGATAGTTACATCGGATTGGTTAACGATATATTCAATCTCCTTAGAAACTAAACGGAAATTGATCGGGACAAAAACGCCACCACATAAAGAGACACCAAAATATAGTTCGACAAAGGGCAGTCCATTTTTCAGCAAACATCCAACTTTATCATTTACACCAATCCCTTGCGCTTGAAGCCATCCCGCTAAATGAATCGAACGCGTCAAAAGTTCCCGATAGGTTATTCGACGATCTCCATAAATAAACGCATCCCTTTCAGGAACATTATGTGCAGCATATTTAAGCGCTTCCCCTATCAACAGTTGTTGGGACATCGATAATACTTTTTGTTCCATCTCCATCACCTTTCTTTCTAAAATTATTATTAAGTTGTTATTATTAATAAATATTCAATCGCTGATATTTTTAGAATGACTATTCTCTTTATAGAATGTCCACTCTATTTGTAAAGTCCATAGAAAAATAAAACGACCCTTGCTCAAAAAAGCAGAGGTCGTTTATATTTTGCTTGTAATTGCTATATGACTAATTAAAAATCACCGGAAAAGTAAATATAACGAAAACTGCCCATATTCCGTATACCGGCAAATATTTCGCCACGGCATTTTGGATAGCAATCGGTCCGGATTTGTTTTGTAGAAAACGCATATAGGAAATCATAATCCATAGCAGATTTGCACAGATCAGTATATTTACACCTAAAACGGCGAGCCTATTAGGGGTAATACCATAAGAAGTAATCCTGAACATAATCGCTGATAATGCAACACTGTCAATGATGAGCGCAACAACGATTAATGCCATATTGACATAGTCAAAGATGCTCTTTTTACCATCCGGTTCTTTCTCGGTAATGGAGAATATTGTAACAGCAAGGACGCCAAGTAGTATTCCGTTGAAGGCAATCAGAAAGTCGCGGTCCAAAAACGGATTTTTTCCGACTGATATGACTGTTACGAGATATACGAGCAAAGTGATTAAAACTAAAGGGCTAAAAATTTTCGCTATAAATGGTGTAACATTTTTAGCAAGCTTTAAATTCATTGAAACGAGGTGCACACCTACTATTGCAAGTGCCGCTGCACCAAATAACACGACATTACTAAAATAGAAGTCCCCGATATCCAAGCCAATAAAGCTAAACAACTGCATCGTTAATAATGCAAGAACCATCCCACTTACTGCCATGCTGGCATAGAGAATACCATATTCTATATTAAATTTAATATATGCTAATCTTGTACTGCTTTGTAAATAATCATTTCCTGTATATGCAAGCCCTAACAATACCCATAAGAATATGGGGAAATGTAAATAAGCTAAAATAATGCTATCACTGTTGAAATCTAAGGGCAGCAAATTCAAATATACTCCCGAAACTAGAAATAAGGCTATTAAAGAATAAATAATACTTCTTTTAGGAGTATGCTTGTAAACAAAATAGGCGGCAATAAAGGGAATAATACCAAATGCCAAATTAATGGGAGCAATTGTTTCCTGTTCGATAAAATGGAATATGATTCTCGTACTTACCCCTGCCATAATCGCTAGTATGCCCATGAAAATAAATCCATTTTCAAGCATCGACGACTTCTTTTCCTTTTCGCTGAAATTCAGTCTTTCATACCAAACACTCAGAATTGGAGAATCAGGATTTTGTTCCCATGCTTGTTTGAATGACCTGGTAAAAGCGTTCGGGTCTTTTCTATACATTCTCTCGAGTACATCGGGTTTAGTACTATTTTCAATAACCAAATTACTACTCTCCATTGAATTCCCTCCCTTTATTTCCGCTGTAATAGTTAACAGTCTTCATCACTTTTGTACTCTAAAATATCACCAGGCTGGCATTCTAACGCCTTACAAATGGCTTCTAAAGTTGTTAACCGGATTGCTTTTGCCTTCCCATTTTTTAATATAGAAAGGTTCGCCATCGTGATCCCCACCTTTTCCGAAAGTTCTGTTACGCTCATTTTCCTTTTTGCTAACATCACATCAATATTGATTATAATTGCCATTGCTATTCACCTCAGACCGTTAAATCGTTTTCAGATTTAAAATTAATTGCTTCTTGTAAAAGTTTTTGAAGAACAGCTGCAAAGACTGCAATTACCAATGAAGCAAAAGGAACAATCAATCCGACAAAGATAACTCCCGGTGCGTCGTCCAATTCCGCAAAGACATAAAAAAGCGGTAAAACTAGCACATGCAAAACACTGATTGTTATCGCACAGTATTTTATTTTCATTAGAGGTTTCACAGCTAAATTGGAGAACGCTTTATTATTATCGATATAGCGTAAAAGTTGGAAAGCCTGATACAAAGCAAAGAAAAAAGGAATCGCCGAAGCATCGAAAGCAATGTAAACAAAATACTTTATGAAAGCAAAATCCGGAAGCATTTCAGCTGCAACATTTGCCAGCTCAGGAACTAAAAAGATACATAGCGCCAAAACTGGAATTCCTAAAAAAATAACAGCAACTTTTAAAAACAACGTAGTTACTTTTTCCATAAAAACGCACCTCACTTATATATTTTCACTTTTGATCTTAATACATTATTTATCGATAATCAATAAATTTATATCAAATTTCGTTATTTATTTATTGCATATTAGTGTTCCACTTTAAATAAATTGCTTTCCTAACAAATAAAAAGCTTGGAAAAACCTTATTAATTAAGGCTTTCCAAGCTTTTACTAGCTGTTATTTAATTATTTTCACTTTGTCTCTCTTATTTTAGGAAGCTTAAAAAGTTAGAGAATGATGCTACAAGATCTTGATAATAACCAACCACTTTATCTTTTAATGCGATTTTATCAGCTTGATTTTGTTCCTTTTCAGAATCTACACTAATTTCTTCCGTTTCTGTTGGTACGGGTTCTTGTACTGGTTCTGAAACAGTGTTATCCCCTTCTTCAGTTACCTGCTCTGGAGTTTCTACAGTAGAAGGTAGCTCTTCAATATCTACATTTACTGGAGTTTCCAACGTTTCTTCAGTTTCAGTTGGTAGAACTGTATCATCAACCGGAAGATTTTGTGCCGTATCTTCCTCTACATCTGTTGGAACCGTTTCAACAACATCAGTATCAGCCTCAGTTGTTTCATCAATTACTGGAACATTTTCAGGTTCTTCATTAGATTGTTCAGAATCAATATTACTTAAATATTGTTCAATATGAGTTTGATAGTAGTTAATTAGGCTTTGATAGCTATTATCGATAAACTGATAAGATCCTTCTATCCATGAAGTAACGTCACCTTCTGATGTTCCATCTTCTTCCTGGTTCTCTTCAGTTACTGGTGCTGTCGGTTCCTCAGTTACCTCTTCTTCTTCTGCTTGGTCCTCTTCAGTTACCGGTGCTGCCGGTTCTTCCGTTGCACCTTCTTCTGCTTGATCTTCTTCAGTTACTGGTGCTGCCGGTTCCTCAGTTACCTCTTCTTCTGCTTGATCTTCTTCAGTTACCGGTGCTGCCGGTTCTTCCGTTGCACCTTCTTCTGCTTGATCTTCTTCAGTTACCGGTGCTGTCGGTTCTTCTGGTGCACCTTCTTCTGCTTGGTCTTCTTCAGTTACTGGTGCTGTCGGTTCCTCCGTTGCACCTTCTTCTGCTTGGTCCTCTTCAGTTACCGGTGCTGCCGGTTCCTCCGTTGCACCTTCTTCTGTTTGGTCCTCTTCAGTTACTGGTGCTGTCGGTTCTTCCGTTGCACCTTCTTCTGCTTGGTCCTCTTCAGTTACCGGTGCTGCCGGTTCCTCAGTTACCTCTTCTTCTGCTTGCTCTTCTTCAGTTACAGGTGCTGCAGGTTCTTCCGTTGCACCTTCTTCTGCTTGATCTTCTTCAGTTACCGGTGCTGTCGGTTCTTCCGTTGCACCTTCTTCTGTTTGGTCTTCTTCAGTTACTGGTGCTGTCGGTTCCTCAATTACCTCTTCTTCTGCTTGGTCTTCTTCAGTTACCGGTGCTGCCGGTTCCTCAGTTACCTCTTCTTCTGCTTGATCTTCTTCAGTTACTGGTGCTGCCGGTTCTTCAGTTGCACCTTCTTCTGCTTGATTTTCTTCAGTTACCGGTGCTGCCGGTTCCTCATTTACCTCTTCTTCTGCTTGATCTTCTTCAGTTTCACCCTCTTCTACTGGGTCATCATCAGACTCTGGTGCTGGTTCCTCATTTACACCTTCTTCTACTTGATCCTCTTCAGTCGCCGGTGTTTCTGGCACTTCTGCTACACCATCTTCAACAACCTCATCTGTTGTTTCATCTATATTATCTAATTCATCCGTAGTTTCGGTTTTTTGTTGGGCTACTTGGCTAACAAGCTTCCCTTTTTCAGGAGAACCTGGCAGGCTCTTTGCAAATTCAGACACTTTCTGTCCATGATTTTTTGCGTGTTCAATAATTTCCGGATTAACATCCTTTGCATCTAGCTCTGCTGCAGAAATAGGTGCACCAGCCGCTAAAAATGATGCAGCTATAAATGATGTTGACATCACTAGTGGCGCTACTTTCTTAGAAAAATTTTTATTCGCTGTTTTAGAGTCCATTTGTTTTTTATTCATTACTTGATCGCTCCTAATTCGTATTTTGTACTGATAGGATGGATTTTTCATTACTCCCGGTATTGATCGTTTCACCTCTGATTGAACCGAGTAAAATGATTCCTCAATTTTTTTGGCAGCACCATCTACTGCCTGTTAAGAATATACCAAAATTATATTACAATATTGTTTAACTCAGATTAAAAGAGCTGATGACTCCATTACGAATTTTTCGAATTTTGCAACATACGAAATAAAAAAGACAGCCAAAATCGTTCCCTTAAAATAGAATGATTACGCTTTCATACTTGCTCTGTATGTTATTTCATGTAATTTCCTTTAGTGTATAACTAGGTTAAATTATTTTACATATATCTCATGTCAGTAAAAATTATCTAAATAAAAAAGACATTTTTCTCCCTATTATTACTGTTTCCAAAACTTATTAATATGGAAAACCCCCAAATAATGCAGTTTATACAGTAAAACACCTTATGTATCACTTTTAACACCTTTGAAATATCAGGCGAGTTTCTTGGATTATTTTTTATATAACTTCCATGCGAAAGGCAAATATCAATTAAAAAGGCATTTTAATAATCCAAAGATGCAACGAACTCCTTAGATATCAAAATGCCTCACCAACTATTCTATTCATTTAAACAATCCTTTTGGTTGTACAAAAACCGTATTTTTTAAAGTTTTAATGGTAACTTCATAAAGGTGCTGCTTAAGGTCATCCCGATTTTCCATTCTAGTTTGCAGTGAAGAATATGAAATGACAGGTTCCATTCTTTTTATTACTTGAATAATTTCATTTGGATCTAACTGCTCGACCATAGTTAACCTCCCCTCTATTTTTTACTCCTATCATGGGTTGACTTCGTGAGGTCGTTCGATAATAAGTCAATCGAATTTCGCAATGAATCAATTTTGCCTTCGAATCTCATTAATAAATAAATCGCAATGGTAATAGGAAACCCGAAATTCCCTAATATTTGAAACAGCTGTCCTTCAATCATCCCCCTCCCTCCCTTCTCTTAAAATATTAATTGATTTATGAATCATCTTAGAAATAGCTTGTTGTGATACATTGTAAATCTTCGCAATTTCCTTCTCAGTTAACTCGTTTACATACCGATAATACAAAACCTGTTTTTGCTTAGCATTTAAACGTTTTAATAAGGTTATTAACAGTTCATCACTCAACAAGCTCTCTAAGTCATTCTCAAAAATGTTTTCGAATTGTATAAAAGATTTTTCATCTTGAACTGTGTCTACCATTGCCAGGCCTTCATTTATTGGAGCATCCAAATTCAATTCATACTTCTTATTGTGCTCTCTTAACTTTGAATCAAATTTTCTGGATTCATAAATAATTGCTTTTTTGATATAGGCGATACGTATGATCTGTCTTTCAAAATATTTAAATTGTTCATTTAAAGAATCCGCATTAGTATTTGTCGGTTCCTGTAAGTATGCATTATACAGTTTGTTATATTTTTCAATCTCTAAAAACCGTTTAAACACATTACTATTCACGACATCAGGATTTAAAATTTTCATTCCTCAAACCCCTTATCTTTTTATTCTTAAAACATGAACTTCCGTTCGTTTTTAATTAAAAAAGACCGAATAGAACGTTTACCTTCTTATTATATATAGGGGAAATTCCAAAGAATAATACAACCAAAAATTTAGTTATAGGGATATTAAAAATATCCCTATTGATGTAATTTTCCAACCTTGATGGTACACTAGATAATACAAGATGAGCACCAGCAGTAATAGTTGTGAATCTTACTACTTGATACTGGTGCCATCCCGTTATCACACACCAAATGCTACTGTAAAAAAGTCTTATTAACCTCCCCCAATTCCTACTAACCACAAATCTAGAGCGATAATAATTATATCAATCATGTTCTCACCCCCCCTTTTTACTTATTTTACATAATTTACACTTTCCCGGCTTATAATATTAGTAAAAGAATATTTGGGAGGATATTATGAATAATTATGGAGAAACTATAAAAAAAATCAGAGTTGGCAAAGGATTTTCGCAAAAATATGTATCAAACAATATCTGTACTCAAGGTAATTTCTCCAAATTTGAACTAGGAGAAAATAAAGATATAAAACACTCTACCTTAAGTGAATTTCTAGTACGTATAGAAACTTCCTATGAAGAATTTAGATATATCGATAATGGATATACCATGCCTTTAAGAGATGAAATTATTAATAATTTTTATAATCAAACCTATAATAATTCAGAAAAATTATTGCAATTACAGCAAAGTTGTATTTCATTCTTAAAAGAATTTCCAGAGGATAAACTAATTAATAAAATAAACATTATTATAAAAAGTCTAGCTATATTAGCCAATACTAACGATATTCATTACGCAAAATTACTTGCTGAGCCCATTTGGGAAGAACTATCTCGTAGAGACAATTTGTATTTATCCGATATCTTTTTACTAAATTCTATACTATATATTTTTCCAATTGAAACTGCTGTGGAAATGAAAACATTTGCTTTTCGGCACATTGAAAAGTACAAAAATTTCCAGAATATAAATCGGATAAAAATAAATTTCTTAATTAATCTATCGCTGCTATATTTAAAAAATAGCGATTATAATATGGCTTTAAAGCAATTAGAAAACTCAATCGAACTGTGTAAAATAGAAAAACATTTTATTAATTTATCAATCTGTTATATACGTAAGGGTATTTGTTTGAACAATATGGGCAAATGCGGATTATATTGGAGTCATAAAGGGATGAACATGTTGGAAGTTTTAGATCAGTTCGATTTACTATCTATATTAAAAACAGAAGTCGAAAAATACTCAAATTATATTGTTTAAAACGAGGAATTAAACATCTACCTTGCCCCTGGAAAGCTTCCTCCTGCTACGAACTAGTCACAAAAAAGCCGTTCAAATTTGAACGGCTTTTGATTTTGAGGCGGTTTTTATCCTAGCCTCTACTATATTTTTTATTAGTTGATCGTACTGCCTGGTAAATCTTTCAATTCTTTCTCTTTATACATTGCTCGATCCGCCTCTTTAATCATCTCATCTAAATTAGCATTTAAAACTTCCGTTGTGTAGTGCCATCCAATACTTGCCGAAACATTAATTATATGTTGATTTAAAATCATTGGTTTCTCTAGTGCAGATTGGATTCTATCTGCAATCTTTTCTACTATAGACTGATCGATATTAGACGTTAGAACGATAAATTCATCTCCACCTAATCGGCAAAGTAAATCCGTATCTCTCAATACACCATCTATCCTTAAAACAATAATTTGCAATAACTGATCCCCAACTTCATGGCCATATGTATCATTTACGTTTTTAAAGCCATTCATATCAAGGAACAATAATGCAATTGAGTCGACATTCTCATGCTTCATCACATCAAACTTTTCCTTAAGCAATAAACGGTTTGCTGCTCCGGTTAAAGGATCATGATAGGCTAAGTCCTGTAACTTGTCATTGGCCGCTCTAACTTTAAGAATGAATGTAATATGCAAAACCGTAATAAAAATTCCAAACAGTACTAAATATATAAAGTCTTCCTTGATGACGTTCGGGAAGATTTCATCGTGAAGGTAAAAAAACGAATAGAATGTAAGAATAATCGAAGCGATCCCTGACATCAAAACGGCTTTTATCTGTTGATAAATGGCACTAAGCGGAAGAGCGAGCCACATGAAGAGATAATTTACTAAATACGGAGAATCGTTAAGCAGATAATAAAAATAAATATACATACTACCGACCATCACATACATTGTAAATTTGGCATTTACTTTCTTTAGAATCAACAATATCATGATGAGCCCAAATACCCCAAAAAAGATTGCTGGAGGAAATATGCTCTCTATTCCTTCCATGACAATATTAAATATTATTTGTGTAAAGTAAAAAATACTTATTAAAAGAAGTAATAAAGAATTTCTACGATGCATTTCAATCATAATTCACCTTCCTCTAACATCCATATTGGGCTAAAATTATTGATATATTTCTAAATTATAATCCCTTAATTTATTATAGCTTATGCATAATACGATGTTATTTCAATAATAATTAACTAAAAATAAAAGATCTCCCTACAGTTCATTAAAACAACTGATGAAAGACCTTTCCTAAAATCTATATTCGTATTTTAAATACTTTATTCGTAATAGGAGCGATGAATTTAACCCCTTTTTTCGTCATCATATCACCTAAAATATGAGATAAATAAGCCATCGTTGAGATAATCGCTAAATTTTCCGCGCCTGTACTCACTTCCAGCAGATGGGACATATATGCCCAAAAGACCACCGCCCAAATCGTATGGGTAAATCCTCGATGCGGAAACCATCCAGCTGCCCCAATGTATACAGCAAACAGTACGAGCCACCACATCTCATCGGTAATCGCATAATACAGAAGGAATAAACTCAAAATAGTCATTAAAATATTTTTAAGCGTTTCCTGACTTCTCATGGATAAGGCAATGATGATGGCGCCCAATGCTAAAAACAGCAGTTTATTTTGTTGTGTAAACCATTCACCATCCAATAAAGGCAGAAAGTTTAAATAAGCTGCCAAGGACAGAACCATTATCACACCGCCGACCAATTGTCCGCCTTTTTTTATTTGTTTCGCCGTTTTCGTTACATGTTTATTCAACAGATTGTTTCCGTCTAAATCCGGAGCCAGTGAAGCTACAGCAGATACAGCTAAGACGATCGGAATCATTTCAGATGCTTGGCTGACAGATGCTACTGCCCCGATTCCTAACCCAATCGTTAAATGTGTTCGACCTTTCATGTTGCCACCTCTTTGTTGTAAAGTCTTATAGCGGATGTTACCGCGAACTCGTTATGTATTCAAAGAGTTCATTGTACTTAACAGAGTTCTATTTATCAAGTTTTTTCATTAGAGGAACCTGCTTCACTTTATGAGCTGCTGTTTTGTTTTATTACATAGCGCCGCCAGTTTTACAGATTTTAAGCCAGCCTTTGCGCGCGGTTATATATATAAATACTGCAAAGCATGATTAATGAAATAATTGCAAACATATAATCTATATAAGCTGTTAATAGCCAGCCACCAATAATCGGCCCGATAAATCCGCCTATATTTTTAAACTGAGACGCACCAAGATATGTCCCCTTTTGATCCTCAGGCGCAATTTCCTCAATAACGGCATTCATCATCGGGAAACAGAAAATCTCACCGACCGAAAATACTATCATACTCGCAATGAACATCCAAGAACTGCCGGAAACGCCAAACAGAAATAATCCGACCGCAAAAATGACGACGCCAATTTTCAGTGAACTATAAATTGAAATTTTTTCGCTTAATACTGTTAATGGCAGCTGAAATGCCAGCACTGTAATGGAGTTTGCGACAATCACATAGGAAAAGAGCTTCACCCCATCTTCCACATTCATATTAATGAATTGCGGCAGTGTCGAGTCGAACTGGGAATAACCAACTGTAATCAAAATTCCTCCTGCGATAAACAGCAACAGCTTTTGATCTTGGATAACTGCACGTAATATCGTTCGGATTTGTTGGTTTGAACCGAGTCTTTTTTGTTTCATTTCATAGCGGTTTAATATTACGAGTAAAAATATGCCATACAATGCATACATAATGCCGGTAATCAGAAACGGTGTCGCTGGACTTGATAAGCCTGCGACCCATACACCAAGTAGTGGTCCCATTACAGCCGCAATATTAATGGCCGTGTAGCGTACAGAAAATAACCGTCTTTTTTTCGCATCCTCTGTAAAATCAATCATCAGTGCTTGGGTACCCGGTTCAAAAAATGAACGACATAGCCCATTCATTGCATTCAACACGACAAAATACACAGCTGAAGGAGCCAGTGCAAAACCAATAAAGGTAAGACTCCAAATAAAGACTGTAATAATAATAACCGCTTTTCGTCCAAATCTGTCGGTCAAGTAGCCGCCGATCAGTCCGCCAAAGGTTGAGAACAGCGGCGCAATTCCAATCGTAACCCCGATTAATAACGGCGAGGCTTGAAGTTCATTATGTAAATATAAAGCTAAAAACGGGATTGCCATAAAGCTCGCAGTCCGTACAAAAATCGTCCCACTTAATATAATCCATACAAGTGGATGAAAATAGTTAAAAATCCTTGTCATAGCCGGCCTCCTGTAAATTTTTAGAGATAACTTCCATTATACAGAGTTTACGTAAACAATATTTCACTAATATGAAATTTCTGTATGTCTTCAATATTTAATTTCAAGATAATGGTATAATGACTGAAAATAGTAGGTTAGGAGGTTTTAATTAAGTGAAGCTGACAAAAGAAGAAAAGTCCTGGATTTTGTATGACTGCGGGAATTCTGCTTACTCCATTGCGATCACAACCGCCCTTTTCCCGATTGTCTTTGGAATGTTTCAAGGTGTTGACAACATGGATTTAGGCTATTTCAATTCACTTGCAAGCATATTAGTCGCCGTTCTTAGTCCCATTTTAGGAGCCTTTGCGGACTATAAGGATAAGAAAAAGCGTTTCTTCACATTTTTTGCGTTAGTCGGCATTATTTCTACTCTTTCCTTTACATTTATTTCACCCGATAGCGGGCAATGGCAGCTATTAATCGTCATGTACATTCTTTCTTGTATCGGCTTTGCCGGCGCTAATATTTTCTATGATTCTTTTTTAGTCGATGTGACGACAGATGAGAAAATGGATAAAGTATCATCGTCCGGCTTTGCTTTCGGCTATATTTCAAGTGTCATTCCATTTGGGATTAGTTTAGCCGTCATCTTAATTATGGGAATGGATGCCGCAATCGGATATCAAATCGGATTTTGCATTACCGCGCTATGGTGGGGGTTACTGACAATCCCGATGATTAAAGACGTTAAACAGCGCCATTATATTGAACCCGAACCAAATCCGATCGGCAATAGTTTCAAACGATTAGGGCAAACCTTTTTAAATATAAAAGACTATAAAATAGTATTCATGTTTTTAATCGCCTATTTCTGCTATATCGATGGTGTCGATACAATTATTAAAATGGTTGTTCCATACGCGACAAGCGTTTTAGGTTCCGACGGGTTGAATACCTTTATGCTGTTGGCCATTTTACTCGTTATTCAAATTGTAGCATTCCCCTTTGCCCTTCTTTATGGGTCACTCGCAAAAAAATATTCGACTCGGGCGTTAATAATCGTCGGGATTACGACTTATGTCATTGCCTGTATCGCAGCTTTTTTCATTTCGGAAATGTGGCATATCTTTATTCTAGGGATTATGATTGGTTCTGCTCAAGGCGGTATTCAGGCATTGAGCCGTTCCTATTATGGTAAAATTATTCCGAAAGAGCGTTCCAACGAATTTTTCGGTTTCTATAATATTTTCGGTAAATTTGCTGCAATTATCGGACCTTTTCTAATGGCACTGACAACAACGATGACCGGTGATGCCCGATATAGCATTTTATCGATTATCCCTCTATTCATAATCGGGCTCATTGTCTTTTTAATGCTGCCAAAAGATGCGCATGAACAAACTAAATTAGTAAGGTGATCAGATGCAGAAAAAAAGTAATTATGTGATTGTTGTTTCGTATGACGCCTTTTCTAAGGATAATTGGGAAAGTGCAGCGTCTAAACCGAATTTAGCCAAACTGATTGAACGAGGGGCCTCTACAAATTTACTGAAAAGTGTGTACCCAACCCTCACGTATGTCATACACAGTTCCTATGTGACTGGTGTCTATCCAGACCGGCACGGGGTTTTCCATAATAATCCGTTCCAGCCTTTCGTCCCTGAAAACGAGCAAAACTGGCACTGGTTCCGCAGTGATATCCAAGCTCCAACTGTATATGAAGCAGCTCGAGAAAAAGGACTCACGACAGCCGGGCTTTTGTGGCCGGTATCAGGAAAAGCGAATATTAACTTTAATATCCCGGAAATAAAAGCGATCAAAAACGAGAATCAGGCATTAAAAATACTAAAAAGCGGCAGTAAATTGTTTACATTGCAAATGGAAATGAAGTACGGAAAAGTTCGGCAAGGGATTCAGCAGCCTTATTTAGATGACTTCACAACAGTATGCGCAGTAGATACGATTAAGAAGAGAAAACCGAATTTACTTTTAATGCACTTAATTGACCTCGATGATACGAAGCATTTACTTGGAACAAAAGGACCACATATCGAAGAAGTAATCGAACGGATGGACCGTCGGATTGGAGATCTAGTCCAGGCGACAAAAGATGCAGGTATTTATGAAGAAACGACTTTTATAATTGTCGGTGACCATAGTCAGCTCGATGTTCAGTACAAAGTGTATTTGAACCGAATTTTATACGAGGAAGGTCTTATTTATGAGGAAAATGGAAAATGGCATTGGCGCGCATATGTCCAAAGTGCCGGTGGAGCTGCTTATTTGCATGTACAGCCAGGCGATACGGAAGCAGAACAATTAGCTCTTTCTATTTTACAGGAAGCTGCACGCAAAGAAACTTACGGCATCGAAGCCATTTTGAGTACGCAGCAGTTACAAGAGTTTCATGTAGACAGTCAGTTCAGCTATATGATTGAGGCAAAAGAAGGCTATGCTTTTGAAGATGACCATTTACAGGAAGCTGTCATCGACTTACATGCACTCGGTAAAAAGTACGCGACTCACGGCTACTCACCAACTAAACCTGACTATTCGAGCAATCTGATTATTTCCGGCAACAATGTAATTGCCGGCTCAGACATTGGCGAAGCTTGTGTCGTCGATCTCGGTCCGACAATTGCTCATATTTTGGATTTGGATTTTGGAAATACAGACGGCCGAGCATTGACTGAAATATTTAAGCGATAATAATATGATCCAAACCCCTTTTGAATGAATAATCAAAAGGGGTATATTATTTCTTTAAAAACTCACTCCATTTAATCTATTTTAGTTAGTTAACCGGATTTGCCCTTTATGATTTCTTTTTCGGGAATAATGTATATGATAATGTAATCACAAAATCAATGGCCAGAATTAGCAGCCACACCTGACTGAATTTATTAACCCCTTCATTGTTAAAAGGGAAATTACTGTTTTCATCATCGAACCACATTCCGAATAAATCATTAAGGGGCGTTTGCTGCAAACTGTCTGAAAAACCGACTCCAATAGCAAACCCTATATGAACAAGAACAAAAACTACGAAATGCCCCGCAAATTGCTTCCATTCTTTTAACGCATAAGCCTTACCATACAATTTAACAGGATGGAGTGATTCATTGATCGGCTCTCCCCGTTTTTTAGCAACCCACCTTTTAATAAAGGCATCTAGCTTTTTAAAGTCAGATTTCCCGAATGTCATCGCGTACACAATAATGATGACGATGATAATTTGATAAATCGAAAATTCACCTGTTCGCTGGTAATCGAAATAAGCCAAAAGTGCAATCCATAAATCATTCACGATAAAAATTATAAGAACAAACAAACTCAGCTTTTTCAGCTGAAACCAGTAGCGCAAGAGCAAAAAGGCAATCGCACATACCCAGAAAACAACCTCTGCAGTAATGAGGAAAAACCACTTATAATCTAAAATAAAGTCCATTGCTTCCTCCCTTAAAATCGGTTACTTGATCTATCCATTCTTATAATACTTGATAATGTAATAGATTAACATTTATTCTGCAAATTCATTCACTTTAAATTCTGACTAATCACAGAAGAAATATTAGGGTATGATGAATGAGTAGAATACTTTTTTTACATTTTGATAGAGGAGCTGAGTATTTTGAAGAAAAAGCCGATTTATGTGGAAACCGTAATAGACAGCTCGATTGAAGAAGTATGGCATTATACACAGCAGCCTGACCTGCATGAACAATGGGATTTACGCTTTACATCCATCACCTACAATGAAAAACAGCATGCGGACGCGCCTCAAACTTTTACATATACAACTAAAATAATGCCGGGATTGTCAGTTGCAGGTTGGGGTGAAAGTAAAGGAACACATGAAAAGGCAAGTGGTGTTAAAACTTCATCTCTCCATTTCGGGACTCCGCAAGTGATTTCCCCGATTAAGGAAGGACGTGGCTATTGGCAATATATCCCGAATGGCGACCGTGTAACCTTTCTAACCCATTATGACTATGACGTTCGGTTCGGTCGATTCGGGCAAATATTTGATCTGCTGTTCCGCCATGTTATCGGTTGGGCAACTGCACTTAGTTTCAATGTACTGGCAAGATGGATAGAAATCGGAGAAAAACCGGCAACCCAATACCGGCGATTTTTCAGCTATTATTTACTCTGCTTCCTGTTCAGTTTTACATGGCTCTACCAAGGTCTCATTCCGAAAGTGTTGATGAAGCATCCACTTGAAATTGATATGCTGATGAAACTGTCACCGCTAACGTTTGGTCAAGCATCAACGGCCATTATTTGGGTAGGTATTTTGGAGATGATCATTGGGTTACTGTTTTTGGTCCCTAAATTGCAAACGCTGCTGATAAAGGCACAAATTTTATTATTCCCATTGCTGACATTAAGCGCTATTATTGCTGCGCCTTCAGTTGCAACGGCTCCATTTAATGTCGTTACATTTAATATTGGTTTATGGATTGCTTCAATCATTGCTTTACTGCTGACAAAAGAATTGCCGACAGCAAAATTCTGCAAACGGAAAAGAGATGCTTAATATGATTTACGAAACATTGCTGGCCAAAGACTTTAACAGGCTGCATCCAAAACTGCAGGAGAGATACCGCCTTCCATTTGGCCTGCCATTTCATGCACAAGGAACAATGCACGTCATTCATTCAGGACCACGTTTTTTACGACCCTTGTATCAACTATTTACGAAAACAAACTTCCTTTTCCCCGAGTACGGCGAGGAAATTCCTTTTACAATAACGAATACAGCAAGAATGAACAATGAAAAGGAAGCTGAAGTTTATTGGGAGCGCACTTTCCACTTTCCACTGGAAACACGCAAGTTCAATGCGACAATGACGGTCGATTTGGAGCGGCAAATTGTAAAAGATTATTTAGGGGATCCGGCCCTGTTCTACTCCGATTTAAAAATGGATGTTACAAAGGACGGTTCCTTAATGATCCGCTCCGCAGAACAGCGTGCCGTAATCGGTCAGAAAGAAATTGCCTTGCCAAAGAAACTGACAGGCCGAGTTGTTGTAACGGAAGGGTATGATGATGTGCTGGATGTGTATACGATTCATGTCTCCATTTATAATGATCTCATTGGAAGGATGATGATGTATGCTGGTCAATTTACGCCATGTTCTCAGTAGACCTTTAACAATCATTGGCCTTGTTTGTATGGCTTGGCTTCTGTTATTTAACGAAACAACATCTATGTATTATTATTTGACGCTAGCTCAACTTATCTTTGTACCAGTCATGCTGGAACAATTAGTTTTGCTGAAAAATTGGCAAAAGCTGATTATTGTAATCGGCCAATTTGCTGTAACAATGCTGTATTTCACGCAACAGGATTTCCTCATCCTACTTTGTGTGCTGGCTTATTTGCTAAGTACACTTGTCATTGCTTCCCATGGGGTCAACCGATTTTTGAGACGGGGATTTACGAATACGGCTGAAATAATGATTGATATCGGACTGATTTATATTGTGATGGGTGGACTATGGTTTTTGGCATTCCATTTACAGTTGAATACAGGATTTAGTCCAATTATTACATGGCTAACTGCTATTCACTTTCATTATTCCGCCTTTTTACTTTGTATTACAGTCGGATTGATTGGGCGTCTTCATATGACCCGATACTATAAATTTTGCTGTGCCGTTATTGCCGCAGGACCAATGCTAGTAGCTGTCGGAATTACCTTTTCAAGAATTGTCGAAATCATTTCGGTCAGCTTATATGTACTTGCTATTTTCAGTATTAGCTTCTATGTCATGAAATGGCGGTTACCGCCCGTGCAAAGCCTTTTTATCCGGCTTGCCTTTATAACGTTATGTTTTACAATCATTTGGTCATTTTTATACGCTTACAGTAATTTAACTGGAATGATTATTGTAGATATTCCGGATATGCTGGACTTTCATGGGCTTTTAAATTGTTTAGGGTTTGGTATTGCCGTGGTAATCGCTTGGAGTCTTTATACTCCGCCGACAAAGCATAACGATTATTCATTCCCGGTAAGTAAAATCCGAGGCAACTTTTCTCCGACTAACAAGCCGGCTCACGGATTGGTTGATGAGATGTCTTCTTGTATTAATAAAGAGGATATCCCTGTTTTAATCGCTGATTTTTATGAACGTACTACGCAGTTTGAATTAAAAGCATCTGTACAGTGGGCACCATGGTTTAAACCTTTTGCTTTTGTATATCAGTTTATCAGCCGGAAAATGGGACAGTTGAATTTACCCTTTTCTTCAAAAATGATTATGATGGACGGTGAAATTTGGCAAGTCGAGCCGCAAAATGACGGCCGGGAAAAACCGCGCGTCTGGCAACGGTCGATCAATGGCGAACCTGTATTTAATGCGATTTATTCGCAGCATAATGATGCAACCAATACCTATATGAATATCGCCCTGCCCTTGCCATTCTCTTCAATGCACGGAATCTTACAGCTTTCCGCAAAAGACCGGGCACTTTACTTAACAAGTGATGGACAAGGCGATGCAGGTACATATTTGGCGATCGGTTCCTATGTTTTCAAACTGCCGCTCCATGAGTATTTTGTAATAAAAGAACAAAAAGGGATACTTACCGCTACACATGATATGAAACTTTTTGGAATGAAGTTTTTACATATTGATTATACGATACAAAAAAGCCTTAAAGAGCATGAATCAAATTAGAAATAGACAAATGTATAGTAAAAAGCTACCACTTTTCTTTGTTGAAAAATGGTAGCTTTGAGCTTGTACAGATAGATTATTATTGCGCCTCTTTCCTCTTAATAATAAACGGAGCTGCCAATAGCGCAATAATGAGGATAATTCCCAAATAACCGATTAGTGGATAAAAATAACTAACCAGTCCTGTAAACCCTACATAACTTGCCAAATAGCCAATAATCATTGTAATCGTAAAGAATGTTTTAAATTTCTTTGTCCCTGTTTCCGCAAAGCGTGCTGAGAAAGAAAAGAACATTCCAACCGCTGTATTATAAATCATACCAAAAATAACTAATGACATGATTATACCTAGTGTTGGCGATAAATTACTAACTATCCCCAGCATTGGCATGTCCAATGTGCCCACTTCTTCGATTTTCGAAAAAATGGCTAAATGAATTAATAAAATGAGAATTCCTAATACAAGTCCTCCAACTAATCCGCCTAACGCTGCTGTTTTTGGATTTTTTTCAGCCCCACCCATAACAATTGACATCGAAGCACCAACTGCAATATTAAATGAAACGTAATTAATACTGGAAATAAACCAGTTTGGTAAAGTAGTCGGTGTTGCTAGAGCTATATCATTTAGAGATGTAAAAGTCCCATTCATCGTTAGAAAACTGTAAATCGCAATAAATATAACAAAAATAATGAGAATCGGCGTAATGCTTCCAATAATGGAAACGACCCGATTTACTTTCAAAAAACCTGTTAATAATACGAGTATTGTCATAAGAGTCGTACCTACAAAGATCGGTAATCCAAACTGTTGGTTTAAGTTTGAACCGGCACCCGCTAGCATAACGACACCTACACCAAACAACGTAAAGATAAGAATAAAATCGATTACAGTACCAAGATAACGCCCGCTAATTCTGTAAATAACATCTTTATGTGATGTCGTTTTTGTATAACTGCCAAGCCATACTAAAAGCATACCAATGCCTGAAAACAGTACCGTTGATAAGATTGCTCCGAATATCCCGAGTATTCCAAAGCTCGTAAAGTATTGCAGTATTTCTTGTCCTGAAGCGAACCCTGCACCCACGATTACGCCAATAAATGCGCTTCCAATTTTTAATATATTTTTCACACGTCTAACTCCCCTTTTAATCCTTCGATCACTATGTATTTTATTAAAATAATTACTAAAGCTAGATTCCCCATTTTAAATTCTTCATTTATTATAGCCCTTTTCAGTTTTCTCCCTAAATATCCCCCTTCCGATTTTAAATTAACTACAATTTTTATATTATAGCACACTATTATTATGATATTTTATTATTCAAAATATTCATTTTTTATAAATCGAGTAGGAAAATAGAGATATAGATTGAAACATAGTGCAATTAAAAAAACATTTTTCTCAATGAGAAAAATGTTTTTTGGACTTTGTGATTCTTAAGTTTTGTAAGGAGAATCAACCCGTTGCATCTGTTCGGTCAAAGTGGCGGCCTTTTTTCAATGCTTCTACAAATTCCGTGATTTCTGTTACGACACCCGGTGCATTGGCATAGTCTTTATCCATACTTTCAACGGATACATACCCTAATGCTTTGTAATGGTTGAAAATTTCATCAGCAAACGTTTGGACTTTTCGGTTTGGTACTACACCTTCAAAAGTTGCAGCAACGATTAAGCCATCATAAAGTACTGGAGATGCAGTTTCCAGCGTATGGTCAATTTCACGCTGGCCGATTCTTCCTTGCTTATCGCTGATCAATTCAACGACAACCCCCTCTTTTTCCAAAGGTGTAACAAGTTCTTTTAAATTACTGTTTGTATCAACAATAATACCAACCTTTTTTGTTTTTAAATACGGAACTTGATTTTTCAATATACTAACTGCATCAGATGGCAGTTGATCTGCAACTTGCTGGATAGATTCATCTGGTGGTGTAACACCGATATTTTGGGCAATTTGCTCAGCCATTGCACGGTCTACTCGGGCAAACATATCGACTGTGGCCTTGCGGATTTCGATTGTTTCTACTTTCCCCAATTCAAAACTAAAAGCATTAATAATGTGCTGCTTTTCCACATCTGTTTGACTTAACCAGAATTGACGAGCTTGGCTATAATGATCCTCAAAGGATAAGCTTCGGGCTCTTACTTTACGTCCTTCAATTTTTTCCTGATAATGAGCATAGCCGCCTTCATTTTGAGTCACAACATGCGGTGTATTATTTTGCAAGCTGTTTTTCCCGTATGCAACACGGCCCTTATTGATTGTCATACGTCCATAGCCATCACGCTGATTATTATGGAATGGGCATACAGGACGATTGATCGGTAACTCATGGAAGTTTGGCCCACCTAATCGAATCAATTGTGTATCCGTATAAGAGAATAAGCGTCCCTGCAGTAAAGGATCGTTTGAGAAATCGATTCCCGGAACGACATGTCCTACATGGAATGCAATTTGTTCCGTTTCAGCAAAGAAGTTATCCGTATTTCGATTTAATGTCATTTTTCCAAGTTTGCGCAGCGGAATCAGTTCTTCCGGCCAAATTTTTGTTGGATCTAAAATATCAAAATCAAATTTGAATTCATCTTCTTGTGGAATTAGCTGTACAGCAAGCTCATATTCAGGATAATTGCCTGCTTCTATATTGTCGAAAAGGTCACGGCGGTTAAAATCCGGATCTTTACCTGCTATTTTTTGAGCTTCATCCCACACTAAAGAATGTGCACCAAATACAGGTTTCCAATGGAATTTAACGAAGTGTGCTTCCCCGTTGGCATTGACAAAACGGAATGTATTTACACCAAATCCTTCCATTGTACGGAAACTTTTCGGAATTGCTCGGTCCGACATATGCCACATTGTCATATGTGCCGTTTCTTCATTGCTTACAACAAAATCCCAAAAAGTATCATGGGCACTTTGCGCTTGAGGAATTTCATTATGAGGCTCCGGTTTTACTGCATGAACAAAATCTGGGAATTTTATCGCATCCTGAATAAAGAATACAGGGATATTATTTCCTACTAAATCGTAATTGCCTTCTTCCGTATAAAACTTTGTCGCAAATCCTCGCACGTCACGAACGGTTTCTGCTGAACCTCGAGACCCTGCTACTGTAGAAAATCGTACAAAGACAGGTGTTTGTCGACCTTTCTCACCTAAAAAATGAGCCATTGTTATATCTGAAGCATCTCCATAGCTTTCAAATACGCCATGAGCTCCCGAACCTCGAGCATGCACAACTCGCTCCGGAATACGTTCATGGTCAAAATGCGTCATTTTTTCACGGAAATGAAAGTCTTCCATTATTGTTGGACCACGCTCACCAATCGTTAATGAATGCTCATCATTCGTTAACTTTAATCCATGATTTGTTGTTAGCGGCTGCCCTTCATCTTTCGTAGTAAACTGTTTCAATTGCTCGACTTTTTTATTGTTGTTTTCCAATTTACATCCTCCTCATACAAAAATAGCGTATTTATAAGATTAGTTTTCCCTCAACCATCTCTGTTACTTTTCTACCCTATTTTTCAAAAAGTAGTCCAGTGAAATATAATCGTAATATTTTTTCCTTCAAAATTTAGTACTTTTCTATATCTTATAATTATGAATTCCGCCTGTACCAGGTTAAGTTTCATTATCTGCACTGCCACTGTCCCCAACAAAAAATCACCCATTCTCTTATTGAGTAAATGGATGATTTTTATCATTATTTTGCTTTTTTCGGCAGTGCGATTTGTTGGAACTGATCAACGAGCTTCTCCAGTCCATTGGAAAGTTCTGCCCCGCTCATCGGCACACCATGGCCTGTTACCGCTATAGAAGGTTTCAAGGCTGCTAATTTTTTTACCGATTCAAATGCTGCTTCCCAGTCCGGTGTCAAATATTTCGGTGGACCGTTCACTTCTTTTTCCTGAGTAAACACTTTATATAATGATTCTTGCTTGACCGTCACAAAAGCATCCCCTGCAATGAGTGCCCCGTCTCGCTCTCTGAACAATGAAACATGTCCAGGTGTATGTCCCGGTGTATGAATCCACTTGAACCCTTCCATAAATGGCACTGTTCCATCTGATGGCAGTTCCTGAACAAACTCACCTAAGTCAATCGCTTCATTCGGGAACATCGGTGACATTTTAGCAACCAATCCGCTGTCCACACTTGGATCCGGCTCTGGATAATCTTGTTCGCCTGTTAAATACGGTAGTTCCAGTGCGTGGGCAAAAACAGGAACTTGCCAGTGCTCTACAAGTTCAATGATTGCACCAACGTGATCAAAATGACCATGTGTCAAAATAATCGCCTTTGCTTTAGCATTTTCCCCAAATCTATTCTCTGCAACAGCAATTATCTCTTCTGCACTTTTCGGCATACCCGCGTCTATTAAAACAAAGTCGTTACTTCCAGGAATGCTGTAAAAAACAATATTTGCAATTTGAATTGTATGTGCATACAAGTCCGGCAATATTTCCTGGCTTACACCGCTTTGTACAGATGTAGCAGGAATAAATTTATAATCATCACCGTAGTTCATATTTTTTTCACTCCTTTTTCAAATATTCAACTGTATTATGATGCAATACAGTTACTCCAATATACCCGTTTTCACAATTTCAACTTTTAACTTAGCCGAAATATCCAATTCTGAAAAACGTTCGTTCCAATCTTTTTTAAACCATTCTGGATGAAATGCTCGAACGCTACGACCAAGTCCTAGAGCATCACTCTTTGCTTCCTGCAATTTTTTGATAACTTCATTCAGATCATGCTCAATCTTTTCCTTCAGAAATCCTTCCAGCTCTTTTCTTGTACTTTTTTTATCTAAGTTATCCTTTGGAAATTCAGAAACCATAAACTGAATTTTAAGATCGATTACAATTTTATTTTCGGATATGTTAAGCTTTCTTTTTAAGTTATTGACCCTTACTGTTAAAGGACTTTCTTTATATAAATGAGAAATACGCGTCGAAAATCCAAGTGTATCATTTAAAATATTTAACAATAATCCTTCATCAGCTGTTAAAGTCTTGCCAGTAAAGGATTTACCTGAAAACAAGGCAACCCCGTCTGCTTTGGGCCGATTATCCTCCCCCATTTTTAAATAGGGCAAAGCCAAGTCCTGGGCATCTTCGAAAATGATAGAAGTAGCTGTCTGCAAAGTGTAAGGAATAACAAAAGAGTTATCTTCCAGACTTGTTATAAATCGGTCATAAAATTCCCCTGCTGTAGATTGCTTATTTTCGCTTAGTTCAAAAAATGGTTTTAAATCCCCTTGTACAATTGCCATTTTCGAAGTTATTGGACTGTTCGCATCCCGAAAATAAATATCTAAATATTCATAAATATCATGTTTCGCGGTATCCTCTGAGATTAGAACTGTTGATAAGACAGATAAATCCATTGTCTGCTCAACTTTTAGCTCAGCATCCTGTCGTACATCACGAGGCGAAACCCCATCTCCGGTAATAACAATGGTTTTCATTTCTGTTGCTGTAGCTTCCGGATAGGCATAGTAAGCAGTTAAACTTCCTATTGTCCCTTCTATGCCTGTAAGCGATACGACGGATGAATTTTTATAGAGCCTTTCATCCCAGCAACCTGCCAGTATCAGTGGAGTAATTATTAAGATGATTTTTCCGATCCGGATAAGGTTCTCCCCCTCACTCTATTCAAGAGAATAATAATCATCGGCAACAAAAAGGTAAAAAAGATAGTTCCATACACTAAATAGTCTTGGAATAATTCAATTGCTGAAAATCGGATAAGTGAATTAGCAGATACGGCAATAACAGCAAAAAAAATAAGTTGCTTTATTTTCGGTAATTTCACTTTTTTCTCAAAATATAAGAGGCGCATAACGAGTACATAATTGACAATGGTAACTAACGACCATGAAAGCCAAATATATACGAAAAATAAATCAAGCCGTTTTACAAATGTTACTTCCACAGCGTGTAATATATATAAAATCGGTTCGGGAATGATTTTTATTTCGTCCAATGCAAAATACATTAAAGTAAAAGATATCGACAATAAATAAAAGCTCGTTAAAATAATGGAATAAATAGCAATTGTTTTTTTTGGAAATTTTTTCACTTTTCACCAAATATTTTCGAAGTACGAAATACGTTTCCGCTCCACTAAATGCATAAGTACAATAAATGAAGCCTTTAAACCAAGTATTTGATCGATCATAAAAAAGTGGAAGCAAATTGGTCACATTTAAGCTCTTCACCGTTAAAAACATAAATATTAGAAACAAGAAAAGCATTGGAATTAGCACAACACCTATATTAATGGCAGTTTCGGGTCTGCTAATACTCGCATAAAGGCAAACCGATAAAAAGATTGTTATTAAAACCAGTGTAGGTGTATTAGGAAACACCCATATCGTTAATACATACGTAATATAACTGACATAAATCGTAATATAAATGGTCCAATAAATCAGGTAAAGTGCTTTTACAAAATTATTTAAATACATGTATTGATGCATTCGTTCATAAAACAATAATTGCAGAAAGAAAATGAACGCTATAATTAAATATTGTATTGTAGCGTCCCGATGTGCATGCTCGATGATCAGGTTTTGAACAGATATATAGACAAAGCCGGTTTGCATAACGAACATAAGAAGAAATATTTGTGCCTTCGTCAACTGTACAGTCATGCTTTATCTTCCTTTTTTGGAGAAAAGTCTTCTGCCTGTCGTTTAGCTCCATAATAAGGACCACGGAAAAAGATCTTTCTCACTTCTACTGGATCAAATGGAATAATTGGAGAAAAATATGGCCGCTTAAATGAGCTTAAATTCAATAAATGAACAACTAATAAAAATGTCCCGATGACAATTCCAAAGAAACCAAAAAGAGATGCTAAAAACATAAATGGGAAACGGAGCATTCGAATTGTTGTATTGAGTTCGATAGATGGGACAACAAAGCTTGAAATCGCCGTAAACGCTACGACAATTACCATTAAGTTCGATACAAGTCCCGCGCTCACAATCGCATCCCCAATAACAAGTCCCCCGACAATACCAATTGTCTGTCCAATCGATTTCGGCAGTCGAACACTCGCCTCACGAATCAATTCAATGGTTATTTCCATGATCATCGCTTCAATAAGTGGCCGGTATGGTATCTGGTTTATATCCGTCTTCACTTTATTTGCCAGTTCAAGCGGCAGTATTTCAAAATGAAAGCTTACAATGGCTATATAAAATGCTGGTAGAAAAATGGCGGCAACGACACTGAATAGTCTCATCAGCCGATAGAAAGTTCCGACAAATACACGTGCATTAAAATCATCCGGTGTTTGATAAAAAGAAAAAAATGTAACTGGTCCAATGAGTGCATTTGGTGATAAATCCGTCATTATGGCGATTTTACCTTCCAAAATATTGGCAACTACACGATCTGGCCGTTCTGTATTCAAAAGTTGTGGAAAAGGAGACCATACTTGATCTTCCAAATAGTCACTAAGCTGGCCAATGCTATAAAACATATCCACATCAACTGCATTTAATCGCTTTTCTACCGTTTTAAGTGCCTCGTTGTCAACTACATTTTCTACAAACATATAGTAAACTGTTGTTTTGGTCTCATTTCCGAGCGTAATTTGTTTTACAACAAGCTTATTATTTTTTATACGCTTTCTAATAAGTTGCATATTCATTTCAAAATTTTCCACAAAACCTTCATGCGAACCTCTTAATATTTGTTCATTTTCAGGCTCTTCTGGTGTTTTGTGAGCAAATTCTGCATTATTTATTCGTATCATCTGCTTTGACTGCAACAAGATGATTAAAGTCTCGCCATTGCAAACATAATCATTAATTTTTTTCTGATCATATTTTTCAGTAGTAATAGTAATCGAATCTTCTTTCAATAACTGATTCTGTCCGGCGCTATTATCCCCATTATTATTTTCATTCGATTTTTCCCCATCTGTATTTTCACTCGTATCCTGACTTACTTGATTGGACTGTTGAGTTAACTGTTTTAGATTCCAAAGGTTTTGTTCAACATCTTTTTTATTTACTAGTGAAGAGTAATAGCACAAAATTGCGTTCTCATCTTGCCCTAACATGATCTCTTTCACAACAAAATCCGATGAATGGAGGAATTCCTTATTTAGTCGTTTAATTTCCTGCTTAATTTCCAATGTTTGTGTCAATACGACTCCCCCCTTTTTGACACAGTATAGGAAATTTATAAAAAGGTTATTCATTTTAGTTAAAGTCTGCAAATTTGGGTAATATAAAGAAAAACCAGTGTTGTTTCCTTATAAATATTTAATGGCCGAATAATGCTTAAACGTACGATTCTAAATAAGTACTGCACTATTTGCTAAATAATTGAATAAAAATGTTTATTTTTTTCAAACTGGGAAATACATTTATATGTCGCTGAACGGAGGTAATTTAAATGAAAAAAGTAGGCATTGTTTTTTGGAGCTCGTTTACTTTAGTAATGCTGGCTGTTCTGGTTGGTGTACTTGCGCCACAAACATTGGAAAAAGTAACAAAGAATGTCCAAAATTTACTTACTTATAATTTCGGCTGGTATTATTTATTAGTCGTTGCAATCATTATTGCGTTTTGTGTTTTTCTAATCCTAAGTCCTGTTGGTGCCATTCGCCTCGGGAAGTCGACTGACCGACCGGACTATAGCAATGCCTCTTGGTTTGCGATGCTATTCAGTGCGGGTATGGGAATTGGTTTAGTATTTTGGGGTGCTGCAGAGCCATTATCACATTTCGCTATTAGTTCCCCCCAAGCTCCTGAAGGTTCCCAACAGGCATTAAAAGATTCGTTTCGCTTCACATTCTTCCATTGGGGAATTTCCGCTTGGGCCATTTACGGTGTAGTTGCTCTTGCACTTGCCTATTCCAATTTCCGTAAAGGAGCACCTGGTTTAATAAGTTCAACGCTTTTCCCTCTTTTTGGCGAAAAAACAAAAGGTCCTATCGGTTACACAATAGACATTATTGCCGTATTCGCTACGGTAATCGGCGTGGCAACTACACTAGGTTTAGGTGCCCAACAAATTAATGGCGGTCTATCCTATTTATTTGATGTTCCAATAAACTTTACTGTTCAATTAATCATTATCGTTATTGTTACGGTACTCTTTATTGTCTCAGCCTCAACAGGTCTTGATAAAGGGATACAACTATTAAGTAACTGGAACCTCTATTTAGCAGCTACCTTACTATTATTAACGTTATTTATTGGACCTACTGTTGCAATAATGAATGATTTCACTTCGGGGCTTGGCAGCTATTTGCAGAATTTCGTGCATATGAGCTTACGCATGGAACCGGGTGATGCGGGCAGTCGTGAGTGGATTAATGGATGGACCATTTTCTATTGGGCATGGTGGATGTCGTGGTCACCATTTGTCGGTATTTTCATTGCACGTATTTCAAAAGGACGGACAATCCGTGAATTTTTAATGGGTGTTATTTTAGCACCGACACTTGTTAGTATTTTCTGGTTTGCTACGTTCGGTACTACAGCGATAGAAACATACCTTACGAAAGACCAGACACTAGTTGAATTACCGACAGAGCAACTATTGTTCGGTGTATTTGGTAATATGCCATTCGGTTTTATATTATCAATTATCGCACTGTTTCTTGTTGCGATTTTCTTTATTACTTCAGCAGATTCGGCTACATTTGTTCTAGGTATGCAAACAACTTTTGGATCGATGAATCCATCATTTAAAATTAAGCTGATTTGGGGGATTTTACAGGCAGCCATTGCGGCAAGTCTTTTATTCTCAGGTGGTCTGACCGCACTGCAGAATGCAGCGATTATAGTTGCCTTCCCGTTTTCATTTATCATATTACTGATGATGCTTTCACTCTACAAATCGTTAATGGCAGAACGGAAGAAATTAGGACTATATATTCGACCGAAAAAACAGCATACCCCGGATGGTCAGAAAAAAGATGGCTGACTTTCAAATAAAAAAGCGCCGCAAATTTGCGGCGCTTTTTTTTGTATTAGTTGAGGGTGATAAAAGTTTTACCGTTACATGGAGTTGAAAAGACTTTAAGACTAACCTTCCTTTCCATACAAAGCAACCTGTTCTTCCCGATTGAACTCGACTGCAGCACTTCTGCGCGGCTTCGTCGATTTATACCATTGCCAGCAAAAAATAACAATGAGCACCACTTCAATCCAATCCCCTGCATAGTACATGACCATACTCCCCATCTCTGCTTCTTGCCGTGAAACTCCTGCAGGCGGATTCGCATACATATACTTCGACAATATATCATGACCGGCTATCGCAGCAATTAAAACAGCAGCCCGGAACCGGTAAGAATACTGATGGTGGACAGGATCGAAATAAATTATGGAAATTGTGAATACGTAGCCTGCAATGAAAAAATGGAAATGTACAAATAGGGCAATAAACGTATTTTCATGCATGTAAGTATATAAATTCGTTGTATATAACAACCATAGTCCGCCTACATTTAAGACGGCGGCAGTAATCGGATGCGAAATGTATTTTAGCAAACGACTTTTTAAAATGGACGTTAGCTTACGTGCCAATGTAGTGTTTGCTGTTCTGAGCAGCAAAGTCATCGGTTTGGCAATTGCCATAAAAATCGGTGCGATCATGCTTAATAATAAGTGACTTATCATATGTGCCGTAAAATTGGTATGAGCGTTGCTTGCCAACGGACCTACAACGGCCACAAGTGCAAACCCGATCCCTATTGTCCAGGAAACTGTACGGAAAACGGGCCATTTTTTATAGCGCTGGTTCGTTATGAAAACAGCGATTATATATGCCGTAAATAACAGTACAAATAATAATCCGAGCAATAGTTGAACATTGGATACAGGCGCCGAATGGTTCATTTCAGCATGGTTATGACTATGCAACAAGTACAGGCTACTCATTAGCAGTCTTCTCTTTTAATTTACTGTTTTGGGATTTGCGGAATAAAAGAAAAAGTCCGATAAGTAAAATGATAAAGGCGCTGACATTCCATACAATATCGTAAACGATGACATTATCCACATAACGAATTTGGTGAATTCGCATCCATTTATGTTGAATAAGGCCATCATACAACTGGAATACTCCAATCCCTAGTAATACGCCTCCAAGCCAGCGTTGAAAGATTAAGCCATTTCTCCGACGCAGATCCGCAAATAAGAATAATCCTGCAATCGTTGCAAACCAGCTGAATGCATGAAAAATACCATCGGAAATCAACCCAATATCCGTTGTCGATTTATCGTAGAAATGGTGCCATCTTAATAACTGGTGAAAAACGGTTTCATCAATAAAGGCAATCAAACCGACACCAAACAAAATACCAGACCACATGTTACGGCGCGAAACTTCTTTATCGTTGTTATTTTTCATGTACTTTAGAGCTCCTTTACGTGTAATTACTTACATTTAATTTCTCCAAATACTTCACAACATATTCGATAATAGAAATTCCCCTCTTGCCCACAAGACTAAACCTGATGATATCTAATTTCCTGCATTTAATCCTAGTTCTTCAAAAGTTTTAATTAATTCTTTGGTATAATCGTTTATCTCTTGCTCCGTCGGAATATTTTCAAGTAGCTCATGAATGGCATACAGTTTGCCATCCTTTACTATCCGATCGATTTTCATTGTATTTTCTATATCGCTAAGGGGATTTTCATTCAATACTAATAGATCCGCAGTAAAACCTTCTTTTATATCTCCTAAATCAGCTACTTTCAAAGCTTTCGCTGCATTAATTGTAGCTTGTTGAAGGGCCTCTAATGGTGTAAATCCGGCATCAACAAACAGTTGAAGCTCCCGATGTAACGCAAAGCCCGGATATGTAAAGCTTCCCGCAGGTGTATCTGTCCCTGTCACAACAGTACCGCCCATTTTATAATAGGTATAGGCAATTTTTTGAATCGTTTTCGTTTGAATTCCAAACGTAACCTGTCCTTGTTTTGCCTGTACAGCTTGTGGCCAATGCTTAAATAAGTAGTCACTATTTTCCATATGATGAACAACTTCATGTGTTGTTGTCCAATAGTGCTCTGCTAATCGCATCTGATCATATAAAACGATTGTTGGGCAAAGCTTAATATCCTTTTTCAATAATTCTTTACATATGCTTTCTATCAATTGTTCATCCGGCTGTTCCCAAGGTATTGAATCCCAGATCTCTTTCGGTGCATCCATTGACCATTCTGGATACATCGCCTGAATAATACCAGAGCCATGTTCCAGCCAATCAATCCCTATGGCTGCCGCATGAAGTGCATCTACTTTTTTTGAATATAATATATCACTACTTACTTCTAAATTATGTTTTCGCGCTTCACTCACTACTACTTCCATATATTCCGGATCAAGCCAGCCGTAAACTTTAATAAAATGTGCACCAAGCTCTACTTGCCGTGCTACTTCCTGTTTTGCAAGATCTGCATTGTCGACATTAATGTTATAGGCAGTATCATCTCCCCACAACCCTGGAGGTCCGTCAATCATACGATCTGCAGAAATAACGCGCGGTTCTATTTTACTCCCGTTCGCATCGATAAATGGTTTAAGTTCAATAATGCTTCCTGCAGTATTGCGAACCGTTGTAATACCTGCTGCTGTGAAGTAATTGGCAAAGTGTTTTTTTATATGGACATGCATATCAATCAATCCTGGAATCAGCCATTTATTCGTACAATCAATCGCTTCTACATCATCCATTTGAATATTGGGAGCTATTTTTATAATTTCATTATTTTCAATATAAATATCCTGCCTACTAAACTCCCCTGTTTCCATATTAACGATAAACCCGTTTTTTAATAATTTCATATTCAGTCCCCTTTGAATTTCATTCTATTTAATTTTAGTCTAATTTAAATATTCTGGAAATGATATAATTTTCTTACAATAAGATAGAGGTGAATTAGATGAACAAAATCGGTGAAAAAAGTATAGTTAGAAAAGCGAACGAAAGTGATACATCACAAATACTTGCAGTGATGAAAGATGCAGAACAGTCCGGATTTATGCTCTTTGCACCGGATGAAAGAAACATGGCACCAGCTGCTTTAAGCAAGTTAATCAATTCCATTAATCAAACACCAACATCCGGTTTCTTTATCGCAGAGCATCAGGATGAGATTTTAGGGTATCTCCTTTTAAAAGCGGAAACGTTATCCCGCACTTCTCACCGGGCTCAAATTGCTGTCGGTGTACATAGTAAAAGTCGCGGTAAAGGGGTCGGCACCGCTTTGTTCGCCCATATGATTCAGTGGGCAAAACAGGGGCAGCTCCTCCGACTTGAATTAACGGTCATTGAACATAATGAACAAGCCGTCCATCTTTATAAGAAAATGGGGTTTGAAGTTGAAGGCGTAAAAAGCAATTCTTTAATTATTGACGGACAATATGTAAATGAACTATATATGGCAAAATTACTTTAATTCTAAAAGGGTTCTACTCAAGTAAAACTGAGTAAATCCCTTTTAGTGTCACACTATTAATCTAGCTCTCTAACTTTAATCGGGACAAGCGAGTTTTCCAAACGGTCACGGAACTCTTCATATTGCACCGGCAATTTTAATTGCTCGCCCATTGTTTCCGGCGTTTCATCATGCGCAAATCCTGGTGGGTCTGTCGCAATTTCGAATAAAATTTCACCAGACTCACGGAAGTAAACAGCATTGAAATAATTGCGGTCTTTTATTTCCGTTACATGCTGACCTTTATCCAAAGCGTATTGCTGCCATTCTTTATGATCTTGATCGTCGTTTGCACGCCATGCAATATGGTGCACCGTTCCAACACCCATCGCCCCACGATTGCCGACCGTCATTTTAACGTCGACAATATTGCCAATGGATGCTGTTGCTTCTAGTCGTACATAGTCTCCTTCACGGCCAATCTTTTCAAGCCCCATTACGTCAACTAATGTATTAATTGTTTGTTCTGGCTGCGATGAATATAAAATTGCACCGCCAAAGCCTTTGATTGCTACATCCGCAGTGATTCCACCAAACGTCCAACCGTTTGGTGAACCCCCATCACGTTCAACAATTTCTAAATGCAGTCCATGTGGATCGTCGAACTGTAGATAGTTCTCTTCAAATCTTGTTTCTTCTTTAAATAGTATATTGAATTTTGTTAACCGTTCTTTCCAGAAGTCCATTGCTCCCACAGGCACCAAGTATGTCGTCACGCCAACTTGACCATCGCCGATTTTACCTTTATATGCTGCCGGCCAAGGGAAGAAAGTAATGATTGTCCCTGGCTCCCCGCCTTGATTCCCGAAATATAGGTGATATGTTTCTGGATCGTCGAAATTGACTGTTTTTTTTACGAGTCGTAATCCGAGAACACCTGCATAGAAATCGACATTTTCCTGAGGATGACCGACGATTGCTGTAATGTGATGAATACCCGTTGTATGTTTTTTCATATTCATTTCCTCCATTCGTAAAAACTGAACACAATATTCTATTTGATAAAACACTCTGTCCAATTTTTATGTAATTAGTCTAGCACATGAAATAACATGTGCTAGACCGATGATTGTTAATTAACGAATTGTTTTTAAAGCTTTTGACCATGGAATTACTTGGTCTAACATTTCATTAACTGAGTTTTGTTGGTGGACAGCTGGTTTAAAGTCTGTTCCGTTTTCGAAGTCCGTAAATAATGATAATGCCGGGTGCACACGTACATCCGCAACCAATAATTCCCCTAGAATACCGCGTAAATGTTCAGTAGCGCGTGCTCCTCCTACAGAACCGTAAGATACAATACCAGCTGCTTTATTGTTCCACTCTTCACGTAAATAGTCTAATGCATTTTTCAATGCGCCTGTAATTGAATGATTGTATTCCTGAACAATGAATACGAAACCGTCTTGTTTTGCGATTGCTTCAGACCAGCCGCTAGCACCTGACGCATCCCCACCAGGTTCGCCTAGCAATGGTAGTTTAAAGTCCGCGATATCAATAATTGTATAGTTCGCGTCTCCGCGTTTATCCGCTATTTCTTTTACCCATGCACCGACTTGAGGGCTTACACGGCCTTCACGAGTTGATCCTAAAATAATACCGATGTTTAATTTTTCCATTTTTGTTTCCTCCATTTTCTTATTTCCAAATAGTTTACTGATGAATCCCATTTTTTACACTCCTTCAATTATCTCGAAATAAGATATCAATTAAAAATTTGAGGGTTTTAATAGATTGATTTAGGTATGCATATAAATAATTGAAGTTTTGCCTCAAATTTTAACTTTGTACTATTATGCATTCTTATCAGTAACGTAAATCATTATTGCCGTTTTGCTGACAATTTATCCTTATAAATGCCTTCATATTTTAAGCAGCAGGGTTTAATTCTAACTCTACTTTAATTTTGATATCTTTCCCTACGAGTACACCACCTGTTTCTAAAGCAGCATTCCATGTTAATCCGAAATCTTCACGATTAATCTTTGTTTCCGCTTCAAAACCGTATACTTCTACGCCCCATGGGTTCGTACCTTTACCACCGTATTCCACATCAAATGTTACCGGCTTTGTTACGTCTTTTATTGTTAAGTCACCAGTTACTTTATAATCATCGCCGTCTTTCGCAATGTTCGTAGCAGCAAATTTGATTTTTGTAAATTCTTCTGCACCGAAGAAGTCTGCAGATTTCAAATGGTTATCGCGGTCTTCGTTACTTGTATTGATGCTTGCTACATCCAGTTCAAAGTTGATTGTCGCTGTCGTTAAATCCGTTAAATCCTCTGCTTTTACATCAGCAGTATAGTTATTGAATTGACCTTTTACTTTTGATACCATCATGTGTTTTACTTCAAAACCGATTGTTGAATGCGTTTGATCGACTGTAAATGTTGTCATTTTAAATTCTCCTCCATTTTATCTCGATTTCAAGATATATTATAAAAATAAATTTCGAAATTAAATATCTCGAACTTGAGATAAATATAACAAAGGATTTTACAAACGTCAAGTGGTTCTTATAATTTTTTCTTTATTGGTGTTTTGAAGGATTGTAATTGCATTGGCTGCTTATGTGGGGGTTACCTCTTCTTTATAAATTGGTGAATACAAGTGTATAGAATGGTATTTTATAAAAAAAGTTTCACCCTTTTAAACTTTCCACCTACCATCAGTCGTCTTATAATTGTCGACAGAGTAAAAAAGGAGCTTCAAATAATGATTGAAGAATTAGAAAATGCATTTATTACATTTATCCGGACGCAGCAAAATTCGCTATATTTACTGGCATATAGCTATACAAAAAACGAGCAGGATGCACTCGATGTCGTGCAGGACAGTATTCAAAAAGGTTGGCTTGCACTTGAGAAACTGACAAACCGTGATCAGATGAAAAGCTGGTTTTATACGATTTTAGTCCGAACAGCGATTGATTTACTACGTAAACAAAAGCGGGTCGAGCTCATTGGGGACGATTCCCTTCTGCTATTATCTGAGGAAGATTCATACCTCAATCTTGATTTACAGCAAGCATTGCATCGTTTACCTCTACAGCTGCGTGAGGTGGTAGTGCTGCGCTATTTTGAGGATCTGAAAATCGAAGACGTCGCGCACATTTTGACGATTCCTCTAAGCACGGCGAAATCAAGGCTTTATAGAGCGTTAAAGCTATTAAAAATTGAGCTTGAAACGGAGGAGAATTAAACATGAATGATAAATTAAAAAAGCTACACACACAATATAAGGATATACCGATTCCACAGGAACTTGAGATGATGATTGAAAAAAATCTGCAACGTCCTCCTAAGAAGAGAAAACGTAAACTGCCTCTTTTTTTAACATCTGTTGCTGCGGCGGCAATTCTGTTTACAGTAGGCCTTAATACAAATCCTGCGATGGCGAAAAATTTGGCAGATGTACCGGTCATCGGTCAAGTCGTCAAGGTGCTTACATTTACAGAATATGAAATGGTCAAGGATGAATATACAGTTGATATCCAAGTGCCTCAAATTTCTGGTTCTTCTGCTGACATCGAAGCATTGAACGAAAAATACGCTCAGGAAGGTAAATTACTTTATGAGCAGTTCAAGACGGATATTGAGGAAATGGAAGCTGGAAATATGGCAGTGAACAGCGGCTACGTTATCAAAACAGATACCGATGAAATATTGTCATTCGGTCGTTATGTAGAAGTTATTGTCGCCTCCTCTTCATCTGTTATGCAGTACACTACGATTGATAAACAGGCGGAAACGGCCATTACATTACCGAGTCTGTTTAAAGACGATCGCTACGTAGAAATTATTAGTCGCTATTTGGAAGATGAAATGCGCAGGAAAATGAATGAAACAAAAGGTGATGAAATGTACTGGGTAGGCGGAACTGAATGGCATGACGAATCATTTGGTGTCTTTGAAGGCATTTCACCTGAGCAAAACTTCTATATTACAGAAGCAGGTAAGCTTGTGATCTCCTTTGATGAATATGAAGCAGCACCAGGCTTTATGGGACTTGTAACATTTGAAATTCCGACAGAGCTGCTTCAGGATGTGCTGGTGAGCAATAAATATATTAAGTAATAAATAAGCAGGTGTATCCTTTTTAATGGTTACACCTGCTTTCCTTTCTTCCATGGCACATTCTATGATCCCTATTAACGCCATAATAAAAAACGGAATGAAGTTATATGACTCCATTCCATCCCGTTCAACATATTCTTTTTTCCGATTAAATTTCGTATTCGATTACAACTTCTTTACTATTGCTAATATTCGGAGATGGCTGTGAATTATAAACACGTGAATATGGCGGCACCGAATATGTCAGCCAAATATTACTGCCAAGCACCGTATCATGACCAATTGTCGTTTTCCCGCCTAAAATTGTAGCTCCAGCGTAAATGACAACATTATCCTCAATATTTGGATGACGTTTTACACCTTTAATCGGGTTACCGTTTTCATCAAGCGGGAAACTTAATGCACCTAACGTTACACCTTGATAGATTTTAACATTGTTGCCGATTGTGCACGTTTCTCCAACAACGACACCTGTGCCGTGGTCAATGAAAAACGAATGGCCGATCTTGGCACCTGGATGAATATCGATTCCTGTTAACTGGTGTGCATATTCAGACATGATACGTGGAACGATTGTGACATCCATTTTATACAGTTCATGTGCAATACGATGGATAAATACAGCACGTATCGACGGGTAGCTTAACATGATTTCTTCCGTTGATGTAGCAGCAGGATCTCCGTTATATGCAGCCTGGATATCTGTTTGAATTGTTTCACGGATTTCAGGGAAACGGTCCATTAACTTCATTACAACATGATCCGCTTTTTCTCGGCATTGCCCATCACAATTATCAAAGTTTTGGTAGATTAATACTTTCTCGATAATATCACGCAAATCCAACGCTGATTGACGAAGATTATTATTCAGTTTCATCAATGTACGTGTTTCATCGACAACACCTTGATTATAAATCGTCGGGAAGAAAACTTCATAAAAACTATCCAATATATGATGGATTTGATCACGGCCAGTGAATCCAATCGATTTTTCCACTTCAATATGTTTTTTGTTATAGTTGATTAGCTTATTAGCGATTGTTGATGTTTCTTTATTTAACCAGTCCTCGATTTTCATGCTAAAACTCCTTTTCTATTTAAAATACATAGTAATGAAGATTATACTACACAAAACGCGCAGTTTGACCCTTCTTTTCAAAATTGTAAAACAGCTAACGGACAATAGCTAATAAAGTGCTTCTCTATTCATCTCGCAAGATGATAAGTGGAATGATGCGAATATAGATAAGCTCCCCCACAATTTCAACAAGTGTCTGGGTGACAATAATCGCCACAACGAGCGATCGGATTTCCTCAGGCATTGCAAGTGCAAATGGTAATACAACAAGTGAATTACGTGTCGATCCGCTAAAGATCAATGCACGGCCTGTCCGGATATCTAGATGAAGCTTTTTCGCGATGATCTTTGAGATGAAAGGCATAATGATTAAAAATGCTATGTAGATGGGGATTACTTTTAAAATCCATTCAAATGAACCCGACAATTTGCCGATTTGTGAGGCAACAATTACAAAAAGAGTTAAAGCCATAAATGGTACCGGAAGCCACGAAGATATCTCAAAAACACGATCGCCCTCTTTTAATGAAATTTGTACAATAAGTGCAACAACTAATGGAAAAACAATAAATGAGACAAACGCTTCAAAAAATGGAGCCACTTCTACTATATTTGCCGCTTGTTCCCCGATAAACAACCATAAATAAAACGGCAGTAACAGCATTTGTGCAACAAAAAGAAAGGGTGTGGCACTGAGCATCACTTTTTCATTCCCCTTGCCAAGCATTGTAAATACTATGACATAATCTATACATGGAGTGAGTAAAACAAGATAAACGCCTAAAAGTAGTGGCGGATAATCTGGAAGAAACAACGTCAGGGTCCATACGACAATGGGAACCGCAATAAAATTGACTATACAGAGTGCGTAAAAGAAACGCCGGTTTGAAAAAGTTTCTTTTAAAGCTGCAAAAGGAATTTGAACAAACATACTGTACATTAATATTCCAAGGATAAACGGGATTAATTTTTCCAATTCATTTTGAAACTCCAGAAAATTCAATCCTGTAAATCCGGCCAATAGTAAAGTTATGATATATATCGTTACTTGATTCTTTTCAAGCTGTTCTCTTGAAATCATGACAAAAACTCCTTTTACCGATCCATTTCCAATGAGACCATGTTATCCTTTTATTTCTTCTTTTACAAACTGTTCTCTTCATCCTCTTATTATTTAGTAATTTATTTTCAAAAAAAGAATGAATGACCAGCAATCTATAATATAATTAATTCATTAGTCAAAATAATCTGAAGGTAAAGGGAGAATTATTCATGTCTCAAGCGAAAAGTATTAACTATTACAAAGAATTAATTGATTTGAAAGATGTCGAAGGGATTGAAGCCCAGTTTCAACGTTTACTTGATGTTTCAATTGAATCCATCCAGGATCTGGAGAATTGGATCGAGGATGAAAAAAATTTACGCTTTGAAATAGAAGAGGCGTTAACAGGCCATCTTGTCGACTTCTACCGAAATACCGAAGATCCGCATATCAAATCAACCTACCTTCAGGATCAGCAAGTCATTCAGCCTCTTTTAATGACATACGAGGCAAAGTTAAATGATAAATGCTGTGAATCCCCTTATTTCAATGAATTGGATGAAAATCGTTACGGCTTAATGAAACGTTTTCGTGAGTCAAAAGTGAAACTGTTTAGAAAAGAGAATATCCCTCTATTAGTTAAGGAACAAGAACTATGCACAAAGTACAGTGAAATTATGGGTGGTCTCACTGTGGAATGGGACGGAGAGGAAAAACCTTTCCCTTTTATCGAATCGCAGCTTGACAATTTGGACAGAAACATTCGGGAAAAAGCTTATCATTTAATTAGAGCTGCTTACCGTCAAATTAAGCCGGATACGGATGCGCTCATGGATGAACTCGTTCAACTACGCCACCAAATCGCAATCAATGCCGGATTTGAAAATTACCGTGATTATATGTTTGTCGCAAAAAACCGTGAGTACAGTATTGAAGATTGTTACGACTTTCATGAAAATGTTGAAAGGCATATTATTCCGGCTTGGAACAGGCTTGCAGATGTTTTCAAGTCTAAACTTGGTGTCGAAACATATCTGCCTTGGGATAACACTGCAAAACTGTTGAAAAATCCTCCTTACGCTGAGACATCAGAGCTTTTGGACGGGGTTGCTGAAATGTTAGGAAAAACCGACCCGTATTTTTCAGACCGTTTGCAGTACATGAGAGAACACGGATTACTTGATCTTGGAGACCGTAAAGGTAAAAGTCCGGGTGGTTTCTGTGTCCCATTACCTGTTTCCGGTGATACATTTGTTTTTGCAAACTTTAGTCCTTCCTTTTTCTCGCTCATTGCTTTAATCCATGAGATGGGGCATGCGGTGAATGGTTACCTCCAAGCTTCAGAACAGGGCCCTATTGAAGAATTCCAGTGGCGAGCGGAAATAGCTGAATTGTATTCACACGGAATGGAATTGTTATTATTGGATAAATTTAATCTATTTTATCCGGAAGAAGAGGAATTCAAAAGCGCACAACGTGAAGAACTGAGACGGGCATTTACGATGTTATTCGGCCCATTGTCTGGAGATCTTTTCCAACATTGGATGTATACAAATCCTCAGCATACAGCAAAGGAACGTGATGAGAAGTTTTATGAAATTTCAAAACGTTACGGGTTGAGCCCAGTTGATACGACCGGTTTTGAAAAGGTAATTGGCATGAGCTGGATCGGGACCCTCCACTTTATTCAATATCCTTTTTATGATATTGAATACTCGATGTCAATGCTCGGTGCACTTCAATTACTTGAGAATTATCAAAAGAATCCGCAGCAAGCTGTCGAATTTTACAAAAAAGGTGCAAGTGCGGATTACAGTCAATCCATTGCATCGATTTATAAAGAAACTGGCGTCAATTTTGACTTTTCAGAGTCAACTGTTAAACGCATGGGTGAATTCTTGGAAAAAGTGATACAGGATATTAATTCATAATCGCTATCGAGCAACATGAAAAGAGCGAATTCCCTTTACGGAAATTCGTTCTTCTTTTAATTATAGCCATTCATGTAACCTAATTACTACCTTTAACAATGTTCTTTACACCGACATACGTTGCATAGAAATACCCGCCATAAATGATGACAAGAATTAATGAACTGATTAGGACGCTTTCGTAGTTGAAATGGAACATTCCGCTGACCGCCTTGATTCCGACAATGGAATGAATGACAGCCAGACCTAAAGGGAGTAAAAAATAGATGAGACATTGTTTTAATATAGCCCCATTTATCAATTTATCCGTGACACCGATTTTCTTTAACGACTTATATCGTTCCAAGCTGTCACTTGCGTCAGATAACTGCTGCAATGCCATTACGGCCGCGCTCGATATAATAAAGATGAGCCCTAAAAACAGGCCAAGGAATATAAATAATGCTGCTGAACCCTTTTCTTGCTCTTTAATCTGATTTTCTGTACTTCCAATGACTAATCCTGGATTAATGGATCTATATTTATTTTCATCAAGGTCATTAAACAGGGTTGTAAATCTCTGTTCTGATTTTTCATTGTAGCGATCTTCATATATGACATTAAAACTTGTATACTCTAATTGAAGGTTTCCTGTAAAATTATCAGGAATAATAAGATAAAAGAAATTACTGCCCCTGTTAATTTTTATATTTTCTTCAATAGGCACATCATTTTTTATTTTATATGCTTTATCCTCAATGATAATATTTTCTTCATTTTTCATATACTCAGGCAAAGCTTGAATGATCTTGCCATAGGTTGATACAACGAGTATTTCGTCTTCCTTTAAATCAACAGACTCTTGCCCCGTCAGATTGATAATTGCATTATAATCCGATATTTTTAGTGCAGATACCGGACCATACATGTAATTTTCCTGTATAGCAATCTTTTCCTCGTCGCTTAAATACTGTGATAACAGACCCTCAATCGTTAAATCAAGAAGATATTCATCAAAGAAGGCATGTTTTTCATATGCTTCAAATGTAAAGTCTATATTGTTTAAGTAAGCTTCAATATCATTTACCGCGGAATCCTCTTCCTCTTGATTAACAACAAGAAATGCCGAAGCATCAAAAGGAGTTGTATGTGCTGTATTTTTATCAATCGTTCCTTTTAAATCAAACGCGGTAAAGATGAGTGAAATAGTTAAAAAAAGCATTAGACTGATAATTGTCATCGAAAGAAAGTTCGTGTTGACCTTATTGTTTATTTGTCTTAAGACAAAAATATTTATATTTTTAAAATAGAACCCCTTATTCTTTTGCGCAATTTGTATAAAGAAGCTCGATAGGCTGAAAAAGAATAGGAGCGTTCCAAAGACCCCCATTAAGATCGTAATTATCAGATCCGTATCTTCAGCATTTAAGCCTGTCTCTAGGATTCTCATATATGCGAATATCAGAAATGCTACTGATAAAATAAAGGTTAGCACTGATACGAAAGGATTTTTCAGCTTTACTTCTTCATTACGTTTTGAAGCATTTAATAGATCGATCAGTTTGTATTTGGAAATCGTAAACTGGTTGAAAATCATGACAAGTAAATAAATGATGCCAAAGTAGACAATCGATTTCATCATGGCGGCAAGTGAAAAAACAAACTTATATTTATCAAGATCCATAGACAGGATGTTTGCCGTCAGCACTGACAGACCCTGCGATACAATAATCCCAAGTCCAATACCTACGATTAAAGAGACTACACCGATTAGGAGAGTTTCGACAATTAAAATTCTCGAGATTTTCCCTTTTGACATACCTAATGTCATGTATAAGCCAAGTTCTCTTTTCCGCTTTTTGATCAAAAAGTTATTGGCGTATACAATCAAACCTCCAAGAATAATTGATACAAACACTGATGTTCCAGACATAAGCAATTCCAATGATTCACGAAAAATCGTATTCTTGTTCATTTCCTGGATAGCATTTTGCGAGTCAAGAGAGTTGAAACTGTAAAATATACACACTCCCAGAGTTAATGTCAGAAAATAGATTGAATAATCCTTAAAGCTTCTTTTGACATTGTTGATTGCGATTTTAGAGAACATTGCTAACATCGCCTCCAAGTAAAGTCACCACTTCAATGATTTTATTAAAGAATTCCTTTCTCGTATCATTTCCGCGCACTAGCTCATTAAAGATCCGACCATCTTTTATAAACAATATCCTATTGGCATAACTTGCCGTAAACGAGTCATGGGTAACCATCAAAATTGTTGACTGGTATTCTTTATTCAGCTTTTCAAAGGAATCCAACAGTAATCGTGATGATTTTGAGTCAAGTGCACCCGTTGGTTCATCGGCTAAAATGAGGGAAGGCTCAGTTACAATCGCTCTTGCACAAGCGACTCTTTGCTTTTGGCCTCCCGATAATTGAAATGGAAATTTGCTAAGGATGCCCGTAATATCAAGCTTTTCCGCAACGGCTTTAATGAGTTGATCGATTTCCATTGCTTCTCTTTTTTGAATCGTCAAAGCCAAAGCAATGTTTTCATAAGCTGTCAGAGTATCCAGCAAATTAAAATCCTGAAAGATAAAACCTAACTCGTCCCGTCTGAATGCTTCAAGCCCTTTCTTCTTTAAAGTTGTAATATCCTGATTATTGATAATTATTTTGCCAGTTGTAACATGATCAATTGTCGAAATACAATTCAGGAGCGTTGTCTTTCCGCTCCCTGAAGGACCCATAATTCCTAAAAATTCACCTTCATTTACGTTAAAGCTGATATTATCTATTGCTTTTGTAATATTACCTTTGTTTCCGTAGTATTTTTCAATTTTTTCTACACTTAATATCGGTTGCATGCTTTTCCTCCAAGATACATCTATTTTTTCACATCAAATTCGGCTTTTGTTTCCATAATTTTTTTCCCTTTTACATATATCGTGACACCGTAATGCCCTTCTTCAAGACCTTCCGGAACGGATAGCTCGGCAGTGAAATATTTCGCATCGTTCACAAGTACTTCCTCTTCCACTAAAAATCGATTCTCTTGTTTTATTTCGCCTTTATACCAAACCACTTCGGCTTCATTGGTCCAGAATCGGTTTCTCTTTGCGGAAAAATAAACTGTTTCCCCTTGTGTAAATAAATTCGTTATATCAGAAGGTCTGCCCTTATCATCAATCGCTTTTGACGTGACACCTTCTACAATTTTTGGTTCTGTCGCATATTCATACACCAGGAAAATTCCAAGACCTAACAGAAAGATCCCTAATATTATTGGAATTGCTTTTTTCATTTTTTATTCCCCCTAATTGATTTCTAACTGTATCTTATCAATAGCTATCGGGAAGACATATTGCTTTATATTTTATTAAAGTGACATTTTTGCAAGATAAAAAAACGGACTTATAGCAATTGTAATGTACAATCGCTATAAATCCGCTATTCTAAAGTTGAATTACTGCATGAAGACTACACTGCCTAAAGGGAAAATAATACTCACCTTTGTTCCTTCGACAATTTTTGAAGTGATGGTAAGACCTAGACCAAGCTGATCTGCAAGTTTTTTACATAAATAAAGACCGATACCGGTAGACTTCCCGAATTTTCGTCCATTTTCCCCGGTAAACCCCTTTTCAAAAACCCGATGTATATCCTTTTCTGTTATCCCTATCCCGTTATCCTCAATCGTAAGGACAATATTATTTTCATTTTGGACCGTATGGATGATCACCTTTCCATCACGTTCACGGATATACTTAATTGCATTCCCGATCAGCTGATTTATGATAAACTCCAGCCATTTTGCATCACTGAAAACAGTCCCTTCAACTTTTTCAAGATCAATCGAAATCCCTTTACTAATAAAGTCCCTTGAATTTCTCTTTATAACACTTCTTACAAGACCTGCTAAAGACACCTCTTTTATGAGGTAATCCTTGCTCACATTGTTACTTCTTGAATAATAGAGAACCTGCTCAATATATTCTTCAATCTTTTTTACTTCTTCTTGAATATTTCGGGTAACGTTACTATGATTATTTTCAATAATCAGCCGTGTTGAGGCAATGGGAGTTTTAATTTCATGGATCCATGTTTCAATATATTCTCTATACTCATTTTCCCGATCCCGATAACTCTTTACATGCTCATGCATATCTTTGTTTGCCTGACGCAATACCTCATACAATGCCTTACCTTCCACAGTTTCAGGTTCTTTCATAACTTCCGGCAGCAAATATTTCTGATCTAAATTGTCCATAATGCTAGTTATTTCGTTATAAAATGTTTTCTGCTTAAAATATTCGATCATTACATATGTGATGAGAGGGAAAAACCAAATACAGAAAATAAGAAAAACAATTTGGACATTCACCCCGACAAGTATCATAATGCCGCCAATAATGATAAATAAGATGAAATTAATGAGCAGGAAAACGGTTCTGTCTTTAACATATTCTTTTAGTGTCATGGAAGTATATATCCTAACCCGCGTCTCGTTTCAATATTTTTCTCCATACCTAACGCTTCCAGTTTTTTTCTTAATCTCGTAACATTGACCGATAAGTTATTATCATCTACAAAGACATCTGCGTTCCACATAAAATCCATGAGATCGTCCCTTGATACGATTTTTCCTTTGTTTTTATAAAGGCAGGAAAGTATTTTGATTTCATTTTTAGTGAGCTCTGCCTTCTCCCCTTTATAAATAACAGAACCGTTGGATAAATTGAGCTTTAAATCATTATAAACAAGGGTATCCCGTATACTTGACCCCTGAACTCTTCTTAAAATGGTTTCAATTCTCGCCAAAAGAATCTGAGTGTTATAAGGCTTTGTGACAAAATCATCCGCGCCTAAATTCATACTCATCAATTCATCCATTTCATTATCCCTGCTCGTCACGACAATGATCGGCACATCCGATTGCTTCCTGATTTCTCTGCAAATATAGTATCCGTCAAAAATGGGTAGGTTAATGTCCAGCAAAATAAGGTCCGGTGCTTCGTTTAGCGTTTCCTGAATAATATTTTCAAAGTTTGACGGTGCAATTGCCTCAAATCCATATGTGTTTAAAAAGCTTTTCAATTCTTCTCTTATTGTTTCTGTATCTTCTATAATCACGATTTTTGACATACGTTCACTTCCTTTTAACATTTAGATTCCCAGATTAAAATTCATTTACACTTATACCATGCTTAATCATTTATCACAAACATATGTGCAGACAGAGCTATGTAATTTATTTCAACATAAAAATATTTTTATCCTTTTATGGACAACAAGAAAAAGAACGAATCCCCTTATAGGAAATCATTCTTTATAAAATATGAATTATAAACTCTGCAGCCCTATTTCTGCTCCAAGCTTTGTTTATCATCAGCATTTTTCCCCACTATTACGCAAAGCACAACGATCATAGCTAAAACAATTGTAATCCATGTGATCGATTCTCCTAAAAATAATAAAGAAAAACCAATCATTAAAAAAGGCTGCAAGTATTGAATCTGCCCTACCCTAGCTATACCTCCTAAAGACATACCACCATACCATGCTACATAAGCTAAAAACTGACTGACGATCCCTAAATAGAACAAACTGATCCATGCTTCAATAGGCGCATCCAGCATTCTGTCAGATAAGCCAAGGCCTACAGGAATAATAAAAAAGGGTGCACCAATTAAAATAGCCCAGGCAATTACTTGCCAGCTACCAACTTCCTTTGAAAGTTTGCCACCTTCTGCATAACTTAATCCAAGTAATATGACCGCTGCAATCAGCGCAAAGTCTCCTTTATGCAATTGCCCTAATCCTAAATAGATGGCATAAATAATGACCGTTACCGCCCCTGTTGCACTCGCAATCCAATAGCGTTTCGAAGGTCTTTCGCCTCCTCGCCACATCGCAAAGCCTGCTGTCGCAAGCGGAAGTAAGGCCAATTCAATTGCACCATGTGAAACCGGCAATGACTTCATCGCATAAGTTGTTAATATCGGAAAAGCCAGTACAGCTCCAACAGCGACAATAAGTAAGTTCTTAAATTGGCTTATACTCGGTAAAGGCTGCTTTTTCACAATAAATACTGTTCCTACTATAATTGCTGCAATAACTGTCCTACCCAATCCGACAATTGTCTCACCAAAATAAGGGACAGCAATACTTGTAGCCGGTAATGTAAAACTGAAACAAACGATTCCAATAAAGCCTAACAGCATCCCTTTTTTCATACTGATTTCCATTTCGTTCCCCCTTCACAGTTTTAAAAAAATATTCCATAATTAGTTAATACGATTAAGCTAATTAAACAGATTGTAAGGAATATCCGCTCTTTTTAAAATAAGAGAATTCCCCATCTGTCATGGGACAGATAGCAAAGGAGAACTGGATGACAACTAAATATATTGGCATTTTGGAATGGGTCAAACAACAAATACAGAATGAGAAGTTAAAAACAGGAGATAAATTACCATCAATTCGACTGCTCGCTGAACAATTTCAATGCAGCAAAAATACGGTCGCGAAAGCATTACTTGAGTTGGAAAAACAGCATATTATCTACGCTAAACCGAAAAGTGGCTATTATGTAGTGGATAATCATAAAACTTCCGTTCAGCAGGACATTGCTATTGATTTTTTATCGGCCGGTCCAGATCAAAGGATTATGCCCTATGAGGACTTTCAGCATTGTATTAACCAGGCGATCGATCATTATAAAGAACAATTATTTACTTATAGTGATCAACAGGGACTCTTTTCTTTACGTAAGGAGCTTGCGAAGTATTTACAACATTTACAAATATTTGCGAAACCCGATCGACTGGTCATTACGTCCGGATCACAGCAGGCCCTCCATATTCTTGCTGCCATGCCGTTTCCAAACGGGAAAAAGAATGTATTAATTGAGCAGCCCACTTACTTTGGTATGATTGATGCCTTACAAGTAAACGGAATTACAACATTTGGAATTGAAGTGACAATGGAAGGAATGGATTTTAAAAAACTGGAGAAGTTATTTCGCACCGATGATATTAAATTCTTTTACATCATCCCAAGATGCCACAACCCATTAGGACATCATTACACGAATGAGGAAAAGAAAAAAATTGTTGCTCTTGCAGAAAAATACGATGTATATATCGTAGAGGATGATTACTTGGCAGAACTTGATACAGACTTAAAAGCCGATCCTTTGTTTGCATATGAACCTAATGAAAGAGTCGTTTATGTTAAGAGCTTTTCCAAAGTATTTTTGCCTGGACTGCGAATTGCAACAGTGGTTCTCCCTGAAAAAATGATTTCTTCGTTTGTACACAGTAAATTCAGCGCGGATTTCTATACATCGCCACTTTCACAGGGGGCTTTGGAAATCTATTTAAAAAGCGGGATGTTTCAATACCATTTAGAAAAGGTAAAAAAATTATATTCAAATAAAATGAATTTATTATTAGAAGCTTGTTCATTGCATTTACCTACCTATGTACAATTTACAAAGCCTAAAACTGGTTTTTATCTCACCATCTTCTTGCCTTCCGGTATTGATGTCGATAAATTAATATACATGCTGCATAAAAACTATATTTATGTAGATAATGCGTCGAGGATGTTTTTAAGCGAATATAGTCAGAAAGCAATTCGACTAAGTATTTCACAAGTAAACGAAAACAAAATCCATCTCGGACTTCAGCAATTAGCCGCTCATATAATTGATCTGTATGAAAAACGGAATTATAACGTGCTTTCGTTTAAATCCTATCTTTAAATTCAGTAACACCTCTCAAAATAAAAATGCCCGGTTCAATATAGAACCGAGCACTTGTCAATTTAAAAACAATGAATTTATTTCACTTCTTCCACTTGGTCAGCACTTGCTTTCACGCGGTCAAAGCCTACTTTAATTGCATTTACATATTCTTTAATCACTTTTTGAGCAAGTTCTGACTGAGGATTCAGTGATTCAAAACCATGGTATGCACCAGGATATAAGTGGAATTCCACATCAACACCTGCCTGTGCCAATTTAGATACATACGTAATTGTTTCGTCACGGAAAGGATCCAGCTGACCTACACATGTATACGTATATGGAAGATTACGATAATCCTCAGCTCTTGCCGGTGCAGCATAAATCGGTACTTCATCATGCCCGTGCAATTCGGCTAAATAGCATTTCCAGCCAAAATCATTCGTTTTTTGGTTCCAGATCATACCTTCTGTAATTTCGTTCGCAGAAGGTGTATCGTTACTGTCATTAATCATCGGGTAAAGCGGCATTTGGAAACAAATTGACGGATACTCACGGTCACGCGCAAGCAATGTTAAACCCGCTGTCAAACCACCGCCGGCACTTGCCCCGGCTACGCCAATACGACTTTTGTCGATTTGCAGTTCTACTGCATTATCCGCAATCCATGCAAGAGCACTATAGCAATCTTCAAGTGGTGCTGGATAAGGATGTTCCGGAGCTAAACGGTAATCTACGGAAACAACGACACAGTTTGCTGTTTCTACAACTTGTACACAAAGATGATCATTGTCTTCGATGGAACCTAATATATAACCCCCGCCATGAATCCACAGTAAAACCGGTAATTCTTGATCGTGGTGGGCTGGTTTATAAATACGAACGCGGATTTCATTATCATCAATGCCAGTAATAGTTTTATTGATAATATTCACTGTTTCAGTGCTTGTTAAAGGTAATACCGCTTGTGCCATACCTTCACGCATAGCTTCCAATTGTTCTACCTTAAAATCAAAGTCCGTAAATGATTCTAAACCGGCTAAAAATTCTGGATTTACTCGTTTGATCATCTTCATTCCTCCATGTCACAAAAATTAAACTCACCCTACCAATCTATTCAGCCAACTGAATGATTAGAACTTCATATGGAGTAATTTAAACTAATACCGCAGAAAAACACGGATAATCTCTAGGATTATCCGTGTCTTCGATTACTTCATTATTTCTTCATATGCATCGATGATGAACTGGATTTCTCTTGTGACTTTCAAATCTTTCACACCATCCATTGCATATAAAATATCGCGTTTGGCGTTTTCTTTGTCCCCTAGTTTGAAGTAGCATAATGCCCTTACAGCAAACGCCCGGTACATCATCGACAAATCAATCGGGTGCTGATTGTATTCCAATATTTCGATGTCTTTCAAAGTTTGCAGTGCTTCTTCATACCGCTCAAGCATGTAGTAGGCAAAGCCATATTGCCCATTAAAGAAAATGTCCGTGCTGTATAAAAAGCCTTCTAATTCAAAATCATTTTCAAATCGGATCTCAACCGTTTTCTCGTAATCTTTTTCAATTTGATTTGTATATAGAAGCGTTACTAGCCGTTCCATGAGCGTTTCAGTCGGGTCTTCCATAATTTCTGCGAATGCCCGGATTTTCTTTAAATAATAAGTAGCCTTTTCCTCTTCTTCTTTTGAACAGTGAATGAAAAACAAAAAGCGGTAAAAATCATTTAACCGATATACGATTTTCTTCTCTTTTGCCAATTTTAAAGCTCTTTCCAAATAAACTTCCATTTGAACATCATCATTCAGCGCTGCATAGGAAACTGTAATGTTATAGTATAGATCGAGTTTTTCAAGGTCGTCTATCAAATCCCCGTATTTCTCGATATACTTTTCCCCTTCATGTAAATAGCGAAGACCTTCCGCATAATCATTTTCCAGAAACTTAATGTTCCCCATGCGGGAATAAATCTTCAATATTTTTGAATAGCCATGTACTTGTTCATACATTCTGACGAGCTTGACGAATGGCTTTTCCGATAAATCCATTTTCGCAAAGTAGCGCATTGTCAAATACACTTCGTAAATGCGTACTTCCTCAAAAGTTGCCCCCTTAAGGCTGCCATTTTCATGAAATGGATGAATCAGATGATACAGTTCGAGAACTTTTTCGTTTATTTTTTTATCATCATGCTCTTTATTTAGAGCTAAACGTTTTATTTCAACATCACGGTATAATTCTTTCATTTGCTGATGATTTTCGTTTTGCATGAGCTCGGACACATCAATGTCGAGCTGTTTCGCAATATGCTGAAGGCTCTCCATTGACGGCTGTGCCTTCCCGTTTTCAATCAGGCTGAGCATCCCTTTCGTTATTCGGTCTCCCGCTACTTGGGCAAGCGTCATTTTACGTTCTTTTCTTAGTTCTTTTATTTTTGCACCAATATTTAACACGTCGTCACCTCATTAAATACAGTTTACCAAAAATCATTTAAAAGGCGAATATTTTAACCTTATTAAACATTTGATTCAGGTTTTAATGTAACAAAGAGAAATTATTTTAATTAAATTAAACTTTTGTATTGTAATTTTAAAAACTCCGCCATATAATAAGTTTAATTAAATTAAACAAAGGGGTTTGTTTATGAATGAACAACAGAAATTGAAAAAAGCAACGTATCATTTATACACGTTTCTAGTAAGTAAAATGATTGGTGCACTTGGGTCACATGTTTACAGCTTTGGGATCAGTATGTATATTTTATCGATGACAGGCTCTTCGCTCAGTTTTGCGACAAATATTATTTTAAGCTACTTGCCGCGCACAATCATGTCACCGATTGCAGGTCTCTTAGGGGATCGTTTCCCCAGGAAATGGCTTGTGCTCGGTGGGCAAACCGGGGTCATCCTGACAGTAAGCGGCTTATTGCTCTACACGCATGAATTCGGATTATCTTTAATGGCGATTTATATCACAACGGTGTTCAATAGTATTTTCAGTACTTTTTCCGGTGTAGCGTTTTCCGCATCTATTGCCAATTTGGTCGATGAAGCTCGACTGCAAAAGGCGATGAGCTTTAATCAGTTGTCCTATTCTATTTCAGGAATTGGCGGACCGATCTTCGGCGGGATGTTATTTGGTTTTGTATCGATGGAAATGTTCCTTATTATCTTCATCTGCGCTGCTGTAGTGACATTAATGCTGGAATCAACAATGAATTTTGTACTATATAAGAAAGAAACAATAAATGATAATGCTGAAAAAGAATCGATGTTCGAAAGTTTCAAAGCCGGCTTCCGCTATGTCAATACAAAGCCGATTATTAAAGCGATTTTATGGACAGCACTTTGGTTAAACTTATTTTTCACAGCAATCAATGTTGGCGGGGATTATATTTTATTGACGATTTTGAATTTAGATCCAAAATACATCGGTTTTACAGAGGCTGGAGGTGCAGTCGGAATTTTAATTACATCCATTTATTTCGCATCAAGAGCAACCGTCAAATTTCCTTTACTGACAGTTAAACGGTCCGTGTTCGCCTCTTCTATTGTTGTCATTTTATCGGCACTGCCGCTCATTGTAACATTTTCGGTATTGATGAATTTCATTTATTATTTAATTATCATGTTTTTATTTGGAGCATTGGGGGTTATTACAAATACCCCGCTTGGCGTATTGATGCAAACTTCTATTGAAGAAGAATACCGGGGGCGGGTTTTTGGAATTATCGAAATGATGGCGATGAGTGCCATGCCTGTTGGAACACTTGCATTCGGGATTTTATACGAATTCATTCCGGCCCAATATATTTTAATCGTCAGCGGGCTGATTCTAATTGGTATTGTACTATTATTACTGCGCCCTTCTATATTGGAAATGGCTCATCCTGAACTGAAAAAGGCGAAATTAGAAACAGAACCTGTAACTGAATAATATAATCTAGAATTAGGGCTAATTTTCTAAATTTAGCTCTTTTTTTATTAAATTGGAACCTATATTAGTTTGATATACGATTAAAGATTCTGTACAATTTATATTGTATTAATTTCCATAATAGAGAGGCTGATATTTCATTGAATTTCCATAACTATTATTTTGTTTCAGGAGATAAGTATTCAGAATTTCAGCAGCTCCTGTCAAACTACCCATTTCTGGCCGTCCATTTGGAAGATTATAATCAATGTTATAATTTTTATTATCAATTTGTTTATAATCTGTATACATATTTAACTACAGATGATTATGAATTAATAATGGATGACAACATACGTTTTTACTATCCTTTTCAATCGTATATTCATGAGTTAACGATAAAGCAAAGCGAACTTCAGAAATTCAAAAAAAGAAAAAGTAATAATCATTTAATATGCTTACTCTTTTCCGTTCTCCTAAAAAATAAATTAAAGCAGATGATACAAAATCTTGTAGATGAAACAGGTTTTGAATCTGAATTACCGCTGGAACTAATTAACTTTTATGAAAACAATCCAAGTACCTCCTCACCAAGTCTGACTATCAATCAAATCCATATCCAATTTCTAAGCAGTTTAAAGGCGAAAATTATTGTGGACACCTATTTCAGTCAACTGATTACAGATTCTATTGACGGTACAAATCGATATTATTTTATCTATCTAAAGGAGTTTTGATATGCATACCTGTTCCCAATCATCTTTACAAAATAGTTTGAACAACGAATTGCGATTGATCGAAAGCTCTTTAACGCTGAGTATAAAGCATTTTCAGACTTATTATTCAAACAAACAGTTTGACGAAGCATTTGCTCAGCTTCAGTTTATTTTGGCGACCATAGAAAGATCGGGCAACCCGGAACATGTGACAGAAGCGCTTGTTTGCTGTGTTAAATTTGCTTCCATAGTCGCTATTATTCCACAAAGCGACATGCTGATTAACTCAATCATTCACTCAATTGATTCAGATTCTTCCCCTCAAAATCTGTCAATGTGCTACTATTTACTAAGCATCCTGGCACTTGAAAAAAATAATAATCCCGAAGCGGTTCAATATGCTAAAAGTGCGTACTTTTATGCTTTGGAAATGAAAGAGGAACGATTATTTTATGAATGTAATGCACAGTTACAGCTCGTTACCACCCTATTGGAAACGGGAAGCTTTGAGGAAGCAAGGAAATATATTGGCCAGTTTAACTGGTATATTGAACATTGTAAAAATGATGCGGAAGTTGTTTTTGTCCATTCCATTCAGGCAAGTACAAATTTCTTAAAGCAAAATTATGAAATGGCTGTTTTTTCGATGTCTTCATTGTTAAAAAAATTTAATGAATCGAACGAAATTATGTATACTTCTTTTTTAGCCCGGCATTTTTACCGGATAATAAAAAAACATCCGGATTCCAGTGATCTATATAGCGATCTGCTGACATTTTGCAAGGAAATAATTGAACGTCATAATTCATTTATGCCATCTGAAATCAATAAGTCTCAGAGTGTTCTCATATATAATTCAAAGCAGTTTTATCAAATTGCCAATACATTTTTCAGTGAGCACTCTAATGAAAACAATTTGATTTCAATGTATAAATTTAAGCTGAAAAATCATATGAATTTTAGGAAACTGTTTGAGACAATAAATATTGAAACAGCCAACAGTCAATTAATCATCTATCCTTACTGTGAGCAAAAGTTTTTACTCATTACTACCGGAAAATATATAGAAATACTGTCAAACAGCCTGCACTTTAAAAATAGTGTTGTTTATATAGGCTCTGCAGAAAATACTGAACATAAAAGTTTTTATGAACTTTATAATGAACTAAATCTGACAATTGTTAGCGATTCATAATGAACGAAGCAACAGTCAAAAACGCTGACTAGTTTATTGCTAGACAGCGTTTTTGACGTATTTGTATACCGTTTATTTCTTTAGCGTGATTCTTTCGGTGGCTGGCACACTTCACATTTTTGCTGTTTGTTTTCTTTGAATTTTTTCCAAGGTTTTTGGAATGTGTTCCCACAAGCACATTGGAAATCTAATTTTTGCGAAAACCCTTTAAATTCTGTTGATATTAATTTTGTATCTGTATTCTTTTCTACATATTCGCGAATCGAATGGATTGTCCATTTCTTTGACATTAACTACACCTCCACAAGCTATTTATTATAGCATGAAAATTTATCATTTCCTTAATTAAATAACCAATCGACCAAAAAACCAAAACCTTTAAAAGCAAAATAAAGTAAAAGGAAACCAATAACGATAAATCCTAAGCAGCCGAATAAACCAGAAAACATTAAAAGTTTTATATTTGGTCCTTTCCTACCGCCCCATTCCTCTTTTTTATCACTCGTGACGGAGTTAATTGTTTGGCAATGCGGACATTCCTTAATATAAGTCCATTTCTGTTGTTTTTTTCCATTAAATATTTGGATTTCCGAAGAAAAATGATCTGTAGAAAAATCGATCGTCATCCTTTCGTGACAGTTTCTGCATTCAATTTCTACTTTTTTGCCATCCATGACTACCAACTCCTTTTATTTCGTCCTTAACGCAATGATCCTGTAATGAAAATTTTTCAGGCGTATATACATATGGTAAAGGCATCTGCCTATGAATAGGAGGAATATATTTGAATAATGGTTCGGATTCTACACCCTCTTTAGAAGTAATCGCAGCCAGGCTTGCCTATGCAGGTGCTGCTGTTACAACGATTGGCGATGTATTGTCTATGATTTCTGCAGGAATTTCATTAAAGCTGCTTGAGGAGCAAAACGGACAGCAGGCTTCGGCTTCCTATGGCAGCGAATCTGATTTTAAGCAAATGCAAGATGAAATCGATAAATTAATTCGGGAACTTCGGCAAATAAGAAAAATGATGGGCAAACCCTAATCCCGATTAAACAAATATTTTCTTGAATCTGCTTCGATCCGCCGTTCACAATCATCACAACTGATGCTTGCTTGTCGGTTTACTTTATATTGATTATATTTTTTTGTACCTTCCATCAACTTGAATGGCTTCCGGCAATACCGGCAAGTTGTCTCATAAAAAAACATTTCAGATCCATTCCTTCCGCAAAATCTTTTTATATTATAACTTAAAATAAAAAAAACCTATTGCGAAAAGTAAGTTTCATCGCAATAGGCTTTGTTTTATGATTTTAAAAGTTTAACCGTGACTGTTTTTCGACCCCAATTTTTAGCTGTCGATTTTTTACTCATAAAAATATCAATTTTCTTTCCTTTAATGGCACTGCCAACATCACCCGCAACGGCAATTCCATAGCCTTCCACCCATACTTTAGAGCCAAGTGGAATGATTTTCGGATCTACGGCAATAACCTTCAAACTAGGATTTTTACGTAAATTCAACCCGGTTTTCGTAATACCAGAACAGCCTTTGCAGTTAGCTGTGTAAGCCGTTGATGACATCTTAATTGTCTTTTTTACATTAGAAGGATGTGTGGCTGATTTTTTTATTGTCGCTTTCTTTGCTGTCGGCTTATTTTTAATATGGCTTGGTAACTTAAGGACTTGTTTAATTTGTACTTTTGTAGTCTTTAAATCATTCAATGCCATAAGTTCTTTTACTGATGTATCGTATTTCTTCGCAAGCATTGTTAAATTCTCGCCTTTTTTAATTGTATGTGAAGCTGCCTCTGACGTTCCTGCAAAAATGAATGTGCTTGCGACCATAACCGCAATAAATGCTACTATTTTCTTGATCATACTTGAATATTTCCCTCCAGAGAAAGTGTCGTGAAAAATCTTTTTGATTCAACATGACCTAGCATAACCTTCCAATGTTTCAGTGAGATGACATGTTCATGCCGTCAATATTACAATTCGATAACAAATAGTCGAAATATGTCGAGAATATATTACAAATATCTGAATAACTTTATTATTCGCATAAAATAGAACCATATATTAACATTTTTTACATGACTTTTTACCTTCTTTTAAGCGGTGAGTAAAAAACTATCCTATAGTAACAATTTATGCTAATATATTTTTTGTTTTGATTTAAACAATAGAAAGAGTGAACTGATTGGAAAATAGCACGAAAGAATTGAGTTTATTTAAGTTAACTTGGCCATTATTTTTAGAGTTGTTCCTATTTATGCTGATGGGGTTAGCCGATACATTTATGTTAAGTGCTGTATCGGATGATGCAGTAGCAGGCGTTGGAACAGCCAATCAATATATACAAATTGCAATTTTATTATTAGGGGTAATCGGTACGGGTGCATCCATTGTCGTTTCTCAATATTTAGGTTCCCGCCTAATTGCTGAAGCATCCCAAATCGCAGCTTTATCGGTAACACTCAATTTACTCGTCGGTTTAGTCATTAGTGGGTTATTTATATTATTTTCCGATGTTCTAATGAAGATGATGAACCTGCAAGGTGCTGTATTGGAAGCAGCGCAGAGCTATTTGGTCATTGTCGGAGGCTTTATATTCGTTCAAGCTTTAATTACTTCCATGTCTTCAATTATTCGTGTGCAAGGCTGGACGAAGCAAACGATGTACGTGTCGCTTGCAATGAATATTGTACACGTTGTTTTAAACTATATTTTAATCTTTGGTAAATTTGGAATGCCGGAACTTGGCGTGGAAGGTGCAGCAATATCTTCTGTTATTAGTCGTGTCTTGGCATCAGTTGTATTTTTTTGGCTTTTATACCAGGCGTTGGAGGTTCGTATTGAATGGGCAGATTACTATAGGTTGTCCAAAAACTATATTTCAAAAATATTGAAAATCGGAATTCCGTCTGCCCTTGAGCAGGTGCTCTACCAGACCAATCAAATTGTCCTTCTCTATTATGTAACATTTATTGGAGCCGAGGCATTATCTGCCCGTCAGTATGCCGTGAATATCTCGATGTTTACTTATCTTTTTGCAATGGCAATCGGGATGGCGACAGCTATTTTAGTCGGCCGGTATGTCGGAGCAGGCGAGAAAGAACTTGCCTATAGTAAAGTATGGTTTGGTGTAAAATCGGCTTTAATTTTTACATTGTCCATGGTCGCAATTATCATCCTCTTTAGAGAACCGTTCATGCGCATCTTTACTGACAATGAAGAAATTATTCAAATCGGGGCGAGCGTACTATTATTAAGTATTTTACTGGAGACAGGACGTACGATTAACATTACGATCATTAACTCTTTGCGTGCTTCAGGGGATGCCGCTTATCCTGTCCGTATTGGTTTTATTTCCATGATCGTTATCGGTTTATCCCTAGGTTATTTATTCGTCTTCGTTCTTGACTTAGGCCTTGTCGGTGTATGGCTTGCTATTGCATGTGATGAATGGATCCGCGCAGTACTCGTTATTTTCCGCTGGCGCAGTCGGAAATGGGAACGCTATGCCATTGTTAGTTCTGATAAATAGATATATTGAAACATCCATATTCCCTTGTGAGGAGATGGATGTTTTTTTATTTGTAATCCATTTAAATTATCGGCTTCTCACTATTGTATGGCGTAATCAAAACGCCTTCTTCAATTATATTGAGAAGGCGTTTCACATTATTATTTAGATGATTCTTCAGCCGAAGCTTCTTCAGTTGATGCTTCTTCTGCTACAGCTTCTTCAAGTTCTGCATTTTCTTCTGCTAGCAATGCTTCTTCAGCTGCACGACGTTTCGCTTCTTCTGCAGCTTTTTTCGCCGCTTCTTCAAGTGGTTTGTTGACAACACCTAAGCACCAAATAAATTCTTCCCAAGCCATGTTCCAACCTTTGAAAACTTCTTCCGAGTCATCCCATTTTACTGAATAAGCGATCCCATCTTCAGTTTTTACAATCGATAGTGATAAATCTGCTCCAGCACGGTCACTTAATAATTTGATTTTTCCCTCTTCATCAAAACGTTCCTCGATATTATCCTTTTCTGTGAATGAACGGCTTTGTGCAATTTCAAACAGAACATTACTATGAATTCGGTATTTATTTTTTTGCATTTTTTTCCCAACTTCCATTATTGATTCGTTACTTGTACTATCTTACAACGTTTCAAAAAAATTATCGCGATTTTTTTCAGTTTAGCACTTTAAATTATTTTATCACAAGTCGGTACAGTTAAACCACTAACTATTGCACAAAAGAGAACGTATATTCCTTATTTTATGAAAAAAAATAAAAAAAACCCGTGGAGTCTTAAGAAACTTCACGAGTTTAAAACCATTATAAAGGTTAGTAGTAATACGAACCGCTATTGCGTTTTTCTGCTATTTCATATGCAAGTTCAATAATAGATTTTGCAAGCTGTGCATATGTTACTTCTTTTTTCGGTAAGAACATCGATTGTTCCGCACCTTGAAGTCCTAATACATGCGAAATTGCCACATATCCGATTTTTTCCGGATCAACATCAGCCGCATCTTTTATCGTTAACTGATAGATGTCCGCATGCTTTGCCGCTTGTTCAAGACCTAGTGTTCGGATATACCAAACGGCTAATTGCTCATTTGTTACTTTTTGGTCGATGTTTAATTCATCTTCCAGCGGATTTAAAATGCCTAGACGTGTTGCAGTTTCCACTACATTATAATACGGATGATCCGGATTGATTTCATCGAATGAAACTGGTGGCTGCTCCGGACGATATGCATAATAATCCTCATAGAAATAAGTGATGGACTTAATGATAGTTTGAAGCGCCTGCCCTTGTGAAATGGCCGTATCCGCATTGAAAGTTTTCGGATCCTTCACTTCAATTGCACCAGCCTGAATTAAATAATTCAGTTCCTTTTCGGCAGTCGGGTGAGTTACTTTCGCTTTTTCAGTTTGTACATACGGACTGACAATCTCGCCACTGTTGGCATCGATTTGGTAGTACTCTTGTCCCTTTACTGTCGGGACATATACAAGCTCGTATTTACCGTCTTCATTTTGCAGTCGGTGGTAAACAAGTTTAACATCCAGTGCATCTGCAAATAGTTTCTTTGCCTCTTCGCCTGAAACTGTTGCTGATGCATCTGGCCATTCCTCAATATCCAATGGATAGCGATAGAATGATTTCAATTTCCCTTCGTCATCAATTGTTACCGATAGACTGTCACCATTTACAATCAGTCCATTTTTAATTCGTGGGAAATTCACATAATGCACTTTTGATTCCTTATCATAAACCGGATCTGTATGTGCCTTCGCATATTCATGTACGGATGTTGGAGCAAGCTCCTTCACATATTTTTCCGCTGCTGCGAGGACCTTATCTTTATCCAGTCTTGGAACTGTATTTTCCGTTTCATCATCTTCTAGCGGGAGTGGACTATAGAAGTCAGAGTAAGAGATAAGTTCCCCAGTGTTTTTATTGAATTCGATTGATGAACCGAACGAGCCGTTTCGGTAGCGGTAAGAATAGGAAACACTGATTACGGCTTGATCATTCATTTCATGTTCATAGGCATGATCAATTGTGAATTTTGTTGTATTTCCCTGGCTTGCTACTAACTGTTTTGCAATTTCTTTCGCGTCTTCAATTGTAATTGGTGATGGTTCTTTTAATTGGTTTGGCGCAAGCGGTTGTAATGCTACTTTGCCATTTAACGAATCCACTTTGCCTGTTGTAGTTGCCCATTTATTAGAAGTCGCATGTAAACCAATTACATTTGGGGCTGGCAAGTAAACAAGTTTAACAGCAGGCTTGGAAGATGTTAAGGAATAATCAACCGTGTATTGCAAAGTTAAATTTAGTTGATCTTTCATTTTTTCTAACGCTGCTTCTTTTGTAACAACATTTGTCGTCTCTTCAAACGACATGCGTTTTTGATCAGGACTCATTTGTGTGAAATACTGGATTTTACCATCGCCAAGTACACTTACTATCATTGACTGATCCTGGATTGGAATATTTTTTTCGGTTGAAGTGAAGCTGTAATTGTACGTGATCGGCTCAGTAATTAGACGGCTGAAATAACTAGGTGTTTCAGTTGATATCACGTAATTGGATGAAGAGGCCACCTTTTTAACGAAATCTTCTGCAATTTTACGTCCTTGTTCTTCAGTTATTTTACCTGGGAATAAAGCATCCTTCACACTTGCAGGACTGAAATATAAATGCTCAATTTCTAGGTTGTCCGATCTGAATGAAACACTGCCGCTTTCCATCTGTTTATTGACCTTTTTTTGGAACATTAATTCATAACGTGTAGTTAAATCATCAGCATAATGATAACTCATAGAAGTCATTTGGAAATCACTATCAGAGTATGTAGCAAACATCTCCGGTAATTTCGTTTTTAAAATTTTAATCAACTGTTCTTTTGTTACACTTTCATCTGTCATCGCAACATAGATGGGTACCCTTTCTTCTTTCGGATTGACAGAAGCCTCTGCAAGAGCAGGACTGGCAAGCAATCCTAAAGAAACAATCGACATGCCTAAAGCGGTTGTCCATTTTTTCATATTCAATTCCTCCTTTGTTTCTATCTATTATACGCCTAATTATTGGCAATAGTTTCAATATATTGTACATTTTATAAAATTATTACTTTTTTCCAGTAAAATACTATACATTGTGTTCAATAGTAAGTCATGTTAGAATCTTTCAGAGGTGAAGTTCGTGAATATTGTAACAGCAGGAATGCTTGTATCATTTTCCGGCATTATTGTCGTTTGTTTAGGTTTGTTTGGCATCCTACCTAACACTAACCAAACATTGAATTATGTATTTATCGGCATCGGATGGGTGTTTATCCTAATTGGCATCGTCATCCGCATTATCGGTATGAAACTTGAACGGAAAAATAAATAAAAAGAGGCTGGGACAGAAGTAGAAATTTCATAAACTAAGGAGAAAAACCTTATTAAGAAACGGATATTTTATAAAATTGATTGGAATGGAGGGCGACTCCTGCGGGAATAGCGTGACGCCTGAGACTACAGGCTCAGGCCACGCCCGCGGAAAGCGTCCCGGAATGGAAATCAATTTTTACGCTCAGCAAAAAATGCCATTTTTCTCTAAGAGAAAAATGGCATTTTTGGGTTATGTCCCACCCTCTTTTTCCTTTACCTATATCATTTTAAAATCAGTTCCTCTTCAAGCAAATAATATTTTGCTCCGTATATATCCACTTCATAGGTAACGACTCCGGCTGGACTTATATGAATGTTTGTTATTTCCCCTGCTTTATTGATGATATGGGCTTCATAAAATTTGCGATAATGATACGTTTCACTATCCAATTGTTCATCGATTAAGATTATTTTTACAGTGTCCATCAATTGAAACTTCGGCTGATGCTGTTCAAACTCCAGTTCAAATAAATTTAGCTGCCGCAAAAAAATTCACCTGCCAATATGTATTCAACATTACATTCGACAAGTGAATTTAATTCCCTTTATTCAGGCGAAACATGAATCTAATTAATGCAGTCAACTACGTTAATCCTGCATTTTTGGTAATGGCAAAATCGTTTCATTATTTTTCTGCTCTGGCTTTAAATAAATGACAAGCTCTTGCTGATATGTACCATTTTCCAGTAAATAATGATCAAGTGTATGGCTGTCATACTGATAGTTGCCAAATGGAAATGAAACACTTTCGCCTTTTACAGCAGCTAGCAGTCCCGCAACATCCTTACTGACCATCTGCAAAACTTCTTCAGCCGTTTCTGTTAATACAAATACTACATTCATCTTTTTTACTCTCCTATACCCCTATGAATAGTGTCGCCTGCGCAATGGCGATATAAAACGCCGGGTCCTGTACCGGTGCTTCTTCCCATACTACCAGCTTAACCGAAAACATATCCGATTGTTCATTATAAACAGCAAGCCACCTTGCGATAACCTCGTCATTTATAATAAAGTTGGACCAGTCTTCCATTTCTTTATCAATTTTCATCTTAAATTTATCGCTTGATATAAACAGTTCGGGAACGCCAATACGCCAGTTCTCATAATTAATGATATATTTTTCGTTTAAAACAAGATCCTTTCCTTCAAACCACACTTTTCCGCGTCTGAAGATTTTCTTCACTTCGAATAATGATTGTCCATCATTACCAAGCACCGCATATTTCAAAAAATAGCGGTGATCGAAATAGCCGTCCAGCAATTTTTTCAAACCGTTATCATAAATACGCTGAACTTTTAGGATTTGCTCCCCCGCTTCATTGTAAACAGGCTGTTGTTCCGTTGATTTTATATTTCCTAATACTTCGTACGTATAAGTCTGCATTGATTTCCCCTTAATAAATAATCTTAATTTTATTGAGTATCCGTTGTAAAAAATTTTGCTTTTCATCAAATTTTTCCCGTATCGAAAGTGCCTCATCAGGATGGTCGGTAATGACACCATTTACATTTTTCTCGTAAAATTTCTGCATATCCGACTCATCATTAATCGTCCAGACGAACAACTCCATATCACGATCCTCTACTTGCTGCTGGATATTTTTCGTAGCAAAAGACTGCTCCACCGAAATAAAGTCGGCATTTGATTCTGGTAACTTGCCGTATGCGATGGAATACACATGCCCAGTATGAACACGGGGTTCCAGTTCTTCAAGCAGCTCCATTGTCGGTAAATCAGGTGATTGAACATAATGATAATCCAAGGCATCATATTCATCAAGCAGATCAACAAAGCGCTGTAAAAAGTCCTCTGTTTCAAAACCATGAGTTTTCAGCTCAATAAGCAATTTTATATTTAAATCATGACTCATTTCAAGCACTTCCTCAAATGAAGCGATCGTGTCACTGAATCCATCCGCCAAAACGGTTGTTGTGACTAATTCATTTAGCGTTAAATCATAAATAATATCATCTTCACCTGACAAACGTGATAAAGTTTTATCATGATAGACGACAAATTCCCCGTCCTTCGTTTGCTGGATATCGATTTCTACTAAATCCGCATCTGCTTCTTTAGCCGCTTCAATCGCACTCAATGTATTTTCCACACCGCCATCCATAAAGCCGCGATGGGAAACAATATTTGTGTCCGGTTCGTAAATCGTTTTTCCCAAATTGATATAATTAATACCGCTCACCAGGAAAAACGCATATACAGCAATTAGAAAGGACCACTGACGAATTGTTAGTCTAAATGGCTCTTCCTGTATGATTAACGGTTTATGACGTGTTAACTGGAATGCCACCATAACGATTAGCTGAGTAAACAAAACCTGCAATATTGTGAAGAACAGGATGATGACGCCCTGTGCAAGTGTCATTGTAAAACTTGCAGTGACAAGTCCCCAGCTCGGCTTAAATCTTTCAATGATAAAGAGCGGTGTCAATACGATAAATAACGCGAACAACAAAAGCGTTATATTGACGATGACAATAACCCCGATCATCCCGACCGTCTCAATTAGTTTTCTTTTTGAAAACTGCCAGCTCATCTTTAATGCTTCAACTATTGAAACCTCTTGATAAACCGTAAAAAACGGCCATGTAAAAATGAAACGTAAGCCTATAAAACTCAATATAATTATTAGCACAACATATAGAAACGTACCATTACGAGAATTTAAAAGTTCGTCTATAATAAAGCTTGGTATATTTATATTTTGAATCAACGAAACTGGCAAAAATGATGAAATAAGTGGAATCAATAATAGTAAGTAAACTGCAATCAATAATGTCTGCAAGCTGATAAAATAGACAACCTTCTGATTTAACCGTTTTAAAAGCTCTTTCCATGTATATGGAATTCCACGCTGCTGATAGTATGCCAATAGTATTAAAAATCCTAATTCATAATAGATGAATACAATTCCGATAAATAAAATAATTCCTATTCCAAATAACGCAAACGGATTTGTCAGTAAATAAAGGATACTATCTTGCGTAATTACCTGTACTCCGGTAATATCCATGACAACTGCGGTAATCAGCCAGATGATAGGCAGTAAAATGAATGCCTGCACAATCCGTAATATCGCAAACGTCCGTATATAATCGACTCGATAATAATATAGATTTCTGAAAATCAGTTGAATAACGCGTTTAATTCTGTCCACAAGGCTTCCTCCGACTAGTCAATTCTATCTCTATTTTTGGTTTTTCTTAATATATTCCTTTGTTTGAAGCAAAGTATTTGTAAATACTTCCATTGGCTCCACCCCTCTAATTCCGTAATGGTCTTCAAATACGAAAAAAGGGATAATCTTTATTTGAAGTTGCTGTGCTTCATATCGATCCAGCACTAACTCTTCTGTGAATTGTTCTTCTTTTATTATTTTTTGTGCCATGCTCCGATCGATGCCAATCTGTTCGCAAATGGTCAGAAGTGATTCAGTGTCATTTAAATTAAGACCTTCCGCAAAATAATTTTTCATTACAACATCTACAAACTCCAGTTCTTTTTCATAGAGTTTTGCAAGCTTAGTTAAGCGATGCGCATTTTTCGTATTGGCGAGAACTATCTTATCAAAGTTGAATACGACTCCTACATCCTGGGCATGCATTTGCAACGCTTCCATGAACTCCTCTGTTTTACGGAGGTCATTATTTTTCTTTTTAAAAATGGAATCCACATAAGATAACGTTTCCGTTTTTGAAGCGGCAGGGCTTATTTCAAACGCTCTGTAAACGACTTCCGTTTCTTCACCTAAATTTAATTGTTCGATAGCTTGAAATAACTTCGTTTTAGCGATATAACAAAACGGACAAGCAAAATCAGAAAAAATCTCTATTTTCATATTGTCTCCCCCTAATAATTATGTAATTATATCCCTCTATTCTATGGGTTTTTTATTACAATACCCAAAAATCCAAAGAAAAAAGCCGAACCCGACATGGATTCGACTAAATAATATCTAAAATGAAGTAATTGTTGCAAAAAACTCTTCATAAAGTCCCTTTAATATTTGATCTTCATATTCCGAACGAACGCCAAATACAAGACTAACTTCCGAAGAACCTTGATTAATCATCTCAATATTCGCTCCTGTTGCAGAAATCGCAGTGGCTGCACGTGCTGCCAACCCTGTATTATGGCGCATGCCTTCCCCGACAATGACAATCATAGAAAAATTATGGCTGAATTGAACATCATCTGCACATAGTTCCTCCTTAACGCGCTTTACAATTCGCGCTTCAATTTCAGGTGACAGCTGGCTAGAACGCATAATAACTGAAATATCGTCTAAACCAGATGGTGTATGCTCATAAGAAATGTTTTCCTCTTCAATAATTTGAAGTAGCTTGCGGCCAAAGCCAACTTCTCGATTCATTAAATATTTTGATACATATAGAATTGAAAAACCACTATCCGCAGAAATCCCTGTAACCGGGCGATTCGTTGCCGGACGAGTCGGTAAAATTAACGTCCCAGATGCCGAGGGGTTATTTGTGTTTTTAATATTGACCGGAATACCTTGTTTATAGACTGGCATTAATGCTTCATCATGGAACACGGAAAAACCGGCATACGATAGCTCACGCATTTCGCGATAAGTAATTTCCTTAATATCGACTGGATCGTTTACGACTTTAGGGTTAGCAGCGAACACACAGTCCACATCCGTAAAGTTTTCATATAGCTCAGCACCAACAGCTGATGCCAAGATCGAACCAGTAATATCAGATCCGCCACGGTCAAATGTACGTAATACGCCTGATTTTGTATATCCGAAGAATCCCGGGAAAACAATAATCTCCTCTGTATTTTTCAATACACTTAAGTTTTCGTATGCTTCTGGCAATGCATACGTACGTTCCGGGAAGTCATTTAAAATTAGTTTATCTTTTGGACTTATATATTTTGCGGGCATGCCAATTGCATTAAAATAACACGCAATTAGTTTTGCATTGTTATCTTCACCGCTTGCTTTCATATTATCTAAGAATAAGTCTTTGTCTGACCAATTTTCTGTCACACGCCCGCGTATATCTTGCTCAATAATATCTGAAATTGTATTGTCTAAACCAAGATCTTCAGCAATATTACGGTAACGATTTACAACAGCTTTAATTTTTGCTTCAACATCGCCTTTATTAATCACGGTGTTTGCTAAATCTATTAATAAATCCGTCACTTTAATATCATCACTTGAACGCTTACCAGGCGCAGAAACAGCGACAATCTTTCTTTCAGGATTAGACTTCACAATGCTTGCTACTTTTTTGATTTGTTCTGCACTCGCGACAGATGTGCCGCCAAATTTACATACTATCATCTCATCATATCCTTACTCTCAAAATTGATATTTGTACTCACCGAAAAAACATTTGACTTTACACAGTGTACAAATTTATCCTATTTCAGTCAAGACTATTCAGTAAATTCATTAATCTATTTGTCAAAATACGAATAATTCGTCATTTTGTCAATATATTATATGAGATTTTTATATAAAATGATATTTATTTGTTCAATTTTATAACATTTTTACAATAAAAAATAAATATAATTTGTTAGGCAAATGAAGTGTCACAATAGTTAAACAACCTTCCCGTCAATCCCTAGCAATGAAAAAATGTTTGTTCCCCCATTCTACTGCAAATTAATCTATAATTATTAGAAAAGAAGTTGTAATTATTATTAGTAGGAGAAGGATATATGAAAATAGTAATTGCAGAAAAACCAGACCAGGCTGCAAAACTGGCTGCCCCATTTTCATTTACTAAAAAGGCTGGTTATTTTGAAGTAAAGCCAAACACATATTTTCCGGAAGGTGCTCTTATAACATGGGCAATCGGTCATCTTTGTGAATTGAAGGCCCCGGAAGAATACAACGCTTCCTGGAAAAAATGGACGTTGGAAACATTGCCGATCATTCCAGAACGTTTCGAGTATAAAGTAACGAAAACAAAATACAAGCAATTTAATATCATTAAGACACTCGTGAAAAGACCGGATATAAGGGAAATTATCATCGGCGGGGATGCAGGGCGCGAAGGTGAACTTATTATAAGGACCATTTTAAAAGTTTGCGGCGTGAATAAACCAATGAAACGTTTATGGATATCATCTCTAACGGAAAATGCGGTGAAAAACGGATTTGCAAACTTACTACCGGAAGAAAAAACGAGAAATATTTATTTTGAAGCACTAAGCCGTTCCTGTGCAGATTGGCTAATCGGGATTAATACATCGAGATTGTACACAGTGCTGCTTAAACGAAATGGAGTAAAGGATGTATTTTCCATTGGACGAGTTCAAACACCTACACTAGCACTCATTGTAAAACGAGAGCATGAGATTGCAAACTTTAAACCTGAACCGTTTTGGGAAGTGGAAGCGGAATTTAATTTTAACGGCAAGATACTAAAAGCGAAATGGCATAAAAATAGCGTGACAAGGCTTCTAGAGGAACGCCAAGCAATTGCTGCCGCCAATTTTTGCATCAATAAAAACGTAGAAATTAAGAATATCAAAAAGGAAACGAAGGAATATGCGCCACCTCTTTTGTTCAATCTGTCTGCACTACAGGCAACAGCAAACAGAGCGTTTAAATTTTCACCGCAAATGACGCTCGATATTTTACAGAAGCTTTATTTAAAAGGTGTCGTTTCCTATCCTAGATCGGATTCCCAATTTTTAACGAATGAGGAAGCAAAAACATTGCCGGCCATTCTCGGACAGCTAGGTAAGTTAGATCAATATAAAAATCTGTTGCCTCCACCGACAACTTCACTTATGAACAATAAACGGTTCGTGAATGAAAAAAAGGTAACCGATCACCATGCCATTATTATTACAGAACAAGTTCCGAATATGGGAAAGCTCAGTGCCGAGGAAGCAAAGATTTATGATTTAGTTGCAAGACAAGTCATTGCGGCACATTACAATAATGCCGTATTCTCCTATACAACGATTCACTCACTTGTCGATAATCGTGCTGAGTTTATTTCTAAAGGAAAGGTATTGCTGGAGGAAGGTTGGCGCAAAGTCATTCATCATTCGAAAGATAGTGCTGACAAAGATGAACTGCTCCCTCTTCTGCAAGAAAATGAGCAAGGGACTGTCGTGAAGGCAAATGTAAAAAAAGGTGAAACCCAACCGCCAAACCGCTATTCGGAAGGTAATTTAATTACAGTTATGAAAACAGCGGGCAAACATTTGGAAGATGCGGAACTGGAAAAGGTTTTATCGAAAACGGAAGGCTTAGGGACGGAAGCTACACGTGCCGGAATTATTGGTACACTGAAAGACCGGAATTATATCGAAGTGAAGAAAAACCAAGTGTTTGCAACGACGAAAGGAATGCTGCTCATTGAAGCACTAGGTGAAAGCATTTTAACGTCCGCTTCAATGACAGCTAAATGGGAGCAGCGCCTTTCTGAAATTGGTGAAGGGAACGCTTCCCCGCAAGTATTTATGGAACAGGTGAAAAAACTGGCCGATAAATTGATAGTAGATGCAGGCGAACGTGAAAAAGAGTGGGCATTCAACCAAAATGATGTGGAGAAAATTACCGAAAATAATCCATATACGAAAAAGTATAACAAAGTAAAAACGGTTGTCGGTAAATGCATCCTTTGTGATGGATCCATTGTCGACCACGGTACTTTTTACGGTTGTTCGAATTATAAGAAAGCCAACTGTAAATTCTCGGTTTCCAAAAAAATTCTCGGAAAAACAATTACGCAAACGAATTTGAAGAAACTTTTGGCTTCCGGTGAAACAGACTTGATCAAAGGATTTAAAAGAGGCGGTAAAATCTTCAACGCCCACCTCATTTGGGATGAGAAGGAACGAAAGATAAGTTTTAAGTTTACAAATACAAAGTAATCAACTTCCTTTAAAAGATATCCCCCCCCGAAAGTTAGTGTCGAACATTTAACTTTCGGGGTAATTTCTTATCTCTTAATCAATAATTTAACCTGTTATCATTCCTGTATTTTAACCACGCATCTATTTCTGTTTTCATAAATCTTTTCTGATTATCGAGCAATACATAGGGGATGAACTGATAAGTATCATAGCTGCTTAACCCCTCTCTTAACGAATCATCATTCGATATAATGATTTCAATCGATTGTTCGCTTATTTGAAGGTAGTCAGCCAGTTGAGTGATTGTCATCAAATCAGGTATTGAACTATTGACATTTTGTGAATCTATATCGGAATTCTGTATGTTCGTTGAGTTACTTATTATAAAAGCAGATATTACAACAGATAAACCCAACAGTACTGCTCCCATTAAATAAGTCGACTGTTTCATAATAGAACCTCCTACTAATATATAGTTTACAAAACACTTTGCCTTAAAAAAAACCATTTATCATTTTAATTGTAATTGGATTGTTTCTGATTGACTGTTCCACTTTATTGTCGCTTTAAGTTCTGATCCTTCCGTTGCATTCGAACAGCCGTAAGGCATAAAAAACATTCCATTTTCATCTAAAGAGATGGAGGCCCCTTCTTTATTATCCACACTAAACTCCAATTGCTCAGGCAGCGGATCATTATTTAGGTATTTTATATAGCCTTTAGTAGAATTGCAGCTATTATCATCAGTCACTACATATTGAACTCTCCAATTTTCACTTTCACCAAAAAACACATAATCTTTTTGTATGCAGCCAGATAAAAGAGCAACACTAAACAAAAGGATTAACATTCTGCTTTTCATTTAAAATCCCCCTTTTTTACTCTTTTCCACTTACAATTTCCTTAAATAAAAAAACGATATGCAGAGTATGGCTTACTCCTTAATAAAACGGATTACCTGATCTATGTATCTCTCTAAAGGTTGCTTAGTATTTACAACGATGTATAAACCTTCATTTGGTTTCTTACTATTTTCAATGGTAAATTTAAATGTTTCTTCTGAGCTGGCTACTTCAATTTGACTAACCATCCTATTTCGGCTTTTCAATCTATTATTAATTTCTTGAAAATCATTCAGATAACACTCCACGTATTTGTATGTGGTTTTGTACTTTTTTGACAACTCGATGCCTCGATCTACCATTTCCTGATAAAGGCATGGACTATCCAACAAGACATTTTGTCCTTGGGATAAGTGAAATTCCACTAAAGACCAATCTACATTGTAGGCCATTTTACCAACAAGTTTTTCATCGATCGAAATTTCCTCCAGCGACTTCAGTAACGCAGATTTTACAATATCATGATCTATTATGACTGCCCCTGTTCTCTTGGCAATCTGTCGAGAAAGCGTCGACTTTCCAGACCCCGGGAACCCGGACATTTGTACAAAAAACATACTTAAACAACTCACTTTTATCGGAATTTTATTCACTCGTCAAAATTAAACTATTCAGAACCCAAATATTCTGCATGGAGTTCCCTCTCTGTAATGCCCTTTTCCAGAGACACACTGTACGCCTTGGCATTTGGTCTTGAGCTTACGATTTTATGAATTTCCTTTTCTTTATAATGAATCGCAACGCCATCATCTAAAGCAATTCCAGAATGTAATTTATTGGTCTCCATCAGTTTATGATATGCAGGTCTTCTTTCGGTTTCTCCATCGTAATGCGGACAATTACTTCCCTTTAAAAACCCCAAACAGTTAATAGGCTCAAGTCCATCCCCATAGGAATCCGTCACCCCTTGTTCAAACCAACAGATTGCTCCTGCACTCAGCCCAGCTAAAATAACACCTTCCTCCCATGCTTTTCGCAAAATACTGTCTAATCCCCATTCCTTCCACAAAGCTAAAAGGTTTTTCGTGTTTCCACCACCTACATATAAAATGTCTTTTTCTAAAACAAAACTTTCCAAGTCTCGAGAAGGTGGGTTAAATAAAGATAAATGTGAAGGATCACAATTTTGGTCATTAAAAAAACTATAAAATCTTGATATGTATTGTTCGGAATCACCACTAGCTGTAGGAAGGAAACAGATTTTCGGATTAGCAGTCTCCGCTTGTTTTAAAATATAGTGATCTAATAACGGGTTATCGGGTTCCATTGAAAAACCCCCGCCACCCATAGCTATTATTTGTCTCATTTTCATTTATGTACTCCTTTCGTCCATATACACTCAAAACATTATCCTTATGATTTCAAGATTTTCTTCATTTCTCTCCAGCCCAGCCCTTCCTCAGTCACTTTTAACTACTTAATCATTCATATTCTATAAAGTTCGTAATAATCCCTTTGATATCAAAACAATAACTTGGAGCAGCGTCATGAAGGAAGCTCCTCCTTTAACGATATGTTGATTTGAAATACATGTTCAAACGCCATCTAAAAACGATAATAGGGTTATCGACCAACAATAATCCTCACCGAGATAAATATTATCCCAATGTAGAAAATATGAACTTTTCAATGTTATACTAATGATACAAAAAGGAGGATTTATTTTATGGAGAAAAGAAAGCGGACGATTTTTTGGATCATACCAATCGGGGTAATCGGGGTATTTTTTTATTTTTTCGGTCCACAAAAAGCCGTAACTGATAACGACTACATTACATATATTCATGCTACACCCGTTATGGAAAATAGCGATATTACAATAGAAGATGCCCTCAAAAATTATTGTGAAGAAAGCCGCTGGGAATATTTCCAAACTAAAATGATGGAGCATGTAGTAGAATTTAAAGGTAAATGCAACATTGATAACAAAGTACAGCCTGTTAATCTACAGTATGTTGTTGAAAAAGGACAAACAGATTACCGTATGGGGGCAATGCTTGTTGATGGTGAACAGCAATCCGAAGAGCAGCGAACAGCGATTTTGGATATAATTCAATAAAGTATTACAAAGTGGAAACTTCATAAGCTTCCACTTTTTATATACCAAAAACCCTAAAATTATATTAATAAACCTCTTAACTTCGACAATAATCGCTGCCGTCTTTTCTTTATTGTTTCATAATTCAGCCTATACTTGTCAGCAAACTCCTTTACCGAAAGCTCTTTTTCGTACAACGCGATCAACAGAAATTGCTCATCTTTATTTAACTCCTCAAACCATTCGGGCCACTCCATATTAGATGTAATAAAATGATGTTGTTGCGAATTAATGATCATTACGTCTTCTTCCACTGCTAATTCATGCTCAGATACATGATTGGCTTTGGATAACGCTCGAATTATTGCATATTTAACGCTCATGTAAGCAAACATCGCAAAGTCCCCTTTTGTTTCATCAAATTTTTGCGATGCCTGCCATAAAGCGATCCTCCCTACTTGCATATATTCATCAATATCTCGATAAATTTTAAGATTAAAAATGACCTTTTTTATTAATGTTTCATTTTCAAAAATAAGTTGCTCCACATCCAGCATGATTCCAAATCCTTTAAGCTGTGCACAACTGATTATTCCTAGGTACTACAAATTTAAAAAATAATTGAAAAAGAAACAAAGTACAGATTTATCATGAAAAATAACATTTGAATAGAAAATAGTCGTAAAATTCACACTTTTATGCAGTAAATCGGTACAAAAAGGAGATTTTCGCATAGTTTTCAAATAAATCAGACTTAACGATATTGACAAAAAACCGGCTATCATGCATGCTATTAGAAAATATAAAGGCATATTGAAGACGAGTACGTAGCAATTGGCTAAACAAGAGAGCACATTCCACAGGCTGAAAGAATGGCATAGCAAAACCTACCGAACCTACTTCAACAGCTCCTAGAAAAATAGGCGCAGACTCAGCGTTATGAGATGAAGTGGAATGCAAGTATTAGCATTCAATTTAGGTGGTACCACGGAAAAAGCACATTTCGTCCTAATCGATAGGATCGAAATGTGCTTTTTTAATGTAATAAAGTGAAACTTCAATCAGTGGGGAATCCTTACCTCCCCACTGATTGTTAGTTGAACCAATCGGGCTTTTACGAGTAGTTGACCTCCCGCCCAAATGCGGGAGTCTAACTACCCGTTAATGCGGGATAAAGTGAAACTTCAATCAGTGGGGAATCCTTACCTCCCCACTGATTGTTAGTTGAACCAATCGGGCTTTTACGAGTAGTTGACCTCCCGCCCAAATGCGGGAGTCTAACTACCCGTTAATGCGGGATAAAGTGAAACTCAATCAGTGGGGTATCCTTACCTCCCCACTGATTGTTAGTTGAACCAATCGGGCTTTTACAAGTAGTTGACCTCCCGCCCAAAAGCGGGAGTCTAACTACCCGTTAATGCGGGATAAAGTGAAACTTCAATCAGTGGGGAATCCTTACCTCCCCACTGATTGTTAGTTGAACCAATCGGGCTTTTACGAGTAGTTGACCTCCCGCCCAAATGCGGGAGTCTAACTACCCGTTAATGCGGGATAATTTCAATATTTCTATGGAAGGGGATTTTTTGGTGGAAAGAAAACGAGTTGTAGTAAAAATCGGAAGCAGTTCTTTAACAAATAGTAAGGGTGAGCTTGATCATGAAAAATTTCATGACCATGTTGCCGCCATTGCCACAATGAAACAGGCAGGTCATGAAGTCATTTTAGTATCTTCAGGGGCAGTAGCGGCAGGTTTCAAAAAGCTTGGCTACCCTTCTCGACCAATTACCCTTAAAGGGAAACAAGCTGCTGCCGCGGTCGGCCAAAGTATCTTAATCCAAACTTATGCAGATAAATTTGCCACATATAATGTGACGTCCGCCCAAATTTTACTTACACGCTCTGACTTTAATGATAAACAGCGCTATAGAAATGCTTATGAAACATTAACAGAGCTATTGGAGCGTTCAATTATCCCAATTATCAATGAGAATGATACTGTATCTGTTGCTGAGTTGACTTTTGGTGATAATGACATGCTTTCCGCTTTAGTAAGTGGGCTCGTTCACGCAGATCAGTTAATTATTCTAACAGATGTGAATGGGCTCTATACGGCAAATCCTTTAACAAACACAAATGCTGTTCGTATTGATCGTATCGAAAAAGTAACAGAAGAATTGCTTCAATTTGCTTCAGGCTCAAGCTCAAAAGTTGGTACCGGCGGGATGCAGTCAAAACTTGTTGCAGCCAATTATGCCGTCAATACAGGTGTCGAAGTCTTTATCGGCACAGGTATCGGCCATACAAAACTAACAGATATTCTCGATAATAATGGGGACGGTACCTATTTTGAACGCAATGAAAAGTATATACCGACAAATAAACAGTGGGTCCAGCTCTCAAAATCTTCCGGGAAGATTTTTATAGATGAGGGTGCAGTTCAAGCATTGCAATTTGGCGGAAAAAGTTTATTGCCGGCCGGTGTCTATGCATATGAAGGACAATTTGAAAAAGGTGATGTTGTAGAAGTTTTTGACCGGCATAATTGTATCGGGCGTGGAGAAATTCTTTATTCTTCAACAGAATTGGAGCAAGCAATGGGGAAAAGAACGACAGAGCTCATGCATTACCCGATTGAAGTTATTCACCGGAATCAATGGGTCAAAATTTAAGGAGGTCATTTTATGTCAAAAACGATAACAAACGAAGTTGTGGAAAAAGGCAAGCGCGCAAAAAAGGCAAGCTATTTAACAAATACCAAATCAACAGCAGAAAAAAATGAAGCATTAAGAAGTATTGCACAGCAGCTTCTTACCGATTTGGATGTTTTGCTGGCAGAAAACGACAAAGATATTACTGCCGGTAAAGCGAATGGACTCGATCAAGCTACTATAGATCGGATTTTACTGAATGAAAACCGTATTCAGGCGATGAGCGATGCAATCTTACAGCTAATAGAATTAGAGGATCCTGTAGGTGAAGTAGTCGAACAGATTACGAAAGAAAATGGTCTGCGAATTATTAAAAAGCGTGTTCCACTCGGGGTTATCGGCATGATCTATGAAGCACGCCCGAATGTAACGATTGATGCAGCAACACTTTCGATTAAAACCGGTAATGCGGTCATTTTACGAGGCAGCTCATCTGCCAAACACTCTAATATTGCACTCGTTGCATCGATTCACCGGGCATTGGACGCTGTCAGCTATCCGAAAGATGCTGTTTTGCTTATTGAAGATACGAGCCGTGAAACAGCGAAATCTTTATTTACATTGACTGAATACTTGGATGTACTTATTCCGCGTGGCGGGAAGAACCTGATCGATTTGGTCGTGCGTGAATCAACGGTTCCTGTCCTCGAAACCGGTGCAGGGAATTGCCATATTTATTTGGATGAATTCGCTAATATTGAAATGGCAAAATCAATTGTAAAAAATGCGAAAACACATCGTTTGTCCGTGTGCAATGCAGCGGAGAGTTTATTGCTTCACCAGAAATTTTTCCAAAACTACGGTACAGAATTTTTACATTACTTACAGGATGAACTTAAAATCAAAATCTATGGCGATAAAAAAGTATGTGCTTTACTGCCAGAAGCAATTGAAGCAACAGAGGCACATTATGCTGAAGAATTTTTGGCGCTGACATTAAGTGTCAAAGTAGTGGAGGATGTAGTTGAAGCCGTCCATCACATTAATCTGTTCGGAACAAATCACTCGGAAGCCATTATCACGGATGATCGTCATAATGCGGATATCTTTTTAAATTCTGTTGATGCGGCAGCAGTATATCATAATGCGTCCACTCGCTTTACAGATGGATTTGAATTCGGGTATGGCGCTGAAATCGGAATTTCTACTCAAAAGCTGCATGCACGAGGCCCAATGGGTTTACCGGCATTAACATCTACAAAATATTATATTCATGGCAACGGTCAGATCCGTGATTAATATTCACCTTCTGTAAAGTGAAACTTCGATCATTGTCTGGAGGCGGAGTTTTGCCTGTGCCCCACGCTTTCGAGGCAGATACATTTTACTATCCGTTAATGCGGGATAAAGGAAGCAGGTTCATCATATGAATGTACGTTCGATGCTTAAACTTACTATTTCCATGGCTATTTTCGGCTCTATCGGCTTCTTTACAACACAAACCGGATTGCCAGCAGTGGAACTCGTTTTTGTACGCTGTATATGTGCGACAATCTTTTTAGGCGGATTGTGGTTGATTACAGGTGGTCATAAAACAGAAGATTGGAATAGAAGCGAAGTGATGAAAACAATCGTTTGCGGCATATTTCTTGTCTTAAACTGGGTGTTTTTATTTAAAGCGTTCGAAGTTATGTCAATTTCAGTCGCCATTTCGATTTATAATTTAGCTCCGATATTTGTATTAATTTTAGGTTCGATGTTTTTGGCAGAAAAAATGGGCCTACGTTCAATTTGTGCAACAGCTATTTGCTTTTTCGGCAGCATTCTCATTATCGGTATTGAGAGCTTTACAAGCGTTTCGCAATTTATGAATTCAGGATTTATATGGGCGCTTCTTTCGGCCATTTGCTATGCACTGACAATGTTCACGAGTAAAACCATTCATGGCATGTCATCTTATGCACTAACATATATTCAAACGATTACCGGGATTATACTGTTGCTCCCATTTTGCGATTTTGCTGCTTTTGAAGGTTTAACGAATACAAACTGGCTCTACATACTTGGTACAGGTTTAATCCATACGGGATTTGTCTACTATTTATTTTTTGACAGTGTTCGAGACCTCCCTACTGTCATCGTTTCAGTACTCGTATTTGTCGATCCGGTAGTAGCCATATTATTGGATGCTTTGCTGCTATCCTTCCGACCAGATTTATTGCAAGTGCTTGGAATTGTGCTCATTTTTGGAAGTATTTTATACACCGTTTTCTATCCTAAACAAACCATAAACAAGGTAAAAACAAGTAGTTCACAATAAAATCCAAAATAGAAATAAACTCTCAATAGTGGCTGAATTTAAGCGCTTACTATTTAGAGTTTATTTTTTATTATTTAAATTGGGCCAGTTGTTGGGGAATCAATATTTTATCTGCAAACCATATTTGCTGCAGTTTTGTTTTATCCCCCATATAAATAACGACAATTTCAATATTTTTTAACTTTTTGTAGTGGGTTACAGCCGATATCCAATCTTCTTCATTTGGAAAGTCATCAAATAGTAATTCATTGCAGATAAAATAGATTTTGCCGCTACTGCTATGGGATAATTCTAACTTCAACATCGTAAAGGCATAATTAATCACACCTTTATAGTTAATCGGTTCGGTTTTAAGTCCGAATGATTTATCCAGCTCAAAGTAATAATTATAATCTGTAGTATCTTTATGTGTAATCATTTCCTGATCAATTGCGTTTATGAATGGTAAAAAAACAAAATTGTGTTCATGTTTTTGTGAAAATTCCGAAACGGCCAGTGCCAATCCTTTTTGTAAAGTAAGGCTGCGTTTCATTGATATATCTTTTTGAACACAAAATACATATGTACTGTTCGGATCCAGACCAACTTCCAGAAATTGTTCTGTCTGAAATTTGGTTTTCCAAAACAAAACTTCTGAAAAGTGCCTTGATTCAATATAACTCAATAATTTCTTTAAATTCTCATTGCTGATTGTTTCCCATATCGTGTCACCGAATAGCAGTTCTACCGCTTTGGTTTCTTCCAGGGCTTCTTCGAAAATTCTGTCGTAAATAGAATTGAACTTAAATAAATTCAAGTACCAATTATTTTGAATCTTCAAATGCATTTCGTGATAAATGTCCTTATTAACTTGATTATCGGCTTGTTCCTTCACAAATTCATTGTTAAATTTTTCGATCTTCAATGTTTTCCGCATATCCAGAAAATATTCTCTTTTAATTTTTTTCCATATGTATAGTGCTATAAAAAATTTTTTTACAGAGGAATTGGTTAAGTATTCAAAGTTCAATTTATCTAAATTTCTGGCAGAAAAAAATTCCAATATAAAAATTCGCCATTCTTTCAGTCTAATATCTCCATCTACAATTTCACTTTCATACTTTTCTCCAATTTCAAAAAGTGACCAAATATCATGAAAAAATAAATAAAAATCATCACTTTTCAATATTATGGAGTCAGTGCATTGTTCGGAATAAAGTAACTTTAACAGTGCCTCTTTACGCTCAGCGCTTAAAGAGCTAGGATTTTTCAACAATAGCTCCTCCATCATGGACCCACCTCTCTTTAGTATATTTTTAAATATATACCATATTCTCAAATTATACCATTTACCAAACTAAATAATGTAAATTTAAATAAACAAAAAAGCTGCTGACGATTATTTCGTTAGCAGCTTAAAATTTATGCTTTGCGGCTTTCTGTCATTTGTTTCCACACTGAACCTTTAGCCTCTTCTCCGCCTTCAATACGGGCAAGCGCCATTTTTGCCTGTAGTTTTACTTCGAATTCTTTATCTTCACTCGCCATTTTTAATGCGTCAATTGCATGCTCTGTACCTGCTTCATACAAGTACATTGCCGCGCGCCAGCGGACGAGTTTATTTTTGTCACCTAATGCAGCGATCATGGCCGTCTCAAATTCCGGTAATCCTAAATCACTCATACAGTCGCCTGCTGTACGGCGAACGGCTGCACTTTTATCATTCAATGCCTTCGTCAAAGCTGGAACGACCGCTACATCTTCAATCATCCCTAAATAAACGGTTGCAAGGCGTCGTATCGACATTTGCTCATCTTCCAGCGCTTTTTCGAACAAAGGAATATCCTTTACTTCCGGATCCGGTAATTGATCCAACAGCTGGAAGCGTTGTTGCCAATCTTCCACTCGCTCATATTGTTCTAAAGTCACTTCTTTACGCTCATGCGCTGCTGTGACAACTTGTTCGTTAGCAGACTGAACAATAGTTTCCACTCGATCTTGCGGATAAAGTGCATCTACTTCTTTAATCACTTCTTGTACAACTTGTTCTTTATCGCCATAGCGAACACCAAAATCGACCCATTTTCGTTCAAAAATATAATTTTCGTCAGTCACACTGAATTGCAGACGTTTAAAAGCTGTCGTGAAACGGTCTCCAGCGCTAATTCGCACTTCTCCTTCACCATCAAATGCTTTAATTTGCAATGGAATCGCTTTGTACATTTGAACATGCACATTTACTTCCCCATAATGCTCATTCATCTCATACTCCGTGCTTTCCGTTGCCTCTCCGCCAATTGCGCGGCGAATATCGGCTAAAATATTTTCCCAAGCATATTTCGAATTACGTTCAATCGCCAGGAAGTTCGATACATGGTAAATGCCTTTTACACCTTCTACTCCAAAGATGGCTTGCATCTCAGGTGATGCCTCACCAATATTGTCTTTTGTATAATTAAAGCTTTTACCAAATGGTAAATCCTGATCGATGATTACTTTCATTGAATTTGGACTTGGTGTTGGTTCAATTGATAAAATTTTCATTGTTATGCTCCTATCCATTTGCAATTTCGTCTAAATAGCTCCAACGCTCGATTAATTGCTCGTATTCCTGATTTAGTTTTTCAAGATCAGACGTCAGTTGTTGAAGTTTTGTAAAGTCCGAACCAGCTGATGAAATTTCATCTTCAGTTGTCATAATTTTTTCTTCAACCTGAGCAATTGTATCAGCAATCGATTCCCATTCTTTCTGCTCTTTAAATGATAGCTTTTTCTTTTCTGATTTCTGTTTCTCAACTTTTGGCTTTTCCAGCTTCATTTCTTTCGCTTCCTGTTGCAGCTCGGACTCGCGTTTTGCTAAATAATCGGTATAGATATCCAGGCTTTCCGATACACCGCCTTTTCCATCCAAAATCCACAGCTTTTTCGCAATACGGTCCAAGAAGAAACGATCGTGACTGATTGTAATAACAACGCCAGGGAAGTTTTCGATGAAATCTTCAAGAACACCCAATGTTTCGATATCCAAATCATTCGTCGGCTCGTCTAAAAGCAATACGTTTGGCTGCTCCATCAATAGACGAAGCAAGTGAAGTCTTTTGCGCTCACCGCCCGATAACTTGCTGATCGGTGTCCCGTGTGTGTTCAGCGGGAATAAAAAACGTTCAAGCATTTGCGATGCAGAATAACGAACACCGTCAGAATCGGTAATATCATTTGAAGCTTCACGGATATAATCAATCATTCGTGCATTTTCATTCATGGCAGGCAATACTTGTTTGAAATGCAGACGCTTTACAGTGGACCCGACAATGACCTCACCTTTGTCCGGTTCAATTTCCCCTGCAAGCATGTTAAGGAGTGTCGATTTCCCGTAACCATTTGCGCCAATTATGCCAATACGGTCCCCGTGCTGCAGTAAAAATTCGAAATCCTGAATAATGACTCGGTCTCCATAAGCTTTGGAAATCCCATCCGATTCCAATACTTTTTTTCCTAAACGTGTTGTTGCCAGTCCTAATTCCAGATCCGTCTGATCATTCGAACGGTCGATTGATTCATCTAATGCATCGAAACGCTGAATTCGTGCCTTTTGCTTTGTTGTACGTGCCTTTGCACCACGGCGTATCCATTTTAATTCCGAACGGTAGCGGTTACGCAGTTTCGCCTGGGAAGCTGCATTCATTTCTTCACGAATTGCCCGCGCTTCCAGGAAATCCCCATACGATCCTGTATGACGGTATAATGTTTTATCTGCCAACTCATAAATATGTGTTGCTGTTTCATCCAGGAAATAACGGTCATGGGTAATAAAGATGACCGCTCCTTTTAGACGTGCTACCATTTCTTGCAGCCATTCCGTCGATGTGACATCCAAATGGTTTGTTGGCTCGTCCAGTAAATATAAGTCTGCCGGTTCAATTAATACTTTTGCCAATGCAACACGTTTTTGCTGTCCACCCGAAAGGCTCGTTACTTGCTGGTCAAACATGTCGATCCTAAGCTTCGTTAATGCTTGCTTTGCCAAAGCATTGACGTCCCAGGCATTTTCCGTGTCCATTTGTTGCTGTAATCGAAATAGTTCATTTTGCAGCTTTTCCGATTGCGGATTTTGGGACAATGCCGCTACCGCCTCTTCATAGGCACGGTTTAACTGTAATATTGGTGAATCTCCGCTAAATACAGCTTGTAAAACCGTTAAATCTTGCGGAAATTGGGGATCTTGTTCCAAATAGGCAATACGGTATTTATTCGGATGGTCAAATTCCACTGAATCCGCATCTTGTTTTCGAGCGATAATCGATAATAAAGTAGATTTTCCTGTCCCGTTTATCCCGATTAATCCTGCACGTTCCCCGTCATAAATGGTAAATTCAATATTTTGAAATAGCGTTTTTTCGCCAACTGTTTTTGTTAAGTTTGATACGATTAAATGACTCATGAAATCCCGTCTCTTTCTTTTTTTAACTGCTCTAAAAATTGTACCATAAAGGCATGACGTTCTTCAGCCATTTCGCGCCCTTTTGCAGTTACCATTAAATCTTTCAATAATAAAAGCTTCTCATAAAAATGCGTAACAGAGGCTGTGGATTGACTGCGATATTGTTCTTTCGTCATATTTACACGCACTTCTTCTGCATCATCATATAACTTGCGTCCTTTCGCACCACCGTATGCGAACGTCCGCGCAATCCCTACCGCACCAATCGCATCCAGTCGGTCTGCATCCCGGACGATTTTCGATTCAACTGTTGTAATTTCCCGTTCATTGCCTCCATTAAATGAAACCTCTGCAATAACCGTTTGGATATGTTGTTTTTCCTCTTCCGTTAAATCAAGTTCATCCAGGATCCGCTGTTCCTGCTGTTTATCGACAGCATATTTTTCGTCACTGACATCATGCAGCAGCACGGCTAAACTCACGATTTTTCCACTTGCTAAAGGTTCTGATTTCAGTATTGTCATAGCGTTTTGATAGACACGCTCAATATGTTGAAAATCATGGCTTGCATCCATTGTTTCATAAATTTCTTTTACTAATTGTTCACAACGTACGATTACTTCGGACATGTTACATTCACCATTTTCTTTTTATAGTTTACATAATTATATTACCACGAGAAGTAGGATGACTTCAGTTATTTGACATGTTTATTGCTAAAAAATTCCGTCTTCCCCACACTTGCCCTAACCCCCTCCATAGCAACTTTTACACGAAAAATCAAGTATCCTTCATTATGCGGAGATAATTTTTGTCCAAAATGTGAACTAAATGCTTGTTTTTTACAAATTTGTGACATATACTAGAAATAAGGAAACATAAAACAGGGAAAAGGAGTGTTAATTATGCAAAGAATGATGCAAGCTGTAGCACCAAATATGAATGAAAGTCAACGTAAGGGACTAATTGTTATTTCACCAATTTTAATTGGATCGGTTGCATACGGATTAAGTGCCACTTTTATGATTGCGACTAACCTTCTACAAATCATGTTTTAATGGACGAACGTAAATTTAAACTAAATATTCACAGCAAATAAAAGAAACGTATTCGAATGAATAATCAAACGAATACGTTTCTTTTACTTTTATTAATCGCTCAGGCGTTTTTTTGTCCTCAGACAGCAATTTCTTGTCGGTCGCTATATATTTTCATTTTAAAATAATCCAAGTGCACTCCCGTCTTCAGCCACATCCATATCCAGTGCTGCCGGCTGTTTTGGCAAGCCTGGCATTGTCATAATATCCCCAGTTAAGCAAACAAGGAATCCTGCACCTAACTTCGGAAGAATTTCACGAATTGTAACAACGAAATCGGTTGGTCTGCCTACTAAGCTTGGTTGATCCGATAATGAATATTGTGTTTTCGCCATACAGATCGGCAGAGTGTCCCACCCATTTTTTTCGATGACTGCTAACTGTTTTTTCGCAGCATCCGTTAATTGCACACCTGCACCACCATACACCTGTTGTACAATTTTCGTTAATTTTTGTTCCACGGTTTCTTGCAAATCATATAAATGGTGGAAAGTATTCGGCTGTTCAATTACTTCGAGTACTTTTTCGGCAAGCTCAATACCGCCTTTACCGCCTTCTTCCCAAACATTCGTGCGGGCAATCCGAACTTCATTTGCTGCGGCCCATTGTAAAACTGCTTTCAGTTCCTGTTCAGAATCCGTAATAAAACGATTCAAGGCAATTACCGGCTCTAACCCAAAGTTACGAACATTGGCTATATGCTGTGCTAAATTGGCAATACCTTGTTTTAATGCGTCCACATTTTCTTCCACTAAGTTAGCCTTTGCTACACCGCCATGCATTTTTAGTGCACGAATTGTCGCAACAATAACAACAGCGCTCGGTTTAAATCCTGCTTCACGTGCTTTAATATTTAAAAACTTCTCCGCCCCTAAATCGGAACCAAATCCTGCTTCTGTTACTACAATATCCGCAAGTTTACGTGCTGTTTGCGTTGCTGTAATTGAATTACATCCATGGGCAATATTGGCAAATGGTCCACCGTGGATCAGGGCCGGTGTGCCTTCAATTGTTTGAACCAAGTTTGGATTCATTGCTTCCTTCAAAATAAGAGCGAGTGCTCCTTCTACTTCTAAATCACCTACAGTTACCGGATTACGATCATACGTATAACCGATTACAATGCGTGCTAAACGCTGTTTCAGATCTTTCAGGCTTGTCGCCAAACAGAAAATGGCCATAATTTCAGAAGCTACTGTAATATCAAATCCGTCTTCACGAGGTACGCCTTGCATCGGACCTCCTAACCCGACCGTTACATGGCGCAGTGCACGGTCATTTAAGTCCAGTACACGCTTCCAGACAATTCGTCTTGGATCAATGTTCAATGCATTCCCTTGGTGGATATGATTATCAATCAATGCAGATAATGCATTATTCGCAGTCGTAATTGCATGGAAATCGCCATTGAAATGCAAATTGATTTGCTCCATCGGCAATACTTGTGCATAACCGCCGCCGGTAGCACCGCCTTTTACACCCATTACCGGTCCTAATGAAGGTTCTCGTAAAGCGACCATTACTCGCTTATCCAATTGGTGCAATGCATCCGCCAAACCGATTGTTACCGTTGATTTCCCTTCTCCTGCAGGTGTAGGACTTATCGCTGTTACAAGCACCACATTCGCCGTTGCTTCACCACTAATTTTACTTGTATCAATTTTTGCTTTAAAGCGACCATATTGTTCAACCGCATCTAATGGAATTTGTGCATTTTCAGCAATTTCCAAAATTGGCTTCATTGTCGCTTTGTTGGCTATTTCAATATCTGATAATGGTTTTTTCGTAGTTGTTGTCATGCTTTGCCCTGCTTTCTATATGTAGTCACTTTATTATAGTCTGTTTTGTCTGAATTAATAAATATAAAAAGCGATGTAAATCGACAAATTATTGACAGTTCTTATCTTTATAGGATATAGTTTATTCGTAATATTCTGGAATCTTCATGTTTCATCAATTGATTTTGACAGTATCGGAGGAGAAAGCGGATGCACCAAGGCACTGTAAAATGGTTTGATAATGAAAAAGGTTATGGATTTATAGAATCTGCAGATGGTGAAGATGTTTTTGTACACTTTACTGGCATACAAGAAGAAGGATTTCGTTCACTGGATGAAGGACAAGTGGTTGAATTCGATTTAGTCGATGGTATCCGGGGTCCACAGGCAGCGAATGTTATAAAAAAATAGACAAAGCTGTAAACGAAAGATTTTCATCGTTTACAGCTTTTTTTATTTCTTATTAATTTCGTATTGTGCACCATCAATTGTAAAATGCTTTTGCTCTGTCGCACCTGATATGATGACCTTTTTTATGCCGTAGCCATGTTCAAGCATATAATCCCAGGCGACTCCATCACCGATTGGCTTGACAAATATAAGCTTCACTTCATCAAGCAGAATAATTGAATACTCTACATTCTCTTCCTCATTGACCTTTTTTAAAATTGTCGCACCACATAGTTGGGCAATTTGCTCCACTGCATCAAAATTCGGTACAACAAAATGGACAGCCTGAAGCGTTAAATTCCCTAACGGATGTTGCGCTATAATACCGCGGTCCGTCAGTTCTTTGCGTCGAAGTGTATCTGCTTCATCCCATTGAATGAAAAAAGGAAATTCAATTTTCGATTTCGGATGACCAATATAAAGCAGTTGCCAGCTTACTTCAGAGCCGTCTTCCCGTATTCGGGAATAACGTTCCGGTCCAACTACTTCCAAACCTGCTTGCGCAAATAGCTTCGCATCATGTTCAATTGTCGTTGTACGAACAGCAAAACGCGTCAATCCATCACGTCGGCGATTTTCTTTATAGCTTGCATGTAATGAATACTTCTTATTGGCAGCTTCCTGAAACTTTTCTTCATTTTCAATGCCGATCAATTCAATATAAGCCAAATCAAAGTAGCTTAGTGTATTATATGTACCCCACGCTTCATGGCTTCCTCCCGGCACTACATGAAGGCCTTCTTCTTGTAATTTTAACAATGTCTGTTCTGGATATGAAACAAAATGGACGAGATGATCGAACTGGTACATGCTTCAACCTCATTTCAGTTTAAAATAGATTAAATATTCTAAATTATAACATATATAGATAATTGAAAATGAGCAAACTCCATTTAAGAAAGGACATTGATTAATGTAGTTGCAGCGTTCTTTTTCCCATCAACTTTAACAGTCTCCCCTGATTTATGAATAATATAGTGAGGCTCCATCGCACCATATAAAGATTTGGAACTATTTGCGACCATATAATCCGCTTTTGCCGTTTCCATTCTTGCAGAAGCTCGTTCCAACAAATACGTTTCATCATCCGTTGCTTCCAGTTTAAAACCGATTAATGTTGTTTCAGGCGCCCAGTTTTTAATTTGTGCCAATATTTTCGGCGCTTTTTTAAAATGGATAATCGGTGGTTCATCCGATGGCATTTTCCCTTTTTCCGTCAGCTCATGGCCATGCTGATCGAACACTTTGTCAATAAGCCAGTCTGAGCCGGCCACCGCCATAATGACATAGTCAATTTCCTCGGATTCAAGAATTGTTTTCAGCTTTTCTCCTAAGTCCTCAATACCTTCAAATTTAATAAGCTGCATCTTATTTTGATGTTCCGGCAGCTGTGTAAATACACCGTGCATATATATGACGCTCGCACCTTTTTCAAGTGCGGCTTCTGCTAAATAGCACCCCATCGTCCCTTTTGATAAGTTTGTATGGCCGCGGACATTATCCCATTTTTCAAATGTACCGCCACTCGTTATTAATACTTTTTTTCCTGTCAGCATTGTAGTTTCCCCTTTTAGTGTTCTTCGTTTTCCAGCCACTGTTTTAATATCTCCACAAATTTTTGCGATGCCGGTGACAGCTTCTGCTTTGTCGATAAACCGAGGATCCGGTAACTTTCCTGTACTAGAGGCAGTGCCTTTACAGTATCCGGCAGCATCGAAATCGCCATTTCAGGCAGTATGCTAATACCTAGATTATGTTCTACCATTGATACGATGGCTTTTTCGTCATAAAGTTCAAAACGTATATTCGGAAATACACCATATTTCTCAAATGTTGTCATAACATCATTTGTTCCTTTATAGGAAGGCATTATAATCGGGGTATCTTCAATTTCAAATAAATCGATCTCTGCTCTATCATATAGTGGACTATGCGACGACACAATACATAACAGCGGGTCGCGTTTTAGCGGCATAAACTCGAACTGTTTGGAGCTTGTCCGATTTAAAAATCCGCAGTCGACTTCCCCCTGTAATAGCCACTGTTCAATCTCATAATAATCCCCTTCGCGCAATTCAATACGAATACCCGGAAACTGCGAATCCATAATATGAATGATGTTCGGCATCCAATGTGTAGAAATCGTCGATATTAGGCCAATTCGAACTGTCCCTTGGCTTACACCTATAATATTGGATGCGGTCTGCTGCAGATGCTCCTCCGCCAACAATACTTTGCGCATTTCATATAGCATTTTCATACCGTCTTCAGTCAGCGTTACACCTGTACGATTTCGGTGAATTAAATTAAATCCAAATTCCTTTTCCAAACTTGAAACCGCATGACTTACTGCTGATTGCGTCAAGCCCAAAATAGAGGCCGCTTTAGTAAAGCTATGTACTTCCGCCACTTTATTTAAAATTTCGTATTTTACTAAACTCATTATAATTCACTCCACTAATAAATTTTAAACATGAATTATTTTCATATCAATCATTATAAACATTCGTTTTACTAATCACAACATCGTGTTTTATACTGTTTTATAACAGGTCAGATTTGTAGATGATACAACATTTTCAATCTATTAATCTTATAGTTAAATTTGGCGTATAATACATATTTTTACTGGTTATTTAAAACTTACTTTTTAGAAATGTGGTGACATCTTTGAGTTTACAAGGAAAAGCAAATATTTTAATGGTGATTGTTACAATGTTTTGGGGGCTATCGTATACATTCATGGTCATGGGCCTTGAGAGTTTGGAAGCTTTTAATGTTGTGGCACTTCGATGCTTAATCGCATTTATCATTGCAGGGCTAATCTTTTTACCGAAGATGTTGCGTGTAAATATTAAAACTATTTTATATGCATCGATACAAGGCTTTTTATTGTTCACGATATTTGCCTTATCCCTATTAGGATTAAAGACGACTTCTGCAGGTAACGCAGGCTTTATATTAAGTCTAACGGTTGTATTAGTACCAATCATGACAAGCTTCATTGAAAAACGGCTTCCTTCGCGAGCAGTGAGCTTTGCCGTTGTTGCTACGATGATTGGAATTACGGTTCTGACATTGAAAGAATCTCTGACATTCCAGACAGGAGATTTATTGGTTGCGATTGCAGCAGTTTGCTATTCAATCTATTTGATATTAAACAGCAAATTTACTAAAAATGTTGAATCTATTTCTTATGGTGTCTATCAGTTAGGTATTGCCGGCTTGTTTGGCGCAGTGTTCACAATGATGTTCGAATCTCCAATGTTCCCTTCCAATTCTTCAGGTTGGATTGCTGTACTTGGATTAGGTATTATCTGTACGGCATTTTGTTTTATTGCTCAGGCTGTTGTACAACAATATACTTCTCCCACACATACCGGGTTAATCTTTTCACTTGAACCGATTTTCGCAGCTCTTTTCGCCATGATTTTCCTGGGCGAAGGATTGACTGCACAGCTTGTGATTGGTGGCGCATTTATTTTAATCGGCAATACTGTTGCTCAGTTAGAACAATTTATAGCAATGAAAAAAATTCCGGCACCTACTCACTCTGAAACTACGTTATAATAGGTAGAGACATCGCATCGAGCGTGCAATGTCTCTTTTTTTATAAATTAATGATAGAATTAACTCTATTATTGTTCTATTTTTATGTAAAGTTTAATATAATGTAAAATGCAACAATTTTTCTGATAGTTCTAAAAACATAATCAGTTTTCATAATAACAATCTGACGTTATTATTATTAGTAGCAATACTGCGACATTAGTATTTAAAAGTTGTATTAAAGGAAGTGTTACAATGATTGGACGTAATGACCCATGTCTATGCGGTAGTGGAAAAAAATACAAAAAATGTTGTGAAGGAAAAAATCAAGTAACTTCACAAAACGTTTTCCAAGATGAAATCGAAAACGTATTACAAACTTTCTATAGTAATTACCCAGAACGAAAAGATATCCGTGAATTTATGGAATTGGTTCGTACATGGGCACCGAAACTAGAAAAAAAATTACACAAGGAATTAGTGGAAGCTGTTGCTTTGGACGAATACTTCTTCCATCAACGACCTGATATTTGGCAAAACTTCTTAGCAAAAACAGCTAAGAAAGCACTTCGCCCATCTATGATCGAATTATTGAAATCATGGGAACAGCCGATTTTCTTCATCGGAACTGTCGAAGATGTGCAAGATGATTACTTTACAGCTATCTCTGCTTTAACTGGCACAACATATCATATTCAGCGAGAAAGCCACAAATCAATCCCTCTAGGAATGCGTGTGTTCGCCTTTTTATTACCGGATGGTTCAAACAAGGAAAACCACGTATTAGCTGTCTCTACACTAATCTTCTTCCATAAAGAGCATGCGATTTCGTTTGAACAGTTTACAGAAGCGTACAAAACAAGTCGTTTACCTGTTGAGCAATTCACAAAAGAAAACCATTTATTATTATGGGAAGGTTTAGTCGAAAACGGCTATGAAGGGGAAGAATTTACACCTTTCGAGCAGGAAGTAGTCGAACAGTTAAAAGCATTCATGACTGAAAAAGCGATTAATAATGAGAGCTTCGTAGCGTTGGTTGAAGATTATTTAATCGAAAAGCAGCCTACAGCACGTAAAGCGGGAGCGATAGCAGCCGGTGCAGTAAGATTTGGTCAGGAGAACGATTTATTTGATCAAAAATTCACTGTAAAAGAAATTGGCGAAAGCTTCAGTGTTTCCCCATCTTCTTTAAATAAATATTATCAGGAATTAAATGCTTTCTATAATGAAAAGCAACTTGTTAATAGTTAAGTACAAAACAGAAAAGCTACTTTCGAGACGTCGAAAGTAGCTTTTTATTATGCTTTTTTTCATAATAAATTCACAAAAAAACAACTTGTAATATAGTAGTTATGCGCTACTCATTACAAGTTGTCTCTCCCTTTTTAATAAAAAAGGATTAAAAAATAAAGAAATTTTTCAACGGTAACCACTCCGCTGAAGTATTTACCTATTAAGAATAAATCTGTACCAGAGATTTATACTAGGTAAATAAGAAATACTTAATTATTATATCAAAAAAACATTATTATTCAATAGTAAGAAGAATGTTTTAAAATTATTATTTTTCGGAAACTTTCATTATCTCTTTTCCAAGAAACTGAAGCTGTTCCCCTACCGTACAAGATTCAATGCAGAAACGGTGTGCTCCATGTTTACCTCGTTCTTTTCGAAGGTCCTGAATGACTAGACAATCAGCACAGTACATATCCATTAATTCATCAATATCTTTCATAACATCTACTTTATTCAAGTCATGTACCTCCCATTAATTTGTTATACTATTGTACGCTATTTTTTTATTTTCTCCAACTTACATGTATTTGTTATACTTAAATGAACAGAACATAAAAGGAGCGAAATTATGCTAGAAGTCTATATAGATGGTGCCAGTGCCGGCAATCCAGGTCCTAGCGGGATTGGAATATTTATAAAAGGTGAAGGACAGCATGTAAAAATCAGTGAACCAATCGGTAATACGAACAATCATCAGGCTGAATTTACTGCGCTTTTACGTGGTTTGGAAGAAGCATTGAAAATCGGTTCTTCCTTTGTTTCCGTGCGCTCCGATTCAAAAATTGTTGTAAGCTCAATCGACAAAGCTTATGTGAAAAATGAGGACTTCAAACCTTATTTAGAGCAGGCCCTCTCATTGATCGAACAATTTGACCTATTTTTCATTAAATGGATTCCGGAAAAAGAAAACAAAGCAGCAGATGTTCTTGCACGTGAGGCCATATTGAAAAATAGTTAGGGCTCTTCCCTGAAGCAATTTGATAAGCGGTAAAAATTATTAAGAAATCCTTCATTTTCAACCAAATCAATATTCAAAAATCCCTAAAACTAATTGTGGCAAAAAACGATCCATCTATTCCAGTTAAGGAACGATGAATCGTTTTTATTATTGTTCAATTTTGTGTTTTTGACGATTAAGTACCAGCATATAAAGCGCAAATACGACAATGATGATGAATGCCGCAATGTAATATACAAATTCATAGCCAAGTTTCACTGCTACCATCCCCAATAAATATGACCCGATAGCAATCCCTATGTCAAACAGCGTAAAATAAGTGGCCGTTGCATAGCCGCTGCGCTGGATCGATGTTGACTGGATACAGAGTGACTGGAAACTTGTTGTTAACGTACCGTACCCTGCACCGATAAAGATTGCCGATAATAAGAACGGTATTTCCTGATCTGCATTCCCTAGAATAATCAGCCCTAATGCAAAAATAAAGAAGGACGGAATAATAACAAATTTTGCGCCTATTGTATCATAGATTCTTCCTGTAAACGGACGAACCGAAATCATTGCAACTGCAAATACCGCAAAGAAATAACTTGCAACACTCAGCAAGTCTTTCTGCTCGGCATACAGAGATAGAAACGACAGAACACTCGCATAAGAAAACGCGATCAAGCTAGCTAACGCGGCAAGTGGCAAGGCACTTCGTTCAAATAAATCATTAAATGAAAATTTAAAGCTGCGGTCTGTTACTACTGGTTTTGGCAAGTCCTTTGTTTGAATAGTTAATGCCAGTAAACCGCCAATTGCTACCAATACAGATAATACGATAAATAGCATATCAAATCCTGAATATTGAATAATGAGCAACCCAATAAAAGGACCGAATACGACAGCTAAGTTCGTAGACATTGCAAAATAGCCCAATCCTGCTCCTTTACGTCTTTTCGGAATAATATCGGCTGCTAAAGAGCCCGATGCAGTCGTTGCAATACTAAACCATATCCCTTGGAAAAAACGAAGTGCAAGCAAAAGCAGAAAAGGTTTAAAAAATAAGTACAACACTGTGCATGCAAAGTAAAGTACAAGACTTAAAATCAACAATCGCTTCTTGCCAAAGAGATCTAGCAGTTTTCCGCTGAATGGACGAACGATAATCGCTGAAATTAAAAATACCGTGACAAGGAGTCCGGAATCGTCATCCGATTTCCCTAACTCGCCGATAGCATATAATGGCAATGTTGTGATTAATCCGTAAAACACAAGGAATATGGACATATTTGTAAAGAATAGACTAATAAATCGTTTCGTGAAAATTTTATTTGTTTGTTCTTGAAGCTCCATTTATTCTAACCTTCCATCTTTTTTAGTAAGTGAATTAGGAGCACCTGTTCTTCCTCAGACAGATTATCAGTCATTTTTTTCTCGAACGAAACAACGGATGCTTCTATTTGAGGAAATTGTTCAATTGCTTTGGTCGTTAAATCAATCATTTTTTCACGTTTATCCGCTCCGTGAACTCTCTCCACCCATCCAAGCGTCTCCAGACGAGTGACTGTTCGCGTAACAGTTGGCGCTTCTACATCAAGGTATTTCCATATAGCTGTGAGTGTCATTGGTCCGTTTTGATGCAATAAAAAAAGAACCGTCCATTGTGAGCTGAATAGTCCATGCTGTTTTAAAACATCATTTAACTGATTTACTAAATAACGATTTTGCTGAAAAAATATATGAAATAACGGATTCATCGCAATCACTCCTTATTTACCTAACTAAATAATTTACTTTCCCATTCTACGCTTCCTAAAAACCTAAGTAAAGTAATTGAGATAAAAATGGCAAAAAAGAAGCATTTAAACTATGTTGCTAGCCTAAATGCTGTCCTTTATTTTCTGCTGTGCTCACGAATATTCAACAATGCACCAATTGCACCGGAAAATCCGCAATCCTCTAAGAAAATAGGTTTATGTTTTTTTAATATAGTATAATGTTCAATTACCTTTACAAGCTGTTCATTGTCGATCAGCGTTGATCCTATATATACGATATGCTCTGTCTCATGCTGTACGGCAAGCTGAATACTTAACGTGGAAATCACTTCACCGATGAGACCCTGTGTTGTTGCCAGTACATTATTTTGTTCAAATTCACGTTGATCGGTAATCCCGACCTTTCCGAAATTACTGGCTGTTAAATTCCCGTCAATCGGTGTATCCATTCCTTGATAGATATCTTTTACGAGTAAATCAATGCCTTCCCGCTTTCCTTTGAAAGCGTTTGCTTTTATCTCATCAAAATCTGAAATTCCGGTCATAATCGTTGATAGTCCAATCAGGGTACCTCCGCCTACTCCAGTACCGCCAACCCTGGCATGAGTATTGCCATCCATATAATGAATCGATGTACCCGTACCGATATTTGTAATGATACTTTGATCAATTGTGTGGCCTTCTTTCTCCAGCAAATAGCGCACACCTTTTAAAGTTGCTTCAAATTCTACAATATATTCAATCGACTTCATCGTCTTTAAAACGTCCAGCAATTGCTCTGTGCGTCCTCCAGTTAAGCCGATTTCTTCCACTTGAGGATGATTTTCCAACCATTCTTTTACTAAATGCATTTCGTTAGATGGAAAGACCGTTAATTTAAGCTCCTGACGTTCATCTAAATAGGCAAGCTTCGTTAACGTACCCCCTGTATCAATTCCGATCCATGCTGACATAAATTAATCTCCTTTATTATCCCACGAGTGATTCGTCCCCCCCTATCATAACGTAATAGGAGTCGGCATTAAAGAAAAAATTCTCCTAAAAACGGAGAATTTATTATACTTGTATTATATTTTCCTCGATTAATGCCCGTTTATAAAACTCAGAAACAAACATATGCTCATACTTATTAAGTAAACGTAAAACCCTTGCTTCGTATGTATTTGTAGGTTCATCATCCAAATTAAATCTTGCAATAATCTCTTCTTTTTTCAATAAATTTACTAATGTCATCACTTCTGTTTTTGGTAAAGTTACTTGATGTAACTTCAATATTTTTGACATTGAACGTAATGCCGTTCGTGAAATTAAAATTTTACCGGACATATTTTCGGAAATCTGTTGCAACAGCTGCTTTGCCTGCACATTCGGTTTAATCGAAACTTTTTCCACTGTTATCATTTCCCCATCTTCTCCTTGACGTTCAACCATTTGAACAGTAAAAGGAAGCTCATCACGGAAAGTTTCCATTGATTGAATCGTTATCCCGTTATCCTCGATTTTGCAATTTGTCGCAGAAATGACAAGCTCATATGTCGTTTCCAGCATTTTGAAATTTGTCAGCAATAAAATAAAATCATTCGTCTGCTGCTGTTCAATGATTTTATCTCCATCCACTTTAACAAAGATTGAGAGCAGACTTGCCGCATCAGCTAATGCCCGGTGCTGTGTTTCATTTTCCAATCCAAGCTGTGCCATTAACCCGCCTAATGAAGGCTGCTCTTTTAAACCGTTTGCAATCATATATTTTTGCTGAAAATCGATCATTGGATATAAGCAATCGTTTTTTATGTAATTGCGTGACAGCTCTTCTTCTAATACTTTCCGATCAAATTCACCAAATGTTAAAAATACATAATCCTGCTTACACCAGCGTTTAAATTTAGTAAAAGCTTCTTTAAAAGAAGGTGCATCAACTAGCTGCTCTGTAGTAATACCAGTTAACTTTTGAATATGCGCATTCAGCTTTTTGAATTTATAAGGCTGAATAAGCTGCGTAAATGTTTCTGTTGTACCATCTGGCAACCATTTAACCGCACCAATTTCAATAATATACTGCTTACCGCGTATAAGGGCGGCTTCTATATCTATACTTATATATGTTTTCGTTCGTCCCAAATTTTTCACCTACACCGAATATATCTATATTTAATAGGTAATGAGTATTCCTATTAAAGATTAACCTCTTTTATTGTATATGAAAATTTGTGATATGACACGATAATGTTCGTTTATTCCATACAATTCGTGTTAAAAGGCTCGAAAAAATGTGATTTTCTTATAAATACTTATCATTGCCATTAACTAACCTTCAAATTTATTTTAACAAACCATTAATGAACCTGGTTTTTAGTTTTTCCCAATCTTCCACAATGACACTATACATAATGGTATGACGAATTGTTCCTTCTTTTCGAATCATATGATTGCGTAAAACGCCTTCTTTTATTGCACCAATGCGTTCAATGGCTTTTTGTGAACGGTAATTTTCGTGCCCTGTTTTAATTTGAATACGATTTAAATTAAGTACTTCAAAACAGTATTGGAATAATAAAAACTTACAATTTGTATTAATCGCTGAACGCCAAACAGTCGGGTTATACCACGTAGCCCCTATTTCCAGCCGTTTATGGGGAAATGAAATATCAAGAAAAGATGTACAGCCTACAATGTTATCCGTTTTTTTCTCGATCACCGCAAACATATACGAAATGCCTTTTTCTCTTTCTTTAATCGCATTTTCGATATAATTCTCAACTGCTTCCTGCGTAAGCAATGTTACCGACATATGCTCCCAAATCCGCTCGTCATTCGCAGCATTTGCAATAGCTTCAATATCGCTCATTTGGACCGGTCTTATTTTGACGATGTCGTTTTCTACTATTATTTCTTCCATAAATTTCTCCTTTTCACTTGGTCAAATCTCAGCAATTTCAAATAATTGTTCGTCATAATCGAACATTGCATTTTTCATTACTGTACTTTTAAAAAGTTCGGTTACTGTATAAGCAGCCTGCTCAATCGCTGTAGTGCCTACTAATGTCGGATAACTACCCATTAATTGTGTTACAAAATCGTTTTCTAATGTATGGTAGGCTTTAAATTGATGAAGCTTTTTTTGTTCATTTAATATTTGGACTGTTAACGTCAACTCCCGCAATACTTCAAGCATCTTCATCGCATATATTAAATTCCCGCGTCGAACTTCAATACGCAACTTTCTCAAATGATAGGCATATTCAAATGTAATATTGAACTTTTTCATATAAGGCTGATCTTGCTTTAAAAAATTTTCATTTTCTTCAATCATTTTTGACTGAACTCCACCATTACGATCAAAAACAAGTTTCCATAAAGGGGATTTTACATTCAGATGAGTGGTTGATAATACAGATAAATTCATTTCTAGTCCATTTTCAAAGAAAGGTATAAGTAAAAAAATCTCATCGCTGAACTTTCCTTCCTTTATATAAAAAGCACCCATCCTTTGTAGCTCAGCTTTAATGAAATCTTTTGCCAAACTTACCTGTTCTGTCGTTGCTATCATTAAATCAATATCAGAGTATCGATCACTGTAGCCAATAGTTCCAGAGCCTAACTGGATAATGCCTTCCACATCCTGGATTCCTTTAATCTTAGATACTATATTTTGAAAATAATTTTCTCTTTCGTTCTTTGTATACATATAGCATGACTCCTATATTTACTATCGGATGGATTGCAGTTGAGATAGGTTGCGCACAAATTCCGAGAACTTTTCTTCTTCTTCAATAACCGGGTGGTGGTTACTTTCTGCAAATGTCGTCAATGTCGCATTCGCCATTAAATCCGCTGTTTCCACTGCAAATTCATATGGACATTGCGCATCGTATAAACCGCCGTATATATAAGATCTTGTTTTCACAGCCGGTAATTGTGGTCGCAAATCGAAGTTGGGCAGCTCTTTATATGAAAAATAATCCAGTCTTTTCGAAACTGTTTTTCCGCTGTTCGGACGACTTATCATATTGTCATAGTTTTGTTCTTTATATAACGACATAAGCGCCCATTCTTTAGAACCCGCTCTTCTTTGTTCGACCGTTGAAGATGGATCTCGAAGCATCGCTAAAATCTCAAGAATTCTTTTATTGTTCGGATTTTCCTTGCAGTAAATACTTGCGGGATGATGCATATATTCTGCAGAAGCACAAAGACCGCCAGCTACGAGAAATTCTACACTTTCCGGATGCAAAATAGCATAGTTTAATGCCAGCATCCCGCCTGTTGAATGTCCGGCAAATCCCCATATATCAAAACCTAATGCTAAACGTATTGCCTCCAGATCCTCTACGCTATCGTGCATGCCATAATTAAAAACAGACACATCATCCGTTGATTTTCCACAGCCACGTAAGTTCACTAAATGCACTTTATAATACGGGACAAACATTTCCGCAAAGCGATTCCCGTTTTCGTTAAATTCACTGTATAAATGCGTTACACAGACCGGATTCCCTTCGCCTTTTGAAAAAACTTCAAAAATTCCACGCTTCGTTTCAATTAGCTGCTGTTCCCACATAGTCCCACCCCTTATTTTTCCAATATTCTAATAAATTTTCGCATAGTTGGTCTGGGGATACAATGAGTATTTAATATTTTTATCTTTATATTTAAATATCGATTAAATACTGTTGTTGACTTTTAAATCGTTCAAAGAAAATTTTATTCTTTACATACTTTCCGGTGATTTTATTCCCAGTAACTTCAAACCATCCTTTAAAACGGTTGCTACTGCAAAACATAACTGTAAACGACTTTCTAGCTGTTCATCTTCCACTAAAATCTTTGTATTTGCATAATATTTATTGAATATCCGCGCTAATTGCAATACATATTTCGCAATTAAGGAAGGATCTACTTGTTCGAAACTATCTGTAATTACTTGAGGATATTGTTGCAGCAGCTTAATAACCTCCCAAGCTGAATTCTCTAATTCCATCACCGTTACTTCATTACTTGCTGTATACTTTGCTTTTTCTAAAATGGAATGGATCCGGGCGTGCGTGTATTGTACATAAGGACCTGTTTCACCTTCAAAATTCAACATTTGAGGTAATGAAAATTCAATATCGTTTAAGCGGAAGTTCTTTAAATCATTAAATATTACCGCGCCAATCCCTACTTGGTCAGCAACATTCTGTTTATTATTTAACGTCGGATTTTTTTCCTCTATATTTCTCGACGCTGTTTCCACTGCTTCTTTTAATACATCCTTCAATAAAATGACTCTGCCTTTACGTGTGGACATCTTTTTCCCATCTTTCAACATCATTCCAAATGGTACATGTTTCAGATTTCCCGACCATGGATAGCCCATTTTTGAGATAACTTGAAATACTTGTTTGAAATGCAGTGTTTGCTCATTCCCTACCACATAGAAAACTTGGGATGGTTCATATTGCGCCTGTCTATAAAAAGCTGCGGCTAAATCACGGGTAGCATATAATGTTGCACCATCTTGTTTTGTTATTAAACAAGGTGGCATATCTTCAAGCTCAACAACATTCGCACCATCCGACTCTGTGAGTAATTGCTTCTTTTTTAATTCATCAACAACAGACTGCATTTTTTCATTATAAAAAGCTTCCCCTTCATACGTATCAAACTGAATATGAAGCTGCTCGTAAATTTGCTTAAATTCTTGTAGTGAGGCACTTTTAAACCAGGTCCATAATGCCATTGCCCGCGGATCATTATCTTCGAGCGCTTTAAATGCCGATCTTGCTTCCTCATTTAAGGATTCATTTGTTTCTGCCTCATCATGGAACTTCACGTATAGCTTCAAAAGTTCTTCAATAGGTGATTGTTGAACACGTTCTTTTTCTCCCCACAATTGGAATGCCACAAGCAATTTACCGAATTGGGTACCCCAGTCGCCAAGATGATTTATCCGAATGACATTGTATCCGTTCTTTTCTGCAATATTTGCAAGAGCATTTCCAATGACCGTAGAACGAAGATGCCCCATTGAGAATGGCTTTGCAATATTCGGTGATGAAAAATCAATCACGATATTCTTCTGCTGTATTTCTTGTTGTCCATATGATTCGTGAGCGATCATAATTTTGGCCATGACGTCTCTTGTCACCTGTAACTTATTTAAAAATAAATTTATATAGCCTCCAACAACATGAACTTCCTGAATAAAATCACTTTTAATATTGTCGCCTATTTCTATAGCGATAACATTTGGGGCTTTCTTTAAAGATTTAGCAAGCGTAAAGCATGGGAAAGCTATATCCCCTAAATGCTGATACTTTGGCCTTTCTAATAGTTGTTCAATTTCGGTATTTGTTATTATTTTGTGCGGCAAAGCATCTTGAATAATTGATGCAATTTTTTTATACATATTATCTCCTCCCAATATAAAAAGCCCCCGTCTCAAAAATAGAGACGAGAGCTTCAAATTCCCGTGGTACCACTCTAGTTGCCACAAATTGTGACCACTTTCCATTAATAACGAGGTGACTCCCCGGCAGGTCCTACTTATGTTCAGACTGCTTCTCCAAAGTGCGCTTCATTTACATATTTTGCACCAGGCTCTCACCAATCCCCAGCTCGCTTACCAAAACAATTGTAAATTACTGTCTTTTTCATCGAATTTAAATTTACTGAATTATATCCATTAAGGATAATCAATGTCAATATAAATTGTATGTAAATTTAACTACTAAATAACCGATGTTATTAGATAATCTGAGGTGGATATTAGTCAATAGCGACTATATTTTAGAAAATTACCGGAAATATAGTCAGTATGCTAAGTTTTCACGTTACTAATGGGGCTTTCAAATACCTGAAATTGCCTTTATTAGAACAATTGCTACGTTTATTAGAAGATGCTTATGACATATTAGAACAACTGGACGCTTTATTCGACAATCTTGACCACTTATTTGAACAACTGACAACTATATTAGAAAATGAGGTTTTTATTAGAAGCTTTTAAAATATATTAGAACAATCCTCAAGTTTATTAGAAAATAAATTCACTCTGATCGCAACGCATAAAAAAACTACTGAAATCATTGTCTCAGTAGTTTTAGTTCAGTAAGCCTTTAGCAGCGGCATAACTTATATTTATTCATTTCCCTTAGTTTCAGGGATGCTTGAGAAAAATTTGCGTCCAATATAAGTTTGGACAATTAAGAATAACCCTCCGACTGCCCAGTACAGTGGGAGTGCAGCCATCGAAGACAATGAAATAATGACAATCATAATCGGCGATACGTAAATCATCAGTTTCATTTGATTCTTCTGAGCTTCTGGTACGGTTTGAAGCGAGACTTTCGCTTGTACAAAATAAACGACACCTGCGATTGCAGTCATCCAAATATCTGTAGAGCCAAGGTCAAACCATAGGAATGAATGTGTTTTAATTTCAGCTGAATATAAAATCGCATAGTATAAGCCCATAATAATCGGCATTTGTATAAGCGCTGGCAGGCAGCCCATATTTAACGGATTAATATTATGTTCTTTGTAGAGCGACATCATTTCCTGCTGAACTGTCATTCTTTCTTCCGGAGTTTTTGCTGCTTTTAAACGTGTCTGGATATCCTCCATTTGCGGGCGGACAAAATCCATTTTCACTTTCATTGTAGCTTGACTGCGGTAAGTTTTAAGCATAAACGGCATTAGTACGAGACGAATAATTAAAATAATAGCAATAATAGCCAAACCATAGCTGCCGTTAAATAATTCACCAAATGTGTTTAGTGTCCAATCCATCGGACGTACAAATGTTGAATAGAAGAAGCCTTCTTTGTTCTCAACACTCTCACAACCTGCCAGTAAAAGTGGAACGGTTAGAAGGAAAACACTAAGTTTTAAGTTTTTCATAGTTCACCTGCTCAACAATCTTGTAATTCGTTTATATCTTAAAATATTTTTCAAAAAAAGAACAGTAATTACTCTTATAAATATTAAGTATTTTTAATATGAACGCAATAAAAATTAATATTTTTTACACTTGCACTCCCAGATCTCCGGTGTTATGCGGTTTAGGAGACATATTTATACATGTATTCATCCGTATCGCATTCCCTACTTCTTTAACAGGCTTCCTAAAATTTCATTGTTATGTGTTCCTGCATGTACTCCGACTGTCCCATACGAAGCTTTGAAGAGATTGGACTTAATCGGACATGCAATTTGTTTTTGGGTTGTTCCATCCGGCTTTGCTATTTCCACAAACATATCCCGGTCCTTGAAAAGCGGATGTGCAACCGTTTCTTCAAAGGTCAATACCGGTTCAACACAAGCATCCACTTCGAAGAAAATAGATTGCCATTCATCAAGCGTCTTTTGCAGGAAAATACTTTGCAGCTGTTCTTTCATCTTTGCAATATCTTCCGGTTTATTACTCATCGCTAATGGAAGTAAATCCGGATGACCGATTGCCTGACATAACTGCTGTCTGAATTTCGGTTCAAGACTGCCGACAGAAAGGTATCGACCATCCAGCGTTTCATAATAACCATATAACGAGCCGCCGTTTAAAATTAGCTCTTCACGTGGCAGCGGTTTTCCTTCTGCTAAATAATCCTGGGCAAATAAGGCATTTAGCGTTAATGCGCAGTCCGTCATACTAATATCAAGATGCTGCCCTATCCCCGTTTTATCCCGATAAATGACAGCCGATAAAATACCGATCACTGCATGCATTGATCCACCTGCCAAGTCGGCCACCTGAAAACCTATATTTGCCGGGCCATTTTCTTTCGTGCCGGAGTAGCCTTGCACTCCCGACAAGGATACATAATTAATATCATGCCCGCCACGCTCACGATATAGACCTGTTTGACCATAGCCTGTAATGGAACAGTAAATTAAGCCAGGATTGATGGCTTTAAGCGTTTCATAATCGAGACCAAGGCGCGCCATCACGCCAGGCCGGAACTGCTCAACTACAATATCATATTGCTGCTCCTTTAATAGCTCCTTTAGCGATTTGACTACTTCCGGAGACTTCAAATCAACCGCCAGCGACTTTTTAGAGCGCTGCAAATATTCATTCGGCCCCCATTGCTTCCCTTCTTCTACCGGTTTGGTAACATGAACAACTTCCGCTCCAAGATCCGCCAGCATCATCGTCGCAAACGGGCCTGGCAATAATGTGGAGAAATCCAGCACTTTTAATCCTTTTAACAGCATAAATCTTTCATCCTTCCATATTAAATTAAAGGCCGTACTGAAAGCTGAACTTTCAACACGGCCCCCAAATGTTCCATTTATTGATTTGTGACTGGCTTCAAAAAATTTGGAGGGCGCTTTTCAAAGAACGCGCGGATGCCTTCATTTACTTCCCCTGTAGTAAATGTTTTCGCGAAGGCTTCCCGTTCTACTAATAACCCTTGTTCTAACGGCAATTCTTCCGCGGCTAAAATACTCTTTTTAATGAGGCCGATTGCTCCAATGGCACTTTGAGCAAGCGATGTTGCAAATGCGATTGCTTTTTCTTCCACTTCTTCCGGAGCTGCCGCTTCTGTAATTAAGCCGATTGCTGCTGCTTCCTCTGCTTTTAAACGTTTGCTTAAATACATTAATTCGCGCGCTTTTGCTCCGCCTACTAATCTCGTCATACGCTGTGTACCGCCAGCACCAGGCAATAATCCCAATGATGCTTCCGTTAATCCGATTGTGCCGCCACCCATTATACGGAAGTCGCATGCAAGCACGAATTCACAGCCACCGCCTAATGCATGACCATTTATTGCTGCAATAGTTGGTACCCGCAATGCTTCCAACCGGTTGAAAATACCCTGCACATGTTTTGAACTTTCAGCAAAATCCACGTTATCATCAGAGCTGCCCATTGTACCCAGGTCTGCACCTGCAATAAAGATTTTCGGGTTGGCCGATTTGAACACAATGGCCCGGATTGCCGGATTTTTTTCGACTTCCTCTATCAGTTGCACTAAGTCCTGCTGAATTCCTGCATTTAATGTATTGGCAGGCGGATTATAAATTGTTACGACGTGTACACCGTAGTCAAGCTTCTCAATCGTCATTGTTTCAAGGTTCATCCGTCATCCTCCTTATCTTGGGGCCATGCGAATCGCTCCATCGAGTCGAATCGTTTCACCATTTAACATTGGATTTTCAAAAATGGCCGTTACTAAATGGGCATATTCATCCGCTTCCCCTAAACGGGACGGGAATGGAATTTGTTTTCCTAACGCTTCCTTAACTGCTTGAGGCGCACTGTTCATTAAAGGTGTATCGAAAATTCCCGGTGCAATCGTCATAACGCGGATGCCATAGCTAGCCAAGTCCCTTGCGATTGGTAATGTCATCCCTACGATTCCACTTTTGGATGCAGAATAGGCAGCCTGACCGATTTGTCCATCGAACGCCGCGACAGAAGCTGTATTCACAATAACCCCGCGTTCCCCGTGTTCATTCGGTTCATTTGTCATCATGGCAGCTGCAGCTAAACGGATGACATTAAATGTACCAACTAAATTAACTTGGATAATATAATTAAATTCATCTAATGGGAATACACCTTTTCTGCCCACTACACGTGTTGAAGTACCAAGACCTGCACAATTCACAACACCTTGGATCGAACCGTATTTTTCTACTGTACCGTTAATTGCTGCCTGTACGTCTTCTTCCTTCACAACATTCGTTTTAAAAAATAAACCATTCAATTCATCGGCTACCGCTTGCCCCTTTTCTTCGTTTAAGTCCAATATGATAGGATAGCCTCCAGCAAATGCAATCTTTCGGGCAGTTGCTTCACCTAAACCAGATCCTCCACCCGTCACGATAATTGCCTTTTGGTCAAAATTCATCTATTAACCCCTCCTTATTCCTGTTCAATCATTAACCTATTTGTCATTTAGGGCTACGCAATAAGCGGCTCGTCCATAACGACATAATCTGCGTTCTAGTTCATGTACTGAAGTTTATGAACTCCGACCAGCCGACGCTTCTTATTTAGGCATTGCGTTTTTGTCTAAGTCTTTCAAAGCGGTCTTCAGAATTTTACCTGTTCCGGACTTTGGAATTTCTTCAATGAAAATTATATAATCCGGCACTTTGTATTCGGCAAGTTTCGCTTTGCAGTATTCACGAACATCATCTTCTATTAGCTCGGTGTCTTTCGATACGACATACGCTACCGTTTTTTCACCGAATACCGGGTCCGGTCTGCCGATTACAGAGCATTCTACGACCGCCGGGTGCTGATAGAGCAGCTCCTCTATTTCACGAGGATAAATATTAAACCCGCCACGAATAATGATGTCCTTTTTACGGTCAACGATAAAGTGATAGCCTTCTTCATCACGGTACGCCAAGTCTCCTGTATACAACCAGCCGTCCCTAATCGTATTTGCGGTCTCGTCCGGCTTCTTGTAGTACCCCTTCATCATATTCGGCCCTCTAAATAAGATTTCGCCTACTTCATGATTGGCTACTTCATTGCCTTCGGGATCTACCAGTCTCAAATCGATTCCCGGTAATGGCATCCCGACTGAATTGACTTTTTTCGGTAAGCTTCGGTGTGTTGTCATCAGCATGACCGTACTTTCGGTTAAACCATATCCTTCAGAAATACTGACACCGAACGATTCATTCGTCTTATGCAATAGCTCCGCTGGTAAACTTGCCCCACCTGAACCAGCTGTCCGTAATTTTGAGAAGTCCAGTTGCTCTACTAAATGAGGAACCTGAGCAAAAAAGGCATACATTGTCGGCACACCTAAAAATATTGTAATTTCATGTTCGGCAATCGCTTTTAATGTTTCAACCGGGTGGAAACGTTCTTCCAAATAGATTGCACATCCATGAGCTATCGGTGCCAGGAAGCCTTGAAGTTTTGCATAAGCATGGAACAATGGTAATACACATAGGACACGATCACTTGGAACTAACTGGTTGTATACGGCTGCTGTAATCGCCATCCAGTTTAAATTACCGTGTGTTATCATGGCGCCTTTCGGATTACCGGTTGTACCGGAAGTATAGATGATTTGTGCGACGTCAGATTCATGAAGGGGGACAATTTCTGAAATAGAGGCAGATGTATCTAGCTGATGCCATGATAAATATCGTTCATCTACATGATCACCGTAATTAATAATTGTTTTGACTGTTTTGAATTGATCCATTGCGTTTTCGATAACCGGTTTCGCCGTATCTTCAATAATCAACAATTCAACTTCCGAATCGTTTACGATATATGTTACTTCCTGCTCTTTAAATGTAGGGTTGATCGGAACGACCGTACCTCCATTTGCTAAAATAGCAAAATACGTAATAATATATTCCGGACGATTTGTCATCATTAATGCCACATTCGCACCTTTTGTGACACCCTGATCTTTCAATCCTGCAGCGATATTGTAAACTTTATCTTGTAATTCTTTATAAGTAAGTAGAGCTCTTTTGAAGTGGATGACAGGTTGATCTGGCAAACGGGAAGTTGTTGAAGTAAGCAATTCAACAATATTCATAATAGTAACCTCCTACTTTCAAATTTTCGATCAAAGGAAAGGAGGCCCCCCTTTCCTCAAGAGCGCTTTCTTTAAATTAAATACTTACTTTAGAACTGATTACTTCTTTAGAAACGTTTACAATGATGTCATCAGGAATACGGAAACTTAACGACGAAGGATCGTTTTGAACAGCAGGCACAAGTTGCGGAATATCTGCCGCATCAATATTAAACTCGTCAAAGCTTGGCGGCAGATTTACTGCATTTCTTAAGTCAACAATTACATTTATGCACTCATCCAATGTATCTTGCGGATTTTCTGCGTTTGGAATAATTCCCAGTGCAGGTGCAAATGCATTCACTTTCGGTAAATACATGCTCGGCATATTTTTCATTACACTCGGCATGAGAACTGCATTTGCCAGCCCATGTGGAATGCCGTACTTCGCGCCATACGTATGGGCTATATTGTGGATTGGGATATTGGCCATCGCCGATTGGAAACTTGTAATAGCCATTGCACTTGCTTGTAGCATATTCGCACGTGCAGCCACATTTTTCCCATCACGCACAGCCGTAGTCAAATTTTCGACAATGATTTTTGCGGCATGCAGTGCAAATGCATCCGAGAAATTCGTTGATTTTGTTGAGAAAAATCCTTCTACAGCATGTGTCAGTGCATCCATACCAGTAAACGCTGTTACTCTTGGCGGTAAACCAACAGTTAAGTCAGGATCTAATACCGCAATATCAGAACTCAAATACGGATTCATTAAATTGCACTTCAGGTTCAGCAATTCATTGAATACTACTGAAATACTGGAGATTTCAGAACCCGTTCCAGCTGTAGTAGGAATTGAAATATGCGGAATACCAAGCGGCTTTGCATCCGGCCAAACTTCTAAAACGTTCCCTGTTAAAATATACTCAACTTCGTTAACACCATTGTAAAGAGCCCATTTGACAGTTTTAGCTGTATCAATAACACTCCCGCCGCCAATTGCAATAATGGAGTCGCCATTGCATTCTTTAAAATATTTCAGGCCTCTGTTAATATTGCTCGATTTCGCATCTTGCTGAATATCATCAAATACACCAGCCAGCTTTATGCCAGGAACCATATCAAATAAGCTTTTGATTTTTTGTGTTAAGCCTGCATCCGTCAATCCTTTATCAGAAAATAGAACAGGGCGCTTTCCACCTAAACCTTGGATTAGATCGGGTACTAAAATATGTGAACCTGCACCACTTCGGATTTCAGGGCGATGTGTGAATTCAAAATAGGAAGTCGTTTTCATCGTATCTCTCCATTCATTTTTCGATTAAAAGATTAGTCCTAAAGCTGGGCGCTGTGCATTTTCCGTCGTAAGTGAAGTGCAAATATTTTTAAGCTCTGTGTAGTCATCAAACACTTGAGCTCCCTGTTCACGACCTAAGCCACTTTGCTTATAGCCACCGAATGGAGCATCTGTACGGAAAATATGCCAGTCATTGATCCAGATTGTTCCGGCATTGATTTTCGTAGCAATTTCATTTGCTTTCGTCACATCACGGCCCCAAACACCGCCTGTTAATCCATATTCCGTATCATTTGCGATGGCGATTGCTTCTTCTTCTGTTGAATATTTAATCACGCATAATACCGGCCCAAAGATTTCTTCTCTCGCAATCTTCATATCATTCGTCACATCTGCGAAAATCGTCGGCTCGATGAAATACCCGTTCTCCAGCCCTGGACCTGCTGCACGTTTACCGCCACATACAAGTTTTGCTCCCTCATCAATACCAGACTGAATATAGTCGAGGATCTTATTCATCTGTGTTTCCGAGATGACCGGTCCCATTCCAGTCGTCATATCAAGCGGCTGTCCAAGTTTTATTTTCTTCGTTGTCTCAACTAGTTGTTGCACGACAATGTCATAAATGGATTCATGTACGATGAGACGTGTACTCGCTTCGCATACTTGTCCTGAATGGAAAAATACGCCGAGCAGAATTCCTGGGATAGCCACTTCGAGATTTACATCAGGAAGCACGATTGCAGGCGCCTTCCCTCCAAGTTCAAGCGTAACTTTCTTAACTGTACCTGCAGCTTGTGCCATAATTTTTCTGCCTACTTCTGTAGATCCAGTAAACGCCACTTTCGATACATCTGGATGTGTAACAAGTGCATCGCCCACTTCAGCTCCAGGACCTGTTACGACATTAATAACCCCTGGTGGAATACCTGCTTCAACTGCTAATTGTGCAAGCTTCAATGTACCTAATGGTGTATTGGAAGCCGGCTTAATAATGATGGAGTTCCCCATCGCAATTGCCGGTGCGATTTTCCACATCGCTAAAACTAGCGGGAAGTTAAATGGTGTAATCGCCGCTACTACTCCGAGTGGTTCGCGAACAAGCAGACTACGATTTGCACCTAATTGTTCGTTGACCGGAAGAGCTGTTACTGCCTCATATTTCAGCGATAAATCCGCTGTTTGAGTAAGAGAAAGCACTAACTGCCGAATATCTGCGCCACCCAATTTACGTAGTGTCGCCCCCGTACTAATCCCTTCTAAGAAAATGATTTCCTGCGCATGCTGTCTGATTTTCCCCGCAAATTGCATCATGATCTGTGCACGTTCTGCCTGCGTTTTCCCTGACCAGACACCTGATTCAAAAACTTCTTTCGCATTTTGAACCGCATTATTCACATCGTCCTGATTTCCTTTTGAAACTTTCGCTACGACTTCTGAAGTAGCCGGATTGATCACATCAAAAAATTCACCTGAAGCAGGTGGTGTCCATTCACCATTGATAAACTGCGGAAAGATCTTAACTTGTACGTCTGTCGTCATCCTTCATCCCCCTCTAAATAGCAAACTGTTTATTACAGCGTCTGAATGAATACTTCCTATACTTCTTCTAATGCAATGTCCGTATTATAGATTTCTTCTAACGTCTTTCCTTTAGCTCGGGAAAGCACTGTCAGACGTGCCTGTAATTGCTTCATGGCAAATTCCATCGATTTTCCTCGTTCAATTCCAAGACTTGTTACTTGTTTGTCTTCTTTTCCTTCTGTTAACATCATCGCAATCGGTAACAGCTCCTGCAGTCTTTGCTGTACGCGTTCAAACAGCTCCAGTTCAGGATTCTCACTAATTAGGCGCTGAATGAGGAATGTACCAAAACCTATATGACGTCCTTCGTCACGCTTAACGTTTCGAATTCCTGATATAAATCCCGGGAACAAATTTGCGCTTGATAGTGCTTCATGGAAGAACCAGTAACCTGTTTCAGCCAAAACACCTTCTGCAAAAATATTATACGTAACCGCAGCATCTATCATTGCTTCCGGTGACTGATCTTCAATCAATCTGCCCATCACTGCTGGCAGCGTTTCATCAAATAGCTTCCGGTAGCCTGGTGTCAGTAAATGAGTCAAATCATCCTTTACGCCGATTTCTTCCAGGAACAGACTGAAAAATTCAGCATGCTTCGCTTCTTCAAAAAGGAAAGTTGTTAAATAAGATTCCTCTTCGAACCATCCCTTTTTAGAAACCGCCATAATCATCGGTAAAATATCTTGTGTGACCGCTTCTTCACCGCCAATAAATTGAGCAAACTGAGTAAGCACCTCTAATTGCTGTTCTTCATTTAATTTCTTCCAATCTTCTTTATCTTGCGTAAAGTCGATATCTACCGGATTCCAGATTCCGAACTTTTTTGCCTTTTGATACAAATTATACGGTAGTGAATTTTTGTTGATTTCCTGTTTAGTAGTGACGTATTCTCTCATTGCGAGCTCCTCCTTAAATTTTGTTTGTTACTCCATAACTGCGTAATGATAAAAGAGATTCTCCTGTAAATATTGCAGTCAACATCACAAATTTTACGTAACGAGTCATCTCTCTAGAACAACGTTGGATGCAATTATTTTTTTATTTCAAAAAATGCTTTCACCTTTACTTCAGCAGATTCATTAACTGCTTCTGCCTCACAAATCCAGCAAGTTTCATTTTCATCGACAACACGGCCTTGTATAGTTATTCTTTCTCCTGGTCTTGTCATTGCTTTAAATCTCGTTGTGAATTTCTTCAGGTTCTTTACTTCAAACCATTGCCCAATTGCCTGCCCGACAAAGCCCATAACCAACATGCCATGTGCAATGACCCCGCCTAAACCCGCTGCCTCTGCAAATGGGACAACGGTATGGATCGGATTGAAGTCTCCGGATGCACCTGCATATCGAACGAGCTGCGTATGCGTTATTTCTTCCTTCTGTAAAGGTTCCAGCGTCTGGCCTATTTCCATAAAATAACCCCCTAATGCCTTTCGATAATCGTGGATCGACTGATTAAAACCGTTTCACCATGTTTATCCAAATAATCTTTTCGTATGATAAAGAAGTTCATCGCCGCTTTTGAATAAGCTTTTTCAATGACCCCATGTACTGTAATTTCTTCATCGGGAACGATTTCCCTGAAATATTCATACTCCTGCTCGCCATGGAGAACCTTTTTCATGTTTAAATTTAATAGCTCGGACGAGGAAGCACCTCCACCCCAAAAGTCGATTACTGTCGGGAATGTAGGTGGAACCGCTTCACCATTCAAATACTCCTCTTTCACATCACCAATCGCTTGGGCCAATTCTTTGATTTTTCCTTTTTCAACTCGAAAGGTGTAGGCTTCTAACTTCAGACCAACTTTTTCCTTAAGCCCTATACTCAAAAAATTACCTCCTCCAATTTAATTTGTCGTTATTTTCAGATATTTCAAATCAGATTACTAGATTGATACGGGCGGTGCTTTCTTCAAATATTCTTTATGAATTTGAGCAGCAATAATATTTTTTTGAATTTCAGATGTGCCTTCATATATTTTTGTAATACGTGCATCCCGATAATATCTTTCAACAGGGAACTCTTTCATATAACCGAGGCCACCATGAATTTGCACAGCTTTATCTGCTATGCGATTATAAATTTCCGAACCTAAAAGTTTTGCCATCGCTGCCTCTTTGATGACATTCATCCCCTGGTCCACCATCCATGCCACTCGGTACGTAAAGGATCTCAATGTTTCGATATCCAATGCCATTTCCGCCAAGTAATGTTGAATGATTTGCTGTTCAAAAATCGGCTTTCCGAACTGTTCACGCTCATGCGCATATTTGACGGATAGCTCAAAAAGCTTTTGCGCTGAGCCTAAGTTTCTCGCCGCGAGCCCAGCACGACCATTTGCCAAAATGGTTAAGGCATTGACATAACCTAATCCTTCTACACCAAGCACATTTTCGACCGGCACTTCACAATCCTCGAAGAAAATCTCAGAAGAATGGGATCCGCGAAGCCCCATTTTTTCTTCTGTTTTTCCAATGATTAAACCAGGAGCGCTTTTATCCACAAGGAAAGAAGTAATTCCTTTTGCGCCTTTAGTTGGATCGGTTACAGCCATTACCGTAAAAACCCCTGCAATCGGCGCATTTGTAATATACTGCTTCGCGCCATTCAGAATGTATTTGTCTCCTTTACGAACGGCCGTTGTTTTTAAAGCTGCTGCATGAGAACCCGCAGTCGTTTCAGTTAAAGCAAACGCACCAATAATTTCACCCGAAGCCATGCGGGGTAAATATTTTTGCTTTTGCTCTTCCGTCCCCAATTCCACAATCCCGACCGATCCAATTCCTGTATGTGCACCGATTACCGTCATATAACCGTTCGATGTACGGCCGATTTCTTCAAAAAGACTACATTTCCCGACCATATCAATGCCTGTACCACCGTATTCTGCAGGGATACTTAGACCGAACAACCCCATTTCTTTTGACTTTTCCATAATATGGTCCGGTATTCGGTCTTCACGATCAATCTCTCCTGCAAGTGGATCCACCACATTGTCTATAAACTCTCGAATTGTTTTTTTCATTTCGATTAAATCGGGTGGTAGCTGAAAGTCCATTTTTCTCTCTCCCTTCCAATTTAACAGTCCAAACAATTACACTAATGGGGCATACGGGAAAACTTGCGCACTAGCTTCAAGCGGTGTAAAACTTGATTGAAGCGAGCCTTTGATTGCACTTAAGCTATCAACGGACCAGCCTTTCGCATTGAATACCGAGCGAATCGGACGCGGCTGAGAAAACACCATAATTTCCTTACCTCGTACACCAAATATTTGACCGGAAATATCGGCAGCTTCATCCGATGCCAAAAAGGCAACTAATGGCGCAATATGAGCTGGCGAAAGCTGTTTCAGTCTTTCCACTCGCTCTTTTTCATCCTCTGTCTCTGTAGGGATTGTCCCGATTAATCGGCTCCATGCAAACGGGGCAATCGCATTCGATGTAACATTATACCGGGCCATATCTAACGCAGTACTTTTACTTAATCCGACAATCCCTAATTTAGCAGCTGAATAATTGGCTTGCCCCACATTACCGATTAACCCGGATGTGGAGGTGAAATGAATAAAACGCCCACTTTTTTGTTCTTTAAAGATTGTTGATGCCGCTCGTGTCATATTAAATGAACCCTTTAAGTGAACCGCAATTACTGTATCCCACTCTTCTTCGCTCATTTTAAACAACATCCGGTCACGTAAAATACCTGCATTATTCACGACGATATCTAAGCGGCCAAATCGTGATAATGCTGTGTCTATAATATTGGAAGCAGATTCATAGTCAGCAACGGAATCATAGTTGGCTACAGCATCTCCGCCAAGGTCCTGTATTTCCTGCACCACTTCATCTGCAATTTTTGTATCATTTCCTTGCCCATCGGATCCGCCACCTAAATCATTGACTACAACTTTTGCTCCTTCTTTCGCTAGAAGTAAGGCAATATCTCGTCCAATACCTCGACCGGAACCTGTGACAATTGCAACTTTATCTTTTAAATTCGACATAGTTAACATCCTTTCTTATTTGGCTCATTACACTAATTGTTTGTATTCTTCCGTAAGAGCAGCCCGGAATTTCGGATGCGCAATGGCAATTAGGTTTTGCGCCCGTTCACTTAAAGATTTTCCAAACAGTTTTGCAATACCATACTCTGTGACAACGTAGTCGATTTCAGACTTTAATGACGTCACGTATTTTGTATGAATCTTTATCCTGGATTCCGCTCCGTTTTTCGCCGTAGAAGGCAGCGCAATAATTGCTCTTCCACCTGAAGAAAGCTTTGAGCCGTGAATGAAATCCATTTGACCTCCAACCCCTGCAACAACATGGGAGTCCTCAACTTGCTCGGCATTGATTTGGCCGGACAGGCTTACTTCCAACGCCGAGTTAATTGAATAAAAATGACTTATTTTCGATATAATCGCTGCATTATGGGTGTAACTTACCGGATACAGTTCAACGCTTTTATTTTGATGACAAAACTTATATAAATCATTTGTTCCTGTAAGTGTTGTGCAAACGGTTTTATGCCGGTTGATCTCTTTTCGTTCATTTGTAATAACTCCAAGATTAATGAGCTGCATAATCTCATCGGAAATCGAACCCGAATGCACTCCTAATCCTGCTTTGGACTGGAGTGACCGGACAATACTAGCAGCGATTTTACCGACGCCAACTTGTATCGTCGCATAATCAGGGATTAGCGTTGCCACGTATTTACCGATAGCTAATTCTTCTTTAGCCGGATGACTGTTTGGAATCGTGAGTAACGGTCGGTCAGATGGAACAAACTTGTCGATCTGGGATACATGGACGAGAGTTTCTCCAGATGTATAAGGAAGATTGCTGTTTACTTCCGCAATTACAACCGTCGCTTCCTTTATCAATGTCTGTACAACATCTACCGAAAGACCAAGACTACAAAAACCGTTTGCATCTGGACGGGAAACCTGAATAAGTGCAACATCAATTTTCTCTTCTTTGATCCACCGGGGGATGTCCGAGAAATTTACAGGAACGTAATCACAATTATTATTTTCGTATGCTTTTTTCAATAAGGTTGAATTTAAGAATGTTCGAATTCTAAAGTGTGGGTGACATATGGGATCCGCATATTTACACGGACTCCCTAAAATGATGGTATATAATAAAATCTCTTGTAATCGCGCCTTTTGACGAATCAATTCTTCTACAAGTACTTGAGGTTCATTACACATCGGTGCCAAAAATATCGTTTGAGAGGATTCAATAAGTTGGATTGCGTTTTCAGCAGTAGTACATTTTTTTGTATAGTGGGGTTTCCAATCGGTATTGTTCATCGTGATCAGCTCCGGTTCCGTATCTACAACTGCATATTTTCAACAATTGTTGTAATACCAAGACCGCCGCCAATACAGAATGTAACTAGACCGTATTTTTCTCCACGTCTTTCCATTTCATGAAGCAGCTTCGTCATTAATACACCACCTGTGCCGCCAATCGGATGACCAAGTGCGATTGCGCCCCCATTTACATTTACTCGGTTTATATCCATGCCAAGTTCCTTGATGACGGCCAAGGATTGAGCTGCAAAGGCTTCATTTAATTCTATTAAACCGATTTGATCAAGTGTTAAATCCGCTAATTGCAATGCTTTTCTAGTTGCCGGGGCAGGGCCAATTCCCATAATTTCCGGTGAAACTCCTGATACAGCTTGCGCAATAATTTTCGCCTTAGGTTTTTTATCATACTGTGCAGCTGCTTCTTCCGACATAAGCATAATCACACCCGCACCATCATTACGACCGCTTGTATTCCCGGCAGTAACTGTACCGTTTTCTTTAAAAACCGGTTTTAATTGAGATAATTTTTCGATTGTTGTTTCCCTCGGATGTTCGTCTACTTTAAATTCGAGCGTTCCTTTTTTCGTCTTCACTTCAAATGGGACGATTTGATCCTTGAACAATCCCGTTTCGATGGCTCTTTTTGCATTCTCCTGGCTCCTTATGGCAAACTCATCTTGTTCACTTCGGGAAATGGCGTATTTTACAGCCAAGTTTTCAGCAGTCATTCCCATTGTTAATGCACCATATGTTTCAATTGGCTGGGCACGTGGTTGACTTTCAGTGTTCGAATCGAGAATTTCACCGTTTCCAGCACCGTAACCGTAACGGACATTCCGCAAATAGTATGGGGCTGTGCTCATGCTTTCAGCTCCACCCGCAATAATAATATCCGAAAGCCCACACATGATTTGCTGAGCACCGCTATTCATTGCCTGCAGACCTGAACCGCATTGCCGGTGAACTGTATAGCCGGTAATTTCAATCGGAAAACCTGCACGTAAAAGGGCTAAGCGGGCTAGATTAGGCGAATCAGTACTTTGCTTTGCTTGTCCGATAATGACTTCATCGATTTTATCCTTACCAATTCCGGTACGAACAGTAATTTCGTCCAACACTTTTGCCGCAAGATAATCTACCTCTACATTTTTTAATGTTTCGCCCATACGACCAACTGCTGTACGTACAGAGTCTATAATTACGGCATTTTTCATTGCGTCTCACCTCATTAATTCATATTACGTATCATGTGTTTATACTTGATGAAATAATTTCGGATTTATTACAGCCCCAAATTTTTGGCAATAATGACTTTCATAATTTCGTTGGAACCGGCGAAAATTGGTGTAACGGCAATATCCCGGAATCGTCTCGCAATCTTATATTCTTCCATATAGCCGTAGCCGCCATGTAATTGCATACACTCTACTGATATTTTGCGAGCCATATCCGTTGTCCACCATTTGGCCATTGATACTTCCGTCACGAGATCCTGTCCTTCTAAATGGCGTAAGATCAAATCATCCACAAATGTTTGGCCGATTTTTACTTGTGTCGCAATTTCCGCCAGTGTAAATTGTGTATTCTGGAATTTACCAATTGGTTTACCAAACGCTTCCCGCTCTTTTACATATTGCAACGTCAGATCCAGCATATCTTTTGCAGCGGTAATTGCCCCTACTGCCGTGAGCAGACGTTCTTGCTGCAATTTTTGCATTAAATACAAGAACCCTTTTCCTTCTTCCCCAAGAAGATTTTCTGCAGGTACTCGTACATTTTCAAAAATCAGTTCTGCTGTATCCTGACTATGCATACCAACCTTGTCTAATTTTCTTCCACGGGAGAAACCTTCCATCCCTCTCTCAATGATCAATAGGCTTACCCCATTATGGGCAGGTACCGCTTTTGGATCTGTTTTACAGGCGATGATGATGACATCGGAAAGAATTCCGTTCGTAATGAATGTTTTTTGACCATTTACAATATAGTCTGATCCATCTTTCACAGCAGTCGTCGTCATTTTTTGTAAATCAGACCCTGCACCCGGTTCTGTCATCGCAATTGCTGAAATCCATTCACCGCTTACAAACTTCGGAAGGTATTTCATCTTCTGCTCTTCTGTTCCAAAAGAAGTGATATACGGTGTTACGACATTGCTGTGCAGACCAATCCCACTTAAGCCGCCGCCGACTTTTGATAATTCCTCGGACAAAACAATATCAAAGATAAAGTCTAAGCCCGTCCCACCGTACTTTTCCTCTACGCTTGGACATAAAAATCCTTGACTGCCTAGCTTCAACCATAATTCACGCGGTACAATACGATCGTTTTCCCATTGTGTAAAATAAGGATCAATTTCTTTTTCTACAAATTTTCTAAGAGAATCCCTGAACATAATATGATCATCATTAAAAAATGTACGGGACTCTTTTCTAGATTTCGCCAATGTTTTATTCATTGAATTCACTCTCTCTTCATCATATTTTTAACACCTTTTTATATTGAAAGCGATTACAAATCTTTAAAATATGAATATCGCCTTTATTTAAATTCTCTCAATAATTGTGGCATTGGCCATGCCCATTCCTTCACAAATCGCAAGCAGGCCGTAACGTTGGTTATTACGCTCCATTCGATAAAGCATCGAAGTTAATAATTTCGTTCCGGTTGCGCCAAGTGGATGACCTAGCGCAATTGCACCACCTTCCGGATTCAGTTTCGACAAATCCGCTCCCAGCTCTTTTGCCCAAACTATTGGTACTGGAGCAAATGCTTCATTCACTTCATACGTATCGATCTCTTCAATCGTTAAGTTTGCCTTTTGAAGGACACGTTTTGTCGCTTCAATTGGGCCTGTCAGCATAATTGTCGGGTCAGAACCTACGACAGTACGCGCGATGATTTTTGCCATCGGTTTCACACCGAGTTCCTCTGCCTTATCACTGGACATAATGAGTACAGCCGACGCACCGTCACTCATTTGTGATGAAGTTCCGGCAGAAATAAATCCGTCTTCTTTAAACAGCTTCCTTAAGCCTTGCAGAACTTCAACGGTTGTTCCGGGTCTCGGGCCTTCATCGGTATCCACATCACCAATCGCTACAACTTCATCGTTAAAGTAGCCGGCTTTGATTGCTTCACTGGCACGTTGTTGGCTCAACACAGAATATTCATTAATTTCCTGCTCTGTTAATTGCCATTGTTCTGCAATTCGCTCTGCGGATAAACCTTGGTGGATCAACTCATATTTTTTAATACGGTCACTTTTACGCGTACCCTCCATATTGGATCCCATCGGTACTCGACTCATGCTTTCAATACCACCCGCAATGACAATGTCCATATCGCCAGAAATAATCGCTTGTGCCGCAAAATGCACTGCCTGTAAACTCGAGCCACATTGCCGGTCAATCGTTACACCAGGCACTTCAATCGGAAAGCCTGCCATCAGTGCGGCAATTCGTGCGATATTTCCGCCTTGCTCCAATGTCTGGGAAACACAGCCGAAAATAACATCATCTACAAGTGCCTTTTCAATTCCTGCTCGACTTACTACCTCCTCCAGTACATCTGCAGCTAAATCATCTGCTCGTACTTCTGCTAAGACGCCATTTCTTCTGCCTACCGGTGTTCGTGTTGCAGCGACGATTACGGCTTCTCTCATACACTCATTCCCCCTTAGTATATTGGGTGGCGAATTGCTTAGATCGCCTCATAAAAACTCTAAAATCGTTTCGCTTTCCCAAAATCCACTATATGTTGCTTATACAAAAAGATTACAACCTATTAAGCAATTGAATATCTGTCTCTTAATTTATATAGATAATCAGGTGAAAATATTCTCAACAATTTAGTACTTTTAAATAGTAAAATTAACTGATACCACGATTAATGTTATGGTTTTAATAACAAATCATAATTTCACTTTATATTCCAATATAAGTTAATACATCACATCAGACGGTAATTAAAATATCTATTCATTGTGTTATATGTAAAATGAACATTAATTCCAATAGTGAATTATTATGAAACAAATAGAGTTTTTCGAGTATATCGATGGATTTTGAAAAGTATTTTTCTTTACTAGGATATTTATAATTATTTTTTAAGCCATAATAAAAAGGCATCATCCATTTGAATTAATCAAAATAGATGATGCCTGAGTATATTTATTCAATTTTAAATTGTTCTGCTTATTCTTTTATACTTCCATCTTTGGAATGAAAGCGTAATAAATCCCCATTAACAACTTTATCTGAATAGTGAAGTTTTTCTTCTACCATCGCTTTTAATTTATCTGCTGTTTCCATTTTCGATTCATCGAGCATTTCGCCTGTTTTCGGATCGTAGTATTTGCCGTCCAATGAATAGATCGTCGGGCTGACAAAATTACCGTTTCTGAACGGAACGATTTCGCTATGCTCTTCCGATAGCAGGTCTGTCCCAAAATGAATATTGTTTTTCGTTTCAACACCAAGTAAATGCAGTACTGTCGGAAGAAGGTCTATTTGGCCACCATACGTATGGTTAACCCCGCCTTCCATACCCGGCACATGAATAAAGAGAGGCACACGCTGTAAATCGGCATTTACAACAGGTGTCACTTCTTCACCAATAATTTGTTCCATCGCTTTATTATGGTTGTCGGAAATTCCGTAATGGTCTCCGTACATCACAATCATTGTATTTTCATACAGACCGGATTCTTTTAAATACGTAAAGAACTGTTCAATTGCTTCGTCAGCGTATCGAGCTGTCTGGAAATAATTATCGACACTCGTATCACCTGTCGTCGCTTTCCCGATCGACACTAAATCCTGGTCAATCTTATATGGGAAGTGATGGGCAACCGTGATGAATTTTGTATAGAATGGCTGCGGCAATGTTTCTAGCAAGCTTTGCGACTGCTCGAAAAATGGTTTATCCATTAAACCGTACTCCGCCATATTTTTCGAATCGGCTGTATCATATGAACTTTCATCAAAAAATTCATCATAGCCAAACTGATTATAAATCATATTTCGGTTCCAGAAGCTGCCATTATTACCGTGGAATACTGCAGACGTATACCCATAATCTTTTAGAATCGATGGTGCGGCTTCAAACGTATTTTGTCCTTTCGTAATAAAGGCCGAGCCTTGTGGCAATCCGAATAAAGAATTCTCTAACATAAATTCAGCATCGGACGTTTTGCCCTGCGCTGTTTGATGATAAAAGTTATCGAAATACATTGTATTTTCATTTTTAACCAATGAATTTAAAAACGGTGTAACTTGTTCGCCTTCAAGCTCATAGTCAATTAAAAATGACTGCATAGATTCCAAATGTAAATAAATAACATTCATATCTTTTGCTTTACCAAAATACTTCTCGTTTGGTTGAGATGAAAATGAATTTGTATAGTTTATTATTTCCGCAATATCACTGCTGTCAGCTGAAGCACGCTCTGAAGATGCTTCAAACGTTTTAACAGAATCATAAATTGAATAATTGTACATTCCTAAATATTTTACGATATAACTGCGGTCAAAGCCTCGGCTCAATAAATCCGGGCGATCTGCTTCCGCTAATTGCAAGTTAACAATAGACAATATAATTGCCGCAGCCACAACTGCTACCGGCATTTTGAATCCGATTTTGCCGGATTGGAAATTAATTTTTTTTGAAAAACGAATATAGATCAACACGAAAATATCCACAAAAAATAATACATCATAAGGTTTTAATAAAGTTAATACACTGCCGCCTAAATCCCCGAAATTTTGTGTTTGAGATATCGTAGGTAGTGTAATAAAATCGCTGAAGAAACGATAATATACAGCATTTGCAAATAAAAGAATTGTCATCAACGTATAGATGAAGATCAATACTGTCAGTTTTCTTTTTCCTTTAAACAGAAATGCAACTGATAAAAATAGTAGCGCAGATCCCAATGGGTTGATCAATAAAAGAAACTGTTGGAGCGGCCCCTCAACACCCAGCTTAAACTGCGTCACTTGTGTAATGTAAGTTTTCGCCCATAGCATTAAAACGGCCAGAACGAAAATCGCTAGGAAATTATTTAATAAGCTTTTATTTTTTACTAAGTTTTTCACCTTGTAATCACTCTTTCTATTCAAAACATTTTTCCCTTTATATAGAGAAAAACAAGATTTAATATATCAAAAAAACATTAACCTATGCAACTATTATGTAACGATGTCCGATAGCAATTGTTGCCAGGAAATGTTGTTCTTGAACAAAAACAGTAAAAAAATGGAGGTTGCCTAAGCAAATCCCTCCATTTTTTAGGTCTAGCTATTAATATTGTAGCTTTCTAATCTTATTTAGGAAAAACTTTTTTAAAGCGGTCACAAACAGTCAGCATTTCCTCGGTAAATTCCAGACCTTGCGCTGAGAGTTCTCTGCTAAAAAACGCGACATGTGCTTCCTTCCATTCCTCATAAGTACCTTCTCCTTCTGCCAAAGCAAAATCAACAGGTACTTCATTGAATGGGTATATTTCAATAGAATAGGATTGTATGATCGCTACCGGTTCATCCTTACTGTTTAAAACAATTTGATAGTCCCCAATTTCCGGTAAACTTTCCCCTTCTCGTTCATACAACGGAAAACTCGAGCAAGTTGCGGTTTTAGTGCCCTCCTCGACAAGTCCTGCAAGCCAATCCGCCTTTTCACCAAATTGAAATGCTTCTTTATAACGGATATTTTCCATACCTTCCGAATCACAATAATGCTGCCAATATGCTTCTATATTATTCATTTGCTTAACTCCTTTTGTTTCGACTGCGCCCATTCAAATGGACCATCATGAACGGTTAGCTGCTGATTTTCCAGCCAAGCCGTTCTCGTAAATAGTTTTTGCAAAAAATAGCGGTCATGGCTAATTGCAAGAATGGTTCCTTCAAAGTTCTCCAATGCTTCTTCAAGCGCTTCTCTCGACTCAATATCAAGATGGTTCGTTGGTTCATCCAAAACGAGAACATTGCATTTTTGAATCATTAATTGAGCTAGTCGAAGCCTCATTTTTTCCCCGCCGCTTAGTTGATCCACTTTTTTAAATACATCATGACCGTAAAACAAAAATTTGGCGAGCATATGCCGAGCATCAAATTCCGTTAGCGAAACTTGCTCTCGGAATGCATCGATAAGACGCTGCTTGCCGTTCAATTGGTCAAACTGCTGTGCAAGGTAACCGATTTTTAAATTGCTCCCTTGTCTTGCCTCTCCATCAACAGGCGCAATTTCCCCTAATAGAATTTTTAATAACGTGGATTTTCCCGTACCATTATTCCCAACAATAGCTACCCTATCTTGAAAATGTATCGATAAATCAACATCCATAAATAAAAAGTCATGTTCAAACCCGTGGGAAATGTTTTTCAGCATAAACACTTCTTTGCCAGTCCGGTCTTCGATTTTCAATTGTAAATTCATATGGCGCTCGGTTTTTGGCTTCTTGACGATTTCCATTCGTGCCAGCATTTTCTCCATTACTTTCGCTTTACGGTATAAATCAGGATTGGGAGGAGACGCTTCATTCGCCCATTGTCGTAATCGGCGAATCGCCTCTTTCATCTTCTGAATCTTTTTTTGCTGTTCTTCATATGCCGCAAACTGTTGCGCTATTTTTGCTTCTTTATTATTAATGTACTGATCATAGTTACCCTTACTTACCCAAATTTGGCCATCTTCAATTTCTGCCACATACTGAACAATTTTATTTAAAAACATCCGGTCATGCGAGATCACAACAACGGTACCTTTGAAGTATTGCAAATAATCTTCAAGCCACTGTGTTGCAGCAAGATCCAAATGATTTGTCGGTTCATCCAACAGCAAAATATCAGGCTGCTGCAATAAAATTTGAGCGAGCATTACCTTTGTTTTTTCTCCTCCGCTCAGCGCATCAAAAAGTTGATCTAATAACTTTGTAATCGCGAGTCCATTGGCGATCGATGCGATTTTCGCTTCGATTTCGTATCCGCCCTTTGCTAAATAATGCTCTTGCAGCTCACCGTACTGATTTAAAATCTTCTCCGATAAATCAGTTGCCATCTGCTTTTCCAAATGAGCTAAACGGTCTTTAATTTGATGTAATTCAGCAAATGCTTTTGACAATACATCAAAAACGGATGTATCCGTGTATCGGGGAATTTGATGCAAGTAGCCGATTGTTTGACCTTTCGATTTTATGATCCGTCCTTCATCCGGCTGTTCAATGTCTGCCAGCACTTTAAATAATGTCGTTTTTCCGCTGCCGTTTCGACCGACAATTGCGATACGTTCACCAGTATTTACTTCTATAGAAAGATCCTTAAAAATGGTATTGCCACCGATAATTTTCGTAATGTTTTCTGCTTTTAACTGCATATTTCTACGCCTCCATGGGCGCAGCTAAAAAACAAAAAGACTGCTCATTAACGAGAGCAGTCTTTTCAGTATTGGTGAAAAGAATGAAGTTAATTAGCTACGCATTATTTTTAAATTGTCTAAAAAAGGACACACCTATCCCGTTAGACCCAAATTTAAAAGTAATGACACGTGCAAAATACATAGCTGTATCCACTTTTACACCTGTCTCAATCGCCAACTTCTTCATTCCGTTCACCTCCGTCCATTTGAATTGTTCTAATATTACCATATTTCAATAAATATGTACATACTGGAAATGAGTGCTTATTTTTGGGACGGGATTCTACTTTTCGGCGGTTTCGTTCTACTTTCTGGTTGAGATATTCCACTTTCTCACTCAAACTTTCTACTTTCCTCTCTACTTGTTCCACTTTCGAGCCCTGATGTTCTATATCCGCCTTATCCTCCTCCCCCGATCAAGAAAAGCCGCAACTTTTATTTTCCCTTTTTATAAATTTGCGTTACGATAATAAGTGGATGCAATTTAGAATGGAGGAAGTTTTCCTTATGTCGAATAAAGCTTTACAAAAAGATGCAATGCGCGTATTAAAAGAGACGAGCCGTACATTTTTTATCCCCATTACTTTTTTAGATAAAGAATTAAAATTAACGGTTGCCTCGGCCTATTTAGCGATGCGAGCGATTGATGAAATTGAAGATCATGAAGATGTTTCCAATGAAATGAAAAATGCAACATTATTAAAAGTAGCGGAATTATTGAAAGCCTCTGTCTTCGATAACAATGCTTACCTTGATGCCTTGGCACCTATAAAGGACAAAATGCCTGAAGTGACACTACGTCTTGCAGACTGGCTGGAAGTTTGCCCTAAAGGAGCTTTCTCTATTGTCACATCTGCGACGAGTGAGATGGCGGAAGGGATGGCAAAATGGGCGCTCGCAAATTGGCAGGTGCATACGAAAGAAGACTTGGACGACTATACCTACTACGTGGCTGGTTTAGTCGGTGTCATGCTTTCGGAGCTTTGGGAATGGAGTGCCGGCACGAAAACAGACCGTGAACTGGCAATCGGCTATGGTCGCGGGTTACAGGCAGTAAACATTCTACGTAATGAGCAGGAAGATTTGGATGAGCGCGGTGTCAGCTTCGTACCCGATGGCTGGACGCGTGCTGAACTATTTGCTTATGCAGAGGAAAACCTGGCAAAGGCCGACCTTTATATGAAAGATTTAGATAAACGTTCGATTAAATTATTCTGTAGACTGCCTTTAGCATTGGCGCATAAAACATTGCAGGCCATGAAAGAAGGACGAGAAAAAATGTCCCGCTCAGAAGTTGAAGCGACAGTTGAAGAAATCCAGGTAGACTAAAAAGAAGTGTGTTGAGGGGTTCTCCCCCAACACACTTCTTTCTTACATAATAATGGCAATTGCGATACTGCAAATTGCACAAAGCACTACATAAGTAAATGAAATAATATGACGACGCTTTTCTCTTCTTAACCAAAACTCCAATAATCCACGAACTATAAATAAAATCATAATGAACGCAAACAATACAGAATATAATGTTTTTTGGTCAAATAGATTAATAGTTACATACGATAAAAACATGAAACATAGGAAGATTTCCAAGAAGAGATGCCAAATCCCCACATACTGATCCATAAATTTCTCGTTTTTTGGGATGTTATATTTTTTACGTAAGTTTAAATCGAGTAAACCTGCTCCAAAAAATGCGATGATCACTACTACAATTAACACAAGCGACTTCCCTTCTATATCTCTGTTTGTAAATACTGCTGTCGTAATTCTTCAGGCACTAAATCGCCGCCTGTTGACCATATAATATGTGTGGCGTTTTCCATTTTATCTGTAAGCCCATGCTTTTCAATGTATGAAGTGCCCTGCATCATTAATTCGATCGGACCATAAACTCCCGCATGTGCTGAAGGTTCCATAAAAATGTTTTCCGTCTCAAACATACCTTTTAAACTTCTAAATAAAAAGCTGTCATCCACAGTATAACATCCGCTTATAACGGATTCCATCAATGTTCCGACAAATCGTGAAGGCCGCCCTACCGCCAATCCGTCAGCTTCCGTCCGATTGGACAATCCAATATCATTCACACTAATTTTGTCATGCATACCGGTCATCAATCCTAAAAGCATACATGGTGATGCAAATGGTTCTGCAAAGAAAATATGAATATATTCACCGTAAATTTGTTTTAAAGTATAGGCAATTCCTCCAGGCGCACCGCCAACACCGCAAGGCAGATAAACAAATAACGGATGATTTGCATCGACTGTAATTTTTGCTTGCTGTAGCTGTTCTTTCAGGCGCAGACCCGCTACTGAATATCCTAAAAACAGATCGATGGAATTTTCATCATCAACGAAATGGCATGTTGGATCCTGTTCTGCTACTTGGCGGCCGTTTTCCACGGCAGACGTGTAATCAGATTCGTATTCGATTACTTCTACTCCTTTTTCGCGCAGCAGTTCTTTTTTCCATTCCTTTGCCTCTATCGACATATGCACCGTTACCTGGAAGCCAAGCTCTGCGCTAATAATACCGATACTCAGACCTAAATTGCCCGTTGACCCGACCGCTACTTTATATTGACTAAAAAATTTACGGAATTCTTCACTATGGAAATTTGCGTAATCATCTTGTTCTGTTATCATACCGGCATCGATTGCCAGCTTTTCGGCATGACTCAACACCTCGTATATACCGCCACGCGCTTTAATCGAACCGGCGATCGGTAATGCATGATCACATTTAAGCATTAATTTTCCGGGAATATTAAAACCGCGTCTTCCTTCTATAAGTTTTTTCATCGACGCAATTTCTTTTAATTCCGATTCAATAATACCGTCTGAAAATTTCGTAATTGGAAATGCGACCTTTATATAAGAAGAAAAACGCTTCAATCTATTTTCTGCGTCCTGGATCATATCGAGTGTTACTTGTTCGGATACTTGACTATCTTTAGCTACATTTTCATTTTCCCAAAATACGTATTGTTCGGATTGCAGCTTTTCAATTAACGGAAAGCGCGCTTTTAATGCGTCTAAATTTAAGATTTGCTGATTCATTTATGATTCCTCCTTCTCAAAAATCGCACGTTCACAAATTTGTCGAAATTTTGTTTCAAAAGCCAAATTATTTTCTTCCGTGCGCTTTTTCGGTCCTTTCGTACGTCCCCCTGCACGTCTTATTTTCGCACTTTCAAATCGAAATGCCAACAGTTGATCTATGTTGTCTGACGTCAGTTCTTTCCCGTTGTGATTGATCACAATTCCACCTTTTGCTATACACATCGCAGCAAGACCATAATCTCCTGTTATGACAATATCTCCTCTCTTTAAGACACTGAGGAGCTTAAAATCAACAGAATCTGGTCCCTTGTCGACAATAATTGTTTTTGCACCCTCCCGTTCCATTCGATGTGATGTATCGCAGAACAAGATTGGTCTTATCTCATATCGAGATGAAATAAACAGCGCTAAATCAACAACCGGGCAAGCATCTGCATCAATTAATAGTTGTAAAATAGTTCATCATCCTTTCCAAAAGCAACTCCAAATCATTATATCAATATAATAATTGAAAACGTTTTCTCTTTTTTAACATCGATTTCACACAGTGATGTTACATAAAATATAATTGAATTGTTTGATAATTCATACTAATGTATACTTATTAATCCATTTGGGGGTATAGACATGACGACAATGACAACAACGAGTAATGCACAGCAATATGTTGATGGAGTGTTTGAAAAATTAAAATCTAAGAACGCACATCAATTAGAATTCTTACAAGCAGCGGAAGAAATTTTCCTTTCTCTAGTTCCTGTATTCGAACAACATCCTGAATACATTCAACATAACATTTTAGAACGTATCGTTGAGCCCGACAGAATCATCTCTTTCCGTGTCGCTTGGCAAGATGATCAAAACCAAGTACAAGTAAACCGCGGATACCGTGTTCAATATAATAACGTTATTGGGCCATATAAAGGTGGTTTACGCTTCCATCCTACTGTAAACGAATCTATTATGAAGTTTTTAGCCTTTGAACAAATTTTCAAAAACGCTTTAACTGGTCAACAGATCGGCGGAGGTAAAGGCGGTTCCGACTTTAATCCAAAAGGTAAATCAAATGCAGAAATTATGCGCTTCTGCCAAGCATTCATGACAGAATTATACCGCTATGTTGGTCCTGATGTCGATGTTCCGGCCGGAGATATTGGTGTAGGTTCACGCGAAGTCGGCTATTTATGGGGGCAATACAAGCGAATTCGCGGTGCATATGAAGCAGGTGTATTAACAGGTAAAAAACCTGGCTACGGCGGTTCATTAGCACGTACAGAAGCAACAGGATACGGTTTAGTATACTTTGTTGAAGAAATGCTTCGTGAAGCAAAACTTTCAATTAACAACAAAACAGTTGTCGTTTCAGGATCTGGAAATGTAGCAATTTATGCAATTGAAAAAGCCCAGCACTTTGGAGCGAAAGTAGTGGCCTGCTCAGATTCTTCAGGTTACATTTACGATCCGGAAGGCATTAATTTAAAAATTGTTAAACAGTTAAAAGAAGTTGAAGGGAAGCGTATTAAAGAATATGTAAATTATCGTCCAAATGCTCTTTATACAGAAGGCTGTGACGGTATTTGGACAATTCCATGTGATATCGCCCTTCCATGTGCGACTCAAAATGAAATTAACGGCGATCAGGCTCGTACGTTAATTGCAAATGGGGTAAAAGTCGTTGCAGAAGGTGCAAATATGCCATCGAATTTAGATGCAATCAATGAGTTTTTAGCGAGCGATGTATTATTTGGTCCTGGTAAAGCAGCAAATGCAGGTGGTGTTGCCGTATCAGCACTTGAAATGGCTCAAAATTCCGGCCGTAATTACTGGACTTTCCAGGAAGTTGATGAAAAACTGCATAGCATAATGAAATCAATTTTTAAAGAAAGTTCGGATGCAGCGAAAAAATACGGTTATGAAGGCAATTTAGTTGTCGGTTCAAACATTGCCGGCTTCATTAAAGTAGCAAACGGTATGCTTGTAGAAGGCGTTTATTAATTAACAAAACCCGCAATTTCCTTCGATTAAGGAGGGTAGTGACCCCTTAAAGTTAGAGTTTTTATTATGCAGCTAATTGGCTGGTATGAGTTCGGTATTTTACCGGGCTCATGCCGGCCAGTTTTTGTTTAATTCGATCATTATTGTAATAACTGATGTACTTCACAATTTTCTTCTGTAACGCTTCATAGGAAATCAATACTTCCCCATAATACATTTCTTGTTTGAGTATGCCAAAGAAGTTCTCCATGGCCGCATTGTCTGCACATGTTGCTTTACGAGACATGCTTTGGAAAATCTTGTTTCTCTTTAATGTTTTCACCCATTTGTTATGTTGATAATGCCACCCCTGATCCGAATGAATCGTTGTTCGATAATTCGCCTGCTCATGAATAATCGGAAGTGTTTGGTCAAGTGCCTCCATTACGAAATCGAGTGTAGGGCGTTTCGACATACTGAAACCGAGTATTTCACCGTTGAATAAATCCATGATGGGACTTAGATACAATTTTTCATCATCTGTACACTTAAATTCGGTTATGTCTGTTACTAATTTTTGAAGGGCATTTGGTGTGATAAAACGTCTGTTTAATCGATTCTTTGCGACCTTACCCACAGTTCCTTTATAAGATTTATAACGAGATTTACGCCCGAATTTCTCACATTTCAAATTCATTTCATTCATGATTCGCTGTACTTTTTTATGGTTGATTATGTGTCCTTCTGCCTTTAATTCTGCGTGAATTCGGCGATAGCCATATCGACCCTCATGTTTCTCAAACGTCTCTAAAATCAATGTTTTCCATGCTTTATCCGGATCTTCCTGATTCATTTGTTTGATATGATAATGATACGTTGCTTCTGGAATGTCCACTCGTTTTAAAATATCTATCAATCGGAATCCTTCTTCTTTGAGTCCAAAGGTAATCGCTGCTTGTGCTTTTCGAGAAAGGCATCCGGATTCTCTCGAAAAGCCTTCAACTTTTTTAAATACGCAACCTCCAAACGAAGCAGTTCATTTTCGCGCTCTAACTGTTCCTCACGTGACAGTTCTTTTTCTTGCTTCTTTTGTGTAGTTTTTGATTTTTTAGACATAGATGGGCGCCCCTTTGCTTTTTCTTGCAGGCCCTCTATCCCTTCTTTTAAAAATTTACTGTACCAATTTGCGATTAAACTTGGATTATTCATATTAAATTGAATCGCTGTATCTAGATAAGAAGCACCTGTTTGTTTCATAAAGTTTAATATATCTAATTTAAATTGAACAGAATAAAACTGCTTCTTTTTCTTAATCGATAGGCTACCTTGACCAAATTCTTTAAAAGCACGCACCCAACGTCTTACTTGAGATTCTTCAGCGACGCCATGTTTCCTAGCTGTTACTCGATAACTTAATGAACTACTCAGGTAGTCTTTAACCACCATCAATTTGAATTCTTCGCTATATTTAACCATAGAAAAACACCCCAAAAGTTAGTTTTTTAACTCTAACTTTTGGGGTGCAGCACCGAGTATTGCGGGTTTATTTTTTTAACGTACTACTAAAACATCACATTTGGCGCTGCGTACAACATTTTCCGATACAGAGCCGAGTAGGAAGCGTTCTGCACGGTTTAAACCAGTTGCTCCGACAATAATCAAATCGGTATCGGCCAAGTTCGTCAATACTGCTTTCGGCGACCCTTCTTCAACTGATACTTGTACATTTTTAACGCCGGCTTGCTCTGCTATAACCTTGTATTCCTTTAACTGATCAAGAGTTTTTTCCGTTAGAGCCTTTGCATACTTTAGATCATATGCTTCCACTGAGCCGAAAGAATGTGTATCAATTACACTTACTAAATGCAATGTGGCATCTGTCAATCGAGCAACGTTCATACCGCGCTCAAAAGCAACTTTAGCTTTTTCCGAAAAGTCTATTGCCACAACAATATTTTTATACGTTTTTAGCATCTAAATCACTCCTTGTCTAAAATTAGTATAACAAATGTTACCATTACAATGTAAACAAAGGGGCACACTTCCCATAAGGTTAGACGTCTTTCTTCAAAATACGAACATTTTTATGTTATTAATATAAAATCATTCGTGTTATAATAAATCTGAAATTACTATTGGAGGTATCTCACGTGGAATTAATTTATACAGGTAAAACAAAAGATGTATTTAAACTAGAAAATGAACTTTTTTTATTAAAATTCAAAGATGATGTAACTGGAGAAAATGGTGTTTTTGATCCAGGTGCAAATACAGTCGGTTTAACAATTGATGGTGCCGGGCTTGCCGGGTTAAAACTTACTTCCTTCTTTTACTCTAAATTAAATCAATTAAATGTACCGACACATTACGTAGAGGCAAATTTTGATGAAGCGACAATGACGGTTAAACCAGCAACTGTTTTCGGAAAAGGTTTGGAAGTTATTTGCCGATTTAAAGCAGTCGGTTCTTTTTTACGCCGCTATGGTGCTTATGCAACAGAAGGTCAGGATTTGGATTCATTTGTAGAAGTAACAATTAAAGACGATGAACGACTCGATCCTCCTATTTCAGAGGATGCACTCGCAATGCTTGGTATTTTAACTCATGACGAATATACAATTTTGAAACAACGCACAATCGAAATTTCAAAATTTGTTGCGGCTGAGTTAGAGAAAAAAGGATTAACACTTTATGATATTAAATTGGAATTTGGCCGAGATGCAAAAACAGGTGAAATTTTACTGATCGATGAAATTTCAGGCGGTAATATGCGTGCATATCAAGGTGATACATATATTGAACCATTACAATTAGAAAAGATTATGCTTGCTGAATAATTTCAAATATTTTTAATACTTTTCATCAAGCGCTAGAGGGACATTCCGGACTATCCGGTATGTTCCTTTTATTTTTACCCCCTTCCCTTTTTCTATATAAAATGCTACACTTACTTTTGTACTTCAACGCGTTGAAGCGCGAAACTACATAGCGAGGTCTAATCATCATGAATGCAAAACAACATGTAAAACCACATTTTTTTGAAGCACTTATTTTAATTTTATTTATTATTGCACTCATCTCTTATAGCATTATGAAACTCGGCAGTGTCCCGCATATTCCGATTTTCATAGCCATTATTATACTGATCATGTATGGTGTTCTGCGAAAAGTACCGTACCGAATCATGGAGCAAAGTATGATTGCTTCTGTTTCAACAAGTATAGGCGCAGTTTATATTTTTCTGTTGATCGGTGTTTTAATCAGCAGTTGGTTAATAAGCGGGACAATTCCTACACTATTGTATATAGGTCTTTCAATCATTACTGCGAGCTTTTTTTATGCAGTTGTCTTCCTTATTACAAGCATTATCGGCACAGCAATCGGCAGTTCGCTTACTACCGTTGCAACAGTTGGTGTTGCAATGCTAGGAGTTGCAAGTTCTATAGATGCTTCGCTTGCGATTACTGCAGGAGCGATTGTTTCCGGAGCATTTTTCGGGGATAAAATGTCACCGTTGTCCGATACGACGAACTTGGCGGCGACTGTTGCCGGTATTGACTTGTTTATGCATATTAGAAATATGATGTTCACGACCATTCCGGCATTTATTATTTCGCTCATCGTATATGCCTGGATTTCTCCCAAAAGCCAGCATATGGACACAGAGCTTATTACAAGCTTTAAAGAAACACTGCTTGCAACAAATCTAATTCACTGGTATGCAATCATTCCGCTTGTCGTTCTTATTGTGTGCACGATCTTTAAATTACCAAGCCTTGCTACATTAGCGATAAGTGCTATTTCCGGTATTGTGTTATCTTACTTCCACAGCACGATCCCGTTAAGCGAACTGTTTGCAATTTTATATAACGGCTATTCAATGGAAACAGGAGTCGACGCAATTGATTCATTACTGACTCGAGGCGGAATGAACAGTATGCTGTTTACGATTATTTTGATTGTGCTGTCCCTTTCTATGGGCGGACTGCTATTTACGCTTGGTATTATCCAAACATTGCTGCAGGCGCTTCAAAACCAGTTGAAATCGGTCGGATCTGTTATTACGGGAACAGCTTTTACAGCAATCGGAATTAACGTTACAATCGGTGAACAGTATTTATCGCTGTTATTAACAGGTGAAGCATTTAAGGAAAAATTCAAAGCCGTTCAGCTTCATCCGAAAAATTTAGCCCGTACAATTGAGGATGCAGGTACTGTCATCAATCCGCTCGTTCCATGGAGCGTGTGCGGTCTGTTCATTGCTTCTACATTGAATATTTCTGTCATCGACTATTTACCGTTCGCATTCTTTTGCCTGTTAAGTCCAGTCATTACGATTTTGTTTGGCTGGTTGAATATTACGATTACGAAAATCAGCAATAATTAAAAGATCGCCTGCTCCGTTATAGAACGAGCAGGCTTTTTATTTTCCCGCATTCCCACTCCCCCATCAAATTAATCGATAATTCTGTTTACATATATATCATAAAGTGATATATTGTTTTCAGACATATATATCACTTTATGATATATCGGGAGGTGACATAGTGAAAAACAATGAGCAATTGACCGATTCAATGTTTCATATTATGGCCGCATTAACAACGCCCCAACACGGATACGCGATTATGAATTTAATTGAAGAAACATCAAAAGGGAATATTTCAATCGGTCCAGCTTCAATGTACACGATTATAAAAAAACTTTTACAAAATGATTGGATTTATTTATACGACGATACGGATTCAAGGCGTAAAGTGTATTTACTGACGCAAAAAGGCAAAACCGTTTTAAAAGAGGAGTTAACAATTAGAAAGCTGATGATTCAGTTAGCTGAAAGAGGAATGGAGGATGAAGTATGACAAAAACGAAGTATATGATGTCTGGTGGATTAGCATTTTCTGAGCAAAAGGATTTGGAAAAATTGCATAAACTTTCGCTTGAAGGTTGGCATGTCCGAAGTTTTTCATTTTTAGGCTACACACTTGAAAAAGGTGAATGTGCTGATTATGTATACAGTATAGATTATCGAACACTGGAAAATACGGATGAAGAATACTTTGAACTTTTCAAAGATGCAGGCTGGTCACTTGTGGATTCTGCAGGTGATATCCATTTATTTCGTGCTGCTCCCAACACGAAGCCGATTTACACAGACCGTGATACAACGATTGAGAAGTATAAAAACCAAGTAAAACCATTACAACTTGCTTCGTTGATACTTGTTCCAAGTACAATCATTTCTTGGATGATTACACAACAAGCGTTTGGCATCATTCACACAATTTCCTTTATATTAGCTCTTCTAATTACCGTAATTACGATCCCTTTACTCTGGACTGCACTGACTGCATTCGGGAATCAATGGAAAGCAGAAAACAAAAACGGTTTCGTTATAGCTAGGAAGTTGATCCCTGCTATCGCAGTATTAATTGCGATTTTTGCATTGTTACAATCGGACTTAAAAGCAGTACAGATTGTAGCTGCTGCTGTCATTGGTGCAACCGTCTTTGTAGCGTTTATTTCCTTATTAATGTCTCTTTATCATCTGATTAAAGTCAGGAAAGCATAATATATTAAGGAATCGGTTGAGACAGAACTAGAATCCAGTGAATAAAGCTCCCCAGAGTAGAAAAGCAGCAATTTTCTCAAAAGAAAATTGCTGCTTTTCATTTTTCCCTAAGTTTTCAGCATGCTACAAACTAAACTGCAATTCGCTTCCCGAAAATTGCCTTTAAAAGAGGTGGTGTCACAATTGTTGTTACGATAATTACAATTATAATGGACGTATAGTAATTAGCCGGCAGCAAGCCACCTTCAAGTCCCATTGCAGCCAATATTAGTGCAACTTCGCCTCGCGAAACCATTCCAGCACCAACACCCATCGATGATTTCGTATTGAATCCGGCTAATTTTGCACCTAATCCAGAGCCGATAAATTTCGATACGACTGCTATAATGGAAAACACGACGATAAACCCGATTTGATCGCCAATTCCATCGAATGAAACGGCTAACCCGATACTGACAAAGAAGAATGGAACAAAAATCCCGTATGCAATCGGCTCAACCTTATGCTCAATTTCATTTTTAAATTCTGTTTGTGCAATCGCAATCCCCGCAAAGAAAGCACCAATAATACCTGCTATACCTAGGAATTCTGCAAAATATGACAAGCCAAAACAAATAATCAGGCCAGCGCTTAATATCGATTCTGTAACTTTAAATTTCTTAAATATTCTAATGAAGTGTGGGATAAACCATTTTGCAAGCACAATCAAGATGGCGAAGAATAATACTTTCTTACCGATCAATACACCGATATTTGTATCAGAACCGGCAAAGAAACTCATCGCAATTGCGATTAAAATAACGACTACAATATCATCCAATACGGCCGCACCGAGTAATGTTGACCCTTCTTTACTATTCAGCCAGCCAAGCTCTCTTAATGCCTGTACCGAAATACTGACAGATGTAGCAGAAAGTAATAAACCAATAAAAATGGATTCTCCTACAGACATTCCGTAATACTGTGAACCTGCATAACCTAAAATAATCGGCAGGATAATACCACCTAAAGCAACATAAATCGCCGCTTTTTTGTTTCTATTCATTTCCTGAAGATCCGTTTCAAGACCAGCTAAAAACATTAAAAGTAAAACACCTATTTGACTAAATACGGTCAACAGTTCAGTATCATGAACCCAACCAAGAAGGGCTGGACCAAGAATAATACCAACAATTATTTTCCCCAGTACAGATGGTTGCCCAATTCTTGCAGCAAGATTTCCAGCGAGCTTCGTAGCAAATAAAACTAACGCAATTTGTAAAATAAACATAAATTTCCCCTTTCAATGCAAAAAAGACAAGGCGGTGCCATAGTTGACTATGGCTCCACCTTGTCTTGCACTTATTATTTAATTTAATGTTCTTAGCTTTATTTTAATATAATTACCCTCGCTATTGCAAGTATATTCTATATTAAACTATGCTAGTATTCTTATTTCTACCTTATCCAATCCCCAAAAACATCTTTAATTCAGGCATTTGTTTTTGTGCCTGTTCATAGCCCACCGCATAATTGGCTTTCATTTGATCGACTTTGCTTTCAAAGCTTTTGATTGGGCGGTCCGGCTTAAAAATGAATGCTTCCTGATCCGTCTCTTTTTGAGCGATATATTGCATTGTTTCATTATACATATCCGCACGATGTCTCATTGCAGCCGCGAGTCTTGGGTAACGTTTTTGGAAAAGCTTCGTTGCCCACTGATTCGTTTTCGAGGCACTTTTTATATAGCCAGGTTCCCTCGTCAAAATTAGCAAATGCTTGTTATATCCTTTTTCGATGGCACGTTTAATTGGAATCGAATCGGATAGTCCCCCATCATAATACGGAACATTGTCAATTTTAATCTCGGGAAAAAGTATTGGAATCGCACATGTTGCCTGAAGTATATCACATGTTTTTGTCATACTATGCGCACTTTTATACTCTACCTTTCCGGTATATGCATTCGTTAATCCGAACTCCACCTCACCCGGGTAGTTGTAATAAGCATCCCAATCAAATAAATCAAGCTGATTCGGCACAATATTATAGGCAAAATCCAATCCAAAAAGACTTTTTTCTTTTAAGAAATTTCGCGCTCCCATATAGCGTGGATCATTGCGATACGTCGTTAACACACGCATTGTCCGTTCAGGCTGATTTGACATATAGGACACCGCGTTAATGGCACCCGCTGAAATCGCTGCAATATACGGCATCTTTATTTGTTCCTCCATTAGAGCATCTAAAACTCCTGCTGTGAAAACTGTTCGAAATGTACCGCCTTCAAGTATTAAACTACAATCCTTTATTTCATGCATCATCGTCACACTCTTTCCCCTATTTCCATCTTTCCTCTATTTTACTATATGCCTTAAATAATATAAAAAATATTTCTTAATCAAATTTTCGCTACTTCCTAAATATTCAGAAATATGGTATTATTTATTTCGAATATCGTAATATTAGGAGGCTACTTATGTCAATGTTGAAACGTAGTGATGTACCGGTTGAAGAAACTTGGAATTTGGAAGATTTATTTGCTACAGAACAGGCCTACACAGCGGCAATCGAAGAGTTAGGGCAACTTGTAGAGGAAACTGCTGCTGAACTCGCAGGGACAATTACAGATGTACAAGGTGCGATTAAGGCAATTGAGGCAACGGAAAAAATTCAGGAGAAGATGGTGGTCATTGGGACATATGCGAGTCTTTCACATAGTGTTGATCAGACGAGCACCGAAAATCAGATGCGTGCTGCTAGCTTCGGTTCTTTCGCTGCAAAACTTGCAACCAAGCTATCATTTGTAAAAAGTGATTTGCTAGCCTTGGACGAAGCCGTTTTAAAAGAAGCACAAAATACAAAACCGAAATACGCTAACTTTATTAATAAATTATTAGTACAAAAGCCGCATCAATTACATCCCGAAGCGGAAAAAGCTCTAGCTGCATTCGGTGCAACATTTGACGCGCCATATGAGCTTTACAATACAACAAAATTAGTCGATATGCAGTTCCCGAATTTTGAAGTAGATGGTGAATCATTCCCGCTTAGCTACAACTTGTTTGAAGGCGATTGGGAGCTTGAAACAGACACGGATAAACGTCGCGCTGCATTTGAAGCCTTTTCAAAAAAACTGCGTGACTATCAGCATACGACTGCCAAAACATATAATTCACACTTGACGATTGAAAAAACGGATGCAGACCTTCGTGGCTACGACAATATTTTTGATTCATTATTACAGTCACAGCAAGTGGACCGCTCGATGTATAACCGTCAAATCGATTTAATTATGAATGAGCTAGCACCACATATGCGTCGCTATGCTAAACTTCTGCAAAAAACACATCAGTTGGATAAAATGACATTTGCGGATCTTAAAATTTCATTGGACCCATCATATGAGCCGAAAATTACGGTGGAAGAATCTCGTCAATATATGAAAGACGGGTTATCTATTATGGGCGAGCATTATACGAATATGATCGATCGTTCTTTTGATGAGCGTTGGATCGATTTTGCACAAAATGCCGGAAAATCAACTGGTGCATTCTGTTCAAGCCCATATGGTGTACACCCGTATGTATTGATTTCTTGGACAAGCCGAATGAATGAAGTATTCGTTTTAGCCCATGAACTTGGTCATGCCGGTCATTTCTATTTGGCAAATGAAGAGCAAAACATTTTTAATGCAAGACCATCACTTTATTTCATCGAAGCTCCATCAACAATGAATGAAATGCTTATGGCAAACCACCTATTAAAAAATTCAACTGATGCGCGCTTTAAACGTTGGGTCATTTCAACAATTATTAGCCGTACGTACTACCATAATTTCGTGACACATTTACTTGAAGCAGCTTACCAACGCAAAGTATATGAAATTATCGATGCTGGAGGAAGCGTCAATGCACCTAAACTAAATGAATTAAAACGTGAGGTGCTTGAGCAGTTCTGGGGAGATACAGTTGAAGTAACTGAAGGCGCAGAATTGACATGGATGCGTCAGCCACATTACTATATGGGCTTATATCCATATACGTACTCTGCAGGTTTAACTATTTCAACTCAAGTTTCACAACGGATTTTAAACGGTGACGAAGCAGCAGTTGAACAGTGGATCGATGTATTAAAAGCAGGTGGCACGAAAACACCTGTTGAACTTGCTCAAATGGCCGGTGTCGATATTACGACTGAACAGCCATTACGTGACACAATCGCATTTATCGGTGATTTAATTACGCAATTGGAGCAACTGACTTCTGAGCTTCAAACAGTTTAGCGTGATCCTACAATCAGTGGAGATTATCTACATCCCACTGATTGTTCGTCCTCACTATATTAGATTGCAGGGTGTGCTGAATTTACTTTCAAGCACATCCTTTTTAGATGGCTACCGAAGTGTTGATAAAATCCTCTTGCTGGAACAATTCAGATACCCCTGATTCGATTGCAGCTGATCCAACCGCTTTCGCAACTACTCCTGCAACCCGTTCGTCCATCGAACTTGGGATAATGAAATCTTCATTCAGCTCTTCGTCTGTTACAAGCGAAGCAATAGCCTCAACTGCCGCCAGCTTCATCGATTCATTTATATCCGTTGCTCTTACATCCAATGCACCACGGAAAATACCAGGGAAAGCTAACATATTATTCACTTGGTTAGCATGGTCAGAACGGCCGGTACCGATAATTTTCACGCCCCACTTTTTCGCATTTTCCGGCGTTATTTCAGGATCCGGATTTGCCAATGCAAAGACAATTGGATCTATAGCCATCGATTTAATATGCTTTTCCGTTAAAATATTTGCTGCCGAAACCCCGATAAAAACATCTGCCCCTATTAATGCATCATCTAAAGTGCCGCGTAATTGATCCGGATTCGATAAATTAGCGACCTGTTCTTTCACCGGATTCATACCTTCAGGACGGCCTTCATAAATAATGCCCTTCGTGTCACACATTACGACATTTGTATAACCCATCTGAATTAGGATACGGAGAATCGCAATACCTGCAGCTCCAGCTCCGTTTATGACAACCTTTAATTTCGCGACGTCTTTTTTCACAAGTTTCACCGCATTAATTAAACCTGCCCCTACGACAATTGCTGTTCCGTGCTGGTCATCATGAAATACAGGAATTGAACATTCAGCACGCAGTCGGTCTTCAATTTCAAAACAGCGTGGTGCTGAAATATCCTCCAAGTTGATCGCACCATATGTCGGTGAAATCGCTTTTACAATATTGACAATCTCGTCTACGTTTTTAGTATTTAAGCATACCGGCACCGCATCAACATTTGCAAAGCGCTTTAATAATAACGCCTTCCCTTCCATTACCGGTAAGGCAGCTTCCGGTCCAATATCCCCTAATCCTAAAACCGCGGTTCCGTCTGTAATAACCGCTACTAAATTTCCTTTCATCGTATAGTCATACACCGTTGAAGGATTCTGCTCAATTGCAAGACAAGGGGCGGCGACACCCGGTGAATAAGCTAAACTCAAATCATATTTATCCTGAACCGGAACTTTTGCACGAATTTCCATTTTCCCTCCAAAATGTTCGTGCATTTCAAGCGACTTTTTCATTAAATCCATAATTACCATCCCCTTCTAATTTTTGAAGTCCTTTGTAATTACGAATGTTAACCTCTACCTTTTATTTTGTCAACAATAGCTTTCGGAATTTATAATAAGTTCTTAAAATACTCTATAAACATTGATATAACAACGTTTATAACGATTAGCAAACGCTTATTTAACTTGTGATTTTAAACACAATCAATTATTCTATAATAATAAATGTAAGGGCTGTCATTTTCAAAACCGCGCTTTATCAAGGTGAAGTATGTGATGAATTGCACGAAGTATTTTCAATTTAGTAATATGAAACACTTCACAAACTTCACAAAAAAAATTTGAACAGCACTTTTTGTCTCCATTTCCGCGTACATTTGTTACACTTATACATAACGGAGGGAACACAATGACAGAAAAAACACATACCGAGGAACTGACAGAAGATGAATTTTTGGAACTTGTTTTGGAAGAACAGGAAAAGGCGCTTGCAAAAGCACGAGAGGAACGGTTAAACCCACAGCCGAAAAAACCGAAAAAGCAAAAACCATTTGTTCGGATTGTAGTATGGCTGATGGCATTAACATTAGCTTTTAGCACGTTTGCTGTGATTTTCAATGTGTATTCCATTCCTGCCATCGAATTTTTAAAAGTATCGGCACAATTATCAAATCAGGAAAATATCCAAACATATAAACAATCTGTTGTCACAATTGATACCGACTCCGGAAAAGGAACAGGATTTGCGGTATCGGATAATGGCTACATAATTACGAATGATCATGTCATTGAGGATGCATTGACGATTACCGTTGTCTTTCCTGATGACTCACTCTATAAAGCTGAAGTAGTTGAAACATATGAAAAATATGATCTCGCACTGTTGAAAGTGGATGCGGAAAACTTGCCATTCCTGTCACTTTCCCCAACGAGCGATTTCCGTAAAAATGAGCCTGTCTATTTTATCGGCAATCCGCTTGCATTTAGCGGGATTGCAAATAAAGGAACGGTTATTGGCTATACGACTGCTGCTGACATCCAGCCCGATATCATTATGATGGATGCTCCTGTTTATCGCGGAAACAGCGGTAGCCCGGTCATCAATGAAAACGGACATGTAATCGGCGTTGTGTTTGCAACAGGTACTCGTGAAGGTCACGGGAAAGTCGGATTGTTTATCCCGATTGAAAATGTGCATGAGCTGTTTCAAACTTATTTGAAGTGATAAGGAAAGTCGATCACTCAGCTTAAAGGTTTCGGAACCATCGCGGGGCAGTTCAGTATATTAGAACTTTTGTGAATGATATTAGAAGAGTTGGATACTATTTTAGAACTTTCATATCGTTTATTAGAAGATCAATCGCTCATATTAGAACAAACGTTCCTTTTATTAGAAACTCCGTGTTATATTAGAACTTTTCGCTCTATATTAGCACATCCTGCAGGTTTATTAGAAAATGCCACCTCACCAAAACAGCAAAAAACGGCTGCTCAATTTCAATCATTGAGCGCCGTTTTAAAATTAGAAAATCAGGCTAATTAAGAAGTAGAATAATGCGGCCATTAATGCGGAAATTGGCAATGTGATAAACCACGTGATTACAATTTTACGCGCCATTCCCCATTTAACACCTTTCACACGTTGAGCTGCACCAACACCCATAATTGCAGAAGAAATTACATGTGTTGTCGAAACTGGTAATGCGATGACTGTTGCACCAAAAATAATTGATGCAGAAGTTAAGTCAGCCGCTACCCCGTTAACCGGACGGATTTTCATAATTTTACCGCCGACTGTTTTAATGATTTTATATCCGCCTACTGACGTTCCTAGACCCATCGCCAGTGCGCAGGCAAAACGTACCCAATCCTGAACTTCATCAGTCGATTGCCAGTTTGCTGCGATTAAAGCCATTGTAATAATACCCATCGCTTTTTGAGCATCGTTCGTACCATGTGTAAACGATTGTAACGCCGCCGTACCGATTTGCGTTAATCGGAATGCTTTCGTTGTCCCATATAATGGTGAACGGTGGAAAATAAATTTGAATAGTTTCATGACGATAAAACCAAGAGTCAATGCTAAAATCGGCGAAATAATTAACGCCTGTAAAATTTTAAAGAAGCCTTCATAGTTTAAAATATTCATACCTGCAGAGGCAACTGCTGCACCAGCAATTGAGCCGATCAGTGTATGGGAAGAACTTGATGGAATACCGAAATACCAAGTTAATAAGTTCCATGTGATGGCAGAACATAATGCTGCCAATATTACTACAGACCCTGTTGTATCCCCTTCAAATGCGTTTAAAGAGAACGGGTCCACAATTCCAGATGCTACAGCTTTTGCTACACCTACGAACGTCATCGCACCTACGAAGTTCATCACTGCCGCTAACAGAACAGCTACACGAGGTTTTAATGCACGTGTCGATACAGATGTGGCGATTGCATTCGCTGTATCATGGAAACCGTTAATAAAGTCGAATGCCAGCGCAAAGATGACAACGAGTACGGTAATGATTAATAACGTATCCATAATTTACTCCTTTTTCATTATGCATTTCGCATAATAATTGATTCGATTGTATTCGCTACATTTTGGCAGTAGTCTGCAATTTCTTCTAACTGCTCATATAAATCTTTAAAGATAATTAAGCGAATTGGATCTTTCTCAATCTGAAATAGTTCAGTAATGGATTTACGGAAAATTTCATCACATTCACGCTCATAGTCCTTAATCAGGATGGCATGTTGACGCATACCGATTAAGTCTTTTTTATTTAATAATTCCATCGCCTTTACAGCTTCATCTGATGATTTAGCGATATAGTCTACGAAGTCGCGCATATACTGATTTACTTCTGTAAATGAGTACATTTCAAAGTGGGCAATTGTATTTTCGATGCCATCCAGAATATCATCCAATTTAATGGCTAATGATAAAATATCTTCACGCTCAATAGGTGTCATAAACGAATCGTTTAATTTAACGATTAATTCATGGATCAGCTTGTCTCCCGCTGTTTCATATGATTTCATTTTAATCTGAATTTGTTTCAGTTCTGATACTGTAGTAATTGTCGATTCTTTTGCATAGTTGGCACCTTGTTGTACATTTTTTGCAATATTTAATAATCCTTCAAAAAATGGATCTGGTTTTTTTGAGTTGAACATCGAATAAAATCCTCCTAAAATGAAGTTTGTAAATTAAAACCTAGGTTATCATAACACCGATTTTTCAATATCTTCAACATTAATTTATGTTATTTACAAAAGCTTTACAATTGTGAAACATAACTTTTTTAACATATCCGGTTAATTTCAGTCGATATTTAATGTAATATTCTGAAACTAACCGAAATTTATTAATATAGTGCCTATTTCCGGCTCTTTCGACAGCATTGCTAATAAAATTTCACTTTTATTCTTCAGTACCCATTTTTATGTCATGTTAATTGTAAAGCTAATGTAAATTTTAAGTTTCATAAAAGTTATTTTTTCACCTTCAATTTTCATTAAAAAAAGCCTAGTAAGTTTCTACTTACTAGACGATGAACCTATTTCCTTATTTGTTTAGGACAGAAGATACGATATGTGCTGCGTCCCATTCACCTAAAGACAGTTTTGTAATCGGATACTTTTTACTGAAAAGCTGTGATGTAATTTCGGAAGTGGTCAAGCCCTCTTCGTTCATCATTTCTATTTTATAACTTAGCTCTTTTAAGTAATGAAGTTTTCGCATTAAAGCATCTCTTCCGTTTTCAATATATCCCGCATGATTACAATACACTTCAAGAAAATCATACGTTAATACTTTCTCCAGCGATCGGATAATTTGAGGAATACTTTCTTCACGCAGGACTACTTTTGTTTTCGGTGTCACATACAGATCACCTGTAAAGAGTTGACCTGTCGATTCATTCAAATAGGCAACATGGTCTTCTGTATGTCCGGGAGTTTCAATTACTTTCCAATTCGTCGTTCTAGATGAAAAAGAATCTCCGACAGGCTGTGCAAGAAACGGCAGCCTTGCCCCCCAGAAAAGCTTACGATATAAAGGATAGCTTGCCTTCTTCCCGCATTCTTCTATGTTGAGCGGATGCATAAATATCGGCAATTTATATGCTTTTTGTAAAAAATGAGCGCCTCCGGAGTGATCTTCATGATAATGAGTCAACATAATCCGGTCAACGTCCATCTGTTCAAAAAAGGGCTTAAACTGCTTAAGAAGCGATGCAGAACCTGTATCAATTAGGATACCGTCCACTTCAAAACAATGTACATTTAAATAAACCGCTTGAAACTGGACAGATCCATTGATCATTTTCACACCGTTCTTTTCGCTCAGCTCTATTTTTTTCTTAAAAAACACATTTCTCACTCCTTTGACCGTTATTTTTCTACAATACCACTTTATCATAAATATTGGAAATTAGACCCAACTCTTTGTTAAATTTTTGTACGACAAAAAGCCGTTATGTAAAACTTGTTTACATAACAGCCTGTTAAGCAGTGTCAACCTTTTTCGACAGAGTGATGATGTACCCAATCACTATAGCCTGCCATATAAATTTTTATATTTTGATAGCCTGCTTCCTTTAATACTGTATATACCGGTGTAGCAGTAACACCTGACCCGCAGTACACAACTACTTCCTCATCTTTTGGAACTTCCTTGAGGAGAGAAGACGTAATTACCAATTCAGAGCCATTACGCAACTGTTCCCAATCATAGTTTTTTGCTGTCGGGATATGTCCTGCCACTTTATCAAACGGCTCTGTTTCACCACGGTAACGCTCCGGTGCGCGGGCATCAATTAATGTCGCTTTTCGCTTGCCTTCAATAATATGCAGAATATCCTGACGTTTTAATAAAATATCATCATTCCACTGTATATCAACCTTACTTTCCTTAAATACTGGTACTTCTGTCGTTACAGGGAATCCTGCTTCCTTCAGTGCTTCAAAACCGCCATTAACGACATATGCATGTTTGAAGCCTGCATAATGCAATATCCACCAGGCGCGTGTTGCATTTGCTGCCGCCCCTTGATCGTAAATATAGATGGCATCATTGTAATTTAAACCGTGCTTTTCAAACAAAGCCTGAAGCTGCTCCTTTTCAGGAAGCGGATGTCGGCCTTCTTGTTTCGATAAATCTGACAGATCGGTATTTAAATCCCAGTATACCGCCCCTTCAATATGGCCCTCTTCATACATCTTTCTGCCTGACTCTACATTGCTCATATCAAATCTTGTATCGATCAACCGACCTGTTCTTTCCATTCGATTTGCGGTCACAAAAATATTCGTCATTAAAAAGATCCTCCTTACGCTTGTAGTTGCGCGTAAATATCCTTCCAAACAGCTAAGCGACTTTCTTCCTGAAGTAATAAACGTTCTGTCTCAATCTGCTCGACTGCCTGTTCAAGCATATGCTGGCGCAATCCTTCTGCTTCAATGGCGATATGGCTTGCTGCCCACTCCATAATTTTAGCTTTTTCCTCATCCAGATAGTTTTGCGCATTTGGTTTTGTTAGTTGCTCCAGCGCATCACGCAATTGCTCTTTTTCATTCTTTTCAAAGAATGCTTTTACATTTTTAAAGTGGGATTTCACCCCTTCATATGGTGCTGGATCTGAAAATGGACCTGTAAAATCCAAAATTTCAGGTTCTTTTGATTCATAGCTTAAAAACGCGAAGCTTGGGTTTAGTTCTTTTAATTCACGCGATTCCTCTTTGAACAGTTCTTTCATTTTCTTCTCGACAAATTGTGCTAAACGGAAATTCGTTACCCGCAACTCCTGAGCGAAGTCGAAGCTTAACGCCTGCAGCACTTCTTTTAATGCTGTTTGCAATGCTTGCTGTGCCGGCATTTGCGCAAAAGTGGACGGATTGTAGCTTTCACGGTAGAAGTCTGGATAGCGGTAGTACACACGTTGCAGTACGTAATATAACAGTTCCTCCAGTTCTTGCTTTGTCTCACTTTCAATCATCGCTGTTTGGGTTGTCTGGAATTTGGAACGTACTAGCTTTTCCAAATGAGCCAATTCTTCAAGTCGTTCATCTTTACGTTTCAAGTTTTCTTCTGTTTGTGTAATTAAATCATTTAGGCGTGCTTCTGTTTTCTCCACTTCTTCCTGTAATGCCTGAACCGCAATACCCATCAGTTCGTCATTTAGGAAGTGGTGGAATGCATCTTCAAATGGTGCCATACCCGACTGATGTTCGAGCTGCTCCTGCTTTTCTTTTAACGCCAGTAAACTCGATACTCCGTAAAGTCTCGGGAAACGGATACCGAAGCGTTGAAGTTCTGAACGAACATAGCCTTTTACTTCTTCCTCTTCTTCCATTGTCGAAGCTAAGTCAATGGCATTCACGATAAAGAACATTTTGTCCAGTTCAAACGCATCTTTAACACGACCTAATTGGATCAAGAACTCACGGTCCGCTTTTGCAAATGCATGGTTGTAGTATGTTATGAAAAGAATGGCATCGGCATTTCGAATGTAATCGAACGCTACACCTGTATGGCGTGCGTTGATCGAGTCTGCACCTGGTGTATCTACTAACGTTACACCCATACGCGTAAGTGGTGAATCAAAGTAGAAATCAATATTGTCTACGAAACAAGAACGGTTTTCCTGGGCCACGTATTTTTCAAAATCATGACGATTAACCCGTAATGTCGTTCCAAGTTTTGTGATGAATGTTTCATAACCTTCCGAATAAGCACGGATAAAGGATTTATGAACATTCAGGCGCTCATCTGTTAATGGAACAGCCAATCCTTCTTCTGCACGATCATACGCTTCTTTTAAAGATGATACTTGGATGCCAATTGCTGCATATGAGCCTTGAATATCTTCAAGTAGCTGTGCTTCATTTTTCAGATGAACATCTGCTGTTTCGTGCGGATGTTCCGGTGTGACAGGACGAATTTTATTTATTGCCGCTGTCGTCGGGTTTGGTGATACAGGTAATACACGCTCTCCCATCAAAGCATTCGAAAAGCTTGATTTACCCGCACTGAATGCACCGAATAAGGCAATCGTAAAGTCACGTTTTTGCAGACGTTCCACTTTTTTTGTCAAGAAGCTCGATACTTCTTTAAAGCCTTGTACATCTTTAATAATATGCGCTGTTTTCAATGCTTTTTCGGTTACCGTGTCAACATTTAATCCTGTTCCCGCTTTTTCCTCTGTTTGTTCAGCAGCAATTTCTGTTTCCTGATTTTTTAACTGCAGCATCGATTCATCAAAGGGACGAATATCTTTCAATGCCTGCTCATGTTCGCGCTTCCAATTTTCCAAATAAATTTTGGATTCTGCGCGAATTTCATTGGAAACTTGTTTCATTAATGTGTTGTTGAACACCTGGAATTTCTCGATTTGCATAATATGCTGAAGCGCATTCACTTTTTCGGACATTGCATTAATTTTCAGTTTAACAGGCGCTGCCGCTTCACGCGCTACTTGCTCCAATGTTTCTTTTTGTTCAAGTTTCCATGCATCTGTTGTTTGGACAAAGTATCGTTTTGTCGCCTCAGAAACTCGATTCGCAAAGTTTAGTACCGCATCTCCTGTAATAACCGCGCTTTTTTGAACTTGTTCCTCAATAATCGAGAACGGAAAATTAAATTCCTTCTTATCAATACTTGCTGCCCGTTCGTCATTCAATGCACCGACATCTTTTAACGCTTGCTTCATCAATGCTTTAATATGACCTGTAATTTGTGATTGGACAACATGGTTAAAGCCTGCATATGCATCTTCCTGACGACGTGCTTTCTCTTCCGCTGTTTTCTTTTTCGCAGTAAACAGTCCGCCTACTTTAAAGTCATCTTGTTGACTTTCTAAATAGGCACGCAGTTTATCACGGACATCCGCCGGCATAATTGCAGCATTTGCAAGCAAGTCTTTACGTTTTTCATCAAACTGCATATCAAATACATCAAACGAGAAAAGTTCTGTTTGACGCGTCAGTTTTTCATATTGCTCTAAAATATCATCACGGTGCTGCCAGTCATCTTCAGAAACGAGTTCAGCATATGTTGTGAAGCGGTCTTGCTTCTCCTCTTCCAAATACGCTTCATGCTCGTGCTGCAGCTTTGTCAGTGTATTTTCTGCTGTTAAAATCAGCTGTTCCTGCCAGTCATTCATCGAATCCATAACGATTTTTTTCACTTGATCAAAATCATTGTTCGGAAGCTCTTTTTCACGTAATGATGTGAAGAAAATATTTTTCGGGTAAACACCCCATGCCGCAAATGAGTTATGAACTGATTGCTTGAAATCTTCAAACGAAAGTTCCGCTTCACGGTGCTTGTCAATTTGATTGACGATTAAATACACATTCGGATTGTATTTCATCAACTGTTTTGTAAATTGGAAGTTCAGCTCAGATTGCACATGATTGTAGTCCATTGTGTAGAACACCATATCGGCAATATGCAAGGCAGACTCCGTACTCATCGCATGTGCATCGTCCGTTGAATCAACACCCGGAGTATCCATAACAGTTACCCCTTCAGGCAAGCTTGAAGTACTATGTCCGATTTCAATTTGTGATACCAATTCGCCGTTTTTGCTCAATTCTTTTACTTGTTTAATATCATAGCCCGCTTCAAACTTTACCGGCTTTTCATTATGCAAATAAAGAATCGCAAAATCTTCATCCGATTTGTGCACTTTAACAATGTTCGCACTTGTCGGAATTGGGCTTGTTGCTAAAATGTTTTCCCCCGACAGCGCATTGATCATACTCGATTTACCCGCGGAAAAGTGACCGGCAAAACCGATGACAAATTCCTTTTGTAAAAGCTTTCGTGCAAACAGATGGAGCTTTTCAATTCGTTCTGTATCTTCATTTTCTTTATAAATTATGTATTGTAATGCCGATTGCTGTAACAATCCCTGAATTTTCTCGTCAAACATCGTCATATTACGACCCCTTTATATCAATTTATATCTTTTTGCCTTAAATTCGTCACATTTCTATAGTACCATGCCCAGTCAATAAAATCGGCTAGTATTTTTTTAAAATTATTGTTTTCTGCATATTTTCGTTAAATATTGACTTTTCCTTAATTGAATTGCTATTTCGGAATAACCAGGTTATTATACTCAATTAAACGCATCATCATGTCCGTTTTATTAAAAATCACAAAAACTCATCATTACCCAACATAATATCAGTATAATGAGAAAATAAAAAGATTGGAGCAGCAAATGGGGACTTATTTAAACAATTGAGAAGTAGGAGATGACGAAGCAATGAGAGGTTTATCCTTTGAGATACCGAACCGGCATGGCCGATATTTATATGAAATTTTAGAAGCTATCGACATAAGGGATTACTTTTGGAAATCAGAAGCCGAAGAAGCATATTATATTGAAAATAATCAGTTGGATGAAGCCATGTTCCCGCAGCCTTATACATATACCGGTGAAGAACTGTATAACCGAATTTCCGTAAAAGACTATTATGTACTATTTGCAGACTTAAAAGCATTTAAAGATAAATTACATGTGCAGGACATTGCTACATATGAAGAGTTCCTTAATTGCCAGTGTGAAATCGTTCTTTTAATTGTTGATAGTGCCTATGTAACGATCTATGTAAAAGATCAACATGTAACTGAACGGATTTACAGAAAAGCGGTTCAGAATAGGTACGAAAATATAGCGTACATAACGGATGAGAATGACCTTCGTACAACATTGACCTCATTTTAAATAAATATGTGAAGCCATAATTTCTATTGTTTCACCTTTTTTTATTAAATATAAATTCACAAATAAAAAAGATGACCAGTCCCGCCATTAAAATATAAAATGAACTATTTAAATCAGCATTGTTTATGTATGAATAGATAGAATGTGCAAGTAGGGTAACCGAATAAAAAAAAATCCAAACTGCGCAGCTTTTTTACTATTTCTTTTTTCAATGTCTGTCATTTTTTTAAAAAACAAACTATGCTCCCCCTCTCCTCAATTTTCCAGTAAACTATTTCGGATAAAACTCGTCAAAGGAATAATTTTAATAGAATTTCTTAAGTGGCTCATATAAATATCAACTGGATTAATAGTCCCAATCGGACCTATATCCACTACCCTTAATAAATCCGCTTCAATTTCCTCTGAAATTAAACTTTCAGGCAATAGCCCGATACCTAAACCTTCCTTAATTAATTTTATAGCAAAAATAACATCCTTTATTTTGTTGAATTTCTTTATCTCGTACTCGTTATTTAACCATTCAACTACAGGAATATGTTCATTTAAATAACCTATATAAAGCGGATGCTCATTAAAAAGTGCTTTAAGCTGTAAATCCAACTGCTTTTCCATGAGCTGTAATTTAGAAGAATATACCAGTCTTAATGGTGAACGGTCAATACGCTCCGAATGAAACTCTTTAGAAATAAATTTGTGTAAACCTAGTGCTACATCTATTTGTTGTCCTTTTAGTGCACTTTCTAACTGTACCTGATCTTCCATAACAATTTCTACAATGTATTGTTGATGCAATTCAATAAAATCATGTATTCGATCTAATAGATTCGTATACAGCAAGGCGGGTGAAACTGAAATTATTAATGGAACAGCCGGATTTAGTGTTTCAAGGTGAATTTCTTTTGTACTCGCTTCTATTTGAGCCACAAGTTTTTTGGCCATAGGATAATATTTTTCGCCAATTGCAGATACCTTAACCTTTGTATGTTCCCGGTGAAACAATTGAACCCGTAAATGCTCCTCCAATAACTTCATATGTACAGTGATACTTGGTTGAGAAATAAACAGTTTTTCTGCTGCTGCTCGAAAGCTCCCTTCTTCGACAACTGCTATAAATGTTTTTAGCCACTTGATATCCATGTTCATCACCCTCTTATTAAGATTAATAATCAAATACATTAAAATTCATTAATTCCGTTAATTGTAAGTCTATTATACACTGTAAGCAATACACGAAATGAGGTGTTTCAAATGGAAAAACTAGTCGCCGCTTTCGGACGTTTCGCCAGCCATGAAGCAAAAAACAATAGTCAACTTTACGAATATTGGTGTAAAAGGATTATGACAAATGAGCAACTATTAAATCTCATTATGCATATTCCGGAGACGCAGCCAAAGCCTAATTTATTTTTTGGGTCTGTGCAGTATTTATCCGTACAAAAAGAAACCCCTTTGAAACGAATATTCGAAAGTCCTTTCGAAGTGGATTTGGAAGCAAGCTTTCAATTACTCATCGATTTCTGTTTAACACATTCAGATGAACTGTTGCAGTTGTTTCATACAAAATCCGTTCAAACAAATGAAGTACAGCGAGCCAGCTATCTTTTCCCGATTTTCTCGGAAATAGCCGAAGAAGTGGAACTTCCGTTAACATTATTGGAAATCGGTACAAGTGCAGGACTTTTGCTTAATTTAGACGGGTATCGGTATGAAATCGAGCAAGAACCGCCGATCACATTTGGTAATGAAAATAGCCCTCTCACTCTTTTTGCTAAAAACTACGGCACTTCTATAACTTCTGTAAAAAACTTGGACATTTTATACCGCATTGGAATCGATTTAAATATTATAGATTTACAAGATTCCGAAGAATATTTATGGCTGAAAAGTTTAATTTGGCCCGAACAAATTATACGGAAAGAAAATTTAGAGAAAGCAAGGGCGATTCACCGGCAATATTCAAAGCTTTTACTAACTGGTGATTTTAGAGAGGTTATTCCCCCTTTATTTGATAATCATGAATTTAAAGGTAGCCAGATTATTATTTTCCACACACATGTGGCAAATCAGTTTCCCTCAAAATTAAAAACGGAATTACTGACAATGCTGCAGCAACTAAGCCATATTCAAAGCATCTATCACATTTATAACAATATGGATGATGCTGATTTACATGTGGATTACATTGCCGGTGGTGTAATTCAAACCGTCAAATCACTAAAAGATACAGACGGGCATGTGAAGTTTTTCAGCTGGAATTAAAACCTTAAATAGTAATTATTACGATTATCATTGACAAGCAAGGGTCAACTATATAATATTATAAATCGTAACAGTTACTATTTAGGAGGTAAGTTATGAAAAGGAAATTAAATTGGTTAAGTATGCTGGCATTTAGCTTCATGCTGGTAGGTTGTGCAGGAAATACCGACGAAAAGGAGAATACCGCTTCTATTGAAGTAAAGGGAGAAGCTGCAAAAGAACATGAAAGTCAACAAGAACAAGAACACGACCATGACCATGAACATCAGCATGAATCCGACGAGGAACAAAAAGAAATTTACAACGGCTATTTCGAAGATGAACAAGTACAAGATCGTCCATTAAGCGATTGGGCCGGTGACTGGCAATCGGTCTATCCATATTTGCAGGATGGCACATTAGATGAAGTATTTGAACATAAGGCTTCCCAGGATGGCAGCAAAAGCTTTGAGGAGTTTAAAGATTATTATGAAATAGGCTATAAAACAACTACCGACCGTATTGTAATAGAGGATAATTTTGTTACATATTATGATCACGGTCACGCCCACAAAGGAGAATATAAATATGATGGATTTGAAATTTTAACGTATGAAAAAGGTAATCGCGGAGTCCGGTTTATTTTTAAACATGTGGGAGATGAAAAAGGAGTACCTGCTTATATTCAGTTCAGTGATCATATTATTGCGCCTCAAAAATCGGGGCATTACCACATCTACTGGGGTGATGACCGTGAAGCCTTATTAAAGGAAGTAACGAATTGGCCAACCTATTACCCTTCGCAATTGGATGGCCATGAGATTGCACACGAGATGATAGCCCACTAATATAGTTCATTAGAAATCAGCAAAAAACAACCATTTGCCCTTTGAGGAAATGGTTGTTTTCAATAATTTTTTAAATTTATCTATCTATTTTTCTAAATAAAGATGAAGAGTGCCATCCAGTTCCAATACACTTTCAGGCTCCGGTAACTGCGCTTTTACTGTCTCACCTTCACCATGTACTTCGATCTGATAAGGATATTCCAACTCCATAATTTCATTAACTGGTACACCTACTAAATCAGGTACACGCTCTGTAATTTTATCACCCCAACGATATTGCTTTTCTAATTGACCTTCCCGATCTTTTTCTATTCCCAAAATAGGTGCAATATCTTCAATAATCTGTCCAACAATCGGCGCTACAATTGTACTGCCGAATACCAATTCCCCTTTTGGACTATCAACCGCAACATATACGACAACTTCCGGATCATTTGCTGGTGCGAAACCAATAAATGATACAATATAGTCCCCATCTTTATAACGTCCATTTTCGACTTTTTGAGCAGTACCCGTCTTCCCTCCGATTCGAAGTCCATCCCGGTATGCAGCTCTCCCTGACCCATTTGCTACAACAGACTCCAGCGCATCTCTTACTATTTTAGAAGTTTCCTCACTGACCACATTACGTTTTAAGTTCGGTTTATTTTCGATAACCACTTCTCCACTTTCCGGATTATAGACTTTTGAAACAACATACGGTGTAAACAGTTTTCCACCATTTACCGCAGCAGCAACTGCTTGAACTTGTTGAATTGGTGTCACCGAAATACCTTGCCCAAAAGAAGTGGTGGCATGTTCAACTGGTCCAAATGCCTCTTCAGAAAATAAAATACCAGACGCTTCTCCGGCAATATTAGAACCTGTTGTTTTACCGAACCCAAAGTTCTTGATGTACTTCATTAACTTGTCAGCACCTACTCGTTGCCCAAGCTCGATAAATCCTGGATTACAGGAATTTTCCACGACTTGTAGAAACGTTTCCTCTCCATGACCATCGCGTTTCCAACAGCGAAGTCTCACACCTTCCACCATTGTGTAACCTTTATCAAAATAAGTATCCTTTTCCAGATTCACTACATTTTCTTCAACAGCGGCACTCAATGTTATAATCTTAAACGTTGACCCTGGCTCATAAGTCATCCATACCGGCAAATTTCGATTGTAAATGGATGATTCTACTTCTTCAAACTTTGATGGATCATATGTAGGATATGAAGAAAGTGCTAAAATTTCACCAGTTTTAGGATTCATCGCAATAGCTAGTGCCTGTTCCGCATTATATTTTGTCATAGCTTGTGATAGTTCCCGTTCTATTACTTTCTGAACTTCTAAATCAATTGTTAAACCTACCGTTGCTCCTTGCTTCCCTTCCCGCCATTCATCATTCACATGGGGTAATGCCTTCCCTTTTGCATCCGTAAATAACTTGATCGCTGCATCTTTTGAAGTTAATAGTTTATCATATTGATATTCAATTCCTGCAAGTCCTTGTGAATCATATCCAGTAAATCCGACTAGTCGGGATAACAAGTTACCGTACGGATAACTCCTGTCATAATCTACACCACTATAGAGTCCGTCAATTTTCAATTCCTGAATTTTAACCGCCTGTTCGTATGAAATATTTTTCGCTTCTGGTGCAAGTTTGACCAGGTAACTTTTAGAATTCATTTTTTCGAATAATCTTTTTGCATCCAAATTTAGCACATCTGCAATTTGATTTGCAGCTTCTTCGATATTATCATTCTGTGTTGGCATGAAATACAGTGTTGGAGCCAATTCGTTTGTAACAATAACTTCACCGTTACGGTCCGTAATTTCTCCCCGTTCTGAAGTAAACGGAATTTCCCGATCCCAATTCGTTTTTGCAAGTTCAGTTAGTTTATCATGCTGAATAACCTGCACATAAAACAGTCTTATAAAAACGATAACGCCGAAAAGTATAAAAGCCGCAAAGATTAACCTCAATCTATTTTTAGAAATAGTTGAAATCCACTTCAAAAAATCACCTCAATATTCACGTTATGAATAAAAGCGAATTTCTATTCAAGCAACAATAAGTGAAACCGTTACTTAGAAAAATTTAAAATACTCATCTTTCTATTTATCTATATATAATTTACAATAGATATAGCTTATAAAATACATATATATGATAGTTTATAACTATAATAAAGCGAGGCGTTCTTAATGGAATTACGACAGTTAGAGTATTTTTTAATGTTATGTGAAGAGATGCAATTCACAAGAGCAGCTGAACGGCTTAATATTGCACAGCCAACTTTAAGTCAACAAATTAAAGTGCTCGAAAATGAAGTAAATACCCCATTGTTTCACCGGATCGGCAAGAAAATCACCCTTACGGAAGCTGGTCAGATCCTTTACCGCCAAGCACAAACAATCTTTCAAACATTGCATACGACGAAAATACAAATGCAGCAATTGGCTTCACTTGAAAAAGGGATTCTTCGTATTGGCGCATTGCCCGGTGAATTGACCAATATTGTGTCAGATTTAGTATTAAAGTTCATGCATAAATTTCCGCATATACAAGTAACCGTTACTTCCGGTGAAGATATTCATACATTATTGAAGAACAATAAAATCGATATCGGCTTTTCGTTTTCACCACTGATTGAAAACTACGATGAGCAGTTTGTGGAAATCCCTTTATACACTGAACAGTTCTGTTATGTAGAAAGCAAAGATAGCGCTGCACAACATGAACCCGTACAATTGCGTGACATTCTAAACGAACCACTTGTTTTGTTTCCAAATGCCCACCTGTGCCGGCGAATTTTAAATGCTGCGGCTAAATCGGACAAGTTAACGATTGAGCCGAAGTTTGAAACATCGAGCATTCCCGCTATTTTTCAATTTGTCGAGCAAGGTCTTGGTGGAACGATTGTAGCCAAAACATTGTTTGACCTTCACGTGTCGGATAAACTGCACGCTCATATCATTCAGCATCCTTTACTGGAAAGAGAAACATTGCTGATCTATCAAAAGGAGCGCCTGCAATCTCCTGCTTTTAAAGCATTTCTTGATTTATTGGAACCTGCGCTGACAAATTATCAGTTGTCTTTTTCCGCCAATTCATTATGAGGGACTATTCGGTAGTCCCTTTTGTCTTTTATTAAGAGCGGAGAGCGGCTGTAGTTGGGCGGTTTTCTAATATATTTGGAAATCTTCTAATATATTTTTATTTGTTCTAATAAAATGCCGATATTCTAATATATCAACCGATTCTTCTAATAAGTGTTCGGAATGTTCAAATATCACCTTGGGATTTTCTAAAATCTCTCCAACTTTTTCTAATAACCCCTATTTTGTTCTAATAAAATCCCAAGCCAAGTACTTTTCTATCGCACCCGCCGTCAAAAATAGTGGTTGGCACGCTTTTTTCTAATCCATATGGTAGATTTTCTAATATCCCTCCGACTTTTTCTAATAAACATCCCTATTGTTCTAATAAAAAACCAAAGCCAACTAATCCCCCGCACCTCCCCAACCGAATAAAAAAAAGCAGCACCTCAAAATTCGAGATGCTGCCCCACAGTCTTAAAATTATTTTTTCTTAATTGTAATTGTCCAAGAAGCTTCGCCTAATTGCTCGTAGTTCGTTACTTCATGGCCGTCTTCTGCTGCCCAGCGTGGAATTGATTCTGTACCTTGAGTACAATCGAATTGTACTTCCAGCTCATCGCCTGTGTTTAACTCTTTAATTGCTTCTTTTGCTTCGATTAACGGAAACGGACAAACCATACCTAATACTTCTAATGTTTTTTTCATGTAAATTCTCTCCTTAAGCACGCGCTGCTGCACGTTTTTTTGATGGACGCACAAATACGAAGTACGATGCTGTCCAAGTACCCAAAATCATGAATAGTAAAGCAACCCAACCTGACCAAGTCATCATTGATGTCATTACAAGACCGTTCCCGATTGAACAGCCGCCTGCAAGACTTGCGCCGAACCCCATTAAAATACCGCCGGCAGAGCTTCGTACAACTGTTTTTGTATCTGGTGTACGTAATCGGAATTCACCGCTCATTTTAGCAGCGAAGTAAGAACCGAATAAAATACCCATTACAAGGAATACACCCCAGTTAATGATGTCTAAGTCCCCAGTCACTAAAAACTGCAGAATGTTTGCTGAAGGTGTTGTAATCCCTAAACCGAAAATACGTCCTGATGCGGCACTTAAAGGCCATGCCAATGTTGCGATCAAACCGATTAAAGTTGCTGTCACATACGGATTCCAGCGTTTTTCGAATAAAATATGTGCCAAGCCTGTTTTCTTAGGTTTCAAGCCTGGAATTTTCACACGTGGTTTGCGTAATTCACGGTAAACAATGAACGCCACCAATGCAACAAATGGAATGACTAAAAACCAGACATTAATGCCAAATGTTTCGGCAATTGAATCAGTACCTACTACCGGTGTACGTGCATCAACTGTAAATTGTGCTAATGGACCTGACTTCATAATAGCTGCCATCAACATGTAAAATGCTAATGCTATCCAGCTTCCGATTAAGCCTTCACCCGCACGATACCAAGTACCTGTTGCACAGCCACCAGCTAAAATAATTCCAATACCGAAAATAAACGCGCCGGCAATTGTTGCCCACAATGGGAGCTGCCCTGCTGTATATTCAAACGCCCCTGCCTCAATTAGTAGGAATACACCTACCGCTTGAACTGCAATGGCTACTAGTAAAGCATAAAACATACGATTATCTTTTGCGATGTACATATCCCGGAAACCACCTGTTAAACAGAAGCGTCCACGTTGCATCACAAAACCTAATAGAGCACCACAAAGGATACCCGTAATTGCCATTTGCAACAAAATAATTCCTCCTATTTATAAAACCAAGTTTATCAATAGGGATATAATATAATATAATACTACTATAATACAAGTATTTTGATTGATATTAAGATAATCGTATAGTTTTAGTCGGTTTTCTTGTTTAAAGGACAAAAATGAACGATTTTTATTAAGGGATATTCAACAACAATCACTTCTATTATAAAGTTCCTTTTCCTGAAATCATGAGTAATGGCTTCGTTAATCATTCATACTAGCCCGAACTTTTTCAGGAATCATTACAACTTTTGTTGTTAAATCCACCGAACCAAAACTTTCATCGATGCATTCATCCCAGTATTCCAGATGTTTTTTATCGATCCAATGTGCGGAATCTTCTACATCCAATCCACCGTTTCCTTGAACAGAATACCAGTATAAATATTCTTCACCATTCAAATGTTCATGAAAAATTGTTTCCACAAACATCTTTTCCCCCTCCAGTGTTACGAGTACATCTTCCATGTGATTGTTTAAAAAATCAAGCCATTCCATAACTTTGGGGGTTTTCCCTTCTTTAACACGATATCGTGTCAACTCCACCTTCATCTCGTGCCCCCCTATTTTTTCACCCAATACTCCGAACCATCGTCATTGCGTTCCATAAAGCCGTATTCAATCAAATGACGGCGCAGCGATACAAAATCCTCATGAACAGTCTTTAAAATTTCATTTACCTCTTTTTCATGGTAGTGTTTACCCTCTTCAAAACGTTTTAAAATATGTTGCAGGATAATAAGCTTCTTCTTTTCCTTACTTGGAATTGTTTCAATCCCGGCGTCCAATCCGTTTTTAAAATAGGTAGTCAGCACTTTTTCTCGTTCCTTCTGTTCAATACTGTAACGTTCGTCCACTTGTCTCGCTCCTTTATGAATCTGATAAGGTTCAGGGTTTTTCATTAACTGCATAAGGGCAACAAAAATTTTCGCCTGTTTTTCCTTTTCGCGAAGTTTAAACCGATGCTGGCGAACTGTTGATACACTTGAAACATTGCTATCATTTACGATTTCCTGATCTGTTTTACCTTCGAAAAAATGCTGCATCATTTCAATTTGAACATCTGACAACCCGCTTACTTTTTTATCTAAAGCAAGCAAAGCGTGAAATGGTGAAATATGTGCGCGCTCAATATGCTTTTTAATCATGCCTTCCGCTGTTAGAAAACGTTCGTCATAAGGAAAAACTTCATCTAAATGATAGGATTCTTCACAAAACAAACATTGATATCGTTCCTGTTTCATTTCATATCCTTTTATAAGTGCTTCCGTTGAAATATTTTGAATTTCCAAAAATATCACCTCTATAACATTTATAATATACGTTATTATATTTGTAAACGTTTTTATTTTTTGTTTATAAAACACAACTGATTCACCTTTATAATTTTCTTCGCGGAAAATCGGATTTATTGTATCCTTGAAGCAAATTGGCTTTACTTCAAGACAGGTTTTTCGGAGGTCGATGCACTCTGGAGTTATTTGTTACAGGAATAAAGAGGGTTGAATTTCCAATCAATCTATGCCATACTACTAGTAATTTACTGGAAAGGAAGTTGAATGGCTGATGGATAAATAATTCTATTTTACACGTAAAATGTATACGCATTTTCACATAAAATAGGATTAGTCTGCCCATTTATACTTCCTTTAGCGAACTTAAAGGCTTATTTACGTATGAATACTAATCCTTCTGACTTTTTCAGAAGGATTTTTTATATATTGATATCTTTGTGAATGCGTATACTTTCAAATCAACATTTGGGGGTATGCATATATGCCGATAGAAATGAAAAACGTATCGTTCAGCTATGACTTGCTGGATGAACCATTATTTAACAACATTAACATAACGATCGATAATTCCTGGAAACTCGGACTAATAGGACGCAATGGTCGTGGAAAAACAACTTTATTACGTTTACTGCAAAACAAATTGCCTTACAGCGGAACGGTTACGAGCGACGAAGAATTCCAATATTTTCCTCTTGCCATCCGTAATTCAAAAGTTAGTACGTATTACGCAATTGATGAAGTAATGCCTGTAGAGCTATGGAAGCTAGAGCGGGAATGTAGGCTTTTGTCGCTTGATCAATCGTTGTTATGGGCGCCATTTGAGCAATTATCAGGCGGTGAACAAACGAAAGTAATGCTTGCGGCCGTCTTTTGTGGAGAAAACCGTTTTTTGCTGCTCGATGAACCGACGAATCACCTGGATACGAAAGGCCGATCCATTGTGGCAAACTATTTGAAAAAGAAAAAAGGCTTTATTGTCGTCAGTCATGACCGGCATTTTATCAATGAAGTAGTGACGCATATTTTAGCGATTGAAAAAAGCCGGCTTAGCCTATACAAAGGGAATTTCTCCATCTATGAACAGGAAAAAAAGCTACAGGATGAGTTTGAACTCGAGCAAAATCGCTCATTAAATGCTGAAATAAATCGCTTGCAAAAAACGGCGCAGGAAAAATCGAACTGGGCCGCGCAACGCGAAAAACCTTCTGGCAATGATCCATTTGGGAATGCTATTGCAAAGCGCATGAATAAACGGGCAAAGGCGATTGAAAAACGGACACAGGAGAAAATTGAAGATAAAACAAAACTGTTAAAAAATATCGAGACGGTAAGCGATTTGACGATTATCTGTCAATATAAGCATCGGAATCCTGTGCTTCGGATGAAAAACTTTACGTTAAGTTACAGTGACCAACCGCTGTTCCACCCTATTTCCTTTGAACTATTTCAAGGAGAACAAGTTGCTATTGTCGGACCGAACGGCAGCGGGAAAACATCACTTGTTCAATTTTTACAAGGAACATTTTCCGGTACCGCTAATGGTGAAATACTGATGCCGCAAGGGTTGAGCACAAGTATAATTCGCCAAAATTATGAGGATAACCGGGGGATATTAAAGGATTTTGCTTCGGATCATGAAATCGACTACACCTTATTTTTGAACAATTTACGTATTTTCGGATTTAACCGTGATGTTTTTCAGGTGCCTATTGAAAAGATGAGCATGGGTCAGCAAAAGAAAGTCGAATTTTCAAGGTCGCTCGGACTCGAAGCTGAATTTTATATTTGGGACGAACCGCTCAACTATTTGGACGTCTTTAACCAGCAACAAATCGAGAAAATGATCGCTCACTTTAAACCGACTTTATTATTCGTGGAGCATGATGCAACATTCGTAAAAAATACAGCAACGAAAGTTATTGAGCTCATCCCTTATCATTAAATTAAGAAAGGAACATTCCTTCATCTATTATGATGGAATGTTCCTTTTTGTACTATAAACAAAACAAATCATATTCCTTTGACAGATGCATCAGAAACTCGATGCCCGCCACACTATTGCCGACTTGATCAATTGCGGGTCCATAGATGCCGATTCCAATTGGCCCTTGCAGCTGTTCAATTTCTGCATTACGCACAACGGCAATAATTGCACCGGATACTCCGCTTTTGGCTGGTAATCCAATGAATGCCGCAAATTTTCCGGACGCATTGTACATTCCGCATGTAATCATTAATGCTTTCGCAATATTAATGACTCCCTTATTGCAAATAGCTTCACTTTCTTTTCCATTTGTCGCAAAATAAAATGCTAATTTCGCTAAATCCGATACATCTACTGAAATCGAGCAAAGCTGTAAATACACTTGAAGCGCTTCTTCCACATCGGATTTCAAAAAACCGTTCGCCTGTAATATATAGGCGATTGCGCGGTTATAATCAGCGGACTGGTATTCCGAAAAATACACTTCATTATTAATATGCACTTTCTTTCCGATAATTTGTTCTAAAAAAGTCGTCACAGATTTCACTTTTTCGAACATTGTCTTACCTGGAAGTAACGAGGCAATTGTTATTGCTCCTGCATTAATCATCGGATTGAACGGCTTATTATTATGGCTCTCCAGGCGGACGATCGAATTAAATGAATCTCCTGTCGGCTCCACATCAACATAGTGCATGATTTCCTCTATCCCGTGATAATTAGCAGCAACCATAAAACTGATTACTTTCACGACACTTTGAAGCGTAAAAGTTTCTGTACAATCCCCTAATTCGATTTCATGTTCTGCACTTAGTAAACTTACAGCAAATAAATCACCATTTGCTGCAGCAAGCGCCGGTATATAAGATGCGACCTGACCATTAGCTGTCCTTTGCTTTGCCTGTTCATAAATCATTTGTAATTTATTCATTGGACACTAGTTGCTGTAACTAGCTGCTCACCTCCCCATTTTCTATCATATACGCTATATTTATTATTTCCTTTTTTCCATTCGAATATATTGTATAATTTTAACATATACCGAAAACTATAAATTAGCAAAGATAGGTGATTGTATGTTTCAACCATTGCAACGAGGAGATAAAATTGGTATTTTTTCATCTTCTGTCCCGGCAACCTCTACCGCAAAATTACGCTACGGTCGCGGTAAAGAATTTTTACAGGCAAAAGGATTTCATATTATAGAGGGAAATCTAACAGGTAAACAAGATGGTTATCGGTCAGGTACGCCAAAAGAACGAGCTGAAGAATTCAATCAACTACTAAGAGATCCTTCGATTAAAATGATCATGTCCTCAATCGGTGGGACAAATTCAAATAGCCTGCTCCCCTATATCGATTACGAAGCGTTTAAAAATAATCCGAAAATTGTGATCGGATACTCTGATACTACTGCAATTCTATTGGCCCTTTTCGCAAAAACAAATATACCTACATATTATGGCCCTGCACTCATCCCGTCATTTGGCGAATTTGAGCCGCTTGTCCATGAAACTTACAATTATTTCAAACACTATTTTTCTCAACCAAGCGTTCCGTATACGATTCCAATGTCACCTGTCTGGTCAGATGAAATGATAAACTGGCTAACTTATGAGAAGCCAAAAACACTCTATTCAAATAAATGGATTAGCTTTCATGAAGGTGTTGTCGAAGGACGACTAATTGGCGGCAATAATAATACAATGTATGGCTTCATCGGGACACCTTATTTTCCTGTTATTAAAAACGGCGATATTTTATTGATTGAGGATTCTTTAAAGAGTGCGTCAACTGTAGAAAAGAATTTGGCCATGTTGAAACTGCACGGGATCTTTGACAAAGTTGGAGGTATAATCCTCGGGAAACATGAGCTCTTTGATGATGAAGGAACCGGTAAACAGCCGCTTGATCTGTTATTGGAACAGTTGGATGGAAAAATAATTCCTATACTTGCCGATGTCGACTGTGCCCATACCCATCCGATGTTTCCTTTAGCAATCGGCAAAAAAATACGTCTCGATACAATCACTCAAACGATTACCTGTATTGAACATTGGCTTTAGTAAATTAACGCAACCTATTTTGTCTATGAAACGTTTATTGTAAAAATAACCAATGGAAGTGGGAGAATTTCAATGAGCTATATAATGAATCTACGCAAAAAAATTGGCACTACACCTATTATTATGGTGGGTGCCTGCGTGATTATTTTAAATGAACAAAGGCAATTACTAATGCAGCTTCGTAAGGATAATGGATGCTGGGGACTTGCAGGTGGATCAATGGAATTAGGTGAAACATTGGAAGAAGTCGCTATACGAGAAATGTACGAGGAAACTGGACTTACAGCACATAGTCTACAACAGTTTGGTATATTCTCCGGCAAAGAATTATACTATCAATATCCACATGGAGATGAAGTATATATAGTTGCAACAACATATATTTGTGATGATTATTCCGGTACATTACGTTTAGATTCAGATGAAGCAATAGATTTAAAATTTTTTCCCTTCAGTGCTCTGCCTGAAAAAATCAGCCCTCCCGATCAAATAGTTATCCAAAAGTATTTGGAAACTATTAATTGAACTAAATGGTTTAGCTTCCACATAAAAATCGCATTGTCCACGTGACAATGCGATGAATAATTTCAATATTTACTTTCTAATTCGCTACATTTTTTAATACATAGTTTCCAATTGCTACATAAACGATCACTGTTGCCCCAATAAAAGTATACAACATTTTAAACACCGCCCTATTTACTGATAATAATTATCATTTTCATTATATATGCTCTGAAATTGTCTGTCAATACAGTCTCTTTTAAATTTGTTCTATACATATACCGAAGCAACATGTTAATATGAATTAAAAGTCTAGGAAGGAGAAATAAATATTGAGTAATTCGACGCATATTCAAACCATTTTAAATGGGACAATAAATTCATTAAAAACTATATTACCTATGATTATAGATGTAAAATCTCCTTCCATCATAAATGAACCGTATGAACAACTTGAGATGGGTGTGCTTATAGGATTAGTTGGTGATATTAAAGGACGCATTATCATTGACGGTTCACCGGAAAAATTTAGTTCACTCGGCTCTGCAATGTTCGGAATGCCTTTGGAAGGTGCTATGCTGGAATCTTTTACAGGGGAACTCGGCAATATGATTGCCGGTAATTTATGTACATACACGGTCCAACATGATTTGGAGCTTGATATTACGCCACCTACCGTGATGGTTGGACATACGAAATTATATGGTTTTAAGCAAGCATTTAAAATACCCGCAACAATAGAAGGTATTGGAGATTTTGTTATTCTCTATACAATCGATACTGAAGAAGACGAGTAATTAGTATTACCTTTTGTTGACTATTTCAATAAAAGGTTTTTTTATTTGAAGAAATTTACGTATATTAGAACATCTCTACACTTTATCAGAACAATTCACTAGTTTATTTGAACTTGTCAACCCCATTTTAGAAAATATGATCTACTTATTAGAAAATCAGCATTATATTAGACGATTTTTCATTATATTAGAACACCCTTACGTTTATTAGAAAAACCTGCCTCCCAAGAAATTTCTTAACAAAAACCCGTTCGAATAAACGAACGGGTTAAGTAATACTATTGTGGCTCTACTGCCAAAATGTCTACAAAGTTTGGTTTCACTTTTACTTCTTCATTATTTAATAAGATATGAATGTCACCATGGTCATTCGATGTACGAATTAAACGGCCCATTCCTTGTTGAAGTCGAAGCTGCATGAATGGTAACTCCACTTCTTCAAAAGGATTTTGTGCAAATGAACGTTTTGCATCAAACAATGGATCATGCGGCGGGAATGGCAAGTCGAAAATAATAACGCGCGTTAACGCTTCTTCCGGTAAATCCAAGCCTTCCCATAAATGATAGGAACATAATGTCTTCACTTCACCGTTTTGGAACTCACGGACGATTGCCGAAAGCTCACGGTCGCCTTCAAATGCGATATTCAATCGCTCCATTAAACCTACATTTGATTTAAAGTGATTCATTGCCTGTTTTGATTTAAATAAAATTAACGTTTGTTTACCATCTTTTAAAAGCTGCTCTACTTTTGCCGTTTTTTCAGATTGAGAAAGTTCATGTAAATAAATTTTCATTACTTCTTCGTAATCAAACGGTGATGGGACACTGAAGCTTTGGTATTGTTCGATGCCTAAGCTTGATGCGATATAGCTGAAATCCTTATTCACCGAAAGTGTAGCCGATGAGAACACGATTGGCATTTTTTTCGAGAATAATGTTTCGGAAAGGACATCGGTAATTAGGCGCGGCATAATGACGAGCGTCTCTTCGCCATCCGTGTCCTCCAGCCAATCAACAGCATCACCTTGTGCAACAAATATACGAATTGCCGCAACATAATGCTCTAAAAATTCTTCTGCCATATTCAGCTCATATTCAGGAATCATATAGAGTTCCGATTCAAAAACGAATTCTTCCAGCAATTGGTCGACATTTGCAATAACGCGTTCGCCCAACTGGATCAGTCGCTCTGATTTCACAATACGTTTACGTTCTTCTTCTGATTTAATGACATCTTCACGCAACTGGTCAAAAAACAGTTCATGGTGATCTTGTAAATGTTCCATCGCATATAAAGTACGCTCACGGACACCATCTACCATTAATCGTTCCAATAACTCGACAATCGTATAAGCCTGAACTTTATACGTTAATGCCTTTTGAGCTGCATATTCAAGTAAATGTCCTTCATCAAGCACCATCATTGAAACTTCCGGTAATAGCGGCAATTGTCCTTCACGCTCACGTGATTCCTTAGTCGCCAAATGTTCCATTAAGAAATCCTGCGAGCAAATAATAAGGTCCGTCGATTTACGGTAATGGGCACGGTGCAATGTTTGACCGCATCGATTACGTAAATCACAAACCGCACATTGCATGATTGAATTGTAGTTTACTTTCTCCCAGTCTTCATCTGTCACTAACGGATAGTCCGAGCGCTCCCCGTATGGCTGCACCGCAATCATACTGCCTTGTGCATACACACCATCCGGAATTGAAAACGCAATATCATCAATCCAATCTTCCGTTTCCGTTTTTTCAGCTTCTTCAAAACGCTTTAAACATAAATATTGGTCACGTGATTTTGCAAGACGGACATCGATATCAAGTCCTAATACATCACGAAGTTTATGAATATCGCCGCCCTCTTTTACGAGCTGGTCGATTAAAGTTTCATCAGCACAGGCAATTAATGCCGGTTTTCCTGTATAACGCGCATATGATACGGCCGGTAATAAGTAGGCAATTGTTTTTCCTGTTCCTACACCCGCTTCCGCAAATAATACATTCTTTTCTTTTAAAGCTTGCTCTATTTGGTAAGCCATGAATATTTGTTCGTCACGGCATTCAAATCCTCGTTCTGGTAGCTCATCATATAATACGTCACCGAGCCAATCACCTAACGAATCAAAGAAAGTTTTTTCTCTTGAAAGTTCAAAAGGTAAAGATTTTCTCAAATGGATGTTCCCCCTCAATATGAGGCGGAAGGAAACATTACAGTTCCTTCCGCAAATACTAACATTTTACAATTTATATTAAAAAATTCCGTACTCATCATTATACAACGATTTACATAAAAAAGACTAATAATATGCAACAAAAAGAGCGTTCTCCGAAATGTCTTTTCGGACACGCTCTTCGTTATTAATTTTCGCGCTTAGATTTTTGACCCCAATACTGGTATAAATCTGTGCGGATGAATCCGTTGAATAATTTACGCTTTTTCGTCGCTTTTTTACCGTAATGTACTTCTAAGTCTTCCATTGATGACAGCATATACACTGACCACGTAGGGTAATTTTGCATAACTTGTCCAAACTGGCGCAGCATTTTCTCGATTTCTTCCACTTCACCGATACGCTCACCATATGGTGGGTTTGTAACAATAACCCCGTCTGTCAGCTTCGTTGTGAAATCTGTCGCCTGCATTTGCTTGAATGTCAATAAATCGCCAAAGCCTGCTTCAAGTGCATTTTCTTGCGCAATGGCAACCATTTTATGATCGATATCTGTACCGATTATCGTTAATTCCTGATCATAATTCGCTAAAGAATCCGCTTCATCACGCGCTTTATCCCAAATATCCTGCTTCATCCATGGCCATGATTCCGAAATAAATTCACGGTTATAACCCGGTGCAATATTTTGGCCAATCATTGCCGCTTCCAATGCAATCGTTCCCGAACCACAGAAAGGATCTACGAACGGACGGCTTGGTGACCATTTTGAGATTTTTACTAATGCTGCTGCAAGTGTTTCTTTTAATGGTGCTTCACCTTGAGTCGTGCGGTATCCGCGCTTATGCAAACCGACCCCGGATGTATCGATCGTTAATGTTGCCATATCTTTTAAAATCGAAATTTCGATTTTAAATGTCGGGCCGGACTCATCTAAAAATCCTAAACGTTTATATGCAAGCTTCATTCGTTCAACAATTGCTTTTTTCGTGATTGCCTGACAATCCGGTACACTGAACAATGTCGATTTTACCGATTTTCCTGATACCGGGAAATTTGCATCCACCGGTAAGTATTTTTCCCATTGAACCGCTTTTACGCCTTCAAATAACTGGTCAAAAGTTTTAGCAGGGAATTGGGCAACGACGATTTTCACACGGTCTGCTACACGTAGCCATAGATTCGTGCGTGCAATCGCCATCTCATCCCCTTCAAAATATACTTTCCCGTTATCGACACGTGTTTCATATCCTAGTTCACGTACTTCTTCTGCTACGATTGCCTCTAGGCCCATCGCTGCTGTTGCAACTAAATTAAATTTTGTCATGCGTTTAAATCCTTCCTTGATACTCAACTTCCCAAAAATGGATAAAGTCAATTAATTCTTCCATAGGCAAAGGTTTACTGTAGTAATACCCTTGAATATAATCACAGCCCATCGATTTAAGCAGTTCGACTTGCTGACTTGTTTCCACACCTTCTGCCACTACTTTCATTTTCAGGCGATGCGCCATTTGAATAATCGCATCGACAATTGCCTGCTTATCATCAAGCGAGCAAATATGCTGAATGAAGCTGCGGTCAATTTTCAGCACATCGAGCGGGAACCGTACCAAGTAACTTAACGAAGAATACCCCGTCCCGAAGTCGTCGATTGAAAGCTTAAAACCTAACTGTCTTAGCTTTACTAATTTACTCACGGTCTCCTGCGCACTGTTCATCACTGTCCGCTCTGTCACTTCGATTTCAAAACTTTGGGCCGAAGTATTATTACGCTCTAAAATTGTCTGAACCGAATCCAAAAAGCTTTGTTGCTGAAAGTGGATGCTGGAAACATTTACTGCGATCGGAACATTCGGATAACCAGCAGAAACAAGCTGATGATAGCCTTCACATGCAAGCTCAAAAATAAGCTCACTCAATGGGATAATTAAACCCGACTCTTCGGCATGTTCGATAAATTCAGCAGGTGATACAAAGCCAAGTTTCTCACTGTTCCAACGTACCAATGCTTCAATCCCGACAATTTCGTTTTTTCCTGTACAAATTTTCGGCTGGTAGGCAAGCGTAAATTCTCTGTTTTCAATCGCTTTACGTAACTCACTATCAAGTGTCAGCACTCGATTCGAATCCGTTTCCAACTCGTCAAAGTAAAACGAATAGCAATTACGCCCATTATCTTTTGAAAATGACATAGCACGATCTGCACGATTCAACAGCTGTTCTGTTGTCGTACCGTCTGCCGGATAAATACTGATTCCCATACTTGTCGATATATAGACATCCTGATCATGAACTTTAATCGGCGCTTCAAAAACTCTGAGTACCTGTTCCGCAAATTTTGCAGCTTCTCGTGGATGCTGGATATTTGCTAATGTAATGACAAATTCATCTCCGCCAAAGCGCGCTAAAATATCCTTGTTTTTCACTAAAGCCTTTACACGTTTGGATACCTCTATCAATAACTGATCACCAATGGCATGTCCGAGCATGTCATTTACTTGCTTAAAACGGTCTAAATCCATAAAAAGAATGGCATGTTGTATCGGCATCATCTTGTTTTCTGTTACTTCCAGCAATGCTTTCATACGTTCAATATAGGCAAAACGGTTGCAGACTTCAGTTAATGAATCATGAAGAGACCTTTTTTCAAGTTCGTCTTCCACGATTTTACGTTCCGACAAATCAGTAAAAATGCCGCAGTAATTTGTGATTTTCCCTGCCTCATCTTTAATCGCTAGTATTGTCAGCCACTCCGGGTATAATTCACCCGTTTTGCGTCTATTCCAAATTTCGCCTTGCCATATACCTGTCTTGCCAATTTGTTTCCACATATCAATATAAAAAGCTCTGTCATGCACACCAGACTGCAAAATAGATGGTTTTTCCCCTTGCACCTCTTCTAATTTAAAGCCTGTTACAAATTCAAAAGCAACATTAATCGATAAAATTCTTCTATACCGATCGGTAATCATTATACCTTCCGCAATATTTTCAAAAACTCTTTCGATTAATTCTTTTGGGAACTGAGACAGTGCCAGTTCTTGTATGATGGATCTATTAGACTTCAATTCGCTCAAGAAATATCACCCTTAAATAAAAAACAATTTTATATATATATTCACTCCGGCAGAAATAAGTGTTGTTTTATAGATTTTGATCCGTAATCGCCCGTTATGAGCCTTCATTTTTAAAATTATAATAATTTTTTCTACTAAGAAAGGCTCTCCACAAAAGAATGGAGAGCCCTTTTATATGTTCAGAAAAAAGCATCAATAATCAATAAGCCATGTTTTGTTCCTAAGTACTCAAACAGCTTGCGCCTCGTACGATTAGGTAGTAATCATCTATCTACGGCCATGCTGACCGTCCCTCCATCCGTTCAATTCCTTCAGGAGAGTGCCCCTACCATAATTTGGGTTTCTCACTCATGGGGTTTACCTCGTTCCACCTTATAGCTTTCACTATAAGCTCCGTCACTGTGGCACTTTCAGGAAGTTTTGTCCATATCTAAAAGACTTAGGAGTTCCTTCCGCCGTCAAGAGAAATTCTCTTGCCTTACCTTATTTTTTCAGTAAGCACGAACACTACGGGCATCGCAGCACCGTGTGAGCATGGACTTTCCTCTACGACATAAAAGTCGCAGCGATTACTCGAATATTGATGTATGAATAAAGTATACTGCAATAATAGAAAAAAAACAATATTCCCATGAATAGTTTAACTATTCGTAAAGCTTACTCCCGAAAACATGCTTCTCCAAGTTTGAAAGTCGCTTTAAAATATCGAAGTTTGTACTATTTGCTGTTGGAGCAGGAGCTACCGCCGATTTGCGGCTTGAGTTTGCCAGCTCTTGCTTTAAGCGCTCGTTCTCCTCTTCTAAAGAAGCAATCTTTGCAGTAAATGTGTCATAATCTTCACGAATTACATCCAAAAATTGATCCACTTCGTCAATGTTATAACCTTTCATACTCTTTTTGAATTCTTTTTCCAATATATGGTCAGCTGTTAATTTAATATCCATTATTCCTCGTCCTTCCATCACGCTACTTCTTTGATTTATTATAGCATAGGTCTGACAAATGGGACGACTACATATGTTCTAGTTGTCGAAAAATTTTTCATTATTTGTCGAAAAAATTTTTATTTCTTTTATTGGCCAAACGACTAAGCCTTTTCTGCCAATTCTTTTGCTGGTTTTGAAGATGGGTTTCTTTTTGAAACGGGATTTCAGGAAGTAGATTATTCCCTATTTTTGTATAATTGTATGCCTGTTCGTAGTCCTTTACTTTATGTTCATATAGAATGGCTAGCTGTTCGTATGCCTGCAGCTGTTTTCTGACAGGGATTGCCGGAAGGGCTGTTTGAAACGATTGGATTGCCAGATCCGTTTCTCCAATGCGCTTCAATTCATACGCTAAATAAAAATGCGCATAACCGGTATCTTTTGTTTCGAAATGTGCTGTCACTGCCTGTAATATTTCCGTACTAGTTTGCCGCTTTTTTAAATCGCCATACCATTTTCCGATATTCGTATACGTTGTTGCCGATTCTGTTGATATATCATCGAACAATAAATTTGTTGAATGAATATACAAAGTGATCAGCGACAGTAAATCCCATTCATTATGCAACAGTACTTTCATTAACGTTTCCGCATTCCCGCTTTTTACCGCATCAAAATAAATTATCGGTGCTAAATGACCTGGTATATCTCCTTTTCGGTAAAAGCCGAGCTTGTCCTGTTCCACTTGGGTAAGCTTCATACGCGATAAATCATCTTTCCAAAGACGTTTTGTACTATGCAGTAGATCAATTTGCCGCTGTGATTTCAAAGGCGGTAAAAATTGCTGATTCAACGTCCAGCGCACTTGAAGCTGCGGCCAGTCGAAGCTTTTTCCGTTATAGGAAACAATCGTAACATTTCGCTGCCATAGCTTTGATTCAAAAAGAAGTGCCGCTTCATTCGAAGGATCCGCCAATACATACTGTGTTAGCTTAAAACCTTCATCATCCGCCTCCAAAAAACCGAGCAGAAATATGTGGGTACCCGCACCTTTTAAACCGGTTGTTTCTGTATCAAAAAACACTATCGTTTCATTACCGCTTATGGCGAACGGATGATCTTCGGCTTCGAACTTCCAGCGTTTTAAGGAATGAAAAAATTCCCCGAGCTTGTAGTCGCCGTGCTGATAATCAAAAGGATAATGCACTTCCCGTTTAAAAAGCATACCGAATTCATTTTCTACCCGTTCAAGCCCTGCCTGCTGCCACTGCTCGCTATATAAAGGCGGTTCAGGTTTTATGAATTTTGGCTTTTCTTTTTTTTGCTCCGTTTTTTTACCAAGCAGTTTTTTCATTTGCAATAGTTTATTTTCATACGACATGTTCTCACATCATTTCGTTTATTAAAATATTTAATACTTTCATTACTTGTTTTTTGTTTTCACCTAAACTATCCTGCGCACCAATGCATGAAGGACAACCTTGCTGACACGGACAGTTCTCCACATGCTTTGCTGTTCTTTCAAGCAGCGACAGCAATACATCGTACACACGTTCACTCAAGCCGATTCCACCGGGATAACTGTCATAAATAAACAATGTCGGCTTTTCATTATGAATCGCTTTTACTTGCGGGACAACCGACACATCCGACCGGTCACAATGGATGAATAGAGGGATAAAGCTCCCCATTGCATAGGCAGCCCCTGTCAGTGCATCGGTCAGCTGCTCTTCTGTCCAATTAGCCGGTAAGTCAAAGCTCATCCATGTCGCATTTGTATGCATTTCCATCGGAGGAATCGAAATCGGACCGGATCCGATATTATCATGTGTATTAAAACGGATTTTCTTAAATATAGTAGGAATGGCCAGAATACTTACATCTCCGTAACTTACTGTCGAGTTTTTAAATGGTGCCGATTTATCTTCACTCAGCACTTTCAGCTCGACAGCCAAATTCGCATCCGTAAAATAGTCGACATCCACTTCACGAACGAATGCCTTTTTCTCTTCCCAATCGAGCTTTTCAACTTGGAACTGAATCCCCTGGTGCAAATAGATGGCTTCTTCATGTAAAAGAGTCATTGCACTGTACGTATCCATTTCCCCGATTACTTTCGTATTGGCAGGTGTTGAGATATCGATAATGACGACATTTTCCTGTGCGGCAGATCGCAGCGAAATTTCATGAGCCGGGAAACGGTCGCTCATCCAATGCCATTTCGTACTCGTACGCACAAGCACGCCTTCTTCTTCTAAATAGGCTAATAGTTCCTGAACTTCATATTCCCCGTACGTCTCTTCCATCGAGAATGGCAGTTCAAACGCCGCACATTTTAAATGCTCCATTAAAATTAACAGGTTTTCCGGGTTAATACGTGCTTCTTCTGGTGAACTTCCTAATAGATAGCTAGGATTTTGGACAACATATTGGTCCAATGCCGTCGATTGCGCAACATACACAATGAGCGCCTCGTCTTGACGTCTTCCTGCCCTACCCGCTTGCTGCCAGGCACTCGCAATATTCCCGGGGTAACCGGTCATAATACATGCCTGTAATTGGCCGATATCGACACCCAATTCTAGTGCATTCGTACTGACAACCATTTGAATCGACCCAGTCCGCAAGCCTTTCTCGATTTCTCGCCGTTCACTCGGTAAATAACCGCCACGATAGCCTTGAATGGATTCATCCATAATTTTCTTTGCTGTTAATGTCTTTAAATACGTAACGAGCATTTCCACACGAACTCTTGACTTTGCAAAAATAATCGTTTGAATACCCGCTTCAAACAAGCGCTTTGAAATATCGCGTACTTCGAGCACGGCACTGCGTCTAACGCCAAATGTCGGATGGACGATCGGCGGGTTGTAAAAAACAAATGTTTTCTTCCCTACAGGTGCACCTGACTGCTCGATCAGCTCATGCTTACTATTTGTCAGGCTTTCTGCTAATTCTTTAGGGTTTTTGATCGTGGCACTCGTACAAATAAAAATCGGATTGCTTCCATAAAATTCGCAAATACGCTGAAGTCTTCTTATAACATGCGCGACATGTGAACCGAACACGCCTTTATACGTATGCAGCTCATCAATGACGATATACTTTAAGTTTTCAAAAAGGGATACCCATTTCGTATGGTGCGGTAAAATGCCTGAATGCAGCATATCCGGATTTGTCATGACGATATGACCGGCTTTTCGAATTTTTTGGCGAATGCCTGGTGCTGTATCTCCATCATATGTGTAACTTAATATATCCTCATCCATCAGTTCAATCAGTTCATTAAGATCTGATTTCTGATCCTGTGCAAGCGCCTTAGTAGGAAACAAATAAATGGCGCGACTTGAGCGATCTTCTAAAATTTGCTGTAAAACCGGCAAATGGTAGCAATACGATTTCCCCGAAGCAGTCGGTGTAATCGCAGTAAAATGCTTTTGCTGTTGTGCATAGTCGAATGCTTGACGCTGATGGATATAAAGCTGCTCAATGCCGCGCCCATGCAATGCTTTAATAATCGATGGGTGTAGATTGGACGGAAAGTCTGCATACTGGGCCTGTTTTTCATCGATCGTATGCATGGCGACAATATTTTGCTTCATTTCCTCGTCATATTGCCACTCGTCGACAAGCTGGGAAATGGTTCTTTTCTTACTAAGCACCGTCTTCACCTTCCTCAATCTTCGTTGCGAGTAGCTTCAATGTATATTGGGCAGATTGGATTGATTGAATAAACCGTTTTTTGCTCGTTCCTTTAAAGAAAGACTGTACAACAAATTGTTCCATCGCATCGGCTGCGTGGTCAATTTGTTGTACATATAAATTTTTTGGGTACGTACTTTTTATCCAATTTGTCGACTGCTGCTGCCATTCGTGAATACGTGTATGGACTTCATCGACATGTGGCTTGACCTCTTGAAAGAAATCCGGCTCCTTGTCTAAACGTCGCATTTCCTGAAAACGATGTAAACACGCATCACATTCTTCTATTAATTGGTATGTTTTATCTATTAATTGCATAAAGTGCACCTCGAATGATTTCATCTGTTTTAGCCTTGCAGCGGAAATTACTGTAGTTCGCTGCTAAGACAATATTTTAATAGTCTTTGCCCATTCAGGCTAAAGTATATTTGTTCTTAAGTGTATCAAATTCTCATCGTTTGTACTACTTATATGCGAACAGGCATTCTTTACTTGACTCTTTGTTTCTGCTAAGCTAACTTTTTGATAAACTGAGAGTAGATTGGTTAAATGCTCCACTTTCATTCTTAATTGCTCGCGTTCCATTTGCAAAGATAATAATGTTTGTGCCATTTCAACTTGTTCGATTAAGCGTGATAATTTCGACATATAATGCCCCCTTTTCACAATGATTCTTTCTTTTTTTACGGAATCCTTGTCATGTGGCAAAAATAGTGTCCATTCGCTAAAAGAAGTTATATTTTGCATAGCTTTTACAAAATTATTAACGGGTACATTGTTTGTGATACACTATTAAAGTATTATTTCTTCCAGGAAAGAAGGTGATTCCATGGTGATTCGTTATCCAAACGGTAAACTCTATGAAAGTGCGCCAAAGATTGAGACAAAAAAGGAATCCGCCAAATCTCAATCGGTTGCAAAAGAAAAAAATAAAAGAGCCGTCAATTACAGTAACCGTGGAAAAAGCTTAGAAGATGACCTAAATGAAACAAATATGTTTTATTTACATAGGAATATGGCAAATATACACAAGAAACCTGTTCCTATACAAATCGTCAAAGTAGATTATCCGGCAAGAAGTGCTGCGGTTATTAAAGAGGCTTATTTCCGCACACCTTCAACGACGGATTATAATGGCGTATGGAATGGATATTACATTGACTTTGAAGCAAAAGAAACGGATAGTAAAACATCCTTTCCATTAAAAAACATTCACCCTCACCAAATGGACCATATGCATTCCGTGACAAACCAGCGAGGAGTTGCATTCTTCATTGTACGATTCAGCACGTTAAACCGTAACTTTGTCATTTCGTATCATGTTGTGGCAAAATGGTTTTCAGCAATGGGTGAAGGTGGAAGGAAATCCATACCAATCGCCGTTTTTGAGCAGGATGCCATCGAAATTTCCGAAGGTTATGTACCAAGGCTCGATTATTTACAGGCGGTAAAAAAGTTAATCGCAAACTACAATGTTTGTGAAAGTGAGGAGAAACAACGTGACGGAAAATAGAAAAACACGCGAACAAATTAAGCGCGAACGTCAACAAAAAAACAAAAAATCCAGAAAACCGAAAACTTCTGCAGGAAAATGGATTAAGCGCATTGTTTTAGCAATCGTTTTAATTGGGGTAATTGGTTTCCTAAGTGGTGCTGCATTATTTGGCTACTATGTCAGCAAAGCACCTGAATTGGATGAAGATGCATTAAAGGATCCGATCTCGTCGGAGTTTTATGATATAAATGGAGAACTTTTTGCAACAATTGGTGCAGAAAAACGAAATTATGTAAAATATGAAGATATACCACAGCAAATGATTGACGCGATTATCGCAACAGAAGATGCACGATTTTTCGATCACTTCGGTGTTGACTTGTGGCGTCTTGGCGGTGCCGTACTTGCCAACTTCCGTGATGGTTTTGGTGCTCAAGGTGCGAGTACAATTACACAGCAAGTTGTAAAAAACTCGTTCTTTACCAATGAGAAAAAGTTGGAGCGTAAAGCGCAGGAAGCTTGGCTCGCAATTAAGCTGGAACGTCAATATAGTAAAGAAGAAATTTTCGAAATGTACTTTAATAAAATCCTAATGTCAGGTAGAATCCATGGCTTTGGTACAGCAGCAAAAGAATTTTACGGAAAAGAATTAAGTGAACTATCATTGGCTGAATATGCTCAATTAGCAGGGATGCCTCAAAGTCCGAACAATTATAATCCATATAAAAAGCCGGACCGTGCAAAAAAACGTCGTAATATCGTTTTAGGCTTAATGGTTCAGCACGGTAAAATTACTGAAGCTGAAGCGGAAAAAGCGAAAAAGGAACCTATTACAGGTGGGCTCATTCCTGAAGAAGAGCGTGTAGCAAACAATACTACTAAATATCCTGCCTTTTTGGATGTCGTTTTAGCAGAACTTGAAAAAAACGGTGATAGCGAACTGACTTCCGAAGGGATCAAAGTTTATACAACGCTAGACCCAAAAGCACAGACGATTGTAGAAGATTTGATGAACAATGACAGCAACTTCCCTACTGAAGAGATTCAGGCCGGTGTTGCAGTCATCGATACACCAACAGGTGAAATTCGTGCAATTGGCGGCGGACGCAATTACACAGGTGAATTTAACTATAACTTTGCCTACGATATGACAACCCGCCAGCCTGGTTCGACTTTAAAACCTTTAATTGATTATGGTCCTGCCATTGAATATTTAAAATGGTCGACTGGTCAAACTACGGTCGATGAAAAAATTACGTATTCTGGTTCAGATCAGGTTATCGGAAACTGGGATGGCCGCTATTTAGGGACGATGACAGTGCGTGAAGCGCTCTATACATCACGAAATATTCCGGCGGTGAAAACTTTCCGTGAAGTTGGTCCGGACCGCGCCAAAGAGTTTTTAGGCAACTTAGGTATTGAATCAAGCGGATTAACAGAATCTGAAGCTTTAGGTGGAGGACGCGTCAATATTTCTCCTGTCCAAATGGCTGCTTCATATGCAGCATTCGGCAACAACGGTACTTATAATAGTCCGCATGCCATTACTAAAATTGTTTTCCGTGATGGAAAAACTTCAAAATCGTTTAAACCGAAAACCAAAAAAGCGATGAGTGATTATACTGCTTATATGGTAACGGATATTTTACGTGATGTAGTTAGTAACAAACGCAATGCCTCTGCAACACGTGCGATGGTATCAGGCGTTGATATCGCAGGTAAAACAGGTACAACAAACTATGGCTCAGATGAATTTGAAAAGTTCAATTTAAAGAATGGCTCAGTACCAGATACATGGTTTGCCGGGTATACAACAAACTACTCGATCGCTATTTGGGGCGGTTATTCACAGCGTAAAGATGCCATTACAACATGGGAAGAGCGCTGGTTGCCACAAACATTGTTCAAATCGATCATGACGGATTTAAATCAGCATAACCCGTCATCATCATTTAAACAGCCAAGCAGCGTTGTATCAGCTTCGATTGTAATCGGATCGAATCCTTTAAAACTGGCAAATGAATATACACCTGCTACACAAAAGGCAACAGAGCTGTTCGTTAAAGGAACAGAGCCAACTGAATATACAGAGGAATTTGTCCCTCAAACTTTAGATTCACCTACTAGTTTACAAGCGTCATACAATGATGCAGCACAACTGGCAGATGTAACATGGTCACATTCTTCACTTGACGGTTCCGGTGAAGATACGGATCCCGTTACATTTGAAGTATCGATGAAAGTTGATGGCGGTCCGGCAACGGTCATTTCTACGACAAGCGCAACCGCAATTCAAGTACCGAACATCGAACGCGGTAAAGAGTATACATTTACAGTTACAGCGATTTCAGGTGATTTACGAAGTGATCCGGCAAGCGTTGCATTATTCGTGGAAGGTGACCAGATAACAGAACCTGAAGATCCGAATGACTTCATTGAAGATCCGAACGAAGCTGAACAACCTGAACAGCCGGGTAATGGGAACAACAATGGGAATAATGGAAATGGCAACGGAAACAACGGGAACGGGAATGGAAATAATGGGAACGGTAACGGAAATAACGGCAATGGAAATGGCAACGATAATACGGTAGAGCCAGATGAATCCAATCCTGAACCACCAGCACCGAACCAGCCTAGCCCACCCGCTTCAGGCGGCGAAACAAGACCTGAAGACTCAGAAGACGATTAAAATAAAAAACATCAATTTTTCTCATTAAGGGAAAAATTGATGTTTTTTTCTTTTATATATAATTCGCAATTCATGAAATACGTGAAAATAAGCGAAGAAATTTTCAGGTTAGTTTACTTTTTCATTCTCAGTCTTGCACAGCGCTTTTTTGTTTCTTTATAAAGTTCGTCCAATTGACGATAACATGCATATTGCCCAGGACGTGCTTTTATAAACTGCAGACGTTCCATCCCATTTATTGGCATGAGCTCATACTCGCTATGTACTGAAAACGGTGTTTCTGTAATTGAACCGCCCACAATAAACTGTTCAAAATGTTCGATACCTTCCACCATGAATTGCTGTGCTGTTCCATCACGTCGTTCATGGGCTGCATGAATCGTCTCACGCATTGTCTCCCACTCACTGTACCACGCGTCCACCACTTCTTTTGAAATTGCCTCTTGTTGTACTGAAATCATCATATTTTTACCAAACCTTTTTTCAAACGCTTCTGCCCTTCCCTACAGTCATCCAGTAACGGACATGTTCCGCAACCCGGATTTTGCGCTTTACAATGATAGCGACCAAAGAAAATAATTTGATGGTGTGCACGGCTCCATCGTTCAATCGGTGTTTTTTTCATAATTGTTTCTTCTACTTCCAATACACTGTCTTTCCATCGACAAAGTCCTAATCGCTTCGAGACACGCTCTACATGTGTATCGACAGCCATCGCAGGAATATCAAATGCAACCGACAAAACGACATTTGCTGTTTTACGGCCTACACCTGGCAATGTGACTAGTTCTTCACGAGATCCCGGAACTTCTCCACCATATTCATTTATCAGACGTGCACATAGTAATTGAATATTTTTTGCTTTGTTACGGTAAAGTCCAATTGAACGAATATCATTCTGCAGCTCCTCAAGTGACACATTTAAATAATCCTGTGGTGTTTTATATTTTTGAAATAATTGTTTTGTCACTTTATTGACGAGGACATCCGTACATTGTGCAGATAATAATGTTGCAATCGTCAACTCAAACGGATTGTCATGCACTAATTCACAATGTGCATCGGGATACATGCGATCCATCTCATCTAAAAAGTGATTCCACTTTGCTTTTGTTATCATATTAAGTTGAATGTCCTCCTATTCTCGCTCCTCTAACCAGTTATAGAAAGAAACTTTCTCCGTTTTCTGAACCGCATCTTGCTGATGTACCGGTTGAACCGGTGAAGCTGTCATCGTATTTTTCCGGTATTGCTCACTATGTTTTTCAATTTGTGCGAGTGTCTTTATGTTGCGCTTCTTCCACTCGATCAATATACGGTCAATATAGCGTAAGTTCACTTTATCAGCCAGTACCGCTTCTTTTAATGCGGCTTTTATGATTTCAGGACTATGCTGGTCCAAGTCCATCCACATACCGATTGTTTCGATTTCCATTGGGGAAAGCAGGCGTCCCAGCTCTTGTTCAAACAGCTGGAAAATTTTTGCCTCATCTATTTTGTTGGCAGTTGAAACCTGTTGTTGTTCTTTTGACTGCAGCAAATCCAATAGTCGTTCCCATAAAGGATAAATCGAGTATTTCTCGGCAAGCCGTCCAGATTCATCAGTACTTTGAGAAATTTCGACAAAGCCTTTTTGCATTAAGCGTTGTATTATTTGAGAAATAGCCGTCAATTGGAAATTGGTCCGCTGCATTAAATCATTTGGTGTCGGAAAGTCGATGCCTTCCTGTTCGAACGTTAGTAAATGCAGAATAATTAATGCTTCGTCATCTTGTATATTTAGTTCGCTATAATGTTTAAAAAATAATTGTGGAATAGTAATTTGCAATTGCTCCGTCCAAACGCGGATTCGATTAAAATTTTTAGACATAGTTGAATCCCCCTTTGTGCGCTCGTAACGAGAAAACGCCCGGCAAAATTCCGGACGTTTTCTCGTTGTATAAATTAAAATTAATTATGGATATAAACGGTTTAATAAACGTGGGAACGGGATGGATTCACGGATATGCTCTGTTCCGGAAATCCATGCAACTGTACGCTCTAACCCTAAGCCGAAGCCTGAGTGAGGTACTGCACCTTGTTTACATAAATCTAAATACCATGCATATGCATCCATTGATAAGTTATGTTCTTCCAAACGTGACTTCATTAATTCATAATCATAAATACGTTCAGAACCACCGATAATCTCACCATAGCCCTCCGGAGCGATTAAGTCTGCACATAAAACTACATCATCGCGCTCTGGGTGTGGCTGCATGTAGAACGGTTTAATACCGATTGGGTAGCATGTGATAAATACTGGTTTGTCATAATGGTTGGCAATTGCTGTTTCGTGTGGTGCACCGAAATCATCACCCCACTGAATATCATCAAAGCCTTGCTCATGTAAAAACTCGATCGCTTCATCATAAGAAATACGCGGGAATGGTGCTTTCACGTTTTCAAGTTTAGATGTATCACGGCCTAGACGCTCTAAATCAAGCTTACAGTTTTTCAGAACAGATTGTACGATATGTGATACATATTGCTCCTGTACTTCCAAGCTTTCATCATGTTCGACAAATGCCATTTCAGGCTCGATCATCCAGAACTCGATTAAGTGACGACGCGTTTTTGATTTTTCTGCACGGAATGTAGGACCGAACGAGAAAACTTTTCCTAATGCCATTGCAGCAGCTTCCATGTAAAGCTGACCTGATTGGGAAAGGAATGCATCTTCATCGAAATATTTCGTATGGAACAGCTCTGATGTCCCTTCAGGTGAAGAACCTGTTAAAATTGGCGGGTCCATTTTTGTAAAGCCGTTCTCATTGAAAAATTCATATGTTGCACGAATAATTTCGTTACGTACTTTCATGATCGCATGTTGTTTACGAGAACGTAACCATAAGTGACGGTTGTCCATTAAAAATTCTGTACCATGCTCTTTTGGTGTAATTGGGTAGTCTTTAGCAGGACTGATTACTTCGATACCTGTAACATTTAACTCAGCACCGAAAGAAGAACGCTCGTCTGCTTTAACTTCACCAATCACATACATTGACGTTTCCTGTGTCATGCCTTTAGCTACTGCAAACAGTTCTTCGCCTACTTCTTCTTTCACGACTACACCTTGTGCGAAGCCTGAGCCATCACGTAACTGAAGGAAAGCCAATTTACCGCTAGAACGTTTGTTAGCTAACCATGTACCAATTTTTACTGTTTCGCCAATATGATTTGGCATATCTTTAATCATAATTTTTTTCATAAAGTCCTCCAAAGCTTAAGTTGCAGGCTCGCTTAATCTTGCCATTTTGCTTTAACAAATGCATCGATTCGGCGAACTGCCTCTTCTAATAGTTCTAAAGATGTCGCATACGATAAGCGTATTGTCGCGGGTGCACCAAATCCTGAACCTGGAATGACCGCAACATTTGCTTCTGTTAATAGTGCCGATACAAAATCATCCACTGAAGTGTAACCTGTTTTTTCGGCTGTTTCTGAAACATCCGGCAATAAGTAGAAAGCACCCTGTGGCTTTAATACTTTTACGCCGGGAATTGCTGCTAATTTCGGGAAAATCGCCTCTAAACGTGATTCAAACGCTTGTCTCATCTTTTCTACTGTATCCTGCGAGCCGTTATATGCTTCAATCGTTGCATATTGAGCTGTAGTTGTAGCATTTGAAGTAGAGTGAGAGGCTAAATCCGTCATCGCTTTAATGATTGTCGCATCACCAGCTGCATAGCCAATGCGCCATCCTGTCATAGAGTGAGATTTTGCAACACCGTTCACAACAATTGTACGTGCTTTCACTGCGTCTGAAACTTCCGCAATTGAATAATGCTCTACTCCATTGTAAACAAGCTTTTCATAAATTTCATCTGAAACGATTAAAATATCCATTTCTTCTGCCACTTGTGCAAGCTCTGCCAATTCTTCTTTCGTATAAATCATACCAGAAGGATTGGATGGCGAGTTTATAATTACAGCTTTTGTTTTTTCTGTAACAGCATTACGTAATTGCTGTGCTGTAATTTTAAAGTTTTGTTCCTGTGTTCCTTCTACATATACGGGTACACCGCCAGCAAGCTTCACTTGTTCAGGATAAGATACCCAGTAAGGAATCGGGATAATTACTTCATCGCCCTCATTTAAAATAACCTGGAACAATGTATACAGAACGTGTTTTGCTCCGACACCAACGATAATCTCATTTGCTTTGTATGTAAGGTTATTGTCACGAGCCAATTTATCAATAATTGCTTTCTTTAAAGCAGGTAACCCTCCAGCCGGCGTATATTTTGTCAGACCAGCATCCATCGATTTTTTTGCTGCATTTAAAATATTCTCCGGTGTATTAAAGTCAGGCTCCCCTGCACCTAAACCAATTACATCAATACCTTGCTCCTTTAACTCTTTCGCTTTAGCTGTAATCGCTAAAGTAGAAGATGGTGTTAAAGTTTTTACACGATTTGCCAACAATTGTTTCATGTTGCTCTCTCCTCTACAAATTCAATATGCGTTTCCACCATTGCCCGTCTTCAAATAGAAGGTAGACATAATTCAAGCTGCCGGATTCACTTTTATAGGTAATTTCCCATACCGGACCCGGCTCCTCGAATCCTAACTTCATATGAAGAATCTCTTTCACGGCAGTATCATCCTGAAAAACAGACAACGCCTGTTCTTCTGTAATGCCATCCGCTAAAAATACTTCTTGCATTGAATTCTCATCTAAACTCATCGGGACGAAGACTGCTTTTTCCTTCCCATACTCATCCACTCCGAAAACAGTGACATATGGCTTATTCCCATTGTAAACATAGGAATCATCAACAACAGCAAGTGCTTTCGTATCCAGCGCAAAACTTTCCGCCTTTTGTTCTATTTCACTAAACGGTGCATTGGCTTTCCAAAATACGAACACTGAAATAACAAGCGACAAAGATAAAATAAAGACAACCGAAAAGATAATCCAGTTTTTCATAACTGCACCTTGCATTCCGATGTATTTGAATGTTGTTTAAAATTTTGTTTCATTTTTGTCAACCTGCTTTCCTTCCTCATCGTTTTTCATTATACCAATTTCCTAAGCTTTGTACCATACTGTGTAGAGGCAGTTTTTGTATAGAAATTGGCGGTAATGACTCGATAAACTGCTGTCCGTATGATTTTGTTTCAATCCGGCGATCCAAAACGATAAACACCCCTTTATCATGGCTGGAACGAATTAACCGGCCGAACCCTTGTTTGAACCGGATAATAGCATCCGGCAGCGCAAGCTCTGTAAAGGAATTGCGTCCTTGCTGTGTTATATAATTGGCCCGCGCTTTAAATGCAGGCTCTTCCGGAGAAGAAAACGGCAGCCGCACGACAATAACTGCAGACAAACCGTCCCCCGGCACATCGACCCCTTCCCAAAAACTGTTCGTTCCAAATAATACGGAATGATTAAACTTTTGGAAAGACTTTAATAAGCGCATACGGCTTCCGGATGTGACACCTTGTGCAAAAATCATATAGTCGCTTAACAATTCACTTTCCTGTATTAGATTGACCGTTTTACGCAGCATGTCCTGAGATGTGAATAAAACAAAACATCTACCATTCGTCATTCGCACTGTATTTGTGACCGCATGTGCGACCTCTTCAATATATTCGGATTGTGAAACGGCCTGAATGTCCGGCATGTCATTGACAATATACAATTCCGCCCCGTCATAATAACTCGGGTCCGCATGCAGCTTTTCAATCGGGATCGACGGATCGATTCCCAGCTGGTTCGTAATAAATCGCTCATTACTTGGCACTGTTAACGTTCCGGATGTCCAGACGATGCCGCTTTTTTCACGGATTGGATCAAAAAGTTTTCCAATCGTCGATGTCACTTCGATCGGTTTTTTATAAAGCTGGATACTTCCCGGAACACTGCGCTGGTCCAATTCCAGCCAACATGAATAGTCGGGATCCTGGTTTAAAAATACATCATCCCACTCTGCAATTTTAATCGTAAACTCATTGACGATATACTGCCATTGCTCAATTAAATATTCATGCTCTGGCGCAAGCTCCTCCACACTAGAAGTGAACTTCCGTATAAGCTCGGTCGCCTCATCCACCCATTGCTGCACAGTGAGCGAAACTTTTATTAAAACTTCACGCCCCAACTGTAATTCAGAAATGAAGACTTCAATTTTCTGTTGTTTAGACTGGTGATTTGCAACCCTCACTTCTCGAAGCAATGCCGCCATTGCTGTATCAAACGCATTGACCATTTGAATATAGCGCTTTTCCAGCTGATCCAGTGTTTGATAATTCAGCAGCTGTTTCTTAATTGCAACCCGACGAATTTTATAAAACAGCTGTTCATCTTCCTGTATACCAATTTGTCCAAATAAATATTTCCAATTCATATAAGTAAAGATTTTTTCATGCTGATTGATTGCAGCTTGAATAAACTGATGCGCTTCATCAATTATCCATCCGCCTAATGAATTAAAAATCTGCTCATTGCGAACCAGATCACTTAGCAGCATTGCATGATTTGTCACAATAATGTCTGCCTGACGACTATTTTGAATTGCCCGTGAGTAAAAATCATAGAGCGGCATTGTCGTTTTCGGCAATGCGCTCTTTCGGATTTTATCAAGGAGCAGCTGGCCGCCGCCTGACACATTCAGCTCACTTAAATCACCAGTCTCCGTTTTCGCCAGCCAGATCAGTGTTTGCAGTACTGTAAAAGTCTGATCATAGGATTCATCCTGGGTTTTTAGCTCTTTCTCGAACTTTTCAACGTCGATATAGTGATTCATCCCTTTTAATAAAGCCATTTTAATCGGATGGCCAAGTGCCTGTTCCAATATCGGAATATCATTTTGCATAAGCTGATCAAGCAAATGAGAAGTATAAGTACTAATTCCTATTTTTTGATTCGTTTTCTTAGCATAATAAATCGATGGCACTAAATACCCCATCGTTTTTCCGATGCCCGTTGATGCCTCGATAACGTGCTCCGCATTTGTGTTGAGTGCATGCCAAATGCTGTCCATCATTTGAAACTGCTGCGGGCGCTCTTCAAAATCGGGAATTCCATTTAATAATAAAGTCATTTTTTCATCAGTCGTCTGCGGATAAACAAGTTCATCCCCATCACTCTTTGGCGTTGGTGCCATTTTGCGAATTGCGATTTTACGGTAAAAGACATGCCCTTCATCCGTTATTGCTTTGTTGCGTTTGATGACAAGCGCATCAAAAAACAGCTGGGCCAAATCTGTTCTCAAACGGAAAGAACGTTTATGCAATTGTTCCAAAGTAACGAGCGGCAATGTTAACAGCTCTTCCCAACAATGTTTAAGCAGGTACGCTGTTGCGAGTGCATCATCATCCGCGCGGTGTGCACTTTGCAGCACGATATTAAAATCGTTCGCTAAATCCGATAATTTGTAGCTTAACGACATCGGGAACAAAATTTTTGTTAGTTCGACTGTGTCAATTTTCTTGCCGTGCCACTTCGATAGGCCTGCACGGTTAAATTCTGCCTGTAAAAAGTTCAAGTCAAAATCGGTATTATGGGCAACGAATACTGCCCCTTCCAGCAGCTCATAAATATAATCCGCATACGCCTCAAATGGTAAAGCATCTTTTACATCTTCGTCTGTAATATTAGTTAAATCCTGTATAAATAACGGGATCGGTTTTCCCGGATTGATAAATGTAGAATATTTTTTTACGATTTCCCATCCTTGCATAATGACGATCGCGATTTGTATCATACGGTCGCCGCTTGCAGGAGAATGTCCTGTAGTTTCTATGTCGACAATCGCATACTTTTGACTTTCCTTCATTTTTCTTCAACTCACAGTTCAAGTAATATAACGGCATTTTATCATACTGGAGGCGATGAGGTCATGTAATTGGATAGAACGGATGAACGTGGCGGTGGAATGCTGCCATCGTAAATATAGAGTCGATGCCGATATATGAACGTTCTAAATGTTCTAATATATTTTAAAATCATCTAATAAATTTTTATTTGTTCTAATAAAATTACGATTTTCAAATATAACCGCCAACTGTTCGAATAAACATCCATATTGTTCGAATATCATTTCAAGTTCATCTAATATCCACCTAAAGTTTTCTAATATAAGCTCAATTGTTCTATTAAATATTACACGCAGCTTCTCTTTTGCCACTAACGTATTACTTTTCATTTTTTAGGCAAAAAAACCTAGTGCCGCCTCAAGGACAACACTAGGTTAATATACTATGTATAGGTGTGCAGGGGCTCATCTCCCTGCACAATTCAAAAGCTTCCCAGCAAATCCGTGCTGTTGGTGGAGGCTTTTGTTGTGAAGACTAAATCTTCACAGAGGTTTTGGCACCTAAAACATAGAATACAACAATTTAAGGAATCTTTCAACTAGATTAATCCATTAAATTTGAACGATTTCCGAAAATTCCTTTTAACATTGGTGGTGTAACCAATGTTGTAATAATAATTACGATTACCATTGGCGTATAGTCTTCCGCCGGCAGTAAACCACTTGATAAACCCATACCCGCAAGAATCAATGCAACTTCACCACGAGAAATCATCCCTGCACCGATACCTGCAGAAGATTTCCAGCTAAAGCCTGCCAATTTCGCACCAATACCAGATCCGATTAGCTTAGATAAAATTGCAACGATTGAGAAGATCACCAAAAACCAAATATTTTCTGTAATCCCATCAAATGTAACAGATAATCCGATACTAACGAAGAAGAACGGCACGAAAATTCCGCTCGCAATTGGTTCAACTTTATGCTCGACTGTCTCTTTATATGGAGTGCGTCCGATCGCAATACCGATAAAGAACGCTCCGATAATTGTAGCGATACCAAAGTAATGCTCACCTATGTATGCTAACGCAAAACAAGCAATAAGCGCTCCGCTTAACAGTGCTTCCGTAACTTTCAGACGGCTGAACGCTTTTAGGAACGGTGGAATAACCCATCTCATTACAACAAATAATAAAACAAAGAAGAATACTTTTCCGCCGATTAATACTGGAATTGAAACATCATCCCCTACAAGGAAACTCATTGCAATTGCGATTAATACTACGACGATAATATCATCCAGTACGGCAGCACCTAATAATGTAGAGCCTTCTTTACTCTTCAGCCAACCGATTTCGCTTAATGTTTGAACTGAAATACTAACTGATGTAGCAGCTAATGTTAGTCCGATGAAAATTGCCTGACCTTGTGTAAGTCCAAATGCCAATGCTAGCGGATAACTCATAGCAATCGGTAAAATGACCCCGCCAATTGCAACAAAAATTGCCCCTTTCATATTTGCATTTAAATCTTCCAAATCGGTTTCTAAACCGGCTAAAAACATTAATAGAATAACCCCTATCTGACTGAATGTTTGCATAACTTCACTGTCAGTAATCCAGCCAAGCATAGCAGGACCGATAATAATACCGATCAGGATTTTCCCAAGTACTGAAGGTTGCCCTAGACGCACTGTAAAATGCCCTGCTATTTTTGTTGCCAATAGTACGATAACTATTTGAAAAATAAACATAATATCCCCCTTTTACTATAGAAAAAGGCATGGTGCCGCCAGTTTTGACTGACTCCACCATGCCTCGCTTCATATAAGATTAGTTTTATTTTAAACAATAAAAAAGGAAAAAGCAATAACATTTTATCATTATCTGAATATTCCTTATTCAATAACAAAGAGATAGATTAGAAAAAACCCGGCAATACTTCTCGTTGAAAATATTGATTTTTTCTTAACCAAACATTTAAAATATGGCGATGTGTCAGCAGCTTTCTCCGTGAAGCATGCCTTCTTTGCGCTTCCTGCAGACTTTCGAGCAATATCCGTGTTTCCGTCAGACATTGTTCCGGATCAGTAATTACTTGTAAAGCCGGACTAATAAGCCTATGTTCCTGCAAAAGTGCAAGCACTTTTGCAAACTCTTGTCCCATCGCAATATAGTTTTCTTCTATATTAAAATCAATACATTGATATAATGTGTTTTCCACTTCTTTTTCTACAAGCTCCATTGACTGATTTTCCATATGTCACCTCATGTTGGAATTGTATACAACAAGTATAGTAGAATTCAGCACAATAAAAAAGAAATTGGATCGAAAAAAAGCTACGGAGCATCTTATCTGCACCGTAGCAACAGGTTATTTTGCATGAATTGCTTTTCCGAAAACCGAACGTGCCGCATCTCCAACATGTTCACTCACTGTCGGATGCGGGAAAATGAGTCTTGCCAGATCTTTTACTGATCCTCCCAATACTTTTGCCGCCAGTATGGAGTTAATCATTTCTGTAGCTCCATCACCAACGACACATGCGCCGTAAATATCGCCTTCAGGACTCGCTACAAACTTCATAAAGCCCTGTGTATTACCTTCGAGCAGTGCTTTAGGGTTTGTAGGTAAATACATCTTTGTAACAATACTATCTGCAGGTGCTTCATGCTCCAGCATGCCAAATGTTGCAATTTCAGGATGCGTATAAACGCATCGCGGGATTTCCTGCTGATTGATCACTTTCGGATGCTTCCCTAAAATATAATCCACTGCATGTACCCCTTCTGCGCTTGCAGAGTGGGCAAGCTGGAATCCGCCAACTAAATCCCCTATCGCAAAAATACCGGGAATACTCGTTTCATAATGGTTATTCACTTTGATTAAACGACCATCCATTTGCATTTCCAGCACTTCCGCGATTTCAGTGTTTGGACGGCGCCCTGTCGCAAACAGTAAATTTTCGAACGGGAAATTTCCGATTGATGTTTGAACATATTCAGCATGGATTTCTTCGAACGTAAAGTCTGTCACAAGTTCGATTCCCAGCTGTTTCATTTTTTCTTTAATAATCGGTCGTGCATCCGGTTCTTCTGTTTGCAATATATCTTTACTATGGTTTAATACGGTTACTTTTGTTCCCATTGGCGCTAGCGCAAATGCCATTTCAATTGCAATGACCCCGCCTCCGATAATTGTTAATTGTTTCGGCAGCTCCTGGATCGAAAAAAACGTATCGGTTGTATGATAATTTGCATTTTCAAGCCCTTTAAATGGCGGAACAAATGGGCGGCTGCCTGTTGCTAAAATGACATGATCTGCTGTAAATGCCTGATTACCGATAATCACTTTTCGTTCTGCGGTTACAGTCGCTTTCCCCCGAAACATAGTAATCTGCGCATTTTCGATAAACGTTTCAATATTTGATAATAGTTCGTCAACAACTCGATCTTTTCGCTGCATTAACTTCGGAAAATCAATATTAATCGTCGGTACTGTCACACCCCAATCCGTCCCGCGCCGAATTTCCTGTACCAATTTGCTATGCTCAAGCATAATTTTCGATGGAATACAGCCGACATTATAACAAGCCCCGCCGACTTTATCTTTTTCTACAAGCGCTACTTTCAGCCCGCTTTTTGCCGCATGAATTGCTGCAACATATCCACCGGGACCTGCTCCAATAACAGCTAAATCAAAGTTTTCCATATATACCACCTCATTTTTCACATTAGCATTACAGTTCAGGGAATGCAACAAATCGTATACCTATTTTTATTTTATTCGAAATATTCGGTCAAAAAAAGCAGCGAAGTGCCAACTGCACCCGCCGCTTTTTCATCCATTACTTCAATACTTTAATTTCCACATTTTTACGTCCCCAATTAAGGGCTATTTTTTTTGTTTTGACAAATACATCAATACGATTTCCTTTAATCGAACCGCCCGTATCACCGGCAACCGCTACCCCATATCCTTCCACCCATACTTTTGTACCAAGCGGAATCACCTTTGGATCGACTGCGATTAGTTTTATATCCGGGTTTTTCTTCAAGTCAATTCCGGATGCCGTCTTTCCCGAACACCCTTTGCAATAGGCTGTAAAAGCACTTGCTTCAACAGTTAATGTTTTGACAACCTCATAGTCATCAATCGTTTCCTTTTTTTTCTCTTTTTCAGCCGGTACTTTTTTATTTTGAATATGGTCCGGTAATTTCAGCACGAAACCTTCCGTAACTTCTTCAATATCTTCAACCTCATTTAGTTCTAGCAATGTATATACTGATGTGTCATAAAGATCTGCAATTTCATCCAATTCTTCCCCTTTCTTCACTGTATGCGTAGCTGCGATTGCTCCGCTCGCGAAAAATAAGGTAGTGACCATAAAGAAGGCAAAGCTAAATAATAGTTTATTTTGAAACATACTAATTATTTCCCCCTGTATCTTTTGTCTATTTTGTAAAATAAAGCTAAATCCAAGTCTACACATTTAATATTTCAAAAAGATTACAGGGAGATAATATAAAAATTACAAAAATATCCTTTTCAAACCGAAAATGTAATATAAAAAAAGCTGTCATATAGGAATAATCCATGACAGCTTTTCATATGTTCATTTACAAAATTGTCGCTTCCGGTTCGTATGCGATTATTTCTTTAATTGTATTGCTTTCCCCCATAATGGCAACAGTTGGGGTATGTTCGGCAACTTCTTTATTATCCACATACACGTAAGAAATGATGATGACAATATCACCTTTTTGAACAAGACGGGCCGCTGCTCCATTTACGCATATAACTCCTGAACCGCGTTCCCCGGCAATAATATATGTTTCAAAGCGCGCACCGTTGTTGTTATTGACAATATGGACTTTTTCATTCGGCAGCATTCCAACTGCATCCAAAATATCTTCATCAATTGTAATGGAACCAACATAATTTAAATCTGCCTGTGTCACTTGGGCACGGTGGATTTTACTGTTCATCATCATTCTAAACATGGATTACTTCCCCTTTTAACGAAAAAATTAAATTATCGATTAAACGTGTTTCACCAATATGAACGGCAGCTGCAACAACGATTTGTTCAGTCTGATCATCGACTTCCTGTAAATCCGGGTAGGATAATATCATCAAATAATCAACGTGGCCATCCGTGTTGTCATGTATTATTTTCTTAGCCAGTGAAATGGCCGATTCCACACTTCCGGATTCCAACAGTTCCCTTTTTGCCAGTTGGAGCCCCTGCTGTATTGCAGGTGCCTGTGAACGCTCTTCAGCAGACAAATAAATATTGCGGCTTGATTTGGCTAAACCATCCTCTTCACGTATTACCGGAACAACACGGATCGTTACCGGAAAATTGTAATCGCGCACCATTGTTTGAATGATTGCCACTTGCTGGGCATCCTTTTGTCCGAAATAAGCACGGTCCGGCTGCACTAAATTAAAGAGCTTCGCTACAACTTGCAAAACTCCGTCAAAATGACCAGGTCGGGTCGCCCCGCATAAAATATGTGCCTGACGTCCTGCTCGAATAGTGATTCCTCCATCGTGCGGATACATTTCCTCTACAGAGGGTGCAAATATATAATCTACCCCTGCCGATTTTGCCAGTTCTGTATCACGCGGTAAATCTCTTGGATATGATTCAAAATCTTCATTTGGACCAAATTGTGTTGGATTGACGAATATGCTCATGATGACAAGCTCATTTTCGCTGCGTGCATGTGCTGCCAATGTTAGATGCCCTTCATGTAAATAGCCCATTGTCGGGACAAGACCAATCGACTGCCGGTTGTATTTTGCCGTTTTAACTACTTCACGCAGCTGGGCAATTGTTGTTAATACATTCATTATTTTACGCCTCCGTAAAGCTCGATTAGCTCCGTTTCTTTCATTGTGAAACTTTGTTGTAATGTCGGGAAAGCACCTGATTTTACTGCGTTTGTATAACTTGTAATCCCCTTCTCCACCTCATCACCTACTCGTGCAAATGCTTCAACAAATTTTGGTATGTGATGTTTTCCGTATTGCAATAAATCATGGAATACAAGTACTTGGCCATCCGCTTTTACACCTGCACCGATGCCAATCGTCGGAATCGTTAATTTTTGCGATACAGCTTCCGTCAACTGATGCGGAATACATTCAAGTACGACGGCACATGCGCCTGCTTGTTCAACGAGTAAAGCATCCTTTATTAACTTTTCTGCTTGCTCAGCTGTTTTGCCTTGCACTTTATAACCGCCAAGTACACCTGCCGATTGTGGTAGTAAGCCTAAATGTGCAACTACCGGGATACCGGCATTCGTTAATTTCTTAATAACAGGTACGATTTCATCTGCACCTTCAACTTTGAGGGCATTCGCATTCGTTTCCTGCATCATTTTCACAGCTGTTTTCAATGTTTCATTGATATCTCCGTGATAAGAACCGAAAGGCATATCGACTACGATAAAGGTATCCGGTGCACCACGGCGAACCGCTTTACTATGGTGGATCATATCTTCTACTGTCACACGCATTGTGGATTCATAGCCCAATACGACCATCCCGAGGGAATCCCCGACAAGAATCATATCAACACCTGCCGCTTCTGAAAATTTCGCTGCCGGATAATCATAAGCGGTAATCATGACAATTTTCTCGCCTTGCTCTTTCATTTTTAAAAACTGTGCTGTTGTTTTCATGTTCTTCCTCCTTAAGTGGAAAGAAAACAAAAATACCCTTCTATCTAAAATTAGACAGAAGGGTAGTACCATACGTAAATTCAATACATTCCATACTTAAAATGGAAATAATCCAACGACAAGTATAAAATGAATTCATTTATGCGAGTTTTCTTCCGTCTCTGTCTTGTGTAGATCAAAGCAGATTTTTTAAATGTTGACTAGCAGTTGCAGGTACAGTTCTATTAAGATACTGTCCTAAAGCTACTATAACAAGTTTGCAAGAAAACGTACAGAATAAATAATTAATGGAAATAATATTTCTACTTAGCTTTTACGGTAAAAGTTCAATATCCGCAGAGTAAATGCCTTTAATTTCCCCGTTCGCTTGACGAATTTCCAGGACACCGCTCTCAGTGATACTGACAGCTTCCCCTTCAACAACTTCCCGCAGTGTCGTTGCTTTTACACGCTTTCCGATTGTCCCCGAAGACTGTTCCCATAGCTGTTTTATTTGACCGAAGCCATTTTTCACGTATTCATCACTGTATTTCTCCAAAGATTCAAGCACATTGGCGACGAAATGTACACGTTCAATCGGTTCTCCTTCTTCAATCGCAATCGAAGTAGCAATCGTTTGTAACTGTTCAGGAAAATCATCTATCTTCTGGTTGACATTGATGCCTATACCAATTAACAATGCCTGGATACGATCAGCCTCAGCTACCATTTCAGTCAAAATTCCCGTTGTTTTTTTGCCGTTAATTAAAATATCATTCGGCCATTTGATTTCAGGAGTGAAATTTTTAAAACTGGATTTCATCGCTTCAACAATGGCTACAGCAGTGACTAGGGTAAATTGAGGGGCTTGGTGCGGGGCAACATCCGGACGAATGATGACCGTCATCCAAATCCCTTGCCCTTCTGTAGATTCCCATTCACGCATCATCCGCCCTCGCCCTGCTGTTTGATGCTCAGCGATGACAACCGTGCCATCCGGTGCACCAGCTCGGATAAGTTCATGCGCAACAAGCTGTGTCGACTCAACCGTTTCATAATAATGTACTTGGCGGCCATAACGTTCCGTCGTCAAAAATTGCTGCAATTGTCCCATATCCACTTTATCCGGTACAGATAGAAGTTTATACCCGCGTTTTTTTACTGTTTCAAACTCATAGCCTTCCTGCTTCAATGTTTGCATATGTTTCCATATAGCAGTTCGAGACACATTTAGCTCATCCGCCAACACTTGGCCGGAAATCGGTTCTCCTTCCGCAGTCAAAAACCGTTTCAAAATTTCATCCTTCATCGTGAAATGCATAAAACCATTCCTTTAATTGTTGTTTATCATTTTGTACTTCCTCATTTAAGACCGCTTCTACTGCTGCATCTAATGTCTGTTTAATCCAACTGCCGCGCTTTTTTGAGGACCAGTCCAACAAGTCTTTTCCTGTAATCGCAAGCTCATTTACATGCTGAATTGGCAATCCATTTTTTCGAGCCACTAATTCTTCATAACTCAATTCAAGTTTACAATTTTGCCAAATAGTAAACTGGAAGGACGTTTTAAGAACGATTGTATCATAGCGTAACAAATCAACAAGGCTCATCCCATTGCGTAAGCTTTCATAAGCATCCAAAACTGTTTTTACGAAAAGCTTATCCTTATTTGAACAGCGATACTTCGTAAGCAACGATAAATCGCTGCCGTTTACTAAACAAAAATATGCCCACCCAACTTGGCGATCTTCCGAATAATAATGTGCCCAATTAGAAGCAGTAAAATTGCCATGCAAGTAATCGCCCAATGTCGTTTTTTCCATGTAATCAATGCCGAATGACGCATGAGCAGATATAAAAATCTTTGAAAGTTCAACTTGAATGCGCTCGATTGCAACATACTCAATTGAAGCTGCTTTTTTCCTGATTGCTTCGAATGTATTTTCCTCGATTGAGAAGTGAAGCTGTGCAGCAAATCGGACAGCACGCAGCATTCGGAGAGCATCTTCTTCAAAACGCTGATCCGGCTCACCTACCGCACAAATAACTTTGCTATCGATATGTTGGCGGCCATTGTAATAATCGATGTACTCTCCTGATTGGCTAAGTGCCATCGCATTCATTGTAAAATCCCGGCGTTTTAAATCTTCTTGTAAATTACGAACAAATTCGACAGTATCCGGACGACGATGATCACTGTAAGTAGACTCTGTCCGGTAAGTTGTCACTTCGATTGGCTCTCCACAGTCCAGTACAATGACCGTTCCGTGAGCGATTCCAACATCAATTGTTTGTGAAAAGATCGTTTGAATTTCTTCAGGCATTGCACTCGTTGCGATATCGACATCATTATTTTCCTTTTTCAAATAATAATCACGTACCGCTCCACCTACAATAAATGCTTCAAAGCCGGCATGTTCAATCTTTTTAATGACTTCCTTTGCCGCTTGCCATTGTTGCGGAATCATTCTTTTTTTCAACCACACTTTCATATATCCGTTCATATTGTTCAACCATTTTTGTTTGATGGAACTGTTCGCGTACTGATTGTAGTGCGGCTTCTTTGAAAGCTTGATGTTTTTCTTCATCCTGCAGCAGTTCGACCGCATAATCCGCGACAGCCTGGGTATCACCAAGTGGCACCAAATAGCCGTTCACACCATCATTGATCACTTCAGGAATCCCTCCGATTGCAGTACCGATACCTGGTACACCGCATGCCATCGCTTCCAATAATACGAGCCCAAACGATTCTTTTTCTGAAAGCAATAACTTTAAATCACTGATTGCAAAAAGTTCTGTAATGTTTTCCTGCTTTCCTAAAAACAAAACATCATCCGTATAAGGTGAATCTTTAACCATATCTGTGACACGATGCTTTTCCGGGCCATCCCCGACTAATAATAATTTCGCCGGAATACGCTCACGAATCTTCAGAAATGACTCGACTACATCCGGCAGATTTTTTATTTTACGGAAATTCGACACATGGATAATTACTTTTTCATGCGGCAAAATACCAAATTGCTCTTTTAGATTGCCAGGGTCCACTGGCTTAAATACATCCTCATCGACGAAGTTATAAATTGTCTCAATCGGTTTTTTCGTATCGATTAAAGCATACGTCTGCTGTTTTAACGATTCCGAAACAGTCGTCACTGCATCCGAACAATCAATTCCATACTTGATTGCCTGCGCCAGCGTAGAATCTTCTCCCAAAACAGAAATATCTGTTCCGTGAAGTGTTGTGACAATACCAAAGTTCTCGCCGCTCATATGACGGGCCAATACCGCACAAACCGCATGAGGAATCGCATAATGAACATGTAATAAATCGAGTTTTTCCTCTTTTATAACATCAGCCATTTTACTTGCTAATGCAATATCGTATGGTGGGTATTGAAATACCGAATAATTATTCACTTCAACCTCGTGGAAAAAGACGTTTGAATAAATTTTATTAAGTCGAAATGGCACACTTGATGTAATAAAGTGAATTTCATGTCCTCGTTCTGCCAACATTTTACCTAGCTCTGTTGCAATTACACCCGAGCCTCCCACTGTCGGGTAACATGTAATACCAATTTTTAATTTCTTCATTCGGCTCCCCATCCTTTCAACAATACGATTTTAACTTTCTTCAAAATGATTTAACACATTTATAAAGTAAAATTGACTGGCTCTTTATTTTCTGCGCTCTTCTAAAATGCGCCAGTCAACAAAACCTTCCTGAAGCCCTTTTAATAAAATTTCCGCTGTCCCCATATTTGTCGCAAGCGGTATATGATACAAGTCGCATAACCGCACTAACGCCATAACATCCGGTTCATGCGGCTGCGCTGTCAATGGATCTCGGAAGAAAAATACCATATCCATATCATTATTGGCGATCATCGCACCAATTTGCTGATCTCCCCCAAGTGGACCTGAGCGAAACTTCGTAATCGGAAGTGCTGTTTCGGCTTCAATCATTGTACCCGTAGTGCCAGTCGCATATAGATCATGCTCTTTCAAAATACCGCGATAAGCAATCGCAAACTGAATTAAATTATCCTTTTTCCGATCATGTGCTATTAATGCAATTTTCATTATTATCAACTCATTTCTAAATGATGTTCTCTAATCCATAGATTAATGTATTGGTTTTCATTACCTCTTCAATACTAAATGTAACACCGCTCATAAAGCTTCCGCGATTTAAAGAATCATGACGAATCGTTAATAATTCACCTGTGCTGCCAAACAGTACTTGCTGGTGCGCTACTAAACCTGGAAGTCTTACTGAATGGATGTGCATTCCGTCATAGTTTGCGCCTCTTGCACCAGTATGTGTTTCTTTTTCATCCGGATGCCCTTGCTTTTTCGCCTTTCGTACTTCACTGATCATTTGCGCTGTTTTAATGCCGGTACCAGATGGCGCATCAAGCTTTTGATCATGATGCATTTCGATAATTTCCACATCCGGGAAATATTTTGCGGCATCTTTGGCAAATTTCATCATTAATATTGCACCAATCGCGAAGTTCGGCGCAATAATACAGCCTAATTGTCTTTCGGTTGCCATTTGCTGCAGTTCTTCAAGTTGTTCTTCGGTAAAACCTGTCGTCCCTACAACTGGACGTATATTATGTAGTAGTGCCTGTTTTGTTCGTTCATAAACACAAAGCGGATTTGTTAAATCCAAAAGCACATCCGGCTTTGTCTCACGCACAAGCTCAACAAAATTTGTATAAATCGGAACTTCATAATGATTCGGAAACTCTTCAAGTAGGCCCAGCGATGTACCGACCTCTTTATAGTCGAGTGCTGACACAAGTTCCATCCCGTCATTATTCATGATTGTATGTACTGCTTCTGTACCCATTTTGCCTCGTGCACCGGCAATTGCTACTCTAATTGTCATACTAAAATAACTCCTTTTTACTTTTAGTTGCTTTATCCTTGTTTATTTATTTTGAGTAATATGTTGCGTCATTCAACCGTTCATCCATATTGTTGTCAAATGCGACAAAATCAAACATAATAAACAATGTAACCTTTTTTCTGCTCCAACACATATATTCTTACTCAACCGATTTTAGGAGGTTTACTATGCAAGGAATAAAAATACAGAATATCATCGGAATTCTGATAGGATCCGCAATATTCAGTTTCGGTTTTGTCCACTTTAATATGCAAAACCAACTGGGTGAAGGTGGATTTAGTGGTATTACACTTATTTTATATTTTACACTAAATTGGGACCCAGCATTAATGAATTTACTATTAAATATTCCAATGTTTATTCTAGGCTGGCGTTTACTAGGGAAAAAATCATTTATCTATACGATCATCGGTACACTTAGCGTATCAGTATTCTTAAAAATCTTTCAAATTTACGAAGTCGATATGAACTTGCAGGATGATTTATTCCTTGTATCGTTGTTTGCAGGGGTATTTGTCGGAATCGGTTTAGGGATTGTGTTCCGATTCGGAGGGACAACTGGCGGGGTCGATATTTTAGCCCGTTTGGCAAATAAATATCTTGGTTGGAGTATGGGTAAAACGATGTTCGGCTTTGATTTCTTTGTCATAATCCTTTCCTGGATGACGTTTTTGGATGCCCGCTCGATGATGTATACATTAGTAGCCGTTTATGTAGGCGGTCGTGTCATCGATTTAGTGCAGGAAGGTGCCTATTCAGCAAAAGGCGCGTTTATTATTTCTGTTAAGTCTGATGAAATCGCAAACTTAATTACAAATAACATGGACCGCGGCGTAACCGTTTTTGACGGACATGGGCATTTTACAAAAGAGCATCGCGATGTTCTGTACTGTGTCATCGGCCGAAACGAACTCGTCCGGTTAAAAAACATCGTCCACGGCGTTGATCCACATGCATTTGTTTCCGTCATGGATGTTCGCGATGTAACAGGAGAAGGCTTCACACTGGATGATAAAAAGCAGCCTATCCATTAAGCCTTTTTTATAAAGTCCGTTGATTTAAGTGGACATACTTAGGTTAATGTTTGAATAATTATCAAAAGAAAAAGTCATTTTCCCTAATGAGAAAATGACTTTTTTCTTTTTTTTCAACTTTTTTACGTTAATGATTAATCTTCAGAAGACATGCCTGTGTAAATCAGGATTAAACGTAATAGCTCCATTATTGCTACAGCTGCTGCTGCCACATATGTCATTGCCGCTGCATTTAAAACTTTGCGTGCTGAGCGTTCTTCAGTATTGTTAATAATACCTAAAGATACGACTTCATTCATTGCACGCTTGGATGCATCGAACTCTACCGGTAATGTTACCACTTGGAACACAACACCTGCTAATAATAAAGCAATACCTAATAACAGGAAACCTGAAGATGAAGCTAAAATACCGATCAATACAAAAATCCAAGACATATTCGATGAAATATTAGCTACTGGCACTAATTTCGAACGTAATGTTAAAAACGAATAAGCCTCTGCATGCTGCATCGCATGACCAACTTCATGCGCTGCTACTGATGTACCGGCGATTGAAGAATTATAATAGTTGTCTTCAGACAAAGCAACCGTCTTAGTTGCAGGGTTATAGTGATCGGCCAAAAAACCTTTAGTCGGTACTACACGAACATCTGTTAAACCATGTTGATCTAAAATATAACGTGCTACTTGAGCACCTGTCATTCCTTTTTCAGCTGGAACTTTAGCAAACTTTTTGTACGTACTCTTTACCTTCATCTGCGCATACAACGGTAACAGCAAAATGATGATAAAGTAAATAATATACAACACTATTATCGAACTCCCTTTCTATCTCTTTCTATTCTTTAATTTTAAAGGCTTTCTAGTCTTGTTGCAAATATTCACGCTTACGACTTTCGAGAAAAGCAAAGATTATGCATGCCATCGAAAGCCAAAAAGTGAAGTACCCAATCTCGCTCGGATACTGGTAAATAACTCGGTAAAATGGCATTTGTCCAAACAAATAGTCGATTATATCGTTATGCAATGTCCAAATGGCCGCAACCATCACGTGCCACATTTTAAATCGATAATTCGGTAAATAAAGAACAGCCTGTACAGCCATTAAAAAATGTGAGGCCACAAGCATCCAACCGTCCGTTCCCAACTGTCCATTCTCCGCAAATGTGAGAAGATTCATCGCAACTGCCCATAATCCATATTTAATCAACGTGATAAAGGCAAGAACTTCCATTATTTTAAAATTTTTGCCGATCAGCCAACCAATAATAGCAAAACAGAAAAATAAACTTGCAGTGGGCGAATCCGGTACGAATATATAGTAAATCGGTTCTGTCACTGCCAACTGCCCTCGGTACCAGTAATAGCCGTAAATCGTACCAAGCAAGTTAATAATAAGCAGTAAGGTTAAAAAGGCACGATGGTTTAACACGTACCATAATTGCATCATATATGCTTTCATTTGTTCACCTTTTTCTCCTTCATTCTTCATCATTCCGTATTATGTATTCTGTGCAACTAAACTAAATATTGTACGTCTTTAATTATATATGTTCTCAATTGATACGCAAGCGCTCACTATAACATTGCAACTAAATGAAAATTAAAAAGAGAGTCAATATTCTGACTCTCCAGTGCAAAAAATTATTATTCAGCTTCTTTTAATCCTGCAATAAATTCAGCCAATACTTGAAGTTCTTCCTCTGTACCTGTAAATGCTCCACCAGGCATACCGCCACGGCCATTTACAATTACGTCCTGGACTTCTTCAGCTGTTAATTCATTGCCAAGAAGCATTGGTCCGGATACCCCTGCCAGGTCTCCACCATGGCACCCTATACATGATGCTTGGGCCTGATAGATTTCATAGCCTTCGGACGTTTCATCTACTTCAACATCCGGAAGTAAGCCTAAATGCTTATCCGTAATTTCCCCCTGTGCATCAACTGCTTCCCAATCAGTTGCCTGAACAGATTCCCATGTTGTATAAATAAGTGCTGCTACTGCCAACAACATAAATGCTGTCGGTAATGGTCGTTTAAATGGTCGACGTTCAGGTGTTCGATCTAAAAATGGCACTAATGCTAATGCACCAAATGCAATACCTGGAATAACCATTGCGCCAATGACGTTATATGGACCAGATGCATAAGAGTATTTTAAAAGTTGATACATTGACAGGAAATACCAGTCCGGTAATGGTATATACGATGCATTTGTTGGATCTGCCGGGCCTTCAAGTGGTGAAGGATGTGCGACAGTCAATAATAAATAACCGATTAGGAAAACTGCACCAACCATCCATTCTTTTAATAAGAAGTCAGGCCAGAAAGCTTCTGTTTTTCCTGGATACTCGGAATAATCTTTTGGCACGTTCGGCATCCGGTTACTCGCTTTTACACGTGAATCACCTACGAACTTCATACCTTTTCCGCGTTGCATAGTGTCCCCTCCTTAAAAAATAGTACAATTAGTTTCGAATCATAGAGGTCCTGAAATACCTTGGCGGCGGATCATGATAAAGTGAACTGCCAGTAGAGCAAATAATGCTGCCGGTAAGAAGAATACATGAATGGCAAAGAAACGAGTTAATGTTTGCGCCCCGATAATCGTGGAATCCCCAGCTAATAATATTTTTATTGTCTCACCTATAAACGGAACAGATGCAGCAATTTCGATACCTACTTTAGTTGCGAATAACGCTTTCATATCCCATGGTAATAAATAACCTGTGAAACCTAAACCTAACATAATGGCAAAAATACCTACACCAACTAACCAGTTTAATTCACGGGGTTTTTTATATGAACCTGTGAAAAATACACGAAGTGTATGTAAGAACATCATAACAATTACTAAAGATGCCCCCCAATGGTGCATACCACGAACGATTTCACCGAATGCTACTTCGTTTTGTAAATAGTAAACTGATTTCCAAGCATTCTCTACATCCGGTACGTAATACATCGTTAAGAACATACCTGATAGAATTTGGATTACTGTAATAAAGAATGTTAATCCCCCGAAACAGTAAACGAATGCTGAAAAGTGATGGGCAGGGTTAACGTGCTCTGGCACTTCATGGTCGGCAATATCACGCCAAATAGGAGTAATATCTAAACGTTCATCGACCCAATCATAAATTTTATTTAGCACTGTGTCGTACCCCCTAACTTATTTAGTTACTGTGTGTGTTAGCGATTTTTTTCCCAAGCATTAAAAAACCATCATTTTCTGACACTTCATACATATCCAGTGGTCCAAGAGGCGGTGTACCTTTAACGTTTACACCTGTTTTTTCATAACGTCCCGCATGACATGCACAGAAGAACTGATTTGCGTGTTCTGGATTACCTTCCCAGTTTACAGTACACCCTAAATGCTTACATACAGGTGAGATTGCGATGATTTCGTCACCTTCTTTGTAAACCCAAGCAGCATCTGCTACTTCTGATTTGTACCAACCATCCGTCTGTTCATACGAGAAGTCCACTTTAACTGGAACTTCTGTAATTTCGGCAATTTTTTTGCTTGTTTGTACAAAATCTCCATCTTCTTTTGACTGAAGAATTGGGTCAATAGCAAAACGTACCATTGGCATTAACATTCCTGCCGCCATAAATCCACCTACACCAGTAATTGTATAAGTTAAAAATTGACGTCTTGTAACTCGATTCCTACTCATCCTTTTCCCCCCTCTTACTAAAAGGTCAGTCCAACGGACATATACTTTTTAAAATAGTAAATAACTAGGACATATCTATGATATATCAACTGAATAAGTTGGTCAATATAGCATTCATTTCCAAAAGTGTAGTTTGTGAACATTTAATGAAACAAATGTTGCAGATAATTGCTCGTTAAATCCATATTTTCGTAAAAGTTGGGATGACTTGTTTTAACTGATCTTCCAAAATTCGCTGCTTAACGGCTTGATCCATGGACTCAAGCGGGATAGCTGGAAGCCAAATAATATTTAAATATTCTTTATATTCAGTCCATGAATGGTCACAGGTAATAAAGACCACTGCTTTAAAACCTGCTTCCTTCAGTTCTTTTTCCAATGTAGCTGGCATTGTATCTGACTTGGATCCCATCGTATATGAAAAGGGGGGGAATAATAAAAGACGACCTTTAAACTGCTGTTCTATGAAATTCGTCAACGTCATTAAATATTCTGAAGCAGAACTGCTCTGCTTCATTCCTTGATCCGAAAAATCCAAATGTACGAGCGGGACAATCGCCGTATCTATAAACTGCTTTTGTGCCTGAAACTGCTCTACATCTTTTACAATAAAGTTCATATTCTTTCCTCCTAGTACATATAAAACTTCTGAAAATAGGAAAGAAGTAATTTTTTTATAAAGTTCAAAATTACTTCGTATGCTTTAATGCCTGCAATAAATTAGATAACTCGAAAAAACGCTCTTTATTGCCCGAATCCAGCGCTTCATCAATTTCTTTCAATAATTGCTGTTCCTGGAACTCTAGAACACTATTTTCCAGCAAACGCTCTGCTGCTAGACGGTCTTTTTCACTGATAAAGATATCAGCAGGTACATAAGGATTCTCCTCCAGTACCGCCAAATACAGAGGATCAGGCGGTACACTAGGAAAATTCAACTGAAAATAAATTGCTTCATGAGCATTAATACGTAAATCATGGAATGCTTTTTCAGCATCGGATGTCATAATATTTTCTTTATAAAATCGGAATGGGATGCTCGTCGTCTCAATTGTCGACATAACAATGGAACGCGGGCAATAATGTGCTTCATCAACAAAGTGAACGTTTTTCAACAAGTCATCATTACTTAGTAAGTAATTTAAAATCCATACACCTTCACGTCTTTTTAACTGGAAATTTTTCAAAAACCACCTGATAAACAACTTTTTGTCATTCAGTGGTACGGAATATGTCAACATGCAATCCTCCCTTTACTCAAAGCGTTCTAATAAATCAGTCCATTGCTGTTCAGAAGGCTGTAATTGGACAAGTCGCTCTGCAATTTGTTTTGCTTCATCACGCTTGCCGTCCTCAACTAAAAACAGGAAGTACTTCTCTAAAAATTCAACATCATCGTTAAATTCATTATATGCCTCTTTATAAATTTCGTATGCTTTTTCGAACAGTTCTTCTTCATTATAAGCATTGGCCACAAATGGATATAAAGCGACCCATTCGAACTCATTTTGATGCAACTGTTCATATAGTGAAATAATTTCTTCATAACGTTGTTCCGTATTGTAAACAGACATTAATACTAAAATTGCTTCCATATATTCTGGATCCAAGGCAATAGCCTCACTTAAAAACTCTACCGCTTCTTGTTGTTTGCCATTTTTTATCGCCATTTTCCCCGCAAATAAATAGAGGGATTTATCGTATTCATCTCGTTTAAGACCTTCTTTAATCACTTTTAAAGCACGCTCATTATCCTCGAGCATTGCATAACTTTCCGCCAGCAGTAAATAAGCAGCGAAATAGTCAGGGTCCAACTCTTTTAAATCTTCCAATTGTTTTATAGCAAGCTCATATTTTTCCGTCTGGAAGGCTGCATAGGCCGAGCCAAACAGTAAATCTGCTGTAACTTCTTCTTCAAGTGCTTCCATATAATAATCGAGGGCCGTTTCATAACCTGCACCTGCACGGTAAACTTCCGCAAGACGTTGGGCTAAAATTATACCGGCAAACTTTTTATCGATTGCATAAAGCTCCTCATAAATTCGAACAGCCTCAGTAAAACGTCCTGTTTCAAATAATAATTCCGCTTTGGCAAATTGCAGTAAAGGTTCATGGGGTAAAATTTGCAGCGCATCATTAATTCGTTGTTCCGCCACTTCAAATAATCCCTGCATCTGATAATAGTCCGCCAATACTAACAATGCTTGAGGATATTCTGGTGCATCATCGGCAATTCCCATTAATAAATCAAGGGCATTATCCTCTTCACCTAGCTCAATTAGCACACTTGCTCGGTCGATTGAAATTTGCGCTTCCTCAGGAAATAAAAATTGCAAATGCTCAAATACGCGGTCTGCTTCATTTAAAAATCCATAATGCATAAGTGCTTCAGCTACTTCATATTGTGCTGCGGGTTCAGCATCCATTAAAAAAGATTCAAGAAGTCGGTTAATCTCCTCTAAATTTCCTTCTTGAATCGCTTGTAGTAATAGTTCCATGTGTAGTTCACCTTTTTCTTTTGTTCTCAATATTATGCTACATGACGAAGCAATGCATCACAAGAAAAAGAATCTGGATGTTTTATAAAATTCATCTTGGCAAAGTGAAAAGGAGATGTAAAAAGTGAGTTCTTTTTACATCTCCGCAAATCATTATTTTAAAATATTATTGATATGATCAAAAAAAGTTGGGTAGGAAACAGCGATACAGTCCGCATCATCCAATTCCACTTCTCCGTCCGCAATAAGGGCAGCGATTGCACCCATCATGCCAATTCGATGATCACCATATGTTCTTAAACTTCCGCCATGTAAAGGTGTTGGGCCTTCGATTATCATACCGTCATCTGTTGCTTCAATATTTGCTCCCAGCTTCTTTAACTCATTGACAACGGCATCAATACGGTTTGTTTCTTTCACTTTAAGTTCTTCCGCGTCTTTAATAATCGTTTTACCGGCTGCTTGTGTGGCAAGCAGCGCAATAATCGGAATCTCATCGATTAAGCGTGGAATAATAGCCCCTTCCACCGTCGTTCCTTTCAGATTGGAAGTTTCTATTGTGATTGTGGCAGTTGGTTCTGCCGCATTCTCGTCACCGATAGCAACCGACATTTTCGCACCCATCTTTTGAAGCACTTCCAAAATGCCGTCACGAGTCTCATTGATCCCCACATTTTTTAGAACAATTCGGCTGTTTTTCGCGATTGCACCAGCAACAAGGAAAAAAGCAGCCGAGGAAATATCGCCTGGCACATTTACATGTGTCCCATTCAGTGTTTGGCCGCCCTGCAGTGACACGACACCATCCTCAACTGTTACTGTTGCACCGAACTGTCGCAGCATACGTTCTGTATGGTCACGTGAAATCTCTTCCTCACGCACAACCGTTGTACCTTCTGCACGGATACCGGCAAGTAAAATAGCTGATTTCACTTGGGCACTTGCAACAGGCATTTTATAGTCAATTGCTTTTAACGGTCCACCCTGAATGGCAAGTGGCGTATACTGACCATTGTCGCGTCCGGCTATTTGCGCACCCATTAAGCGCAATGGATCTGCAACACGGCGCATTGGACGCTTACCAATCGATGCGTCACCTGTCATGATCGTATGTAATTTCGTGCCGGATAACAGGCCTAACATTAAACGTGTTGTCGTACCGGAATTTCCTGTGTAAAGCACTTCTTTCGGTTCTGTCCAACCGTCGATTCCTGGACTGTTTATCGTTACATCTGTTCCGTTCACTTCAATGTCTACCCCAAGCTTTTGGAAGCAGTCAATTGTACGCAGACAATCTTCTCCTAATAAGAAGCCGCTGACAGTCGTTTTTCCTTCTGCAATGGAGCCGAACATAACCGACCGATGCGAGACTGATTTATCACCTGGTACTGTAATATCTCCCCGTAATGACGGTTGACTGTATTGTAATGTTGTACTCATATGAACCCCCCTTTAAGAAATATAAGTATCGAACTTCGCCTTGTGCTCAATGCATTGTGCAGCACGTTCCCGGTCTTCGTTTGTCTGGAAACTAATGACTAAAATACCGAAAACATCGACACGTGTTTCAACGATACGAATATTTGTAATACTAATATTATTTTCTGCCAATAAGCCTGTCACCTCTGAAATGACCCCTGGATAATCCGGGATATCGACATATAAATCATACGGCATATATAAGGCACCGTTTGCAACCGGCAAGCTGTCCCGGACATCACGCGCTTCACTGAAGTAATTTTCGATTGCTTTCGCATCACCTTCAGCTAATAAATTGCGTACCCGCTGCATTTCTGTAAGCCAATTATCAAGCTGATCGACTAGTTCCTGCTTGTTTTGCATTGTAATGTCACGCCATAAAGCAGGGTTCGAGGAAGCAATACGTGTAATATCACGGAAACCCCCGGCAGCTAACGAAGAGGTCATCGGATACGTCTTTTTTTCACTATTTAGCTGATGTACTAAAGATGCTGCGATAATATGAGGGAAATGACTGACAACAGCCGTCATATGATCATGTACCTTTGCATCGACAACGACCATTTTACCGAGCGTAAATTTTAACAGGTCGTCCAATGCCGCAAGCTTTTCAAGTTCTTCTCCTTCATGAGGAGTCAGCATATAGTAGGCATTTTCCAGTAAATACGGCTTCGCTGCTGTAATACCGCTTTTATGGGAACCTGCCATTGGGTGCCCCCCGATAAATGTAATGCCCATTTGTCTCAGCTCTAATGCTTTTTCCATTATTTTCGCTTTCGTACTGCCTGTATCTGTAATAATGACATTGCGTTTTAATTCCCATGACTTTAACTGGTCCATAAAATCGAGTGTGATATTTACCGGTGTACCGAATATAATTACGTCTGCTTCTTTTGCAAACTCTGCAGGATTTTTAACTACTTCATGAACGACCTGTAATGTGTCTGCTAATTGTCGCGTTTGTTCATGAGCATCATAGCCGAACACTTTTGTATGTGGTGCCTTCTGCAGAGCCATCGCTACAGATCCACCAATTAACCCTAGTCCGATTACGAAGACATTTCGTGTCATGCAAGTACTCCTTGCTCATTTAAGACTTCTCCAAGCAATTTTAAAAATCTCGCATTTTGAGCTTCCGTACCGATTGTCACCCGAATATACCCTTCCAATCCTAGTGCAGCACCGCTTCGGATAATAAATCCGCGCTTCATCATTTCTTCAAATACTACATTACTCGGAGCCTTCACTTCAAACATCACAAAGTTTGTTTGAGAAGGGAAATAATTTAATCCGTGCTGCTCGCAGAACTCTACAAACTGCTTTTTGCCGATTTCATTTGCTTCACGACAGCTGGCAATGTATTCCTGGTCTTGAAGAGCGATTTGCGCAACTTGCTGACTTAGGATCGTATTGTTGAACGGCGCACGCACAGGATCAAGCTTCGCAATAATATCAGCCTGCGCAATCCCGTAACCGACACGGAAAGATGCCAATCCATACGCTTTTGAGAATGTGCGCAGTAAAATTAAGTTCGGGTAGTCACGGAAATAATGCAATGTATCTTTATAAGAGGCATCGTTAATGTATTCCACATATGCTTCATCCAATACTACAAAAACATCCTTAGGCACCTTTGCCAAGAAGGCACTTAATGTGTCATCCGATACGATTGTACCTGTCGGATTGTTCGGATTACATACCCAAACAACTGATGTTTTCTCATCAATTGCTTCTAGCATTGCTTCTAAATCATGGACACCGTTTTTCAATGGTACTTTACGCACTTCTGCTCCTTCAATCTCTGCATTATGCCAGTATTGAGAAAATGACAGGTCTGCCATGACTGTATTCACACCCGGATAAAGTAATGCCCGGGTAATGATTGCGATTAAGTCATCTGATCCATTCCCTAAAATAAGTTCATTTTCTGCAACACCATAAAAATTCGCCAACGATGTACGTAAGCTTTGTGCATAGCCATCTGGATAAATTGCATGATTGGACTCATCTTTTTGTAAAAATTGTTTTACTTTTGGTGAGCTGCCAAAGGGATTTTCATTTGAAGCAAGCTTCACGACTTCATCTAAACCGAAAAGCTTCTTTACTTCCTCGATTGGTTTACCCGGTTGGTAAGCTTTCATTCCAAATAACTGTTGTTTCCACTTCATCTTCAACGTCTCCTCTAACTTGCAATTATTTCACTAAATCTGGTCTTAACTTTACCGCATCTTCTAAATATACATGATGGATTTCTTTTTGTGGCGTATCCGTATTTACATGTAGTAATACTCGAATACATAATGGCAATGCACCCGGCACATCCATTTCATGCATACACATAATCGGCACATACTGCCATCCTGGCATCGTCCGTACCGATTTGGCAGGAAAGGCAGAATGAATATCCGGTGTTGTAGAGATTGTCACAGAGGCAATATCTTCCGGTTCAATCTTATTTTGTTTCGCAACTTCTTTCACAAGTCTTGCCGTTTCTCCCCATACATACTCGGCTTTATCTTCAACAATCGTAATTGCGCCGCGAATTCCACGAATCATTGCTACACCTCCGCTAATAATGCTCTTAGTTGACGATCAATTTCTCTGCATTGTTCAAGTTCAACTTTTTGGACAAATGGCTGTCCGATTGTTTCAAGCAGTACGAACTGCAATTGACCGTAGTCTGCTTTTTTATCTTTCAGTAAATATTCAGTCAGTTGTTCAAATGTAAATTCCTGAACAGCTTCAAACGGATAGCCATTTTCCATAGCAAAATGTAAAAAGCGCTTTGTAAATTGATGATTTACTTTTCCGAATTTCTCACTTAATAAAAGTGAAAAAATAAGGCCGATCATGACAGCTTCTCCATGGGCGACACGTCCATAGCCTGCAGCTGCTTCAATTGCATGTCCGTAAGTATGGCCTAAGTTAAGATACTTTCTGACAGACTGTTCTGTTTCATCCTGCTCAACAATAGTCGCTTTCACTTGAATGCCATGCGCCAAATAATTCGCCAATAGATCTTCCGGAAGTTCCGTAACATGATCACCTTCCAGCAGTTCTTCTACCCATTGTGCATCGGAAATCAGAGCATGCTTAATTACTTCTGCCATCCCTGAGCGCACTTCTTTTTCGGATAGGCTATGTAAGAATGTTATATCGAAAATTACGGCTTCCGGCTGGTAAAATGCACCGATCATATTTTTCCCTAATTCATGATTGATGGCTGTCTTTCCGCCAACAGCTGAATCATGCGCCAAAATTGTTGTCGGCACTTGGATAAACGGAATACCCCGCATATAAGTGGCTGCAACAAAACCGGCTAAATCACCGACTGCACCACCGCCGAACGCGATAATGAGTGATTTTCTAGTACACTTTTGCTTAAGTAAATATGTTTGGACCCTATTGTAGTTATCAAAGCTTTTACACTTTTCCCCTGCAGGCATAACATGTACTTCGAATATATAAGGGAAATTCGCTTCAAAATAGCTTTGCTGTGCTGTCCAAACATTTTCGTCTGTCAATACGATGATTTTATCGGCTTTAGTAAACAAGTCATGTTGTGCTGTTAAAGCTTCATGTAATATCCCTTTCCCAATCGTTACAGCATATGAATGTGAAGGAGTTTTTACCGGAATCTCCATATTAATACTCCTTCGTGTACTGACGCATTTCATCCAACTGCGCCTTTAATTGTGGTAATTGGTCACTATGGAACTGCTCAACAATTGCATTTGCGATTTCCCAGGCAATAACATGTTCCGCAACGATCGATGCTGCAGGTACTGCACAGCTGTCAGAACGCTCGACACTTGCTTTAAACGGCTCTTTCGTTTCAATGTCCACACTTTGCAACGGTTTATATAATGTTGGAATTGGCTTCATCACACCACGTACGACAATCGGCATTCCTGTCGTCATACCACCTTCCAAACCACCTAAACGATTTGTTGCTCGCGTATAGCCTTTTTCTTCATCCCATAAAATTTCATCGTGTACTTCCGATCCTTTTTTGCGTGCCATTTCAAAACCGATCCCAAACTCGACACCTTTAAATGCATTAATACTCAGCATTGCTGATGCCAGCTTTGCATCCAACTTACGATCATAATGTACATAAGAACCGATTCCAGCAGGTAAGCCTTCTACAATGACTTCTACAACACCGCCGATTGAATCCCCAGCCTTCTTCGCTTCATCAATAGCTGTAACCATTTTTGCCGAAGCTTCCGGATCGATACAGTAACATGGGTCATTTTCAATAATTGCACGGATTTCATCTGCTGTTTTTCCTTCTAATAAACTGCTGTCTGCTTTAATACCTACAATTTCCGTAACATGAGAAACAATCGAAATCCCAAGCTCGTTTAACAATGCTTTTGCCACGGAACCAACTGCAACACGTACTGTTGTTTCACGTGCACTTGAACGCTCCAGTACATTCCGTAGATCACGGTGACCGTATTTCATTCCTCCGACTAGATCAGCGTGACCTGGACGTGGACGTGAAATTTGACGTTTAATTTCAGATGGATCGATATCTTCCGGCAACTTGGCCGCACCCATAATTTTTGTCCAGTGTTTCCAGTCATCATTTGTTACGACTAATGCGACTGGTGAGCCTAATGTTTGCCCGTGACGGACTCCTGATACAATTTCCACTGTATCTGTCTCAATTTGCATGCGACGACCACGACCGTGACCACCTTGACGACGTTTTAAATCATAATTTATTTTTTCTGCTGTTACTGGAAGTAATGAAGGCAACCCCTCGATAATTGTTGTTAATTGTGGTCCGTGTGACTCACCTGCTGTTAAATAACGCATTAAACACTTTCTCCCTTCAACTCGCTAAAGTATGTATTTTTCACTATAACATATTTCAAATTAAATAACAGTACTGTTTCCGCTATTAAACAAGCTATTTTAGAATATTCTGAACGTTCCAACTAAAAAACGCCACATTTATCAGCAGAAAGAAACAAAAATACGCTTTTCGCTCTATTATCCGAAAAGCGCATTCATATATAGCTTTCTAAAGTATATCTCAACTTAAGCTTCTACGTTCGACAGAGCATCTATTATTGTACTATTATTTTTTACGGTAAAAAAATGTATCTTCAACTTCAAAATCATATTTTGCAGGATTAAATATCTGCTCTGTTGACCCTACAAATAAAATGCCACCTGGACGCAATGCTTTACTGAAGTTTGCATAGATCTGATCTTTCGCTTCTTCAGTGAAATAAATCATTACATTCCGGCAAACAATCAAATCAAAATTCGATTCATAAGGATCATTTAGTAAATTATGTTTCTTAAAATTAACCGTACGCTTAATCTCATCTTTCACTTTGTAAAACGGACCTTCTTGGGTAAAATACTTTGACTGAACAGGTCTTGGCACTTCTGCAAGAGACCGTTCCGGGTAAAGGCCCAACTTCGCTTTTTGGATAACATTTTCATCCAAATCCGTTGCCAGTATATTCACTTGGGATAACGGTAAGTGGTGGGACAACACCATCGCCAAACTATACGGCTCTTCTCCCGTTGAACAAGCAGCGCTCCATATTTTCAGACGTTTGTTAGATTGCAGCAGTAAAGGGAAAATTTTATTTTGTAATATTTCCCACCGTTTTCCGTTCCGGTAAAACTCTGAAACGTTTATTGTCATACGATCCAAAAATTCATTCATCAGTTCACGGTCTTTTATCAATGCATTATAAAAATCAACAAAGTCCCGATATCCCTTTTTTTCATATAATGATGTTAACCGACGTTTCATTTGCGCTTCTTTATAAAGGGCTAAATCAATGCCCGTTTTGCGCTTAATGCCATCAATAAATTGTACATAATCTGACATTATTCATCTTTCCCCTCATCTAACGTATGCCTATTATAGCTGAAAATTTCAGAACTCGAAACAGATTTCGCCCATAAACGTTAATCAATGTGTCTTTCCAGCAAAAGTTGTTTCGATTGTTCAAGTTCCAGCTTCATCTTTTCCGTTTCAGAATGGTAGCTCTGCAAACGAATCTGTTCAAGTTCGGCCTCTTTCTCCAACATTCTAATTTGCAGTTTCATACTCGATCGTTTATGTGCTGTCAGTATTGCGGTTAATGCAATCAAAGCCCCTGACCCGAAAATAATACATATAATAATAATATCTTCCATACGTTTCATTACGCTCCTCTAATGATTATTTTACTTGTCTGATCGATCTGTTAATTGTGTTTCAAGCAGTAATTGCTTTGTCTGTTCCAATTCAAGCTGCATCTTCGCTGTTTCTTTATCGTAAGTTTCGAGTCTAAGTTTTTCAAGTTTGATTTCTTTATCGAGACGCTTTAGCTCTATATTTTTATTTTTCGTATACGTGTCTGTTAATATTCCTACTACAGCGATTATTGTAATCATTGCCCAGAACATGGATGTCACCCCTTATGAATAGTTAAATTAGTAGAATAATTACTTTTGGTTATGCTCCAACAATATTTGCTTTGAATGTTCCAATTCCAGTCGCATTTTTTCTGTTTCTTTATCGTAATTTTCAAGACGTAATTGTTCCAGCTCAATTTCTTTCGTTAATTTATTTACTTCAATCCGTTTACTTTCATTGCGTGCATCGGTGATGACTGCAATCGCCCCTACTGCCATAACTGAAATAACGGCCAAAACCCACATATACATCCCCCTAATCTATCAGTACTTTTTATACGTATGTATTCCAAAAATAGTTTCATTATTCCGATTTATTATACCATTAATAGTCCATGTTTTTCCTGTTCCATATAAAAAAAGCTACCACTTAAAAGTGGTAGCTTTTTGTAAGTTTTATTATTCAGCGATTCCTTCTGGGAACCATAAACCGATTTCACGTTCAGCAGAAGCTAAAGAGTCAGAACCGTGGATTACGTTGTGTGATAAAGTTACAGCGTAGTCACCGCGGATTGTACCAGGAGCTGATTCTTCTGGCTTTGTAGCACCCATCATGATACGAGATAATTGGATAACGTTTTCGCCTTCCCAAACCATACCGAATACTGGGCCTGAAGTGATGAAGTCTACTAATTCACCGAAGAAAGGACGCTCAGCGTGCTCTGCATAGTGTTTTTCAGCTAAATCACGAGTTGGTACCATTAATTTTGCTCCGCGCATTACGAAACCGCGACGCTCAAAACGGTCAACGATATCTCCGATTACTTGACGTTCTACGCCATCTGGTTTAACCATTAAAAAAGTTTTTTCGATTGCCATTATAAACACTCCTTAAATTTGAGTAAAAGGTTTTACACCTACCGATAAATATTACCAAAATCCTACTCATACTGCAACAAATATTAGATTTGCCCATAAATTGGTTCATTCAATAACATATGTTGATTTCCATTGCGGGTCGGACGCTTTCCGCGGGCGTGGCCTGAGCCTGTAGATTCAGGCGTCACGCTATTCCCGCAGGAGTCGCCTCCCCTCCATTCCAATCAACTTGCGTTGATATTAAATTTTGCCATCACCAACTTATGATGATTCTATCAATTGGCTAGATTATTTTAAGATTTTCTCTTACCCATAAACAGCGCAATATCACGCAATTTTTTCTTCATTGGGTGCTTCGGCAATGCCTCGATTTCTTTTAAAGCCTTTTTTAAATACAAATTACTAATATGGGTTGCTTCTTTTATCGCTTCCGAATTCCGGACAAGGGCCAGCATATTTTGGCGCTCTTCTTCTGTTAATCCAGCTACTGCCACTTTCGTCAAATAAGGGGCAAGCTGCGGATCATCTTTCATCAACAATATCGGCAATGTGACATTCCCGTTCATTAAATCACTGCCAGCCGGTTTCCCGAGCTGCTTGTCTGTCGCTGTAAAATCTAATATATCATCTACTATTTGAAAGCTCATTCCTACAAAATAACCGTAACGTTTTAAATGCCTTGCTGTTTTTTCATCGGCACCACTTACGACTGCCCCAAGCTCACAACTTGATTCAATCAATAAAGCAGTTTTACGTTTAATACGTCGGAAGTAATCTTTCAAGCTTTGATCTAAACGAAACTTATCCTCAATTTGAATGACTTCACCATTTACTAGCTCAACCATTGTTTTAGCTAATATTTGATGGGCTCTTGGATTTTCAATGCTTGTTACATATTGTAATGCACGTGCAAATATAAAATTTCCTGTATACATCGCCACACGGTTGTTCCACTGTGCTTTCACTGTCTCCCGGCCACGGCGCATATCTGAATTGTCAATGACATCATCATGCACCAATGAACCCATATGAATCAATTCCAGGGGAACGGCAATGTTTTTCATTCGGTCAATATTATAGTCACCAAACTTGGCACTTAGTAACGTAAATACTGGTCGAATACGTTTTCCACCAGCTTGCAGTAAATGGACTGAGGCATCATTCAATAAGTGTGAAGATGAATTCAACGCTTGTTCCAATTCGTTTTCGATGACTTCTATATCTGATTTAATATCGGCATATAGCATTTTGATTTTCATCTTTTCCACGCGTCAAAACCTACTCCCACTTTTATTTCTTCTTAAAACCCATGTGCATAGCTGCTGCCCCACCGCTATATGGTTTATATGTGACATTTTCATAACCGGCTTCCCGGAACATTTGCGCTAATTTTTTCATGCCTGGAAAATCATTCGCAGACTTTTGCAGCCATGAATATTCTTTATAGCTTTTCGCAAAAATCTTTCCGAACAGCGGCATAATATGATTAAAGTAAAAACGGAAAAGTTGGCGGTATACCGGAATTTCGGATTGAGAAGTTTCCAGACATACGACCATTCCGCCTGGTTTAACGACCCGATTCATTTCACGCAATACTTGCATATAGTCCGGTACATTTCGTAAGCCAAAACCAATCGTCACATAATCAAATGTATTATCTTCAAATGGTAGTTCCATTGCATTTCCGTGAATCAGCTCGATATTCGGGATATTCTCGGTTTTCTGCTTGCCGACCTTCAGCATATTCTCACTGAAATCCAGCCCTTTTACTACCCCTTCTTCACCGACTGCTTTCGATAAAGCAATTGTCCAATCAGCTGTACCGCAGCAAACATCAAGACATTTCGAACCTTTTTTTACTGCCATACGTTTCATCGTATCTTCACGCCATCCAACATGCATTTGGAAGCTAATGACCGAGTTCATTTTATCGTAGCTCTCTGAAATGTTTTCAAACACTTCATGAACATGTTGTTCTTTCGATTTCGCCATTTTTTTCAAGACCTTTCTAAACTCACTAAAAAGTGATGTATTGCTCAATGGAATGTTTTAATTCATCTTTTAAATCGATATTCGTCAAGTCTTCTCTCAATTGTCGCTCCATGTCATATAAATGATCCTGTAAGGCTTCAATAATAGAGTCCATCATAATTGAATCAGCTGCAAACGCCTTATATAAAAAACATGGCTGTCCTTTTTTCAATAAATCCAGCTCTTTTTTCAAACGAATATATGTTAACGTTCGTTTCATCAATTCTGCATAAGATGCGAAACCATATACATCATAATATTGGGCAATCAATTCGCTTTCAATCACCATCAAACTTTCAATCCACTGTTCAAATGACCGTTTTTGCGCTTCATAAAGACGTATTTGGTGCTCACAACGATTTACGATTCCTTCCGACAGCTTTTGGATTAAGAAAATATTCCCTGATTGTGCGAGTAACTGATAATACCGACCACTATAATAATCACCGGAAAGAACAAGCAGCTGCTGTTCTTTGCTCGTCGCTTCCACTTCCTTCACTTTTTCGTGCTCTGTCAGTGAAGCATGTACAATCCCAACTGTAACTGCGCTTATTTGATGTTCATCGTTCATAAGAGCACCATTTAAAAAAGGAAGCTGGATGAAAAACAGCTGTTCTTCTTGTAAAGTCGGTTGTCCAACGTTTTGAAGTAATGCTCTATGATGAACATGCTGAAGAATATTAGATTTTAGCGTCTGAACCGATTGTGTAATAGATGTTGCATTCATAGAAATTACTCCATTTCAATGTTATAAAGCATAAGTACGATTTTATATTTACCTAAAAATTACGATATGCTATTTTTTACTTTGAACCGTACCGTGTGCAGAGTGAATTTTAGCTTTACCGCGAATTTTCATTGCCGATGTATGTTCAGTAAACTGGGCGATCATAACTTCACCAGCATCCAGCTTTTCTGAATGGTGGAATTTAGTATCTGTCCCGCGTGTTAAACCAATAACATGTACACCATCTTCTTCTGCTTCGATAATAATATATTCTGATTGTCCCATTATACAATCTCCCCACATGTTAATTTCTTTGTCTATAATACCATATTTGTTATTATTATTTCATTTGGATGAATGTATTCACTTCATTGCGCTTTACTGCATCCTGTTCATAAATACCTCGCGCTACAGCCGTAACTGTTTTAGCGCCCGGTTTTTTTAATCCGCGCATCGTCATACACATATGTTCCGCTTCCACTACAACATAAACGCCTTTTGGATTCAGCATTTCCATAATTGTATCCGCTACAGTTGAAGTAATACGTTCCTGAAGTTGTGGACGGCGTGCTACTGATTCAAGGCAGCGTCCAAGTTTACTTAAACCTGCAACTTTTCCGTCTTTAGGTATGTAGGCAATATGGGCTGTTCCGTAAAAAGGAACTAAATGATGTTCACACATTGAAAAAAATGGAATATCTTTTACTAAAACTAGTTCTTCATGATCTTCATGGAACACTGTACTGAAATAATCACGCGGATCTTCTTGTAAGCCGCTGAACATTTCCGCATACATTTTCGAAACACGTTTTGGTGTATCCAGTAATCCTTCACGCGTCACATCTTCCCCAACTGCTTCCAAAATCATCTTTACTGCTTCTTCTATCTTATTTAAATCGACATTTGACATGAAACAAATTCCTCCTACAAACCAAAACGTTTATTATGTATAAATTTATATAAAGTGAAACTTCAATCAGTAAGGTTTTCCCCTACGGATTAGAAGAAACACAAGCTAAGTACCCGTTAATTGCGGGAAAATTAATTTTTAATCTATATTAAATTTTTCACTATTTGTTCATACCTAAGCGAAAAAGGTTAAATACACTCTTGAATCGTAGCACATTAAGCTCATAAGTTCAAAACAGTTATACTATTTTTAGCATAGTTAGGTAAAAACAACTGAAATCAAAAAAGAGCAGCTCTCAGTTAGACTGAGAGCTGCTCTATGTACCTCGAGAAACTGAATTATTTTACAGCGTCCTTAAGTGCTTTACCTGGCTTGAAAGCAGGTACTTTAGAAGCAGCAATTTCGATTTCCTTACCCGTTTGTGGGTTACGACCTTTACGTGCTGCACGCTCACGAACTTCAAAGTTACCAAAACCGATTAATTGTACTTTGTCACCCTTTGCAAGAGCATCTTGAATTGTATCAAATACAGCTTCAACTGCTTTAGAAGCGTCTTTTTTAGAAAGACCTGCAGCTTCAGCAACAGAGTTTACTAATTCTGTTTTATTCACACCATTCACCTCCTCTCAAAGGGTCATGAATCTAAATCCTGTAAAAAGATTAACATACAGAAAACCGCGACGCAACTGAATTCCTTCATGTTTTGCATATATTTCATCATTTTTTGAAAAAAAACTAAAATTACAGGACAATTCACCTATAAAAGTGAACCGCCCTGTAATTGTAAGTACTTCCTATTCAATTAGTATGTTAGATAATAAACGTGATTAAACCTCTTTCGCCTTCATTTATTAATCTTTCCAGCATGAGGCGCATTCTGTTTTTCGCATGTGTCGGAACACTTTTCATTTTGAAACGAATACTTTCCGTCAATACTTCATGGAGCGGTGTTCCGAATAATTGTGTTTGCCATAATGCCTGACGGTCAAATTCATAAGCATGCTGCAAGTCTTTCAGCAGGTGCTGACTGTGGAATTCAGATCCGATCAACGGCGAGAATTCCGCTTCCATATCAATTCGAATAATATGATAAGAAGGAGCTTTCGCCTTCATACGAACACCATAGAAATTGTTTTGCTCAATCAGCTCCGGCTCGCTCGGATCAAATTCATCCATCGCAGGCAATGTGACACCATAGCCGTGTTCCTTCGCTTGTTCAATCGCATCGCGGAATCTTCGCTGTGCCGCTTTTGCTTCTGAAGCTTCCTTAATAAATAGGAGCCACTCTTTCTTTGTATCGACTGGTTTTTCAAGCCATTCTGTACACGCTTCCTTATAGTAATCGTTGTGAATGTTGACACGTAATGTCGCAATCCCCTGTCCAGCATCAATATTTTCAACGGTACAACTTTCTACAAAATCAATTTCGCGAAGCAGTTGACTTGCTGCTTCCACATCACGGATTTTCATTGCATCATCTTGTAATTGCGCCGTTGCAAATGCCAATGTTTCATTTAAATGGTGAGTATCATCTAAAACATCCAACCAATCCGGTTTTTCAACTTGAATTTCATTCACATTAAACTCAAATAACGCTTCTTGCAAAATAAGCATCACATCGTTCAACTGCATATGTTGAATGGCTGTCGGAATAACAGGAACATCATATTTTTGTGCCAGGGCATTCTGTAAATGTAGTGTTTCAGTAGAATGCGGTGTCGTACTATTGAGAACAATAACGAAAGGCTTTCCAATCTCTGTAAGCTGCTCAATAATTTGCTGTTCCGCTTTTTCTACAGCCGCTCGTGACATGCCGTTTACTGTTCCATCTGTTGTCACAACAATCCCGATATTGGCATGATCCCGAATTACTTTATCCGTACCGATTTTAGCAGCCTCTTGAAACGCTATTGCTTCATTATGCCAAGGTGTTTGCACATACTTCGGTCCTGACTCATCTTCATAGCCTTTTGCGCCATCAATCACATAGCCAACACAATCTACCATTCTAACGCGAAACGGTATTGCACTTTCCCCAAAGGCAACCGTAGTTCCCTGTGCTGGGACAAACTTTGGCTCAGCCGTCATAATTGTAGGTCCAGGTGAGCTTTGAGGAAGTTCATCCATCGCTCGCATGCGGTCCTCGGCATTTTCGATATTAGGTAAAATCACGCCTTCCATTACCTTTTTAACAAACGTCGATTTCCCTACCCTAACCGGTCCTACAACGCCGATATAAAGATCACCATTCGTACGCTCTGCCAATTGCTGAAAAATATGCTCGCTAATTGTATTGCCTCCTTTATATACCGTAATCTTCTCCAATTAGAAGTATTCATTATCAAAACACTATATGTACTGACATTTTTAAATATGAAAAAGGTGTGCAGAAAGATTTAACTTTTTACACACCTTTTTTTGTTTAATTTTCTTTTTTCGTTGGATCATACATAATGACAGGCTCATTGTTTTCATCTACCGTGTACGGCAATGAGTAAGCTGGAACGACCGGGAAGTTTTCCACCAAGATTCCGCGAATGTCTTCTCCCGGCTCCGCTGTTATATTATTGTCTTTCATATACGTATATAAATCGATTGAATAATCGACATACAAGTCCCCTTCAGCAGATACGACAATCGGCAGCTGATTGTTCGAATAAGGACTTTGTACAGTTATATCTTCTTCATAGCCAATATTCTTAAAGTTAACCGTGTAGACATGCTCAACTATTTTATCTTTGAATTGCGGATATGTTGTTCCTTTGAAGCGGATATTAATTTCGCGAATACGTTCCGGTGTGCGTAAATCGACGAGCTTTACTGTTGGATTTTCTTCCGGATCCCAAATAATATATTGAAAAATACCGCCCTTTTCATAGGAATTTGCAGGAGGGGAGCCAATATATTTTGGAACAAGCTTTTCAAAGTCGATTAAGTATTTAATGAAGATGTCTGTATCCTGGTCACGAGTTTTAATCGGAAGAACCCCTGTATCTTCGCGATATTCATTGACCGCACGCTGTACGCTGGCAAGCATATCGACATCCGGCCTTAAACTGGACTGGTCAAAATTTGTCGGTGAGCCGCAGCCGGTCAACACTAAAATGACCAACGACAATAGAACAAACCATTTTGATGATCTCATATTATGTATTTCCTCCTATATTAGTTCGGCCATGTAAGCACGACAAGAACCATTAACAATGTGCCGATAAAAAACATGACATAAGCTACTAATTTCAATAAAAATGACAAAACCATATTATGTACCCACTTACGGACTGCTGTAATAATGAGAATTGATACTAACAGTAAACCAATCGAATAAAAAGAAATCCACATAACATCTAACGCATGCATACTCGCTAATGGGCCACGTGCAGAATTTAAAAGTAAATTTGATAGTGGATTCATGAGCTGCAGATTGTGTTGCACATTAAAACCGCCTTTCCATTTATTGTTGATACTGCTAATAATTATAGCCTTTTCAGGTAAAAAAAAACAGGAGGCATACAAGTATCCCTCCTTATTTGTGACAAATTATTAAATTAATTGGAAATCCTGAAAAATATACTAGTTCAGCTCATCTCATCAATTTCGCTTTTTTTCGTCCGCAGCATTAATGATTCAACCAATGCTCTCGGTTCCATATTATTGAACAGCACATCATATAGCGCTGATGTAATTGGCATAGAAACATCGTATTTTTTTGAGAGCTGATATGTCGCCTTCGTTGTCCGTACACCTTCGACAACCATTCCCATCTCATCCAGTACTTGCTCAAGCTTCATTCCTTTTCCGAGCATATTGCCCGCGCGCCAGTTTCGGGAATGGACACTTGTACATGTAACAATTAAATCGCCCATCCCAGTCAGTCCAGCAAACGTAAATGGGTTGCCCCCCATTTTAACACCTAGCCGCGTAATTTCTGCGAGACCGCGTGTAATCAGGGCAGCCTTTGCGTTATCACCGAAATCAAGTCCATCCGTCATCCCTGCAGCAAGCGCAATAACATTTTTAAGTGCCCCGCCAATTTCAACACCAATTACATCATCATTCGTGTAAACACGCAAATATTGATTCATAAATAAATCCTGCACTTTTTCTGCAGCTTCTAAGTTTTCGCAAGCAGCAGTTACCGTAGTCGGGTGTTTCAAAACGACTTCCTCCGCGTGAGAAGGACCAGATAAAACAACGATATCACTTACCGCATTTTCAGCAAGGCTTTCTTTCATCAGCTCTGAGATACGCATTAATGTATCCGGCTCAATCCCTTTAGATACATGGACAAATAATGCTTTTTCAGTTAAATACTCCGAAATGTTGCCGCAAACTTCGCGAATCCCTTTTGTCGGTACTGCCATAACAATCGTAGAACCGTGTTGCGCTGCCTCTTCTAAATTTGAAGTCGCCTTTAAATTACTTGGCAATATCGTATTCGGCAAATATTTTTTATTTGTATGCTGTTCATTAATCTCAGATGCCTGATCTTCGCGATGCGACCAAATTAACGTATTATGGCCGTTTTCAGCTAAAACAACGGCCAGTGCCGTTCCCCAGGAACCGGCTCCTAAAACTACTACATTTTCCATTAAAAAAACCCCCAATTTCACTTAAAGTCATTTAAAATTTATCCTTCAAGTCAAACCCTATTATGAACAAAAACGCTAGTTCATTTACATAAACTAGCGCTCTTTTTATTGATTTAGTCACGAGCACGTGTAATTAAACGTATCGGAGTTCCTTCAAAGTCGAAAGTCTCTCGGATACGGTTTTCTAAAAAGCGCTCGTATGAGAAGTGCATCATTTCCGGTTCATTTACGAATACAACGAATGTCGGTGGTTTAATCGCCACTTGTGTTGCGTAGTAAATACGTAAACGACGCCCTTTATCTGTTGGTGCAGGATTACGTGCGATCGAATCTTCAATTACTTCATTTAAAATTGATGATTGAATACGCATTGCGTGGTTTTCACTAACACGCTTAATAATCGGTAAAATATTGTGTACACGCTGTTTTGTTTTAGCAGATACAAACACGATTGGTGCATAATCTAAAAACAGGAAATGCTCACGAATTTGTTCTGTAAAGATATTCATCGTTTTCTCGTCTTTTTCAATCGCATCCCATTTGTTTACAACAATAATGACTGCTTTACCAGCTTCATGTGCATAGCCAGCGATTTTTTTATCCTGTTCCTGAATGCCTTCATCTGCATTCAGAACAACTAAAACAACGTCTGAACGCTCGATTGCGCGCAGTGCACGTAGTACCGAATACTTTTCTGTTGATTCATAGACTTTCCCTTTTTTACGCATACCCGCTGTATCAATAATGACATAATCTTGTCCATCATATGAGTACGGAGAGTCGATTGCATCACGAGTTGTCCCTTGAATTTCACTTACAATAACGCGGTCCTGACCTAAAAAGGCATTCACAAGTGAAGATTTCCCAACATTCGGACGCCCGATTAAAGAGAATTTAATCGTATCATCATCATATTGCTCTTCATCCGGCTGCGGGAAATGTTTCGCACATTCATCCAATAAATCCCCTAAGCCTAATCCGTGCGAACCTGAAATTGGCCAAGGCTCACCGAAACCTAATGAATAGAAGTCATAAATCATATGACGCATATCCGGGTTGTCGATTTTATTAATTGCCAAGACAACCGGTTTTTTTGTTTTATATAAAATTTTTGCTACTTGCTCATCTGCAGCCGTAACACCTTCACGTCCATTAGTCATGAAAATAATAACGTCCGCCTCATCAATCGCAATTTCCGCTTGTTGGCGAATTTGCTCTAAAAACGGCTCGTCTCCAATTTCAATACCACCAGTGTCGATAATATTAAATTCATGTGCTAGCCAATCAGCCGAACTATAAATACGGTCACGTGTTACACCTGGGATATCTTCCACGATCGATACACGTTCTCCAACAATTCTGTTAAAAATTGTCGATTTACCTACGTTCGGACGTCCTACGATGGCGATTACTGGTTTTGTCATCTGTACTTCATCCTTCCAAACTCTTGTCTTTCCGTATTATACACGAATTTGACTATTATATCATTTTTTCACAACATTCAAAATCGATTTCGATTTATCGACAAACTTTTCGAGGCGCATGATTTTCTAAAATACTCAAAAATTATCTAATATATTTTTATTTGTTCGAATAAGTAGCCAGCTTTCTAATATATTTCCCGAAAGTTCTAAAATGAATGCCACTTGTTCAAATAATGCTTGCAGTTCTTCTAAAATATCATTTTCTTTTTCCAATAAACTAATAGATCGTTCTAATAAAATTCGCCTCACAGCTATACCAATAGATTTCCCCAGCAAAAAACCGCCCATATAAGGAATCCTTACACGGGCGGTTTTGATCTTATTATTTTTTAAATCCTTTTAGCTGATCACCGATGACATCGCTGAATGAGAAGCCTTTATTTTCTTCCGGCAGCTCATAATCGAAATCCTCGTCACTCGCTGAATCTTCCTGCAATGCTTTAATGCTCAGTGCAAGTCGTTTTTCCGCCTCATTTACCTCAAGTACTTTTACTTCCACCTCTTGACCGTCTTTTAGAACTTCATGTGGTGTCGTAATATGCTTGTGGGAAATTTGAGAAATATGAACAAGTCCTTCTACTCCAGGGAATACTTCTACAAACGCGCCGAATGTAACAAGACGTTTTACAGTACCTGTTAAAATTGCGCCTTTTGAAGCCTTCTCTTCAATGTCTGTCCAAGGACCAGGCAACGTATCTTTGATCGATAATGAAACACGTTCATTCGGAATATCCACTGAAAGCACTTTTACAGTTACGGATTGTCCTTCCTGTAATACCGTCGAAATATCTTCAACATGTTCATGCGCTACTTGTGAAATATGGACTAATCCATCAATGCCACCCAAATCAATGAACGCACCGAATTTTGCCAAGCGCTGAACTGTACCTTCAAGCATATCACCCTGATGGATGTTTTGAATCACTTGTTGCTTTTTCGACGCTTTTTCTTCATCCAGTACTGCACGATGAGATAAAATGAGTCTGCCTTTTTCTTTATCTAACTCTGTAATTTTTAAACGTAATGTTTTGCCTTTGTAATCCTCAAAATCTTCGACAAAATAATCTTCAACGAGTGAAGCCGGAACGAAACCGCGTACGCCTAAATCGACGACAAGTCCACCTTTCACTACATCTTTCACTTCTGCTTCGAATACTTCACCAGATTCGAATTTCGCTTTTAAATCATCCCACGCATGCAGTGCATCTACTTTGCGTTTCGATAATACAAAATTCTCTTCTTCAACTTTCGTAATCATAAGCTCTAGCTGATCGCCAACTGAAACTATATCAGAAGCTTTTTCAATGTGTAAGCTTGAAAGTTCGCTAATAGGTATAATCCCGTCGAATGGTGCCCCCTCGACCGAAACCGTTACTGACTTCTCTTCAACCTGTTCAGCAACACCTTTCACAATATCTCCTTCTTGAAATTTTTGGTTTGACCCTAAATTCATTTCCTCAGACATATGTAGCCCTCCTTCGCGTATTCCACTTTTATTTTATTCGATAAGTTCTACAAAGACAAAAAATAACCCTTTATTTTCAGAAATTTCGTACGTTAGCTTCATTTTTTAATAGCAGTTACTGCATTTTTTGCTGCGCTAATTTCAAAATTTCCTGTGCCGCTTCATCAATTGATAAATTCGTCGTATCTAAAAATAAAGCATCTTCTGCTTGGATGAGCGGTGAGGCTTCACGTTCACTATCAAGCTTGTCCCGTAAAGCAATTTCCTTCTGTAATGATTCGATTGTTGAAGGAATACCGCGGCGTTCATTATCAAGGAAGCGTCGATGCGCACGTTCCTCAACTGTTGCAGACATGTAGATTTTAAGCTCTGCATCTTTGAGTACATGTGTCGCAATATCTCGTCCATCCATTACAACGCCGCCATCAGCAGCCAGCTTTTGCTGCATCGCTACGAGAATTTCACGAATATTCGCGTGTGCCGCAACTTCTGAAACATTTGCTGTAACTTCATTTGAACGTATAGCCTGTGACACATCTTGTCCATCCACAAAAACGAGTTGTCCCTGCTCAGACGGTTGTAATGTAATCGCCGTTTGCTGCAGCATTTTTTCAATCGCTTCTGCGTCATGTAATTGTATGTTTTCTTTCATCGCTTTATACGTCACTGCCCGATACATTGCACCTGTGTCGATATATGTAAATCGAAGTGCTTCGGCTACAATTTTTGCAATGGTACTTTTCCCCGCACCTGCAGGACCATCAATTGCAATTTGAATTTTTTTCATCATAATTAATTCCCTACTTTCCGTTGCTATTGTATCATAACCGAAAAAATTTTTACCTTCTTTACGCTATATTTTTTTGAAAAAAGCTGCTCCTCCATACATACCGGATCAACTTCCGTCACATTAGTTTTACTTATTTAAAAAGGTCTAAAAAGTATGATACTTTTTAGACCTCTCGCTTATAATTCATTCATTTCTTTCTTGCGGATCATTACTTGTCGTTCGAAGCAAAAACGGACAATTTGCTGCTTATCATAATCATCCGTATCCGTGAAATTCAATGAAGCCATCATCATTTCATTACGATTGAACACGTTCACTACTCTCGCATCTGTTTCTACATATCGAATTTCACCATTTATAAATGGCAGGACGACAAAAGCCTTGACTGTATCACCTTCAGTAAAATTGACCGGTGACTTAATATGAATCAATGACCCTCCAGCGCTAATGTCTTCAGCTGCAAGCTGAAATTTCTGTCCTTCATGTTCAATTGCAATATCTACAGGTGTTTCCACACGAACATATTCGCGACGCTGAATTTTAATAAATTCTTCAGCAGGTGGACATGCAAGCAGTATCATCTGAACATTGCCGCCTTTACGTCCTAAAACTTCCGTATTAAAGCAGTAGCTTTCTTTTTTTTCCGTACTGAATGTTGCACGGAATTGTGCGCCATCAATTAAAAAAGCAATTTTTTTAGTTGCCGTATTAATTGGATAATCGATAAAAATCATATTGTCCTGTCGATCGACAACACGACATTTAAATTTTTCGACCCTTTCCGTATAGGTTGGCTCCAGCGTTAGTTGCGTTCCAATTTTTAGTTCCATTTGCCTCTCCCCATAAGAAATTATTCATACTTTATTATCTCATGGGAATGTAAATATAGCTATATTTTTACAATTAATTTCACTGGACCTCGCACCTGATTCAAGGTACTAAAATACTTTTTCATTTTTAATTACTTCATGTGTTTCCGCATCGATTACAACACGATACGTATCCTGTGTCTTATTGTCGAGCCTTGCAATAACCTCATAACATTTACGAAGTTCCAGATTTCCATTGCCTGTATAAATTTTTTGCACTTGTTCAACACCTACATGATCAGCAAAAAATTTATCCCAATCTATCGGTACTTCGCTTTGTTCTTTAATTTTTTCTTCCTGAATATATTCCATTGCATTGACACCTAAAATCTCGGCGTTATCCTTCGCAATTTTCACTTGAATACTATCCGGGTAAATTAAAGCTTCATCATCTCCATACACTCTTGTAAATACGAGATGCCATGCTTCATGATTTTCTCGTGATTCGGAAAGCTTCACATCAGTGTATCCCACTTTATTCATAAAACTTTTTGCCGTATTTAAAATTTCTTCATGTGAACGCGCATCCTTTTTAACCGGTCGTTCAAGCAGGAACGAAAGAAGATGGCCTCCACTTTCCGTTATGTCGGCATACCCGATTTTGGAACCATGGATAAATTGAATATGATAGAACGGGTATGGTGCATCATCACTGCTTTTCGTAACCGTTACAATCGAATCGTCGATATTCGGGAAGAAGTTTTTAAATTTTTGAATGGCTTCGTTTTTCGTAATTTTTTTATCTTTTAAATGCTGTAATTCACGCTTTTTTTCATAGTCCGATTCACTCGCCGTTAATGGAAAATCGGTTTCATTATATGTTTTCAATTGTTTTGATACGTTCATAAATGGTGAATCTTTAAGATTGGTCGTTTGATTCGTTGACCATTTTTTTAAATTACCATCATTTTCATAAAATGCGACTGTGGCAATATTCCATTCCTCTGCGAAAGAATGTAAATTGGAAGCAACCGTTCCCATTTTATTGCGCCAGTTTTCGTAGTCTCCCGTAGCAGCCGCTTGTTTTGCATTATCACCGATTTTCCCTAAATAACGCATCCATTCATTTTGAACTTCTGCCTGGATCGGCAAATTCGCGACAGTTTTTCTTAAATCACTGCTCATCCGCCAAATGGAATCCAATTCATTATTTAATGCTTTTTCATCCTTAAAGAGTAAAGATTGTTCCACTGTTGTATGCAATGTCGATAACTTTTCAGTCGCTGCCGAGAGATCCCTTGATTGGGTAGCATAAACAGCTCGCTCCAAATCTTTATTCTGTGTAAATAAATCAAAGGATACAAAGGCTAATATAACAACAAATAAACCTAATAAATATGCAAATTTTTTCATGTTTTTACCCCCGCCTATAAGCAGAAAATATGCTCACCAATTTGTTTGATTTGAGGTCTCGACCAAATCCATTTACTCGTCGCTGTAACTGGATTAAAATAATACAATGCATTCTCGGATGGGTCCCAGCCGTTGATCGCATCCAGTACTGCCTGTTTGGCACGTTCATTTGGAGTAAGCCAAATCTGACCGTCCGCAACCGCTGTGAAAGCTAACGGCTGGAAAATAATTTCCGAAATCGTATCAGGAAATTCAGGGGATTCCAAACGATTCAAAATTACAGCTGCAACAGCAACTTGTCCTTCATACGGCTCGCCTCGCGCTTCCCCATACACTGCATTCGCTAAAATTTGCAAGTCCTGTTCTGTATAGCCTGGCGGCAGCTGCATGGAGGTTGTATTATTTGCACTTGTACCGCCATTTCCGCCTTTTTTCACCTGGTTTTCCAATGCTATTCCGCCGTAATACGTAAAGCTGTTCCCTGCATTGATTTGTTTATGAACCCATGCTTTATCAAAATCCGAATTATTTTCAAGCTTTTCCTTCGTCGACCTTCCGGCAATTCCGTCTACAGGTAGCCCGTACTGCTCCTGAAAATTACGAAGCGCCCAATACGTTCCGTAACCAAATTTCCCGTCAATTTTTCCATTATAGTAACTTAAATATTGAAGTCGTGCCTGTAACTCGATTACATCGTCACCAAATGCACCCCGTTGCACATCCTGACCTGAAAATGCAAATGTATGACTTACAAAACTACTTGATATAATGAATACGAACAAGACGATTTTTTTCACTGACATTTCCACTCCTTTTTCAGTAGGATGGAGAAATTTGAAAAGTTTATACATTGTAAAGTTGCTTTTTTAAGTCTATTGAAAATATTTTCTTTACTCGTTTTTCGTTTGCTAATAAGATTTTTTACATAGAAAAAGGTTTGCTACAAAAACATTTGTAACAAACCTTTAATAAATGATTGCTATAGGATAAAGTGAAACTTCAATTTCGAGACGGATAAATTCCTACCCGTTACTGCGGGATAAATGTTCAATTAGATGTTCGTGTGCCTGCTTTACTTTGCGCAGAGCAAATGTCCATAAGAACAGCATAAACGGCAGCATCGCATACAAAAAGTATTCTTCTAACATTAATATCGAATTATAGATAATATGAAGTCCAACAGGTGCAAAGAGTGCAAGGGCGATATACCTCTTCTGTATTTCTTCACTTGAAAACTTCCCTTTTCCGTAATAGTAACCCATGACTACACCGAACAGTGCATGACTCGATACAGGCAATAACGCACGCATAAAAGCTTGATCTATTCCGAAAGATAGTAAGTAGAGAACGTTTTCCACAGTAGCAAAGCCTAATGAAACAGCTGCCCCATACAAAATACCGTCATAAGGATCATCAAACTCAATATGGCGTAAGATTACGGCAAGAATAATGAGCCATTTCACAAATTCTTCTATCGAACTGGTAAATACGGCATTGATAAAGAATGGATTCGAAAATGTCTGTTCTTCTTTTATAACGAACTGTATAAATAAAACGGGGAATGTAATAACCCCGCCATATATGAAGGAATGCATTAATGTACGCCGTGGCTCGGTATCCATCTCATTGCGTAAATAAAAGTAGCTTAAAAGGGCTAAACCCGGCGCAATCGCTGCTGATAAAAGTATAAACATCATGCCGGCTCCTTTCGATTCTAGGCTCTTATTAGTATAGCACTATTTTTTCAATGCAGTGTAGCATACCCATTTTTTGTCTAGAAAATATAAAAACTCGGCTACTTTCACACCGAGTTTTTATTGTTAATGCATAAATGTATCAAAGTTCTTATTACCGTTTGCAATCATTAACAGGAGCTTGAGGCGTGCTTTTTTCGGATCAAAGTCCCCGCCCATAATGACACCGGCATCCTTCAAATAATTCGCACTACTGTAATAATCATAAGTCGGGAAAACACGCCCTTCTTCTGTCGATGTCGTCAATACAACTTTCGTCCCTTTTTGGCATAGCTTTTCGATCGCGCCCATCATTTTTGGGGCAACTTGACCTCGACCGGCACCGACAAGCACCACACCTTCAACATTTGCTTCGTAAAGGGCATCCAAAATAATAGAACTTGCTCCAAGATAGGCAAATACAATCTCGACAGCAGGATAGCTTTCTTTTATTTCATATACTTCTTTATGGGTTGGCTTCTGGTATATAATTACCTCGTCGTTATCGATAAATCCAAGCATGCCATAGCCAATTGCCCCAAAGCCGTTAATACTTGATGAGTGCATCTTCTTTACGTATTTGGAATGAATAATCTTTTCATTAAAGACGACGCAAACCCCTATATTTTTTGCTTCTTCATTTGAAGCAACCAATAATGAATTACGAAGATTGGAATAAACATCTGTACCAATATCGCCAGGTGATTTTTGTGAGCCCGTTACAATAATTGGACGTTCATCATGAATTGTCAGCTCTAAAAAGTAGGCTGTCTCCTCTAAGCTGTCTGTACCATGCGTAATGACAATTCCGCTCACCGATTGATCATTAAAAACATTTTTAATCGTTTGATTCAGTAAATTTAAATTTTCAAATGTCATATGCATCGATGGGATTTGATAGAGATCAATCAATTCAATATCCATCTCATTTTCCAGCTGGCACATTGATAAAATGGCTTGGCCATCCAGTTTGCCGGACTCGAGTTTGTTTTTATTATTGCGAGTACTCGCAATCGTTCCGCCTGTCGTAATAAGCACTACTTTTTTCTTCACAATATTCACCCCTTATGTAGTTTGACGAGCAATTTTTTGAGCAATCAAATTCCCATGAAAGCGACCATTTTCTATAAAGATTTCATTTGCATTATTTCCTGCAGCGATGACACCGGCAATAAATAAATTTTGTACATTTGTTTCCATTGTTTCGGGATCGAATGTCGGTCTTCCTGTTTGTTCATCAATTTCGACGCCCATTTCACGGATGAAGCGGTGGTCAGGATGATAACCGGTCATTGCAAATACGATATCATTATCAATTGTTTCTTTTTGGCCGGCTATTTCGACAATGACTTCGTTTTCTCTAATTTCTTTCACTTCTGTATTAAAGTGCATCGTAATTTCTCCTTCTCGGACAAGACCTAAAAATTCCGGCAATACCCATGGCTTAATGCTGGCAGAATAATCATTGCCCCGATAGATAACCGTCACATGTGCACCTGCTTTATTGAGTTCCAATGCCGCATCAATTGCAGAGTTTTTCCCGCCGATCACTAACACATTCAAATCAAAAAACGGGTGTCCTTCTTTAAAATAATGATGAACTTTCGGCAAACTTTCTCCAGGTATATGCAAATAATTTGGATGATCGTAATAGCCTGTTGCAATGACTACATATGGTGTTTCATAGCTGTCTTTGTCTGTCTTGACATTGAATATTCCATGCACCTTTTTAACACTTTCCACTTTTTCAAAACGATTCACATGAAGTTTTTTTGCCTTCACCACTTCACGATAATAGACAAGCGCCTGATTGCGTTTTGGTTTTCGTTGTTCAATAATAAACGGTACATCACCGATAGCCAGTTTTTCACTCGTACTAAAAAAAGTTTGATGTGTCGGATAATTGTATATCGCATTGACAATATTACCTTTTTCGATAATGATTGGGGACAATCCGATATTTTGTAGTTCAATCGCTGCAGCTAATCCACAAGGACCTCCACCAACAATGATTGCTTCTACCTTTTGCATACTAACATCTCCTTATTCCAATTCCTATAGATCGCTATTCACTTATTCCAATTCCCCTTGCTCAAATTTAATTGTAATAAGATGACTTTCCGGTTTAGCACAGAGGCGCAACGGGACAAGAGTCGTACCATACCCATTGCTGACAAGTTCATAGCGGTTTTTGATTTTTTTAAAATATCCGTGTGGCTGCAATCCAAATTTCCCAAGGCGGATTTGCCCGCCATGTAAATGTGCTCCAATACTGAGCAGTGGCTGAAACTGCTTATGTACTTTGCCGAACAACTCCGGATTATGTGCAATGAAAACGGTGTTCTTTTCTTCACATTGCTCGATTGCACGCTGGATGTTCTGTTCTCCCGGGCGATATGAGACCGCGCTGACTGACACATCATTTTTACTTTCCAGCTTAACTGACCCATTCTCTATAATGCGAATATGATGGTCTGCAAGTAGTTGTCGCAGCTTTTGTTCACTGAATTCGATATCATTATTTCCCCATATAAAATAGGTAGGGCCCAGTTTTGTGAGCGTACGGATATTGTGAAGTACCGTTTCTTCAGATGTCCGGCGATCGACAAAATCTCCTCCTATGAGGACAGCCTCTATCTTTTGATCAATCGAATCAATCATTGCCTCATTAATTTTGCGCGCATGTGTATCCGATATGAAAAAAAGGTTGATTGTTTCACTCTCGCCTGTTGCCTTCACTTCATGTGAGTGGATATTATTTTCATGCCCTTCTTTATACATATAGAGAAGCACTAAAATACAAGCGATTCCAATAATACTTATTATGACCATACACGGTCCTCCAATTCAAAAAAGACTAATTATACAATAGCCTTTTTTAACGTTTTGATAACCATTAATTTAACATAGTGTTTATAAAGTTTGCTAAAATAATAAATTTCCTTCATAAAGAAAAAGACGACAGCCGGAACGGTTCGTCTTTTTACTAGTCGTTATACAAGATAGAAAAAATTATGGAACAATTACTAAAACCTGCCCCGTCGCAATACTGTCGGATGATAAATTGTTGGCAGCTTTTATTTTATTAACATATTCAGCACTACCATTGCCGTAGTACTTTAATGCAATACGATATAAATTGTCAGTCGATTGTACAGTATGTGTTTTTTGCTGTGCTTTAGCCGCTTCCTGAGCCGCTTTTTTCTTCGCTTCCTGCTCTTTAGCTTTAGCCGCTGCTACTTTCTGTGCTTCTTCCGCCTTTTTTATTTCTTCTGCTTCTTTTGCTGCTTTTTCTTTTGCGATTCGTGCTTCCGCCTTTTTCGCTTCTTCAGCAGCTAATTTTTCTTTTTCCGCTTTCACTTTCGCCTCATCCACTTCGGCTGTATTGTCATCCTTTTTTTCTTCGTCATCGTTAGTAGCAGATGGCTGTGTTTTCGGATCCTGCTTTTGAATCTCCACTACTAAGTCGTCCTTCTTATCCGCATTTACGTTTTCACTTGCAGATGTGTTCGGTTCATAGATCAACCACACATAAGCTAAAATAACTAAAGGAATAAAAATTAAGACAACTGTTAAAACCGTCATAATTGGGTTTGTTTGTTTTTTTCCGCTTTTCTTTCGATGTCGGCTAACACGTGACATTTTTGTACCTGACTCGTTATGTAGGTCAATCTCTTGACGATGCTCCTCTACCTTTTCCCGGTAATCTTCTTTTGTCATGGCCTGCACCCCTCCAACTACTAAAAATTATAACTTTATTATGACCAATTTCTACATAAAAGTAAACGGTTCGATAGTAGATTAAGAGTTTATTAACAATATTTTCTTAAGGCGATGTTGCCAATTTGTCATTTTAATCATAGTTTTTGAAATATCTCTCTCTTCCACAAGTTCAGAAATTTCAATTCCGCAGTTGGAACAACAATATTCCTGCTGCTTTGTTAATTGTTGACCAAAGTATTGAACTACTTGCTTACGCATACAATCCGAATGTTTAATAAGCTTTAATACGAGCTGAACTTCTTCATATTTCTTTATCTGTAAATTCATCATCCGGCTCTTTACTTCCTCAGCTGATTCACGTGCCAGCCAATAACTTAATACACGGAATACCACTTCTGACATTTCGCCATTTGCAAGCAATGACTGCGGCTGTTCCCCAGTGGCCATCACTTCAGTAAATCGGTCTACATGTATATTTTTCGGCAAATCTTCTGACGCAATAAACTTTGCAAATTGCTCATCTCCCTCACAATATAACAAAAAAGCAACTGCTTTCTTGCCATCTCGACCCGCCCGGCCAATTTCCTGCATATAATTCGATAACGTTGCAGGCATTGTTTCATGAATGACTTGACGGACGTTCTCTTTATGGACACCCATCCCAAATGCATTTGTCGCAACAATCCATTCAAGATGTCCCGCTAAAAATTGTTGCTGTATAAACTGACGGTCCTGTGCTTCCTTACCGGCATGATAAGCGGCCGCTGAAATATTTTGCTGTAAAAGCTGTAAACTGATTGCTTCTGCTTTTGAGCGGGATTGTGTATAAATGATGCCTGGACCGGCTGTATTTTTCACATGTTCAATAATCCATTCAATCTTTTCTTCACGCTCTGAAAACAACTTTTTTACTAAATGAATATTTTCCCTGTTTACAGCGTGTACGTAGTGAAAAGGTGATTTCATTTTCAGATAGGATTGAATATCTGCCAATACGGTATCTGTTGCTGTGGCAGATAACGCGAGTATAGGGGGACGGTTCGTTTCCGATAATATTTCGCCAATCCGTAAATAGTCCGGACGAAAATCAAACCCCCACTGTGAAATACAATGTGCTTCATCTGCAACAATCAACGAAAGTTCCATCTCCTGAATCCGCGCCTTTACTTGAGGCTGCAATAGCATTTCGGGAGAAGCGAAAATAAACCGGTACTCGCCCAAAAAGTGAAGTGCATATCTTTTCTGGTCCACCGTTAGAAATGAATTTAATGCAACAACCCGTTTTTCCCCCATTTGCTTTAGCTGATCCACCTGGTCTTGCATGAGCGATAAAAGCGGCGACACAATAAGTACCGGTTTTTCAAATAAATAGCCCGGCAGTTGGTAACATAGAGACTTCCCCATGCCGGTCGGTAAAATGGCAACAACATCTTTGCCATCCATAATATTTCTTATAATCTCTTCTTGCCCTGGCCGGAATGCATCATATCCGAAATATTGCTTTAAGGCACTTTGTAATTTCATGTAGGGGACGCTCCTTTCGCCAACGTTAGCCGCAATTGAAAATAGCTGAGTTGCGGTAGTAATTCCTTTAATGTTTTTAATCGTTTCGTATCGTAATTTTCGACTGCATCCAAAATTTGTTTCTGTTCTTCATTTGTTACAAATGGTTCGATTGAAAAGTTCGGTTCATTCATCGCAAGCTCGACAATATGATCTTCAATCGTACTCATTTTCAATCGTCGAATATGACTGATTTCTTCCAATGTTCTACCCGCTCTGTATAACTGGGCGGTTGAGTTGGTCGAAGCAGTCAATACTACTTCCACTCGTATATTTTGCATGATTTCATTTAATAGTGGGTATTGTGATTTTTCACGGTACAACTCATTTAACCAAGTATGCAATGCACTTATATAATGCAGCTGAACATCCATTTCCTGCATGTTATAGCCAAAAGCAAGTTGTTGCCACGTAAATCCGGGTTCATTATAGCCTGTCAGTCGATACATGAGTATATCTTTCATATTTTCTTCTATTGCGCTTTTGGACAAACTCGCCGTCATTTCGCTGTAAATCGCCTGTTGCAGGATGCCGTTCTGATAGTGGTGGCGTACTAAAAACTGGCGTACCCATTGCTGTGTCTGTTCGTTCTTTTCGATCGGTATAAATGCCTTTTTATGATGCTGCTGGTGTGACAGGCTTTGGATAATAAGCGCAAGTCTGCCGAAAAACACATGTTCATTGCCACGGTAATGCCAGCCATCAAAAGAAAGAGACAGCGGTTGTACCGCAAGTTGTTTTCCTTGTTCAGTCATTGTATAAAAACCGTTTTCTTCTATTATAATAATACTCTTGGCAAACATGAGATCAATTTGCTCATCAAATTTATGACGTGCTAGTTTTGGGAGCAGCCCAAAGTAGGAATATAAATTAAAGAGCCCTACATCATGAATTGTCTGACCCGACCGCTTACCCTTCAGTAGATGATATGCGGCGGAAACAGTACGTTCCTGTTGAAAAGTATGTAAAATTTTTAAAAGAATTTGTTGGATTAGCATATCAAATCCCCCATTTTAGTAGTATTAGGTTGAAAAGTACTGAAAACAGCATTAGAATAAGTAAGAGCTTTATGGAAACGAACGGATAAAGGAGAGGTAACAATGCCAAAATATACTATCGTAGATAAAGATACTTGTATCGCTTGTGGCGCTTGTGGCGCTGCTGCACCAGATATTTATGATTATGATGATGAAGGAATCGCTTTCGTTATTTTAGATGATAACATGGGTACTGCTGAAGTTCCAGAAGATCTACTAGAAGATATGCAAGATGCATTTGAAGGCTGTCCAACAGATTCTATTAAAGTTGCAGATGAAACATTCGACGGCGACTCGCTAAAATTCGAATAGTTTATAAACGAAACGATTCTTTTTCAAGGATCGTTTTTTATTTTGCCCTATTTTTCTCATTGCGCATCTAGAATTGAGATGTTATAGTTAATATTAGTAGTAGGTACTAATATTAACTAACTATTTTAGGGGTGTCATTATGGATTTATTACAATTAAAAGGGAAAAATATTGTCGTAATGGGTGTTGCCAATGAGCGCAGTATTGCTTGGGGCATCGCAAAGCGATTATTTGATGTTGGAGCAAATGTAATTTTCACATATCGGAAAGAACGTTCAAAAGGAAAAATCGAAAAGCTTTTAACAAATTACGAAGATCATAATGCAACAGTTATTGAATGTGACGTAAACAGCGACGAAAGCATTGAAAAAGCATTCAATCAAATTGGTGAGCAATTTAAAGTAATTCATGGCATTATCCACTCTGTAGCCTTCGCACATGCCGAAGACCTGCACAACCGATTCGTCGAAACAACTCGTGATGGCTATGCCTTTGCACAAGATACAAGTGCTTATTCGCTGATTGCTGTAACAAAAGCTGCAAAACCTTATATGACAGAAGGCGGCTCTATCGTAACGATGTCTTATTTAGGTGCACAGCGTGTGCTTGACGGCTACAATGTAATGGGCGTCGCTAAAGCAGCACTTGAAGCATCGATGCGCTATTTGGCAGCGGATGTTGGTGCAGAAAATATTCGTGTAAATGCGATTTCAGCTGGTGCTATCCGGACATTGGCAGCAAAAGGTGTGCCAAGTTTCAATCAGATCCTGCACAAAATCGAAGAAACATCTCCGTTAAAACGCAACACAAACCAGGAAGAAGTTGCTGACATGACGATCGTGATGTTAAGCCATCTATCCCGCGGTGTGACTGGCGAAACGATTTATATCGATAGCGGTTATAATATTATGGGTTAGTCCTGAGCGAATTCACTACCTCCCTTGTGAATTCGCTTTTTTCTATGGTAAAATATTGGAAAATACAGGTTTGGGAGGTTTTTCCAATGAAAAAGTATATTTCCGCATTGTTAATGGGTACTGTTTTAATAATAAGTTTCTCGTTTTCGACAATGGAAGTAGAAGGAGCTGCAAAAGTAAAAGCAGTCGCTTATAAAAATTGCACAGAATTAAACAAAGTTTACAAAGGCGGCGTATCAAAAGACGCAAAAACAACGAACAAAGGCGGAAAAACAAAATATAAACCATTCGTATCACCCGAACTTTATAAATTAAACGAGAAAAGTGACCGCGATAATGACGGCATTGCTTGCGAAAAATAGGAGTTGTGAAATAGATGAAAATTCTCGCTCACCGTGGTTACAGTGCCAAATATCCGGAAAATACGATGATCGCTTTTCTGGAAGCCGCAAAGTTGAATATTTGGGGAGTTGAATTTGATGTCCATTTAACAAAGGACAACCAGTTAGTCGTCATTCATGATGAATCAATCAACCGGACTTCAACGGGGAAAGGATTTGTGAAAGATATGACGCTGGAGGAATTGCAAACATTCGATTATGGCTTATGGTTTGCTCCGGAATTTGCGGGTCAAAAAATACCTACATTGGCGGAAGTACTGACAGTTTTCAAAGCGACCCCTTTCCAGATCAATATTGAGATTAAGTCAGACATTTTTGAATATCCAGGCATTGAAGCGCTCATTGCAAATGAAATACATGCCTTTGATTTAGTAGATCGGGTCATTATTTCTTCCTTTAATCATGAAAGCATTGCACGCTTCCAGCAAATCATGCCTAATGTGAAAACCGCATTGCTATTTGCTTCGCTTATTATGAACTTAGAGGAATATATAAAGAAGTTCAATACTGATGCTATACATATCCCCTATTATTACGGGATGCGATCCATTGTTCAGCAAGCCGTTAAGAACGGGATAATCGTCCGAGCTTATACAGTAAATGATGCCGCAATAGCCCGGCAAATGGAATCACTCGGCATCGATGCTGTTTTTTCTGATGTAGTAAACCTATGAAATAACTAAAACCTGTTTCAGAGAAATTCTTCTGAAAACAGGTTTTTATGTAAATATTTAGATTATTATTAGAAAAACGCTTTCAAAGAGCTAAAAATCGTGAAGTTCATTTTATCGTCAAACTTTAAAAGTTTTACTCGTTTTCACTCCCATCTCCTTTGAAGTCAGACGTCTGTTTACTGTATATTTATAGTAACAACTAACGATTCGGAGATGAAATTATGAATACGGAAATTTTGTCATTTGTAGAAAAAATGGAAGCAGCTTTACTTAATGATTTAGTCACAACAGACTCTTCTGACTTATATGAAATTGCAGTTGAAATGATTGCTCAGCATAAAGATTCTTATAAAAATATTTGCCAAGCGTATGAAGTAGTTAAGCATAACTTAGTAGGCTAAGCTATTTTAAAGTTAATACATGGTACATACTCTTTTGTACCCTAAAATAAAAATAAACTTTCCGCAATTTAGTGGAAGGCTTATTTTTTATTTTTCAATGTACTGTATAATGTCTGAGTTAAGACTTAATTTCATTAATTTTTACTTCTTTTGTTTTGTGTAGATTTACTATTTGACCGGTGTCCTTAACTTTAAATTCAATAAATGTGGCATAGTTCTGAATTTACATTTTGAAAGGTATTCTCGCAAAATTCGGCAAGAAGGCATTTTTAATTGAAGTAAACATGGATAGATCATTTTAATTTGGGAATACTCTTTTTTAATAGTATTTATTAATGACACTTTTAAAGGAGAGAGTTTAATGAAATTATTTAAAGGAATTCTTACAATGCCATTATTATTGGGATTATTGTATGCCTGTAACAATGAAGATGCCAATGTAGATAAGGATAAAGAAGTTATAGGAAATAATAGTGTGGTTGATGAAACAACGAATAATAATGCTACTAATAATACAGAAAATGAAGAAGATGAACGGACTGGAATAAAAGTTGCAGATGTAAATTATACTTTTACTGATTTTGATTTAGACGTAGAATATGCAGACCATAAATCATACGATGTTGAATATGAGAACGATGGAAACAATATTTATGCTGAACTAGATGATGATCTTAATGGTGTTAAATATAATGGCGATAAAGCCTACAACATTTTTGCCGATGCATTAAAACAACTTACATTTGATAAAAATACCAGTGATGAGGATGTTCGTAAAGAAGTTCTAAAGGCATTTGCTCTAGATGAAAATTATCAGTCATTTGAACTTGAAGTAAAATTCCAAAACGGTGAAGAAAAACATTATCATCATAATAAATAATTGTGCTAAGAGGGCTATTCTATAGAACTCTTCCCTATTAAGCAGAAAATCGAAATTGCATGGTGCAATTTCGATTTTTTGTGAACTGAAATTAGTTATGTCGTCGCCACTTCAATGTCACTTTTACTGAAATTCTTAATTACCTCTTTTCAGAAGCCAATGCCCCCAATTTCCCTATAAAACAAATGGTTAATCATTTATTCTTTATCAATTGGAGATTGAATATGATTCTCATATGTATCAATATACATATTTCCATTACCGGATAATACTGCGTATAATACATTACTTTGAACCAAGTTACGTTGCTTTAATTCAGAATGTAACCATTGTTCGGTTAAGTTATTCTGATCTAAATTCTGCTTCATTACTTCTCCATCCATAATTAGTTCAATTGGTAAATTAAATTCAGGGGTTATCGGTATCATTAAATCTTGTTTATTTACATTTCTAAATTGAGGCTTTTCTAATACTGTTAATGTCCCATTTGTCTCTATAATTGCAAATAATACCTCTTCGATATTAAAGACATCAGTTCGCCGATATAGCTCCTAAAGAAATTGTTGCAACAAAATCAAACATGGTCATTTGGGAAATCGTTTGTTTACCTAGTATTCGTATCCCTACTAGTAACAGTCCGAAAGAAGTAAACGACCTCAAAATTATCTCAAAATGTTCAAGCATTTTATACCTCATTTAACTTTTTTATACAGGTTTTACCATTCCCTTTTTTTCTAAATCTTAATTTTAAGGAAAGGTTCTTATTTGCTCGGTTTAGATGTTATTATTCTTAGTAATTTTATTTTAAGAAATAATTACAAATTAAAAAAGAGGGTCATTGATTCACCCTCTCAATACAAATCCAGACAGCATATTTATGATGTATATTAAAAACTCAAACTCTTTAACTTTATTAATTGTTTTGTTCCTTTGCCCTACCTTCTCTCCTTTTAATGAATAATATAAGAAGAGAAGGAGGGATTCTCATGGGATACTCAGGATATGGTAATTGCTATGGAGAATACAACAGTTCTAGCAATAACAATAGTTCAACATTCGTTCTAATCGTTGTACTTTTCATACTTCTGATTATTGTCGGTGCTTCTTTCATACAAAAAGAGTGTTAACAAATAAATAGTAAGTGCAAGGCACGATGGTCAATGCTTGTCACCTCACTAACGATTTTAGGATCACTTCCCCCCCAGTGATCCTTTTATAGTCCTTTCCTTAGATACATATTTACTTCACACTTACTCACTGAACAATTTTTCTTTTACCTATAAATTATTTATCAAAAGTTCTTTATTCTCACTAGTTACGTTACCTAACTCGTTTCATTTTCATATCATATTCTAATAATGTAATGCTAGCTTTACAAATTCAGATAAGAAAAGGGTGTTACAAATGGGTTGTAATTGTAGTAAATGTACAAGTGAATTAAGTTCTTACAATAATAAGAATCGTTGTAAAGGTTGTATCTGTGACCTATTAAGAGAATTAAGAAAAGGGACAGAAGTTGACGTTTTCTTATCAGGAGGTCAAATATTAGAAGATGTTGTTTTTAAAAGATTTGACCATAATCATTGCTGTGCAGTCTTCATTGATCCTACAACAGAACGTGGTTCAACACTTATCGTAGACTGTCAAAAAATTGATGCGATACGAATTGAAGCAGACTAAGTAATCAGAGGGCCACTTTCTTTAAGAAAGTGGCTTTTCTTCTGAATTCGATTTTCTCTACATTCTGTTTCAACTACTAAATCCACTGAACCACCAAAAGGCATATGGCTGACAATCCAATCCGTCATACTCCACTTACTACTCGGATAATGTTAAAACCTCGGAATTTCCATAACCCTCCCCCCTATAAACTCTTGCCAATTTATCGTCAAAGTCGTATTTATCATGCTAACTTGCCGTTAAATTCCCGGTAAAATAAGATAAATTGTAAATCCTTACTACCTGTAGATACGACAAAATTAATAGCAGTATAAATTTCATCTGCAAAATTTAAACTGCAATATTTTTTAAATGAAAATATACAAAAAAAAAGAGGAATCCTAATGTAAGGATCCCTCTTTTATGATTACATCATTAAAATTAAAGTTTTACGATGTTTGTAGCTTGTGGTCCACGTTGACCGTCTTCTACTGAAAACTCAACTTTTTGACCTTCTTCAAGAGTTTTGAAACCGTCGCCTTGAATAGCTGAGAAGTGAGCGAATACGTCAGAACCGCCTTCAACTTCGATGAAACCGAAACCTTTTTCTGAGTTAAACCATTTTACTGTACCTTGTGTCATTTAAATGACCTCCAATTAATTAAATTTAATAAGATCGCAATTCTTCCAAAAGAAAAAAATTCACATATTACAAAAAGTACCAACTAAACCACGAATACTTTTTGTAATAGGTGAATTTAATGTCTTGTAACTATCTCATTGACCTTAGTATATAGCAAAAAATTGCATTTGTCTACTATTAAAAACAACTTTATCTGCTTCTGCCTTTCTTACAATAGATGACCTGGATTTCCATTAATAATTTGCAATTACTAACTAATAATCATTTACTTACTTTTTGTAAGCATTTTATTTGCAATTATATTTTCGTGTTGGTTAATATAGGAGATGTATTACATAGAACTAGGAGGATTTTTTCATGGTATTACAAGCAAAAGAATTTCGAACTGCGGAGCACGACATTTCTGAAGTATTTTTAAATCGTTGGTCACCGCGCGCCTATGCAGACACACCTGTTGCAGAAGATGTATTAAACCGTTTATTTGAAGCAGCTCGTTGGGCTCCTTCAGCAGGCAATAACCAACCTTGGCGTTTTATCGTAGCGAAAACAGAAAAGGATTTAGCAAAGTTCCACCCTGTTTTAATGGAAGGTAACTTAGTATGGGCAAAACGTGCACCCGTTTTAGTATTAGTCGTTTCAGACAATACAAAAGGTTCACATGAGTTTGATTCAGGTACAGCATGGGGCTTCCTTTCACTTCAGGCAGCTAAAGAAGGATTAATCACTCATCCAATGAGCGGTATTTATAAAGATGTGGCGAAAGAAGCGTTTAACATTCCGGATACGTTTGATGTGCATTTAGCAATTGCTATTGGTTACAAAGGCGATAAAGAAATGCTCTCTCCTGAATTACAGGCACGTGAGACACCATCAGGCCGACGCCCATTAAATGAAATTGTATTTGAGGGTTCGTTTAAATAAGCAATAAAATGTATTGAAGTAACCGCATGAAGGAAGTACTCTTTCGTGCGGTTTTCTGTTGTCTTCATTTTGAAAGTATCGCATTTAAATTTTCAAGAGCGGCTTTTTGAGCATTTCCAGCAGCATTTCATATTCTTTATCCCCGATCGTATCTCTTACCATCTTTTCTATTTCCAGCTCCATCTTTTTGCTTTCATTAAAAATAATGATTCCCTTTTCGGTCAAATGAGCCATCTTTTGAACTTTCGACCCTTTTATTAATTCGGTCGTAATTAATTCCTTTTCTTGTAAGGAAGTCACAAATTTATGAACCCCTTGCTTTGAAATGTCCAATTGTTTAACTAATTCAGGTACTGTTACATAGCCCTCATATATGTTTTTCAGTACAAACCATTCCGAACTCGTTATATGAAGGTCATTATTTTCATTCCACATCATTTCAGCCATTTGGCGCAAATGTTTATGTTGGCGATACAATAATTCTATAAAGTCAATCATGGCTTTTTCCCTTCTTTCTATCAACATCATTCTTAAATATTCTCAAGCATCATACTAAAGGAAAAATATTAATTCAAGTTCACGATACTAATAGGACATTTAAGTCAACTTAGTTGACTTAAATGCAAAATTACTTTAAAATTAAATTTATAACTTTTTCCGGAGGCGTATATATGTATAAAATTGGTGACTTAACGTTTTATAAATCCCATGGTATTTGCCAGATTGAGGGCATTGTAGAACAAAACTTCACAGGAGAACCTATGCTTTACTATGTTATGCAATCAAAAATTAGACCGGGAGTAACACTATATCATCCAGTTGAAAGTAAAAACTCACAACTTGAAAAAATATTGAGCTATGATGAAGCAGTTCAAATTATGGATTGTTTCTCAAATGAACCAAGCGAATGGAACGACCGCAGCACAAACCGTCAAAGAAATCACGCAGAAATCTTAAGTGCGAACAATCATCTAGAAGCTGCCCAGTTAATGAATACTCTCCTAAGAAAAGATTTAGAATTACAAAAAGACGAGAAAAAAATAACATCCCAAGATTCACAAATTTTACAACAACTGTCAACGATTATATTAGATGTCCTGGAAATCGCGCTTAAAAAGCCAAAGGATACGATTGAAAAGGAAATTTACAAAAGAGTCCAAGGACCTACTACCTGATTTTCAAAATCAGCTTTCCTTATTAACGAGTTGAAGTAAATTCCGTTTACTTCAACAATACTCGTTACGGATTGATTTACCACTTTATACATAAAAAACACATTCAATTAAGGCGTTTGCTATTTTAATGCAAGCGTCTTATTTTCAATTCACTTTTAAGTCATTAGGTGAATTTTTTTGATTATTAGTTCACTTCCTTTGTTATCCAAAAACAGGTGCTGCAATCATATTTTTTTCATTTATAAATGAATTAAAACACTTTTAATGCTCATACTACCGTTGTATGAAATACACCTAATTTTGAAGGGAAGTGTAATGATGGGAATTTTAACAGGAAACCCGAAAGACGAACCGTTACATTATGGGGAAGTTTTCAATATTTGGACAAGTTTAGCTGCAGGGTACAGTATGATTGCCGGATATCAGACATTTTATAACCATGCCGGTGATCAGGACTTGAAAAAAATAATCGAAGACTTTATCCAATTTGCAAGAGATGAAGTTAAGCAATTAGAAAAAATTCTTAAATTAAATGGAGTTGGACTCCCTCCTGCACCACCGGAACGTCCTGAAGCACGTATTGAAAATATTCCGCCAGGAGCAAGATTCAATGATCCTGAAATTAGTGCCGCATTATCTGTAGATGTTGCTGCAGGTTTAGTAAGCTGCAGCCAGGCTATGGGTATGACAATGCGGGAAGATATCGGATTGATGTATGGTCAATTCCATACAGCAAAGGCACAGCTTGGGGCAAAGTTATTACGCTTAAACAAAGCAAAAGGCTGGCTAATCCCACCTCCATTGCATCTGCACCATCCGTTGCATTAATGAAAGAAAGTAATTAGTGCACAATATATTCAACTCGAATAGATATTTTTTCACTAAATATTATATTGCACTGTGATACAGATCCCCATTCACCATACAATCATTAACGCCATTTCTTATTAAAGAAATGGCGTTTTGCTTTTAAGTAGCAGGCTCTTAATAACCATAAGTTATATCAGAATAAAAAATAAGTATTTTTAATGATATAGAAATGCGTGTATATTTTACTTGTGCAAAAGATTAATTTTGCAGCACAAATAATCGAATTCAAATTACGATTTTTCAAATTCAGGACTTTTACTCAGTCTACTATTGCTTTTATAAAAACAGCCTTCGTCAAAATTGATTGACGAAGGCTTTTTATTATACAACTTCATGATAGTAAAGCGCATATAAATCATTCAATGTCACTTTGCCAAATGCAAAATCCATTACATTGTTATCCACCAAAAATTCAGTTAGCTCGCTTAACAGCATCGGTTCCGAACTAGGAAGATGCAGCAGTGTCATATCTGTAACGAGTGTTTGCTGCTCAATTAACGGATACTTTTCTTTCAGCAGCGCTTTTACGGATTCCTCCATATTTTTCACCCGCACTGTTTTGATTTTCGCCTGACTGAATCCTTCAATAATTTCATTCGTATCGACCAATTTGCCTCCATTGAACAGGAAAATCCGGTCGGCGTACTTTTCCAGATTATCGAGCAAGTGCGAAGCGATAATGATCATTTTCCCCTCGGCCTTTTTCTTCATTAAAATCTTAGAAATGATTTCAATATTATTCGGGTCGAGCCCGTTCATTACTTCGTCCATCATCATAATGTCTGTATTTGCTACAATTTGCATTGCAAAACAAAGACGCTGACGCATACCGAGTGAATAAGTACCCGTTTTTTTATTTACATAATGGCCCATATTCAGCGCTTCAATTGTTTCGTCGATCATTTTCGGATCGGACTTCCACATCGTTGCGAACATTTTTAAATGGGCACGACCGCTTAAATGGTTATATAAATCACTTTGATCCGGCATCATCGACACAAACTCGTGAATTTTCACCTCGTTTGATTTACTCGAATAGCTAAGATTACCGTTAAACGATACTTTCCCGCTTGTTGGCGGCAAATAGTTCATTATGACATTCATCAAAGTGGATTTTCCGGTTCCGTTTGGTGCAACTAGCCCGATCATCTCGCCCTGTTCAAACTTGATTGAAATATCGTTGAGTACTTTCTTTTCAGCAAACTGAACGGTAATATTTTCAATAGCAATCATCCGTTGTTCCCCCTATTTTACAAGCTTGAAACGTTTATTAAGTGAAATGAGCAGCGTAATTACCAATAGGACAACCGCGCATATTGTCAATAATAGCAGGCCGTATTGATAATCTACATTCTCACTTCCTAAATAATAGTTCTGATAACTAGACACAACTTTTCCGACATGTATATACGTTGTAGGTACTTTTTCCACTTCCCAAAAATACCCGATACCGCGGCTTAGATAAAACTTTTCGCCAAAAATGACTAATAGTCCGGCCGCCAAGTTCACCATTTCTTGGCGAAACAGTACACTGCTTAAAATCACAACATTGATAATGACAATAAACCATACAATCAGTAATGATAAAGACCGACCCAAAAACATGCCTAATGTCATTATATTAGCTAAACTCTCATTCCCCCATTGCAAGAAATTAAAAGCATACTCGGGTGATGGCAGTTTAAGATGGCCGAAACCTGATTGAGCCCCGATTATCATAAAACCAATAAGTAAAGGAACAAATAATGTGATACTGCCGATAAAAGCAACACATATTTTTACGAGCAGCTTCTTCCAGTCAGCAATCGGAAAACCTTTTAACAGCGACGGGTGACGACGATCCTTCGTCACAATATCGATCGCCAGTAATAAGGTACAAATAATTAATATTAAAGGAAGCGGGCCTTTCAGAAGTCGCTCAAACGTCTGCAATGCCGTACGTTGTTCAAAAACACCAATCGACAACTCGTAATTCGCCTCATTAAAAGCACCGTACCGGTAATGTTGATCCATCGCATTTAAAGCACCTTCCACATTTGCAAATTCCCTGTCTGCCACATAATATCGGTCATTATAGAAAAGGTGTTCATTATAAAAAGTCAAATAGTTCATTTGAACATACCAGGCGCTTGTTACTTCCGCATACTTTTTCAGATCATTTGCATCAAGGGCATCCATTCTTGCCTTATCCAGCGGGTTGATATCAGCAAAATCATAATATGCTCTAACTGATGTCGGATGTACTTCCCATAAATCCCTCTTACTTAAATCATCAATAAATTCCTGACGCGTTAAATAGCGGGCTTCAATTTCCTCCCGATCGACCTTTTCAATCGGATCATAGGCAGGTGCGATTTTAAATGCATAAAATATCGCAGCAAATGCCAAAAGAAAATAGATCGCCAAGTTTTTCTTATTCGTAAAAAACTGTTTCAGCTCAAATTTAAAATATCCGTACATTTCTTTTCCCCCCTAGGCCCTTTTAATTTTTCCTGTAGAGAAGAATGTTTTAATGACGAATAACATGATTAAAATACAAATACTCATAGTCAGTAATCCGATATTCATCGTTACATCCACAGGTCGCACTAAATCTAACGGCATTCCATTTAAAATTTCATTGAAGTTCATAAAATGGAACGGATTGTACGGGAATATACTAATAATTGAAGGGAAAATAATAGGTAAAAAGAATAGAATAAAATGAACAAACAATGTTAAATACATATTTTTCAGCAGAACATTTAAAATAATTGATAAGAGCATTACAAATATCGAGATGACGATCATGTAGACAATACATAGTACAATATAGTACACACTTGAAATTAATGCCGGCTCACCTAAATAAACGGCTACTTTTTCGGAACTATCTCCCAAACCATTAAATAACAATGGCGACGCGCTAATAAAGATGAGTACAATAAATGCAACAACATATAAAAAGGCAATGATACATTTGGATATCATATATTGGTCAAAACGAACAGGATAGCCTTTAATAATACTTGAATGCTCAAAATCATCCAGCAAAATCGAGCTCGTATAGAAGCTCATGAATATGTACCAGCCAACACCTACTAAACTAAAGAAATACAATAAAAATGGTATGTAATGAGATAAATCACTAATCGTATTTTTGCCCGATTCGTACATCGTTTTAAAATATAAATAGTTTAATGAATTTTGGAACTTGGAAGGCAGTAAATCCTCCACTTTTTCATACTCTTCCATCTCAAAAGCTTGTTGACGCAGTTCTGCAATACGGTAGGACGCCTCATAATACATAGGATAATTTTCTACAGTTAATGAGGCAATTTGTAAAGCGACGGCACTTTTTTGCTGTGTCAGATTTTTAAATAATTCACTGCCATCCCCGTCCCTTGAGGCATCCTGCACTTGGAACTTGGATAATACAGCACGCGAACTGTAGTAGTCGCCCCTTTTTTCATTGAGCTGATCCCCTACTGACTGTGCTTTAATAAAAAATATACAGCCGAACACAATGACGATCACAATGACGATCACTGCAAGTAACGCGACAATATTTTTTCGGTTGGAGCGTTCGATTAATAACCCTACTTTTAACGCCTGCAACATAGATAATCTCCCTCCCCTTCTATATATCGACATTGAAAACGTTTACAAACCTAAAGTTCAAAAACAGGTACTTTATTAGAATAATCTATCAATTAATAATTTTCAAACTAAAAGGTAAATTTTCAATAAAAAGGAAGAAAATCCTTCTAAATTCACTACTCTCCTTTAACTATTTCGTTTCATAACTGAAGTCAATATGAGATAAAATTATTTTTATATAATACACCTATTTTTTACAAAATTGTGAACTTTTTGTTTCTAACATGATTCGACACTGTATTATTTTGTAATAAGTTACGATGAATAAGCGCTGTTTTATTTAACTCAAAAATAGTAAAACATCGTAATACTTCAGAAAGGAATATAAATTTAGCAATGAGATTTTTATTTTTCAAAAAAATATTTAGACTAAGATTGAGAATAAGAATTGAATCTAAAAGAAAAGACATGTACAAAAAAGCAAATGATCTAGGATTCACACACCCTGAAGTAGTACATTGCAGTCAAGAGTTAGACGAATTACTTAATAAGTATTCGGATACTGCTGCATAACAATAGAGAGAATACATAAATAATGTCGCTCAGGTTCTGTACCTAGACCTGCCGTATTTATGTTTTGTTATTAAAAAAGCGTTGGAGCATAAGCCCCAACGCTTTCTTTTTATTATATTTTTGTATATACACAATTAAATACCGTCCGTGTTCATCAATACAATATGCCAGCCATCCGGATCCGCAATCGTCACACCTTTTTCTGCCCAATACGGATTTTCCGGTGGAACTTCATCGTATCCCATATTAGCGAGTCGAGACTGTACAGTTTGAATTTGTTTGACATTAGGCATATAAAAAACGAGCAAATTATCTCCCGTTGGTGCAGGACATGGACTTCCATCAACATGCTCAGTAAATTCCAGATGATACGATGCATCCGGTAAACCAATCATGATGCCGGTATATCCACGATGCCCTTTAAAGCCACCAAGCTTCTTAAGACCAAGACCTTCACAGTAAAAACGTTCGATTTGTTCTAATTGATCAGTTGGCCGTGCGATACGAAATTGTGCTACATGTAATGTTTCTGTCCACTGTTTCATTTACATCCCCTCCTTCTTCCATTTTAGATAGAAAAGGAGAAAAATACTCTACAACATAAGGATGAAATCAAGATCCTACATATCGTATATCTGTTAATATGAAAAACGCGTTGGAGCATGCAGCCCCAACGCTTTCCTCTTAGTACATCTTCATATATTGGTCACGTTCCCACTGTGTAACGGTTGTGCGGAACATATCAAACTCCACTTCTTTTGCTTCTTTAAAGTTTGCATAAATATGTTCACCTAACGCATCGATGATTACTTCATCTTTCGCTAAAGTACTTAATGCAGCATCCAATGAACCTGGTAAACTTGCAATACCATAAGCTGCACGCTCTTCAGCATTCATCACATAAATGTTACGATCAACCGGTGCTGGTGGCTCGATTTCATTTTTTACGCCATCCAATCCTGCAGCCAAAATAACAGCCATTGCTAAGTAAGGGTTTGCAGATGGGTCAACTGAGCGTAATTCAATACGAGTTGATAGACCGCGAGATTCCGGAATACGTACTAATGGTGAACGGTTTTTTGGTGACCATGCCACATAACAAGGTGCTTCGTAGCCAGGTACTAAACGTTTGTATGAGTTGACAGTCGGATTCGTCACCGCTGTAAATCCTTGAACATGCTTTAATACACCTGCTAAGAAATGTTTTGCCGTTTTTGATAACTGTAAGTCTTCCCCTTCATCCCAAAACGCATTTTTGCTTCCTTGGAATAATGATAAGTTGAAATGCATTCCTGAACCGTTCACGCCGAATAATGGTTTTGGCATAAATGTCGCATGTAAGCCATGTTTACGCGCAATTGTTTTTACTACTAATTTGAATGTTTGGATGTTATCGCATGCTTCCACCGCGTTGGCATATTTGAAGTCAATTTCGTGTTGACCCGGAGCAACTTCATGGTGCGATGCTTCAATTTCAAAGCCCATTTCCTCCAATTCCAATACGATATCGCGGCGGCAGTTTTCCCCTAAATCTGTCGGTGCCAAGTCGAAGTAGCCACCATCATCGTTCAACTCTAATGTCGGGTTGCCTTTTTCATCTAATTTAAATAAGAAGAATTCTGGTTCAGGTCCTAAGTTAAAGCTTGTAAAACCTAATTCCTCCATTTCTTTTAACATTCTTTTTAAGTTAGAGCGAGGATCCCCTTCAAAAGGAGAGCCGTCCGGACGGGCGATGTCACAAATTAGTCGGGCTACTTTCCCTTTTTCTGCAGTCCATGGGAAAATCATAAATGTATCTAGGTCCGGGCGCAAATACATGTCAGATTCTTCAATACGTACGAAGCCTTCAATTGAAGAACCGTCAAACATCATTTTGTTATCCAGTGCTTTGTCTAACTGACTTACCGGAATTTCAACGTTTTTAATTGTTCCTAAAATATCGGTAAATTGCAGACGAATAAATTTAACATTTTTATCTGCTACAATTTTCTTAATGCTTTCTTTCGTTGCTTTGCTTGTTCCATTCACCATTACATTTGCCATACTTCAACACTCTCCTTTTTAGTTGGTCCTACTCAGTTTTATATTGAAAGAAACGCGATAAATCGCCTTGACGTAGCGATGTTTTTTGCATGCGCTGTGCCTGCAGCATTTCTTCACGCAATATAGTCCGCAATTCTGTATCTGTCACGCGTACCACGTCAGGTTTCTTTACATACTCTTTCGATCTCATTGCAAATACCTTTTTGACACCCGCCATATTAATGCCCTGGTCGAGTAACTCTCTTATTTCCAGCAATGCATCAATATCATCAAGAGAAAACATCCGGCGATTCCCTTCTGATCTGGCAGGGACGATTAGTTCATGTTCCTCATAATAGCGAATTTGTCTGGCCGTTAATTCCGTCAATTGCATAACCATGCTAATCGGCAGTAACGGCATAGCTCTTCGAAACTCTCGACTCATTATCTCGCCTCCCTCTTCTTACCATTTACTTTAAACTAATGTAATATCCCTTGTCAATTCAATGTTATAAAAACTAACATACGTTTTTTAGAACGATCTTATCGCATAATTCGAACATTCCCTTAAATGGTTTTTTAATCCATGTTACGTTTCAGTACATATCCCGTAATTAAATGACGTAAAATTTCATTACTATATACATTGATGCTATTTTTTTTGCAAAAAAGTTGGTTAATTTACTCGTTGAAAAGTCATCTGGCCGAAATTCATGTATAATTATTACCATGCAAATTGAGGGGGAATTTTATGTCGAAGCAAGACATCGCAAAGTCAATCGGACAAAAAATCATTGTTATTATTGGCGGTTTAATCGCCGCTTATGGATTAGAAGCAGTATTAATACCAAATAACGTATCGGATGGCGGAATTACGGGGATTAGTATCGTTATTTCTCAGCTAACGCCAATATCATTAGGCCTGCTGATCGCCTTACTAAACATCCCGTTTATTTATTTAGGATATAAACAAATCGGAAAAACATTTGCTATCAATTCTGTTATCGGGATTGCATCATTAGCAATCGGTACTTCGCTTATGCACCATGTACCAACAATCATTACTGGCGATGCGTTGCTTATTACAGTTGTAGGGGGGATCATTTTAGGTATCGGTATGGGTTTAGCACTCCGCAATGGTGGGGCTCTCGACGGGATAGACATGCTTGCTGTGTTACTTTCCAGAAAACTCCCTTTTGGTACAAGTGATCTCATTCTATTTTTAAACTTTTTCGTTTTCATTATCGTTTCGTTTGTTTTCGGATTCAAAGGTGCCTTGCTATCAGCAATTGCGTACTATATTGCATCGAAAGTTATCATAATTGTAGAAGAAGGACTAAGCGGCTCTAAAACATACAAAATTATTACGAACGAGCCACTTAAAATGGTCGAAACGATCCGGGACCGCTTAGGACGAAGCGCCACATTCAATACGGTATACGGTGCTTACTCGCATCAGGAGTTCCAAGAAATCACTTGTGTAATTAACCGAATGGAGGAAAGCAAAATAAAAGGAATCATTCGTGAAATCGATCCGAATGCCTTTGTGACGGTGTACGAAGTAGTCGAAGTTAAAGGAGGAAACTTCAAAAAGCAAAATATCCACTAAAACAGAAAACGGGTGTGTAAAAGGAAATTTTTCCTCTTACACACCCATTTTTTTAATTCGTATTTACTTCACCGCTGCGATTCGGAATACATAATCCGATAACAGCTCCAACTACAGCCGGTACAATCCATCCTAAGCCAATTGAATAAAGCGGCAAGTAGTCCGCATAGATCGTTGAAATAGATGACAACAAACTTACTTCAAATGCCGGTACACTACCGATCAATGCATTGTATCCATCAATTATACTAATAAAGAATACCAGCACAATCGCACCTGTAAATACAGGTTTTTTATAGTGAAACAACGGTCCTAAAAGTGCCAGGATTATTAACACAATTGCCAGCGGGTAAAGGAACATCAACACCGGAACCGCATATGTAATAATATTCGTTAACCCAAAGTTCGCAATGATAAAAGAAACAGCACATAGCATCACTACAAATGTTTTATAGCTGATTTTCGGAAACACTTCATGGAAAAACTCACTGCATGAAGTAATGAGCCCAATACTTGTTTTCAAACATGCAAGTACAATAATAATCGCCAACAAAATCGCACCGTATGAGCCGAAGTAATGATCAGCTACAGCCGCAAAAATTTGCCCGCCATTTTCAAATGTACCAATAGCGGTTACACTTGATGCTCCCATGTAAGCAATCAGACCGTATATTAGCATCATTAATGCCATTGCAAAAATACCCGATTTCCAAGTCGCTTTTGCAATTTCTTTTTTATCTGTAATACCTGTCCGTTTAATCGCATGGATGACTACAATACCGAACGCAAGTGAAGCAAGTGCATCCATCGTATTATAGCCTTCTTTAAATCCTGTCATAAACGCCTCGTTAATATAAGTCCCAGCAGGCTCAACAAATTTCCCCATCGGAGAAAATAGACTAATTCCGATTAATACAAATAAAAATATTAAAAAGGCTGGCGTTAAATATTTTCCGATAATGTCCATTATTTTCGCCGGATTTAACGAAAAGTAAAAAACTATCGTGAAGAAAATAAAACTGAATACTGCTAGCCACAATGTTGCCTGCGAAGGATCGATAAACGGTTCAAATCCAACGACAAACGGCACGGTTGCTGTACGTGGAATTGCAAAAAACGGCCCGATTGTTAAATATAAAGCCAATGCAAAAAACAATCCAAACACCGGATGTACTTTACTTGCCAAATCACGCAATCCATTACTTCCCGACAATCCGATTGCCAGAATTCCTAAAAACGGCAAACCAATTGCCGTAACTAAAAAGCCAATTAGCGCAAACCAATAATTCGTTCCTGCCAATTGCCCCATTTGAATCGGAAATATTAAATTTCCCGCTCCAAAAAACATACCAAACAGCATCGTTCCGATTACTGCATAGGTTGAAAATGGTATTTTTTTGTCCATCATATTCTCTCCCAAGATGTCATTTCATGGTGTTTTAATGAAACGTCCTAATTTTCTTAACAATGTACAATATCATATCAGCCCTATAACAGAATGACAATAGTAATAGTAAATATAAAAGGAGCGGTGTCATAAAGTTAACACTTTTACGACATCGCTCCAAATTTTATTATTTAATTAAGCTAAATATTGTCGGCGCTGATTTTCAATCCATACACGCATTGTACGGTAAAGCATCGTCACGACAACAATCATCATAATTCCTTTAACAATATTAAATGGTAAAATACCCAGTACGATCGTTTCGTACATATTATATTCGAAGCCTAGTAAGTACGTATACAGCGGTAAGAACGCCACATAATTTAATGCTGCCATTCCTAGTGACATAACAACCGTAGAAACAACTAAGCCAGTCATTAACCCTTTTGCAGAAGGGAATTTTTTATAAATATAGTAAGCTGGTAAAATGAATAATACACCTGTAGCAAAGTTTGCCATATGACCTACCGGAATCCCTTCAGGAGCCCCTGTGTAAATCCAGTCAAGCACATTTTTGACAAGTTCAACTAGAATACCCGCAACAGGACCCATTGTAATCGCCGCAATCAATGCTGGCACATCACTGAAATCAATTTGTAAAAACACTGGGAACCATGGTAGTGGGAAGTTTAACAACATTAGAACAAATGAAACTCCACTCAGCATTGCGATTGTTACGAATGATCGTAACTTTAAACTTCTTTTTTGCATATAAATCTCTCCTCTTTGCTGATTCCATCTCGCAAGAAGAAAGGACGTATCAAATCATTTCATGAAAAAACCCTTATACTCAAATAGAGCATAAGGGAGAAATAGGCACACTTAAATAAAGGGTCTATCAGTGCATTTGCAGCAATTCCTGATTTTTGTATACGAAAAAATATTCCGCAACAAATAAGGAACTTGAAAATAAGTACTGCAAAGCACGGCATTTTCAAAAAAATGACGACCGTACCTTCACCTTCTCCCATCCAGACTATACTGTCGGCTTTGGAATCGCACCAAATCCTGCACACAAAAGTGGCTCGCGGGCTCGAAAAGTTTGACATAACTTCCTCCAAGTAAATGGTCAGAGGTTATCACTTTTATTACCGCCGGTCGGGAGTTACACCCTGCCCCGAAGATGAATCAATATGAAATTATGTAACAATTACCTTGCTACAATTCTTATTATATATAAAAAAAAGGAATTGTAAAGCCCATTGCTTACAATTCCTAGTAAATTAATTTGGATTATTGAAATTCATAATGGATACGATTTGCAGCTATCGGCTTCTCCACTGGTTTTGTGAAATCAAAACCGCCCCATTGTTCCTGTACAATATTTTCGAATTTGACTTGTTTATCAAAACTTGCCGCTGTCATTATTAACCCTTCAATCATTCGCATTGCTTGTGCAGGCTCGTAATTCTCCAAGTTTAAAGGCTCTTCAAATGTAATCGTAACGACTGATTCAGCGTCTTCAACTTTTAAATATACACCTGGCAATATAACCGTTCTATATATATCGTTCGCTTCCACCGTCATATTTTTGATTGCTTCTTCGACATTTGTAAAGCTCATTCGGAAATTCGGACTTAAATATACCGCCCCATTGCGCATCTGATACATAAAATAATTATATTGAGCGTTCTCATCGTTTAATAGAAACGGCTCATTTACATCGCCAATATGATCGAAGTAAATTGGTTTTCCGGAGATATTTTCTATTTGCACTTCCGTATATGCATCACTGAAAGTATCGACAAGTGAACCAAGATAATTCGATAAGGAAGCTGTTCCTGCATCATATTGGTGACCTTCCGGCAATATGTGAACAAGCGTGTTCCCTTCTTCTCGCAATTCACCCTTGTAAGGATGATATTCATTAAACCCGAGCGACTGTTCATCAAGCAACGGACTGAATGTATTATAAAGTTCCAGCTTTGACGGATTTTCTGTACCTGTTTTTTCGGCAACAACTTCATTTGGAATCAATATGCTCACTGGTACGCTTTCTGCATCATCCCCTGAAAGACCAATTTCTAATAATGTGTTGTCGGCAAGCTCATTTTCATAAACTAACGTTTGCTCCGGTTGAGCTTCCGTCGTAAAACTATTAATCATGGAGCGCTCATGTTGTGTAGACGCATCTTCTTTTGCACTCATCGTCATATTTTCTTCCGTTTCTGGAGTCTGAATGTCAAATGTTTCATTTTGCATTGTGACGGACTCATTATTCCCTATAAATTGTGCGCTGATTAAAACAATAATAAATATTGATGCAATCGAAACGAATAACGGTGCCCAACGGATTCCTTTTTGATTGTTTTGCTGTATATGAGGCGGATCTTCATTAAATGCTCCATCATCCTTTAATCGATTAAATACCTCATCTTTTGAACGATGATCGGTTACTTTCGGTGCTTTTTTCAGAAAAAGTTCAATCTCTTTTTCATCCCAATGCTCCTTTTTCATAATGGATTCGCCTCCCTTCCTTCTTGCGCTTCCAATAGCAGCCGCAGATTCTTTAAAGCACGGTGCTGTGTCGTTTTAACTTTGCCGGGCGTCCACCCTAAAATTTCAGCTGTTTCCTGGATGGACAGTTCTTGAATAAATCGCATAATAATAACCATTTTCTGATCTCCTGAACATTCTTCCAATGCAACCAATAATTGATGGAGCTGATCATTTAATTCGGTAAATTGTTCAGGTGAAGGGATTGGGCTTACGAGTTGCTCTGTCTCCCAATCAAATGCTGTAAATGCATGCTTATCACGTACTTGTTTTTTTCTGAAATAATCGATCGCTACATTTTTTGCTATTGAAAACAGCCAGGTTTTTTCAGAGCTTTTCCCTTCGAAACGGTCGTATGATTTTAATACACGAACATACACTTCATGGGCAAGATCCTCAGCTGTGGTACGGTCTTTTACTAAGTAGAACAAAAAATTAAAAACATCCTGATGATACGTATCGTATAATCGATGGAAAATGGATTGCTGCACCCATCCCACCTCCATTCACGTAATTTGTCGTTTTCGAAACAAAAAAGTTACAATAATCATCCGTTTATAAACGAACTAGTCATTTAAAAAGAAAAGTTTATCACTTTGAGCGATTCAAAATGATAAACTTTTTTATACTCATTATTCCATTACCCCATTTTTTTAAGGTAATGGCAAGTAAAATGTAAAGGTTGTACCTTGCTGTTCGACACTATCAACAGAAATTCTTCCGTTATGTGCTTCCACAATATTTTTCGTAATGGCCAGACCTAAGCCCGTTCCGCCTTTTGAGCGAGTACGTGCTTTATCAGCTTTGTAGAACCGTTCGAATACATATGGCAAATCATCTTGAGGAATGCCTTGCCCTGTATCTTTCACTTGAATTTTTGCGTAATTTTGCTCATTTATCATAGAAACAGTCACGGATCCATCGGCTGGTGTATGGCGAATCGCATTATCAATTAAGTTCGTTAACACTTGCTCGATGCGGTCCTCATCAATCGAAATAAGCGTTTCGTCCGAAAAGTCTGTTTCAATCTGCAGTTGCACATGGTTTTCTTTCGCTGTTTGGTCAAACTTATGTGTCATTCTTTCAATAACTGTAACTAATGGTACTTCTTCCTTATACAGGGTCATATGTCCCGATTCCATCCGCGCCAAGTCAAGTAAATCTGTTACAAGACGACTCATACGCTGTGATTCATCATATATTACACGGATCATATCTATACGTTCTTCCTCTGTTGTCACAACCCCATCAATAATCGCCTCTGAATAGCCTTGAAGCATCGCGATTGGTGTTCGAAGTTCATGTGAAACATTGGCGATAAAATCCGATTTCAGCTTTTCCAGTTTTGTTTCCTCGGTTTTATCTCGTATAACAGCGACTGCCCCACGAATGGAGTCCCTGCTGTACAGCGGACTAATCGTTATACTGTAATAGGATTTGCCCATTTCAAACTCTTCGTCCAGCTGATCTTCAAAATTCAATACATGATCAAGCATTTGATAAAGTTCATCAGGTATCGGCTTGGAGCTGTCCAATCCTTTTTCGACGAACCATTTTTGCAGTAGTCGCTCTGCAGGAGGATTGCTCACTAAAATCGTTTTATCACGATTAAATGTAATAACGGAATCGGTCATCGATGTTAAAATACTCGATAATTGTTCTTTTTCCTGGTTGATCACTTCCAAATGATGCTTCAATTGGCGGCCCATCTGGTTAAACGCAACGGCAAGCTGACCAATTTCATCATTTTGCTTCGTTTCAATTTTAGAATCGAAACGTCCCTTCGCCAATTCGAATGCATGCTCTCTCATTTTACGCAATGGAAGCGTTATTTTAGAAGATAGGAAAAATGCAAAAATTGTCGTCAATATAAATGCGATGGCTGCAGCTATAACAACAATTTTTGTTGTTTCATTACTTGTCTGGTGTAACGCATCGGGATTTTTGTATATAAAAACGGCCCCATGTAAGTCTTCAACACTTTTCAGCGGGAAACCTAATACAATATAATTGGTGTCGCTCGCATCTTCTTCCCGATTTGAAGGCAACTTCAGTTCCTCTACTATCGGCTCTGATGATGCATATACTTCTTCAAATGCATTACTGCTTATTATTTTTTGCTGAATTTCTTCTTTATTGATTCCTTCTTGTCTTGCATACAATATTTCATCTGAATTTTTGGCGATAAGTACATTTGTTGTTTCCGTTAATAATTCCGAAATAATCGCAAACTGCTTATCATCGATTTCTTCCTCATCGATAATGCTCGCAATAGCTGCAGCTGTTTGCCTTAATGAAGCCTCGGACTGCTCGTTATGATAGTTTTCAAGAAACTCCAACATGAAAATGGTGAATATAAACAGGACAAATGAAACGAGAAGCAAAATGGTTCCCCATAGCTTCCCGACAATACTTGTTGCTATTCTAATCATTTACGACCTCGAATTTATAGCCTACTCCCCAAACCGTTACAATCATTTTCGCTGCATTTTCAGAGACACGGTTCAGTTTTTCACGCAGGCGCTTTACATGTGTATCAACTGTGCGCAGATCACCAAAGAAATCATAATGCCAAACTTCTTTTAATAATTGCTCACGGTCGAAAACTTTATCGGGTGATTTCGCCAAAAAGTACAATAATTCGTATTCTTTCGGTGTTAAATTTACTTCCGTTCCATCTGCTGTCACACGATGTGCATCATGATCAATTGTTAAATGCGGGAACACAACTAGATCTTTAGATGATGAAGAATTTGAAACAGGTGAAAATACTGCTGAACGACGTAATATTGCTTTTACACGCAACACGACTTCTCGCGGACTAAATGGTTTCACAATATAATCATCCGCACCAAGCTCAAATCCTTGTACACGGTTTGCTTCTTCACCTTTTGCCGTCAACAATATAATAGGCGTTGTTTTCTTTTCGCGCAGTTCAGCACAAACTTCCAAACCATCTTTTTCAGGCATCATAATATCCAACAAAATACAATGATAATCTTTTTCAAGTGCCATCGAAAGTGCTTGTTCTCCATTTTCCGCTTCTTCTACTAAATAGCCCTCACGCTCTAAATACATTTTTAACAAACGACGAATTCGATCCTCGTCATCCACTATCAACACAGAAATATTTTCAGACACTGGTGTTGCCCCTTTCAAAACTCTATTTCTCTTCTCTATTGTACCTTTTTAGTGAACGATTGAAAAGAAAAGCCCAATCATTGTGATTGAACTTTTCGAACTTTATGACTGTTTATTAATTATTTTGTATAGAATTGGAAACTATTATAATTGCTTTAACGATAGGTTAAAAAGCAGTTATTGTCACATTATGCATAAGAGTGTAATCCTGCAATAACAAGATTTACAACGACTAAATTGAATAAGATGATTAGAAAACCAATTACCGTTAGCCAAGCACTCTTTTTTCCTTCCCAGCCTTTTGACAGACGCAGGTGTAAAAATGCTGCATAGAACAGCCATGTAATAAGGGCCCATACTTCTTTCGGATCCCAGCCCCAAAATCGTCCCCATGCTTCCTGTGCCCAGATCATCGCAAAAATAAGCGCGCCTAATGTAAAAATCGGAAAAGCAATTAAAATCGAACGGTAGGCAATTTCGTCCATCAGCGTCGAGTTCACCCGTTTAACTAATGGCTGAAACATTTTCGCTATCTTTCTTCTAAAGATTAGTCGAATGAGTATATAAATAATTGTACCGAATAGAGCAGACCAAAAAACAGTTGTGAGTTTCCGTGCATCGATCAATGCCGGTAACTCAAATATCGGTGTCATACGGTCTTCAGACAGCTCCACATACTCATTCATACCGAAAATAGCCGGCATCAAATACGTTGAAGTACTGACCTGATCCAATGTATCAACGTATTCATACTTCGCTTCATAATCCATTGCATTAAATGTAACCGTTGCCGCAACGAATCCTACAACTAATACACAGCAGAACATGACTGCTTCCAGCCAAAAACTTTCTTTTGAGCGCTCGTCCATATTCACATTTCTCAGCAAATAAATAAGTCCTGCTACCGCACTAATCCCAAAAATCGATTGCCCTAACGCTGCAGTTGTAACATGGATCGTCAGCCAATGACTTTGCAGTGACGGTACTAATGGACTTACCTCTGTCGGGAACATAGAGGCATATGCAATAATCAATAATGCAATTGGTAAAGCAATAACCCCTAATGCTGCAACTTTATACGTAAAGTAAATAACGATAAACGATAGAACGATGAACATACCGAATGCTGTCGTAAATTCAAACATATTACTAACCGGTGCATGTCCTGTATAAATCCAACGTGTAATAAAATAACCTAACTGCGCAACAAAACCGATAATTGTAACAACAAGGGCAATTTTCCCGTATTTATCTGCCCGAGCTGCTGCTGTGTCATTTTTTACTTTAATTGCGCCTGCAAATAAAAATGTCCCTACCAAATAACTAATAAATGCCGCATACAGTAAATAACCGCTTAAATCGATTAAACTCATAAGGTTTTACCATCCTTTTCTGTTTCAACATGTTCGTTGTTTTCTATTTCCTGTTGATCTACGTATTGTGGTAAATGAGCATGCTTCGTTAATGCATCTAAATCCTTTTTCATACTAAACCAGTTTTTATTCGTATGTGCTGCCATGCGTATTGTTCCATCCGTCAACTGTTCAATCCATATGCGGCGATGATTCCAATAGGAACCGATTACAACACCAATCATAAAGATAATGCCCCCTACAATTAAAATAGGGATTGTCCGGTCATAACGGATCGTTAAACCCGACATATGTCGCGTTTCCACATTCGAAAACTTCATTTTATAAATATTGTCACCCTCTGGCTCCAGTGTTTGCTGGATCGCAACAAAGCTTGTCTCCCCATCTGGTGTTTCAGGGGTAGTCATTTTAAAAATAAATGCCGGATTATTCGGTGTTTGGGTAGCAGTTTGTGGTACACCATCTTCAAAACCTGAAAAGTCCGGATAAAAACCCATTAATTCGACCTGTGCGCCATTTTCGAGCGTATATACTTCCTGTGGGTTCGTTAAATCAATGCTTAATTGGCCTAGCGATTGTTCTGTTTCCTTATTGATTAAATCAAAAACCATTGTTTTAATCTCATTTAATCGGAAATCCATCTGATAAAATGCATAGCCCTCATGCTTGAGCGGATGGTTTACCTGAATTCCGTATTGCTTCACTTTTTCCAGGTTTTCCGCCTGTCCTGGTACGCTATTTTCCTGCTGTTTATACAATGTCACGTCTGTCTGGTAATTTTTTGCGACTACATTGACCCCTTGTTTGATCTGCTCGCCTTGCGGAACATTATCGTAAGTCTCCAAAATAAATTTATCATTCTTCAGGAAATACCCGTCCATACCCGGTACAGCACGTGTCTCGCCTTCACGAAGCCACATCGATTCATCAACGTACATGCCCGGGACTAAATGGAGCATGACCCCAATTAAAAAGACAATTAATCCAACATGGTTTACATAGGCACCATAGCGCGAAAAACGTCCACGTTCCGCTAAGATGGAATCATCCTCACGTCGGACATTGTATTTCAATGTTTTTAAAGATTGTTCAACGAGCTGAAGTGTTTGATCGGGCGTTTCAGTTGGTTTCCCCTCACCAATAATTCGCTGACGCTTCATAAAGTTTGAATGTCGTTTAACTCGTTGGTTTTTTAAAGATTTATGTAATGGAATACCTCTATCTATACTTGCAATAATAATGGACACGCCTAACATTAATACAAGTAATTGGAACCATAAGGATGAATAAAGATCCGATAAACCTAACGCGTAGTATATTTCACCGAACCATCCATAAACATCCGAATAGTACTTTTCCTTCTCAGCGTCTGTCGCTACGCTTATGTAAAACTCCTGAGGCAGGATTGTACCAATTGATGCTGCTATTAAATTGATAATAATGAGCGTAATTCCGACTTTCACACTTGAGAAAAAATTCCAAATCTTATCAATAATTGACTTGTTATAAGTTTTTGAACGTATGGCTGTCCCTTCGTACCGCATATCTGCAATTTTTTTGCTTTTTTCTTCTGCGGATAATGGAGAACCGCATTTTTGGCAGAGCGTTGTACCTTCAGGATTTTCATGCCCGCATTCACAAAGTAGTTTATTCATTGCGTAAAAACTCCTATTCCGGCTTGATTGACTCCATATATTGCACAATTTCCTTCTCGGTCATTTCTCCAGTAATAATACGGTCTATTGTACCGTCGGGTTTAATGAAAATTGATGTAGGCAGGGGTCCAATATTATAGGCAGTGAAAACACTTTTCGTTTTATCGATCGCAACCGGGAACGTCATCCCCATATTCGCCACATATTTTTTCACTTCAAATTCAGACTGTGCGAAGTTAACGGCAATAATTTGAACATCCTGGCCCTTAAATTCCGCATATTGACGCGTCATTGCAGGGAATTCTCGTTCACACGGCTCACACCATGTACCCCAGAAATTCAGTACGACACCCTTTCCCTCGTAGTCTTTCAATCTATGTTTTTCCCCTTGTAAATCTACTACTTCAAAATCAGGCGCCTGTGCCCCGGCTTGTACAATATTTATTTTATCTTTCGTTACGGCAGCGTAAACTGTATATCCGATTGCGATTGCTAAAATGGTTAAAATGATGCCGCGAGTCACAGAACGTTGTTTCTTTTTTTCCAAATAAAAAACCCCCTTCCACTTCAGCAAGTACTGTTGCCTATTATAGCAAATTATTACAAAATTTAAATTCTTTTCTTTCAGAAGGGTTTATGCATATCATAAACAATTAATTGTTATAATCAACTTTACCTGTCTCCGCTAATACACGAAGTAGTTTTACTTCATGTTTAGTCAGCTGACGGTATTCTCCTGGACTAAGACCTGTTAAATCCAAAAATGCAAAGCGCTCGCGTTTTAATTTCACGACAGGTGTACCGATTGCTTCAAACATACGGCGGACTTGGCGATTTCGCCCTTCATGGATCGTAATCTCACAAATTGCTTTACCGGCATTCTCATCAAAGCTAGTCATGCTTACTTTTGCAGGAGCCGTTTTACCGTCCTCCAGCTTAATCCCGCTTTGCAGTTTCATTAAACCTTGCTTTGTAGGAATTCCTTTAACACGCGCAATATACGTTTTGTCGATTTTGAATTTCGGATGCGTCATTAAGTTTGAAAACTCGCCGTCATTCGTTAAAAGCAATAACCCTGTCGTATCATAATCTAAACGCCCTACCGGGAAAATACGCTGATGAACATGTTTCTTAAAAATGTCTGTAACCGTTTTTCGCCCTTTATCATCAGTAACTGCCGAAATATAGGCACGTGGTTTATATAGTAAGAAATATACTTTATCTTCTTTTTCAAGCTTTACGCCTTCTACTTCAATCGTGTCCGAGTTGGATACTTTTGTTCCAAGCTCTTTTACTACGACTCCATTTACTTTTACTTTACCTTCTACGATTAATTGCTCTGCTTTACGTCGTGATGCAACGCCTGCATAGGCAATCACTTTTTGTAATCTTTCCATAAGTTCACCTCATTGATTGATAAACTGCAAAGACGCATACTTCTTCAGCATTCGCCTTTGCACTTTTCGTTTACTGCTCTGTTAAATTTTAAATATCATTGCTGCAATCCACAATTACGAGCGAAAATAAATCCTTAACGAATAAAAATTATGTCATACTTTCAGAACTTAATCAATTATGCCTTGGTGTAATCGCGTCCGGACTGGGCTATGAGGCTCACAGGATGTGGGTCAGTCAGCTGTTGTCGCATGATGCGACGCTTTTAAGCTGGCTTCCTTTTTTAGAACTCCTTTTCGAATCCATGACATCCACCGGAGGCTTAACTTCAATCCTGAAGTTAAAGATATTTCACTTTTCGGATTATTTTACTGTAACAAGTTTTGATGATACGAGCATTTCATCTGCATATAAAAGCCAAACCCCTCGATTTGACCCTTTCAGCCGTGAAACTTTAACAATATGCTCAAAATTCGGCCGTTCTTTCTTATGAAGCAGCATTTGGAACGGTTCATCTAACTCGATGGCCAATCCATTCGCATTATACTTCCCTTTTTTCACAATCGTTTGTTGCTCAAAATTATTGTCGATAAAATCCGCCAAGTTACGGTGGATATTCCAATCATTTCCTTCATTAATAGTAACGACAACAAATGATTTTTGTTCCCGTTCAAAGAAAGTTGCCAATGTTCGTCCAGCCACTTTTGTGTAGCCTGTTTTTCCTGCAATGGCGCCTATCTTTTCATGCATAAGTCGATGTTTATTTTTCCACTGCCTGCCATCCGAAAAATTTTGAGTAGATGCAATTTTTCTGAATTGTGGATTCATCATCGCAATTTGCAGCATTTTTGCCGTATCGTAGGCAGAGGATAGATGGGCCTCATTGTGCAGCCCTGTAGGATTTGTAAAAGTTGTTTCATGCAATTGATAAAGCTCGGCCTTTTCGTTCATAAGCTGAACAAAACCTTCTACAGATCCGCCAATATGCTCTGCCAGCGCAGTAGCGGCATCATTCCCTGATTGCATCATTAAACCATGAAGCAAGTAATCAATCGTATATGTCTCGTTTTCCAGTAAATAAATCGATGAGCCTTCCACAAGTGAGGCTTCCTTCGAAATAACCACTTCATCGGTAAGCTCACTATTTTCCAAAACAACTAGGGCAGTCCAGATTTTTGTGAGGCTGGCGATCGGAAGGCGTGCATGTTCATTCACGCCCATTAATGTCCGCCCATTTTCCGCGTCGATAACAACATAGCTATTAGACGCCGCCTGAATTTGTGACGAACCACTCAAAAATACGAACATTACAACAATAGAAACAAACCACTTTTTCAACAGGCCACTCCTTTAATTTTGGTTAAATGTTTCCTGGAACTTCGTTAAAAATAAATCTGTCGGCTGATCATCTTCCTGATCGACTTCTTCCGGTAACGGCGGCAATTCTTTAATGTTTTTTAACCCAAAATAATTCAGAAATTCTTTTGTCGTCCCATATAAGATTGCCCGTCCTGTTCCTTCCGCTCTGCCAACTTCCTGTACAAGCGCCCTTGAAACAAGTGTTGCAATCGGACGTTCGCTTTTCACCCCGCGCAGATCTTCCACTTCCGCGCGCGTAATCGGCTGCTTATACGCTATAATTGCCAGAACCTCTAATGAAGCAGCGGTTAATACTTGATTTGTCGGGTTTTCAATTAATTTTTTTAACGTGTCGGTTACTTCCGGTTTTGTTGTTAACTGATATGTACCGGCAAGTTGTTTTAATGTAATCCCCCGCATTTCCTCCTCATTGTAATGAGACAGGAGTTCGCTTAATCCTGCTTCAATATCCATTGGCTCTACTTCTATATATTGTGCCAGTTGTTTAACGGTCATACCTTCATCACCAGCTACGAATAACAGTGCTTCAATTCGGCTCAGTAAGTTGTTCGTATTCATCATTGATCTCCTCCTTTGTCAATAATACGGATAAATCATCGAAGTTATTTTGTTGTTCGACAAAAATCACTTGGCGCTTCATTAATTCCAGTAATGTTAAAAACGTCAAAACAAGCATTGGCTTATCCTCTGCTTCAAACAATTGCGAGAACATCACTCTTCCGCCTGCATTTTTTAAAATGCTTACAACGGAACGCATTTGTTCCTTCACTGAAATTTCCTGTCTTGCGATGCGCGTTGACAACGGTTTTTTTAATTGTTTACGACGCATTAGTTTTTGAAACGCACTTAACATATCGTAAACATTTACATTTTGATCAAAAAGCGCTAATTGTTCTTCCGGCATAAATTCCGACAAGTCCGCTGGCGCTTTCGTGAACACTTGCCCACGTTCTGTTTCCAATTCCTGAAGTTGGACAGCTGCTTCTTTATATTTTTTATATTCGATTAAACGTGCAACAAGCTCTTCCCGTGGATCGACCTCATCAATTTCGAGCTCCTCTGCATCGATTTCATTTTCATTAATCGGAATGAGCATACGGCTTTTAATCGCCAATAATGTTGCGGCCATTACTAAATATTCGCTCGCTTCATTCAGTTCCAATGTTTGCATCGCATGGATGTGATCAATATACTGTTCCGTTAATTCCGCCATTGGAATATCATATATATCAATTTCCAAACGATGAATTAAATGCAATAATAAATCTAGTGGCCCACTAAAGGCGTCTAGTTTCACTTCGTAAGACATAAAATACCACCTATCGTTAATCGGAAATTATCATTAGCATCTAATTCGCGCTATGATTAATTTTACGTTTTGCTAGTTACTTTATTCGTCAAAATTCAACAAAATATAGCAGAACCTATTTAATTAGTATAGAGGAAAGGGGACAACAATGCATCCTTTGTTTCATCCACTATTTATCGATTATTGCGCCTATTTCAACGGCAATAATGACTATTTTGAATGCCATGAAGTTTTAGAAGAATATTGGAAGGAAATTGCACCAAAAGAAAAGCTTCATCCGCTAGTAGGCTATGTCCAGCTTGCGACAGGTATGTACCATTGGCGACGGTCAAACGTAACTGGCGCTGCACGCATAATAGAGAAAGCCATTCTTAATTTTGAGCTCAATCGCAATAGTGAATTTTTCGAGTTTATTGATTTAAAACAACTGCTCCTGATAATGAAAAATCAGCACCGAAAAATACAGGAAAATGAACCATTTAAACATTTCAAACTCCCTATTACAGATCGGCAGCTGCAAGAAAAAGTGCAACAGAGAATAAAGGCGATTCCTCTTATGGATTCACACTTTCTATTCAATAAACATATGCTTCGGGACCGGACGGAAATACTTGAAGCACGAGAATTAAAAAAAAGAAGTCGACAGTAAATTAGTCGACTTCTTTTAATATAGGTATACATTTTTGGACAAATGCACTTGTATCTTCATTTGCTTGAATATGCTCATATCCCATACTCCGCAGTTCATGTAACATTTTCAATGCGACACCTTCACCGCGATACGATGGAATGACTGTAATATGTTGAACGACTGCAGTATCTTTTTCTTCTGCAATCCCTATAGCCCCTACATATTCTTCGCCATTTTTCCATAAGAAGAGTGTCCAATTTTCTTTTTGTTCATATTGTTGAATGGTTTCCATTAAGCGTTTAATGTCTTTTTCCTGTGGCATTAACGAAATTAATCCCATTGCAATTTTTTCAAGTGCTTTTTTATATCGAACTAACATTTTACATTCCCTCAATTCTACCATTGCACATCCTATCAAAAGATCGACCGAATTGCAATAACACAATTTTCCAACGTTCAGTTTGAAAATTTGTAAATTAGCGGACTAATAATGTAAATGAACAACAGCGACCAAACCACAATTCCAATGAATAGACCGAAACCCCATTTAGCTTGCCTGGATAATTTCAACGACTATTCACCCTTTGTTAATGTTAACGGTAAATCATTTACCACTAAATCTTCATAGCTTTCACGTTTGATCGCTAATTGGTGCTCCCCGTTTTCAACGAATACAACGGCCGGTCTTGGAACACGGTTATAGTTTGATGCCATCGAATAACCGTATGCCCCCGTACAGAACATCGCTAAAATATCACCGGTATGTGCATTTTGTAATGACGCATCAATAATTAACTTATCTCCTGACTCACATAGCTTACCTGCAACAGTGTATGTACTTGTTTTTGGGTCATTTGCTTTGTTGGCGATAATCGCTTCATATTTTGCATCGTAAAGTGCCGGACGAATATTATCGCTCATCCCGCCATCAACCGCAATATATTCACGCACATTTGGCACCGTTTTCTGAGAACCGATTGTGTACAGTGATGTACCTGCATCTCCAACTAAAGAACGGCCTGGCTCAATCCAAATTTCCGGCATTGCCAAATTCAGCTTTTTACTTTCCTCCTGAACTGTTCGAATCATATCCGCCACATATTCATGAGGTTCCAAAGGCTTGTCCTCTTCAGTATAGCGGATACCGAAGCCACCGCCCAGATTCAGTACTTGTGCATCAAAACCGTGCTGTTCTTTCCATGCACCCATTTTTTGCATTACTTTGCCCGCTGCTAAACTAAAGCCTTCTGTTTCAAAAATTTGAGAGCCGATGTGGCAATGTAAACCTAATAGCTCGATATGTTCATCGCTTACTACTTGCTTAAATGCCTCATCAGCCTGGCCATTATTTAAGTCAAAGCCAAATTTAGAATCTGCTTGACCTGTTGTAATAAAATCATGTGTATGTGCTTCAACACCTGGTGTTACACGCAATAAAATTTTCATTTTCTGATTTTTCTGCTGTGCGATTTCTTTAATTAACGAAATTTCGTAAAAGTTATCGACTACAATACAACCGATTCCCGTTTCAAACGCCAATTCAAGCTCGGCAACTGATTTATTATTGCCATGGAAATGAATGCGATCTGCCGGGAATCCAGCTTTAATCGCTGTATAAAGTTCTCCGCCTGATACAACATCCAGCGACAGATTTTCCTGCGCAGCTAACTGATATGCCGCAACACAGGCGAATGCTTTAGATGCGTAGGCAACTTGCGCTTTTACACCTAATTGTTCAAATGTACCGATAAAGCCGCGTGAACGTTTACGAATTAACGCTGTATCATAAACGAATAACGGTGTCCCGTATTGTTTTGCCAATTCAATTGTATCTACCCCGCCAATTGTTAAATGACCGAGTTCATTAATTTGCTGTGTTCCATATAAATGCATCGTATTCTCCCCTGACTTAGCTAATCCTCGCTAATATTCTCAAAAATCACAAAATATTATATGAGAACTTTAACATAGGTGTCAAAGTGATGCAATTCATGTTTATACACGTTTTCGCTTTTTTGCGTTCACGATAAATGGCCTTGGTGCATCTTCCGACATCGGTGTTCGAATAACAACACGAGCGAATGCCTTCGGGAAAAACGGTACAAGCGGCCATAAATACGGCACATTCATCGGTTTTAATGAACATAAATAAGTGAAAATCAGGAACGCCCCAATAAAGAATCCATTAATTCCAAATAAAGCGGTTGCGCTTAATAGAATCAAACGGAACACTTTCACCGAAATACTCAATTCGTAGTTTGGAATCGCAAATGTAAAAATGGCAGTAATCGCAGTATAGAGGACAATTTCACTTGAAAATAGTCCAACATCGATCGCAATTTGCCCGATGATAATACCGGCGATCAGTCCCATTGCGGTCGATAACGGTGTTGGTGTATGAATCGCTGCAATTCGCAAATATTCAATCCCGATATCCGCAATTAATATTTGCAGGAATATAGGAATTTCACCTTTCTCATTTATCCCGATAAACGCTAACCTATCGGGGAGCAGCTCCGGATGTGTAACGAGTAAATACCAGTAAGGAAGTAAAAGAAAGCTTAAAATAACCGCTCCAAAACGAAGGAACCGCATTATCGTACCGACCAGCGGCGCCTGACGATATTCTTCCGCATGCTGCAGCAAATGGAACATCGTGACAGGGACAAGCATGACAGAAGGCGATGTATCGACCATTATCGCAATATGCCCCTCTAAAATATGGGCGGCTACAATATCAGGCCGCTCCGTATAACGGACAAACGGCAAAGGATGATATTTTTGCTTAAACAGCCATTCCTCCAACGATTTGTCACTCATCGTTAATCCATCATGATCAATTTGCTGAAGCCGTTCACGGATCCATTCTAAATGACGTTCGTTTACCAGATCATCCAAATACGAAAGTACGATATCTGTCTGGCCATAGGTCGTTACGTGGTGCATATGAAATCGCAGCTTTTCACTTCGAATCCGTCGACGAATCAGTGCCGTATTCAAAATAATATTTTCTGCAAAACCATCCCGCGAACCGCGAATAACCTTTTCATTATCCGGTTCTTCCGGATTCCGTCCCGGATAATTCCGAAATTCCGTCAAATAGCAGTAACCGCTTTTCGTAACAAACCCTACTCGCCCACTTAAAACTCCGAGCATAAAGTCATCAATCGACGACGCTAAATCTACTCCGAAGAAGTTGAAGTGGGCGTGAAAATAATCCTGTTCATCCAGTATTTCTTCATCATCGTTGTCCCGTTGTAAATCAGACAGTATTTCCGTCAGACTGTCTCCATTGATGAGACCGCTCACATATACCATTAATGTCGGTAAATTTTTTATCGTAATTTCTTTAATACATAAATCAAAGTTCTTCTCTGGCTCAAATTTTGAATTGAAGAAGCCTTCTGCAATTTTCATTGATGTAAAAAGCTGATTTGTCATTTTTTCACCGCTTATTCATATTTAGTCTAATACACCATGGAGTAATTGCGGGTCACTTAACTTATCTGCTTAATGTAGACTGATCCATCCATGATTTCAACTGGGCTAGTATTTTCTTTTCCAATCGTGATACTTGTACTTGTGAGATACCGAGACGATCGGCAATTTCCGTCTGGGTTAAATCCAGATAATAGCGGAAATAAATGATCGATTGTTCCCGTTTCCCTAGTCTCTTCAACATGTCTTTTAATGGAACGTAGTCAAATGCAAGCTCAGACTTATCGTCCCGCATCTGATCCATTAATGTAATGGAATCTCCATCATTTTCAAAGAGCTGATCATGCAAACTAGCCGGATCACGCATCGCGTCAGTTGCCAATAAAATATCTTCTTGTGAAACTTGCAAGATTTCAGCCAGCTCTGCAACAGATGGAGGTTTTTCATTCGTTTTTAAATAGTCATCAGTCGCATGACGAATTTTGTAATTCAATTCCCGAATAGAACGACTTACCTTTACCATACCGTCATCTCTTAAAAAACGTTGAATCTCCCCAATAATCATCGGCACTGCATATGTGGAAAATTTCACTTCATAGGACAAGTCGAATTTATCAACCGATTTCATTAAGCCAATACAGCCAATTTGAAACAAATCTTCCAGTTCAACACCCCTTGATGCGAAGCGTTGAACGATAGACCAAACAAGTCTAGTATTTCCTTCAATCATCGTTTTTCTCGCAACTTGATCGCCTTGTTGTGACTTTGCGATTAGTTCACGCATATAAGCTTGCGTTAATAACGTTTCAGATGACTGCTCGATGTTCCCCATCCCCTTATTTCGTTATGTCACGAGTGTCCCTATTGGCAAAATTTGTTTTGTGAATGTTACGACTGTGCCTTTTCCTAGTACGGATTCTACTTGCAGGAAATCCGAAAAACTTTCCATAATTGTAAAGCCCATTCCGGAACGTTCAAGCTCCGGCTTCGTTGTAAATAATGGCTCACGTGCTTGTTCGATATCTTCAATTCCGCAACCTTCATCTTTAATTGTCACACTGACTTCCGAACCGTAACGAACCGCATAAACCGTAATAATGCCATGCGGATTATCGGCATAACCATGGATAATGGCATTCGATACAGCTTCTGATACGATTGTTTTACATTCCGATAGCTCTTCAATTGTCGGATCGAGTTGTGCCAAAAAGCTTGTGACGGCAATACGTGCCAACCCTTCATTTTCACTGCGCGCCAAAAAAGTTAGCGTCATTTCGTTATCCATTGACAATCCCCCTCGCTGTGTGAAATAACTTGCTGTTCAGATGCAAATTGTATGAGATTTCCTAAACCGGAATACTGGAATATTTTCTGCATCGTTTTTGACGGATTTAACAAAATTGTTTGTCCATCGACAGCTCGGAGTTCTCGCATTCTGCCAAGCACTAATCCAATTCCGGAACTGTCCATAAAATGCAAATGCTCTAAATTCCAGACGAGTAATTTTACATTTCCTTGTAAAATAGCTTTCGATATATGTGTTCTCACTTTTTCTGTCTCATGATGATCCAGTTCGCCAAATAGTTGGACAATCAATACATCATTTGGATACATCGTTAAATTAAAGTTCACCTACATCGCCTCCTTCTTGCATGCAAATTCGGCAAGTTCAGAAATAATCCTATCTAGCTGACAAAACTAGTGTTCATTCGTTAAAAATAGTGCTCCTGCGACAACTAAAATCAGTATAGGTAACGCGGTCTATTTTTAATCATCCTGCACATGAAAAAAGAGACTGAACAGAAAGTATTACCTTTCCATTCAGTCTCTTATTCTTTGTTCTTTTTCAGAAATTTATACATGTTATATTGTGGCTTCGGTCAATTTATTCTGTGCCTGCACTTCATGCTCCGATAGCGGGATGCCATTTGCTAGCAATTGGCATTCTTTAAACGCATAATGTGTGCATCCAATACAATTATTCACCTCGATATACTGGCATGCCGCTGATATTGCGTCACTTGTCGTATTATAAAAATGTTCCGCTTCCATTAAATCATACAAACCGCTTCGCTTTAGCATTTGCTCTAATCCTGGCTGAACATTTGTTACGAAAACTTTACCACCGTAAGAGTTTATATTTTGAAGGATATTGCGGAAATATTCTTCCCCTGTCGAATCGATATACGGCACTTTTCGCATACGAAGGATAAACACTTTCGGACGTTGCTGTATTGTCTTCAGCATTGTCTGTTCAAACTTTTCGGCAGCGCCAAAAAATAGAGGACCTTCTATTGTATAAATACTGATTTGCGGACAATCATGAAAATCCGGTACAATCTGAGGATGCACCTTACCGTTCTCCCTGTCCAAATTCGGCAGTACTTTGGAAACAGTCAGGCTATCGCTCATGCTTTTCGCAAATAGGATCACCGCTAAAATGAGTCCAGCCATTACAGCAACCGTTAAGCTCATAAATACTGTCAGTAAAAATGTAATACATAGAACAAGCGAATCTCCGGATTTCAATTTTAGAATGTGCGCGAAATGGTGCCGTTCGCTCATATTCCATGCGACCATCATGAGTACAGGTGCTAAACTCGCAAGTGGGATATGTACCGCGAATGGCGCGAGCAATAATAGCGTGACTAAAACGAAGATCCCATGGATTACCCCTGACATTGGCGAAACAGCACCGGATTTAATATTAGTAGCCGTTCGTGCAATTGCCCCGGTAGCAGGTATTCCTCCAAAAAACGGTGTCACAATATTGGCAACCCCTTGCCCGATCAGTTCCCGGTTACTGTTATGTTTGCTGTTCGTCATGCCGTCTGCAACAACCGCCGATAACAGCGATTCAATCCCGCCGAGCATTGCAATGACAAACGCCGGTCCGATGAGCATGTAAATACGTTCAAATGTTATTTCCGGTATGTGGAACTGAGGAAGTGTATTCGGTATTGCACCATATGTGGAGCCAATTGTGGCAACATCCCCCTGTAAAAAAAGTACCGTTACAACAGAGGACACAATTATGCCGATAAGGGCACCCGGTACTTTCGGTAAAACTTTCGGTGCCATAAGTATGAATGCGAAACTTATCATTGCAACAAGTAAACTATAAAAATTAACGGTATCAATATTGGAAGCGATTTCATAAACGTTCATATGAAACTCCTCATGCTGCTCCATATTGGTTAACCCTAAAAAATTTCCGATTTGTCCAGTAAAAATAATGACGGCAATTCCTGCTGTAAAGCCTACTGTAACAGGCCTCGGGATAAATTTGATCAGTGACCCCATCCTGAAAATCCCCATCAGCAGCAGCATAACCCCCGCCATTAAACCTGCGATGAGCAAGTTCTCATACCCGTAAACGAGCACAACCCCAAGCAAAACCGGAACGAAAGCACCTGTCGGACCGCCAATTTGGAATTTTGAACCTCCTAATAAGGAAATTAAAATACCTGCGATAATTGCCGTGTAAATGCCGTATTCCGGTTTGACCCCTGAGGCAATGGCAAAACTCATCGCCAGCGGTACAGCAATAATCCCGACAATCGTCCCGGATAACAAATCCTTTTTGAAATGGGCGAATGAATAGCCTTCAAATCTTCTCGACCACTTAACTTTCATAGTATCCCTTCTTCTTATAAATATTCATAAAACAGAATTTTTATTACCTTAAGCAGTAATATACTTCTTAGTTTAACATATTTGTAAAATATTTAAAGCACAAAAAAGTCTTCCGTAACCCATACTGGACTGCGAAAGACTCTTAATTTTTGTTATTGTGTAATAATGGCTTCGATTAATTTCGGTGTTTCGACTTTTTCTGCAGAAATGTATACATGTGCATAAATCTTTTCCAATACTGCGTCGACATCTTCTGTATTGGCATGAATTGTCATAAGCGATTCGCCTACTTCGACCTGATCGCCTACTTTTTTATGAAGGACAAGCCCTACCGCTAAGTCAATTTCAGATTCCTTCGTTGCACGACCTGCACCAAGAAGCATTGCAGCTGTTCCGATATCATCCGCTTCAATTTTTGAGACATAGCCTGCCTGTTTTGCAGGTACATCAAATTTGAATTTAGCCTGAGGTAAACGGGATGGGTCATCAACGACTGAAGCATTTCCGCCTTGTGCAGCGATGAATTTTTTCAGTACTTCCAATGCTGCTCCACTTGCAACAACTTCCTCCAGCATTTTTCGAGCTTCTTCGATTGTTTTTGCTTTTCCGCCAACAACAACCATTTGAGAGCCTAATGTATAGCAAAGTTCATTTAAATCAGCTGGACCTTTACCTTTTAATGTATCGATTGCTTCCTGAACTTCAAGGGCATTTCCGATTGCATATCCTAAAGGTTGACTCATATCAGAAATAATCGCCATTGTTTTACGACCAACGCTGTTTCCGATTTTCACCATCGCTTCAGCCAATTTAATTGAATCTTCAACTGTTTTCATAAATGCGCCGTCACCAGTTTTAACATCGAGGACAATCGCATCTGCACCTGCAGCAATTTTCTTCGACATAATTGAACCGGCAATTAGCGGAATGCTTGAAACTGTTCCTGTAACGTCACGTAGCGCATAAAGCTTTTTATCTGCTGGTGTTAAGTTACCTGATTGACCAATTACAGCCATTCCGATATCATTTACCTGTTTTGAAAACTCTTCACTTGATAACTCAACGTGGAAACCTTCAATCGCCTCAAGCTTATCGATCGTACCGCCTGTATGACCTAAACCGCGACCACTCATTTTTGCTACCGGAACACCGACAGCTGCTACCATTGCAGTTAATGGTAATGTCGTTGTATCGCCAACTCCGCCTGTTGAATGCTTGTCTACTTTTACACCAGCAATTGAAGAAAGGTCTATTTGATCACCAGACTCAACCATTGCCATTGTTAAATCCGCGCGTTCGCGATCTGTCATATCCTGAAAGTAAATAGCCATACATAACGCACTTGCCTGATAATCAGGAATCGTGCCATCAGTATATCCTTCTACAAAGAAGCGAATCTCAGCGGTTGTCAACTCTTCGCCGTTACGTTTTTTTTCAATAATATCTACCATTCTCATGTGGAAAATCCTCCTTATTTCAGCTCTGCTAAAAAGCTTTTTCCGAACTGCGGTGCCGCAATATTAAAATTATCTGCAATTGTTGCTGCAATATCCGCAAATGTTTCACGTAACTCTAATTCTGCCCCAGCTGTAAAGCGCGGTGAGTAAACAATTAATGGTACGTATTCACGTGTATGGTCTGTACCAGGGAATGTCGGGTCGTTCCCGTGATCTGCCGTAATAATCAGCAAATCATCTGCTGACAAAGCATCCAGAACTTCCGGTAAACGACGGTCAAATTCTTCCAATGCTTGACCATAGCCAATTGGATCACGTCGGTGTCCAAAATTCGCATCGAAGTCCACTAGGTTCAAGAAGCTAATGCCATGGAAATCACGACGAACAACTTCCGCCATCTTATCCATACCGTCCGTGTTGTCTTTCGTACGGATCGCTTCTGTTACCCCGTCACCATTAAAGATGTCCGAGATTTTACCGATTGCAATCACATCAAGATTCGAGTCCTTCATTTCAGCCATTGTTGTGCGTCCAAATGGCGTTAATGCATAGTCATGACGGTTTGATGTACGCGTAAAATTGCCTGGTTGGCCAACGAACGGACGGGCAATGACACGACCTACTAAAAATTCAGCGTCCAACGTTAGTTCACGTGCAATTTCACAAATTTTATAAAGTTCTTCTACTGGAATAATTTCTTCATGTGCTGCAATTTGCATAACCGGGTCTGCCGATGTATACACAATAATTGCACCTGTTTCCATATGTTCCGGACCGTAATCGTCAATGACAGCGGTTCCACTGTACGGTAAATTACAAAGCACTTTGCGGCCAGTTGCAGCTTCCAACTTAGAAATCAGTTCTTCAGGAAAGCCTTCAGGATATACTTTAAACGGCGTATCGATGTTAAGCCCCATAATCTCCCAGTGACCCGTCATTGTATCTTTACCAACAGATGCTTCTTGCATCATGCCGTAAAATGCAGCCGGTTCTTCAGTTTTATTAATCCCTTTAAGTTCACGAATATTCGATAAACCCAATTTCTCCATATTCGGCATATTTAAGCCATTCATTTTTTCTGCGATATGTCCTAATGTATTTGAGCCAGCATCGCCAAATTTATCGGCATCCGGTGCTTCACCGATACCAACAGAGTCCATTACAATTACATGTATTTTTTTAAACGGTTGCATAATGCTTTCAACTCCTCTTCTTTCATTCTATTTTACATAAAACGTCTAAATAAAGTAAAGGTCAGACATCCGATTTCAGAAAGAATTATTTTTAATAGAAAAAAGTAAGCTTCCCATTAGTCTTACGTGTTTATGCCGTTTTTAAGCACGCGGATGGAATTGTTTATATACTTCCGATAAACGAGTTTTGCTTACATGTGTATAAATCTGGGTCGTCGATATATCTGCGTGTCCTAAAAGCTCCTGTACTGCACGTAGATCTGCCCCGTTTTCTATCAGATGTGTCGCAAAGGAATGACGCAGAACATGCGGTGTAATCTCTTTGGAAATACCTGCTGTAGCTGCATGCTCTTTAATGATCTTCCAGCAGCCTTGTCTTGTGAATCTTTTCCCTCTCTGTGTAATGAAAAACGCATCATTTTTTAATGCATCACCTAAAAGCTGAGGCCGTGCCTGTTCCAAATAATTGATACATGCCTGAATCGCACTTCGACCGAGTGGAATAATCCGCTCTTTACCGCCTTTACCAAACACACGGACAAAGCCCATCGTCAAATGAACATCCTCCAAGTTCAGGTCAATCAGTTCGCTTATACGCATACCGGAACCATACATCATTTCCAAAATCGCTATATCCCGCGTGCCCTGTGGTTTTTCAACGGACGGTGCTGTCAAAAGTGCATCAATTTCTTCTATTGATAATACTTTTGGTAAGGACAGTTCTTTTTTAGGCATTTCCAAATGAACGGTAGGATCTTGATTTGTCACCTTTTCCCTCAATAAAAACTGATGAAAGGAACGAATCGATGAAATTTGTCTTGAAATCGTCTTCGATGACTTCCCTACAGAACGTAAGCTGTCCAAATAAAGCAAAATATGTTCGCGCATAACGTTATCAAATTCCATAATCTGCTGTTCATAATGGATGTGACGGGCATATGCGACTAAATCACGCTTATAGGATTGTAGTGTATTATCAGAAAGCTGCCGTTCCACTTTAATAAAATGTAGATAATCTTCTATTGAATCTTTTAAAGCTTGCATAAAAATCGCCCCTCTTGCATTCTATACATCTATATTACCATTTTCGTACAATTGAAGTGTTGTTTTATCCTTCGATGATCCATTTTTTCAACAAAACACACTGTTCATATGTAATAGCTTCCATTTACAAAATGTACTATTTGCGGTATTCTTGAAAGTAAAACGTGACAGATAGAGGTGATAATTTGGGATCGACAAACTAAAAATCGGAGAGCTTGCTGCAGCAACAGGTGTAACAAAACGAACTATTGATTATTATACGAATTTGGGCCTTCTAAAAGTTGAACGTTCGGCATCCAATTATCGCTATTATGATAAAGAGATGATTGAGCGTATACACTGGATTGAAGAGCAGAAGAAGCTTGGCAAATGCCTTGAAGAGATTCACAGCTTACTTGGCCCTTCTAAAGAAGAACCCGAAGAAATTGATATTCAGGATATTCGATTGCAAATGCGTAAGCTTGAACATGATGTAACGGTATTAATGGAGCATTTAGATGACAAAGAGCGGCAGAAGCTTCGAAAAAAAGTGTCGCCTGAAAGTGTTGCACTCATGCAATCACTATTATTAATTTTAAATAACTAGGAGGTGAACGTTCTACTTCGTGAGTAGGACGCTCGTTTGACCACAATCATTAACTTAATTATTTTCTCGGTTTTAATCGCTTTTACTGCCTTTTTCGTTGCAACGGAATTTGCAATCGTAAAAGTACGTCAATCCCGTATTGACCAACTTGTAGCTGAAGGTAAAGCCGGTTCCATTTCAGCTAAAAATGTAACAACCCACCTTGATGAATATTTATCGGCCTGTCAATTAGGTATTACGGTAACAGCACTAGGAATCGGTATGGTCGGTGAATCCACATTTGAGTTTATACTTCACCCACTGTTCGAATCGATCGGAATTGGCACAGAATATATTCATTGGTTTACATTAGGTGGCGCATTCTTTTTAGCGACATTCTTCCACGTAGTTGTAGGTGAACTTGCACCTAAAACGATTGCTATTCAAAGAGCAGAAGCTATTACACTGGCATTCGCAAAGCCTATTCAATTATTCTATAAGCTTATGTTCCCTTTAATCTGGCTATTAAATGGTTCTGCACGTTTATTATTAAAATTGTTCGGTATGCGACCAGCGAGCGAACATGAACTCTCACATACTGAAGAGGAATTGCGCCTGCTTCTATCGGAGAGCTACAAATCCGGTGAGATTAATGTCAATGAATTAAAATATGTAAACAATGTGTTTGAATTCGACGATAAAATCGCACGTGAAATTATGGTTCCCCGAACAGATATTATCGGTTTCGATGTAACTGCAACGTTCGAGGAAGTGTTAACACAAGTTTCAGAGGAACGCTATACCCGCTACCCGGTTTACAATGGGGACCGCGATAATATATTAGGTTTTTTAAATATTAAAGATTTTTTAACACTTGGTATGAATAACAGGATTGACCCGGTAACATTTAAGCTTGAAGACTTCATCAATCCAGTTATCCATACAATTGAAACAACGCCTATTCAAAGTTTACTTCAGATTATGCAGAAAAAACGTATTCACATTGCCATTTTGCTCGATGAATACGGTGGTACTAGCGGCATGATTACCGTTGAAGATATATTGGAAGAACTTGTTGGTGAAATCCGTGATGAGTTTGACGATGATGAAGTTTCAGATATTCGGAAAATCGGTGAAGACCATTATTTAGTCTACTCGAAAGTATTGCTTGAAGATATTTCTAAATTGCTCTTTCTGGACATCGAAGACGCGAATGTTGATACAATCGGCGGCTGGTACTTCACAAACATGCCTGACCTGAATATTGAAGATACATTTATATTTGAAAACTATGCATTTAAGATCCATGAAATTGATGGCCATCAGCTACAATTTTTAGAGATCAAAAAAGTGCATGATCTTATTGAACAGTAACCTGTATCCAAGATAATTTTCATCTGTATGCACATTCTCCTGAAAGTTTAATACGACAGTATGAATCTCGTAACGTTTTAATTGTAAGAGCTTCGGGAATACAATAAGTATTCATACAAAAGGAGAGTGTATATATATGGCAATTATCAAATCAGTAGAAAACGGTGTGCAAGCAAAATCAGTAATCGAATCATTTATTACCGAGGGCTATGATCGCGATCATATTCATGTTTTCGCAAACAGCAACAAGCGTGCAGAAGACATTGCAGACTTTTTCAATGTGGATGCAAGCAAAACGCCTGAAACAACAGAAGATGACAAAGGATTCCTGGCATCGATCAAAAACTTCTTCCAAAGTACTCCTGAAGATTTGCACCACCAGCTTGCTGATATTGGTGTAGGCGAAAGTGAACATGCATCAGCAAAGAATGATCTGGATGCCGGTAAGGTCTTGATTGTTGCCCATCATCCTGGGAAATAAATAAAAATATTAAAAGAGGTTGGGACTTAACCCAGAAATGCCATTTTTCTCTGAGAGAAAAATGGCATTTTTTTGCTGAGCGTTAAAAATTGATTTCCATTCCGGGACGCTTTCCGCGGGCGTGGCCTGAGCCTGTAGTCTCAGGCGTCACGCTATTCCCGCAGGAGTCGCCCTTCATTCCAATCAATTTTATAAAATATCCGTTTCTTAATAAGGTTTTTCTCCTTAGTTAATGAAATTTCTTCTTCTGTCTCAACCTCTTTTTTACTGTCTGCTGAGAACTAATTGGATTTCTCCGTCTATTCCACGAACGAGCCAGTGAACATAGAATTCTTCAATTCTATTTTTACACACAAAAAAAGAACAGCTGGATACGCTGCTCTTTTTTTGATTATAGATTATGCATCGCTGTCTCCAGAGTTGTCATTATTGTCATGACAACGCCAGCAGATGCCATGGAATGTCAGACGGTGATCTTTGATAATAAAGTTCCAACGTTTCTCCACAATTTCTTCTACATCTTCTAGTAAATCTTCTTGAATTTCATCTACTGCGCCACATTCGATACAAACTAAATGATGATGGAAATGCTTCGCGCCCTCTTGACGTAAATCATAACGGGATACGCCATCACCAAAATTAATTTTATCGACAATTTTCAGCTCTGTTAAAAGCTCCAGTGTACGGTATACAGTAGCTAGTCCAATCTCTGGTGCCTTTTCTTTTACTAATAAGTAAACATCCTCAGCACTTAAATGATCTTCCTCATGCTCCAATAAAACCGCTACTGTTGCTTCTCGCTGTGGCGTCAGCTTATAGCTCGCACTATGCAGTTGCTTTTTAATTCGATCAATACGGCTCTCCATATGTGACGCCCTCCTAAACTCTTTTCATTATACCAAATGAGTAAATCTCATTACAAGATAATGATTATTTAAATAAATAAGTAATTGCTAAATATTCGACTGCAAAAACAATTATCATCACCACTATAAGGAAAATTACCTTTTTCCATGGCATCACCGTTTTCAATGCTCGTCTATTTGTAGTTTTAGTTGTTATTTGGTAAAGCATAATTAACAATACACAATATATTAACTGAAACGGAAACCACCAAAATGCATAGAGTTTAATAGATTCATGCTGTACGAGTAAATAGACCGAGCTAAAGCCTAAAAATGTTACTTTAATCGCAATAAAAATAAGGCCGATACGCGGCAAATATTTATGTGTCGAAAAGAATAATACAATACTTAAGGCAACTATGAAAGGAACTACACTCCAAAGCAGTTCAGGTTTTTCCATTTGGAGCAGTCTACGATCACTATATTTAATAATTTGCTGCACTTGTCCAATATCGAATAACTGATAACATACCACACCACAAATGAAACATACGACAATCATCGAAGTATATTGAATATATAGATATTTACGCATTTGGACGCCTCCTTGTCCATACAACTTATGCACATAAATTGTCCTTATGCGTAAACAATTATTGATTTAAATATTCATTTTTAACTTCAACCATAAAATCGCAAAAGCCGTTTTGGCATCGTAAATACGGCCGTCCGCAACCATCGCTTCAGCTTCTTCCAGCGATACTTCCATTAACTCTACAAATTCATCTTCATCCAAATCAACCGGAATGTCTAATTTTTTTAACTTTTCGACTACGTAAATATGAATAATTTCATCCGCAAATCCCGGGGAAGTTGCGAAAGCCTGAACAAATTCGAAATGATCAGACGTATACCCCGTTTCTTCCTCCAGCTCACGGCGAGCCGTTACAATAGGCTCCTCCCCTTTTTCCAGCTTACCGGCAGGAATCTCTATAATGGAACGTTCAAGAGCTTTACGGTATTGTTCCACAAGTAAAATTTTATTGTTTTCTGTGATGGCAATTACTGCAACTGCACCTGGATGATTAATAATTTCGCGCTTCCCTGTTTCACCATTCGGAAGCGATACATCGTCTACTTTTAATGAAATAACCTTCCCGGAATAAATAGGTTGGGATTGAATTGTTTTTTCTTCAAATTTTTTCATGACCATGCCTCCACTTGTTCTCTTGCTTCTATTCATTGTACCATTAGTAAGAGCTTTTCTAAAATATTGAACCAGGGAGGAAATTAAGATGAAAAAACGACAATTAGGTACAAGCAATCTTCATATTTCTGAAATTAGTCTAGGCTGTATGTCATTACCTCCAAATCCAGCAGAAGCAGAAGAGGTCATTCATGCTGCAATTGATGCAGGCATTAATTATTTTGATACCGCAGACCTGTATAATAAGGGAGAAAATGAAAAAGTTGTTGGCACTGCACTGAAACAACACCGCCACAATATTTACCTGGCATCAAAAGTCGGAAATCGTTGGGAAGAAGGAAAGGAAGGATGGGGCTGGGATACGTCCGCAAATTATATTAATAAAGCTGTACGTGACAGTCTGCAGCGTCTACAGACCGATTACCTGGATCTTTACCAGCTACATGGCGGAACGACTGAAGATAATTGGGAAGGAATTACCGACACATTTGAAAGCCTGAAAAAAGAAGGACTTATTCGCGAATATGGCATTTCCTCCATCCGACCGAATGTGTTCATGCCATTTCTGCAAAACAGTGATGCAATCAGCAATATGATGCAGTTTAATATTTTTGATGAACGTGCAAGTGAATTCTTCGATTTGATTCAACAGACTGGCGCTTCTGTGGTAATACGCGGATCAATTGCAAAAGGCTTGCTGACAAATGAATGGCGCACACGCTTAAAGCCCTTTATGAGTTACGATGAAGCGGCTGCAAACGATGTATTGCAGAAAATCGAACAGCAATTCGGCGATGTTCATGCAGCAGCCCTCGCTTTCAATTTACAGTATCCAACGGTTGCTTCAACAGTCATCGGTGCGCGTACACTTACACAACTGAAACAAAATCTGGATGCCTATGAAAAAGCGCAATCGCTGCAAAATATTTCGGAGATCGACAAATGGACGAAAACCGACCGTTACACTGAGCATAGATGAAAAAATGGATTGCTCTTGTCATTGTCGGGGTAATGGTGGTCATCGTCATGTCCAATATGAGCTATGAACAGCAAACGATTATTCCGGCGTTAAAAGACCTTTTAAAAGACAAGCCATTTGAAGAATGGTTAAGTCAATTTGAAATTCCTTATTGGGGAAAAATTATATCAGTCGATACTCGCGGCTACTTTCAATTCCTTGAATTTCTTATTCGGAAAGCAACGCATTTTTTCGGCTACGGTTTATTAGCGGTTATAGTCTATATTTTGTATCGGAAACTGAAATGGCGCTTTGCAGCATTGCTTGCCTTTATTACTACCGTACTGATCGCAAGTCTCGATGAATATCGCCAAAGTACGATCCCGGGTCGCAGCGGCCTCGTTGAAGATGTCGTACTCGATGCATGTGGCGCACTGACATTGTTAGTGTTGGCAAAACTTATTTTTGTTGTATTAAAAAAAGTAGGTAGGACATAACCAAAAGCCATTTTTCTCCGGGAGAAAAATGGCTTTTTGCTGTGCTTAAAAATTGATTTCCATTCCGGGACTCTTTCCGCGGGCGTGAGGCCAACAGGATGTTGGTCACAAAAGCGTTGCCACAGGACGTGGCGTTCTTAGCTTTTGTTCCTAGTCTCAGGCGTCACGCTATTCCCGCAGGAAGCTTGCTTGTAGCGAAAGGCATAGCCGTCAGCTAATGTTTTCACAGTGCGAAAGGTGAAACCGTCAGCACGAACACTCGCCCTCCATTCCAATCAATTTTATAAAATCCGTTTCTTAATAAGAATTTTCTGTTTAAGCTTCTAGCGGGCCGTTTCGGATACCCGTTAAAATTTTGAACCTTTGTCACCGTATTGATTTAACAGTTCTTCAAAGCTCATATTTTTTTCGCGTTGTTTTCGTTCAAATGCCGCTTTTGCCAGACGTTCTTCCTCTTTCGCCTTTTCGTCTGCCACCATTTCCTGCTTCGCTGCCTTTAGCTTGGCCAATACATCGCCGCCTAGCTGATCGGCCAATGTTGCCGCCTTATCCTTTGGAAGCTCGAATTCATTCGTCGTTCTTTGCTGTTTCTTTTTTGCCATTATTTTCACCTACAATTAATTTTAGCGTTGTACAATTGTTGCAACACCCTGTCCCCCACCAATACATAAAGTTGCAAGACCTAATTTTGCATCTTGTTTTTGCATTTCATGTAACAAAGTAACTAAAATACGTGTTCCGCTTGCCCCAATTGGGTGACCAAGTGCAATTGCCCCGCCATTTACATTTAGTTTATCATGATTGAACGCCAATTCGCGATCAACTGCAATCGCCTGTGCTGCAAACGCTTCATTCGCTTCAATTAAATCCATTTCATCCAATGTTACATTCGCTTTCGCCAGGACTTTTTTGACCGCTGTTACCGGTCCGATTCCCATCACAGAAGGATCAACTCCAGCGCTCGCATTTGCGACGATTGTAGCCAGTGGTGTAAGGCCTAATTCAAAAGCCCGCTGCTTTGACATAACAACAACCGCTGCAGCTCCGTCGTTAATACCTGAAGCGTTCCCTGCAGTAACCGAACCTTCTTTCTTGAAAGCAGGTCGTAATCCGCTTAATTTTTCTGCTGTTGTTCCATGTTTCACATATTCATCTTGTGTAAATAGAATCGGATCCCCTTTACGTTGAGGAATTTCTACCGGTACAATTTCTTCAGCAAATTTATTTGCAGAAATCGCCTCAGATGCACGAGCCTGTGATCGTGCTGCAAATTCATCCTGTTCCTGACGCGAAATGTTATATTGATCACACAGGTTTTCAGCAGTGATCCCCATATGATAATCATTAAATGCACACCATAAGCCATCCTGAATTAATGTATCGACAATTTTTTGATCGCCCATGCGGAAACCTTCTCTTGCATTTCGCATAATATATGGTGCTTGACTCATATTTTCAAAGCCTCCAGCGACAACAACATCTGCATCCCCGGCAATGATTGCTTGTGCTGCTAAATGAACGGCCTTTAAGCCTGAACCACATACTTTATTAATTGTCATCGCTGGAACGGTGTATGGAAGACCAGCCTGAATACTTGCCTGTCTTGCCGGGTTTTGACCTAAACCTGCTGCGAGAACATTCCCCATAATAACCTCATCAACTGTCGTCGGATCTAATTGAACCCGATTTAACGCTTCTTTTATTACGATACTCCCTAAAGTCGGAGCTGAAATATCTTTTAATGCCCCCTGAAAAGCACCAATTGGCGTACGTACTGCACTTACTATTACAACTTCTGTCATGAATATATCCCCCTTTATTGTGAATGGTCCCTTTGTGAGCAAATGAGCTTACAAAGATTTTATCAAATATTTCGTATTTTTCACACAAAAGTTTCCAATAGTAAATAGATACATATTAGTTGATTTATCACAATAATTCATCAAATATTAAATTAATTAAGGAGTGATTTTCATGAAAAAACGTACACTGTTTTTATCTGGCAGTATTGTAACAACGCTGCTGGCAGCTGCTACAACGATCACTGGTGTCGTGATGACAAATCACATTATGTATATAAAGAAAAAGGACGATGCTTTCATCCGTGAACGTGAAATAGCGGCAAAACGCTTTGACGAAGCATGGTATGAAGGCTGTCCAAAAGAAATTTTAACGATCGATTCCCCAAATGGCTATACAATAAGCGGCATCTATTTAAAACCTCTGGAAACGAAAAATACAGTGATTATCTGTCATGGTGTCACAGAAAATAAAATCAACTCGATGCGCTATGCCCGTATGTTTGAACGTCTTGGTTTTAATGCATTTGTGTACGATCATCGCCGTCACGGAGAATCACAAGGGAAAACAACAAGTTACGGCCATTATGAAAAATACGATTTACAGGCAGCAGTTGAGACAATCCGAACTATTACCGGGGAAGACGCCCTGCTAGGTATTCACGGGGAATCAATGGGTGCGGCTACAACCCTGCTCTATGCAGGTACGCTGGCCGATAATGCAGATTTCTATGTTTCCGACTGTGCTTTTTCAAACTTCCCAGAACTATTAAAGCGGATTTTTGAAAGTGTTGTACCAATTGATTCGAAATATACACTCCCTTTTGCCGACTTTTTCATGCGGATTCGCGATGGCTATTCTGTTAAAGAAGTGATGCCGATTGATGCAGTGAAACACATTCAAAAACCTGTCCTCTTTATTCACAGTACACCGGATGATTTCATTCCTTCCTCTATGACCGAAGAACTGTACGAACAAAAACCTGAACCTAAAATGCTGAAACTGTTTGAAAAAGGAGAGCATGCGAAATCATTCAATGATAACCCGGGTGATTATGAGCAAACGGTTGCCAAGTTCTTGCACGACTATGTACCGGCATACCGCAATATAACGGATTCTTTACTATAAAGGTAATAAGCACTTTCTGTTCATGTCATTGAACAGGAAGTGCTTTTTTAGTGGGACGGAAACTAATTCCCCTTATTCATCCCCCGCCCAAACAAAAAAGCCCCCCATTTATCTGAGGGCACTTCACATTACCTATTCATTATTAAAAACGATATGCCATTCATCGCGTTTTGCTAAAAATTCTTTGGCCAACTGCTGTGCACCTTCCAAACTATGGCTTGCCGCCCAACCGCATTGGACTTCATTGCAGGCAGGTACAGCTGTCGCCGCCAACACATCCTGTACAGTCTTTTCCAAAATCGACAACACACCTTCGTAGTCATCATAGTTCATAAAGGAGACATAAAAGCCTGTTTGACAGCCCATTGGCGAGATATCAACAACTGCGTCACTATGATTGCGGATACGGTCTGCCATTAAATGCTCCAGTGAATGAAGTGCCGGCATTTCCATATGTTCTTTATTCGGCTGCTTTAAGCGGATATCATATTTTGTCACGACATCGCCCTTTGCCCCTTCCTTTGTGCCTGCTAACCGTACATACGGTGCAGCCACTATCGTATGGTCTAAATCAAAGCTCTCTACATTCGTTTTTTCTGTTGCCATTTATTTGTCCCTCCAATACTTACAATCTATATAAGGATAGACTAGATTATTTTCCTTTTCAACAAAATATTCTGAATTTTGTTTTAGAGAAAATAAAAACTACCTTCATCACTCAATAGAATGCGAAAGGTAGTCCAACTTTTTATTATTTATCTTGGAACTTGTTCATTTGTGCCATCATTTGACGCACTTGTTTTTCAGACGGTTTACGTCCCATTTGTGCCATCATCACGCGAATCATTTGTTCATTAATTGGCGGGTTTTCTTTTAAATACTTCATCATATATTGACGAGCCGCGTAGAACCCAATTGCCACGCCCCCGATTAAAGCTACGACGATAAGTGTAATACCTAACCATAAAGCCATTTTGTCCAACCTCCTCCACTACTTATGTACCGAGAAAAACTCTCCAACAAGCATTATACAATAAAAGTTATTACGTTTCTATATATTTTAACTTCTCCTGACAGAAGTTCAGTCATGCAAATAGCCGTCTGAGTCCATCTCAGCCTCGAGACCTAGATGAAAATACAGTAACAGGTCGTTATCGGATTTTTAAATCTACGGTAACATGAACATATCAACTACAAGGAGGAACACATAATGAAAAAGTTTTTCTTATATTCAGCGGCTTTCATCACAGCGATCATCGCACTTTGCCTGCTCGCACCGGTAGCCGGCTTATTAATCTCAGGAGCACTTTTAGCAGCGGGTCTGCACTATTACACAGAAAGTAAATCAACTTTCGGAAAAGTAATGAGCCTCGTTGTCGCTTTAGCCGGTTTAGTAAGTGCATTATCAAACATTCCGGGCTTTATCGGTTTAGCTGCGATCGGCGTATTGTTTTATCTTTATAAAGCACGTAAAAACGAAAAGATTGAATTTTTACCAGGCAAAAAAGAGGAAGAAAATCCATTTACAAACTTTGAACGTGAATGGGCAAATTTAAATAAATAGGAGCGATGGACAATGAAAAATTTATTTACAAAATTTAAGTATTCAATACAGGCCGATTTACATGATATGTTTGACAAAAAGGTGGACAAAAACCCGATTAAAATGCTGAACCACTATATTCGTGAAGCAGAAAAACAAACGGAAGAAACAGGTAAATTACTTGCACGTCAGGCACAGCTTAAAAAAGAACTGGAACTGCAGCTTTCCCAAACAATCGAAATGCTTGAGAAGCGTGAAAAACAGCTTCAATTGGCACTTTCGACAGAAGAGGCTGAACTGATTGCGTTTGCACAGGAAGAAGTCACAGCTTACACTGCCAGAAAGCATGCCCTTCTTGCAAGCATTGATGCGGCCAATACTGAATACTTTGCACTGGAACGCAAATTCGAAACGATGAAACATAAAATTAAAGACATGAAAGTGCGCCAACTTGAGCTGATGGGCAAGGAAAATGTTGTGCGTGCCAACCACCAGATGGATAAAGTACTTACATCTGACAATGCCGGTAATTTCGATGAACTATCAACTTATATTGATGAATTATCACAAAATATTGAGCGTAAATATGAAATAACTACTTTTGAAGCTCGATTGGCACAGCTTGAAAAAGAACAAAAGCTCATAGAACAGCAAAAATAATGATATAATGCGTTAAAGGAGAAGGCATCGTGCTTTCTCCATTTTGTACGTTATAGGGGGAGGCACCATGCCGAAAATCACGTCTGATCAGCTTGCAATTATCGCGATGAGTATGGCACTTGTCGTATTAATCGAATTAACTCTTTTCAATAATGGCACCGTGTTTATACTGATTTTAGGTGCACTGTTTCTCTTTTTTAGCTTTAAAAAGAAGAAACGTTACTTATTATGGACGGGACTCGTTCTATTATTCTTTGCCATAATTAATATTTGGACATTGCGCCTTTTAATCATTGGTGTGCTTGTCTTTATTTTATACCAATACTTAACGAAAAAAGAGCAAGTGATGGAAATCAAAAGTCAGCTTGCCAATACATCCAATCAAAATATATTAATCGGAACAACAGGTGCTCCGACAGAAAGCTATCATTGGAAGGATATTCATATTCAACGCTTTATCGGCGATATTACTATCGATACGACCGAAACCATTTTACCAAACGGGAAATCAATTATAGTGATCCATCAATCTCTTGGAAAAGTACGGGTTATCGTACCTTATGAAGTGACGATTCAGCTTCATTATTCCACTTTATATGGTGAAGCAGCATGCCTGCACTATGCGCCAAAGCAGTGTATTAATGAACAGCTCCATTTTGAGGATGGAGAAATGGATGCAAAACGTGTCCTTGTCCTTTATGTGACATCGTGGATTGGTGATGTGGAGGTGCAGCGCGGATGATTGCATTTATAATACGATTTTTTATTTTGATGATGGTTTTTGCGACATTTGCTCTGAATATTTTTGTTTTCCTGCTCGGTCAGCCGCAGGAAGAGACTTGGCGTTTTTTATGGGAAAGCGGTGAGTATTCAATACCGATTGTCGCTGTGATCGCCATTACCGCAACAACAACCAGCTTCTTTATTTCTTTATGGATATCGATTTCTTTAAAAATAAAAGAAAATCAGATGACCCGCATCGTGAAAAAAGTAGCTGAGCCTGATTTTGCACAAAAATTCAAGAAAGCAAATGGTTCGTTAAAAAAGGCCTTGCGCGAAACGAACGAATTAATTGAAACACAGCGGACATCTTTACAGCGACTTTCCAATGAAAAAGTGGAAACAAATGACGCCATCGTCCAGGAGCGGCTCCTTGCAGAACGTCAGCGTCTTGCGCGGGAACTGCATGATTCTGTTTCCCAACAGCTGTTTGCGGCATCCATGCTTCTCTCCGCGCTTACAGAACAGCGTCAAGATGATTTTGCACAAAAGCAGCTCAAACAGGTGGAAAAAATCGTCCAGCAGGCACAGCTCGAAATGCGCGCCCTACTCCTTCACTTGCGACCTGTCGCATTGCATAATAAAAGCTTGGCAGAAGGTTTAGAAGATCTGATTGTAGAATTACAGGAAAAAGTGTATTTCAATATTGATTACCAAATTGAAGAAATCGGATTATCGAAAGCGGAGGAAGATCATTTATTCCGTATTGCCCAAGAAGCTTTATCAAATACTTTACGGCATGCAAAAGCAACTGAAGTCGAGCTGTTATTAATCGCACGTGATCAACTTGCGATTTTGCGCATTCAGGATAATGGCCTTGGCTTTAATTTGGAGGGAGATAAAACGACTTCGTACGGGCTGCGCAATATTGCCGAACGCGCTGTCGAAATTGGCTGTACGTATAAGATTGTCTCTGTACCGGATGAAGGAACAATTGTCGAAGTGAAAGTTCCGCTCAAAAAGGAGGAACAAATGAATGATTAAAGTTGTCATAGTAGATGATCACGAAATGGTTCGAATCGGTGTTGCTGCCTATTTATCGGCACAACCCGATATCGAAGTCATCGGTGAAGCGACAAACGGCGAGGAAGCGATTGAAAAAGTGTTGGCATTGAAGCCGGATATTGTGCTGATGGATAATGTGATGCCGATTAAAACGGGTGCTGAAGCGACTGCAGAAATTCTGGCACAATGGCCGCAAGCAAAAGTAATGATTGTCACGAGCTTTATCGATGACGATAAATTATACCCTGCCCTTGAAGCAGGCGCTGTCAGCTATATACTGAAAACGAGCAACGCCAAACAGATTGCCGATGCAATCCGGAAAACGATGGACGGAGAAACGGTTCTTGAGCCGGAAGCAACGACACGGGTAATGGCACGTATGCGCGGTACCGCCCCTGCCCTGCATAACCATTTAACAGACCGGGAAATGGAAGTCCTATTATGTATGGCTCGCGGCCTTGCCAATCAGGAAATCGCGGAAGAACTGTTTATCGCATTAAAAACGGTCAAAACCCATGTCAGCAACATTTTAAGTAAACTCGAAGTGCAGGACCGCACACAGGCTGTCGTCTATGCATTTCAAAATGGATTAGTAAAGTAAGGAGAATTATTCATGACATTTACGTACGAAAACTTTGCAAAAGACGGGACACTCACATTACTTGCCCCCCTGTTCACCCTATTGCTGATTTTCTCAGCGTTGTTCATTATCGTGCTGCTGGGCTTTAGTATCAATCCTAAGATCATGTTATTTATTGGTGCACTCATTATTTTATTAAGTGCACAATTGCAGTCGATTGCAGGAATTTTGGCAGATGAACTAAATTTAGCAAGTTCCTCGAAAAACTTTTACATTTTTATCGCAATCGTTGTGATTCAGTTAGGATTAATCGTGTTTGCGTTTGTGAAGGATAAAAAGAAGAAATAGTAGCGAATGGCTGAAGCTGCCCTGAAGGTTAGTTGATAACTTTTGGGGCGGTTTTTTAGGGGTGGGCCAGGGGTATGGAGTACGCCTTTCGTTGATTTATTAGAACTTTTTTCGGTTTATTAGATGATCGGAGTGACATATTAGAACTTCTGATGGCTTTATTAGAAAATCAAGTGTTTTTGGCCTTAAAACTGGTTTTTATAGGGTTTCAGGGGAGCTATGGAATGCCCCGGCATTGTTATATTAGAACTTTTTTCGGTTTATTAGATGATCGGAGTGGTATATTAGAACTTCTGACAGCGATATTTGAAAAGCGGGCGTTTTTGACCGAAGAACCGGTCTTTATAGGCTTTCAGGGTAGCTATGGAATGCCCCGGCATTGTTATATTAGAACTTTTTTCGGTTTATTAGAAAATCGGAGTGGTATATTAGAACTTCTGACAGCGATATTTGAAAATCGGATGCACTTATTAGAAAAATAACACCATATATTAGAAACACTTACATATATTAGAACTTTTTCGATTTTATTAGAACTTTCGGCGTTTTATTAGCGTCCGTAGTGTTAATGAATACTTCAGCTTTAAAAAAGCCCACGCCCCGCTTCCTTGCAAAGCGTTCGTGAGCCCCAGACCATATTATTTCAAATCATTCAATATAGTAAACAGTGCATGTTTCGCATCGATCAACTGTTCATGTGCCTGTCCCTGCTGTTCCGCATTTTCCGCTTCATAAAATGATGATAATGCCTCATCGATTTGTTTATAGGAATCAAATAGGTTTAAATCATCCACTTTTTTATTACCGAAAATATCAATGAACATGCTTAGCTGATATTGAAAGTTTTTTTCATACATCGTCAACACATGCCTCTTATCATCGATCTGCACTTCATCGTTCAAAATATACGTCTGAAAATCGACCAGATCTATATACGCTTTTTCCAGTTCTACTGCATATTGGGCCTCTTTATCATTCCCTTTATTCCAGTCCAGAATCTGAATAAAAATGAGTAAAAATAGAATGATTGTTAAGTAGATCGAAATACCTTTCCAAGATAAAAACTTCATGCTTTTTCCTCCATCTGCCGGTCCTTGTTTAATTGAAAAGATATTCTTTCAAATTTTCCAATGTTGTGTCGATGCCTGAACGTAGCGATGTTTGATCTTCGCGGCATTTCTCAATTGCCTTTTCAATGGCAATCAAAGCATTTTCCAAAAACGGTTCGGCATTCAAATCTTTGTAAAGCTGTGTTAAAACGAGCGCCTTATTCCAGTACCATCTTGCATTTTCCGGATCCAGTTCGATTGCCCGCTCAATATAGACCATCACATCAAACGGCGACCAGTTAAAACGGTTCATCGTCTGTCCAGCTATCCCGTAATACAACGCCTTGTTCGGATGATGCTTCACCGCTTCCATAAAGCAGTGCACACTTTCATCATAATGGTGCGCCATTAAAAAAAGATGCCCCTGTACATAAAACGACTGCGCTTTCCGTTCCGCCTCGGCTGTTCGTGCATCATCTTCAAGCTGTTTGACTTTTGCTGAAAACTGCTGTTCATCCTTGATTGCCCGCAATTGCTCAAGCTCATCATTTTCAGGATAGCTTTCATTCGCACGTTCGACACTTTGCGAAATCTGTACGGTCGGTTTCGGAAATTTTTCATACTCGTATTTTTCGAAGACTTTTAAAAATTGAGTTGCCTGTTCATTTTCGCCGCTTTGTGATTGGCGTTTCGCTTCTTCATAGCATTTCAAAAACTGCCCGTCATAAAAATACTGCTCCATGTTCGACATTTAAAACACCCTTCTGTTTTTCATTCACTATTTGTGAATGCATCGATAATATGTATTTCATTCAAAAGTATGTATAGTAATAAAGGTGTCCTAACGAAAACATTAGGACACCCCTTTGAACTATTTTGAGATTGTGCCTGCTACTTCGGCAATCACGATTTGTGAACCTAGCATTGGTGACTCACCTTGGTGGTGGCCGCCGCCTTCACCTTCAGATGGACGTTTATGAGATTGTTTGAATGCATCACTTTCACGCCATACAGCAAAGTTTTCTTTTGAATCCCAGTACATAACAACGCTCATTTCATCATATTCTTCAAATTGCGTTGAAACTAATACTTCTACTTTTTGGAAACCTTCAAATTCCTGTAATGGACCTGGTTGTACAAATTGTGGGGCCATTTTTTCGGCAAAACCTTTTTTTACTTGGATACGGTTTGTTACTGTAATCATGATTACCAACTCCTATAATTTAGCGTTAACTACTTATATATTTATTTAAGCACTTTCAGAACTGTTGCGCAATAATTCACGCTATAATAAGGAAAATCAAATATTAAGGAAGTTATCTCAATGAAATTTACTATTATTGCGACGAGCGATATTCATGGACATACAGAACGTTTTTCACAGCTTGCGCAAATGATTGCTGCTAGACAGCCCGCGCTGTTAATCGATAATGGCGATTTTTTGCAGGGCAGTCATTTAAGCTATTATTATGATTATATTGTCGAAAAACAGCACCCGCAAATCGAACTTGCGAACAAACTCGGCTATGATGTCGCAGTTTTCGGGAATCATGAATTCAACTATTCTTCCGAAAAAATACAATCGATCCGTGATGCATGCAGTTTTCCTTGGATTGCCGCAAATATCCCGGGGTTTGCTCAACCGTATGTTATTAAGGAAATAAACGGGCTACGTATTGCTGTCATAGGGATCACAACTCATTTCACAAAAAACTGGGATGAATGTGAATCGACAAAGCATCTGCATTTTGAAAACTCATTTGAATGTGCGAAAAAAACCGTTAAGCACGTCCGCGAAATTGAACAGGCACAGCTTGTCATTTTAAGCTATCACGGCGGTTTTGAACGTGATCTTCATAGCGGTCACCTAATAGATCTGGAACAAGGTGAAAACGAAGGCTATCGTATGCTTCAAGAAATAGAAGGCATTGATCTATTCATTACAGGACATCAGCATCTGGAAATTGCCACAGTACAAAATGGTGTCGCTGTTGTTCAACCTGGTGCAAATGCACATTGCTTTGCACAAATTGATGTCACTGTGGAAGATGATACGTTTTCTTTTGAACCGGCTATCATCCAAGTTGATCCTGCCTTAAAAATGCAGTCCTTCCACGGATTTGAGGCCTGGAAAAAGCAACCGATCGGAACAGCGGATAAAGCGCTGACCTATGCAGACTTTTTTACGCCCCGCACAAAAATGACCGCATATACACAAATGCTACATGATATGCAGCTTCATTACACCGGTGCCCAAATTTCTGTTATTGAATTGCCCTACCATTCACAAGGGGGCTTTCCTCAGAGAATAACCCGTGAAGATGTTTTACATAATCTCCCCCGAGCAAACCGACTGCTCGTCATCCAAATGACAGGTGCTGAAATCCGCCAAGCGATTGAACAAAGTGCAGCTGTCTTTGCGCTAAATGACCAAGGGCAAATCGATTTTAGTATGGCTGTGAACTATCCGGAGCCTCAGCCGTATATTTATGATCTGTGGGGCGGCATTGATTATACAATTGATTTACGCCAACAAACTGGTCAACGCGTCACAAAGCTGACTTTTGAAGGAAATCCCATTCAGGATAATGAGATCTTTGAAGTTGCCGTCAATAGTTACCGTGCTACAGGGGCGCACCAGTTGCCGATGTTTCAAAAACAGCCTATTCGAGAAGCGGATAAATTCATTCCCGATTTAATGATGGATTACATAGAACAAACCAGTCCGCTAACGATTCAGATTAAAAATGAGTTCCAAATGAAGTAAATTATCTGCGCATTATGTATGTCAATCACTTAAATTGGCATACATTTTTTATTTTTCGAAAAAATTGAAACTTTTTCCCAATTCATCCGTAAATTTATATAAATAGCATGAAGGAGGTGGCAACTTGTTTGGTTATTCCATTGAAACCATTTATTTATTCATCTTAATCGTTATTGGGTGTTGCACTATTCTTTACTTATTTTTTGCAGATATTGCAGATGTGTCCATCGATGGAACGCCATTTTTTGACCCGGCTGTAATCCTATCGTTTATTACATTCACTTCGGCTGCGGGTTACTTGCTGGAACAGTTTACAGGATTAACAAGTTTCATCATATTCATCATTGCTCTTTTAATTGCGAGTTTATTGACAGCGCTTCTCTATTTTTTCCTGCTTGTTCCTTTACGTTCAGCAGAAGTGTCCCTTGCCTATACAGATGAATCGCTTGAAGGTCAGACAGGAAAAGTGATTGTGCCCGTTCCTCTTGATGGTTTTGGGGAAATGGTGATCGAAACGGCAAACGGCATTATATCAAAGCGTGCAGCAAGTTATCATCAAGTAGAGATACCGTATGACACACAGGTTTTAATTATTGAGATGCGTGATGGTACAGCAATGGTCGCGATTTATGAGAAAGAAGAAATTCATTTTTAGAAACAGGGAGGAATTTTTATGTCAGGTTTAGCAGGTATATCTGGAATTTTAATAGCAGTTGGGGTAGTCGTATTTCTAATTGTCGCTCTTGTAGCCGTCTATATTATGAAATATCGCACAGCTGGTCCGGATGAAGCATTAATCGTAACAGGTAGTTATTTAGGCAGCAAAAATGTACATACCGACGATTCAGGAAATCGTATTAAAATTATCCGCGGTGGTGGTACATTTGTATTCCCGGTTTTCCAGCAGGCAAAACCATTAAGTCTACTTTCAAGTAAATTAGAAGTAACGACTCCGGAAGTTTATACAGAACAAGGTGTTCCTGTAATGGCAGATGGGACAGCAATCATTAAAATCGGTGGCTCAATTTCGGAAATTGCAACAGCGGCCGAGCAATTTTTAGGAAAAGATAAACAGGAACGCGAAAGTGAAGCACGCGAAGTACTGGAAGGTCACTTACGTTCGATTTTAGGTTCGATGACGGTAGAAGAAATCTATAAAAACCGTGATAAATTCTCGCAGGAAGTGCAACGTGTCGCATCTCAGGATTTAGCGAAAATGGGCTTGATCATTGTATCATTTACGATTAAAGATGTGCGCGATAAAAATGGTTACCTGGATTCACTTGGTAAACCGCGAATTGCTCAAGTGAAGCGTGATGCAGATATCGCAACAGCTGAAGCAGATAAAGAAACACGTATTAAACGTGCTCAAGCAGCTCAGGAAGCGCAACAGGCCGAATTAGAGCGTGCTACTGAGATTGCAGAAGCCGAGAAAAATAATCAGTTAAAAGTGGCAGAATACCGCCGCGAGCAGGACATTGCAAAAGCCCGTGCCGATCAGGCGTACGAATTGGAATCTGCACGTGCTAAACAGGAAGTAACGGAACAGGAAATGCAAGTACGAATCATTGAGCGTCAAAAGCAAATCGAATTAGAAGAAAAAGAAATTCTGCGTCGTGAAAAGCAATACGATTCAGAAGTAAAGAAAAAGGCAGATGCGGATCGTTATGCAATCGAACAAAATGCCGAAGCACAAAAACGTAAAGAGCTTGCGCAGGCAGATGCGGAGAAGTACCGTATTGAAGCACAGGCACAAGCTGAAGCAGAGCGCATTCGTTTAGATGGTCTTGCGAAAGCAGATGCAGAGCGTGCACAAGGTACGGCGGAGGCAGAAATTATCCGTCTACGCGGTCTTGCGGAAGCGGAAGCGAAAGAGAAAATTGCGGAAGCGTTTGAACAGTACGGTCAGGCAGCTGTCCTTGATATGATTGTTAAAATGTTACCAGAATACGCAAAACAAGTTGCTAGTCCACTTTCGAATATCGACAAGATTACAGTTGTGGATACAGGGGGCGGTACGAACGGCGGCGCTGGTAAAGTAACGGGCTATGCGACGGATTTAATGGCTGGCTTGCAGGAAACATTAAAAGCATCTTCCGGTATTGATGTAAAAGAACTAATCGAAACATATGTCGGAAAAAATGCGTTTGAAAAATCGGCAATAATTCCTCGCGAAGATTTCTCACGAGTAGAAGAAATACTTGAAAAATAAGGTGTTCAATAAAAAATACAGCATTCTTCCATAACGGAAAATGCTGTATTTTCTTTTTATTAAATTTTAACCGTCCAGCCAAATGTATCTGCAACTTTACCGTATTGGATGCCTGTTAATGTATCGTAAAGCATTTGTGTTACTTCACCGATTTGGCCATTGTTGACAGAAATGACATCATCCAGCCATTTCAGCTCCCCTACCGGCGAAATTACAGCGGCAGTTCCTGTACCGAACGCCTCTTCCAATGTGCCGTTTTTAGCAGCTTCCACAACTTCTTCAAAGGCAATTGCTCGCTCTTCAATCGGGATATTTTTTGATTTTAATACTTCAATCATCGAATCGCGTGTAATCCCTGGTAAAATACTGCCGTTTAATGCAGGCGTAATTACTTTTCCAGAAATTTTAAAGAAGATGTTCATACTGCCGACTTCTTCTACGTATTTATTTTCTTTCCCGTCCAGCCATAATGTTTGAGAATAGCCTTGTTGCGCAGCAATTTCTGAACCTTTTAAGCTCGACGCATAGTTACCGGCTGTTTTCGCTTCACCTGTACCGCCAACTACGGCACGAACATATTGCTGTTCTACTAAAATTTTAACCGGGTTAATGCCTTCTTTATAATAAGAGCCAACCGGTGACATAATAATCATAAATTTATAGCTTTTCGCAGGATTTACACCTAAATAGCTCTCTGTCGCAATAATAAATGGTCGAATATAAAGTGATGTACCTGGCGCTGTTGGAACCCACTCGCGATCTACTCGAAGTAATTCTTTTAATGCTTCTAATGCAAAATCCTCATCAATCGGCGGAATGCAAAGGCGTGCATTGGAAGAATTTAATCGCTGGAAGTTACGGTCCGGGCGGAATAGCTGTACTTCACCATCTTCTGTCATATATGCTTTTAAACCTTCAAATACCGCTTGTCCATAGTGGAATACCATCGCAGCAGGACTTAATGTAATCGGAGCATATGGTGTAATTGTCGCATTATGCCATCCTTTTCCATCTTCATAATCCATAACAAACATATGGTCAGTAAAAATCTTACCAAAACCAAGCTGTTCTGCAGGTGTTTTTTGTTTTCTATTTGTTGATAACTCAGTTGTAATTTGGTATGTTGTCATAATCTCATGCTCCTTAACTAATTTTAAGTTGATACACTATATCATACCATGTTATTTTTAGAAAATTTAGTATTTTTTAATTTCCGTCAAAAAATATTTTATTCTAGCAGTTTCATTAGTTTTCGAGCAAATTTCTACCCAATCACTCTTTTACTTTTATAAGTTTATTAACAGGTGCTGTTATGCTATGTAAGAACGTTTCTTCATGCTCCTTTTTCACAGCAGCCAAAACCGCACATGACGGACCTGCAGAATCGGTTAAATTGACATCGGCTGTATAACACTCTCCGGTAAAACGTGTAATTTCTGCCCCAACTCCCTTAGAACCTGTTGGCCATATTGCTTGGATGAAGCCATTGATCAGTCCTTCATACACCTCATTTAAATGTGCAATTTTATGTGGATTTTCTATCACATCATTTCCGACAAGCGGTTCGCCGATAACATAAAACTCACAACGATCCGTATTCCGTTCGAATTGTTTTTTTCCAAGCATCGTAAGAGAGACCGCCGACTGAAGCGACTGAAAATTCGTTTCACTCGAGCCCATTAAAGGAGGTATTTCCAGCCCCATTTCCGAAAATGCTCTTTTAAACCCTTGCTCATACTCTGACCATACTTCATCGCCCGAGAAATTGGCCATTAATAATTGAACCGGGATGGCACCCGCGCAAAGTTGCTCTAAAATAGCAGTACGTGCTGTAAAATAGGCAGTCACTTCATTGGGTACCTGTACAATATCATGCTCTTTTGTGCCGATACAACCCGAATTATCAATCGAAACGACTAACCCGTTCACTTCTATCGAGTTTCTCATACATTAACCCCTACTCGCTGTACGACTGTTTTCAATACAGGCATGACAAGTATTGCGATCAGGCAGTTTACAGCTGTCGCAATTGTTAATGAGGCAATCGAGCCGATGTAAAATGCCGGAGAAATAAGAAAATAAAATGGAATCGGTGCAATAATACCATTTGCGATAATGACAAATATCCATTTTAAAATTTGAAGGCCTTTTTGATGCATAACTGCAAAGATCGCAACAATCACAAACATTTCCGCCGCAATTATAAGATGTAAAATGCCTAGCGGGAAACCGGATGTGAATCCTGTCGCGACATGCCCGAGTGCTCCTGCCGCGCCTGCAAAGACTGGCGGTAGAAAGATTGCACTAATTAAAGCAGGAGCAGAATCGAGTGCAGCTGTTGCCACGACCCCTACCGGCACTTTAATAAAACTGCCAATCACACAAATAGCCGCAATTAATGCTGTTAAAATAATTAAACGTAATTTAGTTTTGTTCATGAGAATCTCCTTTTAAAATTTGTGGTATGCCGTACCATACACGAATGACCGTCTGTGCTTCATTGCAAAGCTTCTGGTATAACCTACCGCAAGTGTCTCTTAATTGCCGTGCTTCTTTTTCAAGCGGGACAACACCGCGGCTCGTATCTGTACAAATACAGATCAGTTCTGCCTGTTCAGCAATTTGCATAAGCTGTCCGAAAATTTGCTGTGCCACCTTTTCTTCGGATTCATGAAGATACGGTAAAATCATCTGTTCAAAATTGCTTATTATGTAACGCTCGTTTTCTTTTATTTCTTCCGGTTGTGGTAAGTATCCTTCATAAATAATCAGTTCTTTTGCCGGTAACTGCGCGATCACTTTTTCTGCATATTTTCGTTTACCGTTATGTGCGCCTCCGAGTATAACGTACATCTCACACCTCCTATGAGTTCCTCTATTGTATTCCAGCCAAGTGTGTAAATCGTTCGATGATTGGCCACTGTTTGCTGAAAGGATTGCGCTTTCCCCCCGTAAACGGCAAGTAATAACCGAATCACTCCTCCGTGTACGATCAGCGTATATTCTTTCTTTTCATTTACAATTTCACGAAAGCCTTTCAATACACGCTGCTTGAACTGGATAAAGGTTTCACCGTTTGGAATCGGATGATTAATCGGGTCATCAATCCAAGCCCGGTATATTCCATTATGCTGCAATTGTTCATATGTACACATTTCAAAGTCCCCAAAATGCAGCTCACGCAAGTTTCGGTAAGCGATAAATTCGGCATTCGGAAAATAACATTGTGAAGTTTCACGGCATCTCCGTAAATCGCTCCCATAAACGATACCTGGCTGTAGATCGATCTTGGCTTCCACTTTTTTCAGGATCGGCTCATCTGTCCAGCCAATATATTTCCGTTCTGTATTTGCTTTCGTTTTTTCGTGCCTGATTAAATGCACAGTAATATCGTGAGCCATAGGACAACCTCCAATCCTTCACCGAGCGCACCGAGCAAATCGCCTGTTACACCGCCGAAATGTTTCCTTGACCAATTCCGGTAAAAAACAACAACGACCATCATCACGACTACTAAAATATATAAGCTGAATGCGCCAATGTAAAACCAGCTTACAAATGCTAGAATACTTTGAAAAACGATCAAAAAAACAAGTTTATTTCGAATGACAATCCCTTTAAAATAAGCAGCGAGGCCCTTTTCTTTTGCCGGCTGCATCGTTACAAAATAGAGCAGCATCCCCATTCGCGCTATAAAAGGAATAAAGATTAAATAGGGCACAATCGCCAATTGCCCATACGTCAACATTTCATAAATAACGCCGATTTTTAATACAAGTAAACCAAAAACACTAAGTACCCCAAATGCGCCTGTTCGCGGATCATCTAATATCTCCAGCCGTTTCTCTTTTTCTCCATAGGAAAAGAACGCATCGCTCATATCGATCCAGCCGTCTAAATGCAGTCCACCTGTCAGAACGATTAATCCGATCACAATCAAAATCGCCAACAGCAACTCTGAAACCTCACTATAGCGAGATAGTATAAATACACCACTACTAATGATTGACCCGATAAGTAAACCGACAATCGGTAAAAATCCATACATCCATGTAACAGACTTGGCATTCATATCCAGCTGTTTTTTTATCGGCACTGCCGAAAAAAATTGCCAAGCTAACAAAAAACCGCTCAAACTATTTTTCAACTTGGTTCCTCCTTACTTCCAACGCTGTACAAGCTGAAATTGTACTTCATATGCTTCATCACTATTTTGGACAATCCATTGATGAAGCTCACCTAACAATTTGCGATACAAATTTACCTCATCATACGGTGATGGCAGTTCATCCAGCACTTCATTTGATACAACTATTATTGTAGCACCTTGCTTCCGCCATGTTAGCAATTGCTTTTGCAGTGATTCGATACAATTATCGATGTACTCGCTATTTTCATTTTTTTGTTCATATGTATACAGTACATTCGAAAGCCATGTTGTCACACATTCAAAAAGCACAACATCATTATTTGAAAGCTGCTCGATCGTAAAAGGAATCTGTACTTGCATTTCCACTGTGTTCCAATGGGCGTTCTGATTTTCGCGGTCTTGCTGATGGCGGATAATTCGTTTTTCCATTTCCTCATCAAAGGATACACCTGTCGCGACATAGTAGAGCGTCTTTTCTTCACCTAACTGCCTAGCAAATTTTTCTGCAAAAGCACTTTTGCCGCTGCGCACACCACCGGTTATAAAAATCAATCGTATCCCCCCTTATTTTTATCAATTACGCCTCGGCGTAATTGCGTCCGTATTCTGCTTTGCGCTGAAGCGCAAAGAATTCATCGCCGAAGTCGTGACATCCGCCGGAAGCCAATTAATTTCATTCAGCGATATCCGCTGAATGAAGTTAATTGAAAAAGACATGCCTAAACTTAGGCATGTCCTTCTATTCTATACTTATTTAAATAGTTCCGGGTATACTGATTGTGCCATAATTTCAACGGCTTCACCAATACGCGGTCCAGGACGGGACATAATATCTCCATCGACCAGATAAACTGCCTTTTCTGAAACTGCCTGTATTTTATCCCAACCTGTGCGTCCTAGAATCTCGTCAACTGCATTTTCCATATAGGTTGCCGGTGTAATAATAATTTCAGGATTACGAGTAATGACATCTTCTTCCGTCACACTAATCCAGCTCGTCTGATCAGCAAAAATATTTTCAACATTGGCGTGATCCATTATTTCCTGCTGGAATGTACTGCTGCCGGTAGTCCAAAGATCCGGAGCTGGCGAAACTTCATAATATGCTTTTTTCTTCGTATCAATTGTCGCTGTTTTTTCTTGTACTGTTTCGATTTGTGCTTTAATGTCGGCTACAATTTCTTCGCCTTTTTCTTTTACATCCATTACTTCGGACAGTTGGATAATATCTGTATAAACATCATCAAATGTCGCAGCCGAAGCAATTACAAATACTTTCAAACCTGCATCTTCCAATTGGGCAATTTGTGCTTCCTCCCCAATTGTATAGGCAACAACGACATCCGGATCCAATTCCAGAATTCGCTCTGCATTGATGACAGTAGAAGTCGACACACGTTCAATTTTTTGTGCGGCTTCCGGATATGTATCATATTCTGTTGCCCCGATAATTTGTTCACCGACACCCAGCTCAAACAAAATTTCTGTATTGCTAGGCTGCAGGGAAATAATCGTTTCCGGTACTTCATCGAATGTTACTTCAACACCACGATCATCAACAACTGTATACGGTGCACCTTCACTTTTCGAACCGGCCTGCTCTTCTTTTTTCACATCATTTTCAGACTTTTCATCATTTGATCCGCATGCTGCTAATAAGAATGTTGCCGCTAAAGCAACGATCCATTTGTTCTTAAATTTCATTTGTTGTAACCCCTTTTTTCTTTTTCGTCGGATAAGATTTTGAGATAAATGGAATTTCCTCTTGTTGATGCTGCTGATTCATATAGACCGCCATGACAAAAAACACATTGGCAAGCAGCCCGAGAAAATCAAACAAAATTTCATCCACTTCTCTTTCCTCGCTCACTTTATGTAATGCCCTGAAAGACTTTTTCGCCTCACTGCGGCAAATATGCAGTCTTGCTGAACTTTCGATTCCTTGTGGCAGTACAAACTGCTGAATCGCTTCTCCAACTTCACTTACATAAAAATCGTATCGATCGCTTAGCCATTGCAAATCCTCAAATGTAATGGCTAATTTACCGCGTACCGAACCATTGACATGATAAGCTAACGGTTGGATTCTCCTCAAATCTTCCAAAACGAGCTGACCGGAAGCATCATCAACTAACGTCGGAAAGACTGTACCGATTCGCGTTGTCAAAGAATCGGTGCGGATTTCATAGTCGACGCAGCTTGATTTTTCCCGCATAAACGGATAACAGGAAAAACGGATATCCTTTTTCATAAAATTCTCCTCACTTCAAGTAGTGCCTCACGAAATTACGAGTGTACGAAAAAAAGCCACCCAAGAAAATGGATGGCTTCAAAAATCAAAAAAGAGTGCTGCAAAAGGATGCTCATTCGATCAGTGACTGCCGTACATTCTCTTTAATTCCGAAGAGGGATGTTACGATAAGAAAAAGATTGGTCTCCTGGCTCTGCGTTTCACTTTACTCATAAGTACCTTCCCGCTATATTAGCAGTGGTCTCACACTTATTTTCATCAACGCTTACAGTTACGGAAATAGCTTCGGATTTACACCGAATTCCCATTTATGCATAATGCATCTTTTTCCTGCAAATTTATTCAATTTGTCTTAATCACTTTAGCATATTAACAGAAATATGCAATGGAAATTTACAAACAATCCGGACATTTGCCATAAATCTCAAATTTGTGTGCTTCTACAGCATAACCCGGCAGCTTTTCACCGAGCATTTCCATCGGGCAAACAGACAGTTCCTTTACATTCCCGCAATCACGGCAAATAAAATGGTGGTGATGATGATCCGACTCACAATGCATACGGAAGTTACGCTCACCGTTTAATTCTGTTTCTTCTAGAATATCAAGCTCCACGAAAGTAGCGAGGTTACGGTAAATTGTATCGAAACTCATCCCAGGGAAATCTTTTTTCAATACTGATAACAAATCACGGGCAGTCAAATATTTGTCTGTAGATGCAAACATACCCAAAATCAACTCTCGTTTATCCGTCTTTTTATAGCCATTATCCTTTAATATTTCCCACGCGCGCGCTGCATTCACAGTATCTCTTCTCCTTCCGATTTAATTGTGAATTTCAAAACAAGCTTTTTGATTAAAATTACTAATAGCAAGATCAAAATAGATGTGACAACAATTGTTCCACCCGGTGCCAAGTTCAGGTAAAATGCAGAAATGAGTCCGATTACTACTGCCAGCTCTCCAAATACAATCGCTAAAATAATCGCCTCTTTAAAACCGCGAGCTAAACGCATCGCTGCAGCTACCGGCAATGTCATTAAGCTTGAAACAAGCAAAATTCCGACAATACGCATACTTGCTGCGATAACTAGTGCGACAACGATCATGAACAATAAATGAATCCATTTCGCAGGTAAACCGCTCGCTTTCGCATATTCCTCATCGAATGACAATACGAAAAGCTCTTTAAAAAATAAAACTAAAAATAATACAACTACGACTGCAATTGCCAGCACAACATATAGATCCTGACGTGATACAGCCGATACAGAGCCAAATAAATAGCTCATTAAATCGGTATTAAATCCGCTTGCAAGTGATATTAAAATGGCACTCACACCGATTCCGCCCGACATAATAATTGGTATCGCAAGTTCTTCATAATGTTTATATAGTCGGCGTAATCGTTCAATTAAGATCGAACCACTTACAGATGCGATAATCCCTAAATAAATCGGGTTCAGCAAAGCCAGCGCTGCAAACGATTGGCTCAAGTACAGGCTCCCGGCAATCCCCGCCAGTGTTACATGCGACAGTGCATCCGCAATTAGCGATAAACGTCTTACTACGATAAATACACCAAGCAATGGTGCAATTACTCCAATAACAAGCCCTGAGAAAAAGGCATTTTGCAAAAATTCATAGTTTAATATAGCTTCTATCATAACGGCCTGCTCCTCTTAGTGAATCTTTCGAACAGAGTGGCCGTTCCAGCTAGCAATCTGTTCTTCCGAAATCGTATCAAAATCATTTTTGTACCCGTGGAAATGAATCGACTGATTTAAGCACGCTACATGACTGACACGATCCGAAACCGTGTCCACATCATGTGTAACTAAAATCATCGTCATATTGTGATGCTTATTTAAATGTGCGAGCATATCATAGAATGCCTGCACATTTTCTCGGTCAATTCCGACTGTCGGTTCATCCAAAATAAGAAGCTTCGGATCGGATACTAAAGCACGTGCAATGAACACACGCTGCTGCTGCCCGCCGGAAAGCTGTCCAATATTCCGTTTTAGAAATTTATCCATGCCGACATCTTTTAAAGCACTTTTCACTAAAATATCCGCATCTTTGGGATAGCGTTTAAACAGCCCTACCTTTTGCGATAAACCACTTTTCACGACTTCTTCGACCGTTGCAGGAAACCCCGAGTTAAAGGCATTGGATTTTTGAGAAACATAGCCAATCCATTCGCGGTGTTTAAAATGGCTTGCTTGTTCGCCAAATAATTTAATTTCCCCTGACATAGGCTTTAACAGTCCTAAAATTAATTTTAAAAGTGTCGATTTACCAGAGCCGTTTTGCCCAATTAATGCTAAAAAATCGCCTTCATTGACACGTAGTGAAATATTTTTCAATGCTTGTGTGTATTCATATTGAAAGGAAACATCCTTCAATTCTATCAATGGTTTTTTCATTTCGTTCGCTTCTTTCTAATTCAAAATCATTACGATTTACATCATGTTAGTATAATGCAGTTTTTTGTTCATGTAAAGGATTTAAAGTTGAACTTCAATTAGTGGGGATTTTTCTCATCCCCACTGAAAGTTAATTTAACCAATCGGGCTTTTACGGGTAGTTGACCTCCCGCCTATCCTTTTCGATCTGATTAGGTTTAGAGGCGGGAGTCTTGGCTCTGCCGCTACGCTTTCGAGGCAGATGAATTATTACCCGTTAATGCGGGATAAACTTGAAAGGATGAAGACAATTCAAATGCTACAATGGCTTGATAACTTAAAAGGAATGAATGACAGGCAACTGCAGGATTTCGCCAAACAGCAGGGACTTGAATTGAACATAGAAGAAGTTCAGAAGCTGCAAAAAATTCTGAAGCATGCCAATATCAGCTGGGCTCTTACCGGCGTTCCAAAAGAAGTTTTAAAAAAAATTCAGAAGCTGCTTGGGGATAGACGTTATAAAAAATTAATGAAGTTAGTCGGTTTGTAATTTAGACGGTTTTTCAGAACACATTTTTTGTAATGCTCCGTAAATTATTTTCCAATCTTTTAAAAACAAAAATCAGCCGCAACACGGCTGATTTTTTTGTCTTATTATTTTCCCATTACTTTAAATGCCCTATACAGCATTCTTACCTACACATACATCGAGTGCCAGTTCAATGGCCGCTGTTAAATCACGCATTGACCAGCCCGGAATCCGGCCGTGCTCGATCGCCAGCTCGAATGATGCAGGTATATGAATAAATCCTGCAGCTCGGATTGCTTCATTCTTTGCAGCGTAGTACAAACCTTCATACATAATATTATTACATAAATATGTTCCGGCAGAATTGGATATTGCTGTCGGATATCCTGCAGAATTTAAACGGTTGACAATTTTACGGATCGGCAATGTCGACAAATACGCAACATCCCCATCTTCTTTGATCGGTGCATCCTCAAATGCATTCCCTGCATTGTCCTTTTCCCCATCTTTTACATTCAATGCAACACGTTCCGGAGAAATTTTCGTAATGCCCGCCGCTAAGCCTAATGAAACGATAATCGTCGGCTTTACTTCTTCGACCAGTGCCAAAAACTGTTCCGGTGCTTTTGCAAAATCGACAGACAATACATGGCCAACAATTTCATACTGACCGATCGACTTTCCATTCAGTGCCTGTACCACTTCCATTGTAGGGTTGATCGGATTTGATAAAAACGGTTCAAATCCTGTTAAAAGTAATTTCTCCATCTGTCTTGCCCCTCTATAAGTTTTTTACAAGCGCTGCCATTGTACGGTCAATATATACATTTCCACTTGATTTATTCTCCAGTAGAATCGAGAAGATATATTGTTTTCCGCTTTGGCCTTTCATATAACCTGATAATGTATATACATTTGGGATATAGCCTGTTTTTGCATAAATTCTATTTTGCAAAGCACTGTTTGTTAAACGGCTTTTTAATGTACCGCCGACCATGCGATCTTTATTGCCGGCGACTGGCAACGAATCAAAAAATGTACCGAAATAAGATTCTTTTTGAACTTTGTACAATAACTGCGAAAGTCCGTTTGACGTTACACGGTTTGAATTGGACAATCCAGAACCATCTGCAAAACGCCAGTTGTTCACAGGAATATCCAATGAAGCACTGTACTTTTTCAGTAACGTGGCACCTTTGTTCGTACTGCCTTCACCTAGCTGCTGCTTACCCATTGCCTTTACAAGAATATCGGCAATACTGTTGTTGCTCAGTTTCATAAATGCCGGGAAAATGGCTGCCAACGTGCGTGATTCATTCGTGTAAAGCAATGTTGCCTTTTGCGGAACTTTTCCTAATTCCACTTTCGAACTCTTCACAAATTTTAAACCTGTCCCTTGCAGCGTCTGCTTAATTGCCTGCATTGTGTTTTTCGACGGGTCTTGCAATGTTACCCATTCCTTCTTACTGCTCCCTTGTGGCAGGTTTCCGGAAATGATAATACGGTTTGTATTGTAGGCACGCTTGATTGTGATTGTATTACGACTTCCTTTACTAACTGTTTTTGCTTGGTTGGAAATGACCATACCGCTTAAATTCGGTTCAATCGAATAGCTCGGTTTTGCTCCAACTTTACCAGGCTTTGCAGTAATAATGACTGTACTCGCATCAAAGTCATTGTTTTGTGACATCGTAATCGCAGAAGTACGCGCACCGAAGTAATACGTCTCATCCGACTTTAGAACACCCGGTGGCAATGTACTGCCGGAAAATGCTGTATCATCACCGATTAAATGACCATTGATTGTACGAATGCCAATGCGCTTCAATTCTTTGGCAAACTCTAAAAAGTCATCTTTTTTTAATGTCGGATCGCCACTGCCTTTTATGTAAACATTTCCATTTAATGTATCGTTGACAATAATGCCATCGATATATAAATTCGTTTTAAAACGATAGTCCTCGCCTAAAATCGACAATGCGGCAGCACCCGAAACTAATTTCATATTGGAAGCCGGTCGCATCAGTTTGTCCCCGTTTTGCGAATAGACGATTTTCCCGCTCTCTGCGTCACGAATCGTCACTGCTGCATTACTTTTCCCTAAATGTGTTGTAACCGCACCATTGATCGATGCGAAACTTTGAATAGGCAATGAAAAGAATAACGCTAACAAAATGACGAGCTGAAATATTTTTTTCATCAACTGATACCTCCTTTTGAATATTGCTAATTTACAGTTAACTCATTATAACAAATTATGTCATAAAAAACGCAAAAAAACATACTTTGCATCAAATTTGTGCCAAGTATGTTTTTCTTATTCTTATTATTCGCGCATTGCATCAATTAATGCTGGCTGGAATTCACTATTGCGAAGCATCGCAATTTCATGTAAATATGGCGCTTTTTTGTTTTTTGCATCCGGACCGACAAATGGTGTTTCCAGTATTTTCGGTAAATGCATTAACTGTGGATGATGAACAATATAGTGCATTGCCTCAAAACCGATTTCACCAAAACCGATATTTTCATGACGGTCTTTTCCAGCACCGCGCACATTTTTCGAATCATTAATGTGCAGTACTTTTAAACGATCCAACCCGATGACTTTATCAAATTCATTTAACACTCCGTCAAAGTCACCTGTAACGTCGTAGCCGGCGTCATGAATATGGCATGTGTCCATACAAATCGACAGGCGCTCATTGTTTGTCACACCATCGATAATACGTGCCAATTCTTCAAATGTACGACCGATTTCAGTGCCTTTGCCCGCCATCGTTTCCAATGCGATCTGTACTGGGTAGTCCTGTGTCAGCACTTCATTTAAACCTTCTACAATCCGTTCAATACCCGCATCAACACCTGCACCGACATGCGCACCAGGATGCAGTACGATTTGTGTCGCTTCCAATGCAGCAGTACGTTTAATTTCTTCCTGCAAAAAGTTTACGCCAAGCTCAAAAGTTTCCGGTTTTGTCGTATTCCCTAAATTGATAATATACGGTGCATGGACAACAATGTTGGATAGTCCGTTCTCTTTCATATGGAGCAGGCCCTTCATAATATTCAGCTCTTCAATCGGCTTTCTGCGCGTATTTTGAGGTGCGCCTGTATAGATCATAAAAGTATTGGCACCATAGCTTAATGCTTCTTCGCTGGCACCTAGCAGCATTTTTTTTCCGCTCATCGAAACATGTGAACCTAATAACATTCTACTTTCCTCCATTTAACGAATAAACAGGCTGCATAGAAAAATCATTCTAAGCAGCCCCTTGTGTAATTAGTTATTGTTGCGGCGCGCTTTAATACGGCGTTCGCGTTTTTTCACTTTTTCCATTTCCCACTTCATATTACGTTTATAGCCTGGTTTAACTTTCTTCGGCTTACGTACCAGGGCTTTGGCTTTTGCATCGATTTCATCTTCTTTACGCTCACCTTTACGGCTTGCACGCTGGTGACGGTCTTTTAAGTCAGACCATTCGCCATTTTTAATATCTTTTTGTACAAATGGAATCCCCATTTTTTCGATGCGTACTACTGCATCCTCATCTTCCGGCTGGAATAACGTAATCGCTGTTCCTTTTGAGCCGGCACGTGCTGTACGACCAACACGGTGAATGAAGAACTCAAGATCTTCCGGAATTTCATAGTTGATAACATGCGAAATCCCTTGAATATCAATACCACGTGCAGCTAAATCTGTTGCTACGATATATTGGAACTCAAGATCACGTACTTGCTTCATCATTTTTTTACGGTCACGCGGACTTAAATCTCCGTGGATTTGTCCTGCACGGATACCTTGTTCTGCTAAAAAGCTCGCTACCGATTCTGCATTTTTACGTGTGTTACAGAAAATAACAGCAAGGAATGGATTGATTCCCTTAATTACTTCAAGTAAACGTGTATTACGTGCCTTCGAACGTACAGGTACTAATACAAAGTCAATGCCTTCCGCCACCGGACGTTTATCATTCATATGAATATGGATCGGTGAATCCATGTATTTCTTTAAGAATGGTTTTAATTTTTCTGGAATTGTCGCTGAGAACACGAACATTTCAAGCTTTTCTGGCATATGCGACGCAAAGCCGTCAATATCTTCAATGAAGCCCATGTCAAATGCCAGATCTGCTTCATCGACAACTAAAATCGGCGCAGTGTGAACAAGCAATGCATTTTCTTTCACCAAATCTTTAATACGACCCGGTGTACCTACAACGATTTGAGGCTGTGTTTTTAATCGGTCGATTGTACGTTGTTTGTCCGTACCGCCGATAAATAATTTAGTTGAAATTTCCGTTCCTTCAACAAGCTGGTTTAACGCATCAAAAATTTGTTGTGCCAGTTCTCGTGTCGGCGACGTGATAACCGCCTGTACTTCTTGTTTTTCTTCTACAATACGCTCTACGATCGGCAATAAAAAACTATGTGTTTTTCCTGTTCCTGTATGAGCTTGTCCGATTGCACTCTTACCTTTTAATACGAGTGGAATCATTTCTTTTTGAATGGGTGTCGGCTCTGTAAATCCAAGCTTTGCAATGGCGTCCTGCAAAAATGGCTTGAATTGATAATCAGTATATTTTGACATTCACGTACCTCCTTACATCTTTCCTATTGTACCATAATTCGTACATTTAAGTGACCATCTGCATATCATAACGGTAAATAGTTTCAACGTCAAACTGTTGGGACGAATTTATGAAAGAAAATTGAAATATCATGTCGATTTTTAGAAAGGAGTTTATTATGCGCCCACCTTATTACTTTCCACCTCAAGGAATGATGAATCAAATGCCGGTTGCACCACGTTTTCCAATGTATGCACCATACATGATGCGAGGCCCGAGTCCAGGAGGAGGTCCGATTCCTGGAATAGGAGCTATTCCTGGAGTTGGTCAATTTATGAACCAAATGCCAATTCCACCTCAGGCAGCTGTGCAAGGTGCAGCAGGTGCACCGAAGCTCGAAGGGTTTTTATCAGGAGCAAACTCTTTATTTAGTAATGCCCAAAAGTTCACACCATATATTCAGCAGGCAGCCCCAATGTTTAAAAATCTGCCCGCTTTATGGCGTTTATATAAAGGATTTAAAGAAACTTCCGACCCGCTGGAGTCTTCTACTGTTTCAATGCCGCAGGAACGGCCAAGAGAGAGAGAAAGAGTGAGAGAAAGAGGAAATCCACGAGGCAACCGGCGAGAACAGGAGCCAGTTGAGGAGAAAATTACGACAAAACCATCATTACCGAAAATATTTCAGCCTCCTTTTGAATAACAAAATAAAAGCTACCCCAAGCAAATGAGTGCAGATTCGTATCTATTACGAGTCCTCTCATATGCGTAATGGAGTAGCTTTCTATTTTTACCGTGTATACTTACTGAATCAATATACTCCTTGGATCATGCTTATGAACACATAGTGCCTCCGCCATTTACATGGATACATTGGCCGGTAATATATGTTCCGTCCTGGGATGCCAGCAGCACATATGCTCCAGCAAGCTCACTCGGCTGTCCTGGGCGTTTTAATGGTGTTTCAGTACCGAATTCCGCTACTTGATCCGCATCGAATGTAGAAGGAATTAATGGTGTCCAAATCGGTCCTGGTGCGACCATATTTACGCGGATTCCTCGATCAGCTATATTTTGTGCCAAACTTCTGACAAATCCTACTATCGCACCTTTTGTGGATGTATAATCAATTAAAATCGAATGGCCTCGGTAGGCATTGACCGATGTCGTACATATAATAGAATCTCCCTGCCCCAAATGCGGAACAGCTTCTTTGCATAAATAAAAAATACCATCCAAATTTGTACGGAATGTTTTGTCCCATTGTTCGACCGTAATATCTAAAAATGAATCGACAGGATATTGTACCGCTGCATTATTTACGACAATATTAATTTGCTGGAAATGGTCAAGTGCTGTCTTTACAAGTTTTTTACTTGTTTCATAATCACCAATATCCCCTTCAACAAGAACTGCCTGAACGCCTTCTTTTTCAACCAGTTGTTTCGTTTCTTCTGCATCGGATTGCTCTTTTTCCAAATAGTTTATAACAAGATTTGCCCCTTCTTTTGCGTAGGCAATGGCAACCGCTCGGCCAATTCCTGAATCACCGCCCGTAATAATTGCCACTTTGCCTTTTAACTTATCGCTTCCCGAATATTCATAAGGCTGTGTTGATAATGGGTTCATTTTGCTTTCGATTCCAGGTTGTGATGGCTGAGTTTGTGCGGGTGTACCGCCAACTTGTTTATTTTCAACATTTGTCATGAAAGAAACACTCCTCTATTGAAATATTGTTATAAAGTTTTAGTGAAAAGTTTTCGATTGTTTCGTTCACATAAAACTATTTATGTAATATTTTTTCCCCGGCTATGTAGTTTAAAACAAAACTGAATTTTCTTTCAGCTCGTTTACCACATTTTGTAAGAGTGTTTCCGCATCTTCTGCTTTGATCAGTTCACCATTTACAATCGCAAATAGATGACATTCGCAAATTTCACAGTTTGAAGTACAGCCGGATTCCGTTAATTCAATATCTTCCCGCTCCAGCAGCACATCATATACATCTGCTGCGCCGAGCGATAAATTTGTCATGCAAAACTCCACCTGATTTTTTAAAGCTACTGATTTATTCCTCCTAAAAAAAGAAAACGCCATCCCATTTCCCCACTTTTCGTTTTATTTATTTCTGCTATTATAGCAAACGTTCACAAAATTCTGTACTTATGCGATTACTTCGCTATATCGCGACATTTCCATCGAATTTACTAGAGATTTCAGTAAGCGAACTTTGAATAAAGCATACACGTCCTATATAATGAAATTACAGGGCTTTGAAAGGAGTTACGTATAAATGAAAGTTGTTAAAATTAATCCGCGTGGATACTGCTATGGGGTAGTAGACGCTATGGTCATTGCACGCAATGCCGCACTTGATCCTACATTACCAAGACCAATCTACATTTTAGGTATGATTGTACACAATAAACATGTTACAGATGCATTTGAACAAGATGGCATCATTACGCTTGATGGCGACAACCGTAAAGAAATAATTGAACAGGTAGAGCAAGGCACAGTTATTTTCACGGCACACGGTGTATCACCTGAAATCCGTGAAATCGCGAAACGTAAAGGACTCGTATCAATTGACGCGACTTGCCCGGACGTTACGGTGACACATGACTTAATCCGCGAAAAAACAGCAGAAGGCTACGATATTATTTATATCGGTAAAAAGGGACATCCTGAACCGGAAGGCGCAATCGGTGTTGCACCAGACCATGTTCACCTAGTTCAATCGATGAACGATATAGATAATCTTGCTTTTGAAAACGAAAAAATTCTCGTAACAAACCAAACGACGATGAGCCAATGGGATGTCGCTTTTCTAATGGATAGTTTAAAAGAAAAATTCCCTCATGTCGAAGTGCATAAAGAAATTTGCCTGGCGACACAAGTCCGTCAAGAAGCAGTAGCTGAACAGGCCGGTACTTCCGATTTATTAATCGTTGTAGGCGATCCAAAATCGAACAACTCGAACCGTTTAACACAAGTATCAGTAGAGATTGCCGGAACACCATCTTACCGCATTTCGGATATTTCAGAGCTGCAAATTGAATGGCTGGAAAACGTTGAAACAGTAGCAGTAACAGCAGGCGCTTCAACACCGACACCAATCGTTAAGGAAGTCATTTCATTCTTGGAGAAGTTCGACAAAAATGATTCTGCAACACATGAAATCGTACGCTCCGTAACTTTGGACAAAATTTTACCGAAAATTAAAGCTCCAAAACCAGTTGAAAAAATTATGCCTTACTAACGCCAAATAAGCGAACCTAAAAAATCTCAATTTTCTTCTACCGGAGAAAATTGAGATTTTTTGTTGTTCCTGATTAAATAAACTGAAACGGTTCTGTATTGATTTTGGATTGGATAAATTCAACAGGCAATTTTTGATCCGCACATAAAGAAGCCATTTTTTCTGCAACGCCTTTAATCATGACCTTTTCAACATGGTGACCTGGATCGATAATGCTTAAGCCTTCCACTTCTGCATCCTGCGCCATATGGAAGCCGATATCTCCTGTTACAAATACATCAGCCCCCGCAAATTTTGCAGCACGAATATATTTATTGCCGTCTCCTCCAACAACTGCAACCTTCTGGACAACACGGTCCAAAGGTCCAACAGCACGCAGACAAGGCACGTCCAACTGTACCTTCACTAATTGGGCAAATTCCCGTAATGTCATCGGTTGTTTTAACTTACCAATTCGGCCAAGCCCCTGTTTATTTGTGTCAACGTCCATCGTAAACAGATCATAAGCAGGCTCTTCGTACGGGTGGTTGTTTAGCATCGCCTTTAATATTTTATTTTTCATCGATTGCGGGAACACGACTTCCACTTTTTCCTCTTCCTCGATGTGAAGCTCACCGATCTCCCCTACAGCCGGATCTGCTCCTTCTGTTGCACGAAAACGGCCTTTACCTTCCAATGTATAGCTGCATGCCTCATAATGGCCTAAACGACCGGCTCCGGCTTTAGCCAGCACATCACGCAAAGCATCTGCATCATCCACAGGAACGAATACGGCTAGCTTCATCATTTTTTCTTCGAACGACACTTCTAGAATTTTGCGGTTTTCCAGTTGCAAAGCATCTGCCAGTAAATCATTGACCCCGCCCGGCGCTACATCGAGATTCGTGTGCGCTGCATATACAGCGATATCATTTTTCAGACACTTTTCATACAGTGCCCCTTTCGGATTATCTGTACGCAAGTTTGAGAGCTTCATAAAGATCGGCGGATGATGGGCAATAATAAGCTCACAACCATTGTCGATCGCTTCATCTACGACTTCATTTGTCACGTCAAGTGTTACAAGCACTTTTGTGACAGGCTTATTTAACGTACCAATGGCCAAGCCGATCGGATCATTCGGCATGCATGCATATTTTTTAGGTGACCATGATTCAAATACTTGGATAATCTCGTTGCCATTTACGGATTTCACGCAATCGCCTCCTGTACCATTTTAATGTAATGTGTAAGTTGTTCATACTTTTCCTGATTATCAGGTGTTTTTTCCGCTTCTGAAATTGCTTGTTGAACACGTTGCCAATTCGCGATTTCACGTGACCACTTTTCAATGAAAACAGGTACTTTTGTTTCCATCAGCTTCGGTCCAAGCAAAGTTTGCGCTTCGTTTAATTTCATTTCACCGCGCTGTAATACAAGGACCTCATAGATTTTCCCATCCTCTTCTAAAATGACTTCATCCTGGATTGCCCAGCCATTTTCCATGGCCCATTCACGGATGGCCTTTGCATGAATATTCGGCTGTAAAATTAAACGGGTTACCGATTTTAAAGCTTGTGGATGCTTTTCTAAAATGGACACGATCAATGGTCCGCCCATCCCTGCAATTGTAACGGCTGTAATTTCATCCGCTTCTTCAACAGCCGCCAGACCATCTGCCATGCGTACTGTAATTTTATCTGTTAAGCCTTCAGTGCGAACTTGTTTTACAGCTGATTCATAAGGTCCTTTTACAACCTCACCCGCTACTGCACGTGCAGCAATACCTTTATGCACTAAATAACATGGCAGGTAGGCATGGTCACTTCCGATATCCGCTACAATTGCTCCTGTCGGTACAAATGAAGCGACCGTTTCCAGTCGTTTTGAAAGTTTTTGTGCGTTCATATTTATATATCCTCTTTTCTATATCACAAACTACCCCTATTATATAGAACTTTCACAAAAACGTCTCTTTCCAGAATACAAAAAAGTGCAGAACAGGATTACTCCATTTCTGCACTTGATTATTCATTATAAACCTGAAATATACTCAGCTACCGCATCTGCTTCCGCTTCGTTTTTAAGAACTGGCGGCATCATGCCGTTATCCGAACCATTTAATGCGAAGTCTTTAATATGCTCAGCATCTAATCCAACGATTGAAGGACCTCCACCACCAGTTAAATCACCACCGTGGCACGAAATACAGTTCTTTTGAGCAATATCTTCACCATTTAATTCAGCAGTTTCCCCTGAATGTTCGCCGTCCGCACTGTTTTTATCAGCTGCACCCTCAAATGACATGAAGAAAATTAGTCCGATACCGAATGCCATGATAAGTACGTAAGGAATAAGTGGATTGTTTCTCATTGCGTTCCCCTCCCTCATTAAATATTCTATTTCATGCTAGACATTAGCCTAGTAAACAATATTAATTGTACTTGATTCTATGGAAAACCGAAAGAGTTTACGAACAAGTTTTACTAGCTTTGTAACAATTTTACCAATTTGCTATTTCTATCATAATATATGTCTTGCAATTACCATTTTCTGTACTTCAGACGTACCTTCCCCAATTTCCAACAGTTTTGCATCCCGTAAAAAGCGTTCCACTTCATATTCTTTCATATAGCCGTAGCCGCCATGAATTTGAATGGCTTCATCACAAACTTCCATTGCCATCTCGGAAGCATAGTATTTGGCGATAGCAGCCTCTTTGCCGAATGGACGCCCCTGATCCTTCAGCCATGCCGCTTTATACACAAATGTCCGCGCTAATTGTATTTTTACCTCCATATCAGCCAATTTAAACTGTGTTGCCTGAAAATCTGCCAATGCCTTTCCGAATTGCTTACGTTCTTTTGCATATTGAACCGCTTTATTTAATGCGCCTTGTGCAATTCCAACTGCCATTGCCGCAATACCGATCCGGCCGCCGTCAAGCGTCGTTAAGAATTGTTTAAAGCCATTCCCCCGGACTCCAAGTAAATTTTCTTCCGGAACGCGGACATTTTCTAAAATCAATTCCGTTGTATTCGAAGCATTTAAGCCCATTTTTTCGTATTCCGACTTAATCGTAAACCCTTTTGCATCAGTCGGTACAATTATGGCGCTGATTTCTTTTTTGTTTCCATCTCGATTTGTAATAGCTGTTAACGCTAAATGTTTGGCATAACTTGCATTTGTAATAAAAACTTTCGACCCGTTAATGACAAATTCTCCATTATCCAACACAGCGGTAGTTTCTGTCCCACCTGCATCAGAACCGGCATTAGGCTCTGTTAAACCGAATGCGCCGAATGATTCACCTGTACAGATCGGTGTTAAGTATTTTTCCTTCTGCGCTTCTGTACCGAATAAATGCAATGGTGCACCGCCTAATGAAATATGTGCCGAATATGTAATTCCTGTCGAAGCACATGTACGGCTCAACTCTTCGGTAACGATCGCAAAGCTGATTGTATCTGCACCCGCTCCGCCATATTGTTCTGGAAATGGCAGACCCATAATGCCCATATTGGATAGTTCTTTAAAAATTTCTACTGGGAAGGCTTTCGTTTTATCACGCTCGATTGCTCCTGGTGCCACTACTTCATCCGAAAACTCACGTATCATCTTTTGTAACATCGCTTGCTCAGTTGTTAAATCAAAATGCATACCATTCATCCTCTCAGCCTATTTCATTTCAATTCTATTGTAATCTAAAAATATGTATTTTTACAGAAAATATATGTATTTTGCAGAGTATTTTGTAAAACGATACAAAAAAGCCATGCAGAAAAGTTTCATTTCTTCTGCATAGCTTAAAAAAATAGTATAAGTTTATGTATTATTTTGATGTTCCTACAGGAAATAAATCCATGCACTAATAATGGCAATTAACCCAAGAACGCCTGAGATTGTAAAATAAATAATTTTCAGCATGACACCGCTTAAAAGCCAGAATAAACAGTTCACAATAAGGATGATATAAAGCATTTCATTATTGCCGGCAAAATATGTTGTACTCACTTTCAATGTTACACCTAAAATCGCTAAAGCGGTCGCCAGCTGCAGCATCACTGCCATGAGATGGTTTCTTTTTGCAAAATAGATAGCCCCGATCAGACAGCCTGTTGCAAAAACTGCGGCAACAGCAATGACAACCCATTCGAACTGCATTGTAAACAGCAGCAACAACATAACAAATGCGCTGATTGGAAAGAACATCGATAGATTGCGGTTTTTTCGTTTTTCGACATTTATGACGGCATTTTTTGATTTTCCTTCAATCTCTTCTTGATGATTTCCTTCCGAATAAAGGGACATCAAAAAATCGCAATAATGTTCTGGTAACATTTTATTTTGTTTCCAGAACGTGATTTCATTCATAATAATTTGTTTTTTTGGATTTGACATCGTTTCGCTCCAAATCTGTATTTATATGCTACATCATATTGTAAATAATTCACGAATAAACAACATCGGTAAAAAGCAATACCATTATTCTTGGAAAATAGTAATTACCTGCTATATTTACACAAAAAAAGATGAAGAGTAAAATACTCCTTCATCTTTTTCCTGTTTAGCTTATTCTAAGAAATCTTTTAAGCGTTTTGAGCGAGATGGATGACGCAGTTTACGTAATGCTTTCGCCTCGATTTGACGAATACGTTCACGTGTAACACCAAACACTTTACCTACTTCTTCCAAAGTTCGCGTACGGCCGTCATCTAAACCAAAACGTAAACGCAATACGTTTTCTTCACGGTCTGTTAATGTATCCAGCACGTCTTCCAACTGTTCCTTCAATAACTCATATGCTGCATGATCAGAAGGAGATTGTGCTTCTGAGTCTTCGATGAAATCACCTAAATGTGAATCATCTTCTTCCCCAATTGGAGTTTCCAATGATACAGGCTCTTGTGCAATTTTTAAAATTTCACGAACTTTTTCAGGTGTTAAATCCATTTCTTCTCCAATTTCCTCCGGAGATGGTTCACGGCCTAAATCCTGAAGAAGCTGACGTTGTACACGGATTAATTTGTTGATTGTTTCAACCATGTGTACTGGAATACGGATTGTGCGGGCCTGGTCTGCAATCGCACGTGTAATCGCTTGACGAATCCACCAAGTTGCATAAGTCGAGAACTTGAACCCTTTACGGTGGTCAAATTTTTCAACTGCTTTAATCAGACCCATATTTCCTTCTTGAATAAGATCCAAGAACAACATTCCACGACCTACATAGCGTTTAGCAATCGAAACTACAAGACGTAAATTAGCTTCTGCCAGACGTTTACGTGCTTCTTCGTCACCTTGTTCAATACGTTCCGCTAAACGAATTTCCTGATCTGCGGAAAGTAAATCCACACGTCCGATTTCTTTTAAATACATACGTACCGGGTCATTAATTTTAACGCCAGGAGGAACACTTAAATCATTTAAGTCGAAAGCTTCTTCACTTGATTCTTGCTTAGAAAGTGCTTCTTCTTCAAATTCTTCTTTTCCTTCAACTGTTACATCATTTTTTTCGATTTCATCGGCAAAGTTGAAAATCTCTTCATTCTCCAGTTCAAAAAATGCTAATGTATCAGAGATTTCCTTCATTGACATTTCGCCAACCTGTTTTGCTTTAGCTAAAAGTTGCTTTTTTACCTGCTCTAATGAAACCCCGTTCACTACCGTATCTTTTGAATGTTTTGACTTGTCCGCCATAAACCTTCCTCCTTCTAAAAACAAATCGCGTTAAACGCCCATTTTTATCTTTCTATTTAAGTTAATTATTTGTTGGGCAATCTCAAGTGCTCGTCTATGCTCATGCATTTTTTCTGCTTCTTTTTGATCGTGCTTTAATTGTTCAATCTTTAGTTCTAATCGGCGTTTTTCGATTTGCTTTAAACAATCAATTATTTCCGCTTCACCATTATCAGGGTCACGCTCAAGTAACGCAGCATCCATCACGATTTTTCGTAAATCATGATCATCCAACACTTCGACGAATCGATGGAAATCAGCCATTTCATATTCTTCATAAAAACCAATTAAACGTACAAATACGGATAAATATTCCTCATGGATGAAAGGTTCGTTATTTCCCTCTCTGAGAACTTTATTCACAATATTTACATCATGCAACATATGTGCTAAAAGTATACTTTCGGCACGGTCTGTTGCGTCTTTTTTACGCTCCCTTTGGAGAAGGACAGTTGGTTCTTCCACCATTTTTTGATCGCGTTTCTGCTCTTTTACATTATCCGCGACCATTTTTCTTAATTGGGTGCTGATTGCCTCATGGGAAATATTTGTTTCATTTGCCAATTGGCGAATGTATAAATCACGTTCAGTTGGAGAAGTATTATTTTTTAATGTTTCCAGAACTTCTTGAATGTATTGAAGTGTGTCATTTTCAAATTGGAAATTTTTGCCGCGTTTCGCATGCATCATCATAAATGCAATATACGCGTGCGGCTTTTCTATTATTTGATTTTTAAATGCCTCTTGTCCGTGTGTACGAATATATTCGTCCGGATCAAGTTTATCTGGTAAAACAGCGACCTCAACTTTAATCTGTTCTTGATGAAGCATTTGTGCAGCGCGCTTGGCAGCCTCAAAACCAGCATTATCACCATCATAGCAAATCGTAATTTGCTGAACTAAGCGTTTGAGCTTTGTAATATGCTGGGGCGTAAGAGACGTACCCATCGTTGCTACAGCATTGTATATGCCCGCCTGGTTTGCTGCTAAAACATCAATAAAGCCTTCCATTAAAATTACTTGTCTTGATTTACGAATGGATGCCCGCGCCTTATCCAAATTATAAAGTACTTGACTTTTATGGAAGATCGGCGTTTCAGGACTATTTAAGTACTTAGCATCTTCGCCATCGGAATTCAAAATCCTGCCTGAAAATGCAATCGTTTTTCCATTTTCATCTCGAATCGGAAACATAATCCTTCCCCGGAAACGGTCAAAGTAGCTATCATCACTTTCTTTACGAATGATCAGACCGCTTTCGGCCATTTCTTCCGGATCATATCCTTTGCGCTCCAGTAAGATGGACAGCGTGTCCCAGTTCGGTAACGCCCATCCTATCTGATGTGTTTCGATTTGCTCACGTGTAAATCCTCTTTCAAGCAAATAATTTAATGCAGGTTCGCCATCTTCTGTATTCATTAAAATATGATGATAAAACTCCACTGCAAACGTATGAGCCTCTCGCATTTGCTGCTCTTTTTTTGAAATGGGCGAATTCGACATCGATTGATCGGTCGACAATTCCATTTCAAGCGGGATTCCCGCACGTTGACTTAGTTTAATGAGTGCATCCGGAAACGACAGATGTTCCATATCCATTACAAAGGTAATGGCGTTTCCTCCTGCCCCACAGCCAAAACAGTGAAATATCTGTTTATCGCTGGATACGGAAAAAGAGGGTGTTTGCTCACCATGGAATGGACATAATCCAAAATAGTTGCGCCCTCTTTTCGTTAACTGCATATAATCGCTAATGACATCGACTATATCGGACTGCGAACGAATTTGTTCAATCACATGTTCGGGTATTTTTCCAGCCATATTATCACCATCTACAGTATTCGAGATAAATTACAAATTTCCTCTATAATACGACAAAATTCTTTAATAAATTTGTAATTACCCTATAATAAATATTTTTACCACAATTTTATTATTATAAAACAAAAAGACTATACTTGCTATATAATTTCAAAAAAATAATCAGAATATAACTATAAATGTCGAAATTCAGCAAAATACAAAAGGTTTTCTGAAACAAAAGTATAGTTCACTTAGTTTCTAAAAAAACGCGAATATTATTCCACCAAAAAAACCTCCTCTTCCTTTTTGGAGAGGCGGCTTCAGTTGCTATCAACAATCAAGCTCTAGCATATCAATTATTTTGTGCGCTGTTTCTTCGACAGCACGATTCGTCACATCAATCGTTCGACAACCTATTTTATCAACAATACTATAAAAATAGCTAATTTCCTGCTCAATTCTACTATGTTGCGCATAAAATGCATTTTCCGTTAATCCTAAAGTTATTAAACGCTCTTTCCGGATATTATTGAGCTTTTCCGGTGTAATGACTAACCCAAAACATTTTTTCGGATCGATTTGCATTAATTCTATAGGGGGTTCCACTTCCGGAACAAGCGGCACGTTTGCCACTTTATATCGTTTATGCGCCAAATATTGCGATAAAGGAGTTTTGGATGTTCTTGATACACCGACCAACACAATATCCGCCAGCAAAATGCCGCGCGGATCCTGGCCGTCATCATATTTAACAGCAAATTCAATCGCTTCGATCTTTTTAAAATAATCATCATCCAATTGATGCACAAGTCCAGGCTTTTGCAATGGCATTTCATCAAAAGAAGTTTCGATCAAATCAAGCATCGACCCCAATAAGTCGATTGCATGCACTTTATATTCACTTGCAATTTTTTGAAGTGCCTGTCTCATCTGCTTTTCAACTAGCGTAAAAACAATGGTTGCCTCATTTGCAATCGCAATTTGGACAATTTTTTCCAGTACATCAACATTCGCAATATGAGGAAACTTTCGAATCCTTACTTTTTCGAAATTTGGCCGAAACTGGCTTACTACTGCCTTCACAGCAGCTTCTCCAGTTTCACCGACCGAATCTGACACAACAAATATAGTCAATTTTTTCATGAGATCACCTATAAATCATGCGTTTCTGCTAACGAAATAAACGCACGTGTAATATTCGTCTTCGTTAACCGCCCGGTAATGACTAATCCCCGCTCTGTTTCTTCAACAACCGGCATGGAATCGATCTCTCGTTCTATTAACTTTTTAGCCGCCACGATTAATGAATCCGAATTAACACAATAGGCGATGTTCGGCATTCTCGTCATTATTATATGCACAGGCATTTTATTTAAATCCTGTGTTCCGATACTGGAACGCAGTAAATCTTTTCGAGACAGTACACCTTGTAATATTTCATCTTTATCAATAACGAATAGTGTTCCGACATCCTCGGAAAACATATGGATAATCGCATCATACACCGTCATATCATCTGGAACAACTACCGGGATTGACTGAAAATCTTTCACTTTTAAATTAAGCATTGATTCCGTAAAGGCTGCCGTTGTTTTTTTTCCTGCATAGAAGTAGCCCACACGTGGACGCGCATCTAAAAATCCAGCCATCGTTAGTATAGCTAGATCAGGTCTCAAAGTAGCGCGCGTTAATCCAAGGCGCTCTGCGATATGTTCGCCCGTAATAGGGCCATTTTCTTTTACAATTTGCAAGATTACATCTTGACGTTTATTGAGTTCGATTGGACTCACCCGCTTCAAATAATGTTATACTTTTTCATTAATTATTATATACTATTTCCTTCTATATTGCGAAGAAAACAAACCCATGCTACAATATTACCGAACAACTCACTTGTTGTTTATGATTATTAATATGTAAGCGATGAAGGGATTTATAAGTATCAATTCTAACATAAGCGAGTAGGGATAGTGCAAGCCTACATTGAATTGAGAAACGGCACCCCTGAGCTATTTTTATAAAAGAGGTTTTTATTTATTTAAAAACAAGCGGGGTGGAACCGCGGGTACATCGTCTTGATGCACTCGTCCCCGGGCAGAGCTTTTGTGCCCGGAGACGGGTGCTTTTATTTTTATTCAGCGGGTGTTTATACACCCGCTGAATAAAAATAAGCTCTGGCAGATGTCACAGATTTTTTAGATGAAAAAAGAAGTCAGCCTAAATACGTCACATTCTGTGACAACGGCTGACTGACCCACATCCTGTGGGTCTAAAAATCTGGACGCAATTATGCCGAGGCATAATTGATTAAATATTTATGAGGAGGTTTTTTTCATGGCAGAAAAATCAATGGAGACAATTGTATCATTAGCAAAACACCGCGGATTCGTATTTCCTGGATCTGATATTTATGGTGGTTTAGCAAACACTTGGGATTACGGTCCACTTGGTGTAGAACTTAAAAACAACGTAAAAAAAGCTTGGTGGCTAAAATTCGTTCAGGAATCAGAACATAACGTAGGCTTGGATGCTGCAATTTTGATGAATCCTAAAGCATGGGTTGCATCTGGTCACGTAGGTAACTTCAACGACCCGATGATCGACTGTAAAGCATGTAAAGCGCGTCACCGTGCAGATAAATTGATTGAAGATGCTTCTTTAACAAAAACAGGCAAAGAAATTATCGTTGACGGTATGACTTTTGATCAAATGAAAGAAAAAATGGAAGAGCTTGAAGTAGCTTGTCCTGACTGCGGAAAAATCGACTTCACAGATATCCGCCAATTCAACTTAATGTTCAAAACGCACCAAGGTGTAACTGAATCTTCTTCAAACGAAATCTACCTGCGTCCTGAAACAGCACAAGGTATTTTCGTAAACTTTAAAAACGTTCAGCGTTCAATGCGTAAAAAAACACCATTCGGTATCGCACAAATCGGTAAATCTTTCCGAAATGAGATCACACCAGGTAACTTCACATTCCGTACTCGTGAATTCGAACAAATGGAACTTGAATTCTTCTGTAAACCGGGTGAAGATCTTGAATGGCACTCATACTGGAAAGAGTTCTGTAAAAACTGGCTTCTTGCATTAGGTATGAAAGAAGATTCAATGCGTTTACGTGACCATGAAGATGATGAGCTTTCACACTATTCAAATGCTACAACAGATATCGAATTCCGCTTCCCATTCGGATGGGGCGAACTATGGGGTATCGCAGACCGTACAGATTACGACTTAAAGCAGCATATGGAACATTCAGGTGAAGATTTCACTTACATCGATCCTGTTTCAAATGAGCGCTATGTACCATACTGCATCGAGCCATCATTAGGTGCAGACCGTGTAACATTGGCATTCTTATGTGATGCATATGAAGAAGAGCAATTAGAGGGCAATGATACGCGTACAGTATTACGCTTCCACCCTGCTCTAGCTCCATTTAAAGCAGCAGTATTGCCGCTTTCTAAAAAGTTATCTGAAGAAGCTGGCGACGTTTGGGCTGACTTGCGTAAAGCATTCCCGGTTGATTACGATGAGTCACAATCGATCGGTAAACGTTACCGCCGCCAAGATGAAATCGGTACACCATTCTGTATTACGTACGATTTCGATTCAAAAGAAGACGGTCAAGTAACAGTTCGTCACCGCGATTCAATGGAACAAATCCGTATGCCGATCGCTGAAGTAAAAGCTTATATCGAAAAACATTTACAATTCTAATTTTATAAAACACTTTCTGTTCGTTTTGAGCAGAAAGTGTTTTTTAATTTAACAAAAAACAATCCAACCGTTCTACACCCGGTTGGATTGTCTTATTTATTCAGCTGTTTTTCAATATCGAATTTTGCATGTAAAATGAGTTCACGTAATTCATCAAACTGCTCTTCATCAAAGCGCGCTTCCGGAATAATAATTGCAATCGATGCAACCGGCCGCCCGTTAGAAATTATCGCCGTACTGAATGAGCAGGCTCCGATAATACGTTCTGCACGTGTAAAAACATATTGCTGTTTTCGAATTTCCTGCAGCTGCTCCAACAACTGCTCGCGATCAACAACCGTATTTTCCGTTACATGCTCCATCGCCACCTCATCCAAATACTGATCAATTTCTTCCTGCGGTAAAAAGGCCAGCAATGATTTAGCAGAGGCTCCGGCATAGAGCGGTGAAGTATCCCCAACATGATTACGTGCCGATAAAGCATATGAACTCTCGATATTCATAATACAGCGGCGCTCATTACCGTCAATAATGCTCATCGAAATACTTTCTTTCGTCGCTTTGTTCAGCTGCTGGAGAATGGGCTGTGCAATCGTAATGATGCTTGATTCTTCCTCAACTAGCTTGCCTAAGTGGATTAACGATAGGCCAAGCTGATACTGCTTCGTCCGATCATCCCGGATTAAAAAACCTTCATACACTAGTGTGGCAACAAAGCGTTGCAAGCTAGATAGCCCGATTCCTGTCTTTTTATTTAATTCCGTTAAAGAAAGCTTTGGCTGTTCTTTCGTAAAGGCACGCAATATTACAATTGTTTTTTGAACTGTTTGCATTAAATACATTTTTTCAAATTTTTGTTGTTCCACCCAAAAGCCCCCCTTTTCCTAATAGTAGCAAAACTCATTCATATAAAAAAGAAGGGGCTATGTTAAAAGTCATAAAACTTTTCACCTAACTTTTTCACCAACAATAGATATCAATCAATAGGAATCACCAATTTTGGCCCAACAATTCCTAATTTTTATTAATTTTCAACAAATCATCCGTATGTTCCCCTAACTGCGGTGCCCCGTATTCATAGGAAATATTAAGCTCCGAATGTTGTAAAGGGTTTTTCACAAATTTCACTGTCCCGTATGACGGATGTTCGATCTCGCCTACTAGATTCCGGGCGACAACTTGCGGCTGCTGAAATGCTTCCTCTATTGTGTTGACACGTCCGCCAGGAATTTTATACTGCTGTAAAAGCTCGAGCCATTCATCACGGGTTTTTGTTTTTGTAATATCGGAAATATAAGCTGCTAGTACGTCTTCATTTTGTTTGCGTAATGAATTTGTTTTAAATCGCTCATCTGTCACCCAACCCTCGCGATTAATCATCTTGCAAAACTTTTTAAACTGATCTTCAGTGCCGACACAAAACATGAGCGGTCCATCCGAACATTCAAACACCTGATATGGCGCTACGTTATTATGCTGGTTGCCAAGACGGTTCGACTTGAAGCCGGTATTTAAATACGCGCTTGCAACATTAGCGAGTGAACTCATTTGTACATCAAGCAGTGCCAGATCAATAAATTGACCTTTGCCCGTCATGTCACGCATTCTTAATGCCGACAGTATCCCAATTACGACATAGTGGGATGTTAAAATATCTGCAATTGGCACCCCTACTTTTGTCGCTTCTCCATCAGGATGTCCCGTTACATCCATTAAACCGCTCATTGCCTGAATAACCGGATCAAATCCTGGCTCTGCAGCGAGCGGCCCGGTCTGACCAAATCCGGTCACCGAGCATTGAATAATTCGCGGATTAATTTGCTTAAGCTGCTCATAATCGAGACCCATCTTTTTCATATCGCCCGCTTTAAAATTATCGATAATGACATCCGCTTCTTTTACTAAATCAAGCAGTACTTCTTTATCGGACTGGTCTTTTAAATTTAATGTGATTGATTTTTTATTGCGATTCGCACAAATATAATATGTGCTTTCCCCATTTATAAATGGACCCCAACCACGCATACTATCCGAACCAGCCGGATGCTCGACCCGAATGACTTCAGCACCTAAATCCGCTAAAATCATCGTTCCTGCCGGAGCAGCATACACACGCGATAAATCCAATATTTTAACATTATCCAATGGGCGCATCCCCATCACCTCAATTCTTCTACTCTTTTATTAACGATGGTGCAATTTTCCGTTCCGGCTGCTTCAAAATGATTTGTGTCGCAACAGCAACGGCAATTACTGCTAACGCGATTAAGTTATAAATTAACGTAGTATCCATTAACGCAATCCCAGCGCCAAAAAAGACGAGGCGCTCGATGAAATACGTATGTCGGAATAAATAACCTTTAATACCGGCAGCAATCGATACACCACCGATACAAGCCGTAATCGCTGCAAAAATGTATTCTCCGATTGTACCGCCTGTTAGCAGCAGCGCCGGGTTAAAAATAAAGAAGAACGGGACAATAAAGCCGATCAACCCGAGACGAACCGATTCAAATGATACTTTATTCGGCGATTCGCCAGCGATACCTGCTGCGGCATATGGTGCCAATGCTACAGGTGGAGTAATACTTGATAAAGCAGCAAAGTAGAAGGCAAACATATGTGCTGCAATCGCCGGTACACCTAATTGTGTTAAAATCGGTACAGAAATTGTTGCAACAATAATATAGGCAGCTGTTGCGGGAATCCCCATTCCTAAAATAATACTGATTACCGCTGTTAAAATAGCTGCCAGCATGACACTGTCTCCAGCAAAACTTAATACGTTGTTTCCGATGATCAAACCGATACTTGTTAGCGTGATCGTCGCAATAACAATCCCTACGATCGCACAGGCAATTCCTACACTAATCGCTCCTTTGACCCCTTCAACAACAGAATCGATAACCGCTTTCAGATTCATACGTGTATGTTTGCGAATGGCTGCTGTCGGCACGATAGAAAATAGCGCGAAGATTGCCGCATATAACGGCGAATAGCCTGCAAACAGCATAAATAATAAAATAAATAAAGGGATTAATAAGTGCCCCCCGTTTTTAAGAACTTGCATTGCTACCGGAATATTCTCTTTTGAAATACCCGATAACCCCATTTTTTTCGCTTCAAAGTGCACAATCATAAACAATGTTAAATAGTAAAGTATTGCTGGTACAACTGCCGCCAGCATAACAACCGAATACGCAACACCTAAATACTCCGCCATAATAAAGGCTGCTGCACCCATTACCGGTGGTGCAATTAAGCCACCTGTTGAAGCAACCGCCTCAACAGCCCCGGCAAATTTTTTCGAATAGCCGGCCTTTTTCATCATCGGGATTGTCACTGTACCAGTTGTTACAACATTACTTACAGCACTCCCGCTGATTGTGGCCATCAACGCACTTGCAAATACTGCAACTTTAGCAGGTCCGCCTGCTGTACGGCCCGCAATTGTCAGTGCCAAGTCATTGATAAAATCCGAAAACCCGCCGTTTTTTAAAAAAGCACCAAACAGTACGAAAATAAAAATATATGTTGCCGAAACACCTAGAGCTGTTCCGAAAATTCCTTGCCCGCCCCAGAACATAATGTTGATAATCCGTTCAAGGCTAAATCCGTAATGCCCTAAAATTCCTGGTATATAGGCTCCAAAGAAATTGTAGGCAAGGAAAAACAGTGCAATTAATGTCAGCGCATTGCCGACAACGCGACGTGCAGCCTCAAATAATAATACGATCGCTATCCCGCCGACCCATAAATCAAGAATCGTATTTTCTCCTGCACGGTCTCGAACTAAAATATCGTAAATAATAACGAAATAAAGTGTCACGAAAATTGATAATGTAATACAGATGCTGTCAAACCATGTAGGCAACTTTCTCGTCCCAACACTTTTCTTTGTAGCAGGATAATAAATAAAACTAAATAAAAGCAAAAACCCTAAATGCCACGCACGAAATTTTGTCGCTTCCATCACACCGATACTGCTCATATATATTTGGAAGATGGACCAGATGATTGCAACACTAATCACGATTTTTCCAAATATACCAACATAATTACGGGAATTGATATTTTTATCTTCAAGGTCCATTAATTGTTGAATTTCATCTTTTTCAAGTACTTTTTCTGTCATACCGTCCCCTCCTTGTTCTTTACTTTTAATCGATTACACCAATTTCACGATAATAGCGCTCTGCACCCGGATGTAGCGGTATATCCGCCGTTCCCGCAACCGCGCTTTCCGGACTGAACTGCTTCGCAATGCTGAATGATTTTTGCAGTGAGTTCAAGTTTTCCCACAGCTCTTTCGTCAACTGATAAACGGTTTCTTCATTCACACTTTCGTCAATTACGATCGTGCTGTACTGACCGACAGTTTGTATCGCTTCCGGCTGTTTATCATATGTGTTTGGCTCGATCGTATAAGCAAAGTTCCAAGGGTATTCCTCTACTAAATGGTCAATGGCGCTGTCAGAAAAGCTTAAAACTTTTGAATCCACTGTTGAGATCAGCTCTGTCGCAGCAGCTGCCGGTACACCTGTGTATATATTGACACCTTCCACTTGACCATTTCGCATTAAATCAGTCGCTTCTGTAAAACCGACATAGTTTGCTTTAATATCCTTTTCTCCAATACCATGTGCTTCAAGGACGAGACGGGATTCTACCTCAGTCGCACTTCCCGCAGCTCCGAATACGAAGCTTGTTCCTTTTAAATCTTCAATCGAATTGTATTTCTCATCGTTTTTCACAATAATGTGACTGATATTAGGATATAAGTTTCCTAATATACGAACATCTTCATATTGTTTTCCTTCAAAGCTTCCAACACCGTTGTATGCTTCATAGGCGATATTCACCGTCGTAAATGAAATATTCGCCTCCCCTTTACGCATTAAATTCAAGTTCTCAATACTCCCATTTGATGCTTGAGAAGCAACACGCTTTTCCAGTTCATTTGTCCACATCGTTGAAATACCTGCTCCAAGTGAATAGAAAACACCTGTTGTTGTACCTGTTGTAAAAATAAGCGGCTCCCCATAACGCTCAGCATTACTTTGGCAACCTACTAGCAACATAGCAGCCATTGATACTATTGCGAGAAATTTTTTCTTCATCCGCGTCCCCCCATGTGCACTGTATTATTTGAAAACGGCTTTTCGTTTTTCTACTATCGCTTTGACTCCTTCTTCGTATGCTGGTAATTCTGTTACTAAGCCCATTTTTGACGAAATATAGTCAAGTGAAGAACGAAGACTCATTGATTGGCTTTGAAAAACAGCGCGCTTAATAATTTTGATCGTTTCAATTGGACCATTTGCCAGTTTCTCCGCATAACTTTGTGTAAAGCTTTCCAAGTCCTCATCATTCACAACAAATGTTACGAGTCGTGCTTCCTTTGCTTCCTCTGCCGTTAAGACACGCGCTGTCCATAACATGTCAAGTGCCTTGTCGATACCGACGAGGCGAGGTAAAAAGTAAGCACCGCCATCACCAGGAACAATCCCTACATTAATATAGCTTTCAGAGAACTTCGCAGACTGTGCAGCAATACGGATATCACACATCAATGCCATATCAAGTCCTGCACCCATTGCAAAGCCGTGCATCTGCGCAATGACCGGCTTATCGATTTCTTCAAGTAATAAAGGTACGCGCTGCACCTTTTTCCATAAAGAATTTTTCCGGGCCAACGCCGTTGAAGTAATATCTTCCTCACTATGGTAAAAGCCCTGGCCCGCCACCATTGCTTTTATATCTCCACCTGAGCAAAATGCTTTGCCGTTTCCTTTTAAAATGACAGCTCGAATGTCATCATTGTCACGCACTTCTTCCAGCGCTTTAATCCACGAAAGGATCATTTCTTCGCTAAATGCATTTAAACTTTCCGGGCGATTCAGTGTTATTGTTGCAATATGGTCCTTCACTTCAAATAATAAATCCGACATTGTTTTTCCTCCTTATGCATGTACATGCGTTTCTACTTCATCTGTAATGCTTTCCCACAAGTCCATTTTTGTTTCCAGCAGTTGCTGTGCCAACTGTTTTTTCCAGTAGCGTGCCGTAAATTCTTCATCTCGCCAAGCCCATAAACGGCGCGTATACTGGTGGAGGCGATGTTCATGTGTCACACCGATTGCTGCATGAACTTGGTGCGCAGAAGTTGCCACCACACGACTCGCATCATCCATTCGCAAGCGTGCATACGCCACTTCACTTTCTTCTCGCCCAGCTGCCAATAATGTTTGGATATTATTGACGGCCACTGTCATAAGCGTCTGTTCTCCTGCCATATTCGCTAAATGCTGCTGTACAAGCTGGAACCGGTGAATTGGACGGCCGAATTGTTCGCGTTCTTTACTAAACTGAACACTTAGCTGAAATGCGGTTGTTAGTGCTCCGCTCATTTTGCTGACAGATGCCGCTGTAACTAACTTTTTAAATTGGACATACTGCTTTGCTGAAATCGGCACTTTTTGAAGCGCTTTCATATTTTCGAATACGACTTCTGAACGTGGTTCGGCTGCCAAGTTTGTGCTGTTTTTCATCAGTGCATCTTGTAAGTCGGCAACAATGATAAACTGCTGCGCCTCTTCCTGTGCAACCGCCACAATTTTTTCGGCATACTGGGCCCACCCGACATGCTTTAATGTACCGGATAAAGCATTATCCTTTAATTGCAGCGGGGTTGTAATGCTGTAGGTAGTTAACTGCTCAAATCCTTTTAGGTCCACTTGCTGCAATAAAAAATGGGCTAACGTATGCTCAATAAACGGAACAGGTACAGCATATTTTCCTAAAAGTTCATACAGTGCCAATAAATCTTCAATATCCCCACCTGCTCCTCCATCTTCTTCACTTACCACTACCTGATGGAGTTCATTATCTAGCAACAGCTGCCAAACATCTTCGGCCCACTTATTCTCCTCCAAAAGATCAACTGTTTCTTTTTCGACTTTATCTTTAAAAATCTTTTCAACTACTTCTAAGACCATTTCTTTAATTTCGCTCATTGTGCAATAACCCCCTTCGCTAAAATTCCATACAGAACTTCTGATGTTCCGCCACGAATTGTAAAGCCTGGTGCATGTAAAATAGATTCAGCCAAATATCGCTCGACCCTATTGTCGCTATGCAAGTTTGGATACACATCAAGCATCAGGCGGATGATTTCAGGAATTTTCTGTTCAAACTTCGTGCCGATACTTTTTACAAGTGCTGCCGGTACTGCAACTTCGCCGCCTTCTTCCAATACTTTTGCAACCCCAATTGATAAGTTGCGTAATGACCACAGTTCAGCAACAAGCTTCGTCGCTTCTTCTAGACCCACTAGATCTCTCTTAATCTTCAGTTGTTCAATTACCTCGTTTAAAAGCGGGAATGTACTTAAAATTCGCTCAGGCCCACTACGTTCAAATGCCAGCTCTGCCAAACCTTGCTTCCACCCGTCACCTAGTGTCCCTACTACCATTTCATCCGGAACAAACACATTATCCAAGTAGACATCGTTAAAATGCGGTTCTCCTGTTAAATAACGAATTGGCGCAATCGTCACACCTTCACCTTTTAAATCGATTATAAATTGCGAAAGACCCTCATGCTTTTTCTCACCTAATGGTTCTGTACGTATGAGCGTTACCATGTAATGTGCATCATGGGCATTACTGGACCAAGTTTTTGCACCATTCACAATCCAGCCGCCCTCTACTTTTTCCGCGCGTGTTGCAACGGATGCCAAATCCGATCCACTGTTCGGTTCACTTAAACCGATCGCGAAAAAGCATTCACCTTTCACAATTTTCGGCAGGAAAAATTCCTTCTGGTAGTCTGTACCAAAACGCAACAGCAATGGTCCTGTCTGGCGATCTGCAAACCAGTGTGCAGCTACCGGCGCGCCAAATGCCAAAAACTCTTCCGTTAAAATATAGCGGTCAATTGTACTGCGCTCACTGCCACCATATTGCTTCGGCCAGGTCATTCCGATCCATCCTTGCTCTGCCACTAGTTTTGAAAAAGAAGGGTCAGAGCCGCTAAGCCATGAGTCACAGCGTGTTTCAAATGTCCCCTTTTCAATATGTTGCTTTAAAAAACTTCGCACTTCCTGTCTAAACTGCTTTTGTTCTTCTGTAAACTGTACATTCGGTAGATTCATAACTTTACCCCCAATTACGCATATTGTGTAACGACTTTCTAATAACGATATTATAAAATACATTTTTCCGAATTGTCAAAACTTTTTTACAATATCATTGCCTATTGCAGAAAAAATGTGCATTATCGAGAACTTATAATTTTTCAATCTATTTCGTGATAAATATACAATTTCAACCTGTTAATATTTTGATTATTTAGATAATTAATGTAAAAAAACGATATAATCTAATAAAGAATAGATGGAGGGGATTACATGTTTTTTCAGTTAAAGGACAGCACTACCACAACTTTAGACACATTCGATAAAATTTCACATCTCGTTAAAGCTATACTCCACTTTGAATGCCCGGAACACCGCGCACAGCATCACATCCTCTACACGGCGAATATGAAACTTGAAACTTATCGTGAAGCCCAGTCATTTTACAGAAAATTTGACGATCCGAGCAATGCACTTGGTCGGTTAAGTCGAGAAGCGTATGAACTGGCAAACAAAAAATACCATCAATTATTTACAATAATCCGGAGCTATATGCATTTAAGCGACCATAATAAACGCAACCACTTTAATCACCACTTCCGCTTTTCTAAAGAAAAAATCGAAGCGATGTTTACTCTTTTTGAACAAATGCACCATCATGAACACTTAAAACTTGAAGCAGAGTTTTATGAGCGGTTAAAAGAAGATATCATCCCATTGCTGACACAATTCGAATGACTCGCTGAAACCTTTTTCATTTAGGAACGTAAAATAAGTAACATGTCCATCAGGAGGGCGACTCATGGAAACACAACAGCAGCTGGAAAATCACTTATTAACAATCCAACAATGGGAGAAAGATCAAAGCGGTTTATGGTTTTGGGAAAAGATTGGCCGCATCCCATTTAAAATACTCGATAAATTAACACCTAAATTCATTCAAGAGAAAATATCCGTTTTAATCGACGAACTGGTGAGTTATGTTCAAACCGGCGGAAAATATTTAGTAAGCGAAAGATCGATGATGCGTCATATTCAAAAACATACGCTGCATTCGGTTTCCACATTGGAGGATATTGGACAAATGCCAATTGAAGATATGGTGGAACTGAGTGAAAAGCTACAAAAAAACCGTGCAAATATTGCAACCGTACAAGGAGCATCCGCCGGCTTTGGTGGTGTGTTTACATTGGCGCTCGATATTCCTGTCATTCTAGGGATTGCGTTAAAAACATTACAGGAAATTGCGATGATCCATGGTTATGATCCAAATGAAAAAGCCGAGCGTATTTTCATCGTAAAGTGTCTGCAATTTGCTTCTTCTGATGTTGTCGGCAAAGAAGCGATATTAAATGAGCTGGCACAGCATTATGAGAAACCTAATGCGGCAGAAAATATGGTTTCTCAGTTACAAGGCTGGCAGGAAGTCTTCTTTACGTACCGGGACAATTTTGGTATGAAAAAGCTCTTTCAAATGATTCCTGTAGCAGGTATGATTTTCGGTGCCTTTATCAATAAGTCAATGATTGAAGATATTGCCGAGGCAGGCAGGATGCTGTACCGCAAGCGACGAGTGCTGGAGCGGATGAATGAACTGGATAACCGCTAGATGCACAAAAAAATAGCCACAGGTTTTAAGTTCTGTCTCTTAAATCCTGTGGCTATTTTTGTTGAATATTTTTTTATTAAGTTCGTGCATTTCTTTTAATCCTTTATAAAACGGATAAAGTTTCTGTAATTCCGATTCATCCACATTACCGCTTGATAAATTATTTAAATATAATAGCGATGCATCAATACGTTTTTGAATTTCACTTCGGTTATTTGTCGTTGTCCCATGTCCTGGCACAATAACTTCAACTTTTTTATCCGATATAATTTTTTGCGCCTTTTGGATTGTTGCTAAATAGGCTTCATAATCTTCTATAAAAGGAAACTCGACATCCGATAAATAATCCCCCGCCAAAAAAATACCGAACGGCTCCACAACTGTAAATAATCCATCTGCCGTATGCCCTGGTGAAAAGTAAAAGCTACATGTTATATCCGGCAGCTCAAGTGTTTGGCCATCTTCTTTAATCACGATGTCTATGTGAGGATACATAATATAATAATCTCTATCAATATAGTACTGAGCATCAAACTGACGGATTTGTTCCAATACCTCTTCTTTATTCGTCCGCTTGACAAAAGCTTCACTTGCAATTGTTGTCGCATGCGGAAATGCGCCTGCTGCAATAATATGATCATAATCACTATGTGTATAAATAAGATATAATTTCCGATCTTCAATAATCGACTCGATATAGGTTTTTATTTCGGCAATTTCGTTCGGCAGCCAATTAGGATCGGTTACGATTAATGCCTGCTTTGTTTTGATTACCGCTGATGTCGTTTGATATAACACACTTTGAAATACGGTTAACTGCTCATTTTCAAATTGGCGCATTGTATTTCCCTCCTTAACAAAAGAAAGCAAGTCTGCGCGATTCTACGCTTTCGACTCACTTTATTTCCTAGGCAATAATTTTCCCGGTGCTTAAACAGGGGTTGATTTCCATTTCAGGTCGGACGCTTTCCGCGGGCCCGGCCTGAGCCTGTAGTCTCAGACGTCGGGCTGTTTCCGCTGGAGTCTCCTCCCCTTCATTTCAATCAACTCTTTTAATCTAGACTTTGCCCTCTTAAAATGGACTATCAATAATTTTATTCTTCTTCCTTCTTTTCACGCTGCAGTAATGGTGTACGCTCCAGTTGTTCGATGAAGTTACGTGATTTCAGACGAATTCCCGTTTGTTCTTCATAGATTGTCGTCACGATTTTCTTTATAAATTGCTTCGTTTGCGGTTTTAACTCCAGCTTGCCGACTTGCTCAATCGGCACCGTATAAAACATGCGAATCAGCTTAAGCTGTGTTGGTGACAACCTGATAATATACGGGTCCAAATGGAAGCATCGATGACATATAAATCCGCCTTGTGTAAATGAAAACGCAAATTCCCCATCAACAGCTCCACACCCTGCACATGCATGCAAAATCGGCTGGATCCCTGCAAACGGGAGCATTTTCCAATCGACAAACAATGTAATCGCTTCCGGATCATACCCTTCTTCAATTGCATTCAATGCCTGAATTAATATATCAAAAGCATAAGGTTCCGGTCTGCCTTCTTCAACGAGGCGATCGACAATTTCCACGATGTAGCTTGCATAAGCTGTTGCCACAATATCTGTTTGGATGTGGCGCATCGAATTGAAATGTTCCCCTTGCTGCAATGTCCCCATGCCCGATGTTCGCTGGACTAAAAACGAGCCATGCATAAATGTTTGCGTTACACCTGCCAAACGACTCGTAGGTTTTTTCGCTCCACGTGCCATACACGCGACTTTACCGGCTTCACGTGTCATCAGGGTCACGATTTTATTGGATTCACCATAAGCACGCGCCTTTAAAACGATGCCTTCCCATTTATGTAGCATCTGTTGCACATCCTTTTATTTCTTTCGTATCTCTATTATACCGCACAATTGCTAGAAAAGTTTAATAAACGGTTACATGTTGGCCCATGATTTGCTTTACCCACTGCAAATTTTTTACAGAGCGCTGTTCCACATATTTTAATGGATAAACCCGATAAATTCCATCTGCATCCAGTAATACAGAAGTGGCATAAAGCTCAGGTTCATCTATAGTAATCCTGTCGCCTTCCTTAGTAATTTCAAGGCTCGCGATTCCGCCGATCATTGTGTTCGGGATCGTTATAATTGTTGAAAAGAAATTACCGAGCGAATAAAAAATATGTGTCTCCTGTCCCTGTTCATTGATGAGCTTGTCATACGGTTGCAGGACATGCGGATGGGTCCCGAAAATGATATCGGCTCCCGCTTCATTTAATATATCTGCATAATGTTTTTGGTTGTCATTTGCTTCATACACATATTCCGATCCCCAATGCATCGATACTGCTACAACATCGACCGATTGTTTTAATTCCTCTACATCCGCTTTTATTTTCGCTTCATCAATATAATTTATGAGAAACGGCGATTCCTGTGGCAAATAAAGTCCATTTGTCCCATATGTGTAGGCAAGCAGTCCAATTTTTATCGATCCGATTTCCATAATACGTTGGGTAGACCTGTCATCTTCATTTTTATAAGCCCCTACATAAGGCATATGGTAGTCTTCAAGATTGTTAAAGACGGTACGCATTCCATTTTCCCCTCGATCGATAATATGATTATTGGCGATTGTGACTAAATCGACTCCTGCATGTTGAATATCCCGAATAATATGGGGCGGACTCGAAAATAGTGGATAGCCGCTTAGTGGATATTCATTTCCGACAGGAGGCGATTCCTGATTGGCGATCAGAAAATCATAGCTTTGCATCATCTGTGTCACTGCTGAAAAAGATGAAGTAAAATCATTATATTTCGCAAGTCTTAAGTGCAGTAAAATATCCCCCGCCATTGCAAGACGAATCGATTCTTTTGGTGCTTGTTGCTCACGTTCACTAATTGGCTCGTTTTTGTCTTTTATATCATTCTCTATATTTATTGTTGGCGACGGGATGGGCTCTTCGATATTCATTTGTCCTTCTGCGACAATAATCGTTTTGTCCTGATCGACTGTCGCAACGACAATAAATAATAAAGCGAGTGAAATCCCCCAAAGCGCCAATAAAAATTTATTTAAATTATTCAATGCGTTCACCTTCTAACTTCTGTTAAATATTCCCTTACTAAATGGTAGCAGAACATTGCCTATAATCAAGAACAAAATCATTGTCGTCCTGGGGTGGGGGATTTATTCGCCAAGTTGTGGGTGAATGTAGAATATGTTGTGGGGAAGCTAGAATGTTTCCGGCCGAATGTAGAAAACTTCTAATGAAATGTGGAACAAAACTGTTGAAATGTAGAACCTATTCATTTTATTCGCTAATTCATCAGAGTATGTATGTTTCGAAGGCAAAGTAGAAAGTTTCCGGCCAAATGTAGAACTTTTCACCGATAATGTGGAACAACGCATCTAAAAAGTAAACTCCATATAAAAACACACCGAGTTTCCCTTAAAGAAAATCGGTGTGTTCTGCTGCTATCTATTAATACTCGTCTTCTCTAAATCCGAAATCGCGTAAATGCGTTTGCTTGTTACGCCAATCTTTTTGAACTTTTACCCAAAGCTCTAAGTATACTTTTGAGCCTAGTAGCATTTCAATATCCTGACGGGCACGTGAGCCGACTTCTTTTAAAAGAGCACCGCGTTTGCCGATGACAATTCCTTTTTGTGAATCGCGTTCTACCATGATTGTCGCCTGTACATGAATCATATTTTCCTTTTCTTCATGTGGCTTAATGCGCTCAATGACAACCGCAATTGAATGTGGAATTTCTTCGCGTGTTAAGTGCAATACCTTTTCACGAATCAGCTCAGAAATAATGAAGCGTTCCGGGTGGTCTGTTACTTGGTCTGCCGGGTAATATTGCGGGCCTTCAGGTAAATACTTTTCGATTGTCGATAATAAGTTTTCCACGTTGTTGCCCTGTAATGCTGAAATTGGAATAATTTCAGCAAAGTCGAACTTATCTTTATACGAATCAATGATTTTTACCAGTTCATCCGGATGTACTAAATCAATTTTATTGATGATTAAAAATACCGGTGTTTTATTGCCTTGTAACAACTCGATGATAAATTCATCACCTTTTCCGATAGCTTGTTCAGCATTAACCATAAACATGATCACATCCACTTCACGTAAAGCATTACGTGAAGTTTTCAGCATAAATTCGCCTAATTTATGTTTAGGCTTATGAATCCCAGGTGTATCGATGAAAATCGTTTGAGAGTTTTGTTGTGTTAAAACACCTTGTACTTTATTACGTGTCGTTTGTGGTTTGTCAGACATAATCGCAATTTTCTGGCCGATTACTCTGTTTAAAAATGTTGATTTGCCCACATTAGGACGACCTACAATCGAGACAAAGCCCGATTTGTATCCTTTATTTTCCTGCATTTTTCATATCCTCCGTATTAAATGCACCCGGGATTAGCTCACCTACTGTTGTTTGTTGAACGTCACCATTCATATTTGTTAAGTAGACAGGCATATCCGGAGCACAAAATTCACTCATTACTTGTCGACAAGCTCCGCATGGGGAACATGGACCCGGTGTGTCTGCTACGATCGCCAGCGCTTTAAATTTCATATTGCCTTCTGACACTGCTTTGAAAAACGCCGTACGTTCCGCGCAGTTTGTCATGCTGTAACCTGCATTCTCGATATTGCAGCCATTGTACACTGTACCGTCTTCTGCTAATAATGCCGCACCTACTTTAAATTTCGAGTAAGGTACATAAGCAAATTCACGTGCAATTTTAGATTGTTCCATTAATTGTTCCATGTTCATCTTTGGTTCCCCCAAAACATTATTTTTAAAACCATTTTGGTAAAAATATGAGTAGTCCGATTATAACACTTGCGAGCGCAAAAACAAGTACAGCACCTGCCGCAACATCCTTTGCCTGCTTGGCGAGCGGATGAATTTCCGGTGATGCCAAGTCCACTACACGCTCGATTGCCGTATTGATCAACTCAGTTCCGATGACAAAAGCTATGACTAAAGTGATGATACACCATTCAACGATCGATAGCCCCGTCAGTAAACCAGCCATCAGGACAATTACTGCACTCACTAAGTGAAATCTGAAGTTTTGTTCCTGTACAGCCGTAACTAGTCCTTCCATTGCATAACGAAAGGAACGAAAAAATTTACGGACGTTCATTCGTATCACGACCTAGGCCGTATGACTGTAAAATCGTATCTTGCTTCCCGAACATAACTTTTTCATCTTCCGGTGTCATATGATCATAGCCAAGCAGGTGCAAAAAGCCATGGACAGCCAAGAAGCCAAGCTCACGTTCAAACGTATGGCCATATTCAGCTGCCTGTTCACGAGTACGGTCTGTCGAGATGATAATATCGCCTAAAATACGGGGAATCCCTTCACCGATAATTTGCAGTTCCCCTTCACCCATTTCCTCCAATGCAAAAGAAATGACATCAGTAGGCTGGTCTTTATCGCGGTATTCACGGTTAATTTCATGGATCGCTTCATTCGTCACAAATGTCACCGAGACTTCCGAGCCATCCTCGATTCCTTCCTGTTCCGCTGCATGCTGAAGCAGTTTTTCCACTAACTTCAAGTGGGATTCTTGTACTTCATTTGTTTCATCTAAAAAATCAATTAATAACATGTTGTTCCCTCCTACTATTCCTTTGGATATTCAATACGCGAGTGGAACGTTCCATTTAATGTTTCACATAATACGTCTTCTATCTTTTTCAATTCTTTTAATGAAATATCGCATTCATCAAACTGGTCATCCTGTACACGATCCTGAATAATCGTTTGCACAAGCTTCTGTATTTTCTCTGCATTTGGGTGCTGCATTGAACGTACTGCTGCTTCAACACTGTCCGCAATACTAATGATGGCGGCCTCTTTCGTCTGTGGTTTTGGACCCGGATATCGGAATACACTTTCGTCCAATTCTTTCCCTTCTTCCTTAGCCTTAAACAAAAAGAATTTCAATGTGCTTGTCCCATGATGCTGTAGACAAATATCGATGATTTCCTGAGGCATTTTATGCTTGCGCAGCAGCTCTGCCCCATCTGTAGTATGTGCAATAATAATTTCTGCACTACTCTCGGGTGCCATCGTATCATGAGGATTTGTCCCCATTTGGTTTTCAATGAAAAATAAAGGTCTTCGCGTTTTCCCTACATCATGATAATAGCAACCGACTCTTGCTAGCAAGCCATCAGCCCCAATTGCTTCACATGCTGCTTCAGCCAGATTGGCAACCATTATACTATGGTGATACGTACCGGGTGTTTCCGTCAAAATTTTCTTTAACAACGGGTGATTCGGATTCGATAATTCGATCAGACGCACGACCGATAAAAGACCGAAAGCCGATTCGAAATACGGAAGGAGACCCATCATTAAAGCACCGGATAACAATCCTGAAATAATCGCTGCAGCAACATAAAATGCAACTTCCTTCATTCCGTATCCTGACTGTCCCATCAGTATATAAAATGCGATAAATACGATGTTAACAAGCGTTACGATACCTACTGCCTGCAAAATGTCTGTCCGTTTTTCAAGGCTGCGCATAAAAATAATCGACGCAAATCCGCCAAATAAAATGTAAAGCGCTGTATCCATCTGCAAAATACCCGATAATCCTTCATGGAAGATGATGCCTGCAGACGCAGCAGTAATGATTGTCACAATACTTGCGGTGCGGTCATTGGCTAACACGCGGACTAGCATTGTCACTAATGCCGATGGGAATATAAAGGCAATCATCAGATCAAAATTCGTTGAAATCAGTGCGATCAGTTTCATCATGATTAACGCAATCACATATACAATAATCGTCACGAGCAGTTCATTGCGCTTTGAAGCAATGTCTTTTTCCGTGCGATCAAACAGAACAAACAGGAAAGACATTTGCAGTAAAATCAAAATAATTAATCCGGCAATCGGTTTAATCGATTCTTCACTGTCTAGCATCCCTAATAGTTCAAGCTGACGATAAATTTCACGTGTAATTACTTCGCCTTCCTGAACAATGATCTGTCCTTGCAAAATACGTGTTGGCTCAACTGCTTCCTTTGCCTGCTGTTTGGCAATGGCCGTTTTTTCTTCATCCAGTACTTCTGTTTCCACAATAGCTGCACGACCAATAACGATCGCCACACTCATTAAGCCTTCAGATATCGAAGGCTGCTGACGAATCTTGCTTTCCAGTTCATTACGGTACGGCAGCAAGCTATCCTTACGAAGCGGATAATTTAAGTTCACTTCAACCAATGTCGCCAATGCATCACGTGCAGACTCAAGATTTGCTTGTGATGCACTTAATACATTCAGCAACTGTGCATCCGATAAAATCAGATTTTGATGGTTATCAAATATATCTTTTAATCCGGTACGCAGCATTTTTATTTGTTCGGCTTGTGGTATTTCCTCCTCTGCCTCTGCAATATCCTTCTTCACTTCCAATGCAATATCAAAAATGGTTGTCACAAAAGTTGCACGCTGACTTGGCACTTCATCTTTATATATGTATACAGGGTCTACGGCTTTCTCCGCATTTTCCCTTTCTATTTCTGTCTTTACCGTATCTTCCACTGTTTTAGATGAACGAATGGTTTCCGGTGATAATTCAGTTAGTTGGATATCATATGTAACGCCCCGAACATTATCAATCATCAGGAAAAACTGCAGGAGTGCAGTAGCCGCAAGGACGATGAATAACAGTGCGCGAAAGCTGATTAATTGGATGAGCTTGTTAAATCTTTTTATGATCATGCACCTCCCTTTGTTTCTATGTCCATTTTATCAAATTTATATGTTGGGTGTTACGAAAAGTACGTATGTTTTTCAAATAAAGTTTAACTTCAATCAGTGGGGGGGCTTTTTCATCCCCACTGATTGTTAGTTAAACCAATCGGGCTTTTACGGGTAGTTGATTACCTACCTATGCTTTATGACAAAGATGTGAGTCTTATTTCAGCCGCTGAACAATCGATCGAAGCAGATAAATTACTACCCGTTAATGCGGGATAAATGTCTTTCCACCTACTAATGGATGGAATAATTCCTCCTCTTAGTTTATATACGGAGATTTTTCCAATAAGTTTCATGCTATTTTTCCCAATAAAAAACTTTCAACCTTTAAATAAAAGTTGAAAGTTCCATTTTTTATAATTCCTGCTCTGTGTAAGCCTGAATGACTCTCGCTACTAATGGGTGACGGACTACGTCACCTTGCTCAAGTATTTGGAAGTGAATATCTTTTACATAACGTAATGTACGCTCTGCAATAATCAGACCGGACTCCGTGTTTTTAGGTAAATCAATTTGTGTTTTATCGCCTGTAATGACCATCTTTGAGCCAAAGCCTAAACGCGTTAAAAACATCTTCATTTGCTGATGCGTTGTATTTTGAGCTTCGTCTAAAATGACGAATGCATCATCCAATGTACGGCCACGCATATACGCTAAAGGTGCGATTTCAATCGTCCCGCGCTCTATTAGACGCTGCGTCTGCTCCTGTCCATAAATGTCATGAAGTGCATCATAGAGCGGACGTAAATACGGATCGACCTTTTCCTTCAAGTCCCCCGGTAAAAACCCTAATGACTCTCCTGCTTCAACGGCAGGACGTGTTAAAATAATCCGTTTTACATGACCATTTTTTAATGCCTGTGTAGCCATCACAACCGCTAAATACGTTTTACCGGTTCCGGCAGGTCCAATTCCGAAAATCAGGTCTTTATGACGGATTGCCCGGATGTATTCACGTTGCCCAATTGTTTTTGCACGGATTGGCTTGCCTTTTGTATTACGCGCAATTTCTTCATCATATAACTCCGCATAATATTCAATTGTGCCTTTGCTGGCCATTTCAATGGCTGTTGACACATCACGCTGATCGATATTAATATTTTTTCGTATAACTTTCAATAACGCTTCTAAAACGGCATATGCTTGATTTTTCTTTTCTAAATCATCGCCTGCAATTTGTATGACTTCCCCACGCGTAATAATTTGTACGCTATAAGTTTCTTCAATCAATGTTATATTTGCATCTGACATTCCTAAAAGCATTACAGCTTCATTTGGATTGTCTATTTGAAGCTCAACATATTTTTCTGACATACTCATTCTCCTTGGTGAATTGGATGTGGTTGTGCGATATTTTCATTAATTAAATACAAGACTTTCCCTTTAACTGTATCATCATCACTGTGGACGTGCAAAAGTTTTTCTGCTTTTATGGCGGTTTCAAGCGGTAATGAAGAAATCATCTTTTCGTGCAATAATGGCAAGATAGTCGTTTCTACATCCTTTTCACTTATCTTTTCCTTCTTTTTATGAAACATTCGATAAGGCTTATACGTTACAAAAGTCTTTAACGGTTTAATAGACATCTGTTCTATTGCTGTCCCGATTTTATCCCAGTTTACGTCATACTTCCAGCCATGATCATCCAATACTTCAATTTCGATTGTTTTAGGAACAGAAAATGATGTTTCAAGCCAGTAATCAACAAACACTTCGCCTTCTGCACCAACAATGATTTCTTTATCCCCATGCTGCAAAACACCTGAAACGAGAATATCTCCCTTGTATACCGTCATATTTTGTTCCACTTGACGAACTCCGCGCTCAATTTGGAAATGAGTTACGACACCACTGTTGTTCGCCACTAAATGCTGGTTCTTATTTACTTTTGGTACCGGCTCAATCTTTGGCGCCAATTGCGGATTAATCGTAATCTTACTTCCATTTTTCATAATATGTACCCATGAAAACTCCCGAAACTCCTTCATCATCGTCTGTCTGATTTCATTATCGGATAAAAACGTTTTTTTCGGTACAGGAAACTCCACACCCATTTCCTTTTGCAGATAGTGTGCCACTTCATCTTCCAGCTCGATTGTGGCGGCATCAACTTCAACTTGCCATACAAACCGTGACAGTATGATCGGCAGGACGATTAACATGATGATGCCAATCGCCGTAACCATATCTTTTTGCAGAATTCTCTCCGGCTCGCTGTAACGGACTGTAATTTTAACTTTCGCTTTTTTTCTTAGTCTGCGCATTAAAGACAAGTTACTATGCGCTACTTGGAAAGTTATTTCGCTCTGTTTAAAATTCAAGTTGAAAATCCGGATTTTATGCTCTTTCATCAGCATAATAAAAGCACTAGCTTCTTTAGATTGCTTTAGTTTAATTGTTATAAGCTTTTTATAGGATTTACTCATTTTGCATTCCGCTCAATCGTAAGCTTCTGCAGATTTTTACATTGAATTAAAAAACCTTCTTCGAATAAATGCTGGACTTCCACTTCCCCTGCATTAACATACATCGTAAAATCTTTAGTTGTACAGTTATATTCAGTCGGGGTTACATCACCTATCGTATAGGAACCATCATAGCGGATATCCATAAAAGAGGTGATTTGCAATTTATTGTTTTTAGGAAATAAATTTTTCAATAAAAGCCTCCTTTTTACGTCACTATATGCTTGGAAAAAAGAAGGCATGTATAGATAATTTTATCCCCCATTAACGGGTAGTAAAACTACCCGTTAATGGCTGATTGTTTTCACTTGATCGGAATTTCCCAGTTTGCAAAGTCACCTAACGCATCACCGGAACTTTCGCTTTCCGGCTCCTTAAATGCAGCTGGAACCCGCATATTCAGTGATTTATTTTCATCGTATATATGCTGAGGAATCAAATAAGTCACGTTAAAAGTTGTTTCCATTTGAGGATTCACCATAATTTGCTCGTTCTCAACAGAAGACGACAGCTGCTCTATTTCATCCTGCTCTAATGTTTGAATTGTAAAATCCGGCGTATAGTAGACAATTTGACTGTACTCATTTTCTATAGTTCCTTTAATTTCAAGAATTAATTCTCCGGGCTCAGCGGAAACCTTATTTACCGTATAGTCGAGCTTTAAAGTGACACCTTCCATACTATGTGTCAATGACTCCTCACTCTCATATACAGTAGACGTTCCATCCGTCTCCAAAAGTGTTTCTTCCTCTTCCTTACCGCATGCGGCCAATACTAAAATAAGAATTAACAATAACATCCATCTTTTTTTCATGTCGTTTCCCCCTCTCATTATATATATACCCGGTTCCGCGGAAATTTAGTTGCTGGTTTTCTATACTATGTAAAAAAACTACCTATTCCCACATTACGTTGAAATAGGTAGTCTCGTATTATTTTTTTCTTGCTTTAGGTGGGCCAAGAACTTCCGTCATAATAATGGCCTGCATTAAATCACGTTTGCTCGATGGCACAACTTGGAAGGCTTCTGCTTCTTTTTTGGCCATTGCAACAATTGGACGCTCCTTTAATGAACGAGGATTATTGATCTTGTCAGTTACTGGTTCCACGATTGAGCGAGCAGCTTCAACAGGTTTTTCTACTTGTTTAGGGAGCTCTCGTTCTATTCTTTGACTTACTGGTTTTGCTTTTTCATTCAGCTGGCCGAATACTTCATTCGCAAAATCCTCCAATGATTTTGGACGTTTTTGCTCTGTTCGACGTTGAACTTCCTGTTTTCGAGGAGCAGGTTGACTGCTAAATGGCGGCATCTGTTTTGATTCTTTTTTTTGCTGTTGTTCTTTACCTTTACCCAATAAAGAACTGACAATAAAGACAATCACCATAATGATAATTCCTTCCATTTAGTGCTCACTCCTTTCCTCGATTATTTGTTTTTCGGATCTTTGTTGTCGTCATTCGAAACTTTTGAGATCGAATCACGCATTGATGTGTCCGCCTGAATATTTTTGTAGTTCATGTAATCCATAATACCGAAGTTGCCTGAACGTAGCGCTTCTGCAAGAGCCATTGGAACTTCTGCCTCTGCTTCTACTACTTTTGCTTTCATTTCCTGAACTTTTGCAATCATCTCTTGCTCGCTTGCTACGGCCATTGCACGACGCTCTTCGGCTTTTGCCTGAGCGATGTTTTTATCTGCCTGTGCTTGCTCGATTTGAAGCTCGGCACCGATGTTTTTACCGATATCAACGTCCGCAATATCGATCGATAGAATTTCAAATGCCGTACCAGAGTCTAAACCTTTAGATAAAACTGTTTGAGAAATTAAATCCGGGTTTTCCAGTACTTTTGAATGTGATGCACTAGAACCTAGTGTCGATACGATACCTTCACCAACACGGGCAACGATTGTCTCCTCACCAGCACCACCGACTAAGCGGTCGAGGTTTGCACGTACTGTAATACGCGCTTTTGCTTTTACTTCAATCCCGTTCATCGCAACACCGGCAATAAATGGTGTTTCAATTACTTTCGGGTTAACCGACATTTGTACCGCTTCTAAAACGTCACGGCCAGCTAAGTCGATTGCTGCTGCACGTTCAAATGTTAACTCAATATTCGCTCGGTGTGCCGCGATCAATGCATTGACAACACGGTCTACGTTACCACCTGCTAAATAGTGTGATTCTAATTGGTTAATCGATACTTCTAAACCGGCTTTATGAGCCTTAATTAAAGGATTCACAATACGCGACGGAATTACTCGACGTAAACGCATTCCGACTAATGTGAAAATACTTACTCTTACACCTGCTGCTAGTGCACTAATCCATAGTGCAACCGGAACAAATGTGAAAAATACTGCCAGGATAATAAATGCAATGACTAATCCGACAATTAATGTTATTGTTCCTGCATCTGCCAACATATTCATACCTATTCTCCACCTCTTCCAATAAATTCTCTTACGACAATACGAGAGCCTTCTACTTTCACTACTTCAACTGTTTTACCAGCATCAATATAACCGCCTTGTGTTACAACATCAAGACGTTCCTGGTCAACAACAACGGTTCCTGATGGTCGCAACGGCGTAATAGCCTGCCCTGTTTTGCCTATTAATTCAATTCGGTTTTTGTTTGAAACATAACCTTCTTCCGTCGTCGTTGCATCTCTCAGCACGAGACGGTTGAACATATGCAACTTTTTCCCGAAGAATTTCATAAGTATCACCATTCCTATACCTGCAATTATCATTGCGATTAAAATCGAATAAGCCATATGAACAAAGCTTTCCCCTGCAAAAAGCAAACTTCCTATCATTAATGCGCCACCGATAATACCAACTATACCACCTGGTACAAATAGCTCGGCAATGAGTAAAATAAGTCCGATTACAAAAATGATGACTGTTTCATATCCGGCAAAACCTGCAATCGTATGTCCAAAGAAGAACATACCTAATGAAGCAAGCCCCATTGTCCCTGCAACACCAAAGCCTGGTGAATACAGCTCAACAACTAATCCGATACTTGCAATCGACAGTAAAATAGGAACGATAATCGGATTTGTAATAAAGCGTGCCAGTTTTTCAGCAAATGTTAGCTCAACTTTTACTACTTCGCTGCCATCAAGGTTGGTGATTTCAAGCAGTTCCGTTATCGAAGCAACAGTGCCTTCTGAGTACTTAACTTTTTCCGCATCTTCTGCAGTTAAAGTGAGGAGCTTTCCTTTAGGGGCTCTTAGTTCAGGCAAATCGTAGTCGTTTCTGACCATTGCCTGCGCATATATAGGATCCCTGCCGGAGTTTTCGGCAGCCGAAGTCATTTTGGCAAGCCAGTCACTTTCCGCCTTTTCTCCTGCTGTGTTACCGGAAGAATCGATGACCGCCGCAGCACCCATTGTTGCGTTTGGTGTCATATAAATTTTATCAGCATGTAAAGCAATATACGCACCAGCAGACAGCGCATCCGAATTGACGAATGCAATAATCGGTATATCGATTGCATCCATCAGCCTGCCGATTTCCGAAGCCGCAGCAACAAATCCGCCGGGTGTATGCATATTCAGAATAATTGCTTCTGCGTTATTACTTTTTGCTTCATCGAATCCACGCTTTAAATGCTCCACCAAACCTTTTTCAATTTCATTATTGATGGATATTTCATACACTTTACCATCTGCAAATGCTGTTAAAGAAGGAAACATTAATACGAATGACATGACCATCAGAAAAATCCAACTAATCCCTTTCGTTCGTCTCAATTTTATCACCCCTTTAGCTAAGTTATGTACAGTTAATTCTACGGATGAGATGAAGAAAAGTTTCAATTTTTTTTAAATACCTAAAAAAACTTCCTCCTATATTATTTGCTAACATATACCAATCATACGGTATTAATCGCTAATTATTAAAAGTTTCTCGAAAACGCTTTCTTTCTCTTCTCTATTATGGTTGATTTGAAGAATAAAAACAAATGCAAATACCCCGCAGTTATATAAATAACTGCGGGGTATATCATTTGTCTGCTCAGTTAAATCTGAAAATTGCGTGTTATGAACGTAGGGTTTTTACAGGGAAAATTACCACTTACGTTTACGTGCAGCTTCTGATTTCTTTTTACGCTTAACGCTAGGTTTTTCGTAGAACTCGCGCTTTCTAACTTCCTGAATTGTACCTGATTTTGATACAGTACGTTTGAAGCGACGAAGAGCATCTTCAAGCGATTCGTTTTTGCGAACGACAGTTTTTGACATCTCTCTTTCCCTCCCTCCGAACACACGTCAGTACATGCACTAATACTTAGTTAATGTGTACTAAAGTAGTATAGCGTATCCTTAAAAAAGAGTCAACAAAAACTATCGAATTAGTAATTAGAATCTGATTTTAGGCCATTCATAATAGCAACACCAGAAGAAGCACCAATTCGAGTCGCGCCATTTTCAATCATACGTTGCATATCTTCTAAGCTGCGAACACCGCCGGAAGCTTTCACACCAAGATCCGGACCGACTGTTTTACGCATTAATGCGATATCTTCAGCTGTCGCTCCACCTGTTGAAAAACCAGTAGAAGTTTTAACGAAATCGGCACCTGCTTCAACAGAAAGTTCGCAAGCTTTTACTTTTTCTTCATCCGTTAATAGGCAAGTTTCTATAATTACTTTTACTAATGTACCATTTGCAGCGTCTACTACTGCTTTGATGTCATCACGAACTAAATCGTAATTTCCGTCTTTTAGAGCACCAATATTAATAACCATATCGATTTCGCCAGCACCGTTTGCAATCGCATCTTTTGTTTCAAATGCTTTTACTGCAGATGTTGTAGCACCTAGCGGGAAGCCGATAACTGTACATACTTTTACGTCTGTCCCAGCCAATTGCTCTGCACTGAATTTCACCCATGTAGGATTTACACATACTGAAGCAAATCCGTACTGCTTTGCTTCTGCACAAATTTTTTCTACTTGATCTTTTGTAGATTCAGCTTTTAATAAAGTATGATCAATCATTACTGCAAAATTTTGAGTCATTTCTCATTACTCCTTTTACTAAACATTAGTTGTCCGTACATCTATAGTTTAGCATGTATTTTAATTGACGCAAATTATCAGACAACTTAAATTATTCGTCTGAATAGGCAAATTTTGTACGAATAATTTTTCTGTCCAAAGGTTCACCGTTGTCTGTGACATACTGAATATTTAACTCAGGAATATTACGGTGGACTAACTGGTACGTTAAAATATTTTTAATTAAATGCTCTTGTGCCAAATCAAATGCTTCTTCGCCTAAAAGTGAATCATCCGATAATACAATTTTCCAATTTGAAAAGTCTTCATTAGCATCGATATGTGTAATTCCATCTTCTGTACTTTGCTCACTCGTTTCTTTGTACTGCTCCAGGAATTGTTCCGTTTGTTGCGCAATTTCAGTTAACTGTTGCTTATTTATCTCTAAAGAAACCGCACCATTTGGCTGAATAGTTTTATAAACGTCCGATGCTTTGTACTCGATATTAAGCGAGCCGTAATGCTGGGCTACTTCCGTAGGGATATTGACTTCTACCATAGCCGATTCACTTTCTACTGTTGGTTCTTCTTTTTTCTCCGTGCAACCATATAAAATAAATAGAATTGCAGCAACCATCCATATTTTCTTCATATAAATTGCTCACCTTCTTTGCCTGTAATCGGGATAAACATAATGTTCCAAATAATAGTGTTGGCTTGTCCTCTAATTAATATACTTAAACTTCCATTAGTTTAGGACTAACTATTTGTAAATTAATATGCTGTAAAAAAATACATAACGTTTCGCCCGATTATATAAACTTGCGCACACTATTTTCTCTACCCTATTTTATTTGAAGTAAAAAAGATAGGCTATTTTTATATCTGCTTCTTACACGTTGTTCTACGTTACGGCGGACGCTTTCCAGGGGCACGGCCTGAGCCTGTAGTCTCAGGCATCGTGCTTGTCCCCCAGGAGTCGCCGCCTTCACTACGAACAACTAATTACCCTTTTATATCAAGTAAAGTCGTACAAAACAAAAAAGAGAAATTGCACATTGCAATTTCTCTTTTTTCATAAATTTAACTCCGCAAGCACAATATTTAAATTGCCTGGCCTTCCAATACGCGAACGAATTGTCCTTCGTTGTACGGATAGCCTGCTTTAGTAACTTTAACTTTTACAAGCTGGCCGACCATTTCTTCTGTGCCTTCAAAAATGACTTTTAAGTAGTTCGTTGTATAGCCGACATATAGGTTTTCATTGTCGCTATCTTTAAAGCGCTCTTCCGGAATGACTTCCAGCACTTCCCCTTCAAAACGAGAAGCATATTCTTTTGCAAGCTGGTCATTCAGTGCAATCAAGCGGTGAACGCGTTCGTTTTTGATTTCTTCATCAACTTGGTCTTCCATTCTTGCTGCAGGTGTACCTGTACGTTGAGAGTACGGGAACACATGTAACTCAGAGAATTTATGATCGCGGATAAAGTTGTATGTTTCCATGAACTCTTCTTCTGTTTCACCCGGGAAACCTACGATTACGTCAGAAGTAACCGCTAAGTCAGGTAAAGCAATTTTCAGCTTTTCCAGACGCTCTGCGAAAAACTCCATCGTATATTTACGACGCATACGTTTTAAAACTGTATCTGAACCTGATTGAATCGGAATGTGTAAGTGGTTTACAACGATTTCAGAGTTTTGTAGTACATCAATTACTTCATCTGTTAATTGAGATGCTTCAATTGAAGAAATACGTAAACGTTTCAAGCCTTTCACTTGCGCTTCCAAGTCACGCAAAAGCTGCGCTAAGTTATAGTCTTTGAAGTCTTGTCCGTATCCGCCTGTGTGAATACCTGTCAGGACAATTTCCAAATAACCCGCATCCACAAGCTGCTGAGCCTGGCGAATAACTTCTTCCGGATCACGTGAACGCATTAAGCCGCGCGCCCAAGGAATGATACAGAACGTACAGAAGTTATTGCAGCCTTCCTGGATTTTCAGTGAGGCACGAGTACGGTCAGTAAATGCCGGTACATCCAATTCCTCATACACCCGGTTTTTCATAATATTACGTACCGCATTGATCGGCTGGCGCTCGTTACGGTATTGATCGATATATCCAAGCATTTTCTCGCGGTCCTGAGTACCAACAACGATATCGACCCCTGGAATTGCCATAATTTCAGCTGGTGAAGTTTGTGCATAACAGCCAGTAACACAAATAACCGCATCCGGATTTTGACGGATAGCACGGCGAATCACTTGGCGTGATTTTTTATCGCCAGTGTTTGTTACTGTACATGTATTAATAACATAAACGTCCGCCTGATGATCGAACTCAGTACGCTCATATCCCTGCTCTTTAAATAGCTGCCAGATTGCTTCTGTTTCATAGTGGTTTACTTTACACCCTAATGTATGTAGAGATACGGTTTTCGTACGTTCGTAACTCATAATTTATATCATCCTTTCAAGGTTAGCACTTATCTATTTTACTCCGGCGAATTGCCTCTTTTTAGTCGACCGGTAGCATGCTCTTCATTCTCTAAATGAAGAAAAATATCAACGTGTTTTATAATAGCATAAAACGCTATACAAAGCCTATTTTTTTAACTACTTGTTAAACTACCGGCTTTCTTCCACAGATGTAGCCGGAGAGATATGATCTTCTTCACTGTCACTGTCGGAAACCTGCTGCAGTATTACCTGTCCATCCGGTAAATCCATCAGCGATAAAGCTGCCTGTTTTCGAACATGGCTATTTGGATCACGCATTAACATTTTCAGATAAGTGTATGAATCATCCTCTTTAACAAAACGTAAAATTTCGGCAAGCAATAGACGCTCTTCCCAAAGTGCTGAATGAACAAAGACTTCGTAATGCTTCACATGCGAAATTTTGCCATACGATGAAATGGCTCTTAATGCTCGAAGACGGATTCCCGGGCACTCGGACGTCAATAACTGTTCAAATAATGAAAGGTATGAAGGATTCATGTTCATGTTCAGGCACGAAAACTCCAGAAACGCTAATTTCAGCTGAATCGGCAATTCTTCAAAATGATCTTTAAAGTAGTCACAATAACCATTCTCAATATTCGATAGCAACAGATGGTACTCACTATCATAAAAAGTCAATCTAGGCTTATACATATGAGCCAAAAATAAATTTCTATTATATTTCGCTGCAACCTTTAACATTAATAAATATTCTTCGATAGAGCCGGTACGATTATCTTTTAGCCGGCGTTCGATTAACGGCACTAAAAATTCCAGCTCCAAAATCAATGTGCGCTGTAAAACATGTAAACGGACAGTTTCATCACGGCTATTCAATTGCTCCACATAATAGTTTTTCATATTTAATGCAGCATATGTTGAAGCTCTCTCCAGGATTTCTTCTTTATTCATCGTTGTAACATACGAAACAAAAATAGTATCAATTGCCGCCAGCTCATTCTTTGTAGTTGAATGATTCCGAAGAGGCTTGTTTAAAACTAAATAATTATACCAGTCCCTTTCATTTTGCTGGATATAGTTATTAATTTTATTAAAAGAATGTTTCTTTCTGTTCTTACGATAAATTGTATAAAAATAAATACATAATAAAATAAAAAGCATTACACTACAGATAATTAAGATCCCTTTTAAAATTTCTTCAATCTCCATTATTATCGCGACCCTCTCAATCTGTTTTCCATGTTATTTACTAATATATCACCTTTTTCCGTTATCTTTATACAACCAATTTTTTCTCCTGTCTCCAATACTTCATTTATATATGGAATTTGCCCCATTTTTTGTTGATTCATGGAGATTGTTTATGAATTTGTTTTGGAAAATTTATGTACGGACAAATTCCGGTTCTTTTGAAAATAAAGAAGAAGACAGACCAAATAGACGGAGTAGTTCCGCCTATCGACTTAGTCTATATTATAAAGTATCATTTGTTTTCTTTTGCAATCCAGAACGCGTTAAGCTTCCCCAATCGTTTTTGCCCCGAATAAAGTACCAGAATCCTTGAAGGCGGAAAACAACCATTAGCGGACGGAACCAGAACACTTCCGACAAGGAATACAATAATAGCTTCACCGAATCCCGGATACGTGGATAAGTGCCCATACTCCATGCTTCCAGCAAAATTGAAAACATCGAAATGACGGTACTGTAAATTAAAAACAGGACAAATAAAGTAAGAGCCGATTCCAAATAGATATTACCGATTACAAATGATAAAATGACATATATATATCCCAATAGTTCAACAATCGGGCCGATTAATTCAATAAATACAAAATACGGAACAGATATGAGACCGATTTGTTTGTATTTCGGATTGAGCAGCATCCCACGGTTCAGCATAAGACTGCTTAACAGCCCCTGATGCCATCGTCTCCGCTGTGTTTTTAAATCCTTTAAATTATCCGGGGCCTCTGTCCAGCATACCGGATCGGGAATAAATTCAATCGATTTTTTTATTTTATTCTTCAGTAAATAGTTGTGCAGCCGGACGACCAGTTCCATATCTTCGCCGATCGTATTCTTATTGTAGCCACCGACTTTTATTGTATATTCTTTCGAAAAGACACTAAACGCACCGGAAATAATTAATAATAAATTAAAACGGCTCAGCGCAATTCTTCCCATATAAAAAGCACGTAAATATTCAATAATCTGCATGACGATAATCGGATTATTCGGGACAACCGATTTCAAAACACTGCCGTACTCGATTTCCGAACCGTTTGCTATACGCACACTTCCACCTGCAGCAATGACTTTCCCGTTGGAAGAGACAATCGGCTTCATCACCTGCAGCAATGATTTAGTGGATAAAATTGAATCACCGTCAATCGAGCAAAAATAAGGAAATCTTGATACATTTATGCCTGCGTTTAACGCATCGGCCTTTCCTCCATTTTCCTTGTCTACTAAAACAATATTGTAATGGAGCTTCGACTGGTAAATGCCCCTGATTTCCGCTGACGGCAGCTGATTCTGTACAGTCCGGAAAACAGGCTCCATCTGAAAGACATCAATCACTGTCTGCAATGTCGAATCTTTTGAACCATCGTTTACAATCACGATTTCATATTGCGGGTATTCAAGTGTCAATAATGATTGAACCGTACTGATAATACCGATTTCCTCATTATAAGCCGGGACAATGATTGAAACAGGCTTCGAATAAACCGCATTTAAATTTACTTTCCCTTCCAAATTCTTATCCAGATTCCTGTCTTTTCTCAACTGTAAGAAAGCAAAGACCAGCATTAATGAATAAACCAATATAACAAATAACATGTATATAAAAATTAATGAACTGAACACTTCGTTAAACCAATAAAGTATGTTATCTAGATTCATTTATCATCATCCTAACTTCATGACTTCCCTTGCCATATCTGCTGCATACAAATCGTTTTCACAGTCGATTATTTGCTGTAAAATTACTCGTCCGTTTGGCATATTCAGTAAAGATAAGGCCGCCTGTTTTCGTACTTGCCAATTTGAATCAGCCATTAACCGCTGAAGATTTTGATAAGATACCTCTTCTTTTACAAACCGCAAAATTTTCGCCATCATCAATCTCTCTTCCCAGCTGGCGGAATCGACAAAGCGCTCATACAGTTGGAAATCAGAAACCATCCCGAATGATGCAATCGCTTTTAGAACCCGAATTCTTAACTCCTGATCTTCCGATGTTAACAAACGCTCATAGAAAGAAAGAAAATCATTATTTACATTTGTGCTTAAACTCAGAAAATCAAGGAGTGCAAGTTTCAATCCGATTGGCAAGGAATCAAAATGGCTTGTGAAATAGTCGATATAGCCTTCATCAATTGTCGATAATAAAAGTTTATATTCATAGTCATCCAATGGTAATCTCGGCTTATAAACATGGGCATAAAATAAATTCCGATTATATTTCGCGACTACCCGCAGCATTAATAAATACTCTTCCATCTCATAATCTCGTTTTCTTTTTAAACGCCGCTCAATAAGGGGCACTAAAAATTCCAGCTCCAGCAGTAATGTACGCTGCAATACATTCAAACGGACCGATCGATCACGGCTTTTTATTTGCTCGATATAATAATTCTGCATATTCGATGCAGCGTATTCGGAAACTTTGGTGTGAATAGAAACATTATTAAGCGTTGTCAAATAGGAAACAAATAGATGATCAACCGCCTTCATTGTAATTTGATTTTCCGGCCGGTGATCCAGCGGTTTGTTATAAACAAGATAGTTATACCATTGCGTTTTATATTGTTCGAAATACGCATTCATCTTTTCATTGATTCGATTTCTTTTCGTCCCTTTATAGACTAAATATATAAATATACATAAAATAACGATCAGCATGATAGTGCCGGCAATAACCGCCCCGACTAAAAATTGACGATCTATCATATTATCGCGACCTTCTCAAATGATTTTTAATACGTATTTCAAAAATTTTCAAATTAAAGGGACGGACAAAGTAAGCATCAGCTCCATTTTCAAAACTATAAAGCTGTGCTTCCTCGGAATTACGTGATGAAATAAATAAAATTAAATATTTTTGTTCATTAGGCAAACCGCGCAAATAATGCAAAACCTCAAAGCCATTTTTTCTAGGTAAAATATCATTCAGCACGATAATATGATGATGCTCACTTCGGTACCAGTCGGATTCTATAAATTCAAGTCCGTCATTAAACACCCGGACCTCCAAATCTTGTTCAGCTGTTTCCAGATTGTGAAACAGATTCGAAAAAATAGATTGTGTAATATGATCATTTTCGATGATGCTGACTTTCATCTTGATTCGCTCTTTTTCCATAAACTGCGGAATCACCACTATTTGTGTATCTGAAAAATCAAGGCTCATCACCTCTTCCTCACCAACTTCCAGTATTTCTTCAAGCGGATGCAAAGAATTCGCAATTTCTGCAATAACAGCGACAAGCGGCATTTTGAAAGGTGACATAGCAGTTTGAAGCCGACCTAGAAATGATTTGGATTCCATTGATTTACTGATCGACAGAACAAGAATGATGTATTGTTTTGACTGATGCGAAAAAGCAAAATCCGACTTACGTAAATTTTCTTTTACCAACTGATAGAATTCTTCATAGCTTACAGACATTTCATCTGAATATTTCACGAAAACAAACGTAAAATGAATCCCCTTTTTTCGGATATAAGTTAACTGCAAATCATAAAGATGCTTCAAATTTTGAAGATTCTCTACGCTATTACTAAACTGATTCTCCGTTTCTTTCATTTTTATTTCACCCCTGTTCATACATATGCCTCAACCCACTGTAATCGATTTCAATCACTCAGAAAACAGTGGATCTTTGCTTTAGCTTAACGGATCTCTGAAAATTTTTCCTGCAAAATATAATACGATTGCTTTAAACGTTCCTTATACTCAGGTATTGTCCAGCTTTCCCATGTATAGGTTTTCAGGTCGGATTTTTTGTCCGGTATACGGTTTTTCACGGTATTATTTTCGATGAGCAATGCACCGACTTCAATTCCTTCTATTATTTCCTTTGTCATTTCTTCATTTTCATATAAATCCGACCAAACTTCCAGACGGCTCGGATCCGTAAAATTCAGCAATAGCCAAGGAATACGAATTTCGACAATCCCATCTGCTTTGTTGATTTCATAATCGGCTAGTGAATCATAATCCGGGCTTTCCGGGTTACCGTTTCCTTTTCGCAGCTTCCCGGTCTCGTATTTTTCGAATGGATAGGTTTTATCGAGAATCGGAATCGTGAGCTGTTTATTTATTGCATACTCAATAGGGTTAAATTGCCCGCTGTTTTTTTCGGTCATCCCTTCAAACGGGACGAGCTTCAATCGGTCGCCGTACAGTTTCTGGAACACATCATAGTAGGCATCGACTTCAATTCTGCTATTTTCCTCATCTTTAATCGTCAGTACAAAATCAGCTTTGTTCAATAACGGGTAGTCCTTATATGTTGAATTCCCCTGCCCTTTCACTGTATTGAAATAAATTAACGGAAAATCGGCATTTGAGAATTCCGTATTTTCCATATCCATCCGTATATACAAATAGCGTTCGTCGGAATCCATATACATGGCCATCTGTTTCGTTTTATACATCGGCTTTTTCCCTGACCAGTCCGAAATATCCCCATCCACTTTTATTTTCAATGTATCAAAGCTGAGCAGTCCGAACTGCTGTTCATTTGTTTGTGCATTTGACCAAAATGGCCGTTGATCCGGATTATCGAGATCCATCGTATTCCATGTCCGCTTAAACCATTCATCCTGCCATGAGAACACTAAACCGCCAAGCATGCCTTCTTGCAGAATATCTTCATAGAGACTGACTAAATATTCCCCTTGCTGGCGCTCGGTCACAAAGCCCTGATTCCAGCCGAACGGATTTTTATGAGTCAATCCACGGGAAGCCGGTATTCCGAATTCGGAGATTAATATCGGCAGACGGTGCGCTTTTTTCAAATCATTTAAATAGGCTGCATAGCTATTCGGTTCACCGCGATGGTCCTTATATTGTAAATACTCAGGCGTAAAGTTCAAAAAATCCGGATAATACGGATAGACATGGTAGTTTGCAAATTGACCAACATGTTGCAGCTCGTTTTTCTCATAAATGACATTCGGATTTACGGTCGCCATATCTTCCTCTTCACTCGGTTCGTACGGGTGGTCCAATAAATCGGTCGTTACCCAGTTCGTAAAGCTGAACGGCCGCATCCATTTGTATTCGTCCATTTCGTACTGGGCGGCATATTCCATCTGCTCTGCTAGCCAGATTTCAAATGGAGCAGCATCTTTTGTCGAAAAGTACTTGCCGTCATATTGTGCCTTGCCTTTATTTTTCTCATTAACTGAATTAACTGCATCCGGATACCACTCGATGCCCATCATCCAGCCAATAACATATGGAGCGACATTGGCAGTATAATTCCCAAAAGCATGTCCCGGCTGATGTTCAATTTCTGCATTGCCGTGTAATATATCGATAATATCTTTTATTTCCTTTTGAAACTTTTCTGTCGGTTCACCATATACATCCAATTGCTCAATTACCGGCTCTTCTTCCAGCCAAACCCCATGGAACAAGTAAATCGGCTGTTCATGCGACTCATTGTACTCCAGCAACGCTTCATAAAATGCCGGCGGGTGGATTGTATAAACACGGATTGCATTCGCGTGCATATCACCAATTGATTTGAGCCATCTTGTATAATCTTTTTTTGTAATTCCTGCTTCACCCGGGAAAAGACCGGGCTTAGCCATCCCGATATTTACCCCTTTTATGGTCATTTCCTGCCATTTACCGTTTTGCATCACTTCATATCGATCGCTTAACACCCGGGCATTATAGGCAATATTCTGCTCATAGACCGGTTCAACGGATGTTGTAACTATTTGCTTCGATGTTGAAGAATCCTCATCTGCATCATCACTTTCCGAAACGGATTTATCATTGATGAAATATATCCCTAACGGAACTGTAATCACCAGCAGCAGCAATCCTAGTACGAGTAATATTTTTTTCATTAGCGCCACCTATCATCATTTATAATTAAAAAGGGAAAGAATTACTTTATTGTTTCTCTTCCCCTTAAACACGGTCCAAAAACGGAAAAGAATTGAAAAGAAAAACACTCATAACCTATTTCAGATATGAGTGTCATCTTCAATCTATTAGTTATTAATATATTTCTCGAAAACATCGCCGAAATCTTTTTTAACAAACGCTTTCTTTTGCTCCAGCAGCCAGCTATGTGAAAATGCTGTGATTTCCTTAAATGCATCAGCTGGTGAAACACCTTCATTACCCGCGCGGCCGATTGCAGAGGCAGCTAAATTCAAGCTTTGTTTTGCCGCATCCATGCTGAATGTATTCGCCTTCTGTTCAAGGGAAATCGCATGAAGCGCTTTGTATAGATCTTTAATTTCCGTTAAGTGTTTTTTATGAATATCAATACTTAACGGCATATTTCCGATCACAAATTTAATTTCCACATCCAAATCAATTGTTCCGGCCGTTTCCAGCAGCACTTCTTCAATCGCAAAATGTTCGTAGTCATAGCGGCGCAGCATACGTTTTTTACTGATCGCATTTGCCCCGTCCACATGGATTAATGCATAGTTGGTGAAGCAATACTCATCCGCTTTTGTTTTGATCAGAAAATAGATTTGTTCATCCACTTCATTAAAAATAAAATCATCTGCATCTGTTTTGTCAAAGTCCTGTCTTGAAATCACTACCCCGATATCTGATAACCCTAATGCATCTGATGCCAATTTTTTGAACATTGTATTGCCTCCTTTAATTGAATAGTTATTATACGTTTCCATTCAATTAAAGGTTTCATTACATTGAAATCCCTAGTCAGACATTTGTTTGAATGGCTGCAGGCTGATGCTTTAATTGGGATTGTTTCTTTCTATACAGTTCCACTTTCGGCAGTGGTTTAACCGGGAGTAACGTCTGTTTATCCTGCTGTAAAATGCCGTTTGCTGTAATTCGTGCCGATTCCAGAATAATTGGCAAGCCACTGCCCGGATGTGTACCACCACCGACTAACCAGCAATGATCGAGCTCTTCAAATTTATTGCGCGGGCGGAATACAAGCATTTGCGATAATTGGTGCCCTAAATTGAACGTTGCCCCTTTATATACATGAATATCTCGTTCCCAGTCGGCTGGTGTAATCATTCGCTCCTCTTCGATATATTCCCACATATCCTTAACACCCAGTTTATCGGCTACCATATTTAAAATCATATCCCGGAAAGGACCTGCCTTTTCCGACCAGTCGATACCGCTCATATTATTCGGCACCGGAACTAAAATGTATAATGTCGACTTTCCTTTTGGTGCAACCGTTTCATCCGTAACGACGGCATTTTGAATGTAAATCGAAGGATCCTCAGACATCAATTTCGTTTTTGTAATTTCCTCTACATTTTTCCGGTAATCTTTTGCAAACCAGATTGTATGGTGCGGTAAATCAAATCGTTTATTAACACCTAAATACAGCATGAACGTTGAACAGGAGTATTGTTTTTTCTCGAGCTTTTCCGGAGTATATTTTTTCAATAGACCGGGTTCCACAAGATTCGTCATCGCATGTGCGAAATCTCCGTTAATGATTACTTCATCTGCCTCAATTTCCTGACCATCTTCCAGCAGAAGACCCGTTACTTTTTTGCCTGTTGTTCTTAACTTCTTCACACCGTTATTTAATAAAATTTTCCCGCCTGATTCCAGGACAACTTTCGCCATCGCTTCTGTCAGCTTATTGATACCACCTTTAATGTGGTAAACGCCGTAAGCGTGTTCAATATATGAAAGAATTGAAAATGCGCCGGGACTTTCCCATGGAGACATCCCCAGATATTTTGCCTGGAATGTAAAAGCGAGCTGTAATTCCTCTTCGTTATAAAACTTTGAAAGCGTATCAACAAGAGAATTCCCTACTTCCAATTCTTTGAAAGCTTTCATCACTTTCGGATTGAACAGGTCTGTCAGCTTGTTCATCGGTGCCTGCAATACAGGAGCAAGCACTTCAAGTTTCTTTTGCGTCTGTTCCATATAACGCTCATAACTTCCCTCATTTCCAGGGAACAGCTCATCGATTTGACGAATCATCTCATCTGCATCACGCGTCATATTAATCTTTTTATTATGGTAGATTAATTGATACATCGGATTTAAATCGATCAAATCCACATAGTCTTGAATATCGCGACCTGTTAACTCAAAAATTTCCTCTGCAATGTACAACATATTTAAAAATGTTGGTCCCATATCAAATTTATAATCACCAAGCTTAATCTCGCTTGTTCGCCCACCTACATAAGCCTGCTTTTCATATACCGTCACTTTATAACCTTTATGCGCCAATAACATGGCAACCGCTAATCCACCAGGTCCTGCCCCTACCACTGCAATTTTTTTCATCTATAGTTCCTCCCTGTTTCGATTCGATATTGTACAACGATTTCCTCGTACAGAATAATTTGTATAATGTTCAGTAACATTCTTTATTCATTTCACGATTAATATTAATAAAATTCCATATTGTAGCTGTTTACAATAAAAATTTGTCCAGAGACACTATTTCATGTTATACAAACATTATACATATTTGTTTTTCGTTATACAAGGAAGAAATACACTCAATTTGAGATAGTTTGTAAATAAGGGGGTCCGGTAGACAAAATAAAAACCACCAGTTGAACTGGTGGTTTTCTCTGCGCGTGAAACGCTGGGTTACTGGCCCACGTCTAAAGACGCTCTGAAAGGTCTGCCAACCGCACTACGTTTCCGACTACCGCTAAAGCGGTGTACTTATTTTTTTCTTCGATTTATTTCTTCACCTGTGAATGGGTCAATGAATTCTTTCATCGTCATTTGATCCTCCAGGAGATCTTCCTGCAATTGATTTTTTATATATTCCTGAATTACTTTTCTGTTTCGTCCTACTGTGTCTACATAATATCCTCGACACCAGAATTTCCTGTTTCCATATTTATATTTCAAATTTGCATGTCGATCGAATATCATTAGGCTACTTTTCCCTTTGAGATACCCAACAAACGCAGATACACTAAGTTTCGGCGGAATACTTACTAACATATGTATATGATCAGGACACGCCGTGGCTTCAATGATTTCTACGCCTTTTCTTTCACACAGTTGACGTAATATTTTACCAATATCCGCTTTTATTTTTCCATAGATCATTCTTCTTCTGTATTTTGGCGCAAACACGATGTGATACTTACAATTCCATGTTGTATGTGCTAAACTTTTATTATCCATTATTGGAGCTCCTTTCGTACGTAATCGGTTGACCAGACCTGATTTTATTGTACGACTGGAGTATTTTTTTTGTCCATAGCTAAAAGCTCTTTAGAACCCCCCGCATAGCAGGGGGTTTTCGTTTCCATAACAAAAAGCCTTAATTTCTCTTTGTGTGAGAAATTAAGGCTCTTTGCTTTGTTTAGGTCTGTTATTTTAAATCATTCACTATTCAAATTCGTACGAAATTGCAGATAACGCATACAACGGTGCCGTCTCTGCCCGTAAAATACGAGGCCCCAGTGACATTGTCTGTGCACCGGCTTCAAGGAAAACTGCCGATTCATTACGGGAAATACCGCCTTCAGGACCGAAAATACATAAAATGCGCGGCGTATTTTCCTTATTTAACGATTGCAGCTTTTGTTTGAATGTCGTACGGTTTGCCAACTTCGCATCCTCTTCATCAGCAATATAGACAGCATCATAGTTTGAGAATGTTTGTACAAGCTGCTTAAAACTGATTGGCTGTACAACATCCGGGACATATGTACGATGCGATTGCTCCGCTGCTTCCTGAGAGATTTTTTGAAGACGTTCCTGGTTTTTCTTTGCTTTTTTATCATCCCATTTTACAATCGAACGTTCCGCAGCAAACGGAATTAACGCGTGCATACCAAGTTCTGTCGCTTTTTGCGCAATCAGTTCCAGTTTATCGCCTTTTGGCAAGCCGCAAGCAATATCGACTTGTACCGGCATTTCCGGCGAAGGGATTGTCGTACCTGTTTTTTTCACACGTACATCCTGGTCCAGCTCGATAATTTCACAAACATACGCTACATTGTCATGTACAACAATGATTTCTTCTCCTACCGTCATACGCATTACTTTTGAAATATGGCGCGCGTTTTCCCCGGAAATCATAAAGTGGTCCATATCATTTTCCACAGTATCTACAAAATACCTTTGCATTGTCTTCACTCCTAGTTGATAACGTAAAAATCGAACATTTTGCACATTAGCAAAATGTTCGATTTTCGATTAAACGATTTAATTAAGGACGACGTGAAATAATCGCTACCCAATCTTCCATCATTAATACTTCTTCAATGACAAATCCGGCTTTTTCAAGAGCTGCTTTGACATCATCTTTCTTCGCTCCGATAATGCCCGATGTAACGTAGATGCCGCCTGGTTTTACAATTGAAAATGCATCGTCCGTAAATGACATAATGATTTCTGCTAAAATATTCGCTACGACAATATCAGCCGGATCTTTTACTGTGTCCAATAAATTGCCGTGGAATACTTCTACAATATCACTCATTTTATTCAATTCAACGTTTTCACGCGCTGCATTTACTGCCACTTCATCTAAGTCCAGTGCATGAACGCTTTTCGCGCCAAGCATGGCAGCACCAATTGACAGTACGCCAGATCCTGTACCAACATCGACTACCGTGTGGTCATGTTGTACAACTTTTTCAAGTGCCTGTAAACACATGACCGTTGTAGGGTGTGTTCCTGTTCCGAACGCCATTCCCGGATCCAGCTCAATGATCAGCTCATCCGTTGATACCGGTTTGTAGTCTTCCCAAGTCGGCACAATTGTAAAGCGTTCCGAAATTTTTACCGGATGGTAGTATTGTTTCCACGCCGTTGACCAATCTTCTTCATCAACTTCACATAAAGTTAATACATTTTCACCAATATTAATATCAAAGTTTACAAGGTTTGCGATTGCAAGCTTAATTTCTTCGATTGTTTCCGCTAAAAAACTTGAAGCCGATAAGTATGCTTTTACAATGACACCTGTTTTCGGAAAATCTTCTGGGTTCAGTGCGTAAATTTCACCAAATTTATCGATTCTCTCTTTGTCTAATTCCTTTGAATCTTCAATTACTACACCGCTTGCACCAGCTTCGTGTAAAATGTTCGTCACTGCATCAACAGCTTCATGCGTTGTTAAAATCGAAAGTTCTGTCCATTTCACTTGCAATACACTCCTTAGTCGCCTTTAATTTTTTTCTTGATTTTGTCGAACAGCGAGCTTCCGTGTTCTTCCGGAATGTCTCCACTAATTTCTGCGAATTCACGTAACAATTGTTTTTGTTTTTCCGTTAATTTCGTCGGTATGACAACATTTACGATAACATACTGGTTCCCCATACCATAGCCGTGTACATTTTTTACACCTTTATCTTTCAGGCGGAATTGTGCACCCGATTGTGTACCTGCAGGGATTTTCAGCTTCACTTTACCGTGAATTGTCGGTACTTCGATTTCATCACCTAATGCAGCTTGCGGGATTGTTAGTTTTAATTCATATAAAATATCATCGCCGTCACGTTCGAAATACTCATGCTTGCGAACATTAAAAATAATGTATAAATCGCCGGCCGGACCATTGTTGAATCCTGCTTCACCTTGACCTGCTACGCGTAATTGTTGACCATCATCAACACCTGCAGGGATTGTGATTTTGATTTTTTTCTTTTTCGTAATCGTACCAGTACCGCGACATGGTGTACATTTTTCCACAATGATTTTACCTTGACCACGACATGATGGACAAGAACGTTTGTTTACCATACGGCCAAACGGTGTGTCGACCGCTTGGTTAATTTGGCCCGCACCATTACATTGTGTACATGTTTGTGGCTGCGTACCTGGTTTTGCACCGGAGCCGTGACATGTATCACATGTTTCTTCTTTTGGTATTTCGATTTCTGTTTCTTTTCCGAATACTGCTTCTTCGAAAGAGATGTTCATACGGAACTGAAGATCGTCGCCTTTACGTGGGGCGTTTGGATCTTGGCGTCGGCCGCCTCCGAAGAACGAACTGAAAATGTCTTCGAATCCGCCGAAGCCAGCGCCGCCTCCGAAGCCGCCGCCACCAAAGCCTGCATTTGGATCTTCATGGCCGAACTGGTCATAGCGTGCGCGTTTTTGGTCGTCTGACAGCACTTCATATGCTTCTGCGACTTCTTTGAACTTTTCGTCTGCACCCTCTTCTTTGTTTAAATCCGGGTGATACTGTTTTGATAATTTACGATACGCTTTTTTTATTTCATCTTTGCTTGCACCTTTGCTCAGGCCAAGTACTTCATAGTAATCGCGCTTACTCATTGTTCACTCTCCGCTCTTTTTACATAACGTCTATTTTAACATGTTGAAAAAATGATGTATAGCTTTTGCTTGCATAATGAATGCAATTAATATTCCGTTGTAATCACATAGCCCGTTGTGCTGCGTTGCGGGGCACGCTTTCCTGGGGGCGTGGCTCCAAAGCTTTGAATAAAGCTTTGCGACGAGTAACCGCAGGAGCAACCTGATTTTCCGCGCACGCTAATCCCCTAGGAGTCGGCCCCTCCACTTCGCACAACTACCGGTTAATTTTAATAACCTTTACTACATCAGTTTTCGCAATATATAATTTCTTCTCTTCATAAGGTCCAGTGCTTTCCATTCCGGGTCGGACGCTTTCCGCGGGCGTGGCCTGAGCCTGTAGTCTCAGGCGTCACGCTATTCCCGCTGGAGTCTCCTCCCCTCCATTCCAAGCACTTCTCGTTTAGTATTAAATTTCGTATTCTAATTATGTTTATCCATGAATAGCTTCCACTTTCGTCGCTGAACTTTCTACTTTCGATTCAATAAGTTCTACTTTCTCACGGAAATCCGCTAAAAAGATTTGCACTTTCTACTTTCCGGGCGATCTATTCCACTTTTCCCTGAATAGCTTCCACATTAGCCGCTGAACTTTCTACTTTCGTTTCAATAAGTTCTACTTTCCCACGAGAATCCGCTAATAAGCCCATATCACTACAAACTTAAAAGCCAAAGCCGCAAGCGGTCTTTGGCTTTTATGTGAAAATCAGAAAGAATTATTTATTGTCTTTGTCGTCTTTAACTTCTTCAAAGTCAGCGTCTACGATACCGTCGTCTTTTTGACCAGCGTCTGCTGCGCCTTCAAAGCCTTCAGCGCCGCCTTGTGCTGCTTGCGCTGCTGCCGCTGCTTGCTCGTATACTTTCATTACTAATGGTTGTAGTACGCCTTCTAATTTTTCTTTAGAAGCTTTGATGCCTTCAAGCTCGCCTTTTTCTAAAGCTGCTTTTAGCTCGTCGCGTGCATCTTCAACAGATTTCTTTTCGTCTTCTGTAATTTGCTCACCTAAGTCTGTGATTGTTTTATCCACTTGGAATACTAATTGGTCTGCTTCGTTGCGAAGATCTGCTTCTTCTTTACGTTTCGCATCAGCTTCAGCGTTTGCTTCAGCATCTTTCACCATACGCTCGATTTCTTCTTCTGATAAACCTGAATCAGATTGGATCACGATTGTTTGTTCTTTTTGTGTACCTAAGTCTTTCGCTTTAACTGATACGATACCGTTCGCATCAATATCGAATGTTACTTCGATTTGTGGAATTCCACGTGGTGCTGGTGGAATATCAGATAATTGGAAGCGACCAAGTGTTTTGTTGTCTGCAGCCATTGAACGCTCACCTTGTAATACGTGAATGTCTACTGCTGGTTGGTTGTCTGCAGCTGTTGAGAACACTTGAGATTTAGATGTTGGGATTGTTGTGTTACGATCGATTAATTTCGTCATAACACCGCCCATTGTTTCGATACCTAATGATAATGGTGTTACGTCTAATAATAATACGCCTTGTACGTCACCAGCTAATACGCCACCTTGTACAGCAGCACCCATTGCTACTACTTCATCTGGGTTTACGCCTTTGTGTGGCTCATGACCAGTAGCTTTTTTGATCGCTTCCACTACTGCAGGAATACGAGTAGAACCACCAACTAAGATTACTTTATCTAATTCAGAAGCAGAAAGACCTGCATCTGATAATGCTTGACGAGTCGGTACGATTGTACGTTCTACCAAGTCTTTTGTTAAATCATCGAATTTCGCACGTGATAATGACATTTCTAAGTGAAGCGGGCCATCAGCACCTGCTGTGATGAACGGTAATGAAATTTGAGTAGAAGTTACACCTGATAAGTCTTTTTTCGCTTTTTCAGCTGCATCTTTTAAACGTTGCATTGCCATTTTGTCTTTTGATAAGTCTACTGAGTTTTCTTTTTTGAACTCTTCTACTAAATAAGCAATGATTTTGTCGTCGAAGTCGTCACCACCAAGTTTGTTGTCACCTGCAGTTGCTAATACTTCGAATACGCCGTCTGCTAATTCAAGGATTGATACGTCGAATGTACCGCCACCTAAGTCGAATACTAAGATTTTTTGGTCAACATCTTGCTGATCTAAACCGTAAGCTAAAGCAGCTGCTGTTGGTTCGTTAATGATACGTTCTACTTCTAAACCAGCGATTTTACCAGCGTCTTTAGTTGCTTGACGTTGAGCATCGTTGAAGTAAGCAGGAACTGTAATAACAGCTTTTGTTACTTTTTCGCCTAAGTAGTCTTCAGCATAACCTTTTAAGTATTGTAAAATCATTGCAGATACTTCTTGTGGAGTGTACTCTGTATCATCCACTTTTACTTTATCATTCGTACCCATTTTTGATTTGATTGAAATAATTGTGTTCGGGTTTGTTACAGCTTGGCGTTTTGCTACTTCACCAACTTGTTTTTCTCCATTTTTGAATGCTACTACAGATGGAGATGTACGGTTACCTTCTGGGTTTGGAATTACTTTTGGTTCTCCGCCTTCTAATACAGATACACAAGAGTTTGTTGTTCCTAAGTCAATACCGATAATTTTACTCATAATTTAATTTCCTCCTAATAGTAAAAAACAAAATGTGTTTGATATGAAAACATCAATTTTATTAAATATATAAATAGCACCGAAAAGCACTAAATTACTCGTTTACTGATACCATTGACGGACGCAGTACACGGTCCTTTAACTGATACCCTTTTTGCAGTTCGCGTAAAATGATGCCTGTTTCCTTTTCACTGTCCTGCTCCTGCATTACAGCTTGGTGGAAGTTCGGATCAAAGCTTTCGCCCTCTGCCGGAATGATCGAAAGACCTTCTTTTTCGGTTGCAGCAAGTAACTGGTCATATACCATTTGTACACCTTTGTACAATGATGCCGCTTCTTCTGTCGTCACTTCTATTTGCAGTGCACGGTCTAAATTGTCCAGCACTGGTAAAAGTTCAGTCAGCAGGCTTTGTGCACGGTATTTCTCCGCTGCTTCACGATCTAAACGCGTGCGACGCGCCAAGTTATCGTAGTCTGCACGCAAACGCAGATAACGTGCATCCTCTTCAGCAAGTTTTGCTTCCAGTTCAGCGATTTTCTGATCTTTTTCATCTACTGTGATTTCTTCTGTTTCAGTAGTTTCAGCTGTTTCCACTACTTCTTCCGTAGTTTCTTCTTGCTGCAATTCTTCATTGTTTTTTGTTTCTGACACTTCTTTTCCTCCTCGAGTATCAATCATTTATGAATTCAGCGGTAATGTATTACGCTACGACCGCTGAATCAACGGCATTACTGCTTTTTATCGAAAAACGCTCTGGACAGACTGTTTGTCATAACATCCAATAATGTAACAACACGTCGGTAATCCATGCGCGTCGGACCGATAATTGCGATCGCCCCCTGCTGTTCTTCCCCGACAAGGAAGGAAGCGGTGATGACACTGCAGTTCTCCATTGCTAAATGATTGTTTTCTGAACCTATTCGGATTTGAATACCATGTTTCTGTTCATTGAATAAAGTTTGAACTTGGCTTTCCTTGTCGATCAGATCCATCAGCATTCGCATTTTCTCTAAATCATGGAACTCCGGCTGATTCAACATGTTGGACTTACCACCGTAATAAACTTTATTTTCGTGATGGTTTGAAGTAATGGATAACAAGGACCGGACAATCGAATCGGATGCATGAATATGAGACTTCAATACCGATATTGCCTCAGTTTGAAGCTTTACCGGCAGCTCATATAGTGGTACACCGACTAGGCGGTCATTCAAAATATTAACCATCTTTTCAATATCATGCGGGTTAAAACCCGGTGGTAACGTTAATGTACGATTTTCTACATGACCGTTATCTGTGATGATAATTGCCACCGCTGTCTGTTCTGTTAACGGTACAATCTGGAATTTCTTGACACGATGTTTTTGAACATCCGGACCGAGTAAAATCGTCGTGTATGTCGTTAACTCCGATAATATATTTGCGGATTCTTTTATAATTTGTTCTGCTTCAACAATCTGCTTTTTAAAGAGCGACTGGATTTGCGCTACTTCGCCACTCGAAATGATTTGAGGCTGAAGTAAATGGTCGACATAAAAGCGATACCCTTTTTCAGAAGGTACCCTGCCTGAAGAAGTATGCGTTTTTTCTAAAAACCCTAACTCCTCCAAATCTGCCATTTCATTACGTATTGTAGCAGCACTATACGTAATTCCTTCTTTTTTGGAAAGTTGACGCGAACCAACAGGCTGTGCTGACATCACAAATTCGTCTATGATTACTTGCAATAGTTGTAACTGCCGATTTGTTAACATCTTTCTCACCTCTGTTAGCACTCGATTAAGAGGAGTGCTAATATATTTATAAATTAGCAAATCTCTAAATTGATGTCAATGAATTCGTCCGTTTTTTTTAACTTTTTTCAAGCATCGGCTGTAAAAAGATTATTCCCCTACTAAAAACCGCTGAAATACTTCATTGCCGATAAAACGGCCTTTTCTAGTTAAACGGATCCCTTCAGAGTCCAGTTCAATCAGTTGCTCTTCCTTTAATTGGTCGATTATTTCCTTATATATAGAAAGCATTGGCTGAGCGAATTTCATTTCAAATTCTTCATGTGTCACACCAACAGATTTTCTTAATCCTAAAAACATCTGCTCTTCCAGCTTCTCATCAGCTGTCACTTCATGCTCATGCAATAAAGGGCGCTCCCCTGCCATCACCGTTTCAATATATTTTTTGATCGGTGCGACATTCGAATAACGTATTCCTTCCAAATAACCGTGAGCACCAGCGCCAAATCCTGCGTATTCGTCATTATCCCAATAGATTTTATTATGTGTGGATGCATAGCCTTCATTCGCAAAATTACTGATTTCATATTGCTTCAATCCGTGCGCTTCCATCGTGTCCATCAAAACACTATACATGTCCGTTTCCAGATCCTCTGTCGGCAAGTGCAGCTTTCCTTTAGCATACTGGATATAAAAGATCGTTTTAGGCTCTACAATAAGCGAGTACGCCGAATAATGCGGCAGCTTCAGTGCCAATGCCTTTTCAAGCGTTTCCTGCCATTGTTCCATCGTCTGGCCAGGCAGACCATACATTAAATCAATGCTTATATTTTCAAATCCAACATTTTTTGCGTTTTGGATTGTTTCATATACATGTTCATTTGAATGGGTACGTCCGATTTTTTCAAGCAGAGACTGGTCGAATGATTGTACACCCATGCTTAATCGGTTGACGCCTCCATTATAAAGTGCCTGTAATTTATCGATTGTCAGCTCATCCGGATTGGCTTCACTACTAAATTCTTTTACGGATGACATCGGAATATGTTTCGTAATAAGTCCCAATAATTTTTCAATTTGCTCTGCGGATAATGCCGTCGGGGTACCGCCGCCAAGGAAAATCGTTTCAATATTCGTGAACGCTTCCGGCATTTGCGCTACCGTCATTTCCATTTCCCGTCCAAGCGCTTCAATATATTCATCTACTGGCTGATTTTTAAAAAATACTTTATTAAAATCGCAGTAGTTACAAATTTGATGACAAAAAGGAATGTGAATATATACACCTCTAGCCATTTAAATCACTTCCTTATTCTAATTGTTCTCCTTTATTGTAGCCTTTCTCCACTAAAATACAAATACGGACCCTCGGAAAAAGAACAACAAAAAAAAGCTTTGTTAAATGAAGATTCATTCAACAAAGCTGGATTAATCTATTAAATAGAAAATACAGGCTCTTCCTTATTCATTAGCATAACCAAATCAATAGCCGTCATTTCAGGCAGCTTTGCACAAAATTGCTGCGCTTCTTCTGCAGTGTCAAATTGGAAGGCATCCAATTCTTTTGTTATTTCATATTGGTCATTAAATAGTTGGATCATATAAAGTCGAACTGTTGGATAGCATCGCTTTGTTGCATCGAAGTTTTCACCTGCAATGACAATACCTGTATCCGTTGACGTTTTGCTTACGATCGTTTCGATAATATGTAGCTCATCCTGGACAAACCACTTTGGTGCAATTAGTTGAATTTGACTGTTCATAAAAAATACATCCCCTTAATTAATATATTTATCTAATGACAAATCTAATTGATCACAGCAATTATTAAATATTTGCCACGTTGAACATAACACTCTGTCCTTTTGCAAACATTCAGAATAATGAAGTCTGCAATGAAACGAAACGGTACGGTACGACCTAAGTATTTTCTACTAACTATTCTCTCTATATAATTTCGTATTAATAAATAAAACACATATTTTTATACCACTATTCTACTACAGTCAATAATTTATTAAAAGCTAGATTCTTAAAAATATTCTTAATATTAAATTAACGACTATAGGCGTATTGCATTATGGAATAAATTTACATATCATTCATTAATATGACTTCTTGATTAAAGATACCAGTTTTCATGATAAATTTCATCAGTTTTCAGAAAATAATTACAAATTTTATCGTATTTTTATCTTTCCCTGTAAATTACTTATAAATATTACAGTAATATAACAAAAATTAAAATGCTTTCGACAAAACTCGTCAAAAGCATTTTGATTAAATGTGAAATCGTTTTACTGCATGTGTTAAGGACCGCATATTTTTTGCAATGCTTTGAATCTCTTCATAAATTTCGGCCGTTGATTTTTTCTGCATGTCAATCTGTTCCTGAATGAGGTGCATTGACACAAGATTTTCCTCGGAGCGGTTGCTTAATTCAATAGAACTATGCGCCACATCATGGGTATGGTCGGAAATTTCATTCATAATAGTAGAAACGTGCTCCATTTGCGGACTGATTTGTTGTACTTGCATTGTAATTTCTCTGAACTTGGCCGCGCTGAGTTGCGTTGTAGTGACGCCCGTATCAACACTGCGCATCGCATTTTCCATATTGGTCGTCGCTTCCAACATTCCTTGCTGAATTTTAGTGACAATAGTTGCAATGGATTTTGTAAACTCCTGCGATTGTTCCGCCAATTTACGTACTTCCTGAGCTACTACAGCGAAACCTCGACCATGTTCCCCCGCTCTTGCCGCTTCGATCGAGGCATTCAGTGCAAGCAAATTCGTCTGATCGGCAATCGAGTGGATCATCGTAACCGCCCTTGAAACATGCTGTGTCTGCTCATTCAGCTCGATAATCGTATTACTCGCTGTTTGCATCGCCTGTTCCACATCCTGCATTTGTACTATATTTTGCCCGACGATTGCTTCCCCGTCGACTGCCTGTGCAATTGTTTCTTTTATATAGTGATCGACATGGTGCATACGCTCGGTTATTTCATCAATTCCGGCTGCCACTTGCTGTACAGATGCCGCATTATCCGATAAGCGGGCTGTGGCATATTGCAGTGAACCTCTCATGTCATCCGAGCTTGCCGCAATCCGGACTGCCCCTGTCGTAATTTGCTCTGCATTTGTTTGAAGTTCGTTATTCGCTTCTGTCGCCGATTCTGTATTTTTCCGCACTGTTTTTAGGAGTTCCTTCATGTCCGCGATCATTAAGTTATAATATTTTGTTGTTTCCCCAAGCTCATCACGCGCCGAGTATGTCGCGTATTTCGTTAAATCCCCGTGCTGCACAAGTTTGAATAGCTGCTTTAGCTCCCGTGTCGGCTTATTGATCGAGCGAATCGCCTGAATGCCGAAAAACAGGATAAGCAGCATTAATATGATCGAAATCGATAATAGGAGACTGTAGCCGAATTTTATATCGTTTTCATGATTGGTTAATTGCGCGGATGCCCGCTCGATTATGTATGCATCTATTTCCTCGAATAGTGCCGCAGATGGATTGCTTACCAGCTGCTTCATATAAAATTCCATTTTGGAATCAAATGCGGCTGCTGTTAATTGCTCTGTGGAATGTGCCGGGATTTCATTCGTTTGGAGATACTGATGTTCGATGTCCTGCATCATATGTAAGGTTATGAGCTTTTCTTCATATAAAGCCTGTGCTTCTCTTTCCATTTTCCGCAAGTAATCCATACTAAATACGGTTAAAATGATATTCGAGCAAATACAAATGATCATTAATACGGCAAGCCGGTCTTTAAATTTAATCGCATTCCGAAAGCGCACGTTACACTACCTCATTTATCTATGTATTTTGATTCAGTATAAAGGGACTATGTAAACGGATATGTGTAAATATGTAAAATTGTTGTAAAAGTGTGGGGGTTTTCATTTCTGTTACCTTAGAAGACTTAATGAAATTCATTGGAAGAATGGTATTTAGAGTCGGATAATCTGTTGTGTAAATTATAATAGCTGCCGTCATAACGGACAAGTCAGCGATCGAGCCGAAATTTGAACCAATTAGTATCCCCGCTATATTTCGTTTTGTCGAATTTAATTAAGAAAGGCTGGCGGCTGGAGATGTTCTAATATATTTAGAAATCTTCCAATATATTTTTATTTGTTCTAATAAGATGCGGATTTTCTAATATAGCCCCCTGTTGTTCTAATAAGTGTTCGGAATGTTCAAATATCATCTTCTAATTTGCTAATATCACGGTGACTTTTTCTAATAAACCACTATAATGTTCTAATAAAAACCGAAGCCAACTCATTCCCTATCGCATCTGAATTCAAAAATAGCTCTAAAGATGCTTTATTCAAATTTTGTTGTTCGATTTTCTAATAAGACACCAACTTTTTCTAATAAACTATTATTATTGTCCAATAAACCACTCCAATGTTCTAATAAAAGCCAAAGCCTGCTACTTCTCTGGTGCATCTGCCGTCAATCGGTACTCTTTTTTAATATACCGCTCCATTGTTCCAATAAAATGACCAAATCTATAATTCCCCCCAAAACAAAAAAAAGCTATACAAGCCGGAAACTCCAGCCTGTATAGCCCTAAAAACTATTTACATAAATTCCTTAGTCAACTGATCAAATTGTTCTTCTGATAAGCTAATATCGATATCTGTTAACGGCAGCTCTGAGTAGCCTTTGATTTTTTCCTGATACGAAGTTGTTTCAGTATCCTGATAAATAATGCCTGTTACAAGACCTTCATGGCGCATTACTGTTTGCATGGCCATTTCGCGGTTAGAAGAATCATAGCCTTCGATGTCAGCAAGCTTCGTTAAGTTCTCTTTGAACCAGTCGTACGTATTCACTTTGTTGTACGTTACACATGGTGAGAATACGTTAATGAATGAAAAGCCTTTATGGTTTAAACCGGCTTCGATCATTGCTGTCAGTTCTTTAATATCCGTTGAGAAGCCTTGTGCCACAAATGTCGCACCTGCTGTTAACGCAACTTCCAATGGTTTTAATGATGGCTCGATTGCTCCGCCTGGTGTTGATTTCGTAATGAAACCAGCTGCAGAACGTGGAGATGTTTGCCCTTTTGTTAATCCGTAAATTTGGTTGTCCATTACTACATACGTAATGTCGATGTTACGGCGGATTGCATGGATTGTATGACCCATACCGATTGCGAAGCCATCACCGTCACCGCCAGAAGCGATTACTTTCAGGTCTTTGTTCGCCATTTTAAGGCCTTGCGCGATCGGTAATGCACGACCGTGAATGCCGTGGAAACCGTATGAGTTAATATAGCCAGAAATACGACCTGAACAGCCGATCCCTGAAATAACTGCTAATTCGCTTGGTTCATAGCCTACATTTGCTGCTGCACGCTGAATCGCCGCTTGTACGGAGAAGTCACCACAGCCTGGACACCAGTTAGGTTTTACGGAATTTCGGAAATCTTTAAATGTTGCCATGATTAAATTTCCTCCTTCACTAAGTTTGTTAATTCACGTGGTAAGAATGGTGTACCATCGTATTTTAAAATCGATTTTGTCTTCGCGTGACCACCGATATTCATTTTCATTACATTTGCAAGCTGCCCTGTCGCATTGTTTTCCACGACAATCACTTTTTTCGCTTTATCCATCTGTGCAATCATCTCTTCTGCAGGGAATGGATGGATCAGCTTAATATGTGCGTGGTTTACTTTCACACCTTCAGAGTTCAGCTTTTCCTGTACTTCTTCCAATGCACCGCGCGTTGAGTTGAAACCTACAAGTAATACGTCCGCATCTTCATGAGGCGCATTCACATATACCGGATTTTCAAAGCGGACATGCTGTAATTTACGCATACGCTTATCCATTTGCGTGCGACGGTTGCCCGTTGCTTCAGATGGCTTACCTGTTTCATCATGCTCTACACCTGTTACATGGTGAATACCACCTTTTGTACCTGGCAGGACACGTGGAGAAACGCCGTCTTCTGTATTTTCATAACGCTTGAAGTACTCTTTCGTTTCTTCGTCTTCCACCGCTTCGACAATTTTACCGCGGCGAATTTCAATTTTGCTGTAGTCAAATGGATCAACCGACTGCTTACCTAATGCTAACTGCAAGTCTGTCATCACGATTACCGGTATTTGCAATTCTTCGGCAATGTTAAATGCCTGAATTGTATCGTAAAACGCTTCTTCCATTGTGGAAGGCGCAATGACTACTTTCGGGATTTCACCATGTGTACCGTAAAGCATCGCCATTAAATCCGATTGCTCCTGTTTTGTCGGTAAACCTGTTGATGGACCACCACGCTGTGTATCAAAAATTACAAGCGGCTGTTCCGTCATACCTGAAAGACCAATTGCTTCCATCATTAATGAAAGACCAGGACCAGCTGATGCCGTGAATGCACGCACACCACCGTAGTTTGCACCGATTGCCATTGTTGCTGCAGCAATCTCATCTTCTGTTTGAATAACCGCTCCACCTACTAATGGAAGCTTCTTAATCATGTATTCCATAATTTCAGATGCCGGTGTAATCGGGTAAGCCGCCATGAAACGAGAGCCTGCTGCCAATGCACCTAATGCCGCTGCATCGTTACCGATCATGAACATACGGCGTTTTCCGTCAGCAGGTGCAATTTCCCATGTACCTACACGATCACCGATCTGCTCTGAAATCGCCTGACGTCCGCGTTCGATCGCTTCAATGTTTTTCGCAACGACTTCTTCACCTTTACGTCCGAAAATTTCATTAACAACACTTTGGAAAACTGATTCATCCAAGTTTAAAAGTGCTGCCGTTGCACCAATCGCAACCATGTTTTTCATAAGAGACGTACCAAGCTCAGCCGCAATTTCCGTAAATGGCACCGCGTATAATGGCGCGACACAATCTTCCGGATTTTTCGGATCAAATTTCGCATCCGCTAAAATGATACTTGATGGTGTTAATTCTTTATAGTTCACGTCGATCGTTTCCTGGTCAAACGCCACTAGTATATCTAAGTCGTCCGCAATTGCGCGTACTTCTGTCGGACGAACCGTAATTTTATTATTCGTATGGCCACCTTTAATACGAGAAGAGAAATGACGGTAACCGTATAGGAAATACCCTAGACGATTCATTGCCATTGAGAAGATTTCACCTGTACTCTCAATCCCTTCACCTTGCTGCCCACCGACTTTCCATGAAAGCTGATGTAACATATCAACATCTCCTTAAAGTTTCTGTATTTATAAATAAAGCGTATAAGATGCTTTATCGAGCAGCTGCCGATTGCACAGCCTTTTTATAGTTTTTTCCTACATTAGTTTAACATGAAGTGTTAGTCTCTACTATTGCAAATGTCATATCGAGTCAAAAAATCAGACCTTTGACGGAAAGTTCTGTACACAAATTGTTTTGATGTAAATTTAGATTTCTATTCCCTTAAATTTATATGAGAAATCTTTAATTGGAGGACGATTGATTATGTAAAAGGGTTGCGTTTAGGAATAAATGTGGTTAGGATTTCAATTTTATGAAGTGAGCGTTTCATTTTCCCCAATAGTGGAAGTGACGAATAACTAGCCTAAATTGACGATTAAAACCCCCGCCAATTTAAATCCCTTCTATTTAAATATATCCCGCAAACCAAAAAACACCCGCTTAGCAAATTGGATGCTAAGCGGGTGTATGGCTCTTCATGAATTAACGACTTCTTTTTTCAACGAGTAGTTTTAATGCCGTACGATCTTCTCCTGCAATGATGATGTCCGCGAAAGCCGGAGCACAAATTAAATCTGTGCCGCTTGGGGCTACAAACCCTCGAGCGATTGCTACTGCTTTAATTGCCTGGTTTAACGCACCTGCACCTACCGCCTGCATTTCAGCAAACCCTTGCTCTCGTATAACCGCAACGAGTGCTCCTGCAACAGAATTAGGATTAGAACGAGATGATACTTTTAATGAATCCACAGCTATTTCCTCCTCATCTAGTACTGCTTTATCTTTTTTTTAGGCAATTTTTATTGCCTGTACGTCATTGTATGCGCTTCAATGATTAATTAGAATTCGAATATTTGTAATTATTGAAAGATTTTACTCAATGAAACTATATTCTTCATAATAATTGAAGTGTTTCGGCGTTTTATAATTATTCAACACAATACCCAAAATCTTTGTGTGTGAAGCTGCCAGTAACGCTTTTGCTTTTTTAACAGCCCGTTTATCGACAACTCCCGTATTTAAAATGAGAATCGTACCATCACATTTATTCGCCAGTATTTGCGCATCCGTCACCGATAATAATGGCGGTGAATCTATTATGATGATGTCATAGTCATTCTTCACATGTTGAAGTAATGCATCCAACCCTTGGGACGAAAGTAATTCAGCAGGGTTTGGCGGAATCGGACCACTGGTAATGACATCGAGTCCAACGATAAATGTCTCCTGCACCGCCTCATGTAGCGCCGATCTCCTTGCAAGAATATTCGATAGCCCTACCTTATTGAACGTTTTAAATGTGTGATGCAATGTCGGCTTCCGCATATCCGCATCAATTATCAGCACTCTTTTGTCTTCCTGTGCAAACACAACACCTAGATTCGCCGCGTTCGTTGATTTTCCTTCCCCTGGTGTAGAAGAGGTAACTAAAATGGTCTTTAACGGCTCATCTGGCATAGAAAACTTAATATTTGTGCGCAAAGTGCGAAACTGTTCGATAATATGAGATTTCGTCTCGGAAATCGTCACAAGCTTCCGTCCAATTTGTAAATTTTGCAAAACACTTTTCTTTTTTTTCAGACGCCACTTCATCATTTAACTTCTCCTCGCTTTTCGGGGATTAAATGAAAATCTGTTTTGCTTTTCTTCCTTAATTAAATCAACTATTCCAATGACCGGCAAACCTAAATAATCTTCCACATCTTGCTCGCTCTTAATTGTCATATCTAAAAGCTCAAGTAAAAATGACAACCCAGCGCCAAGCATGAGACCGATAATACCACCAATCGCAATATTCAACATTTTATTCGGTTTCACCGGGGTAGGGTTTTCACTTAGCTTAGCTGCAGATAAAATGGAAATATTATCGACGCTCATTAACTGTGGAATTTGTTCTTTAAACACTTCCGCTACTTTATTTGAGATTTCGACTGCCATTGATGGATTTGAATCCTCGACGCTGATTGTTACAACTTTCGAGTCATTTTCGTTAGAGATGAAGATTTGCTGTGTTAATTGTGCTGGAGTTAAGCTTAGATTGAGTGCGTCGATTACTGGAGTAAGAATGACTGGACTTGTAATAATGACATTATACGTATTGATTAATCGTAAATCGGTTTCTGTAGTTTGCCAGGAGTATACTCCCTCAGAGCTACTATTTTGATTTACTAAAATTTGTGTTTGTGCCTGATAGATGGGGGTTAATGCATAAAAGCTAATACCTGCACTGATGCCAATGCTGATAAAGGTAAAAAAAATGACTAGCCATAATCGTTTCTTTAGTATTTTTGCAATTTCCTGTAGACTGAGTGTTTCTTCCAAATCTATTGCCTCCCTGAAACATAGCTATTTTATTTTATAGTAATATTGATTAGATAATCTAATAAACATTATCCCATATATTTTTGCCTGTTTTAGAAATCCTAAATTTATAATTCAATAAACTAATGAATCATTTAAACAAACTTTAATGTATTTATTTATATTGTCCATTTTTTCTAGCATTTCTTCTTTGGACGAATACTTAATTACCATTTCACCTAATTTCTTATCTGTTCCGGTAAAGGCACTAATCTGATCTCCGCTTTTAAAGTGCAATGCATATTCAACTATATTGTTCTTCTCAAACTCACTATCTATTTCAATACTTTCAAATATCCCACTCTTCTGACTATTAATAATATAGCAAGACCAAAACCCTTGTGGTTCAGTCATTTTTAAATCACGACAATCTTCACCTAAGGCTGCTTTAATAGTATATTCAATTAAATCTACTCCAGTGGCATATTTTGTAATTCGCGGGATTAAATTTGCACCAGTTCTTGCACCCATTTCAATGAAATATACATGATCATTTTTATCTAATCGAATATCGAAATTATATGGGCCTGTTTCCATTCCAAGTAAATTTATCAACCTTTGAATTTCTATATGAATATTATTTTGAATATGTGCCGGTAATATGCTTGGCCAACTTCCTCCTAAAGGTATAAAAGGATTTAAATGTGAAGCATCAAGATGATTATTTGTGAAGGAACGAAATACTAGTTCACCATTCACTGAGAAACCATCGCCTCCAACTTGATATCCCTTCTTATCGATATACTCTTCTATAATAAAACGCTTTGTTTTCGAAAAATTTAATGCATATTCTATCTTTTCTTCAAGTTCCTCAATCCTATTTATTTTTGATATTCCTCTGCTTCCTGATGAATCGACTGGTTTTATCATAACCGGTAAATTAAAGTGGTCTATTTCATATTTTGCTTCTTCATAAGATGTAAAGCTTTTTGCTTTAGGGACATGAAAATTATTATTCTTCAAAAACTCCCTAAATAAATGTTTATTATTAATAATTTCTATAGACTTCGATGGATAGGATGGTAACCCTAAATGGTCAGCAACGTAAGAAACTGTCGGCATTGCTTCATCCGCTGAAAAACAGGTGATCCCATCTATTTTAAGTTCTTTTGCTAACTCTAGCACCCTTTCCTTGTCCATATAACTCACATTGTGATATTCATGGGCAAATTTATGGCCGGGGTTATTTTCGAAATAGTCGCATGTAATTGTGTAATATCCCATTTCTACTGCTTTTTTTATAAATGGTATATGATATGGTTCTCCACTAAGTATTAACAATTTTTTCATAGAATTAACCTCATTCTAATTGTATTTTTTTACTCAAGTTTCATATTATCTATATGAGAATAGCCATTTTTTCATGCAATAATAAGAAGGGTAAACTTAATGATATGATTAATTTATTGACATTTATTTTAATTAAATTATTAATATTATCGATTTTTTTAATCATATCTTGCTTTTTTTTAAATGTTAATAGCATTAATCCTAATTTCTCATGAGATCCAGAAAGTGCTGATATCTTATTATTTGTTTTAACTAATAATTCATAGTCCACTACATTCTTTTCGAAAAATTCTTCTTGTATTTCCAGACCCATAAATGTACCACTTTTATCACTATTTAAGACAAAAGTTGCCCAATAACCAGTTGGTTCAACCATTTTTAAATCACTGCAGTCTTCTCCTAAAGCTGCTTTAATCGTATATTCCATTAAATCAATATCCGTCGCATAACGTATTGCTTCAGGATTCCAATCACCACCATTTCTAGGCGTAATTTCAATAAGGTAGACGTCTTCATTTTTATCAATACGAATATCAAAATTATAAGACCCTGTTTTCATATTTAATAAATCAAGTACCCTTTGAATCTCATTATGAATTTTTTCCTGTATATGTTTCGACTTACTATAAGGCCAAGTTGTCAAAACTGGAACAAAAGGGTTTATACAATTTGTTGAGAAATATTCATTTGAGAAACAGCGAAATACAAGTTTCCCATCTACAGAAAACCCATCTCCGCCAATATGTGGACCATAATTTTCTATATATTCTTCTATAATAAATCTTTTAGAATTTGAAAAGCTTAAAGCTAATTCTACTTTTTCTTCAAGCTGGTCAATTGATGCAATTTTGGAAACCCCTTTACTACCTGAAGAATCAACTGGTTTTATCATGACCGGCATTTTAAATTGGTGAAAATGTGCTTTTGTATCTTCAAATGATGTAAACCCTTCTGCTTGCGGAACATTAAAATTATTTTCTTTTTGGAACTTTCTGAACAAATCCTTGTTAGTAAGAATTTCAATAGATTTATACGGATGTGATGATAAATTTAATTTTTCTGCAACATAAGCTACTGTGGTTGCTCCTGATTCCGCAGCATAGCAAACAACACCATCTATACATAACGATTTGGCTAAAGATAGTACTCCTTCCTTATCCGTAATACTCACATTATAGTACTCGTGAGCATATTCAAATCCAGGACTTTCTTCTATAATGTCACAAACAATTACATAATAACCCATTTCTCTTGCTTTTTTTATTGCTGGTACTTGAAAAGAAGCACCACCAAGCATTAATAGTTTTTTCACATTATAGCACCTCAATTATTTATAGTTAATCTAGTACTACGTCTTTTTTCCTTTGAATTACTTCTTTCATACTAAAAACTAGATAAGTAAAACTTTCAATTTTAAATAACAATGCCAATCCTACATATACAACTGTACCTACAATTATTTGAATTATAATTGTTATAATATCTGAGAACTCAAACCCCTTAATACTGTAAGTGATTGTTCCCATAGCTAAAGACAAAAATATCGTATCCTTTGTATCCTTAAGCTGCGCTATAAAACTATAATTTATTAAATATTTATTGGGATACGCATCAATAATTGTTGTTATAATTCTATTAATTAATACACCTAACGCTATACCATATACCCCATATGGTATACTAATTATTAAAATTAATATTCCTATTAAAAACTTGAGTATTTCTAACTTTAAAAATATATCGCTATGTCCCAATGCTTTAATTACATGTAAATTGGTAGCATCAATACTCCATAATGCATAATAACCACAAAATATTTGTAAGAAAGGAACGGCAGATAACCATTTTTCTGTAAATAAGATAATTACTAACGGTTCTGCAATTACAGCTAACCCTACCATCATTGGAAATATAATAAACGAACTTGTTACAATGGATCTTCGTGCTAGCCTTCTTACTTGTTTTCTATTATCTTGCTGCGATGCTAGTGTTGGAAACATTACAGATTGTATTGTTCCATTTATATTTGAAACAAAAATTGCGGGAAATTGCATCCCTCTACTGTAGAATCCTAACATTGCAGGACTTACTATTCTACTAATAACAAGACTTTGCATGTTCGTATAAAATGTGTAAATTAATGTTGATACAACTAACTTCCAACCATAAGAAAATAATTTTAAAACACTTTCAAATGAAAATATAAATCCAGGCTTCCATTTTATGACAAAACATAAAATTACAGTAACAATCAACTGACTTGTCAGTTGTTGACCTACTATAGCCCATACACCAAAATTTTTATATGCCATATAAAGACCGACAATCCCTGAAATGAATACCGCAAATAATGTACTTTTAAATAATAATTTGAATTGCATATTTCTTACAATAATAGCTTGTTGAATTGAATAAAAGGCGCTTAAAAATAGGCTTAATGATGAGATTCTTAGTATAAGTATTAAATTGGGTACTCCAAAAAAGTTAGCGATAAAGGGGGCTGTAAAATAGAGAGTAATATATACTATAGTAGCAATAAATAGATTTAAATAGAAAACAGATGTTAAGTCGATATTATCCACTTCTTTTCTCTGAATAAGTGCCTCACTAAACCCACTATCAACGATTAAAGTAGCGATACTAATAAAAATTGCTACTATTGCAATTAAGCCATAATCTTCTGGTAATAGTAGTCGCGTTAATACAATCATTACAATTAATTGTACAGTTTGAGTGCCTCCACGTTCCATTAACTTCCAGAATAGAGATTGGATAATTTTCGATTTATTTACTTCAATCATAATTTGTTTTCCTCACCTTTCTCTAAATCTAGTAATTATATTTTGCTCATTTTTTCTTTAACTGTTTTATATTTAGAGTTATTTTTTTATATTTTGCTAACGGACGTGTCGTCTATACAATTATACTTAGGGGAAACATGTTTTTCGACATTGCCTCATCAATAAAACTTGTCAGTTGTTAAATCAAAAGCAACATAAATTTAAATCGTTGAATAAGTACTTTAACACAAAACTTATAATGTTAGAAAATCACGCCTCCTAGTGACAAATAGGCAAAACTTATTATTAATTTTGTACTTTAACTCTTAAAATTTCTTTAAGACAAATATATCTGCTCCAACTGAAATATAGATTCTAATATATCAAATCCTTTTTCAGTTAACTCTTGAGAACAATTAATTCTGTTAATATTTACATTTTCCAAAATTTTATTAGCCCATATTTTAGGATCTTGATTTATTGATAAAAATGTAACTAAGTTTGTTATCTTCACATCAGAAGTAATATTATCAGAAACTATGCAGGGAGCCCCTGAAGCCTGGGCTTCAATCATTGCTACAGGCAATCCCTCGTATAGAGATGGAAAAACAAATATATCTATTGCATGTACTAAATCTGCTACATCTAATCTGTTTCCAGTCATAATTACTCTATCTTCTATTCCTAAATCTATACATTTATTTTCAATATGGGTCTTTAATTCTCCATCACCAACTATTAATAACAAAACATTATTATTTAATAGATAAAGCTCCTTAAATATTCTTAATAAAAAATCATGATTTTTAACTACTGACAATCTTCCAATATGCCCAATTACAATTGCATTTTTTAAATTGAATTCATTACGTATTTTTATTCTTTTTTCTTTACTAAAACTATATTTATTAACATCTATACCATTATTAATAATTATCCCTTTTTCTTTTGATATTTTCTCTCCGTACAAATAATTTGCAGCATCTTTTCCACAAGCAATATAATGTGTAGCATATTTTTTTATAAATTTTCTCATAAGATATACATACATTTGATAAATGGAATTCATTTTCTTACCACTATTGGTACTATGTGAGTGGGATATCCTTTTACTAACATTTAGATGATGCGCTACCTTCAAGCTCAACCCATTATTAGATAGCAAATGCGTATGAATAACATCATACTTTCCATTTATTAAGATCTCTTTTAGGTTTTTCATATATTTAATATATCCATTACTAGGAGATTCAATATGCATAACCTTCGACCCTAGATTTATAGCTTCGACCTCATATTCCCCTACATTATTTCCAAATACTAAATAATCAATTTGAAATTTTTCTTTATTCATATACCTAGCAAAATTCATTGCAATCGTTTCAGCTCCACCAATTTGAAGTGTACCTATAACTTGTAATACCTTAACTTTTCCCATAACTAATTCAAATCCTTTATTTACATAACTTTGTCATTTCTCAAATACTTTCTCATCATTATTGAATTTACTACTATATAGAGAATAGATAAAAACAAAGAAATCCAAAATAAATCCCTTATCATGCCAGCAAAATAATCTCTAACCCACCACAAAATCCCACTAAACAGAATTAAATATATAATTAAGCTAAAATATCTTTCATTTAGTATACTTAATTTTATTTTCTTTGAAATAAACGCAACAAATACCCCTATGAATAAAGCCATTAAAATACCATAGTTATTAAAACTATAATAAAGTTCCCCTATATACGATCCGCCCATATACATTCTTGAACCTGGATAAAAGTATATATATTCGACTTTATTATAATAATCACCAAAATCACCAAGATTACTAGGAAGTAACGTAATAGCTGCAGCTAGATAATTAGCTCCCCATTGAATAGGTGCATATTGAGGGAAATACCGCATTGAAAAGCACACACTTAGTAACGTTCCACCAAATTCCTCCATTATTTCAAATATAGGATTGACTATTTTTTGCTCTGTAAGAATCGTTAATAAATATCGGAAGTCCCCATTCTTTTCTCTATATTCTCTTATAATATTTATAAATATTACGCCGATGTATCCTATAACAAAATATTGAAATATGGTTTTAAATTGTACTTCTTTTACAACTTTAATATAAAGATATGTTAAGGTGATTATCGTAATAACAGCCTCACCTCTACCACCAGATAACATACTAAAAAATTGGTAAAATATAGATAAAAACACTATTACCATTGCCATTTTTTTATTTTCTTTATTGGCAATAATTAAGAGCATTACCCCAACTATCGTTAACTTTGCAAGTAAATATATATTTCTAACTTCTAATTCGAAAATGGCCAGGTAGCCATTTTCTTGGTAAGCAATTAATTTAGAAATATCAATATAAATCATTGGAATTATACCAATACCAACACAAATTGTTCCCATATATTTAATAATTTTTTTTGACATTATAATATTTGACTTTTGTAAGGGAGTATCACTATATTTGATAGGTTTTATATATATTAAAATCATTCCTAGTGCAACAAACGCTTGTACAAATAAAATAAAAGTAGAGGTATCTTTAATTAAATTTATAGGTACCGAATTAAAGAGAATTTGCCTTGAATAAGATGGCTTTATTTGAAAACCTAACATAAAAATATAACTAAAATGAAATAGATAAGAAAAAATTAGAAATAAGCAAGTTAAAGAAAATAACTCTTCACCTAAAAATTTCAATAAAACAATATTAAAAAACAATTGAGCTAATGAAATAAATGCAAATAATTTTATCCATTCATCAATAGGAACATTGTCTATTGATAGAGTAATTAATAGTAAAAAAATATTAATGAGTATCCCTAGTGAAGAAAGCACTATATTTTTTAATAACTTTTTATTTATTCTATTATTATTTAGTGTCATTAATATTACCCCAGTACCTAAATATTCTATTCATTTTTAACTACTTATATGTCTTATATTTTTACTAGATCCAATGAAATACTTTACTATTAGATAATATATACTAGGTGAAGACATAAAAAGCACGCTACTTATTTTAACTTTATTTTGAGGATAAAAAATGAGGTTTTTCATATATTCTTTAAATTGAAATTCATCAATCATTTTATAAAAGCTCTTATAATCTTTGCTCCCAATAGCTATTTGCCAAGTAGTCGCCCACACCCATCTGGCTACACCAAACTTTTTAAATTCCTTATAGAAATTTGGTTTCTCTATTTGGAAATATTCTTCTAAATCTAACATTAACTTGAATCCATCAAGTCTTTTATTATCTACTACACTCATAGCAGAATTATCTCTAATCCTATATAAATACTGAGGATTATTAATAGATGCTATTAAATTGGATTTACTTATTATTCTCCAAATAATTTCTTGGTCCTCACTATATCTATACCCCTCTTTAAATCTTATACATTCATTATCTAATATCTCTTTTTTAATTAACATTGTACCTATACCAGAAACTAGTTCCTTATACAAAAAACTTTTCAACGCTGTAATTGAATCCATAATTTTAATTTCCGATTTTAATTCACCCAGGTGTTTTAAATCATTGTTATTAAATTTATACTCTTCTGGAACAATACTACTACTACAAAAAACTAAGTCACAGTTTTCCTTTTTTAAAAGAGAAATCATCTTTAATAAATAGTAAGGGCCAACCATATCGTCAGAATCTACAAAGCAAATAAATTCTCCTTTCGCTTCTTCAATCCCTCTGTTTCTTGCTGCGCTAACCCCGAAGTTTTGTTGATTTATTATTGTAATAATCAGCTGGCTATTTTTTAAATAATTCTCCGCTATTTCCACCGAATTATCAGTCGAACCATCGTTCACTATTATTAATTCAAACTCTTTGTATAATTGTTTTTCAAAGGATTTTAAACATTCTATAATGTATTGCTCTACATTATATAGTGGTATAATTATACTAATCATTATTAAATCCCCCTAGAGCTCATTATTTACTTATATGCTTGCTTCTATTAAGACAATACATTTTTCCTGGTAAATAATTATCCCCCCCACACAACCCGTTTCACATAATCTGTATACGACAAAATAATTCTCAACACCTTATCTGAAACATTTGGCATTCGATAATCACCAACAAATCTTAATGTATCATTTTCTTGAGTCTCTAATACTTCAAGTCCTTGTAAGATTCTTTCCTTTTCAAGCCCAACCATCATCACAGAGGCTTCTTCCATCGCTTCTGGTCTTTCATGAGCTTGCCGCATATTAAGTGCTTTAAATCCAAGAATGGATGACTCTTCACTTATTGTCCCACTATCACTAAGTACAGCTTTTGATTTAAATTGCAGTTTTAGATAATCGTTAAATCCTAAAGGCTTCATAATTTTGATCAAAGGATTAAACTCAATACCTTTAGTTTCAATCATGTTCAACGTTCTTGGATGTGTACTTATGATAACAGGAAGCTGATACTTTTCTGCAACAGCATTTAAACTTTCTACTAAATGAAGGAAGTTTCTAGTTGAATTGATATTTTCTTCACGGTGTGCAGAAATAACAAAATACTTACCTTCTTCAAGCTCTAACTTTTGTAAGACATCCGACTTTTCTATATCCGCTTTTTTCGAGTGAAGCACTTCAAACATTGGACTCCCTGTCTTAATAATTCGGTCTGCCGGAAAACCCTCACGGAGAAGATATTCTCTCGCAATATCACTGTAAGTTAAATTTATATCTGAAATATGATCGACAATTTTTCGATTTGTTTCTTCAGGTACACGTTGGTCAAAACATCGATTTCCTGCTTCCATATGGAAAATTGGTATTTGCCTTCTTTTCGCAGCAAGAGCACACAAACAACTATTCGTGTCTCCTAAAACTAAAAAAGCATCAGGCTTTACTTCCTCTATAACAGGGTCAATTTTATTTAAAATATTACCTATTGTTACCGTTGCTTTGCCTGTAGCTGCATTTAAGAAAAAGTCTGGCTTTTTTAAACGAAAATCATTAAAGAATACCTCATTCAATTCGTAATCATAATTTTGCCCTGTATGAACAAGTGTATGTTCAATTACATTAGACTGCTCTAATTTATTGATTACAGCAGACAAACGAATGATTTCAGGTCTAGTTCCTACTACTGTCATCACTTTTAATTTCTTCAAGATTTATACCTCCAAATAGTACGTATCTGGCTTTACAGGATCAAAGCATTCATTTACCCACATCACTGTCACAAGGTCTGTATCTCCTACGTTTACAATAGAGTGTGTATATCCAGTAGGAATATCAACAACCTGCAGCTTTTCACCATTTACTTTGTATTCAATAATGTCATCAGAGTCTAATTTTCTAAAACGTATTAAGCCTTTACCGCTAACAACTAAAAACTTCTCGTTTTTTGTATGATGCCAATGATTTCCTTTTGTAATACCTGGCTTAGATATATTAACTGAGACTTGACCGCCACTAGATGTTCGAATAAATTCAGTAAAAGAGCCACGGTTATCTAGATTCATCTTTAAATCATATAAAAATTGATCTGTAGGTAAAAAACTTAAATAAGTACTATAAAGCTTTTTCGTAAGAGCATCTTCCATATTTGCAATACTTAAATCCGCTCGGCTACTTTTAAAACTAGCGATTAAATTTGCTATTTCACCAAGTGAAGTAGTATATGTCACAGGAACAATACAATACTTTCCTTGTATTGTTGGCATACCGTTCAATGCTCGTAATAATTCTTCTAACACATCATCGATATAACAAAGTGTTAATGCTGTATTTGGATTGTGTATTTGAATCGCTAAATCTCTTCCAATGTTATAACAAAAAGTAGCTACTACACTGTTGTAATTTGGTTTACTCCATTTACCAAATATGTTTGGTAATCTATATATATACACTGGGGCTCCCATTTTCTGATGATATTGAAACAATACATCTTCCATTAGTCTTTTGCTTCGCCCGTAAGGATTATCTGATTCAGCTTGGATAGAGGATGTTGCGATAATCGGCACTTTCTTGTCATTTTTTTTTAGAAAATTTACTAATTGAGATGTAAAACGATAATTTCCATCTATAAAATCAATTTCATTTTCAGTTCTGTTTACTCCAGCTAAATGAAATACAAAGTCACATTCTTTTGTATATTTTTCTAGAAGCGCAGGATCGCTCTCTCTTGTATACTCAAAGATTTGATTGAATCCTTGGTTTCTTAATTCTACAATTAGATTTTTTCCTATAAACCCTTTCGCTCCTGTAACTAGGATGTTCATTTATCCAATCCACCTTTAATTTAAGATATGAATATCTTTATTCCACTTTTTCAATTCCGCTTGAATATACTCTAATTGCAGTAAAGTTTCTTTTATTTCTTCTACATATAATTGTTTTGTATTATCAGAATTATATTCCATAACATTAGATAGCTCCGGAAGTCCCTCTACAAAATATTTATTATAGTTAAGTTCTCTTTGATCGGCAGGCACTTTATAAAATCCCCCTAAGTCCTGTGCCACTACATATTCTTCTTTTGTAAGCAGCGTTTCATAACGCTTTTCTCCGTGTCGAGTTCCAATAATTTTTATTTCGTTATTGACTTCAAATAATTCTTTTAATGCTTGAGCAAGATTTCCAATCGTGCTCGCAGGTGATTTCTGAACCATAATGTCCCCTGTTTGACCATGTTCAAAAGCAAACAACACCAATTCCACTGCTTCTTCTAAACTCATTAGAAATCTCGTCATATTTGAATCTGTTATTGTTAGAGGTTGACCACGCTTAATTTGCTCTATAAATAATGGAATGACCGACCCTCGGGAAGCCATTACATTTCCATATCTCGTCCCACAAATTACTGTGCCATTTTCAGGAACTGTTTTTGATTTTGCGATAAAAACTTTCTCCATCATTGCTTTTGAAATTCCCATTGCATTGATAGGGTAGGCTGCTTTGTCCGTCGATAGACAAATGACTTTTTTTACACCATATTCAATAGCTGTAGTTAATACATTTTCCGTACCTAAAATATTCGTTTTTACAGCTTCCAGTGGAAAAAATTCACAAGATGGAACTTGCTTTAATGCGGCCGCATGGAAAATATAATCGACATTATGCATCGCATTTTTTAAGCTATCAGTATTTCGAACATCCCCAAGATAATATTTTAATTTTTCATTATTATATTTTAGCCTCATATCATTTTGTTTCTTTTCATCACGGGAAAATATGCGGATTTCTTTTATATCCGTATTTAGCAACCTTTTCATAACAGCATTTCCGAAAGAGCCCGTGCCACCTGTGATTAACAAAATTTTATTTTTAAACATCCATTAACCTCTTTCTATTTATTTAAAATGGTTCATAATAATTTCGTAGGTATGTTTTGAAGTGTAATTTTGTTCTAAATACAGCCTGGAATTTTTACCCATTTTTTCTCTTAAGTTCGAATCAACAAACTGATTTATCTGTTTGTTAAATTGTTCAATATTATTACTCTCACTCCACAAACCAAATTTCCCTTGTTCGATTACTTGCCCTATATCAGTACTAGTATCCGTAGCTGCTAAAACAGGCATAGATGCATGCATATAAGAAAGTAATCTAGATGGGAAATTAGGGATTGTAAAACGATGATCTAGAAAAATTAGTCCAACATCACAGGACAGTACCAATTGGTCATAATCCTCTTGCGGCAGTTCTTTAATTAGCTGTGCATTAGAAGGGGGTTCTTTATCAAAATAGGCTTTAATCTTATTAAATTCGGTACCAGATCCGGCTATTACAAAATAAACATGTTGATTCATTTTGTTTGCATGTAAACATTCTATGAGGAAGTCTATTCCCTGAGGTTTCCCAAGATTTCCTCCATAAATGAAAACGGTTTTATCAAAAGGAATGTTATACCTTTTTCGTATACTTTGTATTTGAGTTTCGTCAATTTCAATTGATATAGGATTAATACTATTTGGGCAAATTTCGAGATGTTTTCCTGAAATTTCTTTATTTTGTTTGTATAAAAATTCGAGATTAGCCTGAGACATGCATCCGATTAAATCTGAAATTTTATACAACCGTTTTTCTTTCATCCTAAAATACTTATAAATTAAACTTTTATTACTAAACATATTTAAATCTACAGCATTTTGCGGAAAAATATCTTTTAGTAATAAATAAGATTTTGCTTGATCTCTTTTTTTTATATAACTTATGACTTTTTCAAAAGTTATAGGTGGGGTTGAGTAAAGGATTAAATCAAATTTAATATTTTTGAAATATAACTTAATGGCTTTTAAGAATTGTCCTTCAATCCGTAAAGTGGAAATACCCTTTTCGATAAGGTTATTTTGTGTTATATTTCCTATCTTTACTTTAAGTAAGTGAACACCACTTACAACTTTATATTGGGTAGGTTTTTTCAAACGTTTTTCTGTCGGACTGATAACGTACACTTGATGGTCATTATCTCTAAACTGCCTAATTAGGTCAGTATAAATACCTTTTGCTTCTATATTATTTAAACTACTAATGGATAGAAATAAGATTTTCATTCATATAGCCCCACTTATGATAATTGAATTACTTGCTTAATTATCTAACTCCTATAGCTCGGGAAAAACACTTCCGTTTCAATAAAATAGTCTTCTTTCTTTCTTATCTTCATTAAATTATTATATTTTTCAAGATCAAATATCTTCTTACCGATTGAGAAAATACAATCAGAATTCTTATTAAATCCTTGTTTGAATTTATAAAGACTATCTTCCTTACTCCCCACTCCCCCGCCTAAGTGAAAAGTTTTAAAGCCATTTTCATTTCCCCAACATGCAATCTCATACATTAAAATATTGGTAGGTCCGAGATGTAGAAAATCTAAATCAGAAGCAGATAAATGATGGTGAATTTGTCCGTTTGCAAATGTAATTAGCACCATTCCTATTATCCTGTTTTCAAATAGCGCATAAAAAATCAATGAATTATATGGCAGATCATTTAGAACACTTTTATAAAATTCCTCATTGAAAAAATAGTAATTTTTTGCGTTATTCTTTTCCATTGTTCGATTATACATACGCCTAAAATCACTTAATAATTCAGGACTTCTTCCCCAGTAAATTTCTACTCCAGATTTTTTAGCCTTCTTTATCCATCTCTTCTTATTCGTATTGAAGTTATCCCAAATTTCATCTAAGGAAGATAAAGAAAGTGTAATAGTTTTTCCAAGATTATCTATCTCATACATTCGACTTACATTTTTACTGTTCTTCAAGATCGGATGGAATCGAACAATTTCACTTATAATGCCCTCTTTCTTACATAAAGCGATGTATTCTTCGTTTAACGCTTTCATACTACCTTTCGTACTATTCCCTTCTATTAAAAAACCGCCATAACCATAAGGTGTAGATAAATCATAAAAGGTATTTGGAGATATTTTCTCATGAAATCTTTTATCGTCAGCTACATCTCTTTTCATAACTGCATTAATTGCACGGATATTTTCATCCTCATAATAAAATAGTATCGGTTCACCGTCCCCATGCACTTTAAAAGCCTTTAAATAATTGGAAAGATAATAAACATCGTATGCTTTAAAGTTTTTCACTATCTCATTCCATTTTTCAGTATCATTGAATGTGACAATTGATAACACCGTTCTACCCCCAACCAAGTAATTTATACCGTTTAAACATTTAAATATCTCTGACTTCGAATTTCTCTCTTCTATACTGATCAAAGTCTATTGGTGTATCCACGCCGCTTTCTCCAATATCCACTCTCTTTATAACCTTTATCATCGTTTTTAAAATTATTTTAATATCCCTCAAAAAAGTAATATTTTCCACATATTCTAAATCGTAAAGAAAACGTTCCTCCCAATAAACCGTATTTCTACCATTAATCTGGGCCAAACCTGATAATCCAGGTCTTACTGAATGTCGCATTCTTTCCTGTTCCGTATAATAAGGTAAATACTCTATAGCTAAAGGCCGAGGTCCAATGAATGACATATCGCCTTTTAGTATATTTATTAATTCTGGAAGCTCATCAAGAGACGTAGATCGCAGGAAACGTCCAAATTTCGTTAGCCTAATACTATTCGGTAACAGTTTCCCGTTTTTATTCCTTTCATCAGTCATCGTTCTAAACTTATAGATAGTAAAAATCTGTTCGTCTTTTCCAGGCCTCTTCTGTTTAAATATCACAGGAGTTCCCAGGTTAATACGTACTAATAATGAAACAATTAGAAAAACTGGGCTTAATAAAATAAGTGCTACTAACGCAAGCGTAAAATCCATTGGTCTTTTAATATATTTTTTATAAATAGAATAGTTATAATCTCGCATGGGATTCCATCAAAACATCCTTTTTAATAATATTTACAACCCTTTGTAAATCTTCAATCGACATCTTCGTATCCGAAGGTAAACATAATCCATTTTCAAATAGGGTTTCCGACACATCTGTACCAATAAAATCATATTTCTCAAAGAATGGTTGCATATGCATTGGCTTCCAGATTGGTCTTGATTCAATATTTTCTTTTTCAAGAGCTTCAATAATATGATGTGGTCGAACCGTTCCGCACAAAATAATGCTACTTAACCAATAGTTGGGTTCATTCCATTCATTACTTGGCATGAACTCAATGCCATTAAGTCCTTCTAGCTCTCGCTTATAATAGCTGAAAATCTCTCGCTTCTTTTCCACCCGTTCATGCAAAATTTTTAATTGCCCTCTTCCTATACCAGCGACAACATTACTCATTCGATAGTTGAAGCCTAATTCACTATGTTGATAGTGTCTTACGGGATCACGTGACTGAGTAGCCCAAAATCGTACCTTTTCGATATCATTTTCATTATTCGAAACAAGCATTCCACCACCCGAAGTCGTAATGATTTTGTTACCATTAAAAGAATAAACGCCATAATCCCCAATAGTTCCGCAATGCTGACCCTTATAATAAGTTCCCAGGGACTCTGCAGCATCTTCAATCAGTGCTACATTATATGTGCTACATAATTGAACAATTTCATCCATTTTTGCCGATAATCCATAAAGGTGAACGACAATAACAGCTTTTACATGGGGGTATTTAACAAAAGCTTTCTCTAATGCTTTTGGACACATATTCCATGATTCATAGTCACTATCAATAAAAACAGGCACGGCATTTTGATAAATAATAGGATTCGCTGTAGCTGCAAACGTAAGAGTGGAACAAAAAACGATATCTCCAGCTTCGACTTTAGCTGCTTTTAATGCCATATGAATAGCTGCTGTTCCAGAAGAAAGTGCAACGGCAGATTTACTCCCTACTTTTTTTGCCAGCTCTTTTTCAAAGCAATTTATATTTTCTCCGAGCGGCGATATCCAATTCGTATCAAAAGCTTCTTTTACATACTGCATTTCATATCCTTCAACACTCATATGTGGCGATGAAAGAAATATTTTTCTAGTCATTGCATCTAACTCCCATTCAATATTCAAGCAATTGTTTTAGGTGAAAACTTGCTAATAACCCATTTCCCATTAGCGACATCTAGCAGCTTATGTTTTAGTTCTAATAAATTGCATTCTTCTAATTCAATTAGAATAGCCATTAATAACTGCTCTTCTATGCAAATCGCTTTACCCACATGAATTTTCGGATAGATATTCTCCTCCTGGATTTCCTCATCATTTAATAACTCTTCGTACATTTTTTCGCCGGGTCTAATTCCAGTGAATTCAATATCAATTTCATCTTCTAAAAATCCAGATAAGCGAATCAAATTTTTTGCGAGATCGACAACTTTTATTGGCTCTCCCATGTCAAGGACAAATATTTCTCCTCCTTGAGCAAGTGCACCGGCTTGCAGTACGAGTTTTGATGCTTCCGGAATTGTCATAAAATAACGAGTCATTTCAGGATGCGTGACCGTGACAGGTCCGCCTGCAGCAATTTGTGATTTAAACCGGGGAATAACACTTCCACGCGAGCCAAGAACATTCCCAAAACGCACGGCTGCAAAGTTTGTATCACTATAGGTGGCTAGATTTTGGATAATAATTTCTGCAATTCTCTTAGTTGCCCCCATAACATTAGGCGGATTAACCGCTTTATCAGTTGAAATCATGACAAAGTTGGAAACACCAGATGCATGTGCCGCATCTGCTATATTTTTTGTCCCGAAGATATTATTTTTCACTGCTTCACGAGGATTACTTTCCATCATTGGAACATGTTTATGCGCAGCAGCGTGATAAATAACATCAGGTTGAAAGTGTTGAACTACTTCAAAAATTCGTTCTCTATCCTGCACATCAGCAATAATAGGAACAAATTCAATATTTGTGTATTCATTTTTCTCTGATAATTCCATATGGATTTTATAGATGGAGTTTTCTCCATGACCGAGTAAAATAATTTGTTTAGGGTAGAATTGTGCTGTTTGTCGGCAGATTTCGGAACCAATCGATCCGCCAGCACCTGTTATGAGGATTGTTTTATTCGTTAAAGTTTTTGAGAGAGCTAACATATCTAGTTTTACTTCTTCACGTCCAAGTAGGTCTTCTATTTTGATTTCCTGCATATTTTTCACTGAAACTTTGCCCGTCATCACATCTTCAATTTTTGGCATGATTTTTATTGTTGCTTTCGTTTCTCCGCAGCGTGTATAAATTTTTTGCATCTCTTTTTTACTTAAAGAGGGAATAGCTAAAATGATTTCTTCAATTCCTTTATCTTCTACAATTTGTGGAATATCCTTTGTAGTGCCGCATACATTTACATCTACAATTTTTAAATGTTGCTTATTTCGATCATCGTCTACAAATGCAACAACTAGATATTGTGATGGATTTCTTTTAAGGCTACGCAGAAGCATTGTACCTGCTTCGCCTGCACCGATAATTAATATTCGCTTTACATCATCATTTGGTTTAAATGAAGTCCAGTCATGGGCAATTCTTAGTAAAAATCGCGAACCGCCAATTAAAAGAATAAGTAATAGCCATGTAACAACCATTACTCGAAAATAGATATCCTGCTTTATTAATAGTTGCATGGCACTTGCTGTACAAACAGATGTCGTAACTGCATAGCCAATTGTTAATAATTCCCTTACGGATGCTAAACTCCACATACGATTATAAAGTTGAAAAAAGTAGGCCATTATATGATGGCTAATTAGCAAAGTTATAGAACTAAAAACGATTACTGTATCCGAATAAATATTCAATGTTGGATGCAATAAAAAATAACTAATAAAAATGGCTGATACTACAATTAATGAATCTAGAATAGAAAAAATTGTGTATCTAGCAGTATAATTCACTACTAATCCAGTCCTCCCCCGACTAACCATATAAAGTTGTGAATGAAATATGGTGCTAGACAAATTTTTAAACTACTTGGTGATTATAATTTTGTTCAAATTTCCAGGCATCTTCACACATCTTTTTCACATCTCTTCTTGCGATCCATTCGAGTTCCCTATTTGCTTTTTGTACATCCGCATAACAAGCAGCAATATCCCCCGGTCTTCGATCTACAATTTTAAAAGGTATGCAAACTCCATTCGCTACTTCAAATGCTTTTACGAGCTCCAAAACACTTGTTCCTTGACCTGTACCTAAATTATAAATTTGAATGCCTTTTCTTATACGGCTTAATGCAGCAACGTGCCCTTCAGCCAAATCCATCACATGAATATAGTCACGGACACCTGTACCATCCAATGTCGGATAATCATTCCCGAATATACTTAAAAATTGATGTCTTCTTTTTGCCACTTGTGTGATATATGGCATTAAATTATTTGGTGTTCCATTCGGAGCTTCACCGATCAATCCACTTTCATGAGCACCTACCGGATTGAAATAACGCAATATAGAAACCGAAAACAATGAATTTGCTCTAACAATATCATTTAGGATTCTTTCACAAATTGCCTTTGTTTCTCCATAAGGGTTCGTAGTAGGCAATACATCCATTGTCTCAACAAAAGGCACTTCATTTTCTCCGTACACCGTAGCCGATGAACTAAATACAAACTGATTAACGCCAAATTTTAAACAACAATTTGCTAAGACAAGTGTGCTAACTATATTATTCTCGTAATAGGTTAGTGGTTTCTCAACAGATTCACCTACCGCTTTTAATCCAGCACAATGGATCACCCCTTGGATTTTGTGATTTTTGAAAATATGCTCAACTGCCTGTTTATTTGTTACGTCAATCTCGTAAAAAGGGATATCATGACTTGTAATTGTTTTGATAGTTTCGATGGAATCTCTTTTACTATTGGTGAGATTATCCACGACAACTACTGAGTAACCAGCCTCAATTAGTGCTATACAAGTATGCGAACCAATATATCCCGCCCCACCACTAACTAATATTTCCATGACATTCCTCCCTTAATTAGTTTGACTGGGCGAACTAAGATTAAATTAAACATTAAATACATTTTTCTCTTATCCAGTCATTTAGTCTATTTAGCATATTCATGAGAAATAGAAACTATTCATTTATTCCTAAAAAAAGAGAATAGAACCTCGTATTCGACAAGTTTCTACTCTCTGCTTCAATTACATTTACATTTACTGTGTATTTATTCCTATTTTTAAACCAGTGGTTTTGAAGGGACTTTTTTCCTTTTTCTAATTGAACTTATTATAGTTGCAGTCCCTATCCCGAAAACTGCACCTGCACAATCGATCAGTACATCCTTCACCTGTGCTCCCCTTCCTGGGACAAACAACTGATGAAATTCATCGGAAGCTGCATAAATGATACAAACAAAGAGAGCTAACCATATACTACGAATTCTATTTATTCCGTTTTTTCTAAGTGCCCCCAAGATAAAAATTCCAAGAAAGAAATAAATAATGAAGTGTGCATTTTTCCTTACAATATGATTAACAGTATCGACGTGTACTTCTTCTAACGGGACAATCGTTTGTACTGTTTCAATAAGTTGTTCTGTAATAGTCGTACTTAAGCCATTCGAAATATGGACTGGCTGCTGAGAAAAGTAAAAAATAAGGATCATCCATAAAAAAACTGTGATCCAAGTAAGTGATTTTAGCATTTATTTATTTCCACCTTGTCTGTTAAATCTCCATATGTTCTTGTAAATTTTGCTGAATATCCTGAAGTTCACTTTCATTCGGCAAATAATAATAAATTTGATTTTTCATCATGGATGACCCGTTACTTATATAAAGCTGTTCGATTTGTTTCAAGCTGTCCCCGTAATTTTTACGTATGCGAAGAAAATCTTCAAATACAACATTCAGCTCAATATTTTTTTCAATTGCTTTGAAAATTGATTTATAGTTCCATATAGTATTTAGCGACAAGCTCTCTTGTATAACACCTTGAATTACTTGCTTTTGACGATTTTGCCTTCCAAAATCACCGGATGGATCATCATAACGCATTCGAACATATTTTAATGATTTATCTCCATCCATTTCCAATTTCCCTGTGGGGAAATTTTCTCCATCATAATTAAAAGCAAACGTATTTAAGACTGTAATTCCACCAATAATATCAATAATATCGACAAAACTTTCCATATTAACTTTCACTACATAGTCAATAGGAATATTTAATAAGTTTTCCACTGTTTTAACCGACATTTCCATACCACCAAAAGAATAGGCATGATTTATCTTATCTTTGAAACCTTTTCCGATTATCTCTGTATAGGTATCACGCGGTATACTAATCATTTTTGTTGTTTCCAAACTTGGATTAACCGTCAAAACAATCATCGTATCAGAGCGACCCCCATCACTGTCCCGTTCATCTACACCTAATATAAGAGCGGAAATTGGCTCTTTTTTTACTGTAATATCAACTGGCTCCGTACGAATATCAGGTACCCGCTCACCAATCGGTGTATAAATTTCGTCTGCCGTACTTTTGATATCCCCATATACTTTCACAAGTAAAATAAGACTCCCACCACATAAAACTAATACAATACTAATTAACCACTTCCATACATTCTTCATACTAATTTCTCCCTCAGATTATATTAACTTCTTTTGAAAACATTTTTCTGTTGGATATAAATCTGTAAGTAAGCAACATAACTATTACTTTCTAGATTCATAGTTATTAAATCCCTTTCAAACTTAATATTTTCCACAATTATAATTTCCATCTTTAATATTAATTATTCTTTTAACATAAAATTAATGCATAGAAGCTACAACAAAAAACACCTATCACTGAAAAAAGGCCGCTGCCCCCATCAGTAATAGGTGTTCTTAGTTTACTTTTTATTTACACTTGAAACGGATTATCCTCATTAATCAATACACGTTCCTGGCGAATCGCTTTACCTGTTTTGTCATCAATTTCTACGAAGAATGCACTTAATACAGCACGGCCTTTTTTCGGTACTTCGTAACGTGCCGGCATATTTGTCAGGAATTTATAGATGACGTTATCTTTTCCCATACCTAACACTTCATCATATGGACCTGTCATACCAACATCTGTAATGTATGCTGTACCCCCTGGATAAATGCGGTTGTCCGCTGTTTGGACATGTGTATGCGTTCCGACAACGACAGATGCTTTGCCGTCCAGATGCCAGCTTAAAGCGATTTTTTCACTTGTTGCTTCAGCGTGGAAATCGACAAATACGATTGGTGACGTTTTCTTCGCTTCTTCGACCATTTCGACTGCCATCGCAAACGGATCTTCATGCGGCGGCAAGAATACGCGCCCGTGCAGATTGATGACCGAAATCGTCACACCGTTTTTCGACACTTGTGTCATACCGCGTCCTGGTGCATCTTTAGAAAAGTTTGCCGGACGCACTAAGTAATCTGCATCATCGATAAAATCAAAAATGTCTTTGTTGTCCCATGTATGGTTACCCATTGTGATGACATCAACACCCATTTGAAGTAAATCATTATAGATCGCTCGTGTAATGCCGCGCCCTGCTGCAGCGTTTTCACCGTTTGCAATCACTACATCGAGATTATATTTTTTCTTCAATCGAGGCAAATACTGCTCCACAGCATCGCGACCGATTGAACCGACGATATCGCCAATAAATAATACTTTCATTTTTAAAAACCACTCTTTCTGTTCTTCAACATCTAATTATTTTACCACTGTTTTTATACTAGACGCAAAAAAACTGCTACAAATTGAATTGTAACAGAGTAATACGCTAACATTTTGAGTTTTCATGCCAATTCCATGCATCTTCAATCATTTCATGTACATTCCGTTCCGCCTGCCAGTCCAATTCCTGCTGCAAATTTTCCGAGCCAACTGCCGATAAATCATACATTTTATAAGCCAATTCACCCCGCTCCAACGCTTCAAGCACCAAAACATGGGCACTCGCTACATCAGTCACATTATTGAAACCACGGTTGCCTGTCCCTTCAGAAACCGCATCTTCAGGACTTTCACTACCCGAAGCTTGTACATTCGTACTCTTACAATAACGAAGAACAATGCCATTCATATCATAAGCTTTTGTATAAACTTCCAGCATCTGTTCAATCATGCACTTTTGCTCTAGTAGCTTATTTTCCTCTGTAACAGCTGAAGATAACACAATATTTTTCACTCGGCATGCCCTCATAACTTTCAATAACGCCAATGTGCCGCCGACATTATTTTCATAGTAATATTCAGGATTCCCCATTGCTTCCTTGACTGAGTCCGATGCTGCGAAATGGATGACAGATTGAACGGGAAACAATGTGAATATTTGTGTTAGACGGTTCTGATCTGATAAATCGCCTTCAATAAAAATAGACCGCTCATCAACTGATCCGCGGTGTCCTGTGGATAAATTATCATACACAACGACCGGCCCTTTTTCCAGTAATAAATTTACGACATGGCTTCCAACATAGCCTGCTCCACCAACGACTAATATCACAAATATTCCCCCTTATCGGCTTCGAATTTTACTTGTAATGTAACGAGTTTTCCCACTTTCTCTAAGCCTTTACCCTATGAACCAACCGGAAAAATGTCGGATACACCCTCATTTTCACTAACGGTTTCATAAAGCGAAGATTCCATGGAAGCTGGGAGAAATTCTTGCTTTCCCGAATTATTTGACGTTCCAGCGATTTCACCTGTCGTGAGTTGGAGGTCGTTAATAATACATGATGATAACGGTGAATATATAGACGTAAATTTAAACCTTCCATCACATTGCGGTATTGCCTTTTATCAAAAAACTGCTTCAATTGCGCATACGTTTGCGCATGTGAATGGGCAATAGACGGACTATAATTTTTCATCAGCATATCTTCATACTGCACAAAGTTGTACTGCGCTTCGTTCACAATAGCAATCTTTTTCGCAAAAGATAAGTACTGCGCGATAAATCCGACATCTTCAAAAAATGGATGATTATCAAAATATAATTGTTCCCCCATAATGATGGAACGTAAAAACAGTTTGTTCCAAGGCACAATATACGCTTCATTGTGCTTTGTAAGGTAATAGTTAACAGGGTTCGGTTTTGTTAATAACGCTTCATTCACTTTCACCTGTTTTTTGCGCTCCGTTTCCGGCCAGTATTTCGTATAGCCGCATAGAACGAGATCCGCATGCTTCTGCTCAGCTCGCTGCACAAGCTTTTCATACATCGTACTTTCCACAAAATCATGCCCATCAACGAACGCAATATATTTTCCGGCAGCTTCCTGCATTCCATAATTGCGCGCTTCACTTAACGTAAGGTTTTGCGCGTTAAATAAACTGAAACGCTCATCTTCACTGACAAATTCTTCACAAATAAGAGCCGTTCCTTTAGAAGAACCATTGTTCATAATCAGTATTTCGATTGCTTGCAATGTTTGCTGCTGCAGGCTTTTCAGACATTCTCTTATCGAATATTCAACATTATGTGTTGCCACAATAATAGACACAATTGGTAGCATGGAAATCCTCCTAAATAGTTAAGGTAATTAATATTTTGAACGGGCTACAGTAACTGGATGCCTCGACTTCCCAATATCCAAATCAAGCCATTGCCCAAGCTTCAGACTGTCATCTTCTTGCATTTGGTTATTTAAACAAGCGTCCGGTGTGAATGTAAAGTTGTTAAAGTACACTTTCTCATCTACTATCTTTAAATCGATCCGTACATACGTAAACGGCTTGCTTAACTTTTTCGCAATAGCGAGCAGTTCGTCCAACTGTGCAGGTCTTGCTTTTGCTTCGTCAAACGGATGCTTTTTCTTTAAATAATTCGTATTGAACCAGTCCGGTGTTAACATTAATGTTTGCTCTTTCGGTGTAAAGCGGTCGAAAGTAGATTCGATAATCTTCGGTACTCCATGGAAACAATGAATGTTGTACTCTTGTACATCATCGCCAGTCGATGATTCGATTAAACGTTCGATAATAATTCTAGGAATGATTGATGAATAGTGAGGCTCCGCATATTTCAGCGAATAATCCGTTGCCATCATTTCCGCTAATTGCAGCCTAGTTTCCCGGTAATCCATTTCACGTTTATTTTCACAAACAATTGTCATGCCCTCACCGTGCGAACATTTCAAAACAAATTTTCTCGGCAACTGTTCGAAAATAATATCTTCTATTTCATCAAAAATACCGATCAGCGGCGGCAGCAAATAATTGTAGCCGACAGTGATCATATACTCGCGTGCCTTCACCTTATCAGTAAATCTTCTTTTAAATTCAACATCTTCAAACAGTTTGAGCCACATTAATTTTTCATTGAAGGTTTTTGGGTTTTCCAGGTTTAAACGGGTTTTGAATTTGTTCCAATATAATAATTTACTTGCGGCAATTGGGGATAGCTTTACGACTTGTGTGAATGCATAGCGCTTTGCATGTACAGGGATTTGCATAAACGAATCACAGCTCCTTCTATTATTTTTTCACATTATTAACTGGTTGTGATTAAGTAAATTAGTGAAGTTTTAGCTGTGAATAATAGAGTGGCCATGGTAGTGTTTTAAAGGTGAAATATGTTTGATAAAGTAGTATAAGATAGGCAAATTGACAGTTGTTGATTCTCAACTATTTTGGTGAATTAAAATTAATTCTATAAATATCTTTCTAATAGTATAGTCTCGAAACATCTAATATATACCTACTATTCAAGTTTTTCTTCTATTAAATGCAAAAAGGTATTTAGATATTGTCATTCTAAATACCTTTATATATCTATATAAAACTTTATTTTAATTGTTCCAATCACTCTGAAGCTTGACCAGCACTTTCACCAGTTACACCAAAATAGTATTTACATTTCGGTTCCGTACCAGATGGACGGATGGCAACCCAAGACTCGTCTTCCAGTATAAACTTCAGCACATTTTCTTTCGATAAATCGATCGGTAGCTTGTCACCTGTAATAGCAGTTGCCGTCGCTGTTAAATAATCTTCGAATAGAACAACTTTTTTGCCTGCAATTTCAGTTGGGGGATTTTGGCGAACGGTATCTAACATTGCGGCCATTTCCTCTTGACCTGATTTACCTTCGAAAACTTTGGAAATGAGTGCTTCTTTGTAATAGCCAAACTGCTTGTACACATCTTCTAAGGCATCAAGCAAGGTTTTGCCATGCAACTCATAGAAGCTTGCCATTTCCGCTACTTTTAACGCCACTTGCACCGCATCTTTATCGCGTACGAACGTTTCGATTAAATAGCCGTAGCTCTCCTCATAACCAAATAAATACTTATACGCACCTGACTGTTCATATTCGGCAATTTTTTCAGCAATATATTTGAATCCTGTTACCGTATTAACTGTTTCCACACCGTAATAAGCAGCAATCTTGGCACCTAATTCAGATGTAACAATTGTTTTAATCATAACTCCATTTTCAGGGAGTGTTCCGTTGCTTTGTTTCGTCTGTAAAATATAGTTTAACAGTAAAGCCCTTAACTGATTACCTGTTAAAAGTTCATAGGATTGACCGTTTCTAACTGCAACGCCTAGGCGGTCTCTACCGTAAGCCCCTAAAACTTTAGCCGTTTCAACAGCGAACTCTTTCGAAAAATGACGTGTATCATACGCAATGACAACACCTCTTGTCTTCGCTTCTTCGCCGCCTTCACATACATATTGTGCAAGATCTGCAGCTGCACGCCGTACTGTATAGATGTTCATGCGATTCGTGCCAACACCTAGTACACTGTGCATGCCACCCGTACCGAACTATACATTCTGTTAGAAATGATCTTCTACTAATCGTTCGTCTTTAATAATTTCTTCAAGCTCTTTCTGTAAATATTGTGGTAACTTTGCTATTCTCCATTTCTCAGAATGCTTTCGAATTTCAAACGAATTTTCACCTTCTCTTGAATAATTTACATTTCATTATTTTTACCAAAAGCTGTAAAGTTTTTCAATTTAAAATATTAACCAGGATTTTTTAAATTGTACTTCCTCTGGTTCATATAATATAAAATCTTTATTTTCAATTATCCGAGCATTGTTTTCTAAAAACAGCTCAACTGCATCTAGTTGTTTCTTTTTCTCTAAAAAAGATAATCCTTCATTAAAGAGGAATGGTCTTGTAGTAAGGTTATGGACATCAGAACCATAAGTATGGACTAAGTTGGCTTTCACTAAATCCAACGAAAGTTTTTGAACCTTTTTTCCAAATTGCCCCGCAAGACTTCCAGAAGTAATTTGTGTCATTGCCCCTTCCCTTACTAACTCCTCTAGCTTGCTTGGGCGTTCTGCAATTACTTTATTACGCTCTGGATGCGCTATAATTGGGATAATTCCTTTTAATTTAAGCTTAATGATAATTTCCTTTGTATAGAATGGGATAGTATGGGACGGTAATTCAATGAGTATATATTTGGAATTTGCAAGGGTTAATACTTTCCTTTCCTCTAATAGTGTAGAAAGCTCTCCGACTAAGCGTACTTCTTGTCCAGCATATATTTTTAAAGGAATATTATATTTATTTACCTGTTGCTGTATAATAGCAATCTGTTCATACACCGTTTCGGGAGATACATGGTACAGAGGATGGAAACTATGTGAAGTTGCAATTATTGCTGTGATTCCTTCATCCACAGCTTTTTGCAACATTTCAAGTGTATGCTGCAATTCTTTTGGCCCATCATCAACTCCAAATAATATATGGCTATGGATATCAATCATTGTCTTTTCCCTCTCTCCATTAATTTCGAAAAGATTTCCTACGAAGCCTTATAAATACGCAAATCTCAATATTATAATATATGAACAAAATAATGCTATTAAAACTCTAAAACTCTTTTATAATGTCCTAATAATTATTTTTAGTTTCAAATTTCCTTAAAGGCTGAATGAGAAATATAAAATTTTATATAATAAAAATCCCCGTTTCATAGATTAGTTTCTATGAAACGGGGATTTTTAAAAAAGATAAAAATACTTTAATTATTTCGCATACTCCACTGAGCGTGTTTCACGAATAACTGTCACTTTGATGTGACCCGGATAATCGAGTTCTTCTTCAATGCGTTTGCGGATATCTCGCGCTAAACGATGTGATGCAAGATCATCAATTTTTTCAGGCTGTACGATGATACGTACTTCACGACCAGCTTGGATCGCGAATGATTTTTCAACGCCGTCATAGCTTTCTGAAATTTCTTCCAGCTTTTCTAGGCGGCGAATATAGTTTTCTAATGTTTCACTGCGGGCACCTGGGCGGGCTGCTGATAATGCATCGGCTGCTGCTACAAGTACAGCGATAACTGAAGTTGCTTCTGTGTCACCATGGTGGGATGCAATCGAGTTAATCACAACTGGGTGTTCTTTATATTTCGTTGCCAGTTCCACACCGATTTCTACATGGCTTCCTTCTACTTCGTGGTCAATTGCTTTACCGATATCATGCAGTAAACCTGCACGACGCGCTAATGTCACATCTTCGCCTAGTTCAGCAGCAAGTAATCCTGCTAAGTGGGCTACTTCAATTGAGTGTTTTAATACATTTTGACCATAGCTTGTACGGTATTTCATACGACCTAGGATCTTCATTAAATCCGGATGCAGGTTATGAATACCTACTTCAAATGTTGTTTGCTCCCCTGTTTCGCGGATCTGTTCGTCCACTTCACGGCGAGACTTTTCAACCATTTCTTCGATACGTGCCGGGTGAATACGACCATCTTGAACTAGTTTTTCCAATGCAAGACGAGCTGTTTCACGTCGGATCGGATCAAAGCCGGATAAAATAACTGCTTCAGGTGTATCATCAATAATCAAATCAATACCTGTAAGCGTTTCTAATGTACGGATGTTACGGCCTTCACGACCAATGATGCGGCCTTTCATCTCATCATTTGGAAGATTTACAACGGACACTGTTGTTTCTGCAACATGGTCAGCTGCAAAGCGTTGTAATGCAAGTGATAAAATTTCTCGAGCCTTTTTGTCTGATTCTTCTTTTGCACGCAATTCTGATTCTTTCGTCATTACAGCGATATCTGTAGAAAGTTCGTTTTCAACTTCCTTCAAGATAACCTCTTTCGCTTCTTCGCGCGTCAGAGCTGCAATGCGCTCAAGCTCAGTTTTTTGACTTGCAACAAGTTGTTCTACTTTGCTTTCCATCTGTTCAATATGCTGTTGTCTGCTTGCCAGAGCTTCTTCCTTACGCTCTAAGCTTATCTCTCTTTTGTTCAGAGTTTCATCTTTGCGGTCAAGGTTTTCTTCTCTTTGCAATAAACGGTTCTCTTGTTTCTGAAGTTCTCCACGACGGTCACGAATGTCATTTTCCGCTTCAGTACGAAATTTGTGAGTTTCATCCTTTGCTTCAAGCAGTGCTTCTTTTTTCAGTGCATCCGCTTCACGTTTCGCGTCTTCCACGATTTGCTCGGCAACATGCTTTGCACCAGTCACTTTTGAATCATTCACGTTTTTCATGTAGAAATAGATAACAGCGACACCGACAGCGAATCCTAGCAAAGCAGGGAGTATCATTTCCATATCGTTTCCCTCCTATGCCTATATATGTCTGATGTTCTTTTAGTCGGCATAATATATCTGAATTATTCAAACATACCGCCTATTCATTTCAAAATTTAGAAATTATACATTTTAATTGTATAGTTCAAAATTAGGTATGTCAAGAATAGCCATGGTTTAAGGGGCTTTTTATATTTTTTTGGTCTATTAGGGGACTTCCAGAAATTAGTGTGGATTGGGGTGGCGGGTTACCAATCTTTTCTATAATGAATCCGGTTATCGCGATTTACGGGCTACCAGGCAACGGGAAGTTCTAATATAGTTCTAAATGTTCTAATATATTTTTATTTGTTCTAATAAACTTGCGATTTTCTAATATATTCTGTACTTCTTCAAATAAGTCGTCCCGATTTTCTAATATCCTCTTCGTATCTTCTAATATCCGATGGAGATTTTCTAATATAACAAACATTTGTTCTAGTATAAATCCCTGCTTTGTTTTTCCCACCGGTTTTACCTAGAAAAATTCAATCAAAATCGGTTAAATCATTCTCATCTTCTAATATCACGCAGAGACCGTCTAATAAAACCCATATTTATTCTACTCCACTGACCCAACAGGTACTTCAACCAAAGACCGCCCCACCATAACTATAAAACCGCCCTTCCCCAACAAAAACAAAAACCCAAGCAAAATTCTTCGCTTGGGTCTGTAACATTATTCTTTATCTTTTTCGTCTTCGAATAGTTCTAGTTCGTCCAGTTCTTCTTCTTCAGTTGTATCGTTGGCGCCGATTGTGTAGCCTAGTTCGCCGATACCGAAGTGTTGACGGATTTTTTCTGTCACTTCTTCTTTGATCGCTGGGTTTTCTTTGAAGAATTGTTTTACATTTTCACGACCTTGGCCGATTCGTTCGCTGTTGTATGAATACCAAGAACCGCTCTTTTGGATGATGTCCAGTTCTGCACCGATGTCGACGATTTCGCCTTCTTTTGAAATCCCTTCGCCGTACATAATATCCACTTCCGCTGTACGGAATGGTGGTGCTACTTTGTTTTTCACGACTTTGATTTTCGTTTTGTTCCCGATAATTTCTGTACCTTGCTTAATCGCTTCACCGCGTCGTACTTCTAAACGGATAGAAGAGTAGAATTTAAGGGCACGTCCACCTGTTGTTGTTTCCGGGTTACCGAACATAACACCGATTTTTTCACGAACTTGGTTGATGAAGATAGCAAGCGTATTCGATTTATTAATAACACCTGATAATTTACGTAATGCCTGTGACATTAAACGCGCTTGGAGACCCATGTGCGAGTCACCCATTTCGCCCTCGATCTCGGCTTTTGGCACTAATGCTGCTACAGAGTCGATTACGATAATATCAATCGCGCCAGAACGTACTAATGCTTCTGCGATTTCAAGTGCTTGTTCACCTGTATCCGGCTGTGATAATAATAATTCGTCAATGTTAACGCCTAATTTTTGTGCATATACCGGGTCAAGTGCGTGCTCAGCATCGATAAACGCTGCTGTACCGCCGTTTGCCTGAATTTCTGCGATGGCATGTAATGTAACTGTTGTTTTACCAGATGATTCTGGTCCGTAAACTTCTACAATACGTCCGCGCGGGTAGCCGCCTATACCTAATGCTGCATCAATTGCGATAGAGCCTGATGAAGTTGTCTCCATATGACGGTTCGAGTTTTCACCTAACTTCATGACAGAACCTTTACCGAATTGTTTTTCTATTTGTTTTAACGCCATATCTAATGCTGCTTTACGATCGCTCAAACTATTTCCTCCTTAAGAAAAAGCTTTATTTAACTTATGTCTCTATTATACTTGCTAATGAGATAACATTCAAGAAAAAAGCGAACATATTTTCGCTTTTTCTTTGAATGTTTCTAAATGTCTTTAAATCACTGATCAAATTGTCTTTTTCATTAGAATACAACAACTAAATCAGCTTTTTGTAACCTTGATTCGCTAATTCTCTCATTAAATAGCTGAATGTAAACTTCACTGCGCGGATTCGGTTCGTATTTCTTGAACCGGTTAATTGTAGTCGGTACGTGAGCGGTTCTGTGTCACCGATCTTAATGCCAACCCAGATTGATCCTGCAGGCTGTCCGTCATGATCACCCGGTCCTGCTGCTCCCGTCAACCCAACGCCGATATCTGTACCGAACTTTTCACGGACTTGTGTTGCCATTGCTGCTGCACATTCACTGCTGACGATGCCTTTTTCATCAAGCAGTTCACCGGAAACACCGAGGTGCTTAATTTTCGCTTCTTTCGTATACGTCACAACACCGCCGATTAATGCAGATCCAACACCCGGGATTTCTGCCAGCTCCGACTGGAACAGACCGGCCGTTAAACTTTCGGCAGCGGAAACTGTTAATTCATTTTCAAGAAGCATTTGCACAAGCTTGAAACCTAATGATTCATCATTTACGCCATAATAGTATTCTCCGACGATATCGAGAATTTCACGTTTCTTTAACTCGATCAGACGGAATGCCTGTTGTTCGTTTTGTGCTTTTGCCGTAATGCGCAATGTAACTTCACCATCTGAAGCAAGCGGGGCTACTGTTGGATTTGTCTGTTCCTCCAAAATACTCTGTATGCGGGTTTCCAGATCTGCTTCACCGATCCCGTAAAAACGTAGTACATGCGATAAAATTACACCGCCGTCATGCAAAAGTGCTGCCAGTTTTGGCTTCGTTTCATATTGGAACATTGGCTCAAGTTCTTTTGGCGGACCCGGCAGTAAAATATAAATGCGGTCATTTTCCTCCAAAAACATCCCCGGTGCCATCCCATGCTGGTTCAACAAGACATCGCAGCCATCCAGTACTAGCGCCTGTTTTCGGTTGTTTTCCGTCATCGGTCGTCTTTGCTTCGAGAAAAATTCCTCAATCGCAAACAGCGCCGTTTCATCAAACACTAACGTACGATTCAAATGTTTCGCAATCGCTTCTTTTGTCAGATCATCCTTTGTCGGACCTAAACCACCTGAGAAAATAATTACATCCGCACGCTGTTCCGCAATTTTGATCGCCTCTAATAGCCGCGCCTCGTTATCTCCTACAACTGTATGATAATAAACATTAATGCCAAGTTCCGAAAGCTGGCTCGAAATAAATTTCGCGTTCGTGTTGGCGATTTGTCCTAATAATAATTCCGATCCTACCGCTATAATTTCTGCATTCATTCCTAAAACCCCCTAAATATAAAGAAAACTAGATTAGAAAAACAGCGCCGTCCAAAATGCACGGGCATCTGTTATGTCTTTTATGGATACTTATTACTATTACCTATCCTAAAAGAAATTCTAACCTAGTTTTAGAAATTTTATTTATTTTGAATCCAATAATGCACGACGGTTTATATAGAAATAATCCCATCCAGACCATACTGTAAAGAACAACGCTACATAAAGCATGATCATATCAAAAGGTATGCCAACTAATGTAAAAATCGTATTGTGTAAAATTAATGCAGAAATCGCCACGATTTGGGCCCAAGTTTTAATTTTACCAAGCTGGTTCGCCGCTACGACTTCCCCTTGTCCAGCTAAAATCAGTCGAAGTCCCGTTACCGCGAACTCACGCGAAATAATGATAATGACAATCCAGGCAGGTGCCAAGTCGATTTCCACCAATAAAATAAAGGCAGCGGAAACGAGCAGCTTATCTGCAAGCGGGTCCAAAAACTTCCCTAAGTTCGTCACTAAATTATATTTGCGGGCATAGTAGCCATCAACCCAGTCCGTTGCAGAAGCGAAAATAAAAATAAGTGCCCCGACAAAATAGTTCACTTGCATTTCCGCGCCAAACAGCGTCATATTCCCCCAACCGAAATCAAACATCATTACAATCACAAATAGTGGGATCAATAAAATGCGCGAGACTGTAATCTTATTTGGTATGTTCATTTGCTAACACCTTTCGTCTAAAGAAAAGAGCCATCTTTTAAGATGACTACTCTCCTTGTCCTTCATTCACTAACTTTAAAATCACGTTTTGAGAAACCATATCTTGTGCGTAAGCTAATTCTACATCATTTACGTAAACTTTTGCCACTTTTGAGTTTCCTAAGCGAATACGTGCATAACCGTTTGCCGTTGAATCATGTTCTACTACTTCTCCAGCTTTGTAGACACGTGCATTTACTTGCTCTTGGCGGTTTTCATTACGAATACCAACCCATGTATCACCTGCTACTTCAACACGGATATTCAGGCTGTCTGTTCCCGATACTTCAAAAGTTGTATCTTCACCTTGTACAACACCTTCACTGATTGTTTGAGCTGCTTCAGGCTCTTCTGTGACAGGTTCTTCAGGCTCAGTGTTTTCTTCAGTGTCTGCATCTGTGTTTTCTTCGCTGTCTTCAACAGGTTTTGTTGGTGTTGAATTTGGATTTTGTTCGTATTCAATCGGTTCAATATCCTCTTCTGCTCCATCCGGGGTACTGCCCGTTTTTTGAATGTAGAGAGTTGTAATCACGACAATAATGACAATCGCAAACAATGCGACGATCAACTTCGGCATTGCTTCATTCATTTTATTGCTCGATGTCGCTTTCATATTGCGGCGACTCGGACTCTGTGTGAATGATTGAGCGACCTCTTCTTTTTGCATTTCCGGAATATCTTTTCGATACTCAGTCAATACTTCATCCGCATCTAATCCAACTGCCTCTGCATATTGCTTAATGAAGGCACGTACATAGAAAGAACCAGGCATAATAGTATAGTTACCTTCTTCGATTCCTATTAAATAACGTTTTTGGATTTTTGTGATGTTTTGTAAATCATCTAAACTATAACCTCTAGCTAATCTCGCTTCTTTCAAGCGAGCTCCTAGTTCCGTCAAAAAAAACACCTACTTTTAATATATTCAAATAATGGGAGCACATACTATGTACCCTCATATTTACTAAAAATCAAATCCGCCAAAATGGTCTGTACTTGATAACATATTATTCTTTTCAATAATTTCATATGTTATTTCTTCATCCGGCTCATGGCGCAATTCGATTATATAGTCAAAATCTTCTATTTTATATGATGAATGCTGTACGAACAGATCTGGATGCTCAATGACTTTAATCGTCGGCATACCCATGATTTCCCGAACTAACTGCTGGTGGCGTTCATCCGTCGAGCGACGTGTGACGGCACCGTCCATTATAAAAATATTATTCCCATTAAACTCATCGCCCATTAACGTATTCCGGACGGTTTGTTTAATCATAGTAGAAGAAATGAAAATCCATTTTTTATTCGCGCACACACTTGCGGCAACGATTGACTCTGTCTTTCCTACACGCGGCATTCCACGGATTCCAATTAATTTATGCCCTTCCTTTTTAAATAATTCGGCCATAAAATCAACTAAAATTCCTAATTCGTCACGTACGAACCGGAATGTATTTTTTTCATCCGCATCTTTCGGTATATAATGCCCATGCCGAACAGCCAACCGATCACGCAGCTTTGGCTCACGAAATCTTGTTACATTAATATTTTCCATTGTTGAGACGATTGAAATAAAACGCTGGATAGATTCTTCGTTTTCTGTAGATAACAGCATTCCACGATGCTCCTCATCCACACCGTTAATCGAGACAATATTAACGCGAAGCATTCCTAACAGCGATGCAATATCTCCTAATAAACCTGGTCGATTCACTTGAATTTCATATTCAAAATACCATTCGCCCATTTTGTATCTGTCCCCTCATAATAGAAACGTATTTATTTCTTACAAGTTCCATCATAGCGGATTTTCTACCTATTGAAAAGTTAGAAAGCCACGTTTTTGTTAGTTTTCTTGAAATAATTTTTAAAAAAACACGTTCTGGAAGTAACAATGTTGGACAATCATGCATTTCTAGTTGGAGATTGGTTCAATTAGTAAATCATGCAAATATGTAAACCGAAAAAAATGCCGCTCACTTATGCAGTGAGTGACATTTTTTCGTATAGCCGATTAGTGTTGTGGCTTATTTTGAACGAGCTTCATAATACAGCTTGCAATTGCTTGCTTTTCGTCCTTTTCGGCAACAGACCATAAGTCTGATAACACACGCTCTTGCTCGTTTTGTGGGTCAACGTTTTTCGCAAGATATTCACCAATCTGAACTGCGGCCTTCTCAATCATTTTATTAGGCATGCCGCTTTCTTTTGCATCAGATACTTGTTTACCTAAGAAGCTTGTCCATTGTTCCCAGTTTTGTAAAAGTCCCATTTGCTTTCCCTCCTCTCGCACAATTAGTATGTGCGGATATCAGGAAATTATATGTACCAACCGCCATTAACTCGAATTATTTGCCCTGTCACATAATCCGCACGTCCGCTCAAATAAAAAGCCGCCATATTAGCGATATCAAGTGCTTCCCCAAAAGATTGTAAAGGAATTTGACTTTCGATCATTTCGCGCTCCTCGGCATCAAACTTTGCATTCATCTTCGTATTAATAATTCCAGGTGCAATCGCATTAACACGAATGCCGCTAAACGCCGCTTCCTGCGAGTATGCTTTTACGAAACTGTGCTGAGCGCCTTTTACAGCTGAGTAGGCTACTTCGCCCGCTGCTCCGACATCACCCCAGATTGAACCGATGACAAGCACATAGCTGACTTTGTTCGCTCGTAATTTACCCGCGAGCAGTGCGGTTGTTCGCATCGGATTTTGTACATGGACGTGCCAAAGTTTGGTCATTTCCTCGGCTGGAGTGTTTTCCAGCAAATCATAATATGCATGACCGTTCGCATAGACGATTGCCTGCAATGAATAAATTTGGGCGGCAATTTGCTCCGCCCCGGTGTCACTGCTGAAATCTGCTTTTACTGGTATAAACTCCTGATTCGGAAAGTTTTCGGTAAACGTTTGAAGCATACTGTCAATGACAGTATGCCCTGTGTGATAATGCAGATAGAGTGACCAGCCATCCTGTGCTAACTGCTGGCAAATCGCTTGCCCAATCGCACCAGATGCACCACAAACTAATGCAAACTTCTTCATTTTTGATCGCGCCCGCTAACCGGCATGATTGTAAACACCGTTTGTTGCTCTTCACCTTGAATCGTCTTAAATGCATTGACGATATCTTCGACTGTAATCGTCTCCAGCACCGGTACCACATCAAATAAGTTCATGTCGTTAAATTTATAACGTGTAAACTGGTTGGCGATAAATTCAATCGAATTCAGTGCGCGCAGGAAGAAACCGATTTTTTTACGTTTAATACGTTCTACATCTTCAGAAGTGAATAAGTTCTCTTGTTCTGATTGTGCAAGCTTCTCTTTAATCAATTTGGCAAGCTGCTCCGGCTGCTCCGAATCAGAGCCGATCAGTGCAAAACCGTAGCCATTTTCCAATGAAAAATCATAGCCGTATGATTCGTCAATTAAGCCGTTTTCATATACATCTGTATAGAACGATGAAGCGCGGCCGAATAAACATTCAACGCCGATCTGAACAGCAAGCTCATGCTTCAGCATTTCTTCGCCGCTTAAATCAACCTGCTTCGCCTTTAAACCAACATACACTTTTGGTTTTTGGACATCCATATGAAGCACGCGCTCTTTTTCTGCCACATTTGTTGGTTCTTCATCAAACAAACGTTTTAAATCTGTCGGCTTCTGGAATGTCTTTTTGTTTTGGTTGTCTTCAATAAAGGCCATCATTTCAACAGGATCTACAGCACCAATTACGAACAATAACATGTTCGATGGGTGGTAAAACGTGTTGTAGCACGTATATAAATGCTCGGCCGTAATTCCGTCAATTGACTCGATCGTGCCGGCAATATCAATTTTCACCGGGTGGTTATGATACATGTTTTCGATCGCGCCAAAATATAAACGCCAATCCGGCTGGTCATCGTACATCGTAATTTCCTGTCCGATAATGCCTTTTTCTTTATTCACCGTTTCTTCTGTGAAGTACGGCTCCTGTACGAAATTCAATAATGTTTCCGTACTTTTATAAATATGGTCTGTTGCAGAGAATAGATATGCTGTGCGGGTAAATGATGTAAACGCATTCGCCTGCGCGCCGACTTCACTGAACTTTTGGAATACATCCCCGTCTTCTTTTTCGAACATTTTATGCTCTAAAAAGTGGGCAATCCCGTCCGGCACAGTAACCGGTTCTGTTTCTCCGATCGGTACGAATGTACGGTCAATCGAACCATATTTCGTTGTAAATGTCACAAATGTTTTTGAAAAGCCTTTTTTCGGCAAAATGTATACGTCTAATCCATTGTTTAGCTGCTTGTAATATAATGTTTCATCTAGTTGCTGGAATTCAATTGTTTCCATGGATTACTCCCCCTTACCGCATAAGAAATACGTTGCTTCTAATTTAATATCCTGTGCCACTTTTTGCACGTCTTCTTTTGACACAGATTGCCAGCGTGCAGTCCACGTATCCAAATTAAACGGTTCGTCTAATGCTTTGTATTGGTCAAAAATTTCGATTTGGCCACGAGGTGAATCCAATGCTTCTTTTAACTGGTTAATAAGCATCGCCTTCGTTTGCGCCAATTCTAAATCGGTAATTTCTCCGTTTTGCATCACTTTTAACTGATCTGCAATTAGTTGGCGTGCCTTTTCTTCATTTGCCGGCTCAATACCTGACACGACAAACAATAATCCGTATTGAGAAGCGTATGAACTTGATGCATAATAAGCTAAACTTTCTTTTTCGCGGACATTCATAAATAATTTTGAATGGGCATATCCGCCAAAGATACCGTTGAAAATTTGCATGATTGGGAAATCTTTATCGCCAAATCGGACAGGTGTCGAGTAGCCGATATGCAGTTTCCCTTGTTTCATTTCCTGCGTTTCTTTTGTATATGGTTCAACGTTTGCAGGAGTTGTATCTTCTTTTGTTGTCTGATGTGCATCGCGGTCAGCAAACGGGAAAGCTGCTTTTAGCTGCTGCGTCATTTCTTCGATATTAATATCGCCGACAACGTAAATATCAATGACATCATTTGCTAGCATATCTTCATATGTTTTTGTTAATGATTGTGGTGTAATTGCTTTTACGGCTTCGATATTTCCGTTTGCAGAAAATGATGCTGCGCTGTTTGGACGGATAATTTCTGTTAAACGTTTTTGTGCATAGCGTGACTTGTCATCAAAAATGGATTGGATACGTTGGATGACCATCTCTTTTTCGCGGTTGACAATTGATTCTTTAAATACGCCGTTTTCGAAGTTCGGTTTGAAGATTGCTTCATGGATCAGATCGATTACTTCATTTAATACATTGCCATGTGATAAATACTGGTCGTTTACTGTTTCGACATTTAATAGTACAGTATGCTCCTGACCGCGCTTTGCTGTGTCAAAATACAATACTGTGCCAAAAAGGTCATCTAAATAGCTGCGGTAACTTGCCGATGTTGGAAATTTTTCGTTGCTGTGCTGCAGGACATTCGATAATACTGTACGTTGTGCCGCTGTTTCTTCATTTAATGGTGCTCTCCATTTGATCGAAAAGTTCACCGTTTTGAATTGGGCGGTTTGTCGTATATGAAGCGAAACACCTTTCGCAATTTCGGTTGTTAAAAACAAAAAAACTCCTCCTGACTACCTCGTGAATATAAATATAAATGCTTCTTCTCTACTATACATGTGTTGCCTTGATTTGTGCAAAGTTATTATCCGTACTAAGTGTTCCCTAATTCGTGACATTTATGAATAAAAAGTATGAACGGTAAAAAATTAAAAATATTTCTTTTTATAATAAAATTTCTAGACACTTTCTGCGTTTCTTAATGGAGTCCGTTGTACTGCGTTGCAGGGCACGCTTTCCTGGGGGCGTGGCTCCAACTAACTTGATGTATGCCTCTACGGCGGCATACATCAAGTGGATTTTCCGCGCACGCTTAATCCCCTAGGAGTCGGCCCCTCCACTCCGCACAACTATGGTTTTGTATGAAGTTTGGGCTGCTTATCTAATTCGTGGCAAGGTTCGTTAATTTTATTTTTTACTTTATAATGGTTCTTCTTTTTTACAGATCAAGGCTAATAAATTCCGCGGTTTCTACTTTTTCATGAATAGCTTCTACTTTAGCCGTAAAACTTTCTACTTTTTCCCGCAACTAGTTAATAAAATCAACGCTTTCTACTTTTCGAGCGAGAAGTTCCACTTTTTCCTAAATAGCTTCCATTTTAGCCCCATAACTTTCTACTTTTCCTTTAAAAAACTCTACTTTCCCCTGAATAGTTTCTACTTTAGTTCCTGAACTTTCTACTTTCCTCTAAATAGTTTCCGCTTTAGCCACAAAACTTTCCACTTTCTCTTCAATCAGTTCTACTTTCTCCAGCAATTTGGCTATTAAATTCAGTGCCCACACTTATTCAACATAAAAAAACCGTCTGTACAAATCCACTTTGTACAGACGGTTTTATAATTAGCGTTTTCCTTTGATGTATGGAACGCCTGATGCTTTTGGTGCTACTGCTTTTCCTACGAAGCCTGCTAATGCCAGGATTGTCAGGACGTATGGCAGGACTTGCAGGATTACTGGTGGGATCTCTTGAATGTATGGGATATTCCCGCCACCGATACTTAATGTTTGTGCTAATCCGAAGAACAGTGCAGCACCTAGGGTACCAAGTGGATGCCATTTACCGAAGATCATTGCGGCAATGGCGATGAAACCTTGTCCTGCTACTGTAGAGCCAGAGAAATCACCAGATGATGTCATAGCCAATGAAGCACCACCAACACCTGCTAATGCACCGGAAATCATAACGCCGATATAACGCATTTTTGCTACGTTAATCCCCATCGTATCCGCTGCCATTGGATGTTCTCCTACTGATCGAATACGTAAACCGAATGGCATTTTGTAAAGAACAAACCATGCTCCTACCGCAACAACCAATGCGATAATTGTTGTAGAGTATACATTTTGGAACAATAGCGGTCCTAAAAACGGTATATCGGATAAATACGGTATTTCAAAACGTTGTAATGGCGCTGAAACCATGTCTGTTTGACCTTTACCGTAAATTAATTTTACTAAGAATACTGTAATCGCTGCAGCAAGCATGTTCAGGGCAACACCTGTAACAGTTTGGTCTGCTCGGAATGTTACGGCTGCAACGGCAATAATCAACGAGAAGATGGCCCCTGCCAACAACGCTGCTAATAAAGCCAGCCAAATGACGTTTTTCCCAAAATCAGCATAGTATTCAAGGTTTATATAAATACCTGTAAATGCACCGACAATCATTAACCCTTCAACACCAAGACCGATTACCCCTGCACGCTCCGAGAATAGAGCCCCGATACCTGTTAAAATAAGCGGTGTTGCGTATAAAAGGGCAGAAGGGACGATAAAGTATAACACTTCTAAAAAGCTCATGTTACTTGCCCTCCTTTTTCTTTCCGAATTTCTGTAAACCAACACGTAAAATATAGCCTGATGCGACGAATAAAATAATTACTGCGATAATGATCGATACGATTTCTTCCGGAATTCCAGCTTCGTTCGGCATGTTTAAAGAACCGTATTTCAGGGAACCGAATAATGAAGCCCCGAAGAATACACCGATTGGATTGTTTGCACCAAGTAATGCTACGGCAATCCCGTCGAATCCGATACCTGAAGCTGCTGCTTTAATCGATGCGTTCTGGTATGTTCCCAATGCTTCCATCGCACCGCCAAGACCGGCGAATACACCGGAAATTGTCATCGCTAAAATGATATTGCGGTTTACGTTCATACCTGCATATTCAGCAGCGTTTTTATTGAACCCTACTGCTTTTAACTCATAACCGCGCGTTGTTTTTTCTAAAATGAACCACATGACAACAACCATGATCAGCGCAACGATAATCCCTAAGTGAAGACTTGAATTATCTGTAATGTCACGTAACCACTGATTACGTAATGTAGCGGACTCTAATACTGTCGGCGTTTTGAAACCGCCGTCTGATAATGATTTAATTGCAGCATTTGTTAAATATAATGCTGTGTAGTTTAACATGATCGACGCAATTACTTCGTGTACTTGGAGTTTTGCTTTCAGGAAACCGACGATAAATGCCCAGAATGCACCAGCTGCCGCAGCCGCTAGTAATGCTAATGGCAAGTGGATAATACGTGGTAATCCATCAATTGCATATCCGACATATGCCGCTGCAAGCCAGCCCATTAATAGCTGACCTTCAACACCGATGTTGAATAATCCTGTACGGAAGGCGAATGCTACCGCAAGACCTGCTAAAATATACGGTGTAATTTGGCGAATTGTATTACCGATAGAATAAGAATCTCCGAAAATACCATTCCATAGGGCAGTATACCCATCGATTGCATCATAGCCGCTGACAACCATGATGATTCCGCCAACGAGTAATCCTAAAACTACCGAGATGAGTGGAACGAGCAGATTCACAACTCGATTTGACATTATTCGTTCCCCTCCTTAACTGCCTTTGCTTTACGTTTTTCACCGGCCATCAATAAGCCCAGTTCTTGTTCAGATGTTTCTTTCGGATAAACCGTATCGACGATTGTTCCGTCATAAATAACGGCAATGCGGTCAGAAACATTCATTACTTCATCTAATTCAAACGAAATTAATAATACGGCTTTTCCTTTATCACGTTGCTCGATTAAACGAGAGTGGATAAATTCAATTGCCCCAACGTCCAATCCACGAGTAGGAAGTGCTGCAATCAGCAGATCCGGATCACGGTCAACTTCACGGCCGATAATTGCCTTTTGCTGGTTACCGCCTGAAAGTGCACGTGCAGGCGTCATTTCACCTTGACCTGTACGAACATCATACTCTTCAATGATTTTACGTGCTTTTTCGTTAATTTTCTTATAATCCATAATTGCGCCTTTTGAAATTGGCGATTTATAGTAAGTTTGTAATGCGATATTGTGCCCAATAGGGAAATCCAGGACAAGCCCGTGTTTGTGACGGTCCTGAGGAATATGTCCTACACCTGTCTCCGTAATTTCACGCGGTTTTAAACCTGTAATATCTTTGCCGCCTAAAGTAACTTTACCGCTCTTAATTTTACGCAGTCCTGTGATTGCTTCGATTAATTCTGATTGACCATTTCCGTCAATCCCTGCAATACCAACGATTTCCCCACGACGAATCGATAAATTCAAACCTTTTACTTTTTCGACATCCCGGTAATCCGTTACAACAAGATTTTCGACTTTGAAGATTTCTTCAGTAGGGTTTGCTTCCCCTTTTTCTGTTTTGAATTCTACTTGTCGGCCTACCATTAATTCCGCAAGCTGATCCGGGTTTGTTTCGTTCGTTACGACTGTTCCAACCCCTTCACCTTTACGGATAATTGTTACACGGTCAGATAATTCCATAATTTCTTTCAGCTTATGCGTAATGATAATGATCGATTTGCCTTCTTTAATCAGAAGTTTTAAAATCGCCATTAATTCCGTTATCTCTTGTGGTGTTAATGATGCAGTCGGCTCGTCAAAAATTAGGATTTCCGCACCACGGTATAATGTTTTTAAAATTTCTACACGCTGTTGCATTCCGACAGAAATATCTTCAATTTTCGCATATGGATCCACATCCAGATTGTATTTCTTCGATAATGCAGCGATATCTTTTGCGGCGTCTTTTATGTTGATAGCTCCTAATTTCGTAGGTTCGCTACCTAAAATGATGTTTTCCGTAACCGTGAAGTTTTCCACAAGCATAAAGTGCTGGTGTACCATTCCGATTCCTAAATCATTTGCTTTGTTTGGATCTGTAATTTTTACTGATTCTCCGCGTACTTTAATTTCTCCGGCTTCTGGTTGATATAGACCGAAAAGTACATTCATTAAAGTCGATTTACCTGCACCGTTTTCTCCTAGTAGTGCATGAATTTCGCCTTTTTTTAACTGGAGGGTGATATTGTTGTTTGCTACGAAATTACCGAACTCTTTACGGATTCCTAGCATTTCAATCACGTATTCCACTAGACTCACTCCCTTAGGCTATTTATCTTTAAAATTATTTTATAAAATTAACACATGAAAGATTTTTGGTAAAATCTTTCATCTATTAATTTTCAGACGAAATTTACACTAGATAAGTATCTTTTTTTACAATTCTATGAAAATATAACGCTTACATTTCCAATTTACTGAATATTTAAAACATACCTGTAAATTAGAAAATCATCATAGGGAATAATTCCCCTATGATGATTACTCCATTAAGAATTATTATTTATCTTTCGGTTTTTCTTCTGAAACTTTAATTTCGCCAGAAGCAATCTTCTCTTTATATTCTTCTACTTTATCTAATACTTCTTGAGGAATCGCACCACGAGAATCTGCTAAGCCAACACCGTCTTCAGCTAAACCGTAAACAGTTGTTGTTCCGCCTGGGAACTCACCGTTTTTCGCTTTAGTAGCGATATCCACTACTGCGTTGTTAACACCTTTTAACATAGAAGTTAAAGTGATGTTTGTTGAGTCATCAACTTGACCTTCTGCGTATTGGTCAGCGTCAACACCGATTACCCATACGTTAGCCTCCGGATCTTTTGCTTTACGCTCTTTAGCTTCTGAGAATACACCGTTACCAGTAGCACCAGCAGCGTGGAAAATAATATCTACGCCAGAAGAGTACATTGAGTTCGCAGCGATTTTACCTTTAGATGCATCATCGAAAACACCTGTGTAGTTTACTTGGATTTCGATATCCGGGTTAACAGCTTTTGCACCTTCGATAAAACCAGCGTGGAAGCGGTTAATTACTGGGATATCTGTACCACCTACGAAACCGATTTTGCCTGATTCAGACATTGAAGCAGCAACAACACCAGCTAAGAAAGCACCTTCTTGTTCTTTGAACAGGATGTTTGCTACGTTGTCAGCTTCAACAGCCGCATCGATTAATGCTAACTGTGCATCTGGATTGTCATTAGCGATTTCTTCAATTGCATCACCCATCATGAAACCAACACCGAATACTAAATCGAAGTCACGACGTAATAAGTTGTTTAAGTTTGTGTTGTAGTCAGCATCTGATTGAGATTGTAAGTAGTCGAAACCACCGTCACCTTTAGAAAGGCCGTTGTCAGCACCGAATTTTTGAACACCTTCCCAAGCTGATTGGTTGAATGATTTGTCGTCTACACCACCAACGTCTGTTACCATTGCGATTGAGAAATCGCCAGAACCAGCGTCTGTGCTTGTTTCAGAACCAGAAGTAGAATCGTTGTTAGAAGTGTCTTTTGAATCAGTGCCCTCATCGTCAGTTCCGCATGCTGCCAAAATTGCACCAGTTGCTACTACAGAAGAAATTAATAAACCAAATTTACGCTTTTTCATTAATGAGTCCCCCTCAAAGGTAATTGATATTAGCAGGAATTAAATAATAGAAATTATTGTTCTACACCCGTTTACGTACTACATGGAAGCTGAATTTGTCAGCTCTGAAATAATTTTTTGAATAAAGAACGACACGATCATTTTCATCATAGTGAAGTTGCTTTAATACAAGCAATGCTGTTTCCGGCCCACATTTCAATATCGGTGATACTTCATCGTGGAAGCCTACAGGATCGATATATGTCACTGCATATGCGACACGGATGGATCCGGTTTGCTCTAAAGCCGAGAAAATCGAAACGTTTTGATTACTTATAAATTCTTTTGGCAGTAAATTGGCCGGTACTTTGTCTACACAGTAGACGACCGGTTCATTGTCTGCCGTTCTTACACGTTCAATCGTGATAACATTGTCATCAATGTCAGTTTGGAAACGTTCCACATCATCTTCCGTGGCTTTTTCTTCCTTGGCACTGATGAAGATTGTGCCAGGATTCATACCCGCATTTTCAATCATAGATGATACACTCGATAAATGTTCAATGCCTGACGTAAAGACCGGCTTTGGATTGACGAATGTACCGACACCATGACGACGGACAATAATGTTTTCTTCTTCCAACAGTCGCAGTGCTTCACGAAGCGTTGCACGACTCACACCCAATGTTTTTGAAAGTTCGAATTCAGAGGGTAATTTTTCGTTCTCACGATAGGTCCCTTTATCTATATCTGACTTCAAACGATCAATCACTTGTAAGTATAAATGACGATGATCTGCTTTAATTGTCAATTAGTATCACCACCATAACTAGAGATCAGACATCTGATGTACAACATTCCTACTAATTCGTGAATAATATAACACTTTAAACGAAAAAAGAAAACATATTTCTTTCAATGTGTTATGTTAATGTGAAAAATTAGCGAATTTATTTCAAAACTTATAGAAAAGAATATATTCCGAAAAGTCCGATAATGTCAAGGTTTTCTAGTTAAATCGGTTCCCTAGAACTTGACGCGGTTTACTGCCTTCAGGTGGTCCAACGACACCGCGTTGTTCCATTTGATCGACAATTCGGGCTGCACGTGAATACCCGATTCTAAATCGGCGCTGCAGTAAAGATACGGAAGCTGTTTGCATTTCCAGTACGAGCTGAACTGCATCGTCATACAAGTCATCCGTTTCATCCATCACATCAACAATCGGTTCATCTGTCGGAATCATCGCCTCCTCATATTGTGCTTTTTGCTGTTCAATGACACTGTTAATAATTCGTTCCACTTCATGATCACTTACAAATGCACCTTGCACACGGACTGGTTTGGATGCTCCTGCCGGTAAATACAGCATATCGCCGCGGCCAAGTAGTCGCTCTGCCCCACCCATATCCAAAATGGTGCGGGAATCGACTGCAGATGACACGGCAAATGCAATACGGGAAGGAATATTTGCTTTGATGATGCCGGTAATAACATCAACAGACGGTCTTTGTGTCGCGATAATGAGGTGAATCCCTGCTGCACGCGCCATTTGGGCAAGCCGTGTAATCGCATCCTCCACTTCACTTGACGCAACCATCATTAAGTCCGCCAGCTCGTCGACAATTACGACAATGTAGGGAAGCTTCGGTTGTTTCTCCATTGCCTCTTCATTGCTTATATCGATATATTCGTTATATCCTTCAATATTCCTTGTACCGGAATGTGAAAATAGATCGTAGCGTCGTTCCATTTCCGACACAACTTTTTGTAAAGCCTGTGCCGCTTTACGCGGATCTGTTACAACCGGTGCCAATAAATGCGGAATACCATTATATACACTTAGCTCCACCATTTTCGGATCGATCATCATCATTTTCACTTCACTTGGTTTTGCGCGCATTAATAGTGACACAATAATGCCATTGATACATACACTTTTACCGCTGCCGGTTGAACCAGCGACCAATAAATGGGGCATTTTGTTAAGCTCAGCCGCAATCGCCTGGCCTGTTACATCGCGTCCCAAACTTACCAGCAATTTGGCCCCGACTTTCACCTGCTCATTTGCTTCAAGCACTTCACGTAATGTTACGACAGCTACTTCACTGTTCGGTACTTCAATCCCGACAGCCGACTTACCTGGAATTGGAGCTTCAATACGAATATCTTTTGCTGCTAGGGCAAGTGCCAAATCATCTTGAAGGCTGACAATTTTACTTACTTTTACACCAGTGTCCGGCATGACTTCATATTTTGTAACTGCAGGACCTAAATGAACCTGTGTCACTTTCGCTTTTACACCGAAGCTTAAAAACGTTTGTTCCAGTTTTTTTGCATTCATTTGAATGACCGAATATTCACCGCTTTGATCATGTTCTGGTGGTGGATTCAGTTGCTGCATGGACGGTAAAATGTAAGTTTGGTCCGGTTCGGAAGTTACAGCCATGATCGGCTCACTTATTTTTTCTTCTACCTCAATTTCGCTACCCTTTTGCTTTTCCTGTTTTACCTGCTCCACAAAATTTGAAATGATCGGTTCATGATGTGGTGCTGGCGTTGCCGTTGTAATAATCAGGTCTTCCAAATCAGCCGCTTCCTCTTCAATAATCGGTTCGGTTTTAGAACGACGCTGCTTCTCTTTCGTTTCAGGTTGCGGCTTACTTCTTGTGCTGCGTTTCGTCCTTTTGAACTTTCCCTTAAGTTTCGGGGCTTTCTCCACTAATATTGGCACGAGCGCTTTTCCGGTAATTAAAATAATTCCGATTGCCAATAATACAAATGCGGCAATTTTAGCTCCCGAAGCATCAAATAAAACGTGGAACAGGCTGAATAATAATCCGCCGATCATCCCTCCGCCGAGCGCATTGCTGCGGTTTACGATTCCGTCCGTACTGATGAGAATTCTCCAAGTTTCCTTTAATACGGAATTGGACAACAATGTATTCGTTGCATGCATTTGTTCGAATAACAAACTATGACTGAAAATCGTCAAGCTTGCCCCAACAAACAGCACGCCGTATACGACACGGGTATTGAATGCGACACCCCGGCGTTTAACCATTAACATCCCTGCGATTAAAAAGCATAATAACGGAATGATAAAATGTAAATTGCCGAAGAAAAACATGGCAATTGAATGGAGCATTCGTCCAACAAGTCCGAACTCCAGAAATTCGATAATGGCTAATGCGATGAGCAGCAATCCGATAATTTCATATGCGAGCGGATGCATCTCCTCTTTTGTTTTTGGCTTTAGCGTCGGCTTTGCTTTTGCTTTTGACTTACTACTTTTCTTTTTATCCAATCGTTGTTCACCTACTTAAAAATTGTTCCATATTGTTAGACGCCAAAGTTGCAATATAGGCTTCCGAATTATGTTGATGTGTTATTTAAGCGTAAGCGATAACTTAGTTTGTGCTGAATTAAAATAGTTTTACCGCTATGTACCGAAAAATCAGTTTTTTTCACGTAATCTTCAGGTTTTACTGTCTTTATCCAGCTCTCGCTAATTTCAACTCTATAAAGAACATCTCGACTCCGGAAATTTAGTTAGAAAAAGGGCTTTCTCACGCTTAATGTAAGAAAACCCTTTTTGATTATTAGATAAGGGAGCAATGATATGTCTCCCCTTCAAATTAGTACTCCATAATGATCGGAATAATCATTGGACGACGTTTTGTTTTTTGGAATAAATATTGATTTAGTGTGTCGCGAATTTCTTGCTTAATGTTTGTCCATTCGAATGTTTCTTTGCCGACATATTTCTCGATCACTTCGCGTGCGATTTCAGATGCTTCTTCCATTAACTGTTCTGATTCACGAACGTAAACGAATCCGCGCGATAAAATTTCGGGACCTGAAGCAATTTTCTTCTGTGCACGGTTCAATGTTACAACGACAATGAAGATACCATCTTGAGAAAGCAGTTTACGGTCGCGCAGTACAATATTCCCTACATCGCCTACACCGATTCCGTCGATCAGTACATTCCCTGCTTGTACACGACCTGTCATACGCACTTTGCCGTTTTTGTATTCAACAATATCGCCTTTATCTGCGATGAAGATTTGTGATTTTTGCAGACCTACTTGTTGTGCAAGTTTCGAGTGCGCAATTAACATGCGGTACTCCCCTTGAACCGGGATAAAGTATTTCGGCTTCATAAAGTTCAGCATCAGTTTTAAATCTTCCGCGCTGCCGTGACCTGAAACGTGGACTTTCTTATTCGAAGTCATGACATGTGCGCCCGCTTTTGCCAATTGGTTCATCGTGTTATACATTTGCACTTCCATGCTTGGTGATGGTGTAAATGTAATCAGGACTGTATCTGTATTTCTGATTTTAATGTCACGGTGGTGTTTACGCACAATTTTATCTAGTGCATCAAGTGGTTCACCTTTGTTGCCCGTAGCCATAATAATAATTTCGTCATCATGATATTTATGAATTTCGTTTACTGGTACAAGTGTTGATTCATCGATTTCCAAGTAGCCTAGGTTCACACCGATATCGACCATTTTTTCTAACGATTTTCCGACTACTGCGACTTTACGGTGCGATGCGGCAGCTTGTCTAAACACTTGCTGAATACGAATAAAGTTAGATGCATATAATGCTACGATAATTCGACCTGGTGCCGAATGGAACGTTTTTTGCAATTCTTCTGCAATAACTGCTTCACTTGTTGTATAGCCTGGACGTTCTGCTTCCATTGATTCTGATAAAAGCATGAATACGCCTTCTTCACCGAGCATCGCCATCTTTGCCAAATCCGGCTTGAACTTGCCTGTTGCCGACTGGTCAAATTTAAATTCACCCGTGTGAACGATAGCGCCTTCCGAAGTATGGAACACGATACCTAATGAATCTGGAATACTATGTGTTGTATGGAAGAATGTCACATAAGTAGAATTGAAGTTCATGCGACTATTGCTCGATACTTCAAAGAATTTCACTTGGTAAGGTGCAGGCAATTCTTTTAAATGCTCCTTCGCCAATGCGATCGTTAACTTCGAACCGTATACCGGTGCTTTAATTTTCTTTAATACATACGCAATCGATCCAATTGCATCTTCATGTCCATGTGTCAGGAAAATACCTTTTACGCGATCTTTATTTTCCTCTAAATACGTGATATCTGGAATGACGATATCAATTCCAAGCATTTCGTCTTCTGGGAACATGAGCCCACTGTCTACTACGAAAAGCTCTTCATCGATTTCTATTACATACATTGATTTTCCGATTTCGCCAACTCCACCTAATGGAATGACACGGATTAGTTCATTTTTTGATTTTGTCACTTTATTTCCTCCTAAATTGTTCCGAACAGCAACCACTTAAAGTTCATTATACGGTGAGAATGACGTTAGTACAAATAAAAAAGTGATTTTCTTTTTTTACGTTATGCCGGGCAAATTAAAATCGCAGCCGTTTTACTTGGCGCGGAAATTTTAATCCTCAGTTTAAACTGTGTAATCCTCAGCTGGTGACGGATATTCCTCAAGCATTGACGCATTATCCTCAGTTAGTTATGAATAATTCTCAGTTCATCCTCTATAATCCTCATTTCGCTAAAATAAAAAAACAGTCACCCGCTTCTCATCGGAAGGAGTGACTGTGTATGTGTTAGTTTACTTGTAATGCGCGGAAACCTTTTGCTTTTTCCTGATACGTATCCCAAATTTCATCAAATGCTGCCTTTTCTTCCGGTAGCATTTCCATCATTGGCATCCGTACATCAAGCGTATCAAAGCCTAGTTTTGTCATCGCATATTTAATTGGTGATGGATTCGGTTGTGCAAACAGCGCACGAACGAGCGGCAGTAATGCACGGTGAATTTTTGCAGCCTCCTGATGACGGCCTTCTTCAAATGCGCGAACCATTTGCTGCATATCTTTTCCTACAACATGTGAAGCGACAGAAATAATACCGCGACCGCCGATTGCAAGAAGTGGCAATGTTAACCCGTCATCACCTGAGTACACATGGAAATCCGAATCGACATTTTCAATGATGTCGCCCATCTGATCCAGGTTACCGCTTGCTTCTTTAATGCATGTAATATTCGGTACGTCTTTGCTGATCGCAATCGTTGTTTCCGCTAAAATGTTGGCACCTGTACGACCAGGGACATTATATAGCATGACAGGGAGTTTCGTTTCTTTTGCGATTGTTTTAAAGTGGGCATACATGCCGCGCTGGTTTGGCTTATTATAATATGGAGTTACGAGCATGATTCCGTTTGCCCCATTTTCCTCTGCTTTATGAGTCATCATAATCGAGTAAGCTGTTTCGTTATCACCTGTACCTGCGATAACAGGGATGCGTCCTGCCACTTTTTCAACTGTAAAGCGCACGACCTCGATTTTTTCCTCAGTTGACATTGTCGGGTTTTCCGAAGTTGTTCCACAAGCAATAATTGAATCTGTACCATTTTCAATTAAATGATCAATGATACGTTCTAACTCAGGATAATTAATCGTACCGTCTTTTTTAAACGGTGTAATCATCGCTGTACCAATACGTCCGAAATCCATAACTAATAATCCTCCCCTTATAGTAAGTGATCCTCTAGCATAGCTTCTGCAATTTGAATTGAGTTGAGTGCAGCCCCTTTTAATAAATTATCTGACACAATCCATAAGTGGAATCCTTTTTTGTTGTCTAAATCTTGGCGAATACGTCCAACATATGTCGGTTCTTCATTTTCCGCAAAAATTGGCATCGGGTAAAGCTGTTCGCGAATGTCATCTTGCAGAACAATACCCGGCGCATCCGTTAATGCGTCAAAAATTTGCTGTACTGTTGCTTCTTGCTCAAGTTCGATATAAACCGATTCTGAGTGGCCGGAAACAACCGGAACACGTACACATGTTGCAGCGACTTTCAGCTCAGGTGCTTCCATAATTTTTTTCGTTTCATTGATCATTTTCATTTCTTCATATGTAAAGCCATTGTCCGTAAATTTATCGATTTGCGGAATGACGTTACGTGCGATTGGATAATGTTTTTTATCTGATTTTACCGGCAAAACTTTCGCTTCAACGTTTTTACCTGCATCCCACTGTGCACTTTGCTCACGCAGCTCTTCAATTGCTGCCACACCAGAACCGGATACCGCTTGATATGTCGATACGACAACTTTTGTTAGACCGAACTTTTCACGGATTGGCTGTAATGCTGCAACCATTTGAATTGTCGAACAGTTTGGATTTGCGATAATCCCTTTTGGAATCGTTTTTAATGCATGGCGATTTACTTCCGGTACAACAAGCGGTACCTCTGGATCCATACGGAAATGGCTTGTGTTATCAATCACAATCGCTCCACGCTTTGCTGCTTCAGGTGCCAATACTTCTGATACAGCCCCGCCTGCTGAAAATAATGCTAGATCGATCCCTTCAAAGCTTTCCGGTTTCGCTTCTTCTATCGTATAGTTTTCACCATTAAATTCAATTTGTTTTCCCGCTGAACGAGCAGAAGCTAAAAACTTGATAGATGCAATTGGAAATTTGCGCTCAATCAGCTTCTCCATCATTTTTGAACCAACAGCTCCTGTTGCCCCAACTACGGCAACATTCAATTTCTTTGTCATGTCTCATCTCTCCTAAAATTATCGGTATGTATATAATGTTGGATATTGTATCATATATTATTAGAATTGTGCGAGATAATTTGATTATTTAAAATATTGTATAAATATCGGTTGAATCTGTTTTTTATGAGCGAGCGTATATGCTACAGTATCGAGCATTTTTGTGAAATCCGCTATAAGCGACGTCGGTTTTTTAATTGGATCGTCCTGACCGAATGGAATGAAGAAAATGTTTTTCGCATTCATTAATTTCATTAAATTCATCCCGTTTAACCCAAGCGCATCATTCGTTGAAATACCAAGTACTACAGGTGAACCATTTCGGAGTGTTGCTTTTGCTGCCATCAGTACGGCACTGTCTGTTGCGGCATTCGCAAATTTACTGATGGAATTCCCTGTCATCGGCGCAATTACCATACAGTCTAACGGATTACTCGGCCCAAATGGCTCCGCTTCCGCAATGGAACTGACAACCTTTTCCCCAGAGAATTCTTCGATTTTCGCAATCCATTCTTCACCCGTTCCAAATCGTGTAGCAGCGTGTAATACAGAAGGCGTTATAATCGGTACAACGGTTGCACCGGCTTCACGAAATTGGGTAATTTTCGGTATGACATCTTCATACGTACAATGTGATGCGGTAATTCCTAAACCAATGCGTTTTCCCTCAAGCATTTGCTTCCTCCTTTCGTAAATCTAGTATCGTTTCGTATAACAAGTTTGCTGCAGCTTGCGGAAAGTATTTCCCAGGTAATGCAGGTAGCAGCTCATATTGAGATAATTTGATATCGTTCAAACATCCCGGGCTTGATGCGATATCATAAATCGGACGGACCATCCATGATTCAAAATCCTTTGTCAGCCATTTTGTCGGAATCGTATTAATCAGAAAATCCGCTTCCATATCATTTTTCTCATTTAATTCAATCCCAGTATAGCCATATGCAAGGGCCTCGGCTTTTTGCGTTTCCGAACGAACGGCGATGATGACCTTTGCATTGAGACGTGTTAAAAACAGGGCAAGCATTTTTGCTACACGTCCAAACCCTGTAATCATAATTGTTTTATACTGCACATTTACTTTTTCTTTATACAGGTGCGCTAAAAAGCCTTCTGCAGTAAGTGCGGCATTTTTCCAGATGAATGTTTCATCTTCCAAATAATAATGCAAGCACTTGTTTTCAAGTATTTCTTTCCACTGATCTGTCAATTTCCCCGCAAAAAACTGTGCCTGTCGAATGCCTAGAAGCTCCTCCACTTGAATCGTTAAAGGGTGGATCGGCAACACAATTTCTGTCGGGTGCAGCTCCAACGCCACTTTGTTCAGCGCTTCATCCCAAACAGTCGTGTTTTTGTAATACACCGTGCGATCATTTGTCGATAATTGCTTCGCCAAAAACTTCATCCGCTCATCTGTCCCGATCACAAGCCAGCGTTCAGTCATCATAGGCATGCTTTAATGTCGATGTTGTTTTTTGAAATAATACCCGGTCTTCCCCAATTAAAATAATTTCACTCCAGGGAATGTATTTTACCATACCTGCCTTTTTCTTTTGGAAGGGCATTTTCACCATTTGTGCCGGCATTTCAAATCCGACAATCTTCCCTGTTTTGGCATCAAAAATACATTCCGTCTCGGCTAAAAATCCATATCGAACACCGTTTTCCATTTCGATCAGTTCTTTTTCAGCGAGCTCCGATAAAAGCATTGCATCCCTCCTCTTGTAAGAGCCTACATTACTATATGCATCAACTTTGGCAGAAGTGAAATGGTTCATCATTTAAGTTTGAAGGACCTACTCACAGGAAACGAGTCACACAACACTCCGTCGGAAAAATAACGGTAGTAATTAACCTAATTTAAAAATCTCTCTGGAATTGCTTTGATTTTTCAGTAGACATAATATGCCATATCTGTATATACTGTATATACACAGTTTAAACATGTGAGGTGAAACGATTGATAATCAAATTGAGCAATAATAGCGAAAAGCCTATTTATGAACAAATTACCGATCAGCTAAAACAGGCCATTTTGACAGGAACATTATTAACCGGTGATTCTCTACCTTCTATTCGGGCGTTGGCGAAAGAATTGAAAATCAGTGTGATGACAACGAAGCGGGCATATGCCGATTTGGAACGGGACGGCTTTATCGTCACGATTGCCGGTAAAGGGAGCTATGTATCAGAGCGCAATCAGGATTTCCTGCGTGAAGAGCTGATCCGACAAATTGAAGTTCATTTCACAAAGGCGGTATCCATTGCCAAAACGGCAAATGTGCCAAAAGAGGAACTGCATGACTTACTCGACTTACTATTGGAGGAATGATGATGAATGCAATTGAAGTAAAAAATGTTACGAAGCAATTCAAAAAATTTCGTTTAAATAATATTTCGTTCACTGTTGAGAGCGGGACCATTGCAGGCTTTATCGGGCAAAACGGTGCCGGGAAATCAACAACGATCAAACTGATGTTAAATTTGCTGAAAAAAATTGACGGCGACATTCTTTTATTCGGAAAAGATCATATCGAACATGAGGTGGAGCTAAAGGCGCAAATCGGGGTCGTGTTTGATGAACTGCATGTACCGGAAAGCTTTACACCAAAGGAGCTCGATGTCCTGTACGGGAATGTGTATCCTACTTGGGACCGTCCTTATTTTGACGGGTTGCTGGAGCAGCTGGATGTACCGAAGTATGACAAGATTAAAACGATGTCAAAAGGAACGAAAATGAAGCTCGCTCTTTCACTGGCACTGGGACACCGGCCGAAGCTTTTGCTGCTTGATGAACCAACGAGCGGGCTTGACCCGATTGTGCGCGATGAAGTGCTAAGTATGCTTCAACACTTTATGGAACAGGAAGATCATGCCATTCTCTTTTCTTCGCATATTACTACGGATCTAGAAAAAATTGCGGATACGATTACATTTATCCATGAAGGCGAAATTTTGTTCAGTGAAAATAAAGATGACCTGCTGTACGGTTACGGGATTTGGAAAGGAACGTATGAAGAAGCGAAAGTGATACCGAACCATTCGATTATCGGCCAACGGGATTATGTATTTGGAATCGAGTACTTAGTCTTGCGTGAATTTGTGAATCCAGTGATTGAATTGCAAAAACCGACGATTGATGATTTGATGTTGTTTTTCGTAAAGGGGCGAAAATAATGAAAAAAGTGCTTCTTCATTATTACGAACAGGGGTTGGTTTCCTGGCTTTTGTTTACACCACTTGTAGCATCTTTTTTTGCTCTTCCTTTATTATTTGAAGGTGCCGAAATGGCTGCATACTTAATACTGTCCATCAGTATTACAGCGCTTTGTGCCGTCTATTTGGATCAACGTGAGAACCAGCTCGTCATGACAAGTTTATTTCCGATTTCCAGAAAGACATTTTTCATTGTGGATCTCTCTTTTTTAGGTCGTTACACACTATATTATATCCTTTATACAATCGTAGCAACGACCGCTATTCAAACATTACTGGAAAAGCAGCTTGTTTTGCCTTCCGTCAGACAGCTATTAGTAAGCTTCGCCATCAGCTTTTTTATTATCGCTTTTTTCCTGCTGTTTCGTCGCAGCAAGTTTGGGCAAATGATAAACTTCTCTATATTTCTTATTCCATTAGGATTATCTCAACTACTTGTATTTTTAGGAAGCTTATCTACTTTTCAGAGTTTCAGTTTATTTATGAGTTTACTGATACTTCTCATCATCGCAGCAAGCATTACTTACTTTCGTGAATACTGGAGGGACGTCCCATGATTGCAATGCTTAAAATGCATTTTTATTTATCAAGAAAGATATTCATCACTGTTTTTTTATTCTTTTTAATCATGATCGGAATTCAGTGGGCGATCATTAAAGAAGTTAATTTAGGTTTTTTGACACTCTATTTTTTAGCTTTGTCGCCCGCATTAGGTGTTAGCTATTTACTTGAAAACCATTTTATAAACCGATTCCGTGTCATGCCGATTGACCCAAAGACTTTTGTGAAAAGTTTATTTATTTTCAGTTTGCTGCTTATGCTGATCATCACGGTTCCAATCGGGATTTATCAAACTTATTTATATTTAAATAATCAAATGGGAGGCATTGAACTTTCATTAATTTCAATCGTCTTTGCTGCTGGAATTGCTTCTATCGGCTCGATGCTGAAAAACTATTTAAGCAATCCGACAAAGGGTACGAAAAGCATATCAATTGGGACAATTATCGGTTATTTTTTTATCTTTACCTTTGTTCATTTACTGATCATGCTTATATTTAGTATTATGGACATTGAGCTCATAGGGGCACCGATTGCTCCAGTTTTAGGATTAATTGTTTATTACCGCTACTTTAAAACAGCCATCACAAAATTTAAAGCGGCCGAATTTTAAAAGGACAGCGCATGCTAACTACTAGCCCGCGCTGTCCTTTTGCGTTATTCGTTTTCCGGTCCGATAATCGCAATTGCCGGTTCGGATAATAAAATTTGTGTAATTAACTCATCGATCGTTTCCATCGAAATGGCATCGATTTTTGCCAATACTTCATCGACTGAACGGTGATTTTGGTGAATGAGTTCATTGACCCCGTTACGGTTCATAAAGTCTTCCGTACCTTCAAGCCCTAAAACGAAGCCGCCTTTTAATTGCTCCTTCGCATTTTCAAGCTCGGTTTCCGTTACCCCTCCTGCAACGAGGTCAAATAACGTCTGATCGATCTGCTGCTTTAATGAATCGAGGTTTTGTTTTGATGCCGACGCGTAAATCGTAAATGTCCCTACATCCTCATAGCTCGACTGGTAGCTGAATACAGAATACGCCAACCCGCGATCTTCTCGCACTTCCTGGAACAGGCGTGAGCTCATATTGCCGCCGATTATATTATTCAACGCAATAAAGCTGTACATTTTCGGATCTTTTACCGCAATTGCAGGGAAAGAAATCGCAATATGCGCCTGTTCCGTATCACGCAATTTTTCAATTTCACCTGGTGTAAATGTCGGATAGGATGGTTTGGAAACAATCGATTTCGCACTTGCTTCATAGTTTCCGAATAATGCTTCCACTTTTTCCAGTAAACTCTCTTCAATATTACCGGCAATTGAGATGACAACATTTTGAGGACCGTAATGTTTCGCCATATACGTACGGATCATCTCTTCATCAAATGTCGCCAATGTTTCCGGTGTCCCTAAAATTGGACGGCCTAGCGCATCATCCGGGAACATGACGCCCCATAATTTTTCATGGACATCATCTGCCGGATCGTCTTCGCTCATGTAGATTTCTTCAAGAACAACTTGCCGTTCTTTCTCGATATCTTCCTGCGCAAACAGCGAGTTAAAGAACATATCGGCCAGAATGTCGATTGCCAGTTCCCCGTGATGGTCCAGCACTTTCGCATAATAGCATGTATGTTCCTTCGATGTGAAGGCATTAATCTCTCCGCCGATGCGGTCGAACTCTTCCGCGATTTGACGGGCTGTACGGTTTTTCGTTCCTTTGAAAAGCATATGCTCGATGAAATGGGTAATGCCATTTTCTTCTTTTGTTTCGTAGCGTGAGCCCGCGTTGACCCAAATGCCGACCGATAAAGATCGGACATGCGGCATTTGCTCTGTGACAATGCGCACGCCATTTTTTGCTGTAATTACTTGTACCATAAATTTCTCCTTTATTTCGGCTAATAAACTATAAGTATTATTAAAAAATCTGTAATATTACAATTTTAAGCTTATTTTTGTAGTAAGTGTATGCTCCATTACGCATACCTCCCCTTACCATACTTCATCAAGTAATGGAAATCTCCAAACACCAGCTTAACGTTATTTAAAAAAGAGGCTGTACAATAGTGTACAACCTCCCTTTTTATCTTGTTTGAAACGCTTGTTTCAATTATTTTCCTTGTTCTGCGCGCTCTTTTTCTTCTTTGATTACTACTTTACGTGATAAGTTTACGCGACCTTGTTTATCGATTTCGATACATTTCACAAGTAATTCATCGCCTAGTTTTAATACGTCTTCTACTTCTTTCGTACGTTCTTCCTGAATTTCCGAAATGTGCAGTAAGCCGTCTTTACCTGGGAAGATTTCACAGAATGCACCGAATTTTTCAATGCGTTTTACTGTTGATAAGTAGTACTCGCCTACTTTAGCTTCGCGTACGATTGATTCGATCATTTCTTTAGCACGGTTAATCATTGCTTCATCAGCTGAAGCGATGTAAATTGTACCATCTTGTTCTGTATCGATTTTAACGCCTGTTTCATCAATAATTTTATTGATGACTTTACCACCCGGTCCGATTACATCGCGGATTTTGTCAGGATTAATTTTGATTGAAACGATTTTTGGTGCGTATTGTGATAATGAAGTGCGAGACGCTGAAATCGTTGACATCATATGCTCTAAAATGTGCATACGGCCGATTTTCGCCTGTGTTAATGCTTCTTCTAATATATCACGAGACAGACCATCGATTTTAATGTCCATTTGAAGTGCTGTTACACCTTTAGCTGTACCTGCCACTTTAAAGTCCATGTCGCCAAGGTGGTCTTCCATACCTTGGATATCTGATAATACTGTATAGTGTTCGCCTTTTTTAACAAGACCCATTGCAATACCTGCAACCGGTGCTTTAATTGGAACACCAGCAGCCATAAGTGCCATTGTTGATGCACAAATTGATGCTTGAGAAGTAGAACCGTTTGATTCCAATACTTCCGATACGCAACGGATTGCATACGGGAATTCCTCTTCTGTTGGCATTACCGCTAAAATCGCACGCTCACCTAATGCACCGTGACCAATTTCACGACGGCCTGGGCTACCGTAACGGCCTGTTTCCCCAACCGAGAATTGAGGGAAGTTGTAGTGGTGCATCCAGCGTTTTGACTCTTCAATACCTAAGCCGTCAATAATTTGAACGTCGCCTAAAGCACCTAAAGTACAAATTGATAATGCTTGCGTTTGTCCACGAGTGAATAATGCTGAACCGTGTGCACGTGGCAATAAATCTACTTCAGAAGAAAGTGGACGGATTTCATCTTGCTTACGACCATCCGGACGAACTTTATCTTCTGTAATTAAACGACGCACTTCATCTTTTACCATTTTATCTAAAATAGCATTCACTTGTTTCATCGTAGCTTCGTCAGCTTCCTGCACTTCATAAGCTTCGATTACACGTGTTTTTACTGCTGTAATATTTTCTTGGCGTAATTGCTTGTCCACTGTTTGGATCGCTGTATTCATATCAGCTTCACATTCAGCTTTGATCGCTGCTGTTAAGTCTGCATCTAATTCATATAATGTTACTTCAAGTTTTTCTTTACCAACTTCAGCAACAATTTGCTCTTGGAAGGCAATTAACTTTTTAATTTCTTCATGACCGAACATGATCGCTTCAAGCATAATATCTTCAGTTACTTCTAAAGCACCTGCTTCTACCATGTTAACCGCGTCTTTGTTACCTGCTACTGTTAAGTGAACAGTCGATTTAGCAGATTGTTCTACAGTCGGGTTCACAACGAATTCACCGTCGATATATCCTACATGTACACCTGCAATCGGTCCGTCGAATGGGATATCAGAAATTGCTAATGATAATGAAGAACCAAACATTGCCGCTACATCAGCAGGGCAGTTTGAATCATTTGACATAACCATTAAAATTGATTGTACTTCGTTACGGAAACCATCCGGGAACATAGGACGGATTGGACGGTCAATTAGGCGAGAAGTTAATACTGCCGCTTCTGATGGACGTCCTTCACGTTTAATGAAACCACCAGGGATTTTACCTGCTGCATATAGACGTTCTTCAAAGTTTACTGTTAACGGGAAGAAATCTAATGCTTTTGGTTGTTTTGACATTGTTGCCGTAGCTAGAACTGCTGTTTCGCCGTAGCGGATCATTGCAGCACCATTTGCTTGTTTTGCCAGCTGTCCTACTTCTACTGTTAGTGGACGGCCTGCCCATTCATACGAAAAGACCTTTTTTTCGTTCATTAAATGAACCCCTTTCTTATTGAAACACTCTACGTATCATATTATGTACCATAGTTAGTGTATCAAAAAAGCGTTTTCTATGCTAAATTTTTTGATCTAAATATCGATAAATTTAATAAAATATTTTTGGCTTTCCAGCAATGGTTTAACTTCTTTCAACAGGCGTGTTGACACCTGCTCAAAGAAGTTAAACATCGCACCATTGATTCGGAAAGCTGACTCATTTTCAAACATAATAAAAAGCGGGAAAAATCCCGCTTTTTATTGTCAGATTAACGACGTATTAGCGACGTAATCCAAGTTTAGTAATTAATTCACGGTAACGAGCTACGTCGTTTTCACGTAAATATTTTAATAAATGACGACGTTTACCTACCATTTTAAGAAGACCACGTTGAGAGTGGAAATCTTTCTTGTGAGTAGCTAAGTGAGCGTTTAATGCGTTGATTTCTGCAGTTAATACAGCTACTTGTACTTCTGGAGAACCAGTGTCTGTTTCGTGTACACGGTACTCAGCGATAATTTCGTTTTTACGTTCTTGTGTAATTGCCATTTTAAATGACCTCCTGATAATTAAGATATCCCCAATAGCACAGCAGTCGCTGGAGTTGCGAAAAGCCGAGCTAAGGTTCATACGAGAATTTCGTACTAGTGAATAGTACCATAATTGTTTATAGATGCGCAACTATTTAGCGTAGTTGCTCAAAATAGGCGATCGCTTGCTGTTTGTCCAATTCAATTTGCTCAATCAACGCTTCGATGCCGTTAAATTTCCGTTCGCTGCGAATGCGTTTATACCAACCTACAACGACCTCTTCACCGTAAATATTTTTATTGAAATTCAAAATATGCACTTCAATCGACAGCTGCTTTTCATCCGGATTGTTGAATGTCGGTTTATAGCCTACATTACAAACACCGTCATACCATTTATTTTGAACTGAAATTTTTACCGCATACACACCTGTTGCCGGTATGTAGCAGCCTTCCATCGCTTGGACATTCGCTGTCGGGAAGCCCATTGTCCGTCCGCGCTTATCTCCGTGCACAACGATTCCCGGCACTTCGAATGCGCGGCCTAATAGATTACGAGCCTGTTCCATATCCCCATCCTGCAATGCTTTGCGAATGCGTGTGGAACTAATTTTTTCAACTTCATCCTGCTGCTTTTCGATTACCGTCACACCATACTTTCCGTTTGACAGTTGGTCCATCAGCTCCATATTGCCTTTGCCGTAAGCGCCAAACGAGAAATCAAAGCCTGCAGTTACATGCTGAACATTTAAATCTACGATAAAGTACTTAATGAATTCTTCAGGTGTAAGCTTCGCAAAATCTGACGTAAAGTTTACAACAAATACTGTATCGATATTCAATTTTTTAAAAGTATCTATTTTTTGTGAAAGTGGCGTAATGTAGAATACTTTTTCATTACGTCTACCTAATACAATCGATGGATGTGGATCAAAAGTCATCACGGCGCTTTTAATATTTAGCTGCTCAGCTTTTTGCTTTGCCACTTCAATAACTGCCTGATGTCCTTTATGTACCCCATCAAAAAATCCGATTGCTAATGAGTACGCCTCTTTTTCTATTTCCTGTGCTAATTGATGGGGGTATTTCAAATGAATAACGTTCATCTCGTGCCTCCTAATTAATTTCGGGAAACATCTTATCCGGCTTCATTTGCCCGCTCTTTGTCGGATGGGCGATGTAAACCGCAAATGCTCGTCCCTCTACACCATATACAATTTTATCATGTTCCGTTAATAAAGTATGCATCGGGAGAACTTGCCCATTGAAAATTTGCTTTTCAATATCTTCCGTAATTTCAACGTATGGATAGTCGGATAATGCATATTCAACCGGCAACAGAAACTTCTCCTGCTCCCCGGCTTCCATCATTTCCGCGATTTCGGCCAATGTGAAGCAATTGTCTTTTGTGAATGTGCCTGATGCTGTTCGTACTAATTCATGCATATGTGCTGGGTAGCCTAGTGCTTCACCGATCTGAACAGCTAATGTACGGATATACGTCCCTTTAGAACATTTGATGCGAATAGAGAACGTCACTTCTTCCCCTTCGAACGTTTGTGCATCATCCATTAATTCCAGCTCATAAATCGTAATTTTACGTGTTGGGCGCTCGACTGTTTGGCCAGCTCTTGCATATTCATACAGTCGTTTCCCGTTCACCTTTACAGCGGAAAACATCGGTGGCGTTTGTTCGATTTCACCTGTCAATGTTTGAAGTGCGTGTAAAATTTCTTCACGTGTAAACGATTTGAAATCTGTATTTTGCTCGACCGTTTCACCTTCTGCATCTTCTGTTGTTGTCGTGCGTCCAATCGATACGACTGCCTCATACGTTTTGCCGGCATCTGTTAAATATTCGGCAATGCGTGTTGCCTGGCCGATACAGATCGGCAGTACGCCTTCTACACCCGGATCAAGTGTCCCGGTATGGCCTACTTTTTTCGTCTTTAATATTTTTCGTAATTTAAACACACAGTCATGACTAGTCATGCCGCGCTCTTTCCATAATGGCAAAATACCGTTCATTGTTTTGCTCCTTTGTTTGAAATAGGGATTTCGATATTTAATAGATTCTTTGATATAAGCTTCAGCTATAGTTGGTACTTTTCATACGATCCGTTCTGCTTCGCTACGGGAGGCCAACAGGATGTTAGTCACGAATGCGTTGTTACACGACGTAACGGTTTTAGCATTCGTTCTAATATTTAGCGGGCACGGCTCGAGCCTGTAGTCTCTCCCTCGTGCTTTTCCCGCAGGAGTCGCCCCCCTTCGCTTCGCGTCACTCTACCTTAGCATAAAGTTTATTTCCTTAACAAAACTTCTGTATTCAACAATTCCGTTAAATCAAAAGCAAAAAAGTCTGCCCGCATAGTTATGCAGTGCAGACTTCTTAGTTTTATTTCTCTTCGTGTAAACCACGTAGTAATGCATCGATTTTGTTACCGTATTCGATTGCTGTATCGAATTCGAATGCCAGTTCAGGCGTACGGCGTAAGCGGATACGTGAACCAACTTCCGAACGGATGAAACCGGATGCTTTTTCCAACGCTTGCAATGTTTCCGCACGTTCGCGGTCATTGCCTAACGATGTAATATAAACAGTTGCTTGCTGTAAGTCTCCTGTTACAGCTACATCTGTAACCGTAACGAAGCCTACACGCGGATCTTTGATTTTGCGCGCAATGATTTCAGTAATTTCTTTTTTCATTTGCTCAGCAACTCGATTGGAACGTAGAGACATAAATGTCACCTCATTTAAATTGCGTAATTAATAGTACATTTGCCACAAATCGTGGGCTTTATAAATATTCACGATAGAAATCCAGCTGTTCCCATTGCGGATTTGACTGCAGATAATGGATCGCCCGCATTAGCTCGCGTTCAGCCGCTTCTTTGGAAGAAGCAACTGCGACAAGCGCAAGCTTCGTACGCTGCCATACATCCTGATGATCAATTTCAGCAACGGAAACATTGAATTTTTGTTTCGTACGCGTCACCATTCGCTGAAGGACGGCGCGCTTTTCTTTTAATGAGTGGGCAGTCTGAATCATGAATTCAACTTCTGCGTATACAATCATTATTTACGAACGATTTCTTCCATTACGAAGGCTTCGATAATGTCGCCTTCTTTAATGTCGTTGTAGTTTTTAATCGTAATACCACACTCATACCCTTTTGCAACTTCTTTTGCATCATCTTTGAAGCGTTTTAGTGAATCCAGTTCACCTTCGAACACAACAACGTTTTCGCGGATAACACGTACTCCAGCATCGCGAACGATTTTACCTTCAATAACGTATGAACCAGCGATCGTACCAACTTTAGATACTTTAATTGTTTGACGAACTTCCGCTTGACCAACGATTTTCTCTTCGAACTCAGGATCAAGCATCCCTTTCATCGCGTGTTCGATTTCTTCGATTACTTTATAGATGATACGGTGCAGACGAATATCTACGCCTTCTTCATCAGCAGCACGTTTAGCATTTGTGTCCGGACGTACGTTGAATCCGATAACGATTGCATTTGATGCAGCAGCAAGAGAGATATCCGATTCTGTAATCGCACCCGCACCAGTGTGGATAATTTTAACATTAACGCCTTCAACATCAATTTTCATTAATGAAGAAGCCATTGCTTCCACTGTACCTTGTACGTCTGCTTTTACGATTAAGTTTAACTCTTTCATTTCGCCTTGGCTCATTTGTTCAAATAAGTTATCAAGAGTTACACGTTGTTTTTCTGAACGTGATGCTTGGATAGCTGTCATTGAACGAGATTCACCAACTTGACGAGCTGTTTTCTCATCTTGGAATACTACGAAACGGTCGCCCGCTTGTGGTACTTCGTTTAAGCCTGTAATTTCAATCGGCATAGAAGGACCAGCTGTTTTAATACGACGGCCAAGATCATTGACCATTGCACGTACACGACCATATGCATGACCGACTACGATTGGATCACCAACACGTAATGTACCATCCTGAACTAAAAGTGTTGCAACTGCTCCACGACCTTTATCAAGCTGTGCTTCAATAACTGTACCGATTGCTGAGCGGGTTGGGTTGGCTTTTAATTCGCCTACTTCGGAAACTAATAAAATCATTTCTAGAAGCTGGTCAATACCTTCACCTTTTAGTGCTGAAATTGGTACGAAGATTGTATCTCCACCCCATGCTTCAGGAACTAATCCGTGCTCTGTTAATTCTTGTTGTACACGGTCCGGATTGGCAGATGGTTTATCCATTTTGTTGATTGCTACGATAATTGGTACTTCTGCAGCTTTTGCGTGGTTGATTGCTTCAACTGTTTGAGGCATTACACCGTCATCTGCTGCTACTACGATAATTGCGATATCTGTAATTGATGCACCGCGCGCACGCATTGTTGTGAATGCCGCGTGTCCAGGAGTATCAAGGAATGAAATTTTCTTTCCGTTAACTTCTACTTGGTATGCACCGATATGCTGTGTAATACCGCCTGCTTCACCCGCAGTAACTTTCGTTTTACGGATTGAGTCAAGCAATGATGTTTTACCATGGTCAACGTGTCCCATGATTGTTACAACTGGTGGACGTTCTTCTAATGCGTTTTCGTCAACTTCCACGATTGTATCATCGAAGTACGTATCTAAATCTGTTTTGTCGATACGGATTTCTTCTTCAACTTCTACCCCGTAGTCTGCACAGATTAGCTCGATTGCATCCTTATCAAGTTCTTGGTTAATTGTTGCCATTACACCAAGCATGAATAATTTTTTAATAATTTCCGATGGCTCACGGTGTAATTTTTTTGCAAGTTCTGCAACTGATAAACTTTCATAGAAAGTAATTTTTTCAGGTAATTCTTTTTGCACCATTGGTTGTGGTGCAGGACGGTGCGTACGACGTTTACCACCATTGATACCTGGTTTTCTACGTTGTTGATAGCCGCCTTTATTTTGTGTGTTACCACCTTTATTTGGCGTGTTACCGCCTCTATTTGGCGTGTTACCGCCGCCTTTATTATTACTAGTGTTTTGTGTTGTGCCGCCTTTGCGGTTGTTAGAGTTATTTTGAGTCATATTTCGATTTTGGTTACCTTTTTCATTTCTTATTTTTTCGCCTTGTTGCGATTTTGTTTGCCCTTGGGCGTTTGAAGCTTTGTTCGGTTGTTGGTTATTCGAAGCAGATTGTGGACGATCCTGCTTTTGACCTTGCTGCACTTTTTTCTGCCCTTGTTCACCGCGTCTCGGTGTTACATTTACAGCTTTGGCAGGTGTCTTTGCAGGAGAATCTTTCGTTGGTTCCACTGCTTGCTTAAAGACAGAATTTAGTTTTGAGACCGCCTGCTCATCAATTACCGCCATGTGATTTTTCACCGGCAGATTATGTTTTGCAAGCTCTTCAATAACTTCCTTACTTGTTTTATTTACCTTTTTCGCATATTCATGAACTCTTACTTTGCTCATCTGCTCACCCCCGATTAATTTTCGTTGAGTAGACTAGACATTTTTTTAGCAAATCCGCTATCTGTAATAGCAATCGCTACACGGGCTTCCTTCCCGGTAGCATGTCCAAGATCATATCGATCCCCGAAAACATAATACTCAACATTATAAAACGTACATTTATCCTGAATCTTTTTGCTCGTATTTGCCGAAGCATCTGAAGCTAAAAAGACAAGCTTAGCTTTGCCGCTGCGAATTTCCTTTACGACAAGCTCTTCTCCGGATATTGTTTTTCGTGCACGTGCTGCTAAACCTAATAGCTGTAGCAATGCAGGGTTTGTCATAAAATCGACTCCCTGCGGATTAGCGTTAGCAACTCCTCATACACCTCATCCGGCACTTTTGCATCAAGCTGGCGATCTAAAATATTCTTTTTACGCGCCATTTCAACAGCATCTTCCGTTTTAGAAACATATGCTCCACGACCGGATTTTTTTCCTGTAATATCAACAGTCACTTCGCCCTCTTTAGAACGAACGACGCGAATCATTGATTTTTTCGGAAGCATCTCGCCTGTTGCAACACATTTGCGCAAAGGAATTTTTTTATTAACGACCATATTGCTTACCCTCCTTGCAAAATCATTCCAAATGACGGCTTATTCTTCGTCATCACCGTATAAATCAAATTTTACTTCTTCTGCATCTTCACGTGGAACGAATGTGCTCGTTTCAGAAGGATAGATTCCTAATTCGCGTGCATCTGTTTCACTCTTGATGTCGATTTTCCAGCCCGTTAATTTTGCTGCTAAACGAGCATTTTGTCCGCGCTTACCAATCGCTAGTGATAATTGATAATCCGGTACGACAACTGTTGTTGACTTTTCTTCTTCATTTACTTGAACGTCCAGAACTTTTGAAGGACTTAGTGCATTTGCAACGAATACAACCGGATCTTCTGACCATTCTACGATATCAATTTTCTCACCGTTTAATTCGTTTACAATTGTCTGCACACGGGCACCTTTAGCTCCGACACATGAACCTACTGGATCTACTTCTTCATTATGTGCATATACAGAGATTTTTGAACGGTCTCCCGCTTCACGCGCGATTGATTTAATTTCAACTGTGCCATCATAAATTTCCGGAACTTCCATTTCAAATAGGCGGCGCAATAATCCAGGATGAGTACGAGATACAATTACTTGTGGACCACGTGTTGTGCGTTCAACTTTTGTAATGTAAACACGGATGCGAGATGTTGGCTTGTAAACTTCACCTTGAATTTGTTCGTTAACAGGTAATGCCGCTTCCACTTTACCGATTGACACATAAATATTACGTGCATCTTGACGCTCGATTACGCCTGTTACGATGTCATCTTCACGGTCTACATACTCTTCATAAATTAAACCGCGCTCTGCTTCACGAACACGTTGCGTCACAACTTGCTTAGCCGTCTGTGCCGCGATACGTCCGAAGTTACGTGGTGTTACTTCTTCTTCTACGACGTCACCAATTTCATAAGCTGCATTAATAAACTTCGCGTCTTCCAAAGCGATTTCCAGACGATCGTCTTCTACTTCTTCTACTACGTCTTTACGAGAATAAACAACCATTGAACCTGTTTGTAGGTTAAGATCCACGCGAACATTTTGCGCTTGGTTGAAGTTACGTTTGTACGCCGTTACTAAAGCCGCCTCAATCGCCTCAATTAATACATCTCTTGAAATACCTTTCTGCTCTTCAAGGGCAGTTAGGGCATCTAGTAATTCACTACTCATTTTTGTTTTCACTCCTAAATTTGCTTATCTGAAAAATCGATAGCAAGACGCGCTTGCGCAATTTTTTCTTTTTCAATTTGTACTGTAACTTTACGTGTTTTAATACGGAATTCCATTTCTAAAAATTCATCTGTATATGCGCGTAAATAACCATAGAATTCTTTTAAATCCTTAACTGGCTCATAAGTTTTCACATAAATATATTTGCCGATTGCTTTTTCAAAGTCCTGTTGTTTCTTTAACGGACGTTCTGCTCCTGGTGAAGAAACCTCTAAGTAGTAGTTTTGCTCGATTGGATCATTTTCATCCAATTTCTCGCTTAAACTCTCACTCACTTGTGCACATTGTAAAATATCAATGCCGCCTTCTGGTGTGTCAACATAAATACGCAGGAACCAGTCGCGTCCTTCTTTTACGAACTCGATATCAACTAATTCCAAATCAAGCTCTTCCACGATCGGTGTCACTAGCTCTTCAATGATCGACGTAACTTTGCTCATCGTATCCTCCCTAACGTCTTTGTTTGTTTTAGATCTTCATAGTATTGGTTAAACAAAAGACGAGTTTTCATTGAAAAAATTGGACATTTACAACTAAATGCAATGGCGTCCAGATTTCTTTTGAGGCCCACAGGACGTGGGTCAGCCAGTCTTTGCCGCACGATGCGACGCGTTAGACGGACTTCTTTTTTTCATTATAAAATCTGCGACATTCGCCAGAGGTTTAACTCCACTCACAATTGATCAGAACACTTGCTCGTTGAAATTAAATAGTTGTGTAAACAACAGAAAAGAGCGGGAAACCCCACTCTTTTGCTGGCGAACTATCAACAAATTATTACATTTAGCATAGCACAAAGGCTATCCTAATGCAAATTTTGCCTATTAACACATAGAATTAACAACTACTGAGAGAATATGCATCCGAAAATACAAAATCCTCTCTTTTAGCCTGTCTGTACATTAGAATAAGGACAGCTGGTTGGCATCCGGCATTCCTTCCAAGCATCCAAGCTCATCCATATACTCGATTAACGTCTTCGATACACGGCCGCGCTGCTGTAAATCTTCTTTTGATAAAAATTCTCCATTTTTACGTGCTTCAACAATTTGTTTCGCTACGTTAGTACCAAGACCTGGAATGGCATCAAAAGGTGGAATCAATGAGTTTCCTTCGATGATGAACTCACTCGCATGCGAACGGTATAAATCAACCTTTTTGAAGCTCATCCCGCGTTCACACATTTCCAGTGCTAGTTCCATAACTGTCAGTAAACTTTTCTCTTTCGGCGCTGCATCGAGCCCCTTCATGTTGATTTCATCGATTTTTTTGCGGATCATGACAGAACCTTGTGTCATCGCAATTAAATCAAAGTCCGACGCACGCACAGTGAAGTACGCTGCATAGTAAAGAATCGGATGATGGACCTTGAACCATGCGATACGCACAGCCATTAATACATAGGCTGCGGCGTGGGCTTTCGGGAACATGTACTTAATCTTTTTACAAGAATCGATATACCATTCAGGCACTTTTTTCGCACGCATTTCCGCTTCCATTTCATCTGTTAACCCTTTACCTTTACGCACGGACTCCATAATTTTAAAGGCAAACGACGGTTCCAGATCCTGATAAATTAAATAAACCATAATATCGTCACGACAGCCGATTACTTCTTTTAATACACAAGTGCCGTCTTTAATCAGTTCCTGTGCATTTCCAAGCCATACGTCTGTACCATGTGAAAGTCCGGAAATCTGAACAAGTTCACTGAATGTCGACGGTTTTGTTTCTTCAAGCATTTGGCGTACGAATTTTGTTCCGAACTCCGGAATTCCGAGCGTTCCTGTTTTCGTTCCAATTTGCTTTTCGGTCACACCTAGCGATTCAGTTGAACTGAAAATCTTCATAACAATCGGGTCGTCTGTCGGGATTGTTTTTGGATCGATTCCGGATAAATCCTGAAGCATACGAATTACGGTTGGATCATCGTGCCCAAGTATATCAAGCTTTAAAATATTATCGTGGATCGAGTGGAAGTCGAAATGGGTTGTTTTCCATTCCGAATCCTGAGCATCCGCCGGGAACTGTACTGGCGAGAAGTCGTAAATATCCATATAATCCGGTACTACGATAATTCCCCCCGGGTGTTGTCCAGTTGTACGTTTTACTCCTGTACATCCTTGCACAAGGCGGTCCACTTCCGCATTCCGGTAAGTGATGCCATTGTCGCTTCCGTACCCTTTTACATAACCATATGCCGTCTTTTCGGCAACCGTACCAATCGTTCCGGCACGGAATACATAATCCTCACCGAATAGCACTTTCGTGTAGTTATGCGCTTGTGGCTGATATTCGCCGGAGAAGTTCAAATCGATATCGGGCACCTTGTCACCCTTGAATCCTAGGAACGTTTCGAACGGGATATCCTGGCCGTCTTTTTTGAACGGGGCACCACATTCCGGACATTGTTTGTTCGGTAAGTCATAGCCTGATGCAACCGAACCGTCCGCGATAAACTCGGAATGCTTACAGTTTGGACAAACATAATGCGGCGGCAGCGGGTTTACTTCGGTAATTTCCATAAATGTCGCGACAAGGGAAGACCCTACCGATCCACGTGAACCTACTAAGTAACCGTCAGCCAGCGATTTTTTTACGAGCTTCGCGGAAATCAGATAAATTACCCCGAACCCGTGCCCTAAAATAGATTTCAGTTCCTTATCAATACGGGCCTGGACAATTTCCGGTAAATTTTCGCCGTAAATGCTATGTGCCATCTCATAAGTTAAATTCGTTACTTCATCATCCGAGCCCTCAATTTTCGGCGTATATAAATCATCCTTGATCGGTTTTACATCGCCGATCATATCGGCAACTCGCTGCGTATTTGTCACGACAATTTCCTTTGCCAAATCCGGACCTAAAAAGTCGAATTCCTTCAGCATTTCATCCGTTGTACGGAAATGGACTTTCGGTAAAGGATTACGATTTAACGGGTTTGCGCCACCCATTGATCCAACTAAGATTTGACGGAACTTTGCATCGGTTTCATGCAAGTAGTGGACATTTCCCGTTGCTACGACCGGTAAGTTCAGCTTTTTGCCAAGCTTTACGATACGGCGGATAATATCTTCCAATGCCCATTCATCATGGACAGTACCGCCGTCCACTAATGGAGAATAGACCGGTTTCGGCATAACTTCCAAATAATCATAGAATTTTGCGATACGCTCGGCTTCTTCCTGCGTTTTATTCATCATCGTTTCAAAGAGCTCACCATTCGAGCATCCTGAGCCGACGATTAATCCTTGTCGTAGTTTCTGCAAATCAGAGCGGCGAATACGTGGTACACGGTAAAATGTTTCCGTATGCGAAATCGAAATTAACTTAAACAGATTTTTCAGCCCGGCATCATCTACAGCCAAAACTGTACAGTGACTTGGACGTGACTGCTTGTATCCTTCTTCACCGCCGACGTGGTCGTTCATTTCAATCAGATTTTTAATGCCTAAATCTGCAGCCTGTTTCAGCAAATGCAGGAATAGTTCACCTGTTGCTTCGGTATCATAAATTGCCCGGTGATGCTGGGTAAGTTCAATATTGTATTTTTTCGTTAAGGTTTTTAAGTTATGCGATTTTTGCCCTGGGTTTACAAGACGAGAAAGCTCGACCGTATCGATCCCCGGGTGACGAACTTCTATGCCAGCATTTTTGTAGGCAACATATAAGAAGCCTAAGTCAAACGCCGCATTATGCGCAACAACGACCCCATCACCGATAAAGTCATGGAATTCACGAATGACATCACTCAGCTCTGGTGCATTGACGAGCATATCATCGGTAATATGTGTCAGCTCGATAATTTTTGCTGTTAATTTTCGGTGCGGATTTGAGAATCGTTCAAATGTATCAATAACCTGACCATTCTTTATTTTGACGGCCGCCAGTTCGATAATCGTGTCATACACATTTGAAAAGCCGGTCGTCTCTACGTCAAATACAATATACGTTGCATCTTCAAGATCAACATCTATCGGATCGTAAACAATTGGTTTCCCGTCATCAACTAAGTTTGCCTCAACGCCGTAAATGACTTTAATGCCGTTTTTCTTGCCGGCAGCATAAGCTTCAGGGAATGCCTGAACAACAGCATGGTCAGTAACCGCAATCGCAGGATGTCCCCATTTAGCTGCCTGTGCTACTAGTTTATCGACAGATGTCATCGCATCCATTTGACTCATTGGTGTGTGCAAGTGAAGCTCAACACGCTTTTCGCCTTCCGGAGCATGGTCTTTTTTAGGTTCATGCTTAATTTCATTGATGTCTTTTACCATCATGACTAAATCGCGGGCAAATGTATCAAGCTGAATCGATCCGCGTACACGCACCCACATCCCTTTGCTCATCTGCTTCATCTTCACGACGTCCTCATCCCCGTTTGAGAACATTTTGACCATTAGTGAGTCGGTGTAGTCGGAAATTTTAAACTCAAGCAATGAACGACCGCTTCGAAGTTCCTTAATATCACACGCAAAAATAAACCCTTCCAGTACAATCGAACGTTCTTCTTCCAGTACTGTACGGATTTCAACAGGATCCGGATTTTTGATCAGTGCACCAATCTGGAACGGTGTATCTCCAGTAACAGCACCAGGATTGGCCGCCTTCTCTTTTTCGCGTGTTGCAAAATCGGCCATTGCCTGTTTCGACAACCGTTCTTCCTCTTCCTGACGTTGCTGATAAAACGCTTCTTGCTGCGCGATAAATTCATCTGATTCTTCCACCAGCTTGAACTCAAGCGGAATATGCGGGAAACCGAATGTCTTGTATGAATCGGCAATTTTATCCGTATACTTTGATTTTAATGATAAGTACTCTACTTCGAGCATCGACGTCACGACAAGCTTATGACCTGTCCATTTCGGTGTTTGCTTCGATAAATTGGTACGCAGCATTGGCGACATTTCATCCATTTGCTCAATAACTACTTGCCAATAATCCAAAATATGCTGCTCATTGACTACTGGATTATATGATTCAATCGTCAGTAACACATTGGCAATGGGCGAAAATTTCTCGACCATCCGCATCCGCAGTAATTGATACACTTGGTAAGGCAATATATTTTCTATTTTTATTTTAAAGTCCCAAACACGCTTCTTTTTATGAACTGTTACACGTTCGAGTGTTCCATTTTCAAAAAAGGACATATAGACATCATCAGTCAATTCAAGCTGCTGTAACAATAGTAGGAATTTTTGTCTTCCTTCCTGTTTTGACAATTGTTTCACCCTTTCATCATGCTGCTTTCATTGTGAGGCAAGGGTTGCACCGGCATGGAAAACACTCCGCGCGCACCAATCACCGGTCCCTTCACATCCAATGAAAAAGAAAAGAAAGTACATAAAAAATTGTACTTTCCCGTTCTCTCTATCTTAATCGTTACTAGTTTTGGCGGAAATATTCGTTTAAGCGATCGACTACTTCTTCTTTCGCCCATTCTGCAGATTCGCCTGTTGAACGGAATTTCACTTCCACTAGACCTTCTGAAGCTTTTTTACCTACTGTAATACGAACAGGTAATCCGATTAAATCCGCATCCGCAAATTTAACGCCGGCACGTTCTGCACGGTCATCATATAACACTTCATAGCGGTATGATTTCAGTACACCGTAAAGCTCGTCTGCTAATTGAACTTGTGCTTCGTCTTTAGCATTGACCGGTACTAACTGCAAATCATATGGCGCTAATTGTGCAGGCCATACAAATCCGTTTTCATCTTGGAAATGTTCTGCAACAGCAGCAAGTATACGTGAAACCCCGATACCATAGCATCCCATAATATAAGGTTTTGCTTTACCTTGCTCATCAAGGAATGTTGCATTTAGTTTTTCTGAATATGTTGTACCTAATTTGAAAATATGTCCAACTTCAATTCCTTCAGCAAACTTAATGATACCTTGACCGTCCGGAGATGGGTCACCTTGTTGGATGAAACGGATATCTTCATAAGAGCTGATCGCAAAGTCGCGCTCCGGATTGACATTTAATAAATGGAATCCATCTTCGTTTGCACCTGCAACACCGTTACGGATTGATTTGATTGCATTATCTGCAATTACTTTTACATTCACCGGCAATTTCACAGGACCGATTGAACCTGGTGTACAGCCAAGTAATTCTTTAATCGCTGCGTCTTCTGCCAATTCAACAGATGTAGCACCTAATGCATTTTTTAATTTAATGTCGTTAATTTCGTGGTCACCGCGCGCTAAAACAACAACCAACTCACCATCAATATCAAAAACTAGTGATTTAATCACATTTGAAGGTTCTACATTTAAAAATGCAGATACTTCTTCGATTGTTTTTTGATCTGGTGTTTCAATCTTTTCGATGTCTTTCATCGGTGTTGTCGGTGCTGTATATTCTACAACAACCTCTGCCATTTCGATGTTTGCCGCATAATCCGATGTATCCGAATAAGCGATTGTATCTTCCCCGATTTCAGAAAGCACCATGAATTCGTGTGTACCTTTACCGCCAATTGTACCTGCATCCGCGATTACGGCACGGAAGTTTAAGCCAAGACGTGTGAAGATATTTGAATAGGCACGGTACATATCATCATATGTGGCATCAAGTGATTCACGTGAAGAGTGGAAAGAATATGCATCTTTCATAATGAACTCGCGGCCGCGCAGTAAGCCGAAGCGTGGGCGTTTTTCATCACGGAATTTACTTTGGATTTGATAAAGTGTTAACGGTAATTTTTTATATGATTTAATTTCATCGCGCACTAAAGTTGTGATCACTTCTTCATGTGTTGCACCTAAAGCGAAGTCACGGTCATGACGGTCTTTTAAACGCATAAGCTCCGGACCGTATGCTTCCCAGCGACCTGACTCCTGCCATAGCTCTGCTGGTTGCAATGCAGGCATTAATAGCTCGATTGAATTGATTGCTTCCATTTCTTCACGGATGATTTGTTCGATTTTTGATAATACTCTGCGCGCTAATGGTAAGTATGAGTATACTCCGGCCGCATTTTGACGGATAAATCCGGCACGCAATAGCATACGATGCGATTTTACATCGGCATCGGATGGATTTTCCCTTAAAGTTGGGATAAACGTTTTGGTCTGTTTCATAAATAGTGCCACCTTTTTTATTTAAATTGCTACTTCTATAATACTAATCAAATTTAGCTTTGAACGCTAGTATTATTCATACAAAACGCTCAAAGCTGCCATTTTAAAACGTATTTTGTTTTAGAAGAAGAATCGCTGGATATCGTTCCATGTTACGACGACCATCAAGATCATCAGGAGGAGGATACCGACGAAGTGAACCATACCTTCTTTTTGACGGTCGATCGGTTTTCCTCTTACTGCTTCCACAGCGAAGAAAAGTAAACGGCCACCATCAAGTGCTGGTAGTGGTAACAAGTTCATAATCCCTAAGTTGACGCTCAGCATTGCCGCAAAGTATAGAATATTATATAAACCGAATGTGACAACCGTTTCAGTTGTTTTATAAATTCCTACAGGGCCTGATAATGCGTCAATCGAGAATTGGCCGGTAATCAGTTTGCCGACAAGTGTTCCGATTGTAATAATCATGTTATACGTTTCTTCCACACCATACACGACGGCTTTTAGCGGATTTTTTTCAATGGAACGCATTACACCGATTTGTCCGTAATCTGGACCACCTTCCTGCTCTACAGCTTTTGGTGTAAGTTCAATTATTTCATTACCCGTTTCACGTTCGACTTCGAATGTTACGGCTTTGTTCGGGTTTTCGAAAATTTGTTCTGATAATTCTTCCCAAGTTGAAATCGACTGTCCGTTCACCTTGACTACTTTATCGCCATCGACCAATCCGGCACTGCTCGCAACAGAATTGTCCATAACTTCGGCAATAATCGGTTCCTCAGAAGGAATCCCTTGAATAAGCCCGATAATCAGGAAGATGAAGAACGCTAAAATAAAATTGAATAATGGACCAGCGAAAATCGCCATTGCACGAGCACCAACAGATTTTGAATTAAATTGGCGATCAAGCGGCGCAATCATCTGCTCCGTACCATTTTCAACGATGCTTGCTGTACGGGATACATTGTAGCGAATGAACTGGTCATCCTCATCATAACCTTCAATCCAAAGTTCACGTTCCAGATCTGCACGCTCTACTTCTAAAAAGATGACGTTTTGATAATGTGTTTTTTGATTGAGTATGATTTTTTCTACGATATTTTCTTCATTTGTTATTAAAGCTACGCGGTAACCAGGCTGCAACTCTACCGTATCGGTATCTTCGCCGGCCATTCTTACATAACCGCCAATTGGTAATAGTCGTAGCGTATAGACTGTTTCACCTTTCGTCATCCCAAAAATCTTCGGTCCCATACCAATCGCAAATTCACGCACCATAATTCCTGCGCGTTTTGCAAATAAGAAGTGACCTAGCTCATGGAAAAAAACGAGTGAGCCAAAAATTAAAATAAAGGCTATAACTGTTTGCATAATCTCCCACCTTCATTGGAACTGAGCCGAATATTATTTCGCCCAATCTTTTTTAGCAATCAAGCTCTTTGAAAAAAGGCACCGCTTGTACAAAAAGGGGATGTCCACCTTTTTGTTCTTCACATCCGTTTTTCACACTTTCCTATTTTACCATGCTTGCGACTGTTTTTCTCGTTTCACTGTCTACATGTAAAATAGTTGCTAAATCTGGCAAAGCGATATTGTTATGACTATTCATAATACGCTCAATACATTCTTCAATTTCTAAAAAAGTAATTTTTTCTTGTAAAAACAATGCAACGGCTGCTTCGTTTGCTGCGTTCATTGCCGTTAAGATTGTCCCGCCCATGCGCCCTGCATCATAAGCAAGCTTTAATGCACGGAAACGGTCAAAATCCACTTCCTTAAAATGAAGCTGTCCAATTTGGGCCAAATTTAAACGTTGGCCATTTGCAAGCGGCAGACGATCCGGATAGCTAAGCGCATATTGAATCGGTACACGCATGTCCGGTGTTCCGAGCTGTGCGATGACACTTGTATCCTCATATTCAACCATCGAGTGAATGATGCTTTCTCGGTGCAGCAATACGTCGATGTTGTCATAAGGCATATCAAACAGTACATGTGCCTCAATCACTTCAAGCCCTTTATTCATCATTGTTGCTGAGTCAATCGTAATTTTGGCTCCCATTGACCAGTTCGGATGATTCAGAGCATCTTTTAACGTTACTCCTACTAGCTCATCTCTTGTTCGATCTCTGAATGAACCACCTGATGCCGTTAAAACAATGCGCTCGATACGCTTTTTGTTTTCACCGTTCATCGATTGGAAAACAGCTGAATGTTCACTGTCTACCGGTAAGATCGGTGCATTGTATTTTTTTGCTTCAGCCATGACAAGATGGCCTGCTGTTACAAGTGTTTCTTTGTTTGCAATGGCAATCGTTTTCCCCATGCGGATCGCAGCAAGTGTCGATTCCAGTCCAACGCTACCTAATACCGCATTAATAAGCACTGTCGAATCCGGATGTGTCGCTACTTCGACCAATCCTTTTTCACCATATGTAAAGGAAATATGCGGAAACTCTTTTTGTAAAGTGCCTGCCGCTTCCTCTGTTTGCATCGAAACTAATTCTGGTTGCAGTTTTTTTATGATTTCGCGGGACTTTTCAATATTTTGTCCGGCTGAAAATGCAACAAGCTTAAATTCATTCGGATTTGCAAGTAAAATATCAAAGGTTTGCCATCCGATGGAACCTGTTGCACCTAATAAACTAATTTTTTTCACAATGATACGTCCCTTCTATGTCCTAGGAAAAGAAATGTAAAAAATGCAGTAATGGTACGACAAATAGTAAACTGTCAAAGCGGTCCAATATGCCGCCGTGTCCTGGCAGAATATTGCCTGAATCTTTTACATCATAATGACGTTTAATAGCCGATTCGACCAAATCACCCATTTGACCAATAATTGATGCGATAATTGTCACAACGATTAATTGCAGCCAGCTTGAGGCAAAAGGATAGATGAGCTGCATAGCAATTGCAAAACAAACGGCAATCACAATCCCGCCAACAAAACCTTCCACTGTTTTCTTCGGCGAAATTTCCGGCCATAATTTATTTTTCCCTAATTTACGCCCAACAAAATAGGCGCCGGAATCTGTTGTCCACACGACTAACAATACAAAGACGACAAATTCTAGACCGATAAAACGTGTTTCGATAAAATAATGGAATCCAAGGCCGACATAAAATGCCCCTAACAATATAAAACCAATTTCATCAAAAGTCATTTTATTTTTTACAAGTACAATATAAATCAATAACAGTGCCGTAATTCCATACACAATCATCAAAATTGAATCATATTGAAAAAATTCAACGATATTCAGTGACCATTCATTTGGTACAACCAATACTATTAATGCAAGTGTACCAATAATACCTGGAACAGATGCAATTGAAATTCCTTTCATTTTCAGCAATTCATAGAAACCAATGACTGCGATAATACTCATTAAAATCGCAAATGGCGTTCCTCCATAAATTACGAATGGAATAAATAATGCTGCAGCAATTACTCCGGTAATGATGCGTTGTTTCAACTTGTTCCTTCTCCTTTCAGCCCTCCATAACGGCGGTTACGGTTTTGATACACGGAGATTGCCTCTTTTAAGCATGCTTCGTCAAAATCAGGCCAATGCGTATCAGTGAACCAAAACTCCGTATAGGCAAGCTGCCATAGCATAAAGTTACTTATGCGCACTTCACCACTCGTGCGAATTAATAAATCGGGTTCAGGTAAATGAGCCGTCATTACATACTGGGAAATATGTTGTTCATTTAATTCGTCAATTGTAAGACTTCCTGCTTCTACCTCTTTCAGAAGCTGTTGCATCGCCATTACAATTTCAGCACGCCCACCGTAATTCATCGCAAAATTTAAGACCAGTCCCGTATTCCCTGCAGTAGCTTCCATCGCCTTTTTTAAAGCGGATTGAGTATAGTCCGGCAATGAATCCATTACACCTATCATTTCCACTTTAATATTTCGCTCCATTAGCTCCGGCAAAAAGGAATTTAAAAATTGCTCTGGTAAACGCATTAAAAATTCGACTTCTGATTTAGGACGCTTCCAGTTTTCTGTTGAAAATGCGTAGAGCGTCAATACTTGTACTCCTAAATCACATGCGCAGCGTGTTATCTTTCGAATGGTTTTCATTCCTTCATGATGACCTGCGACCCTTGGCAATGAACGCTTTTTAGCCCAGCGTCCATTTCCGTCCATAATAATTGCAATATGGGTAGGGATTTCCTCTCCCTTAACTAAGTCCACATTTTCACTACTGAATGACTGTTCTTTATTTGTATTTTTTCCAAAAAGTTTTTTAAACATAGTTAATACCCCCAACTGCACAGATCGGACCGTTTCCCTTTTTATCATATCAAAAAAGGGATAGCCTGTCCTTTTTATATAATGAACTTCTTTAGTATCTAAAAGAATAAAGAATAAATTGTTCTTCTATTAACTTTCATATGTATTTTTTCTACAATTTATACTTTTCAATTAGGGGAAATGGGTTAATGCGCATTTTTTTGCTACAGCTATACTTCCCTAACAAACTTAAATTTTATCTATTATTGTAAAAAAAAACGTCCTTATTAGCAGGACGTTTTAATCCATGTAAAGTTCATACATCGCCAGAAAAAGATTTCGCGCTAATGTGATCCACCAGCGCGAAACAATATTATTAAAAATTAAGTATTATCTTATGAACATTGGGGTTAATATCCATTGCGGCCACCGCAGAAGAAGCAACGACTTGATGAATGAGAAGGCGAAATCTAGTCGCCTCCCCTATTCCAATCACCCTGTTTTATAAAATATACTTAAAATTAAACTGTTAAAATTTCTTTTTCTTTTTCTTTCACTAACTCCTCGATTTTAACAATTGAGTTGTCTGTTAGCTTTTGGATGTCATCGTTGAAGCCGCGTAGTTCGTCTTCTGTGATTTCACCGTTCTTTTCTAATTTTTTCAGGTCATCGTTAGCATCGCGGCGCACGTTACGTACAGCAACTTTCGCTTCTTCCGACTCTTTTTTCACCTGTTTAACTAATTCTTTACGGCGCTCTTCCGTTAATGCCGGTACTGCTAAACGAATAACATTCCCGTCATTTGTCGGAGTGATTCCGATGTCTGAACGCATAATCGCTTTTTCGATTTCGCCTAAAATTGATTTATCATAAGGCTGGATTACTAAAAGGCGTGCTTCCGGTACAGAGATACCTGCCATTTGGTTGATCGGTGTTGGAGAACCATAGTAGTCCACCGTAATACGATCCAATAGTGAAGCATTTGCTACACCTGCGCGAATTGAAGCTAATTCACGTGAGAAAGCATTAATAGATTTTGTCATTTTTTCTTGTGCTTGATTTAATACTTGTTGTGTCATTACGCATCTCTCCTAACAACTGTTCCAATTTTTTCGCCTAATGCGGCACGTTTAATATTACCTGGTTCTGATAAGTTGAAAACGACAAGCTTAATATCATTATCCATACATAATGTTGAAGCTGTAGAATCCATTACTTGCAAACCTTGTTGAATAACGTCTAAATACGTAAGTGTGTCATACTTAACTGCTTCAGAATCTAATTTTGGATCTGCAGAATAAACGCCATCCACATTGTTTTTCGCCATTAAAATTGCATCTGCATTAATTTCTGCGGCACGTAAAGCGGCTGTCGTATCTGTCGAGAAGTATGGGTTACCTGTTCCCGCAGCAAAGATTACGACACGTGCTTTTTCCAAATGACGAACTGCTTTACGTCGAATATATGGCTCTGCCACTTGTGTCATAACGATCGATGATTGAACACGTGTAGGAACACCCAGATTTTCCAGCGAGTCTTGTAATGCCAGTGCATTCATCACTGTTCCTAACATACCCATATAATCTGCATTGGCACGTTCCATTCCCATTTCAGCGCCGATTTTTCCGCGCCAAATGTTGCCTCCGCCGACAACTAATGCGACCTCTACACCTAAGTCGATAACTTCTTTAATTTCTCCAGCGATCGATTTAATAACATCCGGTGAGAAACCGAAGCCTAATTCTCCAGCTAATGCTTCCCCGCTAAGTTTAATAACTACTCGTTTGTACTCTGACACACCCATAGTAGACCTCCGTTACTCATTTATTTAAAAGGAAATACGACGCGATTTTTTTATGTATCGTACTTCGCTTCATTCAAAAATAGATTTCTTTAAAAATAGGGAACACGCAAATGGTGCTCCCTACTGTTTGCTTAAATTAATGTTAATTTAAGTTGTAATTTAATTAGTTACCTTTAACTTGGCTCATTACTTCTTCAGCGAAGTTATCTTCACGTTTTTCGATACCTTCACCAACACCATAACGAGTGAAGCTTGTTACAGTAGCACCTAATGAGTTTACGAAGTCGCGTACTTTTTGATCTGAGTTTTTAACGAAAGCTTGGTCTAATAAACATACGTCTTCGAAATATTTACCAAGACGGCCTTCTACCATTTTCGCTACGATGTTTTCTGGTTTACCTTCGTTTAACGCTTGCTCAGTTAATACTTTGCGCTCACGTTCAACTTCGTCAGTAGAAACTTCGTCACGAGAAATGTAAGTTGGGTTGATTGCAGCGATATGCATAGCGATATCTTTTGCAGCAGCAGCGTCAGTAGAACCTTCAAGAACTACTAATACACCAATACGTCCGCCCATGTGTAAGTAAGAACCGAATGCATCTGCATCAGTTTTTGTTTTGATTTCGAAACGACGTAATGAGATTTTTTCACCGATTGTAGCTGTAGCTGTAGAAATTTGGTCAACGATTTTCACGCCGTCTTTTTCTAATTCTAAAGCAGCTTCTACTGATTCTGGCTTAGCAGCTAATAATTGCTCTGCTAAAGAAGCAACTAAAACTTGGAACTTGTCGTTTTTCGCAACGAAGTCTGTTTCAGCGTTTACTTCTAAAAGAATCGCTTCATTACCGTTTTCTAAAATGTAAGTTGTACCTTCAGCAGCGATACGGTCAGCTTTTTTGCCAGCAGCAGCTAAACCTTTTTCACGTAGGAAATCGATTGCAGCATCGATGTCACCTTCTGTAGATACTAAAGCTTTTTTACAGTCCATCATACCTGCGCCTGTTTTTTCGCGTAATTCTTTTACTAATTGTGCAGTAATGTTTGCCATGTTGAGTTTCCTCCTAAATATAATGAAAAATTTATTTACACTATTTCATACTTTAAGCGATAAATCGCGATTTTTCAACGATTCATACATTTTCAAATTCATTTCTCAAAAAAAGGTGATAAGGGGTTCATCCACTTATCACCTTTTCTAACAGTGAATTACTCAGCTGTAGCTTCTTCTACTGCTGGAGCTTCTTCTTCACCTTGTTTAGCTTCTAATAAAGCGTCAGCCATTTTAGCAGTTAATAATTTAACCGCGCGGATAGCATCGTCGTTTGCAGGGATTACGTAATCAATTTCATCTGGATCACAGTTAGTGTCTACGATACCAACTAGAGGGATGTTTAATTTGATTGCTTCTGCAACTGCGATACGCTCTTTACGAGGGTCTACAACGAACATTACGTCCGGAATAGCTTTCATATCACGGATACCGCCTAAGAATTTAACTAAGCGCTCGTGCTCTTTTTTAAGTTGGATTACTTCTTTTTTAGGAAGTACAGCAAAAGTACCGTCTTCTTCCATTTTTTCGATATCTTTCATACGTTTTACACGTTTTTGAATAGTACCGAAGTTTGTTAAAGTACCACCTAACCAACGTTGGTTGATGTAGTAGTTACCTGAACGTTCAGCTTCTTCTTTGATCGCTTCTTGTGCTTGTTTTTTCGTACCTACGAATAAAACTTTACCACCGTCTTGACCAACTTGACGCATGAAATCGTATGCTTCTTCTAATTTTTTAACCGTTTTTTGTAAATCGATAATGTAAATACCGTTACGCTCTACGAAGATATATTTCTTCATTTTTGGGTTCCAACGGCGAGTTTGGTGACCGAAATGTACACCAGCTTCTAGTAATTGTTTCATTGAAATTACTGACATGAGTGTTTCCTCCTAATATGTTTGGTTTTTTTCCTCCGTATTTTTCATCTGCAACAAGCTACCCGTAGACTTACGAGCACCACTTACTACATCAAAATACGTGTGTATTGTTAACACCGCTTGTAACTATATCATAATGGACTTTCAAGTGCAACTACTTTACGCATGAAACTTTACGAGGAGCTCAATTTCCGTTTTTCCGCGTCCCATCATTCTCGCAATTTCTTCAATCGATTTCCCATTGCGATAATGATTGATTACTTGCTGTTCAAATGTCAGGTTTTGTTCTTGAATTTCATTGTCTTCAGAAAGTGTTTCCGCTTTTTCTAAAGCTTCATTGTCCTTTTCTTCAACTTGCTGCTGTGTCTTTTGCTTTTGATAGGCACTTGCAGCTTGCTTGACCGGTACGAATTTACGCGGTTCCATTTCCTGTTCTTTTACCGGTTGTTCTTTTATAGTCTGCGCCGTTCCTTCTTTACGGGTTGATGCTGCCTTTTGGACAACATTCGGTTTTTTCAGTTCACTGATTAACCGGTCATTTTCTTCTTTCATCTCCATTAAATATACGCTAATCGCATTGTCCATTTCATTAATCAGTTCATTTTGGCGCTTTTCTATATTCTGAAACTTAGAAAGCTTAGTATATAAAAGAACAATTACAAAAATCGTAATCATCTGGATGAGAAATAAGGTAATTACAACTGCGATCATGATGACTGCTCCTAGCCACTAAAATCAAAAAGGTTCCCTTTGAACGGGTGCTGCACTTTTTGTTCTAGCTGTTCCTTATTTTTCTTGTTTTCTTGAGTTTGCTCTTGTCCGTTTTGGGAAGGCTTATCCTGTTCCTCATCATTGAGGGCGTTCAGATGCTCTGTTTCATTGACGGATAATTGTTTGCGTTCCAGTTCCCTATTCAATGCTTCATTTGCATGCATTTGCTGCAGGATTGTATTTTGTTGACGCTGATCCGCCATCTTTCCTGCCTCAAATGTTTTAGGAATCGCAATCTGCAATTCCAGGCCCTTTAAACTCATAACGCCGCCTCCTTACGTATTAATCATTTCTGAAGACAATAATTTACGTAATTTAAACAATGCTTTTGAGTGAATTTGCGAAATTCTAGATGTGGACAGGTCCAGTATTTCACCGATTTCGGTTAATGTTAATTCTTCCGAGTAAAATAAACTAATGACAAGCTGTTCTTTTTCATTCAGCTTTTTAATATTTTCACCCAAATCGCCTAACAGTTCTACATGAACGCTATGCTGCTCCGGTGTTTTCGTATTGTCATCACGGATAACAAAGGACTTACCTTCCGATTCTTCCTGGTCCAGCTGCTCATTGATGGACAGCACATTAGAGAAAAAATGTTCCTGGAAAGTTTGGTACACTTCTTCGACAGGCAGATTCATATGTGCTGCAACTTCTTCTGCTGTCGCATGGCGCATCAACTTTTGCTCAAGTGACTCAATTTGCGATTCCAGTTTTTTTGCTTTTTCACGCGCTGATCTCGGGAGCCAGTCCTCTTTTCGTAAACCATCAAGGATAGCACCACGAACACGGAATGAAGCATACGTATCAAATTTTAAATCTCGGTTTATATCAAATTTATTTAACGCATCAAACAGCCCCATCATCCCAAGACTCATTAAGTCATCTCTGGAAATGTTTTTCGGAAGCCCGACAGCGATACGCTGTACATGATAGGATACGAGTGGTTTAAACTTTTTTATTAATAAATCGCCTGCTTCGGGATCACGGTTCTTTGTCCAACGAACCCATAATGATTGTTCGTCTCTATGCCTTTGTTCTGTCAAACATACCCACCCCTTTTTTGAAAAGTAACATATTTATGTTTATTATACCAAAAAGCCTTTTAATATACATTTAATCCAATAATTCGACACAGTATTTCCTTATATTCTGCTAAATAAAAAAGAGCCGGATATACGACTCTTTTACCTTGAAAGGGATTCATCGCTTTGAAGCATCGAACGAACGACTTGTGCAATTTCTTCCGAATTCTCATCTTCAACTTCCTTTGCCGGAAGGTCGCTTTGCGGAACAGCCTGTGTTTTGTCCGTCTCTTTTCCAACTGCTCCCGGAAGTTCCTCTTCTGTTTGTAACAAAACAGGTGATTCCGGTGTATAAAATACATATCCAAGGAAATAACGGATAAGAAACATTAAACTAAATGCAATGACAGCAACGACAAAAGCTGCGCCAATCGTCGGCAGTGGCAACGCATACGGATTTTGAATTGCAGCGATAAAATATACAGCGAATGAAAATAGTGCTGCCCAAAAATTATAAAATATTGAACCAAACATTAAATTTCACTCACTCCTTTATTGACGGTACGAACTGAAAGCATGCTCGTTTCAGGGTTAAACTCAATCGTACGACCGCTGTTACCGCCCGTATCTTCAGCGATGAGCGGTATGCCCAGTTCTTTTAACTGCGCTTTTACTGCTTCCACATTTCTAGGTCCAATCCTCATCGAATCTTTGTCTGCTGTAAATTGGAACATTTGTGCACCACCCGCAATCTTCGCCTTTAGCTTAAAGCGTTGTGCTCCTTCTTGTTTTAAAAGATCAACTAAAGCAGCAATTCCGGTATCGGCAAATTTTGCGGCATTCATTGTTGCCGTCCGATTTAAACTAGAATCCGGCAGCATGACATGGACCATACCGGCAACTTTTTTGGAATCGTCGTAAATGACTGCACCAACACAAGAACCTAAACCCGACGTACGGATTGTTTTAGGAACTTTTACGATATCCATTTGTGCAATACCTACTTTAATCACTTCGCTTGAATGGGTAACTATCATGTCGTAGGCACTCCTAATGCTTTAAAAATCGCTTCAAATGAATCAGGTTCAGGTAACAGGAAGAACTGCCCCTTTACTGCGTCATCATCAGACATGACTTCTTCATATATGGACGTGTTAATGACGATGACTGTATCGCTAACTTGTGAAAGTTCAATCAGGCCGATACTAATAATCGCACCAAACATATCCACACTCAATCCAGGGACAGTCGGATAGATTTTCAGCCCTGTAAAATCGGATAAAGCCGATAAATAAGAGCCGGATAAAATATTTCCCATTTCCTGCATTGCCGATACGCCCATTTCCGAATATGGAGGTGTGTGAAAATCAAATGATTCATCCTGAATAAGACTTTGAATAAATCGGTTTGCCTGTTCAATCGGCAAAATGAAAAACATGCTTCCTTGGGCATCCCCTTCTATACGAAGATAAATACCGACGACAGCATTTTCCGAGCCGCCAGCGAGTTCCATCATTTCATTAAACGAGGCCATCTTCACGTCGGGTACACGCATATCGATCTTTTTTCCCAATAAATTCGATAATGCCGTAGCCGCATGTGCAGCACCAATATTTCCGATTTCCTTTAAAACATCTAAATGCAGCAATGTGATTTTTTCACTAAAGTTCATTTTCAATCCCTACTTTAATAGATTCCAGGCAAGCGAAGCTCACCCGGAAAATTATTCATTGATATCAATCGAACGGATTTAACACTTTATCTAAGTGAAGTAAAATTAATAAGCGGTTTTCCAATTTTGCGACACCAGCGATAAAATCTTCTTCTAATGAGCCCACCACTTCCGGCTGCTGTTCAATGGAAGATGCATCGATATCCAACACATCATTTGCTGAATCTACTATAAAACCGACTTCCATCGTTTCCAGTGTAATAATAATGATTCGAGTTGTTTCCTCGTTCCCTGAAACCGGCAATTCAAACCGTTCACGTAAATCGATAACAGGGGTTACAACACCTCGAAGATTAATGACACCTTTTACATAACGTTCTGTTTTCGGCACACGTGTAATATGCATTAATTTTTCGATTCCTTTTACGTGCGAAACAGGAATGGCATATTCTTTATCTGCTAATTGAAACACAATTACTTTCAAGTTTTTTTGCTCTGTTGCATTCGTCATCCTTCACACCTCTTATCCTTTTACTTCATTAGTGCGTTACAGTCTACTATTAACGCCACTTTTCCGTTTCCTAATATCGTCGCACCTGAAATCGCAAAAATGTTCGTTAAGTAGTTTCCTAATGATTTCAGCACAATTTCCTGCTGACCGATAAATGAATCAACTACTAAACCAGCTAATTTATCGCCTTTACGGACAATTACAACTGAATGGAAGCCATCATCTTTTTGTTCAGCGCGCGGTACTTCAAAAATTTCTTCCAGGAATACAAGCGGTACAACTTTACCACGGAAATCGATTACTTTTTGATTATGGGCATTTAAAATATCTGAATGACGGATAATCGATGTTTCAATAATAGATGATAACGGAATTGCATAAATTTCATTTTCAATTTCTACAAGCATGACTGAAATAATTGACAGTGTCAGCGGTAATTGGATCGAGAAAACTGAACCGACATTTTGAGTTGATTCAATCGAAATATTCCCGCCTAATGATTCAATCGTTGTTTTAACAACATCCAAACCGACACCACGGCCTGATACATCCGAAATGACGTCCGCTGTTGAGAAACCAGATGCCATAATTAGCTCGTTAATCTGCTTGTCTGTCATCGTTAATGACTGTTCATGTGTAACAATCCCTTTAGACAGCGCTTTTGCCAATACTTTTTCTCGGTTGATTCCTGCCCCATCATCTTCAATCTCGATGAATACATAGTTCCCGCTATGATAAGCACGAAGTTCCACCGTTCCTTCTTCCGGTTTGCCTTTTGCACGACGTACTTCCGGACTTTCGATTCCATGGTCAACTGAGTTGCGGATCAGATGAACCAACGGATCTCCAATTTCATCAATTACTGTACGGTCAAGCTCTGTTTCTGCACCGACAATATTAAGTTCGATTTTTTTGTTTAAATCACGCGATAGTTGACGTACCATTTTCGGGAAACGGTTAAATACTGTGTCTACAGGAACCATGCGCATCGTTAAGACGATATTTTGCAGGTCACCCATTGTACGGCTCATACGTTCAACGGTTTCATTCAGTTCACCGTGATTCACGTCACCGGCAATTGTTAAAAGACGGCCGCGATCAATCGCAAGTTCTTCAAACAAGTTCATCAATATGTCTAGGCGTTCAATATTTACGCGGATCGTTTTACTAGATGCATGACCCGATTTATTAGTATTTTTAGCAGCTGCTGTTTTTGGCTGTTCTTCAGACACCGCAGTTACAGTTTCCTGTACTGCTGGCTGTGATTGTACTTCTTCTACAGGTACGTCGATGGCCGTAGTTTTTGTAACAAATACATCTCGGCTGATTTTATTGACAACTACACGATCGACCTCTGATACTTTCATGAGCATCTTTTGCAAATCTTCAGCTGACTCTTTCGAGATAAAGGCAACATGGAATTCACTATCAAACTGTTCTTCTTCTAATTTATCTACTGTCGGCGAAGATTTAATGACATCTCCATTTTTCTCCAGTATTTCGAATACCATGAACACACGAGCCGCTTTTAATAAACAGTCTTCACGCAAAAATACTGTAATTTCAAATGCATTGAAATCTTGTTCAGATGATTGCAGAATGACCGTTTTTTCAAAATCATCATAGGACAATTTTAATTCCAATCCTTGGGCTGGCTGTTCAAGCTCAGTTCCTACTACTGCAGCAGCAACTTCCTGTTCTGCCATTGTTTCTTCTGTATCGGTAGTTGCCGGTTCGCCTGCTTCAATGCGCTTTAGCTTTTCCACTGTTGCTTGCACATTGCGTTTACCGTCACCGCCATCAGCAATGTCAAATACCATTTCTTCTAAATGGTCGACTGATTCGAAAACGACATCTAAAATTTCTGCGTTCACTTTAATTTTACTGTTGCGGATCGCATCTAATATATTTTCCATTTTATGTGTTAAATCAGCCAAATCTTCAAAGCCCATTGTTGCTGCCATACCTTTTAAAGTATGTGCCGAGCGGAAAATCTCTCCGACAATCGTTAAATCTTCCGGATTTTTTTCAAGTTCCAATAAGTGTTCACTGCATGCTTGTAAATGTTCTTTACTTTCTTCAATGAACATTTCTAAATATTGATTTAATTCCATTTAGAGGGCACCCCTTTTTAAGGCATATATTTCATAATTGTTCGGGCAATATCATCAACATCCGCCACTTCATCTACAAGCTGCGTTTCCACGGCAGCTTTTGGCATTCCATATACGATACATGTTTCTGCTGACTCGGCAATAGCCGTGACATTCCCTGTTTTTTTGAGCGAGACAAGTCCTTTTGATCCGTCATAGCCCATTCCGGTCATAATGACGGCAATTTTATCGAATTCCGAATACTGACTGACATCTTCAAATAAGACGTCTACAGACGGGCGATGTCCTGCTCTTGGCGGTTCTTGATTATCGAGGACTACAGCAAATGCCGATCCGACTTTTCTTAATTTAAGATGATAGCCACCAGGGGCAATATAGGCCGTTCCCTTTTGCAATAGGTCGCCTTGTTCTGCTTCTTTTACATGAATTTCACTTAATTGATCAAGTCTGGCTGCCAATGATTTTGTAAATCCGGCAGGCATGTGCTGCACGATTAAGATCGGTGCATCCACATTTGCGGGAATTTTTGTAATGACTTCCTGTAAAGCTCTTGGACCACCTGTTGAAGTTCCGATTAAAATGATTTTCTTCGAAGTTTTGCTCCACTCCGTCTTTTGGGTCGGTACATCAATTTTGATGGTTGGTTTAGTCATGCTTTTTAGTTTTGATTCTTCATTATGAAGAGGTTGACGGATTGTTCTACTTACAACAGTCGATTTTTCGTATGGTTTTCTCAGTTTTGAAACCGTTACTTTAGATGCCTCTTCCACTTTTCGTACAAGTTCATCTTTAATTTTATGTAAATCCAATGAAATGGAACCGCTTGGTTTTGCAACGAAATCGACTGCTCCGTACTCCATTGCCATTAATGTATTCTCTGCACCGCGCTTTGTCGTACTTGAAAGCATGATGACAGGCAATGGGTACTTTTGCATGATTTCTTTTAACGCTTCCATCCCATTCATTTCCGGCATTTCCACATCCATTGTCACGACATCGGGTTTAAGCTGCTCAATTTTTTTTATGGCGTCTTTCCCATTACGGGCCGCCCCGATGACCTCAATATGCATATGATCCGAAAAAAAATCGCTTATTAGCTTCCGCATAAAGGCGGAATCATCAACAACTAGCAGTTTTGTTTTCTGTAAGTTGCTCATTTACTCACGCCCTCTCGAAAAGATGCTTTTTAATTTTGATATAAATTTCATCGACTCATTTGTTGCATGTACTTCTTTCATTACTGCCTGCGTTGTTAAAAATTGCTCTATAATTTTATCCATTGTTTTTGTGACAGGAGCATCAGGATAGAGCAATGCAAATAAGGCTTGCTGACGTACTGCTTGACGCACAACAGGGTCTTCCGGCAGCGATCCTAAAATCGATACTTCCTTTTCCAAAAAACGTTGCATCACTGTTTTCAGGCGCTGTGTCGTATCTTGCCCTTCCTCGATGGTAAATGCTCGATTGCATAATAGATAAAATTTCTTCATCGGGTCTTTTAGATGGATAAATTTCATCATAGAATAGGCATCCATAATGGATGTCGGTTCCGCGGTAGAAATAACGATAATTTCTTCTATGGATGTTAATAGATCGAGTGACCAATCCACAACACCGGCTCCCATATCAAATAAGACAAAATCATAATTTTTCTGCAATGTTTCAAAAGCCGTGATTAAACGTGCAAAAACATCAGGAGACCATTCCATTAACGACGACATACCGGTACCGCCGGAAATATAGCTTACCCCTTCCTTTGTTTCGCAAAGAACATCTTCCAGCGGCACTTGACCATCCAGGTAATCTTTTAAACTGTATTTCACGGAGCTTCCTATGAGAATGTGTACATTACCCATGCCAATATCCATATCTAATATAGCTACTTTTTTCCCCTTATTAGATAATAGGGTAGCGAAGTTTGTCGTGAAATTACTTTTACCAACTCCACCTTTTCCACTAACTACTGCAATTGATCGCCCTGGCTTATGTTCACTTTCAAGCATCTTCTGACGTAGTTTTTCAGCTTGATCTTTCATCGGAGTTCTCCTTGAAGAAAAGTTCTAGTAAATTATCACTATTAGGTTGTTCGATATCTTCTGGTACTTCTTGACCATTTGTATAATAAGCTATTCCTTTATTATATTTAATCATTAAATTAAACATAGTGCCAATAGAATTTGTTTCATCAAGCTTCGTAAAGATAAATTTTTCAATATGCAAGTTCGCAAATTGTTCAATAATTGATTCTAAGTCTTTTTGCTTAGACGTTAACGATAAAACTAAGTAAGATTCTACTTGTTCGCTAAATTGTATCAATGACTTTAAATCATCTACATATTTCGCTTCTTTGTAGTTTCTACCCGCTGTATCAATAAAAATTAAATCCAGATGGTCAAACTTTTGAAGCGCCTCTGCATAATCTGTTGGATTATAGACAACTTCAACCGGGGCCTGCAGCAATGCAGCATACGTTTTCAATTGTTCAATCGCAGCGATACGATAAGTGTCTGTTGTTATAAAACCGACTTTCTTTTTCTTTTCAAGTACAGCGCGTGCAGCCATTTTCGCAATCGTAGTCGTTTTCCCAACACCGGTTGGACCTAGCACGTTAATATATTTTTTCTCATATGAAATTCCGCTAATCGGCAAGTCATACAATTCTTTTCTTAGATAATCTTTGGCAACTTCCTGCATTTCTTTCCATGTCATTTGTTTGCCATGCTCGTTATAATACATAAAAAGCTCATCACTGATTTTTGTGATAAGCTCCTCTCCAAGTTCCTGCTCACGTAGAAAGTCGATAAATGATAAGAGTTCATCAGGATATTGAGACTGTGTAGACATACGTTGCATCGATTGCATCATCGATTTTAAATCAGCAATTTCTTTGATCAAGTTTTCAGGTAAGCCAGCAGCACCGTTTTGCGGAACTTTTGTATGTTGTTCCACAGACGATGCTGCTTCGCTGATTCCTTCCTCTTTCAATTGCGGTGCAAATGTCGGAAGGTCTTCAAAAGACGGTAATGAAGGTTTCTTTTCCAACGCGTCATATCCTGCCACGACTTCATAGCTTTTATTTTTTACTAATCCGAAAAACTTTTTCGTCACGACGACTTTCGAATTCAGAATAACTGCATCTTCCCCTAGATCAGCGCGAATTTGTTTCATTGCTTCAGCAATGGAAGGTGCATTGTATTTTTTCATCTTCATTCAACATTCACCACCCCTACACTTTGAATTTCAACGGCTGCATCCAATTCGTTATACGAAAGAATGGGGACTTGCGGGAAATAGCGTTCTGTCAGTTGTCTTATGTACAGACGCACACCCGGCGAACATAATATAATTGGCGACTGTTCCGTATAGGAAACACGCTCCACTTCTTTCGCAATAGCTTCCAATACGAATTGCGACTGCTGTGGATCCATCGCTAAATAGTTGCCATGGTCTGTTTGCTGAATGCTGTCAGCTACAAGTTTTTCGACTTTTGCAGACACTGTAATAACTTTTAACGCTTGTTGACCGTTAATAAATTGAGATGTAATTTGTCTAGCCAATGCCTGTCTCACATACTCAGTTAAAATATCGGGATCACTAGTAAGCTTTGCATAATCTGCTAATGTTTCGAAAATGATCGGCAAATTCCGTATCGAAACATTTTCACGCAATAATTTTGCCAATACTTTTTGTACTTCCCCTATCGATAATGGTGTCGGAATTAAATCGTCCACTAAAATGGCATGTGTTTCGCGTAAATGATCGATCAATTGCTTCGTCTCTTGACGGCCGAGCAGATCGTGGGCATTTGCACGGATAATTTCGGTTAAATGTGTAGAAACAACACTTGGTGGATCAACAACTGTATAGCCGAACATTTCCGCATCCTCTTTTACTGCTTCTGTAATCCATTTTGCAGGCAGGCCGAATGATGGCTCGGTTGTATCAATACCATCAATTGAATTATCATCCCCCGGACTCATTGCCAAATAATGATCCAGTAACAATTCACCTCTTGCCATTTCATTTCCCTTTATTTTAATCCGGTACTCATTTGGCTGCAGCTGAATATTGTCACGGATACGTACAATCGGTATGACAATCCCAAGCTCCAATGCAAGCTGACGACGGATCATAACAACGCGGTCCAGTAAATCCCCACCCTGTGCCGCATCTACTAAAGGAATTAATCCATAGCCAAATTCAAATTCTATCGGATCAACATTTAATAGATTAATAACATTTTCCGGACTTTTCATCGTATCAGAGGCAACTTCCTCTTCGAATTCCATAATTTCTTCCGGTGTTTCTTCCTTTTTACGGTCCATTAAGAATGCGCCAACCGCTAATGCAATTGCAATCGGAATCGTAATCCAGTCTGGAATCGGTGTAAATAATCCGAGCAGGAGAATTGTACCTGCAGCTACATACAATAGCTTTGATTGTGCAAATAACTGTGCTGTAATGTCTGAACCAAGATTTCCTTTTGAAGCAGCACGTGTTACAACAATCCCTGTCGCAGTAGAAATTAATAAGGCTGGGATTTGCGATACTAGTCCATCACCGACTGTCAGCATCGAATATTTAGATGCTGCTTCAGCAAAGCTTAGCTCCATCTGAATCATACCGATGATCATACCGAACAGTAAGTTAATACCAACCATAATAATCGAGGCAATGGCATCCCCTTTTACGAATTTCGTTGCACCATCCATTGCTCCGTAAAAGTCCGCTTCGCCGGATACTTTTTCACGGCGTTCCCGCGCTTCTTTTTCCGAAATCATTCCGGCGTTTAAATCAGCATCGATACTCATTTGCTTACCCGGCATCGCATCCAATGTGAAACGTGCAGCAACTTCCGCAACACGCTCCGAACCCTTTGTAATTACAATGAACTGGATAATAACTAGTAATAAGAAAATAACTAAACCTACTAAAATATTACCGCCTGTAACGAAATTACCAAATGTCTCTACTACTTTACCTGCGTCACCTTCCGCTAAAATGGCACGTGTTGTCGATACGGACAATGCCAGACGGAACAGTGTTAATAATAGAATAACAGTAGGGAAAATCGAGAAATCGAGCGCTTCCTTCATATTCATCGAAGTTAATAATACGAGTAGTGCCAATGTAATATTAATAATAATTAAAAAACTGAGTAGCCAATGTGGAAGAGGGATAATGAGCATCGCTACAACCATAATCACTGCAGCTAAAACCCCTAAGTCGCGTATTTGCATTGTTGTCCCTCCTGAAATCTATGTCAAATTTTGCGTTTGATTCGGTATACATATGCAAGAACTTCGGCAACAGCTTTGAAAAACTCTTCCGGTACAGCCTGGCCGATTTCAACCTGGTCATACATCGCACGGGCAAGCGGACGATTTTCTACCATAATGACATCATGTTCTTTTGCAATAAGTTTTATTTTCTGTGCGACAAAATCGGTCCCTTTTGCTACAACTTTCGGCGCATCCATCATATCTTCGTCGTATTTTAAAGCAATCGCAAAATGGGTCGGGTTTGTAATGACAACATCTGCAGCAGGTACTTCCTGCATCATTCTGCGCATCGCCATTTCACGTTGACGCTGTTTAATTTTCGACTTGATCAACGGGTCACCTTCTGCATTTTTATGCTCATCTTTAACATCCTGTTTCGACATTTTCAATTGTTTCTCATATTCATGCCGTTCATATATATAGTCAAACAATGCTATGAAAACGAGCATAATCGACGCGGCAATTCCCATGATTGCCGACATATATGCTACAGTGGCCAAAATTTCTGCCGGGCTATGTAAAGCAAGCGACAATACATCTTCCAGATATATAATTATGACAACGGTTGTCACGGTTCCGATTAACGTTACTTTCAATAATGATTTAATTAAATTGACGATTGCACGTACAGAAATAATCTTTTTGATCCCTTTAATCGGATCCATTTTTTTCAAATCTATTTTTAATGTTTCTGTTGTAAAAAGTAAGCCAAACTGAAAAAAGTTAGCTCCAATACCTGCAATAATGGCAATGACCATAATCGGCAGAACGATAATTGCCATCTCTTTAATGGACTCAACATACATATCCATTACGGTTTCAGCGTTCAGCGTTTCAATTAACATATTGCGGTTAAGTGCTTGTAATAAAAAATCTTTCATTCCTTCGTACATGAATGGTGCGAAGAAAAGTAAAAAGAAAAATGACAATAGCAGTAATACGGCAGCTGTGACGTCCTGACTTTTTAATACTTGTCCTTTTTTTCGTGAATCCTGCCGCTTTTTCGGTGTTGCTTTTTCCGTTTTTTCACCTGCAAAAAACTGAAGGTCAACGTTAATTAATAGCTTTCTGTCCATGTTAGCCACCACCTAAAATAACCATTAAGTCACGTAAAGAAATAATCATAAATTCAATTAGCTCCTTCATAACCCCCACTAATACACCCATTGTCACAATCAATACAAGAAACCCTACTGCAATTTTGATCGGGAATCCGATTACAAATATATTCATTTGCGGTACCGTTTTCCCTGTAATTCCTAACGCTAATGTTACTAAAAATAATGTTGCAACTATTGGAGCTGACATTTGAAATGCTATGGCAAAAACAGAAACAAATATTTTAATAATAAACAATGCGGTTCCTTCTTCACCGAAATTCGGGAAAAACTGATCCATCGGCATAAATTGATAACTATAATAAATACCATCTAAAATAAGATGATGACCATTTATTGACAGCAATAATAAAAGCATTAAAAAGTTTAAAAACTGCCCCATTAACGGAGACTGGGCACCTGTTTGCGGATCGATAATATTCGCCATCGCAAAACCCATCTGGAAATCGATAAATCCGCCTGCTATTTGAACAGCGGAAACGATAATCATCGCGGCCAATCCTAGCATGAGCCCGATAATTGCCTCTTTTAAAACGAGCAGCAAGTAAAACGCATTAATTTCAAACGGCTCGATATTAAACGTATAGTACATCATCCAAGCTAAAGCGACAGCCAATATAATACGCACTTGCGGTGGTATTGTACGATATGAAAATAAAGGGACGGAGACGAAAAATGCAGAAACACGTACTAAAATTAATAGCAATATTGATAAATTCGGTAATAATTCCGTCATCTACTCACCCAATATACCGAACTAGGTTATTTAAAATGTCGTGAAAGTAGTCCGTCATCTTGCTGATCATAAACGGGCCAAAAAAAATAATCGCCACTAAAACCGCTACGATTTTAGGTACGAACGCCAATGTTTGTTCTTGAATGGAAGTTGTTGCCTGAAATATACTGACTATTAAACCACTGATAAGCGCGATTAATAGTAAAGGTCCCGAAACTATCAATATCGTGAATACTGCATTTTCTGCAATTGAAATGACCATTTCCTGTGTCACTTTATATCATCCCCTAAAAACTTTGAAGTAAAGATTTCATCACTAAATACCAACCATCGACGAGTACAAATAATAAGATTTTAAATGGCAGTGAAATCATTACTGGAGGCAGCATCATCATCCCCATTGACATCAGTGTACTTGCGACCACCATATCAATAACTAAAAACGGAATGAAGATCATAAAACCCATTTGAAAAGCTGTTTTAATTTCACTTAACGCAAATGCGGGTACTAACAGTGTCATCGGAATTTCCTCGATGGAATCCGGATACTCCGCCTGATTATATTCGATAAAAAGCTCTAAATCCTTTTGCCTTGTATGCTGAGCCATAAATTGTTTAAACGGAATCGTCGCCCGATCATACGCCTCTTCCAAATTAATTTCTTCATCAAAAAGCGGTTGTAATGCCTGCTCATTTACTTGCTGGAAAGTCGGCGCCATAATAAAGAATGTTAAAAACAATGCCAACCCGATAATTACCTGGTTAGGCGGCATTTGGTTCGTCGCAAGGGCTGTCCTAGTAAACGACAAAACGATGACAATACGCGCAAAAGAAGTCATTAAGATTAATAGACTCGGTGCTAAAGATAGAACGGTTAACAGAAATAACAGCGTAACCGATGTGGATACATTTCCGGGATCACTTTCAGAAAACACGGAAAGAATGTCGTTCATCGATTATCACGCTCCTGTTCTTTCCAACGCTCCAGCTCATCACTTCGTTGTTGCTTGATTTTCCCGATTTTTTCATTGAACAAATCATTGAATTTAGGGCTTTCCGAAATATCTTGAGGGCGTTTTTTTTGTGAAAACTTATTAAATAATTGTGCTATATAAGGTGAAGTATTCACCATGCTCTGTTTAGTTTCGATCTGATTCAGTAAATGGTCGATTTCTTCCTCGGAATCAATTTCCTTCAGAAGCTGAATATTATCGCCGACACCCACTACATAAACTCGTTTTCCAATTAACAATAATTGTACAGACTTTTGCTGTCCTACAGACATGCCACCGATATTCTTAATTACGGCATTTTGTTGATAGTTGAAGTTACGCTTGTTTAAATACTTTAAAATGAACAATAATAGCCCTATGACGAAGACAAGTGCTATTAAAACTTTAAGATAATCCCAAAATCCAATACTAACGGATGCCGAGTCAGTTTGATCTGTGTCGGCATCCGGAGTATTTTCATCTGAAATTTTTTCTTCTGAACATACTTCAGGGTTTTCATTACAGTTTTCGTATACGTTACTTACCATCGCAAAAGTTCCATTTGAGTTTGGTGTAAATAGTGCCGTCATCCATACAATTCCAACAGCGAGCCAAAATCGAAATGATTTTTTTGCATTCATCACATCAACCTAAAGCTTTTTGAATCGCTTCGATTACGCGATCTGCTTGGAAAGGCTTTACGATAAAGTCTTTTGCACCAGCTTGAATCGCATCGATTACCATAGCTTGTTGGCCCATTGCTGAACACATAATAACTACCGCGCTTGGATCCGTGCCTTTAATTTCTTTTAATGCTGCAATACCATCCATTTCAGGCATTGTAATATCCATCGTTACTAAATCCGGACGTAATTCATTGTACTTTTCAACCGCTTGAATTCCGTCAGCTGCTTCCCCTACTACTTCAAAACCATTTTTCGTTAAAATATCTTTGATCATCATGCGCATGAAAGCTGCATCGTCCACAATTAAAATCCTTTTAGACATAATCTAATTCCTCCAATTAAAACTATCTAATATTGTTCAAGCGATCTGCCTGACTTAAAATATCTGTGATGCGAACACCGAAGTTCTCATCAATTACTACAACTTCACCTTTGGCAATTAACCGACTGTTTACTAAAATATCAACAGGTTCACCTGCAAGCTTATCCAATTCAATAATCGATCCGCTCGAAAGTTCCAGTATTTCTTTTACAGAACGTTTAGTCCGTCCCAGCTCAACTGTTACTTGCAATGGAATATCAAGCAGCATATTTAAATTGCGTGCTTCTGACTGTGTAATATTTGCCGATTCGAAGCTCGCAAATTGAGCTTGCTGTACATTTGCCGGTGGTGCTGTATAAGCGGGCTGCTGATAAACCGGCTGTTCATATACAGCTTGCTGTTGCACCGGTTGCTCATATATTGGCTGCTGATAGACCGGCTGCTGTACTGGCTGCTCATACATTGGCTGCTGAACAGGTTGTTCAAACATCGGTTGCTGTGCAGTCGGTTGTTGTGCCTGCTGCATTGGCTGCTGTTGTGTCGGCTGAACTGGCGGAGGCTCCACTGTTGTTGTTGCAGTAAGGGGCTCATCAGTTTCTCCCATTAATGACTTTACTATCTTTTTACTAAACTTTAAAGGTAATAATTGCATTAAATTCGAATCGATCAATTCACCGATACGCAATCTGAATGAAATTTTCACTAATAATTCATCTGTTGGAATAGTGTCTGTGCCTTCATTTTGTGAAATGTTCAGTAAATCAATTGTCGGCGGTGAAATATCAACCTTTTGGTTAAATACTGTTGACATGGAAGTCGCAGCTGAACCCATCATCTGATTCATTGCTTCTTGAACAGCACTTAACTGGATTTCACTTAATTCAGGTCTTGGATTTATACCATCGCCACCTAGCATTAAATCTGCAATAATGGCAGCATCCGATTGTTTGATGACAAGCAGGTTCATTCCTGATAATCCAGTTGTATACTCTACTTGTACTGCAACATATGGATGAGGGAATTCTTGTTCCAGATGATTGCGGTTAATCATTGAAATACTCGGCGTTGTAATTTCTACTTTTTGACCTAATAATGAAGATAATGCAGTTGCCGAACTGCCGAATGAGATATTCCCTACCTCACCTAATGCATCAATTTCTATTGGAGTTAAGTGATCCTCAACTTTAATTTCTTCTTGCGGACTTGCTGTATTTGCAGAAAAATCCTCCAGCGTTTCGCCCCTTAATAGAGCCTCAATTTCTTCTTGGGAGAGCATTTCATCACTCATCTTCGTCTCCTCCTTTCAAAGGGTCGATAATTTGAACAGCCATTTTATTATTCAATTTCCCTGGCTGAACAGTAAATTTCGGTAAACTGCCGACTTTTAGTGTTAACGGATTTTCAATTTTTTGATTTAACGGAATGACATCACCTACAGCCATTGTCAGGAAATCTTCAATCGTAATATCCGTCGTTCCTAACTCTGCAATTACGGGTAATTTAGCTTGTTTCACACGAGTTTCAAGCATTTTCGTTTGTTCCGGTGAAATTTCCTTCGTATTCGTCTGCATCCAGTAGCGAACAGATAAATTTGGAACGATCGGCTCTAATACAACATGCGGGATACAAATATTGATCATCCCTGTCGTATCTCCGATGATTGTATTAAATGAAATGACAACAACGGTCTCATTTGGCGAAATCATCTGTAAAAACTGTGGATTTACTTCCAATTCCACAAGCATCGGATCGATTTCCGCAACATTTTCCCATGCTTCACGCAAATTATCAAAAGAACGCTCGAATAAATTCGTCATGATTTTCGTTTCGATTTCAGTTAAATTATCAACATTGCTATGACTTCCCCCTGCTCCGCCCATCAAGCGGTCTAGCATCGAATAGGCGATGTTCGGGTTAATCTCCATTAAAATATTGCCATCCAAAGGCGGAACCTCAAATACATTGATCAATGTCATGTTTGGGATGGAACGAACAAATTCTTCAAACGGAATTTGGTCAACAGATGCAACTGTAATTTGGACATAGCTTCTTAACTGTGCAGAAAAGAAAGTTGTTAACAGTCGCGCAAAGTTTTCATGTATACGGGTCAAACTTCGGATTTGGTCTTTTGAGAAGCGCAGAGCCCGCTTAAAGTCATATACTTTTACTTTTCGTGTCTCATCTTCTTTTTTTATGTCTTCTGCAGACATCTCTCCGGTCGATATCGCTGATAAGAGCGCATCGATTTCGGATTGCGACATTATATCTCCTGCCATTTGCCCACCTCCATTTCAAAAATTAAAATTGTGTAGTACTGATTACTGAAGTACGTATGAAGTAATATACACTTGCGTAACTTCCCCTTCTTGCATTAACTCATTCACTTGAGATTTAATTGCATCTTGGAATGTAATTTTCCCTTGCTTACCTTCTAAAGCTTCTTCTTCCATTTCAGAAAGTTCCTGAATTACGATATTTTTCACTTGGAAATCTCGTTTAAACAACTCTTCACCAGCTTTTTTATCTGATGCCTGAATTTTCAATGTAATTCGGACAAAGCTTCCATCTGCTAAGTTCGTCGTAATCTCAGGAATGTCTACCGATGACTCGATGATTTCATCAATCGTTGGACCATCCGGCTTCTCTTTGTTGAGCTGTGTCAATAACACAACGACAATAACACCGAATAATGTAATCGTCACTAATATAATTAGCATAATTGTCAGTAATTTATTATTCTTCATCTTCTTCACCTCTAAGATGCGGGTTAGATAATACTTGGACATGCTGATAGAATGTCTTCACCTTTTGCCGCACCTGTTCTTCAGTCTCTAACACAATGAATTTACGTCCAGTCGTCAGCGTAATTTGGGTGTCCGGAAATGCTTCAACTGTTTCTATGTATAAAGCATTTAAAGTAAATGCTTTACCGTTAAGGCGAGTCACCTCGATCATTGAAATAGGGCCGGACCTGACTTGAGAGCCGGCCCGCCCCCCTTCTATAATGAATTTTTCAATGAAATTCAAATGAACTTAAACTATCGTTTTAAGTTAACTAGCTCTTGTAAAATTTCATCTGATGTTGTTATAATACGAGAGTTTGCCTGGAACCCACGCTGTGCAACAATCATCTCTGTGAATTCTTCAGAAAGATCCACGTTGGACATTTCCATGAAGCCTGAGTTAATCGAACCGATACCAGCTACTGTACCTACTTGGGAATATGGGGTACCTGAGTTAGGTGTAACTTGGAAGTAGTTTCCACCTTCCTTTTGTAAACCAGATGCATTTGGAAATTTTGTTAATATGATTTGACCAGCATATTGTAAATCACCTTTATAGTCTACATAGTTTACAGTTCCATCTTGGCTGATTGACATTGATTGTGCAGTTGTTGGTATACGAATAGGTGAGATATCAGTTGTAAAGTCGATTCCATCTTCTCCTGAAATATTTCCTTCAAAGTCTGAAATACCATTATTGTTTTTCGCATTCTCCGCCTCACTACCAACAATACTATCAGTATCTTCAGAAATCGATAATTCGTCAGCAGCATGACCCACTAAAAACTTACCATCTCCATTTACTAAATAGCCATTTCGATCCATATAAAAGTTACCTGCTCGCGTATACAGAATATTTGAATATCCTGGTTGATCGATATTCCCTTCATCATTAGGCAATCCATTCGAATCTGCAACCATGAAGAAACCTTCTCCTGATATTGCTAAATCTAATGTTCTCCCTGTTGTTTGCATAGAACCGGCATTATGGATTGTGTCAATAGCAGCTAATTGCGAGCCTAAACCGACTTGTACAGCATTTACACCACCGCGTGTTGCAGATGGACCTGATGCCCCTGTCTGTGTTTGCGAAATTAAATCTTTAAAAATAGTACGCTCTTTCTTGTAGCCGTACGTATTAACATTCGCGATATTATTCCCAATCACGTCTAATTTTGTCTGGAAGTTTTTTAAACCTGATATACCTGAATACATTGAACGTAACATAAAATGTCGTTCTCCCTTCGTTTTTCACATCTGTTTTTTAGTTCAGCCGTCTCGATCATTCAACGACTGTAGGCTTCCTTACTTCTGAAGGTCCGGCCTATAAAAGGATTGTTCCATCAATATTGGTAAATAGTTGCTGTTTTGCTTCATTACGATCCAATGCCGTAATAACCGTCGCATTTTTTGCACTTACAATTAATGCTGCCTGATCTAACAGGACTAATGGCTGCTTCACACCTTTATTTTTTGCCTCAAATACTTTTTCTGAAATTTGCTGCCATTCACGATCAGTTATAGAAATATTTCGTTCATTCAATCGTTCTGAAGCATGCTTGCTTATTTTTAATTCTTCACCGGTCGCCTGTTTTAAATGATCCATAAAGGACTGCTTTGAAACTTGGTCTGTATTTTGCTTTACTAATGGCTTAATCGGTGGATGGTATGGGATATGTTGAACATTGACTCGATTCATCAGCCCCACCCCTTATTCTGTTACATTTTCATTTTGGGCTGTTTGAGAACTTACCGTAAATTGGTCTTTCGTCAAACGGGAACCATCATTTAAAATGTATTCGATATTCACATTATTTGTTTTAATTGCTTCAATAATCGCCTCAACGACCTGATCTCCATTTTTATATTGAATGGTCTGTCCGATCAGCTTGCTTGCTTCTGCTAATGGATTTCCTGTTGGAACTGTCGGCTGTACTTCACTCGTACTACCAAGAATCGATGAAATATTGCCTGGTTTAATTTCCTTGCCATCAGCCAGTACAAACACGGCCTCTCCATTAACAAATTTCAATTCCTGAATAGTGCCTGTTCCTTCGTTATAGATCGGCTTATTATCTGCATCCACTTTATCTGTAATTTCATGCCATTTCACTTCTTTGCCTACAAATGTTGTATAACTCATCAATTGTGACTGTTGCTGTGATTGAAGTAAATTCTCCATCGCTTTTGTCATATTCTGCATTTGTTCCAACGATGAAAATTGTGCCATCTGAGAAATGAATTCTTTGTCATCCATTGGGCTTGTTGGATCCTGGTTTTGCAATTGGGTAATTAATATTTTTAGAAACGCATCTTTTCCGAGCGCCCCATTATCCTGTTTATCCGTTACTTTGAAATTTGCATTATTTGCCGGTAAATAATAATCATTTGAAATTGGGTTTGCCACTTATTCTACCTCCTCACTTAATAGGTCTTTAAACGATAGACTTTCTTCATCTAGAGTATCTTCATTTTTTTCTTGTTTTTCTTCATCTTTTTGACGGAAGAAATTATTAAAGAAGTTTTGATCACGCGCATTTCGATCGGCATCCTGTAAAGACTGTGCAACATCGATTCGTTCCATTTGAATATTCTGAGCGACGAAACCGGATTTTAGCTGGTTAATATTATTTTCCAGTAATTCTTTCCCCATCGCTGTCGTTGCCAATAATCGGGCAGTCATGACTCCATCTTTTTGAACTAGTTCAATGCGAATTTGACCGAGGTTTTCCGGAAACAGTTTCAGGAATAATTTCATATTACCTGGCTGTCCTGAAAGCTGACTGCGATTGATCAAGTTTTGAATTTCTTTTATTAATGCATCCGACTGTGCCGGCTTTTCAGCGGGTAATGTAACGGTCACGGTTTTTGTCTGTGTCACTTGCTGCTGTAAATGACCGGCTGTTTGCGTATCCGTTTCAACTTTTACGGTCGTCTGCTGGTTTTGAGTAGACTGTTGACCTTGCTGTACTACTTGTTGGAAAGTTGTAGTTTTTACAGTACTCTGTTCTGTCCCTGCTGATTTCTGAGCTTCATTTGCCAATGCCAGTAATGCATCTTTTAAACTGGCTAATTGGATTTCCTGTTGATAGACAGTATCGACTTTACTTCCGGCCAATTGAGCTAACTTTAACAGCTGGACAATTTGCTGCAATTCTTTTGGTTGCACATTGTTTTGTTCAGGCTTCTGCACAGCTGCCAATACTTCATTTAAAATATTCGGTGCCTGCTCGATAAGAGACCAAACATCCGTAATTTCTTGCTTTGCATCGCCTAATAACTGTTCAATAATTTGACTCAACTCCGCTTTTGTTATTCCTAAAAGCTGCGTTAAGTTATCCAAAGTCATTAGTTCGTCCAACGCGATTGGTGTACTTTCTTCACCTACTAATGCAAATAATCCCGACTCATCCAATTCAACACCTAATTGTTCAAGTAAACTTTCCAGTGAGTCCTCTTCTAAAATTCCGGAAATACTTTCAGCTAGCGGCGGTTCTGTCATTTCCGGTTGCTTGGCAGTTGGAGCAGATGACTTTGTAATCATCGAATTAAACACACTTCCAAATGCTTTTGAATCCGGCATTTCTGATTTCCCTATGTTTGACTGGAAATCTTGCTTCGGCATTTTTACTGTTTGTAACATTGCGATATTCATTTACTACACCTCCCTCCATTCAAGGACTATTGCTGTGATAAAAGCTCTGTATAGCGGGCAGCATCTGCCGGCTCCATTTTTGCGAAAATAGCTGATAATGTATCGGGTTTCATCTCCGACAGAATACGCACGCTTTCTGTATCACTCATTTCAACAAGTATAGGGGCTGCTTTTCTAGCAGACATTTTTTCGAAAGTAGACAGAATCTCTTTGAACTCTTTTTTCGTCTCTTCCTGATCACGCTGAAGTTTTTCAATTTCAAACAGCAATCGCTCCTGTTCGATTAAAAGCTCTTCCTTTTCAGTCGCTGATGCGTCAATTTGTGTTTGCAGTTGGGAAATTTGCGCTTCCTTCTCTTGAATTTCCGCTTGCAGCTCTACAACTTTTTGTTCATTTAGTGAGCTATTTTCTACTACTCCATCTTTTTCATCAGAGCTGATAAAGGGGATTTTCTCAACTGCCTTATCCGCTATTTTAAACACGTTATATTCCGTCATAGTTGAAATAATCAATAAAATTGCGATGAGAAACATGAACGGGATTAAAAAAAGGTAGAAAAACTTTTTGAAAAAACCTGGAGATTGGCTTTCCAACTCCATTTCTTCGAATTGTTCCATCGTATTTTTTATTTTTTTTGCCACGGAATCACCTGATTTCCTTCTTGTAATACGCAATTGTCGAAAGCTCATCCAGCTGTATTGCTTCTATATGAAGTTGATCTTCTATAAATCTTTCATGATCTCTTTCACGCATTTTTTCATATTTGCGTACTTCCAAACTTTTTTCCAATAATTTTTGCTCATGCCAATTCATTTTTGCCCGTGCCTGTATTACTTTTTGCTGAGCATCCTCGATTGTTTTTTCCATACTATCGATAAATTTCGAATAATGGTTAATTTCATCAATGGATGATCCTATTTTTAACCGTTCCTGCTGATATTCGATTAAATCTTCTTTTTTCTTTAACAGGTCATACAGCTTTGTAGCAATTTCCTCAAACACTTGCACGGATTCTTTAAAAGCCAGTTCCGATTCCGTTTTTTCCTGATCTTTTACAACAAGAATTTTTTCAAAACGATAATTGTACTTCATAGTTAACGGGCACCACCATTCGATAATGCGATAATTTCATTGACTGTTTGATCGATCGAAATTTTATCTTTATACCCTTGCTTTAAAAATTCCGTAATGAGCGGCTCATACATAATTGCTTCGTCGATTTCTTTTGATGTGCCCCGCTTATAGGCCCCGATATTGATCAGGTCCTCCGATTTTGAATAGCTGTAGTATAATTCCCGTAATCGGCTTGCTGCACGCACATGTTCAGGCTGTGCAATATGATTCATTAAACGACTTACACTTTTTAATACGTTAATCGCAGGATACTGGCCTTTATTGGCAAGATTCCGGTCCAGTACAATATGACCGTCCAAAATCCCCCGGACCGCATCTGCAATTGGTTCATTCATATCATCACCGTCAACTAGCACTGTATAAAATGCGGTAATTGTCCCATTTATATTCGTACCTGACCGTTCCAATAATGTTGGTAATATTGCAAAAACAGATGGTGTATAACCTCTTGTAGCAGGCGGTTCACCGATTGCCAGTCCAATTTCGCGCTGTGCCATCGCAACACGTGTTACGGAATCCATCATTAACATGACGTTCTTTCCGCGATCCCTAAAATATTCTGCAATGGCTGTGGCGGTAAATGCAGCTTTAATCCGCATTAATGCGGGCTGATCACTGGTAGCAGCTACAACAACCGACCTTTGTAACCCTTCTGGACCTAAATCCCGTTCGATAAACTCCCGTACTTCACGTCCACGTTCTCCTACAAGCGCAATGACATTGATATCTGCTTCCGTGTTTCGGGCAATCATACCTAGCAATGTACTTTTTCCGACGCCCGATCCTGCAAATATACCTACACGCTGACCGCTGCCAACTGTAAGCATTCCGTCAATCGCCTTTACCCCGACCTCTAACTGTTCGTTAATCGGCGGACGACTTAAAGGATTTGGCGGCTCTTTTTCCGTTGGTACTGTCATTAATCCTTTTGGCAATGGTTGTCCATCAAACGGGTTACCCATCGCATCAAGAACTTTCCCAATCAGTTCAGGACCTACTTTCACTTCCAGCGGTGAACCTGTCCCCTCTACAAGACAGCCAATCGAAATTTCCTTCAGCGAAGAGTATGGCATTAAAATCACAATCTCATCTTTAAAACCTACTACCTCCGCCAGCATAACTTGCGGACCATTTTTCGATGTTTGAATATGGATTTTACATACGTCACCGATGGAACTTTCAGGACCTTGGGACTCAATCATCAAGCCGACAACTCTCGTCACTCTACCATACTTTTTAAATGTATTAAGATTAGGAATCTGTTCAACTAATTGAGCCATTTTCATCCTTATCATTCCTTACTTTCGATTAGTTCGTATAACTGTCTGCGAAGCTCCTGCAACTGTTCATCTATTGAAACGACGATGCGTCCATGATTTGTTTCGATATAACTTTCCGAATCTAGTAAATCTTCATTGACAAATACCATAAACGGAACATTTACAGGAAACATTTCCGCTAATTCCTTTTGTTGCTCTGTTACAATCGGATGATATTTTGGCGAAACATATAATTTAATTTCCTTCATTTCACGTGCTTCTTTTAAACCACGTCGTACAATGGAAACGAATATTTCATCGTCACGGTCAAGTGTTGTATGAATGATGCGTTCTGCAGCTGATAATGCCAGTTCCAAAAGGACTGCCTCCTGTGACTCAATATAGGAAGCTGCATTTTTTTGTGCATTTGCCATCGTCTCATTTGCCGTTTGTAACGACTGTTGCATCGTTGCATTTGCCTTTTGTACGCCATCCTCATACCCTTGCGCAAAACCGCCTTCATAAGCTTCCTGCTGAAGAATGATTTTTTCTTCTTCCCACGATTGCTTTAACGCTTCAATTTCCGCAAGCTGCTCTTTTCGATATTGCTCAAATTCGACATTTTTCTGTTCGATTTCATCATTTGCCTGTGCCAGCATTTGCTGACGTTCAGCTTCAATGTCTATTGTTTTTTGTTGTGACAATTCCTCTATGCGTTCATCTTCCGTTTTCCCATAATGAATAGGCTCGAAGAAATTTTGAAGTTTAATTTCTACTATTGATGAATCTTCGGGTTGCTGTGCATTTGTTGAACGGATGATTTTAGACAATTACATCATCTCCTCCGCCACGTGCAATTATAATTTCTCCTGCATCTTCTAAACGTCGGATAACCGCTACAATTCGAGACTGTGCTTCTTCTACATCACGCAAACGCACTGGCCCCATAATATCCATTTCTTCACGGAATGTATCCGCCATACGTTGGGACATATTGCGGAAAATAATCTCTTTTACTTCTTCTGACGAAACTTTCATCGATAATAATAAGTCTTCGTTTTCACAGTCACGAATAACACGCTGGATTGAACGGTTATCGAGTGTAACGATATCTTCAAACACAAACATGCGCTTTTTAATTTCTTCGGCTAGTTCCGGATCTTGAATTTCAAGTGCATCAAGAATCGTTTTCTCAGTTTGACGGTCCACACCATTCAATACTTCCACGACCGCATCTACACCGCCTGTTTCTGTGTAATCCTGTGTAACAGTAGATGATAGTTTTCGCTCTAATACGGACTCAATTTCACTAATGACTTCCGGAGACGTCGATTCCATGATTGCAATACGCTTTGCAATATCCGCTTGTACTTCCTGTGGTAACGAAGAAAGAATAACCCCCGCTTGTCCTGGTTCTAAATAAGATAGAATAAGGGCAATTGTTTGGGGATGTTCATTTTGAATAAAATTGAAAATTTGTGCCGGATCTGCTTTTCTGGCAAAGTCAAATGGTCTAACTTGTAATGACGAAGTTAAACGATTCAGTATCGCCTGTGCCTGTTCAGCACCTAATGCTTTTTCCAGTACCGTTTTCGCATACCCGATACCACCTTGCGTAATATAATCCTGCGCAAGTGCAATTTGATGAAATTCTTCTATAATCTCTTCTTTGACAGTCGATTCCACTCTTTTAACACTTGAAATTTCCAGTGTCAGACGTTCAATTTCCTCTTCACTTAAATGCTTATATACAGAAGCCGAAACTTCCGGTCCTAGAGAAATTAACAGTAAAGCCGCCTTTTGCTTTCCTGATAGGTCTTTATCTTTCTTGGACACAGCGGAACCTCCTATTAATCTTCAGCAATCCAGCTACGCAATAGTTTCGCAAAATCTTCCGGCTTATCTTTAGCCATTTTCTCTAATTGCTTACGGCGTACAGTCGCTTCAGTTTCTTTTTCTTCGGAAATATCTTCTATTTCAATTAATTGCTGTTGCTGTTCTAAAATTTCCAGCTCTTCTTCATCTTGTTTACGTCGACGTGCACGTAGCACATTAATAACTAGTAATATAATTGCAACAACTAATATACCGCCAATTACCCATACCCACCATGGAATAACTGATTGTGGCTGATCTTCCGCTGTATCATTCCCTTGGAATTGCTGTACAGACACGACAATGCGATTTGCAATATCTTCGTCTGTCAGATTACCGGCAGCTTCTTGATCAATCGAAGTACGGACTATTGTCGATAAAATTTGTTCAATATCTGTGCGAACACCTTGATCGAACCCCTCTTCTGTATTTGGAGGGTCTACCATTACTTGAATACCCAAATTACGAATTTTGTAAGGACTTTCCTGTATCTCACGGCGAATGCGGTTAACATCATTGTTAATCGTCTCTTCTACTCGTTCATAATCGCCGTCACCGTTTGTTCCTTCTACATAATCTACAAAGTTATCTGTTACACTTCCTGCTTCAGTCGTGCCTTCTGCAGCTCCTGCAGCACCGCCCGAGTAAGTTTCTGTAATACGTTGGGCACTTATTTCAATGCCCTCCATATTCTCCTCATCAACAGGTCGGACCAGGTTTTCTTCGCGATTTTCTTTTTTAAAGTCAATATCGGCCGATACATTTACTACAACTTTATCCGGACCGATTAACGTACCGAGCATTTGCTGCACTTGGCGCTGCAAATCACGCTCAATTGTTTTCTTCACTTCCATTTGTCCAGTAACTGAATCTATTCCGCCGTTTCCATTTTCTGCTGAAGCCAGATCATAATATTCAGAATACTGATTCATGATCGTGATATTTTCTTTAGGTAAGTTCGGTATACTCATCGATACTAAATTAAATAACCCTTTAATTTGGTCGTCTGAGAACTTGTGTCCAGGTGCTGTATCCAATACAATTGCAGCCTGCGCTTCACCTTTGGCATCTTTAAGAAAGACTCCTTCTTCAGGTAAAGTAATCATGACACTTGCATCTTTTACTCCTTCGAATTTCCGAACTAAATTAGCCAGATCCGTTTCGATCGTCGCTTGTTTAATTACGTTAAATTCATTGTCTGTCATCCCAAAGCCTGCGTTAGAAGTAAAAAAAGACGTGTCAATTTCCCCAGAATCAGGATAACCCTGGGCTGCTAATGACACTTGTAAGTCCTGTACTTGATTTTCCGGCACTAAAATTACTGTCCCGCCATTTGTCACTTCGTACGTTACGCCTTGTGAAGCAAGAACTTCCGTAATTCTTCCTACTTCAGCTTGAGACATCTCAGGAAATAACTGAGCCATTGTCGTACGTGTTGAGAAATACGTAATTGCAGCTGCAATCGCAATGACAGCAATAAACGCCCCGATTAGTGCGCCTTTTTGATTTTTTGTACGACTTTGCCAGAAACCGGTTGAGTCGCTTTTAATTTTTGTAAGTCGTTCATTCATTATGAATCCTCCGCTTAAAGTGAATGCCCAACAATTCGTCAGTCGTTTTTCAAATCATTACACACTCATACGCATAATTTCTTGATAAGCTTCCACAGCTTTATTACGAACTTCAATTGTTGTGTTTAAAGTAACACTTGCTTTTTGTGCAGCAATCATCACTTCAAATAAATCAACATCTCCACCGTTAATTAATTTTTGAGTCATTGTATCCGATGTTTTTTGATGTTCAGTGACACTTGCAATCGCTTCTTTTAATGTATCCGCAAATTGCTGTTGGGCATTTGCAGGAGTCAGTTGATTCTGAACATTTACTTCATTCACAGATTGTGCAGGAGACATGAATGTTATTGGATTAATCGCCATTTAAATATCACCCTTTCCCGATTTCTAATGCTTTTGTCAACATGTTCTTGTTTGCATTAAAAGCAGTAATATTTGCTTCATAAGAGCGGCTCGCCGAAATCAGATCAACCATTTCTTTTAATACGTCAACATTCGACATTTGGACATACCCTTCTGCATTCGCATCGGGATGTGATGGATCATACATCAATTTAAAAGGGGTTTCCGTATCTTCTTTAATAGAACTTACTTTAACACCGTTACCGACACCGTTTTTTTCCGTTTTTCCGATTGCCATATTTAAAAAGTTAGAAAATTGGCCTTCCTGCTCTTTTAATGTGACAGATTTTTTCCGGTATGGCTCCCATTCTCCATTTACTTGCTTCGCTCTCGTTGTATCGACATTGGCAATATTGGAGGAAATTACATCCATTCGTAATCGCTGTGTCGTTAATGCAGAAGCTGTCGTATTCATACTATGAAAAATCGACATCGCTATCTTCCTCCTTTAACAACATTATTCAATGTTGAAAATTTACTGCTAACACGATCTATAAGCGCATTATAGTAAATGGTGTTTTCAGCCAGCTTTGCTTGTTCAGCATCCATGTTTACAGCATTTCCATTTGCTCTGCTGCGGAAGTTTTCATTTGAGTACACACCGTTGCTTCCAATATTAATTTTAAAATCATAATGCCTCGCATCTGTGCGATACGCAGGAATCGTGGCTTGCTTTGCATCATTTAATACGTCTTTGAAGCTTACTTCTTTTGTTTTATAGTTTGGTGTGTCAACATTCGCTATATTTTGTGTAATTGCTTTATTTTTCAATGTTGCATAGGAAAGTCCCTTTTCTAGGCTACTTATTGTCCCGCCAAATAAATCCAAATTTCTCACCTCGTTCATATTTCGCTAAAATTTGCGCACAGAAACTTAATAATACAATTGTAATTATATTAAACCTTAGTGTCTATCGACTTTAGTCCCTTTCGAATAGTCACAAGGAACTATTTTTATGTTTAAAAAATAACAGTTAACTATATATTAGTTCAAATATTTTTCGACATTTCATTTTATCCTATTATTTAGACCTACGTTAACATTATAGGTGAAAGAAAGTTATTATATAAATTTTAAATATAGATTTTCTATCTGGAAGAAATACTATTTAATTCCTTAAACATCATACATTAAATCCCTTTATATTAATATTTATATATATACATTTCATAAATTTGTAACAAATCGTTTGTCATATGAATTCTATCACCATTTAGGTCTAAAAGATATTTATTTTTTAATTTTAACAAAGACCTTATACCTAATTATATAATAAAAACTCTTAAAATACTCGTTCAAACTCTCGTCATTCGACAATTTTCTGCATTTTCTTAATTAAAAATAAATAAAAAAAAGCAAGGAGGAAAACCTCCTTGCTGTTTGTGAATATCTCTTACTTCATTTTAATTTCTGCTAAAGCGTTCAGGAACTTATCGTTTAATACTTTAATATATGTTCCTTTCATACCTAATGAACGTGATTCAATTACACCAGCAGACTCCAGTTTACGTAATGCGTTTACGATAACCGAACGCGTAATACCAACACGGTCAGCAATTTTCGAAGCAACTAGTAAGCCTTCGTTGCCATCTAATTCTTCAAAAATATGCTCGATTGCTTCAAGTTCAGAATAAGATAATGAATTGATTGCCATTTGGACAACTGCTTTTGAACGTGCTTCTTCTTCAATTTCTTCTGATTTTTCACGTAAAATTTCCATACCAACTACTGTTGCACCGTATTCAGCTAAAATAAGATCATCATCTTCAAATTGATCGCTAATACGCGCTAACATTAACGTACCTAAACGCTCACCGCCACCGATAATTGGAACAATTGTTGTTAAACCAGATGCAAATAGGTCTTTATTTTCCACTGGGAATGCAGTATGTTCATTGTTAATATCTAAATTGGAAGAAGTTTCTGTAATATTAAATAAGTTTTGTGTATATTCTTCAGGGAATTGGCGCTCTTCGAACATTTTCTTGATGCGCTCATTCTCGATTTGTTGGTGAATTGAAATGCCAAGCAACTTACCTTTACGGCTTACGATAAAGACGTTACTTTCGATAATATCGCCTAAAGTATTGGCCATCTCTTTAAAGTTAACTGGTTTACCAGCAGATGCTTGTAACATTGCGTTGATTTTTCGTGTTTTTGTTAATAAATTCATTTCTGTTTCCTCCTACGGAACGTTTCGTTTTAATTCACTTAATATTCTAAAGGTTTTTACAATTTAAAGATACTAATTCAACTTATACTTAAAGAATAAATTGCGATAAATCTTTGTTTTTTACTATATTCGCCAATTTTTGATCGACATAGTTCGGTGTAATGTCGATATGAGCGGGTGCAATTTCCGAAGCTTCAAAGGAAAGTTCCTCAAGCAAGCGTTCTAAAATGGTGTGCAGTCGGCGTGCACCAATGTTATCTGTCTCCTGATTTACTTCTGTTGCAATTTCCGCAATACGTTCTATCGCTTCGTCCGTAAAGTTCAGCGTAACACCTTCTGTTTCAAGCAATGCTTTATACTGCAATATTAATGATTGATCTGGTTCTTTTAAAATACGAACAAAATCATCTTTCGTTAACTTTTCGAGTTCGACGCGAATCGGGAATCGTCCTTGCAATTCAGGAATAAGATCGCTCGGTTTCGATATATGGAAAGCACCTGCTGCAATAAAGAGCATATAATCCGTTTTTACAGTGCCGTATTTTGTCGTAACTGTGGATCCTTCCACAATCGGTAATATGTCACGCTGAACGCCTTCACGGGATACTTCCGCCGATGAAGAACCTTTGCTTGCAATTTTATCGATTTCATCAATAAAAATAATACCAGCCTGTTCTGCACGCTGGATCGCCTCACTAGACAATGCATCCGTATCGATCAGCTTGTTTGCTTCTTCTTGTGTTAATAAACGACGCGCATCCTTTACTTGGACTTTGCGTTTTTTTGTCTTTTTCGGCATTAAATTAGATAGCATATCTTGCATACCGTTCGCATTATCCATATTCATACCAGGCATTGCATCAAAAAGAGATGGGGCATTTTCCGTTACTTCTATTGTTACCCATTGCTCTTCTAATTTACCGTCTTTTAAATCTTGGGTAATTTGCGCACGTCGTGTACGAATTTCCGGTTCATCCTGATTTGCTGTATCTTCTTGAGATGACTCTTTTTGTCCGAACAGCATTTCAAAAGGATTTTGCGTAAGCTTTTCTTTCACTTTAGAGGGTACAAGCAGTTTAACGAGTATATCATTCGCATTGCGCTCCGCCTGATCCTTTACTCTTTCGAACATTTCGTCCTTCACTAGTCGACGAGAAGCTTCTACCAAATCGCGTACCATTGATTCGACATCACGCCCCACATAACCGACTTCCGTGAACTTTGTCGCTTCCACTTTAATAAACGGAGCATTCGTCAGTTTTGCGATTCTGCGTGCAATTTCTGTTTTACCTACCCCGGTAGGTCCAATCATTAAAATATTTTTCGGTATAACTTCTGTTTTTAATTCTTCGCTTAATAAAGAGCGGCGATACCGGTTACGCAACGCAACTGCAACTGCACGTTTTGCTGTTTCCTGGCCAACAATATGTCGGTTTAATTGTTCCGTAATTTGTCTTGGTGTTAAATTGATCACAGTCATTATAATACCTCCAAGATAATATTATGGTTTGTAAACACACAAATATCCGCAGCGGTCGTCAGCGCAGCCTCTGCGATTTCTTTTGCCGATAAATGATCGCCCGCATGTTTTTTTAATGCTCTGCCAGCTGATAATGCATAGTTTCCACCTGACCCAATTGCTAAAATGCCATCGTCCGGCTCAATGACTTCACCAGTACCTGAAACAAGGAGCAATGTTGATTTATCCATTACAAGCAGCATCGCTTCCAGTTGACGGAGCATTTTATCTCCTCGCCATTGCTTCGCTACCTCTACCGAAGCTCTTTGCAGGTTACCATTATATTCATTCAGTTTTGCCTCAAACATTTCGAATAATGTAAAAGCGTCCGCAACAGAACCTGCGAAACCTGCCAGTACTTTCCCATTAAACAGACGTCTGACCTTACGTGCCGTATGCTTCATTACAACTGCATTTCCCAATGTCACCTGACCATCACCAGCCATTGCGCATTCACCGTTGTGATGAATAGCGAAAATCGTTGTCGCATGAATTTGACCCATTCTTTATTTCCTCCTTAACTATGCTCGCGGATGACTATTCATATATGTCTTTCTTAAAGCTTCCTTCGTTACATGAGTATAAATTTGAGTTGAAGATAAATTGGCGTGCCCAAGCAATTCCTGGACTGTACGCATATCTGCCCCATTATTCAATAAATGCGTAGCAAATGTATGTCGCAACATATGTGGATAAATTTTCGTATGCATACTGGCATTGTCAATCATCTCACTTAATATATAACGCACACCACGGGTAGTAAGTTCGCCACCGCGCATATTGACAAAAACTTTCTGATGATTTTCCTTCTTCATTAATGTCGGACGTACTTGTTCTATATAACGTATAAGTGCATCATGCGCATATTGACCGAACGGAATAATTCGCTCTTTCCGGCCTTTTCCCATTACACGGACGATATTGTAATGAAAATCGATATCCGTCAGTTCCAAACTGACACACTCGCTCACACGCATTCCAGTCGCATAAAGAAGTTCCAACAGCGCCATATTACGAATTTGAATCGGCTCATCGCCTTCATTTTTCTCGAATAGTTCCTTCAATTCTTCCTCATAAAAAAAGCTCGGTAATCGCTCTTCCTTTTTCGGATGATAAAGTGAACGAAACGGAGCATCATCAATATTCTGTTCTCGATTTAAAAAACGGAAAAAAGAACGGATCGATGAGATTTTCCTGGAAATTGAAGTTCTTGCTTTTTGTTCATCATAAAGCTTTGTTACATATAGACGTGCATGGATATACTCAACTTCTGCAATTTTTTGGATACCCTCAGCGTGCAAAAATGCAAAAAATTCTTCTAAATCAGAAGTATATTCGCGAACAGTATGTAGGGAAAAGTTTTTTTCTAGTTGCACGTAGCGAATAAATTGATCAAGCTGACTTTGCAAATTTTCATCCATCGTGTATACCCCCTGTTATTGCAAAAGAGAAATGATGTTGTATGAATAAATATGTTCATTTTCCTACTAAAAAAACACACATATTGACACTATACCTATTATGAATACTTTTCAAGTAAAATTTGCTGGAGTTATTCAACTTCTTTGTATTATTCGACAAATTTCGCAATATCATGTCAAGCAATTCTTATTTTTATAGTCATTTACAAAAAATCACCGCAAAATTAAAAGCCCCTAAAGTATAACAATCTTTAAGGGCTTTACGCAATTAAATTGCCTGATTATTAATAAAATTCTGAATTGCTTCTAATGCGCGGTTAGCATGGCGTTCAGCACGCTCAGGCTTTGATTTAATGCGTTCACCAAATTCCGGGAAAATCCCGAAGTTCACGTTCATCGGCTGGAAGTTTTTCGCATCTGTATGAGTAATGTATCGAGCCATTGCACCTAATGCTGTTTCATGCGGGAAGTAAAGTAACTCTTGACCTAACGCCATGCGAGCTGCATTAATTCCGGCAATCAGACCACTGCCGGCAGATTCTACATAACCTTCAACACCTGTCATCTGACCAGCGAAGAAAAGGTTTGGACGCGCTTTCAACTGATATGTCTGTGTCAGCACTTTTGGAGAATTGATGAATGTATTACGGTGCATTACGCCGTAGCGTACAATTTCCAAATTTTCTAAACCCGGAATCATCGAGAATACACGTTTTTGTTCCGGCCATTTTAAATGTGTTTGGAAACCTACTAAATTATAAAGTGTCCCCGCTGCATCATCTTGTCGTAACTGAACTACAGCATATGGACGCTTATCCGTTTTCGGATCTTCCAGACCAACCGGTTTCATCGGTCCGAATGTCATCGTTTTTTCACCGCGTGCGGCCATTACTTCAATTGGCATACACCCTTCGAAATATTTTTCTTTTTCGAATTCTTTTAGCGGTGCACATTCTGCTGTAATAAGTGCTTCACGGAAAGCATCAAATTCTTCTTTCGTCATCGGACAGTTCAAGTATGCCGCTTCACCTTTGTCATAGCGTGATTTCAAGTACACTTTATCCATATTGATCGAATCTTTCTCAATGATCGGTGCTGCAGCATCATAGAAGTACAAATAGTCTTCCCCTGTTAGGCCTTGGATTTGTTTTGCCAATGCTTCAGAAGTTAATGGACCTGTTGCGATTACTGTAATGCCTTCTGGAATTTCAGTTACCTCTTCATTGATTACCTCGATTAACGGGTGGTTTTTCACCTTTTCTGTTACGATTCCTGCAAATTCATGACGGTCAACGGCTAACGCACCGCCGGCAGGTACAGAACTATTGTCTGCTGCTGCAATAATAACAGAGTCCAATTTACGCATTTCCTCTTTAATTACACCGACAGCATTTGTCAGTCCGTTTGCACGTAAAGAGTTTGAGCATACAAGCTCTGCGAATTTATCTGTATGATGTGCCGGTGTTTGTTTTACTGGTCGCATTTCATATAAACGTACCTTCACACCGCGCTTTGCAATCTGCCAAGCTGCTTCTGAACCGGCTAAACCTGCACCAATTACATTTACTACTTGTTGTGTCATTTTTGTTACCTCTTCATTTTATTGTGACGGTGTTTCTTCATAATCACATTCACTGTTAGTACACTGAATCTGAACACCTTTTTTCAATTTCTTCTCTACTAATAATGCACTACATTTCGGACAAGGTCTACTAATCGGCTTATCCCATGATACGAAGTCACATTCCGGATACTGATTGCATCCGTAAAAAATGCGCTTTGTTTTGGATTTACGCTCGACAATTTCACCTGTCTCACATGAAGGACATTTAACGTCGATCGGTTTTACAATCGCTTTTGTATTGCGGCAATCCGGGAAGTTGGAACAAGCCATAAATTTCCCGTAACGTCCAAGCTTGAATACCATTGGCGCACCGCACTTTTCACAGTCTTCACCAGCAGGCTCATCTTTAATTTCGATTTTTTCCATCACTTCATCCGCATATTTTACCCGCGGTTCAAAGTCTTTGTAAAATTCATCGATGACATTTACCCATTGTGTAATGCCTTCTTCAATTTCATCCAGATTTTGCTCCATCTGTGCGGTAAATTCAATGTTGATGATTTCCGGGAAAAATTCCAATGTTGCTTGATGAACGATTTCTCCAAGTTCTGTTGGTACAAAGCGTTTTGCATCAAGCTGAACATAGCCGCGCTTTTGGATTGTATCCAGTGTAGGGGCATATGTCGATGGACGACCTATACCTAGCTCTTCCAATGTCTTTACTAGACGCGCCTCCGAATAGCGAGGAGGTGGCTGAGTGAAATGCTGTTTCGGTTCGATTTCAAGTGATTTCACTTTATCGCCGATTTCCATTTCAGGTAAAAGCTTATTCGTTTCTTCTTCCTGATCGTCTGTACCCTCAATATAAAGTTTCATAAATCCGGCAAATTTCACTTGAGATCCGTTCGCACGGAATAATACGTCATTGTTTTGCAAATCAACTGTTACAGTATCGAGTACAGCTGGAGACATTTGACTCGCGATAAAGCGTTCCCAAATTAAACGATACAGTCGCAGCTGGTCACGGCTTAAAATCGCCTTAAGCTCCTCTGGTGTACGCATCGCACTTGTTGGACGGATCGCTTCATGGGCATCCTGTGCATTTGCCTTCGCTTTTGCCTGTTTTTGTTCTCCGGCAATGAAATCTTTGCCGTATTTTGTTTCGATATATGACTTAGCCTCTGTTTTTGCCGTATCGGAAATACGAGTCGAGTCAGTACGCATATACGTAATTAATCCGACTGCACCTTCTTTTTTGCTTAGCTCGATACCTTCATAAAGCTGCTGGGCAAGCATCATTGTCTTCTTGGCGCGGAAGTTTAATTTACGTGCGGCTTCCTGTTGGAGTGAAGAAGTCGTAAAGGCTGGAGAAGCATTGCGTTTCCGTTCTCTTTTTATAACATTCATTACTTCAAATTCTGAGCCTTTTATACCTTTTAATATATCTTTAACTTGTTGTTCATTTGTTAATTTAACTTTTTCTTTACCGTTTCCGTAATAAAACGCATCGAATTGCTTTTTGTTTTTTTCGAAACTTGCATCGATCGACCAATATTCTTCAGGCTCAAAGCTTTTGATTTCATTTTCGCGGTCAATAATCAAACGCAATGAAACGGATTGTACACGTCCTGCCGATAAGCCTTTCTTTACTTTTTTCCAAAGGATCGGGCTAATATTGTAGCCTACTAGACGGTCTAAAATACGACGAGCTTGCTGTGCATCGACTAAATCCATATTAATCGGGCGCGGGTGCTTGAAGCTCTCTAAAATTGCTTCTTTCGTAATCTCGTTAAATACGACGCGGCAATCTGAATTAATATCAATGTTCAAAGCAGTGGCTAAATGCCATGCGATCGCTTCCCCTTCACGGTCTGGATCGGCTGCGAGATAAATCTTTTTCACTTTTTTTGCTGCTGTTTTCAGTTCCTGAAGTACCGGACCTTTACCGCGAATCGTAATATATTTTGGATCATAATTATTTTCGGTATCGATTCCCATTTGACTACGTGGTAAATCACGTACATGTCCAATCGAAGCTTTTACTTTATATTTTTTTCCTAAATATCGTTCAATTGTTTTCGCCTTTGCAGGTGATTCAACAATTACTAAATAATCTGCCATCTGTTGTCCTCCTTATAGAGGTATAGTTATTTTTCTTATATTCACGCACATGAAGCTGTCCATGTATGTCAAAGCTTTTCCTGTTGCAAAATGTATAACAGATTGGCTAATATTGCAACTTTTTTTCAACGCGAATTTGAAAACAATTGGATTTCCTCTAAGATTTGAAAGCCATCCCACACTGGAATTGCACCTTCTTTTATTAATTTATTTGTCCCTCGTGACTGCTCGCTAAAAATATTTCCCGGCACTGCAAAAACATCTTTTCCTTGCTCAAGAGCAAGCTCTGTTGTGATAAGTGTCCCGCTTTTGAGTGCGGCTTCCGTTACGACCAGTGCTTCACACAATCCGCTAATAATCCGGTTTCGTGCAGGGAAATGCCATTTTTGCACACCTACATAGGGTGGATATTCTGTTATGAGTAAATGCTCACTTGCCATATATGCATTCAGCTCTTTATTTTGTGGTGGGTAGCTATGGAATAAGCCATGGCCTAAAACACCTATCGTCTTTCCACCATATCGGATTGTTGCTTCATGTGCAAGTCGGTCGGCACCTTTTGCAAGACCGCTCACTATGATATATTGCTCACGAATTAATGGGGGAAGGATGGATTTCAATACGTTTTCACTATAGCTAGTCGCTGCTCTCGAACCGATGACCGCCATCATTTTCGGTCTGTTCAGCAGCTGAACATCACCTTTCGCATATACAACAGCAGGTGCATTGTACAGCTGTTTTAAGCGTTCCGGATATAAAGGGTCCGTATAAGGAATGGGCGTAATATTATGTTGGTCATAATATATTGCCATCGACCTTTGTATGAGCTCTTTATAATGTTTTATGAGCTGTGCGGCTTTTTCTTCTCTTATATTTAGCTGGCTCGCTAAAAATTTTGGCGAAATATGCAGTATTTCGTCGAAATCATCTGTAATTTTCATTAAATTTCGGACTTTTTCCCAGGAGAGAGGAAGAATATAATGCAGTTTCAATAATTGTTCATTTGCTGGATTGGTCATATCAACACTCCTTTTTAATAGAAGAAATTCAGATGACCGCAGTTTTAAGTGTGAGGTAAGCATCGTGTAAAACATAGTATTGCCAATGAATACAGGCTATTAACCCGTCCACGCAACCTAATGTACGGAGACATACGAAAAAGATGTAGCGAGGCGACCGCTACATCTTTCATTTTAATGTGTTTTACAAGCTTCGTACAAGCCTTTTTCTTTGATTACTTTAATCAGTGTTTCACCGATTACAGAAGGCGTCGGAGCTACTTCAATACCTGCTGCATTCATTGCTTTGATTTTCTCTGCAGCTGTTCCTTTACCGCCGGAAATAATGGCACCTGCGTGACCCATACGCTTTCCTGGAGGTGCTGTTTGACCACCGATAAAACCTACTACCGGTTTGTTCATGTTTTCCTGAATCCATTCAGCAGCTTCTTCTTCCGCTGTACCACCGATTTCTCCAATCATGACAACCGCATAAGTTTCCGGGTCTTCGTTGAATGCTTTTAAGCAGTCAATAAAGTTTGTCCCATTTACAGGGTCGCCCCCGATTCCTACCGCTGTTGTTTGACCAATTCCTGCCTGAGACAGCTGGTGTACCGCTTCATAAGTTAAAGTACCAGAACGTGAAACAACACCTACATGTCCTTTTGTATGAATGTAACCCGGCATGATACCAATTTTACATTCATCAGCAGTAATGACACCCGGACAGTTTGGACCAACTAAACGTGTCTTCTTGCCTTCCATATAGCGCTTTACTTTTACCATGTCAAGTACCGGTATATGTTCTGTAATACAAATCGCCATATCCAGGTCCGCATCCACTGCTTCGATAATTGCATCTGCTGCAAATGGTGCCGGTACGTAAATAACGGATACATTGGCACCTGTCGCATCGACTGCTTCTTGTACTGTATTGAATACAGGAACACCTTCGATTTCAAGACCGCCTTTACCTGGTGTTACCCCTGCAACGATTTTTGTTCCGTATTCAAGCATTTGTTTTGTATGGAAAAGGGCTGTTTCCCCAGTAATCCCTTGTACGATTACTTTTGTTTCTTTATTAATGAACACACTCATGCCGTTACCCCGCCTTCAGCTTCAACTAATTTCACGATTTTTTGAGCGCCGTCTGACATTGAGTCAGCTGCCACAATGTTTAAACCAGATTCATTTAACAACTTTTTACCTAGCTCTACGTTTGTCCCTTCTAAACGTACTACTAACGGAACCGCTAAACCAACTTCTTTTGCAGCCGTAATAACACCTTTTGCAATGATGTCGCATTTCATGATTCCACCAAAGATGTTAACGAAAATTCCTTTAACATTTTTGTCTGATAAAATGATTTTAAAAGCTTCTGTTACTTTTTCGGCTGTAGCACCGCCCCCAACGTCAAGGAAGTTTGCGGGTGATCCGCCGTAGTAACTAATCGTATCCATCGTCGCCATGGCAAGACCTGCACCATTTACCATACATCCGATATTACCGTCTAACGAAATATAACTTAAATCATATTTAGATGCTTTAATTTCTTTTGGATCTTCTTCATCGAAATCGCGTAATTCTACGATATCTTTGTGACGGTATAATGCGTTTGCATCAAAGTTGAATTTTGCATCAAGTGCCACTACCTGGTCATCACCAGTTACAACTAGCGGGTTGATTTCTACTGTTGATGCATCTTTATCGATAAATGCTTTGTAAATACCAAGCATTAATCCTACTGCTTTATTTACTAACTTAGCAGGAATATTCATATTGAATGCCATACGGCGTGCCTGGAAAGCATTCAGGCCTGTTACCGGATCAATCACTTCTTTGAAGATTTTTTCCGGATTCGTCTCGGCTACCTCTTCAATATCCATACCGCCCTCTTCAGAACCCATCATTACTACTCTAGAAGTTGCACGGTCTAATACTAAACTTAAGTAATACTCTTTTTTAATGTCCGAACCTTCTTCTATATAAAGACGCTTTACTTCTTTACCGTCTGGACCTGTCTGGTGAGTTACTAAAATTTTCCCTAATAATTCTTTAGAGAAAGAACGAACTTCATCCAGGTTTTTTGCAATTTTAACGCCACCCGCTTTACCGCGGCCCCCTGCATGAATTTGTGCTTTCACTACTGTTACGTTAGATCCTAGCTCTTTTGCTGCTTTTACTGCTTCGTCTGGTGAAAACGCGACACTTCCTCTTGGAACCGCTACACCGTATTGTCTTAATATCTCTTTCCCTTGATACTCATGGATATTCATGATACATCCTCCCATCGGACATTTGGAAATTATTCTACTAACATAATCTATTTTATACAATTATTCAGACAATGTCTATATTTGTCACACAAGCAATTTTTAGATTGCTTTATGTCAAAATATTCTTTGTCTAGATATTTTCTAATTTTCCGAAAGATATACTCTACATAAAAATAAAAAACATCGACTATTTATTTTTAAAAGTTAACCTCTGCTTTTCATCCAAATGATAAATAAAAGCAAAAACTTCTGCAACCGCCTGGTAAAGTTCTTCCGGTATCGATGTGTTCAAATCAAGCTGGCCTAACAGCTCGACTAAGTTTGGGTCTTCATAAACGGGTACTTCATGCATCGCTGCTTTTTCTAATATATTTTCCGCAATTTTCCCTTTCCCTTTTGCAACGATTGTCGGACCACTGCTTTTTTGCGGATCATAGGACAGGGCGATTGCTTCTTTTCTTATATATTTTTTTTCGGTCATACGCGTATATCGACACCACCCTGCTCATCTTCTCGCTGATTTGACAGTTTTGTGACAGTTTTTTCTCCTTGGTCTGCAAAAGGTTTGATAAACAGTCCCGATAATGTATATTCTTTTTCCAGCAATCCCGACTTTAATGTGCCTTTCAGCGATGTCGCCAACGAATCCAAATTCGGCATATCATTATATATATTAATCGTGACAACACGGTTTTGTACTTGCATATCGATTACCGTCTGCTGCAATGTTTCCATATTTAAATAGAATAGAATACGTGCAAAATTGGCATCGATTTTACCATCTTCCTTCATTCGACCATTCCATTGCAATGTGGCATCCATTTTCTTGCCGAAAAAATTTAGCGGCACTTGCATGACAAGCTGATGCTGATGTCCATTTTCCCCTGAAGTGAGCTGCATACCATTTAGTCTGGCCATCACCATTTCAGCGGCATCTTTTATTGCAGCGGGTGTTTGGACATCTTGAAGAAGCGCCAATAATTGCGGTTTTATCTGCTGGGCAATGGCCTGAATATCCCCTGCCTTATTTGCAAGTGTCGCCTCATAGCTGACACCGAGCCCCTTTAAAACGGTTTTTATTGCCTGTTCCATCGCACGACCATCAACTGCCGCCTGTACTTGACCTTCTGCTTGCGTAAGAGCACTTTGCATGACCGGCTGTGGACTATCAGCCGTCACTTTCACTAAATTCCGTAACAGCTGATCTGCAACCGGTAAATTCGCATCCGGCTTCAGTAACGTAAACAATTGATCCTTGGCGGAAAATCCTTGATCATTTTGCATAAACAATCGCGGTGTCACATTTTCACTGTATGCGTTTGTCAGTTGCTGCCGTAGTTGATTTACCAATGCTTCCACTGCTTGCTTCGAAGTCGGAATTTGCTCAAAACGCGTTAATAATTGCTGTAGCTGCTGCTTTTGTGTTGACGATAATAAGCTTTCATTATTAATCCAGACTCTTACTTGCTCTAACATCGGTTTTATCTGTTCAGAGCTTGTTTGCCCGAGCTGCTGCAGCATTTGACCTGCTTCTTTAAATAGCGGTGTTGCTGTTGTCTGTACTTGGTTCACAGATTGTTGGCTTCCTTGCTGGTTTACCGTTTGCCAATTTTGCAAAGTAGCATTTTGCGGTAAAATTCCAGCTTCTTTTAATACTGTCAGCGTCTGAAGTTTTGATGCAATCGACGAATTATTATCCATTAAATTTTGGGTCGCCCGCGCAAGGAGAATACCGCCTGTTTCATTGTTTAACGGCTTTGCCAGCTGGTCAATCTGCTGTAAAAGTGATGATTTAATCGCTTCATTCCCTCCAGACTGATTTGCCAAGAGCTGCGCTAAATTCGCTAAATTTGCCGACATACCATCTGTTTTAATCCCTTGAGTCAATGCTTGAAATACGGTATCTGTGAAAGGCATTTTCAGCTCCACCATACGCTGTAGTGCCTGAAGTGCACTATTTTTATCCACTCCTGCGGGCAAGTTTTTCATCCAGCTTTCCGCTGCAAGCAGCTGTTCTTTCGCAAGTGGCAGCTGGGCTTTCATAAAATGTGAAAGTACTTGCTGCATTTCATTCGATTTCGGCAAATTCATCGTCTCAAGCAGCTGGGACATTTGCTGGCCGGAAGTCATCGATTGTGACATCGGCCCGGTAATGACTTTTAATTCTGTTTGTGGATTTGTCGCTGTTACCTGAAAAAAGTGTGCATCGCCAAGTTTTAATGGAACTTCCAGCTTCGCCATGAGCTTTTGATTGCCCACTTGGACTTCCGCCATCTGATTTGGGTAGAGCTGCTTTATCGTCCCATGAAATACTTGATCTTGCCTTAGCGATAATGGCTGATTTGCTGGTACTTGCTGCGAAGTATTTGTTTGTACTGCATTAAACGTTGAGAAGTTCATGCCGTTACTCCCTTCTTTGAAGTATGGATTTTATCGGTTCGAATGTTTTTCGATGATGTATAGTCGGTCCATATTGCGCGATCGCTTCCAAATGCTGTTTTGTTCCATAACCTGCATGCTGGGCAAAACCATATTGCGGAAATTCGAGGTCCAGCTTCTCCATATAGTCATCACGTGCCGTTTTTGCTAAAATGGATGCCGCTGCGATTGCCAGGCTGCGGGCATCCCCCTTTATGATAGAAGCTTGCGGAATTGATGTTGAAAGAGTCATCGCATCGGCCAATATGTAATTTGGTGTGACTTCAAGTGCTTCAATACTTTTTAACATGGACTGTCGTGTTGCTTCATAAATGTTAAGGCGGTCAATTTCTTCGGCACTTTGAAAATGAACTGCATAATACAATGCATGTTTTTTAATCCGTTCAGCAAATTGATTGCGTTTTTCCTTTGACAATTGTTTGGAATCGTTTACGCCAAGGAGTTCCTGGCAGTGGTTCGGCAATATAACAGCCGCAGTTACGACAGGCCCTGCCAGTGGTCCGCGCCCGGCTTCATCTGTACCTGCGATATAGGCATGTTCATATGGTAAATAGCTTGCGTCAAATTGCAGTTTCTCATTATGTGCTTGTTGGAGTGCCTCCATCTTCTCAAGACGCTTTTGAAATTGTATCCATGCCTTTTGAACACCTGACCGTTCATCCTTTACTATAAAATCCATCCATGGCTCAATTTGTGCTGCTGTTTTCAATGCTTCTGTAATCTCTTTAATTGTTTTCATATAATGCCCTCAAATCTATTAATTCCGTTTTCTTTATATATCGTCAATTTCCATTCCGGAGGCTAACACAATGTTGGTCACGAAAGCGTTGTCACAGGACGTGACAGTTTTAGTTTCGTTCCATACTCCTCCATTCCAATCCACTTTGCTTTTTATCTCTAATTTTACTTTCTATCATTCTTACTTGTTATATCGTCTGTTGTTCTTATTATAAAAGAAAAAACCTTTCTCAAATAAATGAAAAAGGTTTCGCCTATCTATTATCCCACTTTATCCGTTGTTTTCTTGCTTTTTCTGGCGATTTAGCGCGGCAGTTTTTTTACGGCGTTCTTCGTTTTCCAGGGCAATCGCTTCTTCCAGTTGCTCTTTTTCAAGTTGCTCGGAAACAAAGTCAAATGTGAGTTTCCCAAGATTCTGTTCACGAATGTCGCGTACAATTAATACGGACACCTGATCATAGTCAATCTCTCCGCCTTGTCCAAATACACGGCGTAATTTCCCGATTGCATCGAATGTTTCAACAAGCTCTTCGGATACAGATGAAATTTTATAGCGTTCTTCCATGCGCGTTGGATAGTGCATTTCTAAAAAACGTAAGCCGTATACAGCCAAGTCTTCCATATTTGTAATCGTATCTTTAATCGCACCCGTTAATGCGAGCTTGTAGCCGACTTCCTGATCTTCAAACTTCGGCCATAAGATACCTGGTGTATCCAGAAGTTCGATTTCTTTACCGACTTTAATCCATTGCTGTGCTTTCGTAACACCTGGCATATTTCCTGTTTTCGCTAAGTTTTTCTTCGCTAAACGGTTGATTAAAGTGGATTTCCCGACGTTCGGAATACCGACAATCATGGCGCGGATCGCACGCGGCTTCATTCCTTTTGATTTCATGCGCTCCCATTTATCCGCCAAAATCTCCTGAGCAGCCTTTGTAACCGCCTGCAAGCCTTTCCCTTCCAACGAGTTGATTGCTACTGCTTTAAAGCCTCTGTCGGCAAAATATTGAATCCAGCGGCGTGTTTCCTGTTCATCGGCCATATCTTGTTTATTTAAAATGAGCAGACGCGGTTTTTGATGGATGACTTCATCGATCATCGGATTACGTGAAGATAATGGTAGACGTGCATCGACAAGTTCAAAAACGATATCGACAAGCTTTAAACTTTCCGATACTTGGCGGCGTGCCTTTGCCATATGTCCTGGAAACCATTGAATTGTCATAATGTATAACCTCCTGTAAATTACATACTTCTATTTTCAACAAAAAAATGAGGAGTTTAAACTGCCCCCTCATTTTAGACAATATTTACGATAATAAATATTACTTTACGATCTCAATTTCGTTTAACGGCCAGAAAATGATATTCGTATTACCGATAATTTCTTTCTGATCGACGATGCCGATATGGCGGCTGTCTTTACTGAAGCGACGGTTATCGCCCATTACGAATACGTAGCCTTCCGGAATCACATCCAGTGACGGATCGATATCTTTCAGCGAGAAGTCGCCTGTTAGGTTGCCTTCGCTAATTTCGGCTTTATATGCGTCCAAATACGGTTCGTCGATCGGTTCCCCATTAATGTATAATTGATCATCCTTATATTCTACAAAGTCCCCTGGAACACCGATGACACGTTTAATATAGTCCTTTTGTTCTGGTGCGTGGAATACGACGATATCAAAACGGTCGGGTTCGCCGATTTTATAGCTGAATTTGTTGACGATCATGCGATCACCATTTTCAAGGGTAGGCATCATTGAATCCCCGTCTACTACAATCGGTGTAAATAAAAAGTAACGAATAAATGCGGCAATCGCAAACGCAATCAGTAGAGCTTTCGTCCATTCCCAAAGCTCATTTTTTTCTTTTTCAGTTTTTTCCACGTAGCTATCCCCCTTGCTCATCACATTTATTGTATACGAAATATGTATATCAAGCAAAAATCTAATCTAAATATTGCATCAGATTATCTATAGTTTATTGTCAAAATCACATGTTAATACACATTTTTTATTTAAAGAAAGAAAGGGACTTGTATATACAAGCCCCCTTCTAAAAAGTTCTTATCGAATTTCTTTAATACGAGCAGCTTTACCACGTAAGTTACGTAGGTAGTAAAGTTTAGCACGACGTACTTTACCTTTACGTACTACTTCTAACTTAGCGATTTTTGGAGTGTGTACTGGGAAAGTACGCTCTACACCAACACCGTAAGAAATTTTACGTACTGTGAAAGTTTCGCTAATTCCGCCACCACGACGTTTAATAACTACACCTTCGAATAATTGGATACGTTCACGAGTACCCTCAACGATTTTAACGTGTACCTTAACTGTGTCACCTGGTTTGAATGTAGGTAAGTCTGAACGTAATTGATCTTTAGTGATCTCTGTAATAATGTTTGACATTGTTTTCTCTCCTTAGACAGATGCTCATGCACGCTAATTTAAGCCACAGCGGAACACCGTAATTCAGTGCTTACATTGAAGCACAAAATGAATCTTACCATAATTATTTTAGGCTTGCAAGTAGTTTTGCTTTACATTTCACTCTTAATTTTTTCAATTATTTTTATTTGCTTGTCCGTTAATTCAAGTGCTTCCAATAAATCCGGTCTACGCTCTAACGTACGCTTAAAGGACTGTTCCTCACGCCACGCTTCGATTTTCGCGTGATTACCTGATAACAGTATATCCGGCACTTTCATCCCTCTAAAATCAGCTGGACGCGTATAATGAGGATGCTCTAATAACCCTGTTGAAAATGAATCCTGAATATGTGAATCTTCCTGCCCTAATACACCCGGCAATAAACGTACAACCGCATCGATTACCGTCATCGCAGGAAGCTCGCCGCCAGTTAAAACAAAGTCGCCGATTGAAATCTCATCTGTTACAAGATGTTCCCGGATTCGCTCATCATATCCTTCATAATGGCCGCAAAGGAATACTAAATCATCTTCCAGTGCAAGCTCCTCCGCCTTCTTCTGCGTGAAGCGCTCGCCTTGTGGACACATGAGTATAACACGCGGTTTGCGGCCTTCTGTAATGGCTTCAACCGCATTGAACATCGGCTCCGGCTTTAATACCATTCCCGCACCGCCGCCGTATGGGTAATCATCCACTTGTTTGTGCTTATTTACACTGTACTCCCGGATATCGGTTACTGCGAGCTCGACTGCACCTTTTTCCTGAGCCTTTTTTAAAATTGAAGCGCCAAACACACCTGTGAACATATCGGGAAATAAACTTAATACGTGAATCTTCATTCCAGCAAACCTTCCATTACATGAATAATGATTTTCTTTTCATCGACATCAATATCTTTTACGATATCTTCAATGTAAGGAATGTAGTGTTTCTTACCATTTTGCGCTTTAACTTCCCATACGTCGTTTGCGCCTGTCTCTAAAATATCAGTAACAACGCCGATCAGTTCGCCCTCTTCCGAAAACACTTCACAATCTTTAATTTCAAAGTGATAGTATTCATTATCTTCAAGCTCATCTTCCGCTAATTGATCCATCGACACTTTTAAAAGACCTTCTTTAAATGGTTCCACTAAATTAATGTTTTCCATTCCTTCAAATGTCACCAATATAAAGTTTTTATGGCGTCTTGATGAACTGATCGTTACCCAAGTCGGTTTTTTATCATCTTTTTTGAATGCCGCAAGTTTAGAACCGACCGCAAAACGTTCTTCTTCAAAGTCCGTCGTCGATAAAATTCGCAGTTCCCCGCGAATACCATGTGTATTTACAATACGTCCTACATTAAACCATTCCATGTATATTCCACCTTTTATAATAATTTGTTACCACATAACTTTTATATACACCGTTGTTTGGAGTGAAGGCGGCGAAGTAACATTCAAATGCCTTTTGATTTGAATGTTACTTTGCGACGAAAGCGGAGCGACAGGAGCACATGCACAATGCTTCTATGGCAACCGCAATAAACTCCTACCGTAACGGAAAACAACATTATCATAACAAAAAAAGAAGGGTTAGCAAAATGCCACCCTTCTTTTACTAATCCAATATATCGACATACGTCTTTTTCTTCTGGTGGCCGCCCGCTGCTGAGTACACAATCGTACGAATTGCCTTCGCAACACGTCCTTGCTTGCCTATCACTTTCCCTCGATCCTCTGGATGAACAAAAAGTTTATAAACAACTCGATTGGAAGTTTCGTCCGTCTCAATACGAACGTCTTCCGGATAATCGACTAACGGTTTCACAATTGCTTCAATCAGCTGCTGCATAATGCCACCTCCGAATTAATCATTGAATTATTTGCTGTATTTAGCGTTATGGAATTTTTCCATGATACCTTGTTCTGAGAACAGGTTACGTACAGTATCAGATGGTTTTGCACCATCAGTTAACCATTTAAGAGCTTTCTCTTCATCGATTTGTACTGTAGCTGGAACTGTAAGTGGGTTGTAAGTACCTACTGTTTCGATTTGACGGCCATCACGTGGTGAACGAGCGTCTGCAACTACGATACGATAGAAAGGAGATTTTTTAGCTCCCATACGTTTTAAGCGAATTTTAACTGCCATTTTAATAGCACCTCCGAATAAGTTTCACACAAGATATTATATTAGCAATGTCTTGATGGTTTGTAAAGTGTTTTTTCTTAACACCTTATTTTTTATTTAAATAATGAATCAAAACCAGGCATTTTCATCTTCTTTTTACCTTTACCCTGAGCCATGCCCGTCATCTGTTTCATCATTTTTTTCATTTCTTCAAACTGCTTCAATAAGCGGTTTACTTCTTGAATTGTCGTCCCCGAACCAGTGGCAATACGCTTTTTACGGCTCGCCGAAATAATTTCAGGGTTTGTTTTTTCATTTGGTGTCATCGAATAGATAATTGCTTCGATGCGTCCCATCTGCTTTTCATCGACTTTGACATTGTCAAGGCCCTTCATTTTGTTTGCACCCGGAATCATTTTCAATAATTCATCAAGTGGTCCCATTTTTTTCACAGCTTGGAGTTGTTCGATAAAGTCATCAAATGTAAAGCTCTGTGTCATGAACTTTTCTTCCAGCTCTTTTGCCTTTTCCATATCAACGTTTGCTTGTGCTTTTTCGATCAGTGACAGGACATCGCCCATCCCTAAAATACGTGAAGCCATACGCTCCGGATGAAAAGGTTCCAGTGCATCCATCTTTTCGCCCATACCGACAAATTTAATCGGTTTCTCTGTAACCGAGCGAATCGACAGTGCCGCACCACCACGAGTATCACCGTCTAATTTTGTTAAGACAACGCCCGTAATGCCGACAGTTTCGTTAAAGCTTTGCGCAACATTTACAGCATCTTGACCTGTCATGGCATCAACAACTAAAAATACTTCATCCGGCTCTTTTAAACCGCGAATGTCTTTCAGTTCCTGCATCAGTTCTTCATCAATATGAAGACGACCGGCTGTATCGATTAATACAACGTCCAAATGCTCTTCCTTTGCATGCTCGATAGCCTGACGTGCAATTTCAACAGGTGAAACATCTGTACCAAGTGAGAACACCGGCAGTGATAACTGTTTCCCTAATGTCTGTAATTGCTCTACAGCCGCTGGACGGTATATATCTGCTGCAACGAGTAATGGTTTTTTATTATATTTTTTACGTAATACATTCGCCAATTTACCTGTAGTTGTCGTCTTACCTGCACCTTGTAAACCAACCATCATAATGACAGTAGGCGGACGGTTGCTGAATTTAATCGGACTTTGCTCGCCGCCCATTAAATTCTTCAATTCATCTTGAACAATTTTAATGACTTGCTGACCAGGTGTTAATGATTTCATGACGTCGACGCCGACTGCACGCTCACTAACTTTTTTAACGAATTCTTTTACTACTTTTAAGTTTACGTCCGCTTCGATTAAGGCAAATCGGACTTCACGCATCATTTCTTTAACGTCTTGTTCCGTTACTTTCCCTTTACCTTTAATCTTTTGGATCGTACCTTGGAGTCGCTCTGCTAAACCTTCAAAAGCCAACTCGTTCGCCCCCTAATCCGATTCCTTCAGTTGTTCAACCAATGCTAGTTTCGCCTCTGTCGTAGAAGCCTCATCCATGATCGCATTCGTCAATTGTTTTAACACGATTTGACGTTGTTGAAACTTTTCGAATAAATTTAGTTTTTCTTCATATTCTTCAAGCATCGCCTCAGTACGGCGAATATTATCGTAAACAGCTTGGCGTGAAATATTATAACTTTCGGCGATTTCTCCTAACGAGTGATCGTCCAAGTAATATAGTTCCATGTAGCTGCGCTGTTTATCAGTTAATAACGCTTGATAAAAGTCGAAGAGAAAGTTCATGCGTGTTGTTTTTTCAAGTAGCATTTTTATCTCTCCAATCATAATTTGTCTATCTTATCATAATCTTGTGGGCAGTTACTGTCAAGGTAATCCCCTTGTCCATTGAAGAACCTTTTCTTTTCATTAATAAACGATTTCAAAAAAATGACGATGCTCCTTCACGAAAAAGAGAGCATCGCCATTTCTTATATAATAGGAAGAATATGATAAACCGGACCAAATTTTCTACAGGGTAACACCTGTTTTAAAAATAGCCATTTCTTTGAAATTCATTCGTTCATGGTTTAATTGCTCTCCACTAGCAACAGCAATAATATATTGAATAAATTCTTCCAAAACCGCATCTTCGTCTACGCCATCTTCTAGTATTTGCCCTGCATTGAAATCAATCCAATGCTTTTTCTGTTCATAAATAGCGCTGTTTGTGGATATTTTCATCGTAGGTACAAATGAGCCGAATGGCGTACCGCGTCCTGTAGTAAACAACACTAATTGACAACCTGCAGATGCAAGCGCTGTACATGCAACAAGATCATTTCCCGGCGCACTCAATAAATTCAACCCGCGCTTTTTTAACCGCTCTCCGTATTTTAAAACATCGACAATTTCAGCACTGCCCGCTTTTTGCGTACAGCCTAACGACTTGTCTTCAAGCGTAGTGATTCCGCCTGCCTTATTGCCTGGTGAAGGATTTTCATAGATCGGCTGATTATAGTCGATAAAGTACTGCTTAAAGTCATTAATAAGCGAAACAATCTTCCCGAATGTTTCCTCATCTTGTGCACGGTTCATTAAAATCGTTTCCGCTCCAAACATTTCCGGCACTTCCGTCAGCACCGTTGTACCGCCCTGGGATACTAAAAAGTCGGAGAAACGCCCTAGAAGAGGATTCGCCGTAATGCCAGATAAGCCGTCTGAACCGCCACATTTCAGTCCGATACGCAATTCACTGATCGGAATATCTTCTCGTCGATCGTTGCGGACTGCCTCATGTAGTGCTACAAGCGCTTCTACACTAGCTTCAACCTCATCATCAACTTGCTGGGACACGACAAATTTCACACGGGACGTATCGTAATCGCCAAGTTCCTGCTTCATCTGTTCAATTGTATTATTCTCGCAGCCCAGCCCTAATACAAGCACAGCTGCAGCATTCGGATGGTTAACAGCATCCAGTAAAATAGTACGTGTATTTTCATGGTCATCACCTAATTGCGAACAACCAAAATTATGCTTTAATACAAGCGTGGATTCAAAAGGCGCAATACTTCCTACCCGTTGCTCAAATTCACGAATGATCATGTCCGCAATACCATTCACACATCCGACTGAGGGTATGATCCATAGTTCATTTCGTATACCGACTTCACCATTGCTACGTCGGTACCCTTTAAATGTTAAATTACGTTGCGGATAGTTCAATGAAATATCTTTCTTGTCGTAATTGTAGTTAATGATGTCCTGCAAATTTGTTTTTACATTATGCGTGTGGACGACGGTTCCTTTTGCAATGTCTTCAGTAGCATGCCCAATCGGATAGCCGTACTTTATAATATGTTCCCCTTTTTGAATGTTACGTGTGGCAATTTTATGCCCTCTAGGAACTTCCTGCTCTAGATTAATCTTCTCTTGGCCGATCGAAAATAGTTCGCCCGCTTCAAAGGAACGTAAAGCGACCGCAACATTATCAGACGAATGAATGACAATCGTTTCTTTCATAATCCTAGTGCCTCCTCTTCCAATTCCGCAATGAACTGTGCTGTTTGGCTCTCTTTAAACGCCGTAATTGCCTCCCCGACAAATTGTTCAAGTTGCGGAATCGTTGTTAAATCTATCCCCCAAAGATTTTCATTACTCAGTACACCCGCTAATGGCTTTGCCTTAATTTGCTCGATCGCTTCCGGAGCATCTTGCGGTGAAAATACTTCTGGAGTTTGATATAAGTATATCCACGCAGCCAATGCTGTTGTTAAATGTTTTGGAAGTGTTGCATATTGCTTATAATACGCCAGTAGCGATGGGATATTTCTAGTTTTAAACTTGGCAAGCGCATTAAGTGCAATACTTTTTACGTAATGTGCAATAAACGGATTTTCAAAGCGTTCTAATATCGCCTGTTGATATGTCATTAACTGTTCTTTGTCGCCATTAATCGTAGGAATCACTTCCTGTACAAGTAAACGTTGAACGAAAGGTCTTAATTTAGAGTGTTCCATCACTTGCCCGACTGTATCTGTATCCAGCAAAATAGCAAGCGGTGTTAAGGCAGAGTGTGCACCATTGAGCATTTTCACTTTACGCTCCCGGTAGTAACTCAAGTCGTCTACAAGCTTTACTTCAAATTGATTAGTAACTAACGGAAAAGAATGAAGCGCTTCTTCATTTTCTATTACCCAAATATAATACGGTTCTGCAGCAACGAGTAATTTATCCTCATAACCAAGCTTCAACGTCAATTCTTCATATTGGCTTTTCGGGAATCCGGGTACGATTCGGTCAACAAGTGTGTTGCAGAACGTATTGGCACCTGTCACCCAATCGATGAAGCTCTGCCCTAAATCCCATGCATTTGCATAGCTTACAATCCCGTTTTTTAAAGCGGTACCGTTCTGTTCAATTAATTCGCACGGTAAAAAGATCAGCCCTTTTGACGGATCCGCTCCAAACGATTCATAGCGTTTCCATAAAAAGTGCGTCACATTGGCCACAAAGTTTGTTGATGGCTGTGCATCAAATGGAAGCTGCTCATATACAATTCCTGCCTCCGTTGTATTGGATACAACATATTGGAGGTCTTCCGAAACCGCGAGCTTCATATATTCTTCATACTGGTTTTGCAATGATATACTGCGTGTCACACTTTCAATCACTTGTTCATAATTGACTTGCTGACCATTTTGAATCCCTTGCGTAACAAGTGTGTATAGACCATCTTGCGCATTGATCACTTCTGATGTACTTCCTGTTGTCGACTGGACAATAACAATTCCTAAATCCTGTTGCTGCTGTAAATTCGCTTCATGTATGAGCCAATCAACAAAAGCACGGAGAAAATTCCCCGTGCCGAATTGGACAATACGCTCTACGACAGCTGTTTTTCGAGTATACACTTCGTTAGATAACTGTTGCATGCTTCATCCACCTCATTTAAAAGTTAAAGTAATTTTTTGCATTGTAATAGCAAATATCTTGTACGATTGTTCCAAGAAGCTCGTAATCTTCAGGGAATTCTCCATTTTCCACCCATTCTCCAATGAGATTACATACTAAACGTCTAAAATATTCGTGACGTGTGTAGGACAGGAAACTACGCGAATCAGTCAGCATTCCGATAAAGCGGCTGAAAATCCCGATGCTCGCAAGTGCCTTCATCTGATCAAGCATTCCTTCTTTTTGGTCATTAAACCACCAAGCCGTACCGAATTGGATTTTCCCAGGCACTTTTTCCTGGAAGCTTCCGACTATACTTGCAATAACATAGTAGTCTTTTGGATTTAATGAATAAACAATCGTTTTCGGTAATGCATCTTCAAGTGCAAGCGCATCCAATAAACGTGTCAACGGTACTGCGATCGGTCCGTCATTAATGCTGTCATACCCTGTATCCGGCCCTAAATTATTGAACTGACGTGTATTGTTGTTACGGTGTGCCGAAATATGATATTGCATCGCCCAATTGTAAGAAGCGTACTGTTTCCCTAAAAAGATCAGTAATGCTGTTTTATATTTTGCTTCTTCTTCCAGCGATACTTGTTCCCCCGCAAGCCCCTTTTCAAAAATAGCACTCACTTCTTGTTCTGTCGCTTCTGCATAATAAATCGTATCCAATGCATGGTCTGACACTTTACCACCGACTTCATCAAAAAACTGAATTCGTTTTGCAAGAGCTTCTTTTAATTGTTCATAAGATTCGATTGTTTCGCCGACAACTTCCGATAATGATCCAATCCAAGCCGCAAATGTCGGCTTATTGATTTCCAATGCTTTATCCGGTCTGAAACTCGGCAGTACTTTCACGTTAAACTGCTCATCTTTTTGAAGTGCGATATGATATTCAAGTGAGTCAATCGGATCATCTGTAGTGCAGATCACTTCTACTTTTGAGTCCAAAATTAACTGACGAGCTGTCTTTTGAGGTAATTGTTCATTTACATTATCCCAAATAGCGCGTGCTGTTTTTTCATTTAATAAAGTTTCTTCATTAAAGAATCGGCGCAGTTCTAAATGTGTCCATTGATATAAAGGGTTGCCAATTGTATACGGAACGGTTTTTGCCCATGCTTCAAAACGCTCATAATCATCTGCATCACCTGTTACAAGATGCTCTGGAACTCCATTTGCGCGCATCGCACGCCATTTATAATGATCCCCGTACAACCAAGCCTCTGTAATATTTTTAAATTGCTTATCCTCATAAATTTCCTGAGGACTTAAATGACAGTGGTAATCGATAATCGGTAAATCTTTTGCATAGTCGAAATACAACTTTTCCGCTACTTTATTGTTCAATAGAAATGAGTTATCCAAAAATGTTTTTGCCATATTCTAGTCCCCTTACTTTAATAGTAATTCCGGAAGTTTTAACGTAATGTCTGGAACAAACGTTATTAATAGTAGTATAACAATCATTGCCCCATAGAATGGAAGCATCCCTTTTGTCGCTTTTTCAATCGGTACTTTTCCGATCGCACATCCGACAAACAGACATGTACCAACTGGCGGCGTTACAAGACCGATTGCTAAGTTCAGAATCAATACAACCCCAAATTGAACCGGATCCATACCTGCTTCAAGCGCTACAGGTAATAAAATTGGTGTCGCAATTAAAATTAACGGTGCCATGTCCATGAACATCCCTAATACTAGTAAAATGATATTAATAATTAATAATGTTACAAAATCATTCGGCGAAACAGCCAATAACGTTTCGGTTACCATTGCTGGTACTTTTAGAAATGCAAGTAACCAGCCGAATGCCGAAGAAGCAGCAATTAAAAACAGTACCATCGATAATGTTTTTACTGTACGTTTTAAAATGTTCCCCATTGCCGATAGCGGCACGTCTTTATAAACGAAGAACGAAATAATAAACGCATATAACGCACCGATTGCCGCGGATTCAGTCGCTGTGAAAACACCGGATAATATCCCACCAATAATAATGACCGCTGTAAACAATCCTAATAATCCTTCACGTACAATTTTCGGAACTTCTTCACGCTTAATCGGTTCACCTTTCGGATAATTACGTTTTACTGCAATCGTATACGCAAAGATCATTAAAATTAACCCTAATGCAATACCAGGAACTATTCCCCCCATAAACAATGCACCAACCGATACACCACCGGCAGCAGTAGAATAAATGATCATATTATGACTTGGCGGAATTAAAACCCCTTGTGCAGCACTTGAAATTGTAACGGCAACAGAATATTCCGCATCATATTTTTGCTTTTTCATCATCGGAATTAATACAGAACCAATTGATGAAACGTCCGCTACAGCCGAACCGGAAATACCCCCAAAAAACGTTGAAGATAAAACGTTTACCATTGCTAAACCGCCGCGTACTTTACCGACAATAACGTTCGCTAGATTAATTAAACGACGTGAGATACCGCCTTCATTCATAATTTCACCAGCTAAAATGAAAAATGGAATCGCAATAAGCGAAAAACTATTCAATCCACTTACCATTCGCTGTACAATAGCTGCTAAATCAATCCCTAAGTAAATCGTAGTGACAAATGACGATACAGCCAGACAAAGTGCAACCGGCACTCGTAAAAGTAATAACACTACAAATACTGCAAGTAATATCCCAATCCCCATTATTTAGCCGCCTCCATCGCTTCTTTGGCATCGTCATCAAAATCTTCATGAATCGCATCTTTAAAGAACATTTCAACCCCATAAATGAACGTTAAAATACCACTGACAGGAATTGCACTGTATAGAAAACTTTGCGGTAATCCTGTACCAGCCATTAGCGATCCGTGCATTAAAAATGTAAAACGGAAGCCGTAGTAAATAAAAATAATACTCATGGCGATCACTAAAACTTTTGTAATGAGATCAATTTTCTTTTGAATGGTCTTTGGCATCAAGCCTACAAAAACCCCTACCCCAATATGTAAGTTGTCTCTAAAACCAATAGCAATTCCGATAAAGGCAATCCAAATCAGTAAAAGCAATGCTAACTCTTCCGTCCATCTCGGTGTGAAATCTAAAAAGTTACGTGTGAATATTTGATAAATGATGATTAGTGTCATTGCAACAATCATTGTTCCTAACAGATAATCAAGACTGCGGTCTAAAATACTTTTTGCTTTTTTTATAGTAGCCACTCGTTTGCCCTCCCCTTTGTTTTACTTAACTAATGATTGAATCTTCTCTAAATTCTCTTTAAATTGCTCGCCGTATTTTGTGTAGATCGGTTGAACAGCTTCTTGCCAAGGTGTGACATCATCGATGACAGTAACTGTATTTCCGGCATTTTTTGCTTCACGCAAAGACTCTTCTTCCAACTCTGCCCACGCTTTTCGTTGCACTACTTGTGATTCCAGCGCCGCTTCCTTAAAGATTTCCTTATCTTCATCGGATAACGTATCCCAGAATGCTTTCGAAGCCGTCAAAACTTCGGGTACACCAGAATGTCCATCCATCGTTATGTACTTGGCCACTTCGAAATGATTCGTCGTGTAGTAACTCGGGAAGTTGTTTTCAGCCCCATCAATTACCCCTGTTTGAATAGCCGAATACACTTCACCATAGGACATTGCTGTGGCAGATGCCCCTAATGCCTCAACCATGTCAATATTTAAACTTGATTGCTGAACTCTTATTTTTAGCCCCGCTAAATCTTCCGGTGATTTTACTTCCCGGATTGCATTATAGAAATGACGATTTCCGGAATCGTAAAAAGCCAGACCTTGTAAATTTGATTCGCTTAATCCATCTAATAATGTCTCGCCGATATCACCATTCAATACTTCCCACTTATGTTCATCATCTGAAAACAAGTATGGTAAGGATAAAACACCTAATGACTCCGAGAATTCCATTAAAGGACTGCCATTAACTCGCGCCAGTTCAATTGCCCCAACCTGCATTAATTCAATGGCACTCTTTTCGTCACCAAGCTGTCCTCCTGTGTAAACTTCCACTTTATAACGTCCATTTGTTTTTTCTTCAATTAATCTCGCAAATTCATAATCGCCGACTGAAGTAGGATAATCATCTACCTGGTTCTCGGCTAAAATGATTGTTTGTGCTTCTTCTGAAGAATTACAAGCAGTTAAAAATATAGTTAATGCAAGTAATAGCATTAAAACCCCTTTTGTTTTCATCATTTCTCCCCCTTGTATGCGTTTACATTAGCTAAAACGTTTTAGTAAAACGTTTTATTAAAAAATAATAAATTATCTTCCAAACATTTGCAAGGACTATTCTTAATTTTTAGAATATTATTCTTAAAAAATAATATTCTATAATTTAAGAGGACCTGTTCTTATACAGTTCCTCAATCGTTATCATTTTTATACTAAAATGGGATCAAAACGGTATGCGGATAATAATTCTTCTGTGTAGCCGCTTTTTTTGATTTGAAGAAACAAATGAACGGCTTGTTTGGCCATTTCTTCTGTTGGCTGTTCAATCGTTGTCAATTTTGTAGACATAAATTTAGCTAATGGCATTTCGTCAATTACGGCAATACCGATCTTCGCTAAAAAATCCGGAGCATGTTCTTTTAAATAATGTAAAATTGCGAGCAGCATGCGGTCATTTCCGGCAATGATACCGTCGAGGTTGACTTCTGTAAGCAACTGATTGAACTGATCAGGCAGGTTTTCTGCTGAAGTAGCAATTATTTGGTGTTCTCCATAAGCTAACCCCCTATTATTCATTGCCTTGCGGAAACCTTCTAGCCTTTCGACACGTGGCGTAATATTTTGTTTGATCGAGCCCGCCACAATAGCTAAATTGCTATACCCTTTATTTAACAGTTCTCCAACTGCCAGATCGATTGCTTTTTCATTATTCAATAGAACACTTGGAATTTTCACATCGGCAATCATACGATCTAAAAATACAACCGGTATATTACTGTTATATAAATAGTCATACAAATCTTTGTTGTTGCCAGTAGGGAAAAGAATAAACCCTTCTACCTGCTTTGCGAGCAGCAAATCAATATGTTCACGTTCCAGTTGCGGATTATCATTTGCATTGCACACAATGACTTGAAAACCGTGCTGCTGAAACTGACGCTCTAAATGATGGACGATATGCGTAGTAAACGTGTACATAATATTGGCAACTATAATCCCTATTGTTTGTGTACCTTTGTTTTTCAGGCTTCGTGCTAAAATATTTGGTCGATAGCGTAGTTTTTCAACGGCTAACTGGATTTTTGCCCGTGTTTCAACACTCATGTACTCATAGCGCTGATTCATAAATTGTGAAACAGTACTGACCGAAACATTTGCTTCCTTAGCAACGTCGGCAATTGTTACTTTTTTCATTTTTGACTCCTTTTGTAAAAGTTTACTAAAACGTTTTGGTAAAGTTTATCATGTCAAAAGATAATACGAAATGCAACCCCTCAATTTAGAATTAAAAGAAAAATCAGTCGATTGACTCATTTCTCAACAAAAAAGCAATTCGTAAAATGAATACGAATTGCTTTTTGAATATAATAAATCATTACTCTTCTGATTTTTTAAGTTCTTTTTCAAGTCCCTCGGCAAATAAACCGTATACATAACGTTCTGCGTCGAATGGCTGCAGATCGTCCATTTTTTCACCAAGTCCTACAAATTTCACCGGGATGTGCAGTTTATTGCGAATTGCCAATACAATACCGCCTTTTGCCGTACCATCCAGTTTTGTTAAAACAATACCAGTTACATTTGTTGCCTCTTTGAACATTTGAGCCTGAACAAGCGCATTTTGGCCTGTTGTCGCATCCAATGCGAGCAATACTTCATGCGGTGCATCCGGAATTTCACGAGAAATTACACGGTGCACTTTTTCAAGTTCGTTCATTAAGTTGACTTTGTTTTGCAGACGGCCGGCTGTATCGCAAATTAAAATATCGACACCTCGGTTTTTGGCTGCACGAATGGCATCATACATTACTGCTGCCGGATCGGAACCTTCTGACTGTGCTATGACTTCTACACCGACACGGTCACCCCATACTTGCAGCTGCTCAATGGCACCGGCACGGAAAGTATCACCCGCTGCCAGCATCACTGATTTCCCTTCTGATTTTAAACGGTGGGCCAATTTACCGATTGTCGTTGTCTTACCGACACCATTTACACCAACAAATAAAATAACCGTTAAATCTCCGCTCTGCTGAATATTTAATTCTGTTAAATTTTCTTCGCCAGATTCATAAATTTCAACAAGCTTTTCAGATATAATCGCTTGAATTCCATTTGTATCTTTAATGTTTTGACGCTGTACTTCAAAACGTAATTTATCCATTAATTCCATCACGGTCTCAAAGCCTACATCCGCTTGCAGCAATACATCTTCAAGTTCTTCAAAGAAATCTTCATCCACTTTACGGTAACGTGCAACTAAATCATTTACTTTAGAAGTGAAAGAATTACGTGTTTTTTCTAATCCCGCTTTAAACTTCTGTGTAATCGACCAGGCAGACTCTTTTTGAGGTTGTTCCACAACATCAGTGTCCGATTGATTCGATATCACGTCTTCAACAGGTTGAATTTCTTCAATTGCCGGCTGTTCAATTGTTTCTTCCTGTTCTTTTTCAACAATTTGTTCAGAATTAGGATCTTCTTCCTCGACAGTTTCAATTAATCGATTTTCTTCCTGTACTTGTTCGTCAAGCGGTAACAAATCCACCTGTTGATCTTGTTGTTCTTGTTGTTCACTATTACCTGCCAGTTTTTCTTTCAGTCGCTTAAAAAAACTCATCTTCCGCCACTCCCTTGCGCTACTAATTCAGCATGTTCTTCCAGTTTTACTGATACAAGTTTCGATACACCTGACTCTTGCATTGTAATACCATACAGAACATCTGCCCCTTCCATCGTGCCTTTACGGTGCGTAATGACGATGAATTGAGTATGCTCACTAAATTTACGTAAATATTCACTATAACGCACAACATTCGATTCATCCAATGCTGCTTCAACCTCATCCAAAATACAGAATGGTACAGGTCGCGTATTTAAAATCGCAAACAATAAAGCAATAGCCGTTAATGCTCGTTCTCCGCCGGAAAGCAGACTTAAGCTTTGTAGTTTCTTCCCTGGAGGCTGGGCAATAATTTCGATGCCTGTCTCTAACATATTATTAGGATCCAACAGCACCAGATCAGCTGTACCGCCACCAAACAGCTCTCTAAAGGAAATGACGAATTGCTTGCGGATTTGTTTAAATGTTTCACTGAAACGTTCTGTCATTTCTTCATCCATCTCGCCGATTGCTTTGTGCAGCGTATCTTTTGCAGCGACCAAATCTTCGCGTTGTTCACTTAAAAATGTATAGCGTTCCTGAACACGCTCATATTCTTCAATCGATGTTAAATTGACTGGACCTAGTTCCTCGATCGATTGCTTCAACAGCTTTACTTTCCGTCGAACTTGTTCTTCGTCCTCTATGCCGATTGCTTCTTCTTGAGCAGATAAAATATCAAGTTCATATTGCTCGAGCAACTGCTCTTGCAAACTATTCATTTCAAATTCAATTCGGCTGCATTTCAGCTCCAATGCACGCAATGCATCGACATAGCTTTTGTGTACTCGCTGTATTTCCTGCAGGTGGATTTCATTTTCCGTAACTTGCTCATGCAAAGTAGAACGCATTGTACGGTTCTTTTGAATAATTTCTGTTAACGCGTCTTTTTTCTCCGTCCATTCGACAATTGTTTGGGCCAATTCTTCTGCAGATGGCCCGTTTAAGCCATCTTCAGATTCCACCCAGTCGATTTCCCGGGAAATTTTTTCGACATTTGCCTGTGCTTTTGACAAATTCAGTTCAATTCCTGCAATCGATGCCTGTACTTGCGTTAATTGTTCTTGTGCAACAGCAAGCTCAGATCTTTGTTGGGCCAACTGTTCACGCAGCACATCTTTTTGTGTTTCACTCTGCGCCTTAGTAAGTGTCAGTTCATCAACCGTTTGCTGAATTTCCTGTAATTCTTTACTTAATTCGGCTAATCGTGATTGTGCAGCTGCCTGTTGTTCATTTAAAGATTCTTTACGTGTCGATAATGAAGTTTGCTCCGACTGCGTAATCGTTACAGTCGTCTGCAGGTTCTTTACAATCATATCGAGCTCCATAAGCTTCGCACGGTGGATTTGCTCTTGTTCACGCAATGATTCACCTTGCAGCTTCATCTCTTCCAATGAATGTCGTAATGCTGCAATCTGTTCTTTCTTCGTCGCTACCGTATGCTCTGCAGAATGGATTGTTGTTTCCATTTCCCCTAATGTTGATACGAGTTTGTCGAGTTCCGCTTTTCGCGAGAACAATGAACTTTGCTGTTTTACGGCACCACCGGTTAAGGAACCACCAGCATTCACGATGTCTCCTTCAAGTGTCACAACCCGGTACTTAAATCCGCATAAACGGGCAATTTGACTCGCGCCTTCTAAAGAAGATGCAACTAGTACATTACCTAAAAGGTTCTCAATAATTGTAGTATTTTCTTGTGAATAATTCACTAATTCATATGCTAAGGCAACATATGCAGGATGTGATTGAATATCACTTAATTGCTGTGCATGAATCTTCCGAGAGCGCATGACTGTTTTCGGTAAAAATGTTGCACGGCCTGCACGTTTTTGCTTCAACCAGCCAATTGCTTTTTGGGCATGTTGTTCATTATCAGTCACAATATGCTGTGAAGCTGCGCCTAATGCTGTTTCAATTGCCTGTGAGTATTTCGCCTCGACTTGAATCAGCTCGGCAACCGCACCTTCAATCCCTTGCAGTTCTTTACGATCCCGCGCTAAAAGGACTTCCTTAACACCATGGAAGAAGCCTGAAAAATCAGCCTCAAGTTCAGCCAATGTTTCTTTACGTGCCTTTAATTGCTGATGATGCTGATAAGCTTTATACAATAATGCTTGCTTTTCATCTAAATCGGCAGTCGCTGATTTTAACTGAAGCTGCATGACATCAAAATGACCAAGCTGCTCTTTCACAGACTGTTCTGCCTGTTCCAGCGCACGTTCTGTCACTTCTTTTGCAACGAGTGCTTCAGTCAGTTCTTTTTGAATTTCTGATGAACGACCTGTCATTCGCTCAACAGATGCCTGTTCCTGCGAAAGTTGCTGGTCGATATGCTTTAATTCATTTTTTACTGTCGCTTCTTCGTTCAGCAAGTTAATATACGTATTTTTCGCATCTTCAATTTCTTGTTCGATTTCCGAAGCAGAGCGTGTTAAAGCTTGCTCTACTTGCTTTAACGTTGAACGAATTTCAGTTACGATTTTTTGCTTTTCCGTAAACTGACCTCGTTTTTCCCGTTCAGCCTCTTGCAGATCTTTTACCGTATTGGATGCTTCCGTTAAGCTATCACGTAGTTGCTGAATTTGTTTTTCGGCATTTGAACGCTTTTCGTTAAATAGCGCTTTACGCCCTTCCCAACGTTCTACTTCTGCGCTCGCTTCGACAAGCTGCTCTTGAGAACTGTCCAGCACTTCATCAATCGCTTTTAACTCCGTACGCATTTTGCGCAATTGCTGTTCAACTGTCGCAATTTCCGTTGCATGTTCTTTTTCGGTTGCTGTTAATTTGCGCTGCTCTTCGGTATAGCCTTGCAATACTTTCCCGCTTGTACGGATATCATGAACCATTAATGCTATATCAAAATCTTTCAGTTCTTCTGTCATCCGCACATAATCTTTCGCACTGGAAGCCTGAATTTTCAATGGCTCCAGGCGCTGGTCGATTTCATGCAAAATATCGAGAACCCGATTTAGATTTTCATCTGTTTCAACAAGTTTATGCTCCGCTTTTTTCTTGCGCAGCTTATATTTTAAAACACCTGCAGCCTCTTCAAAAATACTGCGGCGGTCATCTGGACGGCTGTTTAAAATTTCATCAACTCGTCCTTGGGAAATAATTGAAAAGGCTTCTTTCCCAAGCCCCGAATCCATAAACAAGTCTGTAATATCCTTCAGGCGACACTGCTGGTTATTCAATAAATATTCACTCTCGCCCGAGCGATAGACACGTCTTGTCACACTTACCTCTGTATAAGGTATTGCCACTTGTTCATCTGTATTATCTAAAACAAGTGTAACTTCCGCAAAGTTCAGTGCTCTTCTCGATTCACTTCCTGCAAAAATAACGTCTTCCATTTTGGCTCCACGCAGGCTTTTGGCAGACTGCTCTCCTAATACCCACCGGATTGCATCTGTTACATTACTTTTCCCACTACCATTTGGTCCTACAACTGCAGTAACACCAGGTACAAAATCGATCCCGATTCGTTCGGCAAATGATTTAAAGCCTACTACTTCGAGTCTTTTAAGGAACATGTTATTCCTCCTCTTGCTTTGACTGCTTAAGCATTAGCATGGCACTTTGCGCTGCTTGCTGCTCAGCCTCTTTCTTTGATTTTCCACGGCCAATACCTAACTCTTGGCTGTTTAACAATACGCGTGAAACGAATGTTCGATTATGTGCTGGACCTTTTTCATCAACTATTTCGTAATTTAAAAGGCCGTTATTTGTTTGTTGAATAATTTCTTGTAATTGACTTTTAAAATCCATCACATGCGAAAAAGCACCGACTTCAACTTTAGGGAATACGACACGTTCTAAAAATGCGACAACAACTTCTAAACCTTGATCTAAATAAAGGGCTCCGACAAATGATTCAAATACGTCAGCAAGCAATGCCGGACGTTCACGACCACCTGTTAATTCTTCGCCTTTACCTAATAATACAAATTGTCCGAAGTTCAATTCGTTCGCAAAAACAACTAGTGATGGCTCACATACGATTGATGCACGTAATTTCGTAAGTTCCCCTTCGCTCATATGCGGAAATTTTTCAAATAAATATTTTGATACAGATAACTCTAATACAGCGTCCCCTAAAAATTCTAATCGTTCGTTGTCCGTAAATAATTTGCGGCGATGCTCATTCACATAAGATGAATGTGTAAATGCTTGATATAATAAATCTTTATTCTGGAAATGAATGTTCATTTCGTTTTCTAAAATTTCAAATTGTGATTTTACTTTTTCAGGGAGTACACCGGGTTTCTGGTTGTTCCCTTTTTTTCTATAGGTCATGTAATTCTGCCTTCCTTCTAGTTTCTATCGTTTAGTTTACCTTGTTCTATAGCATTGTGCAAAGGGTATCAGTCAAAAACCTATCAAATTTCACTATATTTATTCAGCCCAATAGAAATGGCAATTTAACGAAATTTTCAGACGTAAAAAAGGCTGTACAAAAGTCGTTGTGACTTAGTACAGCCTGGTGTTTTATAAATGAATTAGCTAATTTTGCTTTCGATGTATGAAATTGCATTACCAACTGTTGCAATTTTTTCTGCATCTTCATCAGAAATTTCCATATCGAACTCATCTTCAAGTTCCATTACTAACTCAACAACGTCTAATGAATCTGCACCTAAATCCTCACGGAATGATGCTTCTAATTTCACTTCGCTTTCGTCAACGCCTAAACGGTCAACGACTACTTTTGAAACACGCTCAAATACTGTAGACAAATCAGTCACCTCCCCTCAATGCATGCTACTTTAATAATATCACTAACAATGCTTTCTACTACTAACAAGCGAAATTAGAGCTCGCTTTCCACGGGCGTGAGGCCAACACGATGTTGGTCACAAAAGCGTTGCCACAGGACGTGGCGCTCTTAGCTTTTGTTCCTTGTCTCAGGCATCACGCTTATCCCGCAGGAAGCTCGCTTGTAGCGAAAGGCATCGCCGGCAGCTACACTCGGCCCTTCACTCCAATCAACTAGATGGCTTATATTTAAATAATATTAAGCCATTACCATGCCGCCGTCTATTTGGAGCGTTTGGCCTGTAATGTAGTTGGAACTATCTGATGCGAAAAATACGACAGCTTTTGCGATATCTTCCGGTTGACCTAGTTTTGCCAACGGAATTTGTTTTAGCATACCTTCTTTCAAATCCTCCGGTAAGCCTTCCGTCATTTCCGTTGTAATAAAACCTGGTGCAATTGCATTGACTAAAATATTACGAGACGCAAGCTCCTGTGCAGTTGTTTTCGTCAGACCGATCACCCCCGCTTTTGCCGCTACATAATTAGCCTGTCCAGCATTTCCGGCAACCCCAACGATTGAAGAAATATTAATGATGCGACCTGCACGCTGTTTCATCATTTGACGCGTAACAGCTTTTGTACAAAGGAAAACACCTTTTAAATTCGTATTGATGACATCATCCCATTCGTCATCTTTCATACGCATTAATAAATTATCGCGAGTGATGCCCGCATTGTTTACTAAAATGTCGATCGAACCATACGTATCAAGCGCTGTTTTCATTAAATTCTGCACAGAATCCGTATCTGCCACATTCGCCTGTACGGCAATTGCTTCGCCGCCATTTGCTTTAATTTCTTCTACAACTTCCTGCGCCTTTTGCTCGCTCCCGCTATAATTGACAACGACTTTTGCCCCTTCACTTGCCAATTGTAATGCGATCGCGCGGCCAATGCCACGGGATGCCCCTGTTACGACAGCACATTTCCCTGTTAAACCCATTGTTTCCACTCCTTTGATGCCTCAACAACTTGTGTCAAACTCGCCTCATCATATACACAGTATGTTTGTACATTGCGGTCAATTTTTTTCACTAAGCCTGATAATACTTTTCCTGGTCCGCACTCGATAAAGACCGTTACCCCTTCAGCAATAAGCTTTTCAATGTTTTGTTGCCATTGTACTGAGCTTGTTACTTGGGCTACCATTTCTTCTTTAATCGCTTCAACAGTTGTTAAGAGCTCTGAAGTCACATTGCTCATTACCGGAATGTTTGGTTCCTGTAATGGTAAATTTGCTACCGTATTCTTTAAATTATGTGCCGCTTCCTGCATTAATGAACTATGGAAAGGACCGCTTACGACTAATGGTAAAGCTCGTTTTGCTCCTGCTTCCTTCGCTCTTTTACATGCTTCGTCAACACCTTGTTTCGTCCCTGAAATCACAATTTGGCCCGGACAGTTGAAGTTCGCTACTTGAACGACTTCTCCTTCAGCGGATACTTGCTGGCAAATGGCGTCTAGTTTTTCTCCGTCTAACGCCAATATAGCTGCCATTGCTCCTTGACCTGCAGGTACTGCCTCGTCCATAAATACACCCCGTCTATGAACCGTTTGAACTGCATCTTCAAAATCAATTACTCCTGAAATGACAAATGCACTGTACTCTCCTAATGAATGTCCCGCAGTATATTGCGGTGCAATACCAGCTTCAATCAGCTTATTTGCGATCATCACCCCTGATGTCAATAAAGCCGGCTGAGCATGGTATGTCAGTGTCAATGTTTCTTGTGGACCGTTTAACATATAGTCCGACAATGGAAGGTTTAACACTTCGTCCGCTCGTTTATAATACTGTTTGCTTACTTCATCATTCGCAACAAACTCCGCACCCATCCCTACAGTTTGTGAACCTTGTCCTGGAAAAATAAAAGCAATTTTTGTCATTTGATAATCCCCTTTGTAAATACGCTTATTCTGGCTTTGGCAATTGCTCGATTTTTTCGGCAATTGTTTCGCATACTTTATGCTCTACCATAATTGTCGCTTGACGAATCGCACTGTAAATCGCACGTGCATTCGATGAACCATGTGCTTTAATAACAGGTGCTTTCAGGCCGAATAAAGCCGCCCCACCGTATTCTGTATAGTCCATTTTACCTTTTAGCTGTTTTAAGTCATTCTTTACTAATGCAGCAGCAATTTTCGTTTTTGTCGTAGCAAATAATGCTTCCTTCAACATTTTGAATACCGTGCCTGCCGTACCTTCGATTGTTTTCAGCACCATATTGCCTGTAAACCCGTCCGTTACGACCACATCAGCGACCCCATTCAGCAATTCTCGTGCTTCTACATTGCCTTCAAAGTTAAAATCCGCTTCTTTTAATAATGTAAATGACGCTTTAGTTAATTCATTCCCTTTTTTATCTTCAGTACCGATATTTAATAATCCAATTCGAGGTGCTTTTTGACCGCGAACTTGCTTCACATAAATATCTCCCATAATTGCGTACTGTAATAAGTTTTCAGGTTTTGCATCTGCATTGGCACCTAAATCAAGCATAAGGAAACCGTCGCCATTCATTGTCGGTAAAGTTGTTGCTAATGCAGGACGCGCTACTCCATCAATACGTCCTACTTTGAAAAGTCCGCCTGCCATTAAGGCACCAGTATTCCCTGCCGATAAACAAGCGTCCGCCTTTCCTTCAGCAACTGCATCCAGCATACGAGCCATTGAAGAATCTTTTTTGCGGCGTACTGCGCGTGCCGGATCGTCCTCTGCCTCTACAACTTCACTACAATGAATAACCGTTAAGCGTTCGTGATTTTTTAAATATGGCGCCATTTTCTGTTCATCGCCATATAGATCAATCGTTAATTTCGGAAAATCTTCAAGCGCCATAAAGACTCCTGCTATGATTGCCTGTGGTGCGTTATCTCCGCCCATACCATCTACTGCTATTTTCATGTTGTTTCTTCACCTTTCATCCGATACATTTCAAACTCTCCCTTGAAAACTACTTCATTATCAACGGAAGAAGTCACTTCGATAAATGTACGGTTTTTATCAGGGTTTTTCCCTTTTACAACAGCCTTCGTTACGACACGATTGCCTGCACGAACCGGCTTTACGAAAGCTACATTTGATTTTACAGTAAGGGCAAGCTCATCATCAATTACTGCAACCGCCAAAGAATTGGCCTGTGCAAATAAATGGTGACCGCGCGCTATGCCGTTGCGCTGGAAAACATGTTCTTCTCCAACATCAAATATTGAAATTGCCCGATTATCCAGCTCTATATCAATAATTTCACCGATGACCTCATCAAGTGGCAACGATTTTACTTCATCATATTTTTTAGCAGCAACATCTTTAATACGTTCACGCAATTCCGGAATAGCGAGTTCCATGCGATCCAATCGAATTGTTTGAACGCTCACATTAAATTCAGCTGCTAATTGTTCATCTGTCACGAAAGGATTGTCTGCGATCTGTTCAGTCAATAACGACTGTCGCTCTTTTTTGGAACGCTTCATCGTATTTGTTACCTACCTTTAATTTTCTAAAAGATTAGTATTAGCACTTGGTACTAATATCAATATACATGTATAAAAAAAAGAACGCAACAACTTTTTGTTGCGTCCTTGAAATCTTAAGCTTCCAAGCTTAGCTGCCACAGCACACCAAACTTATCTGTTACTTGCCCATAGCACTTGCTCCAAAAGGTCTCCTGTAACTCCATTACGATCTTTCCGCCTTCTTTTAAACCATCGAAAATAAATCGGATTTCCTGCTCGTCTTTTGACGTATAGGCAATACTGATATTGTCCCCTACCGTCACTTGCGGAGAGCCCGGATACGTATCGGAAAACATCATTTGACCTTCCTCCAGTTCAATTTGTGCATTCATGACCAAATCTTTTGCTTCTGGCGGAATAGGGTGTTCAGGATTTGGCGGTAATTCTCCAAATGTTGAAATCGTTACACTTTTGGCATTAAACAGTTCTGCATATAACACTACTGCCTCTTTTGCTCGTCCATTTAACACAAAATACGGATACATGTTTCCCATCTTATTACCTCTTTTCAGCATTTTTAAGTAGCCTAAATAGTTTTCCACCAATTACAGGTTCTAACCGTTTAATCGATTCGTTCTCCTTGCATAACTCCAGAAGCCGTTAAATCTTCTCTTAAAAATTCATATTCCTGATCTTTCCAGAATGCTTCATCATAGAGCATTTTCTCGGCATCCTGTCTTGCCGTTTCAAGAGCCCGGTAATCATGGACAAGGTCGGCCAATTTAAATTCCGGCAACCCGCTTTGCCGTTTTCCGAAGAAATCCCCTGATCCTCGCAGCTCCAAATCTTTTTCAGCTAGGCGGAAACCATCATTCGTCTCGGTCATACTCATCATACGTTCTTTTCCTTCATCTGTTTTCGGATCGGCAATCAGCACACAATAGGATTGATGTTCTCCACGACCAACACGTCCACGCAGCTGGTGAAGCTGCGCCAAACCAAAACGCTCGGCATCATAAATTGTCATGAATGTCGCGTTTGGTACGTTTACCCCAACTTCGACAACAGTTGTCGATACAAGCACATGAATTTCCCCATCACTAAATGCTCGCATGACCGCATCTTTTTCGTCAGAATGCAGTCGACCATGCATCAGGCCGATTTCAAAACGGGTGCCGAAATACGCCTTCAATTGTTCGTAAGCTTCCACTGCATTTTGCACATCCAGTTTATCGGACTCTTCGATTAACGGCGCAATGACATACGCTTGGCGGCCTGCTTCAAGTTCTTGGGTCATGCGCATCAGCACACTGTTCAGCTGTTCTTTTTTCAGCCAATGCGTTTCAATCTCTTTACGCCCGGCAGGCAACTCATCAATAATCGAAACATCCATCTCACCAAAAGCTGTAATGGCTAATGTACGCGGAATAGGTGTTGCGGTCATGAACAGTACATCCGGATTTTCGCCTTTTTCACGCAGTACACGACGTTGTTCTACACCAAAACGATGCTGTTCATCCGTTATGACAAATCCTAGCTTCTTGAATTCAACATCCGGCTGAATGAGTGCATGTGTCCCAATAAGAATATCGATTTCTCCTGCTGCAAGTTGTGCCAATAATTCACGGCGTGCCTTTGTCTTTGTCGAGCCCGATAATAATGCTATCTTAACGCCAATCGGATCAAACCACATATGCAGGTTTTCTGCATGTTGCTCTGCTAAAATTTCGGTCGGCGCCATTAGAGCCCCTTGATATCCTGCCGTTACAGCTGCATATAGTCCGATCGCTGCCACGACAGTCTTTCCAGATCCTACATCCCCTTGAAGCAGACGATTCATACGTTGCGGCAATAACAAATCTTTGCAAATTTCATTGACAACCCGCTTTTGGGCACCTGTAAGCTCATATGGCAATGTCGTTATAAATGCTTTTAATTTTTCCAGATCAAAGCGAACGGAAATTCCTTTCTCATTTTCCTTATTCGCTTTTCTTAGGGCTTGAATACGCAGCTGGAACTGCAGTAATTCCTCATATACGAAACGGCGACGGGCCTGTTTTGCATGATCTGCATTTAGCGGAAAATGCACCCCTTCGAGCGCTTCTTGAATATTAACTAACTGATAGCTTTCACGCAGATAATTTGGCAATGTTTCAGGCAGTTCTTCCTTCACAGTATCCAACGCCTGGCGCATATATTTACGGAAGCGCTTTTGCTGAATATTCCCCTTTAAACTATAAACAGGCTCAAAATCCACTTGTTCTGTTTTCGGTCCGAATGTCACGGACGATCCGACAATAACTTGACGTCCGCGATCCCATTTACCGGTAACGGTTATGATGCCGCCAGTTGAAATTTTTTGCCGCAAATAATTTTGATTGAAAAACACAACTTTAATTAAATGTCTTCCTGCAAGAGCCGTAAATTGTAGTCGGGATTTATTTTTCCCTAAAAATAATACGGTCGGTTCACTTTCGACACGGGCTTCAATCGTCACACGCTCATTATGCGGTGTTTCAGTTAAATCTTTTAATCGAAAATCTTCATGGCGGTATGGAAATGTCCAAATCAAGTCATGGATTGTCTCGATGCCAATTTTCATTAAATTTTCGGCTGTTTCTTTTCCGATTCCCTTTAATTGTGAAACTGGCTCACGAATCATTGTCGACACTTCCTTTACGAATTATTTATCCCGCATTAACGGGTAGTAAAAGCCCGATTGGTTCGGGCCGACACGATGTTGGTCACACAAGCGTTGTCACAGGACGTGACGATTTTAGCTTGTGTTCCTTATAATCAGTGGGGTATGACCCCTCTGATTGAAGTTTCACTTTATAGTTTAACAATATCATAAAATGGGTGCATACGTTCTCTCATAAACTAAAAAAAGAACACAAAAATTTGTGTTCAATTTTTTATTAATTCAATGCAATATTATAACAAAGAGATAATTTCCTTATTAAATTATTATATTAATAAACAAACGTTAGTTACTGCCTACACGAGATTTGAGCAGGCTTTTCAGGTCTCCGCCTTCAAAGATTGCATGGGTAATCGCTTTGCCAGTTGGTGTTGCGGCTAAACCGCCTCGCGCTGTTTCTTTCAAGTTCGGGCTCATTGCCTGACCGATTCGGTACATTGCGCCGATTACCTCATCACATGGAATGCGGCTTGTTACACCTGCCAATGCCATATCCGCTGCGACTAATGAGTTGGATGCACCCATTGCATTACGTTTAACACAAGGTACTTCCACTAAGCCTGCAACCGGGTCACATACTAATCCGAGCATATTTTTCAGCGTGATGGCAAATGCTTCCGAACTTTGCTGCGCTGTTCCGCCAGCCATTTCTACAATCGCTGCCGCCGCCATTGCCGATGCACTGCCGACTTCTGCCTGACAGCCGCCTTCTGCACCTGAAATCGAAGCATTGTTCGCAACGATAAATCCAAATGCTCCCGAAGTGAATAAATATCGAATCATTTGTTCACGTGTCGGATTTAATTTATTTTGAACTGCAAATAATGTCCCCGGAACTACTCCCGCTGAACCTGCTGTTGGAGTCGCACAAATTGTACCCATTGCCGCATTCACTTCATTTGTTGCAACAGCTTTGCTGACAGCATCAAGTAAAAGGTCTCCGGCTAATGTATTGCCTTTTTTAATATAATTTTGAATGAGTACAGCATCGCCACCTGTTAAACCTGTTACGGATTGTACACCTTTTAAGCCGCGCTCTACTGCTTCTTCCATAATCGTTAAGTTGCGGTCCATCTGTTTAAAAATATCTTCACGAGAGCGACCTGTAATTAACATTTCCTGCTCAATCATTAACTCGGAAATAAGCTTTCCTTCTCTCTCAGCCAACTCCACTAACTCTCGAACACTGCGGAATAAAACATCCATATTTGTCACCCCTAGTTATTAATTTTCGATACCTTCGTAATATGTGGAATATATGAGATTTGCTCTAACAGACGCTTATCTATATTTTGATCGACTTCAATTACCATTAAAGCCGTTAATCCACGTTCAATACGCGATACTTCCATATGTCCAATATTGACATCATGCATGGCCAAACAGTTCGCCACGTTTGCAATACAGCCTGCACGGTCATCATGCACAACCAGAATTGCCGGCATCCCGCCTGTCAGACGCAGCTTAAAGCCATTTACTTCGCTAATCTCAATTTTACCGCCACCAATTGAAATACCTTCAACGCTCATTTCCGATTCATCATCGCCCATTAAAATGCGCGCAGTATTCGGATGCTCTTTATTGGCTGTTTCAGGAATAAACTCAAACTGTAAGCCTGCTTTTTCCGCTTCAGCAAAAGAAGTTTTAATCCGTTCATCATCCGTATCGTAATCTAGTAATCCACCTATAATTGCCACATCCGTACCATGACCGCGGTATGTTTCGGCAAAAGAACCGTATAAATAAATTTTCGCCCATTTCGGCTGACGTCCAAACAAATCGCGTGCAACACGTCCAATACGTGCTGCCCCTGCTGTATGTGAAGAGGACGGACCAATCATAACAGGTCCAATAATATCAAAAACCGAAGTAAATTTCATAAAGTTATCCCCCCATATTCTTTTATACTTTCATTTACTCCTAGTGTACTCATTTTTTCTGCAATTAACAAACTTCTTGTTGTAAAAACAGAATAATAACCATAATGAGGATTAAACTCCATAAGTTAACGCTGACAATTAAGCGGTTAGATGAATAAATCAATAGAATTATTCCCCTTACTTCCCACCAAATAGGTCTCACTACTGTAAATACCGCAAATTTGGGGCTTATTACCGAAGCGCCCGCTTAAGACACTTAAACATAATGAAAGCAGTGCATACTTGAAAGTACACACTGCTTTCACTATTTATTTTATTCTACAGATAAAATGAACGGATAAAGGGATTGTTTACCTTCAACAATTTCCACTTCAGCATCCGGATAATTTTCTTCGATAAAGTTTTGTAATTCTTCGGCTTGTTCAGCTGTTGCATCTTCACCATAAATGATTGTGATGATTTCTGAATCTTCATCCATCAATCCTTCAAGCACTTTTTTAGCTGCATCCATCATTTCAGGAGTCGATAAAATAATTTTACCTTCAGCCAATGCCATATAATCATCTTTACGGATTTCAACACCGTCGATCGATGTATCACGCACGGCAAATGTTACTTGACCAGTCTTTACATGTGCAAAGCCTTGTGTCATGTTTGCCTTATTCGTTTCAACTGACTCGGCAGGATTATATGCTAAAATAGCTGCCATTCCTTGAGGGATCGTTTTTGTCGGCACAACCGCTGCTTCAATTTCCAGAAGTTCAGCTGCTTGCTCTGCCGCCATAATGATATTTTTGTTGTTCGGTAAAATTAGTACTCGCTCTGCACCAATTTCTTTTACCGCTTTTACGATATCTTCTGTAGAAGGGTTCATCGTCTGTCCGCCTTCAATTACATAAGAAGCACCGATCGAGCGTAGAAGATTTGATACACCTTCACCCATTGCAATCGTTACAATCGCATATGGTACTTTTGTTTTTTGCTGTTTCGCAGGTGCTTGTGGTGCATCATTGACAATCGCAGAATGCTGTTCACGCATATTGTCTACTTTAATTTTAATTAAGCTACCATATCTTTGACCCGCTGCAAGTACGGCACCTGGAGTTTCCGAGTGTATATGTACTTTTGCAATTTCATCGTCCGAGATGACCAGTAATGAGTCGCCCATCGGATTCAACTCTTGGCGGAACTCCTCTTCATCAAAAGGCGCTTTGTCTTCTTCGAAACGCACCATGATTTCTGTACAGTATCCAAATTCAATGTCAGATGTGTCCATGAAGTCTTGTACACGGTGATGTTCTGCACTAATTAAATCATCCAATGAAGATTCATTTTTTTCCGGTAATGGCTCGCCTTTCATAGAAGCAAGGAATCCTTCATAAACGAACAGTAAACCTTGGCCGCCACTATCGACAACGCCTACTTCTTTTAATACAGGTAAAAGATCCGGCGTGCGGTTTAATGATTGTTTTGCTTCCTCGATAAACGCTTCCATCAAGACAATCATATCTTCTTCTGTTTCCGCAACTTCCACACCTTTTGCCGCCGCTTCACGAGCAACCGTTAAGATTGTCCCTTCCACTGGTTTCATAACGGCTTTATAGGCAGTATCTACGCCAGCCTGGAATGCGTTCGCTAAGCCTTTTGCATCGATTTCAGCTTCTTTTTCAATCGCTTTACCGAACCCGCGGAATAACTGCGATAAAATTACGCCTGAATTTCCGCGTGCGCCCATTAGTAAGCCTTTTGATAAAGCCTGAGCTGTTTTGCCGATATGTGCACTTACATTGGCTTCTGTTTCATCTGCACCAGATGTCATTGATAAATTCATATTTGTCCCTGTATCACCATCCGGCACAGGGAATACATTTAGCGAATCTACATATGCTGCATTTTGGTATAGGTGATGTGCACCCATTTGTACCATTTCAGCAAATTTAATTCCGTCTAAAGACTTCATTCGATTCATTTCCTCCTCTTACACGTTCGCAACACGAACGCCTTGAACAAAAATATTAACTGATTTAACGCTCATACCTAATGTTTTATTTACTGTATATTTTACTTTGGATTGTACTTGATAAGCGATTTCAGAAATTTTCGTACCATAGCTTACAATAATGTACATATCAATATGTAAGTCATCACCTTCTTGGCGAATGAGCACACCTTTTGCAAAATTCTCTTTTCGTAAAATATCTGTTAATCCATCACGAATCTGATGTTTTGATGCCATGCCTACAATGCCATAGCATTCAATCGCTGCTCCACCAGCAATTTGAGCAATAACATCATTGGATATATCAATATGACCGAATTCGTTATTTAATTCTACTGACATAGTGAATGCCCCCTTGGCTCTATTTGACTAATTTATATTGTACTACACAAAAGTCGATTATAAAAGAAAACGTTCACCTACGTCTAGCCTGAAGTCGTTTTTTTGAATTTCTCTTTATTAAGAATCTCTTTATTTTTAATCTTTCAATAAAGTGAAATTTCAATCAGTTAGGTTCTTTATCCCCACTGAATGCAAAACAACATCATATATTTTTTTGCACAACCTATTTAGAGTATTCGACAATTTTCAGTTGTTATACAAGGAAGCATCTTTGAAACATATCACTGACCATTTTAGCTCAATACCCAAATATATGTTTATCCGCACGTTCCACTACAGGCTGACGCTTTCCGCGGGCGTGGGCCATTCCTCACCGCTACGCTCTTGCGGTATATCGGCCGTCACGCTTATCCCGCAGGAGTCGCCGCCTTCCATTCCATATGCTTAGTTGCCAGCCGACTATTTATTACGTAACTATTTTGGGCGAGTCCCACTATTAACCGCGAAAAATTCGATATGATTATGCAAAATGGATATTTTTGCCGGAAGTTGGCTGATTAAGTCTCCGTCAACATTCAGCGGAAATGCTTCAGTCGCTTTTATATGCATTTCACGTGCATTCAATTTAATAATATTGTCATCGTCCTCATAATTGCCTGTAAGCAAATTTTTAGCTGTCCCTACTACTTGTAGTGTGCTCGTACTTTTAATAATAAACCCGTGCAAGAGGCCGTCTGATTTATCGGCATCTTCATTTAGTTGACGGAAGCTTCCGACTGAATCGGTTAATACACATATGAAGAGCATCATATTTTCTTTATACGTTTGTCCATCTGCCGTTACTTCCATTTCGTAGGAGTCATTTTGAATGGCCGCTTTCACTCCTTCAAATAAATAGGCGAGCGATCCAAGAGATGTTTTTTGCTCTACCGACACGTCACCAACCGCTTCTGCCAATAATCCGATTGCAATGACATTCGTGAAATAATGATCGTTCACTTTCCCGATGTCCGCTTTTGTTGTTTTTCCGCCAAGTAACGCGATCGCCTCATCAGGATCAAGCGATATGTCCAATGCACGCGCAAAATCATTGACTGTACCTAACGGAACAACTCCCACAACAGGGCGGTGAGGCTGTTCGGCAATTCCGTTGATCCCTTCATTTAATGTACCGTCTCCGCCGACTAAAATGACCGCATCATATTGCTCATCACATGCCATTTTAGCAAAGCGGGTTGCATCCTTCTCACCTGCTGTTTCTTTTACAATGACTTCATAATTATGTAATTGTCCGATAATTTTCTTTTCATACTCACTTGCTTTTTCTTTCCCTGAAGATGGGTTGATGATGACCATACACTTTTTCATAAATATTTCCCCCAAATAATTAGTTTATATAGTACATTACCTTTTCCAGGAAGTTTTTAATCCCGATTAAGCAAAATGGGGTGTAAAGGTTTTTTTCTTGAAAGGTTATGTAAAATGTCTTGCACTCATTGACTCTGTATGTTAAATTATTATGGTATGTGAAATAACGAACTGAAATAAAGATTTCAGATTCAGCTGTAAGGAGGAATTTTACAATGCCAAAACAATGCGTAATTACTGGCCGTAAAGCTCGTACAGGCAACAACCGTTCACACGCTATGAACGCTAACAAACGTACTTGGGGTGCTAACCTTCAAAAAGTTCGTATCTTAGTTGACGGTAAGCCAAAACGTGTATGGGTTTCTGCTCGTGCTTTAAAATCAGGTAAAATCGAGCGCGTATAATCGCGTATAGAGTATCAGCAATTTGCTGGTACTCTATTTTTTTGCAAAAAATGAACAAAAGCGCTAAAGCGCCCGTTCAACTCCGAGGGGGTATAACGCCACGTCCTTGTGGCATGCCCCCAATGGCTCACATCGTGTGAGCCTCAGACATTGGAAGGCCCGACGCAAAAGTAAACGGTTCACCACTTTTGCACGGAAGGACTGAAATGGCCGAGGAGTTGGCGCTTTAGCCTGGACGGGGACAAAAACTTGTTTCCAGGTTATCCATAGTGCGATAGTATATAATTTCCTTAACAACAGAAAAAATACAGCCCATAATCGCTATGAGCTGTAGACAGGATCTTTATTTTTCTTTTTTATCTCTACGAAACAACTTCACGCAGCCTCTTGCCACACCGCTTAACCATTTTGGCATTTGGAATGTATATACTTTCAGTGTTGTTCCTCCTTAATCTTTACTCTTTATCATTAAACATATGCCTTCCCTAAATGAAATAGACCCTGTACCTATTATTTCATTGCTTGTGAAACGTGTTGTCCCCTGTTCAATCACTTCATCTGTCGTCTCATATTTAACACTACGCAACGTCACGTTTCGCAGAGTCTTTCCATAGGCAAAAAACGATACGTAAGAATAATAGTCTTCTGTCAAAATATGTGTACCCGGCAGTAAAAATTGAATGATATTATGAGAATTAACGATTTTAAAAGTAATATGAGGATGCTGCTGCTGCATGAGAAATACAGACCGTAATGTCGCTTCGTAATGATCTAAACGCCCGCCTGTAACACCCGTTAAAAAGACTTCCTGCGGCTCATATGTGAGTGCCTTCTGCAAGGCTAAGTCTGTATCCGTCTCATCTTTTTCTGCCTGAAATTGTTCAACATGGTCTACAGCTTCGGAAATCCGCGCAAATTCCTCCGCTGTAATGGAATCAAAATCACCGACAATACTATGTGGCTGTATGCCTTTGTCCACTAAATATAATGCCCCCCGGTCGACTCCAATCCAGACATCCGGTGTTAAAGAAAAGGCGACCTCATGAACGGGGCCGCCTGAGCAGATTGCTACAATCATTGAATTGCCGCTAATCCTGCTTGTTTAATTTCCTGTAAAGCTTGTGCGCGATCTTCTTTACTGTAAATAGCTGAACCAGCAACAAAAACCGTTGCACCTGCTTTTGCACAAGGTACGATTGTTTCAGCGTTAATTCCGCCATCAATTTCAATTTCGATATTCAAGCCACGTTCTTTAATAATTTCCGATAATGCTTCCACTTTCGGCACAACCGATTCAATGAACTTTTGTCCGCCAAAGCCAGGGTTTACCGTCATAAACAGCACCATATCAACATCTTCCAAAATATGCTGTATTGTTTCAATCGGCGTATGCGGATTTAATACAACACCCGGTTTCACACCGTGTGAACGAATTAACTGAATCGTACGGTGCAGATGGCGGCATGCTTCAACATGTACCGTAATATAATCTGCACCCGCTTTCGCAAACTGTTCAATATACTGGTCCGGATTTTCAATCATTAAATGTACGTCCATCGGTAATGTAGAAAGAGGACGAATGGCTTCTAATGCAATTGCACCAAATGAAATATTCGGTACGAAATGACCGTCCATTACATCGATATGAATCAATTCGGCTCCTGCTGCTTCTACTTCTTTTACTTCTTGTCCCAGCTTTGCAAAGTCTGCTGCTAAAATTGATGGTGCAATTTTAATCATGTCTAATACCTCGGCTTTCGGTCAATAATTTCTTGTAAGATTTGTTCATAATGCTCATAGCGGTACGAACGGATTTCTCCCGTTTCTACTGCCTGTTTTACCGCACATTTCGGTTCTTTTATATGCAGACAACCACGGAACTTACAATTCTCGCTAATACGTTCGAACTCTGGCAAACAGGATGTCAGCTCTTCTTTTTCTATCATTTCAAAATCAAAAGAACTAAAGCCTGGTGTGTCCGCCAATAGTCCGCCGCATACTTCAATCAGCTCGACGTGGCGAGTTGTATGTTTCCCGCGCCCTAAACTTTTTGAAATAATACCTGTTTTTAAATCAAGCTCAGGAAGCAATGTATTTAATAATGTTGACTTCCCTACACCTGACTGGCCAGCAAGCACCGATGTTTTTTCTTGCAAGTATGGTTCAATTTTCTCCAGCAATGTTGGATCATCAATGTATGTTTCGATAATGTCATAGCCGATTTCTTTATAGTCGTCAATGTATGTTTGTAAATGTGCACGTTCTGCATCATTTAATAAATCCATCTTCGTTAAAATAATGATCGGCTGAACATGGAACGACTCGAGCACGACTAAAAAACGGTCGAGCAGTACTGTATTAAAATCCGGTTCTTTTGCGGAAAACACAAGTAATGCCTGATCCACATTCGCAATCGGTGGTCGGACGAGTTCGTTGTGACGTTCCAGTATTTTATCGATGGAACCATCCGATTCCCCATCATAGGAATATTCCACAAAATCGCCGACTAGTGGTGATTCTCCGCGATTACGGAAAATCCCACGAGCGCGACATTGAATTAAATTGCCGTCTTTTTCAACATAATAATAACCGCTTAATGCTTTTCGAATTTGGGCTTGCGCCATCCAATTCCTCCTTATTCCGCCAATTCTTCATACGTAATTGTTTTATTTTCGATTACATTGTTATCCCGTACAATCTGATAGGCTGCTTTGTCCCCTTCAACGATGACCAGCTTAATTGTATATAAAGTATCTTCATTAATTGTTAACTTTTCTACAGGCTCTGCCATTGTACGTGTTTTGTCCTGAATGTAAATGGAGACCTCTTGCTCGATCCCTTCTTCAAAAGGCTCGTACGGAATTTCAATTGTTTTTGTATAGAACTTTTCCTGTTTTGCTTTTGGTCCTTTCGAGATGACGACATTAATTGTGCCACCTTTTTCAAGCTTCGTGCCTGCTTTTGGTGTTTGACTGATTACTTCACCTGCCGGTTTATCCGAATATTCTTCACCAGTTACATTCACTTTAAAACCTGAGCTTTTTTCATATTCTGAACGGTTTGCATCATTAAACGCCATCAAGTCCCGCACCGTTACTTGTTCCTGTCCTCTACTAACTGTTAATACAACATCTGTCTCATTGACGTGAATTTCCTCTCCGGCTTCCGGTGTTTGACCGATAATCTCACCCGCTGCATGCTCAGAAGAATATTCCTCTCTAAAATCATAGCTATTATATTCTTCTAACTCATCGATTACTTCATCACGCTGTTTACCGACGAAATCCTCCATCTTTGTCAATTCCTTACCGATACTGACGATTAAATCCACCGTAGTGCCTTTATCACGTTCCCGACCTGCTTGCGGATTCGTTTCAATGATATTTCCGGATTCAATTTCTTCATTGTTGCGTTCCTCTTGTTCGCCAATAACGAAACCTTGCTCTTCTAAAATTCGAATCGCTTCTTCAACCGTCATATCTGTCACATCTTCTATGACTACTCTATTTGGAGTTAAAAGAACAGCTGCTACTACTGCACCAATTGCTAAAAGAACTAATAGACCAACGATAAGCGGCCATTTTTTCTTTTTCTTTTTTGGCTTTAACGGCTTCGGTTCTTCCTCTGCAGGCGGTTTTGAATCGATCCGGACTGTCTGTTCCGTAATGCCGGTAGATGGCTCCTGAACCGGGACAGGTACAGGCTTCGGATCTTTTATAATCGGCATTAGCTTTGTCGCGCCATTATCAACCGGCGGCATAAATTTAGGTTCATTCACCCGTTGTAATGATAAACATGTATTTAAATCTTCTTCCATCTCTTCTGCATTGCTATAACGGTGATTTTGATCTTTTGCTGTTGCCTTTAATACAATATTTTCCACGCTTTGCGGAATGCTTGCATCAAATTCACGTACGGAAGGTGTTTCCGCCTGCAGATGCTTTAACGCAATAGATACAGCAGATTCCCCTGAAAATGGCAATTCACCTGTTAAAAGCTCATAAAAAACGATTCCAAGTGCATATATATCGGACTTCATCGTTGCTACACCGCCGCGTGCCTGCTCCGGCGATAAATAATGGACTGTTCCGATGACTGAGTTCGTTTGCGTGAAGCTTGTTGCTCCAAGCGATGTCGCAATCCCGAAATCAGTGATTTTCACATTTCCTTCTTCGTCCATCAATATATTTTGAGGCTTTATATCTCGATGGATAATGCCGTTTTCATGTGCATGGGCAATTGCCGATGTAAGCTGCTTCATTATATGGGCACTACGCGCTGCAGATAAAGGTGAAAACTCTTGTATGTATTGTTTTAATGTTTTCCCTTTAATGTATTCCATGACAATATAGTGCATATCCCCATCTTCGCCAACATCATAGATGCTTACAATATTAGGATTAGTCAAACTTGTTGCAGACAATGCTTCACGCTGGAAACGACGGTGCAATTCTTCTTCATTCGATAAATCATAACGCAATATTTTGATTGCGACGTCACGGCTTAAAATAATGTCGTGTGCCAAATATACATTTGACATACCGCCTCCGCCAATTAATTTTAAAATTTTATAACGGCCACTTATATGTTTTCCTACTAGCATTGTTACACCTCCTGCACCGTTGTCATTAAGATAAGGGAAATATTATCTTCTCCACCACGCTCATTTGCTAATTGAACTAATTTTTTTCCTTTTTCCTGAACGGAAACCTGTGTAGTAATAATTTTGCCTATTTCCTCTGTAGACAGTTTATTACTTAACCCGTCGGAACAAATGAGTAAAAAGGCCTCATTTGATAGGGTGATTTCATAAAAATCAGGTTCAATCGAAATTTCTGTACCGAGTGCTTTTAAAATAAAGTTCCGTTGAGGATGATTTTGTGCCTCTTCTTCACTAATTTCTCCATTTTCCAATAAAATATTTACATAAGAATGATCTCTTGTTACTAACTTTACTGTTTCATTTGTAATATGGTATACACGACTGTCGCCGACATGGCTTATCGTGCAATCATTCCTATCAAGCAACACAGCGATCATTGTCGTACCCATACCTTGACAATTTTCATGTGTTAATGAGTAATGATATATTTTTTGATTAATATGTGACACCGCGTTACGCAACCATTCCAGCTTTAACTGTTTAGTTGCAAAATTTTCTGCATTTTCCTGTTTAAAGAGTGCATGCATTTCGGTAATAACCATTTCACTCGCTACATCACCAGCATTATGACCACCCATACCATCTGCTAAAATCGCAAGCTTAAAATGATCGGGGCGCTCAAAAAACGCGGCCCGATCTTCATTTATTTTTCGCTTTAACCCAATATCACTTTCCACTGTAAAGTTCACTATAGTCCACCTACTTTGTTTCGTGTGATCGTTCTTGTGCACGTAACTGGCCACATGCAGCTGCAATATCTGCACCTTGCTCACGGCGGATTGTTACGTTAATACCTTGCTCCTTAAGCGTTCTTTCAAAAGCAAAAATTTTACTGCGTGATGTACGAATATAATCACGTTCCGGCACGTAGTTAATCGGAATTAAGTTAACATGACATTTAATATTTTTGATCAGCTTCGCCAGTTCCATTGCTACTTCTTCTGTATCATTTTGACCTGACATTAAACCGTATTCAAATGTAACACGACGCCCTGTTTTCTTCGTATAGTATTTTACTGCTTCCATCAACTCTTCTAATTTATATGCTTTGGCAATCGGCATTAATTTCTGACGTGCCTCTTGGTTCGGTGCGTGAAGAGAAACCGCAAAGTTAATTTGCATGCCTTCATCTGCGAATTCATAGATTTTCGGTACAATTCCCGAAGTCGAAACCGTAATATGACGGGCACCGATATTTAATCCTTTGTCATCGTTCATAATTTTAAGGAAGTTCATCATCGCATCGTAGTTGTCAAACGGCTCACCGATTCCCATGATAACAATTGAAGATACACGCTCTTCTGTTTCGTCAAGCTGTTGCTGAACTTTTACGACCTGCTCAACAATTTCACCTGCCATTAAATGACGCTTCAAGCCACCTAACGTAGATGCACAGAATGTACAACCGATACGGCAGCCTACTTGTGTCGTTACACAAATTGAATTACCGTAATCATGACGCATCAATACAGTTTCAATTGAATAGCCGTCTTGCAGCTGGAATAAAAACTTGATCGTGCCGTCTTTTGATTCTTGTTTTATAATTGTCGATAGTGTCGTTAATGCAAACTCGGCCTCAAGTTTTTCACGCAATGCTTTCGGCAAGTTTGACATTTCTTCAAATGTTTGGACACGCTTTTCATAAAGCCATTCATAAATTTGCGCTGCCCGGAAAGCCTTTTCTCCATTTGCTGTCAGCCATTCCTTCATTTCATCTAGACGTAATGAGTAGACAGAAGGTTTTAACTGTGGCTTTTCTTTCTTCGCACGACGTACCGGTTTATCTGCTGTTTCTTCCACTAAATCCTGAATTCGTTCATCAAATTGTTTTAATTGTTCTTGCTCCATTAGTTAATTGGACGCTCCTTTTTTTACGAATGCAGCTACGAAAAATCCGTCACTGCCTATATCTTGCGGGAATACTTGTAGCATCCCGTCCTGTTGCTTCGCTTCTAGTTGTGTTGGTAAATTTTCAATCGGCACCAAGTTCATTTCAGGGTGCTCTTTTAAGAAGGCTTGTACCGTACCTTCATTTTCACTACGGTCTACTGTGCATGTTGAATACACTAATCGTCCGTCTTGTTTTAATAGCTGGACTGCATTATTCAAAATCGAAAGCTGAATTGTTTGCAGGCTCTCTAAATCTTCTTCTCGCTTTGTATATTTAATATCCGGCTTGCGTCGCATTACGCCCAAACCTGAGCAAGGTGCGTCAACCAGAATCGCATCATAGCCTTCCTTTTGTAAAAAGCCTGCTGCTTTTCTTCCGTCAAGCGGAGCTGTTTCGATAATATTCAATCCTAGACGCGCGACATTCTCTTCGATTAAATCCAATTTTTTCGGATGAAGATCGGTCGCTAAAATCGAGCCTTCGTTTTTCATAACTTCAGCAAGATGCGTTGTTTTCCCTCCTGGTGCTGCACACATATCAAGTACTTTCATACCTGGTTGCGGATTCAGCACTTTTGCCGGCAGCATCGAACTTTCATCCTGAATCGTAATAAGCCCATTTCGGAACGCTCCCGTACGTGCGGCCTGCCCGCTTTCAAGATGCAGACATTCAGGTATATATTCACTGCGGCGCGCTTTTACACCTTCACGTTCAAGTGTTGTCAATACTTGTTCAACAGTTGCTTTCGTCGTGTTGACACGTACTGTCTGCAATGGTGCAATATTATTTTCAAGCAGCATTTCACGTGTTTTATCATAGCCGTAGCTTTCAACCCAGCGATCGACCAGCCATTGCGGGTGACTTGTTTCGATTGCCAGACGCTCATTTGCATCTTCTATTAAATCGGTTGAACGAACACCTTCACGTAAAATCGAACGTAAAATACCGTTTACCATTGAGGCAATCCCTTTATGGCCTCGGCGTTTTGCAATTTCCACTGCTTCATTGACAGCGGCGTGTGCAGGAATACGTGTTAAATACTGCATTTGATAGAGCGACATACGCAACAGCCAACGCACCCAAATATCCACTTTTCCGCGAATAAATGGCTCCAGATAATAATCCAGTGTCAGTTTATGCTGCAATGTTCCATATGTGAGCTCTGTTAACAGGCCACGATCTTTCGCATCGATTTTATATTTTTCAATCGTTTGGTGTAATAATAAATTACTGTATGCCTGGCTTTTATCGACCGTCAGTAAAATCGTTAAAGCGGCATCCCGCACATTACCGTCCCAAATTACTTGTTTCTTTTTACTCATTCAAAACGGTCCCCAATCTGTAATTTCGAGCCCGTACCACGTAAAAACTCTTCTGCTGTCATGCGTTTCTTCCCTGCTGGTTGTACATCATACAGCGCCAATGTACTGCCATCGCCTGTCGCTACTTCAAAATGATCTTTTTCAATTTTCACGACTTCTCCCGGTGCAGCATTTGTTGCAGTTTCCCCCAGCTTTGCTCCCCAGACTTTAAAGTTAGCCCCTTCAAATGTCGTATAGGCAACAGGCCAAGGGTGTAGTCCGCGCACTTGATTATACAATGCACGCGCTTCATTATTCCAATCAATCAACTCCTGCTCACGGCTAATATTGCGTGCAAATGTTACGAGTGATTCATCTTGTGGAATGCGGGCATTTGTTCCGTCGATAATCGATGGCATTGTTTCTTTTAATAGTTCACGACCTACTGCACTTAATTTATCAAACATTGTACCTGTATTGTCTGTATCTTCAATGGCAATTTCCCGTTGTGAAATAATATCCCCGGCATCCAGTTTTTCCGCCATATACATAATCGTTACACCGGTTGATGCCTGTCCATCGATAATTGCCTGATGAATTGGTGCACCGCCTCGATATGCAGGTAATAATGATGCATGGACATTGATACAACCTAGTCGAGGTGCTTCAAGCAGTTCTTTCGGCAAAATCTGTCCAAATGCCGCCGTTACGACAATGTCCGCATTTAATGCTAAAATTTCTTCCAGCTCCTGTGAACCGCGCAACTTTTCAGGTTGAATAACCGGTAAGCCTAGTCGTAATGCTTCTTCTTTTACAGGTGGCGGTGTTAATACTTTTTTACGCCCAACTGGACGATCCGGCTGTGTAACAACCGCTGCGATGTCATAGCCCTCTTCATGAAGCATACGCAAAATTGGCGCTGAAAAGGCAGGTGTTCCCATAAATACGATTTTTGTCATCGATTATTCCTCCTCAACGTCCGCGTATAGCTCTTCTAATTCTTCCTCTGTTAATACACGCGTCATTTTCGAATCAAATAAAACGCCATCTAAATGATCGATTTCATGCAAAATACAGCGTGCTTCAAAGTCTTCAGCTTCAAGTTCATAAATACGTCCTTCACGATCTGAGGCTTCGATTTTTACGTATGTTGGGCGCTTTACCATGCCAAATAAGTCCGGGAAACTTAAACAGCCTTCCACATCTTCTTCTTCTCCACGTGTTTCAAGTACAATCGGGTTGATCATTTCTAAAATATCTTCACCTAATTCTACGATTGCTACACGTAAATCAACATTAATTTGAGGTGCAGCAATTCCTACACCATCATTTTCTACCATCGTGTCATATAAATCATCTAAAAGTTGAATGATATTTTCATCGATTACTTCAACTTCTCTTGTTTTTTTTGATAGTATATTCGCCGGGTTTTTTACAACTTCTTTAATTGCCATTTCAATACCTCTTTCTATATGCATTAGATCATTGTCGGATCTAAATCAACTGTTAACACAATGCCTTTTTTTATCCATTCCGAACGATACAGTTTTATTAGCTGTAAAAGAACCGGAATCAAATTTGGCTCTACTTTATATTTTATCAAACATTGATAACGATATCTATTTTGGAGACGAGCGATGCTGGCAGTGGTCGGTCCGATAACGGAAACATTAAATGATAAATTGGACCGCAAATACTCGGCAACACGGCCGGCATACTCAGCAGCAAACATGACGTCTTCATGCGACACTTGAATAAGCGCAATATAATAATATGGCGGATATCCTGCAATGTGTCTTGCATGCATTTCGCGTTCGTAAAACGGAGTATAATGCTGATCTTTTGATAGCTGGATTGCATAATGCTCCGGTGTATAAGTTTGGATATATACTTCGCCCAGTTTATTGTGGCGTCCTGCTCGACCACTTACTTGTGTCATGAGCTGGAATGTTTTTTCCGCTGCACGGTAGTCCGGTAAATGAAGCGAGGTATCGGCACTCAATACTCCGACTAATGTAATATTCGGGAAATCAAGTCCTTTAGCGATCATTTGCGTACCGAGCAAAATATCCGCTTCCCCTCGGCCGAACGCATCGAGCATTTTTTCATGTGCCCCTTTTTGTTTTGTCGTATCGACATCCATCCGCATAACACGTGCTTCCGGGAACAGCTTATGAATTTCTTCTTCAACCTTTTGAGTTCCGGTACCGAAATAACGGATGTTTTCACTTAGACATTCAGGACATCTTTCCGGTATATATTCATCGTGACCGCAATAATGGCATTTCAGCTTTTCCTGATAGCGGTGGTACGTCAACGAAATATCACAGTTCGGACATTGCACTGTTGTCCCGCAATCCCTGCATAATACAAACGATGAGTAGCCGCGGCGATTTAAAAATAGGACGGTCTGTTCTTTTTTATCGAGACGATCCCTTAATGCTTCCATAAGCGGTTCAGAAAACATCGAACGGTTTCCTGCCTGCAGCTGTTCCCGCATATCGATAATCTGAACGGTCGGCAATGCCTGATTTTTTGCCCGCTGTGACAATGTCAGTAACGTATACACACCTTTTTTCGCACGTGCAAACGATTCTAATGCAGGTGTCGCACTTCCTAAAATAACCGGACAATTATAATAATTTCCGCGCCATATCGCGACATCCCGTGCATGGTAGCGAGGCGAATCTTCCTGCTTGTATGTTGACTCATGTTCCTCATCCAAAATAAGCAGACCGAGATTTTTAAACGGTGCAAAAACAGCTGACCGTGCACCTACTACTACCTTTACTTTTCCTTGCTGCACTTTTCGCCATTCATCATACTTTTCACCGACAGACAACCCGCTATGCATAACTGCCACTTCGTCACCGAAACGCGATTTAAAACGCTCCGTCATTTGTGGTGTCAATGATATTTCAGGTACGAGTACAATCGCTTCTTTCCCGTCTGCAATTGTGCGCTGAATTGCCTGTAGATACACTTCTGTTTTGCCGCTGCCTGTAATGCCGTGAAGAAGAAAGGTCTCTTGACGTTTTTCATTTATGGCTTCCGTAATTTTTTTCAGTGCCTTGTCTTGCTCATCTGTTAATTGTAAAAAGTCTGTTTTTACGACTTCCTTTGTAAACGGATCACGGTAAACTTCCTCTTGTATATACGCTGCTGCCCCTTTTTCAATGACACTGTTTAATACACTGCTTGTCACTTGAACGGCTTCATATATTTGTTCCGGTAAAACGATGGCTCCAGCATGGTCTTGCATCCATTCCATCAATGCCAGCTGCTTTGGTGCCCGTTTTCCCATTTGTTCTATCACTTCTTCTATTTGTTCACGGGAATAAATTTGCACTTTACGTACTTGTTTCACTTGGCCTTTTTGTTTCACTTCATTTTCAATATTGACAAGATCGTCTTTTACTGCCCGTTTTAATGGTTTTAATAAATTTGCCTTTTCAAATTGTGCTAAATTCACTTTTTTGGCTTTCTCAAAGTAAGGCTGCAGCATTTGAGGTAATTGCGGCACTTCGCCTAGCAGGACAGCATACTTCTCATACTTGGCCCGCAAAGCACCCGGTAGCATTACTTGTAATGCATCAATTTCATAACAGATTGTTTGATGCTTCAGCCATTTTGCCAAGCTCAGCATTTCCTCAGTCAAAATGGATTCCAAATCGAGTATTTCTGAAATCGGCTTTATTTTTTCAACCGGAACGTCTGATTCGGCTACAATGCCGACGACAAAACCAAGCACATTGCGCGGTCCGAATGGGACTTTTACACGACATCCTATGTCAATCAGCTCTTCCCAATCTTCCGGTATTAAATAGTCGAAAGGACGGTCAACCGGATATGCGGAAACATCGACGATTACTTGTGCAAATCTCATTGTCCATCGCTTCCTGATTGCTCACGGAAATGCTTTTCTACGAGTGCAGTAATTTTTTCCGGCTCTTCCAGACGACCTTTCCCTACATAGCCGCATGCCAAAAAACCTTCAGACGGTTCGATAAAGCGGATGCCATCTTCGTGAAGTTGTGCAATATTCCGTAAAACGGCCGGATGTTCATACATATGTACATTCATCGCCGGTGCCACCCAAACAGGTGCAGTCGTTGCAAGTAATGTTGTTGTTACCATATCATCCGCCATTCCATGTGCCATTTTGGCAATCATATTGGCTGTTGCAGGAGCTACGATAATTAAATCTGCCCAATCCGCCAGATCAATATGGGCAATGACATTGGAATCTTTTTCATCGAACGTATCAAAAAACACATCATTTTTAGACATCACCTGGAAGCTTAAAGGGGTAACGAACTTTTGTGCTGAAGCTGTCATGATCACTTTTACATTGAAGCCTGCCTGAGACAGTTTGCTTACTAACGCTACCGCTTTATATACAGCAATTCCACCCGACACACACAATAGTATATTGTTTTTTTTCATTATTTTACCGTCCTTTCAAAGGATAAGCTCCCAAAGAAAAATTCTTAGGGAGCTTCTACTCAGGGAGTATTCTTTTAGTAAATTAACAACTAGATTTCGTCTTCGTAAACAGTTGAAGCGTCTTGTTGAACTTTGCGAAGCTTTCCGGCAGCTACTTCTTCCAATGCTTTTCCTACTGGTTTGTAAGAAACGTATGAGCTTAAGTGCTCGCCGCCCTCTTCTTGCATTTGGCGCGCGCGTTTTGAAGCTAAGCTCACTAAAGAATACTTAGAATCAATTTGTTTTTTTAACTTATCTACTGATGGATATAACATGGTTTCATTCTCCTCTCAACATTGACAAATAGCGTTTTTCCACACGTTCACGACGACAGTGCTCTGCTACTATGATAGCATTTATTTTATCACATGCATTTTGAACTTGGTCGTTTTCTACAACATAATCATATAAACTCATCATTTCGACTTCTTCACGTGCAGTAGCGATACGACGGGCGATTACATCTTCTGTTTCCGTACCACGACCAACTAAACGTTGTTCCAGTTCCGTAATGCTTGGTGGTGCTAAAAAGATAAACAACGCATCTGGTGCTTTTTCACGAATTTGTGCTGCTCCTTGTACTTCAATTTCCAAAAATACATCGCGTCCTGCTTCTAGCGTTTCATGTACATATGCAAGTGGTGTACCGTAATAATTGCCGACAAATTCCGCATGTTCCAGTAAGCCTCCTTGCTCAATTAACGATTCGAATTCCTCACGTGTTCTAAAGAAATAGTCTACACCATCTTCTTCTCCTTCGCGAGGATTACGCGTTGTCATTGAAATCGAATATTCGTAATTTGTATCCGGTTGTGAAAAGAGCTCTTTACGAACTGTCCCTTTACCGACACCTGATGGACCAGATAAAACAATTAATAATCCACGTTGTTTTTTCATAAGTAACTCCTTTATATTATTCAATATTTTGAACTTGTTCACGCATTTTTTCCAAAATCGTCTTTGCCTGTACAACTGCAGCTGAACATTGGGTTGACTGATTTTTTGAACCGATTGTATTAATTTCACGGTTCATTTCCTGCATAATGAAATCAAGCTTCCGTCCAATCGCAATGTTTTCATTTAATGTTTCGGACAACTGATTGAAATGGCTATCCAACCGGTCCAGCTCTTCTGTAATATCAATTCGCTCTGCATAAATCGCAACTTCCGTAAGTAAACGATCATCCAACGTTTGACCGCTCGCCACTTCTTCTAAACGGCTCATTAAACGTTCGCGATATTTTTCAACTGCGAGCGGTGCATAGTGGCGTATTACAGCAATTTGCGCTTCAAGGTCTTTTTTGTACTGTAGCATCACTTGCTGCAGACCTTGCCCTTCACGATCACGCATCGCAATGAGGTTTTGAATCGCTTCTGCCAATGCATTTTTTACAGCTTCTATGATCTCATCCTGCATGAACTCAATTTTTTCAACCTGCAACACTTGGTCCAAACTCACAAGCTCCTGCATTGTCCACTTTTCCTCCATTGGAACCGTTTGTGACAATTCCTTTTTTGCCTGGAGGAAAGCATTGAGCAGTGACCAATTGATTTGAATCGTCTGTTCAGTGTCATGGAGCTCCTTCAGAAAAATGATAACATCTATTTTCCCACGAGAAACTGCATCAGACAACATTTTTTTTGCTACTACTTCAGATTCCATCCATTCTTTTGGAAACTTTGTATTAATTTCTAAAAAACGATGATTCACAGCACGAATTTCAACAGTGAGTTGAAAGTGTTTCGTTGTTGTGACCCCCCTGCCGAATCCGGTCATACTACGTACCAAGGTTCGTCACATCCTTCTTTACTTAATTGTTTCAATTATAGCATATGTGTTATCGATTTTGCTTTAACGTCTATTATCCAAATATATATTTTATCATAGATAGGATGTAATAAAATACTTTTTATTTTATGTAAGAAGGAAGGAATTGGCTTCCTATAATTAGGGAGTTGATTTCCATTCCGGGGCGGACGCTTTCCGCGGGCGTGGCCTGAGCCTGTAGTCTCAGGCGTCACGCTGCTCCCGCTGGAGTTGCCACCCCTCCATTCCAATCAACAGGCTTTAATCATATTTCCCTCATATAAATAATACGTTTCCTTAATATATAGTAATTTACGATAACTACAGGTTTGAACGAAAAAATGGTATGATAAAACAATCAAAGAACTTATTTAATGAAAGAGGCATAAAGATGGCATTTGACGGACTATTTACTCGTTCGATGAGCAAGGAACTACAAAGCTTGACTTCCGGACGTATTACAAAAATTTATCAGCCGAATGCACTTGAAGTTGTATTGCAAATTCGTGCAGCAGGTCAAAATAGTAAACTATTATTTTCTATTCACCCTTCATATTCCCGTGTTCACATAACAGATCAATCGATTGAAAATCCGGCAGATCCGCCAATGTTTTGTATGCTGTTACGCAAACATATTGAAGGAGGCTTTATTTCCTCTGTCATTCAGGACGGCTTTGAACGGGTAATCACTTTTGAAATTGACAGTAAAAATGAAATCGGCGATGCGGTAAAGCGAAAACTCGTCATTGAAATTATGGGGCGTCATAGTAACTTGCTGTTAATCGATGCTAAAAACGATGTAATTATCGATAGCATAAAACATCTGCCACCATCGATGAACAGCTTCCGGACTGTTTTACCGGGGCAGCAGTATGTCGCACCGCCCCAACAACAAAAAATTGCCCTGACAAGTTTATCGGATGTTGAGTTGAAAGAGGTTTTCTCCAAACAACTAACCGCTAAAGACATTGTCCAACAGTTTGCCGGTTTTTCTCCATTGCATGCAAATGAATTGCTGCACCGTATCACAACAACTGATGCTGTTACTGCTAGCAGACAGCTGATGAATGAAATTGCAACGAGTGCAAACCCGACCTATGTTGAGCAGGAAGGAAAAATCTACTTCTCGCCAACAGCGCTAACTCATTTATCAGGTGCTGTTACAAACTATGGAACACTTGGCGAACTGCTTGACCGTGTATTTTTTGCCCGTGCAAAACGGGACCGGGTAAAACAGCAAGCTGGTGATCTTGAACGCTGGCTGCAAAATGAATTGAATAAATTAAAGCTGAAACAAAAAAAGCTTCAAAAAGATTTCGAACGTGCTCAAAATCTGGAGCAGTTCCAACTTTACGGTGAGCTTTTGATGGCCAATCTTTATAATTTCGAAAAAGGTGCAGAATTTGTAGATGTTGAAAACTATTACAGTGAAAATGCCGAAACAGTAAGAATACCGATTAGCCCGAGAAAAACACCGATCGAAAATGCGCAAAGCTATTACACAAAGTACAATAAAGCAAAAACTGCGTTAATTATGATTGAAGAACAGAAACATAAAGCAACGGAAGATATCAACTATTTGGAAATGCTTACACAGCAAGTACAGCAAGCCTCCACTAAAGATATTGAAGAAATCCGTGAAGAACTGGCAGAACAAGGTTTACTGCGAATTCGCCAGGCTAAACGAAAAAAGAAACCGACAAAACCCGAACCTGAAAAATTTGTATCTACTTCAGGTATTTCAATTTCGGTCGGCAAAAACAATAAACAAAATGATTATTTGACATTCAAAATTGGAAAACGCAACGAAGTATGGCTGCATACGAAAGATATTCCGGGCTCGCACGTTGTCATCCATTCGGAAAACCCGGATGAGCAGACATTAACGGAAGCCGCCGTATTATGTGCTTATTTTTCCAAAGCACGCGACTCTTCATCGGTTCCGGTCGACTATACGGAAATTCGCCATGTGAAAAAACCGAATGGTGCAAAACCAGGATTTGTCATTTATTTTGAGCAAAAAACGCTTTATGTAACACCGGATGAAGCGATTGTGATGCAATTGAAAAAATAAACATTGAAAAAACCGCTTAGAAAATTTCTAAGCGGCTTTTTTGTTAATAATTATTTAATTGGTGCGTCAGCTGTTAATTCAATTTCATGTAATTCAGTTGCATTTCCATAGTCAACATTGTAGTTTTTCACACGTTTGTTAACTGGAATGATTTCTGTACGGAAGTATGTTGGAACTGTTGTTGCTTGTTCGAACATGTACTCTTCCCACTTACGGAATGCATCAGCACGGTATTCTGCGTCAACCGCTTCTTTAGAGTCGATATCAGCTAATAATGTTTGTAATTCCGGTGTTACGAAACGGCTATAGTTGAATGAAGCTCCTTCACCGTATAAACCAAGTGGAGATGGGTTTGTACCAGTACCCCATGCAGCCATGAACATATCGATTTCTGGATCATCCGCTTTTACTTTGTCGTAGAAGCTGTTGAACTCGATTAAACGGCCAGTTGTTAACTGTACATCTAAACCAACATCTTTCCAGTTTTGACGGTAGTATTCAACGATTGCTTCGTCAGTATCAGAACCTGACATACCTGCCATACGGATTTCGAATTTTTCACCGTTTTTATCTTCACGGATTCCGTCGCCGTCAACATCTTTGTATCCAGCTTCATCTAATAATGCTTTTGCTTTTTCCGGATCATAGTTGAATCCTTCTAAAGAATTGTCATGGAATGAAGCGAACGCTGGCGGAATTAATGAAGTTGCACGTGAACGTAAACCTTGGTAGAAACGCTCACCAACTTGCTCGATATCCATTGCGTAAGCGATTGCCTTACGTAAATTAGCATCATTCATTTTTGCGTTTTCATCTGTAATGTTTACACTTGCAGTTGCATCCCATTTACCAAGCTTGAAGCCAAGGTAAGAGTATGCTAACTCCGGACGAGCTAATACTGTTAAGTTTTCAAGATCTTTAACGCCATCATACTGGTTTGTCGGATATGCAGATGCCATATCGTATTTACCTGTACGTAATGCTTCACCGATAGAAGATGAAGGTACTACTTGTAATACTACTTTGTCTAACTTCGGTTTACCTTTCCAGTAGTGCTCGTTCGCTACGAACTGAACAGATTCACCGTCAACTAATTTATCTAATTTAAATGGTCCTAAAGTTACAGGAGATTTACGTACCGCATCTGAAGAGATTAAGTCCTTAACAGGAATATCCTTCAGCACATGTTTCGGCGCTGCATAACCCCATAAGCCGTCACCTAAAGAGTAGATAGCCGGAGAAACTTTAGTCATAGAAATTTCAACTGTTTTGTCATCGATCTTTTTAATACCAGAGATTGTATCTGCAGTACCTGCTTTATATTCAGCAGCACCGATAATGTTTTTGAAATCATCATCATAACGGATACCTGTATAGTCAGGGTGACCGATAATTTCATATGCATAAATGATATCTTCAACAGTCATTGGCGTACCATCAGACCATTTCACTTCATCAGGTTGGATAGTGATTGTTACTTTGTTGTTATCTGCATCTACATCTAACTTCGCAATCCCTTCATCCGTTACAAGGAAGTCACCATCTGTTTCGAAAATTGAGTTTGTCATGAAATCTAAAATGTCTGAATCATAACCGTCTTCATATAATTCATACGAGAATACACCTTGGAAAGGAGAATCTGTTACTAAAGCGAATTGTAATGTACCGCCTTCGATTACATCTCCATCATTTGTAACGTCAGATGGTAATGTTGGAGATTCTGCAGTAGAACCGCCGTCATTTGTGTTTTCTTCTGTCTTTGTACCATCTGTATTTTCAGCTGGTTTTTCAGTTGTTGTTTCGTCATCGCCTCCACAAGCTGCTAATACTAGTGCCGTAGCAAATACTGATGACAGCATTAAACCTTTCTTTTTCTTCATCTGTTTTTCCTCCCTTATTATCCTAAACGTTGTTTTGCGTCAGCAGAGCGTCGTAACGCTTGACCAACGTAATTTATACCAAGCATCATTACTAAGATTAATATTGATGCAGGCAACCATACCCACCATTTACTCGATAAAATTATCGGGTTCATAGCATAACTTACTAAAGTTCCTAAACTTGGTGTTGACGGTGGTAAACCGAAACCTAAGAACGAAAGACCTGTTTCAATCCCTACATTTCCCGCAAAGCTTAATGTCACTTCGACAATTAAGAGCGAGCTTAAGTTTGGCAATAATCCTTTAAACATGATCGCGAAATCACTTGTACCCATTGTTTTGGAGGCACTAATGTAATCGCGTCGTGCTTCAGAAAGTGCTTTTGATCGCACAAGTCTGGCCGTCGACATCCACTGAAATGCTGCAATAATTAAGATTAAATCCAATATTCCGTATGATGGAATGATTGTTACGACTACGATGATGATCATAGTAGTTGGTAGAGTGATAAAGAAATCAATAATACGCATGAAGAAATTATCGATGAAACCACCGTAATACCCCATAATAATACCAAGACCGATACCTACTACATTTGCAATAATTGTAATAGCAATTGCAATCAAGATTGAGTTTTTAGCGCCAATGATCAGCTGCCCAAACATATCCCGTCCGGCTTCGTCGGCGCCAAGGAGATAACCTCGGACACCAGGTTCAGTGAAGCGCTCCAATAATTGAATTTTCATTACTTCAGTCTGATCAATAGTGAAGAATGCCATAATCATAATCGCAATCATTAGCAGAATACTTCCTATTAATGAGAACATTGCTAATTTATCTTTTTTAAACTCTCGCCATATTACTTGAATACCAGTTGGTGGAGAGCTTTGAGATTCTAATTTTTCTACTGTCTGTTCATTTTTGTTTTCCATGATTAAAATCACCTCTCCTTAGTCATTATTAATTGATTGATTAGTCTATGCGAATTCGCGGATCCACTATACTTAAGATAATATCGGATAATAGACTACCTAATAATGCTAAGAAGCCGTATAACATTACTAATGCCGTTATTACACTATAGTCACGACTTGAAATGGACTCGACAAACAATTTACCCATTCCCGGATAAGCGAATACAGTTTCAATGAAAATCGATCCACCGAGTAAACCGGTAATCGTGAATCCTAAGAACGCTGCAATCGGTAACAAAGAGTTACGGAAGATATGACGTGAATATACTTTCTTCATCGGTATCCCTTTACTGCGTGCTGTTTTAACATAATCCATTGTTTTTGCATCAATAATTTCCGAACGTAAATATTGAATGACACCCGTCGTACCTAGCAGTGCATAGCTGGCTGCAGGTAACAATAAATGGTAGAATTTACTCCAATAATAACTCCAGGTTCCTGGATCTACCCCTATTTCCACCGTACCACTTGTCGGGAACCACATTAGTCGGTAACCGAAAATGAATACGAAAATTAAATACAGTACGAATGCAGGTATTGCATAAGAGATAAAGCTGTAAAGTACAATAGACTTATCTAAAAATGAATCGTGGTAACGTCCAGCCAGTACTCCTAGAGGAATTGCCAGCACATAAAGGAAAATTACACTAAGCAATGAAAGTAATAATGTGTTCATAGCACGATCCCCAATAATATCTGCAACCGGCTTTTTAAATGTATAACTTTGACCGAAGTCACCTTGTGCTGCATTTGTTATCCAGTTATAGTACTGTACATACCATGGATCATAAAAACCTGCTTTAACACGTAATTCTTCAATAACATTCGGATCTGTTTCAGGAGTAATTAATCCTGTAAATGGATCCCCTGGCATTTGTTTCGCTAATATGAAAATTAGGAGACTTAAAATAAATAGCTGCGGAATCATTATTAATACACGGCGAACTATCGTTTTCCACATACTATACACGCTCCTTTTCATCTTCAGACATTGCTACTCTATGTGAGTCTGAAATCGATTTTAAAGGATATACTTTTCCATCCTTATCGTAATATTTATGTTGTTCCTGGCGATATGCTGCTTCAACTTGCTGACGTTCAAGCTTACGTTCAATTCGAGTTTCAGGCTCAATATCAGGAATTGCAGAAAGCAGACGATTTGTATAAATATGCTGCGGATTTGTGTAAATATCTTCACGCTTACCTGTTTCTACGAATCTACCTTTATACATAATAGAAATGTGGTCACACATATGGCGAACAACACCTAAATCGTGAGAGATGAATAAATAACTAATTCCATATTGTTCTTGAATATCCTTCATAAAGTTTAAAACTTGTGCCTGTACGGATAAATCAAGTGCCGAAACGGGCTCATCAGCAATAATCATTTTTGGGTTACATGCAACAGCACGGGCAATCCCTAAACGTTGCTTTTGTCCACCAGAAAATTCGTGCGGATATTTAAGTAGTACGTCCTCTGACATCCCTACAATTGCCAGTAGCTCATTAATACGTTTGCGCTCTTCTTGCGGAGACAACTTCAGGAAATTACGAATTGGCTCTGCTAAAATATCTAATACACGTTTACGCGGGTTCATACTGGAATGTGAATCCTGGAATATCATCTGGATATCTCGGTTATAGGCTGAATCACGTTTACGGCGTGCATTTGTTACATCTTCACCTTCATAAAGAATACGGCCTGATGTAATTTTTTCCAACCCGATAATTGCTTTACCGGTAGTCGATTTACCTGAGCCCGATTCCCCTACAAGACCGTAAGTTTTCCCTCGGTCAAATTCCATCGTTACACCATCTACTGCGTAAACATGGTCAACTACTGTGTTAAAAAATCCACCTCGGATCGGATAGTGAACTTTTAAATCTTCTACTTGCATGAAACTCATTGATTTACGCTCCCTTCCTCATCCTCAAAATGGAAATCTTTCCAACATGTACAGCGTACAAGGTGGCCAGGAGCAACTTCATGAAGCTGTGGATTTGCTTCATGTGCTGATTGCGGAATCCAAGGGATACGTGATGAGAAACGGCAGCCTTGGCGTGGTAACTTCATTAAAGAAGGAACCATCCCTTGAATTATTTCTAATTTTTCATTCTCACTGTTTGTTTGAGGAATTGATTTCAGTAAAGATCTTGTATACGGGTGCTTCGGATTTCTGAATAATTCCACAACAGGTGCTTCCTCTATTACTTCTCCGGCATACATTACAGCTACTCGGTCCGCTACTTCAGCAACAACCCCTAAGTCATGTGTAATTAAAATAATGCCTGATTGAATTTCATCTTGTAGTGACTTTAATAAGTCTAAAATTTGCGCTTGGATTGTTACATCAAGCGCTGTTGTCGGTTCATCCGCAATAATGATTGCAGGCTTTCCTGATAATGCGATGGCGATCATGACACGCTGACGCATACCACCAGATAACTGATGCGGGAATTGACTTGCAACACGTTGCATATTCGCAATCCCTACTTGATCCAATAATTCAATAACACGTTTTTCACGTTGTTCTTTAGTTAATTTTGTATGATAAATTAACCCTTCCTCAATTTGCTCACCGATACGCATTAATGGGTTTAATGCAGAAAGTGGATCTTGGAAAATGAAACCGATGTCATTTCCTCTTAACTTATTAAACTGTTCATCTGTCAATTTAACTAAGTTTTGATTGTTGTAAAGAATTTCCCCTTCAACTTTTGTAGTAACAGAATTGTGCAACCCAACCACTGATGTTGCCAAAGTACTTTTCCCACAACCTGATTCACCAACAATTGCTAAAATCTCATTTTTGCGAAGCGTTAACGAAACATTGTCTACAGCTGGGTAGTATGTATCTTTAATTCGGAAACTCGTACGTAAATTTCGGATTTCTAATAATTCATTCGTAGACACTATATAACCGCTCCTTTCTCCTTAAACATACCTTCGACTCTGCTAAACTCGTTCTATAATTAAATTTTTCCAAATAGAATAAAATACCCTTATCAAAAAAATTTAAACCTTGCTAATACTCAGTCTTTTTAAAATATTAATTATTTGTTAATTTTTGTATTACATTGTAAATTATCCATAAAACATATTTACATGTCAATTATTAAACTTTCTAACTATTCTAATTTAACATTTTAAATTTATCAATAGCAAACTATTCTTTTAAGTTTAAATTTTCCGATAATTTGATTTAAAAATTAACGTTTAATGATTAAATTTATCGCTTTTCCAACATAAAACAACGAGAATTACTTTTAGGCTTTGTTTAATAAAAAAGCATTTCATTAAACTTCATTATTAAAAAAACTGATATTTCACATAATGGAATTATATAACTATAACAAAAACGTGTAAAGTATATTTTTGATAACTTCACACGTTTTTGAATATTTTTAATATTTTTTATCCCGCATTAACGGGTAGTAAGACACCCAGGCGGATGACCAACTACCCGTAAAAGCCCGATTGGTGCAACTAACAATCCGTGGGTGATGAGCCCCCGGATTGAAGTTTTACTTTATCTCAATTTACCTGTTTTTAAATCTTGATGCCAATTTTTTAAGAAAGGAATGTCCTTTTCCTGAATGGCTGATGCCTCTTTTGCTGCATCGATTAAGTAATCAAAATTTGTTAATGAAACAAATTTCACGCCAGCTTCATCAAACGCCTGATCCGCTTTAGGCAAATTATATGTATACACACATACGACCCCTAACACTTCACAACCTGCATTTCGTAATGCTTCAACAGCAGTAATGGATGAACCTCCTGTTGAAATGATATCCTCGATTACAACGACTTTTTGACCTTTTGCATATTTTCCTTCAATTTGATTTCCGCGGCCGTGCTCTTTTGCTTTTGAACGCACATAAACCATCGGCAATTGCATAATATCCGCTACCCATGCAGCATGAGGAATCCCCGCAGTTGCAGTACCCGCCACTACTTCACAGTCAGAAAAATGATCTTTAATTAATGAGGAAAGTCCGTTGGCAAGCTGCTTGCGAATAACTGGATCTGAAATAGTTAAACGTGTATCGCAGTAAATTGGTGACTGAATTCCTGAAGCCCATGTAAATAAATCGGTCGGATTTAATTCCACCGCTCCTACTTTTAGCATTGCGTGTGCAATTTCGTTTTGTAATGACATTTTAATTAGCCTCCCATAAGTTACAAACTTCTTGATATGCTTTCACCGGATTGACGGCACCTGTAATGGCACGTCCTACAACAATTAGTGATGAGCCGTCTTTTTTAGCACCATCAGGGGTTGCAATACGCTGTTGATCATGTGCCTCCCCACCAAGCATACGGATTCCCGGTGTTACCCGTAAAAAGTCATCTCCGCATGCTTCACGAATAGCCTGTGCCTCATGAACAGAACAGACAACACCGTGAAGACCTGCTTGTTTTGTCAGCTGTGCATAATGTAAGACGGATTCTTTCAAAGATAGGGCAACTTTTTGCTCATCATGCATACGCTGTTCTGTCGTAGAAGTCAGTTGTGTAACGGCAATTAACGCCGCTCTTTTAGCTCCTGCTGGTGTACCCGCCTCCAAGCCTTCCAATGCACCTTCCATCATCATCCGTCCACCTGCTGCATGAACATTCACTAAATCCACACCTAGCCCTGCTAAGCCCTTCATTGCTGATTTCACTGTGTTCGGGATATCATGAAGCTTTAAGTCTAAAAATATATCATGTCCTTGTTCTTTTACTTTTCGGACAATAGTTGGGCCTTCCTGCATATACAGTTCCATCCCAATTTTAACGAAAAGTTTTTCTTCAAATTGTCCTAAAAAGCCCATAACTTCTTTCTCACCAGGAAAATCTAAAGCAATAATTGGTTTTGTATTCATATTAACGGTGGCTCCTTCCGATAATTTCTGAAATACGCTTCACATTTAATGTATCAAGCAAGACCGGTAATTCCTCGATGATTGTCGGACATACGAAGTGATCCACAAAGTTTGCTGTCCCGACTGCCACAGCTGATGCACCTGCAGACATAAAATCGATCACATCCTGTGCACAAGTCACCCCACCCATGCCGATAATCGGAATATTCACAGCTTTATAAACGTCATACACCATACGGATAGCTACCGGTTTAATGGCGGGACCTGATAAGCCGCCTGTCCCGTTTGCAATGACAGGTTTCCCTGTACGCTCGTCCAAACGCATACCCACAAGTGTATTAATCATCGTTATACCGTCCGCTCCACCTGCTTCCACCGCTTTGGCAATGTCTACAATATTTGTCACGTTCGGAGATAGTTTCACATATACAGGTACACTTGAAACTGCCTTTACAGCAGCAGTTAACTGCCTAGCTGTTTCCGGATCTGTCCCGAATTGAATCCCGCCGCATTTTACATTCGGACAAGAAATATTCAATTCTAACGCCTTTACGTTAGAGGCCTTTGAAATACGGTCTGCTACTTCCACATAATCCGCAACTTCCGTGCCGGCAACATTGGCAATAACCGGGACATCATAGCTTTCCAAAAACTTCAGCTCTTCATCCATTACCTTTTCAATCCCTGGATTTTGCAGGCCGATCGCATTTAACATGCCTGCTGATGTTTCGGCTACACGCGGTGTCGGATTCCCTTTACGCGTTTCCACTGTTGTTGCTTTAATCATGATAGCACCTAGCTTTGATAAATCATAAAGCTGGGCATATTCGCGTCCAAAGCCAAAGCAGCCTGACGCGGGCATAATTGGATTTTTCAAGTCCAAACCTGGCAATTGTAAGTTTAATCTGCTCATAATGCCACAACTCCTTTCGGGAATACTGGCCCGTCTGAGCACACTTTTACATAGTCTTTTCCATAACCTTCTGTCGTATCGCATACACATGCAAAGCACGCACCGATTCCGCAGCCCATTCGTTCCTCAAAGGATAGGTACCCTTCTTTTTCAGGGTAATAGCCTTCTAAAGCACGAAGCATCGGCAATGGACCACATGAATAAAACAGATCGAACTCGGGCTTCACTTCATCAAATACTGTTGTAACAAACCCTTTCGTTCCCTTCGTGCCGTCTACTGTTGCATAGTAAGTATCGCCTAAAGCAGTGAACTGTTCCTCGTAGAAGCATACATCCTCTGATTGGAAACCTAGAACATGGATCGTTTTCACGCCGCGCGCATTCAGTTGTTTCGCTAATTCATGGAGTGGCGGGACACCAATTCCCCCTCCTACTAAAAGCGCTATCTGGCCGGGCTTTGCCGCTTCAACAGGAAACCCGTTCCCTAACGGACCTAACACATCCACGATTTCATTTTCGCGGTTTGTTGCCAGAAATTTCGTGCCACGGCCTTCAGCACGGTAAATCATCGTAAATTCATTTTTTTCTTTATCTACATTGGCAATACTGATTGGTCGACGTAACAAAGGTTCGAATGTATTTGACACCTTTACATGAACAAACTGGCCAGGCGTCATGTCCTGAACCAGTTGTCCTTGTAGTGTCAATTCGAAAATGTTCGTCGCAATTTGCTTTTGCGCTACAACTGTCATTTTCTCTTGACGGATCATTTTAGTGTACTACCTCCGCTTTCGGCATTTCTTCTGCTGTAAATGTCATTGATTCGATTACGCGCAGCATTGCTTCTGCTGTATCTAATGAAGTTAGGCATGGTACACCGTTTTCAACGGATTCTCGACGAATACGGAAACCATCACGTGCAGGCTGTTTCCCTTTTGTTAATGTATTGACAACTAATTGGGCTTCACCATTTTGAATCATATCGATCAATGTCTTCCCTTTACCGCCGATTTTCTCTACGACGTCAGTTTTAATACCCTTTGCTTCAAATGTTTTTGCTGTACCTTCTGTCGCTACGATACGGTAGCCGACTGTCGAGAAGCGTTTCGCCAGACTGATTGCTTCATCTTTATCTTTATCCGATACAGTGAACAGGATTGTACCATGTGTTTTAATTTCCATTCCTGCTGCTACGAAACCTTTATATAATGCTTTTTCGTAAGTAGCGTCTTTCCCCATTACTTCCCCTGTTGATTTCATTTCAGGTCCTAATGTAATGTCGACACGGCGTAATTTTGCGAATGAGAATACCGGTACTTTTACGAATACGCCTTTCTGTTCTTGTGCCAGCCCTGTTGGATAGCCTTGTTCAATAATCGATTGACCAAGAATCGCTTTTGTTGCGATATTTGCCATTGGGATGTTTGTAATTTTACTTAAAAACGGTACAGTACGACTTGAGCGAGGATTTACTTCGATGACGTAAATTTCACCTTCACTCATTACATATTGGATATTCATTAAGCCGACAATACCAAGGCCTTTTGCCAGGCGAGTCGTATAGTCTACTAATGTTTCTTTCTGAGCATCTGTTAACTTTTGTGGTGGATATACACTGATTGAGTCACCTGAGTGCACACCTGCTCGTTCAACATGTTCCATAATTCCTGGAATTAATACATTCTCACCGTCGCAAATTGCATCGACTTCAATTTCCTGTCCCGTTAAGTAACGGTCTACTAATACAGGGTGATCCGGTGATGCTTCAACCGCGTTTGTCATATAGTGAGCAAGCTCTTCCATGTTATAAACAATTTCCATTGCACGGCCGCCTAGTACATATGACGGGCGAACTAATACAGGGAAGCCTAAACCTTCTGCAATTTTCATCGCACCTTCAGCTGATGTTGCTGTATCGCCAGGAGGTTGCGGAATTTTCAGTTCTTGTAATGCCGTTTCGAACTTGTTACGGTTTTCAGCACGGTCGATATCTTCAAGTGTCGTCCCTAAAATTTTCACACCATTCGCTTCAAGCTTATCCGCTAAATTGATCGCTGTTTGCCCGCCGAACTGTACGACTACGCCGATTGGCTGCTCCAGATCAATAATGTGCATCACATCTTCAATTGTTAACGGCTCGAAGTATAATTTATCCGAAATCGAGAAGTCCGTCGACACTGTTTCTGGATTTGAGTTAATGATGATCGCTTCATAGCCCGCTTCTTGAATTGCCCATACTGAGTGAACTGTTGCATAGTCGAACTCTACGCCTTGACCGATACGGATCGGACCTGAGCCGAGTACTACAACTGAAGGTTTGTCAGTTCGGATCGATTCATTTTCTTCCTCGTAAGTACCGTAGAAGTATGGTGTATTCGATTCGAATTCCGCCGCACATGTATCAACCATTTTATATACTGGAATAATGCCATGCTCTTTACGGAAATCATAAACCGCTTGCTCTTCCATTTCCCAAAGCTGTGCAATTTTTTTATCTGCAAAGCCTAAACGTTTCGCTGTGCGTAAAACTTCCTGATTGCCTTTGTTCTCTGCCAATGTTGTTTCCATATCTACAATTTTTTTCAGCTTCGTTAAGAAGAACATGTCAATTGCAGACCATTCATGGATTTTTTCCACAGTAACACCACGTCGTATTGCTTCACCTATAAAGAATAGACGCTCATCCCCTGCTTTTTTAATGCGCTTTTCTATCCATGTATCTGTTAATTCATCTGCATGTTTCATTTCAATATGCACATGGCCAGTTTCCAATGAACGGACAGCCTTTAAAATCGCTTCTTCAAATGTACGACCAAGTGCCATAACTTCCCCAGTCGCCTTCATTTGTGTACCAAGGTTACGTTTTGCCGATTCAAATTTATCAAATGGCCAACGCGGAATTTTTGCCACAATGTAGTCAAGTGCCGGCTCGAAGCACGCGAATGTTGAACCTGTAACAGGATTTTTAATCTCATCCAGTGTAAGCCCTACAGCAATTTTTGCTGCAAGCTTCGCGATCGGGTAGCCTGTCGCTTTTGATGCTAACGCAGATGAACGCGATACACGAGGGTTTACTTCAATTACATAGTACTGGAATGAGTACGGGTCTAATGCAAGCTGTACGTTACAGCCACCTTCGATTTTTAATGCGCGAATAATATCAAGTGAAATGTTACGCAGCATTTGGTTTTCACGGTCTGATAATGTTTGTGTTGGCGCCACAACAATTGAGTCACCTGTATGGATACCGACTGGGTCAAAGTTTTCCATGTTACATACAACGATCGCATTATCTGCCGCATCACGCATTACTTCATATTCAATCTCTTTAAAGCCTGCGATTGATTTTTCCAGTAAACATTGCGTTACAGGCGAGTATTTTAAACCAGACGTTACAATTTCCTGTAAGTCCTGATCGTTGTAGCAAATTCCGCCGCCTGTTCCGCCAAGTGTGAATGCCGGACGGACGATTACCGGATAACCGATTTTCGCAACGAACGCTTTCGCTTCTTCCATGTTATGGATAATATCAGACTCTGGAACCGGTGCACCAAGTTCATACATTAAGTTTCGGAATAAATCACGGTCTTCAGCTTTATGAATCGCATCCAGTTTTGTACCAAGAATTTCAATTCCTAGTTCATCTAAAATTCCAGACTCATCAAGCTCGATTGCCATATTTAACCCTGTTTGACCACCTAATGTAGAAAGAATTGCATCCGGACGCTCTTTTCGTAAAATTCGCGATACAAATTCAAGGCTGATTGGCTCGATGTATACTTTGTCTGCGATCTCAGTATCCGTCATAATTGTCGCCGGGTTCGAGTTGATTAAAATTACTTTATAGCCCTCTTCTTTTAATGATAGACATGCTTGTGTCCCTGCATAGTCAAATTCTGCTGCTTGACCGATTACGATCGGACCTGAGCCGATTACTAAAATTGTATTTATATCTGTACGTTTAGGCATATTGGTTCTCCTTTGCTGCTTCGATTTCCATCATTTCGATAAATTCGTCAAATAGGTAGTTTGAATCTTCAGGACCTGGTGATGCTTCCGGGTGATACTGCACAGTGAAAATCGGATAATTCTTATGGCGAACCCCTTCACAAGTACCATCATTTAAAGCGACATGTGTTAACTCTAGATCTGTATCCTTTAATGATTCAATATCGATTGCATAGCCATGGTTTTGGCTCGTTAAATCCGTGCGACCAGTACGAAGGTTTTTAACCGGATGATTTCCGCCTCGGTGACCGAATGGCAGTTTAAACGATTTTGCGCCACAAGCTAGTGAAAACAGTTGATGCCCTAAACAAATACCGAAGATTGGCACTTTTCCGATTAGTCCTTTAATTGTTTCGATTCCTTCTGTTACATCTTCCGGGTTTCCTGGACCGTTCGAAAGCATGATGCCGTCCGGATGCATTGCTAAAATTTGCTCGGCTGTAGTGTTATAAGGTACGACCAGTACATCACAGTCACGCTTGTTTAATTCGCGTAAAATACCGTGCTTCATTCCGAAGTCAATCAGCACGACACGTTTTCCGCGTCCTGGTGACGGGTATGCTGCTTTTGGCGATACTTCGCGGACATGGTGAGTAATATATGGTGTCTCCTGTAATTGAGCTACGATTTGTTCAATATCCACTTCGGCGTCTGCTTCAGTTAAAATCGCTCGTACAGCTCCTTTTGTACGAATAATGCGCGTTAATTTTCTTGTATCAATCCCTTCAATGCCCGGGATATCTTGCGCTGCCAAGTAATCCCCTAAAGACATATCCGAGCGCCAGTTTGAAGGCTGCTCTGCCAATTCACGTACGACAAAACCGCGGATTGCAGGAGTAATTGCTTCAAAGTCATCACGGTTAATGCCGTAATTTCCGACTAACGGGTATGTTAATGTAACAATTTGCCCGTAAAATGATGGGTCTGAAATAGTTTCCTGGTAGCCTGTCATTCCTGTTGTAAATACAACTTCTCCTTGACTCGCTTTGTCGCTTCCAAATGCAGTACCTGTAAATACAGTGCCATCTTCTAAGATTAGTAAACGCTTCTTCATTATTCTGCCTCCTGATATACAATATTGCCTTCAAACATCGTTACTACCGGCCATCCTTTTGCAGTCCATCCGTTAAATGGTGTGTTACGTCCTTTTGAGACAAATCCTTCTGCATCAATTGTCTGTTCTTTATCCAAATCGATTAGTACAAGATCCGCTGAAGCGCCTACTTCCAATGTTCCGTATGGAAGATCGAAAATTTGGGCTGCCTTTACACTCATCCAGTCGACTAATTGCTTCAATGTCCATTTCCCTGTCTCTACAAAATTTGTATACAATAACGGGAAAGCTGTCTCAAAACCAACAATACCGAATGGTGCCCCAACCATACCGCAGCATTTTTCTTCTGCTGTATGCGGTGCATGGTCTGTTGCGATACAGTCGATCGTACCGTCAAGCAGTGCTGCATGCAGTGAATCTTTATCGTCTGCAGCACGTAATGGCGGGTTCATCTTCCAGTTGGCATCATCAGATGGGATATCCATCTCTTCTAACAATAGATGGTGTGGACAAACTTCCGCTGTCACTTTAATTCCTGCTGCTTTTGCATCCCTTACAGCACGTACGGATTCTTTCGTCGATACATGGCATACATGGTATCGTGCACCAGCCGCTTCAGCCAGCAGTACATCTCGAGCAATCTGTATGGACTCGCAAATTGAAGGAATCCCTGGTAAACCAAGTTCTTTATTTCGCTTTCCTTCATGCATAACCCCATCGTAAATAAGTGAATTATCTTCACAGTGTGCTACGACAACCGCATCGAGCTTTGCTGCCTGCTGCATTTGCTCATACATGGTCGACGCTAGCTGAATACCGATGCCGTCATCCGAGAAAGCGACTGCCCCCTGTTCTTTTAACTCTTGCATATTCGTGCGAACTTCTCCGGAAATATCTTTCGTTAAAGAGCCATATGGTAAAACGCGGATAACTGCACTTTCTTTGATCAATCCGTTAATGAGCTGCATATTTTCTACCGAATCCGGTACCGGCTTTGTATTTGGCATCGCACAAATTGTTGTGAAACCGCCTTTTGCTGCAGATGCAGAACCTGTTGCAATCGTTTCTTTATGTTCAAAGCCAGGCTCACGTAAATGGGTATGTACATCGACAAAACCGGGTGATGCGAAATGGCCAATCCCGTCAATCACCGTAGCGCCAGCTGGAATGTCTCCATTAATTGAAGCGATTTTGCCGTTTTCTATTACAATAGTAGAAACTACTAATTCGCCTTCCTCATTGAGTAGCTTCACATTTTGTATAACTGTTGTCATATTGATCTCTTCCTTTCAAAATCGTTTCTAAAATGGCCATTCGTGTAAATACACCGTTCCGCACCTGTTCAAAAATGCGGGAACGACTGCATTCTACAAGGGCATCCGCAATTTCCACATCGCGGTTTACCGGTGCCGGGTGCATAATGATGGCCCTCTCTTTCATCCGCTGTTCACGTTCAATCGTTAAACCATACTCTGCATGGTAGCTTTCTTTTGAAAAGTTTTTACTTACGGAGTGACGTTCATGCTGGATTCGCAGCAGCATAATGACATCGCTGTCTTCCAGCACTTCATCCCAGCTATGTGCTGCTTCAAAATTGCCTGCCCATGCCGGCGGACAAAGGAATCGAACATTTGCCCCTAATCGAGTAAGTGCTGTCGCATTTGATTTTGCGACACGGCTATGTGAAATATCACCGACGATCGTAATATTCAAGTCTTCAAATCGACCGAACTCTTTTTGGATCGTATATAAATCCAGCAATGACTGGGAAGGATGTTGGCCAGCGCCATCACCTGCATTAATGACCGCACACCCGATGCCTTCTAGAAGCTCGTTGTAATATTCATCTTCCTTATCTCGAATAACGACAGCATCGATTCCGATCATTTCCAATGTTTTGACTGTATCGTACAGCGTTTCTCCCTTTGTTGTGCTGGAAAACTCGGCATCAAACGGTATAACTGTACATCCTAGTCGACGCTCCGCCATTTCAAAGCTCGTTTTTGTACGTGTACTTGGCTCAAAGAAAAGGTTTGCTACATGAAATTCGCGTTGTAACACAGGGTTTCCCCCATTTTCGAAATGCTGTGCTCGATTTAAAATCATCATTATTTCTTCATTTGACAAATGTTCCATCGATAATAAATTTTTCATGTGAGTGCCTCCGCTTATATCAATTACGCCCCGGCGCAAATGCTAGCTTGATATTATTTTATTACATTATGAATATTTAATCTACTTTTTGTTTAAATATACAATATCTCGTCATAAATAAGCCTCGCTATCATCATTAGCGAGGCTTGGAGGGTGTGACAAGGTAAGGTATCATTCTAAAAATGATCCTTTCATGCATGTCATACCCTTCCTTGCCTCTCTGGACAATCTTTAAAAGGTATTTCTTTTATTCTTCTGTTTCGTAAACATCTTTTTCTGTTACTTCACGACCTGGCAATACGAGGTTCAAGATGACACCGATAATCGACGCTAATGCCATTCCTTCAATCGCAAAGCTTTCCGTAAAGCGCATTGCCGCCCCGCCAATTCCGACTACTAATATTACCGATGCAATGACCATGTTACGGTTATTTCCGAAGTCTACTTTGCTCTCCACTAACATACGTAAACCACTTGCTGCAATAATCCCGAATAACAGGATTGAAATACCGCCAAGTACTGCTGTCGGGATTGTTTCAATCAGTGCCATCAGCTGACCCGAAAATGATACGACAATGGCCACAACTGCTGCTCCTAAAATTACATACACTGAATATACACGTGTGATAGCAAGAACGCCGATGTTTTCGCCGTATGTTGTTTTTGGCGGACCGCCGATCAGTGCTGAAGCAAATGTTCCAAGACCATCACCTAACAGCGAACGATGTAAGCCCGGGTCTTTAATGAAGTTGCGGTTTACAACTTTCCCCAATACTAGCTGGTGGCCGATATGTTCTGAAATCGTCACAATGACAATCGGCACCATTCCGATAAAAATTGCGCCTGTAAGTTGGAAGTCATAGTGTACACCAGGGATTAAAAAGTCCGGCAATGCGAAGAACTTCGCATTTTTGACTGCCGTGAAGTCAACGATTCCGATGATGACCGAATAAATATAACCAACGATAATCCCCATTAAAATTGGCATTGCACTTAAAATGTTTTTAAAGAATACCGTGAAAATAATCGCAGTAGCTAGCGTTACCAATGCCGCCGAGAAGTGAAGGCCGCTATATTCGCCGTCTACATTCATCGCCATATCGACTGCTGTGCCAGATAACCCTAATCCGATAACGATAATTACTGGTGCAACGACAATCGGCGGTAAAATATTCATCAGCCATTTGTAGCCTGTTTTCCAGATTAATAATGCTACGATTGCGTATACAACACCGACCATCATAGCCCCGATCATTGCATTTCCAGGGTTGATCGCAACACCTGCTTCCGATAAGCCTGCTACTAATATAATCGGAGAGATAAAGGCAAATGATGAACCTAAGTAAGCAGGTACTTTAAACTGTGTAATGATCAAAAAGATAATTGTCGCAATTCCGCTTGTTAAAAGTGCAATGGATGGGCTTAACCCGACTAATTTTGGTACTAAAATTGTTGATCCGAACATGGCAAACATGTGCTGGAAACTAAATGTAATCAGCTGCCCTACTGTAGGTTTTTCATGAATATCCAATACTGCTTTTGTCATGATGTTCTCTCCCTGTATTCACTTATTCCTCAAATTTATGAATTGTTACAATATCTTCTTTGTCTGTTTCTACTAGATTGACGACAATGCGTTCAGCGCTTGATGTCGGGATATTTTTCCCTACATAGTCAGCACGTATCGGCAATTCACGGTGGCCCCGGTCAACGAGAACCCCAAGCTGGATTTGCGCCGGTCTCCCTAAGTCCATAATGGCATCCAATGCTGCACGTACTGTTCTTCCTGTATAAAGAACATCATCGATCAGCACAACTTTCTGTTCCTTTACTTCGTGCTCAATATCAACTTGCTTAACCTGTGCCTGCTCGTGCTTAGGTGTTAAATCATCTCGGTACAATGTTATATCAAGCTCTCCTGTGCGAATCGCTTTTCCTTCAATCGATTCGATTCTTTCCGCAAGCCGTCTTGCCAAATAGGCACCGCGTGTTTTAATCCCGACTAAAATCACTTCATCAATGCCTTTGTTACGTTCAATAATTTCGTGTGCAATTCGTGTAATCGCACGGTTCATCGATGGGCCATCAAGTAATACTGTAAAATTTTCCATGGTGCTGCTCCTTTCGTTTTTTCCATGTTCACTGGGTATGATCAATGTAAATTTCAAACAAAAAACCCTCTAGAAAGTTCTAGAGGGTTTGAAAAGTCATGTTGAAAAACTGCACACGGGTATTTTTGCGCACAAAAATTCCGTTGCTTCACATTATCCCTTCTCAGCCTCTCTGGACTGCCATTAAAGGTGAACAATATTCAGATTGATTTGATTTGCTGTGACTACCTGCTTGCTCTCGTCAAGTTCTGTAGTTCACTGTTGTCAGTATAGGCTTGATTATTTAATAAGTCAACTAACTTAGCGAAGGTCAGACAACTGAAATTTAATGTTTGAAAAGTGTGAATTTTATTTTATATTTGGTTTTGGTAATGTTTTTCTAATAAGTGTGCTGTATTTTCTAAAATATTTTTAAATCTTCTAATAAATGCTGTATCTTCTAATATATTGGCGCATTGTTCAAATAAGTATGCCTGATTTTCTAATATAGCTCCCCAATGTGCTAATATGTACTGAGTATTTTCTAATATCTACTTTAAATGTTCTAATAAAAAGATTTTAGGCTGTCAGAACATCAATACATGCAGAAAATAATGACTCAAACCGAAACCATTCCCACCCGTTTTCTAATTAAAGCCACAGATCTTCTAATATCACCGCAACTTTTTCTAATATCTACTTCAAATGTTCTAATAATATCACTCCAGGCTACCTGAATGCCACAACACGCAGTATATAATGGTTCCAGCCGAAAACTCCCGAAACAAAAAACAACCGCCTCCAAAAAGGAGACGGCTGTTCGCGATTACCCGCGTAATTCTTCTATTAATTGTTTGAAATCTTCCGGTAGCGGTGATTCAAACTCTAAATATTCTTTCGTTACAGGATGGATAAATCCTAATACACCTGCATGTAATACTTGGCCGCCGAAATCGATTGTTTTTCTTGGACCGTATTTCGGATCTCCTGCTAACGGGAAACCGATATAGTTCATATGCACACGAATTTGGTGTGTACGGCCTGTTTCAAGACGGCACTCCACTAAAGTAAACTCACCGAAACGCTCGATCACTTGGAAATGTGTAACCGCATGCTTGCCTTTATCGACAACTGCCTGCTTTTGACGGTCTTTCTGGTCACGGCCGATTGGAGCATCAATTGTTCCTTTTTCATGCGCAATATGACCATGTACTAAAGCCGTATACTTACGTGTTACCGATTTTTCAACAAGCTGATTAACAAGACTTTCATGGGCAACATCATTTTTTGCAACCATTAATAAACCGGACGTATCCTTATCAATACGGTGTACAATACCTGGACGTGCCACACCGTTAATGCCGGATAAGTCTTTGCAATGATGCATTAAACCATTTACTAATGTGCCGGTTGCATGGCCTGGTGCCGGGTGAACAACCATTCCGCGCGGTTTATTCACAACTAATACGTCCGCATCTTCGTAAACGATTTCCAAATTTAAATCTTCTGGAATAATTTCCAAATCTTCTACTTCCGGAACCGTTACTTCAATAACGTCGCCTTGCTTCACTTTATATTTTGCTTTTACGGCTGCACCGTTTACTAAAATACGTTCTTCATCCAGCCAGTTACTAATTTGCGAACGTGACCAAGATTCTTCCATTTGTGAAAGTGCCTTATCGATACGTTCCCCTGCAAATTCTTCTATTGTTAATGTGACTACTGTCATTATTTCACCTTTTTCTTATCCTTTTTTTCTTCTAGTATGATCGTAATGAAAAGCATTACAACAGCAATTGTCAAAGCTGCGTCCGCTATATTGAAGATCGGGAAATGATAATTGATTACCGGTATATAAACATCGACAAAATCAACTACTTCTCCACGGAATAATCGGTCAATAAAGTTACCAACCGCGCCACCTAATAACAGCATTAAGCTTACATGAAAAAGTGGCTTCCCTTTTGCTTCTGTATGATTAAAATAAATAATGGCGATAATGACAGCAACTGTAACAACTGAGAACAACCACATTTGTCCTTCCAACATGCCCCATGCCGCACCACGGTTACGATGCGATAAAATGCCAAACCAAGGATCCCATACACTGATGCGTTCCCCTAATTCCATATTTTTAACAATGAGCCACTTTGTCCATTGATCCAAAATGACTGCAATTATTGCGATTCCGTAATATTTATACACAGCAAATCCTCCGTTTACGATATATCTTACCTATTTTAACATAATATCAGACCATCTGATATTTTTAATGTGTGAAAAGTGACAATAAAAGCAGCAGCTTCTACTTTTTAGGTGAAAGATCTACTTCTCATACTAAAGATTCTACTTTCGGTGATCAAGTTTCTACATTCGAATCCACATTAGCTAATAAAAGTGCGGCCACTACATTTCATTGAAAAAAGCTTGTTTAGTCACATTCAACTAAACAAGCTCAAAATCCTCTAAACCTTCAACCAAAAAATAATCGCAATCCGGCCATAGTCAATACTCCGGCAATGACTGTTTTCGATAAACTTTTTGTAAGTAAAGCAATAAATAACGTAGGAATAAACGCCATCACATTAAGCCAATGAACCGTAACGATCGCTTCTTCTTTCTCGAAGAAACCTTCAATTACAAGGGCAGACAATATACAAACAGGTATGTAGGCAAGCCATCGCAGCACGATTTTCGGCATCTTCATATTTTTCACTAATATAAACGGCAATATTCTAGGAATCCACGTTACTAGGGCGCAGCCTAAAATTAGTAATACCATCGCTACCGAGGTTGTCATTTTTCCAATGCCACCCCAATCGTTGCAACAATTACGGTTGATAACAGGACAGCTAAATGCCCGGGCATAAAGTAAAGCATCCCGTACATGCTGATAACCATAATGAGGATCAGTTTTATGTAATGCATTAATTTTTCTTTTGGAATGCTCGCAAGTGTCAGAACAAGCAGTGCGACAAACATTGCCACCAAAGCATAGTCCAATCCCCACTTTTCCGGGTCCGGCAGCCATTGCCCGATAACGCCGCCTATTGAGCATGCCGCAATCCAAGTCGTATACGCTGTAATGTTTAAACCGTCCATCCACTTCCCGCCAAGACGTCCTTCTTTGCCGGCACTAACGACGGAAACACCAAATGTTTCATCTGTCAGCAATGTCCCGAACCCGATATTACGCAGCGTGGAATACTTGGTGAAATACGGGGCAATAGTCAAAGACATAAGCAAGTGCCGTAAATTGACGATAAAAATGGTAGCAATGACCGCCGTTACAGGGGCACCGGCTAAATACAGGCCACAAAAGATAAACTGGGCGGATCCTGCATATACAAGTACCGAAAGTAAAAATACTTCCAATACCGAAATTCCCGAAGCAATTCCGACAACACCAAATGCAAGACCGATACTAATATAGCCGAGCAATGTCGGCACACAGTCTTTTACCCCCTGCAGAAACGTATCAGGAGTTAATGGCTTCTGTTCGATTCGTTCCAAAATGTACAACTCCTAAATAATTTATTTTTTCAAAAAATAAAAAAGGTATAAAGGAACGCCATTGCCAAAATGGCAATAGCGTTCCGGATTTTTATACGTAATAGTTTTCTACAACATCTGCACAACGTTTACATAATGTAGGGTGATTTTCGCTTGCGCCTACTGTTTCTGAAATTGTCCAGCAACGCTCACATTTTTCCCCATCAGCTTTTTCAACAACTAACGCTGTTTTATCAAGTACCAACGCTTCTGCAGGTGCATTTTCCTTACTGCCTGCGATAACGAATTGAGATACAATTGAAAGCTGTGCAAAATCGATGTTTGCATCATTCAATAGCTCGACTGTTTCACTATCTGCATAAACCGAAATTTTTGCTTCCAGTGATTTACCGATTGTTTTTGCATTACGCGCTTCTTCCAATGCTTTTAACACTTCATTGCGTACTGTGATTACTTTTACCCACTTCGTACGTAGTTCTGCAAAGTTTGCCTGTTCTACTACTTCAGGGAAATCTGTTAATTGGACAGATTGTGGCTTACCATCGAATTCGATGTAGCTCCATAACTCTTCAGTCGTATGTGGAATAATTGGCGTTAATAGTTTTACTAGTGCCATTAATGTATCATACATAACCGTTTGCATTGCACGACGGTCTTTATTATCTGTTCCTTCAATATATACAACATCCTTTGCGATATCCAAGTAGAATGAAGAAAGCTCGATAGCTACAAAGTTATTTACAGTTGTGTATACAGTTGAGAAGTCATAACGGTCATAAGCTTCACGGATTGTTTTTACAACATCCTGTAAGCGCATGTACATATACTGATCCATTTCACGTAATTCTTCATAAGCTACACGGTCAGTTGTTTCGTTAAAGTCAGTCACATTCCCGTGCAAGAAGCGCAATGTATTACGCACTTTACGGTATGTTTCAGAAACTTGCTTCAACATATCCATTGAAATTCGAACATCGCCTGTATAGTCGACAGATGCTACCCACATACGAATGATGTCGGCACCGTATTGGTTCATTACTTTAATCGGGTCAATCGTGTTGCCAAGTGATTTAGACATTTTGCGTCCTTCACCATCCAATACGAAACCATGTGTTAATAAACCTTTATATGGTGCATGCCCATTAATTGCAACAGATGTAATTAATGATGAGTTGAACCAGCCGCGGTGTTGGTCAGATCCTTCAAGATAAAGGTCAGCAGGATATTTCAGTCCGCGCTCTACAAGCACACCTTGGTGAGATGATCCTGAGTCGAACCATACGTCCATAATGTCGTTCTCTTTAGTAAACTTGCCGTTCGGGCTACCTTCATGTGTAAAGCCTTCTGGAAGCAAGTCTTTCGCTTCACGCTGGAACCAAATATTCGAACCGTGTTCACGGAACAATTTTGAAATATGTGCGATTGTTTCTGGTGTGATGATCGGTGTTTCATCTTCCGCATAGAAAATCGGAATTGGCACACCCCATGCACGCTGACGAGAAATTACCCAGTCACCGCGGTCACGGATCATATTGTAAAGACGAGTTTCGCCCCATGCCGGTGTAAATTCTGTCGCTTTTACGGCATCTAATAATTCATTTCGGAACATTTCAACAGATGCAAACCATTGTGGTGTTGCACGGTAAATTACCGGTTTTTTCGTACGCCAGTCATGCGGGTATGAGTGTGTAAATTTAGAAACATGCAATAATGCATTTTCTTCTTTTAATTTTTCAATAACAACCGGATTTGCCTTTTCGTAGAATAATCCTTCAAAACCAGGTGCTTCATTTGTATAGCAGCCACCGTTATCTACTGGTGATAAAATGTCAAGACCATAGCGTTTCCCGATCTGATAGTCGTCTTCACCGTGGCCCGGCGCTGTGTGTACACAACCCGTACCAGCATCAGCAGTTACGTGGTCACCAACCATTACTAATGAATCACGCTTGTAAATAGGATGTTCTGCAACGATCATATCAAGCTGTTCACCTTGTACTTCCTGAACGATTTGAACATCTTCCCAACCAAATGTTGCTGATAACTTTTCAAGTAAATCTTTTGCTACGATATATTTGCTGCCGTTTGTTTCAACGACAACATAAGTGAATTCAGGGTTCACTGAAATCCCTAAGTTTGCTGGAATTGTCCATGGCGTTGTTGTCCAGATAACAAATTTAGCATCTGCCGGTACTACGCCTTTGCTGTCTTTAATGCCGAATGCAACATAAATTGAATACGATTCAACATCTTTATACTCGATTTCCGCTTCTGCCAATGCAGATTCAGAAGACGGTGACCAATAGACTGGTTTTAAGCCTTTATAAATATAGCCTTTCTCTGCCATTTTCCCGAATACTTCGATTTGACGTGCTTCGAATTCAGGTTTTAATGTAATATATGGATTTGCCCAGTCACCACGTACACCTAGACGACGGAATTGGCTTTTTTGGTTTTCAATTTGTTCATAAGCATATTTCTCACAAAGTTCACGGAATTCTGCAACCGACATTTCTTTGCGTTTAACACCTTTATTTGTCAGTGCCTGCTCGATTGGTAAACCGTGTGTATCCCAACCTGGAATATAAGGTACATGGAATCCTGACATTGATTTTTGGCGGTTAATCATATCTTTGATAACTTTGTTTAATGCGTGACCGATATGGATGTCTCCGTTTGCATATGGAGGGCCATCATGCAACAAGTAGTGAGGACGATCTTTTGTACGCTCCAGTACTAGCTTGTTGATATCCATTTCATCCCATTGTGCTTGAACTTGCGGTTCCTTTGTTGGTAAACCGCCGCGCATAGGGAAGTCGGTTTTCGGCATTAATAATGTGTCTTTATACTCTACCATTGTAAATTCCTCCTAGTGATCTTATCGAGTGTTGATTTCCATTCCGGGGCGGACGCTTTCCGCGGGCGTGGCCTGAGCCTGTAGTCTCAGGCGTCACGCTATTCTATTCCCGCTGGAGTCGCCTCCCCTCCATTCCAATCAACGTTTCAGCAAAAATGACCGCGTTTCATCGATTGTCATGCTTTTAATGCTCCAATAGGGGTTTAGGAACTTTTAAACAAAAAAGCCCCTCCATCCCTGTAAAAAGGGACGAGGAGCATTAGTCTCGTGGTACCACCCTAAATTCGCTAAATAAAATTAGCCTCATTAGACACTGTAACGTCGTGTGCTACGAAATAACTTACTTGAATTTCAGTTATTTAGCTCAGGAGTGATTTTCGATTTAACTTGCTTCGTTCGAGCTCTCACCATCCTCGAATCGCTACCCCACAATGTCAAATTTACTGTCTCCGTCAAAGCATGATGCAAGTGCATCCTATTCATTATTTTTCAGTATATGAAAAGGCTGTATATAATGTCAAGTATCGTTGACTAATACACGGCATTTTCGTCATTTTGGTTCTCTTCATTGGTTTCTTTACGATTGTGGTCCTGAATTTCCGTTAAGTCCACATCATATTCCAGTAACTGATCCCAATCGCCTGTATTCAGTAAATCAAGCTGTGCTTCCACCAACATTTTAAATCTGTTGCGGAATACTTTCGACTGTTTTTTCAATTCGTCAATTTCAATCGTTATTTTTCTTGCTTTTGCCAATGCGTCATTTACAATACGATCTGCATTTTTTTCAGCTTCTTTAACAATGAGCTTTGCTTCTTTTTCGGAATTGCGACGAACTTCGCCAGCTGCCTCTTGAGCAACAACAATTGATTTCTGTAATGTGTCTTCCAATGAATTGTAATGATTCATCTGTTCTGACATCATCTTAATCTTTTCTTCAAGCTCTTTTTTCTCGCGTAAAACAATCTCATAATCTTTTATAATCTGATCTAAAAATTCATTTACTTCGTCTTCTGCATATCCACGGAACCCACGTGTAAACTCCTTATTATGTATATCAAGAGGTGATAATGGCATATCGTTCTACTCTCCTTTTTTACGTACATTCTTACAAGTATTATAAACGTTTCTTTTGGGAATAACATCATGTTTTCCTAAAAAACAGTTGAAAATTATACTTTTTGCTCTAAACGACCTACTTGTAATCGAATCTTATCTTTTTTTGTCCGCCCTTCTGTCAGGATGACTTTCAACCGCCCGTATCCTCGCGCAGAAATAATGTCGCCTTCCTGCAATTCAAACGCCACTGCTTCCCTGACAGTCCAGTTAACTTTTACTTTTCCGGCATTGATTAAGCTTTGTGATTTTTGACGGGAGATATTAACGATTGTCGCTAAGACGACATCCAGGCGCATTGAAGAAACGGTATGAGAGCTTTCGACCCATTGCTCCTCGTTTTGAATAAATGCTGTAGTCGGATCCATTTCCTCAGCACTTACCTTTACTTTGCCGATACTCGTTAAATTCGCCCGCACATAATCCGAGATTTCCGATGCAATTGCAAATTGAACCGTATTATCGGCAAGTCGTATATCCCCAAACTTGCTGCGGTCTAGCCCAATCGATAATAATGCACCTAAAACATCCGGATGGCGCAGCTGGACAAATTTTGTCGGGTAATTCAATGAATACACGGCAATTTGAAAATCGGCTTCTGCCGGCTCGTAATAGGAAGGGGCAATGAGCATGCGTTTGCGCTCTGCCTCTTCAAATATCCCTTCTCTGAATACATGGAGGTCATCTGATTGCTGAACAATAGACTCTACAATAAAACGCTGTCTCGGATCTAAAAAATCGGTCAATTTTGGAGCATAGCGATCTTCTACCTCACGTTGCCATCCAATGACTTGTTCAATAAAAGGTTGTTCATCTTTACGAAAATGTTGGATTAAATGCTCCATCACAATTCCTACTTTCTTCTAAACTGTGTTACTAATTTCTCCATATTTCAATTAAATTAAACTTTTATTTTATGTATAAATAACCTGCATTTTAATGCTCTTATGCATACAGGTCCGTTAATTATTAATAACCTTAATCCATAACAACTAAACAAACGTAAATAAAGAAAACTCCTACATTTGCAGGAGTTCAATTAGATTATAAGAAAAATGCTAGGACGCTATAGACGCCTCGCTCGATAAATACTAACGCGAATAATCCGACAATTGGTGAAATATCAATCATACCAATTGGTGGAATGAACTTACGGAAGAATCCTAAATACGGTTCACATACTGTTTCCAGGAAACGACCAACAGCCGATTCTTGCAGTGCCGGAACCCAAGACATTAATATGTATCCAATCAGCATAAAACGGTAAACAAGAAATGCTGTTGATACAATTGAAAATAGAATCATGTTTTTACCTCACAAAATTTAATTACTCGAACGTTAAATTAGAAATTTCTCCTGATACTTCTACATTTTCTGGTGTACATAAGAAAATATCATTTCCAATACGCTGAATATCTCCACCTAAAGCATACACTGTTCCGCTCAAAAAATCGATTATTCGCTTCCCTTGATCTCGGTCGATACGCTGTAAATTGACAACGGTAGCACGTTTATTTTTTAAATGTTCAGCGATATCCTGTGCTTCTGCATATACACGTGGTTCTAATAACACTAATTTTGAATTCTTCGATGAAGACGCAGCTTGAAGGCTCACAACATTGTTATGATTTTGCATAACGACTTCATTGCGTGGTGGTTGCTGTTGCATTTTACGCTCCTTCTTCATTCGATTTTGAATGAGTTGTGGTTGCTGCTTTTGTCCATAATCCTGGTAAAATTGCTGTGGTTCATTTTGAACTGCTTTTGGTGCTTGTTTTTGCGCTGTTTGCGTTTGGGCAGGAGCATATTCTTCTTCTATTTCTTCTAAATAAAAGAACTTGTCAAAAATATTTTTAATGCTCATATTAATCCTCCTTAACCAACAAGAGCTGTTCCAATTCTAACAAATGTTGCCCCTTCTTCAACTGCAATTTCGTAGTCATTTGACATGCCCATCGATAATTCAGTACAAGGTACATTTGGAATATTCAATTGTGACACTTCTTGTTGCAATTGTTTTAACTGTTTAAACACTTGTCTAATCATCGTTTCATCTTCTGTAAAAGGAGCCATTGTCATTAAACCTACTACTTCAATTTTTGGAAATTGCTCAAGCTGCTTTACAAAATCAAGCGCTTGTTCTCTCGTTAAGCCATGTTTTGATTCTTCACCGGAAACATTTACTTGTACGAAACATTTCACTCGTTTTGTTGCTCTTTTTTCAATTTCTTCTGCCAGGCTTAATCGATCAAGAGAATGTAAATAGTCAATCTGATCAATTACTTGCTTTACTTTTCTCGTCTGTAATGAACCAATATAATGCCAGGAAACAGCCGAGTTAATCGAATCTAGCTTATTTAATAAACCTTCCGGACGATTTTCTCCTAAATGGATGAGACCCGCCTCTATTGCCTCTTCTGTCCGGTTAACATCTACTTCTTTTGTCACAGCAATAATTTCGACTGTCTGTTGTGCATTAACACGTTGTTTTGCAATTTCTATTTGATGTTGAATCTGTTTTAAGTTTTCTATGATTTTCGTCACTTTTTTCCCAACTTTACAACAATAGTTTCTCTCATTGTATCAAGTGATAGTTTAATTTTCAATGAATAGCGTGAACTATTCATCGGGTGACTTCACTAAGATGACATCTTTTCCGACTGTAAGTATATTACTAAAGTGAATTTTCTTAACTAATTCTTCCCCTTGAAATAAGTGGTAAAACTTTTTGGGCGGGGAAATTATAAATGCAGTAATGGCACCTTCTTTTTCGTCCACTTCCGCATCTACAATATAACCGATAAATTTTCCGCTTGTCGCCTCAATGATTTCCTTTTCCTGAACGGATGAAAACCGCATTCCTCCATCCTCTCTGTATTATTTAATTACAATTACCTCATTATAAGTATTTAAACATCATGAAATTATGATGAAAGGGACAGCCCTACGTGTTGGACAGTCCCTCAGAATTTCTATCTATTTAACGGAAATCCCGTTTCATCAATTCTACCGCACTCTTTTCCAATCTTGATATCTGAGCCTGTGAAATACCTAAAGACTGAGCAATTTCCGTTTGAGTTTCACCTAGGAAAAAGCGCTTTTCTATAATCATTTTTTGTCTGCTATTTAGCTTTTTCATACTCTCTTGCAATGAAATCGAGCCGACCCAATGCTCCTCTGTTACTTTATCTTTAATTTGGTCAATCATAAAGATTGCATCGCCACCATCGGAATAGATCGGTTCCTGCAGTGACATCGGGTCTTGAATTGCATCAAGTGCAAACAATACATCCTCTTTTTTCATCTCTATTGCCTGTGCCAATTGTTCGATTGTGGGTTCTGTTAAATGTTCCGCAATAAATTGCTCCTTCGCTTTCATCGCTTTATATGCAATATCACGCAATGAACGAGACACACGCAATGCATGATGATCGCGCAGGTGGCGGCGGATTTCTCCCATAATCATCGGTACAGCATATGTTGAAAATCGAACATTATGCTTTAAATCAAAATTATCAATCGCTTTTAATAAACCAATACATCCTACTTGGAATAAATCATCTGCCTGTTCGCCACGATAGGCATAACGGCCGACAATACTCAGCACTAATCGTAAATTGCAGAAAACTAACTGCTCTCGAACAATCCATTCTCCTTGCTGTAATCGTATAAATAAATCTTTCATTTCATCTGGCTTCAGTACTGGTAATGTAGATGTATCCACACCACATAATTCGACTTTTGTACGCATCCAACTTCACCTTCCGAACTAGATTGTCTTTTGTCTTTTCAATCATTTTGTCCGAAATGGTCATCGCTATGCGCGCCAAATTTAACCATCTTATGCAATTGGTTCGTTCAAGAATTCACGTAAATCCATAATAATTTTTTTCTCCAATCTTGAAATATAAGATTGTGAAATACCTAAATGGTCCGCTACTTCCTTTTGAGTCATTTCTTCTTTTCCGTTTAGACCAAAACGACATTCCATAATATATTTTTCACGAGGTGTCAGCTGATTAATGGCATTAAACATATGCTGACGTTCAATTTTACGTTCCACATCAAGTGTTATTATATGTTCTTCTGTCCCTAATATGTCTGAAAGCAATAGTTCATTGCCATCTGCATCCGCATTTAACGGTTCATCAAAGGAAACCTCGCCTTTCATGCGGCTCGTCTTTCGTAAATGCATCAGTATTTCATTTTCAATACAGCGTGATGCATATGTCGCTAATTTAATGTTTTTATCCAAATTGAATGTTTCAATCGCTTTAATAAGGCCAATTGAACCGATGCTGATTAAATCCTCAATCGGCGTGCTTGTATTATCGAAACGTCTTGCAATATAAACGACTAAACGTAAATTTCTTTCAATTAACATATCTCTGGCATGCAAGTCACCATTCATAAATGCTTCGACTACGACAACTTCTTCTTCTCTAGTTAATGGAATAGGCAATGAATCATGTCCCCCTATATAGTAAGTCCCTTTTTTTCTTCTAAAGTAGCTTAGTATGTTTACAATTATCGATTGAATTTTTTTAAGCAATATCGATCCTCCCTTATGAATTCGTTAGGACAAACACATGTGCAATCATTTGTGCATTTTGCGGAAATCGCGCATCATTTTTCGTAAATACAACATAGTGATTTGGATACGTCTTGTTCTGAATGACAATTGTGGCACGAAAGGCCGGTACGAGTAATGTGCCTTTTTGGACCGTTGTAATAGGAACAATACGTATTCTTTTCTGTATTTCCTTTGAAAACATTGTCAATGAGTAAGGCTCCTGCTCATTCCATTTGAGCAGACATTCACTAAATTCATCTGGTAACATCGATTGAACTGATTTAAACGATATAAAATGGACCGGTGCCTGACTCAAAGGTTCAGTAGCTTCATTTCCGGTATCGATATATGTTACGAGCTCCATTTGATGTTCAAATAGTTCTACTTTGCTTGTCGTTACATAACGACTTTGTGCAACATTCTGCAGTTTTTGAAACCAGCCTTGTTTCATCACTGTCAAACTAATACATACTATGCCGAAACATATAAAAATATAAACGAAAAACGGAGATGCAAGCAAAAATGGTTGTATTGCTGTTATTAATCCACCTGCGAGCAAAGTAGCGACTACAATCCACTTCCCTTGTTCGCGAAAAATTTTCCATTTAAATGAAAAGGCAATCCCTAGTAGTACGATGAAACTTACAAGCAACATGAATATGTTTCCTATAAATAACACAGCGATCAGTGCACTACAAAAGGCACCTAATAGTAATCTCCAAATTGGAATGATGGTATATGTTATAGTTGCGGTAAATTTTAGTAGTACGAGATTCATTAAAAAGTTCATTAAAAGAATCCACTCTGCATACATGTATTGTCCTCCTGTAAATAAGATTATCAAAGCTCCCTAGAGATTTTTGTCTAACCGTTGCATAAATTTGGAAGAATCGTATGACATATAGTTACGCTATTCAAATCCAATCGACAAAAAGTTGGTGGCAGGAAAGTTGAGGTGTAACAAGGGGATATGAGGAAGTTCCGATAAGATGCACAAAATTTATTCAGCTCTTTTCACTCCAATACATGCACAAAGCAACACATTTCTTAAGAATCTCTTAAACTAAAAAAACGATTATTCACATAAAAATGTAAATAATCGTTTTTCATATTATGAAAACTTGTACTATTAGCGATTGCGACGGTTGCGTAAAAATGTCGGAATATCCAATGCATCGTCCTGCTGATAGTTTGTTTGTTGTGTTTGACGTGGCGCTTCTTGCTGCACTGGATCTTGTGAACGTACAGGCTGCTGTTGTTGCTGTTGAGTTGAGCTTGTTGCAGCTTGTTGACGAGCACCGATTGATGGACGTACAGGCTGTGGCTTTTGAATAATAAAGTCATCCGAGAAGCCTGTTGCAATTACCGTTACGATAATTTCATCATTTAAGTTATCGTTAATTACCGAACCGAAGATCATATTTACTTCTTCATCTGAAGCAAGCTGTACAATATCGGCCGCTTCCTGAACTTCAAATAAACTTAAGTTCGTTCCGCCTGTAATGTTCATAATAACACCTTTTGCTCCATCGATAGATGTTTCCAGTAATGGAGAAGAAATTGCCTTTTTAGCTGCTTCTACTGCACGGTTTTCACCTGCTGCAATCCCGATACCCATTAATGCAGAACCTTTATCGGACATAATTGTTTTTACATCGGCAAAGTCCAGGTTAATTAAACCAGGTGTTGCGATTAAGTCAGATATACCTTGTACACCTTGACGCAATACATTGTCGGCTTCACGGAACGCTTCAAGCATCGGTGTTGATTTATCTACAATTTGCAGTAACTTATCATTTGGAATAACGATTAAAGTATCAACCGCTTCCTTCATTGAAGTAATACCGCCGATTGCCTGAGTTTGACGTTTACGGCCTTCAAATGTAAACGGACGTGTTACAACACCTACTGTCAATGCACCTAAATCACGTGCGATTGAAGCGATTACCGGTGCTGCACCTGTACCAGTACCACCGCCCATACCGGCAGTTACGAATACCATATCGGCACCACGTAATACTTCTTCCAATTGTTCGCGACTTTCTTCAGCAGCTTTTTTTCCTACTTCAGGGTTTGCCCCTGCACCAAGTCCACGTGTTAATTTACCGCCAATTTGTAGTTTATATTCAGCTTTTGATAGATTTAAAGCTTGCGCATCTGTATTAACAGCGATAAAGTCTACACCTTGTACACCATGTTCAATCATACGGTTTACGGCATTGTTACCGCCTCCGCCAACGCCGATTACTTTAATAACGGCTAATTGTTCAACATCCGTTTCAAATTCTAACATCTCTTCTCCTCCTAATTGTTCACGTCATTCATTTTCGTATTAATCGAAAAATTTGTTTAATAAGTTTTTCGCGCGATCAATCACACTTACTTTATTTGCGCTTTCTACTCTCTCCGGCACATTTGATTGTTTTTTAGAAGGAGTTGGTTGAGTAGGATAAGGTGCTGCATATGAAGAAGCTGGTACCGGCTCGCTTCTTCCGTAAAATTCGTCTTCTGCATTTGCATAGCGAATTAAACCTACCGACGTTGTAAAGGCCGGTTCACGTACACCGATGTAATCCGGTGTATAAATGCGAACACGCGTTAACATTACTTGTCGCGCCAGCTGGGCAATTCCTTCCAGCTGTGCTACCCCGCCAGAAATGACGACACCACCTGGTAAATCCTGTACCCCCATACGTGCTAGTTCATCCAATACTAATTCAAATAACTCTTCTAAACGTACTCCGATAATTTCTGATATGAAGCGTTGACTGTATTGATCTGTTGTATCAGTACCAACAACAGGAACGTCAAATGTTTGTTCATCGGAAGCATCATCGTAAAAGGCATGTCCATACTGCTTTTTGATTTTTTCGGCTTGTTCAGTCGGTGTTTTTAATACGATCGATAAATCCTTCGTAATATGATCTCCGCCTACCGGGATCACAGCTGTATTTGTCAGCAGTCCATCTTTGAATACCGCAACAGTTGTCGAGCCGCCGCCTAAATCGATATAAGCAGTTCCTTGATTTTTTTCATCTTCCGTCAGCGCAAAATTACCTGCTGCTAATGGTTGTAGATAAATCTCACGAATTTGCAAGCCTGCACGTTCTACACATCTTAAAACATTATGTACAAGCGTCTTGGATGTCGTAATCATTGTCGCATCCATCTCTAAACGAATGCCAATCATACCACGCGGGTCTTTAATCTCATCTAGGTTGTCCACGATAAATTGTTTAGGTATTAAATTTACTAACTCTCGCTCTGGTGGAATCGACATTACCTGTGCAGAGTCTATTACTCTAGCTAAATCATCATCCGTGATTTCCCGGTCTTCACCGTTTACCGCTACAACCCCTTTGACAGGTTGTAAAACTGTCTGGTTTGCAGGAACTCCAAGCACCACTTCTTCTATATTAATACCAGTCATTCGCTCTGCTTGATCTACAGCTTTTTTTATGGACTGTACAGTTGCATCTATATCAACTATTGCACCTTTTCTTATCCCTGTTGATTTCACATGACCTACACCAATTACGTGCAATTGATCACCGTTCATTTCTCCGATCAGGACCTTTATTGAAGATGATCCAATATCGAGAGAAACATAAATTTCTTGATGATTCAACTTTCTGCACCTCCTTCGATTACTCCTATAGTTCATTCTATTGTAAATTTCGTTGATTGTCTAAGTAAAACGATAAATTGTAATGATATTTTAACGTGATTGTTAAGAGTTTTCCTCCTTTTTCAATCTACTGTTCTCATATTTTGTCAATAATAGCCGACGAATGACTGCGATATTTTGAAACAGTCGAACTCCGAATGCAAAAATAGCGGCTAAATACAGATCGACCCCTATATGGACACCGAGAAAAGCCAGTCCCGCTGCTAAAATTATATTAAAGAAAAATCCGGAAATAAATACCTTGTCATCGTAAACTTGTTGCAATAACGCACGGATACCGCCGACCATTGTATCGAGAGCCGCCAGCACAGCAATGGATAAATAGTTTTCATAAACAGATGGAATTTGAATATCTGTTAAAATTCCTAATACCACACCTAATATTAGACCTAAAAGTGGTAACCACATATTCGCATCCCCTTCTACTTTTCTGATAAATACTTAATTCTTGGTACAGATGCAACTGAATCGATTTGTATATTCTGCTCTGCTTCATGAATCGTCAATACTAGATTATCAATATAAAACTCATCCTGGAATGAAGATGCAAGCAAATGGTTCTTCATTTTTTCGGCTTGCTCATACGTAAACGTAATAATATTTATTTCGATATCAGTATTTTGAATCGGCTCACTATTGATCGTCGTTTTTCCATTAATATCGCGAATGGCCGAATTGTAGCTTAAACGTTTGTCATCCACTTCAATCGCCCGGGCATTATAGCGATTTAAATCATTTATCAGCCGAATTAACAGTTCGGGGGATACAGGCTTTATTTCATAGCCTAAACCCATTAATTCGGGCGAAGCGCCAACTGTTAATGTTAATCCCGGCCCTTCAACTGGCAAGATTCCTGCACGTTCTTTTAGTTGATCAACTGTTTGCTGCAATAGTACTTCCGGATTATCAAATTCTGCATCCTCATATTTACTTACTGTTTCGGACAATTCGCTTATTGCGGTAAGCAGTTCGGAATGCCGCTCCTGTTCCTCAGATAATTGCTGACGAATTTCCCAAATATCGACTGTCGTTCTTTCGGTCGGATTTTGAACAGTGTTGTACTGCACTGCGAGCATAAAGCCGATGATGAACGAGATAATTGTAATATTACGGTACATTTTTTTCGTCATCATCTTCCCTCCGATCTTATGCCTTATTCATCGCTGACTGTTTTCATTTCAATTAAATCGTTTGTTTCCAATGTAACGACAATTTGTTCATTTAATAATTGGTCAAATACTCCCCCTGTTAATTCTAATGAAGAAATAAGTACATCCTGATTACCTATCGCCTCGATTACAAATGGTGCAGGGTACTGTTGTCCATCAATTGTAATGACAGGACCGTTACAGACAATGTAGGAGTTTGGTTTCAAACGTTGCCCGTTAATCGAAATTGCCTCGGCACCTGCAATTTTTAATTCATTTAATACTTTAAATATGTGACTTTCATGCACAATATACTCATTTGGGTTGGTCGTCTTCGGATTATAATCACCATCTTGCAGTGTTATTGTGATCCCTTGTCCAATTCCATCTGTTAGTCCTAATAACAGCCGCAATTGTTCAGCATCTTGACGGTTCTGTTCATATTGCGTTTCGTTCGAAGAAAACTGCTTTTCATACATCCGAATTTTCTCCTCTAATTGGGCCAACTCATCTGCAAGCTCTTTATTTCTTTCCTGTTTTCCAGTCAAATCTTCCATGTACTGATTTTCCTGCTCAAACTGGGGAGAGGCAGAACTTAATGTACGCTTGTCCTTTGATAAATTATAGGAAAAGCCGATAATAAATCCTGTGATTACGCATACAATGAGTATAGCGCCATACTTTTTCGAAATTAAGGTTGATTTTTTCTTCGGCTGCCTGCTGGTATCATTCTGGCTCTTCTTCATTTTGTTCTTCCAGTTGCCCCCCTTCCTCAGTATCCGCATTTTCTGTTTCTTCTGCAGGCTCTTCAGTTTTTTCAGTGTTTTCTTTTATGAGTGTATATTCATCTGAAAAAGGTCGGTAATATGAACCAACTTCAATATCTACAATCCCTTTTTCAGAAACGTCCTCGCTTTCAATTTGGGCGATAATTGATGGATAGTAATTTAATTTTTCTGCTAAAGTATTCGCATCAGCGCGTACTTCATAGCCATCATTCATGAAAAGCGTAATTGAATACGGGTCCGCTTCTGTAGGATTTGCATTAATTTGTGAAATGAGCGACAGCACTTCCGGCTTTAGATTCGCAAGTTCCTTTAAAAGCTTTTTACGAAGTGCCTCATTTTCAAAGTCCCGAAAAATCGGTGCATCGATCGGGACAATTTCATTGGATTCTTCAAATACAATGCCATTATCGAGCATAGGGTAAAATTCCCCGTCTTGTGAAATATATGCCACTTTTTGCCATTCTTCTACTGTAATTTGAACTTCATTCAGGAATTTCCTTTCGACAGTAACGGATTTTACCCATTCATGCTGTGCAATTGCCTGCTCCACTTCCGAAATTTTAAAGCCCCATAACGAATCATTGATTTTTAGATTTGACTGATCGATATAATACGTATCTTCCTTAAGGGCTGCCCCTTTAATATCAATTTTCTTTATATCACTATAAGGTAATTGAAAATAAAGAAGGATGATAATGATAAAAAGAAAAATCGTCACTAGTGCTAAAAATTTAAAATTTGTACGGCGTCTTCTGCGTTTTTTCATAGCGGGTACTCGTTCTGTAATATCGATTACTTTTTCCATTATCCCTACTCCTTCCTTCTTTCATAAGAGAAATTTAAAATAAGGGCTACTGTTACCCAGACAACTACCAGCGATGTTCCGCCATAGCTTATAAATGGCAGTGTTACACCGGTTACTGGCAATAAATTAATAACTACCCCTATATTCAGTGCTGCCTGTACTGCAATCATCGTTGTAAGTCCACATATCGCATAAAAATGAAATACATGCTTACATTGTAATGCCAAACGATAGCCAAGAATTAAAAAGCACGCAAAAATAAGCAGCAGTCCCATTCCACCGACAAGTCCGATTTCTTCTAAAATAATTGCAAAGATAAAGTCGTTCTGCGGTTCCGGTAAGTATAAATACTTTTGTCTACTTTTTAATAATCCATGTCCAAACAAGCCTGCCGGACCTATCGCAAATAAAGATTGTACTGCCTGGAAGCCACTTCCTAGCGGGTCTGCCCAAGGATTGATAAATGCTTCGATTCGTTTAAGACGATATGGAGCCGCAATAATTAACCCTGCAAGACCGCCAATTCCTAACGTGATAAGGACTACATATAAACGCAACGGATATTGTGCAATAAATAATATAATTAAAACAACTACAACTAAAATAAAGACAGCACCGAAATCAGGCTGAAGCATAATTAAGGCTGCGGGAAGAATCAATATGAGAAAATGCTTCACTTGAACAATGCGCTCATACGATTTCCGCTCTGTTAATAATGCACTAATATAAATAATTGTCGTTACTTTCGCAATTTCAGCCGGTTGTATCGTTAAAGGACCGATTCCGATCCAACTTTGCGAACCGTTTCGGACAATCCCGATACCCGGAATAAGTACAGCAACAAGTAAACCAAGTGAGATGATATAAAAAATTTTCCACACTTTCGGTTGCTGTAAAAACTCCCAGTTCATAATTGCTGCACAAATGATAAGTGCAATGATGAAATAGATTGCCTGCTTCAGGTAAAACGGGGTTTGTCCATCATAGTGAACATTCCCCCAATATGTACCTGCAGAAAAAATAAAGAGAATGCCAATAAGCGACAATACAATCGCACTGATCATGAAATACTGTTGATTTTTTTGCGACAGTGTAACTATCCTTTCTTATGAAAGTTTCATGACACGATCAATAAATAAGTCGCCTCGAATTTCAAAGCTCGCATGTTGATCCCAGCTTGCACATGCCGGTGACAGTAAAATAATGTCACCTTCTTCCGACATTTTTGCTCCGTAACCGACTGCATCTTCAACATCAATTGCACGCACAATATTCGTAATGCCACATGATTTTGCAAATTCGATAAAGCGAAGTGCAGTCTCGCCAAACGCGACAACTGCTTTTACACGTGTCATTTCTTTACGAAGCTCTTCAAATGAATGCCCGCGATCCAATCCGCCGGCCAATAATACGATCGGTTGTTCAAATGCAGCCAAGGCACTTTTCGTTGCCAGTACATTAGTTGCTTTTGAATCATTGTAAATTTTACGTCCTTGCCATTCACGGACAAACTGCGTACGGTGACGCACCCCTGCAAATGTTCCTAACACTTCTTCAATCGCTTCAACGGGACATTGCTGCAGTAGCGCCGCTGCCACAGCACATAAAATATTTTCTAAATTATGCTCTCCAGGCAATACAATATTATCACGTTTTAAGATTGCATCGCCTTGCCAATAAATGTTTTCTTTATCTGCACTGATTCCCTCATTTACATGACCTTTTGTCGTAAATGGAATGAGTTTTGCCTTTGATTTTTGAGCATATTTTGCGACAACTTCCTGATCGGCATTATAGATAAAATAATCGTCAGCTGTTTGGTTGCGTGTGACACCAAATTTAGCCTCCGCATATTCTTCAAACGTTCCATGGTAATCTAAATGGGCTTCATACAAGTTTGTCAAAATTGCAATATGGGGTCTGAATTCACGTGTCCCCATTAACTGAAACGATGATAATTCCGTAACGATGACTTCATCTGCTTTTGCTTCTGCTGCAACACCACAAGCAACGGTTCCAATATTCCCGGCGATTAATGGTTTTAAACGGCCGACTTTAAGCATTTCGAAAAGTAAAGTTGTCGTTGTTGTTTTACCATTCGAACCGGTAATCCCGATAAATAGCGCTTCACTTACTAAATAGGCAAGTTCTATTTCTGTAATAACAGGCAGACCTTTTGCAATCGCATCGGCAACGATCGGATTTGTGTATGGTATCCCAGGGTTTTTTACGACAAGCTCAAAACCTTCGTCAAGCAAATCTTCTGGATGTCGTCCACAAATTACGGTAATTCCTTTCGATAAAAGCTCCTGTGCTTCAGAATTTGCATCAAATGGTTTTGCATCATTGACTGTTACAAATGCACCCAACCGATGCAAAAGCTCGGCAGCCGCTACACCACTTTTCGCCAATCCTAAAACGAGTACTTTTTTAGCTTGTAATCTTTCATATTCCATCATAATAACGCCTCCGCTAATACTGCTATAAGTGCTACGATACATCCAGTTGACCAAAATACAAGTACGACTTTCCATTCTGACCAGCCCGATAATTCAAAATGGTGGTGAATCGGACTCATTTTGAATATACGCTTTTTACGCAGTTTATAGCTTCCTACTTGTAAAATAACGGATAATGTTTCAATAACAAATACAAGACCGATTAACAGTAACAGCAATTCTTGTTTTACCAATACCGAAATCATTGCCAATGCACCGCCAAGCGCAAGGGAACCTGTATCTCCCATAAACACTTTTGCCGGGTTTGCATTGAAGATCAAAAATCCTAGTAATGCACCAGTTACAGCAAATGCAAATAAGGCGATATCGGCTTGCTCGTTAAATAATGCAATAACACCGAATGCAGCAAATGCGATTGAAGCCGTTCCTGATACGAGTCCATCTAAGCCATCTGTTAAATTGACTGCATTTGAAAAACCTACTAGCCAGAAAATTAAAAACCCAACATATAGGATTCCTAAATCAATCGATACATCGGTATACGGAATTCCTATAGATGTATCAAATGAACCTAAACGTAATAGTAAAAACGCTGCAATCGCAATTGCGATTTGACCTATTAATTTTTGAAGGGAAGTCAATCCTAAATTACGTTTAAAAATTACTTTCAGCCCATCATCTAAAAAGCCAATTACGCCAAATCCAACTAAAACAAGTAATAGTACTATCGTTTGTGTTGTAAACAAGTCGAAAATCATTGCGACTACAATTGTCGAAATAATAATGGCTAACAAGAAAATTAATCCACCCATTGTAGGTGTTCCTGCTTTTTTCATATGTGATTGAGGGCCTTCTTCACGTATGCTTTGCCCGAATTTCAATCGGCGTAAAAGAGGGATTCCTACTGGTGCTAAAATGACCGTTACTAAAAATGATGAAAAGAGTATGGTCAATGTTGTTGATAATGTCATAATATATCTCCTTTAAAACTTCTGTCTGAATATGGTGGAACGTTTGATTTTCAACGGTTACGACCTCTAGTTATTATTGTGAAAAAACGTCCTTCACTATAATAGTTGTTTTAGTTGCATTTTGAAAGATGGAAATTCAAATTAATTTCCTAAATATAAATGAACACTACCACTTTGGTGAATGAGGCTATCAGCTGACGGGACTTGCTGAATCACTTTATCACCTTCTCCGTGCCATTCGATTTTATAAGGATATAAGTGCGGAATTACTTCTTCTTTGGTCATTCCAATAAAGTTTGGTGTACGCTCCGTCAATTCATCGCCCCAAACGTAATTCCGTTCTATTTGATCTTTTTGCTTTTCGATATTGTACAGTGGTGCTGCATCTTCAATAATGCGGCCTACAATCGGTGCAGCGATAACACTTCCGAATTGCAATGAACTTTTTGGATTGTCAATCGCAACATAGACAATAATTTCCGGGTCATTGGCAGGTGCAAAACCGATAAACGATACAATGTAGTCTCCGTCTTTATAGCGACCGTTTTCAACCTTTTGAGCTGTCCCTGTTTTGCCTCCGATGCGTAAGCCGTCACGAAATGCCTGGCGACCTGAACCTTTCGCAACTACAAGCTCCAATGCATGACGTACTTTTTCCGAAGTCTCTTCACTGATGACCTGGGCTTTCGCTTCCGGATCTTGTTCCATAATGACTTCGTTTGTTTTGGAATCCAGTATTTTCGACACCGTATATGGTGTATATAATGTACCGCCATTAATTGCTGCTGACACCGCCTGCATCTGCTGAATCGGCGTAACGGATACACCTTGACCAAAAGAGGTCGTAGCATGCTCTACCGGGCCAAATGCTTCTTTCGAAAATAAAATGCCTGATGATTCTCCAGCAATGTTCGAGCCTGTTTTTTTCCCGAACCCGAATTTATGAATATACTCAAGTAACTTTGTTGAACCTACTCGTTGCCCTAGCTCTACAAATCCTGGGTTACAGGAATTTTGTACAACTTCGTAAAATGTCTGGTCTTTATGGCCTTCCCGTTTCCAACAGCGTAATCGTGCTCCCTCGACCATTGTATAGCCATGATCATGAAAGTGTTCTTCCTCCATATTGACTACACCTTCTTCAATAGCAGCACTGAGTGTAATAATTTTGAATGTGGAACCTGGCTCATAGGACATAAATACAGGAAGGTTGCGGTTATATATACTTGGCTCCACTTCCGAAAATTTCGTGGGATCATATGTCGGAAATGATGCAAGTGCCAGTATTTCACCACTGTTTGGATTCATGGCAATAGCCAATGCCTGATCTGCATCATACTCCAGCATCGCCTGCGATAATTCTCGCTCGACAATTTTCTGAAGCTTTAAATCAATTGTCAGCTGTATTGTCGCTCCATCTTTTCCGTCTTTCCATTCATCATCTACATGCTCCAATGCATTCCCCTTCGCATCAGTAAATAACCGAATGGCCGCATCCGAGCTTTTTAATAGTTCATCATACTCGTACTCGATTCCTGCCAAACCCTGGTTATCGGCACCTGTAAACCCTAAAAAGCGTGCGAGCAAATTACCGTGTGGATAAGACCTTACATAATCGACACCACTGTATAAGCCCGGAATTTGAAGCTGCTGAATTTTTTCCGCTTGCTCATAAGTAATGTTCTTTGCTTCTGGCGCAATTTTCACTAGAGATACCCGTTGCTGCAGTCTTTCCAATATTTTGGCTCGATCTTTATTGATTACGTTTGCAATGGCATCTGCTGCTTGTTCTTTATCTTCGTTTTGTGAAGGCATGAAGTACAAAGTCGGGGCAAGTTTATTCGTTACGATTACTTCGTTGTTACGGTCAGTAATTTCGCCTCGCTGTGTATGGAACGGAATTTCCCTGTCCCAATTTTCTTTTGCCTTCGTTGAAAGCTCATCATACTGAATAATTTGAACGGATACTAGTTTAACAAAAATCGCCACGCCGTATAGTACAAGTGCGATGGCGATCCATGTTAAACGTTTTTTAGATTTTGTAGTTACCCATTTCATAATATGACACCTCACCTAAAACAACGTATGTTAAAGATGAAGTTTGTATTCAAATCTCTCTAATCTTGTGGCGGTTCTTCACTAAATTCTTCGTCTTCCAGCTCCATATCCTCTGCTGGCGGAGTCAAATGCATTTCCTCAGGGGTTTTCAACTTGACAACGATTGGTGAATCATCCGTTATCGGCGTCCCTTGAGATACGCTCTGGCTTTCAACATAGCCTTCCCCAACAATTTCAATCGGCAGTTTAGATAGTGACTTATAGACAAGTAAGTTACGTAATGACCAATTATTAAACGATGGTAATGTAATTTCTCCATCGGTCTTTAAGAACACGATACTTCCACTTGTTAATGATGAATCCGCTGCAGGGAACTGTTCTGTAATTTCTCCGTCTTGACCAATTATTACCGGTATTAGTCCTTCTGCCTCCAGTTGAGTCGTGACTGTATCTGTCTGCTCACCTACATAATCGTCAATCTTTGTCGTTTCGACTTCCGCTACGTCCGACGGATTGATATTCATATACTTCAAACTGTTTAGAACAACTGAATTGAACACTTGCGAAACTGGGTCAGAACCTATTTCGGTTGCACCTAGTTTTGGCTTTGCAACTGAGATAAATACAGCCAGCTGTGGATCTTCTGCGGGAGCCATTCCTAAAAACGAATAAAGGAATTCATTTTTACCCCAGTCATAACCGATACCGTTTGCTTTCGGCATTTGGGCAGTCCCTGTTTTTCCTGCTACTTTATAGCCTTCAATTTCGAAACGTTTCGCATTCCCTGCTTCTCCGTAAATAGTAGAAGCTAGAACTTCACGTGTTTTCTGTGCTGTCTCTGCCGAAATCGGTTCACCTTTTATAGTAGGTTCTGAATCTACTAAAACCTCACCAGTATTCGGATTAACAATTTTATCGATTACATATGGCTGCATCATTTTTCCGTCATTTGCAACTGCGGTTACTCCTTGAATTAACTGTATCGGTGTAACAGTCGAACCTTGACCGAATGTTGTCGTATACTTTTCTAAAGGATAGCGCGAGTTAATAATGCCGCTCGCTTCATTCGGTAAATCGATGCCTGTTTTTTGACCGAAACCAAATTCCTTTAAATAGCTTTCATACGTTTCCCATCCCATAATATCAAGCAAGTTCGTCATTGCCGTATTTGAAGAACGCTGTATGCCTTCCAAATAGGAAATTCTCCCCCAGCCGTATCGATTATGGTCTCGTATTGTATCGTTATAAACTTTATACTGTCCAGATTGATAAGTCGCATTCGGATGCCAGTTATTGGAATCTATTGCAGCTGCTACTGTAAATGTTTTAAATGTAGAACCTGGTTCAATCGTATTTTCCACGACATCATTTAGCCAGTTCCCATCTAAACCTGTACGCGTATCAGGATTGAATGTTGGCCGTTGTGACATCGCCAATATTTCTCCAGTTTTCGGATTTGCAACGACAGCAACCATAGACTGTGGCTTATACTCGTCATTGACACGTGTCATTGCTTCTTCCAGGAAGTTTTGGATTGTTTTATCAATTGTTAAATAAATATCATTTCCATCCTGTGCTTCCTGTATTACTTTATCGCTGCTTGGCAATAAATAGTTACGGGCATCACGCTGGTATGTTAACTTCCCGTCGGTCCCTGTTAATTGCTTGTCATAAATATATTCAAGCCCCATTTTCCCGACAACCGATGAATTTCCGTCATCATCAGTTTCACGCAAAGCAAAGCCAATAAGATGGGAGGCAAATGCACCATTAGGATAATAGCGTTTTTTATCGCTGTATAATAGAATCCCAGGTAGATTCAGCTCTTCAATTTTCTTTTTCACTTCATGACTGATGCCGCGCCCTGCCAGTCCAAACTCGACTTGATATAAATCTTTGGAAGGGTTTAGCCGTTCATAAATTTTCTCTTCATCCATCGGGATATATTGTGCCAATAATTTTGCTGTTTCCGCTTTATCGACGACATGCCTTGGATTTTTTTTGTTTTCTGTTGCCGATTCTTTAATTACCGCTACAAGACGGTAACTCAATGTATCTTCGGCAATTACATTTGCATTGCGGTCCAGAATCTTCCCACGGTCTGCCGATAACACATAACCAGTTTCGTACCTTGATAATGCTTCTTCTTCTAATTCATGCCCTTTTACCATTCCTGTCGCCTGAATTGATGCAAAACGCCAATATAATAGTAAAAAGAGCCCTCCAAAGAATATAAACATTAGAAAGGCTCCTATCTGGTAACGAAATCTTCTCTTTTTCATTCTCCCGGCACTACTTTCACATTTTTCTCATTTAGTGTTAATCCGAGTTCTTTCGCTTTTTCCCAAATACGTTGGTGAGTGGAGCGTTCACTTACTTGTACTTTTAAATCTGTATTATTGTTATTGACTTCAGTTATGTCGCGTTCGATTTTTTGGATTTCCATACTGAGTGTTTGGATTTCTCCTTGAGTATGTAATATGGAAATAGCGAAAGATGCTACTACGATTGCAAATACTAGGAACAAAAACTTTTCCTGGGCCGAAAAATATTTTGCTTTTCGTTTTTTCGGCTGCACCGGCAGTCTTTGTTCCTGCTGCTGATGTTGAGGTAGTTCTGGCTGCTGCTGTATATAAGTTTGTCTTGCTCTTACTGCCATTTTTTACCCACGTCCTTTATCGTTAATTTTTTCAGCGATGCGCAATTTTGCTGAACGTGAACGATTATTCGCAGCTAACTCCTCGTCTGACGGTAAAATCGGTTTTCTTGACACTAATTTAAGTATTGGTTTCATATGCTCTGGAATAACCGGTAATCCGGGAGGTAAATCCGGCAGTGATGAAGCCTCTTTAAATAGTGTTTTTGTTAAGCGGTCTTCCAATGAGTGGAATGTAATCACACTTATACGACCACCAATTTTCAATAAATCGATTGCATCTACTAAAGAATCTTCCGCTGCGCCTAATTCATCATTTACAGCAATTCGAATAGCCTGGAAAATTCGTTTTGCAGGATGTCCACCTTTGCGACGTGCTGGGGCTGGAATACCATCTTTTATAAGCTCCACTAATTGACCTGTCGTTTCAACAGGAGCAATTTCACGGGCTTGTTCAATTTTGCGCGCAACTTGTTTCGAAAACTTTTCTTCGCCGTAGCGGAAGAAAATACGTACTAGATTTTCGTATGACCATTCATTCACAACATGATATGCGCTCAGTTCTGCAGTCTGATCCATTCGCATATCGAGCGGAGCATCATGGTGGTAACTAAATCCGCGTTCAGGTGTATCAAGTTGTGGTGACGAGACACCTAGATCATATAAAATCCCATCTATTTGATGAATGTTCAGTTTGTGTAACTCTTCTTTTAAATAGCGGAAATTTGAGTGTACGAATATAACGCGATCCAAATAATCGGCTAATCGTACTTTTGCATTTTCAATAGCCGTTGTATCTTGATCAAAACAAATTAAACGGCCTTTTTCTGACAATTGTTGTACAAGGTACTCACTATGTCCTGCACCACCTAATGTGCAGTCTACATAAATACCATCCGGATTGATGTTCAACCCATCAACAGTTTCTTTCAATAATACGGTTGTATGATCGAACATAGTTTGAAGCACCTCTTAATATTAATTCAATTACGTGTCGGTACTATTACACCCGGATTAAAAGTTCATGTCGGACATGTAATAGTTTCATCTTTTACTTAAAAAAACCTAAAAATCAAAGCCAATCAGATTTTCTGCGATTTCATCAAATGATTCTGCCGATTGCTCGAAGTATTGCTGCCAAGATTCTTTCGCCCAAATTTCAATTTTACTCGATACACCTAAGATTACGCATTCCTTTTCAAGATTAGCGTAACCAATCAGTGTAGATGGGATATTAATTCGGCCTTGCTTGTCCACTTCTACTTCTGTTGCCCCCGAAAAGAAAAATCGCGCAAATGCACGTGCATCTTTTTTGGTCATCGGTAAATCCTTTAATTTATCTTCGAGTTTTCGCCATTCATTCATAGGATATCCAAAAATGCATTGATCTAGCCCGCGTGTTATTACAAAGTGTTCTCCAAGTGATTCTCGAAACTTTGCAGGGACAATCATACGGCCTTTCGCATCAATAGAATGTTGATATTCTCCCATGAACATGCTACTCACCCCACTTTAATAAATAATGTACCACATCCCCCCACTTTCTACCACCAAATTCCTTGCTTCTCATAACAATAAAACGAAATTACGTAAATGAGCATATTCTCACACATACGTTCGGTGCCAAAAGACACAAAAAAGAGTTATCTGCATATGAGATAACTCTTGTTTCTTATAAGGTAATAAGTTGGTGTTTCACGGAAATATTCATAGGTAACTCCAATAAATCATCAATCAGCTTTTCCCCATAGGTATTTAGGAACATATATGGATTGTACAAGCGCTCTTGGTAGCTATCATTCGGATATAATAGTGACTGAATTGTTTTATATTGGCGAATTGCGACTTCATACTTTACTATATTTTGCTGCTCCAGTTTCGAACGTAAATATTGGAATTGACGTTCATGGTAATTTTTATTCTTCTCCAATAGATCTTCTACATGATAGTTGCCATGCTGCAGATAACTCGTCAGTTGCTCATACTGCTCTTCCATCTGTTTTTGCATCTGCTCAATTGCGCGCGTTACTTGCTCATCTTTTACACTTTCCACAAATTGAGCTAAATGTTCATCGACTTTGCCTGTTAGCACATCCGTTACAGTCAGCTCTTTTTGTTCTAATAATGCATCAACTTGACGGGTAACAAGCGTTATGCTGAGTCTTGGCGCAAATATCGGCATCTGCAGCTGCAGCTCATCAAACGCAGGTTTTAATGTAGCCCAATAAGCCAGTTCACCAGGACCACCAACAAACGCCAGTACCGGAAGCGCCATTTCCTGCATTAATGGGCGGGTAACGACATTATTGCTTAAACATTCAGGAGACTCATTCGCAATAGCTACTAATTCCTCTTTCGAAAAATTGGCATGGGCTGTCACATTTTTAAAATGGCCGCCACTGCGCTCCAACAGAAAACGCTCGCCTTCTTTAATGTAAAATAAATTGGCATTTTGCTCTGATGCATCAATCGGCATTGCATAGCCTTTCTCGCCGAGCTTTCTTTCCTGCGCTACAACACCCGTTGCAATCGATTCGTTCTTTTCGATCAATTGGACAAAATAGTTTTTTTCATACTTCCTGAACGGTTCATATGTAGCATCCAGCATTAATAAGCCATGCTTTTTAAATAAATCATTCATCAGCAACGTAAAGAAATCCGTAAAAGTTTCACTATTTTCCGCATGACTCAAAACACTATTCAATAAGTCCGCTGTATGTTCTGTTTCTCCAAAATCTTTAAATACATTTAATATAAACTGTTGTAGTGCTTCTTTATTCAATTGTGTAGTTGAAGCCATTTTCTTCAGCTTAGAACGTTCACTGTAACCACGTTTTTTCACTTCACCATTTGTCATTGAATACGTATGATTGATCTCTTCTATATCGTGATCTTCACCCGCAATCCAAAACATTGGTACGACCGGTGCATTTAATATTTTTCGTTGTTGTTCTGCCAGTAGAATAACCGAAATTGCTTTATGGACAGAATAGAGAGGCCCCGTCAGCAAACCAGCTTGCTGACCACCCACCACGACTACTGCACCTTGCTCAAGTTCATCTAAATGGTGCGCCGTCTTTTCCGAGATGCCATACCGCTCCATATAACTGCGAATAATTTTTGCAAGCTCTTCCGAACGATATGTTCGATTTTTCAAATATGCAAATCGTTGACCAAAAGCTTCCTCAGTATATTTATATTCAAAAAACGAATGGATATCGGCATTCTCAGACCAATAGTCCGCTAATAGCTTATTCGTTACTGGTGAATTTATTTGTTCTAGCTCCATGAAAATTCTCCTCTACTTCTCTTTACTCAATTTTGAAATTACCTTAATCACTGTTTTATCCCACATTAACGGGTATTAATTTTCCGCCTTGAAAGCTTAATGTTTTCCCGGATACTAGTTTACAGTAAAAGAAAAGTTTAGCCACCTAATCAACCATCATAAACATCATAACTGAATGGGTAATTCCAACAATCCAAATTATAAAATAAGTGATGCTGAACAATAAAAAGTAAAAGCGCCAAATTTTTTTCAGTAATGGCTTTACTTCAATTTCTTTTTTCGTTCGCCAATCAACATATGTAAAAACAATCGCGATTACGAGTACAACAATTAGCATCGGCATTAATATACCAATATTCCATAGTCCTTGTAACGCAATCGGTATCGAAAAAAACATAAGAAATGTTGTAATATCCGCTGCCAAGCCAATCGCTTTATGTTTTTTTATTCGAAGCTTACGGCATATGAGCAGCACAGTGATAAAAGCAATAATCGGGCATACAATAATTGTTGCCACCAAATATTGAAAAAATAATATCACATTTGTTCACCGCTCTCTTCAAATGCTTTCACTAAATAATAAAGTGTTTGTAAAACAGGCAATTTTTTCTCATTTTGCTCCGCTTTTTTCAAAATCGCACCTGCTATTGTATCAATCTCGGTTTTGCGATTTGCAAGACGATCAGCCAGCATAGACGATGTATTTTCCGCTGTCTTTTCACAAAGTGCAATGACCTGATTAAAATGAAATTTTTCTTTAAATTGCGGAAATGCCGTCATGAGTTCGTTGTATAAATCTTTCAATAATTGCAATGTATGGCTTTGTGTAATTAGCTGTCCATTTTTCACTTGCAGAATCGCGGTTAACGGATTGATAAAACAATTCAACAGTGCTTTCTCCATTAGCATTTTTTCAGCATCCTGTTCGAATACAATCGGAAGCTCCGCCGATGAAAGGCCGTTTAAAAAACTGAACTCACTGCCCGCGCCTTTTGCCACCGCAATTTTCATCATACCTTCCCCTTTATGGGCGACATAGTGCTCCGAAAATTTAAGTGCCCCGAATTGAATCGAGCTAAATGCAATATGCATTTTACTTAATGCAAGTGCTTCCTCATAATGGGCTAAACCATTCTGTAAAAATAATAATGGAATAGAATCCTTTACATGCTCCATACTTGCATACACTTCATGAAGTTGTCCATATTTTACAGCTACAATGATTAAATTCGCTTTATTTGAAAGCGCCGAAATATATTTCACATTGACGGAAGTAACAGATTGATTTACATTCGTCCTTTCAATCTGTATGTCCTTGCATACCGTTTCCCCCGTAGGTTTCCCGACAATGTACACATCCATATTCTTTTCAGCAAAATAACTTGCTACTAATAAACCAACTGCACCTGCACCAATGATTTCAATTCGCATTATATTATACCTCAAATTTATTTCGAATTAAAAAGGTCTGCCTTCAAGACAGACCTTTAGCTAAATTTATTATACTGGATATACCGGATGTTTTCGATATGGTAAAGCAATTTGTTTCGAATTATAGTAATTAAAACGTTGAATTAATGTATGTCGCAGTTGATTTGGCATGACAATATCATCAATCACCATTTCGGAAGCCAGTTTATATAAGTCGATTTCTTCTTTGTATTCCTCAATTTTTTGTTTCACAAATTGAATCCGCTCTTTCGGATCTTCAATCGCCTCGATCTTATTTGAATAAACAGCATTTACAGCTGCTTCCGGACCCATTACCGCAATTTGGGCAGTCGGCAATGCAATGACTGCATCCGGTTCGAATGCCGGGCCGCACATCGCATAAAGGCCAGCTCCATACGCTTTACGAACGATAACCGAAATTTTCGGTACCGTTGCCGAGCTCATCGCCGATATAAATTTTGCCCCATGTCGGATAATGCCCGCCTTTTCCACTTTTGTACCGATCATAAAGCCCGGTACATCCGCTAAAAATAATAGCGGGATGGAGAACGCATCACAAAGCGTAATAAACTTCGCTGCTTTGTCGGCAGAATCGATAAACAGTACGCCGCCTTTTACTTTCGGCTGATTGGCAATAATCCCTACAACTTGCCCATCAATGCGGGCAAGTCCTATAATCAGTTCAGAAGCAAATAACTTTTTAATTTCAAAGAAGCTGCCTTCATCAATCAGCTGTTCGATACATTCATACATATCAAATGGTGCATTCTGATTTTCCGGAATAATCTCTTCCAGCGTTCTCCCGCTTTTCGGTGCCTTTGTTTCATCAATTGGCGGGAATTCCGCAAAGTTTGCAGGGAAATAACTAATATAGCGTCTCGCTTCAAGGATTGCCTGTTCTTCGTTTTCAGCCAATACGTCCCCACATCCGCTAACGGTACAGTGCATGCGTGCTCCGCCCATTTCTTCGAGCGTAACCTTTTCACCGATTACTTTTTCAGCCATTCTCGGTGATCCTAAGTACATTGAAGCATTTCCGTCCACCATAATTACAATGTCACAGAAGGCCGGAATATAGGCCCCCCCTGCAGCAGATGGACCGAATAGTATACATATTTGAGGAATCATCCCACTCATACGTACTTGATTATGGAAAATACGGCCTGCCCCGCGTCGCCCAGGGAACATTTCCAGCTGATCTGTAATGCGTGCCCCTGCAGAATCGACTAAGTAAAGCATTGGTACTTGCATTTTTTCCGCAGTCTCTTGAATACGGATTATTTTTTCAACTGTGCGAGAACCCCATGATCCCGCTTTGATTGTAGAATCATTAGCCATAACACAAACGGTTTGCCCGTCAACTTGCCCGATAGCTGTTACAACACCATCTGCAGGCAAATCTCCGGCCTCATAATTTGCAAAACGGGCGTCTTCCTCATAAACCCCATCATCAAACAATTGCTTCAAGCGATCCCGGACAAAAAGTTTATTCGTTTCTTTTAACTTTTCGTGATATTTTGGTTGCCCGCCTGCGTATATTTTTTCTATTTTTTGCTGTAAGTGTTCGTTATAAGTAGGCTGTGTCATTATCGTCCCTCCATCACTTAAGCTAATTCTACTAAAATATCATTCTCTTCAACAAAATCTCCTTCAGCAACAGTAATTTTTGCTACTGTCCCATCCGTTTCTGCCTCATGTGGGATTTCCATTTTCATCGATTCTAAAATGATGAGTGTCTGCCCTTTTGTCACACTATCCCCTTCTTTAACACTTACCTCAAATACTGTCCCTGCCATTTGTGCTTTTACTTCTGCCATGCGAAAGGCCCCCTTGTTAGAAGATATTTGCGCTACTCGCGCTTTGTTTCTACTTCTATTGTAAGTAGCCTTAAAATTAATTACAATTATTTTCTCGAAAAATTATTTTATTTCTATTTATAACTAGTTTTTCTTTAACTCGGTTTTCCCTTCGTTAAGGCTACCCCTTGTTGTAGCCACTTCGAAATTTTGTCGTACTCTGATTGTAATTCCGAATACTTCATTTCTAGTTCATTATAGGCTTCAGTCAATTCTTCAAAACTAGATAACGCCAACTTTAAGTGACTGCGCATTAATTGTTTTGGACGCTTTCTGACACTGTTCAAAACCTGTCCATACTGTGCTCGCAATGTTTTATTCCATCGGAAGCCGCAAGCTTGCTTCGTCCGGTTTAACTCCTGTGCTGCCTGTTCAAAAGCTTCTAGTTGTGTACGTCCGTTTTGAACTGTTTGAATCACAATTTCAGCTAACTTTTCATCGTCTGCAATTGTCCATTGATCTTTCCTTCTTTTTTGCTCCACAGTTGCACCACCTCATATTTTTTACTACTATATGCCATGATGAACAAAATAGACTTAAAAACAAAAAAAGTTACGATAAAAATAGTTTTCATCGTAACTAGGGGAAGCTGATTTCTATTGCGGGTTGAGGCTTTTGTTCCTTTTGCTCAATTGCCGGTGCTACTGAGGCATGAATCTGCTGCCCTCCCCTCCATTCCAATCAACGTACTTCCTATAAATTATTCTTTAAGCAGTCTGTTAACAAATTACTTTTTCTTCTCGAGGAAGTTCTGTACTGCAGTGTGGTGCGCTTCGGATTCCCACAGTTTTGCGCATAGTTTTATTTCTTCCATTACACGCTCATACATATTGCGCTCACGCCATTTTCGTAATTCAATTTCTTTATATGCCTGATGGACAGAAGGGTGGATTTTCGCCATGTGCTCTATAAAATCTGCAAGAGCCTGCTCTTTCGTCCCTTCAATATACACACGCATTGCCCAACCAATTTCATATAATGTTCGCGCGTCATACGGCTTAGCATCAATCAGCATTTTTAATGCACGATCATGGCGCAGGCCGCGCTCAAATAAATAAGTACCGCCACCCCATCCGGATGTAATTGCTAGCGTCCCTTGGATGAAGCCGGCTTTTGCATGAGATGAAATGAGGCGGAAATCGCAAGCCGTCGCTATTTCACAACCTCCTCCTACAGCCGCTCCATTTATTAAGGCAATTGTCGGTACTGGCAATGTCGCTAAATCATATAAAATATGCCCCATTTTACTCAGCATGCCAAACGCTTCTTCTTCTGTTTCCAAACTATGAAATTCCGACAAGTCCCCGCCCGAGCAAAATGATTTTTCCCCAGCGCCTGTAATAACTAAAAAGCGCACATCATTATGTTCTTTTATGTATGTAATAACTTCCTTTAATCCATCCATCACCGCATAGTTTATGGCATTTCGTTTTTCCTCGCGATTAATTGTAAATGTTAGAATCCCGTCTTCATTCTGAATTAAGTAATCCATTTGCCCATCCCCTTTAGTAATTATTTCGATATATCAAACTATTCTAATAATAGTTGACCGCTATTGTTTTGACAATGTTTCTATGCAAAAACAGAAAAAAGACTAGTTAAGAGCCATGGTCTCTTAACTAGTCTTTATATAGCGCAAATACTGAATTATTTCGCTACTACTTCTTTACCTTTGTATTGTCCGCAAGCTTTGCAAACACGGTGAGATAGTTTAGCTTCTCCACAGTTTGGGCAAGCTACCATACCAGGTACAGATAGTTTGAAATGCGTACGACGCTTTCTTTTTGCAGTTTTAGAAGTTCTTCTAAATGGTACAGCCATTGATGGCACCTCCTTACAGATATTTATTCATCTGTTTGATCAAAATACTTAGCTAAATCAGCCAGTCTTGGATCCAATTTTGGTTCGTCAACTTCCTTAGCATTTTCTACATCTTCATCCGTTGAATAGTCCCAGCCTTTACCGCCTTGCACTTGTCCTTCGGTATTCTCTTTGAATACTTGCATCGGTACTTCCAGAAGAATTAATTCCTCCAGGACTGGTTTCATATCAACAACGTCACCATCAACATAATGGATTTCGCTCTCAACATCCCCGCGATTTCTTTCATCGGTCCAGCTGAAAACTTCTACCGTTTCAATGTTCACAGGATATTCAACATCTTCCCACGTGCGTGCACATGGAAGCGTCAATGTAGTGCTAATCGTTAATTGACAAGTCATTTGCGATGCACCAAAAGTACAAAGCCCTTTTACATGAACGGGTGAAACGTTACGTATATCGGTGTTACGATTTTTTACTTCATCCAACTGAACAACTGTATCAATCGGCATTCCGTCTTTTCGAAACTTTGATAATTGATGAATTGACCATTTCATTCGTTAATCACCTCGAGACAACACTGTTTATTATATAGCCCATAAAAAAAGATGTCAAGATAATTTCTTGTCACTATTACAAAACGTGCTTATAATCAAATTAATTCTAACATATTGCATAGATACATTCATTTCGAATGTATTGATGCGAACAAAAAACTATTTTAGCGTAAGGGGGAAGTTTATGCAAGCAGTCGGTATAGTTGTTGAATATAATCCGTTTCACAATGGTCATCTGCATCACGTAAATGAAGCAAAGCGCACAACGAACAGTGATGTTGCGGTTGCTGTTATGAGCGGTCAATTTTTACAGCGAGGAGAGCCCGCACTCGTCGACAAATGGCATCGGACAAAGATGGCACTCGCAAGCGAAGTTGACATTGTAATTGAACTTCCTTATATTTTCAGTACCGCTCAAGCAACTGGTTTTGCTTCTGGTGCTGTCCAACTATTGGAAGCAATGCAGTGCACGACATTGGCATTCGGGAGCGAACAAGGAAGCATCACGCCGTTTCTAAACACTTTTCACTTAATCGAAAGCAATCGGACGCTCTATAACGCCATCATTAAAGAAACAATTCAGCAAGGCAAAAGCTACCCGCAAGCTCTTTTTGCGGCATATGAACAGCTTAAACAACTTTCCCCGAATGCATACATTGATTTAGGGCAACCAAATAATATATTAGGCTTCCATTATGTTGAAGCAATGGAGCAGCTTCAGACAGTTATGAGACCTGCTACCATTCAGCGAATTGCTGCAGGATATCATGATGCAATTGACACAGACAGTGAAATTGCCAGTGCTACCGGGATTCGTCAGGCATTGTTTAGTGGCCAGTCGCTTGAACAGGTAACACAGTATTTACCCGAAGCAAGTATTGATCAGCTTGGTCACTGGCAGGTAGAACATGGGCGTTTTGCAAGTTGGGAAAGCTTTTGGCCACTTTTACAGTATGCTATTTTAAGACATACTCCACAGCAGTTGAAACAGTATGCAGACGTATCAGAAGGGCTTGAAAACTCGCTTATTAAATATGCAAGATCAAGTTCGAACTTTGTGGAATTTATGAATGCGATGAAATCGAAACGTTATACATGGACAAGACTCCAGCGAATGTTGACACATATTTATACCGGAGTCACGAAAGAACAGCTGCATGCTTATTCCAGCCCTACATATATTCGGATATTGGGCATGACATCAGCAGGGCAGCAATATATTTCACGTATTAAAAGGTCCCTTTCATTGCCGCTCATCAGCCGGGTTGCAGCTGTCAGTGATCCAATATTGGCCATCGATCTGCATGCAACCCAAATGTACCAATTAGGCATCCAGCAATTTTCAAATAAAAAAATAGACGAAGATTATAAAACTCCGCCTATTCGCTATTAATTTTTCGGTTGTAGTTGATCTAAATAATTTAAGGCATCATCAATTGTTTTGACAGGAACAACTTTTATGTCCGAATTAATGGCTTTTGCTGTTTGAGCTGCCACCTCATAATTTGAAGTAATGCTTGGGTTATACTCAAGCATTTCTTTTGTTATTTCATCATCAGGGGCAAAGAAAATATCGACACCTTCTTTATCAGCAGAAACAACCTTTTTCTCAATACCGCCAATTCGGCCTACCGTTCCATCCTCCAGCATTTCACCGGTACCTGCAATTTCATAGCCTTTTGTCAGATCTTCATCGATTAGCTGATTTAACAGCTCTAATGTAAACATTAACCCGGCAGACGGTCCGCCAATATCTTCTGTTTTCACAGTCACTTTTGGATCGGTTTTGATTGATTTACTTTCGGAATAGGTGATACCTATGCCAAAACGCCCTTCAGAGCCTGGTATTTCTTTAATCTCCAGCGTTTCGTCAATGAGCTTTCCATCACGTTTTACAACTAGATTAATTTTATCTCCTTTTACTTTCGGTGTAATGATGGTAACGAACGTTTTCAAACTATCAATACGCTCATTATCCACTTCCACAATCTCATCTCCCGGTTTTAGATGCCCGTCAGCAGCACCTTCTGCAAGAACATTCAATACATAAAGTCCTTTGTAGGTCACCTGATAATCAAGCCCCGCTCGATTGAACGCTACATACGTTGCATTAAACTGGGAGTCCGTCATATATTTCAATTGACGAACATTATATTCTTCGTCATCCTCTTCTTCTTGTCGCACATCTGTTAATTTTACAATATCATAATAATCCGCGACAGCTGCCATCGCATAAGTTAACGGGGTTGCCTGCCCCATTGCAACGGTCGTCATATAAAAAGAACCTTCATCGTCCGGATCCCCATTCTGAATCGCCAGAAAATCGCTTACATTATATGTACCACCCGGTTTTGTAATATAATAATCCAACCTATAAAAAGACAAACCCATTAATATAACTAAAAACAGGCCGAATGCTATTTTCCCTTTATTCCCCATGTATTTAAACTCCTCTATAATTAATCAATTTCGCATTGGCGCAATTGTATCAGGGCCAATTTTTGTAAGCCGTGATCAAATAACAAAGACGATTTAATGTCAAAATTCGTTCCTTTAAAATTATGTTCCGGCTAGTTGAAATACTAATTTAATCTTCAATTGCATACAATTAGTGTAGCATTTGAACGAGCGAATGACAAAATATTGAAAAGGATGAAGAATATTTGGACAATCCTTTTATGCATCACATTAATTAGTTTATTATTATTCTTTCCGGAAATGACACATGTAGGCGCAGACATTGGTGTATCGCTTTTTATGGAAGCTTTATTCCCCTATTTACTGCCGTATTTAGTGTTAACAACATGGCTTTTAAAATTGACGCATTCTTACAACAGTGCGCCATTTATCGTTTTTTTGCAAACTTACGGAATTAGTGCAGTCGGAGGGTACCCTACAGGTGCTGCCACAATTACGCAACTCGTGAAACGTAATTCAATCACAAAGCAGCAGGCTGCCTATTTGCTCGGTATTTGCCATTGTCCAAGTCCGCTTTTTTTATTCGGCTTTGTCGGAAGCGACTTATTAAATTCTACAACATTCAGCTGGCAATATTTAATTTTACTACATAGCTTTTCATTCATTTTATTGGTTGCCGTATATTTAATTTGCCCTCCGCTTTCAAAAGAAGTGCATAAAGCACCAAAAGATCCGACACCTTTTACGTCAAGTATTAAGGAAAGTGCTCCGACAATATTAATTGTTGCAACAACAATCATTTTTTTTACGACGATTTACCAAGTGTTTCTACATAGTGTCGAAGTTGTTTTCGAATCAATTCCTACCTATTTAGAAATTGGAATTGCCAGCTTTCTTGAAGTGACGAACGGATTACATTTGCTCCACCAGCAGCTCTATGGCGACATGCTTATTTTTTTCACAGTTGTATTCTTGACGACTCAAAGTTTAAGTATTCATCTGCAAGTAATCGTAATCGCCCGCTCTGCTAATATTGCAATTCGTCCGTATATTTTCATACGTATTGTTTACAGTATCGTCATCCCAATATTATTTTTCCTGCTGTTTTTATAAGAGAAGGGTTTTATTATCTTCCGTCAATTTCCTTTATGAAAAAAGAGCTTCTGTGTAAGGAAAAATCCTTACACAGAAGCTCTTTTTTATTTAGCGAATTTTTCTTTTAGTGCCTGTTCGACGATGGCTGGTACGAGTTCACTTACATTTCCGCCGTATTTGGCTACTTCTTTGACGATGCTTGAACTTAAAAATGAATACTGATTTTTTGACATGATGAAGAATGTCTCGATATTTTCATCAAGCACTCGGTTCATCGAAGTAATCTGCATTTCATATTCAAAGTCGGAAACGGCGCGTAAGCCCCGTACAATGGCTTTCGCCTTCTTTTCACGGGCATAATCGATCAGCAGTCCCGAAGAAGTTTCGATTCGAATATTCGGCAAATCTTTTGTTACTTCTTTGATTAAGGCTGTACGCTCTTCAATTGAAAATAATGGTTTTTTTGATGAGTTATTTAATACTGCGACATATACTGTGTCAAAAACATCGGCTGCCCGACGAATAATGTCAATATGACCATTCGTAATCGGATCAAAACTTCCAGGTACTACTGCGATTTTTTCTGTCAAACGATTTCTCCCTCTTCCTCTACATGACGATAAATAGAAATGATCGTACTGCCGTATTCTTCTTGTCTTACTAGGTGAAAGCGGCCGTAGTTTTCCGGCAATGTAACTTCTGTAGAATGTTCGCACATAATGATGGCATCTTGGGCCAACTTTCCGCCTTCAACAAGTGTTTCGACTAAGTCATAATATTCTTTTTTGTGATATGGCGGATCCAAAAATAAATAGTCAATGACAATATCTCTTTTTAATAAGGCTTTCACCGCACGCATCGCATCTGTACGGAAAAGTTCAGATACATCCTCATAACGGCATTTTTTTATATTTTCCTGAAGCACTTGGAAAGCACGGGCATCTTTCTCGATAAACAGTGCATAATCTGCCCCGCGACTTAGTGTTTCGATACCAAGCCCGCCGCTCCCTGCAAATAAATCAACCGCCAAACCGCCATTAAAGAATGGGCCGATCATATTAAAAATGGATTCCTTGACTTTATCTGTTGTCGGTCGTGTTGTATTTCCCGCAATTGCCTTTAATGGCATCCCTTTTCTGTCTCCTGCGACTACGCGCATGATTTCCACCAAACTTTCCTACTAAATCATCTAACATTTTTAAGGAGCCGAAATATTAATTCGGTCCTCCGTTTTTTCAATTTCAACTATAAACAAACGCTGTAACCATGATTCCTCTATGAAATATTGGCCTGCAACTTGTTTAACCGGTAAAGATACCGTGTCATAGCGTCGCTGATTAAATACATAAAAACCCGGTTCATTCGGAAATCTGAATTCACGTGTTTCACTTACTACATAATACCCATGTTTTCCTATACTTACATCATAACCGATCGATTCCAGCAGTATATCTGCCCCGTACAATACTTCACCATCTTTTAAGACGACTTGAACGGCAGGCTGCTTTTCCGAGTTGATATATAGTTGACGCGGGTCATTATATAGAAACGGATAGGACTTTTCTGATTGTGCATTCATCGAAATATATTTCGTAGAAGCATCCAATACTTCAGACAACTCCTTGTCGAGCAGTTCTCCGCTGATTGTTTTACCTTCCAGCGCCCGTAAACGTTCTTGCCACTCCTTCAGTTGCCCGTCCGTTAGTTGGCCAGTAATTGTTGCAGCGACTTCTTTTGTTTTCTCGCCGCCAAATACAGTACCCGTTAAAAAGGATGCCAGTAATTCTTTCAGCCAATGCGGACTGTCACCAAAATCATAGGTTGCTTCCAGTTGTGTAAGCAGGACATTTTGTTGCACCTTTGCCACTGTCACATTTGGTACAAAAATCATACGGAACCCATCGACACCATCTGTATTTGTTCCATTAACGATGGCAAGATGTTCATTGCTTAAAAAATTAACTTTTTCAAGCTTTTCATAAAATGCAGCTTTCAATGGGGTTCTTGAATAAATAGAGACAGCACCCATTTCATTTTGCAGCGCAAAGTCTCCATCTTGCCAAAACAGATCTTTCACTGGGCCTTCCCCACTGAACATGGAATAGTTGACAAGTGATAAATTTTGCTCACCGATTAATGGCAAACCCGTTACCCACTGTCCTTTCACATCTTTTTCTGTGGAAATATGAACCGTAGAAAACTGAACATCACCGTTTTTTAATGTAGCAAATACATTTTTCATAAGCTGACGAGACTGTAAGCCGTCCTTTAATGGAATGACATAGGAAATCGATTGTGCCCTCGTTTCTCCAGCTTTAAACTTCGTGGAGTCTTCACTTAGTCGAGCACAGCTATGTTCATTTTCTATAAAACAATCAGGATTGATGGAAGCTTTCGGCCATTCAATCGTCAATTCTTCATTCGGTAAATTTTTAAAATGCTGACGAATATCCAAGCTTTCGTCTCGGTACACAATTTCAATTTCCTGAGAATAACGATAGCCTTTTTCAGCTGAATCCACTTCCTCCGAATAAACTTGGAACTGCATAAAAAGTATAGTTCCGATTAGTATCGTTAAAAATGAAAAAATACTAACGGCAATTTTCAAGTGCCTGACCTCCTGCATCATGTTACTATTATAAAGAAAGGATGTGCTAAAAAAATGATTCAACAATTTATCGAACTCGGTCAAGGCTATGGCGATATATATGAGCTTTGCGAACTGGTCAAAACAAATGAGCATCGATTCCATAACGCATTTATTTTCACTGCAACTCATGATGGCAATTCAGTCGCTTCACTAGCCGTGGCGTTTAAACCATCAGGTGAAAGCAAATTCATGCCAATATATATTTGCCGCGAAGGGATTCCATATAACGAGGAAAAACTGTCAAAGCGAATTGAGATATTTAAACAAACGATTCAAGATGTTAAGCAGCAAGAAAACATCCTTGAAATTAAACACTCATCTGTTTTTTCGGAAAAAAATCAATATTATCAATACTTAATTGGTATTTTGAGATTAAACCGATACATACCACCTATGCAATAAAAGAAAAATTATAAACCTATTTTATAATCGTATTCTTTAGCCTTATCCGGCTTTGCATTTTCAAATTCATTTTTAACAAATGGACGGTATGATTCCACAACGTCTTTCACAAATGGAAGGCGTTGTATTTTATTTTTCAATGTTTCGATCTCGTCCCGATTACAATAAATTACAACGTATTTTAATCTCCTGGAGATGAAATTTACATGACCATACTTCCTTAACGACTTCGCATGTTTTAATTGATGAACGTATATAATTAAACCTTGTCTTTCATTCATGGAAAACTCCCCGTTTCTTCATAAAAATATTTATATTCAGCCAAATCATGCAACAAATTCCTTTAAATTACCTCAGTTTCAAGCCGTCTTTTTCACTAAAAGCATACCAAATGTGCAAATTGTTAGCAACAGAGTTTAGACAGTTCCACTTCTTTTCCGTTATAATGGAAAATAGTAGAGTGAGATATACACTTCATACTATTTCAAGCTTTTTACACTCATTTATTGCACATAGCTTTCAACGAAACAATGTACGGTTAGAGGAGGACGAATTTAATGGGTAAGAAGACAAAAGTAGCTTTAGCAATCGCGGCAGCTAGTGCGGCGGCATGGGCAGGAACAAAAGCGATTTCAAAGCCGCAAAAACGTGAATCAAAAGAAGCATTACAATTTGAACGTCCAATTATTATCGCACAACATGGAGGCGCGGGTCTGGCACCTGAACATTCGTTACTTGCTTTTGAACGAGCAGCGGAAATCGGTGTGGATGGCTTTACAGTAAGTGTCCGCCTTTCAAAAGATGAAGAAATTATCGCTTTTCATGATGCAACGGTAGACCGCACAACTAATGGCTCTGGCTTTATTAAAGATTTTACATTCGAACAATTAAAAGAACTCAATATCGGCTATAACTTTGAAGATTTAGAAGGTGCTTTCCCATACAGAGAACAGCATGTACTGGCCGTGACATTACGCCAATTAATTGAAACATATCCAGATAAACTATTTATCGTAAACATCCAAGATAGTCCAGACACATATGAAGGTAGTTTAATGCCTTCTAAACTATGGCGGTTAATCGAAGAATTGAATATTCAATATCAAGTGATTGTGACAAGTCCTTATAGCGAACAAATCGACCGCTTCAATCTGTATGCACAAAACCGCATCGCTCTTGGTGCCGGTGAAGGCGACATCAAAAAGGCGATGACTTCATTTACAAGTCAATTCGGTCATTTGTATCATCCAAAAGTAGACTTGTTCATCGTGCCATTAAAACAGGGTGTTTTCAATTATGATTCACCGCGCTTTGTTAAGTTTTTATCGGAACTTAATGTGCCGACGATCTACAGCGACATTGATGATCTTGTAACAATGAACCGTGTCATCCGACAAGGAGCAATGGGTATCGTGACAAACCGTCCGGATATCGCAGAAGTGCTCATCCAAAAAGTATCGCAATAACCAAGGGCTAAAGCGCCCGTTTAACTCCGAGTGGGCAAAACACCCACATCCTTGTTGCATTCCCCCAATGACTCACATCGTGTGAGCCCAAGCCATTGGAAGAGCCGACGCAAAAGTAAACGTTCCACCACTTTTGCACGGAGGGGCCTCGTGCGAGGAGTTGGCGCTTTAGCTTAGACGGCAACCATAACAAAAGCTCCCGAAATTTTCGGGAGCTCTTTTTATTTCATTAAGCTGAACACGAACAACCGCCACCTGTACCGCATCCACTGCCACAAGAAGAACTGCTGGCGAAAAATGGATTGCTTACCGGAACTTTTACAGCTTCCGAAACGGAATGGCCAATGAGAAGGCTGATTTCATCGAGAAGATCCTGAAAATCATTTTCCGCGACCTTCAGTGCTGCGATTTGTTCATTCATATCGATCAGACGCTTTTCTGTTCGAATTTTTTTCATAATTATATTGTAATCAGGATGATATTTGCCAAAGCGTTGTACATCCTCATATTGGTCTTTTAATCGTTGAAAGGCCATAATTTGTGCGCTTAATTCCGCATCCTCGTAGACTGCCTTTTTCGCAAGACGAAGGTTTTCGGCTTGCTCAGAGGAAAGGATCATCGCATTTAATTCATCGACCTCATCTAAAATAAAAACCCAATCAGAAGTCATGAGCATTGTTTATTCCTCCAATCTCACTTTATCATAACAGAATTGAAGGGAAAATCAATGATTGTTCAACCTACGTTTTTCCAATTGTCTTATCATTTCCCGAACAAATACTAAATCGGAAAAGTATTTTTGTTTGTCTCCAATTTGCTGTGTTTTTTCATGACCTTTACCTAACAGTACGATTGTATCGCCTTTTTCCGCATAATTAAGTGCATGCTCAATGGCTTCTTTTCGGTTGAGGCACTCAATATACTCCTGTGTAGAAGAAAAGCCTTCGCGGATCTGTTTATTGATCTGCTGCGGATTTTCGTTACGAGCATTATCGGTCGTTAAAATAATATAATCCGCATAAATTGATGCAATCATTCCCATTTTTGGACGTTTTGCCTTGTCTCGGTTACCGCCGCAACTAAACATGACAATTAATCGGCGCTTTGTATGTTTTTTCAATGTCTGCAAAATCATTTTCATCGCATCCGGTGTATGTGCATAATCGACGACGATCGATAAGCCTAACTGATTTTCCACATGCTCAAAACGACCTTCAGGCAATACTAAATTTCCGATTGTATTGCAGATGTCACTTAACGGAAAATCAAGCTGTGCAATACAGCTGATCGCTGCAAGCACATTGCTGCATTGATAGTCTCCCACTAACGGGATGTTCACTATATGCTTCTCTTTCTTATGCTGAATACAGCAAGTCGTTGATGCTGGTCCGTCAACTAGCGTTTGGAAAAAGTAGTCGACATGGCTCCCTTTGCCGAAAAAAATACGCTTGCCTTTTGTCGCTAAACCGATTGAACGACAAACACTGTCATCACTGTTTATAATATTTTTTTTCGCCAAAGTCGATAAAATCTGTTTGGATAGTTTGTAGCGTTCAAAACTACCATGGTCTTCAATATGATCTTCTGTCACATTCAAGAAAATACCGATATCAATATCACAATGATCCAGACGGTGCTTTTCCAGACCAATGGACGAAGCTTCCAGAACAACGTAAGGTACATCAAGACGGATTGCTTCTTTAAATAAAAATTGAATATTTTTTGCCTGTAATGTTGTTAGTGCTTCCATTTCCTGATAACATTTTTCCCGGTCGATAAAAACACCATTTGTCCCGATCACCATAGCGCGCTTATCCAACTGGTTTAAAATTTGTCCTATAAAATGTGTAACAGTTGTTTTGCCGTTTGTTCCCGTTACTGCGATTACGGTTAATGCTTCGGCAGGGAAATTATAAATTTTTGCACTTGCATAAGCAATAAAACTTAAACAGTTCGGTACCCAAATAATCGGTACAGGTAAATCCGCTTCATTAAAGTAATTTTCATCATCTACTACAATTGCTGCTGCGCCCTTTTCCAAAGCGCTATCAATATACGAAATACCACTCGAATTATTTCCCTTCCTGGCGATAAAAGCATCTCCAGGTAAAATAAGATTCGCATCGTCTTCCACTCGTTTTATTTCCACTCTAATGGAGCCCTTCATAGTGCACGGCCAGTCTTTAATTAATTCTCCAATTTGCACGGTTTCACTCCTTACCCTACTTTATGAAGACAAAAAAAAAACGCTACATTTCGCAGCGTTTAATTTTTAATTTATTTCATTTTTGTTTCACATACAGCTGAGTATAGTAATTCATAAAAGCTCCTGAACCGATATGCGTAAATTCCTCATCCATCAGCAATGTCCGATGCTCTTTGGAGTTCATCCAGCCATGAATTACCTCAATGGCATCTTTATAATTTGTTGCAACATTGACACCATGCCGCTCATAACTTTGCTGTACTTCATTCAACTGGTCTCCAATCGCATATTCATCATTTGTTATTTGAGAATCCATCATTTCCAAAAACATATGTTCACTATTATAATCCGCCAAGGAAGCGAGCGTGTCTGTAGGCAATAATTTCGGTAACCCATACTCTACGCGCAAGGAATTTGCCAAATCCGTCAATTGTCTCCGATTCGCCAAATTGATGTCAATTTGCATATAGCTGGATGGCGTGCTTGCTTCATAGAGCTCCCCTATAAATTGCATTTCATATGGTTTATGTAATACGAGTGTTTCCCCATCCAGAAAACGGACACTGTGTAATTGATTCGTTTCATGATCTATGTATAATTGTGCATATAAATTATCATATTTTACTAAAATACGTTCATGTAAATCTTGTTCATTCATTGCAAATATATAAATATTATCACCGATTTCGACCGTTATCTCCTGCCCCAGTACTGTCGTACGATATATATCGTCCAGTGGCTCCCCGACTACAAACGGTGCAATATCGATTTCGCTATTATTTGTATAAATCTGATTTACCCGATTCCCCTTCATACTGACCATTAATAGTCCATTGTCTGTATCGTAAATCCACCATTCATATCCATATTCTGATGGATCGATTCGTTTTGGGGTACTGTATGTTTCCAATATTTCCTTCGATGTTTTTCCTATTAATGTAGAAATACCGGTAGCTGGCCGCGGAAGAAACTGTTCAGACGGCATAGAAGGTTCAAGTTCCACTACCGGTTTCGTAATGCTCGGCGGACCTTCCAATAATTCTGTTTGAGAGGACACTCCATTTGAATAATAAATAATAATCCCGATACAAGTAGCAATAATTAATATGCGAAATAAAACTTTCATTAAAATCCTCCAACATTATTTTCAGTTAGTATAATTATACCAATTTTGGACTCTATGACACAATGTTGTCATTGCATCAATTACCATTTTGTTCTATTATTAGAATTGACCGTAAACTTATGTACGATAGGCAAAGGGAGGATATAGAAATGTATTTTGAAAACACACAACTCGAACATGTTAAAGTTGATCAAGAAGTTTTAACGACAGTAATGGGCAAATTCGGTTTAGAGTGCCACGGTGCATGGGATTATGACCGGATGACATTTGACCGCTGCTATGATGTACGTGAAGGTCGTTTTTATTTACGTGTTTTTTGTAATGCAGTATCAGGAGATGTAGGAGCACATAATGCAACTTTAAATATCAACAAACCTGCAATTGGAAAATACTATTATCCACACGGTGTTGAATACACAGATGAGGTATTCCCGGGACATCTCGTAAAAGAATGTGAAAAAGTACTGGCAGATGTTCGCAGAGAGCTATCAGCATACGGTATTTAATCCCTTTAAAAGCTGGCAACTTCCAACCCAGCTTTTTTTATTTGCCAAAAAAGCTCCCTATACTAATGTATAGGAAGCCCCCAAATTTAAAAACCTAAAATTGCTTTAAAGACAGACGTCGTTTCGCCGCCCTCATAAATAACGTAAAGCAGTGAATAAACAATAACCCCAGTAATGGCTACAAAGAACCAAATAATACTCGTAATCGCACCAATTTTGCGGTGTAATTTCAGATTGGATTTAAGACCTGAAATTATACTTGTCAGACCGAATACTGCTCCAACTGTCGCTAATGTAATATGGAAAACTAAAAAGACTGTGTAATATATTTTCAGCTCATCCGGTCCACCAAAGGCTGTATTGCCAATGAACACAGTACGTGATACATAAATGATAAAGAATGCCAGTGCCGATACACCTGCTGCCAGCATTACTTTTCTATGTGCTTCCACATTTTTCTTTGCGATCAATACCCAGCCAATTGCTACGAGCACTGCACTAAGGACAATAAACGTCGTGCTTATTGTGGGTAATATAGGTAAATTCATTTTCAAATCTCCATTCTTACTTAATCTATCAATATGAACAACATTACTATGTTGATTGTTCCATTTTTACACAGTTTAACATCTTATTAATACTGTGTTCTATTTTGGAACTCTTTTAAAGCATTATCCGTAATTTCCTGCTGATTCGAGCGCTCTGTATTCCACCACTTACGGAAAATTTTAAATAAAATAACACCAAATATAATTTCCTGGATGATTTTCATCAATACGCCGCCAACTTGCTGATCGCTCAATAAATCCATGCTTGAGAACAATTCTGGTCCTGACAATGTAAGTCCCGACAAAGTAGAGGAAGGAACACATAATTCCATTGCCTTCAGCCACATATCACTATCACTGTATGTACCGTACATTGGGCTTGAAGCAAATATGATGAGCGCACAGGCAGGCGTTATTAATACTGCATTCGAGGCAATATAGGCCAATTTAGTCATATTCTTCATTTCATGCTGACCTTCAACATTATTCAATAATGGCCAGTACATAAAAATAGCAGAAATAAACAGAACTGCTGTATATGCCAGGTGGTAAATTTCGTTTAATTTTATCGTGTCAAATACAGATGGCAAATGGTAGACCGAAAATAAGCCAATAAAGACGATAATAGAAACGAGCGGTTTTGTGAATATTTTAAAAATTGTTCGCATAACCGGTGCTTCCACAACTACTTGCCAAACCCACCATGGAATTCCTTTAATAAAGAATATCGGCACTAATAATAATAAAAATGCCATTTGCGTCATATGCATTGTAAACATAATATGACCCAGCAAATCTATTGGAGATCCTTTAATTATATAAAAAGAAATGATACCTAGTACAAAATATGCTGCTTCACTTTTCTTTAACGGCTCGCTAACTTTAAACTTTTCTCGCCACGTAACAGTCAATAAAAAATAGAATGCCATTACGAGTAATAAAAACCCGAATAAATATGGGCTCCATAATGCTTGAAAACCGAATATACTTATTGGCATATGACCATGCTCCTTTAAACATCAGTAGTTTTATCCCGTAAAAGCCCGTTTGATTTAACTAACAATCAGTAGTGATAAAGAAAACCCCCATTAATTGTAGTTTCACCTTATTATAGATGGCAATTTCTCCAACATCAATGAAAGAACTATGACAATTGCTTGAATCAAACATGTATTTTATATACAGGTTAGATTGTACTTTAAATAGAAATAGACTAAAGTCAATTTCAGCTTTTAAATATAGTCCGTTGATTTCCGTTGCGTGCGGACGCTTTCTGCGGGTAAACCCTAATATAATAAATTTTCTATGTACCTATATAATATTGCATTTGCTAATATCCTTAAAAACAAAAAACGTCCCCAGCATTTGCTAAGGACGTCATTGTTATGCGATTAACCCCACCAAATAATTGTCGTAAACGCCAGGAAGAACGTAAACGCGATGAAGGCTGCACTCCAGATGAAGAACTCAATAACACCAACCATATGAGTTGTGCGATCTTCCAAGTGCATAAAAGCATAAAGTTGCAGTACTACTTGTACTCCAGCCAATAATAAAATAATCGGAATGATAAATGTTGGAGCAAAATCAGCCAGTACAGCGGCAAATGCGATAAAAGTCAGGAAAATCATGATCGCAAAGTTTACTACTTGTTTACGCATATGCGCTTTGGCATGTTCTCTGTCATATTCGAATTGTGCCTGAGTACGTACTTCTACATGAGTTTCGTGTCCCATTTTATCCAACCACTCCCATCAGATAGACTACCGTGAAAATGAATACCCATACAACGTCAATGAAGTGCCAGTACAGTGAAGCTGCAAAGAACTTCGGTGCATTGTATAAGTTCAATCCACGGCTACTATTGCGGATGATTAATCCCGTAATCCAAACTAAACCGATAATAACGTGCAAACCGTGCATCCCTACGAGCGTAAAGAACGCAGAAGAGAACGCCGATTGTGTATAACCAAACCCGATGTGTACGTAGTGCTGGAATTCATAGATTTCCAGCGCAAGGAAGCCTAAGCCCAATAACACTGTAATGCCCATCCAAGTACGAACACCGGAATAGTTAAAGTTTCTCATATGGTACATCGCATATACAGAAGTTAATGAAGATGTTAATAATAACATTGTCATCACAAACGCCAACGGTAATTCATAAAGATCCTTTGCCGCGAATTCCATCCCTGCCGGACCGCTATCTTTAAGCGCGATATATGTAGCAAATACACTCGCGAATAATACTGTATCCGATGCCAGGAAAATCCAAAGTCCAACTAACTTGTTTTTCCCTTCCATAGTAGCTTGTTCAGGGTGTTTCGGCCAAGTTTGTGGAGTAAATTTTTGATTAAGATCCATTACTTGATACCCCCTTTATTACCTGTTGCACGGTAGTGAGCTAAATCCGCTTCCACTTTTTCAATTTCATCAACTGTTACATGGAATCCTAAATCGTCTTTGAACGAACGAGTGATCATACATGCAATTGTTAATCCTAGACCGCCAATAATTAATGCTAAAGAAATGGCAGGTGTTGTTCCTGTAGCTGTACCAGCCTGAACTTGATCTCCCCACGGGCTGTATAGAGCACCAAATGCGGCAATCATCATTCCAATTGACATAATGAATGGCAGAATTGAATTGTTTGGCATATGGATTTCACCTAATGGCTCAGCATAGACCATACCTTCTTTGTTGCCTTCTTCTTTTTCAATCCAATACGGATCATAACCACGAATAAGTGGTGTTTGTTTAAAGTTATAGAATGGCAGCGGTGTTTCAATCGCCCACTCAAGTGAACGACCATCGCCCCAGTAATCACGACGGTTAACCGGTTCTGATTTAATCGATAATATTGCATCGATTACTAACAATACTACCCCGATTCCCATCATAATAGCACCGATTGACGAGATAAAGTTGAATAAATCCCAACCTTGACCACCCATATAAGTGAATACACGACGTGGCATACCCATTAATCCTAAGAAATGCTGGATGAAGAACGTTAAGTGGAACCCGATGAAGAACATCCAGAAAGTTATCATTCCCAGTTTAGGATTTAATGCACGGTTAAACATAATTGGCCAGTAGAAATGGGCTGACCCGAATAACCCTGTTACGATACCACCAACGATTACATAGTGGAAGTGAGCAACGATAAAGTAAGAATCGTGCAGCTGATAGTCAAGTGGTGCAGTTGCCTGCATTACTCCTGTAACCCCACCCGCAACGAATGACGGGATAAATCCAAGTGCATAAAGCATCGGCACTGTTACTTTAATCGAACCGCCCCAAATTGTCAGAATCCAGTTGAAGACTTTCATCCCTGTTGGAACAGCGATCGCCATTGTAGCAACAGCGAAAATTGCGTTCGCAGTGGCACCTAAACCAACTGTGAACATATGGTGGGCCCATACCATGAACCCTAAGAAACCGATTAAAATTGTAGCGAATACCATTGATGAGTATCCGAATAATCGTTTACGAGCGAAAACCGGAATAATTTCCGAGAATAAACCAAATGCCGGCAGTACTAAAATGTATACTTCAGGGTGACCGAAAATCCAGAATAAGTGCTCCCAAATAATTGTATTACCACCCATTGTATGATCAAAGAAGTTTGCCCCAAACATACGGTCAACTAACATTAAGAACAATCCACCTGTAAGTGGAGGGAATGCGAATAAAATTAATGAACTTGATACTAAAGTCGTCCAAGTAAATAAAGGCATACGCATGAACGTCATACCTGGTGCACGCATCGTAATGATTGTTACGATGAAGTTAATACCTGAAATTAACGTACCTGCACCCGAAATTTGCAGACCAAGAATATAGAAGTCAATACCATGGCCTGGTGAGTATAAAGATAATGATGCATAAGAAGTCCAACCTGCATCAGGTGCTCCACCTAAAAAGAATGAAAGGTGAAGGAATACTGCTCCAATAAAGAATAACCAAAACCCTAATGAGTTTAAAAATGGGAATGCAACGTCACGTGCACCAATTTGAAGTGGTACAACCGCATTCATAAAGGCAAATATTATTGGTGTTGCTGCTAAGAATAGCATCGTTGTGCCGTGCATCGTTAATAGTTCGTTAAATAGGCCTGCAGAAATGAATGTACTTTCAGGGAACATTAATTGAATACGCATCAGTAACGCTTCAAATCCTGCAATTGCGAAGAACAGAGTACCGGCTGCTAAATACATGATCGCGATCTTTTTATGATCGACCGTTGTTAAATAGTCCCATACATGTGCTCCAAAGCCCTTTTTCTGTGTAACAGAGCTCACACCTTTAACCTCCTTCAATGTTTCTCTCTAATGTATAATTACTTTTCAACTGATAATGTCATTAAATAGTCAGCAATCGCTTGTGCTTCTTCTTCTGTCACAAGTTTATCCGGCATTGTATTACCTGGTTTGTATTCAGAAGGTAAATAAATCCAGTTTGCCGTGTTTTCTACTGTATGCTCCATGTAACCGGCAACACGGTTACGATCCCCGAAAGTTGTTAAGTTAGGACCTAATCCATTACCTGCAACTCCGGATACTGCGTGACATCCTAAGCAAGAGTTGGCAAATGTCGCTTCACCTAAATTAGATGACTCTTTATCCGCTGTAGCACCTTCAGTAGCCTGCATTGCTGTTACCCACGCGTTAAACGCTTCCGGCTCAAGTGCTTTTACTTTGAAATCCATTAAAGCATGTGAAGGACCACATAACTCCGCACATTTTCCGTAGAATACGCCTTCACCATCGTTTAACCCGGCTGATTCTCTATCAAACTGTAAATAGAATTTATTGATACCATCAACGTTCGTATCCATTTTTCCGCCAATAGCCGGAATCCAGAATGAGTGCTTCACATCAGATGCGATTAAGTTGAAGTATACTTTTTCTCCTGTAGGAACAACCAGTTCCTGTGCTGTAATAATTCCTTGGTTTGGATATTCAAATTCCCACCAGTATAATTTTGCCGTAACATTTACTGTAAGTGCTGTATTGTTACCGCTTTCGTCTACTTTGTCCATTGCAGCAACATTTGAAAATTTATACGTATAGTGCAGTGTTGGAACAGCTAAGATAAGTAGTAAAATAATCGGAATAACTGTCCAAATCACCTCTAAAGTATGGCTTCCTTCCACTTGCTTCGGCATATGGTCTTCGCCAACTTTTGAACGGCGGAATTTAAAGAAAGCAACTAAATAAATTGTCGATACGACAATTACGACTAATGCCATAATAGCTATGGATAAATATAAGATGTTTAATTGCTCTTTACCGACTTGACCAGATGGACGAAGCGTCGAAATATACTCTTCACCACATGCTGAAAGGAATACTGTCATTACTGTTAATAACGAGAATAAACGCCATTTTTTAAGCCCTTTCATCATAGCTTAATAAACCCCTCTTTCTTTGTTGTATTTTAATGTGTAACCAGGACTGCGGTTATGTCTATGTGAATTCTTGTACAGTGCAATACCATACTGGAAAGAATCCCGATTTTATTAGCCGCCCATAATCGCTGCTTCACTTTATATTCAAATACTGATTAGTCTCCTGTTCTTCCAATCTATTAACGAAAATTCCAGATCGATTGGAAAAATTCTAAGATATTTGAGTAAAGTTTCGCTTAAATGATATGGCTTAGAAAATTATTAGCCATCACATGCTGACAGCAGTCGCTGCTATCGGTTACAAAAATCCGCTTACGAAACAAGTAGGATTTTTCAATTATTGAGACATTTTTACTTATATCCCATTTCACTACTAACTCATAGTTTAAACTATTTTGCTAGAAAAATAAGCAAAATTCTAGAATTCTTCAATTCTTCTTTAAGTTTTCATTAATGTGAAGTACCAATCTCAATCTTTATAAGTGCAAGAAAACTTAAAGAATAATTGTGCTAAAATTATACATAGTTCGACGGGTTTTGGTAAAAGAGTCCAATAACTTACTTCTCCTTTCAAATTTGTAAGCATATTCCGTTACCATAACTATATCTAAATTTGGATAGGATTTCTAGACGTTTCATGAAATTTCAAACTACTTCATCTCAAACTTGACGAAACATGCAGAAATCCACATCAACAACTATATAGTAATGTATTTTTTGCCAATATTTGTGAATGCAAGGAGACGAATTTATGAACAATTTGTGAAAAAATGGTTGCGTTTACAATCCAATCCTTAATACGGTTGTATTTTTCAGATATTTTCGCTATTATCTAAAATTAGAGACGCTCTTTGTAGCGAAGCGAAAATTAAAGTAGGTGAGCTCATTTTATGCATCAAAAATATTACAAATTTTTAAAATGGTTTGCTGTTTTATCTACCCTCGGCATGTTGCTCATCCTTCAAGGTGGAGCACTAGTTACAAAGACTGACAGCGGATTGGGCTGTGGTAGAAACTGGCCGGACTGCAACGGCTCATTAATACCGAAAGAAATTACTACCGAAGTATTAATAGAATTTTCTCACCGTCTTGTAACAGGGTCAGTATCCATTTTTATTCTTATTCTTGTTATTTGGACATGGCGCGCACTAGGCCATATTCGTGAAGTTAAGCTCTTAGGATTTTTGGCATTGTTCTTTCTTGCTCTTCAGGCACTCATTGGAGCTGCCCAAGTATTATGGGGACAAGGTGACTTTATTTTAGCGTTACATTTCGGAATTTCATTAATCTCATTTGCAGCTGTACTGCTGCTTACCTTGATTGTATTTGAAGTCGACAAAAAATTTGATGCCGATCGATTGTACATGAGCAGGAAATTAAGAATACATACTATTTGCGTTACTTTATATTCATATGTAGTTGTTTATACAGGGGCTCTTGTACGTCATACCGATGCTAGTCTTGTTTGCCCGGACTGGCCGTTCTGCCGTAACGATCAGCCAATGACGATGCCGTACAATATGTATGAGTGGGTTCAGATGGGGCACCGTTTTGCAGTGTTAATCTTTGTTGTTTGGATTGCCTATATTGCTATCCATGTTATCAGAAACTACAAAAATCAGCGGATAGTTTTCTGGGGCTGGACAATCGCCCTTTCACTTGTTATTTTACAAGTGATTGCAGGCATGCTCGTAGTCCTGTTAAAACTTCACTTATTCGTTTCATTAATGCACTCGTTATTAATAACACTTCTATTCGGTTTATTATGTTATTTGATTATGCTAGTTTCAAGGTCGAAATAAAACCTTATATTAAATTATCTTAAATTAAAAGACGTCCCAAATTTTGAATTCTAAAATTTAGGATGTCTTATTTTTATCTGTTGAATATATTGTTCTCCGCTACGGCGGACGCTTTCCAGGGGGCACGGGTCGAGCCTGTAGTCTCTCCCACGTGCTTGTTCTCTAGGAAGCTGTTGAGTTACTACTCCGAATCCGCTTCGTTCTGCAACGAAAGGCGAAGCCGGCAGTTGCACTCGCCGCCTTCACTACGAACAAAAATCATCTTTCTATTTAAAATGAACCTTGCATAATTTCAAGTATATAAATTTTCATTACGTATTAATTACTTAAAAATGATATTACCTTTCACGTATACTCCCAAATATTTAAAAGCACAAAACGAGAAAATGCATAGTGCAATTTCTCGTTCTGCTGAATGGACTAATTATGTTCTGACCTTATTCTAATTCAATAAGCAGATCACCTGTCGAGATGGCATCTCCTGCTTTTGCATAGATTTCTTTTACAATACCGTCTTTCGGCGCTTGTACTGTTGTTTCCATTTTCATCGCTTCAGTAATTAATAAATGCTCGCCACGTTTTACTGTGCTTCCTTTATTAACAACAACTTTTAGAACAGTACCCGGCATTGTTGCACCAATTTGGTTCGGGTTGGACGGATCGGCTTTCAAAGCAATGCTTCCGTCAACTTCAACCGTTAAGTCTTGAATTACCAGTTCACGAGATTGGCCATTCAGTTCAAAATAAATAATACGTGTTCCGTCATGCTGTGGTTCGCCGATTGATACGAGCTTAACAATCAGTGTCTTACCTTTTTCGATTTCTACTTCAATTTCTTCGCCAATTTTCAATCCATAGAAGAATGTAGGCGTATCGAGTACAGAAACATCGCCGAATGCATTTACAGCATCAATATATTGCTCAAATACTTTCGGGTAAAGCGCATAGGCCAATACGTCTTGTTTAGATGGTGCTCGTCCATACTTTTCAGTCAATTCTGCTGTCAGCTGATCAAAATCAACAGGCGGCAATAATTCTCCTGGGCGAACCGTAATAGGCGTACGATCCTTCAAGACAACTTTTTGAATTTCTTCCGGGAATCCGCCATGCGGCTGTCCTAAATAACCTTGGAAAAATTCAATAACAGATTCAGGGAAATCAATTGTTTGTCCACGCTCAACAATATTGTCTTCCGTTAAATCATTTTGTACCATAAACAACGCCATATCCCCTACGACTTTAGATGACGGTGTCACTTTTACAATATCACCGAACATTAGATTTACACGGGAATACATTGTCTTTACTTCATCCCATCGATCGCCTAAACCGACTGCTTTTGCTTGTTGCTGCAGGTTGCTGTATTGACCGCCAGGCATTTCATGTACATAAATTTCAGAATGTGGTGCATTCATGCCACTTTCGAAATCAACGTAATATTTACGAACATCTTCCCAGTAGTACGACAATTTTTCCAGGCTTTCGATATCTCCACGTACATTACGTTCAGAACCTTTCATTGCATAGTACAATGAGTTTGCGCTTGGCTGTGATGTTAAACCAGCCATTGAACCTAGTGCTGTATCAATAATATCAACACCCGCTTCAATTGCTTTCGCATATAAGAAAATTCCGTTACCGCTCGTATCATGTGTGTGCAAGTGGATTGGCAGACTTGTCGCATCCTTCAACTCGGAAATAAGTCGGTATGCTGCCTGTGGTTTCAGTAGTCCCGCCATATCTTTAATTGCTAAAATATGAGCGCCCGTCGCCTCTAGTTCACGTGCCATATCTTTGTAGTATTGAACCGTATATTTCGCTCGGCTGTCATCTAAAATATCGCCAGTGTAACAGATTGCCGCTTCCGCCACTTTTCCGCTATTACGGACTTCATCGATTGCTACTTCCATTCCTTTAATCCAGTTAAGCGAGTCGAAAATTCGGAAAACGTCCACACCTGAAGAAGCGGATTCCTGAATAAATTCACGTATCAGATTATCCGGATAATTCGTATAACCTACCGCATTCGCTCCGCGTAACAGCATTTGAAACAGAACATTCGGAATTTTCTTTCTAAGTTTTTCCAAACGGTCCCAAGGATTTTCACTTAAGAAACGGTATGCAACATCAAACGTTGCACCACCCCACATTTCAAGCGAGAAATAGTCATGCATTAAACGAGAAGTTTCGTCTGCAATTTCAAGCATATCCTGCGTACGTACACGCGTTGCAAGCAATGATTGATGGGCATCACGGAATGTCGTGTCTGTCAGTAAAACATCTTCTTGTTCTTTAATCCATTTCACAAGTCCATCTGCACCCTGCGCATCAAGAATTTGCTTTGTGCCTGCTGGAGAAGGAATAAGAATATCTAATTTTGGCTTATCTGGCTGTACAAAAATAGGCTTTGTACGTTTTTCAACACCTGGGAATCCATTTAATGTGACATTCCCGATATAGTTTAATAGTTTCGTTCCACGGTCTTTACGTTCCGGGAATTCAAACAATTCAGGTGTCGTATCGATAAAACTTGTATCAAATTCGCCTTTTATGAACTTTTCATGTAAGACAACATTTCCTAAAAACGGAATATTCGTTTTCACACCTCGAATACGGAATTCACGTAAGTTACGGTCCATCTTCGCCGCAGCTTCTTCAAACGTCATTCCCCAAGTCGAGATTTTCACAAGCAAGGAATCATAGTATGGAGTGACAACAGCACCCTGGAAGCCATTTCCTGCGTCCAGACGAACACCAAAGCCGCCACTTGAACGGTATACCATTAATTTCCCTGTATCCGGCATAAAGTCATTCGCAGGGTCTTCCGTTGTAACACGAGACTGAATTGCGTAACCGAACAGCGGAATTTTGTCTTGCGCAGGAATTCCTACTTCTTTTGAATGAAGGTCAAGTCCTTCTGCAACTTTAATTTGTGCATGCACAATATCAAGACCGGTAATCATTTCCGTAATCGTATGTTCAACTTGAATACGCGGATTTACTTCGATGAAATAAAATTGATTGTCTGCAACTAAAAACTCGACAGTCCCTGCATTAATATAGCCGACATTTTTCATCAACTTCACAGCCGCATCACAAATATCATTACGGAGCTGTTCGGAAATGGAATTTGACGGTGCAATTTCCACAACCTTTTGATGACGACGTTGAATCGAACAATCCCGTTCATAGAGATGGACAATATTACCGTGTGTATCCCCGATAATTTGTACTTCAATATGCTTTGGCTTAATAATCGCCTTCTCCACATATACTTCATCCGAGCCAAATGCGGCTTTCGCTTCAGATTTTGCACGCTCATAAGCCGATTGCAGTTCTTCTTTGGAATTAACTAAACGCATTCCACGTCCGCCACCTCCAAGAGCCGCTTTAATCATGATCGGGAAGCCATATGAATCACTAAACTGTTCTACTTCCTGCAAGTTTGCTACAGGACCGTCCGTACCAGGAATAACCGGGATTTGTGCAGAAACTGCCTGTTCACGCGCTTTTACTTTGTCACCAAACATATCAAGATGCTTTGAAGTCGGTCCAATAAATTGAATACCTTCTTCTTCACAACGACGCGCGAAATCAACATTTTCAGATAAAAAACCGTAGCCAGGATGAATCGCATCCACGTTGGCCTCTTTTGCAATCTTAATGATGCCTTCAATATCCAAATAAGCATCAATCGGTTTTTTCCCTACGCCAACGATATATGCCTCGTCTGCTTTATAACGGTGATAAGATCCGCTATCTTCACGAGAATAAATTGCCACTGTTTTAATATGTAACTCATTACAGGCGCGTAAAATACGGATGGCGATTTCGCCACGGTTTGCAACTAAAATCTTTTGAATCGACTTCATTTCTCCTTAACCCCCAATTACTTTCTTTTTTCCAATTTGTGATGTGTGGATACATTAATAAGTATCCCCATTGCCACTGAGAGCAATAATATAGAAGTACCGCCATAGCTAATGAAAGGTAGCGTTACTCCGGTTAACGGGATAAGTCCCGATAATCCACCTAAATTAATAAAAGTCTGTAATCCTATCCATGTAGAAATGCCCGCCGCTAACATTCGTGCAAGCGGATCTTTTGTTGACATCGCGATATAATAACCGCGCATCACAATAAAGCCTAAACCAAGAATAACAATTGATACACCAAAAATCCCTAACTCTTCGGCAATAATCGCCATAATGAAATCGGTTTGCGGTTCAGGTACATATCCCAGCTTTTGAATCGACTGACCGAGCCCTCGACCTTCCAAGCCCCCTGCTCCGATTGCATAATAGCCGTTGACAACATGATACCCGGAATTAAGCGGATCACTGAAAGGATCTAAATAGGAAGTAATCCGGCCTCTCCGACTTGCGTTAAAAACCGTGTCCCATTTGAAAATTAAGATTCCGATCATTCCGACAACCCCTAGAGCAGAGAGCAGTCCAAAAATTCTGCCGAGCGTCTTACCTCTAAGTCCGCTCGTAATAACGACAACAAGTGCAATAGCAACAATAATAACAAGTGCACCTAAATCAGTTTCAAAACCGACAACAAGTACGATAAATAGCCACATGCCCAGAGGATACGACACATCATCAAATGTTAACAGCTGCATCGAACCACGGTTCACACTTTTACGGTAAAAAGTTCCCGCAAAGAAAATAATAATAAAGAGTTTGGCAAATTCGGACGGCTGGAAATTCATAAGGCCGAACAGGCTGATCCAACTTCTAGAACCGTTAACACTATTACCGGCTATTAAAAGCCATAACTCTAGTATAAACATAACTGCCAGCAAAAGACCTAATATAGATTTATTGGATAATCTTTTATAGGGCGTAATGACAGCGACCGTAAACAAAATTAACGCTAAAATTATATTGACGAGCTGGCGATTATAATAAAAGTTCGGATTTGCATCATATTGAATAATAGATACCCAAATACTCGAACTGTAGATCATGACAAGTCCAAATAACATTAACAAAATGTAAACGAACAACAATCCATAATCAAAATTGCGAAAATAATTTTTAAAATATTGTTTCATGTTAAAAACCTCATCTTTGAAAAAAAAACTCAAACCGCATTGTTGCGTTTGAGTTTTCTTTTATTTGTCTGTATACGCATCATGTAGTAAAGAAAGCTCTTTCTCTAACGAATCGAGAATTTGCTTGCCTTGTTCACGTTCGATCAGCCCGAGTTTCGCGGCAAATTCAATTTCACGCGATAAACCAAACATTTGTGTATCTAAAACCTCTTCATATAACGGACAAGATGGCATTGTCAGATTATCCATTTGTACGCGAATTAATCGAGCAATTTTATCTGCATCCGCAGTTAACAGCTCTAATGCTTTTTCCTGAAAGGAAGCTTGTGCTTTCGTATCCATGAGGACGCCCCCATCTATGATATTTCTTCGATTCTATCTTAGTAAAGTGTATCTTTTTACATTCAAAAATGCAAGTGTCTTTGTATGTTTTACATTCAATTCAATTATATTTCTTTCTATGAGGAATCGCGTTATAATTATGAAGGAACATAGTGAAGGGGGACTGAAAAATGACCGAAACAATCATTCCAATTAAAGGCGCGGTTAAATTTGAACTAACATTAGATCCTACTGTATGGATTTTTGATGATCGTAAACTAGATCTGAATACATATTTTGTTTCAGAAAAAGTTGAAGAAAATAACGAAAAGTATTTACGTGAGATGGGCGCACACTGGTCACGTGAAATTATGGAAGGTGCAGTATTTCCGCCTACATTAAAAACTGAACGTAAGTTTGACCGTAAAGGCATGATGACAGGTACATTCGGAATGGAAATTAAACCATTTCTGAAAAATGCCGAAATTGCTGATAGTGCAAATGAAGTTGTTTTTGAATGTACAACAGGCGAGGAAGTTGCTTTTCCATTACAACAGGCTGAAACTTTCATTTTAAAATTCAGCCAGGATGGCAAACCTCTTTTGGAAGATGGACCAGTACATGTGCTATTTGCTGATGGTTCAAATGTAGAAAATCCAATAAAAAATGTGCGTGCGATTCGTATTCAATAGGAGGATTTCGTCATGCGTGTAAAATGTGTCATTTGCGATACACTACATGAACTACCAAACGATTTACCTTTAGCGAAAAAATTACGCAATCGTCCCATCCATACTTTTATGTGCACAGAATGTTCGGAACGTATTTCCGAAAACACACATACAAGAATAGCAACAGGAAAATTCCGCTTTTTCCGAACATCATCAAAATTTGATGAAGAATTTTAAAATGCGACGGGCTCATAAAGAGCTCGTCGCATTTTTATTAATATTCAAAAGACTGTTCGTGGAATTTAAAGTCGACAAAGCTTTTTCCGTTAATTTTGCTTAACTGGAAGAAGTTTAATACTTCTGTTTTTACCCCTTCAAAAACACGTTCTTCGTCAACAACATATGCTTCAACAGTTACTGGAATTTCGCCGAATTGTGATTTTAAAGCATCTGCAATTTGCTGTGCTGTTGCTTCTGAAATTTCTTCGTCCACTAATAAGTGCACAGTAGCTTTCTCCGCTTCCACATCTTCAAGTGCTGTCTCTTCTTCCAAGTCTTTCTGGAATACATTCGACATCACTAATATCTCTTCCCCAACGATTGGTTGAATCAGTTCATTTACTTGCACATTTACATTTTCACCATAATATTCACCAAAATATTTACCGTCTTTAACATCAAAATCATACACTGTTTTTGAAGTTTCCGATTGGACCGTCACTTCAAAATCGTCCCCGATTGCAGGTGCCGTAGACTTTGTAACAACAAATTGGTCATTATAAATTTCACTTAATTCCGCTGCTGCATTATCTTCATTTTTTGCTGATAATACTGCAGGTATAAAAATAACGCAAGATATAATAATTAGCGCTAACCCAACAATGATAAAGATCTGCTTTTTAGTAAGATGCATTTTCCTCTACTCCATTTTAGTTATTATCCCCAGTTATGAATTATAACGCTCCGAATAAAGCGTTTTCAATTAAATTGTCTTAAAAAAAGAGGGGAATGTGTCCAAATTAACACACTCCCCTCTCTATTAATTTATTTGTTTCGCTTCTTCTCGTTTTTCACGCCATAAACGTGATTTATAGACGATCAGAATTAACGCAGCTACAATTAAACCTTCAATCATCGGTAAGAATAGGGCCAAAAATGTTAATACCATACATCCTAAAAACAGGAACGTATAAATGATGACATTTCTGCCGAATGAAAGTTTTTTTGCAAAGCCTAGTTTATATACAATTGCCGACATAAGGAATACAAGAACAAATGTTGCATAGCCAGCTATTTCGTAGCTAGGTAAATTTTCGTATAAATATCTTGTAATTCCGGACATACGATTAAACACGTAATCACTTTCATTTGTAGATACAGTTGCCAGTAATACTAAATTAAAATAGCTACCAAACACAGCCATCATATTCAACATCATTCAACCTTTCCTTAATGACGCCAATTAAGCTTCTAACTCAGCGTTCTTTTTCTTTTTAGCAACACGTTCACGTTCACCTTTATCAAGGATCTGTTTACGTAAACGGATTGATTCTGGAGTTACTTCTAAATACTCATCATCACCTAAGTATTCTAATGCTTCTTCAAGTGATAAAATACGAGGCTTTTTAATAACATTCGTTTGGTCTTTGTTCGCCGAACGGATATTTGTTTTTTGTTTTTGTTTTGTAATGTTTACAGTAATATCAGCATCACGTGTATTTTCACCAACGATCATACCTTCGTATACTTCAGTACCTGGCTCAATGAATAATGTACCGCGATCTTCTACACCCATCATACCGTAAGTTGTTGCTTTACCGTTTTCCATAGATACTAATACACCTTGGTGACGGCCGCCAACTTTACCTGCTACTACTGGAGCGTAGTGATCGAATGTATGGTTCATCATACCAAAACCTTTTGTGATAGACATGAACTCAGTTGTATAACCGATTAAACCACGTGCTGGTACGTTAAAGATTAAACGAACTTGTCCTGATCCGTTGTTTATCATATCTAACATTTCACCTTTACGAGTACCGATTGATTCAATGATAGAACCTACAGAATCTTCTGGTACGTCGATTTGAACGCGTTCGATTGGCTCAGATTTTACGCCATCGATGTTACGGATGATTACTTGTGGTTTAGATACTTGTAGTTCATAACCTTCACGACGCATGTTTTCGATTAAGATCGATAAGTGAAGCTCACCACGACCCGAAACTGTCCATGCATCTGGAGAATCTGTATCTTCTACGCGTAGAGATACATCTGTTTGTAATTGTGCAAGTAAACGCTCTTCAATTTTACGAGAAGTTACCCATTTCCCTTCGCGACCTGCGAATGGTGAGTTGTTTACTAAGAATGTCATTTGTAATGTTGGCTCATCAATACGTAATGGTGTTAACGCTTCTTGATGATCAATTGGACAAACTGTTTCACCAACGTTGATATCTTCCATTCCTGAAACCGCGATTAAGTCTCCAGCAATAGCTGTTTCGATTTCTTCACGCTTAAGACCGAAGAAACCAAAGATTTTTGTTACACGGAAGTTTTTCACTGTGCCATCTAATTTCATAAGAGAAACTTGTTGACCTACAGAAATTTTACCGCGGAATACGCGACCGATACCGATACGACCAACGAAGTCATTATAGTCAAGTAATGCTACTTGGAATTGTAAAGGCTCGTCCGAGTTATCAATTGGTGCTGGAATTGATTCAATGATTTTCTCGAATAGGCAAGTCATGTTTTCTTCTTGATTTGCTGGGTCTGGATCTAAAGATGCTGTACCATTTACACCAGAAGCATAAACAACTGGGAAATCTAATTGATCTTCATCTGCACCTAGCTCGATTAATAACTCTAATACTTCATCTACTACTTCTAGTGGACGAGCTGAGTCTTTATCTACTTTGTTTACTACAACGATTGGTGTTAAGCGTTGTTCTAACGCTTTCTTTAATACAAAACGTGTTTGCGGCATACAACCCTCATACGCATCGACAACTAAACAAACGCCATCTACCATTTTTAAGATACGTTCTACTTCTCCACCGAAGTCTGCGTGTCCAGGCGTATCAAGGATGTTGATACGAGTACCGTTATAATCTACTGCTGTATTTTTAGCTAAAATTGTAATTCCACGTTCACGCTCTATATCACCAGAATCCATTGCACGTTCTTCTACACGTTCATTTGAACGGAAAGTACCTGATTGTTTTAATAATTGGTCTACTAACGTTGTTTTACCATGGTCAACGTGAGCAATAATTGCGATATTACGAATATCTTGACGTAAATTTGTCATTATTCCACTCCATATTCTTTTTTCAATTGTTTAACTGTGATATTATAGCACATGAAAGATTAAATGTCTTTTCACAATAATTAATTACATTTATTGTCACATATAAAAAGTATATGGAGGTACGAACGATGAATAAAGCAAAATTTGTGATGTTTATTTACGCATTAGCGGCAATTCTTTCAATGATTAGCATTGGATTTGCCTTTTCACTTGTTTTTATGACAGGGCCAAAGTATGAAACAACCGGCTGGATCGGTGTTATTTTAGGTGTTATCGTAATGTGTGGAATTTTCGGGATGGCATTTAAGACAAAACGTAAATTCAGAGATCAAGGTTTATTATAGAAAATAAAAACTTCGGTGCAATAATGCACCGAAGTTTTTATTTTTTTTCTTCAATATATTTATCCAAGATTAATTGATGAATTGAAGGATTGGCAATTAGGAATGTATCCTTCGATAAATAATCGAAATCTTTGCCGTCCAAGTTTGTGGCAACCGCCCCAACCTCTTTTGCAATGATCACTCCCCCGCCGATATCCCAAGGTGCAAGACGCATGGACATATAGGCATCCAGCTTTCCGCTTACAACAAAAGCTATTTCCATCGCAGCCGAACCGTAAGAACGTGTACCGCGCACCGTTTGAACAAGTTCGATAATTTTTTCGTGATTGATGCGAGTATTCGGTGTAACCCAATTTGCATTAATGCCGATTACCGCCTCTTCGATTTTCACCGGCTGCAATTTGCGCAATGGAGAATCATTATACCATGCACCTACACCGGCAATCGCATTAAATAAATCTTCTCGCATTACATCAAATATGTAGCCTAACACTCCGACACCATCGACATAAATACCAATCGTAATCATAAAGTGACGATGCTGCTTCACAAAGTTCATCGTCCCGTCAATCGGATCGATAATCCAGACAACACCTTTCAAATTGTCAACCGTTTCGCCCATTCCTTCTTCACCTAAAATACGATGGTCCGGATTAAATGCCTTTATTTTTTCAATGAAAAATAATTCTGTCTCCCGGTCTATATTCGTTACTAAATCATTGGGATTCGACTTTGTTTCGATTTCAATATTATAGGAAAATGCTGCTCGAATATTTTTCCCCGCTTTAAAAATAATTTCTTTTGCAAATTCATCCAGTTGTTTTATATCCATCGTTCATCCACCTTCCGACAACAATCGCTAGTTTATTTATGTAAATATGTTGAGCGTTTTCTAAAGTATCCTTATTATAACAAAAAATCACTTGCTTTCTTACGTCGGCAAGTGATTTTTTATTTTGGAAACATTTTTTTGTTACGCATATGCATGTAGACCTTTTAATTCCTCTTGAATTTCTGTTAAGCGTTTTTTAGATTTATCAATTTCAGATTGATTTTTGTCATTCATCGCAGCGTAGAGTGTTGCTAGTTCGTAATCCATTTCCAACATTAAAATCTCTTCGTATTGCTTTTCAATATCAACTTTGCGTATAATCTTAATCATCTGTTTCATAATAAATCACTTCCTTATCATAATTTTTCAGACTTTAACCAACCTGGATAATATGAGCAATTCCTTAAGACTTATAGCCTCGTCCTTGATATTTTCCATTGGTATAAAGTTTCTATTACAAGATTTTTTCCCAAAAAATTAATAAAATAAACATTAAATCGAAAGGAATTATAAAAATGAGTATTGTCAAATGGACTAAAGAAGACTTTCAAGTATTTGATATTGACGGCCTAGATGAGCGTATGGAAGCTTTAACAACTATTATTCGCCCAAAGTTTAATGAGCTTTCAGAAACGTTTACAGGGTATTTCAGTGCACAAACAGGAGAAGAATTTTTCGGTCACGTAGCTAAACATGCCCGCCGTACTGTAAACCCTCCAAAAGACTCCTGGGTTGCGTTCGCTCCTTATAAGCGTGGATATAAAGCTTTGCCGCATTTCCAGATTGGATTATGGGGTACGCATCTTTTCATCGTTGTTGCAGTGATTTATGAAGCGCCGCAAAAACAGGAAATGGCACAGCGCTTACTGAAAAATATGCAAGTGATTAAAGGTTTATCTGATGATTACGTACTTTCCGGCGATCATATGCAACCAGATACAATCCCTTTAAAAGAAGCGCGCACCGAAAAGCTTGAACAGCTCCTTATACGCCTGCGTGATGTAAAAAAAGGAGAATTTCTTGTTGGGCGTCGTATACCTGCAGATGAGGCAATTAAAATGTCTGCAGAACAATTTTTGCAGTTGGCTGAACAAACATTTGATGAGCTTCTCCCTGTTTATGAAATCATCAAAGGTTAATTGCAACCATTTATTATTAATATGTACAAAAGACTGCTAAACATTCCAACAATTTAAAAATAATTTATAAAACTTTCATCCTTAAAACGAAAAGCAGCATTTTCTCTGTGAGAAAATGCTGCTTTCTGCTGTACTGAACATTCGTTTCTTTTATAAGTGTGCTACCTTATCCAATAACTTTCTATTTCTGTCACAGCGTTTTTATTTCATTCTTACAATTTGACCGTCCGATAATTCCTTTGCCAGCTTTACGACGCGGTATGGTACATATGAGCTTGCCTGCTCGAATTCACGGCAGATTGTTTTTTCTTCCGCCTGGGAAGGTACAATCTCTTTAAAACGTTTGTAGCGCGACATGACTAATTCACGCTTTGCCCCTTTTTCGTATGCCATTTCTACCACTTCAAAAAAGCGTACGACATCGACCATTTCATCTGTTGACCAGTCCGTCGATAATGGGTATGAATATTCCATAAGTTATTACCTGCCTTTAATCATTACTGTCCCCATTTTAAACGGATTTTTTCCGCTTGTACAACCATACGCTGAATTAATTCTTCCACTGATGGTACATCTTGAATTAATCCCGTTACTTGGCCTGCCCAGCCGAAACCTTTAGTTGCATCTCCATCGTAAATGAAATTTTTGTTTGCTTCACCGCTAATATATGATTTCAACGCTTCATAAGTAGGCGTTTTTTGTTCCACTCCTAAAATTTCATCTGTGAATGCATTGCGGATTACTCGGGCAGGTGCACCAATCGACCGTTTAATAATTGTTGTATCTGTTTCTTCACTTTCAATCAGCGCCTGCTTATATGCTAGAGAAGCGTGTACACATTCTTTTGTTGCAATAAAGCGTGTCCCCATTTCAATTCCTTCAGCACCTAATGCATGTGCAGCCATCCATCCACGACCGTCTCCAATTCCTCCTGAAGCGATAACCGGAATCGATACACTATCGACAACTTGTGGTACTAGCACCATAGTTCCGACGTCATCTCTTCCTAAATGACCGCCTCCTTCTTGCCCAACAACCATTACTGCATCCGCTCCCAGTTGTTCAGCTTTTTGGGCCTGTCGTTTCGCAGCGACAAGTACGAGTTTTTTACATGATGCGTCTTTTAATATGTCGAATATCGGTGCAGGATTTCCTCCCGTTATTGTGACTACGGGCACATCCATTTCACCAGCCACCTCGATCATTTTTTCGTAACCTTTTCCATGCATCCCAATCGCAAAGTTTACTCCAAATGGTCGATCTGTCATTTCTCTTACTTTTTTTATTTCTTCCTTTAGCGCATCCGGTGACGATAGGCTCATCGCTGTAATCTGCCCTAAGGCTCCTGCATTCGAAACCGCTGCAGCAAGCTCAGAATAAGCCAGGTAGGCCAATCCGCCCTGAATAATCGGATAATTAATTTGCAGTAATTCAGTTACTTTTGTTTGCCATTTCATTGTTATTCCTCCTAAAATAATAACTGTCAATTCAGTTGATTAAAATATTTATATAGTCAGCAACTTTAATAGGTGCTATAATTCATTTGTTTTTAAAAAATACTATATAGTGAGGTGGTACCTGCGTTGTCACAGTTAGAGACTCCTTTGTTTGATGCATTACTTAAGCATCGCAACAGACACCCTATCCAGTTCCATATCCCAGGCCATAAAAAAGGGCAAGGTATGGATCCAGCTTACAGAGAATTTGTAGGCGACAACGTTTTATCAATTGATTTAATTAATATTGCTCCACTAGATGATTTACACGCTCCTAAAGGTGTGATTATGCAAGCACAAAACCTTGCTGCTGAAGCCTTTGGTGCTGACCATACATTTTTTTCCGTGCAAGGTACTAGTGGCGCCATTATGACGATGATTATGACTGTCGTTGGCCCAGGCGATAAAATTATAGTACCGCGGAATGTACATAAGTCAATTATGTCAGCAATTGTTTTTGCAGGTGCTATTCCTATTTTTATTCATCCGGAAGTTGACAGTGAGCTCGGCATTTCTCACGGTATTTCACCTGAGTCGGTTGAGCGCGCTTTGACGACATATCCAGATGCAAAAGCCGTACTTGTCATCAACCCGACATATTTTGGTTTTGTTGCAGATTTAAAACGCATTGTCGAAATTGTACATGCACGTAATATTCCAGTAATCGTGGATGAAGCGCATGGCGTTCATATTAAATTTCATGACGAATTGCCGCTATCCGCAATGCAAGCCGGTGCAGATATGGCCGCTACGAGCACACATAAGCTTGGAGGCTCGATGACAGGCAGTTCTGTATTAAACGTTAGAGAAGGCCTTGTAACAGCCAAACGCGTACAGGCTGTATTCTCAATGCTTACAACAACATCGACTTCCTATCCATTACTGGCGTCTTTAGATACGGCACGCCGCCAGCTTGCTGTCCACGGATATGATTTATTGGATGAAGCAATCCGCTTGGCAAAGGATGCCCGTAAACGAATTAACGCAATTCCGCATCTACATTGTGTAGGACGCGAAAGACTCGGAACTTCTGCTACATTCGATATGGATCCGTTAAAGCTATTAATTAGCGTTAAAGATTTAGGTATTACCGGACATGTTGCAGAAGAATGGTTACGTCAAAATGCCAACTTAGAAGTAGAGTTGTCCGATCTATACAATATTTTATGCTTAGTAACAATCGGAGATTCGAAAAAAGAAATTAATTTACTTATAAATGCTTTGACACGTATGTCGAAAAATTTCGAATCGGAAGCATCGGTTATTGAAACAAATGTTCAAATACCTGAAATTCCTGCTCTTGCCATGACACCGCGCGATGCATTTTATGCGCAAACAGAAAGTATTCCCCTATCCCAGGCAGAAGGGTATATTTGCGCAGAATTTATTATGGTGTATCCACCGGGCATTCCAATTTTTATTCCCGGGGAAATAATTACGCAAAGCAACATAGATTTTATTAAGATGAATATTGAAGCAGGTCTTCCTGTTCAAGGCCCTGAAGATAGTACATTACAAAATATTCGTGTTATTAAAGAGCGTAAAGCGATTTATTAATATTACCGACAGACAGCTATGCTGTCTGTCTTTTTTAAAATAAATAAATCGAAATAAGGGGAATAATGAAAGCCCCTACAACTGCACTGAGCCCCATAGACAGGGAGCCAATCGATAAATCTTCTTCACTATACTCCTTTAATTTTGTCAATCCGACACCATGTGAAGCACTTCCCATAGCGACCCCTCGACTGATCGCCGTATCAATTTTAAATAATTTAAATAGTACAGGTCCTAAAATAGCACCCGTAAACCCTGCTACCATTACCATTACAGCAGTGAGCGGCGGGATCCCCCCAACAATATCACTTACTTGCATCGCAACGGGTGTTGTTAATGATTTAGGTAAAGAAGTGAGGATAAAGTCTTTGCTAGCCCCAAATAGTAAAAGTAAAGCTACAACGCTAATAAGACCAGCAAGCATTGCCACAATGATGCTTGTAATAATAGAATATTTGTATTTAAATATAAGCTCCCGCTGATTGTATAAAGGAAATGCGAGCGCTACAACAGCCGGACCAAGCATTTTGGATATCCACTCTCCCCCCTCCATGTATGTCTCATAAGGAATATTAAATACTAGTAAAATAATGACTGTAATAATAGTCGCCGTTAAAATAGGCAATAAAAATGGGTTACCCACTTTCAAGTACAGTCTATTCAGTAATATAAAAAGAAGAACGGTGCTACTTATGATGAATAGAATTAACAGTAGATGCAGCAATATTCTCTTCCTCCTTCATTTTGCGCTCTTTTCTTTCTATTAACTTGCTGATTTTTCCAGTAATAACAAGTGTAAAAATTGTACTGATTATAACAGCTAAAATGAATAGCCCCCCTGAAACCGTGAGCAGTTCAGGATAATTGATGACTGCCACTGTTGAAGGGATAAAAAACAATGTTAAAAACGCTAACATAAAACCGGCACCATCTTGTATGTATTTCACATTTAAAATTTTAAAGTAAAGAGCAAGCCATAATATCACTAACCCGATAATACTTCCCGGTATAATAATACCAGTAATCGAAACAATAAATTCTCCAGCGAGATAAAACAAAATGATAATACCAATTTGAACGATAGTACGGATAATTTCCATCAGCTAACCCCCCTTTACACAGTATTAATTGTACGTCCATTAGAAATTTCTGTCTATTTTATTTTCCTACTATAATTTGGTTATTTCTTTTAAAAGAAACGTTAAAAGCTACCTTGTTAAAATTTATACAAGATAGTTTCGTTCAGCAGTTTTCAATTAAAATATCCGGAAGCGATTCCATTATTAAAGGCTTTGTTTGAAGTATCCTGGCGGCTATTATCAGGTCGTCACAAGCTTGCCCTATATTAATTAGACTTCTTATTGTTAGCATCGCATATGACGCGCTGTAACAACTCATAAGAGTCTTTTGTAAAATTTTCTTTTTGCACTTCCAGCAGTTTCCTTATTAATATATCTAAATCAATTATGGCAAAACGATCTGTTTTACCCTCATGTTTCTTTTCATTTGAATCGCTTAATAATACAACTGCCGAGGATGCCCATTTACTTTGCAGTTTCTTTTTTTCACTTTGTTAATTAAACTTTTCAAACGTTCTTCAGGTTATATTTAACCATTTTTCACAATATAAAAACCTTGAGTAATAAACGCAGGGAAATTATTTTCTTAGCCTCTATAAAGCTTTTTTCATTGTGAGAACCTCACATTATTCATACCATCAAAAAACACTGCCCATTTGATAATGGGCAGTGCATTTTATAAAATTATTTAGTTACAATATGGATTGGGTTGCCTAGTAAAACTTCAGCAGCTTCCATTGTAATTTCACCTAAAGTTGGGTGAGCATGGATAGTTAATGCGATATCTTCTGCAGTCATGCCGCCTTCAATAGCAGTTGCCATTTCAGCGATCATATCAGAAGCGCCAACACCAACGATTTGAGCACCGACTAATAAGCCGTCTTCTTTACGTGCTACTAGTTTCACGAAGCCTTCTGTTTCGTTTAATGCTAATGCACGACCGTTTGCAGCGAATGGGAATTTAGCAGCTTTCACTTCTAAACCTTCCGCTTTTGCTTGCTCTTCAGAGTAGCCTACAGTTGCCATTTCTGGATCAGTGAAGCATACTGCTGGAATTGCTAAGTAGTCAACTACTGATGGTTCACCAGCGATTGCTTCTGCAGCAACTTTACCTTCATAAGAAGCTTTATGAGCAAGTTGTGGACCTGCAACGATATCACCGATTGCATAAATGTTCGATACTGAAGTACGACCTTGTTTGTCTACTTCCAATAATCCGCGTTCTGCGAATTTAATACCTACTTCTTCTAAGCCCATTTCATCCGTATTCGGACGACGACCTACAGTTACTAATACGTAATCTGCTTCAACAGTTTTTTCTTCGCCACCTGCTTCATAAGTAACGATAACGCCGTTTTCGTTTTCTTCTACGCCTTTAGCAGATGCGTTTACTACAACTTCAACGCCCTTTTTCTTAAGACCTTTTTTAACGATTTGCGTCATTTGTTTTTCGAAGCCAGCTAAAATATCTTTACCGCCTTCGATAATTGTTACTTGAGAACCTAAGTTAGCATAAGCAGAACCAAGCTCAGTACCGATGTAACCGCCACCGATAACTACTAATTTACCTGGTACTTCAGGGAAAGATAACGCACCAGTTGAGCTTACTACACGCTTAGTAAATTTAAATGTTGGGATTTCGATTGGACGAGATCCTGTTGCTAAAATAGCATTTTTGAATGTATAAGTTTGAGCATTATCGCCGTCAATAACACGTACAGTGTTTGCATCCACGAAGTATGCTTCACCTTTTACGATATCTACTTTGTTTCCTTTTAATAAGCCTTCAACGCCGCCAACTAATTTTTTAACAACGCCGTCTTTAAATGCTTGTGCTTTAGACCAGTCTAATTTCACTTCAGATGCAGTAATACCCATATCATCTGAATGTTGGGCATTTTCAAAGCGGTGACCTACAGAAATTAAAGCTTTTGAAGGGATACAACCTACATTTAAACATACCCCACCTAATGCTCCACGTTCAACGATTGTTACTTTTTGACCTGTTTGTGCTGCACGAATTGCTGCTACATAGCCACCAGGGCCAGAACCTACTACAAGAGTATCTAGTTCGATTGGAAAATCTCCTACTACCATTTTTTTACGCCTCCATTAATAATAGTTGCGGCTCACTTAATAAACGTTTTAAATGATTTAAAGCGTTTTGTGCAGTCGCTCCATCGATCATTCGATGATCAAAGCTCAATGATAATGCTAACACATGTGCTGCTACAATTTCACCATTTTTTATTACTGGTTTCTCTGAAATACGACCAATTCCTAAGATCGCTACTTCAGGATGGTTAATTACCGGTGTGAACCATTGTCCACCAGCTGAACCGATATTTGAAATCGACATTGACGCACCCTTCATTTCATGCGGTGCTAGCTTACCATCACGTGCTTTTACAGCCAATTCATTAATTTCCTGTGATAAGCCGAATACAGATTTACGATCAGCATGCTTAAGAACAGGAACTAATAAACCTCTTTCTGTGTCAGCTGCAATACCAATATTATAGTAATGTTTTTGAATAATTTCTTGTGTTGCATCATCCAGTGAACGGTTAAATTCAGGATATTTACGCAAAGTCGAGATTAAAGCTTTCACAACGTACGGTAAAAACGTTAATTTAACACCTTGCTCTGCTGCAATATCTTTGAATTGCTTACGATGTGCAACAAGTTCTGTTACGTCCACTTCATCCATTAACGTTACGTGCGGAGCCGTATGTTTTGAATGAACCATCGCTTTTGCAATTGCCTTGCGGATACCGCTCATTTTTTCGCGTGTTTCAGGGAATTCGCCTTCAAGTGCAACTGGTGCAGCTTGTTTTGTTGCTGCTTGTTTTTCTTCTGCTTGTGTCTCTTTCACTTCTTCTGTTTCAGAAGCAGACTGTTGACCTCCATTTAGGAAGCTTTCAATATCTTCTTTAAGCACACGGCCATTTTTGCCTGTGCCAGAAACTTGCTGAATCTCGACACCTTTTTCACGAGCATACTTACGTACAGAAGGCATTGCGATAATGCGTTTGCCTGAAGGTTCTGATTCAGATGGTGATGCAGCTTTTTCCGTTTCAGCTGGAGCTTCCGGCTGAGCAGTGTCTGCATTTTTATCCGATTTAGTTTCTTCTTTTTTCACATCCTGGCCAGCCTCAGCAGTAGACTGTACTTGTGCTTCTGTTTTATTTGATTCATTTGATTCGTGGTGGTCATCACCTTTTAGTTTTAAATCTTCATAGCCTGGTGCATCAAAGCGGATTAAGGCATCCCCGACAATCGCCACCGTTCCTTCTTCTACGAAAATTTCTTCTACTGTACCATCAACTGGTGACGGAATTTCTACGACTGCTTTATCATTTTGAACTTCTGCTAAAATATCGTCTTCTTTTACTTGATCGCCAGGTTTAACGAACCATTTGACGATTTCACCTTCATGAATACCTTCTCCGATATCTGGTAAACGAAACGTAAATGCCATTTATCTCACCCTCAATTCTTAGAATGTTAAGACTTTCTTTGCAGTTTCCATTACATTTTTATACGTCGGTAACCATACACCTTCTGCTTGCGGGAATGAATAGATTGTATCTGGTGCAGCTACACGTAATACCGGCGCTTCCAATGATAGAATCGCACGTTCTGTAATTTCTGCGACAACATTTGCCGCAATACCTGCCTGCTTTTGAGCTTCCTGAACAACAATTGCGCGGCCTGTTTTTTCAACAGATGCAATAATCGTTTCGATATCTAACGGCTGAATTGTACGTAAATCGATGACTTCTACTGAGTAGCCTTCTTTCTCCAACTCTTCTGCCGCTTTTAGACTTTCGTGTACCATTAAGCCGTAAGCAATGATAGAAAGGTCTTTTCCTTCACGCTTCACATCTGCTTTACCCAATTCAATTGTATATGACTCCTCCGGAACTTCTTCACGGAATGAACGGTAAAGTTTTAAATGCTCTAAGAAAATAACTGGATTATCATCACGAATAGAAGCTATTAGCAATCCTTTTGCATCATACGGTGTTGATGGAACAACTACTTTTAATCCAGGTGATTGAGCCATTAACCCTTCTAAAGAATCCGAGTGCATTTCCGGTGTATGAACACCACCGCCAAATGGGGAACGGATTGTTACTGGTGCATTATACGTACCGCCTGAACGATATTTCATACGTGCCATTTGCCCGCTGATTGAATCCATTACTTCGAATACGAAGCCGAAAAATTGAATTTCAGGTACTGGACGGTATCCAGTTAACGCTAAACCAATTGCTAAACCACCGATTCCTGATTCTGCAAGTGGCGTATCAAATACACGATCAACGCCGAATTCTTTTTGAAGACCTTCTGTTGCGCGGAAAACCCCGCCGTTTACACCAACGTCTTCACCGAATACTAAAACGTTCTCGTCATTTTTTAATTCGCAACGTAATGCATCTGTAATTGCTTGAATCATTGTCATTTGTGCCATGGCTTATTTCGACTCCTTCTCTTTATAAATCGCATACTGTTCTTTTAAGTTTGCCGGCATTTCTCCAGCGTACATATTTTCCATTAATTCCGTAACTTTTTGTTTTGGTGCTTGATCTGCTTGTTTAATCGCATCTTTAATCTCTTCTTTAGCACGTTCGATTACTGCTTCTTCTTTTTGCTCATCCCATAGACCTTTTCCTTCAAGGAATGTTCGGAAGCGTACTAATGGATCTTTCGCAGCCCACTCATTGTCGATATCTGTAGTACGGTAACGTGTCGGGTCATCCCCTGCCATCGTATGAGGCCCATATCGGTAACACATTGTTTCGATTAAAGTCGGCCCTTCACCGCGAACTGCACGGTCACGCGCATCCTTTGTTGCTGCATATACTGCTAATGGGTCCATTCCATCTACCAATATACTTGGAATACCTGCTGCTATACCTTTTTGTGCAATTGTTTTAGCGGCCGTCTGTAATTCACGTGGTGTCGAAATTGCATATTGGTTGTTTTGTACGATGAAAATCGCCGGAGATTTGAAAGCACCTGCAAAGTTAATACCTTCGTAGAAATCCCCTTGTGATGAACCACCATCACCTGTGTAAGTAATCGCAACTGTTTTTGAACCACGTTTTTGTAAACCAAGTGCTACACCGGCTGTTTGGATATATTGTGCACCAATAATAATTTGTGGTGCCAATACATTCACGCCTTCCGGTACTTGGTTACCGATGAAGTGGCCGCGGCTGAATAAAAATGCTTTCCATAATGGTAAACCGTGCATAACGATTTGTGGCACATCACGGTAACCCGGCAAAATCCAGTCTTCTTTTTCCAGCGCATAATGCGAAGCTAACTGAGAAGCTTCCTGACCCGCAGTCGGTGCATAGAAACCTAGGCGTCCTTGACGATTTAACGAAATCGAACGTTGATCTAAAATACGTACATATACCATACGTTCCATCAATTCAACTAATTGCTCGTCTGTTAAGTCCGGCATTGCCGCTTCGTTTACTATTTCACCCTGCTCGTTTAAAATTTGGAACATCTCAAACTTACTTTCAATATCCTGTAACGTTCCAGCTGGGTCCAATTGATTTTTCATTTTTTCTGCCATTGTTTACATCCCCTTTGAACTGTATTAAAAAAATTTCGTTTTTTACTAGTACAACGTTTCTATATCCCGAGTATAAAGAATAAAATTCTATCGGTCAATCATTGTTTATCATCTTAATTAAAGATTTTTCCTCACATTCGCCCAAACTAATACAGTTACATTACCTGTATCACACTTGAATCACCTCTGTACTATAATAGAAAAAACAGCTTATAAATATTGTTATTTAATTTATAACTCCTTATCATTTATTCATTCCCTTATAATGAATTGTTAAATCGGAATTTATGATAATTTTCTTTTCGAGAAGGTTTTTTCTTACTTCGATTCCGGAGAGTCGTGTATACTTACACATATAAGTTTGAACTGAAAGGAAGTTTCACATGATTTTAATGGAACATATTATCCGTGAAGGACACCCTACTTTACGCACCCGCGCGGAGGAAGTAACTTTTCCGTTATCAGCAGAAGATCGAAAGCTCGCAGATGATATGCTGCAATATTTAATTAATAGCCAAAATCCTGAAATTGCTGAAAAATATAATTTACGCGGCGGCATCGGCTTAGCTGCAAACCAGGTAAACAGTTTAAAACGCATGTTTGCATTGCATTTGGAAGATGAAAATGGTGAACTGATCAGCTTTGTGGCGGTTAACCCTAAAATTGTAAGCCATTCCGTTGAACAGACTTATATAACAAGTGGTGAGGGCTGCTTATCTGTAGACCGCGCCATTCCCGGTTATGTCTATCGCTATGCACGTATCACTGTGAAATTTATGACAGTGGACGGAGAAGAAAAGAAAATGCGTTTATCTGGTCTTCCTGCAATCGCATTCCAGCACGAATTAGATCATTTAAACGGAGTTATGTTTTACGATCGTATCGATGAAAAAGACCCGTTTGTCCAATTGGAAAACAGTATTCCATTCGGAAGAGACTGACTTCTGCAGATCCCGTTTACGTTAGTAGCGAAAATGGGGTCTTTTTTTGACCTGTTACTATAGAAGAAAGTAGCCACAGCTTTTAAAAGTTCTAATAAAATTGCAACTGTTCTAATATCCTTTTAACCTGTCTAATAAAATTAAAATTTTCTAATATACTTGCCAATTGTTCTAAAACGGCTGCTACATATTTTAAAATCCTTTCTCTATTTTCTAATGTCTGCTTCCGATTTTCCAATAAGCATTCACATTGTTCTAATAAAATCACGTCCATCTTTCAAAACAAAAAAACGCTGCGAAAAGATCCTCTCACAACGCTTTTTCCAACCTGCCTATATCAATTTCAACTTCTTCATTGCGTCAGCTAAACCGTCATTATCCACATGTCCTGTAATCATTGAAGCTACTTCCTTCGCTCGCTCATGTCCATTTTCCATTGCAACACTATAGCCAAACTCTGAAAGCATCTCAATATCATTTAATCCATCGCCAAATGTAATAACATCCTCTACCGGCACATCAATATGTTCCAGCAATTTTCGAATGCCATTTGCCTTTGAACCACCGTCTGGCAGCACATCGCATGAGAAAGGATGCCAACGGATAAATTGGACTTGAGGGAATTGCTGTTCATAAATCGGCTGCTCTTTTTCTTCTATAAATACAAGCGTTTGATAAACCGGTGTATGCAAATAGTATTGCGGATCAATTTGCGGATATGGATATTGAAGTGTTGCTAAACTGCTTTCCACAGTTTCATAATCGCTTTCACTAGCGATCATTTCCTTTTCATTCAGGAAAACTAACGGATGATTTCGCTGTGCACCAAATTCCAGAATTTCCGTTAACGTTTCATTGTCGATTTGATCTGTATAAACGACTTTACCTTTATAAACGACATATTGCCCGTTAAATGTCACATATGTATCGATTTGCAGTTCTTCCATTATATCTTTTATCATAAATGGTGCTCGTCCAGTTGCAATCGCAATTTCGTGACCATTTTCTCGTGCTTTAAATATAGCATCCTTTGCTGAAGCAGGTAATTTTTTATCTGAATTGTATAGTGTGCCGTCTACATCAAAAAATAATATTTTCTTCAATTTATAACACTCCTTTTATTTTATAGCCCTTTACAAAAATCTGAATATTTAGTATAATGAGTGTGAGGAGTGATGACCTATGTTAAAGCGTCTCAAAAAGAAATGGCGGAAACGATTAAATGGCATCCTCGGAAAAAAATTAATTGCCTAACACTTCATTTACAATGGCACGCCCGATTATAGGACGTGCCATTTTTTTTGATTCGTGAACACGTTGATGTTGACGAAATTTGAATGGCTTTTCTTTATTTTAAAGGAGTCCCGTGATAATATAAAGGAAATGCATTTTTCTACAAGTTAGAAGTGCAGTAATAATGTTCGTACTTAAAGGAGAGTAACTATGATTTACAAAGTCTATTATCAAGAAAACATTTCTGAGATTCCAGTTCGCGAAAACACAAAAACACTTTATTTAGAGGCGTCATCTGAACGTGAAGTACGTCACTATTTAAAAGACCGTAACTACAATATTGAACTTGTTCAACTTCTAGAAGGCAACTATTTAGAATATGAACAAAATAGCCCGAATTTCCGTCTGGAGAACGCTTAACAGTTATGAAATTCGTTAAGAATGATCAAGCGGCTGTATTCGCACTCGGCGGACTGGGCGAAATCGGCAAAAACACATATGCAGTACAATTCCAAGATGAAATCATACTAATAGATGCAGGTATTAAGTTCCCTGAAGACGATTTGCTTGGCATTGACTATGTAATTCCAGACTATACGTATTTAGTTCGAAACGTAGACAAAATCAAAGGCTTATTTATAACACATGGTCACGAAGATCATATCGGTGGTATTCCTTATTTATTACGTCAAGTTAACATTCCTGTATATGGAGGGAAACTTGCACTAGGTCTACTTCGCAACAAATTAGAAGAGCATGGCTTATTACGTACAACAAAACTGATTGAATTTAAAGAAAATGATGTCATTAAATTCCGTAAAACAGCTGTTAGCTTCTTCCGTACAACACATAGTATTCCAGATGCATATGGTATTGTCATCAAGACACCACCGGGTAATATTGTGCATACTGGTGACTTTAAGTTTGACTTTACTCCAGTAGGCGAGCCTGCTAACTTGACGAAAATGGCGGAAATCGGCCGCGATGGCGTTCTTTGTTTACTATCGGATAGTACAAACGCCGAAAAACCTGATTTCACAATGTCTGAGCGTACAGTTGGGAAAAGCATTGACGAAATCTTCCGTAAAGTTGATGGACGTATTATATTTGCAACATTCGCTTCCAATATCCACCGTTTACAACAGGCAACAGATGCAGCTGTAAAATATGGCCGTAAAGTTGCTGTGTTTGGTCGATCAATGGATAATGCGATTACAATCGGCCGTGAATTAGGCTATATTACAGCTCCTAAAGAAACATTTGTCGATATTCAAAGCTTAAACCGCTTACCTGCAAATGAAGTGATGATTTTATGTACTGGTTCTCAAGGTGAACCAATGGCTGCTTTATCACGTATTGCTAACGGTACACACCGTCAAATTCAAATCCAGCCTGGTGATACGGTTGTCTTCTCATCTTCTCCGGTTCCTGGTAACACGATGAGCGTAAACAAAATTATCAACTTATTATTCCGTGCTGGTGCAGAAGTTATCCACGGTGCGTTAAACAATATTCATACATCAGGTCACGGTTCTCAACAAGAACAAAAGCTTATGCTTCGTTTAATGAAACCGAAATTCTTTATGCCGATTCATGGTGAATATCGCATGTTGAAAATTCACACTGAATTAGCTGAGGCTTGTGAAGTTCCATTGGAAAACTCATTCGTTATGGAAAATGGGGATGTTCTTGCATTAAGTGCAAATGAAGCACATGTTGCAGGACGAATTCCTTCAGGCGATGTATATATCGATGGTAATGGAATCGGGGATATCGGTAATATCGTATTACGCGATCGTCGAATTCTATCAGAAGAAGGGTTAGTCATCGTTGTCGTAAGTGTCGATATGGCTAAAAACAAAATTGTTTCTGGGCCGGATATTATTTCTCGCGGCTTTGTGTATATGCGTGAATCGGGCATGATGATTAATGAAGCGCAAAAAATGCTGAACCATCATTTAAACAGCACGATTCAGGAAAAAGATACACAATGGAATGATTTGAAAAATGAAATTACCGATGTATTAGGCCCATATTTATACGAAAAAACGAAACGTCGTCCAATGATTTTACCGATCATTATGGAAGTATAAAACGGCACTAGTCCTCAATATAAAGAATCCATCATTTTGCCTTCGCAAGATGATGGATTTTTTTATGTTTGCATTTAATTTCTTCAACAACAGTCTAACTTACTTCTGAATGACCTTCTTTACAAACCGGTTAATATCGACATCTGCGCCGATAATGAGCAGGACATCCCCTACTTGAATGCGTTCTGTTGCATTTGGGGAAATCATAATTTCCTCTCCGCGCGTAATGCCGACGATATTCAAGCCGTATTTTGCACGTACATCGAGTTCAATGAGCGACTGGCCGGCAATACTTTCGTTTGCCTTAACTTCCATGATGGAATGTTCACCCGAAATCTCCAAGTAGTCAAGAACACTATTTGACATCATGTTATTGGCGATCCGGATTCCCATATCACGTTCAGGATGCACAACAAAGTCCGCACCGATTTTCAGCAATACTTTTTCATGGTAGTCGTTTTGCGCCTTCACTGTAATTTGCGGAACGCCGAGCTCTTTTAAAATAAGCGTCGTTAAAATACTCGACTGGATATCTTCTCCAATGGCTACAATGACATGTTCGAAATTCCATAAACCGAGTGATTTGATCGTTTCCTCTTCTGTCGTATCTGCTACTACAGCCTGTGTGGCAATCCGTGCATATTCATCGACACGTTCACTATCTGTATCAATGGCCATTACATTGGCTCCCTGTTTAACGAGTTCACGTACAATACTTCCTCCAAAACGACCAAGACCTATTACTACGAATTCTTTTTTCATACTATTCTCCTCCGAACATCCAGTTGCCACTAGTTTAACGCATACATTCAGTTATTGTCATTAAATTATGCGTTCTATTTTCTGTTGCAATAATTTCAATGCAAAATAGCCCGCCTTAAAAAAGCGCAATTGCTGCTGCTGATCAAATATATAGAATGCAGGTACAAATTTGTTTCCAAACCTGTCGCTTATTTTTAGTTCATTATCCAGATAAACAGGGTATATTATATCCAGTTGCTTTATTTTTTCTTTTACAAGGGTTTCCGAATAGTCCTCTTTCTCTCTGGGCATATGGATTGCGTGAACAGTTAACCGATCCCCAAATATACGTTCCAGTTCCTTCAAATTCTTTATAGACTGGGCACATTCCGAACAGCTCATTGACCAAAAATACACCAATGTTGCTTTAGCACTTTCCTCGTAAGTATTTTTCCGATTTAATATTCTTGTCGCGCCACTTAACGATGGCATTAATGTGCGAATCCTCAATTATACTCACCTCGTTGTAACATATGTATTGACGGTTTTATCGGTACCACAAAAATTATCCCTTACGTATTTCCATACATATTTGGCTTAGACCCTTGAAAATACAGCGATATTATGTATAATTATTAATGCTTTCGTAAACTTAAAGTAATGTAAAAGTAAACTTCCTTACTCAAGGTTTATCAATAGTAAACTATTTGAGAACTAAAATAAAGGGTGTGACTATATGCAAATTGGTTCAAAAATTAAAGCCTTGCGCATAAAAAAGGGGTTAACCCAGGAAGAGCTCGGAGAACGTACCGATTTATCGAAGGGCTATATTTCTCAACTTGAGCGAGACTTAAATTCCCCTTCCATTGAAACATTGTTTAACTTACTGGAAGTTCTCGGGTGTACACCGCGAGACTTTTTTGATGATACGCAAGAAAATGAAAAAATTGTTTTCACAAAAGATGATCAAACATGCTTCATTGATCAGGATAAAAAATATGAAATTGAATGGCTTATTCCTACTTCTAACGAGAAAGAAATGGAGCCTGTTTTCATTACATTGCAAAAAGATGCAGAATTTAAAGCATTTGAGCCGTCACTGGCAGAGACCTTCATCTATGTGCAAAATGGACGGATTCGAGTCGTTTTGGGCAATGATGAATACATAGCAAGTGAAGGTGATGCCGTATATTACGAAGCATCTTCCAACCATCAAATTTTCAATGCGCACAGTGGCATAACAAAATTGCTCCTTGTCGCGACACAATCATATTTATAAATTAGGAGGATGCAAAATGGATAACACAATTATTCGCTTTGAAAATGTCACAAAATCATATGATGACGGAACAGTGGTATTAAAAAATATTAACTTTGAATTGGAACGAGGCAAGTTCTACACATTACTCGGACCATCAGGGTGCGGAAAGACGACAATTTTACGTATTATCGCTGGGTTTACCGAAGCTTCTACGGGGGATGTTTTCTTCAACGGGAAACGAATTAATGATGTACCTGCAAATGAACGCCAAGTAAACACAGTATTTCAGGATTATGCGCTCTTCCCTCACTTGAATGTTTTTGAAAATGTAGCATTCGGCTTACGTATTAAAAAAGTGAAAGAAGTAGAAGTGAAGGAACGTGTGCAGGAAGCACTGAAGTTTGTTAACTTGGCAGGCTACGGCAGCCGCGAAATTTCAGAAATGTCTGGTGGTCAGCGTCAGCGTGTTGCGATTGCCCGTGCGATTGTAAATGATCCGGATGTAATTTTACTCGATGAGCCTTTATCTGCACTTGATTTAAAATTACGTACAGAAATGCAGTATGAGCTTCGCGAACTGCAGCAGCGTCTTGGCAAAACATTTATATTTGTTACGCATGACCAGGAAGAAGCGCTTGCGATGAGTGATGAAATATTTGTTCTTTCTCAAGGTGAAATTAAACAATCCGGTACACCTGTTGATATTTATGATGAGCCAATCAACCGTTTTGTTGCGGACTTTATCGGTGAATCCAATATTGTGGACGGCATCATGATTGAAGATTACCGTGTTAAATTTGCCGGAAAAGAGTTTGAATGTGTCGATGCAGGGATGAAGCCGAATGAAAAAATCGATATTGTCATTCGTCCTGAAGACTTGGAAATAACAACACCTGAAAACGGCAAGCTGATCGTAACAGTAGATACACAGTTGTTCCGTGGCGTGCACTACGAATTATCGACATATGATAAAGACGGCAATGAATGGCTTGTCCATTCATTGAAAAAAGCGGAAGTTGGAGCGGAAATTGGGCTGGACTTTGATCCGGAAGCAATTCACGTAATGCGTTTAAACGAAACGGAAGAAGATTTTGATAAACGTCTGGAAGCGTATGGGGATGAAGAACATGAATAAAACAGCTAAAGGACCGTTAATCCCCTACGTATTTTGGATAATTTTATTCGTTATCGCACCAATTGCGTTAATCGTCTATTATTCTGTTCTTGATTTGAACGGGAACTTTACATTGGCCAACTATGCGAAGTTCTTTACACCGGTTTATTTGAAAATGACATTGAGCAGTTTCTGGTATGCGTTTTTAATAACATTATTCACATTATTATTTGCCTACCCTACTGCCTACTTACTGACAAAAACGAAGCATAAACAGCTATGGCTTATGCTGATTATTATCCCTTCTTGGATTAACCTGCTGTTAAAAACATACGCATTTATCGGCATTTTCGGTTTATACGGTCCGATCAATGCACTGATCGAAGTGTTTGGTTTTGATCCAAAGCAAATTTTATTTACAGACTTTAGTTTCGTATTTGTATCGGTCTATATTTTCATTCCGTTTATGATTATTCCGATTTTCAATTCATTGGACAAAATGAATCCTTCACTTATTTATGCTTCACGTGACTTAGGGGCAAATGCATGGACAACTTTCCGCCGTGTCATTTTCCCGCTGACAATCGACGGCGTAAAATCAGGTATTCAAGTAACGTTCATTCCGGCACTGTCACTGTTTATGATTACACGTTTAATCGCCGGAAACCAGGTCATTACTTTAGGGACGGCGATCGAGCAACAATTCCTCGTTTCCCAAAACTGGGGTATGGGTTCGACAATTGCCGTGTTCTTAATTTTATTCATGGTGCTCACAATGCTGTTCACGAAACAAAAATCTAAAGGAGGACGTGTCTGATGAAAAAGTTGTCCGCTATGTCGAAAGTATATTTACTTTTCGTATTCGCGATCCTTTACGCACCCATATTTTATTTAATTTTCTACTCCTTTAATAGTGGCGGCAGCATGAATAATTTCGAATCATTCACACTTGAGCACTATGCGGCTGTATTTGATGATTCACGATTAATTATTATTTTGCTGAATACAGTACTCGTTGCCCTTTTATCAGGTTTAATTGCAACGATTATCGGAACGCTCGGAGCAGTCGGTATTGTATCATTGAAAGACAAAAAGATGCGCAATACATTGCTTTCGTTAAATAATGTTTTGATTGTTTCACCTGACGTTGTCATCGGTGCAAGCTTCTTAATTTTATTTACGATGATCGGTGTAAAACTAGGATTCGCTTCTGTACTTGTATCGCATATTGCGTTCAGTGTACCAATCGTTGTACTCATGGTTTTACCTAAATTGCTTGAAATGAACACTTCCCTAATTGATGCTGCACGAGACTTAGGTGCAACGAAACGCGATGTCTTAACACGTGTTATTTTACCGTATATTTCACCAGGGATTTTTGCCGGATTCTTTATGGCGTTGACTTATTCTCTAGATGATTTCGCGGTTACATTTTTCGTAACAGGAAATGGCTTCAGTACATTATCTGTAGAAATTTACTCAATGGCCCGTGCCGGCATTTCGTTAACAATCAATGCCATTTCCGGGTTAGTATTTGCTGTAACGGTATTAATAGTAATCGGTTACTACTTTATTAACAAACGTTCAAAATCAGTAGCAACGGGGGGACAACGATGAGAGAATTAGTACAAGCAACGGCTGCCATTGTCATTGTATGTGCCCTACTGTTTTTTACAGTTGACCGTATGCAATCAGCTGGTTCTGCAGGAAGTAAAGATACTTTAACGGTTTATAACTGGGGGGAATATATCGACCCGGAATTAATCGATAAGTTTGAAGAAGAAACAGGAATTAAAGTAACATATGAAACATTTGATTCAAATGAAGCGATGTTGACGAAAGTACAGCAAGGCGGTTCTGCCTATGATATTGCGGTCCCTTCTGAATATACAATCGAATCGATGAAGGAAGATGACCTGCTCATTCCGATTGATCACGGTTTAGTGCCCAATCTGAAAAATATTAATGCAGACTTTATGGATCTGCCGTTCGATCCGGGCAATGAATACTCCATTCCTTATTTCTGGGGAACAGTTGGAGTTGTCTATAATCCGAATTTAATCGAAGACCATTTAACATTCGAAACTTGGGAAGACTTATGGGATCCTTCATTAAAACGAAAAGTATTTCTAGTTGATGGTTCACGTGAAGTAATTGGGATGGGACTGAACTCAATCGGCGAATCGCTTAATGTGAAAGATGAAGATTTATTGCGTGAAGCGACAGATCACTTAATTGAGCTTTCACCAAATATTAAAGCGATTATCGGCGATGAGATTACTCCGCTTATGATAAACAATGAAGCATCTGTAGCATTAACATTCTCCGGTCAGGCCGCAGATATGATGTGGGAAAATGAAGAATTGGAGTTTGCCGTACCGCAAGAAGGCTCCAACTTATGGTTTGATAATATGGTCATTCCAAAAACTTCACAAAATATTGAAGGTGCCCATAAATTTATCAACTTTATGCTTGATCCTGAAAATGCTGCGCAAAACGCGGACTATGTCGGCTATTCAACACCGAATGAAGCAGCATGGGAACTCATGGACGAGGAAGTTATTAACGACGAACGTTTCTATCCGTCACATGACCAACGTGAAACATTGGAAGTTTATGAAAACCTTGGCCTTGAATGGTTAGGTAAATATAACGAATACTTCCTTGAATTTAAGATGAGTTTGAGATAGAACAAAAGCGTGACCAAAATTTTTGGTCACGCTTTTTTATAGCTTATGTATGATTCGCTTATCGATTTGGTTGTTTCGTTCATCCCACATTGTATGAATTTCAAATGTCCCTGGCTCAAAGAATAAATCGAAGCGCACTTGAATGTCTTCCTGCATCGGGTAATTCCTGGCTTCGCTTATTTTTACCCACTCCAGCTCCCCTTCATTGCAGGAGCCTAAAACTTCGCCCGTAAAATGATCCGTCCAATAGTTATAAATAATAAAATGATCGTGCAGTTCCGGATTTGTATAATGGGAGATTCCTTTAAATACTAAAGACTGTACATCCAGTCCTGTCTCTTCTTTTACTTCCCGGATTGCCCCTTCAGCAAAGCCTTCAGGAAAGTCCACTTTACCACCTGGTGGAATATAGCCTTTGAAATGATCATGCTGGCGGTTGAGCAATAACACACGATCCTCTTTTTGTATCATTACAACAGTCCAAAATTTATAATTCATCCATACCTCCCCTTTCACATGCCGCTAATTCCAGACATGATATATGGTATTACTGATTTAATATAGGTTTCCGGTTCAACTTTTTCACCGCTTCTTTTCCACTCCACAGAAGCTCCGTATATCCCCCAGCTCAACATGAGTGCTGTAAGCTTTAATGCTTGCATATCTTCATTGGCACGCTGTTTAAGGAGCATTTGATAAAAAATAATTTCAAGCTGTTCCCTGATAATTCGAGCAATCGTATCTTCATACCCCCGATGGCAGCGAGTAGATAGTGACATTTGGAAATCGGTGATCACTTTGAAAATACTGCTTAACACTTCTTCATTTAATTCACTGCTTTTGTACGTATCACAATCTAAATTAACTAATAGTACTTCCGATAATGATTTATCCAACAGATCATAAATATCTTCAAAATGATAATAGAAAGTGGCACGGTTAATCATAGCTTCAGCTGTAATATCCTTCACCGTTATATCCTTAAATTCCTTCTGACTTGAAAGCTCTATAAAAGCATCCATGATCAGTTTACGTGTACGGCGTATTCTAGGGTCTACTTTTACTTCCTTCATTGTTATCCCTCCTACTTTTTATACAGATTGCCGAATGTGTTGAATATACAACATATCTCCGGAACTATTGGTATTCAATGTATTGAGTATCTTTTACAATTCATTATAGAACAAAGATATCACTTGAGGGAGGAATAAACAGTGAAAAAAAATAATATGGTTTGCGATTTAGAGACAGGGATTTGTGGTGTTGCCGAAGAAAATGAATTGGAACTAATTGATTTTAACAAAACAGAAAAATCTGTTGATCTTTATTATGTAACGGACCCTATTTGCTCACATTGCTGGGCAATTGAACCTGTAATCGGACGTTTTGTAAAACAGTATGGAAAGCATTTCAACTTCCATACAGTAATGGGGGGCTTGCTGGAAAAATGGCATGATGGACCTATTGATCCTGCAAACGGAATATATAAGCCAGCTGACGTTGCAGGGCATTGGCGTGAAGTAGGGCAGTATTCAAGAATGCCGATTGATGGATCTTTAATGGTAGACAATCCTGTTCAATCATCCTATCCGCCATCTCATGTTTTTAAAATACTTCAAAAAAATTATAACGAGAAAATCGCATCTGAATATTTGCGTCGTGCAAGAGAAGCACTTTTTGTATTTAACGAGAATATTTCTGAAAGGTCCGTTTTAGTGGAACTTGTCAATCAGGTTGGCCTTGATGGCGAAATAATTGTAAGTGAAGCAGAGCAACCGATCGGACAACAGTTATTAAATGAAGATTTTGATCTTGTTAAAACACTCGGTGTTAGAGGATTCCCAACGATCATCATAGTGAATAAGGAAAATAAAGGAGTCAAAATTGTTGGTGGTCAGCCATTACAGGCGTATATTGACGGATTAAAACAAGTTATTATTACAGAAGAACTTCGACCAGCAGAACAGCCATCCTTACCAGCGTTTCTAGAAACAGAAAAACTGATATTTTCTAAAGAAATTGAAGTGATGTACGATTTAGATAAATCGGATGTTCATTCTTTTATTGAACAGCAGCTTTCCGCAGATCAATACGAGTTAAAAGAAATTCTTGGCGAAACTTATTTAGTTGCAGCGAATAAATAAATTAATTCGGAATAATGGACCCCCTGCATAAATGAATTATGTGCAGGGGGTTTACTCGTAATCACAAAATGGGAATTATATTCGGTATGAATAAATGCAATTTCAAAAATTTTAGAGTATGATATTCATTATAAATATATATTTCTATTATCGAATTATCTAAAAGGAAGGCTGGCATTATATGACAGAAAAATCCAATAAGTTAGCGCTTTATTTATTAATGTTTAATATGTTCATTACAATGGGCGGTATCGGGATTATTGTTCCTGTTATGCCTTCCTATTTACAAGTATTTGGTGTCGGTGGGCAGGTGCTGGGCTTCTTAGTTGCAGGCTTCGCACTCGCACAGTTCTTATTTTCTCCGATTGCAGGAGACTTATCGGACCGTCACGGACGAAAAATGTTTATTATTTGCGGGCTAATTGTCTATGGTTCTGCACAAATATTATTCGGTCTCGCTTCGGAAGTATGGATATTGTTTTTAGCGAGATTTTTAAGCGGAACAGGTGCGGCATTTATTATGGCTCCGATAATGGCATTTGTAGCTGATATTACGACATATGAAGAACGTGGAAAAGGGATGGGCATGATCGGTGCTGCGATGTCTTTAGGCTTTATGGTCGGTCCGGGTATCGGCGGATTTCTAGCTGAAGTCAACCTGACGTTTCCTTTCTATTTAGCGGGGGTTGTAGCATATATTGCAGCCATTTTATCTGCCATTTACTTACCTAATATAAAAAATGTTCGTGAGGTTATCGCACCAAGGGAAAAATTAGCAAGGCAATTGGCCAAGTCCGTGAAGACATCTTATTTTGTCTTTTTAATCATCGTCTTTACATTCAGTTTTGGTATTTCCAATTTCCAAGCAACTTTAACACTTTATTTAGACCATAAATTCGGTTATTCTCCATCAGAAATCGCCATAATTTTAACAGTCGGAGGGTTTGCGGGTGTAGTGCTGCAAATGTTTGTCGTGAACAAATTGTTTAAACGCTTCGGGGAAATGAAGGTTATTTTAGTCAACTTATTGTTGGCGGCCGCAATGATGCTGCTCGTTATTTACATTAGTGGCTTCTTCATCATTTTAGTTGTCGCTACACTGTTCTCGATTGCCACAACATTTATACGTCCTGCAGTAAATACACTCATTTCTAAGCTTGCTGGTAATGAACAAGGCTTTGCTGCCGGTATGAACAATGCTTATATGAGTCTTGGCAATATGTTCGGTCCAGCACTTGCCGGTGTACTATTTGACTGGAATCCTGATTCGCCATACATTTTAGGTACTTGTGTACTTGTCGGCTGTTTCATGCTTGCCTATTCATGGACAGTCAAAAAAGCACCCCATTTAATGAAAGCTGCTTCTTAAAAATCAAAAAGGGCTATCCAAAATTTAAATTGGATAGCCCTTTTCATATGTTAAACAAGTTGGCGGATAAATTGTTCGATGAAGCGGCAATTAAGAGGAATGAGCGACTCATCCGGTGCCATTTTTGCATGGTGGAGGCCGTAGTTGGAATTGGCTCCTGTCCAGAACATAGCGCCTGGCAAGTCCTTAATGAAATAGCCAAAGTCTTCCCCTGTCATTGCAGCAGGACATTCATAAGCGGTAGTCCCGTCAAACTGTTCAGCAAACTCCAGCAGCGCATTGGCACAATTTGCATTATTATTTACCTCATAATACATCGAGCCGTAATCGATAGCGGTAGCGCATTCAAATGCGGCTTCAATGCCCTTGCAAATTGCTTCAATACGTCGTTTTACCTCTGCCATCGCCTGTGCATTCAACGTCCGAATGGTTCCTTCAAGACGCGCATTTTCCGCGATGACATTTTGAACCGTACCGGAAGTCATTTTCCCGATTGTAATGACTGCACTATCCAATGGATCAACATTCCGGCTAATAATTGTTTGCAGCTGCATAACTAAATTGGCTGCTGCAATAGTCATATCTCTCGTTTTATGTGGATAGGCTGCATGTCCGCCAATCCCTTTCAAGTCAATAAACAGCTCGGAAGTATTGGCGAACAGTAGTCCTGGTCTCGTTGCGATCGTACCTACCGGATATTCCGGGGCAATATGCAATGCATAAATCTCATCTGCAACAAGATGCGGCTGTTCTTCTTTTAGCCATTCCAGCATCGGCTCTGCTCCACCCGGACCTTCTTCGGCTGGCTGAAAGTAGACAACGACATTGTGAACAGGCGGCTGTTTTGAAAACGTCTCGACAAGGCCAAGCGCAATGGCCATATGACAATCATGACCACATGCATGCATAAATCCGTCAACTTCCGATTCAAACGGGAGTCCCGTCTCTTCTTGTACAGGAAGCGCATCTATATCTGTACGCCAACCGATCAGCTTTGACGGATTCGTGCCTTTTATCAATACAACAATACCTGTTTTCCAAGTCGTTATTTGCAAATGCTGCTGATCAAGATTTGATATGAATTGGAGTAAATAGCTTTGTGTTTTAAATTCATTAAAGCCTACTTCAGGAATTTTATGTAGGTCTCGTCTTACTTCAATAAGATGCCTCATGTCGTTCCCGCCTTTTTATAGATTACGCAGTGAATCGATAATCTCTGTTTTCGACTTTGTTTTTTCATCCAATACTTTAATTTGACGAGCTGGTACGCCTGCAACGACTGTATATGGCTCAACATCTTTAATAACGATTGCTCCGGCCGCTACTACCGCGCCTTTACCGATGCGAACACCTTCCAATACAACAGCATTTGCACCGATGACAACATCATCTTCCACAACAACCGGCAACGCACTCGGTGGCTCAACTACACCCGCTAGAACCGTTCCCGCACCAATATGGCAATTTTCTCCTACTGTTGCACGACCACCTAATACCGCGCCCATATCAATCATTGATTTTGCACCAATTTCAGCACCAATATTAATAATGGCACCCATCATAATGACTGCATTGTCACCGATTGTAACTTGATCACGGATAATCGCACCTGGTTCGATTCGCGCATTTACTTTTTTTGTATCCAAAAGCGGTACACCTGAATGACGGCGATCACTTTCTACTACATAGTCTTCAATAAGATCTGCATATTTTTTCAACGATGCTTCAATTTCCGACCATTCGCCAAACACTACCGCATTATTACCTTCACCAAACACTTTGCTTTCGGTACCAAATGATAAATCCGCAACACCAATTCCCTTTACATAAACTTTTACTGGTGTAACCTTTTTCGCTTCTGAAATAAAATCAATAATTTGCTGTGCATTTAATTTTTCCATATGACACCTCGCTGCGTGTTAGATTTTTTAACATGAATAATTGTACTAAATTTTCAGTAATATTAAAACTATTTTTTAGTTCGTTTCGTTCGAATAATCATACAGACAGCGTGCATGATCCTGTACTAAATCGACAAAAGCCTCCACTTGGCGTAATTCGAATGTTGATTCATATCCGATCAGCCATGTATCCCGTGTTAGTCCATCGTCATTTCCATTATTCGCCAATGGTATTTTATGAACATTTTCCTCACCGTTCAGTGTGATGGATGGTAAAATCGCATATCCGATACCATTTACCGCCATCTGCTTGCATGTCTCAATTTGATCCACAATAATTTGGTGTCTTGGATTGTAGTTGAAATGACGTTGCCACCATTGCTGAATTTCCTGATAATAATTTGAATCACTTTTAAATTGGATAAATGGGCGGTCTGATGTCAATATATCTTCCATATCCTGAATTTCTTTATCAACTAAATACATCGTATCGCGGAACAAATGAATTTTCTTCCCCTTCCATTCTGCCTGCCCGCGGACGATGCCAATATGCGCTTCCCCATCATACAGGGCTTTAATGATTTCCGAGCTCCATCCAGTAATTAATGAAATTTTCGTATCCGGATATTTTGTTACATAGTCTTTTAATACTTTCGGAAGCCAATTTTGACCGACAATCGATGCACAGGCAATTTTTAATGTGCCATGCACTTTTGTATTTAACGAATGAATCGTTTCAAAAATTTCTTCACGCTTCACAAGCAAATCGTTCGAATACTGAATGACCAGTTCACCCGCGGGAGTTGGTGTTAATCCTTTCTGGGAACGAATAAACAATTGTACACCCCACTCTTTTTCGATTGATTGAAGTCGCTGTGACAGTGCCGGCTGCGTTAAAAAAAGGCGCTCTGCCGCTTTTCGCATATTTCCTTCCTCTGCCAACACTTTAATAATTTCTGCTTCTGTTATTGTCACTGACAATCCTCCCTTTCCGACCGAACGGTTAAAAAAACGACAAAATCCCTTTAGGACTTTGTCGACTTTTATTTTAAGCGTTGTGTTGGTAAATATATTTCTTTAATTGTTTTAAAATAATTCTTCGTGTCATAATACCGACAAAAGTGCCTTCTTCATCGACTACACATAAAAAGGCATGGTTAATTACTAGATCGAGTGCACGTTGGAATGTATCCGTAATTTTTAAATATACAACTTCCTGATTCATGACCTCATCCACACGAATGTCTGCTAATCTATCATATTCAATTCGCTCTAAGCCTAAAATAGACTCTGTTATCATTTTGGTACTTAACAAACCTTTTAAACGATACTTTACATCAAGTACAGGAATAGAAGAATACCCCGTTTTTGTTAAAACTAATAATGCATGTTCAGCGTTATTTCCACTTTGTACATGGGCTACCTTCTCAGATGAAATAATAAAATCTTTTATAGGCATATCTAGTAAAGCTCTGTTGTTCGTTGAAATCATGACATTCTACTCCTTTATCCCGCTAATAACGGGCAGCACCATACTAAAAAAGCCGAAACTTACTGCCGTTATTCTTTGCTCTGTCATTCGACAAAACAGTTTCTCTAATCTCTATAATACCATATGGAGCATTTTTCTGACTATGAAAGGCGCCTATGATTGCAAAAGAAAAAGCATAATAAGACGAGAAAATTCGTCCCATTATGCATTAATTTCAGTAACCCCTTGCCCAATAATAAAAAATAATGATACCCGTAAATGTGCCAAAAACTGCATACGATAAAATGATCGGATTAAGAAGGAAAGGATGCTCCTGAATTTCTTCAGGCACTTCCGAATCACGTTCCTGACCGCTGTCCTCTATATTATGTCCAATACGTACAGTTAGATAATAACCTATAAAACATAGTAGGATGACAACAAAAATTGTTGGATAAAGCCAAATTCCGATTGCAATCGCCTCCTTTAAACAGTTAGCGATAGTATGCAGCAATAATTTGGAATTTATTCTTTTTTGATATCATTTGACAAAGTTAGAACGGATGCTGATTTAGCCATTGTCCGCCATCTAAAGTAATACATTCCCCGTTTAAATAGCCTGCCTTATCCGATAGCATAAATGCAGCAAGACCAGCTATTTCCTCAGGTGTGCCAAGACGCTTTAACGGAACAGAATCCAATGTGCGTTTCGCTTGTTCTTCGGATTCCCATAGTTTATCTGCTCCGCCTGTTCGCTCAATCGGCCCTGGTGCAACGGCATTTACGCGAATGCCATATTGACTGCCCCATTCAACCGCAAGCGAACGTGTCAACGAGAGCACGCCGGCTTTTGCTGCAGCTGAATGAATGACACCTGCTCCTGCGCCCCAAGCATATGTAGCCACCATATTGATAATCGAACCTTTTATACCGTTTTCAATCCAATAGCGACCAATTGCAGAAGTACAATAAAATGTTCCATTCAACACAATATCAATAACGGCCTTCCATCCATTCGGCGACAATTTTTCTGCATGCACTAAAAAGTTCCCTGCCGCATTGTTCACTAAGCCATCTACTTGACCAAATTTTTCAGCTGCATATGCAACCATTGCCTGAGCATGTTCCGGTTCTCGAACATCCATTTGAAATGTTTCGATTGAAGACCCAAATTCCTCGATTTCCTTTTTTGCATTGGCCAAACGCTCTAAGTCACGACCGGTAATGACAACATTCGCTCCTTCTTTCACGAACTGCTTTGCCATACCAAGCCCCATCCCGCTAGAGCCACCTGTAATAATAATCGTTTTGCCTTGTAACATTCCATACATCCCCTTTGCATATAAAATGAACAGCCATTCATAAATAGAGTTTACTATAACAGGAGGGAAATAAATACTAAAATATAAAATATTTCTCACTTACACTGAATTTTAAATGATTTTATAGTGTTTTTTCTCCTTCGAAGGGAATGGAGTGAGCGATGAATTCTGATTTTCTAATATATCATTTAATCGTCTAATATAAATTTATTTGTTCTAATAAAATTATGATGTTCTAATATATCTTCAACATGTTTTAAAATGTATGCGCTTTGTTCTAATATCACCTTCAGATCTTCTAAAATCATAGTTCTTTATTCTAATATCCTACACAATTGTTCTAATAAAATCCCACCGTCCCTAGCCCGCTCTATGCAAAATTAAAAAGCTATGAACATTTCGTCCATAGCTTTAATTTTTCTACTATTCTTCAATAATTGGACCGAGTGATTCAGCTAAAAAGATTTCCTGACTGTTGATTCGGAGATCACTTTGATGGCCTTCTTTATAATGGTATTTTCCATTTGAATCCTGAATGCGCACTTTTTGATTATCTTTAATTTGGAGCAGCATAATACGCTTGATGCGGTATTTTATTTCCGGTGAATAGATGGGAAACAGTATCTCCACACGTTTAATCATGTTCCGGGTCATCATATCTGCAGAAGATAAGTATAGATTATCCTCCCCGTTATGATGGAACCAGAAAATCCGGGAATGCTCCAGGAAACGGCCAACAATGCTCAAAACAGTTATATTTTCTGAAATCCCCGGGATGCCGGGACGCAGACAGCAAATACCACGAATAATCAGCTCGATTTTCACCCCTGCAATCGACGCTTCATATAGTTTCATCATTAATTCCTTGTCGGTTAAAGAATTCATTTTTGCCCGGATAAACCCGTTTCCATATTTTTTATGTAACGCAATTTCCTTATCGATTAAATCTAGGAATTCATCCCGAATATCAAAAGGCGCGACTACAATATGATGAAATTCAGGTTTTTCAGTATAACCGCTTAAATAATTAAAGAAATTTGTCGCATCAATTCCGAATTCCTTATGCGATGTAATAATCCCCATATCCGTATAAATCTTTGCCGTTGCATCATTGTAATTGCCCGTCCCTAAATGAACAAAGCGTTCAATTTTCCCATTGCGTCGGCGAACAACAAGTGTAATTTTCGAATGGGTTTTTAAATTATTCATCCCATAAATGACGAGGCAACCTGCTTGTTCAAGCTGTTTCGCCCAATGCACATTATTTTCCTCATCAAAGCGTGCTTTTAACTCTACTAAAACCGTCACCTGTTTACCATTCTCCGCCGCCTGCTTTAAAGCTTGAATAATCGGCGAATTTCCGCTCACCCTGTATAGTGTTTGCTTAATGGCCAAAACGCTCGGATCTTCCGCTGCTTCTGCAATAAAATCAACAATCGGGCCAAATGATTCATAAGGATGATGGAAAAATATATCTTGGGTTAACGCTTTTTCAAAAATATTTTCGTCCGACTGTAAATCATGAGGCGGCTGCGGAATAAAACTTTCGTATTCCAAATGTTCCCGCCCTGCGGAAATCTCTTTGACAAAGCCGAACATTGCCGTTAAGTCGAGCGGGCCATCAATTTTGAAAACATCGGACTCTCCCAGTTCAAATTCATTTAGTAAATAATCCAGCACGTCGTCATTCATCTCACCGTCTCGCACTTCCAAACGTGAACCGACGCCCCATTTGCGCTTTTTCAGCTCCTTTTCAATTTCCACTAACAGGTCTTGGGCACCTTCCTCATGAATGGTCAAATCTGCATTTCTCGTTAACCGGAAAGCTTGTGTCGATTTCACTTTATAACCTAAAAATAAACGGTCGATATTACTTGAAATGACATCTTCCAATAATACAAACAACGTTTCCTTACTTTTTGATGGTATTTTAATAAAACGATTCAATACAGAAGGCACTTGAACAATTGCGACCTTATCCATAGTATTTTCTAAATCCTCATTGCTGTTTTCCAGCATGACAAATAAATTGAGCGTACGGCCTAATAATGTAGGAAACGGACGGTAGGCATCGACCGCAACAGGTGTAAGGACAGGAAAAATCGTTTCTTCAAAGAATTCATTAATATAACTTTTTTCTTGCTCATTCAGCATTTTCAAATCAAGTATATGCACGCTTTCTTTCGGTAAAAGTTCATACACTAAATGGCGATATACTTCTGTTTGGCGTCTTACCAATGCTTGCGTACGTTCAGCAATTTTAGCTAGCTGCTCTTTCGGTGTTAAACCCGATTTATTTTCGGGTTTATGATAGCCAGCACGAATTTGGTCTTGCAAACCCGCAACCCGGACCATAAAAAATTCATCCAAATTGGAACTGAATATTGCCAAAAATTTCATCCGTTCCAACAACGGGTTATTTGTATCTTCCGCTTCTTCCAATACCCGTTCATTAAAAGCGAGCCAGCTCAGTTCACGGTTATTGTAGTACTGGGGCTTTGCGATTTCCTCAAGCAGCTCGTTGCTGTAACTTGTACTATTTTCGAATTCCTCATGTTCCGGATCAAAAAACGGATCCTTTTCCATATTCATTGTCATATCAACCCTGCCTTTCTTCGTTGAACTTAAGTTTTACCTCGCCTTTGAAAACACGTTCAATATGCTTTTTTTGTTTTTCTGCCTGAGCCAGTTCCGCTATTGCCCGTTCAGAAGTCAGTACTTCTATTTGAAAATGATTGTTTACTTTTTCAAGCGCAATATTTTTTACGACATTGCGCTTTGTCATATTTAAGGCGTAAACAAATTTTAAAATTGCGCCAAAATCACGCAGCTTTTTGAATTCTTCTTTTGAAATCCATGAATCGAATGGTCGTGCGAAACGCAAAAAGTAGTCACGGTTTTTATACGATGCCAGCAGTGCCAGTTTAACCCGATCTATATGGGACAAGCCCGGTATTGATTGATTGGAAATTAAATAAAATGTATGCTGGCTGGAGGAATCCAGCTCAATATATTCCCCGATTCCATAAACTTTTGCGGCTTTCTTTAATAGCTGTAAATCTACTTCACTATATTCAAATAGCTTTAAATTAATGCAGCCCCGGTATAACTGTTCTGTCAATGATTCCAGTGTGTGTACTTCCTCCTCCGTACGTCCATAAGCTAACGCAAGCTGCCGGCCACTTTCTTCAAAAACGTTGTATTTATCATTGGCCTGGGGATTTCCTTGTAAGACACGGCTAATAATGAGCCCTTCCCGCAACCCTTTTTTACTGACCTGGAAAGAATTCGAATTTACAGTAGACAGAAGCTCCATAAATACTTCCAATGCCGGAACGATAATATCTGCCCGGTCTGACGAAAGACCATCTAGCTGTCTCAAATTATCGTACGAAAATTCCGTCAAATAGTCGCGCAATTGTTGTAAGTCGCTCACAGTCATTTCGTATTGATGAACACCCGATAGCGGATAGCCAACTTTTTGCTGATGAACTTGTGCGATATTACGTGCACTTCCTCCAATTGCAATAACCGGTAATCCTACATCAACTATCCATTTTAGTGACGAAAATTGTTCCTTTAAAAACGTACGTAGCTTTTCACGTTCGATTTTATCAATAATCGGACCGCTTACAAACTTTTGCTTTAAAGAAACCGTACCGAATGGGAAACTGATCGTTTTTTGGAGTTTTTTGTTGATGAATAATGTAATTTCAGTTGAACCACCACCAATATCTATCGTTACTGCAGACGGGGTATCCATTGAATGGGCTACTGCAACAAAGCCGTAGTATGCCTCTTCTTCTTCCGTTAAAATATCAATCAGAATACCTGTTTCTTCTTTCATACGGGCGATGATTTTATCATTATTGATCGCTTGTCGTACGGCAGCAGTTGCGGCCGCTTTTACGTCTGTTACATGATAGTCCGCCAATATTAAGCGGAACGATCTTAACGTCTCACCAAGTAGCTGAATGCCCTCTTCGGACATTTCTCCGTTTGGCAATAAGTATGTGCGCAGGCGGGCAACGGTTTTAATATTTCCAAATTCCTTTAGCCCTTCGTTTTTATTATAGGAATATAGTACAAGTCGAATCGTGTTAGAACCAATATCAATGATGGCTGTCTTAATTTTTTTCATAATACGCTTCACTTCCTTCTGAATACCTTTGTATTCGATTACACTCTTTTAAGCGCCTTCAAGAAAATTTGCATAATACATCATTTCATTTTCAGTTTACAAAAAAAGCCGGAATTACTTTTTCAAGTATCCGGCTTTCCCATTATTCTATACAATTTAAAACGATGCATCAATTATTAGATAAGTTTTTTTACAGAATCAACTTATCCATCTGTAAAATTAATTCCGCAATTTCAGGTTTCGAAATTTGCTCTTCCGCTCCTACCTGCTCACCTTTATGACGTAAATCATCGGTAATTAGACTTGAGAAAATAATGACCGGAAGTTTTTTAAGATCAGGATGTGATTTAATTTTCTTAGTTAAGTGATGACCGTCCATTTGGGGCATTTCAATATCTGTAATCACGAGCTGTACATGGTTTTCGATCTGTTTATCTGCTTTAGCCAGCGCTTCCAGATAATCGTATGCATCACGGCCGTTTTCAAAAAACTCCGTATTTGCATAGCCTGCTTCATTCATCGTATCGAATAACAATTTGCGCAATAATGGCGAATCTTCCGCAATAATTACTTTTTTTTCGGTACGTTCACGCTTGCCAAGCTTTTTAACATCGTCCACACTTATGCTGGATTCAGGATTAATGTCAACCATGATTCGTTCAAAGTCCAGTAGTAGAATCATTTCATCTTGAGACTTGATGACGCCAATCACCTGAGATGATCCGCCTTGATACATGTCTGAAGGTTTTTCAATCTGATCCCAGGAAATACGGTGAATTTGTGTAACATTATCCACATGGAATACAACACGTTGCTTATTAAATTCTGCCACGATGTATTTTTGCTGTGGGTTTCGGTTTTCTGTAGGGATCCCTAATACTTTTAACATATCTACAACCGGCAATACTTCCCCACGTAATTGAATAATACCTTCAACATGTGGATGTACATGTGGAATAAATGTCACTGGTATTGGCTGAATAATCTCTTTTACTTTAATTACATTTATACCGAACTTATTATTCGCAACCTCAAATTCAACAATCTCAAGCTCATTTGTTCCACTTTCTAGTAAAATCCCTTTCTGATTTTCCACTACTTGTCTCTCCTTCCAAACTGCCACGCTTACAATAATCCCATTGTATCATAAGAACTATTTAACTACTATCTATTATTGTGCCCTTTGTACTTATTCGTAATACTTGATTAATGCTTGCGTCCCGTTGTCCCCATAGCCTTCTGCAAGTAACTGATCGTACATAGATTTCGCTAAAGTTAAGCCTGGCAATTGGAGATTCATACGCTCTGCTTCATCAAGCGCAATCTTTATATCCTTAATAATATGTTTAATGTAAAAGCCAGGCTCCAGATTCCCCTTCAACATACGTGGAGCAAGATTGGATAGCGACCAGGACCCTGCTGCCCCTGCTGTAATCGAACGAAGAACTTCCTCCATCGTCAACCCAGCTTTTAAACCATAAGCCATCGATTCGCAAACACCGATCATGCCGGATGCAATCGCAATCTGATTGCACATTTTCGTATGTTGCCCACTGCCCGCAACACCTTGGTAAACAATATTTTGTCCAAACAGTTCGAAAATAGGATAAAGTTTTTCAAATACATCTTTGTCGCCGCCAATCATAAGCGATAATGTACCATTTTTTGCACCAATGTCTCCTCCAGATACTGGTGCATCAAGACTATGCAAACCACGTTCCCTTGCTTCATGATAAAGCTTTTTGGCAAGCGTCGGTTCAGATGTCGTCATATCGATGACAATTGTACCTTCTTTCGCAGCAGAAAAAATTCCTTCCTCACCAATGTAAACTTCTTCAACATCTTTTGGGTAGCCAACCATTGTAAAGATAATCTCCTGCTCTTTACTTGCTTCTGCTGGTGTTTCCGCCCATTTCGCGCCTGCAGAAATAAGATCTGCCGCTTTGCTTTTAGTTCTTGTATAAATTGTTACATCATGTCCGGCATTCAGCAAATGCATAACAATGCTTGCCCCCATTACACCAGTACCGATAAACCCTATTTTTTTTGATTCCATATGTATGCCCCTTTAGTATTTTCTTTTTATTTTAACAAACTCAGGGAGAACTTCAATGTCAGTGTTTTTTAATAATTCTAAAAATAACACCCACACTAGGATAGTTTCCAATATGCTTATCCCATAGGAGTGGCCTCTTAAAGAAAGATCTTCTCATGATATATTTTATTAGTTGGATTTAAGAAAATGTATGAATAAATTAAAATTTCCTGCATATATAAAAAAAGAGAGCAGTAGCGTTGGTCCGCTTCTACTCTAAAGGGGGAAATGAGAATGTTGCTGTGTTCAAAATTACTCTTCCCTTCTCATCACTGTTTTAAACATAAAATATATAATTATTTTCAATTTAATGTTTAAATAACAGATGTGCACTTCTCGATTGATTAAAAGCATTCATTAGATTGTCTACTTGGACGCTTAGCTGTATCGTTTTAGCACTTCGTAAACCATTTTCTAAACCTGATTGAATCATTTGTTTGCGCTTTTCTTCAATTTCCAATAGTAGTGCCTCATTCGAGATAGGTCTACCCAAACTGTTTCCTCCTTTTTTAGCCATTTACCATTATTATACCCATTTTGTAATCTTCTTACAAAAATTTCATCATTCAAAATTCGACAATAATTACGCTCTTGAATTTTCTGAAAATGTATACACTACATCCCCACCTTGTTTTGCCTCACCACGGAAGTTTTTAAATTGTTCATCCTTAATAAGGTGTTCACGAAACTGAAGAAATTCCTCCTTCTTTATAATCACAGATTGTAATTCGCCATTGCGTAATTGATCGAGAACTGTTTTATAGTCTGTCATATGGTACCCTCTTTCCATTTTTATATGTATAAATCCAATATATCAGACTATTAATTGAAAAGGAAAATTAAATATATTCCAAATATGTCCTAGTAAATTAATAAAATTATTCAAACTAATTGAATTTTGTAGTATAATTTCAAGCAAACTGTTAATTAGTAGTCGATGAAGGGACTGACTGTGTATGAAAATTGCGGAAGTTGGAAATATAATCGAGTTTAAAGACGGCTTAAAAGGAGTCGTTGAAAAAGTGAATGAGAATTCCGTTATCGTTGATATAACGATTATGGATAATTTTCATGATTTAGAAATGGAAGAAAAAACAGTTGTTAATCACAAACGGTATAAAATATTAGCTAATAACGAATAATTTAATGCAAATTACCCTTTTTAACATTGAGATGATGATAAAAAGGGTAATTTTTGTTACGATACGTAAGGGGAGGTTGAAGCTATTGAAAAACAAAAAACAAATCATTACACTCCTTCTGGCATTAGTTTTTATTTTCAGCATGATGTTTTTTACATTTTATGAAAAGACGATATTCTGGTATTTATATGCCTTTACCTTACTAGTTGGAATTGCCATCAGCTTAGTGGCAGGTAAATTTGAAGACCGTATTCCGACATGGCAATATTTGATATACGGAATTGGGTACGGGACAATTACGTATGGAATTGTAAAACTCGGTTATATGATAATGCCTTATCTCGATAAAAACGCATCAAAGGATATATCGAAATTTTTAGATGTATATGGTCCACAAAATATTTTCCATTATTTAATGCTCATTTTTATCGTAGTTGTAGGAGAAGAAATGTTTTGGCGAGGCTATGTTCAGCAGCAGTTAAAACAATACACAACGCCTTTCTGGGCTGTCGTAATCACTTCTATGCTATTTTCACTGTCTCTAGCAATTAGCGGGTTCCTGCCAGGTGCACTTGCAGCTATTATCGCTGGTTTGCTTTGGGGAGCGTTATATGAATGGAAAAAAAGTTTACCGTTAATTATCGTTACCCATATTGTCTTTGTTTTACTATTATTTTTAGTTTTACCATTATTCTGATACAATTAAAGCAGAAACTTATCTTTCTAAATTTTCGTCTATACATGTTAAAGGGGGATCCATATGAAGAAAACAATTTATCAAGTCGGTGCCGTAGTTATTTTATCTGCATTTTTAGCAGCTTGTAATACGGATACAGACGAGGCTACAACAACAAATGCAGCAAAAGAAGAGCCTACTGAAACAGAAGAAGTGCAAAATGAGGAAGAACAAGAAACAAACGAAACGAGCGAGACAAGCGAGGCCGATGAATCTTCTTCAGCTCAGCAAGAAGAAACTACTGAGTCATCAGAAGAAACAAAAGCTGAACAAGAAGATAAAAGTGATACTACTACATTGACATACATTTCAAATGGCCAGCCGTTTGAAGAAAAAGTAGTAACTTCAAAAAGTGATGAAATGAATTACACGATTCAACATTTAGAAAACTATACACTGACTTCAGAAGAACCAGGTGTCGACAGTTTACTAAATAATGCTGATGAAGCAACGTCAATGCAAATTGAAGTTGTAAAAAAAGAAGATGTAACTTTTGATCAGTTAAAAGAATCTGCAAAGGAAACAATTTCTGCCATTGCTCCTGAAAACACGAAAGATCTGGATTTAGCTTCAACTTTGACAGAGCGTAAAGAAATTTTAAATATTGTTGGATATGAAGCTTTATTAGAAGATGAAAAGGTTGTAAAAGTTGTAATTGAGCGCGAAAACCTGTTTGTTACGTTAACAATTTACGATAATGTCCAAGCAGACTTAACAGATGCCTTTTTACAAATGGGTTTAACAATTCAATAATGAGCAAAAAGGACGCCCGTAAATTTTGGGCGTCCTTTTCTTGATTAATAGGATAAATCTTTAATAGATAATCCTAATTTTTTTAATAACTCTATTGCTGTCTGTTTTTCTTCGGCTGATAATGCCCCTAAAAGTTCATGAATTTTCTGTTCATGCTCAGGAAACAGCTTGTCCATAAATTCGGAACCTAGATCGGTAATTTCCGCATATGTGACACGACGATCGGTTGGGCACGAAACACGCGCTAAAAAATTCCGTTTTTCCAACTTATCAACTACATAAGTAATCGATCCGCTTGCTAACAGAATTTTGTTTCCGATTTGCTGCAGTGGCTGGCGACCTTTATGATATAAAAGTTCTAAAACCGCAAATTCTGTGGGATTTAAACCATTTGTTTGTATAAATTGATTCGTAGCTTCACTTATCGCTTTATGTGCTCTTGATAAAACGATAAATAATTTCAACGATTGCTTTACTTCCTCTGAAGCCATAAAAACCATCCTCTATTTTAAATAATCAATTACGCTGTGCGCAATTGCGTAGGATTTAAGGAGGCCCACAAGACGGGACAGACTTCTGTTGTCCATAATGGAACACTTTAAGCTAACTTCCTCTTTAAATCCCCTTTAATAATCTGTGACATCTGCAAGAAGCTTGGCTCACACGAGATTCGTACTCATTCATTACTTCACGGAAGCGGTGCTCTTACACTGATTTGCTAAGATTTCAGCTAGTGTTTGCTAAATCTGCTAAATGAAGATGTACATATTATAGCGATGGATTGGAAGTTTTGTCAAAATCACTTCGAAATTGCCGCCATTCTTGCAACTCTCATTGAATAAGAAGGAGAAGAATTTAAATATTCAATTTCATTTCTTAAATCAAAATCAATTAAAAACTTAGATCCTGCACCTTGCTCACTTTCAATGTGAAGAGTCCCATTATGTTCTTTAATGACAGATTGTACAAGCAATAGTCCCAGTCCAGATCCTGTTTCTTTCGTTGTATAAAAAGGGTTTAACGCATTTTCAATATCAACCGCATTCATCCCTTTTCCACTATCCTGAACTGAAAGCTGCAGCGTATTTTTGCCGCGGTAAAGTAAACGTACAACGATGTAATTATTCGTATCCATGGCTTCGATAGCATTTTTCAGCAAGTTAATGATCATTTGCATCAGGCGATTATAGTCCCCATTAATTCTGTATTCTACTTGTTCGTCATATTCAAACAAAATCATTGCATTTGTTTTCATTGCGAGAGGCTGCATACGCTGAATTGACTGGTCTACAACATCCTTCAAATCAAGCATTTGAAATACTTGTTTCTTTGGTTTTGAAATGTTCAGAAGGTCTCCAAGCAAATCATCCATACGTTTTAACTCAGATTCTAGAATTTTGAAGTAAGGATATTCCTGCTCATTTAAGCTGCTTTTAATCATCTGAATAAAGCCTTGGATCGATGTCATAGGATTGCGTATTTCATGGGCAATCGACGCAATATTTTGACCAATAAACGACAAAGATTGCTGATGCTCAATCCTTTTTAGCAACATCATCTCTTCCGTCTGGTCAATAATCGTTGTTACTAATATCCCTAAATTTTCATCTACTTTACTAATGAAGTTTAAATAGACCGGAGTGCCATCTCCGTTTTCTCTTTTAACAAAAATACTCGCCATTTCCCGATTTGAAATTTTTTTATAATATTGGATGATGACTTCAGAATCGTACTGGCAATCTTCAAATAGATAATCATAGCTTCTATTTTCTATTTGAGCGGCTTTTCGATCAAGTAAATGCAATGCCATTGCATTGCCGGATAATATTTTTCCGTTCAACGTTGTTAATATTACCCCTTGTGCCATTCCATCAATTAAATTCTGAAACATAAGTGTTTTGCTTTTTTCTTCAAATGAAATAACATTGGATGGGTTAACTTGTATTCTAGTAAAGATCAGTTGTTTATGTTCAAGAAAATGCCCCCAAACCTGGACCGGTATTTTCTGATGATATTTATTAATTAATACAAATGTAGTAGTAGATGGTGATTTTTCATTGACGGAATGGATAAACCTCTCCCACTCACCACTAAGTTTGTCCGTACTTTCCCAAAAACATTTAGGTAAATGGGTTGACTGTAATATTTCCTCTGCTTTACTATTCATAAATTCAATCTTACCTTGGCGGTTTAATATAATAATTTGTTCATTGGATTGCTGAAAGAGATCTTCTAACATAAAATTCAATTGACCTTCCACTACAATTACAACCCCCCATTTTTAGATATTATAGAATTTTCAGAATTGTATACTTATGGTATATTATTTCACATTACTATTTGGAATAAAATGGGCAAATTCTCCCATATTGTTTGTATCTGTTTACACTGCTACAATATACTTTATGAAGAGGAGAATAAAATTATGAAAATTATATTAAGTACACTCAATGCAAAATATATTCATACAAATTTAGCGATCCGCTATTTAAAAGCAGCAGCACTACCTGAATTCGACTGTGAGCTTGCTGAATATACTATTAAAGACCCCGCTTTCAACATTGTATCAGACCTTTTCCAAAAGAAACCGGATGTTGTCGGATTCAGCTGTTATATTTGGAATATTAATGAGACGATTGCGGTAATTCGTATGCTAAAAACGGTATTGCCTAATGTCAAAATTGTATTAGGCGGTCCGGAAGTTTCCTATGATGTCCATGAATGGATTCGTAAACATGAAGAAATCGACTTCATTATTATGGGTGAAGGCGAAGTTTCATTTAAAGAAATGCTTCGCTACTTCAATGGTGAGATCCCACTCGAAAAGGTGCCGGGTATTTGCTATTTAGAAGAAGGAAAATTAAAAATTCATGCACAGCCACCGAAAATCGATTTGCGAGAAATTGCTACCCCTTTCCGATTTGAAGAAGATTTACCTCATCTAGGTAAACGGATTCAATATATTGAAACAAGCCGCGGCTGTCCTTTCAGCTGTCAATTCTGCTTATCATCTATAGAAGTCGGGGTTCGTTATTTCAATCGTGAGAAGATTAAAGAAGATATTCGTTACTTAATGAATAACGGGGCAAAAACGATTAAATTCGTAGACCGTACCTTTAATATTAGCCGCAGCTATGCGATGGAAATGTTCCAATTTTTAATTGATGAACATCAGCCAGGTGTCGTATTCCAGTTTGAAATTACAGCGGACATTATGCGTCCTGAGGTCATTCAATTTTTAAATGACAACGCACCGAAAGGGCTGTTCCGTTTTGAAATCGGTGTCCAGTCAACTAATGACCTAACAAACGATCTTGTAAAGCGTCGTCAAAACTTCGAAAAACTTACTCGTACTGTCACAATGGTAAAAGAAGGCGGCAAAATTGACCAGCACCTGGATTTAATTGCCGGATTGCCTGAAGAGGATTATGCGTCTTTCCGCAAAACATTTAATGATGTATTTGCGATGCGTCCAGAAGAGCTGCAGCTTGGCTTCTTGAAACTGCTGCGCGGGACAGGCTTACGGTTGGAAGCCGAAAAGTACGGCTACACATATGTTGATATTTCGCCTTATGAAATTTTTTCAAATAATGTATTAACATTCGATGATATTGTTCGTATTAAACATGCGGAAGACGTACTGGAAAAGTATTGGAATGCACATCGTATGGACAATACGATTGAATATTTAGTAACAAAAGTATTTGAAACGCCATTCGATTTCTTCCAAAGTTTCGGCACATACTGGGAAACAAAAGGCTGGTCACGTATTGGACATCAGCTTGAAGATTTATTCCGCCGTTTACTAGAATTCCTTCAAACGGTCGAGCATGCTGACTTAGAAGTGATTACAAGCTTAATGAAGTACGATTTCCTGCAAGGTCAGCAGTTCCAGCCGCGTAAACTTTGGTGGGATGATCGTCTTTCTGATGAAGAGATGAAAGATGTCTATACGCGTATTAAAGAAGGCCCTTCCCTTGTAGGTGAGGAATTTGAAGCAATGCAAATTACTGAACGCGAATTATTCAAGCATTCATTAATTATTCCGTTCCACATCGATTTAGAAAATTACGAAGTCGGTGCACCAGAAAAGAAAACAGGCTATTTATTCACATACTTCCGCAATGGACAACAGCCTTACTTCAACACATTCAATTAATTCAAAAACGCTGCAAACTCTTAATATAGAGTGTGCAGCGTTTTTTCAAATTGAAAAATTTATCGATTATTTGATTTAGAACCATCCGATTGTTTCTTTTGAGGTCCATTTTTATATTGCTCTTCCGTTAAATCATTGTCTTCGCGAAGATCCAGATCATCCGGGTTTAACTCCGGTCCAACCTCTTCTTTCATATTTTGTCGGTCATTGCCTTTCTTCTTTTCCATAATGATCACCTCCATTCATAAATTAACCAATTAGCTATAATCTATTCTGCTGATTGCAGTCGGCCTACTCGTTTTATACCCCAAAAAAGAGGGCATAATTCAATTAATAGAAAGGAGTGCTATTTTTGAAATTTTTATTGGTTATTTCAAGCATTGTTGTTCCGCTTATTATGGTCCTTCTACGAAAGAAAATCAGCAAGTCAGCCTTTATTTTTAATATATTGGCTGTTATTTTTGTCATCATTTTCGGCAGTATTGCATCCACTTCAATTTATCAGATTATTATTGACGATGCTGTCTTTATGACAAAAATTCATGGTCTTTTTTTAAATGAACTCTTCTTAATTTCCGGCGCATATATCGGAGTATTTACTATTTACAGACTTATGATTCTCACATTGCATGAAAAATAGTTATGTTTTAAATACATTAAAGAACGCCCATTCCCTAAAAGGAAATGGACGTTTTTACGTATTGCCCGTTCTTCTTTAATTATCATTATTACTCCGTAAGAAAGTGATGTTATTTAAGCATTATTATTATTTCTAACTCACTAATATTTAAAAAATACATATTATGCAATTAGAGCCATTCTTTTTAGTAAGGAGGATATTAAAAGTGAATGCCAATAAAAAAGAACAGTCTCCAGACTCTCAAGAAATTCAAATTGCCAGGCTTGCTTTTATTGGTGCATCCATCGCTACATTAGGTGATGGTATAGCTGCGATTGCTGCCGGTCTAGCGTTGGAGGCATTAGAAAACTCAAGTAACCAAGGCACTCAAAAATCCGATTCATCTCCACAGTCAAAAGACATGCAAAAACAGCTTGACTATTTAATTAATGAATTGAAACAGATTAAAAAAATGATGAAATAAGTTTATTTGTATTAATTAGAGCCAAGTAGATACAATACGAATTTTTATGCCTAAAACTTCAAGACAAGTTTCGTTCTAATTTTAATCGAATATATTGGTTAAAAAGGAGTGTATTTTTGCAAAACTCTGCTTTTCCTTCACCAACCTCAAACTTAATTAGTAATTTAACAAAAGCGATCAATGGTGAATTCACGGCAATCCATTTTTATGAGCACTTAGCTAAACTCGCACCAACTCAAGAAATTCAAAACAGAATTCTTGAAATTCGAAATGATGAAATGAGACACTTTCAAGGCTTTTCTAATTCCTACTTCTCCATTACCGGCCATTATCCAACGCCTCAAATTACAGAAGAAATGCCAAATAACTTTAAACAAGGTGTATTAGGTGCATTTAAAGATGAACAAGAAGCTGTTGAATTTTACCATCTTGCTGCGAGACAAGCTGGGAATTCCTATATAGCACATCAATTTCAATCCAATGCATCAGATGAACAAAATCACGCAGTCTGGTTTTTATATTTCATGACCCATTATTAAGCCATATAAATAAGCCAACCTATTCTTCCATGATACCAGCAGCTCAACTAACCTTTTGGCGAGATTTTGGGGTGTTATGTGGTTTGACGTCCTTCCTATCCTCAAAAAGTTGGTCTCCCCGATTCTTGTACCGATCCCAATAAAGGGTAAAATTCGTATATAGCTAATCCGATTAAAAATCCGTTGGTTAACATTTCCGAGAAGGTGTTTTATTACAATACTACGTATGAAAAAAAAGAGGGTGGGAAATAACCCAAAAATGCCATTTTTCTCTTAGAGAAAAGTGGCATTTTTTTGCTGAGCGTAAAAATTGATTTCCATTCCGGGACGCTTTCCGCGGGCGTGGCCTGAGCCTGTAGTCTCAGGCGTCACGCTATTCCCGCAGGAAGCTTGCTTGTAGCGAAAGGCATAGCCGTCAGCTACACTCGCCCTCCATTCCAATCAATTTTATAAAATATCCGTTTCTTAATAAGGTTTTTCTACTTAGTTTATGAAATTTCTACTTCTGTCCCAGCCTCATTAATGTATTTATGTGATTTAGTTTGTGCAATAACAGAGAATAAAAAGAATCATTTATACACTCATTCTAAACTTGAGAATTTTGCCAGGTCTTTTCTACTCCCTATGGTGACCAGTAAATCTTCTGGTTGAAGCAACTCTTCTGGAGAAGGAGAAACAATGATATCATCATTCCTAACAATCGCAATAATACTGACATTAAATTTAGCACGAATATCAAGTTCTTTTAGATTTTTACCGGCCATCCTTAAAGGAATTGTAATTTCCTCAATATTGTAATTTTTCGAGAGTTCAATATAGTTAAGTAACTTTGGTGAGAGGAGTTGATTGGCTACTCGTTCCCCCATATCTCTTTCCGGATAAATGACCCAATCAGCGCCGATCGCCTCTAATACCTGGCCATGCCTTTTACCAAGTGCCTTAGCAATAATTTTTGGAATTCCTAAATTTTTTAGGAGTACCACCGTTAAAATACTGGATTGAATATCATTTCCTATCGCTACAATTACACAATCAAAGTCTGTGATACCTAATGAAGTAAGAGCCTTTTCTTCCGTCGAATCAGCAATCACCGCATCTGTTACGTAACCTTCAGCAGCTTCGACTTTTTCTTCAACTAAATCGATTCCTAATACTTCTTGCCCAGCTTCATGCAGTCTTCTAGCAACACTCGTTCCAAATCTCCCTAAACCTATCACAGCATATTGTTTTATTGCCATTTTGTATCCCTTTCCTTTGTTAATTAACCAATCATTATGTTCCTTTTTATATAGTGATATGCTTCTTTTTTACGTCGTTTGGAAATAGCAAATCCAAGTGTTAACGGACCTAATCTCCCTACGAACATTGTTAAGATAATTAGAACGCGTCCAAATGGAGATAGCTCTGGTGTTAATCCCATAGAAAGTCCCACGGTACCAAATGCTGAAGTTGCTTCAAATAAATATAGAATAAAGTCATGACCTGGTTCTGTGATGCTTAGCAAAAAGGTGACGATTACAACGATCATGATGCCGCTCATCGCAACAGTAAGTGCCTTTAGAATACTTTGCATAACAATACGACGTTTAAATAAAACCACATCTTCTCTCCCTTTAAGCTGGGAAAAAGCTGTTGCCATTAAAACTGCAAAAGTAGATACTTTAATACCTCCAGCAGTCGAGCCTGAACCTCCCCCGATAAACATTAGGAAAATGGTTAAGAATAGCGTGGCATGAGTCAAATCTGCCATTGGTAATGTATTTGCTCCCGCCGTTCTTGGCGTTATACTATGGAACAAGGCACCTAGAGCTTTTCCTGTGGAAGACAACGGTCCCAATGTTTTATCATTACTATATTCAAACAGGAAAATTAAGATGGATGCTCCAACGATAAGCATTAGTGTTGTAAACAATACAACTTTTGAATGTAATGAAATTTTATGTGTAACAGGGTATTCATATAATTCATGTATTACAATGAAACCTAAGCCACCTATAACGATCAGAGAGCAAACAGTTAATACTACAAATGGATCGTCAACGTATTCAGTAAGACTTTTAAATCCCCCCATTAAATCAAAGCCTGCATTATTAAAAATTGAAATTGAATGAAAAAAACCAAAATAAATTGCTTTGCCAATCGTCATATCAAATGAAAATCTGATCGATAATATGATAGCTCCAATACCCTCTACTATCACAGTAAAAATTAGTATTCTTTTAACTATTTTGACGATATCAAGAGTCGAAGCAGCATTAAAAGCTTCTTTTAATAAAATTCTTTCTTTTAAAGAGATTTTTTTTCCTAATAGAGTAAATAAAAAGGTTGCAAACGTCATAAATCCTAAACCGCCAATTTGAATAAGCGACAAGATCACTAATTCACCAAACAGTGAAAATGCCTCCTCTGTATCTACAACAACTAGACCTGTTACACAGGTAGCAGAAGTAGCTGTAAATAACGCATCTAGGAATGGAAGTCCTTTACCATCTGTTGTAGCTACCGGGAAAGTCAATAAAAATGCACCTACAAGGATTAAAATGGCAAATCCCATAACAAGTATTTTTGATGGATTAAGGCTCTCTTTGAAAATTTTCATTGCTCCCTCCTAACAATAAGTTAAAAGTTATTTACCCATGTACCAAGTCTAGGTATCTACTAAGCTCTTATTCTAAAATAATTAATAAAGTTTTATGAACGCAAAAAGACCGATTTAAACAAGCATTAACTTTGCGGTAAACGACAAAAGGAATACTTGAATAAGGCGGTCTATTATATGACCTCCTCCGCATTAGCCGACGAAGTTAGCTGACGGGTTAGGATGGCGAAAGAGTATATATCATCCCTTCTGCAATGCAGAATTAACCCCAAATGATCGGGTCCTCCGTTCTCAATGATTGAGATTTGGCTTTGTTAGTTTTCTTAATTACGAGCTTATTTTACTCCTGTGCATAACACTTGTAAACTGGTTAAAAAAATTTATTTTTAAGTTTGTTTGTAATGTCAAAATGACTCAAGAACAAAAATCACTCGAAAAATTTATAAACTTTCTCAAAATTAGAGCTTAGAGGATCTAAAAGGGGGTGAAATAACTTCACCCCCTCGAAAACCCTTATAAAGCCTTGTTTTAAGCCACTTTTGAAAAACTACCCAATAATGATCCGTTCCTTCGGGTAATGGTACTTCTTCTTCTTGGCAGATCCTCCGATTGAATACAGGAAAGAAATGAGCCCTACTCGCCCTACAAACATGAGCACCATAATGACCATTTTTCCGAATGCCGTTAAGTCCCCCGTTATGCCGAGCGACATCCCGCACGTTCCGAAAGCTGATGTAATTTCAAATATGACTTCCATCATAGAGGCGCTGGATTCTGTGATAAACAGCACCATCGCAGCGCCGAGCACCATAATAATCGCAAAAATAAGCACCGCAAACGAACGGTATACATCGATTAAATGAATCTCCCGGTTAAAAATTTGAATTTCCGACTGCCCGCGGGAAAATGCAATTAAAAACAAAATAACGATCGCAAATGTCGTGGTACGAATTCCCCCACCGACAGAGCTTGGTGATGCCCCAATAAACATTAGTGCACTCATAAAGAGCTGTGTCGCCTCGTTGAATGAAGTGACATCATAGGTTGTTAAACCAGCCGACCTCGTGGAAATCGATTGGAACATAGCCGAAAAAGCAGCCTCATGCCATCGCATCCCTTTAAAGGACTGAAAAGATTCGATAATAAAAATTACGACCGAACCAAAAACAAATAAGGCAACATACGTAAACGTCGTAACCTTTGTAAATAAGCTAAAGCGAAATGCCGGATCCTTTTTCGTTAAATAGGCCTTCACTTCAATTAATACGGGAAAACCGATCGCTCCGAGGAAGATTAAAATCATACAAACAAATTGTATGAAATAGTCGTGATGAAACGGCTGCAAACTCATTCCCGTAATATCAAAGCCTCCATTTGTTGTCGCAGAAATAGACGCAAACAATCCATTAATCGCCGATTCTTCCCATGTCGCAAAATAACGCTTAAAATGTACCGTTAATATAAGGGCACCTGTAAATTCAATGATAAACAGCAGCTTTGCTATTTGACGAATCAAGGCAACAACACCCGATAAATTATATTGATTATGGTCAATCATGATAAGCTGACGTTCACGCATGCCGATTTTCTTTCCAAACAGCAGCCATAAAAACGTACCGATGGACATAATCCCAATCGCACCGAATTGCAGAATAAGCAAAATCATGGCAAGTCCAAAGCTACTGTATGTTTCTGCAACAGTAACGGTCGTTAAACCCGTTACACTAACCGCACTAACCGCCGTAAATAGACTGTCTAAAAATGATACATGTACACCTTCCAAATGGACTCCCGGAAGTCGCAGCAATAAAAACGAAATTAAAATGGCTACAGAATAATAAGTGATTAAAATTTGGAAAGGCGTAATTTTACGCTTTTCGAATTTTTTAAAAGGCATAGATTGGCCTCCGATAATTGATTACATTTTTACTAGTATAATGAATATCATGGAAAATGAAAAGAAGATACTTCTAATAGTTGAAGTATCTCCTAAAACATATATTATTCTGCTTTTGCTTTTTTGTTTTTGTATACACTTACTAAATAGCCGCCTACTGCAAGTCCAAGCAGTACTACCCAGAAGATGGCTTTCCATGTTGTCGAATGCGGGAAATGCGGGTCGATAATGGCCAAGTTCTCATGTCCTAACGCCAATACCGCCAGTTTGACACCTACCCAGCCTACAATTAAAAAGGCTGCAGTTTCCAATGTTGGATAGTCGTTTAACAGCTTAACAAACATTTGGGCCGCAAAACGCATAATGACAAGCCCTATAAAGCCACCAAGGAACATAACAGCAAATGGACCGGCATTAATTCCGCCGATATGGTAATCACTAATGTGCGGTAATGTCATAGCAATAGCTACGGCTGCAAGCATTGAGTCGATTGCAAACGCAATATCCGCAAGCTCTACTTTTAATACCGTCATCCAGAAACCAGAACCTTTGCTCTCTTTCAATTCCAAATCTTCATCCTGCTTTTTAAAGTGATTATCGTATAGATGTTTTATGGATATGAATAATAGATAAGCCGCACCAAGCGCCTGAATTTCCCAGTATTTCGCTAAGAATGTAATTAGGAACAGCGCGATGAATCGGAATACGAACGCACCGAATAATCCGTAAAATAATGCCTTTTTCTGTTGTTCTTTCGGTAAGTGTTTAACCATTACTGCCATTACAACTGCATTATCTGCAGCTAACAGCCCTTCAAGGAAAACTAATACAAGTAAGACCCATGCATATTCTAATAAAATTGCTTCCATGAAATTTCTCCTCCTTATTATTTACTTGTACCCAATAAATTAGGCGTTAATAATGTGAATTTGAAAAAATACCCTTTTTGGCCAAAAAAGAAAAGACCTCTGCCTATGTAAATAGGCAAAGGTCTTGCTAAGCACATAATGCTATCACACCCGATGGCTCCTAACCATGTAATGACGAATGTGAAGTAAGTACATTTAAAAATAGCGCTTATCTAAAATGACAGGCTGCTACTTAAATCTCTTATAGCTACTCCCCTTTGACAAATGTCAATTGGATATTCAATTCAATTATATTGCTATTTTACCGATAACGTCCCGAAAAATCAAACATTCTTTTATAATTCATCAAAATTTTACATTGTCGTGCGGTAAATAGTTTTTTCAATCTATTCTTTTGCTTCCTTTTCAATCAGGCTGTAAATGATCGGTACGATAAATAATGTTAAAACTGTTGAACTAACCAGCCCTCCAATAACGACAATGGCCATTGGCTGATTCATTTCTGTACCTTCACCAATTCCCAATGCCAATGGTACCAAACCTAAAATAGTCGTTAAAGCCGTCATCAAAATTGGTCTCATTCGATCCTGGGCACCCGTAATAATGGCATCGGTTATATTTAATCCGAGCTGTCGTTTCTGATTAATATAATCAATAAGAACAATGCCGTTATTTACAACAATCCCCACTAATATAAGGATGCCGATAATGGCTGTAACACCGAGCAATGTATTAGTTACAAACAGAGAAACAGCGACACCGATAACCGTAAGCGGAACACTGAACATCATCACAAACGGCAGCTTAAAGGATTCAAATTGAGCGCCCATTACTAGATAAATAAGAATAACAGCCAGCAGAATGGCCAGTATCATATCTTGTTTTGCACTGTCGAAAAGCTCACGGTCGCCACCAAAAACAACTTTCGATGTTGCAGGAATACCCTCTTCTTCAATCGCATTATCCACTTTCTTAGAAATGCCGCTAAGGGACTCCGATGTATTGTATTTTACAAACACGGCTACGGCCGATGCCTGATCCGATCTTCGAATAGCCGTTTGGGTTTCTTTTATTTCAACCGATGCCAGCTGCTGCAGTTCGACAAACACCCCCGCATTTGTTCGAAGCTTCATTGTTTTAAGTGCTTCTACATCTTCACGGTATGCTTTTCCGAATCCAGTATATACACCTAGCACTTCACCATCTTCGGCAATGATCTGTGTTGTAAATGCGCCTCGTGTCATCATATTGACGGTTTGAGCAATTTGTGCGGGCATTAACCCATATTGAAGTGCATTATCACGATTTACTTCAATTTGAATTTCCTCTTGAACTTCATCCAAATCAGTCGTTACCTCGGTAACCGAATCAACCTTTGCAATACGTTGCTGGATGGAAGCGACCGTTTCTTTCAGCTGAGACTCATTGCTGTCTGTCACGCGAAATGTTAATGAGTTCGGTGTTGAACCTGAAGAAGATGAAAGCGAGAAATTCACTTCTGCACGCTCTCCGATCTGCTGTTGCACTTGTTTTTCAAAAAGCTCAACAAACTCGAATATGGAGCGATCTCGTTCCGATAATTCAACGAGCTTAACTGAAATCTCCCCTTCATTTTGTTCACTAGTACCCCGCGATAAAGATTGCTGATTCCCTCCAATTAAACTGACCACTACATCAACTTCTTCATATTGCTTTGCCATCTCCTCGATTTCTGAAACAATTTGTTCTGTTTTTTCAACTGTTGCACTGTTTGGAAGCTCAACGGACAAAGATACGAATCCTTCATCAGTCGGCGGCAAAAACTCTGTACCTGTTTTATATACCATAAAGCCGGATATACCGACTAAGACGATGGTAATTGATAAAATAAGGGCTCTTCTCGATAAGCCCCATTTAAGTATCTTCGTATAATTTCGGTACACCCATGAATCTTGGCGCTTCTTTACTACATTCGAAGGCTTTGTACGTAAGAAGCGGCTTGCCAGCATCGGTACAACCGTCAGTGCCACAAATAGTGAGGCAATTAAGCTAAATGAAATCGTTAACGCGAATTCCACAAAAATTTGACCAATTAACCCACTTATAAAAATGACCGGTACGAAAACTGCAATCGTCGTGACAGTAGAAGCGGTAATGGCTAAAGCTACTTCCTTCGTTCCATTGGCTGCCGCTTCTTTCGGATTCTCACCAAGCTCTAAATGTCGCTCAATATTTTCTATAACAACAATGGCATTATCCACTAGCATCCCGATTCCAAGGGCAAGGGCACCAAGTGTCATAATGTTCAAAGAAAAGTCCGCAAAAAACATAAGTACAAAGGTTACGATAACCGAATACGGAATCGCAATGCCAATAATAAGCGGACTTTTTATTCCGGATAAAAAGACGAAAAGCACAAGCATCGCAAATAGCCCGCCAAAAATAAGCGAGGAGCTAATATTACCAATTGCTAAGCGAACATAATCCCCCTGGTCAAATAAAATTGTTGCTTCAACTCCATCATACTGGGGTTCATCCAATAATTGACCAAGTTCCTTCTGAAAAGTTTCGGAAACATTTGCAGTATTTGCCCCGGACTCCTGCAAAACCGAAATGAGGACAGCCTGTTGGTCATTTGCTCGAGTAATTGTGTTCGTTTCCTGTTCTTTGCGTTCTACAGTTGCTATATCTTTAACTTTTATTGCTTCGCCTGTTAATGGGTTGACCGAAAGCGCAACATTCGCTATTTCTTCCGGACTTGTAAATAAACTGACTACTCGAGTCGTTAACAGTTGATTCTCATTTGTACTTAGCTCAGCTCCCGGCATCGAAATATTGCTTGCCTGGATAATTTGCATCACATCATTTTGCGTCAAATTATTCTGCTCAAGCTTCCGGGCATCAAGTTCAATCTGTACTTCTTCTACAATTTCACCTGAAACGGTTACACTAGCCACCCCTTCAGTCCGCTGCAATTCCTGTTCAAGTGATTCAGCGATTTGACGGATATCGACTTCTTCATTTTCTGCTGCGAGCGCCATTTGGATGACCGGAAATTGCGAAGGATCAAATTTCAAAAAGCTTGGTTTCCCCGCATCTTCAGGAAGTGGAACAAGATCAATTCGCTGTAATATGTCGGTTTGCACATCATCCATACTTGTTGACCAATCAAATTCCAAAATAATCAGGTTCGAGCTTTCCAGCGATGTCGACTGCACTCGTTTAATCCCCGGCAATGTCGCCAGCGAAGCTTCAAGCGGCTTTGTCACTTTTTCGTTTACTTCAATCGGACTTGCACCCGGATAGCTTGTCACAACAACTCCAATCGGCGGATTTAAATCAGGTATTAACGTAACTGGAATTTTAAATAATGAAACTGCGCCGAGTATTAATACAAAAATCATTGAAACAATTGTAAAAACCGGGCGTTTTATAGAAAACTTACTTATATTCATCGGTGGAAAGTCCTTTCAATTTATCTTCATATTAATTAAAATTCGTGTAGAGCTATCTATTTCCCTTTAATATTTGACAGAAACTATGTTACTACAGCAAAATGTTACAAAAAATCATACAAGGTAGGCAGGAGTTAAGCACTCGATCTAGTGAATTCCAGTGAATTTTTCTTGCCTGCTATTCAAGAAACGGGGTCCATCTATGTGTTTAATTGCATTTTCTTATAAAGTTCATCCAGCATATCCGCTCATCATTGTTGCAAATCGTGACGAATTTTATGACCGTCCGACAGCCGCCGCCCATTTTTGGGAAGATGAATCTGACATATTAGCCGGACGGGATTTACGTCAGCAAGGAAGCTGGATGGGGCTGTCGAAAAGTGGTCGTTTTGCTGCAATTACAAATTACCGTGACCCGCGCCTTCCTGAAACCGGCCAATTGTCACGCGGCGAAATTGTACGGCTGTTTTTAACTTCAACGGAATCGACAGACTCATTTATTCAGTCTCTTCGTTCAAAAAGAGATTTGTACGGCGGCTTTAATGTCCTGCTTTACGACGGCGAAGACATGCATCATTACAATAATATTTACGATGAACACCGCATTGTAGAAAGCGGCATTCACGGTGTCAGTAACGCTACTTTCAATACACCATGGCCAAAAGTAGAAACCGCAAAGCACATATTGGAAAAAGCAACCGATAAAGACACAATTGAAGTAAACAGTTTAATACCGTTATTGGCAAATGATGAAATCGCACAAGATGAAGTATTGCCAAATACTGGTGTAGGTATCCATCTAGAAAGGTCCTTATCCGCTCAATTTGTTAAAATTCCTAATTATGGTACTCGCTGCTCGACAGCCATTGTTTATCACAATAATGGGGAGATCGATTTTCTTGAACGTACATATGAGAACGGTAATTATAAATTTGACCGGTCTTACCATATTGATGCGGAGGAATGAGCATATGAAGAGGAGTTTGGGGATGGCGATAAGTTCTACTTTCTTGCGCTTTCATTCAACATTCCGGGTGATTCTTTCTACTTTCTCCCGGAAATGTTCTACTTTTCTCGTTCTAGTTTCTACATTTCAGCTGGAAAGTTCTAATTAATTTCCCGGGTTCTACTTTTCTCCCGCTTTTGTTCTACATTCCGGGTGATTTGTTCTACTTTCTCCCGGAAATATTCTACTTTTCTCGTTCTAATTTCTACATTTTAGCACAAAAGTTCTAGTTAATTTCCGGGTTCTACTTTCTCGCGCTTTTGTTCTACATTCCGGGTGAATCGCTCTACTTTCTCCCGGAAATGTTCTACTTTTCCCGTTCTAATTTCTACATTTCAACCCGAAACTTCTAATTATTTTCCGGGTTCTCCTTTCTCCCACTTTCTTTCCACTTTCCCAATAAATCGTTCTACTTTCTCCCGGAAATGTTCTACTTCCCCCGTCCACCGTTCTACATTTCAGCTCTAAACTTCTAATAAACACCACGCCCAGCCCAAATCAGCTCACCCATCCCCATATCCTAAAGCATAGCTTCAAACACAAAAAACCCGGCAATTTTCCTTCGCAGAAAATTACCGGGGCTTTTAATATCAAATTATAACAAGCTGTATAACTGAATGTTTTCGTTCTTCTCTGAGAACCAACGCATTGCAAATTCATTTTCGAATAAGAATACTTTATTATCGAAACGGTCTTTTACAAGCATTGAACGTTGAGAGTGCATTGAATCTTTCACATCTTCTTCATTTTCAATCCAACGTGCAATCTTACTGCCAATCGGCTGCATAATTACTTCCACGTTGTATTCGTTAATCATTCGGTGCTGGAATACTTCAAACTGTAATTGACCAACCGCACCAAGGATTACTTCTTCAGTATGCATTGTTTTGAAATACTGAATTGCACCTTCTTGTACTAATTGAAGCACACCTTTTTGGAATTGCTTCCCTTTCATTACGTTTTTCGCCGAAACTTTCATGAAAATTTCAGGTGTGAATTGAGGTAGTTTTTCAAAGTTAAATGTTTTCTTACCGCCGACTACTGTATCCCCAATTTGATACGTCCCTGTATCATAAAGACCGATAATGTCACCTGCAACCGCTTCATTTACTGTTTCACGATCATCTGCAAGGAACTGTGTTGACTGTGTTACTTTGAAAGATTTACCTGTACGTGAAAGTGTCATATTCATACCGCGCTCAAATTTACCCGATACGATACGTACGAATGCGATACGGTCACGGTGAGCCGGATTCATATTCGCTTGAATTTTAAAAATGAAGCCAGAAAACTCGCCATGCTCTACTGGATCGATAAATTGCTCATCTTCTGTAATACGAGGCTGAGGAATCGGTGCAAATTTTAAATACGTATCAAGGAATGTCTGAACACCGAAGTTCGTTAATGCAGAACCGAAAAATACAGGTGTCAATTCACCACGTGCAATTTTATCCTCTGAATACGCATTACCAGCTTCATTTAAAAGTTCGATATCATCGATAGCTTGTGAATAGTACGATGTTTTTTTCATATCGTTGTCAATAGCTAAATGCCCTTCTTCATCAAGTGGTAAGTAGCGGTCACCTTCTTCTACACGGAACTGTTCGATACGTTTGTTGTAACGGTCGTAAATTCCAAGGAATTCTTTCCCCATACCAATTGGCCAGTTCATTGGGTACGCATTAATGCCAAGCACTTCTTCTAATTCTTCGATAAGCTCTAATGGCTCTTTCCCTTGACGGTCCAATTTGTTGATAAACGTAAAAATAGGAATACCGCGCATTTTACAAACTTTGAATAGCTTTAATGTTTGTGCCTCGATCCCTTTAGCTGCATCAACTACCATGACAGCCGAGTCTACAGCCATTAACGTACGGTACGTATCTTCCGAGAAGTCTTGGTGTCCAGGTGTATCCAGAATGTTTACACGGCAATCTGAATAATCGAACTGCATTACAGAAGATGTAACCGAAATCCCACGTTGTTTCTCGATTTCCATCCAGTCAGATGTTGCAAACTTCCCTGATTTTTTACCTTTTACTGTTCCTGCGTCACGAATCGCACCACCGAATAATAGTAGCTTTTCTGTAATCGTCGTTTTACCGGCATCCGGGTGACTGATGATGGCGAATGTACGACGCGCTAATATATCTTGTTCTAAAGTCATTAATTTCGTCTCCTTTTTTCATACTTTCTTATTTTAAAAGACAACGGTCAGTTGTTACAACCTTTTTTACTTTGGCACGCTCATTTTACTTAATCTCCGGTATATTTTGAAGAGCACAAATCCTATCACGATGGCAATTGCATTTAATAATACATCATCGACATCTATACTACGACCAATAAAATATTGGGTACCTTCAATAAATAAGGGAATTGCGAATGCAACGATATGCATGATGCGCCATCCTCTAAATTTTTTCCATAACAGCGGAATAAAGAAGCCAAAAGGAATAAACAGAACAATATTGCCTGCCAAATTATAAAATGCGATATTTGCCAATGGTCCATTCAATTGATCATAATACAGCATAATTGTTTGTAATGGGGTGAAATTACTGCGCACATATGCGCTGGAAGTATCAAAAATGATCTGTCCATTTGAGATTTGGAAGCTTGGGATAATCGTTTGTGAAAAAATACTGATACTGTAAAAGAAGAATAGGAGCATCACCAACTCGCGCCTTGTACTTTTTGATTTATTTTTCATATAAAACATTCGCAATATGCAATAAATCGGGAAGCTCACAGTGCAATAAGCAATCATACTAAGTAAAAATGAATGGATCATTTTTGTCACCTCCAAAAAAATCCACCGTTAACGCTATTACGTTAACACGGTGGATTCGAAAAAATTATAGCATAATCTATACAAATTTTAACTTTCCAGCTTCAATCGCAATTTTCGCATCACTATGAGGGTATTTCGTATTTTCAATAATTTGGTAATCTTCATGACCTTTACCTGCGAAAATAATAATATCGCCAGGATTTGCAACGCTTACCGCATGTCTAACCGCTTCTGCACGGTCACCGATGCAGGCATAATTTTTATGTTTCATGCCTTTTGCCAAATCACCCGTAATACTGTCGAACTCTTCATAGCGAGGATCATCTGTCGTCAAGATAACATAATCGGCAACAGATGCTTTTTCTGCCATCGTCGGGCGTTTCGTTTTATCGCGACCGCCACCTGTTCCTACAAGGAAAATCAGTTTATTTTCCGGTTTTTTATAGGGCATTGCCGCATTGATCGCTTTTTCGATAGCATCCGGTGTATGTGCATAGTCGATGAACATTTGAATCGGTAAATCCGAATCTACTTTCTCCATACGACCTTTCACCGGTGGCAGCATTTCAATTTGTTCAATAATGACTTCAATAGGGAAACCGCGTGCATAGAATACGGCTGTTGCTGCAAGGACGTTGTAAATATTAAATTCACCAAGTAAATGCATTGACACGGGGAATGTACCCTCCGGCGTTTCCATATCAAATTGCGTCATTCCATTACCATAATTGCAGTTTACTGCCCGGAAAATTGCATTATTATGCAATCCGTAAGTCCAAATTGGATATGGTGTCATTCCCGCATAGCGCTCAGACCAAGGATCATCCGCATTTAAAACGACATGCTTGTTCTTTTCCAAGTCTTGTCCAAGTTGAGAAAACAGTAAACCTTTTGTATTACCGTAGTTTTCCATCGTACCGTGGAAATCTAAATGATCATGTGTTAAATTCGTAAATACCGCCACATCATAGTCGACACCTGCTAAACGGCCTAACGCTAACCCGTGTGATGACACTTCCATCACCATTGCACGGCAGCCTTCGCTTTTCGCACGGAAAATCATCTGTTGTGTATTCAATGAATCACTTGTTGTATTTGCCGACTCGTATAACACACCATTTAAATTAAAACCGATTGTTCCGGACAATGCCGATTTTTCGCCAAGCCCGATTAATATATTGTGGATAATTCCAGATACACTTGTTTTGCCGTTTGTACCTGTTACCCCAATCATCATAATATCCTTTGATGGATAATCAAAAAACTTTGCCGCTAAAATACCAAGTGTACGTGTCGTATTTTTTACGATTACTTGTGCAATTTCTCCATCTAACTGTAAAAGACGTTCTGTAACAATTACAGTTGCACCTGCATCAACTGCCTTTTGAGCATAATCATGCCCGTCCACCGTAAAACCTTTTATACAAATAAATAAACTGTTTGGCTGTACACTGCGCGAGTCAATCGCAATATCGGTAATCAGTTTCGGTAGTTGACCTACTACTTTTTTTTGCATCAGTGTACTTAAAAGTTCTTCTGCATACATAATTCTTTCCCCCACACTTGCAATATAATTGCGAATGATAATTTCCTTCTATGTACTAATCATCATACTGTGCATAGATCGAAATTTCCACGCTTTTCATTAACTGTAATGTTTTCGTATAAAATAAACATGTTTGCAAAATAAGGACTTTGGACATATAATACATAAGTTCATTTTTCTCATTATTGAATCAATATACAGAAAAGAACTAAAAGTATATTAAGATAAAGACTCCACTTTGTTTACTTATTTTTTTTATTTATACGATATATCTATCATATCAAAATTCGTCATTTATCGACATCATGAATTACTGTATCATTATAGTTAATATTACTTATCCGAGGTGTTTTATGCAGCAACATGAAATTCTAAATAAGCGAAACCTGCTTATGATTATTACTTTTTTTTTCTCGACGCTTATTTTTACTACTGTCATTGTTACACAGCTGTTCAAGCATCCTTATTCATTTTTAGTTATTAATATTGGAAGTTTCGTTATACTCATTGCTTTGTATTATTTAAAAACGCCTCCAAAAATACTTCAAATTATTTTGATTTGTACATGGCATTTAATCGTATTCCTTTTTAATTATCAAAATGTAAATATAATTTCGTTTTATACTTTTATATGGCTTATAGCGATTTTAACCATTTACCGTTCATATATTATTACTTTAATCAATATTTGCCTTGTATTTATTGAAATTTTTATTTTAGATAAATTATCAATGATTCCCTACCATAGCTTTAAATCAGAAGATCACCTTTTACTTTTCAGTTTTTTAATTACCGTTATCATCATGAGTATTGGTCAAAGTCTTTTTATAAAACAGATTTGGTTAAAGTTAGAAAAAAATGCAATTGACCGGGAGTATTATTTGAATTCCAAGCATGCATATTTACATTTGTTTTTCGAGCAGGCTAATGATGCAATTGCTGTATTTGATTTGGAGGACCGTGTCATTGCGGTCAATCCTGCATTCGAAAAATTGTATGGTTGGTCCAAAGAGGAGGCATTAGGCCGTATTTTACCGCTCATTCCCCCGGAAAGGGTGGAAGAGTCAAAGAAAAGAATAGAAGATTTAAAGCTTGGAAAGAAATATCATCTTCATGAAACGATCGATATGAGAAAAGACGGCACTTTTTTTGATGCACAACTTTCGTTATCGCCTATTTTGAGCCCGCATGGCGAAATTATCGGATCGTCCGTAATTTCACGGGACATTTCCTATATTAAAGAAAATGAAAATCTAATATTGCAATCGGAAAAACTAAAGCTTGTTGGAGAGCTTGCTGCGGGTGTAGCCCATGAAATCCGCAATCCGATGACGGTCATTTCCGGCTATGTACAAATGATGAACGAAGACCCAAACTCACCTTACTATGAGTATACAAAGCTTATTCAAAATGAAACAGAGCGTATCGAATTAATTTTATCGGAGTTTCTTGTATTATCTAAACCTCAAGCAAATCAGTATGCTCCGATTAATTTGGCGGAAGCATTATCGGAAGTCGTCCAGTTTCTTCAATATGAGTTCCAGTCAAAAGCGATTTCCTTGAATATTATTAATGAATTTTTGAACATTACAATTTTAGGTAACAAAAATCAACTGAAGCAAGTTTTCATCAATTTATTTAAAAATGCAATTGAAGCAATTAATGAAGACGGTTCAATTACATTGCAAGTATGCAAAAGTAAGGATGGGAAGGAAATCTATATCCAGATGATTGATACGGGATGCGGTATTCCGCCACATGTACTGGAGCGGATATTTGAACCTTTCTATACGACGAAAACAAAAGGGACCGGGCTCGGCATGATGATTATCAATAAAATTGTGCAAGATCATCAAGGATCCATCCAAATTAAAAGCAAGCAGCATGTCGGTACTGAAATCTTATTAACATTCCCGATCATGACAGAATAATAGAAGAAGGCTTTCCTGATTTTTGCGGGAAAGCCTTCTTCTTATTTTATTTCATTATTGTTCGAACAAGCTTTACTTTTTGTTTATATGGTGGGTATAGCAAACTATTTGCCAGTTTATTAGAACGATGCATAATTGATTTCGGATGTGTGAAGTTTTCGAAACTTGCTTTCCCGTGATATGCCTTCACACCTGAAGGCCCCACTCCGCCAAACGGTAAATGCGTATTGCCAACATGTGTAATGACGTCATTTATACAGCCCCCCCCAAACGGAAGTTCCTCTAAAAAGTACGCGATGGCTTTTTCATTTTCCGAGAACAAATACGCACTTAATGGTTTTGGCAATTGACGAATTTCATGAATTGCTTTTGGTAAATTTTCATACGTCATAATCGGCAAAATCGGTCCAAACAGCTCATCTTCCATCGAAGGTCGATCCCACGTAATACTTTCCAGCACTGTCGGTTCCATATATAAATCCTCACGGTCAGTTCGCCCGCCAAATGTGACAGTATCCCGTTCCTTATCTAAAATCGTCTGTAGACGGTCGAATTGGCGTTCATTAATAATACGCCCGTAGTCCTGACTTTGCTGTGGATCATGACCATAAAATTCTTTGATTGCTTTCTTTAGGAGACGAGTAAATTTTTTCGCAACACTTGTATGGACAAGAACATAATCAGGCGCCACACATGTTTGCCCTGTATTGTTGAATTTCCCCCACACGATTCGCTTCGCTGCTACATCCAAATCTGCTGTTTGGTCGACAATCGCCGGACTTTTTCCACCCAATTCCAACGCAATCGGCGTAAGACGTTCTGATGCCGCTTTTGCAACAACCTTCCCTACCGCGACACTTCCCGTGAAGAAAATATAATCAAAAGATGCATGGATTAAAGCCGTAACTTCATCCTTTTCTCCCTCTACAACACGTACATATTCAGGCTGGAATACTTCTCCGAGAATTTTTTTAACAATAAATGCTGTATGTTCTGCGGATTCCGATGGTTTTACGATCGCCGTATTTCCTCCGATAATCGCTCCGATCAGTGGCTCCATAATTAATTGGAAAGGATAATTGAACGGCCCAATGATTAATGCCACTCCATATGGTTCACGCACAACATAGCTTTTTGCAGGTTGGAAATGAAGCGGTGTTTTGACAGGCTGCGGTTCCATCCAGCTATTTATATTTTTTAAAAAGTAAGAAATACTATCATATACAATACCGATTTCAGTTGTGAATGCTTCAAACTCACTTTTTCTTAAATCCAATGCTAGAGCTTCTATTACTTGTTCTTCGTATTTTTTTATTGTGTCCTTTAATTTTAAGAGCTGTTCTTTACGAAATTCTACATCTTTTGTTGCGCCAGTAAAATAAAAAGCGCGCTGATTCTCAATCATTAGTTCAACATCATTTGCAGTAAAATTCATTTTTTTCATCCTTCCCAAAATTAATATCCGTGACATATACAGAGATTCAGCTTCATTCATCACGACTAAAGAAAATGGCCATTTTTTCTGAATGAAGATAAATGTATGCATAAATTATAGCTGTTCACACATATTAACTATAGTAATAACTACTACAAAGTTAATAAATTTTCCTGCAAATAAAAGGAGGCTTGATGATAAATTTGTCTTAATTTTTAAAGAAAGGTTTATAAATAAAGGCATATGGGAATTTCATAATTAAATAAATAATCGAACATAATAAGTAATGTAAAACAATCGTACAAGGAGGCTATATAAAATGATTATTACTGAAACTTGGTGGGGCGAGATTTTTTCGGGGCCATTATCTATTGGATTAAACGAACAGAAAGTTAAACAACTTGAGGATGAATCATTTTTATACTTTGACGAATTTGTTGCTACAATTCCTAATGAAGAACAAAATACTTAATTTTTAAAAGGACTGTCACAATTGGCAGTCCTTTTTAGTATTTTTTTGTGGCATAATGACTATATAATAGTGATTATTACGCTAGGTTCATAGGAGGTTATCCTTATTTTAAATAAATTACTGAAATTTATGTTAATCGCCTTACTTATTTTTGTTTGCGTCGTTTCAGTACAATATATTATAAAAATGCAGAATTCCGAAGAGGAGGAAACAATCATTGAAGCTAAGGCATCAATGACCCAGGAGCAATTGAAAACTCACACTATGCTTATGATGACAGAAATTGTGCTGAAGCAGTTTGTCGAAAATATAATGCTGAATATCGAAATCGTACCGGTTGACGACAAGCAAAATGTCATCGTCTCATTGCGGGCATCAGAATTTCTTAAAGAAAGTACACTCTTGAAAGATAGCTACAACTTATTAAAAGAAATTCAGCATGTGGAAGAAATAAATGATATTACATTAAAGTGGTTTATGCCTGTAAAGAACAATAATACTGAAATTCTCACTGTCACTTTTGATGACGAGGCGTTGGCTGCTATCAACGAAATTTCGTATAAAGACATTCCTCAAGCAGCCACTCAATATATAAAGCATGAACATTTAGATTAAAGTCCATTTACTAAATAAAAAGCGGTTCAAACTTTACGTGTCGTAGAATTTGAACCGCTTTAATTTATGTCTCAAGATTTATCTGTAACTTGCTTATGCAAATAAAATTTTTTCGTTTATTCATCAGCATCAGCTATTTTATTGATTCATTCATTTGCTGTAATGCCGCTTCCACATTTGTTACCGCTGTAATTAGCTCTTGTTCTTGTTTTGTCGTGAAGAGATTATAGTTTACGTAATCTTCTTTTCCCACTTCGTAGTACGCCACAATTTCGTTTAGTTTTGTAATAGCATTTGATGCAGCTTCGGCGCTTTCAGTAGAAACACGTGGAACAAACACTTCCATTAAATCTTCTGCTGCATCCGTTTGTGCTTTCACTGCATATACTTCATTTCCAGCAATGCTCGGCGAAGTTAATCGGGTATTTTCCATATCCTGAAACATTGTTACTGCTGAAGCAAGTACATTAGTTTCAGAAACGTCAATTGTCGCAAAATCGGCTTGAAGTGACTTCACATCAGCAACAAGTTCCTCAGCAATTCCTTCGTAACCTGCTGTCTTCTTCTCACCAAATAATCCATATGCTATACGCTGAAAACCTGTCGTGTCCGTTTCTTTACCTTCAACAATATCACCGTTTATTTTTTCGTCAAGCTCCTGGAAACTCGGGGCAAGCGGCTGTAATCGTTCATAATACATCGTTACTAGCGGATACAGTTTCTGTGCGTCTTCCAGCTTTCCTTCGTTAATAGCAGTCGCTAAAAGTTCGGTATCTGTTACAAAGCTGTCCATTTCCCCTGCTAAAAGTGATTTGAACTGCTCTGCTTCTGCACTCACATCGATTACTGCTTCCTGCTGTTCCACAGGCTCTGCTTTCTGTTCTTCTTCTTTTTGCCCACATGCTGCCAATACGGAAACAGCAAGTAATGCCGTCATTATTTTTTTACTGTTTTTCATCTTACTTCACCTCTTATTTTTCTAGTTCGACTACTTTTGCATGAACGACGAAACGTTCCTTATCGTTTTGTGATGTCGTGCATGTTGACAATGTAACTATTTTATCAGCAGCCGTTATATGAACCGGCAATTTTATATTGGAACGTTGCTGTATTTTCTCTAAAAACTGCGTATACGTGTTGTCTGTAAATTGTGTTTCAATATAATAAAAGTCGGTTGTCGTTTCATATGCAGCAAACACTTGCAATGCAAAGCGCTTGTCATTCGTTTCATAATAAAATACAGGATGGGCTTCTGCATATACCTGCTCGCTAAACTTAGGCAAATCTCCGAACATCGTACCATTGCGTAAAACATGCCCGTAAAAAATCGTATGACGATCTTCCATTACCTCATTGCGAAAATCGGCAAATATGCTTCCGCCACGACTTTTCTCGTCTAAATAATTATGTTTTAAGTAAAATTCATTATTATCCCTTTGCATAACAGGGTTATTAAGACGGGTATTTTCCAATGTGAGCCAGCCGATGATATGATCGTTTTGCTGTTGAATTGCGGCAAGCTCACTTTGTTCGACAATTTGCCGCGCATCTTCCAGCTTGTTTTCCACTTCCTGATAGCTGAAAAAATACCGGATAATAATCGCCGCGCAAATAATCATAACAATGCCGCTTACAATTTGAATAATTTTACGCATTTTAAATACTTAACGGCATCATATATAACCCGAGCTGCTCATCTTCATGAAACACGGAATTGACCCCGTATACTTCCTTAATTACTTCTTTTGTAATAACATCGCGCGGTGCACCTTCAGCAATGATTTTACCGGCTTTCATCAAAATAATGTGGTCACTATAGCGGATTGCCTGATTAATGTCGTGGAGTACCATGACTATCGTCAAGCCATACTGTTCATTCAGTTGCTTAACGAGCTCCAGCAGTTCCAGCTGATAGTATATATCCAAATACGTTGTCGGCTCGTCCAGGCACAATATTTCCGATTTTTGTGCAAGTGCCATTGCAATCCATACACGCTGCCGTTCTCCGCCGGAAAGTGCGGACAAATCATTTTGCCGTTTTTCAAGCAGATTCGTACATGTAAGCGCCCATGTAACGGCCTCCTCATCTTCTTCAGCTCGCTTCTTGAATAATGAAGTATGCGGCATCCGACCGTACATAACAAGCTTCTCCACCGTCAAATCTGAAGGAATATCGTTTTGCTGATAGACAATCGCCAATTTCTTTGCAAACTCTTTCGACTTATATTCCACTAAATCCCGATTTTCGAGCGTTGCCTGACCTTCAAGCGGTTTTTTGTTCCGTGACATAACACTTAGCAATGTGGATTTCCCGCACCCATTCGGCCCTATGATTGTCGTCACTTTCCCTTTTGGAATGGCGGTCGATACTGCATTTAAATGGCGGGTCGCCCCATCATGGGAAACGACTACTTGTTTAATTTCCATATTGGTTGTCACTCTTTTCTAAGTAGGAATATGAGGAAAGGTCCTCCGATAATGGCCATAATCGTTGATGCCGGTACTTCCATCGGGCTGAACATTGTACGACCAAGGGTATCTGCCAACAAAATAATAAATGCACCGAGCAGTGCCGTAAATGGAATCAACACTTTATGATCATAACCAACAAGTCGACGCGCAATATGCGGCACTAAAATTCCAACAAATGAAATGACTCCTGCCACCACGACGGATGCTGCAGCTAGCAGCACGGCTACCGCTGCAATAAGGATGCGTGCACCTGTAACATTAAAACCGACACTTTTGGCAGTTTTATCGGATAACACGAGCACATTGCAGGAAGCGTATAAAATAAAAGCAAGAAGTAAACCGATTGAGCCATATGTAACAATTAACGATACATCATCCCATGTTTTTAAGGACAGGTTCGATGTAATTGCGCCTGTTGCCGATGCGCCAAAACTGATCATCGCTTCCGTTAGTCCCGAGAACATCGCATTGATTGCAATCCCGACTAAAATTAACTTTAATGGATTCAGCCCTGACTTCCAGGAAAGCAGGAAAACGAAGAAACATGCAAGTGCACCCCCGATAAATGCTGCAATCGGGGTGAAGAAGAATAATGTCGGTACAAAGCTTACGATAAATAATTTTGTAAATGCAGCTCCCGCGGATATTCCGATAAATCCGGCATCTGCCAATGGATTTCGCATAATTGCCTGCAATAGTACACCGGCAACCGATAAAGCAGCTCCGGCAAAGATCGCAACAATGATTCTTGGAAAACGCAAATCCTTAATCGCAGCCATATCCGCATTATCGGCATTGAAGAAATTCGTTATAAAGTCGATAAATGACATCTGTATACTGCCTGTTGTCGCTGCATAAATAATTGTCATAACAAGCAATACAGTGACAGCGATAAAGCTTATAATTTTTTTTGTCACAGAAAACATCCTTTATATGATGAAAAGCAAAACCTCCCTCAAGACTTTGCTTTTCCAACATTATTATTGAGATAGTGAAACTTCAATCAGTGGAGCAAATAATTTACTACCCGTTAATTAGGGATAAAATATTTCTACTAACTGATTGAGTGCTTCCGGTACATTCAATGCTGCTGTCGTACCAAATAGTTCTTCCTCTAAATCATATACTTGTCCATTTTTCACGGCATTAAAATGTTTCCAAACATCATTTTTTGCAAATTCCTCGTCAAACATTTTAATTACCTCATCCGGCATACCGTGCGATAAACGTAAAATGATATCAGGGTTCGATGAATATAAATGCTCTGTATTGGATGGCAAATATTCAGCATCCTGTCCAGCCATGACATTCTCCCCGCCTGCAAGACGTACTAAATCTCCCGCATAGGAATTTTCGGTCGCCACTAAATAACTGCCTGGTACACCTAGTAAAATGAGTACCCTCGGCTTCTCTTCATTATTTGCTGCAACCTCTACCGCATCAATTTCAGCCTGTAGCTCATCATTTAAAGCCTTTGCCTCGTCCACACGGCTGTAACGTTCGCCAAGTGCTGTAATTTCACCCATCATTGATTCAATACTTGTTAAATCAACAAAATCGACCGGAATTTTCAATTGTTCAAATTTATCCTTTAAATCGTATTCCAATGTTGAAACAGACAATACTTCAGTTGGATTGAGCGATTTGATTATTTCCGCATCCGGATCCATTGCATTCCCGATATTCGGCAGATCATCAAAACGAGCAGGCAAATCCTTTACCGTATCCGGAATTGCGACAGCATCAAGATTAAGTCTATCTAATATTTGTGCAATAACAACCGTTCCCGCAATAATGCGATGCTCCTCTTCAACTGCCGAAGCCTGTTCTGATGAAGTATTGTCATCGCCGGTATTGGATGACTCTGCTTTCTGTTCACTATTTCCGCATCCCGCAAGTACCGCGATACTCAGCGTGAGACCGATTAACCACTTCTTCATTTCCTTTTCCTCCTAGCTGTTTAAACTGAAGTAAAATTTCATCACATCCAGGATGGAAGTTTAGTTCAATTTAAGCGTAGCATCTCCACTTTCCTTACTTAAAAATAAGATTGGGGCTGTATTAAAAGCCGCAGCTTTCAACACAACCCTACCTAAACTCATATTAGCTAACGGCTATTTGTAATAAGCCATTTACGTTTCATTGAATTATTTCTTTAGACCATCAACAACTGTTAACGTATTGTTTAAGATTTTTGCCATTTGAGAGCGTGTTAATTTGTTTTCCGGATTGAATTTCCCTTCAAAACCAGAGATAATACCTAATTTATTTAATTCAGAAATTGCTTTTGATGCTTCAACTTCTTTTGGCATATCAGAGAATTTTGCTGCTTCTCCAGATGCTTTATAGCCGTTTTTCTCTAATAGACGGTAAATCATTAACGCCGCTTGTTTACGAGTTATATCTTGTCCAGGTGCAAATGTAGTAGCTGTTTTACCGTTAATAATACCGTAACCGTTTAATGCATTGATTGCTGTTTTTGTTTCAGCATCATATTTTGCGATATCAGAGAAATTCGCTTTTGCTGGTACATCCAATTTTAATGCACGGTTTAGCATTAATGCGAATTGAGAGCGTTTCAAGTTGTTTCCAGGGTTGAACTTGTCTGCAGCTTTGAAAATCCCTTTGTTATAAAGGTTAATGATTGCATCTTTGTTACCGTTGTTTGCGATATCTTTAAATGGAACAGTTGTTGAGATCTTATCGCTAAACTTCATTTGGAAGTCATGTGCAGTTTCATATAATACATTCCCATTAAGAACTACTTTTAAATCTGCTGTTGCTGTATAGATTTTTTCTAAATCTTTAACTGATAACGTGTAGATTTTTACTGTATTATTGCCAACTTTTTCTTCTGACTTTAATGCAACTGTTGCGCCCTCAACATCGAAGCCTAATAAGTGTTGACCTTCAGGGAATGTTAATTCTACATCATAGCCACCTTCAGTTGTTGTCACTGTTACCTCATCGTCTAAATATTTATTGTGCATAATAGACAATTCCTGAGATCCGTTCTTTAATGCTGTAACATCCATTTTTACAGATTCAACAGGCGCAGGTTTTACTTCAGCTTTTGGTAACTCCAGGTCAGCTGTTTCGATAGCGAAACCAAAGTCATACCATTTATCCATCTTCGCTGCAGGAACAACAACATGTACACCTGCTTCATGTAATTCACTAATTGAAGGAATTTCTACTGTATAAACGCCATCTTTTTCAGTTGCTTCTTTACCCGCAATTTTAAATCCAGCTACCATTTCTTTTGAAGTTGCCGCTACAGATACTTCTACAGAATATTTACCGTCTTTTACGATTAATTTCGCTTTAGGTGTGAAGTGGTTTGTAATTGCTTTGTAGTTACCTACTTTTTCTGAATTATATGCATCCCAAACAATATCGTAAGTACCATCCGCTACTGAATCGAAAGTTTTGCCTGGTGTATAAACTTTCTCTTCTTTCACTTCTTCAACCGGCTTTGTTGTTTCCGTTACTTCTTTAATTGATTTTGCATCAGGTGTTAATGTAACTTTATAATCAACTGGATCTTTGCCAACGAAAGGAATTGTCATATTAAGAGTAGCTTCTACAGGAGCATAATCTGCAGTTACTGGAATATTGATGTGCTTTTTCCCGTTATATTCAGCCATTGCAGGTTGTCCTGCTACTGTTACGCTATTTACCATTGCTAATACCGCATCTGATAATTCAATATTGATAAATTGCTGACCATTACGTTCAACTAACTTGCCTGTAGTTGGAATAAAACCTTTTAGTGCTTCATCCGCGTCAACTTTAAAGTCAATTGTTTTTGATGCTGTCGATGTTGCTGCATCCGTTGCCTTTGTTTCTGTAGTCGTGTCAGCAGATACTGCCATTGCTGGTACGATTGCTGATGTAGCAAGCAATGATGCTAATACTGCTTTAGTTGCTTTTGATTTGTTAGCCATTCTTTATTTCCCCTGTCTGTTTATATAGTTTTTGTTTTCTTTGTGCGAATGAATACAACGGCTGCTATGATAAATAAAATAACTGCCATTAACGGTAATTCATCGCTCGTCTCTGGATTTTCTACTACCTCAGAATCTTCAGCTTGCTTCGTTTCAGATGCAATTTCTTCATCTGATTTTGTAGAATCATCTGTCTCTGTAGTTTCTGTTGTCGCTTGCTGTTCGGATGAATCTGTATTCTGCTTTTCAGTTGATGGTGCTGGTGTATTTGAAGAAGTATTACTTCCTGACGACTTTGTCGGTGTTTCCTTAGGTGCTGGAGTTGTTTTTGCAGGTTCCTGCTTTACCGTTTCTTTAGGTTCCTCGATTTTTGCTTCAGGTAACCCCCCGCTATTAAATACAAAATCTACGCTATAGCTATGATGGTAATCGATATCATCAATGTCGATTTTCATCGCTACTGTCACTAAATTTGCATTGGAAACAGAAAATTGCACTGTACGGTGGTCTGAGGATTCATTTGAGCTGATTACTTTCGCTCCGCCTGGAGGATTAAACTGTGTCACCCAACTGCTGTTTTTAATCGTAATCTGCATTGTCATTTTTCCGTTGTTTACGATTAACTTGGCTGGCTTTAAAAAATAGTCATTTGCCATTGAAGCCGAATTGCTCCCGGGTTTATTTACTTGATAACTAACATCATATGTACCATCAGCAATTGCTGCAGATGAATTATTCGGTAAAGTAAACGCTACCAAAAAAAGAGCAGCAAAAAATATGAAGAAACCTTTTCTCACACTATTTCTCCTCCTTTTCTATATAATATCAAAGTTTCTAATAGAGAATATTTCTCAATTCCACTATATAGCATGCCATAAAAATGGTTGATTCTCAAATGGCAACATTCCCCTTTTCCATTAAATTTCGGCCAATCCTTTAAAAATTCATGAATTTGTCGCAATTACAGCTTGACTCTTTTTCATAGAAGTTCAGTTATTTACAGAAAAGGGGAATAATCTACAAGTACTCGTATTTTCCGACCTATCGATTACTTATTTTTATACTAAAAAGTTGTTTATGAGGAATACTAGGAAGGTTGGAGTCTTCTTCAAAAAATTAGTTAAATAAAGTATAATAGGGAGTATAATTAAAATAATTTCTAGGGGTTACGTTATGATTTTAGATAAAAAGAATGCACAAAAATTTGCTTATGAATATATACGAGAACGAATTTTAAACGGGACCTATAGTGGTGGCATGAAACTTGTGGAAGAACGCCTGGCAGATGAAATTGGCGTTAGTCGAACACCGATTCGGGAAGCAATTAAAACACTTGAACAGGAAGGTTTGATTAAAAAAAAGCAAGTTGTTAATCCGACTGTTCAAGATTTAATATACCTATATGACATACGTATATTACTTGAAGGTTTTTCCGCAAAAAGAGCAGCAAAGTATATGACTCCAGATAAGATTAAAGAGCTTGAAAGTACTATCACGAAATCCCGCAGTTCATTTCTCGAAGGGCAGTCAAAAGAAATGTACAATTCTAACCAGCATTTTCACGAATTAATTATTAATGAATGCCAAAACCCGCTGATTATTGAAAAATTAGAAGAAGCTCGTACGATTTTTCACTTGTTTAGTTTAAGGTTCGATCTATATAGTCGACCGAATATTATTGAAGAGCATGAAGAAATTTACAATGCAATTAAAGACAAAAATGAAGAACTTGCCGGCGAACTGATGGCCAACCATTTACAAAAAGATATGAATTTTACACTGGAATATATCGGTAGACGAGGTCAATATTAAGTTCAATTATATAATTGATGTCCGAACATAAACTTTTGGAATCGTCTATTCCATAACATATAAAAAGGCACTAATTCTTCCAACCGGGAATTAGTGCTAAAATGTTATGGGATTCAATTGTTTTCAATCGTTCTTACTACATCTAATACTTCATCGAACTGATTAATTACATAATCAGCTTTTGAATCTTCTTTGTAAGACGGATCTTTTATCCATACGCTAATCATCCCAACGTCATTTGAAGCTTGAACATCATTTATTAAATGATCACCAACGTAAATTGCTTCATTTGGAAGTACATTCAGTATATCCAATGCATAATTGAATATATTTGCATCGGGTTTTCTCATCCCTACTTCATCCGATACAACGATGCAGTCAAATAGCGAATCAATACCAAGCTTAATAACATTATTACGCTGATAACCAACACGGCCGTTAGTTACTAGACCTAAGAGGTATCCTTGTTCCTTTAGTTTTTTTAAAACCATCTCGATATCCGGAAAACCAACTGCGAATTTTTGGAAGTTATCTTCATACTCTTTTACGAGCTCTTCCATTGAATAGGGTAAGTTCCATTCTTTTATTAATGTTGAATAGACAACATCTTTCCAAACATATCCCTGTGCATCGAGTTCAATGAATCGATCAATGAAGGGCTGCTTCTGAATATTTTCTAATTGAAACAAACGCTCATACTGCTCATGAATATAGTTATTTAACGCTGTATCCCGATCCATTATTGTTCGATCGAAGTCAAATAAAATTGCTTTTATCATATTATCTAGTTTCTCCTTTTAAGTAGGAAATCTTAATCTTGTATTCCTGCTTTAATCCAACTGCCTACTTGAATCGTTCTCCGTGCTTGATATTCAACTGCTGCTTTTGCATCCTCAATGATCTGGCCATCTTTTCCTACCGTTACACTTGTACCGAACGGATTACCACCTGCCGTAAAAACACTTGGATCCGTATAACCTGGAGTTGCTACAATTACACCCCAGTGATACATTGTTGTGTAAATTTGCAATAATGTTTGTTCCTGACCACCATGCACATTTTGTGCAGAAGTCATTGCACTTGCTACTTTGTTAGCCAATTTCCCATTGTACCAAAGCCCGCCTGCTGTATCGATAAATTGTTTAACTTGACCCGGCACATTTCCAAAACGTGTAGGGATGCTAAATATAAATGCATCTGCCCATACTAAGTCGCTTAATTGTACTTCTGGCACATCTTTCGATTTTTCCATAAACGCTTTCCATGCCGGATTTGAATTAATTGCTTCTTGTGGAGCTGTTTCCTGAATTCTTAATAATTTCACATCTGCACCGGCTTCAATTGCAGCAGCTTCGGCCCACTTCGCCATTTGATAATTAGTCCCTGTTGAACTGTAATAAATAATAGCAAGTTTCACTGGATTTTCTTCCTTTACTTTTCCTTTAAAAAACATATATTACTTCCCTCCAATCCAACAATAAGCGACTTCTAATCAAAGAAATCGCTTATTAATCTACCCTATTTAGTTAAGTACAACCAACATTATGAATTAAAATATATAAATAATTATTTTCTTATTGCTTGTACTGCCGCCCGAATTCCTAATAAGTAGCTCTCTTCACCAAAACCGGAAATTTGACCTGTCACAATATCAGCGAATACTGATTTTTCACGGAAGCTCTCACGTGCATGAATATTTGACATGTGCATTTCAACGATTGGGCCTGTAAAAATAGCTAAAGCATCTCGAATTGCATAGCTATAGTGAGTCCATGCACCTGCATTCAGAACAATGCCGTCAACACCTGCCAGGAACGCTTCGTGAATTTTTTCTACGAATTCACCTTCATGATTCGTTTGAAAAGTTTCTACTTCTACATTTAATTCTTTTGCCAGTTCTTGAATGTTGTTGTTAATTTGATCTAAAGTAATTGTGCCATAATGTTCAGGATCACGTTTACCGAACATGTTGTGGTTAACACCATGTAACATTAATATTTTTGTCATCATCCATACTCCTTAAAATAAATTGTTATATAGAATATAGTGTTTTAGTATTTGTAAACATTTCATTATCCATACCGTATATAAAGGAGCGTGTGATATGAATATATAATAATATTGAAATTATTTATGTTCACCAAACATAATTTCTTTAATTTCCTCAATTGGCATATCTTCGCCAGTGAATAATTTAAAGCCTAAAGCACCTTGCCATAACATCATACCAAGACCGTTGATTACTGTACAACCTGCCTCTTCAGCTTGAGTTAATAATTTTGATTTTTGCGGGTTATAAACTACGTCAGTCACAACTAAATCTTTACGTAACACATCTAACGTTTCATCCACAATCGATAAATGATCAAGCGGTTTCATACCAAGGCTTGTACCGTTCGCTAAAATAGCAGATTCAGCAACTTCACGACGGAATGCTTCTTTATCTTCCAATGGGAAAATGTTCGCTTTTACGCCAAACTCTTTCATTTCATTGTTAATGTAGTTCACATTTTCTTCTGCTTGTCCGAAGAATTGGTCGTTACGTGCGAAAATTGAAATTTCACGGATACCTGATTGAGCAAATTGAATAGCGATAGGAGTTGCAGCGCCACCAGAACCCACAAGGGTAACTTTTTGACCTTTAAGCTCTACACCATGCTCGATTAAGTTGCGGATATAACCAAGACCGTCCGTGTTGTAACCGATTAATTTACCATCGCGGTTAACTACAGTGTTAGATGCACGAGAATATTTAGCTGAATCATCTAATTCATCTAGATAATCAAGAACTTTCATTTTGTTAGGCATCGATACGTTGAAGCCTGCTACACCTGCCGCTTTGAAACCTTTAACTGTTTCTTCTAATTCTTCGTTCCCTACTTCAAATGCAAGGTAAGCATAGTTTAAACCTTTTAATGAATAACCTAAGTTATGCATACGTGGTGATAGGCTATGGCCAATCGGTGTTGCAAGTAATCCTACTAATTTTGTTTTACCGTCGATTTTTTTCTCATTTACATTTGTCATTCGAAACGCTCCTTTTATTGTATAAATTCAGATGCTTTATTTCACTGTTGCTTTGTCTGTTTACCAAAGACTTTATTTAAACGACTTAGTACATAAACCGCTAAAATAACACTAATTACAGCAATCACAATATCAAAGACAAGTGTCATCGAAATACCAACTGAGTCTACAAGTGCACTAGTAATAATTGGTACTAAAATGAATGCTGAACTTGCAGCGATATTAACGTACGCTGAGAACGTTGCTTTATTTTTGGGGAAAAGCTTCATCATAACACTTAACGCTAATTGGAAAATACCCGATGTGAATAGACCAAGTAGGAATGTACTTACTAATACAAGACCGTATGATTCCACAACAAATAGTGAAAGCATCGCTACGATAGCGCCAATTGGATAAATAATCGCGACCATAATTGGTGAAATATATTTATCTAACACAACTGCAAGCAATAATACCGATACAAGTGCGCCGATACTGAAGTAAGACAGTAATTGAACTGCCTGGCTGGACTCTAAACCAATGAAATCTGTACCCAGTTTAGGTAACCATGTTTGCCAAACAACGAATAACGCCGTTGAAGTGAAACCAATTAAAATAATGGCTAAACCTTCACCAAAGATTTTTGGCTCTTGTTTAAAGTTTGTTTCAACTGTTTCTTCACCTTTTTCATCTTTAGCTGGTGCAGCTTTATGATCAGGGAATGGCATGAACATTAAGTAAATACCGCTAACTAAATATAGAGCACCTAGGCCAAAGAATGCCCAGCCCCAGAAAATATCATTAGCAATTAATACAGCTAAAATAAATGGTAATAATGTAGCACCGATTGAAACAGATGCTTTTACTAAAACGTTAGCTGAACTTGCTTTTTTCGGGAAGGATTCTGTCAACGCAGGATATGTCCCTGAATCAAGTAGTGAGTTCGCAATACCTGCAGAAATTGCAAAAATGAATGCGATTACATAACTTGTCGTTGTTGGAATACCAATTAAGAATACTAAATATAGGAAACAAGCCGTGATAATAACTGGCTTACGACCTAAGCCATCCGAAAGACGTCCTACGAAGAATAATGCCCCTAATTTACCGATACCAATAGCTGATACAAGTAAACTGATTTGTGCAATCGTTACGCCATATCGATCAGATAAGTTGTCCATGTTTGAAGCGATAATAATATTAATCATCCCAAGCATGAAATAGTTAAGATACATCCCAAGAGATGTTTTAAGAAACGGGTTTTTCATGTTTTCACTCCTCAATATTTGTGCTGGATCTAATATATTCCTAATTCATATATCTCGAATACGAGAGATTTTAGAGTGTTCTCCTCGTATTTCAAGAAGAATCTAATGCACAACTTTAATTTTTTTGTATTTTATAAAAATGTAGGTAGCAAGCAAAATACTCACTAGAGCGAGAGCGAAATCAAATACAAATACAGATGTAATATTAACGTACTCTCTTAATAATCCTGTTCCGTAGGGAATCACCATAAAAGCTACACTTGCTGCTGCACTGACGTACGCCACACTTGTTCCTTTGTTTTCAGGGAATAGCTCAACCATAACAGTCATTGCTAGTTGGAATATTCCAGACATAAATAAACCTAAGAAGAAGATTAGAAAAGCGGTTAAACCTTGAGTCGAATTTGTTAAAAAGAGAACTAGAAAAACTGCTGCCATAAACGGATATATGATCATCGCTGTAACCGGTTTAATCCAACGGTTAAGAAAAACAGTTAATAGGATTACGGATAGTAAGCCGCCAGCACTAAAAAAACTTATCAGACTCACTGCTTCAATCTCTCCATAACCTAGGACTTCTATGGCATAAGTTGGCATCCAAGTTTGTACAATCATTGAAAGAGATATAGAGGTAAAGCCAAATAAAATCAAGGCTGCTCCTTCTTTCATGAATTTCGGCTTAATAGAAAATTGTACTTTCACTGCAGAATAATCGACCAAATAATGATCGTATTCATCTTCTTTATTTTTTGGAAATGCAGATTTAAGAACAATAAATGCCACACCTAAAAATAATGCTGCTGGTACAAAGAATGCGTATCCAAAAAATAAATCCTTTGCAATAAATAAGGCAATCATCATAGGGAGAAGTATTGCGCCTATTGATACAAAGGCTTTGATTAATACAGTAGCGCTACCTGCCCGCTTAGGAAAAGCCTCATTTAATGCCGGATATGATCCCGAGTCTAATAATGAGTTACATGTCCCTGCGATAAATGCAAGCCCTATTGCAATAGAAAATGAATTTGTAAGGGGCATTCCAACTAAAAAAACAACGTAAAGAACCGCTGCAACCAGTATTAATGGTTTTCTCCCGTAGCGATCAGAAAGTTTCCCTGAAATATTGACAGTTAATAGATGTCCAATACCAATTACGGAAATTAGTAAACTAATATCTGTCCGGTCAACATGCATTTGTTCAGTTAGAAAGCCCATATTAGATGCTAGAATAATATTCACCATTCCAAGTAATAAATAGCTCATGTAAATGCCTGTACCCATTTTTAAATATGGATTTTTCATCTTTTACCTCTCTTACATATTTTCAGGATATTTATTAAAAAGTCGCTGCTAATAGAGTGATTGAAATCATCCCCAGTATTTACCTGAATATGAAAAGTTAATCTTACTAATCGGCTTCTCTTTATTATTTTATTTCTTATAGATTTTATACTTTTGATTCGAATAGCTATTACCAACCAGCTTCCTCTGGAACAACTTCATATTATCACTTTGTATACATTTTTGTCAATTTTGTATACAAAATAAGATAATTCTGTTTTTTTCCTATCTATACTGCCCTTTATAATATAAAAAAGTCCCGAATATTAATGTAAATCTAGTAGTAGTAATTGATGGGGCGTGTATATGTTCCACTTTATAAACTTCATGCTCAAACACGAAAAGCGCCCCCCCTTTTCAGGGAAGCGCTTTTCACATATTCTGCGACTATTTAATTTAACCTTAACTTTGCAGCATTTTACTGCTTTGCCGGTACAAACCCTGCATCCTTGGCATCTTCTTCTGTACAGAACATTTCCTCTGCTACAGTATTCTCAAAATCACGCTGTCCTGGCATATGGTAAATCTTATTACCTTTGGAATTTATATTTCCTTTAATTTCACAACTTGTGTCATTTTCTGGCATGTTCAATCTATCTTCATCTACAGTAGATTTTTTTTCATCGTTTACCGCAGCATAATATACCTCTTTATCGTAGCCTCGATTCGTTACATAATCCTCAACAGACCAAATGCCGATTGCATTATGTTGGGCTGTTTTTTGAATGGATTTAAACCAGTCGACATGTTTCGTATTTGGATCATAAATATAAGCTACCCTTACAAGTCCGTTTTCTAATAATTGTTCTTGAACGCTAATGCCATCTTTCGTATAAATATAGGCTAGCAAACGTTTGTATTTATCCCGGTACGTTACATCAAATTCGACATAAACAGAATCTTGTCCAGCTAATAACTGCTTTAGAAACTCTTTTGCTTCAGGTCCAAACGGTTGTTCACCTAATGTTTCATGATTTGTTTCCGGGGCGTCTATAAGAAGCAGACGTACTTTTTCTGAACTGCCGTTATATTTAATCCGTATTGTATCACCGTCAATGATGTCCTGCAGTTCGTACTCTTCGAAATCGCTTATATCATATTTTGTTGCAGTCTCTTTCGAAGAAGCTGCAATTCCTTGAATTGTATTGGTTTCACTAGTAGTAGCTGTATTCGTTTCCTCTGTACATCCACTTACTAGTAGTGCAGAAAAAAACAAAGCCATAATTATCTTTTTCAAATCTCTATCCTGCTTTCTTAACCTGCTATAAAATAAACTACGGCGGTTCAATTCATACTGTAGTCTTAACTAAATATTAAATATAGTACAACGGCTAAAATAATCGTCCCACTCGTAATCAATGTTTTAATATCTTTGTCACTCATCTTCTGTACCTCTCTTCTATTACTTATAATCCATTTTATCATTATTGAACACATAAAAAAATCTTCAGCATAAAAAACCGAAGATTGTAATTTTTTATTAAATTACTTCTTTTAGATTTCTTTATTTGCCTTTGGGTTCGGCCCCAGCACGATCGGTGGGATATCTGCAAATGTTCCTCCTTCTTCTTCCAGATCACGCATTCGGTGTGCCAGGCGAGATGCTGCACAAGCCGCGATACTTCCAACTAGATCGTCTAGAAATGTATTTACCGATTCGCCCGCTTTTGTATCAAGCTTTTCAATGATTCCAATTTTTTGCTTATCCAAATGACCGAAAGTTGTTACGGCAATACTTCCATACGTAAATACTGACCCCAATGCCAATGTTTCATCAACGCCAAACAGCCCTTCATCAGCCTCGATAATTGCTTGTAGCGGTGCCGACAGCATTCTTTTCTCTGCCAGTTCATCAAGCTCAATTCCGACTAGCACAGCATGTTGCACTTCACGTTTATTTAATACACGAACAACCGATTGAATGCAGTGTTCGATCGTTAAACCTTCATTATATGGTGACTGCATCGTAAACACGATTTCAGCAATATCTTCAATTGTTACATGACGACGTTCCAACGCGTTATAAGTAGCTTTTGTCACTTCGTCAGAGTGTACGCGAATATTTTTATTATGCATAAGAAATCCTCACTTCTATTTATTTTAAGTATTTATTTCTCGTCTTCTTTCTATATATTACACCTTTATTTTCCTATATGATACAATTTTACATACATCAAAATACAGGGGTGACAACATTGGAGAGAGGCACAGTAAAAGACGTTGCTTTTTTTAGCAATGCATTAAACGAGGAGCTGGAGTTATTAATTTATATTCCAGCAAATTATTCCCCATTATATGAATATAACATTCTAATTGCGTCCGATGGTAAAGATTACTTTCAGCTAGGAGGCATTCCGCGCCTTGCTGATGAACTGATTGATGGCTATCTAATCGAAAATACAATCATTGTTGGTGTGCCATACAAAAATTACGAAGATCGTAAGCGAAAGTATACACCAGCAGGGGATCAATTTGAAGCGTATATGCGGTTTTTGGCACATGAGCTCGTGCCTTATTTGGATGACGAATTTTCAACTACACAAGTTGGCGGCGGACGTGCATTAATAGGTGATTCTATGGCTGCAACCATTTCATTAATGACTGCAATCCATTATCCAAATATTTTCGGGAAAGCCATTTTACAATCACCTTATGTAGATGAGCTTGTATTGCAGGGAGTTAAGGTTGCGAAAAACGTCGATATTCTTACGTTGTACCATATTATCGGTCTACAGGAAGATCAGGTTTCATTAAAGGACGGCACGGTCAAAGATCTCTTAACACCGAACCGGGAGCTGCATCAACTGTTCGTTCAACATGGTATTGATACATTCTATGAAGAATTCAATGGAAATCATACATGGACTTATTGGAAACCTGATTTAAAACGTGCACTAATTGAAATTTTCGGATAATACGGTATGTTGGAAATGTTTATTCACAAATTTTTCTGTTATACTTATAACAATTACGCCTTGGTGTGGCTGTATCTAGATTTTTGTTAGTATAAATAGTTGTATAAAATCTATGCCATTTACAGGACGTCTTACCTTCATTTAGCACGGTGCTAAATGATATTATAAAATTTTTAGGGGGTAATGAATTTGAAATATGGTATTGTTGCTTTTCCATCTAAAAAATTACAAGATTTAGCGAACACTTATCGCAAACGCTACGACCCGCACTATGCTTTAATCACACCTCATATTACGCTCAAAGATGCGTTTGATGCGGATGAAGCTGAAATCGGAGAAATCTCCAAGCATTTGCAGGAAGTGGCATCAAGGTTTGCACCTTTACAAATTCACGCCTCACGAATCAGTTCATTTTATCCAACGACGAATGCCATTTACTTCCGTGTTGAGCCAACACCACAATTGGAAAATATTCAAAAGTCAATTCAGGAAAAAATTAATTTTGGTGCGCCAAAGCATGTGTTTGTGCCACATATTACAATTGCACAAAAAATGAGCGCTTCCGAGCATGATGATATTCACGGCCAGTTGCGTATGGTTGGAGTAGATGAAAAAGATTCGATCGATCGTTTCCACTTGCTTTACCAATTGGAAGACGGCTCATGGACAACCTATGAAACATACAAATTGACTGGAGCTGAGTAATACGTGTTTGAAGTAAAACTAGTTACAACCGACGAAGACCGCGAACGTGCATTTGAACTACGTAAAGAAGTATTCGTCAAAGAGCAAGGGGTTCCACTGAGTTTGGAATTAGATGAATACGATGAAACAGCCACTCATTTTTTAGTAAATGAAGGTGAAAATTCAATTGCTACAGCACGTCTTCGGGAAGTCGAACCGAAAGTCGGAAAAGTTGAGCGCGTTTGCGTATTGAACAATTATCGCGGTAAACGACTTGGCGCATTAATTATGGAAGCTGTTGAACAATATGCAAAAAAAGCTGCGTTTGAAAAGCTTAAGTTGAATGCCCAAAGCTATGCAATTCCTTTCTATGAAAAGCTGGACTACACTGTCACTTCTCCGGAATTTATGGATGCAGGGATTCCACATCGCGCTATGGAAAAGAAAATCTAATTCTTTAAAACTCATAAAAGGAGAAAAACATCCATTTTCCGCCGGAGAAAATGGATGTTTTTCGTATTATTACGCCACTTTTAACGTTCCGATTTACTTCATCATTTTCTCGATTTTTGAAAAATCCAAAGATTTACCGTCTTGAATGATTGATTGGACAATTTTGTCTTCGAGTTCACTCGTAATCGGTTTATTTGCAAGGCGGCTCACCTTTTTCACGATTTTCCGAACTTGTTTTTCATCCGAGAAATCTGCATACGTCAATGCATTGGCAAGAGTCATAATTTCATCGAAATCAACGCCGGTTTTGCGCTCCACTTTTTTAAAAAACGAACGATCCATACTGTTTGCTTACCTCCCTTAAATAAATACGCTACCAACGATGATAAGTAAAATAAATAGTACAACGATCAATACGAATGTACTACTGTTATTACCCCCGCCATAGCCTGAGGAACCATAATCGCAACCACCTTGTTGCCAACCTTGTTGCTGCCAACCATATCCAGACATACTTATACCCCCCTTTCTATTTTGTAGTGTATGCAAACACTCAAAAAAAAGGAGGGTATTCGTCTAATCTACTTTTCCTTTAGGCTTAAATATTACTGCCGCGATAAAGCCAAACAATATTGCTGCGCTAATTCCGGAGCTCGTCACCTCGAACATACCTGTCAACAGACCAATCCAGCCATGTTTTTCAACTTCAACCATTGCACCATGTGTCAATGAGTTCCCAAACGAAGTAATCGGAATTGTCGCACCGGCCCCAGCGAAACTTATTAAGGGTTCATATAAATTAAGTCCATCTAAAATTGCGCCTACTACTACTAAAATGGACAATGTATGACCAGGTGTCAGCTTTCCTACATCCAATAATAACTGACCAATTACACAAATTAATCCACCTACGACAAATGCCACTAAAAATGTAAAGCCGATTGTAATCACCCCATCCCGATTTCAATTGCATGTGCTGTGCACGGAATTGACTCACCTTGTTGAAAAGAAAGCGGCGATAAAAGTGCTCCTGTCGCCACCAATAATACGCGTTTGTAACGACCAGTTTTAAATTGTTCCATCATATAGCCGCTATAGACTGCTGCAGAACAACCTGCCCCACTCGCTCCTGCCAAAAATGCTGTATCTTCTCCGTAAAATTCAGCCCCGGCATCACGGAATCTTGATAAATCTTCTTTTTTTACACCACTTTGGGCAAACATCGCAATTAAAATTTTTAAACCAATTTTTCCTAAATCACCAGTCATAATGACATCGTAATCCTGAACCGTTTGTGAACGCTTTTTTAAATGTGCCTGAATCGTATCAAATGCTGCTGGTGCCATTGCTCCACCCATATGAAATGGATCTGTTGCTCCGTAATCAATTACTTTTCCGATTGTTGCGGCTTCTACATACGGAAGCTTCGGCTGATGTTTGCCAACCAATACAAATCCTGCTGCTGTTACGGTCCACTGAGCAGTTGCAGGCTTTTGACCTCCATAATCTACCGGATAGCGAAACTGGCGCTCGACCGAGTTGTGCTGGCTAGATGCACCGGCAATGGAAAACTCACTTGCACCCAGTTCTGTCAATAATGAAGCAATAACTATAGAAGAAACCGATGTTGCACAGGCAGAAAATAGACCGATAAACGAAATCGCCAGTTCCCGTGCGGCAAAGTTTGTAGGCGTCATTTGATTAACTAAATCCCCGCCCAATAAATAATCAACATCCAAATTGTTTAAGTTCGACTTTTTCAAAATGGTTTGACATGCTTCAGAAATAAGCATGGCATTTCCTTTCTCATTCGAAACTTTTTGCCACCGTTCGTCGGTCGATATTTTGTCAAAATACGTTTGAAAGACACTCCGCTTTTCCAAAGGTCCTACTACAACACCAGAAGAAAGAATGGATGGCTTTGACTTAAAAACTATTACCACGAAACGACACCTACCGATACCAGAATTAATTTAACCAATGTCACAAAAAAGGCCGAAACGACCCCAAACAAAATAACCGCACCTGCAAGTTTGAACATATTACTGCCGACACCTAATACAAATCCTTCCGATTTCCCTTCAATAGCTGAAGAAACAACAGCATTACCGAACCCCGTTACGGGAACGGCACTACCAGCTCCGGCAAATTGGCCAAGTTTTCGATATAGTCCGAACCCTGTCAGGAGCATGGCGAGAAATACCATTGTTGCCACTGTTGGATTGCCTACAGTTTTTTCCGTAAAATCAAAAAACATCATATAAAAAAAGGAAATTGCTTGTCCTACACAACAAATAATACCGCCAACAACAAATGCTTTTAGACAATTAATGGCAAGAGGTGTTTTCGGTGAAATTTGTTCTTTTAACGTATTGTATTGTTGCTCTTTCAAGTTACGTTTCCTCCTTAGCAAGCTTTTTAAGCTCATGCAATTCTTTCAGCATTTTTTTCTGGTTATTTTCCTCCATTAATTTGGTCGATTCCCAGAACATTTTAAAATCTGATGAAACGTTGACTTTACTATCGGAAAATTTATCTTCCAACTTTTTTTTCCAATCTTTTTCAATTTTTTCGCGATTCCATTTTTTAAATGGTTTTAATTGCATAGCGACAAATAATTCATCTTCAAATACTAAAAGATTAGCCTGTTCTATTGCATCATCTTCTTTTAAAAGCTTTTCTACTTCCTGCTGATTTTGTACATTATCTGTCATTGAATACGTTGCAACTTTCTCTCGGTCATTGCAGCCTGCAAGAATAAAAAGCAAACTCAATGCCATGAATGCCTTCCGCATAATAGTCCCCCTTTTGTCCATTTTTCTCCAAGTATAACCGTCCGTATTTTGAATTATTCATCTTGCATAGAAGTTTGGGGAAACCTGTTCATTCGCCCGATTCCTTTGACAACCGATTCATATTATTAGTAAGAGTTAAGAATACCGGAGGTGAAAAATTATGGGTTGTGGAAGAGGTAATAATGATGTAGGTGGAGCAGGTGAACATCATCACTCACGTGGTTGTGTCTGTGAGGTTGTTCGTGCAATTTTAGAAATTCAAAATGCAGCAGTACAGGATGAATGTAACCGTTGTACAACAAACTGTTTCTTAGAGCCGCTTGGTGGAATCGTTAGCCCGGCGCGATCAAATGTTGACACACGTGTATTTACATTATTAAACAAGGATGGATCACCATTCTTCGCTACATTCAATACACCAAATGGCTCTTGTCATTGTGTATCAATTTATTTCCGTGTTGAAGATGTATTTGATGGCTGCTGTGCAACACTACGTGTTCTTGTACCGCAAGATGACAATGGGCATACAGTTGATTTACTGAACGACTACGGAACTGCTATTGATTTCCGTCAAGTATGTAAAGTAACACAATTTGAAGCTTCAGATAGCTGTATCACAGTTGATTTAGATTGCTTCTGTGCTGTTCAATGTATCGATGACGTAGACCTTGGCATTTGTGACTAATTCACAGGAAAAATACATCTCGCGCATATAGCGCGAGATGGTGTATTTTCTATGAAACGTACTAAAAAAGAGGAGCCATTAACGTGGCTCCTCTTTTTTATAAAGTATGATGAATTAACACAATCTCATTAGCTTTAATCCAGCGTTTCGTATCATAGCAATTCAACAATACTTGACTACCACTGATTTTATCGATTGATCCGTGTATTTTTTCGCCAGATTTCAAAATAAACACCAACACCCTTGGCTCTTTCGTCGGCTTCGAAAAATAATGGAGCTGTCGGGCAATAAGCGCATTTTCTATTTTTTCAGTTGCAGGACGTACATATATTGATGTACTTTCTTCTTCTACTTCGACCCGCTTTTCTTGTATATAAACAGGACTTGCAATAAAAAGTAATGGGTGAATTTCCACATTCCACATCCTTTTTCATACAATATGCAAAGTCTTTTCAAATCGTTCCTTACAGAATCCGGCTAATAAACGTCGTTGCAAGGCCAAGATAAATAATAATACTTGTAACGTCATTCAATGTTGTGATAAAAGGTCCTGATGCGACGGCAGGGTCAACACCCAGCTTATGCATTAAAATCGGAATGAACGATCCAGCAAGTGTTGCGACAATAATCGAACAGCAAATCGCTGCGCCGACGAGCAGTCCGATCATTAATGTACCTTTCCAGAAGAAAATGATTCCGACAACAATAGCACCACTTACAATTCCCATAATAAGTCCTGTACTTAATTCCCGAACGATCAGCCTGAATTTACTTTTCCCGCCAATATCCCCTGTCGCAATCCCTCGAACCGCTACAGCCAATGCCTGGGTTCCACTATTACCGGATGTACCGGAAATTAAAGGTATAAATGTTGCTAGCAAGGCGACTTTATCGAGCGTTGCTTCAAAAATCCCCATAAGTCCTGATGTCAGCATTCCTAAGAACAGTAAAATAATGAGCCATGGCAAACGCTTGCCCGCTGCTCGTAAAGGACCCGCGTCATTATCATCCATATCTGCAATACCTGCCAGCTTGGAATAGTCGTCCTCTGCTTCTTCTTCAATAACGTCGATAATATCATCGACTGTAATAATCCCTTGAAGCTCACGGTTCTCGTTAACAACTGGAATTGCCAATAAGTCATAGTCCTTTATTAAGTTTGCGACATTTTCCTGGTCATCCGTTACTTTTACCGATACGACACGTTCGCTCATAATGTCGCGAATATATAAATCGCCTTCAGCAACAATCAGTTCCCTTAAAGACATGACACCGAGTAGTCGATGTGCCTGATCCACGACAAAAATATAGTAAATCGTTTCAGCTGTTTGGGCTTCCTGACGCAGTACACGCATTGCCTCACGAACCGTTGCACTTTCTACGACCGACACATATTCCGTCGTCATAATGGCGCCGGCAGTATATTCTTCATAGCCTAAAAGCTCATTAATTTCATCGACTGTTTCTTCATCCATCATTTCCAGGTAATTTTCCCGTTGCTCGGTATCCAATTCATTCAGAATATCTACCGCATTATCGGTATACATGAAGCCGAACATGGCTGCACCGTATGATGGATCCATCTCATCTAAGTAAGTTTTATATTCATCATCTTCAATTTCAGTTGTTTCAAAAATGATCGCCATTTCTTGAGGAGACAAGTAACGATAAATAATCTGTCGTATGTCCGGGCCCACCTCTTCATAAAACTGTGCTTGATCATATGGATGGAGTACTAGGAAATGTTCACGGAACGACTCGATATTTTCTTCATCAAGCAGCATTCGCAAAAACGCTTCATCGTACTGGACTTCATCATTTTTTTCCTCTATCATGCTTGCCCCCTCCTTTCAACATTTCATAACGAGTTATTTTATGATTAATTCATATCTCTCGTCAAGGCTAATTACGTTTTATCATTATTTTTTTGTATATACAAAAATTGACCAATGACTAACACAAATTCCTTCTCAACAGTATATTCCCATTTTCCCCAAAAATAAAAGATGCCAATGAAATCTTGGCATCTTACATTAGTAAATCAATGTAGAAATCTCTTCTGGCAACTTGCTTTCAAAGTGCACTCTTTCTTTCGTTAACGGATGTTCAAATTCAATGTAGCGGCAATGGAGTGCCTGACGATCAATGAATGTATGAGTACCCCCATATAATTCATCCCCCACTAATGGGTGGCCAATATAAGCCATATGAACACGTATTTGATGGGTTCTTCCAGTATGAAGCTTCAGACGAATATGTGTCATGTTATTTTTACGAGTCAGCACAGTCACATCCGTATGTGCGAATTGCCCGTCTGGCCGGACTTCACGTTCAATAATGCTCGTATCTTTCCGTCCAATCGGAGCGATGATGGATTGCTGATCTTGTACAATGATGCCTTCTGCAACTGCTTCATATTCGCGGTGAATTTGTCCCTTTTTTTGCTGTTCACTCATTAAATGATGGATATGACGGTGCTTCGCTATAAGCATCAATCCGGACGTATCACGGTCAAGCCTTGTCACAATATGAACAGTTGAAGCATGCTGCTGCTGTTCAAAATAGCCATATACAAGGTTTGCAAGCGTATTATTGGGGTGTTCCCGGGAAGGAATTGAGCTCATAAAGGCCGGTTTGTCGACAAGAAGCACTGCCTCATCTTCGTACACAACCGCTAATTCTCCTTGTACGGGAATCAGCCCTTCACTTGCTTCTTCTACCGGGAAAACAATCGTCACATCATCGCCTTCTGCCAGCCGATGCCGTACATTTCTTTCTTCGCCGTTAACCAAAATTGCCCCACCATCAAATTTGATAGCAGTCAATGCACGCTTTGAAATGCCCCATTGAGCAATTGCATCACGCAAAAGCTCTTGATCAACCTTATTCGTAAATTGTAATTGAAATCGTTTATCCATATACCCTCATTCTATTCATTTGAGATAAATGAATCGTGCACACGTTCCCAAAACGGGAATGGTCTGAAACGTGCAAACCGCACTTTTTCATTTGCCACATTAAAAGTAATCGATTTTACATCGGTTTCCGTCATGCTAATATGATCGACCGTCATATTAAATTGCTGCTCATGTACGGGTTTTAATACACAGTTATGGTGTGCCGGCAATACTAAAGAAGATCCGACCGTCCGGAAAACGCGGTTATTGATCGATGCCATTTCTGTTATTTGCAAGGCCTGCAATGTCGGATGAATAATCGCGCCGCCTAATGCTTTATTGTATGCTGTACTGCCTGACGGTGTTGAAATACATAAACCGTCTCCACGGAAACGCTCAAAATGCTCACCGTTCAGTTCCACATCCATCACAAGCGTTACGTCCGGTGATTTAATCGTTGCTTCATTCAGCGCAAGAAACGTACTGGAGTCGGAATGCAGGCGATGAACCTGAACTTCCAATAACGGGTATTCCACGACATTGTATTCCTTTTTGGCAATCGATAATACTAACTTTTCTAGCTCTGAAGGTTTCCAATCGGCATAAAAGCCTAAGTGTCCTGTGTGGATGCCGACAAAAGCTGTTTTATCCAAACGGTGCAAATAGCGGTGGAACGCATGCAATAATGTCCCATCGCCACCAATCGAAAGAACAATTTCCGGCTCTTGTTCATCAAATTGTAAACCGAAATCAATTAAATAAGATTTTGCGAGCTCCATCAATTCATTTGATTGGTCATCTCTGCGTGATTGTATTGAAAACTTCATTAGTTGTCACGCTCCTCTTTGTCAGTTGACTTATGGATAGCTGTATTCGTTGCTTCTTTTATTTCACTGAAATATGCCTGCGCCTCTTGAATTTCACTTCTAATTGAGGACATTTCCTCATCTAAACGAAATGCTGCTTCGGCTGCGCTTTGCAATCGATTTTTTATTTCTTCCGGGAAAATCCCTTTATACTTGTAGTTCATGGAATGCTCAATTGATGCCCAGAAGTTCATCGCCAATGTACGAATTTGAATTTCTGCCACGACAACGATGCGACCTTGAATCGTTTCTACCGGATATTCAATAATCATATGGTGTGAGCGATAGCCGCTCGGTTTACTATGTGTAATGTAATCTTTTTCCTCGATCACTTTCATATCATTACGCTGACGGATTAGCTCGGTTACTGTTGCAATATCATCAACGAACTGACACATAATCCGTACACCGGCGATATCTTGCAATTCATTTCCTAAACGCGCAGTCGGTTCGAATGGTAGCTCTTTATCAAGCGATTTGTCATATATACTAGCAAGTGGTTTTACACGACCTGTAACAAATTCAATCGGCGAATTGGCACTCATAATACCAAATTGCGAACGCATCCCTTTTAATTTAATTTTAAGTTCATCCACAGCTTGTCGATATGGACTCAAAAATACTTCCCACTGCCCCAATTTAAAAACCCCCCAACTAGAAATAGTTCATTTCTGTCACACTATTTCATCAACACGTTGTTTCAAACAATTATACTTCTTGTGAACGAGAAATACACATTTCACACCTAAATCGCGTGAAATGATTCTTTTTCTTGTAATAATTAAGTTAAATGCTATTTATTTAAGAATTCGGCAAATGCCTTTTCGATATTTTCAACAAATTGATCTCCATAGTTGCTGTTGCCTTCAATATTATAAAGTAATCCTTGTAATTCATCAGCAAATTGTTGTAGCGGCAGCAAACCGTCTTCCACTTTCAAGTATGCTTTCTGCTCTGCCAATAACAGCTGTAATAGTTGCGCCCATACACTTTTTGAAAAGCTTAAATAACTGTATGCCTCATTTTCTTCTATGATATATAGAAACGCCTCATTATCCGAATCGACGATAACTTGCCCTGTCGATTGCAATTGGCTAAGTTGTTTCTTTTCATTTAAAATAAAATAGATTTCATTATGTACTACTTCAACATGTTCAATTATATATACGTTTCGCAATGAATTAATCTCCTTTTTCTTTTCATAACCGGAAAATGTCCGATAATAAAATTGATGATTCATCTACCCTTCACATTTTACCATAGGACACTCGATTGGTGCAGAAACGTTTGACTTCTTTAAGCCGTTGAATTTAATTGAAAACTATTAACAAAAAGGACGATGACAATGACACAGCAAATTGAAATAGAATTTAAGAATATGCTAACAAAACGACAGTATGAACAGCTTCTTGAAGCATTCTCCATAAAAAACGAACAAATTATTCGCCAGGTTAACCATTACTTTGATACAAAAGAAAACGATTTAAAACAAATTCACAGTGCTCTTCGAATTCGTGTCGTGAAAGATTCGATTGAATTTACGTTAAAAGAAAAAGCTTCCAAGCACCAGCATTTAGAAACGACAGATTACTTAACAAGTGAGGAAGCAGATCGTATGCTGGCCGGTGAAGGAGTGCCCCCGTATTCTGTAAACGAAAGACTGGCGCTATTTAATATTCCGGTAGGGGAGCTGCACTGTTACGGATCATTGACGACCGACCGGGTAGAAATCCCATACAAAGGCGGTTTGCTCGTGTTTGACCATTCTTTCTATTTGCACTGCGACGATTATGAGGTAGAATATGAGACACATGATGAAGCAGTAGGAAAAGAAATTTTCTCTGAATTTTTAGCACATCATGCAATTGAGCCACAGCCTGCGCAAAAGAAAATTGTGCGCTTTATGATGGCTTTAAACAATCAGAAAGGCTAGGTGCTGTGATGGATATTTCATCGATGAGAACATTGCTTGAACTTCAGGCAATTCAAAATTTAAATACATCCAATCAGTCAAGCTCAAGTGTATTGTCATCATCTACGTCGACTTTATTTTCCGATTTAATGAGCGACATTTTAGACGGACAATCATTATCTAGTTCGCTAAATGGCCTAGGTGATGTGAGCACTTTCCAACAGTTAACGGATTCCGACCAAACTTCTAATTCACAGCAGCAAAAATCGGCTGCTCAAAACTATATCGCATCCTTTTTATTGAACAATTCTACAAACTTAACAAATTTACCGGGGACATTCAATACCCTTTCGGCAAGTAGTGAAACACCCACAATTGAACAGTATATGACGGATTTCACAAGAAAGACCGACGTAGTAAATTTCTTTGCCGGTGCTGAGACTTATGAAGCAGAAATTGCTGCTGCCGCAAAGAAATACAATTTACCCGAAAAACTGATTACTTCCGTTATTAAACAAGAGTCGAATTTCAATGCTTCTGCAACAAGTGCTGCCGGTGCATCCGGTTTAATGCAGCTCATGCCTGCAACAGCACGGTATTTAGGAGTTTCTGACCGCTTTGATCCTGCCCAAAATATTATGGGTGGTGCAAAATATTTACGCCAAATGCTCGACCAGTTCGATAATAATGTGGAAACAGCCCTTGCTGCGTACAATGCAGGTCCTGGAAATGTTAAAAAATATGGTGGCATTCCGCCTTTCCAAGAAACTCAAAATTATGTTAAAAAAATAATGAACTATATGAGTGTTTAATTTTTTACTGGAACCAGTGAAAATCGGAAGGCGAAAGCAAAAAGGAATTTTGAGATGAAATTGTAAATGCTCCTGAAATGCTCTAATTTGGATTTGCTGGAAAATTGATGTGGACACCTATTAAATCAACAATTCCAACATACTTTTAATAGAAGTGAAATGCCCTTCAAATTTTTTGGCAGGGCACTTTATTTGTTAAAATGGCCCTACGTTGCTAGAATGATTGTATCGCCTAAATGAAATTTACATTACTTACATGACATTCATATTTCATATACTGGCAAAGAAAGACACAAAGGAGTATAACTAATGAATCGAAAATATACGATTCCTTATGAGGAACTCGGTGCTGAAAAGCTTTCTGAATTAATTAACGCGTTCTACTCTCGAGTGGCGAAGCATCCTTTATTAATTCCTATTTTTCCTGAAGATCTGACGGAAACAATTCGTAAACAAATACAATTCCAAACGCAGTATCTTGGGGGGCCTAACCTTTTCTCTGAAGAACATGGTCATCCAATGATGCGTGCTAGACATATGCATTTTAAAATTACACCCGATCGTGCCCAGGCATGGCTTGAATGTATGGCAGAGGCGATGGACGAAGTGGGCTTGGACGGGAAATTCCGTGAAGTTTACTATAAGCGTCTCGTAATGACTGCTCACCATATGGTCAACGCCCCAAATGATGAGGAGGGATTTGAGTGAATAATATCCAACTTTTACAGCAACCTGTTGCACCATCCACATGTAATAAACCGATTGAGCTTTATATTTTTATTGACCCCCTTTGCGAAAAAGCATTATCTCTTCAAACGACAATGCGTAAACTGCAAGTAGAATATGGTCATTACTTTACATGTCGATATGTCCTTAGTACGGAACTCTCTGCTCTCAACAGCATGACGAGCCGGATGAAAGGCTGTGTTTCCGGAGCGGAATTGGATATTACACATCCAGCATTACCTTCAATTGCAATTAAAGCGGCTGAACTTCAAGGAAAGCGAGCAGGTTTCCGCTATTTAAACAAAGTTCAAGAAGTAGCGACACTTAATACACGCAATATCAATTCCCATGCGACGTTAATTGAAATCGCCCAGCAAGTTAACCTGGATATGGATGAGTTCGTGTCCGACTTTGGTTCAAAAGAAGCAGCTCGTGCCTTCCAATGTGATTTATACTTAACACGTGAAATGGAAGTTGAAGAAATTCCAAGCATCGTATTTTTCAATGAATGCATTGAAGATGAAGGCCTGAAAGTGAGCGGTTCTTATAATTATGAAGTTTACGAGCATATTTTAGCAGAATTGCTTGGGGAAGAATTAATTCGCCAACCGGTTCCCGCATTAGACGAGTTATTCGATCGATTCAGCACCTTAACAACAGCTGAAGTAGCCGAAATCTACTCAATCAATGAACAACTGGCAGAACGTGAATTAAAGAAACGCATGCTTCAGCAAAAAGTAGAACGCATCATGACTGACGAAATTACACTTTGGCGTGCAAAAGAACGCACGACCTACTAAATAATTTATAAAACGCACTTATACAATATTTTGACCAGCTATGCATTCATGCAGGGCTGGTTTTTTGTTTTCCGGAAGTTGTGCGAAGAAGGAATAAGGTAAGTGAATTCTTTTAGGGTTGTAAGAATAGATATAGGTAAATTTGCCCCTGTGCTCGTTTATACGGCTGCGAATAGAGAACTTGCTAGCATCAGTTAGGGAGAGTATAAAAGCTGTTGTGAGGGATTCAGAAGCGTTTTTGGATGAAGTACAGTAGCGCTTGTTTTATTCGCCGTTCGGATTGGAAAAGTGGCATTTTTTAGGATTAAATTAGAACGTTTGCCTTGGAATGTGGAAAGTTTCGATTGAGATGAGGAACACTTGCCTGATTAAGTAGAACGTTCTCTCTTTATTAGCCAATTCAATTGGGAAAGTAGATTCTTTTGAGGTGAAAGTTGAATATTTCCCCTCGTATGTAGAGACTTTTCATTGAAATGTGGAACACTGGTCTGATTAAGTAGAACTCCCTTTCCCCTTTAACCCGAGAGCACGAATTAGAAGAACAAAACAAAAGAGGCGCCTTATTCTCGAGAAATAAGACGCCTCTTTTTCACAAAGGGGATGGGAGAAATGTTCACGTTCAAACAAAGGGGTGTATGTTTGTTATGTGATTTATTTCACGAGTATTACTCTATCATGGAATAATATTTCTTGCAATGTATCTTTCACAATTTCACAAATTCGTCATATAGTAAGCGTTTCCATTCAAAGAAAAGTGGTTTAAAACTAAATGTCATAAATCTGTAGTCAACTCCCCGCTTCAAACGCCGATATATCAACATTTCCCAACACTTCCCCCTAAATATCAACTACAATGTTTTTCCATCAAATTCATTATCAAATAAGTAAATTTCCATTTTTTCAAGCAAAAAACGCACCTGAAACAGATGCGTTTTCACAAACTATTAATTATTTAATAATAATTTTTCAAGCTCTTCTAGCTTCTCTTCGAATACTTGACATGCCAATGCAATCGGTTCCGGAGATTCCATATCTACACCCGCAGCTTTTAATACTTCGATTGGGAAGTCCGAGCAGCCTGCTTTTAGGAAGTTATTAATATAACGCTCAACTGCCGGTTCGCCTTCTTCTAAAATTTGTTTAGATAATGCTGTTGCCGCTGATTGACCTGTTGCATATTGATATACGTAATAGTTGTAGTAGAAGTGTGGAATACGTGCCCATTCCAGACCAATTTCCTCGTCAACTGTCATTGCATCACCAAAGTATTGTTTGTTTAGATCGTAATAAATCGATGTTAATTTTTCCGATGTAATCGATTCGCCTTTTGCATCCAATTCATGAATCATATGCTCAAACTCAGCGAACATTGTTTGACGGAATACCGTACCGCGGAAACCATCCAGCCATTGATTTAATAAATAGATTTTCTGCTTATCATCATCTAATGTTTTCATTAAGTGATCAAATAATAGTTCTTCGTTACATGTTGAAGCTACTTCTGCAACGAAAATCGAGTAATCTGAATATTGATATGGCTGGTTGGCACGTGAATAATAACTGTGCATCGAGTGGCCGAATTCATGTGCCAATGTATAAAGGTTATTCACATTATTTTGCCAGTTCATTAAGACATACGGATTTGTACCGAACGTTCCCGAAGAATAGGCACCGCTGCGTTTCCCTTTGTTTTCTAGCACGTCTACCCAACGGCTTTGCAAACCTTTTTCGACGATTTCCTGATATTCTTTACCAAGTGGCGCGAAGCTTTCTACCATCGTTTTCTTCGCTTCGTCATATGTTACTTCCATTTTGACTTCTTTAACAAGCGGCGTAAATAAATCGTACATATGCAGCTCATCTACACCAAGGACTTTTTTGCGAAGCTCTACATAACGGTGTAATGCCGGTAAGTAATCATGGATTGTTGAAACAAGCTGGTCATACACTTTTTCAGGAATGAAGTTATTGCTAAGTGCTGCATGACGAGCAGAATTGTAATTACGAACTTTTGCATTTGCATTATGTGCCTTTACATTACCCGCTAATGTAGTCGCAAATGTATTTTTATATTGACCGTAAGTTTTGTAAACGGCTTTAAATGCTGCCTCGCGTACTTCGCGATTGTCGCTTTCAAGCATTGTAATGTAGTTACCGTGCGTAATTTGTACTTCTTCGCCGTCTTCCCCTTTAATTTTCGGGAATTCTAAATCAGCATTGTTTAATGCGCTGAACGTTTTGCCGGCTGTCGATGTCACTTCCGAAAATTGTGCAAGTAATTCTTCTTTTTCAGCTGATAGGATATGAGGACGGCCTAAGTTAAGTTCTTTTAAGCTTTGTTCATATAATGAAAGTGGTTCATAGCTTTCCACATAGCTGTTTAATGTTGCTTCATCCAAAGCTAAAATTTCAGGCGTAATAAATGACCACGCTGCCCCTACGTTTGTAAGAACAGAACGCACACGACCATCCAGATCCTGATATTTACTGTTCGTAGTATCCTGGTCATGTTTTAAATGTGAATATACGTACAATTTGTGTAAACGCTCATATAATGCATCGCTAAATTGTAAAGTGTTGTATAAGCTTTCCGCACTATCCGCTACTTTTCCTTTATAATTTGAAGCTTGTTTTGATAATTGCTCAACTTCCTTCAGTTCAGCTTCCCACGCTTCATCCGATTCAAAGATTGATGTTAAATCCCATGTTAATTGCTCCGGTACTTCTTCACGCGTTAAAATTTGCTTTGCCATTTATTTGCCTCCTACTATTCCGATATTCGAAATTATAAATCTATTTAAACAATTTCAACATCCAATTGCAACCAATTCGTCGTATAGAACATTAAAAAGTTGTTCTTCGGCTATATTTTCATCCAGTTGCTCAATTTTAAGATGTCTTAAAATTGTTAAATAATGTTCCACCGCTGTTTTCCGCTCATTCGTCAGCTCCAATTGACTCCATTTGAAAAAGTAAGGAATCGCTTTCACATTCATCGTTTTAGGTGTGAGCGCATGGGCGTTCATAAAATGAAAAAGCCCTACTTGCCATTCTATACAGAATCGGTTAAAAGCATGCGTATTGCAGACAGGAATCCCTAAAAAAATCGGTAAATTCGTCATAATTAGCCTTAATTCATAAATGGCTCGAAAAAATCGATCGTTAACCCCTTTTTTACTCAATAGTAGACGGTGACGGATATAGTACTCCCGATAACTCCTGTGTTTTTTTAGAAGCAGATGAAATTGTGATTTCGATATTTTCTCTGGAACTAAAAGCGGAAAACGTTGTTGGCTGAGGGGCAATGGCTTAACGACAGTGAAATACTGCAATTTATGAAGATGGATTAAATTGCTTATATAGTAGAAAGTTTTACTTTTCTCATCGTAGGTGATGAGGTATTTCTGCTTTTTATACTGTTTCATAAACTGCGCGTTTGTATGATTAATTGAAATTTTTACGATACCGGGACTTTTGAATTTTTCGGGAGTGTGCAATATCCAGATCGGTGTGATTTCAGCATTTAAATAGCCGGTTGTACGCAGTTGAAAAGATGGATGCGCGATTGGGCTGCATTGAAACTCAATAGCATATTGGCGATCATTAAATGCGATGAGAAGATCTGGTCTTTGTTGAAGCTGGGGTAAATACGGTTCAAGAACGGGACGTAGCTGAAGGCTTGTAAAAAGTTGAAAGAGGTGTTGTTTCCCGAGGAGATGCGCGGCAGATTCCCCTTCTGAAAACAAAGAATCGCATTCACTATTTTTTTGATGGGCAAAGTGCGGGATTTTTATTTGACCAGCCTTTAACAGAAGCTGTTCTTTACATAGAGGACAAAAAAAGGATTGCTGCTTTTTTAATCTTTGTAACTCATCCGGCGGCAGTTTCGACATTAAATAGAATAATTGCTGTTGTTTCGTCAAAGCGACCAGCATTCTCTCCCCCCTTTTTTATCCATCTTAATGAACTGAACATCCAATTTCAACTTATAAATAGTAACTATTGGAAACTGGTTTTTTCAAAGGATTTCTACTTTTATTGATTGCCGTTCCCTTTTATAGACGAACTTTCCACTTTTCCGTCACAAGGTTCTACTTTCTCGATGCTCTGTTCTGCTTCACACGCACTATATTCCAGTTTCCTCAACCATTATTCTACTTTTGCCCCTCTATATTCTACTTCCCTCAACCAGATATCCCTCAGCACAAACACAAAAAAGCCACCTGAAATCAGGTGGCTTTCGTACTCTGCTGTCCTAATCAAAATACGTAATGATTGTTTCGAAGCAGTCTTCAGCAATGATTGTTTCCCCGTACTCTTCAAGTCGGTGCGCTGTAATTTTGGAAGCAGCTAAATACTCAGTACATAAAGCGATGATATTTCTCGCTTCCTCGCTTTCCAAATCTTTTAAATCTACATATAAATAGTAATAATCTTCCCATTTATACAACACAGACTCTATTCCTAATGGTGCTGCGCGTTTTGCAAGAGGTACTAGTTCGTCAATATCTTTAAATCGGAATCGGGCATTTTCAAGCGATTGTTCTTCTTCTTTTGCAGCTTTGCCAATCGCATTGAAGATCGATTCTTCCATTTCATTTAATTGATCTGATATATGAAGGTCATCTTCAAAGTTGCCTGTCATTGAAGAAGTTTCGGAGTCATTACCTACAGACGCGCGTGTAACAACGACTTCCAATCCACTTTCTGAAGCGTTAATATGAATCCAAATTGGACCATCTAAATCGAAATAATCATCTGTATTTATTTCACCAATGATATCCCAGAAAAGCTCTTCACCTTTTGCGCGATTGTACCATATTTCTTCGCGAGTATAACCGCGGTCCTCGATATCACTATACGTAATAAATAATTTTAGCGTATTTTCATTAATGCGTTCGATGTCCATTAGACCTCAACCCCCTTCACAGTCATTGTATAGAACGTCGCTTTATTTCCAAGTGGCATACAATATGGCGTTCTATTGCATCGGAACTGAGATACTTTTAAATATTAGAAGTATCTATAACTCTATTGTATGATGGAATCGATTAAAATGAAAAGGAAAAACATTATTCAGCATAAATTATTTGAATAATTGAAATTGTATTGCACCACTCCATTTAAATCAAGTAATTAAGGTGTCTTTCTAATATGTTCTAAAATAAAAAAAAGATGCTACAATTGCACAATATGCATCCGTAACATCATGAGCGGTCTATTTAGTTAACCATGCGTTGGGCTTCTTGCAACTGGTATGCTCGTACTTTACGAGGCAGGAATCGACGAATTTCATCTTCGTTATAACCGACTTGCAGACGTTTTTCATCTAAAATAATCGGACGGCGTAATAATCCTGGATATTCCTGAATAAGCTCATATAATCGCTGTAATGGCAATGTTTCAACATCAACATTCAACTTTTGGAAAATTTTCGAACGCGTCGAGATAATTTCATCGGTACCATCTTCTGTCATTCGTAAAATCTCTTTGATTTCACTAATTGTAAGTGGCTCGGAAAAAATGTTGCGTTCTGTATATGGGATATCATGTTCCTCTAACCATGCTTTTGCTTTTCGACATGAAGTACAACTTGGTGAAGTAAATAATGTTACTAACATTGGCTCACTCCCTCTCTAATTGATTTCAATTCAATTGCTAGATGTTGCTTCCTTTTATGAAGAAGCACAAATGTATAAATAAAACTCAATTTAGAATTAATTTAATTTAAGATTCTGTTCCCATTATACATGAATAACCCATGTTTGAATATACAATGTCAACAAATAATTCAACTTACGTAATAAATTTTATTACGTATTTCTCTCTAATAAGCACACTTTCTAGAATTTTGCGCCATATTAAAATTTACCCATAAAATAGTAAAATAAAACGTACTGATTTTTAAAGTTTTTTCTCATTTATTAAATTGTAATTGAGAAAAAAGTCAGATAATATCATGCCATTTCTTAAAATATAATTATCTATTTACTACTATTTCCATTTTCGCTTTGTTTTATTCCTATTTCTTTAAATAAAACAATTGCTTTCTTTTCAATACTTACGTTATAATCCATTCAAGATTATGAAAAACGATGACGAAGAGTAGTACATTTAATTTGAATGCCTAGAGAGTCTGTGGTTGGTGCAAACAGATCATTCGTTAAATGGAATGGACTTCCGAGTTAGCTTGATGAACGTTTCTATTAGTAGTCCAGCTCGTCGCCTTCACGTTACGAAGTAAAGTGGCCAATTGAGGCAAGCTGGGTGGTACCGCGGATTTTAACATCATTCGTCCCTTCTATTTTCGAATAGAGGACGCATGATGTTTTTTTATTTTCATTTGATTTTTAAGGAGGAACACCCAATGAAAACCATCTTTTCAGGTGTACAACCAACAGGAACAATTACTTTAGGGAATTATATCGGTGCGATTAAACAATTCCCCGCTTTACAGGAAAACAACAACGCAATTTATTGCATCGTGGATCAGCACGCAATTACTGTGCCACAGGACCGCCTTGAGTTACGAAAAAATATTCGCTCATTGGCAGCAATGTATATCGCATGTGGCATTGATCCGAAAAAATCGATTTTATTTATTCAGTCAGAAGTCCCTGCCCATGCCCAAGCAGGCTGGATGCTTCAATGTGTCGCTTCAATCGGAGAATTAGAGCGCATGACACAGTTTAAAGACAAATCGACAGGTAAAGAATCCGTTTCTGCCGCACTTTTAACATACCCGCCGTTGATGGCTGCCGATATCCTTCTGTACAATACAGACATCGTACCAGTTGGTGAAGACCAAAAGCAGCATATTGAATTAACACGCGATTTAGCTGAACGTTTCAATAAGCGCTACAATGATGTATTAACGATTCCTGATATTCAATTGCCGAAAGAAGGCGCTCGTATCAAGTCATTGCAGGAGCCAACGAAAAAAATGTCAAAATCCGATACAAATTCAAAAGCTACGATTCGCCTGCTTGATACAGCAAAAGAAATCGAAAAGAAAATCAAATCCGCTGTAACAGATTCTGAGGGAATCGTTAAATTTGATATTGAAAACAAACCGGGTGTATCGAACTTGCTTATTATTGAATCTGCACTATCCGGTACAGCGATTGCAGATTTAGAAGCAAAGTATGAAGGCAAAGGCTATGGTGATTTTAAAGCTGGAGTAGCGCAGGCTGTTATTGACCATTTAACACCAATTCAAGAACGCTATTATGCACTGATTGACTCACCGGAACTTGATGAAATTTTGGATGAGGGTGCAGTAAAAGCGAATGCCATTGCCTCTAAAACACTCAAGAAAATGGAGAACGCGATGGGCTTAGGCCGTAAACGACGCTAATCATCCCACCAATAGCAACAATCAGCAGATACAACTCTGCTCCATGTACAATGTACAGTAATACAGCATGCCATGAATAGCCGAGCGTGCGGTAATTCAAGTATAGAATCATATTACTGATCGACATGACACTGAGCCCATAAAAAAATAAAAATAGTACGAAGCGTGTCAAAACACCATCCTTCGTACAACTATACGAAAAACGAACGTGCGATAGAAGAAGCACGTTCGTTTTTTGTCATTTATTAATCTGTATATTTTTTGAATAATAAACAAGCATTATGTCCGCCAAAGCCCAGTGAATTGCTTAACGCATATTCAACTTCCGCTTTTCGTGCGGCATTTGGTACATAGTCCAGGTCACATTCCGGATCCGGATCCTGTAAATTCATTGTCGGCGGCAAAATACCTTCCTTCAATGCAAGTACCGTAAAGATTGCCTCAATCCCGCCTGCTGCACCTAATAAATGGCCTGTCATACTTTTCGTTGAACTCATCGCCAATTTATAGGCATGGTCACCAAAAACAGTTTTGACTGCCTGTGTTTCAAATAAGTCATTATATGGTGTACTCGTACCGTGGGCATTAATATAACCAACGCGGTCAGGAGATACTTGTGCATCATCGATCGCCATTTGCATCGCACGTGCTGCACCTTCACCGTTTGGAGCCGGTGCTGTAATATGGTGGGCATCCCCTGTTGAACCATAACCAACGACTTCTCCGTAAATTTTAGCACCGCGCGCTTTCGCATGTTCATATTCTTCTAAAATTAAAATCCCTGCACCTTCACCTATAACGAAGCCGTCACGGTTTTTATCAAATGGACGTGATGCAGTAGCCGTGTCCGGATTTAACGATAACGCTGTGTTTGCACTGAAGCCTGCAACCGCCATTGTTACGATCGGCGCCTCTGCTCCACCCGTAATCATCACATCAGCGTCTCCACGTTCAATTACTTTAAACGCGTCACCAATCGAGTTAGTTCCCGATGCACAAGCCGTTACGGAACAAGAGTTGACCCCTTTTGCCCCAAGATAAATCGATACTTGACCTGAAGCCATATCTGGAATCATCATTGGTACGAAAAACGGGCTTACACGTCGAACACCGCGTTCCTGGAAAGTTAAAAACTGCTGCTCATGCGTTTCCATTCCGCCGATTCCTGACCCGATCCATACACCTACGCGTGGCGCCATTTCCTCTGAAATAGTCAAGTTGGCATCTTTTGCAGCCATCATTGAAGCAGCGATCGCATAATGTGTAAAGCGGTCCATTTTGCGTGCTTCCTTCTTTTCAATATATTCTTCTATATTAAAGTCTTTTACTTCTGCCGCTACAGACACAGTAAACTTACTCGTATCAATTCGTGTTAATGGTCCAATACCAGACTTGCCTGCAATTACATTTTCCCAGGCTTGCTCTGCACTGTTTCCTACTGGCGTAACTGCACCGATTCCTGTAACAACAACTCTTCTTTTCTCCATTATTTAACACCCTTTTCTAAGTTAAGTTCTTTCCTCTATTTAAAGGTTAATTTCCATTTCAGTCGAACGCTTTCCAAAGGGAAAAATATTGTACCATTCCCCCAGGAGCCCAAGTTTTTATTTACCCCACTTTAATGCGAGCGCTCCCCATGTAAGCCCACCGCCGAAACCGACTAAAACAACGATATCATCATCTTTGATTTTACCAGACTCCAAATCTTCTACAATCGAAATTCCGATTGAAGCAGCAGATGTATTGCCGTATTTTTGGATTGTTTTCGACATTTTTTCCTCTGGCAAGTCAAGACGCTCTCTTGCGGCTTCCATAATGCGGATGTTTGCCTGATGCGGCACTAAATAATCGACATCTTCCTTTGTCATGCCTGCCTTTTCAATGACATTTACAGCCGATTCGCCCATTTGACGAACCGCAAATTTAAATACTTCACGACCATTCATCGCAATGTGATTTTTAGGATTTAAATAAAGATGCTTTCCGCCTGTTCCGTCAGCTCCTAGTTCGAAAGCCAGAATACCGCGCCCTTCCGAAACTTTTCCGAGAACGGCCGCACTTGCACCATCTCCAAAAAGGACAGCCGTGTTGCGATCATCCCAATCCACAATTTTCGACAGTTTTTCAACACCTACTACTAACACATATTCATAACTATTACTCTCAATAAATTGTTTAGCAATAGCCGTTCCATAAATAAATCCTGAGCATGCAGCGGACACATCCATTGCGCCACATCCCGATATTCCAAGTCGCTCTTGAATCTGACAAGCTACACTCGGGAAATTCTGATCCTGTGTAACGGTTGCCACTACGATTAAACCGATTTGATCTGGCGTAATACCTGCGTTTTCAATCGCTTGCACTGCTGCTTTATATGCTAAATCCGATGTTTCTTCATTCTCAGCGATAAAACGGTTTTCAATACCTGTACGAGAACGAATCCACTCATCTGATGTATCTAAAACATTTTCAAAATCCTTATTTGGTATAGCTTTTTCCGGAACATATTTCCCCATCCCTATAATACCGGCATTCATATAATAGCCCCCTTGTTTTCTCGTGAATCAAAAAATATAACTAATTATTAGTAGTTGGTACTAATTATAGAGCATAATTATTTTGAACACAATTAAAATTTCTGGAAAACGAGGAATTGGACATTTATTCTTGTTTTTCTCCCCATTAAATTGGCTATAATAACTGAGAAACATCGTAGAGAAATTGAAATGCGGATGGACGTTTATTACGTTTAAATTTTTTAATGAAACAATTGTTAAAAACGAACATTGTTAACGAAACAAATTCGAGCTAATCTTCTCTATTTTCCTGTTAATTACTACTTAAAAAAGCGATAAAAACAGGCATTTATGACAACTTGAAGAATAATTTGATTCGCCCTTTTAATTTCATGAAGGCTTGTGGTATGATATTGAAGATGTAATTTCACAATAACGTTATAAATAAGTTCAATGAGGTGAATTTGATGCAATATATCATTACGTTCTTTTGGTCATTCTTATTAGTTTCAATGCTAAACTATGTAGTAAGTTCTGTATTAAGTGTAGATTTTAACTTCATGAATGGCGTAATCGTATCATTAGTATTCAGCGTATTAGTTATTATTATCGCTGCAATCATTCCAAACGAATCAACTCCAGAAGCAGAAGCAGAGCATCATTAATAGATAACAAGGGGCTGTCCGGTAAAATTACTGGACAGCCCCTTGTTATTTACTGCCCTATTTGTTACGGCGCTTATCAACCTCATTTTTTATTAGAACGCTTCTATACAATATTAGAAGTTACATACTTGATATTAGAAAAGTTGGCTTGTTTATTTGAACAGTAGGACCTCTTATTAGAACAACCGACATTTATATTAGAACTTCCGGCTTTTATTAGAACTTCTTCATTTTTATTAGAACTTCAGTCAGCCTTATTAGCACATTAGGACATAGCTGCTTCAATTTCTTCTAAGATTAAGTTGAGTCATATTAATTTCTCCGAATGTTTTGGTCGCACAATACATTTATCCGAGAATTGATATGACTTTTCACTTTTACTCAATTATATATACATATCCCTCGCATACAAAAAAGAGGGTGGGACATAACCCAAAAATTGATTTCCATTTCGGGACGCTTTCCGCGGGCGTGGCCTGAGCCTGTAGTCTCAGGCGTCACGCTATTCCCGCAGGAGTCGCCCTCCATTCCAATCAATTTTATAAAATATCCGTTTCTTAATAAGGTTTTTCTCCTTAGCTTATGAAATTTCTACTTCTGTCCCAGCCCCTTTCTTCACCCTTAATTTGAATTTATAACCAGCTCTTCATTTTCCAATGCAATTGACAATGTTCCACCTGCTGCGACTTCTCCTTTTAACAATTCACGAGCAACAATCGTCTCTAAATGGCGTTGGACAAAGCGTTTTAATGGACGTGCACCGAATTGCGGATCGATCCCATGCTTCACAATCCAGTCGACCACTTCAGCATCCACAGACAATGTAATTTCCTGTTCGGCAACTCTGTCTTGAAGCTGCTTTACATATTTCCAAGCAATCTTATGGAAGTGCTCGTTCGATAAGGCATGGAACATAATAATATCATCCATACGGTTTAGCAGCTCTGGCTTAAAGTGTTGGCGTAATGCCGTTTGGACAAGCTGTTCTGATTCTTCTGATCCTTCCAGTAAAAACTGCGAGCCGATATTCGATGTCAAAATAATGACGGTATTCGTAAAGTTGACGATCCGTCCTTGGCTATCAGTAATGCGGCCATCATCCAGCACTTGCAGTAAAATATTCGCGACATCCGGATGCGCCTTCTCGATTTCATCCAAGAGTACAACGGAATACGGGTTGCGGCGTACCGCTTCTGTCAGCTGACCGCCTTCTTCATAGCCAATATAGCCTGGAGGTGCTCCGACGAGTCGTGACACAGAATGTTTCTCCATATACTCGCTCATATCAATTCGGATGAAATGATCTTCTGAATCGAATAATTGTGCGGCCAATGCTTTTGCCAATTCGGTTTTTCCGACACCAGTTGGCCCTAGGAACAGGAAGCTTCCGATCGGTTTATTCGGGTCTTTAATACCTGAACGTGCACGCCATACTGCTTCTGTTACATAAGTTACCGCATCGTCCTGACCGACTACCCGTTCATGCAGCGTATCTTTTAAACGGAGCAGCTTTTCGCGTTCACCTTCAACAAGCTTCGTTACCGGAATACCTGTCCAGCGTGAAATGATTTTAGCAATTTCCTCTTCCGTCACTTCTTCACGCAGCATGCGGTTACCTTCCGACTGTTTCAGCTGCTGTTCCAGCTCGGAGATTTCCTTTTCAAGCTGTGGAATTTTACTGTATTGGAGCTCACTTGCCCGCGCTAAATTATTGCCTGAAATAAATAAGTCATCGCGTTCGGCCTCCATTTTTTTCAGTTCATCTTTTTTATCGCGCACGATTTGCAAGCCGTTTTTTTCAAGCTCCCACTGTTCTTTCATCAATTTAATCGAAGTTTCCAATGTATCAATTTCATCAGTAATTATTTCAAGGCGCTTTTTGCTCGCGTCATCTTTTTCTTTTTTCAAAGCCTGCTGCTCAATTTTAAGCTGTGTAAGACGGCGCGTTAACTGATCCAGTTCCTGTGGCATTGAATCGATTTCAATACGGATCATTGCACATGCCTCATCAACGAGATCAATCGCCTTATCCGGTAAAAAGCGGTCTGTAATATAGCGGTTTGCCAGCTGGGCCGCTGCAATAATTGCGCGGTCATGAATGCGTACGCCACGATGATGTTCTTCAAATCGATCTTTTATACCGCGTAAAATGGATACCGTATCTTCAATAGAAGGTTCCCGCACCATTACTTGCTGGAAGCGGCGTTCCAATGCAGGATCTTTTTCGATATACATGCGGTACTCGTCCAATGTTGTTGCTCCAATACAATGCAGTTCACCGCGTGCAAGCATTGGTTTCAGCATATTTCCTGCATCCATTGCTCCGTCCGTTTTCCCTGCACCGACAATTGTATGAATCTCATCGATGAATAAAATGATGCGTCCTTCTGATTCTTTCACTTGTTTTAATACAGATTTCAGTCGCTCTTCAAACTGTCCGCGATACGATGCCCCGGCAATGAGCGCACTCATATCCAGTTCATAAAGCTCCGCATCTTTCAATCCTTCAGGTACATCCCGTCTCACGATACGCTGTGCCAATCCTTCGACGATTGCTGTTTTACCAACACCTGGTTCACCGATGAGGACCGGATTGTTTTTTGTTTTACGTGACAGAATACGAATGACGTTTCGGATTTCTTCATCTCGTCCGATAACCGGATCCATCTTACCTTTTTTTACTTGTTCAATTAAATTACGTCCAAATTGTTCTAATGGCGGACGATTATCTTGAGTTTGATTAAATTGCATACAGTGCACCCTTTCATTTAGTTTGACCTTTTTTGATTAATTCAATTATAAGTCAAAATTGGTCAAACAACAAATAATTACACCCGGATTCCTTCGCATATATGTTCGTAAAAAAAATCGATCACTTTGCCTTTATGCAAAATGACCGAATTTCTACTGATTTATTTACTTTTATTAACGAATACCTAATGCCATTTTTGCATAACGGGACATATTGTCTTTAGACCATGCCGGTTGCCAAACGATGTCAACTTTTACTTCTTTTACTTCCGGTAATTCACTAAGTGCAGTTGTTACTTGGTCAACAATTACCGGAGCAAGCGGACAGCCCATTGATGTTAATGTCATTGTAACAATTGCTAAGCCCTCGTCTGTTAAATCCACTTCATATACTAAACCTAAGTTGACGATATCAATGCCTAACTCAGGGTCAATTACGTTTTCCAATGCACCTAACATACTTTCTTTCATATCGTGATCAATTGCCATTTTTAAATTTCCCCTTTCGCCATGGTGTTATTGTTAATCATAGCAGAACGTATGGTTTATGCCAAACATTGCGCCATAAATTGCGTGACTTGCAAAATCCCATTTCTCGATACGGCATGGCCTGCTTTTTGTTCTGCCAAATAAGTAATATGTTTTGCTTTTTTTTCTTTTTCTAGTTGTTCAACATAATCTCGGCTCATATGATAAGGAACGACCGTATCGCGCTCACCATGCCAGAAAATAATTGGTTTGTTTGCCCATAGATCCTCATGCAGTTCCATATCGAATTTTTGCAGCATTTGAATCAGACCAGTTTGCTGTTCTTCAGACAATGGGAAGGTTACGCCCTTTTGCTTTAATTCCTCTACTTGATGAAGAGCCAGTTTCGTATAGCTTGTCGTTCCCATGCAAATACCTGCCGTTTCAATCCATGGATAGATTGCTAAACAGCCTGATGTGACGATTCCGCCCATTGAAGTGCCGGCAATCCCAACTTTGCTCCCAGCTAAGTTTTTCAGCTTCAATTCTTCATAAATAGTATGTACTTCTTCCACCGACTTTAATACAATTTTCCAGAAGTTAAAGTTCATCTGATCTTCCGTCAATTGATTCGAGCGCTCACCATGCAATAATGCATCCGGTAGTATAACGCGTACACCTTGCTGCACAAACTGATAAGCGTAATGTAAATTATGTTCCTTTGCGCTCAAAAACCCATGAAGAAAAATAACGACCGGTGTTTGCTCATCCATCGTTTCATCATATACATGCAGTAGTGGAATGGACTTCCATTGTTCTTTATTAACTATCAAATTACTCACCTCTTTGTTTACATTAGCAAAAATTGGTCAATGTTTCAAAACTTTGACGAATGCTAAATTTGCACGTTACAATTATACCCAGGCTAAAGGAGGCTTACTCTTATGAACGAACATTTAATTGTATTAGATTTAGACGGCACTTTATTGACGGACGAGAAAAAGATTTCTTTGCTGACAAAGGAAACGTTGTTGAAAGCAAAGGAAGCCGGTCATCAGGTGATGATTGCGACAGGACGTCCGTATCGTGCGAGTCAGCTTTATTATCAGGAGTTGAGTTTAACAACCCCGATTGTCAATTTTAACGGAGCCCTCATCCACCACCCTAAAAATCCGATGTGGAAAGCGATTCATACAACAGTCGATTTAAGCGTAGTCCACGATGTTGTAGAATCTGTTCATAAATATGAATACGACAACTTAATCGCCGAAGTAATGGATGATGTATATCTTCATCGTGAAGATGAAGGTGTGCTTCAGTTGCTGCATATGGGTAACCCCAATATTTTAACAGGCGATCTGAAAAATACATTAAAGGAAGACCCGACAAGTTTACTCATTCAAGCCGACGATGTTAATACACCGATTATCCGCAAGCATTTGCAGGATGTCCACGCTGAGCTGATTGAGCATCGACGTTGGGGGGCGCCTTTCCCAATTATCGAAATTGTCCATAAAGGGTTAAGTAAAGCGGTAGGGATCGACTATATCGCAAAAGAAATGGGCATTCCGCGCGAACGCATCATTGCATTTGGCGATGAGGACAATGACTTGGAGATGATTGATTACGCTGGTGTTGGGGTTGCGATGAGTAACGGAATTGACGATTTGAAAACAATCGCCAATGAAATTACGCTATCGAACAATGAAGACGGTATTGCGAAGTTTTTGCAGGACCGCTTGAAACTGTAACAGCTAAAATATAAACAGCCTGGAAAAGCATGTGTCTGCTTCTCCAGGCTGTTTTTATTGTGCTGAATTCTCGGCACGGCGTTTTTTCCCGCGCTTCATAATAACAATCATAAATGCTGTGTATAATACAACGACCAAACCAAGTGCCACAATGTAAGAAGTGTTAATCCCCCGCGCTTCAATCACCTGGTACACTTCCACCATTTCGCGGTCTAAAATAATCGCATAATTGCCGTCCTTATTTTCACGGATAATTTCACTGTTGAACATGCCGCGAACTTCTTTTCCTTCACCTAGCTCAGCTACCGGAATATGCACACGTTTTGTCTTACTACTATTATTAATGACAACAATCCATGTTTCCTCATCGGATTTGCGTTCGAATACAAGATAGCCGTCTTCATTTTCAAGCCATTTAAATCCCCCGTTACGCAATGTCTCGGAATCATTTCTTAATGACTGGAGCTTTCCTACATAATCGGCTAATTCTGAATCCGTTTTAAAATTGTAGTATTGGTGTGCTTCAACACCCGCTTCCCCATTCATCGCAATTTCAGAACCATATTGCACTACTGGTACACCTGGAAGTAAGAGTGTGCTCGCGATGGAAATTTTACTCCGTGTCGGCGGATACATACCTTCCTCTGTTGCCGCCAATGTGAAGCGATCCGACCAGATCGTATCCGTCATCGACAAAACCGGTGTCCCTGAAAGCATTTCCTCGATATGAGGCTCTAGTACAGTCGTATTTAAATCGACATTTTTAAATGCATTTGTAAAGTTTGAAGCAGTATCACTGTAAAATTTCGCGTCAAAATTTGCATCACTTTCCGCATTCGCAATTGTATAAGCACCTGCTGCTTTTAACTGCTCGATAAAGCGATTTAAAAATGCAGTATCGGCTTGTTCAATATTCGTCAAACGAACCCCATCTAATTTATATGTACTCACAAATTGTACAGCACTGTTGATCAGTTCATTCTGTACTTCTTCATTCGTTAAGTCCCACTGTATTTTCCCATCGTTTTCAGATGCTGCAAATCCTTGTTTTTCTGAAAGTTCATGGTTTGGACTTACATTGGAAATAGGGAAATCTACCATTATTTTGATGTCACGTTTTTGATAAGCCTCGACCATTTTTTTAAATTCCTCGCCTGTACCAAATCGGTGGTCAAACATTGTGTAGCTCGTTGGCATCGATCCATCATATTTTTCAGTCTCAAATACAGAGCCAATCGAAAGCATCGTATACCCCATATTTGCGACATAATCGATTTTCTTCAGCAAACCATTGAAATCCCCGCCTGCAAACATCGTCGGGTCCTGAGTATTTACTGTATCATCATCATTTTTACCGGTACCATTAAAGAAACGGTCCACTAAAACGTCATATATACTTTCATCTGCAATCGTACGCTCTTCTTCCGCATTTGCAACAGCAGCAACTGACAATGAAGTCGAAAGCAGCACACCCGCAGCCAATGTACGAAACCATTTATTAAATCCCATTTATTTCCCTCTCTTTCATATACAGTCCAACGTCATTTTACCAAAAAAGGTACAAACGTAGCTACCTTAAAAAGTTATTTATAGGAAATTCGGCAAATACGTGACAAAAATGTGTATGGATTGTTACATAAGGTTAGAAATTGGTGGCGCGGTGTCTTTTAGTAGAAGTTTTCATAGTAACTTCCGGGGATATTAGAACTTTGGGGGGTGAAATGTAGAACGATGGGCCGGGAAAGTAGAACAATTTGGATCTAATGTGGAACATTTCTCCCTTAAAGGAGAAAGATTTGCGACGAATGTAGAAATTTCCAGAGATAATGTAGAACCTCTCACCGCTGCCCTTACGCCATACAAAAAAGCGTGTAAAAAGCCACCTCCACTTTTTACACGCTCAACCTTTATTAGAAGTTTACACCGATACCCATGCTTAAGCCTAAGTATAATGTGATTAATAGAACGATACCGAATAGTACCCAGAACATGTTGACAGATTTGCCTTTGTTTTTGCGTACTAGCACCATTTCCATAAAGCCGATTACTAAAATACCAAATAAAACTTTCATATCATAGTTCATACCGCTTTCAGAAATCTTGTCGCGCCATTCCAGGAATAAAGACAACCCTGTAACGATTACTAAAATATACATTACACGTAAGATCATGTGTACTGCTTTCATCTTTTTGCCGGATAATGCAGCGATAAAGAATAATATTAATGCTATTACCCAAGTCGTGATGTGCATATGTGTCGTACTAGTTAAGAAATCCACGAATTTTCCACCTCTTCTATTTATTCTCTACAGCCAATATCCTACCATGTAAAGCCCTATAAATTCAATTGAATCTGCCAAGTGTTCTATGAGTTGTCATAAAAAAACGAAACTTTTCCGCAAAAAAGCAGTAGATTTCCCTATACCAGAAAATCTACTGCCTATTAATAGCAAATCTAGCAATCTGCAGCTATGAATATCCTAATTTCATTAAGCAAATCGGTTTGCTAAAGTCCCGATTCCTTCAATTGCAATTTTCACTTCATCGCCTGCTTTTAAAAATTGCGGCGGGTTCATCCCTTTTCCAACTCCGGCCGGCGTACCTGTTAAAATAACATCGCCTGGCTCTAATGTGACATATTTAGAAACTGTCTCAATAATTTCGGAAACGGAAAACAGCATATCTTTTGTCGAACCGTTTTGACGTACTTCACCATTTACTTTCGTCACAATGGACAATGCATGCGGATCAGGAATCTCATCTTTTGTTACTAAATACGGCCCCATTGGACAGCTGCCTTCCAAGCTCTTGCCTAAGAAGAACTGTTTATGCTTCTCCTGTGCATCACGGGCTGTAAGATCATTGGCAATTGTATAGCCGAACACATAATCAAATGCCATTGCTTTTGGAACATTTTTTCCGCGTTTGCCGATTACGACAGCCAGCTCTCCTTCATAATCAAGAGAATCCGTCACATCTGCATGCACAGGTAATGTTGATTCATCCGGGGCAATTGCAGTTGGTGACTTTGTGAAGACAACGATATGTTCCGGTGCCTTTTCTGCACCCATTTCACGGGCATGATCACTGTAATTCTTACCAACACATAAAATATTTTTCGGTGTACGAGGAACTGGCGACAGCCATTCAATATCAGAATAAGCCAGTTTGAACTGAGCACCATCTTCATGATTCTGAGCTGCCTCTACTAATTTACGAACTTGTTCAACAAATTCATAGCCATGTGCAATCCCGTCAATAATTGTTTTCGGAAAGTCTTTTAGTACATTAAGTTGGTTTTGGATTTCGATAACATCCCAAACTGCCTCTTCTTTTTTTACTTTTGGGCCAAACTTTACTTGTTCGTTTACTTTAAATGATAACAATTTCATAACGTGGAGCACTCCTTCTGTTTTTTTACATCATACATTAAAATAAAAACAATTGCCTTACTTTTCTGACAAAAAGGGACTTAATACGTAAAACTAAGCGTTCGGCGCATAAAACTTTTTACAATTCCGTAATCTTTGTTCACGATTTACGTTCTGCGGGTTTGCCGTAAGTAAATCTTTTCAGCAACGCTTCAATCGGCCCTTGATTATATTTTGAGAAATAGATTTCCGCAAACAGTACTTGGATGACGAAAATTCCGACCGCCATATAAATCCCCATCTGCACATCTACTTTTCCATATAAACCGAATCCCCAATTGTAGAACAGTGCCGTACAAATGACGGACTGCATCAGATAGAGCGTAAGAGACATACGGCCAGCCTTTGCAATTGGCGACAGCATTTTTACAATGACCGGCAATTGTGTCAGCAATGTTATGACTGCCATATAGCCTATCGCCAGCATCGGTCCGCCAATGTAAACTTGCAAGTATTCATTGCCGAATGTTTGGTCACCGGCAATTGGCAAGCTCTTCATATAAAGTCCACCGCCCATACCAGCTAAAGCCAGAATGATCCAAACAGCGATTTTTTCTTTCGCTTGCTCGATGAGACGCCATTTCGCAAGTGCTGCGCCAAACAGCATATAAGGTAATATCGTAAATAAAGACGAAATCCACATCATGACACCCATCTGAATCGATAAATCATCCAGACGCTGCATAAATGCATCTGTCCAGTTCCCGATACCGTATGCTGTTAAGGCACTTTGAATTGCTTCAATATCGACAGAAAAACTATCCGTTGATGCCGTAAAAAAGCCTGCCGCAACATATAAACTTAAATTAAAACCATGATACAAAGCATTTACCGCAATTGCTATAAGCAGGAGCCATTTTGCCTTTAACCGAATAAGCGCGATTAAAAATACACCGCAAAACGCGTACGTCGCTAAAATATCGCCCCACCAAATAAGAACTGCATGAAACATCCCAATGCAAAACAACAAAATGAGACGCTTCGGTGCAAACCGGTAAAAATCGGCGCCCGTCTCCTTTGCTTTAATATATTGCATAGCTAGTCCATACCCGAACAGCATAGAAAATAACGGATAAAAGCTACTTTGTACATAAATATCCAAAAGCTGCTGGAGTATGATATCCTGCACTTCGTTAAACCAGCTTCCTAAATCCGCTATATGCGGCATTGGTAAGTAAAATCCAAACATATTCACTAATAGAATGCCGAGCAAACTTACCCCACGCAATATATCGAGTGTCGCAACACGCTCTTTCGTACCTACTGGGCGAAAATCCACCGTCAAATCCCCCTAATCTATTTTCACTTCTTGTCCAATACTGTATAAATATAAAATGCGTTCACTTATTTGAATACGCTTAATTGATTGGACAGCATGCTGATAATAGTTTAATTGAATTTGATACGACTTTGTCATTTTTTGTTTAATTTTCTCAAAATCGCCTAATAAATATTGTTCGATATAGTCCGTTTTATAATCAAGAAGCACCCAGTTCCCCTGTTCATCTTCAAAAATACAGTCGATGACACCTTGAATAATTTGGGCGTCCCCTTCCTGATCTTTCAAACTAAGTGTAAATGGTTCTTCACGCAGCACTTGTTTCGCTTTTTTAAAACGCCCACCTATTTCTGTTTCGAAAAAGGCAAATACCTTTTCTGCCGAAACCGCATCTGCTTCGATTTGCTGCAGAAGCTGACGTTCTACGAGTGATTGGATATACTGTTTTGTCTCTTCAATTGATGCAAATCCTTGCTGCGGGATATGCTGCATAACGGCATGGACAGCTGTACCGACTTCGGTTGCCGAAAGTTTACGTTCTTTTTTCCCTTTCAGCATAAAGTTTGGTACATCGGTTTTTACGTAGCGCTTCGCTTCCATATTGTAAAGCTGCTCTTCTTCCATTTGCTGCAAACTTTCAAGACGCTTTTGCTCAGACACCGACGTTTTCGATTTTTTCGTCACCGCATTTGCGTACGGGTATGGTGTTGTAAAACGTTTTGTCAGCAGCTCCACCAGCTCTTCATTCACAGCCTGTTCAACCACTTCCTGCTCCACCGTTTCCGCTTCATTGGCAAGCAAATAGTCGCGGTTTGGAATAATGCGGACTGTCCACTTTTCTGTTGTTGCCGCTTCATTCGAATAGCCGTAATCGGCAAACAGGAAATCATTATGTCGGGCAACAGCCGGACCGACCCAGCTTAAATAACTGTTCGCTTTTGAACGAATGTATGCAGGAAGCACCGTCTCCTCCAGCTCCTGATAAAATGCCCATTCTTCCTTCTGCTTCTCCCAATCTTTAATCGAGCCGACTAAAATAAGTCGTTCCTTTGCACGAGTCATCGCAACATATAAAACACGCATTTCCTCCGCCTTCATTTTCGCCAGCTTTTTCTCCTTCACATATAAATGCGGCAAAGAGGTCGAAATGATATTTAAATCTGGATTGACCGATTTAATCGCCAAACCGAAATCCTGATCGAAAATATAGCGGCTGCCTAAGTCTTTTGTATTGAAAGTCCGGCTCATCCCCGCTACAAACACGACCGGATATTCAAGCCCTTTTGATTTATGGATTGTAAGCAATGTCACGACATCATCGGCTTCACTTGTTGATTTCGCAATCCCTAAATCGTCTCCGCGCGAACTTATGCGGTCGATAAAACGCAGGAAGCGGAATAATCCGCGGAATGACGATTTTTCATAGCTTAATGCACGGTCATGCAGTGCCCGTAAGTTCGCCTGTCGCTGCTTGCCGTTCGCCATCGCGCCGACCATTTCATAATAATTCGTATCTAAATACACTTGCCATACTAAATCAGCCAATGCCCCATGACGGGAAAACTGGCGCCATTTCTGATGCATCGTAAAGAACTTATCAAGCTTAGCTTCAGTTTCAATTGGCATGTCACCCGTTGCCTCTTCTTTATATTGTTTTAACGCTTCATAAAAAGGGACTTTTCCATTAATTAAACGGATTTTTGCCAGTTCATTTTCAGTTAACCCGATAAACGGAGCACGTAGTACAGACGCCAGCGGAATATCCTGATACGGGTTGTCGATGACTTTTAACGTGTTAATCATAATCATGACTTCTAGCGATTCAAAATAACCGCCGTCCGTTTCGGCATATAGCGGCAGGCCGGCCAATTTGAATTCCTCCGCAAACGTCGTATACCATGTACGTGAACGCATCAATACGACAATATCGCGGTAGCTGACAGGCCGCATCGATTTCGTTTTCGGATTGTATACTTGTCCACCACGATCGACTAAATCTCGGATGCGCTGAATAATGTAACGCGCTTCCTGCTGTGCTGAGCTGATGCTCTCTTCCTCTGAACCTTCTTCACTTCCCGGAATGATTTGCGCTTTTGAATCACCTTCCAGTAAAACTAATTCAATCGGTACTTGCTGTTCATCATAGCTCGCCCCGAACTTCAGTTTTGCCTGTTCATCGTATGCAATTTCACCGACTTCTTCATCCATAATTTGCTCAAACACATAGTTCGTACCTTCAAGCACTTCCGAACGACTACGGAAATTGGCATTCAAGTCAATTTTCATTCCTGTTCCGGACGGGTCTTCTTCAAATCGCTTATATTTATCTAGGAAAAGACGTGGCTCTGCAAGACGAAACGCATAGATAGACTGCTTTACATCGCCAACCATAAACATATTCCCGTCCTGCTCCCCGCCATTTTTCACAAGCTGTAAAATTGTTTCCTGCAAAAAATTTACGTCTTGATACTCATCGACAAGCACTTCTTTGAAACGCTTCTGGAAATTCAATGCGACATCAGATGGCAGAGGGGGATTTGACGTACTTTCTTCATCCGTCAAAATTTCCAGTGCATAATGCTCTAAATCCGAAAAGTCAAGCAGGCCGCGCTCTTGCTTCGCCTTTTTAAACGCTTCACTGTATTCAATCGTCAGTTTTACGAGCGTTTCCAAAATAGGCTTTGTCGCCGCCATTTCCTGTACATACAACTTTGGATGGCGTGCAAAAAATGTTTCCTTTAAATCAGACAGCATTTCTTTTGCCGTATCACGATGATTTTTCGCCACCGCATAATATTGTTTATCTTCCTCGGTATCCTTTTTCGTCAATGGCTTGATCCGTCCGAACTCAACAGCTGGAATCAGCTCATATGCCTGTTCCCATGAACCTTCTTCCATTGCCTTGAGTACATGCATAACCCCTGTATATTCAGCTTCAAACAATGGCTTATTTTTCTCTAACGCTGGTGTAACGGACACAATTTGCAATCCTTTTTCAAGACGAGTGGCAATTTCTCTCAGGCTCCCGATAATAAACGGGCGGACTTCCTGCGCAATGACCAGTTCATCAATTGGACTTTCCGGATCAATATTATATTTTTCCGGCAATGCACGCAGCCACTCATACGGGTTTGGCTGTACGCGCGATACTTTATACATTTCCTGCAGCAACAGCTCAATCGCCTGGTCACTGCGGTCAGATGCAAAACTGTCGATTAATGTATAAAGCTCCTCTTTCGTGAACGATGCCTCCATATCACCGCGGTATGCCTTTTCAAGCACATCCATCAGCACATCATCCTGTAATAATGAAGCTTCCTCCGTACTTGCCAGACGGAAACCCGGGTCCAGATCAATCGTGTATGCATATTCACGGCAAATCGATAAACAGAATGAATGCAATGTAGAGATTTGTGCTTTGTTCAGTAAACTTAACTGACGGCGAAGAAATTGGTTGTTCGGATTTTGGGCAAGCTCCTTTTCAAGCGCTTCTGCCATACGGTTACGCATTTCCGCAGCCGAGGCATTTGTAAACGTTACGACGAGCAGCTCATCTACATCAATGCGCTTGTCTTCAGGCGCTAACATCTTTTGAATCAGTCGCTCGATCAATACGGCCGTTTTTCCCGAACCGGCCGCTGCCGAAACTAATATGTCATGACCGGATGCATAGATGGCTTTCCACTGCACATCTGTCCATTGAACATCATTCGGCTTCACTGGAATTGTCATCTGCACATACCACCTTTTTAATATTTTCGAATACTTCCTGTTCCGGCTGTTTTTTTATTTCATTATAGCTGTTGCCGGTTTCCGACTGGTCGAACTGGCAAACCGATTTAAAGCTGCAATACGTACAAGCCTTTTGATTCCCTAGGCTGTACGGTTTAATTTCCGTATTTCCGCGGTAAATCTCATTGCCCGCCTGACGGAATTTATAGTGTACAAATTCCTGCAGGTTTTCCATCTGGTCCTGTTCGATTACTTTTGATGAACGGTTGTTAAATTCCGGATTCTCGCCGCTTTTAAACGCTGCCGGCACAATAATCGATGTTTTACTCGGCTCGAGTGACTTGTCCATCAACTGTGCCACTTCCACATCTTTTACCATATAGCCGCTTAACTTGAACTTCTCCTGACGTAAACTTTCCACACGCTCATACTGCTCATAGTCCTCTGTTGGAATAAGCGGATTATGCACATGGAGATAGAACATCCCTGCCGCCTGGACAATGATATTTTCCAGCTCCGATAAGTCCTGGATGAACTTTCCTTCGCGTGCGATTATCGGGATATTTTTCATCGCTACATCCAAATACGTCAACAGCTGCAGTGAAATCCCGTTATATACTTCTGTAAAATCGAGCTTACGGCCGCTAGATTTATAATCAATGACACGCAAATACAGGTTTTCCGCATCTTTATATGCATCGATCCGGTCAATTTGCCCGCGTACATACATTTTCCGGTTATGCTCCAAATCAATTTTCAGTGCTTCCAGCGGATTGCGGTCATCCTGTTCCGTATTTTTATCGTCTCGTTTCCCAAATGGCTTTTCATGAGCAATCGCTTTAAACTTCGACAGCTCACTTTGATTAATGAGCGCATAAATCGTACGGGCAACAATTTTCACAAGCTTTGTTTTAATATATTCGAAACGGTGGCTGCTCTTCAGAATACTGTAAGAGAAATAATCCGCCAGTTTTGAAATCGTCTCATCCGCTTTTTTATAGCACGCTACATATGTTGTGAGCGGAATCGATGGCTCTTTCTCGGATAAAATCGTCCGGATCGCCTCATGGAACAGATCGCCCATCGCGAACGTTTCCAGCTTGAATTCTGTACGCTCCTGCAGTTTCAGCCCGTAGGACGCAAAATGCGAATACGGACAGCTGTAAAAGCGTTCGATACGCGACACACTCGCCAAGAAATCTTCGCCATACAATGCTGTCGCTACTTCTTCCGTTAGCGGCTCCGCTTCATTTGTCGTATATAAAGGTTTTTCCACGACATTCAGCACATCTTTCCAGCGCTGTTCCCGTTCGTAAAAAGCTTTTAATGCTGCCCATTCTTCGGTAAGTGGACGTCGCTCGTGCTGCGCCTGCTTCAGCTGGGTCATTAAGAAGCCAATTGCTGGTGATGGGTGCTGTATATAATTGAGCACATTGTCTTTTTGGAACTCATCAAGCGGGTCCATCGCAATTTTCCGATGCGGCAGTGTACGAACCGATTGTTCATCTGGTGTGCCGCGGTTTTCCGTCATTTCAAACATGCTGTGAAGGCGGTTAATATAAAGTGATGGCAGTTTGCTTTTACTTTCCTCATCTGCATTTGCATACGTAATATATAAATATTGTGTCGATGAAGAAATTGCCCGGTAAAAGAGGAAGCTTTCCTGCAGGAGCCTGCTTTTTATACCTGGTGCAAGTTCCACATCGATTTTTTCAAATGTTTCACGCTCATCATCAGACAGCAGACCTCCCGCTTCCATACGCATCGGGTACACCCCATCATTGACACCAATTACGAAAATCGCCTTTTTATTATCAAATCGTGCAAACTCGACAGTCGAAACGGTCACTTCATCCAATGTTGGCGGTACACTTGCAAATTCAAGTGTTTCAAAACCTTCATCCAAAATTTGCGCAACTTCTTCCAACGGCATAACTTTATCGCCGAACATCAGGTCAAACTGCTCCAGAATATGAATCCAGCCATTCCACGCCTGCTCATGCTCCAATGACTGATGCAATGAAGCGGACTGCTCTTCCTGCTCCTGCATTTTTAGCAGCTTTTTATAAATATCAAGCTGCTCCATAAATTCATACAGTGCAACGACAATTTCACGGCCTGTCTTTTTCCCTTTCAACCGGTTCTGCAATGCCAGTACCGGTTCACGGATTAAGTCACGTACCGATTTCAAAAGCTGTTCATGCTCCAGCTCGTCTTCTGTCTGGACCGCGTTTACTTTTTCCAGTGATTTAAAACGGCGGTAATGCCATACTTCCTCTTTCATCCAACGGTCATGAACAATCCCTTTCGCAATGACGAAGTTTTCCAAAATATCAGCTCTGTCTCTCATCGCGACTAAGTTGGCTCCATATGGGAAGAACAAATCTGTTTTTATACTTCTGAAAATCGGTTCGTATTTCCAGTTAGTTGTGATAATTTCCAGTACAGATCGACTAAATTCGATAAGCGGATGATAAAGCATCGCCCGCTTCTCATTTGAGAAAAACGGAATTTCATACTGTGTAAAGGTCGTTCCGATAATCGCATCATATACATCTGCCTGACGGTACATAATCCCGATATCTTTATAACGCAGCCCCTTTTCCAGAACGAGCTGTTTAATTTCCTGGGCAATACCTTGCACTTCTGCGCGCGGATTTACGCCTTCCAATATTTTCGTGTGTCCCGTTGATTCGACTGGTCTATCGGTAATTTTGTCGAAGCAATGTTCAATATGGAGCAAGTCCCGATTTGTCGCACGGTAGTTTACTTCTAAATGAACACGCGGCTCCTCTTCAATATCAATTCCTCGTTCGAATCGTAACTTTTGCAGCTCATTTTTTATTTTGTCATACGTCATCGCAGCTCTGTAAAATACCGAGCCTTCCAGTAGATCCATTTGCGGGTCTTCCATCGGGAGCACAATTGTGACACTCTTCGCATAAATAAGCAGCTCTTTTAAAATGGCAAATTCCTGTCCATTAAACGAAACAAACCCGTCCAGATAAATATCGGTATTGCGCAAGCTTTCCATTTTAGGAATACGTTCAATTAGCAGCGGGAAATAGCCATCGCCATCAATATAATCTGTCCCGATCCGTTCATGCAGCAGCTTTAAAATAATATTCAGGTCATGTAATTTATGAAGCAGTACTTCACTTGCACCGTTTAATCTTAATGACTCGATCAATGGCTCGATTGTTTCCACATCGATATGATATTGGCTGAATTCCTTTAAAATCTGCTCGACTTCTTTCGTAAAACCGGGTTTACCTGCCGCGCGTTTAAATAAAAGGAACTCTTCCTGATGTTCTTCCAAAATACGTCGTAACAGCATGCGGTACCCTGTGCCGTCAATACGTTCGTGGGCGATACCTCCTTCATTTTGCAGCACAAACCAGGCCAGCCGTTTGAATGTCATAACCTGTGCACGCATCATTCCTTCAATGTCATAGTTCGTCGTCAGCTCATATTCCGTTGTAAACGACATTTGGTCAGGAACTAATATAAAAATTGGATGTCCAAATATATTTGTTTTTAAATCATTGACTATTTCACGGTGTATCAAAGTAGTTTTCCCCGTGCCTGCCCGTCCTGTTATAACTCGTAACGTCACAATTCCCACCTCACTTCTATTTCTTTCTTCTATTATAATATAAGAATGCATGTTCGCGCATTAATTGCCATCATACAAAAAAGCCCTGTCTTTTCACAATTTGTTAAAAGACAAGACTGAAGCTTTTTATTTATGTTTTCGTAATTTTCCAATCTCACGCAAATCTCTTTCCACACGCTTATTTAAAATGTGTTCGATCAATTTGCCGATTCCCCAAATAATTAAAATAATCACAGCTGAAATAATAAGTTTTCCAGGAGAGGTTAAAATATCACGTAGATCACTGCCTAAATAGCTAATCAAGAAGATCAAGATCGGTTTTGAAATAAGGAGTGTCAAAAAATAATATTTCTTTTTTATATTGGATAATCCCGCGACCGTATTGACAACGACAACAGGTGTAAAAGGCAGGCACAGTAGCACAAACAATGGTGTAAATCCTCTAATGTCCACCCAGTTAATCAGTTTTTTCACTTGTTTCTGCTCTTTAATCCGACGGAAAAGGCGATACTTCCCAAACATGCGAATCATGAGAAAGAACATGTAGGAGCCTGCGACCGTTCCAAGCCATGACAGTAAAAACCCCCAAAATAACCCGTAAGCTGCAGCATTGGCAATGATGATTACAAACAGCGGCAATACAGGGATAAATGATTCCAGGAACGTTAAAAAAATGCCGAAAAACGGACCTAACAGTTTATATTTTTCTACAATTGTTTCAATATTATCGATTGTCATCCAATCTAACATAACAGCTCACCCCTACCAAAAACGATAAAAATTCCTGAAGCTACACAATGTTGTCTAGTACAATTTAATCTTAACATAATTTCTTTATACCCGTTTTTACCAAAAAAAAGAACCTCGTCTTAACGAGATTCTTTTGAAATTAACTAACAACTAATAATCCAATTTTATGGTTATCATCTCGATGGACAACATGCTGGGCTAGACGCAATTCGCCTGAATGATCAAGCACTTCCAAGCGACAATGGGCAGCATTAATCTGCAATGCTTTGTACAAATCTTCTTCTGTAAAAACATCTTGTCCATTTACACGTTTAATAATTTCACCTGCGGCAAGTCCCATTTTCTCAGCAGGCGAATCTGGTAAAATGCCGGCAATCATTACACCTTTATCACTGCGTACAACAGCATAACTGTTGCGGTCCTCTGAGCGACTATAATGAATACCGATAATTGTACGGGAAATTGCACCTAATGCTAATGCAGCTGCACCTAGTATCGGCAGGAAATAAGCGGCTAATCCGACGACCAGCACAAATTGTCCTATCATAATAATCGAACGTCCCATTTGCGGATACACATTCATCGGCAGCTTTTGGCGGACCATCTGCTGGAATCCGATAATAAACGGGAAAACAATGATCGAAAACTGTTCTGCTCCGATCGTAAATTGTGGCCAATATGGTGCAAAGTTTTGAATGCCTTCACCTGGAATAATCGTAAAGACAGGTAAAATCCAAAGCTGCTTACTGAAATAGCCTATCCCATTTAATCCACGCTTTGTTTTCTCCACAATCGGTGAAGCAAAACGGGCACCATACCGGCGAATTAAAATTCCTTCCGCCATGAGTAAGAGCCCCGTCATCATCGGAATTGTCATAACAAGATCATTTGTAACATTTCTGCCTGCCAATTCAAGTGTTCCAATTGTATATGACCAATCTTGCCATTGCATCCAAACGATTCCACAAAAAGCAACCGCCATCACAATCGCTGGCGATAATAATTGATACATATAAATGAATAAACCTACGAAACTTACAATAAAAACAATTGTCAATAATTCGAGTGATACTGTTAAGCCTATTACAAGACTAAATAAGGAAATAATAACGGACAGTATAAAACCCATCGCAAGCATATTTTTCAGCTCGGACCAGCCACCTAGTATCCGTCGGTTAAAATACCTTCGTTCGCGCTTCACTCGGCGATATCCTAAATAAACTGCGGAAATGATGGCGACATAAAACAAAGGATTTATAAAAAATCGGCCAATCCCTTTTAAAATTTCAATTAAAATTGTTCCATCCATATTCTCACCTACCGTACGAATAATTGTACCAAATCCTTTCCGTAATGCGTAGTCCCATTTGTACCGGAAATAAAATAAAGGCGTTGTCGAACTTGTATAATTCGACAACGCTCTCTTTATTAATATTGCTTTATAATGGATTCACCATTTTAATCGGGTGTTGATTTCCATTCCGGGTCGGACGCTTTCCCCGGGCACGGCTCGAGCCTGTAGTCTCTCGCTCGTGCTATTCCCGGTGGAGTCGCCTCCCCTCCATTCCAATCAACTAGCTTTAGAAATTATTTTAGTCAACTCATACTTTTATATAGGGCAATTAAATTCCTAATAGAAAAGTCCATCACTCAAACTGATGCATAATATAACTGATCGCCATCTGCAGTTGCATGTCATTTACTTTTGACTGTTTGAATGTTTGCAGTTCTTCTGTTAATTCATGGAAAAATACTTCATCCATATAGCTTCCTTCTGCAATATCATGCTTTTTTCTGAAGCTTTCCACTTCCTGTGCTGTATCCTTATCAAAGAATCCATCTGTTCGGCTGATGCTGTAGCCGAGTTCACTTAAAATACGCTGGCTGTAGGCAACTTCTTCACTGTATTCTCCCTCTTCAAAGCGGCCTTTCAGTATTTTTGTTTCTACACTATAAAGCGGATGCTGTGTCACTTCGACATCTGGTTCAATCCCTACATCATGGATCCACTTTTTCGAAGGAGTAAGCCATTTATTTGTCGACAATTTTACTTCTCCGCCATTTTGAAGATCCCATGTTTGTTGGACCGTTCCTTTACCGAAGCTCGTCACCCCAATAATGACCGAACGTTTCCAGTCTTGCAGGGCACCGGCAAACACTTCACTGGCTGATGCGCTTCCTTCATTTTGGATAAGTGTTAGAGGTGTGTCACGCAGCCAATTTACATAAGGCTGGAACTGTTCCACTTCCTTTGTTTTCAGTGGCTCTGTTACACCGTCATGATTTTGCATATACGCAAAGATTTTTTCTTTTTGCTCGAACATGCTCATCATTTGGGCAACACTATGTAAATAGCCACCTGGATTGTCCCGCACATCAATGATTAACCCTTCTACTTCCTCCTTCATCACTCCATCAAGAGCCTCTTTCCATTCTTCTGCTGTTTTTTCACCAAATAGATTGATTGTTATATAGCCGAGTTTTCTTCCTTCTACTTCGAGAACTTCAGCTTCCACCGTATCATTTTTCAAACGTTCTCTTTTCACGACCAACTTTAAATGCTGGTCCAGTTCCGGTCGATAAATGACAAGTTCCACCGCTTCTCCTTCTTTACCATACATCAGCTTACGAACTTCCCCCATAGATTTTCCGTCAAGTCTTACTTCATTAATTTGTATAAGCTCATCCAATGGTCGAATGCCCGCTTTTTCTGCAGGTGAAGCTTTAATAGGGGCCACTACGATAATCTTGCCATTCGCATCTGCCAATTCAACACCGATACCGATTCGTTCACTTGCGAGCGTCTGTTTATGTAATGCTGCTTCTTGCTCCGAATAATAAGTACTATAAGGGTCATTTATTGCATTTGCCATCCCTCGCAGTGCACCCTCCACCAATTTTTCAGAGTTGACATCATAAACTGATTCGCTCGTGATTAACTGATGCAGTTCATTGACTACCGCAAAACTCGCCTGTTCCTCCTGTGGCTGCGCCTTGATTTTCATTACACCATAAACAATTATTCCGATACACACCATCGCAACTACTAATAAAAAAATCCGACTTTTACGCACGAGTTCTCCTCCGTTCCATAAAATTTATGAAGCGAATGAAAGTTTCATACTTATAAAGTCGAATTTAAACGTCCTAAAGTGAAGATATTTTAAGGTTCCTGATCCAAATCGTCTCAATTCCTGCACTTAATCTAGTTGAATGACATTTTCCCGCAATGCATCCAAATCGAGTGGACCAATTATTTGCTTTTGTATTTTCCCTGAAGTATCAATCATGTATGTTGTTGGCATCGTCATAATTTCATATTGATAGGCAACAGCTTCAGTTTGTTCCAGTACGATTGGGAAGGTGATGTCATAACTTTTTAGAAACTGCTCTACACGCTCCAGCTTTTCGTTTGCGTACGTCATATTGACACCGACAATTTCCACATTGTCTTCTTCACGGTATTTTTCGTAGTATTTTTGCATATGCGGCATTTCCGCTTCACATGGCGGACACCAGGTTGCCCAGAAATTCAGTACGACACGCTTCCCTCTCAGCTCCGAAAGTGTCAACGGCTCGCCCTGTAAATTATATAATGTAAAATCCGGTGCAAACTGACCTTTTTCGAGGCCGACTTCTTCATCCATTTCAACTTCTTTCCCTAATGCATGCTCGTTGATTGCAGTACTTTGATCGATTTCAGCTTTTATGTAAGTGCCAAGCATCGTGATGACAAGCACTAAAATAATACCGACTCCAACATTTTTCTTCATCAACTTCACCCCACATTTCTTCCTATTAGTACATTATCATAACTTTTAGATAATTATTCAAACGAAAAAGGCAAAACTTTAATAATTAAAGTTTTGCCTTTTATATAACTTACAGTGAAATATAGTTTAATGGGTTGACGGCGTTTGAACGACTGCCGTTCCATTCACCGACATGGATCTCAAAGTGTACATGAGGTCCTGTTGAGTTCCCTGAATTCCCAAGTCTTGCAATTTGCTGACCTTTTGAAACAGATGCGCCAACACTCGTATTAAATCCGCTTAAATGGGCATACGTTGTCGTGAATAATTGTCCTTCAATCGAGTGAGTAACCATTACAACATTCCCGTAACCATTCATCGAACCAACATAGGAAACAACACCATCCGCTGCTGCAACAACCGGTGTTCCGATTGAGTTGGCAATGTCAATTCCTAAGTGATTTTTACTTCCGATTGGTCCAATATCACGCCCACCGAACCCTGATGTAAAACGGCCCGCTGCAGGTCTTGTCCAATGTCCTGAAGAAACAACCGGCAAGTTTCCGGAACTTACAGTACTATTGCTACTGCTACTGTTTTGTTGTTTCTTTTTAGCAGCCGCAGCTTCCAATGCCTTTTGACGGGCAACTTCCGCTAATCGGCGCTGTTCTTTAAGAAACTTCTCTTCCAGTTCTTTACTTAATTCTACCTTATCATCGTACTCTGCTTTTAGTTCTGTTTTCTCAGATCGTAGTTTCGCTTCTTCTTTTTCAAGCTCTGCTACTAACTGTTTCTTTTCTTTCTTTTGTTGATTTAACGAAGCCATCAAACTTTTCAATTTCGCTTTATTCGCTTCAAGCTCTTCTTTCGTCTTCACAAGCTCCAGCTTTTGAACTTCAAGTTTTTCCTGGTCTTCCTTTTGCTCACGCATAATTTGACGGTCAGCGTCCATAAGTGTGCTTACAGCAGAAAAACGATCGATAAAGTCTACGAAACTATTTGCTCCAAGCAGGACGTCAAGGTAACTAACTGTACCTGATGACTGAATCGCCCGTGCACGCTCACGCAATAGTTCATTACGTTGCTCAATCTTCTCTTTTAATTCTGCGATTTCATCTTCTAAAATAGAAATCTCTTCGTTTGCAATTTCAATATCCAATTCGACAACGGCAATACTATGATTCGTTTCATTAATTTTTGCACCCAGTTGCTCCAGCTGCGAAATAATTTTTTGCTGTCTGTTTTGATTTGTTTGAATCTCGTTTGTTTTTTGTTCGAGTGATTTATTAATTGATTTCTTTTCTGCTTCGAGTTGACTGCGCTCTTTTTTCAGTTCACTTAATGATGCTGCGGATGCTGCCGGTATTTGAACAAATAGTACTAGCGCAAGTATTGCTGCAATTGTTTTAAATGAACGCGTCGTTAGCTTCTTCAAAAACTTTTCCCCCTAAATGCATGGGTAATAGTGGCTCTTTTTGTCTCTCTAAGATGTAAAAAACGAGCCACTTCCCACTATTTTCGTCATTGTCAATGTTGCCTTGGCAATGTGTGACAGTCGCTGAAAGAAGTTATACTTTTAAAAACTTACGAACTGACATGAAACTTCCCCATATACCGATGAACATCCCGATGAAGATGATTAATCCGTTCACCTGATACATAAGTGGTGTTACTTCTAACATTTGGAACAATTCCCCTTTTAATCGAGGTGCCAATAAATCATAAATATTGTAATAAGCAATTGTAACGGCTGCGACTGGAATAATAGATCCAATTAAACCAAGCCACATTCCTTCCAATACAAATGGAATGCGGACGAAAGAATTTGTAGCCCCTACAAGCTTCATAATTTCAATTTCATCTTTACGTGCAATAATCGTAATGCGAATGGTATTAGAGATTAAGAACATCGCTGTAAACAGCAGTCCTAAAATTAATACGAGTCCAACATTACGAGCGATTTCTAAGAAGTTAAATAGTTTTTCTACTTTACCCTCGCCATATTTTACTTCAAAAGTATTGTCTAAGCTATCAATCTGCTTGGCGACATCAGCTGTTTTCAAAGGATCGACAGCCTTGACGTACAGCACATTATATAACGGGTTGTTCTGTTCGAATAAACTTAATTCATCACCAAAATCTTTGATTAACTTACTTAATTCTTGTTCTTTAGAAGAATATGTAACTTCCTCGACATCCGGCATATTATGAATCTCGTCAAGAAGCTGCTCTTCTGCCAATTTTGCTTCTTCCGCTTCCGGAATAATATCAATCATGACACGAATTTCAACATCGTTTTCCAAATCGGAAGCGACTTTGTTTAAATTCATCATAATCGCAGCAAATACACCGACCAATAATAATGTAACCGTTACAGCACTGATGGAAGCCAGTGTCATCCAGCTGTTACGGCCTAATGATTTAAAACTTTCACGGAAATGACGGGCAATTGTTCTAGTTTTCATAGCCGTAGTCACCTCCGTACTCATCACGGACGATCATTCCGCCTTCAATTGCAATAACTCTTTTACGCACAGTATTTACGATTTCACGGTTATGTGTTGCCATCAAAATCGTCGTACCTTGGCGATTAATTTCCTCAAAAATATTCATAATTTCCCACGATGTTTCCGGGTCTAAATTTCCTGTAGGCTCGTCCGCAATCATCACTTTCGGACGGTTTACAATCGAGCGGGCAATTGCTACACGCTGCTGTTCTCCACCTGACAGCTCATTCGGCAGCATTCGCACTTTATGCTTTAAGCCCACCAGTTCAAGTACTTCCATTACCCGTTTACGGATGACGCTTGGCTGTTCTTCAATTACTTCCATCGCGAACGCTACATTTTCATACACTGTTAAGCGCGGCAATAATTTAAAGTCCTGGAAGACGACACCAAGATGACGGCGTAAATGAGGTACGCGATTATTTTTTAGCGTTCTCAAATTAATGCCATTAATGATGACATCGCCGGAAGTCGGTTTTTCTTCACGGTACATCAACTTAATAAATGTCGATTTACCTGCTCCACTCGGGCCAACAATATACACAAATTCACCTTTTTTTATATGAACCGTAATCCCGTTTGCGGCGACGACCCCGTTAGGATACTTCTTCACTACATTATTCATTTCAATCATTCACGAAACCACCTAAGCTCAATATCTAGAATTTTAAATTTTAGTCTTACCCATTATAGCATTTTCAAGCTCAAATTTTATTACATTTTCTTTTCAATGTAAGCCCCGTCTCGTTTTCAGGCTCCCGGAGCGCCATGACAACATTACAAAATTTCATTTGTTCATAAAATTTCATAGAATTACACTTATTTTTTGGTTTTCGTAATATAAATGTTAAAGTATGAAATGTTCTTAATATAATAAAATACTCTACACTATTTTTAATTATTCGACGATTTTACTGAAAACCCTTCTCAACATTTGGATTATTATGGTATTTTTAGGGGGATTTTTAAAAAAATTCTTTTTCCATGTAGGAATGCGGCAATTTGTGACTTTTTATTGGAGATTTGACGGAAAACAAAAAGTTCGAATAGGAAAAGCACCCAAATTCTTTGCGAGAAAATGGATGCTTGATTTTATAAGGAATTTATTTCTTTGAAGAATTAGTCACTCGAGCTTCACGGAATCCGGAAAGCTGTAGCTAAAATCCTACGCCTATTGCAGCGTATAGCGTACCAACACTGTACCTGTGCGAGATTCTCCTACTAATTTCAAGAGTTTCGCGCCTTCCAGTTCTTTAGTGAAACGTACCGATTTTGACAGAAATTGCTCTTCTTCTTCTGTAAGCAATACATCACTTAAACCGATATCTGCTTTTCCGAAGTTCGAGTAAACCTGACCGTCCAGTGCCACTGTTTTCGGCACGTAAATTTCTACTGAACCTGCTAGAGCACGGGCCTTAATTTTATGCGCTTCCGCACTCGTTGTTGTAATGACAACATGTCCATTCATCGATTCAGCTTCTACTTCATTTAATTCGCCATCTACATATATACGTCCATTCGCTGTGCCGATTTCCAAATCTTCACCTTTAATATGACGGGCTTCTACTGCACCGTTGCTCGTTTGCAGTTCCGCATGATCAAATGTTGCATTTTCCAGACGGATTACCCCGTTATGTGTACGCGCTTTAACCAACTTTGCGTCAACCTGTTCGATTGAAACGCTACCTGTTAATAGTTTTGCGATTATTACGTCATAATGTTTCTCTGGAATAGCTACTTGTACTTTCACTTGTGCAAATTTATTTGTAGATTGTATAAATAATTTGTCATTTGTCAGCTTCGACATATTTTCCGTTGCCTGTGCAATCGTTTCTTCTTCTGTACCTCTCAACGGCGTTTTTCCTGTCACATTTACAGTAACTAATTCATCCGCAGCGCGTACGATATCGATTTTACCATTGGCGATTTCCAGCTCTACCCCTTTAACATCAGCTACAGGGTAAGCATACGTTTTAGTAAACTCAACTTTTTCTCCAAACGGTGTATCAATATCAAGTTCTTTAAACTTGGATAATGCTGCACCGACCAATCCTGTCATGCGTGTGCTGAATTGTGATAAATCCTGTTTGATATCGCCCATGAACTCGTCCATCTTTTTATTAAATTCTTTATCGTTAAATGACTTGCCGAAAATATCTTCAAATCCTGTTGTTTTACGTTTTTCTTTTTGCTCTTCAAAAACCGGTTCTGCCTTATGCGGCTCTTCCCCAAACTTTTCTTCAAAAAGCGGTTGCTCGACTGGTGCTGCTTGTGATGGAGTGGATTCCTTTTCCGACGACAATTTTTCCAGTAATACAATTGCCTCTTCTGCCGTAATTGTACCGCTTTCAACTAATTTTAAAATGCGTTTACGTTCTTCTTGCATAAAAAAATTCCTCCCTCTGCTTCGTATATAGTTATTATACGAGGAGGGAGGACGAAAAGTTTCGTTTGCGCTCTTAGTTTTTCAATCTATTTATTTTGCGCTTCTTTAATTCTTGATTCCATACGTTCACGGTCGCGCTCCAAAATCGGTTTTAAGTAGCGGCCTGTATAACTTTCCTTCACTTCGGCTATTTTCTCCGGTGTACCTGTCGCTAAAATTGTACCGCCACCTTCGCCACCTTCAGGACCTAGATCAATAATATGGTCGGCTGTTTTGATAACATCGAGATTATGCTCAATCACAAGCACGGTCTCACCGTTTTCGACTAAGCGCTGCAGGACAATCAGCAAACGGGAAATATCATCGGCATGCAAACCAGTTGTTGGTTCATCCAAAATATAAAATGACTTACCGGTTGAACGACGGTGCAATTCCGACGCCAATTTCACACGCTGTGCTTCACCGCCAGATAATGTAGTTGCAGGCTGACCAAGCTTCACATATCCAAGACCCACATCGACAATCGTTTGCAGTTTACGCTGAATTTTCGGCAAGTTCCCGAAAAACTCCAATGCATCTTCTACCGTCATTTCCAAAATATCGGAAATATTTTTATCTTTATATTTTACTTCAAGTGTTTCGCGGTTATAACGCTTCCCATGACAAACTTCACACGGCACATAAACATCCGGTAAGAAGTGCATTTCGATTTTAATAATGCCATCTCCGCGGCAAGCTTCACAACGTCCGCCTTTTACGTTGAACGAAAATCGCCCTTTTTTATAGCCGCGCACTTTCGCCTCATTCGTCATAGCAAATACATCGCGAATATCATCAAATACGCCAATATACGTTGCAGGGTTAGAACGTGGTGTACGTCCGATTGGCGATTGGTCCACATCAATAACTTTTTCAAGTTGTTCTAAACCTTCTATTGTTTTATGCTTGCCCGGTTTTACTTTTGCCCGGTTCAGTTTTGATGCGAGCGATTTATATAAAATCTCATTCACTAATGTCGATTTACCAGAACCGGACACACCTGTAACGGCGATGAACTGACCTAGCGGGATATCGACACTTACATTTTTCAAGTTATTTTCAGATGCACCTTTAATCTTTATTTTCCGGCCATCTGATTTACGGCGTTCAAGCGGCAGTGGAATAAATTTCTTCCCGCTCAAATATTGGCCGGTAATCGACTCTTTGTTTTTCATGACTTGCTTCGGTGTCCCTTGTGCAATGACTTGACCGCCATGTACACCGGCACCCGGACCGATGTCGATTAAGTGATCCGCTGCCATCATCGTGTCCTCATCATGTTCGACGATAATTAACGTATTACCGAGGTCACGCATATTTACAAGTGTATTAATTAACCGGTCATTATCACGTTGATGGAGCCCGATTGACGGCTCATCCAAAATGTATAGTACACCTGTTAAACGGGAGCCGATTTGAGTGGCCAGTCGAATACGCTGTGCTTCCCCGCCGGATAATGTTCCAGCAGATCGTGCAAGTGTTAAGTAATTTAATCCGACATCCAATAAGAACTTCAGTCGTTCAATCACTTCACGAATAATTAAATTCGCAATCTGGCGTTCTTTTTCCGTTAATTCTACTGAACTAAAGAACTCATACATTTCCTGAATGGAGTGGCGTGTCGCTTCTGAAATGTTCTGATCTTTAATTTTCACTGCAAGTGTTTCCTTTTTCAGACGGTGCCCTTTACAAGTCGCACAAGGCTGTTCGGTCATGTACTTTTGCATCGATTCACGTACATAGTCTGAAGAGGAATCTTTAAAGCGGCGTTCGATATTTGCGATGACGCCTTCAAATTCGATATTTTTCTTATGCATACTGCCATAATCATTTGTATATTCAAATAGAATTTTCTCTTTTCCAGAACCGTATAAAATTTTATCCATTTTCTCCTTAGGAATATCTTTTACCGGTACATCCATTGGAATGTTGTAATGTTTGCATACGGATGCCAACAGCTGCGGGTAGTAGTTGGACGATACGGATTCCCATGGTGCTATCGCATTTTCAAGCAACGTTAAATCCCAGTTGTGAATGACTAAGTCGATATCGGCCTTTGCTTTACTTCCAAGCCCATCACATGTAGGGCAAGCTCCGAACGGACTGTTGAATGAAAACATGCGCGGCTCGAGTTCACCAATTGAAAAGCCGCATAATGGACATGCATGATGCTCACTGAATAACAGCTCCTCATGATCGATCACATCGACTAGAACGCGGCCATCCGCAATTCTGAGTGCTGCTTCAAGGGAATCGCTTAAACGCGTTTCATTGCCCTCTTTTACGACAACACGGTCCACGACTACTTCAATTGTATGTTTTTTGTTTTTATCCAGCTCGATATTATCATCGAGATCACGCAGTTCCCCATTTATACGGATACGAACAAAGCCTTGTTTTTTCAAGTCTTCAAGCAGCTTCACGTGCGTTCCTTTTTTGCCTTCAATAACAGGGGCAAGCAGCTGCATTTTCGTGCGCTCCGGATATTCCATCAGGCGGTCAACCATTTGTTCAACTGTCTGTGATGTAATTTCAATCCCATGTGTCGGGCAATACGGTTTTCCGATACGCGCAAAAAGCAGTCGCAAGTAATCGTAAATTTCTGTTACTGTTCCAACTGTTGAGCGCGGGTTACGGCTCGTTGTCTTCTGGTCAATCGAAATCGCTGGTGACAGTCCTTCAATTGTATCGACATCCGGCTTGTCCATTTGTCCTAAAAATTGTCGTGCATATGCAGACAATGATTCGACGTAACGACGCTGCCCTTCCGCATAAATCGTATCGAATGCCAGTGAAGATTTACCGGAACCTGAAAGCCCTGTCACAACGACAATTTTATCGCGTGGAATTGTGACATCAATATTTTTTAAATTATGCGCTCGTGCACCTTGTACGACAATTTCTGTATTTTTCACATTGTTCACCCTTCTGCTTTCAATTCAAATATCATGTCACGTAGTTCAGCCGCGCGTTCAAAGTCCAGCGCTTTTGCGGCTTCTTTCATTTCAACTTGCAATGTTGCAACAAGCTTCTCCAGCTCTTTTTTCGTAAGCTTTTTACCACCTGTCACTTTTGTAATATATGTTTCTTCCTGTTCCGCAGCTTGTGTGGCGCGGATAATATCAGGAATCTTTTTAATGATTGTTTTCGGTGTAATACCATGTTCTTCATTGTAAGCCATTTGGGTTTCACGACGGCGCTTTGTTTCACTGATCGCCTTTGTCATTGAATCCGTCATATTATTGGCATACATGATGACATGACCGTTTGAGTTACGCGCAGCACGTCCGATAGTTTGAATAAGCGAACGTTCCGAACGGAGGAACCCTTCCTTGTCCGCATCCAAAATTGCGACAAGAGATACTTCGGGAATATCAAGACCTTCCCTTAATAAGTTAATGCCGATCAGCACATCATACGTCCCTTTACGAAGTTCCCGGATAATTTCGATCCGTTCCAGCGTTTTGATTTCCGAGTGCAAGTATTCGACTTTCAAGCCCATTTCTTTTAAATAGCTCGACAAATCTTCGGACATTTTCTTCGTCAATGTCGTGACGAGTGTCCGTTCATTACGACGGATTCGCTCATGAATTTCATCGATCAGATCATCAATTTGCCCTTCAATCGGACGGATATCAATCGTCGGATCAAGCAGCCCTGTCGGACGAATAATCTGTTCCACCATTTCCGGTGTATGCTCTAATTCATAAGGTCCTGGTGTTGCCGATACATAAATGGCCTGGCTTACTTTCGATTGAAACTCATCAAACATGAGCGGACGGTTATCCAGTGCGGACGGCAGACGGAAGCCATGCTCGACCAATACCCCTTTACGAGCCTGGTCTCCATTATACATACCACGTACTTGCGGTAATGTAACATGGCTTTCATCAACGACAAGCAAAAAGTCTTCCGGGAAGTAATCAAGTAATGTATACGGCGTCGCCCCTGCTTCACGCAATGTTAAATGGCGCGAATAGTTTTCGATACCTGAGCAGAAGCCCATTTCCTTCATCATTTCCAAATCGTAATTTGTCCGTTGCTCCAAGCGCTGTGCTTCCAGTAAACGGTCTTCCGAACGCAAGACGGCAAGTCGCTCCTCCAACTCTTTTTCGATATTTTCAATCGCAATTTTCATTTTCTCTTCACGGGTAACGAAGTGGGATGCCGGAAAAATGGCTACATGCTGACGGTCCCCTAAAATTTCGCCCGTCAGTGCATCCACTTCACGAATCCGGTCAACTTCATCTCCGAAAAACTCGATTCGGATACAGTGTTCATCGCGTGAAGCCGGAAAAATTTCGACAACATCCCCGCGTACACGGAACGTACCGCGTGTAAAGTTAATATCATTACGTTCATATTGAATGTCGACTAGTTTCCGCAATAGCTGATTGCGCTCGATTTCCATCCCTGTACGAATGGAAACGACCATTTCACGATATTCTTCCGGATTACCGAGACCGTAAATACACGATACGGATGCGATAATAATGACATCTTTCCGTTCAAACAAAGCAGTCGTTGCCGAGTGGCGCAATTTATCGATTTCTTCATTAATACTTGAATCCTTTTCAATGTACGTATCAGTTTGCGGTACATACGCTTCCGGCTGGAAATAGTCATAGTAGCTGACGAAATATTCAACCGCATTGTCCGGGAAAAATTCTTTAAACTCACTATATAATTGGCCGGCCAGTGTTTTATTGTGTGCCATCACAAGCGTCGGCTTATTCACTTCTTTAATTACATTGGAAATCGTAAATGTTTTACCCGTACCTGTCGCCCCAAGCAATGTCTGGTGACGCTTGCCTTCTTTAACTCCCTGTACGAGCTGTTTAATTGCTTCCGGCTGATCCCCGGCAGGCTGATAGGCGGACTTTATTGTAAAAGTTTCTGTCATATTTAGATTGTCCTTTCTGTCACTAATGGTATCTTCTATTTTAACATACCCGTTTTTAATTTACGATAAAATTGCGAACGTACATTCGAATTTAGTGTGGCGTTAGCGTTTTAGATGTTTTGTAGGATTTATTAGAACTTTTGTGGTGGATATTAGAAAAGTACGGTGACTTATTTGAAGATTAGAGCCGGTTATTTGAAAACACCGAGCACTTATTAGAAGAATTATCCTTTTTATTAGAAAATAACCAATTTATTAGAACTATTTTAATTTTATTAGAATCTTTCCATCATATATTAGAAAACAACCGGAGCCCCGATTTTGCCCATAAAAAAAACCACCTGGAATAGGGTGGCTTTTACGAAACAGTTTCCAATAACTCTTTTAACTCTGTAGTATAGCTGTAAAATGCTTGTTCGTTCTTTTGATCTAACGATGTATCGATAAGTAACTTTAATTGTTCAATACGTTGCATCCGCTGCAACCGACTAATAAATAAATCTAAATAAATTTCATTCAATAGCTTCTCTGCATGATGTTCAGTGGACTGCTGACTAACCGCTTTTAAAAAGTCTGTATACGAATAATATTTATCCATCGATATCACCTCGACCTCTTTTACCCATTATAAGTTAAAAATCATACAATTTGCAATATATTCTGAAAAATTATCATATGACAGAATTTTCTAAATATAATGTTGATTTTTAGCACTTTATGCAGTAGTTTAGATGTATAGTGAAAATTTAAGCGATTAAAAAAGTAGGAAAGATAGGGGATGCAAAATGATCAGTAATTTAACACGAAATTCCAATTACATTATTTCTAATTCCACCTTTTGTTTGAAGTCCTATCAGCATCGAGATAAAATTCACACTACTATATTGGACAAGTACGGCAAATCTACCTCTCCGTATAAGCCTCTAAAAATTATTCGCGATACATGTCGTCTGCATGGAAGCTCCTATGATGCTAGCAAATATCAGGCGAGGGGATTTTTTGGAGAGAATAAACATAAATTGCCGATCATGGTGGCCTATGATTTCGGGGACCCGTGTATTTTATTCCCGCTGTTTTCGCCGTATTCACCTCAAAATATTTGGATATCCTTGAATCCTATTATTAATATTAGTGAAGACGGGGATAAAACGCTCGTAACTTTTGTGGATAATACTGAAATTAGTCTGGACATCAATATGAAATCATTCAACCAGCAATATGTACGCGCTGCGATGTACTATAAATATCTGCTTTTACAGCGCAATAGTATCTTATAAGAGCATCAGTTTTTTTTTAAATATTCAGCAAGAAGTAACTCACTTTGATTACGAAGGCGAATATTCGAATATCTTCTACACTCCATGACTCCCCCAAAGTAAAAATGATACTCGGTAAACAAATCATCCGTTTTGCCTCTCACTAAGCGCATCTGATGAAGTTTAAAATAGTCCTTCGTTTCTTTTAAGTCATGCTCTATTTTGATACGTACAGCATCGATTAATTGCAAATAGGGATTTTTAAATTTGAACGGACTTTGCTCCACTATTGAATAATCCTTCCCAAGAATAATTAACAGCAACGGCAAATAAATCCCTGCCTCATAATACGGAATCGTTTTAGAAGGAATTTGCAGCATACCAATACCTCCAATTAATAGGAACGTTTGTTCGTATATGTATTTTCACATATTTTTTTATATTTGACAAGTGGAAAATTAATACCTAGCTTAAATTTCACTAAAAAACCGTGCCTTAGCTTTTTTACTAAGGCACGGTTTTATTTTATTACGATGTGAAAGGTATTAATATGAGATTTTTGATCGTAAATAGGCTGTAATGAGTTTGTTTAATTAATTTGTTACTCTATAAAAAGCTTACAACAAATCCTTTTTATTATGTGCGTTAGGAAGAATCGATGCCGGAATCGGATTAACATATGAACCTTTTGTTTCTGCCAAAAATTCACGTTTCGCCTCTTCAATTAATACAGGATTGGACAGTAAATCTACAGCTGTTGAAGCGAGCACCTTAGCTGCATATAAAAGTCCTTTATGTGCAATTGATGTTTTGCCCTGCGATACAAGTTGCCATGTATGTAATGGCGTGCCAAATACAAAGCATGGTGCAAAAAATTGCCCTGTTGGAACGACCCAGCTTACATCTGCAACATCAGTAGATCCAGCCATTGTAAAGTTAGATACTTCATACGGTACAATTTCATTCAAAAATACACCATCTACATATGCTTTATCAAAATCTATAGTTTGAGATCCAGCTAATGTAGTTACTTCCGCTTTTGCTGCTGCTATTTCATTTGGCTGTAGTGTATCAACCATTTCTTTTGCGTAGTTCCGTTCATCGTTACTATATTCCGGCAAACCTACTTGTTGTAAATTTTTATATAGTAAACGGTTCAATATATCATTCGGGATATAGTTAGAGCAGGCTTTATCAAACTTCACTGTTAATTTAGTTTCTGTCATTAAAGCCGCACCTTCCGCAATTTTTACGATACGCTTATAAACATCGTCAACTTGCTGAATGTCTTTCCCACGAATTAAATACAATACTTCTGCATTAGCCTGCACAACATTCGGCGAAACTCCTCCCGTATTTGTTACAGCATAATGCATGCGAACATTCGATGGAACGTGCTCTCGTAAATAGTTTACGCCAACATTCATTAATTCTACTGCATCAAGTGCACTGCGCCCTAATTCAGGCGAATTTGCAGCATGACTAGCGATTCCTTCAAACTCAAAATATACTTGATAGTTTGCAAGTGATGAGAAGCTAAAAATACTAGCAAATGAATTGGGATGCCATGTAAGGGCAATATCAACATCGTTAAACACACCTTCACGTACCATAAATGTTTTACCGGATCCCCCCTCTTCAGCAGGGCATCCGTAATACCGAATTTGTCCTTGCAGTTCACCACGTTCAATTAAATCTTTTAATGAAAGTACTGCCGCAATGCCTGCTGTACCTAGCAAGTTATGCCCACAGCCATGTCCATTCCCACCATCAACTACCGCTTGTCGGGTCGCACTATGTGGTACTTGGCTTAGACCTGGGAGGGCATCGTATTCACCTAAAATTCCGATAACAGGTCCCTTGGTTCCAAATGTAGCAACAAATGCAGTATCCATGTCAGCTATATTTTCAGTTACATGAAAACCATGCTGACGTAAAAAAGTTGTTAGCAATTCTACTGATTTCTGTTCCTGAAAACGCGTTTCAGCAATATCCCAAATTGAATTTGATAATGCTATAATTTGTTCATCATATTGTGTTATTAGTTGTTCTATTAAATTATCTTTGATGAGACTATTCATCGTGACATCTCCTATTGCAGCCTTAATAATGTATTAAGCCATATTTTTATTGCCGAAAGCATATCTTCTTCTCGAATATCAAATTTTTCATGATGATGTCCAGCCGCAAGTTCTGTACCAATAATCGAATACGTTGCTAAGCCGCCATTTTTCTGAATGCGTTCCATAAAAAATGTTGCATCTTCAGAGCCTGAATTAAAGTTACTATATTCCTCATACGGAATCTGTAAACTGCCTGCCACATCAGCCAATATCGCACTTAGAGCTTTACTTGAAGGAACGCTTATTGCTTCGCCCACTTTTTTCAATTCCACGCGAACCCCATACATAGTTTCAATACCAGAAAAAATTTGCTTGACTGCATTCTCATAAAAAGAATTAATCTCCGTTGTTTCCCCGCGCACTTCAAGCTGTATTTGCGCAGTTGAGGGAATGACATTGCGTCCAAGACCTGCATGTAATGTTCCAACATTGATTCGATGACTTCCCTTACTATGAGGCGGTAAACTATGCAATGCAACTGTTGCTTGGGCAGCTGCTAACAACGCATTTTTACCTTCTTCAGGAACGCCTCCCGCATGTGCAGCTACACCTGTAATTGTTGCATCGAATTTTGATGTAGCCAAAAAGCCTTCCGAACCTGCAATAAACTTGCCTGCTTCTACCCCTGTACCAATATGAAGCGCAAAGAAATAATCTATGTCATCGAACAATGGTGATTGAACAATAGAAGCCGCTCCACGCACACCTTCTTCAGCAGGCTGAAAAATAATTTTAATCGTGCCCGTCAACTGATTTCGATGTTGCAATATTTGTTCCGCTAATCCCAAGCCAATTGCAATATGACTATCGTGACCACATGCATGCATAAAGCCATCATTTTGTGATCGAAATGCTAAACGGTTCGGTACATGTTCTGCTTCCGTTGATTCAAAAATAGGAAGCGCGTCGATATCGACACGAAAACATACGGTCGGACCAGGTCTTCCTGTCTCCAAAACTGCTAATACCCCTGTATAGCCGCCTTCCATTTTAGACAGCCATTTCTCGTTTGCGCCGGCGTGTTTGGCTGCATCATAAAATCGCTCGATCATTGCCTGTGTCGGTAATCCCATCCGTTCTGACACATTCATCTCTTTGCCGACATAAAGTTCATATCCCCATTCTTCTAAAAAGTCTGCAATCTTGCTCGTCGTATAAAATTCAAGCCAACCCGGTTCCGGATATTGGTGAAATTCCCTACGCCAACCTATAAGCCGTTGTAAATATAAATTTGAAATATCAATCATTAGTTTCCCTCATTTGCATTTTATTTAATTTAATTTGTAATAAATGCCCGGTCCGATAGGAATATTGAAAATTACGAAAATTAACATTAATAGAATCCAGAAAATCAGGAAAATGATTGTATATGGAATCATTAAAGACATTAACGTACCAATTCCAGCTTTTTTATTGTATACCTGCATAAACCCTAAAATGATCGCAAAATAAGTATTGAGAGGTGTTACCATGTTCGTCGAAGATTCCCCGATACGATATGCCAGCTGGATGAATGCCGGATGGTACCCAAGCACTAAAAACGTCGGCACGAAAATCGGCGCAACCAAAGACCATAAAGCCGAACCGCTAATAATAAATAAACTTAATACAGCTACAAGCAACACGAATAAAATAATCGCAAAAATGTTCGTTAAATTAATTGCTGCCAGGAAATCCGCTAAATGTACAGCTGTCCACGTTGCAATGTTGGACCAGTTAAAGTAGCCGATAAACTGACCGATCATGAAAATCAAAACGATGTAGCTCGATAAATCTTTGATCGCTTCCGCCATAATGTTCGGTACATCGGCAGCTTTTTGAATTTTCTTCGTTGTGACACCGAATGTAATGCCGACGATAACAAAAAACGCTAAAATGATTGGGATAATACCAGATAAAAATGGTGAACGTAAAATCGTTCCGTCATCATTTAGTAGCGGAGAGTTTGGAATTAGCATTAACCCGACGATAAATGCAATATATAATACCGCCGCAATTCCGGCATTTCGCAACCCTTTCGCTTCAAGCACAGAAATATCCGTACTTTTTGCAATTTGATCGCCTTTATATTTGCCAAGACGTGGCTCAACAATTTTATCTGTAATAAACGCCCCTAAAAATGCCAGTAAAAACGTAGAGGCAATCATGAAGAACCAGTTATCTAACGGCGTTACAACTAATGTATCATCCAGACCTTTCACAACTTCAGTAGTAATACCCGAAAGCAATGCATCTGTTCCTGCAATTAGAATGTTGGCAGTAAAACCAATCCCTGCCCCTGCAAGACCTGCCGCTAAACCAGCTAGTGGATGGCGACCTAAAGCCAGAAACACAAGTGCAGCTAAAGGTGGAATAACTACAAACGCTGCATCTGAGGCAATATTTCCTAAAATACCGATCAGCACAACCATAAATGATACGATGCGTTTCGGAGTCTTTGAAATCGCTTTTGTCATTACAGCAGAAAACAACCCTACTTTTTCAGAAAGCCCTATCCCTAACATCATCGCCAATACTAAACCTAATGGCGCAAAGCCAGTAAAGTTTGTTAAAGTATTAGTTAATATATACCGTATCCCTTCTTTAGAAAGTAGATTTTTTACAACTACCTCTTCACCTGAAGTAGGATTGATAACTGCTGCCTGCATCGTTCCCAGCACGAATGACAAGGCGATTAAAATTAATGTTAAATAAAAGAAGAGCATGAAAGGATGTGGCAGCTTATTGCCTACCCGCTCGATAGTGTTTAAAAATTTGTTAAACGCCCCATTGTTTTTAGTTTCTACTTGTTCCATTGATTCGCCCCCTTATTTAAAGACAACTTATTTCACTGTCCTTAATTAAGAGATTATAATAAACTGATAAATATGACAATACTTTTTTTTAGAAAGAAGAGGGATTTGCTATGAAAATTTGCGTTTTTTCGACAAATTATTCTTACAGATGGCTACAAAACATTCATAAACTCGATATTGAAAATGTGGAATTCGACATTGTATTTTATAAAGATTTACAACATTTAACTGAGATTTTCAAAGAAAATTATTTAAAATATACGGCTGTATTATGTAGTGGACAAATTCCATATTTGCATATAAAGAAATCTTGCCCTGCTGAATTTGCGTCAATACCCTTCCAGTTTATTGACATTACAGAGCGAGATTTATATTTTCATATAACTAAAGTGCAATATGAGAACCCGGGTTTTCGATTTAAAGATGCATTAATTGACTTTTTATACGAGGAAAATAATTACTTAAGCTTAAAAGAATGGTTGCCTGAAGAAGATTTCCCTTACACTTTAAGCACCTCTATTCAGGTTTTTGGAGAACCGAACGCTTATGAGCTCGTAGCGAAACGTCACTTGGAATTGCTGGAAGAAGATAAAATTAAATACTGTTTTACACGTTTAACAAATTTATTTACATATTTTTCACATGTTGACGTCATGCCAATTTTAGTGACACCTTCTCTAAAAAGTATGGAAGCGGCCGTGCAAAAACTGTTAAAAGAGGTCGAAGTGTATAACTTAACGTTAAGCCAAGTTGTATGTGGTCACTTACAATTTACTTTCGCGGAAAATGATTTTTTGGAAAATGAATACCGCCAAGTAGCACTCTATAAAGCCATTTTAGATTTTAACCGCAAGTTCGGGTATTCACTTGTTATATATCGCTCATCGCTCCACAATGAAATTATTACAAACTTTTCGGACTATTTACACATTACAAACGATGAGACAAAATGCTCGCTAGCCACTTTTTTACACGAGCAGCTACCTTTTAAAGTAAAAATCGGATGGGGAATTGGTCAAACATTGGCCATTGCACAGGCGCAGGCAGAAAAAGCTTCAAGCTATTGCCTAAAGCCATTTACGGAAAGCTATCGTATTAATAAAGAAGATAAATTACTTGGACCGCTCGATGGTACAAACGCAGCGGCTATTGTGGAGCAAGCACATAGTTTCCTTGAAGAAATCGCTAAAGAAACAAATCTTTCAATTTTTTACCTGGAAAGACTATACGATATGACAAGAACTTTCGATAAAAATTCCTTTACCGCCGAAGAAGTAAGTATTCATTTATCGGTTTCAACGCGAACAGCGAACCGACTATTGAAAAAATTAACTGAATATTCCTATGCAGCAATTATCGAAACTCTGGCGACACCTTCAGGAAAGGGTCGTCCTAAAAACTTGTTTGACCTTCGTCTTGAGCAACCCGATGACACAGATTAGGCGTGTAGTGTTTAAGACCAATAAAAGGGGCTGATTTAGGGAGTTTTCACTGTTGACAAAGAATATTCTATTTTTCATGGAAAGGGTTCCACTTTTGGTGCGAACGGTTCTACTTTATGCAGGAAAGGTGCTACTTTTCATGGAATTAGTTCTACTTTTGGCATGGGAGTTTCCACTTTCGGCAAAAAAGATTCTACTTTCCAATCCGAATTAGCCAATAAAAGCTACAGATTCTATTTTCGAACGGGGACTGAAATGACCGAAGAACTGCAGGGACACCTGGACGGTGAAGATACTTTTTAAAGATTACCCACAGTGCGAAATAAAAAATTTCCTAAAAATAAAAACGAAGCCATTGGGAACAACTCAAAATTGTTCCGAATGGCTTTAAAATATTAATATGAAATTTTTGATCGTAAATAGGCAGTAATGAAAATATCGAGATCGCCGTCCATTACAGCGCCTACATTCCCTGTTTCAGCACTTGTACGGTGATCTTTTACCATAGAATACGGATGGAACACATATGAACGAATTTGCGAGCCCCAGCCGATTTCTTTCTGCTCACCGCGAATTTCATCCAGCTGTGCCTGCTGCTTTTCGATTTCCAGCTGATACAGCTTCGATTTCAGCATTTTCATTGCCGCATCACGGTTTTTAATTTGTGAACGTTCTGACTGACATTGTACAACGACACCTGTTGGAAGATGGGTAATACGTACAGCTGAGTCTGTCGTGTTAATATGCTGACCACCGGCACCCGTTGCGCGGTACGTATCAACTTTTAAATCTTCAGTTCGTATATCGATTTCGATTTCGTCATTGAACTCTGGCATAACATCACATGATACGAACGATGTATGACGGCGGCCTGATGAATCGAACGGTGAAATACGCACTAAACGGTGTACCCCTTTTTCCGCTTTTAAATAGCCATACGCATTATGACCCGAAATTTGTAATGTTACCGATTTAATGCCGGCTTCATCACCAGGTAAATAGTCGATTGTCGTTACCTTAAATCCGCGTTTCTCTGCCCAGCGTGTGTACATACGTAATAGCATCGAGCCCCAGTCCTGTGACTCGGTACCACCAGCACCTGGATGCAGTTCCAGAATGGCATTGTTTTTGTCGTATGGTTCTGACAACAGCATTTGCAGTTCGAATTCTTCCATTTTTGTCTGGAATTCGGCTAGTTCTTTGCCTAGTTCTTCCTGCAATTCTTCGTCTGGTTCTTCGCGTAATAGCTCAAGTGTCATTTCGAGATTTTCCTGTGTATCGACTAACTCATTAAATTCGTTGACAACTGCTTTAATGCCGTTGCTTTCGTTAATAATTGCCTGTGCACCGTTCTGGTCATTCCAGAACTCGGGTTCAAGCATAAGTTCATCTAGTTCCTGGATTCGTGCCTCTTTGTTTTCTAAGTCAAAGAGACCCCCTGAAGTCCGCTAGTTTTGTAGCTGTATTTTCGAGTGCATTGCGCACATCTGCTAATTCCATCATATATTTTCCTCCGTAGTGAAGCGTCAAGTAATCGTCCTTCATCACCCGTTGGTCTCCGTTCCAGGGTCGACGCTTTCCGGGGGCGTGACCTGAGCCTGTAGTCTCAGGCGTCACGCTATTCCCCCAGGAGTCGCCACCCTTCCACTCCAACCAACTAGAGTAAATTGAATAAACCATTTCTTTATTTACGCTAGTTCATTATAAATCCTTATAAAACAAACCGGGTCATTGAGCATAGTTTCAATGACCTCGGTTTTATTGCTTTTATTGGCCTACGCCGTGGCATGATTTGTATTTCTTGCCGCTGCCGCATGGGCATGGGTCGTTGCGTCCGATGTTTTCGGCTTTGCGTGTTGGCAGTTTTTTCGGTTTGGCTGCGCCTTCTTCTTTCGGGTTAACAGCCTGGCCTTTTGCTACTTCTTCACGTTGTAGGTTACTGCGGATTTCCGCTTTTAATGCGTACTTCGCCACATCTTCACGTACTGCTGCGACCATGTCTTCGAACATTGCGAAACCTTCTTGCTGGTATTCGCGTAATGGATCGTTTTGACCGTAAGCTCGTAAGTGAATCCCTTGTCGTAACTGGTCCATTGCATCGATATGATCAATCCATTTCGAGTCGATTGAACGAAGTAAAATAACCTTTTCAAATTCACGCATACGCTCCGGTGTCATCGCTTCTTCTTTTTCATTATAGCGCGCTGTCACTTTTTCAGAGATGAACGCAATCATTTCTTCAGGTGATTTATTTTCCAGTTGCTCTTTCGTAATATCGCCCTCATCTAAAAGGTTTGCCGCGATATAATCTTCCAGTGCATCCAGTGTCCAGTTTTCCTTCTCGCCTTGTGTATGAAGGGCCACTTGATTTTCGATTGCCTGAGAAATCATTGACTCTACTAATGCACGCATATTTTCCGAATCCAATACTTCTTCACGCTCTTTATAAATCACTTCACGTTGCTGACGAAGTACATCATCGTATTGTAATAGACGTTTACGTGCATCGAAGTTATTCCCTTCAACACGTTTTTGTGCTGATTCTACCGCTTTTGAAACCATGCCTGATTGGATCGGCTGTGTATCGTCCATACCAAGTCTTGTCATCATCGATTTCATTTTATCTGAACCAAAGCGACGCATTAACTCATCCTCTAAAGAAAGATAGAATTGCGTTACCCCCGGGTTCCCTTGACGACCTGAACGACCACGAAGCTGATTATCAATACGGCGTGATTCATGACGTTCCGTACCGATTACCGCTAAACCGCCGATTTCAAGTACACCTTCACCCGGTTTAATATCCGTACCACGACCAGCCATGTTCGTCGCGATTGTAACCGCACCTTTTTGACCGGCATTTAAAATAATTTCCGCTTCACGCTCATGGTTTTTCGCATTTAACACGTTATGTGGAATTTTAAATTTCGTTAAATATTTTGAAATGATTTCCGATGTTTCGATTGCAACCGTACCAACCAGTACCGGTTGACCTAAACGGTGACGCTCTGCAATGTCTTCTGCAACCGCTTTGAACTTACCTTCCATCGTTGCAAAAATAAGGTCCGGACGGTCATCACGCGCAATCGGTTTGTTCGTCGGAATCGCTACAACTTGCATATTGTAAATGTTGCGGAATTCCTCTTCTTCTGTTTTCGCTGTACCTGTCATACCAGAAAGTTTCTCGTACATACGGAAATAGTTTTGGAATGTAACGGTCGCCATTGTCATCGATTCATTTTGAATCTCAAGACCTTCTTTCGCTTCAATCGCCTGGTGTAAACCATCCGAATAGCGACGACCTTTCATTAGACGACCAGTAAAGCCGTCAACGATTACAACTTCGCCATCCTGCACAACATAGTCGACATCTTTATGCATGGATGCATGTGCTTTTAAGCTTTGGTTGATCGCATGGTTTAAGCGGACATGTGTTAAATCGAATAAATTGTCGATGCCAAATGCACGCTCCGCCTTCTCGATCCCTTGCTCTGTCAGTGTTACGCCTTTTGTTGATTCTTCATAGTTGTAGTCTTCATCCTGCTTTAACATACGGGCAAATGCATTTGACTGTACATACAGCTGTGCTGATTTCCCTGCTTGTCCGGAAATGATTAACGGTGTACGCGCCTCATCGATTAAAATCGAGTCAACCTCATCGATTACCGCATAATAAAGCGGACGCTGTACACGGTCTTCTTTGTAAAGCACCATATTGTCACGTAAATAGTCGAAACCAAGCTCATTGTTCGTCGAATATGTAATATCCGCAGCATAAGCTTCGCGCTTCTCATCTTTTGACAGGCTGTTCAAGTTCAGACCGACCGTTAAGCCTAACCAATTATATAACTCTCCCATTTCAGTTGCGTCACGGCTTGCTAAGTATTCGTTGACCGTCACGACATGAACACCTTTACCTGTAAGCGCATTTAAATAAACGGACATTGTCGACGTTAACGTTTTACCTTCACCGGTTTTCATCTCCGCGATATTTCCTTCAGTTAATGCAGCCGCCCCCATAATCTGAACGCGGAACGGGAACATACCAAGAACACGGCGGGATGCTTCACGAATTGTCGCAAATGCTTCAGGTAATAATGAGTCCACTGTTTCACCATTTTGGAAACGGTTTTTAAATTCTTCTGTTTTCGCTTTTAATGCATCATCAGAAAGGCTTTCAAACTGTCCAGCCAATGCTTCTACTTTATCTGCAATCTTTTCTAAACGCTTTACTTCTTTTTTATTGAAATCAAATAATTTATTTAATATGTTTGCCATCGAATTGGTCACTTCCCAATAAATAGTCTCAAAGTATATTTTAGCATTATATATACCGGTGGCGCAAATGGACGGTTGCAATGTGGAAAATTTAGGAACACTTCAAGAAAAAACGGACTGCCCATATCAGGCAATCCGCTTGCAGCCAATCATTTAGTTTGTTTCGATTAAACCGTATTTACCGTCTTTACGTTTGTAAACGATGTTCGTGCCATCTGTTTCAGCATCTGTGAAAATGTAGAAATCATGGCCAAGCATGTTCATTTGTAAAACGGCCTCTTCCTGATCCATCGGTTTCAGATCAAATTGTTTTGTACGAACGATTGTATATTCATCTTCTGAAGATTCTGCGTTCGCTTCCATTTGAGATGTCACATTGGCGAAGTAAACACCTGTACCTTCGCGATCACGGAATTTACGGTTAACTTTTGTTTTATGTTTACGAATTTGGCGCTCTAGCTTGTCGACAATTAAGTCAACTGCCGCATACATGTCATTATGACGCTCTTCTGCACGCAATGTTAAATTTTTCATCGGAATCGTCACTTCTACTTTTGTTTGTTTATCATTATAAACCTTTAAATTGACGTTAGCGTTCGCGTTTAGATCTTCATTGAAATAGCGTTCTACCTTTTCAATTTTGTTCTCCACGTAATCACGAATCGCTGGAGTTACCTCAATATTTTCACCACGAATGTTAAACTTTAGCATGTGAACTCCTCCTTCATTACTGCTCTACTTATCTAATTCTACATACATCATTAAAATCCTGTTACGACTTGAAACTTTTTTCAAATTTCGACAAGTTGTCCTAAATATTGATTAGAAAGACACCGCATCGTTATATAAAGTGAAACTTCAATCAGTGGGGGTTCTTCATCCCAACTGATTGTTAGTTGAACCAATCGGGCTTTTACGGGTAGTTGATCTCCCGATAAGAAGCGGGAGTCTTACTACCCGTTAATGCGGGAAAATTCAATGGTAACCAACCAATTTATTTACGTCCGACTTCTTTTCTACGGCGTACTTTCAATTCACTGACGATCAGTTCTTCAATACCGGGCTGATTTTCGAAGATCAAACCATATTGAAACTTATCGCCGTACTTCTTCTTCCATACGATGTCTCCAATGGCCTTAATCAATACCTCGTCTAAAATGAATTCCAGTTCCAACTGCACCAGGTTATTATTATTTTCACCAATTTCCCGAGAAGAAAACATTTTCATGCCATGCGGGCTCACATCGATGATTTCACACGGGTATTTTACTACTTCTAATTGTTCCTGTTTTCCATTAATCAATTCAGTGAAATTTGCTTCGATTGGGACCCCAAAAGTAAAGCGAAATCCTTCTGTGCGTTTAAACGCCATAACTGTTCCCCCTAGCCATTCAGTGCTACAATTTATATACCCACATTATGATGCAATACACGATTAAATGTCTATGTGCTTAATTGCTATTTTAAGGAGAATTTGTGACTTCAAACTCATGACCAATGAACCAGCATTTTATTTTATTGCAATAAAAGATTGTGCAATCGATAAAAAATTGAGAAACAAAAAGAGTTTCACACATTGGGATGCTCCGTTGCGTAAAACTCTATGCTTGTTAATTGATTACATACTCTTCATTTATTTCTGCGCATTTCAACATAATTTGTTGCTCGGCTTTAGAATATAAAGGATCCTTGTAAAATTGTTTTAATAAGGCAGTCGATAAGTAATCTTTCGCCTTACTCCATTGTTTTTTCAGTTTACTGTAAGGTACAAGAACTTTTATTTCTTCGTAATTCGTTAAAACGGCAATAGAACGATTTTCCATATACGGTTTAACATCTTCGACATGATGCAATGCAAAGTACATACAATGCCCACTATTGCGTATCGCCTCTGTCGGAAACCAAATATGAACAAGCGGAGACCTGGGAATCATAATCGGGTTGACCGAATTGGACTTAAGGACCGCTTTTGCAGCTTCCTTCGCCCCTTTTAAGCTTGACCCATGTTGTTTCAGCTCCATATCCAGCAATTGCATCGGTGTAAATGGGACTTTTTTATAACCATTCGGAGTAATCACAAGCGTATAAAGATTATTGAACTGATCAAATTTAGGCTTTAGTACACACGCATCTAACAAGGAATTTCTATACATTTTCTATACTCCTTCCAATTTATAGTTATTATTTTTAGTAAAAAGGAGTATACTAACTATATGTCGGTATACTCCGGCGCTCAAACCTCAGGTGATGTATATGCAGGATTTTCACTTGGGGTTTTTATTTTGCCGTTTCACATACTCACTCACCCCCTTTACCGGTTAACCTGGCATGGTAACCGCTTTCTTTGATGAATAGAAGTAATAGAATTTTTCCAGCCAAAAACAATACCGCAATGGAACAGAATTGTGAAAGATAACAAATCGATTTATTATGTATTGGGAAAACGGATGAAATTTTCGGACTCATAGGATGTAGTGGCATCTAGGGGGTTTAATATTACCGTTTTCTATTTAGTAAAAGGCGAATATTAATTTATGGATGCTGATGGTCGGATGATTTTAGATTAATGTAGGTCTATCGGTTATGTACGGTTAATTTAAACTAGATGTTTCCAAGTGAGATTTGCTAATTATTTACATTATACAAAATAGTACAATATAATCAACACTATTTTGACTATTTTAAACTTTATAAATAAAGAAGTAGAAATAGAGAAAAAAGTTACATATAAAAAGCCGATGCGAGAAGATTGTAGATTCTTCACATCGGCTTCTATATTTTATACTTGTCCAGCTGTACCATACTGCTGCTGGCGTGTAATTTTGATAACTTCTTTCCATGTGTCGCGGAATTCGGTTACTAGGCCTTCGACTTCTACAATAATAGCAGAGTCGTTGTTGATATTCGCTTCCATTAAACGGCGGTTCATATAGTCGTATAAAGGAATCATTTGCTTGGATACTTCAAGATCTTTATTTAAAGTCGACATCAGTTCCGAAATAATCGCCTGTGCCTTTTGAATGTTTGTGTTTTTTTCTTCGATATTTTTTTCTTCAATCGCTTTTTTAGCTCTCGTTAAAAATTTCAGGCAGCCATTGTAAAGCATTAATGTAAGCTCGCCCGGTGACGCTGTTGTCACACTGTTTTGTTTATATGCATTAAAAGCAGCTGCTGTTTGAACTGTCATCATACACACTCCTCTATAGTTAAAACGCGCATATCGGCACGTTGTTATTTCTTCTGATCGTAGTACTTCCCGTCCATGACACGAACGGACGCATACGGGTTATTATACTGCACTTCGCTTTTCTTTGCTGTCTGGACATTTTTCATATCCTGTCTGATTTCATTCATAATTGTTGCAAGTTTTCCCCGGATTCCTTTGTCAAGCTCTTGCAACAGCGCATGCTGGGGATTCGTTTTAGACAGTTGAATATTTTTCTGTTGAAGGGAGGCAATGAGCTGGCCACGCTCTTCCAGCAGCTCATCAACCGCTTTTAAAAGCGTCTCACGGTCTTCTGTTTGCGCCACTTCCCCAAGTTGCTTAAAAAGCTTTGCGGAAACTTGAAGTAATTGTTGTTCAACCCCCATGATTTCGCCTCCACTCTTTTAATAATACTGACTCATCAATGACGCTGATTGACTGTTTGCCTTGTTAATCATCGATTCCATCGCACCGAATTGCTTCCAATAGCGGTCTTCGATTTTGATCAGCTTGTCTTTCCACGCATCAAGACTTTGATTCACATTACGCAAGTATTTTCCTAAAGTATATTGCGTTTCTGTCATTGATCCACGACCGGCACGCTCATCGATTTTCTTTTCGATTGCGTCCATTTCATCACGGATTTTACGCATGAAACCTCGTGTATCCCCTTGTACAGTTGTACCATCCGCTTTTGTAACTGTCGCGGATTTGTCTCCGCTCATCGTCAGCAATTGCACGACCGCATCCGGATCTTCTTCCAATGCTTTTCGTAATTTTGTCTCGTCGATTTCTAGTGTACCCCCGCTGTTGTAATCTTTCGAAGTGCCGATACCGATTGTATATAAGGCATTGTATTTTTGGTTCGTAACAGCGTGATTTGTCTGATAAACAAGACCGCGTAGTGATGAAAGACCACTTGTAATAATTGAATCATTACGCAATAAACCGCTCTTTGAAAATCCTTCCCATTTCTCGATATCTTTTGCATCCATTTCTTTCTTTTGAAGTTCTGTTAATGGCTGGTAATCACGGTATTTAGGCTGTTTTGTTTGAGCGGTCAAATCTGTGATAAATCCATTGTACGTTGCAACGAATTCTTTTACTTTGTTCATGATTTCGTCGACGTTTGTAGAAGAAGTCATTGTTACAGGACTTGTTGGAACAGTTGTTGCAGGAGGCTTATTTTCTAATTCAGTAATTGTGCTTTTTGCATTATTATAATCATCTATTCTTGCAGTGAGAGAATTTTTCGCAACCTGTTCATTTTCTAATTTAGTCTTCGTTGTTGTAAGTGTATGAACTTCTTTTAATGTATTAAAATCATTCTCAGTTAAAGTTGGATCAAACAAGGCAATTTGATCATCTGTCAAATCACCATAGGTCAAGACTTGGTCTAGTACCGTTATTGCTTCTTTTGATAGTTTTTCATATACTTCTCCTGCTGTTTGCCCGTTTACATTAACATTGCGTGCATTTTCCAAATTAATATTTTCTGCGCCTAGGCTCATTTGATAAGCACTAATATTATTGTCGTTTATTGTTTTAATAGCGGATATACGTTCATTTAGATTATTTGGATTCTCTGATGCAACAGGTAATGTAACATTATAAGTTTTTGCAAGTGAATCTAACATTTGATTTAAATTATTTGTTGCGAAAGTTAGCGATTCTTTCGCTGCTTTTGTAATGGACGCTCCTTCATTAAATATCGATTTCAGTGTTATATTATAACCATTCATCGAAAAAGAATTTGTCGTACGCTCGGTAGAAATCCCGTTTACTTGAAATACTGCATTTTGGCCCTCTTCAGTAACTAAATTTGAAAGTCCTAGTTTAGCAAATAAATCTTTACCATCCTTATCAGTTGCCATCGCAGAACCACCGTTTACTTCCTTACCTGTGTTTTTAGCGGTCAAAGATAAGCGACCATTTTCAAACAGCGCAGATACGCCTGCATTACTTCCATTTATTTTTGTAATTAATTCACCGACTGTTACATTGGCATCAATTCCAATTGAAACTTTTTCACCCAATTTTCCTTGGGTGTCGATAGCATGAAGCGTAAACGTTGAGGGCATCGTCTCAGTCCCAAATAATGAACTTAATTTAGTATTGCTTGTTGCATTAATATGTGTACCAATCCCACGAGCAGCCTTAGCTAACTGTGAAACACCTTCAATAGTTAATGAACCTGAAGCCGAACCAGTTGCTACGGCCGACACTAAATCCGAATTCGAACTTGTCGCCGTTTTTGTATTTAAGCTTTTTAAAATAAAATTATCCGCAATATACGAATCCAAAGTTGTCATCTTTTTGTTTACGTCACGATAAGCATCACGCTGCCATTCATAAATCTGTTTTTGCTGCTCAAGCTTGTCCATAGGCATTCGTTCAGCCACCATTAATTTTTCTACAATACTATCTATATCCATTCCAGATGCTAAACCACCAATACGCATCGTTGACATATTATCTCCTCCAAACTAATTATCCATCAATTTTGCCCTACAATATTACAGCAGGCACTAAATTTTTTTATCCACAATCATCCCTACGAGCTTTTGCATTTCATAAAAAACGTCGAGTATTTTTTTTGAAGGAATTTCACGAATAACCTCTTCGGTTTCAGAATTTATGAGCTGTGCATAATACGTGTCCAATCCTTCATGGAATACAAATTTCAGTTCACTGTTATTAATTGTGAAAAACTCATTTAAGGAATCGATCGCCTGCTCTAGTTTTTCTTTTGTGTCTTTCTTATCTACTGTGGGTTGTTTTTGTTGCTGGGTAATGACATCCGTCTGTAAAGGACGCTCTGTTATCCCTTCTGTCATCTGCTGTTTCATATTAGGCATTGAAATACTCGTTCCATCAATTCGCATTTATACCCCTCCGTTAACTTTCTTCTTATGTATTTTATCGGCTAAAGATTCATTTTTTTTATGGTCGTTTAACAGATGATAAGTTTAATTTTTAATGTTCATTAATTGTTGCTGTATTTTTCAAAATAAAATCACCTTATTATCATTCTCTATCATTTTACTAGACTTTTTCTTACCGGATATATATTCATGCTAGCTACTCTTTGAATTAAGGTAGTTACTTAGTATTTTGGGATTTGAATACCTTTCAACTCTAAACCCTTCACCATAGGAAAAATATACATCAAATTCCAACTATAACAATTATATATATCTTTGTAGATAGATTTATTGTGTAGCAGGGCAAGTGTATGTGAGGCACAATTGATTTTCTACTTTTCCCTACAAAATTAGCAACAGCCACAACCTTAATTAATTTTGGGTTGCAGCTGCTGATCAAAGAAATAAACTTCTTGTTTTAAACTATTTAATTGTTCTTCTATCCTATATAATTCAATTGGATTTAATTCATGGTCACGAGCGTACTCTGCTAGTTCTTTCATTTCATAAAGCTTTTTCTCTATATTTTTTAAGTTGCCATTATGCCACCTACACCATTCAATTTGTTCTTCTAGGAACTTTTTTAACTCTTGTTGATCTTTTCCATTCAACATTGTTTTAAAGTATTAATTAGATTTTCTACATCTTCAATTATTCTGAGTAGCTCTTCCTCATAACTTTTAATACTTCTAAAAATTAGGTTATAGAAACTTTCATCATCTAATCTGATAAATTCTTCTAGTGTAGTTTTAGAAATAATACCTTCAATAGATAATGCTTTTAATAAATGTCTAGGATTAAAACTTATCTTTCCAAGAATAACATCATCTCTAGAAATTTCCCCAATTTTATTTCGATAAACATCAATTGCCACTATACCTATTTCGTTTCTAAGGAAATCTACAATTAATTGTAGCTCATCACGATTGTAATTCTTCTTTATTTCAAATTTTTCTTCAAGTAAACACTGAATTGTATTTGTCATTTTTATCTCCATTATATTTGCATTAAGATTTCAATTATATATCATTTATTTATTAAGTAAAAAGAGACCCTAGCATTGCTAGAGTCTCTAATATTGTAAATATTAACGTAATAATTGAAGAACACCTTGTGGTTGTTGGTTTGCTTGTGCAAGCATAGCTTGTGCTGCTTGAGAAAGAATAGAGTTTTTCGTTTGGTTCATCATTTCAGCAGCCATGTCAACGTCACGGATACGAGATTCAGCAGCAGTTAAGTTTTCTGAAGATGTACCTAAGTTGTTAATCGTGTGCTCTAAGCGGTTTTGGTAAGCACCAAGATTAGAACGTTGTGCTGAAACTTTTTCAATTGCATCATTAATTACTGTAATTGCAGCTGATGCTTTACTGTGAGAAGATACATCTAGTGCTGCTTCCACACTTGTACTGTTTGTACCATTAGTTACATTATTTGCACCTGTGAATTTATCCGTTCCAGCATCGCCAGTTAGACCAAGTGCATTCGCTCTCATGTCACCAATCTTAATTGACATGCTTTGACCTTCGTTAGCTCCAACTTGGAATGATGCAGTAAATTCTTGTTTTCTTCCACCATCAGAGAAAGCAATATTATTACCATTTGTACCAGCTTGTTTTGCTTCAATAACTAAATCTGTAGCACCAGTACCTTGTTTAAGTGTAACATTATTTAATTTATTAGCAGTTTGAGCTACTAAATCTTTTACAATATCTGCTCCACCTTGTGCATTATGGATATCTATACCGATACCATTACCTTCGTAATTTCCTTTACTTCCATCATAAAATTCAATTACTTGATTATCAATTGTAAATCCTTTTCCAACTAAACTAGCCGCATCAGTAGCAGATGCAATACTTGATAGGTCAATATCACCACTTGTTGCTTTTGTACCAGCAGTAATTGTTCCCCCAACTGCCGTACCAGCTACGCCAGCACCAGCCGCTGAAAATACTGTGTCTGCAATAGAACCTGCTGATCCATCTGCATCACTACCGGCAATTGCTGCGATTGTTAAGTTACCAGCACCATCATCTGTTGCTTCATACTGACCATCAATTCCAGCTTTTGCAAACGCCTGGTTTAATATATTTGCCATAGCAGTAGCACTACCTGCAGCATCTGTTGCATCCGATGTACCTAAAGTAATTGTCGTTCCATCCGTAGACACATTATTTGCATTAGCTGCTGTGTCAGTTTGATCTATTGTTACAGTGAAAGTTTTACCACCAACTGTAAATTCCGCAGTTGTACCGTTTGCGCCCATTTGAGATAAATCTGCTATTGCATCTGTTGTACTTGCTTGAGTTAAACTAGCAGCAGTACCGCTTGATAATTTATCCGCAGTAATAAGGTTCGTTGATTTTACAGTAGCTGTTCCATCTCCACCTTTTAGAAGTTTTTGAGTATTGAACTCAGTAGTATTACCGATACGGTTAATTTCAGAAGTTAATTCAGTAATCTCTTTTTGGATTTCTCCACGGTCTACACCTACGTTAGTGTCGTTCCCTGCTTGAGTAGCTAGTTCACGCATACGTTGTAAAATTGAGTGTGTTTCGTTTAAGGCACCCTCAGCTGTTTGGATCATAGAGATACCATCTTGAGCATTTTTAGAAGCTTGGTCTAAACCACGTACTTGTGCACGCATTTTTTCAGAGATTGCTAAACCTGCTGCGTCATCTCCAGCACGGTTAATACGTAGGCCTGAAGATAATTTCTCCATAGATTTGGATTGTCCAGCTGCTGCACTATTCAACTGACGGTGTGTATTAAGTGCTGCAATATTATGATTAATTCTCATTTTTAATTCCTCCTTGGAATGTTTCTGCCCACGTCCTTGCGAGCAATTGAATGTTATTCGAAGAAGAGATTCTATCCGGCCGGACTAGCCTCTCTTGCTTACATTACTATTATCGTACGAAATAAAGATAGTTTAATACTTTTTAAAAAATATTTTCTAGTAGATTAATACTGTTCCAATTATATAAATATAAAATACCCGCTATTTAGGCGGGAAGTTTTAAACTATTTATCCTTTAATAAATCAATTGATTTCACAACCGCTTCTTTGTTCGCATCACTTATATCATTTCTCAATTCCCCACGAATAATGTCGATAGTACGAGGGGCGCGGACACCTACTTTAACATAGTCACCTTTTACTTCAGTAATAACAAGTTCCACGTCATCGCCAATCCAAATTGTTTCGCCTACTTTTCGTGATAGTACAAGCATTTATTCACCCCGCTTCTTTCGGGTTGCTTAACGGTTGGTGTATAGTAAATGTACTATTATCTAAAATAACTTGCTTTGCTTGTTTATTTGTTGTATTCAAAATAATCGGTGCTTTTAAATTAATTGTCGAAGAGGCTAATGTTTCTTTTAAAGTTACAATACCTAGAACAGCGACTTCTCTCTCATCATTAATTTGCAATGATTCAACAGTTGCTTCATCTAATTCAAAGTTATAATCCTTTATTGTAATAAAAGGACTCGCCACAATGAATGCAATTTCTTTTGTATTTATCGATTGTAGTACTTGATAAATACTATCATTCGATATAGATAACAAAATGAATTGTCGCTCTTCTTCAAATCCGGGAAGTCCATGCTGGAAGTGAATTATGTCTGCTTCATTTATTTCGATGTCATTCATATAAGCTGTTTGTATTTTCATCGAATTCTCCTTTAAATGGTCCAATCTATTTTAAGGGACGGGTATTGTAAAATATCTATCTGAGTTTTACCTTTTGTATATTCATGCACTGGTTTTTGAATTTCTACATTTATTCTCGGCTTTTGCGTTTGTACCTGGATATCTACTTTACCGGGGTCGTACTGAATTTTGACGGATTGATAGGAAGGGATAAATTTAATATTAATTGGTCCCGGCCGTTCCGGTCCATAATTTTCCTTTGCAATGGACTGAATGGTTTGTGCGCCTTGTCCTTTTCCTGCACCTAGCATTAGCTTCCTGCCTTCTTGCGCCCGCCTCGCTATCCCACTTAACAGCTCTTCACGCCCTCGATTAGAATATTCTTCAACTAATGCACTTGTTTTTTTAAATCCTAAATCTGCCCAAAATTGATCTAAGTTAATATCTAGCGTAGGTTTTGTCGTACTTATTTCGAGAATTGCGGCGGGCTGTTCAATTTTTAGATCTGCAGGGCGCTGCTCAATTCGCTGTTCGGCAGGAATTGTTTTCATATCCAATTGAATCTGTTGTTGCGTAATTTCCATACGTGGTACTCGCATCGTAAGCCCTCCTCTTATAACGTACGATTTATTGATGTTTGCACCTGTCGCTTTGCTTTCGGCACAGAACTTTAGTAGATTTCATTAACGGATGAGAAATCTACTACTTTAATAAAACCGTTTGTACCTGCCGCTCCGCTTTCGGTACAGAACTTTAGTAGATTTCATCTAACGGATGAAATCTACTATTTCAAAAATACGTTTGCACCTGTCGCTTCGCTTTCGGCACAGAACTTTAGTAGATTTCATTAACGGATGAAATCTACTAAAGTTTGCTGGATAATTTTTGCGCCTACAGAAAGTGAAGCTTGGTGAATGGATTCGGCTGTTGCCATTTCTGTAATTGTTTTTGCATAGTCTGTGTCTTCATTTTTTGACATCAGCTTCGTTACATTTACTTCTTGAAGTTGTAAGCGGTTTTCCATCAACTCTACACGATTTTGCTTTGCACCTACTTCAGCGCGTTTTGCTAGTACATTTTCCGATAATGAATCAAGCCCTAAAATTGTTTGATTTGTTCCGTCAGTACTATTCACTCCTAATTTATCGCCAATTTCTTTACCAGACGCACCTGAAGTTAATAAATCTTCAAGTTCCCCCATAAATGTGTCGATATCATTAAACAGATCGACACCCTCTGTATTAATCGACATTTTAATTCCATCAAATACATTCACTTCAATTGACTTTTTTAGCCCTGTTAAATCTGTAGCTGTTTGGATTGTACCGTCCGCCTTAAAGAGAGGACTATTTGTATTCGTTCCAGAGAAAATATAATTTTCTCCTACTTTTGTATTTGCCAAATCTTGAAGATGCTGCTTAATTTGTGTAATTTCCTGACTTATCTTTTCACGGTCTTCCGATGTATTCGTATCACTTGCCGCTTGAACAACGAGTTCTTTTACTCGAATGAGCACACTACCCGCTTGGCCTAATGCTTCATCTGTTGAATCTAACCAAGAATGGGCTTGACCCATATTACGTTGGTACTGTTCATTTTTATCTAAATCCACACGGTAACCCATACCTTTAACTGCCACTACCGGATTGTCAGAAGGTCGGTTAATGACTTTACCTGAGTTCAGTTGTTCCTGGTATTTCGCCATTTTGTTATAGCTTGTATTTAAGTTACGAAGCATATTGCTCGATAACATCGATTGTGTAACACGCATTAGGGACTCTCCTTTCAAACTTTAAAGCTTACTATAGTCCTGCACGGCCCATACCATTAATGATTTTATCTAGCGTTTCATCGATTACTGTAATCATACGCGCATTTGCATTGTACGCTTGCTGGAATGTAATCATATTCGTCATTTCTTCATCCAATGATACGGAATTATGGGAAGCACGATTATTTTCAATCTGTAGACGGATTGTTGTTGAGTTGTATTCTAGTGTTGCGGCTTGCTGTCCTTTTACGCCTAGCTCACCGATTAAAGATTTATAAAAGGTTTGGAACGTACCGCCTTGCAGCTCACCAATTACAGTTGATTGAAGTTTCGCAAGTTCCATAATGTTTTTATTGTTACCTTCTTCATTTGGTGTATCGGATACAGCTAAATCTTCAGGACGGATACCATCTACAACTTTCATATCACGTGCAGTAGTACCTGTAAAAAATGCTTCGCCTGGATTTCCTTTTAAATCAAAAGCTCCATTACCAGTGCCATCTATTTTTCCAGTTTTATGAATCTTATTAAACTTATCAATAAAAGTTGCTGCTAAATCATCTAATTTTCCCAGCATTTCCGGATACAGGCCCTTTACATTTCCCGCTGCATCCTCAAACCCATATGCATCGATTAATGCGACTAGTTTCCCTTTACTCGATTCAAGAGAATTATGGCTAATATTTTCTTGATTACGTTGATAAATAAATTCAGGTATATTATAGTCTTCATCATAATTTACATGAGTTGGATCAGTAAAGGTAGGATCGTAGTCCGGATTTAGCTTTTTGATAGGTACGCTGGTCATCGTAATGTGACTAAAAGGAGAATAGCCAGCAGTTTGTGAGTTATCCACATCACCATCGATTTTTTTGTAAACTGGATTACCAGCTGCATCTAATACAGGTGTACCATTAGGATTTAGCTCCGGACCGACAGTTGATAGTTCCCCATACTCTTTTCCGCGCACTAAATCAATCGATTTACCATTTACATCCTTAAATGTAACTGTCATACTGCCCTCAGCAATCGCCAATGCAGCACCGCCTGATTTCTCGTATGAAATTGACACCGGTATAATATCATTCAATTTATCTAATAAAACATCACGAGCATCGTAAAGATCATTCGGCATATAACCATTCGGCTCGATTGCCTGTACTTGTTTGTTTATATCAGCAATCTGTTTAAGTAGGCTGTTTACTTCACTTGTAACAACATTAATTTCATTTCCGATATTGCCTTGAATTTGCTTAAGTTGTGTATCCATATAGTTAAATGACTCTGCTAAAGACTGACCTTTTGAAATCATTACTTGACGAGCTGCCGTATCTTTCGGATCTGCTACTACATCTTCCATTGACTTCCAAAATTCTGTGAACGCTTGGTTGATTCCGAATTCCGATGGCTCTGACATTATATCTTCCATTTGGGAGATAGATTGAGTGGTTGATTGCCAATAGCCTAATTTATTTGTTTCTTGGCGATATTGACGGTCTACAAATTCATCTCGAATCCGCTGTACAGAATGCGCTTGTACCCCTGTACCGATATGCCCTGCTGATTTACCTGTATTTAAACCCGGACTTGGAAATCCCGGTGTTGTTTCCATATTGACGCGCTGGCGAGAATAGCCGAGTGTGTTGGCATTTGAAATATTATGTCCTGTTGTGTAAAGCGCCGATTGCTGCGTGAACATACCGCGCTTGCTTGCTTCAAGTCCCATAAATGTTGAACGCATTGTAGGACCTCCCTTTTAGTGTGTTATTTCTGATAATTTTCAATAAAAAATCACATGTATTGCCTCCGCAGCATGCGGAAGCTTACATGCGATTAGGCTTTAAATTCATTGAATGAACGTTTCGTAACTTCAGCATTCCCGCGTATTTGCGCGCCGGAATAATTGAACTGCTCATTTTGCTGTGGGCGCATTGCATCCAATGTAATGTTTATAAACTGCAATGAATTCATAACCAATTTCTGATTCAAATCGTTTTGCATTTTTAATTGATTCAGCAACGTGATTAATCGTTCGCGCACACTGACCAATTTTTCTGTGGATTCGCTGTTTTCAGCGGCCGTTATTACATCGGCAACAGATGGTGTGTCAGTGAGAGCAATTCCTTTTGCTCGGAGGTAATCCGTTACCATCGACTGACGCTGTTGTTCAAGTGTATTAATCGCCGCTACATGTGCCTGCTCATTTTTGATGAGCTGATCAAGCTTTTCCATATCACCTTGCTTAATATATTCCGTTTTCGCAAGCGCTAGTTCAAGCAGACTTTTATGCATTTTCTCTAGCTTCTCCAGCGTGACGACAATCGTGGCAATTGACATGTATTTAGCGCTCCCTTGTTGTAAAATTTCAGTTATTAGTTACGGAAGAATTTCAGCATGTCTTCAGCAACCTGCTTTGCGTCTACTTTGTAGTTTCCAGAATCAATATCTTCCTTAATCTTTTTCACACGTTCTGCACGCTCATTTGCATAGGTCGAATTCGCCTGCATCTCTTTTGCTTTCGTTGAAATTTCGATCTGGTCTGCAAATGTTTTTTGAGTTTCTGCACTCTTTACAGCGCGTGCCTGTTTATTGTAAGGATTGACTGCCTGCAAACCGATTGGATTAATCTTCATCTTTATAGACCTCCTCTCAAATTAAAAGCTATGTCTATTTTATATTTCGACTGCTTTAGCCGATTGTTTATGCTTTATCGCAAAAAACTGGACTTATGTAGTATATTATTATGCTCATTTTACGAAAAATAAAAACGAAGTCCTATTCAAACGACTTCGTTTTACGAAATTATTTTTTTCCAGAGAGATACGTCCCACGATTCTGGCGATTCATCTCATCACGGAATTCCTGTGCTGCTTCCAATGTACGCAAATCTGATTTTAATTCATTTTGACATTTTTCACATAGCTTCCCGGTAGTTGTTAAACGTCCACAGTTATCACACGGGTAGCCAAGGTTTGGAAACATCGCCGGGTGCAGACGACCTTTTCGCACCCACTTATAGAGCAAGTCGCGCTCTACCCCTGTCGCCTCCACAATACGGTCAACATTTGCTGCACGGTTTTCACGCTTACGCAGGAAACGATATACCTCTTGATATTGGTCCTCTTCTTTTTGTGCACAGTTATGGCAAACTTCCCTCAAACCTGTATAGTTAAAAAAACTGTTACACGTCGGGCAATTTCTTAATTCGGCCATTTTGAGCCCTCCTCATTCGTTCTCTTTTTAAATGCTTTGGTAATCTTGATTAAAAAGGTTCTAAATTTTACCCACGGATTAATGTGAATCCGTCCACTGTTTTCGCACCGGCTTCGAGCAGTGCCTTTTTCGCATGGTTTAATGTTGTCCCTGTAGTATAAATATCGTCAACTATAAGTAAACTTTTATCTTTTATTGCAGCCGGATTGATAACTTCAAAAAGTTGTGGGGTTTGCAGCCGCTCTTCTCGTGTTTTCAGTGATTGCTGCTCAGTCGAAAGCTTTATTAAATGGTGGGCAAATGGGATATTCGCCGCCTTTAGCAATTCATCGATATGTGCAAACGTTCTTAGTCGCAAGTTTTTGGGATGCATTGGAATGGGGATAATGAGACGGGTTTCATTTTTGAGCTGTTCATGGAGGATTTTATTGAATACTTTTGCAAGCAGTATGTCATGAAGGAACTTATAACGGTGCAAGTATTCTTTCATCGCTTTATTATAGCGGAATAAAGACACGATACCTTCTTCCTGTTGCTGCTCGATTCGTTGAAAGCGTTGTTCACAGCGCGAGCAGATTGTCTGAGGCAGTGTTTTTAGCAGCAGTTCTTTCCAGCCAATGCTTTGCTGTAGCTCACTATCACATAAGAGGCAATTCAAAATTGGCTTATTCATAGCTGTTCATCTCCATTATTTTGTTGCGTGCTCTGTCCATTTCCATTGTAATACCATGATGGAAAAATACGATATCCCCTGTAGGATACTGCACATTACGTCCTACCCTTCCGCTTATTTGGATGAGAGCACTGGATGTGAAGACCGGATTATCCGCACCTACTACAGCGACTTGGACATTTTTAATCGTGATTCCGCGCTCCAATATTGTCGTCGTCAATAAACCTGTCCGCTGCTCATTGCGCAATTGCAGGACTTTTTCTTTTCGGTCTGGATCTTCCGAATGGACGCTTTCAATAGTAGATTCTATTTTTTGAAAGAGGGGTGTTGCTTGTTCCATTAATTCGATTGTTGGTAAGAAGATGAGGAATGGCTCGTTCTGCTGGAGCCTTTGCTTGACCCATGTATGGAGCTTTTGAGGCATTTTATTTTTCTGAAATGCTTTTTCGTAATTCCATAGTGACAGGAACCTAGGAACCGGTAAGGGATGGCCATGGAATCTTCTTGCGATAAATGAGTAGCCCCAGTTTTCTTTCCTTTGCTGATTGAGTAGTTTGTTTGAAGGAGTAGCTGTTACAAATGCAATCGGGGCATCCGCTTTTTTTGCTTTCATGACCGCACGCTGCAACGCTTCGTCATAGGTGTACGGGAAGGCATCTGCTTCATCGACAACCATGACATCAAATGCATTTTCAAACCGGTACAACTGATGTGTCGTCACCAGAACAAGCTGCGCAAACTCGGCGTTATTTTCCGCGCCGCCGTATAGTGCATCGATTGAAATCTTTTGGAACACCTGCTGAAAACGAGGATACAATTCCAGGACTACATCCGTTCTAGGCGTTGCCACACAAACTCTTTTATCCGCTTTCAGTGAATCGTATATCGCAGCAAAAAGAATCTCTGTTTTACCAGCACCGCAAACCGCTTCCAAAAGGTGATTTCTGTTTTGTGCAATACTTTGGGCGAGTTCATCCGCCGCTTTTTGCTGATGAGGAGTAAGGTTGCCCGTCCATGCAAACTGAACTGGCGATTTCTGTTTTCGAGTGTCCGTTCCTTTCCACAAAATTAGCTCATCACAGCTGCACATTCGCCCCATCGTAATACAGTGCCGGCAATAGTGACAGATTTTTTGACACTTGGCACAGAGAAATGACACAAATTTATGTGGTTTTTCATTTAGACAACGCCTGCAAGTAAGCTTGGGTTCTGTAATAACAGCTGGGGTGGTTTCAAAATATCCGCGGTTGATGTAGGTGTCGATTTTTTCCTGGGAAAATGGTGTATGACGGCGCGACCAGATTCGGCCAGTGAAGAAATTTACGATTGCCGGTTCGGGGATGAGTCCGGTGTATCGGGTGTGGGTTGGATAATTAAGTATATCGGAGTCGTTTGAGACGAAGGGTTTGTGAAGTCGATAACGTTTGTTTATTGAGGTTGTTGTTAACATAATTTTCGCTCCTTTATTTATTTTCAGAAGTTGTTGATAATCAATTATTGCTAATGAAGTACCTCGGACTATTCTACTTTGATACTATAGGTTCTATATTTTCCTGTTCATATTCTACTTTCAGGGGCTCACGTTCCACTTTTGCCCTGTGACTTTCTACTTTTCACGGCCCACGTTCTACTTTCCAACCACAAAATTCTAATTCCCGTCGCCCACCTCTCCACAATTCAAAAACAGCCACTAACTCCCTCAGAAGTAGTGACTGTTAAGCCTAAAAATTATTTCTTAATCCATCCCATCGCCATTGCACCTTCACCTAGGTGTGTGCCGATGACCGGACCGAAGTAGCTAAGCGTGAAATCGACTGTTGGGTAAGCCGCTTCCAGAGATTTCATCCATTCATGGGCTTCATCCTCACAGTTGGCGTGAATGACTGTTGCTTGAAGAGCGCCGTGCTTTTCGACTGCTGAAGCGAGTTGTTCTTCCACTCGGCGTAGTGCTTTTTTGCGTGTACGGATTTTTTCGAATGGCACGATGACTTTGTTCTGGAAAGTTAAAATCGGTTTTACTTGAAGCAATCCCCCGATCAATGCCGCTGCCGCTGATAAGCGACCGCCGCGCTGCAGATGTTGCAGATCATCAACAATAATGTAATCATCCATCGTGTCTTTCAGATCGTTTAAGTGTGTCATAATCTGCTCGCCTGAAGCGCCTTTCGATGCTAGTTTAGCTGCTTCTTTTACATAAAAACCTTGCAAGTAGGCAGCAACTTCCGAATCAAATGCATGAACATTGACACCTTCCACCATTGCACCGGCTTGGACCGCCCCTTGGAAAGTTCCACTAATTCCGCTTGATAAGTGAATCGTTACAATTTCATCATAATCTTTTCCTAAAGTTTCATAAAGCTCGACAAATTTTCCGACAGAGGGCTGCGTTGTTTTCGGAAACTCCGCTGCACCCCGCACACGGTCGTAAAATTCAGAAGCTGTAATATCGATTTCTTCATCGTAAAATGTTCCTTCAATGTTGACACTTAGAGGAATCATATGGACATTGTACGAATTTCGTTCTTCAAGTGTTAAATAGGCTGTACTATCTGTAACAATTGCTGTTTTCATCGCTCTCCCACTCTCCTATGTTCATTAGTTTACATGAACTCACTATAATTGTGAACGGTAAATTGCCATTCTTATAGGGAACTTCCCCCTGTCACAACCTCATCGCTATATGAAAAAAACATCTTGGCATCGATTCGCACAAGACGTTTTTACTTTATATTATAGAAGATAAGTTTTTATTCACTACCGATATAATAGATACTCGAAACTTTCCAACTGTCTTCCTTCTTAAATACCGTTACTTGGCGGCCGACACCGGATAGTTCGGCACCTGTGTCAATTTCTTTCGTTTCGGTCTTTAAATTAGAGAAAACTTGGGCTTCTTCGCCACTATATTTAACAATCGTAATATCTTCAGCCGTACGTTTTACATCATATTGATTAAACACGTCGGAAACCGCCTCGATGTCTTCATCATAATTAAAGCCTGTCGCATTTTTTGAAATTATATTTTTATAACGTTCTAAATCTTTTTCATTAAAGGCTGCAATATACTCATTAAAAGCAGAGATAATATTATTTTTTTCTTCCTCCGGGACATCTGTAGCTTCTTCAATCGAATCTCCCATCATTTCAAAACCTACAGTACCTTCGTCGATCGTTTTCTGCAGATTTTCAGGTGAAGCTTCTTGTTTATCCCCGCAAGCTGCCAGTACAAAAACCGCCAGTACAGCTACCAACCATTTTTTCATAATTTTACAACCTCCCGCAAAACATTTTAGCACACAATATTAGAAAAACACATCTTGTATTAAATAGCACGAATAATGTTTTCTTATGCCGAATTCATTGAAAACGAATACCTTCTTTAGCCCGTAAAAATTCGATGTTCGAATTATTTGCTATCGTCTTCAAAACATTAGGACGAAACTTGTTCACAGATGTTTCATAGTTAAAACGGCAAGGTCTGTTTATTAATTCTCAATAATATGCAAAAATAAAAACAGGGAGACGAATTCGAATCCCTGTTTAAACGTATAATATGTAATTAACGTACTTCTACCCAGCCGTTTTTGATTGCTGTTACAACTGCTTGTGTACGGTCATTAACATTCATTTTTTGTAAAATACTTGATACATGGTTTTTAACCGTTTTTTCCGAGATGAATAATGTCTCACCGATTGTACGGTTTGATTGGCCATCTGTTAATAGTTGAAGCACTTCGCATTCACGCTTCGTTAATAAGTGGAATGGACGGCGAATTTCTGTTTGGTGGAAATTACCTTTGTTTTCGTGCTCTGATAGACGGCGGAATTCCGCAACCAGATTTTTCGTTACTTTCGGGTGCAGATATGAACCACCATTTGAAACAACTTTGATTGCTTCAACGATTTCATCGGCATCCATTTCTTTCAGCATATAGCCAAGAGCACCTGATTTTAATGCGTGTGTTACATAAGATTCATCATCATGAATCGATAAAACCATTACTTTCGCATCCGGATATACAGCGATTAAATCAGCAGTCGCCTCAACACCGTTTTTACCTGGCATATTAATATCCATTAATACGACATCCGGTTCGTTTTGTTCATACAAGTTTACGATATCTGTACCGTCATCGCCTTCAGCAACAACCTCGAATGTGTCTTCAAAATCTAAAATACGTTTTACCCCTTCACGGAATAATTGGTGATCATCTACAATAATAATTTTCGTCATTTCGAAACCCCCTGGAATTCTGCTATCTTATCTCTTCATCTTTTGTCGGCAATGGAATTTTCATTAAAATTGTTGTTCCTTTACCGATGCTGCTGCTAATTTTCAAAGAACCTTTCAGCAGATCAATTCTTTCTTTCATTCCTATAATACCGAAAGATCCTTCACGAGCGCTTTCCGTATCAAATCCAACCCCATTATCTTTTACCACAACATTAATTTCGTCACATAACCACTCAAGTTTAACAATAATCAGGTTCGGCTTTCCGTGTTTCAATGCATTGTTTACACTTTCCTGCACTAAACGGAAAACGGCTACCTCATAATCTGAAGGGATTCTGCGCTCGTTATTATATGAAAGGAACTGAATCTCAACACCTGGATTGTATTCCATAATCGTAGATAAATACTTTTTCAATGTTGGATCAATACCTAAATCATCGAGTGCCATTGGACGTAAATCATAAATAATGCGGCGCACTTCTGATAAGGCGTTGCGAACGCTTATTTTCAAGTCATGAATTTCTTTTAAAGCGGCGTCTGCTCCTTTTTCTCGGAAAGTGCGGTCAATTAAATTCGAACGCATCAGCACATTCGCCATCATTTGTGCAGGCCCATCATGAATTTCACGCGATAAACGTTTTCGTTCTTCTTCCTGGGCTGCGATAATACGTATGCCAAAATCTTGTTTGATCTTCGCCTGTTCCAGTGCTGCTCCGACATTTTTCAGGTCGGTCGTCAAAAAATTGATAACAACATTTACTTGGTTCACGATATGATCCGCTCTTTCAATCGTATCATAAAGTGTGCGCAGGCGCCTTTCCAAATCGTCACGCTTATCTCTTAGCTGCTTTTCGCGCTCCCGGCAAAGGGAGACCTTTAATTGTAAGTTACTTGTATTTTCATAAGCTGCACGTATTTGCTCTTCTGAATGATTATTGAAACTTTTACTTACAACGACTAATCGCTGTCTAGACAATTGAAGCAACTTTTCCAAGTTATCACTTTCATCTATTATAATCTTTATTTCATGACGCACAACTTCCAGCTCTTGTTGCATTTCTTCAAAGTTTCTGCGGCTTTGTTCGCTTATAATAAATACATCATCTTTCGAACTTGTAATAGTTTCCAACATTCGATTAAATATTACATCAAGCGAGGCGATGTCTATTTGATTGTTTTCTAGCACTTTTTCCCCACCTTACTTAGTCAGAATGCGAACTACTCTATCTTTTTACTTTGCAACCTACTATTATAGTACATACATATTATATCATTAGTAAATCATTTTTTAAGTTAAATTATAACCACAAATTTGAAATCAAATTGTAATATTAAGGAGAATCGATAATGAGAAATAACTACATTACTGTAAAAGGTTACGGAGAATCAGAAATCATCATATCAAAATCACGTTTTTTAACTTATGTAGAACGCGTTGAGACAGAAGAAGAAGCGATTCTCTTTATAGATAGAATAAAAAAGATGCATGCATCGGCTACTCATAACTGTTCCTGCTATATGATCGGTGAGCATGACCATATCCAAAAAGCGAATGATGACGGGGAACCAAGCGGTACTGCAGGCGTCCCTATGTTAGAAGTACTTAAAAAACAAGGTTTAAAAGATACGGTTGTTGTCGTCACTCGCTATTTCGGCGGGATTAAGCTTGGCGGAGGCGGTTTAATCCGCGCCTATAGTAAAGCTACAACAGAAGGAATCGCAGCTGCCCAAGTTGTTGAGCGAAAATTGCATTATATAATGAAAATTGAGATTGATTATGTGTGGTTAGGGAAATTAGAAAATGAAATACGTGGTTCCCACTACCTTCTTCATGATATTCAGTATGCAGAAAATGTAGAAATTTATGTACATGTTTCAAAAGAAGAAGAGCAAAATTTTATTGACTGGATTACCGAACTGACAAACGGGCAGGCGGCAGTTACACAAGAAGATGCGCTTTTCATCGAATTTTTAAAGGAATAATGTCGAAATATTTGTCATCATAATGCAAGATAACGTTACTTTACGACAAAACTAGATTGTAGTATATTAGATAAGATTACGAATTAACTATAAAAACCAATTTAATATAGTAACCTATCCCTAACCTAGAGGAGAATCTTTATGAAAACAAGGCAAAATAAAAAGAAAGGCTCTTCGAAATTCAGATTATTTCTTAAAGTTACGATGCTTCTGACTCTTTCACTCGCAATTTGCGCAACAGCATACGGTGTCTATTTGACGAAGCAAGCCGAACATGCAGCAGACAGTGCATATGAAGTAATCAAGGACCGCAAAATGTCGGACCAGCGAGAAGTAAAAGTTGAGCCTGCCCAAGACAATGTATCTATTTTAATTTTAGGTGTCGATGATAGTGATAAGCGCGGACAAGGTGCAGACAATTCACGCACTGATGCCCTTTTGCTTGCCACTTTGAACAATAAAACAAAAACAGTTAAACTAGTAAGTATTCCACGTGATTCATATGTTTACATCCCTCACATCGGATATAACGATAAAATCAACCATGCACATGCGCGCGGTGGCACACTTGCTTCAATTGAAACGGTAGAAGAATTATTTGATATCCCAATTGATTACTATATGCGTGTAAACTTTAATGCCTTCATCGATATTGTCGATGCATTAGGTGGCATTGAAGCAGAAGTACCTTACGCAATGCTTGAAAAAGACGAGTTCGACCGCAACACAGTCAACTTGCAGCCAGGATTGCAAACATTGGACGGCCGTGAAGCACTGGCACTTGCCCGCACACGTAAACAGGACAATGACATTGAACGTGGTAAACGCCAGCAGGAGATCATTCAGGCAATCGCTTCTAAAGCAGCATCGTTTACATCACTTTCAAAATATGATGATATTTTATCCGCTGTCGGTAACAACATGAAGACAGATATGACATTCACGGAGATGAAATCTTTCTTCAGCTATTTAACAAACGGCATGCCTCGTATTGATACATTGACATTGGAAGGCTATGACGACATGTCAACAGGTGTTTACTATTACAAACTGGATGAAGAAGCGCTTGCAGAAACAAGCCATATTTTAAAAAGTCATTTAGGGCTTACTCCTGAATCGACAAACATTTCGGGCACAAGCTCTCAATCCAACAACTCAGCTTATACAACAAAAACGAATTCCGATACACAATAACCTTAACCAACCTCCGCGCGTTATGCGGGGGTTGGTTTTTTATATGGCGTCTCTACTATAGTATAGGGGGGTGTTCAACTTTACGGGCATACTGTTCCACTTTTTCCTGAGAAGGCTTCTACTTTCACTTCATTTCTTTCCACTTTTCCCCGAGACTTTGCTAATAAAATTGCGCGTTCTACTTTTTCGAGGATCCGTTCTACATTTCCACGAAAAGCTTCTACTTTAGCTTCAGAACTTTCTACTTTCACTTCATTCCGTTCCACTTTCCTCCTCGAATCTGCTAATAAATTCGCGCGTTCTACATTTCAGCCGGTCTGTTCCACATTTCCACGAAAAGTTTCTATTTTCACCTCTAAACTTTCTACATTCACTTCATCTCTTTCCACTTTAGCCACCAAACTTTCTACTTCCTCCAACAATTTGGCAAATAAATTCCCCTAAAATAAAAAACAAGCAAACGGCACAAAGCCATTTACTTGTTTCGATCTTTTCACTTATTAAATATTCTTACGAGGTTGAGCAATGGTTTGTAGTTTTTGCCGGCGAGACCGATAATTTCTACGAACAGCTCAATCGCCACCAATATAACGGCAATGAGTAAAATTGCGCCCCATACTTTTGCCATCGAGAAGATGACAGCAGCGAGACCGAACATTGCGGCCATCGCATAAATAATCATCACTGTTTGACGATGCGAGAATCCTAAATCCAATAAACGGTGGTGTAAATGCGATTTATCCGGATCTGACCACTTTTTACCACTACGTAAACGACGCACGATCGCGAAGAATGTATCAGAAATTGGAACTCCCAGCATAATAACCGGGATAACGAATGAAATAACAGCTACGTTTTTAAATCCTAATAGCGCGAGCACCGAAATCATAAATCCTAAAAACAGTGCACCTGTGTCCCCCATGAAAATTTTCGCTGGGTGGAAGTTGAAAAACAGGAAACCGATTGTTGCAGCAGCCAAAATAGCAGCCATTGCGATAACAATACCGTTACCCATGATCATTGCCATTACGGCTAATGTCATTAATGCAATTGTTGAGACACCTGCAGCTAGTCCATCAAGACCATCGATTAAGTTAATCGCATTAGTAATACCAACAATCCAAATAATTGTGAACGGAATACCTAACCAGCCGAATTCCAGTTCCCCACCAAACGGTAAGTTAATATTATCAATTTGAATACCGCCGACAAATACAACGATGCAGGCAGCAATCACTTGACCGAGCAGCTTAGCCTTTGCGGAAATTTCCCGCATATCATCAACAATACCTGTTGCTACAATAATTGTCGCGGCAATTAAAATTGCATATAAGTAGTCACTTTCGAAGTTCGTGACTAATTTTAAAAGTAATATCCCGATCATAAACGCACCAAAAATTGCTAAACCGCCTAATCGTGGCATAATGCGAGCATGCACTTTACGATAGTTCGGGGCATCTACAGCTCCAAGGCGAAAAGCCAATCGCTTCACAAGCGGAGTTAGTATAATAGCAGCAATAAAAGCTACGATTAAAGACACGTAAATCATGTCTCTCCTCCTTAATTTTTGTAGTATTAAGCATTACAATAAATCGCCTTTTGGAGATTCATTAAAAACTCTACATTTTTATTCAACATAAGTATAGCATGAACAATTCATAAAATATAGCTCAAATTCCTTCCACTATTTATTCCGCTCACATAAATTTTACATCTATCATTCTTCTAGTGTATTTCAAACTAATCAAATAATTAATATTATAAAAGAGAGGTTCATCCAATTTATTTATATTGTTCCTATGAATTCCCTTTTGTTCAGTAGTCTTTTTGTGCATTATTTGATAAAATAACGGAGTGTCTACTATATTAAAGTAGCCAATTTCAAAGGAGAGTAAAATAATGTTCTCAATTTTCAAACGTAATAAAGAGCAAACAAGTGCTCGAGAGCTAAAAAGATACTACAAAACAGTAGAGCAGATTAATAGCCTCGAAGCAACATATAGTCCTATGTCTGACGAAGAACTTCGAAATATGACATTTACATTTAAAGAGCGTTTAGAAAACGGAACACAGCTAGTTGATATTATCCCTGATGCATTTGCTGTTGTCCGTGAAGCTTCTAAACGTGTATTAAACATGCGCCACTTTGATGTACAGTTGATTGGCGGTCTAGTTCTTACTGAAGGTAATATTGCCGAAATGCCGACAGGTGAAGGTAAAACACTTGTTGCCTCACTCCCTTCTTACGTGCGTGCATTGGAAGGCAAAGGTGTACACGTTATTACGGTAAACGATTACCTTGCAAAACGTGACTTCGAGTTAATCGGACAAATTCACCGTTTCCTTGGGTTAACAGTTGGACTGAATGTTCCAATGATGGAGCCTGCAGATAAAAAGGAAGCGTACAATGCGGATATTACATATGGTGTCGGTACAGAATTCGGCTTCGACTACTTACGTGATAATATGGCACATACGATCGGCGATAAAGTACAGCGTCCATACCACTTTGCGATTATCGATGAAGTAGATTCTGTCTTAATTGACGAAGCGAAAACACCGTTAATCATCGCGGGTAAAATGGGTGCAAACGAAGAACTGCACCGTATTGCTGCAATGTTGGCGAAACGTTTCAAAGCTGAAGAAGATTACGATTTCGATGACGAAACGAAAGCGACTTCTTTAACAGATCAAGGTATCGAAAAAGTTGAAGCTGCATTCGGAGTCGACAACTTATACGATTTAGAACATCAAACTTTGTACCATTACGTAATTCAGGCAGTACGTGCACACGTTATGTTTGAGTGTGATGTTGATTACATCGTACGTGATGACAAAATCGAATTAGTCGATATGTTTACTGGCCGTATCATGGAAGGTCGTTCACTTTCTGACGGCTTACATCAGGCGATTGAAGCGAAAGAAGGCGTGACAATCACTGAGGAAAACAAAGCACAGGCACAAGTTACAATTCAAAACTACTTCCGTATGTATCCGAAATTATCAGGGATGACAGGTACTGCGAAAACTCAAGAAAAGGAAATTTTAGAAGTTTACGGTATGCGTGTTATTCAAATACCGACAAACCGTCCACGTCGACGCCTGGACCAACCGGATATCGTATTCGAAAAAATCGAGCAAAAATACGAATATGTGGCACAGGAAGTATTGCGTCGCCATGAAAAAGGACAACCGGTATTAATCGGGACAACTTCTATTTTGCAATCAGAAAAAGTAGCGGATTATTTAAAAAAACATGGATTACAATTCCAATTATTAAATGCGAAAACAGTCGAACAAGAGGTTGAATTAATCTCGGAAGCCGGACAAAAAAATCGTATTACCGTTGCGACAAACATGGCTGGACGTGGAACGGATATCGTATTAGGTAAAGGCGTTGATGAGCTTGGCGGTCTATTTGTAATCGGTACTGAAAAGCATGAAAGCCGTCGTGTCGACAACCAATTACGCGGACGTTCTGGTCGTCAAGGTGACGTAGGTGAAACTCGATTTATCCTTTCGATTGAAGACGATATGTTCAAACGTTTCGCAAAAGATGATGTCGAGAAATTCCGTAAAAAAATGACAACAGACGAAATTGGTCTTATTCAAAACAAAGAAGTGACAGAGCTAATCGAACGTACACAGCGTATCGTTGAAGGCGCACACTTCTCTATGCGTGAATATAACTTAAAACTGGATGATGTGATTAATGATCAACGTCGTGTAGTTTATGATTTACGTGATAAAGTATTACGCAATGAAAATCTTCTGGAACATTTAGTGACGATGATGAAGGAAACTGTAGATTTTGCCGTTCGTGAAAATGCCCCTGAAGATAAAGATGTGCTTGAATGGGATTTCGATAAAATGGAACGCACAGTGAACTCTTTATTCTTAACACCTGTTACTGTGAACCGTGAAGAGACGAAAGTGAAGAAAATGCTCGATGCAATGGACCCTTCTGTAAAAGAGTTAACAGAAGTTATCGAAGGCTTTGCTGAAAACGAGCAAATTATGGCCATTATTCCGCAAGTCATGTTGAGCTTCATCGATCAAATGTGGGTAAAACATTTAGAACAGATGGCGCACTTAAAAGAAGGCATCGGCTTACGTCATTACCAGCAGGAAGATCCGATGCGTATTTATCAACGTGAAGGACTAGAATTATTCGGTAAAAACTATCAGGAACTTCGCCGCAAAATAGTAGAAGAACTTGTAACATTTATGAAAAACATTACGATGAATGTGGAGGAATAGCAGATGGGTTTATTCGATTTATTTAAAAAAGGTGACAAAGTAGGTAAAGACAGTGCTGTTGATTCTTCATCAGTCGTAAAAACATCTGGTGATACTTCTAAAAAAGGTGCAAATCGCGATGTTATAACAAAATTATCGTTCCACCCTGAATGGGATGTACCGCAAGAACAAAAGTATGTATTTAATTTCTTAGCAAATGATTTGGCTCCATTGAAACCAAATCAGTTATCGTTGTCAGCAATTAATATCGAGCCTTCATTGGCAAACGGTTCTTGGAATGTTAAAGCATTTTTCCGTTCTTCATTATCAGAAGCAATCGAATTAGGCGAAATCGAGTTATTAATTTTAGATAAAGATGATAACCGAATCGCTTCACATTACTTTGATTTTAAAGAGCTAGGCGTGATCCCAGCAGAAAGTGCTCGTCCATGGATTTTCACATTCCCTGCTTCTTCAATTACTGCAGACGAAGTGCCTGAAGAAGGCTGGAAAATTTCATTCAACTTACTTTCATTACGCGGTCACCAATTAGACTTAGATGACACTTGGAAGAAACAATTACCGAAAGATCAGCAAGAAAAACTAGCTGAAATTGTGAAAACTTTACCGAAGTTAGGAAAAACAGAAGTAAACTTCACAGGACTACAAGCGAAGTTAAACGATGACGGCAGCTTCCACGCATCAATTTTCATCCGTAACGGCCATGAAAAAGCGATCAACTTGGAACAGTTACCACTTGAAATTATGGATGCACGCAATGTCTTAGTTGCTAAGGGATCGTTCAAATTAGACCCTGTATTAACAGTACAACCTAATACGACAAAGCCTTGGACCTTCATCTTCCCTAAAGAGTTAGTAACAGCTGAAGGCGCTGACTTATCTCGCTGGACAGCTCGCGTACCACAATAGGCTTATATAAACAGACAGCATTCGGAAGTCATTAACTGGCTTTCGGGTGCTTTTTTTAGTTTATGGCTCGCTACTAGAGGGCTCGCTTTTATTTGCCGATTTTTCGGGAAAAGTAGAAGGTTTCTTTGCTAATGTAGAACGGAACGCTGGTAATGTGGAAAATTGCGGGGCTTTTGTAGAAAGTTTTGCTTAAAAAGTAGAACGCTAATTCTTTATTTGCCATCCTGTCTTGAAATGTAGAATGTTTTTGGTCTATTGTGGAAACTTTCACTACTAATGTAGAACGGTTCACTCGGAATGTAGAAAGTAGCAGCACTTATGTAGAAACTTCCGCATTGAAAGTAGAACTTCGACTTTTTCTTCGCCATTCAATCAGGAAATGTGGAAAGTTTCAGCGCTAATGTAGAACGAAGCGCTCATAATGTGGAACACGTCGAAACTTATAGAGAAAATTCCCCGCTCTAAAAGTAGAACACCATTCAATCTAACTTCCCCACTCAAAATATAGAAACCCACTCTATCATTCAGCTCCACTACCAAGCCCAAACCACACTAAAAAATCCCCCACCCTATAAAAGGTGAGAGATTATAATTACGAATTATGCAGTATGTAGTAGTGTGTGTAAGCTATGTATTATTCTGCTTCTGGAGTGTTGTCTACATCTGAATCGTCTGCATCTGCTACAAGGGCTTCTTCTGTTGAGAAGTTGGCGATGCGTTTAGCACCTACGTACTTTTTACCCCAGTAATATTTGTCGTTAATGCTTGTTTTGATAACACCCTTGCTTGTAGAAGCGTGGATGAATTTTCCTGAACCAATGTAAATCCCTACATGAGAGATGCGTTTGCCTGATGTGTTGAAAAATACTAAATCGCCTGGCTCAAGGTCACTCTTCTTAACTTTCGTACCTTGCGTATACATATCTGAAGATGTGCGATTCAGTGATGTAATGCCTAGTTCTTTAAAGACATGACGTACATAGCCAGAGCAGTCAAAGCCTTTTGCTGATGTACCGCCGTATGAATAGCGAACTCCTAAATATTTTGAAGAGACTTCTTTTAACTCATCAATCGAGTAAGCAGATTCTTCTGCAGAAGCTTCCTTTTCATTCACCGGTGCGAAGAAAATTACGAAGGCAGCTGCCAAAGTTAGTACGGTATTGCGTATTAATTTTAAGTAATCCATCGTGTTCCCCCAACCAATAAATTTTCTGAAAACTTAACTGATATTAGGTTAACACGAGATTATATTTAATGACATTACAGTTATGTAACAACAAAGTTACATTTACCCGCTTTTAAATAACTTCAAACATTGCCAAAGAACCTATTTTAATTAGGATTTTTAAACTATTATCCAAACAAATACCTCTATTATTTGTAATATTAACCAATATTTAAGCTCTTTTTTGTAACATTTGTAACATTATCACGAATTTATGTAACAAAAAAGAACTAGTAAGTGATTTTCAACACCACTTATTAGCTCTTCACTATTTTATTTTAAATTATTAATACGTTTGTATGCGACAAAGCGCTCATCCCAATATTTTTCTTTGACATTCGAAACCGTAATCCCCTTAGAACCCGCATGGATAAATTCATCATTACCAATATAAATCCCCATATGTGAGACATTTGGGATAAATGTATTTTTGAAAAATACTAAATCTCCCGGTACAGGTTGCGTCACTTTTGTCGTATCTTGTTCGAAATACATAAGACTGCTTTTACGATCCATTTGGATGCCAACTGAATTAAATATGTAGTTTACAAAGCCGCTACAGTCAAATCCATCTGTTGTCGTTCCGCCGTATTTATAAGGTGTGCCTAATACTGCATTAGCCGTTTCAATAGCTTGTGCATAAAGGCGTTCTGTTTGTTGCGAAACCTTCCCAGGCATTGCAACTTCCTTCTTCAACTGTTTTTCAATCGCATCATCTGCCGTTTGATTAAAATTAATTTCCGCTTCCACTGTTTTGGCAGAAGGCGCTTCAACAGCTAAGTCTTTAGTTGATTGCTGGCTGATTGTCAGCTTTTGGCCAACTTTAATCGCATCCGTTTTCAAATTGTTCAGCTGTTTAATACTCGCTACCGATATACTATACTTTTTAGCGATCTTTGTTAAATTATCACCTTTAATAACGGTATGAGAAACGGCAATCTGCAGTGTTTCGACTTTTTCCTCTACAACTGAAACAGCTGTTGTTTTTGTTGCTACCGTTTTAGTTGCCGCCGCCGTTTTGCTCACTGCATTTTTTGCTGGTGCAACGACCAGTTTTTGCGCGATAAAAATGCGATCTTGAGATAGTTTGTTCCATTGTCTAAGCTGATTAATCGTCGTGTTATGAGCTTTCGCAATTTTTGTTAACGTATCGCCATGTTTCACCGTATAAGTGGATGCTTGGGCATCGGGTGCAATGAATAGTGCAAGTGAAAATGTGACACCTGTCAGCACTACCTTCCATTTATTATTTAATATGAAAACTCCCCCTTCTCAATGAAACTACTTTTTACTCTATTTTACTTAATTTTTAATAGAGTATACAACCCTCTTTTAATAAGAAAATTATTCGGGTAGCTATATTTTTCTTCTATTACTATACTCACATAGTAATATTATGTAATAGAAATAAACGAATATTTTATAGACACTGAATTGTTGCAAAATGATTTCTTAAAATATGCTTGTTTTTTAATAGTTTTATGATAGAATTAGTTTTTGTTAAAAGATTTAAATTTTTAGAAAACTTTGTATTTTCAAATTAAAGGAGTTAAGTCAACATGAATAGCAAGTCAAGTTTTTTCCGTGAGAATATCGCGGTAGGTTTTATGTTATTTGCATTGTTCCTAGGTGCAGGTAATATCATATTCCCACCACAACTAGGTCAAATGGCCGGGGAGAATATTGTAATATCCATGATCGGATTTTTAATAACAGGAGTAGGGTTGCCTCTATTAGGTATTATTGCCGTAGCAAAGAACGGCGGAGACTTAGAAATATTGGCAGGTCGCATTAATCCATATTTCGGAATAATTTTCACGTCGATTATATACTTGTCGATTGGACCATTCTTTGCAATTCCGCGTACTGGTGCTGTGTCATATTCAATCGGTGTGGAACCGTTTTTAACAGAAGCAATGAAAGGTAGCTGGATTCCATTATTTATTACAACACTTATCTTTTTCGGAATCACATTCTACTTAGCATATAACCCGACAAAAATCGTCGATCGTGTCGGAAAAATTTTAACACCTGCACTTTTAGTCGTTATTTGTTTACTTGCGATTAAAGCCGTTATTACTCCGTTAGGTGAAGCTGGTGAAGCGCAGGGGCCATATATTAATAACGCTTTTGGTGAATCATTCATTCAAGGTTACTTGACGATGGACGTACTGGCATCATTAGTATTCGGAATCGTTATCGTTCAATCATTAGTTGCTCGTGGCGTAACGGAGAGAGCTAAACAAGTTAAAATTACAATTTTCGCAGGTATTGTCGCTGCAATAGGTTTAGCATTTGTCTATGTATCATTAGGTTATATCGGTGTAACAAGTACATCGGCTATCGGCTTCCAAGAAGATGGCGGTACAATAATTTCTCTAGCAGCACAGCAACTATACGGACAAGCCGGTAATATCATTTTATCAGCCGTGATCATTTTAGCTTGTTTAACAACATCTGTAGGTTTATTATCTGCAAACGCAACATTTTTCCATAAGATTTTCCCGAAAGTTTCTTACCAGGTATACTTAGTTATTTTCGCACTTTTCAGCTTCGGTGTTTCAAACTTTGGATTATCGGATTTAATTAATCTATCATTACCTGTTTTGGTTGCAATTTATCCATTCGCAATTGTGCTTATGATTTTTGCATTATTCGGAAACCTTTTCAATCATGCACCGAGTGTGTATGGAATGGCTTTAATTTTCACAGGTGTTGTGGCAATTTATGACGGGATCAAACAAGCCGGATTCGAAATCGAAGCTTACGATAAGTTTTTATCAATCTTCCCGTTTTATGAGCAAGGCATCGCATGGGTTGTCCCTGCATTAGTCGGTGGTGTCATCGGCTACATCATGTATTTAGCAAAACGAAAATAAGTTTAATTACTAGTATGAGGGTAAGTTATAAGTGTAAAAACTTGTAACTTACCCTCTTTTATTGACTAAAAATAGATTAAAATAATTTTTTACACTTACCATAAATTAGTGAAGTATTCATGATAAAATATGGTAATATCGCTATTATGGCATTACGCATTACATTATAGAAAAATAAAACTAATGAGGTGGACTCATGCTAAAAAGACGTTTGTCAGCAATACTGTTTTTCATCATGTGCCTAACCGTTCCTTTGACGGTACTAGGTGCTCCTTTAGATGAAGCAAAACAGATTGTTAAGGAAAACTATGTAGGGAATATTAATGGTGATATCAACCGTGCTACAAGCATCGACCAACTGACAGAAATGCTCGATTCGTATTCCGCTTACTTTACACCGGAAGAATTCGATGAGTTTATTAATGGCGTGGACCTTACTACTGTAGGCATCGGCGTTATCATCGAAAAGGTTGAAGGCGGTATTCAAATATCCGAGCTGATCGATGGGGGCAGCGCAAAAAATGCCGGCTTAAAAGTTGGCGATATCATCACAGAGATTGATGGGAAACCGGTTGCAGAACTTACAATCGACCAGGCTTCTTCACTTATTAAAGGAGCAGCAAATACAACGGTTTCTTTAACGCTTTCACGTGAAGACGGCACAATTATAACGAAAAAATTAACACGTAAAGCTTTCTCGCTTCCTAATGTGGAAACAAAGCTTTTATACGGCAATACGGGATACATTTCATTGAATTCATTTTCAAACGACACGGCGAGCCTCGTTACAAAGGCTATTCGTGATTTGAAAAATAAAGGGGCAAAATCATTTATTTTCGATTTGCAAAATAACGGGGGCGGCTATGTAACCGCAGCAGAACAGCTTATCGGTATGTTCCCGAATGCCTCCTATGCCTATAAATTGAAAGAAACTTCGGGGACATCTATTGTCCGTTCGATGAAGCAAACAACAACATTCCCTGAAAATACGAAAATGCTTATAAATCGATATAGTGCCAGCTCGTCGGAAATGACTGCGGCAGCACTTTCCGATCAAAAAGCAGTCACACTATACGGGGAAACGACTTATGGTAAAGGCTCGATGCAGGCATTTTACGAGCTTGAAGACGGCAGCTTTCTAAAATTAACAGTTGGCCATTTTTATGGTCCAAACGGTACGAAAATAAATGAAATTGGGGTTAAACCTCATATTAAAACAGCAAGCGAGCCTCTCTTTAAAGCACATTACGATACAATTGCTTCAAACTTAAAAAACTATAAAGAACTTGCTGCCTTAAAAAATGTTCCGTTAAATAAAACATTTACGATCAAGTTTTCCGCTAAACTGGCGAAAGAGCTCAATGCTTCTTCCGTAGAACTAGTAGAGCTGGGTGCAGATACTGTAAAAACAACCCACAAATTATCGGGTCAACAGCTCGTTGTTACCCCTGCAAAAGAATTAACGGCTGGCAAAGAATATGCCCTCATCGTTCATCCTAAAGTAAAAAATGAGAAAGGCAAAAATTTAAAAGCTGGTGTTTATTTACATGTAACGACAAAACAGTAAATGAAAAAAGAGACGATTTGCGCATTGGCAATCGTCTCTTTCAATTTTATGAATGTACTAAGCTTAGTTCCGTTGCAAAATAAATCATGCAAATCTCTTTTGCTAGCTGTTCCGGACTCGTTTTATTCGTTAATAAGTTTGTCAGTGTCAGCCGTTCCACCGAACCAATAAGACTTTCTGCAAGAATAGTCGCATCCGCCTGCTTTAAAACATTCGAATCTTTTAACTGTGTATTTAGGATATGTATTAATTCAGAAACAAGCATTTCCTTTACGGCCGTTGATTGCTCTGCTTCATAAAAACCGATTTTTGTGAGGTTGGGGTTTTCGATAAAAAACTCGAAAATATGTGTCAGACTTCCTTGAATAAGGTCGATTCCAATTTTCCCGTTGTTTATGTCATTTGTTGAACTAGAAAAAATTTCAGTTAGCTCATTGTGGAACTTCTCATTTAAATCGTTAAACAATGTTTCCTTACTTTGAAAATATAAATAAAATGTCGGCTGTGTTAAATTTGCCGATTTCACAATATCACTGATTTTTGTTTGATGATAACCATATGTAGAAAATAACTCAATTGCTTTTTCCAATAATAATTTTTTACTTTTTTCACCGCATGAATTTACACGTCTTCCTCTTGCCATACTTCTCCACCCTTATCTCTATTTTAGATGTTTAGTAATTTATATTAAATTCCAATTATTCCACTTATGATTATATAGGAAAGTTTTTTTAAAATAAAGTTTTCCGCCATATAACTAACATTTCTCCTTATTATTAGCACTCCATTGACATAACTTAGCAATAATTTGAATTTCATCATCCGTTAATTGACCTGTTATAAGGATAAATTATTCTTTGCCTGAAATATCATTATATAGTAGATACAAAAAGGCGTATCCTAATCAATTTCAGGATACGCGCTTTGTCATGTTATTTTTTTCGTAAAATCTTACCTTTTACTTTACCTGTAATCTGCTGCAGCTCATCCATTTTGAACGCGAACAGTAATATCATATAGCTAATTGACGCAACGATAAATGTAGCAATTATATGAAGCCATTTTTGATCGATTGAAATCCAATGTGCAATCGCCCAGTTAATTGCGACGTATATTAGTCCAATGATGGCCAACTTAAACAGCTGACTAACGTTATTGTCCAAAAGTTTTAACTTATATTTACTTTGAAGCACAAATACAAGCAACAGGAAGTTTACGATAGCACTGATTAATGTCCCTAGGGCAACCGCATTAGCGCCCATTTCATCAATCGTCGCCATTACGACCGCAATATTCACACCGAATACTGTTAAAATACTGAATATCATCGGTAATACGGAGTTACCCTTCGCATAGTAGAAACGCGTAATATACGTGTTTGCAGCAAGGAAGAACATCGTCGTACTGAATACTTGCAGCAGTGGCGCTGTAATCGCTGTTGACTCTGCATCAAATTCTTTATATTCAAATATGATGCGGACAACACCTTCTGCCTGGAAGTAGAAGAACACCGAAACAGGCAATACGAGTAAATATAATAAACGCATCCCGCGAACATACAGTTGTTTTACCGACTCTGTGTCCCCTTCTCCTTCTTTTTTGCTGAGTAAAGGGAAAATAACGGTCGTTACAGCAGTCATTAAAATTGCCTGCGGGAACTGGGACATTTTTGTCGCATAGTTCATCGCTGACGGAACACCAGCTTCCAGCATATTAGTAAAGAATCGTTGAATTAAAATATAAAGCTGTGCAGTCGCACCGCCAAGCATAATTGGCAACGCAATTTTCCATAGCATTTTTTGATCTTCAGCCTGTTTAAAGTTTGGCTTGAAGGACATTTCTTTCACATTTCGAACTCCGAATACAAGGAACAGGAACATACAGATTGCCCCGACTAATGCCCCGATCCCCATTCCGACCGGTCCCATTGTGATGGATAAGACTACGGATACGAGTAAAAATGAAGCGTTATAAATAAGCACTGAAAACGCTGATAAATGATAACGGCCCTGGACATTTAAAATACCGCTCATCCAAGTCGATAATACGAGCATAATCGTCGATGGCATCATCCAGTAGTAAAGCGAGCGCAGTATTTCATATTCCGCCTGATTCTCAACTTGGAAAAATTGCATTAATATCGGATCGGCCAACGCCATAAATAAAATGACAATGAGCGTAATCGAAACAGCAATCGTTGTAAACGTTCGCTGTATATATTCGGTAATGCTTGATGACGTCTTATGGTATATGGATATAAACGCTGTCGTAAACGCTCCGCCGATGACTAAATATAAAAAGTTTGGAATTGTATAAGCATTAACAATACTATCTGAATATAAAGTGGTACCAAATTCAATCCCGATATACGTTTCACGGGCAAAGCCGACCAGTCGCGCTAAAATATTAATAACCGCGACGGCCCCTACTATTTTTAAAATTCCTTTCAACGCTTATCACAATCCTTTAATTACAATTACTTTATTTCGCATGTGTTGTGTAGAGCTCTTTTAAACGTGCAATAATGTTTTTTGCATCATGTGTATGAAGCAGCTCAGCTACACGTGCTTCATTCACTGCGATTCCGTCTTTCACTGCATTTTCAAGTGCCAGCTGAAGTAAAATCTCGTCTTTAGGAGGCACTAATACCCCTGCTCCATCTGCCAGCATATAATGCAGTCCCCCGACATCCGATGCAATGACCGGTGTGCCGCAGCTCATTGCCTCTAAAGCTACTAATCCCAGTCCTTCAATATAAGAAGGGAGTACGAAAACATCAGCCGCCTGAAAATAACGCGCCAACTCCTGCTGCGGTAATGGTTCGATAAAATGAATCGCCGTATTGTCCCTAGCAAGTTCTTTTACTTTACTAGTAAAATTACTATCTTTTGTCGAACCAACACAATAAAGAGCGGCTTGCTGCGGAAGCGATTCCGTTACTTTATTGAATGCACGTACAAGTTCTGTAACACCTTTTTCCCGTATAATGTTACCTACGAATAAAAAATTTGTCTTGTCAGGGTCCATTCCAAGCTCTTTTGCATGTTGTTTTTTATCGTCCGCTTTATTGAAAACCGTACGATCAATCCCCATGCTCATTACCGAAATTTTATCGTTTTCCACATGGAAAGTTGTTTCAATCGTTGCAGCAAGCTCTTCCCCTACTGCAATGACATGATCTGCAGACTGTAAAATCTTCTCCGTAAACTCACGGATTTGTCCGCCTTTTTTGGCCATTTTATTAATATCGCCGCCATGTGCCGTTACGATATACGGGATATTGTGACGCTTTTTTAAATAGTAGCTGAATATCCCGCTCGGAAATACGTAATGACTATGTGTTAGCGAAATATTCCGCTTGTTTGCACGGAATACACGCATAAACTGTTGAGCCCACTTTAAATATTTCAGAATAACATTTTTCTTTCCTGTTGCTGGATTGGTATTTACCGCGAGCACTGTATCGATACCCTCTTGTTCCAATTGATCGACCTGATTTTTCACGAAAATGCCGTAAGCTAAATGTTCCTTTGAAGGATACATATTGCTAATGACGAATACTTTTTTCATTACTTTTTCGCACCTTCTTTTAAAAGCTGCTCCCCTAATGCTGATTTTTCTTTAAATGACGCATTTGTACGAGCCGCTAAGTTTTGTGCACCGTTCCAATCTACTGCCATATCGTTAAAGAGCATCGCAAACTTCTCCTCTGATTCATGAAGTGAATCAATCGGTAAAGAATAGTTGCCAAGCCCCGCCATTTGTAAGAAGTCATTCACCTTCACATGATAAGACACACCGATAATCGGCGTTTTCGCATCCGTTGCCAATATTAATGAATGAAGTCTTGTACCGATTAACACATCAAATGTAGACGTAATATGTAAAATACGCTGCGGCGGCAAGTTTTCATCAATAATTTTTGTATTCTCCGGATGCTTCATTTTAGCCTGAATATCTTTTGTCACATCAGCATCTTGCGGATATTTTGTCGCAAAAAATGTTACATCGACATTATGCTCTTCAATTAAACGATCCAGGTTTTTCGCCATGCCATTAATATAGTTTTCGTATTTAGTCTCATCGCCTGTTGGCCAGTATGAAGCATTATAGTAAGGAACCGCTGTAACACCAACCGATTTTGGTTTATCACTATAATTTGAACGCTCTACTTCTAAACTAAATGCCGGATCTCCAATTACATGTACATTACGTTTTACCCCGATTGTTTTTAGTAGCTGTTCAGATTGCGGATCACGCACTGAAATATTTTGTGCATGCTTGGCCATATAGCGGATAAACCATTTACCTAAGCCTGTGTTTAGTGGACCCGCCCCACAACCATAGACAACATATGGTACATTATTATTTTTGGCCATCATCGCATATGAACCATACAGCGGTGCTTCACGTTTATAAAGATCCATCAAAATACCGCCGCCGCCGATTACGACAAAATCAAGGTTTTTCACGACATTAGAATTTTCTTTATACGTCTTCATAAACGTTTTCACGGCATTACCGTTTTTGTAATATAAAGGGTAACTTTGCACAGAATAACGTTCAGCTGTTTGTTTTGGGTTATTACTAAATACCGTAATATTTTTTGTATCTATTTGAAATACCTTCTGCAGCTGGCGAATAATACTTATTAAAATCGCCTCGTCTCCATTATTATCATTCCCGTAATTTCCAACAATACCAATTTTCATTTATTCATTCATCCTTTGAATCAAGCATATTAAGTACGCTTGGCTTATTTCATTTTTCATTTGAAAAACACATCTGAAGTCGATGTGTTCTGCGTTATGATTCGTATTTTCAGTATAGCATAATGTCTGTTTGAAACGATATTCCCGAGGGCAAGATCACACCATTTCACAAGAAGAAAATTAACAATAAATTTATAGTTTTTCGTTAATGAGACGGTTTGCATATAAGATTAGTTTCATTTTTACTTTTTGAAGTGGAAATTATGCATTAAATGACTTTTCCAGGGCATTTGCAAGCCGGGGAATTTTCGGATACATTGCTGTCATAGAGATTTTGTCTCAATGCACGAGTAGAGGTGATTTATTGTACAGGTCTGAAAATTTTAAGTATTTGGATGCCCTTGTTTCTAGATTGGAAGCTAAGGATGAAGAGTTCATCACATTTCAGGAAGCTTATTATCGCGTCCAAGCTGGAATTGCAGGCGAATTAAAAATGCAGAGAACATTAGCGGATTATCATTTTATTGGTCCTTATAAAATTTTTTATAACTTTGAGTGTATAAATGAAAAGGGTTTTTCTCATCAAATCGACGCCCTTATATTAACGACAAGATTTCTCCTCGTTGTCGAGGTTAAACAAATTTCCGGTACTTTGTTTTATAAACCTGCATTCCACGAGTTCGCTCGTCAAACTGAGGAGGGGGTTTTAGAAAATTTCCCGAATCCTTTTGACCAGGCTTACCGGCATCAGTTATTTTTATCGCATTTATTATCAAGCTGGAAAATTCAGCTGCCTGTCTTATATATTGTGGTCAATGCTAATATCAGAACAAAATTGGATTCGTCCTTAAACGGTTCCCCGATTATTCATTTAAGCGGCCTGCCGAAGTTTCTGGAGAAATTATATCAAAACTATGGTGAAATAAAACTTGATTTAGTGAAATTGGAAAATAAATTATCGGCCATCTCTTGCAGGCTACCTGTTAGAAGAAAAATAGATAGATATCGTATACGAAATGGCGTCCTTTGCAAAAAGTGCGACTTTCAGCATGTCATGTATTATCATCACGGATTATGGATTTGCCCACATTGCGGCGTGAAAAGTAAAGAGGCAATCTTTTTAGCATTACATCACTATCGCGTATTAATCGGGGACCGCATTACAAATCGTAAATTGAGGGAATTTGTCGGAATCGACTGTAAAGCAGTTACTTCCAAACTTCTAAAGCGCTTAAACTTTGAGCAATTTGGCAAAGGACGTGGTGTCTATTACTTAATTCCTGAAGACGTTTTAAATCAGAAAAATGGATAGGTTGTTTTCTTATGTAATTTCTACTTAAAGGGGGTGATGAGTTACTTACGAAGTATATTCTTCTAGTTTTTCCGGGTAAAGTTCTATATTTCTGGGGCTGTGTTCTACATTAGCGTTAATTCATTCTACTTTCTTGGTGCGAAGTTCTACTTTCCCACCATATCTTTCTACTTTCTCTGACAACTTGGCTAATACTCGCAACCGATTCTACTTTCGGAATGAAACTTTCTACTTTACCCGAGAAACGTTCTACTTTCTTGGTGCGAAATTCTACTTTAATCCAAAAGCATTCTACTTCCGCACCATAACTTTCTACTTTCTCCGACAACTTGGCGAATACTCGCTACCCGTTCTACTTTTCAATTGAAACTTTCTACTTTATCTGATTAATGTTCTACTTTCTTGATGCCAAGTTCTACTTTAACCCGAAAGCATTCTACTTTCGAGCCAAAACTTTCTACTTTCTGCGACTACTTGGCGAATACTCGCCACCTGTTCTACTTTTTAAATGAAATCTTCTACTTTACCTGAGAAAATTTCTACTTTCTTGGTGCGAAGTTCCACTTTCTTCCGTAATTGTTCTACTTTCGCGCCAAAAAATTCTATAGTTTCAACAACATAGAAGCCAATACTTACACCTTCCCCATAAAAAAATACATTCCACGTAATAAAACTCTCCGGTTCAACCTCACTTCGTTTAATTCCCTCCCCCTCTTCCCCAATGCCCCCTTTTCTCCATAAAAAAACCTTTGTAAAAGTTGCGATTCCTCGCTGCAACTTTACAAAGGTTCTCTCTTATTTGTTTTGTGTAATTGTGCGGTATAAGAATAAGCTGAAGTGCACGCGTGATACTTCTTGACTTGGTTTATAAGTATTATCTTCATAACCTGTCGTAATTTCATTTGCTGCTAGCGTATGAATATAATCGTACGCCCAGTGCTTTGTACTTACATCTTTAAATTTCGTAGAAGTAGTACCTGTTAACTTATATGCTTCAACTAGGATTTTCGCCATTTGAGCACGAGTTAATGGTTTGCCTGGCTCATACTTGCCATCACCAGTACCACTCATGATGCCTGCTTGTACAATCGCTGCAACTGCACCATAATATGTGCTCTTTGTTGATAGATCACTAAATCCAGGGTTTGGCACATCTTTTGTAGATAAGCCTAATGCACGAGTCAGCAATACAGCTGCTTGACCACGGTTTAATGCTAAATCCGGTTTGAATGTACCATCCGGATACCCGTTGATTAAGTTATTATCCACTAAATATTGAATTTCTTTTTTATATACATTGTTCACAGAAATATCTTTGAATAATGGTTTTTCTACAGCCTTTACAACGATATCTTTAGAAACAGATTTTGTTCCTAATGTCGCTGTTACACGGGCAGTGCCTTCTTTACCATTCGATTTGAAAAGACCTGAGCTGGATACTGAACCGATGTTTCCATCAACAGACCATTTAATTTGTGAATCGTTATAAATTAATGTTTCATTATTTGCCCCTGTTACATTTGCTTTTAATTGAAGCGATGCATTTGGTACAACTGGACCTGTTACACCTGAAATAGAAAGTCCAGCAGGTGCATCGACTACATTAAAGCTGATTGTTTGTGTTGCGCCTTTATTTGAAACCGTTAGACGTTCTGAGCCAGGCGCTACAGCTGTATAGCTTAAGCCATTAACTGTTACTGTATTATTTTGCGGTGTTAACACAAAATCACTTGCATTTACTGCCAATGGATTGTAATACTCGTCCAACACATAGTTTGGTGTAAGTTTCACTGTTGCACCGACTAATAACGTACCTACTTTATCACGATTTACTTGAATATATTTAGGTGCATTTGTTGTTGGAGCTGTACTGATTGCTTCAATAATTGCAGATACGCGACGTTGTGTACCTCCAGACGGTGTATTGGCTAAAACGACTGTGTTACTGCCGTATTTTCGAATACCCATTGTTGTTGAACCGCCGCCATCTAAATTAATCGCACGGTCAAAGCCAAGGCTTACTAGATAATCCGCAAACTGTGGTAAAGACATACCTGCACTTGAGCTAATACGTCCGTCCACTGTAATTAAGTGTACTTTCTTCTTATCTTTGCTGATTGCAATCGCCGTACGTGGTGCAACTTCTCGAGCACGTGAGCTCGATTCATTGATTGTCAGATTTTTCTTGCCGTCCAATACGAGTAATGGACCACTTGCCATCATAAACTGTGCGTCCATCCAACGATCATCAATAGCAAAGTTTACTGAAATTTCATCGCCGACTTTAATACCACGGTATTTATCGCCCCATGCTGATCCGTTAAATGAAAGCACGAAACCGTTACGCGGAATTTTCGTTTTTGTCTCATCATCATAACCACGGATTGCAGTAACCTTACCCGTTAATGTTTGGCCGAATTTCGTTGCACCGACTGTATTTCCAGTTTCAACGATAAACTCCATACCTTTTCCGTTGTTCGGCGTCATAGAACTATGATTTTGCGGTGTATAAATAACCGCCTCATCTGTTCCACGCTTTACATTAAGACCATTTACTTCATTTGTTTGACCGTTATATGTAACGTTAATCTTACTATTGTAGTAAGCAATCTCTCCGTATCCGTCCTTTGTAATACCGAATGCAATTGGTTGGCTCACATAGTTCGAACTTGAATCTGAAATAACGCTTGGTGTAACGATTGTATTATATTGAGAAATTAAATATAAAGGATAGCCATCCCCCATATTATAGAAATTAGAGTTGATTGCCCCAACTACCCGGTTTCCTTCCTTCGTATGACTGTTCGCATGTTGCGTCGTTGTCATTAACGTATTGACCGGAGTTGGTAAACCTAAACCGATTTTTGTGAAAGAGTCTGTTAAATCAACTTCTAAATGATTAACCACACTTGTTTTAGAACCTTTATGAGTGTAGTTTGAATATGTTACCCCTGTCGAAATCGGGTATGAGTCATTTGTCGTTTGTGCTGCACTTGCAAATTGCGGTGTACTGAAAATGAGTGCAAACACCATTAGCACTGCAATAAATAGAGATTTATTTGTTTTCATAATTTGTGCTTCCTAATTAAATTGAAGCAAGTCACCTTCCTTTCTTAATGTCCTATCTCTAACCTTAACAAATTTTCGCATGAGAAACTATTAATCTTTTGTTACATTTTACAAGAAATCCATTTTTTCAACATAAAGTTACATCTTGTATAAGAGAATAATGCAAATACAATAATGGAAGCTTCTAAAATAGTCTGTTCATTTCATAAAAAAAGAACTATCCCCTTAAAGAGATAGTTCCTTGATTTATTCTGCTTTTTGTTTTTCGTAATCGCTGAGCTTGAGCATTGGATACATTGTGCGCATACTTGCAAATATTCCAAAGAGAATAAAGTAGAATAGTACATATACTTTTAATTCCCAAATATTATAGAAGAAGCCTGCTACACCTGTTGCAAACCATAGCCCGAATAAATATTGCCCGAAGATTGTTTTACGTTCTTTCCAGTACATCCATACCATCGCAAGTAAGAAGCCTGCAAATAATAGAACGCCGACTGCACCCGTCTCAGCAATAACTTGAATATATTGGTTATCGGAATAGAAGTTCTTGCCGCCGTATATATCAGAACGGATACCATATTCCTCATAAATCGGTGAGTCATATGATAAAGTTGCCGAACCACCGAATGTACCAAAACCGGCACCTGTAATCGGATAATCCTTCAGCACTTCAAATCCTTTTTTAATATAGAACATACGACCACTTTCCTGCATCAACTCCAAAGTGTCGTCCGAGAATGTTTCCGTGAAGCGATTGCTGATTCCACCAGAAATTTCCTCTGGTGCTACCGTGTTTTCCACACCTAAGTTTTGTAAAAATGATACTCCCCAGTTTACAGGGAAATAAATTAGTGCAATTGCCACAACAAATGAAATGGCAATTCTCTTCAATAGCTTCCAATTTCGTGATAGCAGCATGAAGAATAAGACGAAGACGAACGCAGAAATCCATGTACCACGGGAAAGTGTCAATAACAGCATTCCAAAGAAAGCGACTTGTGCTATACGGAACGTCCATTTAAATTCATTGTTTTTATAAGCCCATCGCAGGAAGAATACCGCGCCAATTGCAAAGAACATGACTAATGCCAGTGAGTTCGGATTGTTCAGCATACCATAGACACGCACGAAGTTTGTTGAAGAAAGTATTTTTTCCGTCCAAATTTCAGGCATTAATAACTGGCGCATCGACAATTTTTCGAAAATCCCCTGAATGAAAATAACTGCACCTGAAAATACAGTAACCCATGCCAGTTTCACAAGGAAGTTTTTCGGCAATTCACTGCGGCTTAGAATGTAATACAGTAAATACATAACGCCGAATGTACGTAATTGGAAGACGATCGCACCAAGTGATACACCGTTTTTGTAGCCAATGATTGCACCGAAGATTAAAAAGGCGAAGAAGAAGTATTCAAATGGTTTGAAATGAAACCAAGTTTTAAATTTCTTCGTATTAAGTAAAAATAAACGCAGTAATACGACGATTGTAATTAAATCGCCGATGAGTTTAAGACCAGGGTTCAGTTCAATAAAGAAGGTACGGAAAATAACGTACGGTACTAAAATTACTAAACTTTGAAAAGGCTTAAAAAATGCAAAGAGTACAAAGAAAATCGCTGTACTGATTTGCGCTATCGAAGGCGGAAGCAGTAAGGCCGCCACAAGTACAAGAATTGCCCCAAAAATTTCGAGCCACTCTTTTTTATTCATTTTGACAGAAATGTCATTCATAGATGTCCCAAACCCTTTCCTATATGTAGTTCTCTATTTTTAGATGAGTTTTGCTCATGTGGATTAAGACGAACTTAAGTATAATATGGTTACAATTATAATTCAATGAGAGTATAAAACACACCCTAAATTACTAGAATAATTGTCAGATCAATGGTTTTTCAGTCACATAACATAAAAAAAAGAGAGGAAATATGCCTCTCTTCACCCCCAAACCTCTCGAATTAAAATACCCCTGAATTTTACCATCAAATAAACTTGAAAGATTTTAAAACTTTCTGCAGCAAATCCCTCCAGTCATTCATAATTGCTCATCAAAACCATAAAATATATACATCACTATTTTGGAGGTCGTACTATTGCAAACTAATAACCGTAAGAAAAACAATGAACCGCCGATCGATAACAATCCATTAATTCAAGCCGCTTCACTTGAGGTATTAGCCGGTTTGTTAGCTACGTTAGCTGAAGGGATTTCTACATTTGCATCTGCTCTTGCACTACAGGAAACACAGCAGCAGGTCACTAACAACAATCAAAACAACGTGAATCTCCAGGAAGTACATGAACAGCTTCATTACTTAACAAAAGAAGTAAAAAAAATATCGAAGGCATTAAACTTGTAATCATTTTCCGGTTTTCTTAAATAGAAATACGACGCTTTGTTTTGAAGTGCCTTCTATTCTATTTGTTTATCGCTATTCCTCTCATATAAAAAATCTCCCCCTCAATTGAATTTTATGAGCTTTAACCCAGCTCACTCTTTTTTATATCTTCTATCCTTATAGTATTGAACTCATTTTTCCCTATCATCAAAATATTTTTCAAAGGACTTTTTAATTACATTTATATTACAAACGTCTAAAGAATTAGGATTCATCTATGATTCTCGCTCATATATTGGTAAAATATCATCATATAGGAAAGGAGCGTGAATCTGTGTTTAAAAAAATAGTTGGACTAGCATTCGCATTAATCGTTGCTCTGTCTTTCACAACACAATCAACATCTCATGCAAATGATATAAAAGGCCATCAAATGGTAAATGAATTAACATACTGGTCTAATCTTAATGTCATCCGACCAGACAGCAAAGGAAATTACTACCCAAACCGTGCCGTTACGCGAGGTGAATTTGCTTCTTACATTACACGCGCACTTGAATTACCAGACTCATCTACATACACTTTTAAAGATTTAAAAGCTGGTAATGAACTGACACGTGAAATTCAGGCAGCTGCAGGCTCTAACATTTTAAGTGGCTATCCTGATGGCACATTCCGTCCGAACGAAAAGATTACGCGCCAGCATATGGCAGCACTTTTGGAAAAAGCATTGCGTTATTCAAACGTGCCATTGGAAGGACAACCATTAACATTCAAGGATAACAACAAAATCAGTGATCAGTTCAAACCAGCTGTATCTACAAATGTTTACTACAATATTATCCGTGGATCGCATACGAAAAACGGGGTATTTTTTGAACCTCAGGGCAATGCGACAATCGCTCATGCTGCAGCATTTTTATTCCGTATGCAAACGACAATCGAAACATTTGCTGTAAAAGAAGGTGAAGGACCGGTGGAAACACCTGCTCCGAACCCAAATGTTTATTATGTCGGCAAAATTTCAAATGGAGTAATTACGAAAAACTCTACTGTTTACTTTAACTACGAACAAGCTGAATCAGCGTTAAAAAGTTCTGGCTCAAACTTGATTATTAAAGGCGAAAAAATCATTAAAATGTCATCTGGTATCGCTTCAGCAGCTGATACGAAAGCAAACACTGTAACAATTTATTCAGATAAAAACTTCACGAAGTCGTTATCGTATGCTGTAGAAGGCTCTCAGTTTAAATACATCGGAAGCAACGATCAGTATGCAATTGTTCAATTAGCTGATACAAAAGGCTATGCGAAAATTGATGAAGTTACATTAACACCGACAAGCTTAATTAAAGGACAAGACTTCTATTTTGTTGAAGGCGGTTACTTAACACATCGTACGTACAACCATATTACACAAAAATATAATTGGGATTATGTAGTGAGTGAAGCACCTGTATTTATGCAGCGCGGCGGTCAATACTATAGCCAAGATGGTGTAAATTTCTACTCTGATGTTCTATTAACGAAAAAAGTAGGCACACATTATCCGTACTTCCAATTCCAATCGATTCGTCAGCCATCTAACTATACAGCTGAGGAACTGGACAATATGATTATGACATTATTAGCAGAGCGCCAGGCAATCAAAACTTCCCCTCAATATGCTAAAGCAACGACTGAATCTCGTTTAATCGGCATGGGTAAATTTTTAAAGCAGGTGGAAGCACAATATAATGTCAATGCCCTATTCATTTTAGCTGCAGCAATGCACGAAGGTGATTACGGTGTAAGTAAAAATGCATTAACGAAAAACAATATTTTCGGTATTAAAGTATTCGATACAGATCCGACATTAGGTGAAGTTTATAAATCTCGTGATGATAGTGTCCTTGCGTTTATTAACCGCTATGTCAACCTGAACTACGTGCCTCAATCAGGAGGTTATGCAAAAGGTGCAACACCGGGGAATAAAACAGCCGGCATGAACGTGCACTATGCATCAGATCCATTCTGGGGCAGTAAAATTGCGGGCCATATGTACCGTATGGATAACCGCTTTGGTAAAAAAGATTACAAACAAGCAAAATTGGCCTTCGTATCATATGAAAATGGTCTTTTAGTAAATGTTCGTAACGAGCCATCTACAGCTTCGCCAGTTCACTTCACTTATAAAGCCAAATATGTAGGTGAAACAGGCGTGTTCGGTTACCCTATCTCAATCGTTGAAGAAACGAAGGGTACGGACGGCTATGTATGGTACAAAATTATGTCAGACAATAACCCTCCTGCAAAATACGGTTGGGTACGCTCTGATTTAGTTCAATTAATTCCAGGAAATTAATATTTAAATCCAGTACTTCTACGGAAGTGCTGGATTTTTTTTGAGTTGGGGCTGAGTTTGCGTGAGTTGTTGTTTATTAGAAAAGTTGTGAAGGTTATTAGAAGAATGGGATAGGATATTTGAACTTCCAGCTATGATTTTAGAACATCCGGATGTCATTTTAGAAGAGATACCTATTTTATTAGAACTTGGCACTTTTATTAGAGCATTTTTCAGGATATTAGAACTTCTGATAAAGATATTAGCAAATCGAAAACAAAAAACCGAGCAACCCCCCTCTATCAGGAAGCCACTCAGTTCATCATTTCGTATAATATTGCACAATGCCATTGTAAATGGACTGAGCAAAAATTTCGACATACTCGTCAGATACCAGTTTTTCTCTATCTTCATTGTTAGTTATGAAACCGAGTTCCACTAAAACAGCAGGCATTACGTTTCCTTTAATAACAACATAGTCTGCGCGCTTTACACCACGGTTGTACATTTTGGCGTTTTTAACGATTTCATTGTTAATGGCCGTTGCCAACGCTAAATCTTCTTTTTCATTTGCATTGGAAGTCACGCTGTAGAATGTTTCCGTTCCATTTGCTGATTCCTTCGCTGCTGCATTTGCATGAAGACTGATAAAAATATCACCGTTTTCATTTTTTGCGTATCGAACACGATCCTCTAAGCTAGGATATGTATCTCCAGAACGCGTCATTTTCACTTTTGCACCATCTTTTTCAAGCTTTTGCTTTACGAGATTTGCAACTTTTAAAACGATTTCCTTTTCACGTGCGTCTTTCTTTACAGCACCTGGGTCTTTCCCGCCATGACCTGGATCTAGAACAATAATACGATCTTTTACAGCAGGTCCTTTTTGATTTAGAAGTTGTAAATATGTTTTATTAATATAACCATTTATACCGTTATACGTTATTTTAGCCCAGCTACCGGATACCGAATGGACTTCCACTAGTGTACCTCGCTTAATTTGACCAAGCGAACGTGCACTGCCTGAAGCAGTCTCGCGAATTTGCAATGCATCAACCGTTGCTTTACCAACCGTATTCGTCAATAGCTCTTGCGGCGGGGTAACTGGTTGTTCATTTTCACCGCCATTACCTGCAGGTGGATTCGGTACATTATTTTCCTCTTCCACTACCGGTTTTTCCGGTTCCACTACTGGAGGAGTAACTGGTTCTGTCTGCAATGTGTCTTCAGTTTGAGAAACACGGACATAGGCAGGTAAACCATTTACTAACGTAACATACCAATTGCCAATCGTATTATAAACAGCAATTTTCTCTTTTGCTGCTATTGAACTTACACTATTTGAACCAACATCACGCTTTTCGTATGCTTTAATATTGCCCGATGCGTAAACATGCTTTTGTACTTTATTAAGCTGCTTACCTGTTTCATCAATAAAATCTACATAATCCTTGTAAACATAGGCATAGCGTCCTTCATGGGAAACTTTCAGCCAACCATCTTTCTGGATTTCAAATACAGCAAACGATGCACCTGTATTTACTTTCGCCAAAATATTCGATGCATTTGAAGAAGATGCAGATGTGCGGACATTTAAATTATTTACATTTGCTTTAACAGAAGCAACTGCTGTCGAATTATCCGGTACAGTCACCCCTTGAACAGGCAATGGCAAACGATACTTTTCAGAAGAGGCACGAGCAATAAATGATGCGAACTGTGCACGTGTTACTGAATTTTTCGGATTATATTTATCAGCCTCTACAGTAATTCCGTTAAAGTAGATTGCCGCGATGTATGGATAATAGCCATACGTCGGTTTAATATCTTTAAATGGAATTTCCAGCTTTTCTGTTTGAGCTGTGTTTAATTTAAATGCAATGGCCAGCACTTTACTCATTTCTTCTCTTGTCAAAGGAGTGTTCGGCGCAAATTTTCCATTGGATTGCTCAGAGAAAAACCCTAACTCCACAGCACTTTCTACATAGCCCGAAAGCTCAGTGCCTAATGTAACATCAGAAAACGAGGACTTTTTTACAGTTAAAGGCTTGTTATTTGTTGCAACAACAACCATTTTAGCAGCTTGCCCCCGGGTTACATGGGCATTCGGTTTATAAAGAGTTTTACCGTTTTCTGTATACCCTTTTATGACACCCGCATTTATTAAATAGTTTATTTCATTATACGCCCCGTTTGAAGAAGGGACATCGGCAAAGCTTGTACTAGCATATGCCGTATTCAATTGGAACATTGCCATGAAGATGATTGTCACCGACATGACCAGATTGCGCAAAGACAATGTTAAAATCCTCCCCTCTATTAGATAGTTCCCATTTTACCAAATTATTCATAAAATTAATATGTACAAAGCAAGAAATTTAGTATTTTTCTAGATTATAGAAAATAGAAAGTGATATTTTCATTATTTGCTGATGAGAGTTTCTCATTTAGGTGACAATGGCTTCAATGAATGGCTAATAAACTGGTGGGGTTCTACTTTAATCGTGTACTGTTCCACATATGAGTTAAAGGTTCTACTTTCTCTCGTAAACTTCTACTTTAGGCGAAAAAGTTTCCACTTTCATTCTAAGAATTTCTAATAGAGTTGTAGAGTTCTACTATTAGTGCTGATTGTTCCACATTAGGAGTAAAAATTTCCACTTTCCCTTGCAACTATTCTACTTTATACGAAAGAGTTTCTACTTTTCCTCCGTAAACTACTAATAAAGCTCCCCCTCCAACAAAAAAAGAAACACAGACAAATTTCGTCTGTGTTTCAAATACTATTAGTAAGTACTTCCCTGCAAGGTGGATATCTATTGAGATATGTAGAAGTTACTAATTTTTATTCATTAAGTATTGGTATTGCCAATCTTATTATTGTAAACGGTTAATGAAAGCTGTTAAATGTTTTAACATAACGTTGTCGTTTGTACCGAATGTGCCGTCACCTTTACCAACTGTGATGCCGTTCGATGCTAAGATCGCGATGTCGTTATGTGCCCAGTGAGATGTCGGTACATCTGTGAACTTTAAAGTATCTTGTTTCATTTTTAAGTCAAATGCTTTTACTAACACTTTTGCCATTTGAGCACGTGTTAATGGTGAAGCTGGATTGAATTTACCTTCATCACCAGTGAAAACACCTAATTTATATAGTGCTGTTGCTGCACCTGCATATTTTGATGATGATTTAATATCTGTGAATGGTGAATTTGTATCAGATGTATCTAAACCTAATGTTTTTGCTAACTGAATTGCTACTTCACCACGAGATGCATAAATCGTGAAATCGATAGCTGAATCTTTAACTTCTTCTTTTTCAACTGAAGATACTGCTGCAACTACTTTATTACTTTCTCCAAAGCTCGCTACGCGTTTTGCTCCGTTATATCGTTTCGCCCAGTAAGAAGAATTTAAACTTGCTTCAGTAACGCCTGTGCTTGTACCAGCGTGAACGAATTTATTTCCACCTAATGAGATACCAACATGAGAAGCTACTTTACCAGTAGTATTAAAGAATACTAAATCGCCTGGTTGTAAATCTGATTTTGAAACGGCACTACCTTGTTTATATTGAGAAGCAGCTGTTCGGTTAAGGTCAAAGCCTAATTGCTTGAATACTAATTGAGTAAATCCAGAGCAATCTAATCCGCTTGCTGTTGTTCCTCCGTAAACGTATGGTACACCGATATATTTAGAAGCTGTTGCTGTTAATTCTGAAACTGATGCTGCTTGTGCTGTATTATTCGAACCCATCCCTACACCTGAAAAAATCATGAAAGTTGCAAAGATCGGTAATAAGATTTTCTTTTTCACTTTAAAATGGAACTCCCTTCAAAATAGGCCTCGTGATGAATATTCGAGGTATAACATAACGTAAAACTTGTTTGTTCATGTTTATTTAACCTAATAACAGGGTAACATATATAATTGTGATATTATTTTTCACTTGTGTAACAGTTTGTAGTAATTCGATATAAAAACAGAAAACACCAAATCCCTGTATTTATGCAGAGATTTGGTGTTTTTAATAGAATTTTTATAATATGAAATTATATTTCGTAACATTACTGTAATGTAAGGTACTAGTATTTACCATTTTATTTACTAGAAAAGTGTTGAACTACATAATATTTTCCATTTTTAGATTGCTCAATGCCGGTGCCCATATGTGTGTATACTTCTTTTAAAATATTATCTCGGTGTTTCGGTGACGCCATCCAAGCCTTTAACGTTGTTTCCGGTGACTCGAAGTTTCGGGCCAAGTTTTCTCCATAGCTTGAATATTCATAATCGAACAATGTCGCTAAATCCCACGGGTTGCCGTAAAATGGTGAATTATGTTCAAAGTAATTGCGTTTTAGCATATCCTTCACTTTAATAATAGCAATCTGTGTTAACTTCTTGTCTTGCATAAATGGTGAAAGTCCTTTAGCAGCCCGTTCTTTATTAACAAGCTCCAATATTTTTTTCTCCCACTGTTTATGATGATTCACTGTATCAATATAATCTTTTTGTAAAAAGTCATATACTACTTCCAGATTATTAATCTTTTCCTTAAATTCCATTCCGCGCATCGTCAGTGCAGCGACATGAGCTCGTGTAACAAACTCATTCGGTTCAAAAGTTTTAGCAGTCTTTCCTTTTACAATTTCCACATCTGCCAATGATTCAATATAATCTTTTGCCCAATAGTTTTTAGGCAGATCCTTAAATGATGTCTTATTTTTCTGATCAACTTCAACCTCATAGGCAAGAGCGATCATTTTTGAAATATGTGCACGCTTTAAAGGGGCTTCAGGATGAAACTCACTAGCGTTTTGAATAATCTCCAATTCTGCAAGTTTACAAATCTCTTTATAATAACGGTGATTTGCAGGAACATCCGTAAATTCCGGAACAAAATCAGTCGCGAGAGGAATGCCCATCGTTCTTGCAATAATACTTGCCGCCTCAGCACGAGTCGTCGTACTGTTCGGTTTGAATGTACCGTCTGTATAGCCTTCCATAAACCCTTTTTCAACTAGCTCATATATTACAGGTGCTGCCCAATACGTATTTTTCACATCAGTGAAAGTTGAAGACGTTTTTGCATATGCATCAGAAGATGGTGCATGTAATAAACACGCAATGATGGACCCCATAATTAAAACCCGTTTCATCAAACCCCCCCTATCAGTCCATTTCCTATTATTATACAATGAATTAATTACTTTTCTCTTAACAGAAAACTTGTCTACTAACTTAAAAGCCACTAAATAGAAATTCTACGCCAAATTCGACCAGAATCAATCTTATTTTCTGCTAAAAAGCGTCCAGCTCAAATTTAAGTTTACTCTAAAAAATACCCCAAAAGGCAGATTTTCCATTCTACCTTTTGGGGTACAGTAATTAAACTATAATATTTTCAATTAAATTACAACCCTAATTCAAAAATAGCTGCCTGCAGTTTATTGTAGTTTTTCACTAATGATTTTTGGTCGTTTGTCAGGCGATCGTAAGCTGATTTCGCAGACTTTGCTCTTGAAGCGTACGTTCTTAAGGTTGAATCCAGATCCTCAATTTGCTTAATGACACGCTCCGCTGCTTTTAAATCTTTTTCGGCTTGCTGAAGAACAGAGTAGTTCAGTACTTGACGCTTGGAACCAGAAGGAAGTGCTTTATATGCCGCCAATGCATTTGTAACATCTGTAGCAAAGCTGCTGGAAGAAGAATTCAATGAGGCAATGATTGTCGTCACCTTTTGGACTTCTGTCATATCGAGTACTGCCTCTTGTAATTTGTAATAGTTTGTTACCTTCAATTTTTCCTCTTCAGACAATTTGTCATATGCCAGCTTTGCGGCTTCCATATTCCCTTGATAGTACTTGTCGCTTGGCTTTAACCCGGCAATTAGTGTATAGACATGAATTACATTCGATAAATTCGAGTACTGATCCATATTCGTTACGTACTCTTTTTGTTTATCATCCAGTTTTTTCAGTGCATTATTGACTGTATTGAACTGACGGCTCAAATCATTTCTTGGATTGCTCAAACCCTCAATTGCATTAATTGCCGCTTCGATCGGTTTAATGTATTTTTCCTGTTCTTTTAATTCAGGTTCGAGCGTCACGCCTTTTTTATTGGCCGAGCTTAATGATTTATAGGCTTCACGCGCTTCTTTTATTTTGGCGATAAATTCATTTGCCGGTGCTGCATTTAATGCTCGAATCATGGCATCTACCTTTGCGCCGCCTTCTACATTCAGTTCATGCTCCTGCAATGTCGCTAAATTCGACACTTGCGCTGCTAACTCAGCCGGCAGTTCGTTATATAACGCTCTTGCTGCTGCTGTCTCTTCCACAAACGTTTTGCTCGATAATTTAATCGAATTAATTGTATTTACTACATTATAAATGGTAGCGAAATCTCCCAATAACTTTTCACTGTTGACGAGCAGTGCGCGTTCAGACATTGTCAGCTTTTCATAGGCTTTCTCTGCTAATTGATACTTAGAAATAAATGTACGAGCATTTGAAGGATCCAATGCGAGAATATCGTTATCCAGTTTTAATACCGGTTTTACTCCGCGTTCGCGAGTCGTCAAATCTTTGTAGTTCGTTACTAAACGCTGATCTGATTTAGTCAGACTGTCATAGCCGTTTCGCGCATCAATCAGTTTTTGAATATAACCTTCCGCAGTAGGTATTGCCGCATCAATTAGTGCCACTACCTTCTTGGCATCGGAAACACCTTGTTCTGCAGACGCAAGCTTCGTAATATTGTGCACGAGTTCTTGCTCTTGAACAGATAGTGCTGCATAATCCGCACGTATTGCCGCAACTTCTGCCTCATAGGTTTTCGACCCAACACGCAGTTTTTCTATACGGTTGATTAAATCTGCTACTTTTAAAAGATCGCTCAGCTTCGAGCTATAATTATAAACATCTTGTTTTTGCTTATCCGTTAACCGTTCATATGCTTTTTGAGCAGCCGCTACTTTTGACGGAAAATTACGGTCTGTGTGAACGGGCAGCTTTTCAATAAGTTCGATTACTTTCAGTGATGCTTTGTAGTCCCGTTCAAGCTCCGTTAACACTTTGGCATTCCCGACATTGCGTTTCGTTGCAGAATCCAATTTTTTGTAAATTGCCGATACTTCCGCTAAATCGGTGATGAATGCTTCACCGGATTTTGTTTGCAGTGCATCGATTCGGCTTTCCATTGAAAACGAATCAGAAACAATCGTTTCAAAGCCCTTTAATTTTTTTCCGTATTCGGTAAAGAGCCTTAATTGAATATTCTCAAGATCTGTAACTGGTTCTGACGGAGCATTATAGTCCTTAAACATATTTGCAAAATCATTTTGTACTTTCGATAGATTAACCTTAAATTCAGCTGTAGTAGAACGTATTGCATCAATTTCAAGCATCAGCTTTGCGAACGGCAACAGCTCACCTAGTTTATTTCTATTGTAAACAAGCCCTTGCATAGGCTCTGCCAGTTTGTTGAAGGATGTTTCGGCTGCAGTCGTTTTACGCGTAAAATCCTTTGCCATTACATCAATTTTGCTGATTGCCTGAATTGTACTTAATACTGCCTTATTCGCCTTTTCAATCTCTGTTAATACTTTAATATTTTTTACTAATCGTTTGCCGTTCGCAGATAGTGAATTATATTTTTCACGTGCTGCATCGATTTGCTGCAAATCGACTAATTCAGTTTTTTCATAAACAAGAATGTCAGTATCCAATTTTGTAGCTATAGATAGTTCATCTTTTTGCAGTTGCAAATAGGACGTTAAAAATTGATGAAGTTTCTCGATATTTTCTGTATCATCTGGAAGAACTGTAACTTTGACTGAATCCCAAGTATTTAATTGTTTTTCCGCTTCCACTAGATCTTCCATATAAGTAGTGCTCGTCACTTTTAAGTTGGCTACATATTCGGCAATTTTCGCTATCGGCATCAAGGCTTCTAGGCGGGCACGATTCGTGACAAGCTCTTGCTCTGGCGAAGCAGTTTGTCCTTCGCCTGCTTTAATCTTTGCATAAGAGGATTCAGCTGTGCGAACTTTCGTGATAAAACTTGTTGTCGTCGATAACTTTTTGGAATCCGCTAATTTACTATCATCATGATTAGAAAAAACATCTGTTTTGATTGCATCAATTTGTTTTATAACATTTGCGGCTGTTGATGATGTTTTTTCCCAAGAAGTTAGTAAATCCAATGCCTCTGTTAATACATATTTGCGGTCCGACGAGGATAGGCCATTATAAGCTTTACGCGCATTCGCAACGATCAAGCTTTTCTCTTTAAATGTTGCAGTATTGATTTTTAATATTTCCACTTCGACTTTTTGTACTTTTTCAATAGCCTCTTGCATGTCTAACAATTTATTATAATTTGTAACAAATGTTTTTTCGATTGTGTTCAGATTTTCATACTTTGCTTCTATTGTCGGTAATTTTGTGCGAAGCTCTTCTGAGTTTGCCTTCAGCTTCGTTAATTGGGTAATTTCATTCAAAACTTGTAAAGCATTTATGTAGCTTTCCAAATCACTGTAATTCTCTACCAGTTGCTGTTGAAGTGTAGACAATTTTTCATACTCATTAATAATTGTCGTTATTTTTGAATTGAACGTAGTTGCAGTTGGTGGATTGAGTTTAATATCATTTATTTTATTTTCTACAGATTCAGCTTTCATAATATTCGTCTCTGCGTTTTTTATAAATTGTTCAACGCCGATACTATTTTCAACGATTTGAATTATTAAAATGTTTTTTAACGACGGGTTTGAAATTTCCATTTCACTTAACATCGTACGGGCATTTTCAACAACATTTTCATAAATATCTTTATCAACCGATTCCGTTTTTGAAGCGGTTTGAATAGGAGAAATTGCATTCAAAATAAATTCTTCCAGCTGCTCAACAACCTCTTTATTCGTTTTCAATTTTTTTACAGATTGTTCACTCACAAATTTATTAACAAATTCGTCTGTTCCATTTCCTCCGTAATATTTAAGTGTTGAAAGGAAACTACCGGCAAGTTCGCCTGCTTGAACAGCAGCTAAACTTAGTTGCTGTGAAGCTGCAGGTATATCTTTTAACAGTTCGTCATATACAGTTTGAACAGCATTAGTTTCCGCAATTAAGTTTTTATTGGATGGAGTTAGTTTTACTATATCGTCCTGTAAACTAATGGCCTTTTTCGTAAATTCAATATAGTCTTCTAAATATGTAAGCTTGGAATCAATTAAGTTCTTGTTCGCATCTGATAATAAGGCTTTTTCCTCATCAGACATTGTATTGTATCGATTACGCTCAATTTGAATTGTTTGAGCGCCTGATTCTTCATTGACTGCTTTAAAACTATTCAATAATCCCTCTGCAGTAACTGATGCTACGACATTAAAGGGAGTCGGTGTTTCGCTCGCTTCTGCCTCTCCAGCCTGCGCAATGATAGCAGGAGTGATCAAAAGCCCCGCCATCAGACCAACCTTCAAGTTTTTCTTCATCGTTTTATCCCTTCCTTCACGAGTAATGCTCAAAAATGGTTCATAATCCTAGGTTAATTATCGGCATATTCTCACAGTTTGTTAGTTTATATATAAGGAAAAGGATTTAGGGTAAATGAGCCCAATGAATATTCGGCACTTTACATGCTATTTTCGCCTAAAGGAGATCCTTATTCTTCAAAATGCATTGTAAAGTTACAAAATCCGTAACTGACAACATTTATTCGCCAATTATCTATTCATATTAGTCAACGTTGTGAGCTTATTAGTCATTTTCATTAGTATTTTAGTCATTCAATATCAAATAATCGACACTTTACATGAGATAATCGGCAATTCCATTTTTAATTGACATTTTTTATATTTATTCGCCACTTCCTCAAAAAAAATCACTCTATCCAATAAAGAATAGAGTGATTTTTTATTACAATGCGTCTGTATATAATTTGCCTTCCGGTAAATACTCGGACATGCCGATTTCTTCAAGACCATTTTTAATTTTGTATGTGTGACCTAAACGGTTTTTCGATAAATAATTCGCTTTTGAAATCAACATCTCTTCAAACACCGGTAATTGTGATGGATCTACATCTTTCCAGTTTTTATAAGAGTTGATCAAGTCTTCAAGCGTTAAGTGCTGATAATCATCACCGGCAAATTCACCTTTTGGATTCACACGGTACCAAATATCTCCGTTTGAACGGATCCACTTGTTCTTCTCAATTCGCAATGCACGGCTAATCGATTTTGCCGCTTCTAAATATTTTGGATCCTGGAATTCTTTATATGCCAACAACAGTACATTCATGCCACCAAGTACATGGTTCATCGATGCATGTGTTGTCACCTGCTGATTCACAGGGAAGTAATCTGAAATATAGTAAGCATCTTTAGCGACATTAATTACATGCCCCGCTTGTTTACGTGATGCTAAAAGGTCTGCATAATTACGTAATGGCTCTTTATAGTTCGGCATATTAAACTCGGCCCCGGAATTATAGTAGAATAACGCAATCTGCTCATTGAAGCGCGTGTCGATAAATGGTGCTGTAATGCCAAATAAGTTTTTCAAATACGTACTCGTTACTTCAGTCTTCCAGTAAGTCGCGTCGCCTTTAAACTTATTCAAGTTAATGAACGAGTTTTTCACTAAGTTTGCAAAATAACGGTCGCCCTGTTCTTTTAATAATACAAGTGCACGGTCTTCTTTTACCAACAATAGATTACGCCCGAACCCTTGGTAAGATTTCGGCATTGGCTCTGTAGTTGTCGCCATTTTATTGTATGGACCTTCTGCAGTATACCAGTTGTTACGCTTCTTATAGTTAAGCGCAGTTTCAAGCATCCAGCCATTCATATTTTCATCTGTTTTAAATAAACGTTCATTTGAATTCATATACCATGTGTCAACAATATCGTTGCCATTAGAAACAAGTGTATAGTAGCTGAATAAATCTTCGCCAAGCCATGCTTGTGAATACGCTTCATACTCCGATTCCAAATCACGCATATAACTTGTACCACCAGTATCTTTATAGCTTTGTGTTAATTGTTTTGAACGATATGCCTTTCCGACCATACGATCTGTCGCCAGCTTTTCGTTCTCCATAATGCGTAATAATCCTGTCGGGTATGATGACGAGTCAAAGCCAAATACATCAGCCGAATTTTTTTCGATTGGGAAACGATCATATCGGTACAATCGGTAATTCGTTACATTCGTTGCTTTCTGGAATAAATCCACAGTCAGCTTTGATTTCCCCTTATTCGTTAACGTTGTAAACACAAAATCATCGCCGTTTTCCAAAGCTCGAACTGTTACTTTCACTGTTGCCCCTTGGTTTCCGACTGCATAATTATAAACTGTATCCTTTGCAACACCGTAAGTTTCAGTCGTTGTTCCTTTAAATACAATCGTAGCTGTTGAACGCAGATATAACGGGTTTGCATCCGATGTTACTTGTGCAAAGTTCATTTCTTCACGATTGTTTTTAAAATTACTTGATACTTCTGCTGCTTGAACTTTATATTCGTTTTTTGCAATTTGATTTGTTGCAACTAGTGCACGGTGAAGCATGACCGAGAACGTTACACGGTTAACTGTTGCTTTCGGATCGTAAGTACCGTCTTCACGCCCTGTTGTAATCCCATGCTGAGCTAAAATTTTAACATTATCACGGTGCGATTCACTGATTTTGTTCCAGTCTTTAAATGTCAGTTCCTTACCTGTATCTTTCAAATCAAATGCACGCACTAAAGTCGTCGCCATCTGTTCACGTGTTAACGCATCCGCTACACCGAAACGTCCGTCTGGTTTACCACCAAAAATACCAGCTTCATATGTAGAAAACACACCTTGTAAAAAGCTAGATTTCGTACTTACATCTGAAAACTTGTTTTGATACTTACCGTCCGGAAGCTTTAACGCACCTTTAAAAAGGTTTGCCGCCTGACCGCGGTTAATATTTAGATTGGGACGAAACTGTGCATCCGGGTAACCGCCGATAACGCCCATTTCCACAAGCTGCATCACTTCATTTTTTGCCCAGAAATTATCCGGCACATCCGCAAGCTTCTGCTTAACCGTTAACTTTTCACCTGTTTGCGGCTGATTAGCTGGCTCCTCTGATGGCTCGTTTTGTTCTGCATCAGTTGCAGGTTGTTCAGTTTGTGCCGGAGACTCTTGCTCTACTGATTCCTCTTTTTCCGGAGATGTTTCTGTTTGTGGTTCTGGCTGAGCAGGTGTTGTCGTTGTTTGTTCAGCTTTTTCTTCAGCAGAAGTAGAATCCGCTTCTTTTTCATTTGTAACCGTTTCCTCTTGAACTACCGGATTATTACCGGAATCCGTAGATTGAGTCGTAGTAGTGGTTGAATTTTGTACTGTTGGATTTTCAGCTTCAACTGTGCCTTGTACATTTGCATACGTTGCGGTTGGTAGCGCTGTGGATATAAATAGTAGCGAGGCTAACAGTGCTGATTTAATTTTCAACATTCGACAGATTCCCTCCTTTTATTTCAATAACGTATAAATTATACCGAATATCGCCATATATTTCACTGAAATGTACAATATTTAATAGAATAGTAGCATTCAATGTAAGTTTAGCACGCTACTTGTTATGAAGCGATGGTAATTCTCGCTTCCTTTAGTAGGTATTTCTTTATTAGGGTTGGGGGTCTAGTATTCGGCGGCGTGGTTCTACTTTTCGACAAAAAGGTTCTATTTTCACGCCGAAACTTTCTACTTTTCCCTTCTGAAATTCTACTTTCCTCATAATCTGTTCTACTTTTCAGAGCAAAGGCTCCACTTTCAAGCATAAACTTCCTCTTTACACATAAAAGCTCTCCACTTCTTCTCTCCCCTCTATCTCATAATCTCAACCTCTGAATTTTCTCATAAAAAAACACTTGAGCTTATATCAAGACTCAAGTGCATTACCCAAAAAGCTTTCTTATTCTATACCAATTACAATAAAGTCATCTGAAGTTGCTTCGATAGCATTATATAAAAATGTCGCTAACTGTGCGCGTGTTAATTTCATATTCGGGCTGAATGTTGTAGATGTCGTACCTTTTGTAATTCCATAATCAACTAAGGTTTGAATGTACTTCTTCGTTGCAGTATCTGTTAACTTGTTGACATCTGTGAATTTCGTTTTTGTAGTAGTAGATTGCTGCAACTCAAAACCGATCGTTAACATTTTGGCTAACTGAGAACGAGTCAAAGTTGCGTTTGGGCGGAATTCATCGCCATAACCGTTTACAATGCCTGCTTTATTTAATGCTGCGATGGCTTTGTAATATTTGCTTGTTGTTGGAACATCTTTGAACTCCGGATTTGGCACGGTAGTATTTTGCAGATTTAATGCGTTCGCTAAATATAATGCTGCATCCCCCCGTGTTGCCGATTTACTAGGCTCATAAGTTTTACTCGTCACACCTGTAATAATTCCTTCATTATATAATGAAACTATTGCATTGGCATGGGAGTTCGTTTCTTTTACGTCGGTAAATGGATTTGTATATGCTTGTACTGAATGGCCGCTTACGATAACACTTGAAATAATAACAAACACTACAGTAAGTATTGATACGTTGAATAATTTCTTCATTTACATCAATCCTTTCGATTAAACTAATTAGCACAATTATACAATAGTTTTAGTTTTATGTAGATGATAACTATACAGCCGGTATCTCATTAACCTCAAACAGCTTTATTAGAAAGATTGTTGAACATATTCGATAATTTCCACACTATATTAGAACTTCCGCTACTGATTTTAGCACTTTCATATATTTGACTTCAAAATTCAATTATATCTATTCTGCAACCGTGCTAATTTATTTACTCTATGTATTTTATTAGAACAATCCAATCTTTATTAGAAGTTCCAACTGACTTATTTGAACTTTGAACAGTAATATTTGAAAACGAGGAACACTTATTAGAAGAAGCAAACTTTTTATTAGAAAATGAATTACTTATTAGATCATCCTAAGATTTATTAGAACATCTTCAGTTTATATTAGAAAACTAAAATCCTAATAAAAAGGCATACACGCAATTAAGCATGTATGCCGCATCTAAACTTAGTTCGTACCTAAAGTTGTTCGTATATTATCGAATGTATCAACAACAGCATTGCCTGCCTCATCCACTACCTTCGCTATACCTGTACCTTTTTTAACCGTAACGGTTGTACCACCTGGTTGGTTAGCCGATAAAGTAACGACTGCTTTATTGGCGGTTGTCGACCCTGTTACTGATGCAATTCCGACAGCTGCTCCTGCAGAGTTTACTAATTCAAAAGCATCTGCAGCAAGACCGCTTACATTTTCGCTAAATGTAAGCTCGATTTGGTTTGCTGATATAAATTGAGCAGAATTTAGCGTTGGTCTAATGTTTTCTTTTAAATTGACTACGGCCGTTAAGTTCCCCTGCGATGCCACCGAATCTTTTGCCTTTACGCCGGTAATCGTTAAATTCCGTTCTCCAGAAGCTGTTGTTTCATTTGGTGCTAACGTCAAAATAACCGTATCTAAAGCATCGCTTGGAACTTGCGCATTCGTAATTCTTGCATTTGGAATAGAATAATTACTTGCAACAGAAGCTGTTGTAGCGTCCACTACATGGTTAAACTTCAATCGTACTTGGTTGTTCGTCAATTTTGGATCCGTCACTGAAGTTGTAACTGTTGGAGCAACCAGTACATTTTCATTGTTAGAATAATCCGATGTACGTTGGAAAGTGACCGCTTTATTTGCTGTATTCACACCATATGCACTGTCTACTTCTGTAAACGATAATGTCACATTATACGTTGCACTATCTGCATCGCCTGATCCTAGTAAATCATCGAGTTTCACACGCACTACTGAACGATTGCCGTTTTCTCTATACTCTAACGCTGTTGCTGTACCATTGAATGTATGTGTTACACCGCCTTTAACATAGTTGCCGGACGCTGTGATACGTGATGCAGTTACTAAATCCACTGGTTTGTTGAGCGTAATATTTAAATACTCGAAATTGCCTTCACGTGTTACTGAAGTTGACGTTACTTCGGGCGCTGCGGTATCGAGTGTAAATGAATGCGTAATCGTAAATGTATTCGTTTCGCCTGAAATATCCGTAATCGTTTTGCCCGATGCTGTGCCAATATTGTAAATACCATTTAAATCATTCGTAGCAGTAACGATAAATGAACGGTCATCACCAGGCACTGCTTCAATTGACGTGATCGCATTTGCCGAATTACCTAAACGTAACTCAAGATCACCTATTGCAGGTTTTTGAATTCGTTCCGAGAATGCCAATCTGAATGTTTTCGGACCTGTTTGTGAGATGCTCGTCAGTGTTGGTTTTACTCCATCAGCCCCGCCCATTGCAAAGCTAGTTGTTAGGGGATTTGGCGTACTGAAGTTTCCTGCAATATCACGCAGTCCTGCAAATGTTGCAGTAACTGAAGTATTTGCTGCTAATGGCTGACCATTAACCATTGCGTTGGATAAATCAAAATCTGCATACGTAGCACCCGCAGCGATTTCTCCGGTAATACCTGTTACATTCGTGCCGTTCGACAGTCGGAATGTAATACTGCTGTTACTAAATGCGCGCAAAGGCTCCGAGAAAGTAACACGGACTGTTTTCGCATCTCGGTTTACAGTACTGATTAACGTTGGTGCCACTGTATCTGAACCGAAATTGACTACGTCATCATATGGAGTAACCGTTGTACCGGCAGTATTTTTCACATTGTTTACTTTTACAAGATAGCGTCCTGTTAAAGCTGCCGCCCCGTTTGTAGAGATTGTCAATGTACGTCCATCTTCACTTAACTGCCCTCTTGAAAGAGTAACGGCATTATTGTCTACACCGGATACTGATACATAGTTTGCCAATTGCGCAGATGTTAAGCTGGCAGGCAAGTCAACTCTTTGATTGAATTTCACTTCAATTTGTCCTGCATTAAGCGCTTTCACAGATGCGACTTTCACTTCAGTAACGACATACGTTACTTTCGCCGTATAATCTTTACCGTCAATTTTAAATTCAACCGTTGTTTCCTCATTTTCAGGAAGGTTATTTTCTAAAGTAACTGCATGCTCGGAATTGTCGCTTAATGTGACTTTCAATTTATTTGCTGCAGTAGCTTCTGCTGATTTTACTGTTAAGGCAACATTGTAAGTTACAGAAGTTCCATACTCCTTACCGTTGATCTTAAACTTAACTGGCGTTTCTTTGCCCGTTTCCAAAGGTGTATCCAATTTTACCGTATGTTCCGTATTGTCAGTAAGCGTAACTTTCAATGTCGATGCATCAACAACTTCAACCGCTTTCAATCCTTCGCCTGGAACTTCCACTTGAAGCAATTTATACAGGAATGAAGAGAACTGTCCGCGTGTTGTATTACCTTTCGGGTTGAAGTTCGGTACGCCTGTTACGTTATAGTAATCTAAAACTCTGATTGCAGAGCGTGCCTCTGCTTTCGCTCTGTTATAATCAATGACATCCTCTTTAAAATCCTGGTCCATAACATGTCCTAGAAAGTCAAAATTATTAATATTCGTATAAGCGCGCACTAAAACAACCGCCATATTTTCACGTGTAATCGGATCCGCCGGTAACAGGTTTCCGTTACTTCCGTTAAATACACCATTGTCTTTTACTAATGCCGCATATTGCAATAGCTCATCCTGTGATGTACTGCGCAAGTCTGAAAAGCGCATATTTGTTTTATAATCTGAAGGGATTTTATAACCTTTTGACACTAAGTATTTACCTAGTAGTTTTACAACATCCGAACGTGTCAATGTACGATTCGGTTTAAATGTGCCATCCGGATATCCTGAAATGATACCTTGGCTTACGAGTGAATCAATTGCACGCTCATGAGTATTTCCTGCTGTGTCCGAAAAACTGGCCGCACTTGCCGCCGGAACAATTGCTGATGCTACTAATGTCGCAGTAGCTGCCGTCGTCAAAAACTTCTTATACTTTTTCTGCATCTTTATTAACCTCCTAGTTTGTAAACAATGGAATATGTTACCTCTTTTTTAAAGTTGCTTACAACCTTTCCAATTCCACGAATTATTTGAATATAAACATAATTGCATTAAAATGACTAAAAAGTATTATAAAGTTAAAAAAAGCATATCTATCGAAATAGATATGCTCCAAAAATTAGTAATTAATATTCGTAGGAACGGTAAATTGAATTGGTGAAAGGACCAGTTTATTATTGGCAAAATCACTTACTGTTGAATTGGCCGTTTGTGTAATTGTAACAACTTGGTTAGCTTTTAATGATTGCGCTAACCGGATTGCCACTTGCTCATTAGTAGTTGAATAGACTTGTGAGATCGGCACCGCTAAGTCACCCACTTTTACTTCAAACGAATGATTCAAAGCATTTTTAACCGCTTCATTAAATGAAAGCGTAATCGTATCGGTACCAGTAATATTGTGATACACATATTGCGGTGCGATATTTTCATTTAAAAAGACCAGTTCTGTTTTAGGTTCCATCGTTACAACTGAATTTAACGCACGTAAATTGCTGATTGTTAAATTCGTACCGCGTGATTGGGCAATGTCTTCCTTAATCGTTAAATATACTTTGTACGGTTCATTATGTTTAACAACTGCTTGTTGGATTGTCAAACCGTCCAATGTATAGTTTTGCAGATTCGATGCCGTAATACCGTCCACATGTGTCGAGAATGTAACGACAATTGTTTTATTATCAATTACCGTGCCCTGTCTAGCATTATACGAAGTTTCCACACTTAAAACAGAAAGCTTTTCTTCATTTTGCGCATAATCCGAACCACGTACAAAATTCACTTGGTAGGCCGGGTTTACCGCTTGTCCATATTCACTCGTAACTCCTGTGAATGTAGCACCCACTGAATATGTGTAGCCTGCAGTAGTTGTCACGCCAGAGCCAGTTAAATTGCTTAAACGAACACGGATTGTTTTGTCGTTCGTTGTGGATTTTTCAAGCTGTCCGACTAAAGACTTTTCTAACGGATACGTATACCCATTTAAAATATAGCTGCCAGTCAGCGTCACCTGTGCAAATGCCGCCGCTTCTACATTACGGTCAAATGTAAACTCTAAATACTCGATCCCTTTATCTTTTACAACATTCGTACTTACAACAGATGGAATTGTCGTATCCGCTACAAAGTTATACGCAGTTGAAAATACATTCACTTCTCCGGAAACATCGGTAATATAACGTCCAGGCGTCGTTGATATTGTAGTATAGCCATTTAACGATCCGTTTGTCGTAACAATATATGAATTAGCATCGTCTTTATCTTTCACAACACTCGTAATTACCGGTGAGTACGTATTTTGAGCAATCTTAATATCTGCCGGAACAATTGTACGAATTTCTTCAGAGAATGTTAACTTGAACTTTTTCGCGCCCAGTTGTGTAACATTCGTTAACGTTGGTACAACACCGTCTTTATCGCCTTTTGTAACGTATGTTGTTAAAGGGTTTGGCGAAGAAAGATTGTTTGAAATATCGATAATTGTTCCAAATGTAATCGCAATAGCTGTACCTGGTGCTAAAACTTGTCCTTTGGCTGTAGCAGCGGATAAATCATAAATAACTTCTGTCGCATTTTTTTCAATTGTCCCTTGAACACCTGAAACAACCGAACCATCTGGTAACTTAAATTGCGTTACCCCAATCGGATTTGTAATCGGCTCTGTAAAAATTACTTTTACTTTAGTAGCCGAAACATTTTCTACTTTTAAAACGCCCGGTGCTGTTTTATCAGGTACGAATGTTGCGATATCATCGTATTTAATAAGCTTTTTCGCTGTTACCGATTCAATGCCATCAACTACGACACGGTAACGTCCTTCAAGCCCAGTTGTTGCATTAATTGTTACCGTCAATGTGCGCTTATCTTCGCTTAATTGGCCTTTTGACAACTGTACTTGTCCAAGACGATCAACGCCTGTAACTGCAACGAGTTTATTAACGGCTGCTGTATTTAACTCAGCCCCGAGTTTCAACGGCTGATTGAATGAAATCGCAATTTGTCCGCCATTAGGATTTGTAATAGAAGAAATTTTCAGATCCGGCACTTCAAATTTTACTTTCGTTGTAAACGTTTGTTCGTTAACATCAAAAGTAACATCAGTTTCCACATTTTCCACTAACGGCGTTTTTAATGTCACAATATACGCCTTATCATCTGAAAGCGTTACACGCAGTTTGTCTGCTGCTTGTACTTCTACTTTTTTAATTGTTAAAACCGGCTTTTCCGGTTCAGGCTTTGGTACTTCAATTTGCAGCATATTATAGAGGAACGTTGCAAATTGACCACGCTTTGTCGGATCTTTAGGACTGAATGTCTTTTGCTTTGTCACTGCATAGTAAGCAAGTGTTTCGATCGATTCCTGGTGCTCCTTAGTTGTCCTGTTTAAATCACTAATATTCGATTTATAGTCAGTTTCTTTCATTGCTTCCACATAATCAAAATCATTAATTACTTTAAATGCACGCACTAAAACAGTCGCCATCTGGTCGCGGCGTAACTGGTCACGGTGCATAAGTGCCCCATTACTACCTTGGAAAACCCCAACATCCTTCACTAAAGCCGCATACTGCAACAATTCATCCTGAGATTTTGCCGTTAAATCTGTAAAGCGCATTTTCGTTTTATAATCTTTCGGAACTTCATGACCCAGTGAAACTAAATATTTTCCTAATAGTTTTACAACATCTGAACGCGTCAGGTTTTGATTCGGTTTGAATGTTCCATCCGGATATCCCCCGATAATACCCTGCTCCGATAATGAAGTAATCGCATTCTCATGACCACTGCCTTTAATGTCCGAAAACGATGCTGCACTGGCTGAAGGAACAACTGCCGTTGCTGCTAGAACAGCTGCTGTTGCCGATGCTAGAAATTTAGTATGAACTTTCATATGTAACTCCCCCAATATTTAAGTTGATAGTTTTATATATGTAATAACTTTATCTGATTATGACAAACTTCTGCTATAACCAAAGGAGAGCTATCTGAATATACCGTCAGATTATTATCAATTAAAGCAAACTCTTCAACAAGCACTTCTTCATACTTCCAATTTCTAAATAACGGCAGAACTTCTTTACACTGAATTACCAGGACATTCATTTTTGACTGAAAATAACCTTGTACTTCTAGCAAACACCCATTCACTTTTAATTGGCTAAAAAAATGCATGTACATCCCTCCATAGGGGATATTGTATAGAATATTATGGTAATTTACAAATTTTATGGTAATAAAAATAGTTGTAAAAAATAAAGAATAAAGCAATTAGGGAAATAATCTTGAAGAAAATAAGTGTAAATAGCCCCAACTCCTCAAAAGGAATTAGGGCTTAAAACATCTTCTTCATGAAAATAATATATGTTTATCATTCTATTTGATTTGTTTTAAGAAAAGCCCTGTAGAGATTCCTTTCCACAAGGCTTTCCTTAAAGGCCGGGTACTCTTTAGAACAGTGAGATAAGGTACTTGTCCCCTTGCCCTCCTCGATATGTAGAAATTATAGCAAATAGAATTTCAGTGCGATATTCACTAGGTTCGTAACGTTCGTCACGTCCACTGTCAGAAGTCATAACCTCATCGTGCTTTCTCCAACATGTCCCGCTTCCATCCGTCTTAAGATCAAAAGTTAATTTATAGGCTCCCCAACCTGTTCGACCCGGAACAGAATCCGTATTATAATAAGTATCGATCATATCCCAAATTTTTCTGAATGCCGCAGTCCCCAATGGTACTTATACAATTAGTAATATTTTCGCACACGACACTACCCAACATCCCGATTTACTGTCAACACAAATTGTCCAAAGTTAGCCGACCAAGGTACGTACAAAGTAATAAGGCTTTCGCTTCTGCCAATGCCTGTTCTTTCTTCTGTAAATCCTTCTCCAACGCCTTTGCACGTTGCTTTTCTTCCGTTCAAATGTATTTCCATCACGACTAAAAATTTATCGATTCTACTGCGAGTTCGCGATTTGACGGGCAGGTCAATACCCTTACAAGGAAGAATATCTCTTATAAAAAGTGTTAGAATTAGTGTTGACATTCCTCCTGACCCTTGTCCCCATATATGTTTATCATTCTATTTGATTCGGTTCCAAGCAAATAGAAAAGCTCTGCGGAGATTTTCTATGCACAGAGCTTCCTAAAGCGGGACGAGGTACCTGTCACCATGTCCTGGAGCTTTAGGACTTCTATAAATTTATGAAATCTATGATTTCAATTTATTTTACTTTAACTACTACATCACCTTTAAGGAAGTTATTGTCTGCATCCTTACCAGTGTTTGGAGCTGCAACAGTACCTAGTTTTGCAGATGTGAATACTGCTGATTTTAAGCTTACTGCGCCTGCAGAAACCGTACCAGTTGTCACAATGATATCCGTTCCAGTATCATATGCACTATTACCATTTACATCCACATATAAAATATCATCGCCACCAGCTGGATTTCCATCAGCACCATTGTCCTCTAAACCTTGTGCAGTTACCATATATTTACCAGCATCAGCACCTGCACTAATTGGTGCTACAGTATAAGCAGTAGCAGCTAATATAGAACCATTAACAGTTAATTTCAAATCATCAGCATCTGGACCCGCTGTTAACGTTTCATTGAAACCTACAGTTACTGTACCATCAGTATTTAATATAGAAGAATTCAATACTAGTTTTGCATTATCAACAACAGCAAGTATTCCACTATAGTTAGTTACAGTCTCACCGTTTAAAGATCCTATGTGACACATGTTAATCGCTGTTGGTTGATTCTTCGTGTCTAAACAAACAACGATAAAATATTTACGATCTACTTCTCCTAAGAATTGCTTCAATAATTGATAGCCATCTTCAGGACTTCGAACACAACGCTCTTTATAAAGTATACTTGATTCTTTCACTAACTTTAGACTGACGATGTTCACTCGTTTAGCGGGTTGACTTTGCATTTATCCCTTAAATAACTCTAATTGTTTCTTTCCATATTGATTCATTCTCTTTCCTCCTCAAATAGAAATAGCCCTAATTCGTTTTGAGGAATTAGGGCTAAGATTTATTTATCATATAAATAATATATATTTATTATTATATTGATTCGGTTTCTAACAAGAGAAGATTTAAACATGAAAAGAGAGTTACTGTAAAACACAGTAACTCTCCATTTATAGAATGTGGGGAACACCATTGTTCTAACAAATTATTTAAAGGTGGGAGAACAAACTGGTTCCTGTACTCCCAATTTTTTTGAAAAGAAAAACTCTGTAGAGAATTCTCTCACAGAGCTTTTCCTCAATTATTTTCTGAAAGGTTAGAGTCAGAACTCTTTCCCCACAACTCTCATAGAGTTATGTCAATTAATTATTGAGCAGAAACATTGAAACTAGCAACTTTATTAAAGCCACTGATATCAGTTAGATTAACTAGAGTTCTATCAGAGTTTGTTGCAACTGTTACACCACTTGCAGCTGTAGAAGCGTTAGAGAAGTTTAAGATTACAACGTTATCTGTAGCAGTATCGCCAGTGCTTGGAGCAGCAACTGTATATGCAATTTCAGTAGCACCAGTTTTAACAACAAAGTCATTTGTAAAGTCAGTAGCACCACTTGTATCAACAGCTTCAGAGAATGTTAATTTTAATCCAGTCGCTAAACCATTTGTATCTTTAACGTATTCTACTTTAGATACAGTTGGAGCAACATTATCTTTAAGAGTGATAACTTGATCAATTGCTTTTACTTCAGTAGCAGAAGAAGAAACAACGTAACCAGTTGCATATTCTTTTACTGCGTTAGCATTTAAAGTGATTTTTGCAGAAACATCATTTAATGCTACTGAATATGAAGCTGGTAACTCAATTTTAACTTCATCTTTAGCAGATGTAGTGAAGTATGCAACAGAACCACTTGGAAGTGCAGCACCATTTAATGAGTAAGAAGATGTAGATGCAGCAGCATCATCAACCTTTGTTCCATAAGTTACAGTAATTACGTTTTTACCATTGTCGTTAACTGCAGTAGTACCAAAGATAGCAACACCTGTTTTTAGAAGAGTAGATGCTGTATTAGTAACTTCTGTTGTTACAGTAGTAGCTTCGTTTACATTGTTACTGCTATCTTTAACTAAGCCTTTATCAAGAACTAAGCTGTATGTTCCATTTGTAAGACCAGCAGCATCTGTAATTGTGATTTCAAGGTTTTTACCGACAGCTGCAACAGTTGCAGCTACTTTTACATTACCACTAACAACAGTTAGTTTAGAAGCATCAGCTACAGTTAATGTTTTATCAAATGGTACAACGATTTTATCAGTAGATTTATCATAAGTGATTAATTTTGATGAAACTACTTTTGGAGCAGTTAAGTCTTTAGATAAAGTAACTGAACCTGTGTATTCATTTCCAATTACAGTACCATTTTTGTAACCAGAAACAGCAACTGATAATGCAACCGAAGTTTCATTTGTAGCGTATAATGGGTTAGCTGTATTTGCTTGTGTTGGAACTACAACTTTTACATATTTAGTTGCCGGAACTGAAGGATTACCATCAACATCAACATATGAAACTGTTAGGTCAGCAGATGTGAATGTATAATTACCTTTTTTAACTGTGAAGTTAGCAGGTTCAATTGTATCAACTGCTTTATTTAAAGTTAAGATAAATGAATTTGAATCTTCAGCTTTAATTGAAGCAACAGCAGGTGTTGAAACATCAGCACTATAATTTACAGAAGTAGTTGTAAGAACTTCTTTGTTAGCTGAGAAATCTGCATAATTTAAAATTTGAACAGTATTAGTACCAGATTTTAATGTTGGTACTGTAAATGTATAAGTATAGTTACCAGCTTTTGTACTGTTAACACCAGCTACTAATGCAGCTCCATTTACAGAAACACCACCTGAGTTAGTAGTCCAATCTACTTGCTCATCAAAAGTTAATTCAACAGTAGTGCTATCTTTAGCAACAGCTGAAACTAATTTAGGAGCTGTAGTATCTTCAACTTTTACAGCTTTAGTTGTGAATTTAGGGAATTTATCAAATCCACTAGTTAAGATTGCGCCATCAGCAATTTCAACATCAACACCAGCTGCTGGAACTGCATTCGTTAATAATAAGATAGCAGATTTTCCATCTTCAGCAAGTTTGAAATCAACAACTGCATTAGCAGTACCTGCACCAGTAGCTGTTACAGTGAAATCTCCAACTGCTACACTATTTGTTGAAACAGCTTTATTGAATTTCACTTTAAGTTCTTTACCGTTAATCGCACTTACACCTTCTACTACTGGAGCTTCAACAACAAAAGTTACTTTAGCAGTATATTCTTTTTCATCGATTGTAAATTTGATTTCTGTTTCTTTGTTAGCTTCTAAAGCTGTTTCTAATTTCACTGTGTGTTTAGTATCATCAGATAAAGTTACTTCTACAGTGTTAGCATCCACAGCTACTGCTTCTTTAACTGTTAATTCAACAACTGCATCAGTGTTGATTGTTTTGTTTAAGAATGTAGCGAATTGTGCACGAGTTACTGAATCTTTAGGCATGAAGTTTTCAACGCCAGAAATTCCTAAGTTACGTAATGCTTGGATTGCTTCACGAGCTTCAGCTTTAGCTGTTGCTAAATCAGCAACTTTAACATCTTCGATTTCAGCAGCAACTTCTACTAATGTAGTGTCGTTGATTGCTTTGAAAGCACGGTCTAAAACTAGAGCCATGTTTTCACGAGTGATTTTGCCACCAGCGTTTAATGCGCCGTTAGAACCAGCGAAAACGCCAGTGTCGAATACTAATGCAGCATATTTTACTAATTCTTGGTCTTTAGCGTCTGCAGCTAAGTCTGTGAAACGAGCTTTAGTTGCATAGTCAGCTGGGATTTCGAAACCTTGAGCTTCTACCCATTTTCCTAACATTTTAACAACTTGACCACGAGTTAATTCTTGGTTTGGTTTGAAAGTGCCATCTGGATATCCTCCGATGATGCCAGCTTCTGCTAATGCGTTAATGTTTACAGCGTGTGAGTTTGTGTCAGCAACGTCTGAGAATCCAGCAGCAGAAGCTACAGGAACGATTGCAGATGCTACAAGAGTAGCTGTAGCAGCAGCTGCTACGAATTTAGTATATTTCTTAGGTTGGTTAGCCATAGAATGATTTCCTCCAATAAAAACAATTTTTTATCATTTTAACAAATGTTGTCTCGTATATTACGATAACAATTATAAGTATATTAGTAAGATATTTTAATGTCAATGCTAATTTAGGAAATATAAAGCAACCCCTCCAATACTAGCTACACCAATACTTTAGTTGTCAGAACTTTAAGTAATATTAATTGGTAATAATTAATTCACTTGGTAATAATTAGTTTGTAAATATAATTTAATTGTTTTTTGAATTATAGTAATTGGCATTAAAATGGTACTTTTATGACTTCCTTAACAGTATATTAATTACATATATAGAATACAAATTCCAAATAAAGCGAACCTTTAACCTAGGGAATTAGAACCTTATTCTATTTAAAGGAGCAACTTCACATACTACACAAAATCAAAAAGCCATCTCTAACATTAGAGACAGCTTCCCCCTTTTCTATAATAGTACCACCCCAGCTACAGCCCCGGTAACAACGACAATCCACGGCGGCAGTTTCCAGTAAGCAAGCATGCTAAATAACACTACGGCTAATGCAAAATCCTTCACTTCCAAAATTGAACTCGTCCAGATTGGAGAATACAAGGCGGCAATTAAAATACCGATCACCGCCGCATTCATACCCATGATGGCACCTGTAATTTTCGGATGGTTGCGTAGTTGATCCCAAAACGGCAACGCCCCGATCACCAAAAGAAACGCCGGTAAAAAGATTGCAACCGTCGCGACTACCCCACCTTGCCAGCCATTCATGACCGTTCCTAAATAAGCAGCAAATGTAAAGAGAGGTCCCGGTACTGCCTGTGTAACACCATACCCCGCTAAAAACGCTTCTTCGCTCATCCAGCCTGTGGGGACGAACTCATTTTCCAATAACGGGAGCACGACATGTCCCCCGCCAAACACAAAAGACCCAGAGCGGTAAAAACTATCAAACATTGCCACCCAATAAGAACCTGTTGCTTCTTTCAACAGAGGTAGAGCTACCAGTAAGCCAACAAACAACAGAAGGCAAATCGCTCCAACCTGTTTAGAAACTGGAAAACGTGACTGTACCACCCCACCCTCATTCTCCTGTTCCAGCAAAAGAAACCCTATAAATGCGGCAATCAAAATAACCCCTACTTGGCTAAAAGCGGTATGCCATAGAATCGTCACAAGTAATGCCAATATCGCAATTGCCTTTCTTTTTAAATCAGGTGTCAGACTTTTAGCCATTCCGATAATGGCATGGGCAACGATCGCCACTGCCACAATCTTCAAACCATGAATCCATCCGGCATTTCCTACATCAAATCCAGCCATAAGTAATGCAAATACAATAAGCACCACTACTGAAGGAAACGTAAACCCGATAAAAGATATGATACCCCCTATAATACCAGCGCGCATAATTCCAATGCCAATTCCCACTTGGCTGCTAGAAGGTCCGGGCAGAAACTGGCACAGCGCTACTAAATCGGCATAGCTTTTTTCATCCATCCATTTTCTTCTGCGTACGTATTCTTCATGGAAATATCCTAGGTGAGCAGTCGGTCCTCCAAAAGATGTCAGCCCTAAACGTGTAGAAACCAAAAATATTTCGATAAGTGATTTGATTCGATTTTGCTTTGTTGAATTCATCGCAGCTAACTCCTTAAGACTATTTTAGTAGCGCAACCTTCTATAACTACTTTCTGTCTTACTTAAAAGTAGCACTTCTCTCTTGCTACACATAGATTATTTCTTATAATTTACATACTTTTTACACTTACTTTGCAATAAGGATTATAATGAAACTATATTTCTATTACACTGTTAATATATGTGTTATTTTCTTCAAGTTAGGGTATTAATCATATGTTAATAAAATTATTGAGGTGAATTTATGTTCGAGTACAAGTTTTGGCATCATCTTTCGCACCCATCGCAACTCATACATAACATTGAACGTAGCGAAGATCAGAGACTATTAGGGTATCGGAGAGTTTTGCTGGCTATTTTTGGTTTTACATTACTGTTCTTTATCATTCGTAATTTCTGGGGGATGAATACAACCGATTTAACAGCACTACTTGTAAATGGTGAAGGAGATTTGTATAGTTTCGCTAGACTGATGTCTTTAATCGGTGCGATTCTAGCAGGTATTTTATTTTTTATCATTCATTATTATGTCATTACATATTTGATTCATTTACTGACAAATATTGATTATGGCTGGATTCGAAAAATACAGCTTTACGTCATCTTCTTTGTTGTTCTTGAAAAACTGCTGACGGTGATCATCTTTGCGATAGCAGGATATTCTACTCAGTTTACTATGTTTTCACTGGCACCTATGATGGCATACGTATATTATCATGACTACTTATTGTTCTTCCTGAATCAATTAACAGTTGCATCGATAATTACGGTATGGATTCAATACATATTTTTATCGAATTGGACAGATCGACCGAAAGCGTTGCTGTTTAAGTTAATACTTATTCAGATTGTATTGGCATCGCTTGTTGCGTTATATAGCATTCTTCCTGTTTTAACTTGGATTGAAGGGTGGCTTGGTCTGTAATGCGTATGACGAAAAAAGTGAAGATTTTTAGTGCAGTTGCCTTATTGTTTGTGTTGGTGAACGGTTATTTTTTACTAAAAGACAATGATATTATTATGAAAAACTACTATATTAACAATGTACAGTTTGCAGTAGCCGATTATCATGAAAAAGTTTTGGAAACCGATGCTGTTGTTGCAGCGAAGCAGGAGCATTTCATCGCAGCGCCTGTACAATCGATTAGCGAAGTGCTCGTTACACCAGGGCAAAGTGTCAGCCTATTAACGGAGCTAGCCATTTATAAACCGGAAGAGGCCGAACGTGAAATTACACGCCTTGAGACGGATCGCGATGCGTATGAAAACGAGCTATCAGAATTGGAAAGAATCGTTTCCGATTTACAAAATGAAAGCAACAATTCCTCACCGAGTACTGCAACTGATTCAACAACACTTGGTGACAACGAAATTTGGAATATAAATTTAACACTGGAGCTTGGTATTGAACAAAGCACGCCAACAGCAGAAGGTATTGCGATTATCCAACGTTCGATTGCGGAAACAGAGCGCCAGATTACTATTTTGGACAGTATGATTTCCCAGTTAAGTAACAATAATTCTTTAACTACACCAGTTGAAGGGATTGTTAAAGAGATTGTGCTTGAAGGCGATTCGATCATTTTCCAAATTCAATCGCTTGAGAAGAAGTTTGTTGCATATTTGAAACATGAAGACTGGAAGGAAATCGAAATCGGTCAGAAGGCTTCTGTTATATTGAATGAAGGTAAAGAAGACGAGCTGATCATTGATGGAGATGTACTGGAAAAACAGCAAATTCCTGCACGTGATTCCATTGCATTTAATGAAATGAAAAAGAACGATAAAGTAAAGCCGGATGATACGGTGTATGAAGTTAGCATTGAACCAACTGACTTATTAACGGAAACACCGATTGGTATTCTTGCCGATGCAACAATTACAACATTTGAAGCAAATGACAGTTTCCAGGTTGATGAGAATTGGCTTGTGAAATATGAACAAGACAATACAGAAAACCTCATTTATGCAGTCGGAGAAGATGGGAAAACTAGATTAGAACCGGTCGAACTCCTATTCAAGCATAAAGCGGAAATTGAGCAAGATGAATTCATGTATGGCGAGCCAGTTGAGGAAACTGTTGATGAGAAAGCCATTGATGAGGAAGCTGTAGTTACTGAACCACGCATCCGAACTGTTGAACTCGAAAATTCCAAAAATGAGGATACAGCGAAAGATGAGGATTTAGAAGACACAGCGGTATTTACAGCACCAATCGCACCACAGCAAATTTTCATTGACGGCGACGAAAAAAACCTGTTCGCCCCTACCTTCAGACCGTATCCATTACGTACGTTTGAATGGACGTATGTTGATGCAACATGGAAAGACGCTCTTTGGTATTTAATTAAATAAAACAAACAATAAACGGTGGGACATGCTCTTCTTTCCCACCGTTTTAATATGTATACAGAACACTGTGTTTTACTGTCTTTCTGTACGGGTAAAGACATAAAAATAAAAGTGACGGAAAATAGAAAAGGAGTCGAAACGAATGAAAAAAGGAATAACAAAAAGTTTCATAGCTACTACTTTGTTCGCTTCCGCATTATTTATAACGAATGATGAAGTGTTGGCGAAAAAAACTTTTTATGATGTAGAAAACAGCCAGAATTCCCATACAGAAGCCATCCAATATTTAAATAATTTAAATGTGTATGATTACAAGTCCGGCAATCAATTCAATTTCAGCAAACCTGTTTCACGAGCAGAAGCATCGAAAATTCTCCAAACAATTCTATCAAGCGATTCGGCCCTGGCCATTCCAAAAGTACGGTCTTATAACGGAAAGTTCAAAGATGTAACGAATTCGACTCCTTTTACGAAGGAAATTATTTGGGCATATGAGTCAGGCATTTTTGATGGGGACGAATACGGCAATTTCAATCCGGATCAGCCAGTAAAGCGTTCACATCTATCAAAAATTTTAGTAGAAAGCCTGAAACTGAACGGTGGTACGAAGGTCAGCTTTAAAGACGTCTCAAAATCCAGCTGGTACTATGACTATGTAAATATTTTGGCGAGCCACGGTATTACGACCGGCAATGAAAAAAATCAGTTTTTACCGAATAATAACGTCACAAGTGCACAAATGGCAACATTTTTATATCGGGCACTGAGTTATAAAACGACAGGTGAAGTAATCAGCGAACCCGCGCCCCCTACTGCCGAAAAACCTGAAACTGCTACAGCAATGTACAATAGCGAATATGACTTTACGTGGAAGCAAACAGGAAAAAATTTGGACTTTGAATTAGAAGGTATCGATAACAATAAGATTGTTGCACGCTACATGACAAAGCAAGGAAAAAGCTTCTTCGGTGCAAAGGACCTGCAAATCGGCAAAAATAATGCAAGCGATGTAAAAGCGAAGTACGGTACGAAAAATGCAAATGTACAACGCGGAAATATCGTTTACAATACGCAAGCTTCCAATGAATATAATTTCTATTTAATAGATGACTATTACGTAACGTTTTTCTATGATATTCATAAAAAGAATGTTATTCGTTCAATCCTTTATGTCCATAAAGACTATGAAGTGAAGAAAGATGGCTATTACGGCGATATATCGGATACGCAAAAACATTCCGAACAGCTGATGGTCGAGCTGATGAACCAGGCACGTGCCGCTGAAGAAGTTCATCCACTAGCACATTCACCGCAATGGGCATCGATTGCACGAAAGCATAGTAAAGATATGATCGATAACAACTATTTCTCTCATACAAGTCTTTCAGGTAAAATACCATATGACCGTATGATCAGCGGAGGTATGAGTGAGTCCGAGCTGAGAACATGGGGCGAAAATATTTCGTATGGTCACTACAATGTCATTTATGCCCACGAAGGCTTTATGAATAGTAAAGGGCATCGAGACAACCTACTGCAGCCCGCCTATAATAACGCGATCGTAGGCCTGGAGTACAGCAGCAAAAAGGCCCCATATTTTACGATCAATTTCTATTAAACTAATAAATCCAGTCCCTCTAATTATAGAGAGACTGGATTTTTAAATTATACTTTCGTTACTTCCTAGTAAAAAATCTCCTTGCCATTTTGTACACTCCTTGTTGCTAACTATTTCCTATTTTTTAAATCAAAAAATCCACATGGTAAAAGACATGTGGATTTATATTGTATTTGCACCCGGCGCAGCAGTTGAACTAATTGAACTTGCAATCATTATCGAACGTCTAATGTCTACATTTAAAATTTATCTAATAGTTAACGAACACCCACTAATTATGACCAAATTTCTGCACATTTACTGTCCAATTTATTATACATTTCAATTTACTGAATATATGGTATATTTTTCTTTAATCATTTTACAAATTAAATATGGGGTGATTGAATGCAACTATCTATAAAACAAAGCCAAGAATTACAATTGACGATGAATTTACAGCTTAGACAGGCCATTGAATTACTTCAATACTCTACAACCGAACTCGAAACTTTTATTAGAGAACAGGAATTAAAAAACCCATTAATTCAATTAACCGAACCAAAAGAACGTTCAGCTATTCAGACTAGATGCTTACCACGAGAACAGTTAATCGAAAAAATTAGCGGAACATCCATTACAATTCGCGAAGAGTTATTGCAACAAGTAAACTGCACATATTCAGATAATGATACGATTCGTGTTTTGCATTATATAATAAACAATTTAAATAACAAGGGTTATTTTGAAGAACATGAGCATAATCCCTTCAGTGAACAAGAAATTACGGAAGGTATTCAATTATTACAATATATCGGACCTCACGGGATTGGGGCACGCTCACTACAAGAATGCTTATTGTTACAATGTAAAGAAGATCCACATTGTCCCAACTATGTACCAGTAATTATTTCAAAATATTTAGAAGCGCTAGGCAATAAACAATATAAAAAAATATTGCAATCGTTACCGATAAAATTACCAGAACTCTATGAGCTAGAACACTACATTAAATCTTTGCAACCGTTTATCCCTCTAAACGATGAAGAAGAAAATTTTCATATTACACCCGACATTATTGTAGAAATTGAAAACAATCACATTTCCATGTTTTTAAACGATCGTTATTTACCTAAAATTTCTATTGTGCCCGAATACGCATCTATTCTAAAAAACGCCTCAGATGGGAACGGTTATTTAAAAAAACACTACAAAGAATACAACTGGTTGTTAACTAGCATTGAACAGCGGCGAACAAATATTATTAAAGTGATGCAAGTACTCATTCAGCGCCAGCGTAATTTTTTTGTACAAGAAGAACATATGATTGAGCCACTTACTTTACGCGAAGTCGCACAAGAAATTGATTTACATGAATCTACAGTGAGCCGGATTACAAATAATAAATATGTACAAACTCCTTTCGGTACATTCGAATTAAAAAAATTATTTTCATCAAAATTACCTACGATAAATGGTGGTGTCATTTCACAAAATACAGTTAAAACTTTACTAATTAATTATATTAATCAAGAAAAGAAAGATAAGCCTTATACGGATCAAAAAATTACAGATTATTTTAATCAAATACACGGAATTGAAGTTTCTAGACGTACGATTGCCAAATATCGCGAAGAATTAAATATCCCTGTAGCTTCCAAACGAAAATACTCTTCCTACATTTATAAATAACTTATTGAACTTGTATTGTCATATTGCAAGTTCTTTTTTGAGACCTAATCCAAATCCCCAGCCTGTAATGGAATAGTTGCCAAACACAATAAACTCCCCAGAAAAATTCTGAGGAGCTAATTAACGACACTCTATAAATTAAAAAGAATAGAGATTATTTTTGTTTCATATTGACAAACACACTTTTCACTTCTGTGTAATTTGTTAGGCCGTATTCACCGCCCATTTCACGCCCAATACCAGATTGTTTATATCCACCGAACGGCATTGTTTCCCACTCTAAACCGAAATCATTGATCCATACTGTACCCGATTGTAGTTTACTAGCAATATAGTGTGCTTTCTTCACATTTTCAGTCCAAACACTTGCCGCTAAACCATATTTACTATCATTTGCGCGAGCAATCACTTCATCAACGGTTTCAAACTTAAAAATGGCCATTACTGGTCCGAAAATCTCTTCTCTTGCTATTGTCATGTCATCTTGTACATCCGCAAATACTGTTGGTTGTACGAAATACCCTTTCTCTAGTGCACGCCCGCCACCCGCTACTAAACGAGCACCTTCTACTTTACCTTTTTCAATAAACCCAAGAACCGTATCTAATTGCTTCTGTGATACTAAAGGTCCCATTTCAGTAGTAAGATCAAGTCCTGAACCTACTTTTACTGCTTTTGCCTTTTCAGCTAAGCGCTCAACAAATTGATCGTATAAGCTTGAATGAACGAATACACGTGTACAAGCACTACAATTTTGGCCGTGATTATACATTGTTCCGTTAAAAGTACCTTCAATTGCCTCTTCTACATCAGCATCCGGTAATACGATTGCTGGTGATTTCCCACCGAGTTCAAGCGTAATACTCTTTACGTCATCTGCTGCTTTTTTCATTACATGGATACCCGTTTTTGTTGAACCGGTAAATGCAACTTTCGCTACGCCTGGATGGGTCACAATGGCTTCCCCTGCTTCCCCTGTACCCGGTACAATGTTCACAACGCCAGCAGGGAAGCCCGCTTCGTTCATTAATTGTGCAGAATATAATAGTGAAAGAGGTGTTTCAGCTGCAGGTTTGATCACAATTGTACATCCTACGGCTAATGCTGCCCCTAATTTCCAGGCAGCCATCGCAAACGGGAAATTCCAAGGGATAATCTGCCCGACTACGCCAACCGGTTCATGGACAATATAATTCAAATAATCTTTTGACACTTGAACTGTTTTGCCATGTAGTTTTGTTGCCCAGCCTGCATAATAACGGAAATGTTGAATAGATCCACCAATGTCATCTGATAATGCAATTTCATATGGTTTACCATTATCTAACGCTTCTAATTGTGCCATTTCTTCCGCATGTTCTTCTAATAAATCAGCAAACTTATAAATAATTCGAGAGCGTTCGGATGCTTCCATATTCGACCATTCTCCATCAAATGCTTTTTGAGCTGCTTGCACCGCTGCATCCACATCCGCTACTTGTGCTTCACTTACTTGCGCAATTACTTCTTCTGTTGCTGGATTTAAGACATCAAATGTTTTACTAGAAACAGATGGCTTATATGCTCCATCAATGAATAGTCCAATCGGTGATTTTAAAAACTCTGTAACTTTTGGTTTTAATGCCTCTAAAGTTGTTTTCATGAATTTCATCTCCTTCCCTTATTTATACAGCGGGGCTAATACACCTAAGTCAGCCATATGTTGCTTTAAAATTGCATCTTCTTCCTCAGTTAACGGTAAACGAGGTAAGCGACAAGGACCCCCTGCCCACCCTTTTAACTCCATTGAACGTTTTGCAATTTGCACATACTTACCTGAGCCTTCTAAAAACTCACATAACGGTAAAATACGATCATATAATGCCCAGGCTTTTTCTAAATTTCCTTCTATTATATTGTTGTAAATATCCGTTACCAATTCTGGTACAATGTTGCCTGCAACAGAAATCCAACCTACAGCGCCAACCAAAAATGACTCCATTACTAAATCCTCTGATCCACAGAAGACTTTTAAGTTATTTTCACCTTGACGCACAATATTACGTGCTTTTTGGATACTGCCACTTGATTCTTTAATATGTGTAATATTTGGAACATCGTGTCCAACTTTTAAAATTGTCTCTAGACCGATATCTACCCCTGATGTAAACGGATTATTATAAATCATAATCGGGAAGCTTACTGACTCTGCCACAGATTTAAAATGTAAATAGATTTCTTCATCTTTAGGATGCGCGTAGTAGGAGTTAATTAATAAAGCGGCATCTGCACCAGCTTTCTCTGCTTGTTGCGTATATTCAATGGCATCTGCAGTTGTTTCAGCTGCCGTACCAACGATTAATGTAACACGTCCTTTTACTTGATCCACTGCAATTTCTACCGCTCTAAAACGTTCTTCTTTCGTTAATGAAACAAACTCACCTGTACTACCATTAATGGCAATTCCTGCAACACCTGCTTCAATAAACTTTTCGATATTCTCACGGTAACCATCCCAGTTGATTTCTTGTTGATTTAGCATTGGGGTTACCAGTACTGGAAATACTCCTTCTAATTTCGCCATTTTATATTCCTCCTAATTTATAATTTTTCTAAATAATAACAAACCCTTCTTGCAGTGGATCTTCTTGGTCTACTACAAACTGATGGGTTCCTGTTATATAACTTTTTAATGCAAGTTCATAGCCATCTTTTTGATTTGCTCGAATTTTTATTGAACTGCCAAATATACTTTCATTGATTAATTCATTTGGCTCTCCTAAAAATGCAGCCATCGCTAAAGTAGTATCAACTCCGGGAGAACGCAGCACGTAACCGTCTTTTTCAAAAGTTACAGTGCGAAGATGGGTGTCTAATTTTTCATACATAATAACACCATCAACGTCAATAATTTTTACACTCTCCTCAATTCCCCATGTACTAATCGATGACAGCTCATCTAGTTGAATTGCTGAAATTCCAGCCGGTTTTTCAACAATTGCGTATTTACGTTTACTGTCAACAATTGCTACATCACTTTCAATGACGGCTTTCGCAAGTTGTAATTGTACAGCGGAAACTGTATTACCGCCTTCTGACAGTTCAATCTTCGCTGTGATCAAACCTTCTGTCGTTTCAATTGTTACTAATTGTTGCTCATTTGCCTGCACTGTATTTTGTTCAATCAATGCTGTTACTGATGCAATAATTGCTTCATATTTAAAGGATTGACTTGCTTCATGTTGGAAGAAAAGCAAACGAAATGTTGCCTCTTTTGAAGGCAATACTATACACCCATTCATCCCTCTATGACCACGGGGCTCACTTAGCAATAATTTTTTAGGGATTTCAAAGTGTTGACTTAACATATTGGCTGCTTCATCGATAGACTGCTCTGCAATCATTATTGGCGACTGCGTCACGATTCGAAAAGCTTGACCTACTACTTGCGTATCGATTGTATGAAAGGATTGATTAAATTTCATAAATACTCTCCTCTTTTTTATTAATGATCCATTGGTGGTATCATCAAGTATCCTTCTCGCAATGGGTCTTCTTCATTATAATAAAATCGGTGCATGCCCATTACCCAAGCAGATCCAGATACTTGTGGAATAATCGCCTGCACTCCAGGTACCTCGACTTCTTCTAATATTTGGGCTGTGAATATTGTACCTACAATACTTTCATACAAAAACGGTTCATTTAATTGAAGCTTGCCCTTTTTATATAGTGTGGCAACTTTTGCAGATGTCCCAGTACCGCATGGTGAACGATCAATTCCTCCCGGGGGAACAACTACTGTATTTTTTAAATGCGCTTGTGGATTCTCCGGATCTGTATAAAACTCCATGTGTGTTAAACCATGGATAAATGGATATTCTGGATGAACAATTTCTTCTTTTGCATTAATTGCATTGCGTAAACGAATACCTACATTAATAATTTTAGTGGCATTATCAACCGTTAATTGCAATCCAAGCTTTCTAGCATCAATTATTCCGTAAAAGTTTCCACCGTATGCAACTTCTACTTCTACTGTTCCATACTCTATGTCCTCAATAACTACATTTTTCAAGAAGAAGGATGGTACATTTTTAAATGTCACTTCTTTCGCGATGCCCTTTTCTACACGAATATTTACATCTACCAAGCCAGCAGGTGTATCTAAAGTAACCTGTGTAAACGGTTCTACAACAGGTATTAATTGGGATTCAACCAATGCCGTACATACACCAATTGTGTCATGCCCACACATTGGCAAATAACCGCCTGTTTCTATATAAATAACCCCCAAGTCGGCATCTGGATGGCATGGATCTGTAATAATAACGCCTGACATTACACCATGTCCGCGGGGCTCATTCATTAAAAATTTTCGAATCCAGTCATAATTTTTTTGCATATACAGCATTTTTTCTGACATTGTCTCGCCTTCCAATGCGGGCATCCCACTAATTAACGAACGTGTAGGGTTTCCACCAGTATGAGTGTCAATTGTTGTAAACAATTTATCATATTTCATGTATAGACAGCTCCCTTCTTAAATCGATTTATATGAACCGGCTCCTGTGGGATACATGTTTTCTTTTCTTGAAGTAACTCCTGAATCAATTTCCCTGTTACCGCAGCCAAACTAATGCCATCCCCTTCGTGACCTGCTGCAATATAAAAACCTGGTACTTCTTCTACTTCACAGATAATCGGTAAATGATCTGCTGTCCAAGGACGTAAGCCTGCATATGTACGGATGATATTCATATCCCCAATTTTCGGATAAAATCGGACCGCACGACGGGCAATCATTTTTACTACATGGTGATTGACTTTCGTATCAAACCCTATAAACTGACGGCTACTGCCAATTAAAAAGTTTTGAGCTTCAGTCGGTTCAAATACTAAAGCTACTCCATATTTTTCAATGTCCGCATCCACTTTACGTTCGCCACCAAATTTAGAAATTAAATAGCCAAATTCCATTACTTTACGAAGACCTACTGGCTGTTGACGTGATGCCACAATAATATGTCCCTTTCGAGGTGAAATTGGAATGTCTACATTCAGCATTTGACCAATTGTTGGTGCCCAAATTCCACAAGCATTCACAACTTTATTGGCAGTCATCGTACCGTTATTTGTCTCAATTAAAAAAGTACCTTCAGGCTGCTTTGTAACATTTTTCACTTCTGTATGTTTAAAAATTTTGGTGCCCATTTTCTCCGCCGCATGGAACATCGAAAACGTTAACATATATGGGTTTACAGTCGAATCTGTTTGACATTCCAATCCTCCATATAAATCATCTGCAAAGTATTTGGATTCATTTCGTAAATCGGCACGATCCAACATTTTAAAATTTAAACCTGCATCTAACTGCCGCTTGACCCACTGTTGTGCTGCCTCCATTTCTATATCACTCTCACAGATTAAAATACTACCCGGATTACGATATTCGAATTTAATTTCTAAGTCGCGATCCAGTTCATGAACTAACTGTTGACTAACAAGGGACATTTGGCTATCGAAGCCTGGGTCCTTATCAATCGCTAAAATATTTCCATCACATCGAGATGATGTACCACTTGCTAACTCATTTTTTTCTAATACGGTTAAGTTTATGCCAGCTTTTGCTCCATAGTAGGCAATTGCTGCACCAATGATGCCACCACCAATGACGACAACATCATGAGTTGAATGATTCAAAATAGTTCCCCCCTTTGCATTAGTTATATTGCAAATCTTATGCCAACTTTTTACACAGAGGGGTTGAATAGCTGTACAATTCATGTAAATATTAATTTAATATTCAAAAAAATAGACGGGTAGGGGTTATTTATGCAAACAGCACAATTCATTATTAACAAACTAGTAAGTAATCGTTTTGAAATTGTCCCTCCAGAAGAAATTCATGAAAGAGATCCATCGGATAAAATCCAATACTTTTTAAATGACAACGAAAAATTATATGCAGTACGCCGTGGACGACGGAAAGATGATTTACATTATTTCTCAACACAAATCGTACGCGAGAATTGCCCTCTAAAAACGGCACTCGATTATTTAGAGGAATACGAATATCTATTAGTACGTGATGAAAATAAAGTTTTTACGGGCTATTTAAGTCGTGATATTTTAATTCAACAACTCGCTTATCAACTTGAAAGCACCAATGCATATTTAAATACAATCTTAGAAACTATCAATGAATCGTGCACTGTCATCGATGAAAACCAATCTGTCATTTACTGGACAAAAGGGGCAGAAGATATTTTTTCATTTAGTAAGGAAGAAATTATCGGCAAGCCGATTACTGAATTTTTCAATGTCAATAATCTAAAAATTTTACAGACATTAGAACATGGCAAATCAGTTTATCAACATCAACACAAAGCACGTGAAGATCTAGTTGTGATGATTAATTCAAACCCAGTTAAAATTAACGATAAGATTATCGGTGCTGTCGTTTCTGAAATGAATGTAACGAAAATGCATCGATTAAATGAAGAGTTACTTCAAACATCGGAAAAATTAGTTAACTTAGAAAAACAAATGCAAGCAAATGGTTTAGGACATGACCCATTCATACTAATCCGAGGGAATAGCCCGGAAATAAAAAATGTTTTATCCAATGTCCGAAAAGTTGCCGAAACACAAGCAAACATATTAATTTATGGAGAAAGCGGTGTCGGAAAAGAATTATTTGCAAGAGCTGTTCATGCTATTCGCGAGCAATCGGATGCACCTTTTGTCGCTATTAACTGTGGGGCTATTCCAAACGGATTATTTGAAAGTGAAATTTTCGGTTATGAAAAAGGAGCCTTTTCCGGAGCAAGCCAAAAAGGGAAAAAAGGAAAGGTAGAGCTAGCACGTGGAGGAACACTTTTTTTAGATGAAATTGGCGAAATGCCACTTGATATGCAAGTAAAATTACTTCGATTATTACAAGAGAAAACCTATTATCCAGTCGGCGGAACAAAAGAAATCGAAGTAGAATTTAATTTAGTGGCTGCGACAAATCGGGATTTAATTGAATTAGTTAAAGAAAAGAGATTCAGAGAAGATTTATATTATCGCTTAAATGTTGTCAATCTTACCGTGCCGCCACTTCGAGAACGAGGGCAGGATATACTCGAACTAAGTAATTACTTCTTATATGAGAAATCTATTAAGTACAATCGCCCTATTCAAGGAATCCCAACAGAAATTGCAGATATTTTATTACAATATAGTTGGCCAGGTAACGTGCGTGAATTAAGTAATGTTATTGAACGTCTCGTTATTTTCTCAAATGAAGGTGTAATTAATAAAAAAGACTTGCCACCTGAAATTTTTACACTCATTCCCGAAAAGAATTCAAAACCTTCAGCTTCCTCAGAAGGACTTTCAACTAGTCATTTAAATGAGCAACTTGAACAAGTTGAACGTGATATTTTACTTGAACAGCTAAAATTGGCAAATGGTAATAAACAAGTTTGCGCCAAAAATTTAGGTGTAACTCGTAGTACTTTATATAACCGTCTAAAAAAGTTAAATATTGATGTATAAACTTCACGTGAACAATTTCAAAAAACATTTCTTTTCATTTCATCTCCATTTAAAAGCTTTTGGCATCATATTTGCAATATAAATCAATGTGAATAAAATTGGAATTTGAGGTGTCGAACATGAGTGAAAAAAGAGGAATGTCTATGATTGTTTGTCGTTGCGAGGAAGTTTCCTATGATGAACTAGTTGAAACTGCAAAACAAAACGGTTGTTCTGCTCGCGAATTAAAATTAAGAACTCGAGCTGGAATGGGATACTGTGGTGGGCGTACATGTCGCACGATGGTTGATCAAATTGCCCATGTATACGCCGAGCGTGATAATAGCCAAGTATCATTAAAATATCAGGCACCTATTCGTCCTGTACGTTTTTCCGATATGGGGGAGGTTAAATAATGTCCCAACGAATTTTAATTCATCCTATTTTAGGTAACTTAGACCACCGTGAAGTAGTTACATTTTCCTTTGATGGCCAAACATTAACAGGCTATAAAGGCGAATCACTTTCTGCTGCGTTGCTAGCAAATGGTATCCGTACTTTACGTGTACATGAAGAAACAGCATCTCCACGCGGGATTTATTGTAACATCGGGCATTGTTTTGAATGTCGCGTTACGATTGATGGATTGGACGGTGTTCGTGCATGTTTAACGCCATTAGTTGATGGTATGAATATTACGAGTGGCATCCAATTGGAGACCGCGGTACGCGATTGGAGGAAGAATAATGGAAAATAGTGTGATCATTATTGGAGCTGGACCAGCGGGTTTAAGTGCAGCCATTACATTAGCTGAACAAAATATTGCGGTAACCGTATTAGATGAATATCTATATACTGGTGGTCGCTTACTCGGCCAACTATATGAAGAATCGCCACAAAAATGGTGGAACGGAATTGTGGAATCAGAAAAGTTATCAACGCGGGCTAAGGAGCTTAATGTAAATATTCTTTTACAAACTAGTGTCTCAGATTTAGAACAGATTGATTCTACATGGCATATTTACACAAATCGTGGCGAGTTTATAACTGAACATTTATTGTTAGCAACAGGGGCTGCAGAATCACCATTTCCTATTCCGGGATGGACATTACCAGGAGTTATGTCAATAGGCGCGGCACAGGTGATGACAAACGTGCACCGTGTAAAACCTGGTCAACGAGGTGTAGTTATTGGTGTTAATGTGCTTTCATCCGCTATCGCAATGGAGTTAAATATTGCCGGTGTTGAGTTAGCAGCAATTACCCTACCTGCGCAAAATTTATGTACAATTCAAAGTAGCAATCCATATGAAGTTATGAATTCATTATTACACGTTTCACATATGGCACCGAACCCGCTCATAAAAATGGGAAGTAAATTCATGAAAAATGACTTCATGAAAAAACTAGGCATTACATTCTATCCAAAGAATGGGGTCAAAATGTGGAACATCCCTATCCTATTACGCAAAGCTGTTATCGAAATTGTTGGAACAGAACAAGTCGAAGGTGTCAAAATTGCAACAGTGAATATTGATGGCTCTGTGGTGAAAGGAACCGAAGAAATCATTCAAGCAGATTTTGTCTGTATCGCCGGTGGTTTATATCCTTTAGCTGAACTTGCTTCTATCGCAGGCTGTTCTTTCCATTATATTGAACAATTAGGTGGATTTGTCCCTTTACATAGTTCAACTATGGAAACGAATTTAGCAGGTTTATATATGGCGGGTAATATTACAGGGATTGAAGGTGCAAAAGTTGCGTTAGCCCAAGGTAAAGTGGCTGCTTTATCCATTTCCAAGAATATGGGGAAACCTATTAGTAGCCAAGATATAGAACAAGCGATACAAAATGTTAATGACACAAGGGACAAGGCACACATTCAATTTCACCCTGACGTTTTAAATGGTCGTATTCAAATTGAAACACTTTGGAAACAAGCCGTTCACAACCCTTCTGTTTGAATGCAAGTAAAAAAAATTTAACCACCTCCCTCTTTTTCTACGTTTATGGCATCAAACATGCATGATGTATAACGTCTGAGAAAGGGGGACTTTTTTTTCTTACAAATCTTTAAAAATAAAATTAAAGGGGTGGAACTATGGAAGACTATGTTTACAAACTCGTAGATATTATTTGGGGAAATGCACTTGTTTACTTAGCTTTGGGAGTAGGTCTTTATTTTACAATCGCTACACGTTTTGTTCAACTAAGATATCTACCTGAAATGCTTCGGTTGTTACGCGAAAATGATTCATCAAAGGAAGGGATATCTTCATTTCAGGCGTTCTGTATAGCTTTATCTGGTCGTGTAGGGGTTGGTAATATTGCTGGAGTTGCAACTGCAATTGCTTTTGGTGGTCCAGGTGCTGTATTTTGGATGGTTGTTATGGCATTTTTAGGTGGCGCTAGTGCTTTTATTGAATCGACTTTAGCTCAATTGTACAAACAAAAAGCAGACGGCCAATATCGCGGTGGTTCGCCATTCTATATAGAAAAAGGGTTAAAGTTAAAAGCTTTTGCTGTATTTGTTGCTTTCGTCATTGCTCTTTCTTACGGTATTTTGGTGCCAGGTATTCAATCGAATACCATTGCTTCATCATTTAATACAGCGTTTAATATTGATCCAATGATTACAGGGATTATTGTTGTTGTTTTACTTGGAGTTATTATTTTTGGTGGCGTTAAACGTATTGCAAATGTTGCGGATAAGGTTGTACCAATCATGGCAATTGCTTATGTCATTTTAACAATCATAATACTCGGAGCTAATTTTTCAGAAATTCCAGGTATGATTTCATTAATTATTTCTAGTGCATTTGGCTATAATGAAGTATTTGGTGGAATTATCGGAACGGCTATTGCTTGGGGTGTACGTCGTGCCGTATTTTCTAACGTTGCAGGTGCAGGCGAAGCAACGTTCAGTTCTGCAGCAGCTGAAGTTTCACACCCAGCCAAACAAGGTTTAGTACAAGGCTTCTCGATTTATATTGATACCATTATTGTTTGTACTGCAACTGCATTAATGATTTTAATTACAGGCATGTACAATGTAATACCATCTGGATATGAAACAGCATTGGTAGAAAATGTCCCTGGCTTAGTAGCAGGTACAGAGTATACGCAAGCAGCTGTATCAACAGTATTTAGTGGATTTGGTAGCGGATTTGTAGCAATCGCTATTTTCCTATTCGCTTTCACTACATTAATGGCCTATTATTATATCGCTGAAACAGCTATTGTATACTTAGACAATAAATTACGCTATCCGTACTTAAAGCATGTACTAAAAATTGTATTCTTAATCGTTGTATTCATTGGCAGTGTTCAATCTGTAAGTTTAATGTGGGCTTTTGGTGATATTGGATTTGGAAGTATGTGTTACTTAAACTTCATTGCAATTGTATTATTATCAAAACCTGCATTCAAAGTTTTAAAAGATTACGATCGTCAGAAGAAAGCTGGAGTAAATCCTGTATTTGATCCACGTGAAGTAGGCATTGAAAACGCGGACTTTTGGATTGAATATAGCGATAAATATAAGCATAAACAATAAATACTAAAACACCCTTCTTCCCACTTGATAATAGTTTCAGGACAAAATCGAAATTGTTTCGGCAATTTCGATTTTTGTAATTGTGTAACCTTGATTCAGTAATTTTCTTAGACTACTCATGGATATAGCATCGGATATAAAATTAACAATCGCCAATAAACCCATGCCGACACCTGTAGCTTATTTCGGTATTTCGGCAGCGATTCCCCAGTTTGTTAAGTGCACCATCTTGTTAAGGATTCTCGCTGAAATTTATCCTGCTCGATATGAACGGCAGTATGGGACCAGCTCCAACTGCTGAATGGACTTATATCAGTAAATTATTCTGCACCTTGCCGTGAAAAAAAACTCTGCACAGCAAAAGCCATGTAGAGTTTTAATTTGTATTAACTTAATAAAGAACAATCACTTGAACTCTATGCTTTTCTCATCCGCTCCTTTAACATACTGAATGTTTGCACCCGGAGGCAGATTCCGTATTTCTTTTACATGATTACCTTCAATGATTATTTTACCGATTTTTGTACCTTTAAAGTCAATAATTGCATTTCCTTTTTTAGGGCTGAGTGTTACCGTTTTATCTGCAAATCCAACTCCGTGGAATTCTGCATATTCACTAAATACCGCAATACCGTTTTTAATATCTGTATTCTCACCCAGTGTAAGTGAAATACTTGGGCGGTTCATAATTAACTTGCCTGTTTTATAGTTGTTATAATTGTACACATTTTCCGGTATGATCGGCTCCGGTGTTTCTTCTTTACCAGACTTCAAATCAATCTGAACTAGTACCGGATCATGGTCAGATGCACGGCCCTGCGCTTCCGTAAAGTTCGCATTAATATGAATCATATCAATCTCCGTTATTTCTGCAAGATTGTTCGATACTAAAATGTGATCCAGTACTTGGTTGTTTCCTTGGAAATAGTAGCTGAAGCGATCTTCCACAGGTGCCTTGTCGACCATATTCGTCAAAACGCCACCTTTTAATGTTTCAAGAGCCGGTGTAAATTCAAAGTCATTCATATCACCCGCTACAACAATGTTAACGTCCGGATCTTTTGCAAGACCTTCATCGATAAAGTCATTGATTACCTGTGCAAGCTCAATACGCTCTGGTTCAGATCCTAAAACCGGTGGCTGTGTTGGACCCCATAACGAATCGTCCCCACCTTTAGAATTTAAATGTGCACCAATAACGACAATGCGCTCTTCCTGGAATTCAAACTCTGCCGCAATCGGTTTACGTGTATCTTCAAATTTTGAAGGATTCACAAAACCTGGATTCAATGCAAGGCTGCCTTCTTCTGTCCATGCATTCGCCTGCTCTCCTGTTCCATTTGTCCCATCAACAAGTGAAACACGTTCAGGGTTGTACAAGTATCCTACACGGATATTTCCGCCTGGTGCACCACCACTTGTATTATTGATCGGCATAACATCAATCCAGTCATATTGAGGACCACCCGCTACTTTAATTGCGTTAATTAATCGCAAGTAACTTTCTGATGCATCGGCATTTCCTGAATCTGTTTGACCGTCATTATCCTGTACTTCCACTAATGTAATAATATCCGGTGACTTCATATTATTTACAAATGTCGAAGCAATTTTTGCTGCTTTTTCATCGGATGTATTATCCTTGTTATTCGAAAAGTTTTCAATATTATAAGATGCCAAGTTCAGCTTGTCCGCTACCGGATCAAGATGCGTTACTTCCTGCTGAATGTTCGCCTTTATTACTTCCGGGAATACTTTATTCGTATTCAGGCGGTAACCGTCAGAGAAGTTCTCCACAAAACCGATCAGCGCATCATTAAAGTGATCGCCTGATTCATAGTTTTTTCCTGATACCCCTTCAAGCATAATCTTTTCAGGGTTGTAATCATCGGCAGCAATATTTAGACCGCCATTGTCATTAAACGTATTGTTTGTTGTACCAGGAACGACGATTGGTGAATCATTGTTATACATCGGTCCTACTACTCTTGCTTCAGGGAATGAGACAAGCATGTATTCGATTGACTCCCAGAAATCAATTCCGTCTTCTTGCGGGTCAAAAATGGCAAAACTGTCATTATCGATAATTCTTTTTGGAGGGAATAAATCTTCACCGATCACAAGTGTTTCAGGAACAGCTGCCGTTCCTGTTTTTTCAATCTCAGTAGCAGCAATTTGCGTATCTTTTAAACGCGTATTACCGCCGACTTCCGTTACATTACCGGTTACTTTCACTGCATCTCCTACCGAAACACCATGCGATGATTTGTTCACTTTTATCGCAGTTGATTTCACACCATCGAACGATGTATTTTCTTGCATAATGAAGTTAGAACCGTCAATTACAAATGTTACGACACCATCTACATCGTTTACTTGTAATCCTGCATACGGAGAAGTATGGTTTGCCCCTTGAATTTCGCTGATTGTCGCATTGTCCGTATCAATAATCTCGTACACGAATGTTGCAACTGTACTGTTCGTTAACCCGTCTTTTACACCAATAGCTTTAATCGTCATCGGTTTGTTGACAGTAATTGGACCCGTATATTTTGTGCTTGCTGTTGTCGGTGTCGAACCATCCACTGTGTAATAAATCGTTGCACCTTCTGTAATTGTAGAAAGTTTTACATTAGTGCCGGCTGTTACGCCACCTGTATGAGAAGCTTGGACATCCTGCACTTTTGTCGTATCTTCAATAATACGGATTGGAAGCAGCTGATGGTTTGTAAACTGACCAACAATCCCTGTAATTTCCCCATACGTTTTTCCATTTACTAAACCAGAATCTCTTGTTTTATCATAAATTGCAAACGAGCCGGCTGCGTCTGTTCCTGTAAAGTTTTGGCCAGACCCGGTAATCTCTACGTTCTTTAGAGTTACTAAACGAGATTCATTGTTTTCTGCAATACCTGCGCTTGTGATAACTTGCGGCTCCGGTACTGTTGATGAAGTTGTTATACCAACAAGGGAGATATTCTTTAACTGTTTAAGCCCGCTGTATTCATCAACTGTCCCTTGAACGGTAACAAGGTCTCCAACTTTTGCTGTAAGACTGTCCGCTGGGTAAATTGCAATCGCTGCACCCGTCTCGTCCTGAATATGCGCTGTCGCTGTTTCAAGTTTTGCAGTGACAATCCCTGAAACAATTACTTCCTCGCCGATTGCCTTATTGCGTGCTTCTTCAATTGAAATGGCTGTTGGCGCTGTTTTAATTGTGTAGGTAAATGTTGCAACTTCGCTATTGTCCAAATCTGCTGCTGTTGCAAATACTTTAATTGTCGTTGCTTCATTGATAACTATACCTGTTGATCCATTATAAACCGTACTTTCTGTTGTCGGTTCAGAACCATCTGTAGTGTAATAAATCGTTGCATTTGGCGTAGCCGATGAAAGAGTTACTTTTGTTCCTGCATAAACTTCGCCGGTTGCTGGGGAAGCTTTGACAGTTGCTACTTGTGTCGGCTCTTCTGGAGTAGGTGAATCATTACTAACAAACTGAATGAAACTAGGTGATTTTAATCCTGCATGATTACCAAAGTATTTTTCCAGCGAACCTGTTATTACTACTTTTTTACCAAGATTGCCAGGATTCGTTTTCAATCCAAATTCAGCTCTGAATGACGCTGGTAGTTGAATGTAGAGCATTTTTGTTACATCGGTTTCACCCGGACTGTCCGCGATAGCGATATTCGTATCCGTTTCAGCTTCTACTACATAAGAGGTTTCACTTTTTGCAAAACCTACTATATAACCTTCTACCTTAACGTCCGATTTAGCAAAAGCTGGATCAAACTGGCTAATCGCTTCATCTACTCCGATAGCGCCAGTTGTTTCTGCTTGTACAACTGAAAAGTGAGGCAAAATCATAGATAGTACTAGTAAAAATGATAATACAATTTTGGACACATAATTGAATCCACTATTTTTCATTTGTTTTAGCTCCTTATAATTTTTTATATCTCAAAAAAGCAAACCCTTCTTAATTTAATTAAAGGATTTGCTTTGGGAGATTAAATGAATACCTTCTTGCTTTTAAAAACACCACTTATAATAGGAATGCTTACTTACTCTATTACATCATTTGAATATTAAAGTTATATTTAAACAATGTTATAATTTTATAAAAATTCAATAATATCTAATAGAGCCAATTCTCCTATTCCCTTAATTAGAGTCTTATTTCTTATTAAGAATATCTATCTTATGTGTACTTAATTCTACTTAATCATTTATAATTTCTATAATATGTACTTATAGCTCTACTTTTAAAACTTGCTAATCTCAATTCAGTTAGATTTGTTCTGACCAAAGCAGCAAATAGAACTCAACAATAATTTGTGTTAAAGTGAAATTTATACAGAGTAATTCTATAAGAATAATTCAAAAAGGAGCTTGATAATGATGAGAAAAATTCCATATGTAGTGGATGGTGACTGGGTGGAGGCGCGACTTGAAGATCCAAACTTACGCTTAATCGATGCATCAACTTTCTTAAAAATTCCTGAAGGCGAAGGATTCCCAGAACTATGGTCCGGTTTCGAAGCTTATAAGGAAGAGCATATTCCGGGAGCTGCTTATGCTGATTTACTGAAGGACTTCACTAACCCTGAAGGAAAGGCACCATTTACAATTGCAACAAGAGAGCAATTTCTGAAAGTGGTGGAACCATTAGGAATTACTGAAGAAACTTATGTAGTTATTTATGACCGCGGACCACTGGTAAATGTCGATATATTAGCATCTGACTGGTCGGCACGTTTGCGCTGGCAATTAAAATATGAAGGCTTTGATAATGTAGCTGTACTCGACGGTGGATACCGTAAGTGGAAGCTTGATGGTCGTCCAACAGAAACAGGAATCTCCAATTATGAGCCTGCACCATTTCCAGGAGAACGCCGTGAGCATATGATTGTTACTAAAGAAGAGGTAAAGGCAGCTTTAGGGGATGATAATATTGTATTGATCAACAGTTTGTCAGAGGCCGACTTCCGAGGTGAAACAACAACATACCCGCGCCCAGGCCATATTCCGGGAAGTAAGCATGCTTTTTTCGGGTCCCATTCAGATCCTGAAACGCGTTTACTATACGATGATGCAACATTATGCGCTACCTTTGAAAAATTAGGTGCGCTCGATCCTAATAAAAAAGTGATTACTTATTGCGGTGGTGGAATTGCTGCGACATGGAACGCGTTACTGTTAAATAAATTAGGTCAGGAAAACGTGGCGGTGTATGATGGTTCGTTGAATGAATGGGCGGCTGATGAGAGTTGTCCGTTGGTAACGGGATAAGTAAGGTATAAACTTCATATTTATTAATAATAAAAGCCCCTTTTGTACAAAATAGCTGGTCCGATATACCAGAAATGTACAATTGGGGCTTTAAGTTTAGCTTACTCTATCTTGATGCATGAAAGCTTTATTTTAGTCTTTTCAATAACTGCTGTTTTTCTTTTCCATTTGGCAGCTCTTGTACTAATTTCACCGCTAAGTTCCGGTTAGCTTTTGTTTTTTTCTTTTCATAATTGGCTACACGTGTTTTCGCTTTAGCTGTATTATTGTTGACTGTTTTCTGAATTCTTTTTTCCAGCAGTTCACGCTGTTTTTCATCAAATACTGATTGAACAGCCTTTACTGCTTTATTATAGTTGTTCAATGTTTGGACTTTTTCATATGCTGAAATATTTACCATTGCAGTTTTTACGGCAGCTTGTACTTGCTTTGCCAACTTTTCGAGTAGTTCAGACTTAATCGATGAATCTGGTAAGCTATTAATGGAAAAGTTCGCATAACTGTATTGACTCTTAGTTGGCTGCTTTTCATATTGTGCCAAACTGTCAATTGCTTTTTTCGCAAATTCCTTTAGCGCCTCATTTAACGCTTCTTCTAAATCATTCTTCTTATTTAAAGAAGGTAATTTGTTCATTTCTGCTTCAGCCTTTTTATAGTTATAGACTGTTTTATTTTTAATAAAAGTTGTAACAGCGTTTGTTGCCGGTTCCAGTAACCTCTCAATAACAGCATCAACTTCTTTTTGCTTTTGGACTCTTACATCAGTAGCAGCCAATTTCGCTAATAGTGCTTTTAAATCAGTCATATACTGTTCAGTAGGATTTTTTTCAAAATCACCTAATAATTGATTGATTTCTTTAATAATCGTTTGCTCTGCTTTATTTCGTTCATTTTTTAATGCCAGTTTTTCAATCGAATCAGGCATTGAATCAATTTTTTTATTCAAAGCCTCAGCAGATATCCCACTCTTCAAAAGCTCATCTACAACTCGTACATTCGGAAGTCTGAACTTAGGCAGCCCATACCCGTACAAAGTATCGAAACCTGCATCTCCTAAATCATCAGTAATATAACGCAAACCTTCCCGCAATTCAGCAGGTGTTGCATATGGATATTGTTCCATTAATAGTGCTAGCATTCCCGTTATATGTGGTGTTGCCATCGATGTACCATTGTATGTAGCATATTGGCCATTTAAATATGTACTGTAAATTTCTTCTCCCGGTGCTGCAAAATCATTCATATCGCCCGTTCCGCTAAATGAAGAACGCTTGAAATAACGATTAATCGCAGCTACTGATATTACTTCTTCATGACGTGCCGGGTAATTAATCGTATTTCCAGTCCCGTTGTCATTTCCTTCATTGCCACTTGCTGCGACGATTAGTAAACCATATTCAGATGCCTTCTTAATTCCTTCATGCAAGGACTGCGCATATTCCAAATCTCCAAAGCTTAAATTAATGATGTCCATATGATTGTCGATTGCCCAATCAATTGCCTGCAACACAACCCGAACATCACCGATCCCATCACTCTTTATTGCCTTCACAGCATAAACTTCAGCATTTGGTGCAACTCCAGCTACACCGATACCATTATGCTTTCCTGCAATAATTCCTGCCACATGGGTCCCATGGCCATGATCATCAACATAGCTTTCCCCTACAAATGATTTTCCACCCGCAATTGTCAGGTCCGAATGGTTTGCCACCCCCGAATCAATAATTGCAATTTTAACGCCTTTACCTGTATAGCCCTGACTCCAGCTACTTTGCACATCCATTGCCTTCAAATTCCACCGTTCTAATTCAGCAGAAGATAAATTTGCTACTTTAAACTGATTTTGAAGGGTGAATTGTTTGTTCTTTTCGTAAAACTCGATATGTCCTTCTTTCTTCAAACTTTTTAACTGTTCGTTTGAAATTTTTATCATCATCATTTGTAAATGCTCGTACTCTTCTACGACAACATTAGCTTGCTTGATGATTAATTGTTTGCTTGTTTCTGAATGGTATTTTACAATAACGCTATCTTCTGATGCTACCAGAGAGGCTTCAGCTAATGTAGAGAGATTAAAAATAAGTATCCCTACAGATAATAGTCCTGTTAATAGTATTTTTTTCATGGTTCCACTCCGTATATTTCATTTTCACTATATATAACATACCATAAATCCCGATTGAAAAATTGTAAAATTCATATTTATCTGATACCTTTTTTCAGTAGTAAAACAATCACATTCACACTTACTGATTTGATTCCTACTAAATTATGTTTTCGATTTCTCCTTCCAATATAGTAATATGTACCCTATATGAAAATATCGTATTAAGCTCTGTTTGAATCACTAAGAATACTTAACCAAGAAGTCATTTGTATTGTAAAGGTTTAAAAAGTGTTCATCCTTAATGAGCAAAAAATGTTCAAATTAGCTTGACGGTTACATGCACATTATAATAGCTTTTTGCAGAATTAGTTAAAGCACTATTTCTGCTTTTATTTTTATATAGGTAAGAATCAATATATACTATAAAATATTAGTAACTTTAGTCAGTACACATTTAAAACTTATTGTGGAGAAAGGAATTCATAATGTATATGTAGATGATTTAAGAGATTGTCCTATTGGTTTTGTCGTGGCATGAACGTTTTAAGAAGCCATTTACTTACTTAAAACTCACGAAGTAGATATACTTTCTCTTGACCATGATTTAGGAGAAGATCTACAAGGTAATCTATTGCCAACAGGTTATGACTTAGTAAAATATATTTGTGAAAAAGGGTTACGGGTCTTCATCTTGTATATGTTTCGGTGTTTTAATTTTATTATAAGCATGTAATATGGTTTCATTATCTACATTAAATTTACACTCCACTTCTCCATTTAATTCAACCCTCTCCTTACTAACCATCAGGGTATTCGAAATAGACACCTTATAACTTCCCTTAATGGGAATATCCTGATAATCAATATCTATCTCACCAAGAATTATGTGCCAAACAACGCTTTGGTAGCGTTTCATATTTTTGATTCTACACACCAGTTAAGTTAGGATTGCCCCAGAAAAAATGTTCCTCAACAATATGGTCCGCTTGTGGAATAATGATCACCTTATATTAACTGGTTAGTTGAAAAATATTAGATTAAAAATTGAATCCACTTATGTTCGGGTTCGTGAAGTTCAAGTGCAGATTTGAGCCATTGTCTCTTCTTATAATCAAGATGGTCCTTTACTGTAATAAAATCTTGATGGTCTTTTTCTCTTGTATTCTTCGCCTTATATAAAAGTACTATTTCTGGATTTAGGTAGGGAATACCCGTTTCAGAATAACTCCACACTGAATTTAGTGGTGAGGAAATCCTAATATCTCTTCTGAATTCCCAATCATTATCTGTTGCTTCATTAAGAAGAACTTCAATCTTATCTCCATTTAACTTATTGGTAGCATGTATTTCGTGAATAGGCAGCTCTAAAAATTCATTTTCCCAATTATGGAATTCACTTTTAATTACTTTCTTAAAATCCCATTCTTTTAGATATGCTTTTAAATTTAGTTGGTCTTTTCGAAATATAGCAATCTCTATATCTTTGTGTTCTCTTGTTTCTTTCCCCAAAAAAAGATCAATCGCCCACCCACCGGCAATGAACCAAGTTTTATTAAATTCTGCCATTAAGGAAGTAACATTTTGGCATTGTTCAAATGACATATAAATCCCCCAAATCCGTTCAATAATATTCAAGCTGCTTAGCTATTTTAAGGAAAGCGCACGATAGTTGAAGATTAATCTTGAGATAAATTAGATAATAGTTGTTCCATAACTTCTTGGTCTTCAGGATATGTATGAATTAATATTGAAATTTCATTACTATTACTTCTCTTATAGCTCTAGTGGTTTGGTCTAAATATTTAATACCTACATTCGCATTATCTTTATCTAAATTTAAACCTTCATTTGTGTAGTGATTCTGTATAATTTGAATGAAATCTTCACCCTTAGAATTTACTATCAAAATGGATTATCTGCCCAAGGCTCATTTTATTCCTAGTAACAATATGGTATAAATAATTGGTTTTCTCCCATAACCCATCCTCCAAGGTAAATAAATATACTTTCTCTGCTTTATTCAACTAACTCCATCTATAACGGAAGATGTCAAAAGCTAGTCATTCGCTATTGGTATTAACTGATTAGATAATAGAAATCGCATGAGTTCTCGTCAAGATGCGGTTTTTTTATGGAGGTAAATTGCATCCTTTACCGGTTGTCCAGAGTGTTAAAAACATAGCAAAAAGGTTTAATCGCTGCTAAAATATAACATATATTGCAAAATAAGGAGTGAATTAGTTGAGAATAAAAAACTTGGTAATTTCGATTTTATCTTTTCTTGCTTTACTTTTCATTATTCTTACACCCCAGTCAATGGCCATGGAGCCTTCCGTAATCTGGCAAGGAAAACTGACCAACAAATCGATGGTGATGGACGGGGTGACGACGTCGAAGAATGAAACGTTGTTGGCGTCTTATACCACGAAAAAAGACGAAAACCATTATGAAATTTTCAAGGTGAATAACAAAACGTCGAAAGTTACAAATCTGTCAAAACTGACAGGAGGAGAGATTCACTTTTTTGATTTTCAAGGGAACGGCTACGTCGTTCATCGCGAAAAAAGAGCAGTCACAATCTATGATGAGAACTTCAGATCGGTCTATAAAAAAGCCACATGGAAATCAGGTATCAGATTATATGGTTTTTATATCCTTAAATCAAAAGTGGATCCTAACCTTCTTGCAATCCGCGATAATGTCTACAATTTTAACACAAAGAAATATGAGACAGCCGATATACTGCTGAAATTTGACCGAAAAGGCAAACTCGTAGAAGCATCAGAGAAATCATTGCCTGGTGAAGATTATCTGCTATCTTTTTCGTTTGGGGAAAAAGGACTTGAACTATATGGTATTACAGAACAGACAGTTATTGGCTCATCAACAAAATTCCACATAAAGCCAGATTTAAGTACAGTTCCTAATTTCAGTAATGGGTACCGGAACAGCTTTTCTTCGTCTGCTCTTACAAAATACAAGGATCATTTTTATTTCATCCTGCGCGAAAATGAAAGAGGCTTAGGTGCTGAAATTTTGCTTAAAGTTAACAACAAAGGGAAAGTGGTCGATTATTTGGGGCTGCCCGGCTCTGTATCGTCCTCACCCGAACCAACATTCATAAGTGGTCAGCTTATCCTCTCTACTTACACACAGGAAGGAAGCAGTTACCATTTTGTAAATTTGGATGACTTTTCTATGCAAATTTCCAGTGGTTCGCAGCATCTCGTTTTTAACGACAATCTCTACTATATATACAAGGATCAAGAATATCAGTTTTTCAATAAACGCAACCAGCACTTGTATACATTGCCAGCATTAATCTATACATCCGAAAATGGCAAGTACGGGATTGATACACAAAAAAATCCTGCCTCCGCTACAATTTATGATTTGAATAGCGGGACAACGCTAGCCGCGTTAAAGACAGATCAGATTGCTTCTTTTGATGATATGATATTAGCTGTCGAGCAAATTTCCGGTCATGCCCAAGTGAAGTTATACAAGCTGAAATAAGTAACCCCAATTAATACACGACAAATAGCCATCAATCCACGATTTTTTCGGGTTGATGGCTACTGGTTTTTAATAGCTCCTATAATACATTAAATTCAGTCTGTATTAAACTAAAACTGTAAAAGATTCATACAAAATGGAGATTTTCATTTTAGTTAAATAGTGAGTTTTATAAAAAATTTGCTTATTTCTTCAAATTCTTATTCAACAATCGCGCCCTTCGTATTATTAGGTCAGCCAGAAAATATTTCTGGTTGACCATTTTTTATATCGATATATGATAACGGTAGCCGAGGTAGAACGTTCGCGCCCGTGGGGCTAAAACCTCGTCCGCAAAACAGTTCACCCCCTACTTGTAGAAACATGTTTGAGGCTGGTTGGGACAGTGATCTCGTATAACAAGCGAAGCTATGACACTACAAAGAGGATTTAGGGGTTACCGGCAATTATCATTTTGAAGGAGGAATTATAATGAATCCAGTCATTGGCCTGGATATAGCTAAAGGTGAAAGTCAGGTTCAAGCTTATTTGGAAAGAAAGAAGCCCTACAAGAAAAGCTTTAAAGTAAAACATGATCTTGATGGGTTAGCTAGTTTATTAGATTTTATTAAAGAAGTAGAAGATATTTCAGGAGAGCGCCCTCCCCTAGTTATGGAGTCTACAGGCCATTATCACACACCAGTTGTTCAATATTTTGAAGACAAAGGTTATTTAATCATTATCGTAAATCCACTCATCTCTTATAAGACGAAAAGTTCTAGTTTACGAAAGGTAAAAACAGATATCGTTGATGCCAATCATCTCTGCGAGCTGTATTATAAAGAGGATTTAGAGCCTTATAAAAAGCGTGGCATCCAACTTGCGAACTTACGTCATCTTACGAGACAGCACGATAATATTACAGGCAGGTTTGTACAAACTAAACTACATTTCCAGGCAGTCTTAGATCAAGTATTCCCTGAATATAGTAATGTTTTTGGCGACTTATATTCGAATGTTTCTTTAAAAATACTACAGACTTATCCTACTTCAGAAGATATATTGAGCGCCAATAACGAATTATTAACAACTAAAATAAAAGAATTCTGTAATTCTCGTTCTCTACAATGGGCAAATCAACAGGCTGAAAAGCTAATGACTGCAGCAGCTCAAAATCCATTTCAACAGGCTTTATATTCTAGCCTTGCCCTAAGTTTAGATATGTATATTAACATGATCTTTGAATACAAAAAACACCTATCCCTACTTGAAAATGAGATAGATGCTTTGGCCAAAAGTATTGAAGAATCGAAGATTATCCAATCAATTCCTGGTATCGGAGAAAAAATCGCTGCCACGATTATATCTGAAATTGGGGAAATTGAAAGGTTTAATCACCCTAAGAAACTAGTCGCATTTGCCGGTCTTGATCCAAGTATCTTTGAATCAGGTACATTCAAAGGCACTTACAACCGAATAACCAAAAGAGGCTCTAGCAGACTACGGCAAGCTTTGTATATGGCTGTTAAATGTGCAATTCGTGATTGTCGAAAACAGAAAACTACAGATGAAATCCTTCCTCGTAATAAGAAACTACGGGCGTTTTATGATAAAAAACGTGAAGAAGGAAAACCATTTAGAGTAGCTGTAATAGCTTGTGCAAACAAACTCTTACATTGGATTTATGCACTATTAAAAAACAAAACTTCTTTCCAAGACATAGCTTGATTTAACAATTTAACCAAGCAAACCTAAACTTTCCAAATCAAGAATTTGGACGGTTATTTGGCATGCACAAATTTAGTATAACATGATATTTTTATTATTTTTAATGAAAATTATTGACAACTATTAGCTGGTTTAATGGAATAAATTCTATTATCACTTAACATATTCTTAATCCAAAAGAAAAACCGAAATCCCTTATTTACAGAGATAGGTAATTCCGGTTCATCTTTTTTATAAACGGTTAAATTTTTTTCAAAACGGTACGACTATTTTATAAACAGTACAACTTTATTTCAAATCCACAAAATAAAGTTGGTTTAACTGCTTTTATCAAATATAGTATCTAATACATTTAAATTTATATATAATAAATTTGAAATAGTGTTATATTTTACAATTTTCAATATTAAATTAAATATGTATTAGAATAGGGGCAATTACAATGTCGGTTGATTTTGAAGTTCGAAAAACTCTTAGTAATTTAATAATAGAATCTAGTAAATCACCAGAAGATGAAGTACTAACAGTATCAAAAGAAAAACAAATGGCGTTTCAAAGTGTTAGAGATGTGATAAATTTAGTGGCATATCAAAAGAAAACAGCTATATTAAATTTGACAAATTGCCCTTGTTGTCATCATTTAACTGAATGTATTTACGAATTTGAAGGGAACTTTTATTGCTCAGATGAATGTGTAAAAGAAACAGTATTAGTAAATAAAGTTTCTGCCTTATGTGAATATACAGGACTTAGTATTGATGAAGTAAAGTTAACAATTGATAAGAATAAGTGGACATTAGATACTTTGGCATGGCAGATTGATATATACAATTCCGCTAAATATCAAGGATCTTATGTACCTACAGCTACCATTACAGCATTTAAAAATGCTGGTATTTACGATAAATTATACACGAACTTAGCAAAATACAATACGTTTCAAAGTGTTAGAGATGTGATAAATTCAGTGGCACATCAAAAGAAAACGGCTAAATCAAATTTAACAAATTGCCCTTGTTGTCATCATTTAACTGAATGTATTTACGAATTTGAAGGGAACTTTTATTGCTCAGGTGAATGTGTAAAAGAAACAATGATATTGGTCAATAAAGTTTCTACCTTATGTCGATATACAGGACTTAGTATTGATGAAGTAAAGTTGACAATTGATAAGAATAGTTGGACATTAGATGCTTTTGCAGAGCATATTGATATATACAATTCCTCAAAATATCAAGGTTCTTATGTACCTACAGCTACCATTACAGCATTTAAAAATGCTGGTATTTACGATAAATTATACACGAACTTAGCAAAATACAATACAATGCGTGGAGGAACAGGCGGGTTTAAGGGGTTTGTTTTTGAAGAATTACATGCAGCAAAGGCAACAATTTCAGGAACACCTACTAAGGTTTTATCTAATAACAGTATTGCAGATTTTTTAATTATAAATTCTGATGGTACTAAGGTATTAGGACAAGCAAAAGCTGGTTATAAAAATACTTATATTGATTTCACTAAATACCAAGGACAAACTATGGTTGTTGACAAAGGAAATACTCAATTAATACAACGAGCTAAATCTGCCGGATTAGAATTAATTGAATCAGATGTAAGTTTAAATCAAACCACACGTTTAGCAGATATTATGAAACTAGAAAGCAAAATTCTTGGTACATCTAATGCTAAAATCACATCAAAAATATATTCATTAAATCAAGCAGGTCTTTCATCTGCGCGAACAGGTGGGGCAGCGGGTGCTGGTTTCAGTATTGGTACCAATATTGTTGAAGTTTTTTCTGGAGATAAAGATTTATCCGAAGCAGGTGTTGCTATTACTCGCGATACAGCAGTTGCTACAGCTTCAAGTTATGCCATTGGCGCATTAGCAAGTACATCCGTTGGCGCTGTCGTGACTGGAACTGTTGCCACAGCTGCTACTACTGTTGGAACTGCAATTGGCAGTACTGCAATTGGAAGTTCTATTATGGTTGGTGCAGGAACCATCGCTGGAGTTGCGACTACTGCTACTGCCGCTGCTACGACAGCTGCTACTGGTGTTGTAACTGCCGCTGCGACAGCTGCTGCTGGAACAGCTATTGGTAGTACAGCTGTTGGTGGAGCAGCAATTGCCGGAGCCGTCGCTGTAGGATCAGCGGCAGTTGCGGCAGCACCAATAGTTATAGGGGCGGCAGCTGTTGGTGGAGCCTTTGCTTTAGGAAAGAAAATTTTAGGTAGATAAGATATATTTTACTAAATAATTTATAACATTCACTTATCAGGTTCATAATCCTGTAGCTTTGAAATAAAGTTTGAGCAAAAACACTTCGTAAATATCTTATTTTACGGTAAAAAAGAAGAATTCATATTGAACAAAGATTTCAAAATGAATTCTTCTGTACCAATTTGAAGTTTGTTTTTTATAAAAAAAATTTTTTCTGCCTGTGTTACTATAGTGATAGGTAAACCTTTTACGTTATCTCCAGCTTTTCCCCCACTTCACACCGTACGTGCGACTTTCACCGCATACGGCGTTCCAACTAACTCAATTTATTCCCTTTTTATGTATAGGCAAGATTTAATCAAATTTTTTTGAGGGTATTATCCCAAATTTCGACAAATATTATTTTTAGGGTTGAGAATCTTCTAAAACTTTAACAATTGAATTTTACAAATTATAGATATGTTGTAAAAGTACCTGTAAAATATTAAGTATTAGCTATTAAGGATGTATAGAAAGGTGATAAATAAATTGATAAATACAGAATTAGAGAAATATATGGGATATATTAAATCAGGTTCCCAGTTACATAGTATTGATGTTATGGAACGAAAGGGCTTAAACGAGGCAGAGGGTCGTCTTTTTTTTGTGAAATATAATGGAGAATTTAAACTTGTAGAAAGTTTTTCACTTTATGGACCCAACAAAGATGATATAGAAATTGTTCATCAAGGAATCCTTTTACGAAAAAGATATTTTTCCTGGTATATCTACCTCGATTCAGGTAAATTACTTGATCCTAAATACGAACTGGAACAATCTGAAATTAAGGAAATTTTTAAAAATGGGGCAAATAGTTTTAAATCAACTGATGTAAATAAACCCCAAAAGCACTCGTTCTATAATTCTGATTATAATTACCATGACTATGATGAGGATGAGCCAAAACCTGAACCTGAACCAGACGATGATTATGGTACAGATTACAGTGTTCCTTTTAATCCTGATCTTGCTTCTTATCCAGATGGTCTAGATGACTTTGATGAAATTATAGATTATCACTATATTCCAGATAATAACGAGTATGAAGTTAACACAGACGATGAGATTAATGATTATAATCAGGACGAGTATGATATCGATAATTATGGTGAATAAATTAAAACCTTTTCTTTAAATAATTATTATTTTCCATAGATCAGGATGCTGGACTTCCTGACGTTTTTCTTGATGTCGGTGGGTTTCCCGCCATGAAAAAAATTTATGACGGCTCTTGCCATTTCATATTAATATTTTTAAAGTGCTCGATTTGAATCAATTTGGAAGGTAACACCATACGAACGTTCCTTTTATATTTTCTTTTCTATCCTTTATACCTGCTATGTCTTAATTTGTATATGTTGCTCAACAAGGTGCAGCACCTCCTTTTATTCCAGGAAAGCGCCCGATTGTTGAAGATCGTTTTTCAATTAAATATACAGGTCTTTATTCAGAAGACACAATCTACGTAATCTAGAAAAGTTATCATTTCTATTACATCCATAGATCATATTCTTCCTTTTGTAACTGTTCAAAAAATCGTGTATACACTCGAGTTGTTTTATAATCTTCGTGTCCTAAAAGCAGTTGAATGATATCAAAGCGCATCCCCCTCTTTACCAAATGAGTTGCAAAGGTATGGCGCAACATATGGGGGGTCACCCGGCTGAATTATATTACAGTACTTCCCCCTTTTACCGAATAGGTGGCAAAGGTATAACGCAGCACTGTGGTCTTTTAATATATTGCTGAGTAAATGTAATATGCAATAAAACTTTTACAAGAAGTGTAAACAATAAATGGTATTTTCTGTTATTATTGATAAGATTAAGATATTATTTAAATGTAGCAGGAGTGAGAAAATTGGTTATAATGTACGACCTAACAAAAGTAAATCAACCTGAAATTGTTATTGATAAGGAAACCTTCATGGAAAATGTAAATGTCAGATACTCTTTAACGGTTCCATTTTTAAACCGAAGAGATGGCGTGTCAGTAGGGATTATTTTAATGAACCCTTCTGGAGCAGACAAAGATAAATCAGATGGTACGATTAATAAGCTAATTGATTTCTTCTATAACTATCGAGTAGATGGACATCAAATTAGAGACATTAGCATTTGTAATGTTTTACCTGTATATGCTAGTAATACCACCACAGCTTTAGAAAATATTAGAACTTTAAATGAAGCGAAAGTTCTAGAACGAGTTCAAAGGTTAAATAAAGCTAAGCTGGCAATAACTATGAAGGATAAGAAACTAATAATATTAGGTTGGGGGAAACCAGAAGTGAAAACCATCCCTAACCTACTTTATTACAAAGAAGTTTTACATATTATTGATTTACTTTCACCATTATATAAAGATGACTTATATGTTTTTGAAACTAAAAATGCTATTAGAACTTTTACAGAGCATGGAGATCCACGTCATCCCGGGCGTGCTGCTAATTTAAAAGGCTTAATAAAGATAAGTGTTTCTGAGTTATTTGGTCTAGGTTAATTTACAAAGGAATTTAAATTATTAATTAAGAGTTTAGTTTATGATTAGATATTCCACAGTCTGGCGCTTTCTACTTTACTATCTTTTACTAATCGCCAATCTTTTAGGTCTTGATGCTAATTCTCGTCAGGAACTATTATATTCTCCACCACAAGTATCACATATACCTTATACAGGGGGTATTTTAAATATTAAAGAAAACAGACAAACTATACCTGCATTAATGAAAATATAACCCGTCTGTTTATAATTTTTAACTACATCAAATTAGCAACCGCTTTATTTTCTAAACAGGTTCGGTTAATTGTGAGAAAAGCGCAATTAACATTTACAATGTAAATAATAGGATAAATAAAAAAACCCGCAAAGCGGAGTTTTTTTGTCGATGCGATATATACGAGTACTCATTACTTTATAAAAGAACGGATATAGGGTATATTCACCGATGAATAAGATTCGCTAATTAACTTGAGTATTAGAAAGAAAACACCAACGTAATTTCTAGCAACAGTCTTACCATTAATTTGAAGATATTTTGTATATTCGTTAAAGTATTCATATTTCTTCTTGTCTAAAACTTCTTTGCCATTGTGAGGGAGTTTACCCTGAATATCTAGTAAAAATACTGAGTTACCATAGAGATCTTTCCAACTTTGATCTACTTCGTACTTTTTTGTAGAATCATAAACATTAAAACTAACCAATCTGTGATTCCACTTAGCTCCGATAAGTGGGATAGTTCCCGCTAAAACTTCAGTTGGTGAGTTGAAATCTTTCCAACCGTATTTTCCATAAAACCGATGCAATCCGAAAGAAAAATACAAAACTTTACTTTTCAACTCCATTAAAACAAATTCTTCCTTGGTAAAGATCGAGCCTCTCTGATTGTATTTGTTTACGGCATGCTCGATAACTTCTTTGTCTAAAGAAGAGGGTGAACAAATAATCTCTTTTGAAATTTTGTCTGCCTCTTTATAAAACTTCCTTATCTTAGTGTTAAAATTGTGACCCTTAAACCCCTCTAAAAAATCTTGCACCTCTTTTGTGTCTTCTACTGCCATTGTGTATCCTTCCTTTCTTTTAGAGTAATTATGAACAAAAAAAGCACTCTGTCAGAAAGAAAAAATCCGGCCTTTGGATCGGATGCTCTTACTGACAGAGCACCCACAAACCAGGACTCTATTTAGTTTGTTACCTCATTACATGTGAAATTATATCCCACTCTTAGTTAGTTCATACCATATACCTATGATGAAGGTGTTGGGGATAGAACAAAAAAATTTGAGGAGAGGCCGATTTTCTTTTTTAGAAAATCGGCCTTTACAAATCGTTCAAATTTCCCATTAGGACATACTTCTCTTTGCTCTTAAGGACAAATGTCCTTCTTCATTAGTTTAAGTAAATGTCTTCAAAATCTCATCTATATGTTAACATTTATATCCAGTTTTTTCTAAAGGTGTTGCTCAATTAACTTAGCAGATGCTGCGTTCTTTTTTGCTTGTAAGCGTGCTGCGTCTTGTCCATTTAATGGGGCGATATCTACTAAATTAGTGAAGTTGCCGTTAAATTTAACTATAATTGCTGCACCTTCCCCTACTAAATCTGCAAATTTAAAGTCATTTGTAGCATTTGGTAACATGACATCTAGAATCTTGTCTTCCATGAATGGTGGCTTATCTAAAATGATTGCCGTTTCGATTTCTCTACCACCGTCTAATGGAGCCCATATAATGACCACCATCTCATCTTCTTTTTTAGTAAAGAACCCTTCTTTACAATGTTTAACTTCACATGGAATCCACACATTTTCAGGTGTTCTCGGTTTACGTTTACGAACTTGTGAATCATTAGTTCCGTAGCGAGACTCCTCCATCATTGTTTCAGCGTGTCTTGTAGCATAATTTGACATATTAGTTACCTCCGATTTTTTTTATTATTTGTTGTTGTCAATGAGCAGTTATTAGTATCAATTAATAAAGATTGAATATTCAGTATTTAAAAGCGATACGAATCCTAATCGTTAATAATGAGACCAATATTACTTGTACTTCAATGTTTTTTAAAGTACGATTTAAATAGATTAATTTCTTCTGTGCTTATTGGGAGTTGCCGCTCCTAATAGGCTTTTTTTGTTTGTAAGAACACAAACTTTTTAACCTGTACTGGAGGTTACTTTGAATTGAAAATCATTTATTAAAGTATTCATTTACATTCTCTCCTTTCGACAAATAATTAACGCTTCGTTATTCGGATATAGTATCCAAATAATTACTGACGCTGTTTACAAGATTGATATTACAAGACAAACTATCCATTTGCAAGCATTTAATTCGAGAGAAACATTGATTTATCAGCATTCCAAGAGTATTTTCAACCAAAATACATTATACTAATATATTTATTTTTCTATGTAAGAAATGCTCCAAAATCTTATCGCCCGCCTTCACCTGCCGAAAACGTCCGAGGAGCATTTTTCTTCTTTCTTTTTTGCTTTCTTCAAAATATTAATTTTAGTAATTTCTTATCCACAAATTTTTTTATATTTTTTTTATTTTTATAGTCTTTCTACTGCGTTTTGTTTCTCTTGCTTTGAAATATGAATGTAATGTTTCATTGTTGTATTTAAATTAGCGTGACCTGCTAGTTTAGAAACTGTTGCTATTTCTACCCCATTTTTTAATAATCTTGTACAAAACGTATGACGGATCATGTGTGGGTAGATGTGAAACTGAAGTTTCTTCCCTGTCTCTTGCAGCCACCTTCTTACCGCATCTCTGTGCATCTTTTTTTCCCTCTGACTTACCAAAAGGTACTCACTTTGCTGGAATCGACTTTCACTTCGTTCACCTTGTAGGTACGTCTCGATGGCTTCCAGCACATCTTTGCGAAGTGGAATCTGCCGCTGCTTTCCTCCTTTTCCTAGCACATTCAGTTGCGCTGTCAGATGGTCAATGTCACGCAGTTTGATTTGCACAAGCTCTGTCACTCGTACACCTGTGTAGAGGAGGAGGTAGCCGATGCATTTGTTTCGCTGCGATTCCTTCTCAAGATGGAACAGAAACTGCTCCACTTGTTCCTCTGTCAGCACGGTCACCTCATCTTCTGAACCAGCTGCCACTCGAATTTTATCTTTCTTGATGCGGACAAACACTTCTTCTACCATGCTGTTTTGAAATAACCAGTCATTGTATACCTTGAATGAGGTAATCTTTTTATTAATGGTATTTAGCTTTGTTTCTTCTTTTTGAAGATGCTTTATATAAGATGTAAAGTAAAATCGATTCATCAGTACATCAGGATCACAGTCTTTTATTTGTAGGTACTTATTAAACTTCTGAACATCATTCACATAGCTCTGTACAGTTGATTCGGCTCTTCCATCTTCAATGAGCCATTGCTTAAATTGTTCTATTACCGAAATTTCCATTGTTTCCTCTCCTCAAAAAAAGAAGCAACGATTCATACTCGAACCGTTACCTCAATTTTTTTCTTACCATACGACTAAACCACTTCTACACAACTTACATGGCTTACCTGTTAATCGACAGTTACACATGATGACCATTCTATCTCTCCTCAATGATTTCTTTTGCGATTGCGCTAACAACAGCTACTGCTGCTGCGACTGCTACTTGTTGCCACATTCATTCATCACCACCTTTTCAAGTTGTCTTACACTACACTCACGACAGTATTTATATAATGTCGTCAGTTTTTCTGCATACAAAAATAGCTCATACCTTGTGTGGCATGAACTTCTCCATTTTGACCTACGGTCTATTTAGTTTTGTCGCAAGATTCCCATTACTTTTGACGTGAGTTCTTTAAGAATACTCATTTAAGTTTCTTCTTTTTCGACTACCAGTTTTTCTAAATGAGCAATATAATGACGAATGATGTTTCTAATTTTTACATCTTGTATTCGGTTTACTAAATAAATGATTTCTTTCACATCGATTACTACTTCCTCAATAATCTCAAATGGTGCAACTGGTTCTGTTAGGAACTTTCCATAGTACCCGATGATATTCTTTTCCCTGTAATAGGTATCACCATTAATCAGCACTTGCGCATATTTTCTAATGTACATCATCGTCAAATCCACATTCATTCGATATTACTTCACCATTGAGTAACCAAACTTCATAAGGATCAACCGAATCCGTTTCCACTAAAATCACGAGATGTTCATCACCCTTTTCATCAATGTAACTAGCACTTTCTGTTTCAATTGGACCCTCTAAATGGTCAACAATCCCTGCTGGTACTAGGTCTTCATCAAACTCCTCTTTAAACAAGGTGACAGATTCCATTCCTACTTCACTGAGGGGAACAGAGATACCATACTTCTCCAACATCACTTCTGCTAATCGCTTGAATGCATTCATTATAGACCCCCCTTTACATATAACCTTTCTCTTTTAATGATAGGAACTTATCCGATGCCAGTATTAGATGGTCCATTACATCAATACCTATGATTTCACCTGCCTCAACTAAGCGATTTGTTACCTCTATGTCTTCCGGTGATGGTGTCACGTCATTCGATGGATGATTATGTGCCACTACACATCCACTGCAATTTGAAATGACGAGTGCTTTTATGACCTCCCTCGGATGGACAATTGATGCATTGATGGAACCTGTGTGTACGACTTGCAGCAACTGGGGCTCATTTTTCGTAGACAATCCCAGCACCACAAAATTCTCTCTGTCGCTGTCTCCAATAAAATCTCGAATGATGTTTGCCGCATCCTCTGGCGATCGAACACGTCTTCCTGAGAACAACTGCGATCCCTTTCTCTCCAACACTACATCCACTAACTGAATTCTCTTTGCAGGTACTTTCTTTTGCTCTTCTTCCATTTGTTATTCCTCCTCAAAATAGAAAAAGCCCTTCACTCCACATTAGGAATGAAAGGCATTCTTTTATTACTTCATAGTAATATTAAATATTTCAAAAGTAAGTTATTACGGCTCTAAACATGAGCATAGGCTGAAGGGGAAAAAGAAAAAGCCCTACACAGCCGAAGCCATGTAGAGCCTTTCGTCAATTCTTTAATTCTAGTGAATTAGCAGAATTGGTTGTACACCACCCAGTGAAGGGTATGCAGAAAATTAGAACGTTACTGAACCTGACACTACATCAAAGTCAACAGTAGTTACACCTTTAATTGATTTTAATGTTGCACCAGAAGCAACTGCAGGATCTGTTGTAAATTCAATTACAATTGTAGTTGCATTTACAGATTTAACAGTACCTGATACTGTAGCTTCTGTACCAGCTGTATCGATAATGAATGAAACAGCATCTCCTACTTGAACTGCAGGAGCAGAAGTATAAGTTAATGTGATTGTAGCTTTTGATGCTGGAACTGCATCTACACCACCAGCTAAAGTTAATGTTTCAACCGCTGCTAATTTTGTTAAATCATTATCAGTAGCTGATACTTTTAGATTCACACCTGTTAATCCTTCAATAGCTGCTTTTACATCTGATAATTTAGAAGTAACTTCATAAACACCATCAACTGTTTTACCAGCAAGCTCAACTGTAACTTTAGCAGCTGAACCACCTGAAGCCGGTGTGAAAGTTGCCGTAGTTGTTGTGTTATTAGAATCAGTATCTACTAAATCAATTTCAACACCATTGTAATTAGTATCCGCTAAATTAGAATTTGAATCAATTTTTAAAGTACTGTTAGTAGAACCAGTAATAGTTGCTTGAGTCGCTGCAGAACCAGTGTTAGCAGCTGAATAAGCTACTGCTGTAGGATCAATATTAGATGCTGTAACAACATCAGAAACTAAAGCATTATAGTTTGCAAATGTACCGCCTGTGTTAATTGTGTTCCATACGTCAGCTGAAACAGCCTCTTTACCCGCTGCAGTCAATGCTTTATATTGTGAAACATTTGCTAAAGCAGTTTTTACCTCAGTTTCAGATGTAGCATTGTTTACAGCAGTTAAAATTTCTGTTGGTGATGTTGGATTAATAGAACCAGCACCTTGTAATACGTTGAATACTAAGTTACCATCAGCATCTTTAGTTACGTCAACTGTTACACCTGCTACTAAGTGAGCACGGAATGCTTGTAAAGTTGGAACCACAGTACCGTTATTTAAATAAGTAGCACCTGTTAAGCTATATGGAACACCATCGATAGAAATTTGTGTACCAGTAGCTGAAATTGTTGCATCAAGCGTACCACGTGTTACTAATGTAGATACTGAAGTGAATGCCACAGTTACTGCATCAGTTGATGGAAGTGCAGCTGCACCTACGTGAGAAGCTGTTGCATAACCAGTTACTGAACCAGCTTCAGTAGAAGTAACTTTTACTTTAGTTGAAAGTGCACCAGGAGCAATTGAACCTGTTACTGAACCTGGGTTACCTGAAGTAATTGTCTTACCACCAGCAACAATTGAATTTGTTCCAGCTGTGAAGTTAAATGTAACGTTTGTAGCAGCCGCAGAATAAGCACGTGGCTTACCATTTTGGTCTAATAAGTTGTAAGAGTACTCTACAAACTCATCTCCACCAGCACGAACTGATTTCGTTTCTTTACCATTCTTATCTAACGCTACTAACTCCGCTGTATATTGAATAGTTTTTGTGAAGTATACAGATTCTGCTTGTGCTTGTAAATCTGATGCATCTAAAGTTGTTTTATGTGCATCTGGACCAGTACCATTATTTACATATACGATTGGAGCAGCAAATGCTTCTTCATGATATGAAGCTACAGTGAAGTTCACTTTACCTTCAGTACCCTTAACTTGTAATGCATAGTGTTTATAACCGTCGTTAAACGTGTGAGCTAATTCATTTCCATCTTCATCTACTAAGAATGCGTTAGTTGAAGTAGTACTATTATTTTGAATAGCTACATGTACGATATCGCCTGCTTTAGCTGGTTTACCGTCTTTATCTACGTAAGTAGCAGTGTAATCACGACCACCTGTTTGAACAGTTCCACGAATTGCTACTGCTGCATTTGAAACACCTTTAGCTTCAACTGTTAAACCTAATGAATGTTTGATTTCAAATGATACTTCTGCAGCTTTAGCTTGTAAAGCTGTTGGGTTGTATAAAATGTTAGCGAAGTCGCCAACTACTGATCCTGGGTTATTAGATAAACCAGAAGTTTTTAATACACCTTCATATACCACTGGTGTAACTTTACCGTTTGTACCACTTACTACTAAGTTCGCTTTACCTTTTGAATCTAGTAATACTGGAACTACACGGTTTGCACCATTTGTAATTTCATATGGGTATTGGCTTGATCCAGCACCAATTACACCGATTGAATTATTTTGTTGCTCCCATAAACCAGTACCCTCTACGAATACTGAACGAGTTAATTTGTCAGTTGTAACACCAACGTTGTTTTCGAATGTTACGAATACATATTTACCAGCTTTAGATGGTGCATCGATTTCGAATACTTTCTTAGATCCGTTAGATAATACAGTACCTTCAGCTTTTTCTTTGATTGTTAATTGCTTAGCAGCTGCCCAGTAAACTTTACCAGCTTGGAACTTAGTACGATCACCAGTAGCATAAGCTACAACATCATCAGTTGTGTTTGCATAACGAGTATAAGTAAATGTTGCAACACCGTTTGCATCTGTATTTGCTTCGAATACTTCAGGAGTATTTAATGAAGTATTTGTACCAGAAGTAACGTTAAATGTTACTGGAATACCTGCTTTAGATTGTCCTTCTGCAACAGTAACTTCAGCTTTAACTGTTACTTGTTGACCAAGAACACCTTGCTGTGAACGTTCTACTACTTTAATAGCAGTTGGAATTACAGCAGAAACTCCTGTGAATTTACCTACAGCATTACCGTTTACAGTTACTGTATATTCAGTACCTGCTTTTTGAGCAGCAGTAGTTAATACAACAGTCTTTTTGTCAGTTTGCTTCACTACAGCGTTAGATACTTCTAATCCTTCGATTTTGAAGTCTAGTGCTTTAATGTCAGCAACTTCTTCACCAAATGTTACTTCAACAGTAGTATTGTTAATTGCCTTAACAGTACCTGTTGTTGCAGCAGCACCAGCGAAGTCAGAGTTGATTGTTTTGTGTAAGAATGTAGCGAATTGACCACGAGTAGTGTTACCTTTTGGATTGAAGTTAGCTACTGATGGATTAGTAATATCGTAGAAGTCTAAAACTTGAATAGCTGTACGCGCTTCAGCTTTAGCTACGTTTAAGTCTTTAACGTCACCATTAAAGTTTTGAGAAGCTACAAATTCTTCTAAGCTAACGTCTTTTAACGTATTGATCATACGTACTAAAACGATTGCCATGTTTTCACGAGTAATTTGGTCACCAGCTAATAATTTACCGTTTGAACCAGCAAAAACACCAGCGTCAGCTACTACTGCAGCATACTCTAATAATTCTTTGTTTGACTTAGAAGTTAAGTCGCTGAAACGTGGGTTTGAAACCGCGTCAGTTGGAATTGAATGACCTTGAGATACTAAGTATTTACCTAATAACTTAACAACGTCAGAACGAGTTAAAGTTTTGTTTGGCTTGAATGTGCCATCTGGGTAACCAGAGATAACTTTTGCATCAACTAAAGCGTTGATCGCTTCCTCGTGTGTGTTACCAGCGATGTCAGATAATGATGCAGCAGATGCAACTGGTACGATTGCAGATGCTACTAATGTAGCTGTCGCAGCTGTTGCTACGAATTTTTTGTATTTCTTTGGTTGGTTAGCCATTGAAAAATTTCCTCCTCATAAGTGAAAATAATAATTTTAGTTACCCACACGAAATATGTGCAGAAAAACTAACTACACATAAATTCTAGTAGTATACATTTACTATGTCAATCTTTTTTTGCCAATAAACCCAAAAATATACTATTTTATTAGACTGCAAGATATGAATCCGTAAATATATTCAGATAACTTCAAATTTCTTTAATTATGACATACATCTACTAATAAAAACAACATTTTCTTTGACAATTAATTTCCAATACTATTCAAATATAACTAAAAATCTTGGAAATTATTGGTTTACATAACATTAAAAAGTAATAAAAATGGATATATAATGCAGTTATACCAAGGATTTAACTGGAATTTATACATTACAATTATTACTAGTATATTACTTTTGTAATATAGTTATTATTTATATGACCATATTTTTTCCTACCTGGTTAGTGTATGAATGGTACGAATTAATAGAACCAGTTCGCTAAAATTCGACAAAAACCAAAAAAGAAAAAGGCTTTAGCATCTAAATGCTAAAGCCTTTTTCTCGGGCTACCAACCGAGTTTTTCCTTGCAGGGAAAAGTTAAAATTTAATATATATCGTAGAGGAAATCTCACTACTGAATTTAGTGTATCATTAACATTACAAATAAACAATCAAATATTACAAAGATTACATGTTTTTTTTTCGATTACTTGTTATTCTTCGATCCACGTGCCACTTCCAATAAAAATAAAGGCAAAGCAATTTGGCGTTTAATCCGGTGCGGCTCCTTCATTAAACGGTAAAACCATTCCATACCAACTTTCTGGAAAGCTTCTGGTGCTCTTTTCACATTACCGGCCAATACGTCAAACGACCCACCAACACCTTGATAAATTGTCGGATGAAGCTGATCCCGATTTGCATTAATCCAGTTTTCCTGTTTTGGAGAACCCATCGCTACGAACAGTAAATCCGGCTTCGCTTCATTAATTTTATCCACTACTTTTTGATTATCCTTTTCATAGCCGTCCTGTGTGCCGGCAATCTGGATAGATGGATAGAGTTCTTGTAATTTCTTTGCGGCCTGATCGGCAATTCCCGGCTTCCCTCCATAAAGGAAAACAGGCTTTTTACGCTGTGCTGCTTCTTCACAGAGACGAAGCATCATATCAACACCTGTTACACGTGATGTAATTTGACCCTTCTGGATTTTCGACGCCAAAATAACGCCAATGCCATCCGGAATTTGAAACTCTGCGTTATTAAGGAGTGTCTTTAATGCCTGATCTTCCTTTGCCTTAATAATTTTTTCCGGGTTTATGGCTACGATTAACGATTTTTGCTGCTTTTCGATTTGATCAAATACTTTTGGAAGCAGTTCTTCATAGCTTTCAGTATTTACTTGAATGCCGAGTACGGTTTCTTTCATATATAGTCTTCCCTTCTTTTTAATCCATCTAAAAAAACAGTTGGCAGTACGTTTAGACGCACTGCCAAGTTTTCAATATTAGTTCTTCGCATCTCCAAGTAAGTGGAACTGGAAGCCTGCTTTTTCCCATGCTTCGCGGTTTAAGCAGTTTTTCGTATCGAATACGATTTTGCTTTTCGCATTTAATTTTGACGGGTCCAGCTCTTTAAATTCTTTGTGATCTGTCAGGAACACTAAAATATCAGCTTGCTCCAACGCTTCCTGCATGCTTTGTGTTTGTGTTTTATGTTTGTTTTGCTTAATGTGCGGGTCATGTGAAACAACAGTTAAGCCTAGTTTCTCCAACTCATCGATTACAATTGTCGATGGGCTTTCACGCATATCATCCACATTTCCTTTAAATGCTAAACCTAAAGCAGCAACTGTCGCCCCTGCAATACCGTTTTTATTTAAAATCGCCTGTGTTTTTTGTGCTGTAAAGCTTGGCATTGAGTCATTCGTATTACGTGATAGATGAATGATTTGGGCTTGTTCCCCGCCTAGTTCAACTAAAAACCAAGGATCAACCGCGATGCAGTGACCGCCTACACCAGGTCCCGGGAAATGAACGTTTACACGTGGGTGATAGTTCGCAAACTTAATCGCTTCCCAAATGTTTACATCTAATTTCTCTGCCATTTTTGCTAATTCGTTGGCAAATGCAATGTTTACGTCACGATATGTGTTTTCCATTACTTTTACTAATTCAGCTGTCGTTGCATCTGTTAAATGAATCGTGCCTTTAACAAATGTTTCGTACAGTTCTTTCGTAAGCTCTGCTGATTTTTGTGAAATCCCGCCGACAATACGGTCATTGTTTACAAGCTCCTCAAAAATACGGCCCGGAATAACGCGTTCTGGAGAGTGGGCTACAAATAGTTCTGTCCCGATTTCCAAACCAGATTTCACTAATTCAGGCAGCATCACATTTTCCACTGTTTTCGGTGGTACTGTTGATTCTAAAATAACTAAATCGCCTTTTTTCACGAAAGGTACGATTGAAGCTGTTGCTTGACGAACATATTCTAAATTCGCTGTATTGTCCGGATTAATCGGTGATGGTACCGCGACAATATACACATCTGAAGCGACTGGTGTCGTTGATGCCGTTAAAAAGCCTTCATCCACCGCTTTGTTCAGGCGCTCCTGTAAGCCGTTCTCCTCAATATGTAGTTGTTTATCCTGAATACTTTTCACAGCTGCCGGGTTCACATCAACACCATGTACCTTTACGCCGTGATTTGCGAACATTACCGCCGTTGGTAAACCGATGTATCCTAAGCCAACGACACAGATTGATTTTGTCATGATCGTTTCTCCTTCACTTTCAAAAAAGCTATATCTCATTGTTTGATTGTTGTATAATTTGTTTCACGCATTTTGCCTGCATTCGTTACCAATAAATTGAATAACTTCATTTAATACAGTTTTAAAATTCCGTTCATTTATAGGACGGAATGGTTGTTCAAATGGTTGCCTGTAAATGCTTGAAAATTAGTCCTGCATTACAGTATACAACTTTCTGCTCGCTGTGTGAAATAGTTTTTATTATTCAAGCTGTTTAATGAACGCTTTCCTATTATTTTGCCTTTGAAAGGGATAGTTATACTAATTGAAAAGAACCATCGGTAATATACATACAAAAACCCCATTAGCTAATATTAGCTAACAGGGTTTAGTTTATTTGGGCAATCACGATGCATAGCCTCCAGTTAATCGTTCCTTTTCCGCAATTAAATTGTGGAATAATACTTCGTCACGTGATTCGAGTGCTTCATCGATTAAACGGGATAAATTACTTTCTTCCAATACTCGCACAATCCCTTCAACTTCTTCATCAAATTCCGGTGACGTTTCATTTTTTAACGGTGTTACATTATTTGAGACATTTTCAATAATCGGCATTAAATATTCGTGTACGTTTGATACGAGTAACAGCTGATACAGTGGGAGACGTACGAAACGATTGCCGCGCTGGAATACAAACACTTCCGATAAATTTTCGACTTGCATTGAATTTAAATCAATAATCATTTCTTTCCCTTCAATCGGAATGAAATGAAAAACTTCCTCGTCTTTTGTAATGGAAAAGTATTGATAAGCAAAGACTAAGCGTAATTTCGTGCCCGTCATTTTTGTATAGAATGGTTTCATAAATTGAACTTGAATCATGGGAATTCCTCCTTCACTTATTTTCGTTGGGATTTATCCGAGTCATAAGACCTAATTTCATTTATCATATGGATGTAATCATGTAAGTGTTCTTGAAACTCAATCAATTTCTCTGTTGCTTATAGTTTCCCCATACTTTCTACATTTCAAACCTTCAAAAATGGCCTATTCGCTTAAAAAATTTATTCAATGTCTCTTCACATTACCGATTTGTCTTGATTCGTATTATAATGGAAGGAACGACTTTTTTTCTTCCTTCACCTTGAATGAAGTTAAAATTTCCAATGCAATTAATTATTAGGGAGGGGAAACCCGTTTTGAGTTTATCTTTTTCCGAGATTGCCCATGCACATAAAGATTTTATTCAACATACATTACAATCCTTTGAAGAACAGCTTCTCCCTTCAGCAAATGAAGATGCAGAATTGGTGACACGCGCCATGTTCTCTGTCCGTAATCAGGCAATTAAGCCACCGCACTATTCAAGATTCAGCCAAATACTGGTATGCCAAGTTCAGGACGTCAATACAGCGGAAGTGACGATTAATTTTCCGGAACAAACGATCAGCTGCAGCTGTCCTAAAAAAGATCTATGCCGCCACCAGCTTGCAATTATTTTAAAGCTGTCGCAATATTTTATTTCACTGCAGCAATGGCTTTCTATTTGGCGTTCTAAAAGATCTGTTCCGCTCCAGTCATTGGCATCTGAGCGCAGTCCTGAAAACTGGCAGATGATGGCTGACGAAGTGCTTAATTATGCAATTAAAGGTCCGCAACCATTGGAGCCATATACATTATCAGGCTTAATTGAAAATATTCGCTCTAAGCTGCAGCGCCACCGCCCCTATGAGCAGGAATGGCAGGAGCTGTTTAACTTGTTTATGGATATCGCCGTTTCGAAACATTTTCTGTTACATGCAGTCAAAACGAAAGCAGATTTGAGTCATCATTATGTTCAGTTCTTTTTGGAAAATACGTTAAGCCGAATTCAGCGGTCGATTGATACATTAAGTAAAACAACACGGCTGTTTGCAACCGAGCCATTTTTTGATGCCATTCAGAAAAATGTCCACGAGATTCTTTTTATCGAAAAAGGAGCAACAGCATTCCGGCTATCATTGTATTTGCAGTTTTGGACAAAGCTATTTAATGAACAAAAGCGCTTAAAAAATGAACTGGCTCTTTTGGAACAAAGCGATGATAGCAATACAGATATCGAATTAAATGTAGTAAAATCCATTTTTTATATTTTATTAAGTTCGCCGTCACAACTGGAACAAGCAGTTGAAACAATGAGTGAAAATAATGTGGAAGGGTTTATCGACATAGCCCAATATGCATTACAGAAAGACTATGTTGATGAGGCGACCGTTATTTTAAAAAAGGCACTTCCTTTTTTACAAACGTTTGTGCAGGACAACTTATTGCCAATACGTCGCCAGAAATTTACGCGTAAGCTCGATCACCTATACAGTCAAGTTCAACTGAGTGATAGTGAGGAGCTCGCATTGTACTCTTCGTTCGGCCGTTATGGTATTGAGTCGTTTTCAAACTATTTACTGCGTCACAATCGTTTGGACGAGTGGGTTGCACTTCATCAGCTCTATCCTTCATCGGTTCCTTATTTAGATCAATGCGGTTTAAAGGATGTTGTCGCACAGTCACCGGAAACTGCACTCCCTCTTTACCATTTTTATGCGATGGAAGAAATTCAGCAGAAATCGCGGCAAAATTATAAGCAGGCAGTCCGCATTTGGCGTGCGATGAAATCAGCTTCCAAAAAAGCCGGAAAGCTCGACTATTTTACAGCATATATTGAAGCCGTGCAGCAGCAGTACAAACGTTTGCGTGCACTGCAAGAAGAGATAAATAAAAGCAATTTACTCATTTAGATTATGTATTTTGCTAATAGGAGGTGACATTGCGTTTATTGCGCAACGATACAATGCAATATTTATTTAATACGAAGCTACCCTTTCTACAAGTCTTTCGCATAAAGCTTTCAGAGCTGCGTCCCGGTTACTTCCGCGCTACTGCGTATAATAAAAATGATTTAATTTTACCGACAGCCAATTGGATTCCTTCTCTCTTTTTTAAATTTGAGCAAAGTTTTTACGGGCTGCACACTTCATTGGAAGAGCGTGATTTAATCATATCGGCATCTCATTTGCTTGACGTTCTGTCACCAGCATACCGTCACCCTTTCTTGGATTTTGCTGCATATGATGATGAAACCGTTAATCACTTTCAAGCAATCCAGACAACATTGCCGCTCTGGAATGACCCAAAGCTTTGGCAGCAGGCAACTGTAACAGAAGAAGGCTTTACATTTTCCAATGACCTATTGCAACATGCAGTTGAACAAAAACTGATGGATGCCGGACTTTCTAAAGAAGATACGCTTGCACTGATTCCATTTTTCCAAAATGGCGGCTGGCCGATGCAAACTTCTCATGTATTTGACGGTGTAAAGGTAGCACTGCGTTTAAGCGAGCCAGAAGAAAATGAAGAAAACTGGCTGTTGGAAACGGTGCTTATTAGTCCAAATGCCGCAAAACATTGGACACCTGCTTCGTCAAAACTGAAACTGCCGATCTTGGATGCACTGCCGAAAAAGTGGAGTGCAATTGCTAATGACATTGAAGAGCTGCAAAATCAAATAGTTGATTTAATTCAATTAAATGCTGAAAGTGCTCAGTTTATTCATACACAATTCAATGATCAGGAAGTACGTGAATTTTTACGTCTCGAACTTACTAAATTACAGGCTTTAGGCTTTGATGTGATTTTACCGGCTTGGCTTAAGGAACTCCGTCAATCGAAAATGCGTGTACGTGTCACTGCCAATAACCAATCGGCCCGCAGTGTAGCAGGGCTGGACGATATTTTGACATTCAAATGGCAGTTCTCGATGAATGGCGAAGAAATTTCCGCAGAAGCCTTCCAGAAACTCGTTGCTGAAAAACGTGAATTTGTCCGTATTGGCACGGAATGGTTCCGTATTGATGCAGAATGGCTCAATGAAATGCGTGAACTGATGGATCAGGCAAAAGAAGAAAATTGGACAGTACGCGATTTACTGTTCCGTGAGTTGCCTGAAACATTAACTGCACCTATTGAAGATGATACAGAAGATGATGCTGAGCGCGACGACCCGTTATTTGCATTTGAGATGCAACAATCACTGCAGGATTATATTGATCAACTGCAAAATAAAAAAGGTTTGCCAAAAGTAGCTGTACCAGCCAAGCTTCATGCTGAGCTGCGTCCATACCAACAGGAAGGCTTTGAATGGCTTGTTTTCATGCGTGACCAAAAATTCGGTGCCTGTCTGGCAGATGATATGGGACTTGGTAAAACCGTTCAGCTTATTACGTATATGCTCCATACCGTTTCCGTTCTGCAAATTGATAAACCGACATTGATTGTGTGCCCGACATCGGTTGTCGGCAACTGGCAAAAAGAGCTTACTCGTTTCGCTCCCGACTTGGAAGTATATACACATTACGGGCCACGACGTTTAAAAGGTGATGACTTGACAAGCTATATCGCAACACAGCGTCCGCATGTCATTCTTTCCACATATGGTACGGTCACTCAGGATGCAGATGACTTACAGCTTATAGACTGGGCAACAGTTGCTTTGGATGAGGCACAAAATATAAAAAATATGCAAACATTGCAATCCCGTGCAATCCGGAAATTAAAAGGCGAGCATCATATTGCGTTAACAGGTACACCTGTTGAAAACCGTCTTTCCGAGCTGTGGGCCATTTTTGATTTTATTCATAAAGGCTATTTAGGTAGCTTTACAAGATTTACCGAAAACTTTATTACACCAATTGAACGGGAAGAGTCTGAATCCCATAAACGTGTTTTACGTATGAAAATCCGTCCGTTCCTTCTGCGTCGATCAAAACGTGATCCCGAGCTTCAGCTGAATTTGCCTGACAAGCAGGAATCCCTTGAATTTTGTGCACTTACCCCTGAGCAGGCAGCACATTATGAAGGCTATATTCAAGATACTTTAGCGACACTTGAAGAGCTCACTGGCTTCGAGAAAAAGGGACGTATTTTAAAAATGCTTAATAAATTAAAACAGCTGTGCAACCACCCTGCCCTGTTTTTAAAAGAACCTTTTGAAGATGCCAATACGATGGTTTCTCGTTCTGTAAAGCTAAAGCGTATTATTGAAATGACGAAGGAAATTATCGATAATGGCGAACAATGCTTAATTTTTACACAGTACATCGGAATGGGTAATTTAATTCAGCATTGTTTAACAGAGCTTTATAATGTTGAAGTTCCGTTTTTAACAGGTAGTATGCCGAAAAATCAGCGCGACAATTTAGTCGATCAGTTCCAGGCTGGCGAGTTCCCTGTGTTTTTACTGTCGCTTAAAGCTGGCGGAACAGGCCTTAATTTAACAGCAGCTACACATGTACTCCATGCCGATCGCTGGTGGAATCCGGCAGTCGAAAATCAGGCGACAGACCGGGCATACCGTATCGGACAAACACAATTTGTGCAAGTGCATAAGTTTGTGACAATTGGAACGATTGAAGAAAAAATCGATAAAATGATCGCAATGAAATCCGCATTGTCCGAAGAATTAATTCAATCAAGTAAATGGTTGACTGAACTGGATGATTCGGAACTGATGGATTTACTCATTTTGGATACGGGCAATATAAAATAATGTGAAAAGAGTCTACTTTTACGCCATGAAGTAGACTCTTTTTATGCTTACTTCACTACTTTATTCAGTTGGTATTGGATTGTGAGAAAGAATGGTTACTACTGCGCGGTCAAACAGCAGATTATGGCGCTTCACCTCCTGAGAAATATTATTTTATCGGAGAGGAAAAAGATTACGGCTGGTGTACGAGTTTGGTTTCTTGTTCTGGAAGCACGAAATCTTCGGGAATCGGGGACGGTGTTTGGAACTTTTCTGCTTCACCAGGGGCTTTTAATGAATAAAACTGTACATCTTCTGTTTGCACTTCCATCGTGTATACTTTCTGATTTTCACGATTGACATATGATCTTGATTGCAAGCGTCCTTTAATCCCGATGAGTGAGCCTTTCCCGCAGTATTTTGCCATTAACTCAGCGGTCCTCCCCCATGCCACACATTGCACAAAGTCCGCATCTACCTTTCCTTCACTATTTTTGAAAGGACGGTTAGCAGCAATGATAAAGTATGCCCGAACCCTTCCTTCAGATAAGTGCCTGAGCTCCATATCTTTCGTCGTTCGCCCTACAAGCCCAACATGATTCATTCATTGACCTCCTTTCTTTCGGAAATTAACTAAAGCATAGCCGAACCCTGCTATTTCTGGCAAAACGTGAATTTGAATTTTTTGGCTAAAATATTGTTTCAAAATTACTTTTTCGCCTATATGGTATTTCATTCGAGTTAATGAGAATGCTGATGTAAATAGACTTGTAGGTGAAATTACAAATTGCTGAAATTGGCAGTTTCACATTTTTTGTATGTTATACTTTTACATAAGAAAACTGAGGAGGGATTTATAAGTGAAAACCTTTAAAATGCTTGCTTTTGATTTATTAGTAAATGATGAAATAAAAGAAATTCCTTTAACAGACGGCATTATTATTAATCAGGAAAATAGCCATAAAATGTGGATTTTAGAATTGTTTACAGCAGATACATATTACGATTTTTTTCAAAACTTTGTTACATCCGGCGAAGTACTGGATGCGCGTGCCATCATTTCGTTGCCGGACAATGAACCTGCCCCATTTGCATGTGTCGTACATTCGATTACAAAAGTGGGCGATAAAATATCAGTGCTTATAAAAGGCCGTTTGAAAGCTCAGCGTAAAAAATATGCCGAACTATTATTGGCAGAGCTCCTTGAAGAAGGGTTACGGAATGATGAACTGCTTGAGGCATTTGATCAGGGGATGCGCAATCGACCTTCATTGAAGAAAAATGGTGAATAGCGCGGAAAGTGGAATTTTGGGATGTAGGTTGATTTAAAAAGAGTAATTTGGTTCAGCATTCTTTGTAAATTCATCTTTTTGAAGGTATTTGTCAAGCCTCACCACGCATCGTATATTCAAGGTGGAGGTGAAGTTTGTGCAGAAATCAAAGCATCATCTTTACACAGAAGTTTTAGCTAAGAGGATTTTGCCCACTGACATGGATGCACGTGCTATCCAGCAAGAGTTTCAACGCTTGGAGGCTGGATTTGCAGGAGAGATAAAGTTGAAGCAAACTCTTTCCGATTATTTCTTTAAAACGGACCATCATATTTTCTATAATTTTGAATGCATGAATGAAAAGGGCTATTCCCATCAGATGGATGCTATTTTAGTGACGCCATTTTTTATAGTAATTTTTGAAGTAAAACTGCTGTCCGGCGTTTTATTTTACAAATCCGCGCAGCATGAATTTTACCGCATCCACAACGATAAACGCGAAAACTTCCGAAACCCCCTTGATCAAGTTTACCGGCATCAGCTATTTTTGGAACAATGTTTGCAAAAATGGCAGATCACTATCCCCGTGTATTTTTCGCTCGCAATCGCAAACCAGCAAGCTGTTTTAGACGAGTCATTGGAGAATTTTCCGATTTTTCATATTAGCGGCGTTCCAAAGAAAACCTCTATCTCAATACTGCAAAATCCAGTGCAAATATAAATATGATTGTCGCTAAACTGAAACATCTTTATCAGGCCCTTCCCCCTCGCCGCACCATCAGTTCAAATAGATTAAGGAAAGGCGTTCTTTGTAGATGGTGTGATTATAAACATGTAATGTTTTATCATTACGGGTCGTTTACATGTAACGTTTGTAAGGCTAAAAGTCGTGATGTCGTCTTTGAAACACTCTATCATTACCGAATCTTACTTGGTGAAAAAATTTCTAACCGACAATTTCGCGAGTTTTTCGGAATGACAAATATAAAAGTCTGTTCGAATATTTTATCAAGGTTAGGTTTCGAACAGCATGGCGCTAAGAAAGGCACGTATTATATTATTCCGGAGAACATTTTATCCTGGTCCAAAAAGAAAACAGAATAAAGTCGATTCTACTTTTATTTATGAATTGAGGATTATATTTTAATTTGAGGATTAATTAATCTGAAATGAGGATTATCACTTACTAAGTGGGGATTATCTACCCTGTTTTGAGGATTAAACACAACTAAGTGAGGATTATCCTGGCTCAAGTGAGGAATAAATTCTTCTGCCCGTCTTCATCCATTAAATTTGAGGATTATTTCATTTCGCTCGCCTCTCCACAACAAAAAAACCAGTGCCCACCGTAAGTGAACACTGATTCCTTCTTTGGACTAGTGGTTATCCACTTCGTCTTTATCCTTACGATCTGCACGGTCTTCAATGATATCTTCTTGGTTTACGGATGGAGCTCCTGGTGCAGTTGCGCCATTATCACCATTTGGTCCGCTTGAACCATTCGGGACATTTGAGTTGGGATTGTTGTCAATCGTGCTCTCATTTGTTTGTCCGTTCATGTCGTTTTGACCGCTACGTCCATCTGTGTCTGGATCAACTGTATCTACCGTGTCATCAATAACGTCACGTGTGTCATCCATTACATCGTTAACACCGTTTTTGACATCGTTTCCTAGATTGTCATCTCCAGCGTTGTCATTTGTATTACACGCTGAGAGAAATAACAGTGAACCAAGCGAAAGTGCTACAAGTAGTGCTGATTTTCGCATAAAAAATTCCCTCCTTTCCCATATGCAATCATGAGTCGATCACTTCGTGTGATCGTACATATAGTGCCCGGGAAAAGAAGGATCTATCCTACAAAAACGTGTGGTTATTTTAATTTATCTTTTAAGAGCTGTTCAACATAAGCGGCTTCTGCTTTACAGTCGAATTTGTAATTTGTACCTAATTGTTTCTGTAATTCCGCAATTTCCTGCTTTTGCTTTTCTGTTGGCTCTTCACTTAAAATTTTAGCAATGACCTCATCCATTTTCTTAGCAATTTCTTCATGAAATTCAGGGCTAAGTAAAATGTCTGCCGGTATTTTATCGATCCAAGCGGCATTTTCTTTAAAGTAAGTCTGCCAGCTTGCCATATAGTCTTCCATCGAAAATTTTTCTTCATCCCAACCAATGCTTGCTAAATAAGCTTCAAACGACGTCGATATTGATCGTGTAATACTAATTTTTACGCCTGAAGACAGTTGTTTATACATCTATTTTAAAACCTCCTACGTTTAAAGCCAAACTTCGCTCATTGTTTACAGGCAAATGAAAACCTATAAAAGGTGAACACTGGCAATCGTCCCACACCTATCCTATCTCATTGGGAGACTTCTGCTTAAAGAAGTTAAAGATTTTCTTCAACCTTTATATTTTATAATCTTTGAGTTCCAATTGCAAATCGCCTTATTTTGGCTGTTCAGGTCCAATTGCAAATAGAATCTCGCACTCACAAACTAGTTCGCCATCTACTGTCGCAGTAGCACGGCCTTTCCCCATTTGTCCGCGTAATTTCAAAAATTCCACTTCAAGTTTCAGCTGATCGCCCGGTACGACTTGACGCTTGAAACGGCAATTATCAATCCCTGTCAAAAATACAAGACGCCCTTTATATTCAGGTGCGTTTAGTAATGCCACACCACCTACTTGCGCAAGTGCCTCGACAATTAGAACACCTGGCATTACTGGGTAGCCAGGAAAATGCCCATTAAAAAATTCTTCGTTAATCGATACATTTTTCAATCCAAGTGCGCGCTTTCCTTCTTCGATTTCAAGAATGCGATCAACTAATAAAAATGGATAGCGATGTGGTAAAATATTTTGAATTTGCTCTGCGTTTAACATGAAAAAATCCCCCTTGTTTCCTCTATAATATTATGTAGATAATCGTTTATTTTTATGTATGTTCTGGTAAAGCAATGAAAAAATTGGAGAAAGAGGCTGGAATTTCAGCCCGTTTTTCGCTCCAATTTCAAACAAAAAAGTAAATTTTTTGCGTCCTAGCTGTAAAGGGACTGTTCGGAAATGGCTTTCCCGACAATCCCTCTACTCTTTACCATTTATAATATCGAGAAGATGCTGCCATGTTTCCCATTTTAAAACATCGAATGCTGCGCCGTCCCCTATAACGCTGTAGCCAATAACCAGTCCTACAATTACGGCTACTAAAAATAATAAAATTACGATTATAATACGTAGCCAGATCGGAATCAGTCGAAGCCGAACCTTACCAACAGGCTGTTCCGTTGGCGGCTCCGAAACGTTCTTTATACGACGTCTCGTCTTTTTGGCTGCAGGCTCCTTTTGCTCAATCTGTCTATCTAACTCATTCGTCATAAAACTTCTCCCTTAACAATGTCGCACGTCTAGCGAATACCGTTAATTAACCCAAGCATTTGGTCTGCAATTGTAATCGCACGTGTATTAAATTGATATGAACGCTGTGCTTGAATTAAATTTGTCATCTCTTTTGAAACGTCTACATTCGACATTTCAAGTGCACCTTTTTGAATGCCCACTTGACGATTGGCACCTTGCAGATCTGTCAGTACCTGTGCTTGCGTGAAGCCTAGTGCATCAAGATTTTCCGGTAACCCAATATATGTCCCGCCCTGCAGTTTTTCCATTACATTTGGTTTTTGCAGTTCAGAAATTCCAAGCTGGAACTTTAGCGGAGTGCCATTTTCATAGCTTGCCACTAACGAACCGTCTGAATCCATCGTAAAACCTGTCACATTATCCGGGAATGTAATTGACTGTCCATTTGCATCTGCTACTTGGTATCCATCGCTATTAACGAGTGAAAGAATACCCGGTTCGGTCTGTGTTACATAAAAGCTGCCGTTACGAGTGTATGCAGTTCGCACATCGCCTTCCGGATTTTGCATTAACACATTAAAATATTGGTTCTTTGTTGTTAAGGCAAAGTCTAAATCGCGGTCTGTTACTTGCAGTGAACCTTGTGTCTGATTCGATTGGATTAACCCGATTTGTGCACCGACACCATAACGAATGCCTACAGGTGTATCACGGACAGTGCGGTCTAATTCATCGTTATTAAACTGTTGATACAGCATTTCCGTAAAATTTGCCTGCTGTGCTTTATAGCCTGTTGTATTACTGTTTGCGATATTTGTACTAATTGTGTCTAACTGATGCTGTAGTTGAGATAATGTATTTGTCGCACTCACCATTGTACGTAACATTTCCCGCACCTCCTTAATTATACGAAAATTCGACAGCTAATGAAAATAATCGCTATATGAATGAGTTGATTTCCATTCCGATCTGGGCGCTTTCCACGGTGGAGTCGCCTTCTCATCATTTCAATCAACTCGTTTATAATCATACAAATGCAATTATTTAATTAACTCGTCCAATTTCATTAACCGCTTTTTCCATACTCTTATCGTATGCCTGTAGCACTTTTTGGTTTGCTTCAAATGCTCGGTATGCAGTTAATAGATCTGTCATTGCTTTAGAGGCATCAACATTGGATCCTTCTAAATATTGCTGCTGCATCGAAAATTGTACATTAGCCTGTCCATAGGCAGATGGTAGATCGACGCCATCCAATGTATTGAACAACCCATTATCACGCTTCACAAGTACATCCGGGTTTGCTGAAAATGCGACACCTAACGTGCCCACCTGTACATCATTTTCGTCAAAAATCGCCCCATCCGAACTGATGCGAATATTGTCGTTATCAAACTGCATACGTTCCCCATTCGCATCCAATACAAATAGTCCTTGGGGGTTTACTAGATTGCCCTGCCCGTCCAGCGTGAAATTCCCGTTACGTGTATAGCTCTCGGTTCCGGATTCATTTTCCAAACGGAAGAAAATTTGTCCCGAATTTCCTGAAGCTTCGTCAGTAGGCATCGAGCTATTGATCAGTGCGATATCTGTATTTAAACCAGTTGAATAAATCTGGCCTTGCGCTTGGTTTGTCATTGTTTCCTGTAAATAAACACCCGCATTTACCGCGCCAACCGGATTAAGATTTCTTATTGCAAACCCGTTCTCCGTTGGAATGTTTGTCGAATTCACTGCCGACATCAACATATCCGGAAAAGAACGAATGGTCGTTTGATCTGATTTAAAGCCAGGTGTATTGGCATTGGCCATATTATTCGTTAAAATTTCAGTTTTACGTTGTTGTGCAACCATTCCTGTAGCTACTGTATAAAAACCTTTAAACACTCAATTCACCTCTAATTATGCCGTATTTATCATTTATCGGCAAAAAAATGATAATTATAAGTAATATAATTTATTTATTTACCGCGCGATCAATATTATCCAGCATAATTCCAGTTCCAACTGCCACACAGTCCATTGGGTTTTCCGCCACAAATACAGGTACTTTCAGCTCTTCGATTAACAGCTGATCAATGCCATGCAGTAACGCACCCCCACCTGTTAAAATAACGCCTCGATCAATGATGTCGGCTGATAATTCAGGTGGTGTTTTTTCCAGTACGTCTTTTGCTGCCTGTACAATCATGCTAACCGATTCACGCAATGCGTGCTCAATCTCTTCTGAATTAATTTCGATTGTTCTTGGTAAGCCCGTTACCATATCACGACCGCGAATATCCATAGTATCATCGCGTCCGCCAGGGAATACTGTACCAATTGTTGTTTTAATATTTTCTGCTGTACGTTCACCGATCAACAGCTTGTATTCTTTCTTTATGTATTGCAATATGTCATTATCGAATACATCCCCGGCAACTTTAATCGATTCGCTTGTTACGATATCGCCCATTGATAATACTGCAACATCCGTTGTACCTCCACCGATATCAACGACCATATTACCGCTTGGCTGGAAAATATCCATACCTGCGCCGATTGCTGCCACTTTAGGCTCTTCTTCCAAATAAACTTTTTTGCCGCCCGATTTTTCAGCTGCTTCACGAATCGCTTTTTGTTCTACCGATGTAATATTTGTCGGACAGCAAATTAAAATGCGGGGCTTCGATAAGAAACCTTTAACGTCCAATTTATTGATAAAATGTTTTAACATCGCTTCTGTTACATCAAAATCCGCAATTACGCCATCCTTTAATGGACGAATCGCAATAATATTTCCCGGTGTACGTCCCACCATTTGACGTGCCTCTTCACCGACTGCCAATACTTTATTTGTCTTTTTATCTATTGCTACTACAGATGGCTCATTCAAAACTATTCCTTTACCTTTTAAATGAATCAGCACGTTAGCAGTCCCCAAATCAATCCCAATATCTTTAGAAAACATGTTTCATTATTCTCCTTCCGCCCATTTGAACATGTATACGATTCTATATATGTCTATCTTAGTTATTTTATCATATACAGTGTTGAATTACATCAATATTGTGGGAAGGATTTTCCTTTATAATGGTTTAAAATGGTAAAAATCTAAAGTGATAATCACGAAAAAAAGCATTTAGTTGTTATAATAACAGACTAAATGCTTTTTTCTTGTTGCTTTGTAATCCACTTTTTACGTGTTGCTTCACCACCGCGTAAATGGCGAATCGATTTGTTATAGGTTAAAACTTGTTGTACTTGTAGCGCAAGTGGTTCATTCACTTGTTTTAGCCGCTCTGTCAAATCTTTGTGTACAGTACTTTTAGAGAATCCCGTCATTTTCGCGAGTGCACGCACGGTTTCACCTGTCTCTACCAACAGTTCACCCAAACGAACGCAGCGTTGCCGAATATGTTCGTGCACGTCCTCTCCCTCTCCACTTCTAATCTAAAGAGCCTTGCTTCTTAATATTTCACCTTATGTGAGCAGGCTCTTAATTATTCGGAGTAGATTGCAGGATTCGTCGTTAACTTACTAAAAATGTATCCGAATTCATCCATTTTCCTAAATAATCAAAAGGATAAATATTTGTTCGGATCCACCAGTACACCATCTTCCATTACTTCAAAGTGTAAATGAACGCCAATGTTTGGATTCCATTCATTTTCTTGTGAAGTAGCAAGCTGATCGCCTTGTGAAACTTGATCGCCTTGTTTTACAAGGATATCTGCCACGGAGTTATAGCGTGTTTGCATACCATTTGGATGTGTAACTGTAATGCTGTTGCCTGTAAATGCATCCATTTTCACTTCAGTCACTTCACCGCTCATTGCAGCAACAACTTCAAAAGGCTCGCTGTTAATTGCGATAGAGACCCCTGTAGATGTTGTGAATACTTGATTAAATACAAGCAATGAGTTTTCGCGTGTTGCTTCATCTTTGGATACGTCATAAAAGTCCTGCAAAATTGTTACTTCATTTAAGTATTCTTCTTTGAATGGATACTTCAAAGTTTCCGAAACAGTCGCTGTTGTTGGAACGATCGACTGGTCGGCTGGTGCAGAAACTTCTTCCATTAATTCCTGCTCATTCTGACTTTCATACAATGCATTAAAACTAAAAATAACGGCCACAATCATTACTGCCATACCACCGTATACAGCCGGCCAAAACCACCGTCTTTGCATAACTGGTTTCTGAGAAGGCTTTTGTTTAACTTCTCTCATATTCATCACCTCAAATGGAAGTGTGTACAAGAAATTGGAAAGTTAAACATTATTTTTTACAATAATTTATCGATTTTAAAGTTGTCGATGGATAGTAATGAGAAAGGATATCTTCCGCCGTTAAACCGCCCTGTGCCATCGCGTCTGCCCCATACTGACTCATCCCTACCCCATGCCCGTATCCATACGTTTTAATCGTTATACCGGTCGCTGTCGGTTCCCATGTAAAATTCGTGGAGCGTAAGTTTAAAAGTGTGCGCAGTTCTCTGCCCGTCCATTTTTTTTTATGGATGGTAATTTGCTCAATGCGGTTCGTGTTGTTTCGCTTCAGTTTTGCGTTTTGAAGCTGGGCTCTCGAAAAGTTCTGTTTAAGTTTTTTATTTAACTCTTCAAATGTATACGTTGTCTGTTCTTGATTTAACTGTTCCCGCGAAGTGGTTGCTGTTAAGTAGGGAATGGGATTTCCGCTATAGTTTTCCGCGGATTCGGTATATTGAAAGGATGATGCATGAAACATGGCTGTAATCAATTCATCATTATAGGTAAGAATTTGGTTGGCGGTTTGATTGACGGCTTCTGTAATTTTTTCTTCATTTTCCGCAAAAGTGGTTTTCCATTTTTCTTCTCGCAATTCCTGATCGTTGTAAACTTGGTGTGCTGTCGTTGTGAGAATCGGCTTTTTTCCATAATTGGTCTGCTTCAATACATAGGTTCGGGAGGCAATCGCCTGGGCTTTTAATGCTTCCATATGAAAACTTGCCGGCATTTCCCCTGCAATTACACCAATTAAGTAGTCTTCAATTGGAACTGTAGTATTATTTACTTTAATAAATAAAGGACAAGAAGTAGATTCCGTTTGTTCAGGAATGGAGGTTTGTTTCTTAGACTTTAAAGTGAACGGGACTAAAAACAATAGGACACCAATGATAAAATAAATGATAATTTTTTTCATGAGACAGTATATGAGCCTGCAAGAAGAATATGAGTTCATTTTGGAGAGAGAATTTCTAGTTTTTGTAGAATGGGAGTTATGGAGGGATTTTAGGGTGAGAGAGGTGCGTTGGTTCTACTTTAATAGCGGCGAGGTTTACTTTTGAGCAGAGTTGTTCTACTTTCTCGATGAACTGTTCCACTTTCTCTCTGGGACTGTCTAATCCCCCTCTCACTTTCTACTTATGAGCGGGATCGTTCTACATTTGCCTGTAGTCGTTCTACTTTAATAGCGACAGTTTCTACTTTTGAATCGAGTTTTTCTACTTTTCCCTGTAATCATTCTACATTCAAAGCGATCTGTTCTACTTCCCTGCATTCCATTCTACTTTCTCACAAAAACTTTCTAATTTCCAAACTCTCCAACCCCCATACTTCCCTTACAAAACCAAAAAAGCATCCCGAAAGCCCACATCTCGCTTCCTGAATGCTTTATATGTTTATATGAATCTAGCTATTAAACTGTTACAACGATTTCTTGTAACACTTCTTCTTCTGAATCGATGCGCTCGATCATTGCACCTAGAGAAGCTAGTTTTTTGTGGAAATCCACATAGCCGCGATCTAAATGGTGTAACTTAGTAACACGTGTTACGCCTTCTGATACGAGGCCGGTTAAAATTAGTGCTGCTGCTGCACGTAAATCTGTTGCTGACACTTCCGCACCTTGAAGTTTTTTGCCACCTTCGATAAATACAGAACGCCCTTCGATCTTTGCGTCTGCATTCATGCGACGGAATTCTTCAACATGCATAAAACGATTTTCGAAAACTGTTTCTGTAATGATACTCGTTCCGTTTGCCGTTAACATTAATGCCATCATTTGTGATTGCATATCAGTAGGGAAACCTGGGTGTGGCATCGTTTTAATATCAACCGCTTTTAATGGGTCATTTGCGCGCACACGGATGCCTTCATCTTCTTCAATAACTTCTACGCCCATTTCACGCATTTTTGCAGTTAGTGCTGTCATATGCTCTGGTACAGCGTTTTCAATCAATACATCTCCGCGGGTAATTGCCGCCGCTACCATAAATGTGCCTGCTTCAATGCGGTCTGGAATAATATAATGTTCGCAACCTTTTAATTCTTTAACGCCTTCGATACGAATTGTATCAGTACCGGCACCAATGACACGGCCACCCATTGCGTTAATAAAGTTTGCCAAATCTACTATTTCAGGCTCTTTTGCTGCATTTTCAATAATTGTCGTCCCTTTTGCAAGAGATGCTGCTGTCATAATATTTTCAGTAGCCCCAACACTCGGGAAGTCTAAATAGATTTCTGCGCCTTTTAGTTCACCTTTTACTTTTGCTTCTACATAACCATGTCCAAAGGAAATCTCTGCACCCATAGCTTCGAAGCCTTTTAAATGAAGTTCGATTGGACGAGATCCAATTGCACAGCCGCCTGGTAATGCTACACGTGCATAGCCATTACGTGCCAATAGTGAACCCATTACTAAAATGGATGCACGCATTTTACTTACAAATTCAAATTGCGCTTCACTTGATAGCTTCATAGAGGCATCAATCATCATTTCATTTTTCTCGACATCATATTCGACAATCGCATTTAAACTTTTTAACACTTCACCAATCGTACCGACATCTGCTAAGTTTGGTACATCTTTAATCATATTTTTATCTTTAGAAGCTAATAGAGAAGCAGCTAAAATCGGTAATACAGCATTTTTTGCGCCTTCAACGCGTACTGTGCCTTTTAGCGTCTGACCCCCAGTAACAATAATTCTCTCCACAATTCGTCCCTCCGAATTCAATTCTCATATAATAAAGGAATAAGTTCAATTAAACTTAAATTATTTTAAACTTCATTTGACTCAATTTACACACAAAAATATACTACATTTATTGGGGCTGTAATTCAAGCACCCAAATTACTATTTTAATCTAATTTGTTTGAAAAGGCTATTAAATTATAATACGCAGCGCAACTATTTAGTGTGAATAGACAAATTTTTACATTAAAGTATCTTCCTTAAAAATAACTACCCAAATCATGTAACCTTACAAACCTCAAATATTTCCTAGGAAATTTTTATTTCTTGTAGTGGAAAACAAACGTTTATTCCCCTTTACAAGAAATAAAACTGCAGCTATTTCCTGTTTCAACTAAAAATATAGGGAATTGTTTGTGACCAGCTCAAAAAGTTTAAAAAGAAATCCGCTACTACTGAACCGATTACAATACTCGTCAAAATATAAAAGAGCTGAATTTGAAAAGTTTTTCCTTTTTTAAATAATTGTTCGATTCTTAGTCCTTGTAATGTATAAAGAGCAATTCCTATAAATATAATATATGCTAACACATTAACGATTGCTTGTTGGCCAGCCTCGACATATAAATCCATTTTCCTCACTCCTTTAAACACCTTATCCAAGATGATGACGAAACTTGTTACAGACTGTTTATACCCTAATTGTCCGTCTATAAAAAAAGCAGGCAGAAAGAATCTGCCCGCTTGTAAAACATTAGATATTACCCTCATGAACATTGATACGATTCATCGCACGTTTTAAAGATAATTCCGCGCGTGTGAAATCGATGTCATCTTGTTTCTTTTGAAGGCGACCTTCAGCACGAGCTAAAGCTTCTTTAGCACGGGCAATATCGATCGAAGAAGCAACTTCTGCAGAAGGAGCTAAAATCGAGATTTTTTCAGGGCGAACTTCAATGAAACCACCGCTAACCGCTGCGACATCTGTAGTGCCATCTGCTTTTTTAAGCTTCACAGAACCAATTGTTAGTGGAGCAACCATAGGAATATGGCCAGCTAAGACACCAATTTCACCTGAAGTCGTTTTAGCGATTACCATCGTTACTTCTGAATCGTATACTGAGCCGTCGGGAGTGACAATATTGACTGTAACTGTCTTCATATTTTTTCCTCCTCGTCAGCTAATTAGACTTGTACGCCCATTTCTTTAGCTTTCGCTACTACTTCGTCAATAGAACCAACTAGACGGAAAGCATCTTCTGGTAAGTGATCCCATTTGCCATCAAGGATTTCCTTGAATGAACGAACAGTTTCTTTTACAGGTACATAAGAACCTTTTTGACCAGTGAATTGCTCTGCTACGTGGAAGTTTTGAGATAAGAAGAACTGGATACGACGAGCACGTTCAACTGTTTTCTTATCTTCGTCACCTAGCTCATCCATACCTAAGATAGCAATGATATCTTGTAGTTCACGGTAACGTTGGATTGTACGTTGAACACCAGTAGCGATTGCGTAATGTTCTGGTCCAACGATTTCTGGTGATAATGCACGAGAAGTTGAAGCTAGTGGGTCTACCGCTGGATAGATACCCATTTCAGATAATTTACGCTCAAGGTTAGTTGTAGCATCTAAGTGGGCGAAAGTTGTAGCCGGAGCCGGGTCAGTATAGTCATCGGCTGGTACGTAAATCGCTTGGATCGAAGTTACAGAACCTTTAGTAGTAGATGTGATACGCTCTTGTAATTTACCCATTTCTGTAGCAAGTGTTGGTTGGTAACCTACCGCTGAAGGCATACGACCTAATAGGGCAGAAACCTCAGAACCTGCTTGTGTGAAACGGAAAATGTTGTCGATGAATAAAAGTACGTCTGCACCTTGTTCATCACGGAAGAACTCAGCCATTGTTAAACCAGTTAAAGCCACGCGCATACGTGCTCCTGGTGGCTCATTCATTTGACCGAATACCATCGCTGTTTGTTTGATTACGCCTGAATCTGTCATTTCGAAGAATAAGTCGTTACCCTCACGAGTACGCTCACCTACACCTGCGAATACAGAAATACCTGCGTGCTCTTGTGCGATGTTGTTGATTAATTCTTGGATTAATACTGTTTTACCTACGCCGGCACCACCGAATAGACCGATTTTACCACCTTTGATGTATGGTGCTAATAAGTCTACTACTTTGATACCTGTTTCTAGGATTTCTACAGTAGTTGATAATTCATCGAATGTTGGAGCTTCGCGGTGAATTGAATCACGACGAACTTCAGCAGGAATTTCTTCACCTAAGTCGATAACTTCACCAAGTACGTTAAATACGCGACCTAATGTAGCTTCACCAACTGGTACTGAGATTGGTGCTCCTGAGTTTGTTACTTCTGCTCCACGTTGTAAACCGTCAGTAGATGACATGGCAATCGTACGAACAGAATCGTCACCTAAGTGAAGCGCTACTTCTAATGCTAGAGTAGTTGGAGCTTCGTTAGGACGTTCAATTGTAACTGTTAATGCGTTATAAATTGCTGGTAATTGACCATTAGCAAACTTTACGTCTACTACTGGACCCATTACTTGAAGAACGTGTCCTTTGTTCATTACTTTGTACCCTCCTATCGTATTCTTATACGACATTGGTGAGCGCGCCCTATTCTAAGGCAGCAGCTCCACCAACGATTTCTGTAATTTCTTGTGTAATCGCCGCTTGACGTGCACGGTTATATTGTAGAGAAAGGTCTGCAATAAGATCGTTTGCATTGTCTGTAGCGTTTTTCATTGCTGTCATACGCGCTGAATGTTCACTCGCTTTTCCGTCTAAAATCGCGCCGTAAATTAAGCTTTCCGCATATTGTGGAAGTAATACTTCTAAAATGGCTTCGCCTGATGGCTCAAATTCATAAGAAGCATTGCTTGTTGAAGGTGCAATGTCAGTTAGAGGAAGAACTTTTTTCATAGTCACTTCGTTTTGAATTGCAGATACGAAGTGATTGTAGTACATATAAAGTTCATCATACGTACCATCAATGAACATACCAACAGCATTACGAGCGATTTCTTTAATATCAGCAAATGACGGTTGGTCTGGTAGAGCAACGACATCTGCGATAACATTGTGTCCACGCTTTACAAAGTAATCACGAACAACACGACCTACTACTAAAACTACGTACTCATCTTTAGACTTGTGACGTTTATCAATAGTGCTTTGAACTTGACGTAAGATGCTTGAGTTGTAAGCACCTGCCAGACCACGGTCAGAACCGATGACTAAGTAAGCTGTTTTCTTAACAGGACGAGAAGTTAACATTGGATGTCCGCTGTCTTTTGTACCTGTTGCGATTGCGCCTACTACGTCCTGGATTTTTTCCATGTATGGAACGTAAGACTTAGCGTTTTGCTCTGCACGACGTAACTTTGAAGAAGAAACCATCTGCATCGCTTTCGTAATTTGTTTCGTTGACTTTGTAGAGTTAATACGACCTTTAATTTCGCGTAAGTTTACCACTGGTATTTCACCACCTTTAGATTTTTATCAAGCTCTTATTAAAAAAGAGTTGTCCAGTTTTTCACGCTACAGTATTGTGCGTGAAAAACCGTTCAATTCTTACTCAGATTTAGCGAAAGTCTTTTTGAACGCATTGATAGCTTCAACATACTCTGCGTCTGGAGCAAGTTCTTTAGTTGTACGAACATGATCTAAAACATTTGTGTGGTTTGTATCTAACCAGCTTAAGAATTCGTTTTCGAAACGAACGATGTCTTGTACTGGAATATCATCTAAGTGACCTTTAGTTAATGCATAAAGGATCGCAACTTGTTTTTCAACTTTAAGTGGTTTGTTTAAGTCTTGTTTTAAAACTTCAACTGTACGTTTACCACGCTCTAATTTAGCAAGTGTGATTGCGTCTAAGTCAGATCCGAACTGAGCGAATGACTCTAACTCACGGAATGCTGCCAAGTCAAGACGTAATGTACCCGCTACTTTTTTCATCGCTTTGATTTGAGCAGAACCACCTACACGTGATACTGATAAACCAGCGTTGATCGCAGGACGTACACCAGAGTTGAATAAGTCAGATTGTAAGAAGATTTGACCATCTGTGATTGAGATTACGTTTGTTGGGATATATGCAGAGATATCGCCCGCTTGCGTTTCTACGAATGGAAGCGCTGTAATCGAACCGTTTTTGTATGTTTCGTTTAACTTCGCAGCACGCTCAAGTAGACGGCTGTGTAAGTAGAACACGTCACCAGGGTAAGCTTCACGACCTGGAGGACGGCGTAGAAGAAGTGAAAGTTCACGGTATGCTGATGCTTGTTTTGTTAAGTCATCATACACGATTAAAACGTGCTTACCATCTAACATGAATTCTTCCGCCATAGATACACCTGCGAAAGGAGCAAGGTATAGTAATGGAGCTGGTTGTGATGCAGATGCCGTTACAACGATTGTGTAATCTAATGCACCGTGCTTACGGAAAGTTTCAACTACGTTACGTACAGTTGATTCTTTTTGACCAATTGCAACGTAGATACAGATCATATCTTCGCCTTGTTGGTTTAAGATTGTATCGATCGCTACAGATGTTTTACCAACTTGACGGTCACCGATGATTAACTCACGTTGACCACGACCGATTGGTACTAAAGCGTCGATCGCTTTGATACCTGTTTGTAATGGCTCATGTACTGATTTACGTGCCATTACACCGAAAGCTGGACTTTCGATTGGACGAGATTTTGTTGTGTTGATTGGACCTAATCCATCCACTGGCATACCAAGTGGGTTTACAACACGGCCAATTAGTGCTTCACCAACTGGTACTTCCATAATACGACCTGTACGACGAACCTCATCGCCTTCTTTGATGCCTAGGTAGTCTCCTAAAATTACGATACCAACGTTACCTTCTTCTAGGTTTTGTGCCATACCCATAACACCGTTTGAGAACTCTAAAAGCTCTCCAGCCATGGCGTTGTCGAGGCCATGAGCACGAGCGATACCGTCACCAACAGTGATAACTGTACCTACTTCGCTTACTTTTAATTCCGATTGATAACCTTCAATCTGCTGTTTAATCAGACTGCTGATTTCTTCAGCTTTGATGCCCATGTATGTTCACCTCTCACATTTCTTAAGATTTAGCCAACTAATGTTCGTTTTAAGTCCTCTAGCTTAGACGCTACAGTGCTGTCGAAAATATAGTTGCCGATTTGAACGCGTACGCCACCAATTAATGACGCATCGATAATGTTTGTAATGTTAAGTTGCCCTTTGCCGACTAACTTGCCGAAAGCAGCAGAAATTTCTGCACGTTCGCCATCCGTTAATTCACGCGTTGAGTAAACTTTTGCATCTGCAGTACCTTGTGCGGCAGCTGATAATGCTTGATATTGGTCTGCTACAGCAGTTAATTCGTTTAAACGTTTCTTTTCGATTAAGAATTGAACCATGTTTACAACGATTGGCTGTGCACCCGTTAGAATTTGAGCGATAAGCTCTTTCTTACGATCAGTAGAAATTTTCGGAGCAGTAAGTAAAGCCATAAACTCTTCGTTCGTAGCCAATACTGTTTTGATCTCACGTAAATCTGCACCTACTTCAGCAAGAAGGTTGTTGCTTAATGCTAATTCGTAAATTGCTTGAGCATAGCGATTTGCTACAGTCGATTGACTCATTTCGCTTCGCCTGCCTTCGCAATCGTTTCTTTAATTAATGCGCTATTGTCTGCTTCAGAAATTTCTTTCCCAAGAACTTTAGACGCAGCAAGTACTGATAATGAAACTACTTCTTCACGTACAGCAGCGATTGCTTTTTCTCTTTCTGCTTCGATATCACGAACAGCAGATTCTTTTAGACGGTTCGCTTCAGCGCGTGCAGTTACCACGATTTCTTCGCGAGTTGCTTCGCCTTGCTTTTTAGCGTTCTCAATGATTGATTGCGCTTCTGTGCGAGCTTCTTTAAGAAGGCTCTTTTGTTCTTCTAATAGTGCTTGTGTTTCTTTTTTAGCTTTTTCAGCTGCATCGATTCCGCTTGCAACCAGCTCTTCACGCTCGCGCATGATACCCATTAAAGGACCCCAAGCGAACTTTTTAAGAAGTGCCATTAAACCTAAGAAAATCACTAACGTCGCAATTGCATCACCTAAGTTGAGTCCAGTTGCGCCTGCACCTAGTGCAAGATAGTCTAAAAACACGATTGTTTCACTCCCTTCAAGAGCTTGAATTAAATCTATATTTTGTCATACTTTTTGTTCGTAATTAATATTAAATAAAAAAGGGTATATCTTATTTACACAAAACGAATGGCGAAGGGTTTCAAAAGAAGTCTACTTCGCCACTGGATTTTAATAATCTTAATGAAGACTATTGGTTCATTACGATGAATGCGATTACTACTGCGATGATCGGTAATGCTTCTACTAACGCTACCCCGATGAACATTGTAGTTTGAAGTGCGCCACGTGCTTCTGGTTGACGAGCGATACCTTCTACTGTTTTTGAAACGATTAAACCGTTACCAATACCTGCACCTAGTGCTGCTAAACCGATTGCGATTGCTGCTGCTAATAAACCTACTGAACCTACCATTTGATAATATCCTCCTTGGATGTTGTAATTTTTTTTGGTTCAAATCACCGCACTACTTTGAATGCGGAAACTTATAATTAATGGTCTGTACTCACTTTGTGAGCCATGTATACCATCGTTAACATTGTGAAAATGAAAGCTTGGATAAACCCGATGAAGATCGAGAATCCCATCCACGCCATCATTGGTACGATTGCACCGAAGAAACCAAACGCACTTGAAACTGCTAAACCAGTTAGTAACGTTAGTAAAATCTCGCCGGCATAAATGTTACCGTAAAGACGTAGACCTAGAGTTAGCGTATTTGCAAACTCTTCAATAACTTTTAACGGGAACATAAATGACATTGGTTGGAAGAACGTTTTAGCATAACCGCCTGTACCTTGCATTTTCACACCATAATACTGTGTTAATACTAGAACCATCGACGCTAATGTCATTGTTACGACTGGATCGGCTGTTGGTGATTTCCACCATAAATCACTGCCGTAAGCAATACCACCCATTGGTAAACCAAGTAAGTTGGACACTGCAATGAACATGATTAATGTAATCCCAAGAATGTGGAAACGTCCACCAGTTTTCCAGTCCATGTTGCTCTTAATAATATTTTTCACGAAATCCATAATCCATTCCATGAAGTTCTGCATACCAGTCGGTTTTAACGCAAGTGTACGTGTTGAAACAAAAGCGATAATAAATACGATGATTGCAGCTACTAAGAGAGTTAGTACTGTAGATAAGTTGAAAGTAAGCGTCATAAAGCCTAAATCCAAATGTAGCTCTGGAGCTGTATGATCCATTTTTGCATTCACCTCTCTTTCAAATGCACCTTAGTGGCTTTTTATATGATGTACTACTCTTTCTACTACTAAAAAGATGTACGGAATCATCAGCCCAATGACCGTGCTTATTAAGTGAAAATATTGTGGCAACGATATTGCGATTGCGACTGCGGCAACACCTGATCCAAAGCGAAGCGCTGTACCGATAGATGCTACTTTTGTCCCTTCACTAATGGAACGGTCAAATTTTTCCATACGTCGAAGTAAAATCCAAAAATTATACGTACCAAAGAACGCACCTAGGGCTATACCAGCAAATATAGAATCATATGGCGAAAATCCCCAGCCTAACGTACAAATAGCAAGCAAAAAAAAGAACGCTTTCTTCTGCATTGCAAAAACGTGATGCAAATTTAGCATTGGCAGTTAATCTCCTGAAACTTTTTTCGAGTAAAGAAAGTGTTCATCGACCATTAAATGAATTTAAAACGTAGTCAATGCACTACAAAATTAGAGGCCATTACAAGTAGTAAATAATTTCCACAACAGAGCAATTCTAAAGTGGGCATTCATTTCATACTTCTAATTGTCTCTTAATCTTAACGGACTTCATCCAGACGCATAGAACGTTGCAAATTGACGAGTTTCGTTTCAACTGTCAATCTAGTAGAAACTTGATATAACAAGCGTTTCAACGTCTTTTGACTAGGCGAAACTCTTATCATTCTTACCCTTTGTAAGCATACAATAGGGGGTTTTTGATGTCAATTAGTAATGGTGAAAAACTTCACATAGATACATTCCTTGTCAAATTGTTGACAAATTTGTGTATAGTTATGCATAAATATTTTTTGCATTTTTTCACTAACGCTAAAATTCGCTATTTCATGCGTTTTTTCCATCACGTTACACTTTTCATATCCAAGAAAAAATTTTTTAGCAATAATAACGAATTTAATGCTTGACAACAGGAGATAAATGTTACCCCTGTTGTCAATTTCATTTTTAAGTAAATTTCAGTAATATTTTGGATTAACGCGTTTCTACTTTTTCGGCAGTTTCATTTTCTTTTATTAACTGTTTTTGAGCAAATTGCAGTAATGCTTCCACAATACGCTCAGAAGCATATCCATCTCCATATGGATTCGATGCATGTGCCATCGCCTCATATGCTTCGTCATTTATTAACAATTCTTTTGCCATTTTGTAAATAACTTCTTCGTCTGTTCCCGCAAGCTTCAAAGTACCTGCAGCAATTCCTTCAGGACGCTCTGTCGTATCACGTAATACGAGCACCGGCTTCCCTAAAGATGGCGCTTCTTCCTGCACACCGCCAGAATCCGTTAAAATCATGTAAGAGCGGGCAGCAAAATTGTGGAAATCAAATACTTCCAACGGTTCAATTAAATGAACACGCGGGTTATCCCCTAAAATTTCATTGGCTACTTCGCGAACAGCCGGATTCATATGCACTGGATAAACAACTTGAACATCCTCATGCTCGCTCAACAGACGCATTATTGCACGGAACATATTACGCATTGGCTCACCTAGATTTTCACGACGGTGTGCTGTTAATAAAATCATGCGGTCTGTACCCATTTTTTCAATTACCGGATGCGTATAGTGTTCACTTACTGTTGTTTTTAAAGCATCAATAGCCGTGTTACCCGTTACGAAAATGGCTTCTGCCGGTTTGTTTTCCTTTAGCAGGTTTGCACGTGATTGCTCAGTTGGGGAAAAATGCAGATCTGCCATTACACCTGTTAACTGACGGTTCATCTCTTCAGGATAAGGTGAATATTTTTGTCCTGTACGAAGCCCTGCTTCAACATGGCCAATTGCAATTTGATTGTAGAAAGCAGCCAGACTTCCTACAAAAGTAGTCGCCGTGTCACCATGTACTAACACGATATCAGGCTTCGCTTCTTTCATTACACGGTCCAGTCCTAAAAGCGCATTTGTCGCTACATCCACTAATGTTTGACGGTCTTTCATAATATTTAAATCATAATCCGGTTTAATTTTAAATGTTTCCAGCACTTGGTCAAGCATTTGACGATGCTGGGCCGTTACAGTAACAACCGATTCAATTTGTTCCGGATGCTTTTCCAGTTCCAGCACTAAAGGTGCCATTTTGATTGCTTCCGGACGTGTGCCAAAAATCGTCATAACTTTAAACTTCTTCGTCATCATTCTTCTCCTTGTCTAATCTATAATTAATTCTCTCACTTGCTGTATTAATAGAAAACGCCCGCAACTGCTTACGGACGTCTCGTTTATTTATTATTTTGTTCCGAATAAGCGATCCCCGGCATCACCCAAGCCTGGTACGATATAGCCATGATCATCCAATTTTTCGTCAAGAGATGCAATGTAAATATCTACATCAGGGTGTAATTTCTGTATTTCTTCCACACCTTCTGGAGCAGCGATCAGACACATAAACTTAATGCTTTTAGCGCCGCGCTTTTTCAGTGAATTAATCGCTTCAACAGCTGATCCACCCGTTGCTAACATCGGGTCAACAATAATGAAGTCACGCTCTTCAACGTCTGCTGGAAGTTTTGCATAATATTCTACTGGCTTTAATGTTTCCGGATCACGGTAAAGACCAATATGCCCTACCTTTGCAGCAGGAATTAATTTTAATACGCCATCTACCATTCCGATACCTGCACGTAAAATTGGAACAATCGCCATTTTCTTCCCTGATAATACTTTTGCTTTTGCCTTCGTTACAGGTGTTTCTACTTCAATTTCTTCCAACGGTAAATCACGAGTAATTTCAAAAGCCATTAATGTTGCTACTTCATCAACTAACTCCCGAAATTCTTTTGTTCCCGTTTTTTTATCTCGAATATAAGTTAACTTATGTTGGATTAATGGGTGGTCAAATACGTATACTTTACTCACGTTGACATCTCCTAACTGTTGTTTATCTAAATTAGTATAACAGAAAATAAAGTCAACGAAAACTATGACGGTAATTTTTAAAAATCGCCCTTTTTCTAAATAATTAAAGAACAAATGTATTCTACACTAGCATTCGCTGGTAGTTGTCTGTCTATGCGGTATTTTTTTCAATAAAAAAACCTTTCTATCTACAAATCTGTAAATAGAAAGGCATATACTCAATTATGCGTATAAAGGATATTTTGCTGTAAGAGCTTCAACACGTTTGCGTGCCTCTTCTTTTACTGCTGCATCTTCATGATTTTTAAGAACTGAAGCGATGATTTTACCAACTTCGATTACATCTTCTTCTTTGAAACCACGAGAAGTTACAGCTGCTGTACCTACACGGATACCTGATGTTACGAATGGTGATTCTGTATCAAATGGAATTGTGTTTTTATTTGTTGTAATGGCCACTTCATCCAATACATGCTCAGCTACTTTACCCGTTAACCCTAAAGATTTTACATTTAATAGAAGTAAGTGGTTATCTGTACCACCTGATACGATTTCAACACCTTCATCCATTAAAGATTTTGCAAGTGCAGCTGCATTTGCTTTAATTTGTTTTGCGTAATCTTTAAATTCCGGTTGTAATGCTTCGCCGAAAGATACCGCTTTTGCAGCGATGACATGCATTAATGGACCGCCTTGAATACCTGGGAATACCGATTTATTTAATTCTTTTTCCCATTTTTCATCTTTCGTTAAAATCATACCACCACGTGGACCACGTAACGTTTTATGAGTAGTTGTCGTTACGAAATCTGCATACGGCACTGGATTTTGGTGCTCGCCTGCTGCTACTAAGCCGGCAATATGCGCCATATCAACCATGAAATATGCACCGACTTCATCCGCGATTTCACGGAACTTTGCAAAGTCGATTGCACGAGGGTATGCAGATGCACCAGCAACGATTAATTTTGGCTTTGATTCCAATGCTTTTTGGCGAACATCTTCATAATCTATTAAGTTTGTATCTTCAGTTACACCGTATTCTACGAAATTATAAAGAATACCAGAGAAGTTTACTGGTGAACCATGTGTTAAGTGACCGCCGTGTGATAAGTTCATACCAAGTACTGTATCACCAGGTTTTAAAATTGTATGGTAAACTGCCATGTTCGCTTGTGCACCTGAGTGTGGCTGAACGTTAACATATGCTGCACCGAATAATTCTTTTGCACGGTCACGCGCAATGTTTTCAACTACGTCTACATGTTCACAACCGCCATAATAGCGTTTGCCAGGGTAACCTTCCGCATATTTATTTGTTAAATATGAACCTTGTGCTTCCATTACAGCTTCCGATACGAAGTTTTCTGATGCGATCAGTTCGATGTTTGTGTTTTGACGTTTTTTCTCTAATAAAATTGCGTCTAAAATTGCCTTGTCCTGTCCTGCTAATTTTTCAAATGCCATTTTCAAATCCCCCTAAATGTACTTCCGATTCGATCGGAGTTTCCAATTCAAAATGATATATGTAACGTTAAGGTGTTACAGTATATTGCGCACGTTCTCCACCGATAAGTTTCGGACGTGTTGTCGCTAACGTAATGACTGCATCGCCTAATTGCTTAACAGATGTTCGTAAAGGCACAGCAACTGCTTTTAAGTGCATGCCGATTAATGTTTGCCCGATATCAATCCCGTAATGTGCTTGGATGGTTTCCACAATTACAGGCTCATCCATTTGTGTAAAAGCGTATGCAGACATAGAGCCACCTGCTGTACGGACCGGAATGACCGAAACAGGTTCTAAATGGTACATTTTAGCAGCTGCAGCCTCGAGTGTCAGCGCTCGGTTAATATGCTCGCAGCCTTGGAAAACTAAGTGAATTTTATGTCTTTGCGCGAATATTGAAAATTCTTTGTATAGAACTTGCGCTACATCGAATGCACCAGCTGTTCCAATCTTCTCACCCATCACTTCCGATGTGGAACAGCCGATGACAAATAGCTGACCTTCAGAAAACTTCACTTGTTGCTCAAATTCGGATAATGCTTGCGCTAAATCTTTTTGCAAATCGTGTAAGTTTGTCATTGAATCACCATCTGTTACCCTTCTTCGATTTCAGTAATCTTTTCAACACGACGAATATGACGACCGCCTTCAAACTGCGTATCCAACCAAGTTGCAACAATCTCACGTGCCAGCCCTGGACCGATTACACGCTCACCCATTGCTAAAACGTTTGAGTCATTGTGACAACGTGTCGCTTTTGCCGAGAACACGTCATGTACAAGTGCACAACGAATCCCTTTAAATTTGTTTGCAGCAATCGAAATCCCAATTCCAGTCCCGCAAATTAAAATTCCTCTGTCAAATTCCCCTGCAGCTACTCTCTCAGCTACTGGACGTGCATAGTCCGGGTAATCTACTGACTCGTCCGTTTGTGGACCAAAGTCTTCATAACTGATTGACATTTCATCAAGTAGTGACATAATCTCTTTACGTAAATTATTACCGCCGTGATCTGAAGAAATTGCAATTCTCATGAAGATCCCTCCTGCCTCGATTTTATTTACTTATTATATTCACCATCAGTGTACCATTTATTCCAGAAGAATAACACGTCTTTTCCGAATAACTTTCAAAATACATGCATAAAGACGAATATTACGACAACAATTATAGTGTATTGTTAACTTTTTAGTAATATTCTTATATTTATTCATTATTAATTATAGTAATGTTCAGCTTTACGTGAGTTTGTTATGTTAAAAAGCTTTTGCACAATTTGTTTTACTAAAAAAAGACCGCTCATTGACTATGAGCAGGCCTTTAACAATTATTGTAATGATAAAATATATTCTGCTACCGCTTCTTCTTCGCCATCTGCTGTACCCTTCGGCATTGCACCTTTACCATTGACTAGTACATTCACGATTTCCTCTTTTGATAAAGAAGTGTTCGTTAAGTCCGGTCCCATTGATCCCGTTAAGTCTCCACCATGACATCCTACACAGCTGGCATTCGCCACTTTTTCACCTGCCGAGACATCTGAAGTTTCAGCTGCGTCCTTTTCTCCGGATGATTCAGTCGATTCGGTTGGTGTAGAATCAACAGAATCTGTCGTATCCGCGTCCTCCGCATCACCACATGCAGCGAGACCTGCTACGACTACACCCATTAGTAACCAGTACTTCATCTTGTTCAATATAAATCCCCCCAGGACTAATTATTGTAAACAATAGTGTACCATACCCAGTCTTTTTGTTTTTGAAACGGGTTCGTGATTTTAAAAGCATGGTAGTGTTTATTAGAACTTTCACTTTGGATATTAGAAAATCGCCAACGTTTATTTGAACATCGATAACCTTTATTAGCAAATGTGAAAAGGATTTTAGAACAAGCAGCCAAAATATTAGAAGATAGACATTTTATTAGAACTTTACCGCGGTTATTAGAAAATCTCACCTCGATATTAGAAAACATCCTTCAAATAAAAAATACCCAACAGATAAACCATGCCCGTTTATCCATTCGGTATTTTAAAACGATCTTCCCATCTACTGTGTGCGGTCGAATTGTTGAATCATTCGATAAAGCTCTGCAGACTGTTGCTTTAAATTACTTGCCAGTTCTTCTACTTGCTTGATCGCTTCAGCCTGTTCCAATGAAGCAGACGTTACTTCCTGAGCGCTTGCAGAAGTTTGTTCGGCAATTGCCGCCACTTCCTGTGACTGGTGTGATGTATGTTCGATATTTTTCATTTGCTGTGCGACTAAATCCGAAATTTGGACGACATCATCTGCCATTTCATAAACGGATTTTGTCATGCCTTCTACTGCAGACGTTGTTTCAGAAACACGTGACGATTCATTTACCGCAAATGATACTTGTTCGTTCATCTGTTTAACGACAACCGATACATTTTGCTGCATTGTGTGGATCAATGTTGTAATCCCCTGAACAGCACTTGCACTCTCATCGGCCAGACCGCGCACTTCCTCTGCCACAACCGCAAAGCCTTTCCCATGCTCACCTGCTCGTGCAGCTTCAATCGATGCGTTTAATGCAAGCAGATTCGTCTGTCCTGCGATATCGCCTACTAAACCTATAATCCGTTCAATCTGCTCGGCATTTTTTTCTAGCTCACGAATATTTACTAATGAATTTTCATTATCTGTTGCAATTTTTTTAATACTGTTTACAACGCCATGGATGGCATCTGTTGTAGACGTTAAGTTTGTTAAAAGATTTTTTGAGCGACTTGCTGTATGTAACGCTTTATTGTTCACTTCCGCAGCTAATGTGCGAACTTCTTCAATGGCTTCCACTGTTTCTTGAATGGCAACCGCCGAAGATTCAGCCCCCAATGAAATCTGGCTAATATTGCTTGTAATTTGCTCAGCGTTGTTCGTTACAGAAATACTTTCTTCCGACAGCTTCAAAATCGTTTCATCGGTTGACTTATAATTGTCTTCAATCCCGTTTACCATCTTGCGCAAATTGATCACCATTGTTTGGAATGCCTCTGCTACTGAGCGGATTTCATCATTGGTTTTCGGCATTTCGACATCTTGTCCGATTTTACCTTCCGCTACATGGTTTGCACTGCGCTCCAATTGCTGTAATGGGCGAACAATGACTAAACCAAATACCGCAGCCAATGCACAAGACCAAAAGATCCCTAATAAATAGGTTATAATCTGAAATACGCTTGTGCTTGTCGATTCAAAAAACATTGGGCGTAAGTATTCGATAAATACAAAACTGCAAGTGTAGGTAATCAGCGCTAATATCCCGACAAATAATACGAGCTTCTTGCGCAAACTAAAGACCTTTTTCTGAGAGTTCATGTTAAATTTTATCCTCCAATTTCAATTTCGTTTCCAGCTTGTTGATTGCTTCGTTCAATTGCTCGTATGTTTGTTCATATACTTGCAGGTTTCCACCGAATGGATCTTGAATATCCAGACCAGTTTCCATCGCTACATACTCATTTAGCGTAAACGTTTTATGTGCCGCTTCTTCTACTAAACGGAGGACCATCTCTTTATGAGCGGTCGTCATCGTTAAAATCAGGTCCGCCCATTGTGCATCTTCTACCGTAAATCGGGATGAACGGTGCGATTGCGAAATATTTTTTCTATGCAATATTTCCTTTGCGTTCAAGGACATGTCACTGCCTTCGTGCGCATAAATACCTGCTGAACGCACAGTAATATTCTCATAGTTTTTTGCTTGTAAAATTGCTGCTGCCATAGGACTTCTACACGTGTTGCCTGTACAAATAAAATAAATATTAATGTTCCTCACACCCTCTAATTTACCATTTTAGTAGCATCACACTCATAATAATCAAGAGGAGTCCTGCTACTTTCTTTAATGCATTATTCTTAAAAATTGGTGATTTTTGCGCTATTACCAATGCCGCATATGACAATATGAATGTCGATAGGCCGGCACTAATAACAAAAACATATTTTTGTAAATTTAGCATACCAAAAGATAGGCTAACTGAAAAGGTGTCAATACTTGCAAAAATCGCAATTATCGGTAAAGACATCGCAGGAAAACTTTCATCTTTCTTCGAGAGCAGTAATTGCAGTCCAACAAAAAACAATAATAATGTAGAAAGACCTGATGCCCAGTTTGTTAAATAGACGGCAAGCCATTCCCCAAAGCGGTAACCGAGTAACGGAAAAAGCATATGTAAAAAGGCCGTCCATAAAGCTAATAACCATTTCGCCTTAACATTTGTAGCAATTAAATACAGTGCAACGACATCGAACGACATTAAGATCCCGGCAACTACTTCTTGCATCTATTCCCCTCTTCCACTAAGCGCTGTTGTAATTTATGCTTTTGGGCGGGGAAATATCCTTTTGTTTATACACAAAAACCACATCCCATTGTTATAAGATGTGGTTTGATTTTTTAAAGTGAATACCATTTGCCGCCTGCAGCTTTTTCCAGACGGTTCATAATCGCTGTACCAACACCGTTTTTTGATGTTGCCGTCGCTAAAATAATCGTAGCATCCGTTTTATCGCATGAACGCAATGCATCATATAGTGAAGCGCTCATTTGTTCGAGATCATGTGCACTTCCGAATGAAAAATAATAATCGGCCTCGATCTCTTCAAAGTTTTGCGGTGCCAATAAGGCCACTTTATGTACCGGTTTTAATTCGGCAATAGCCGTTTCAATCGCTTTTTTATTTGCTTCTATTAAATAGACAGGTGCATCCGGAGCATAATGGGTATATTTCATACCAGGCGCTTTCGGTGTCGAATCAATTTTCTGCTGTTCCAGACTTGGCTCAACAACTGGTCCAATTACTGCTTCGAGCATTTCTTTCGTCACTCCGCCCGGACGCAAAATAACGGGTGTTTCCAGTGTGACATCCAAAACGGTCGATTCAAGTCCGATTCCCGTCATCCCACCATCCAAAATACAAGGAATAATGTTTTGCAAATCCTCAAATACATGTTCAGCTTTCGTCGGGCTAGGCTTGCCGCTGCGATTCGCACTTGGCGCGGCTAACGGTTTCTTTAATGTTTGAAGAAGTTCCAGTGCTACTGGATGATCGGGCATACGAATTCCAACAGTATCTAATCCTGCCGTAACACTCGGCGCTAAAACATTCGGCTTAACATCCATAACAAGCGTCAATGGACCTGGCCAAAAAGCCTCCATACATTTTTGGGCAACTTCCGAAATATTTGTTGTATACAGCGATACTTCTTCCACCGTTCCGATATGAACAATCAATGGATTATCCGAAGGTCGTCCTTTTGCAGCGAATATTTTCTTCACTGCCTGCTCATTTGTCGCAACGGCACCCAAGCCATATACGGTTTCTGTCGGAAAAGCGACTATTTCGCCTTTATTTAATAAATCCACAGCCTGTGTATAATTTTCTGAATTATCCACAAATTCATCCACATTTAATTGAAAAGTGTGCATTACTTTTTCCTCCTTTCTCTAAAAGTTCCGTTTAACTATCCACAAATTGTGAGTAAGTTGGATCATTTTCTACAAGTTCTTCTGTATTTTGTGGATCACTTTTTTCCATATGTTTCTCCCACCATTCAGCAATAAAAAATGGCGGCCGTTCATTTTCCACCGGCTCATTAACTATACAAAGCGTTGGGAATACTGCACAGAACCAGTTTTCGCCACGACCCTGCCCAATAATGAAGTTAACTGAATAATATTCTTTTTGCGGATAAAACTGACCAGCCACCCATTTCGGAGGTATTAAGTTATCCCCAAACTTATAGGTAATTTTTAATTGTGGGTAAGTTTTCTGAATTTCCTGATACATGTTTTCCACACTGTGGATATCTTCTGAAAATTCAGGAGTATTTTGCAAATAGGTTTGAATTGTTTCCACTACCTCATACTTGATGAGTTGGTCGGCATTTGTCGAACTGTTGGCAATAACGCGGAATTTTAACTGGTCATTGCTTTCTCCTTGATCAATGCGGATATCATCTACAAAAGTAGGTATAAATGTAGCAGCACAATATAGAAATAAAACACTTATTAGTAATTTAGCAATCGCTAAAAATAGATTGGATTCATTTTGAATATCGTAATCATGTAACATAATCATTCCCCCTTGCAAACATTGTTTACAAGGAATCTATTTTTTATTCACTAATCTCACAAAAAACAATACGATCTTTTTTATTTATATCTTGAACGACTGATACATAGGCATTTGGAAAGCTTTTTTTGAAAAAATCCGATACGGCTTCTCCCTGTGTATATCCTATTTCCAGACCAATTAATGCCGGTTTCTTCATAAGAGCCGGTAAGTTTTCTGCTAGTTTACGATAAAGCAAGAGTCCATCTTCATCTGCAAATAATGCCTGATGCGGTTCGTGAGCTACGACAACATCGGACATCTCCTCCATTTCCTCATAGGCGATATAAGGCGGATTCGAAAGTACAACATCCCATTTTTCATTCGCAATCGGTTCTGTTAAGTCGCCAATCTTAAATTCAATTTCTGCCTGCAGCTGCTCAGCGTTTTTTTGTGCTGTTGCAAGTGCTGCAGGGGAAAGATCTGTTGCTGTTACATCAAGTTGCGGACATTCTTTTTTCATCGTAATAGCAATAGCACCACTGCCTGTCCCAATATCGGCAAACTTCAGCTTTTGATTATCCCCAAATAACTTGCGAATACGCTCAATCGTTCCGACAACCAGTTCTTCCGTTTCCGGACGAGGAATCAGTACCGATTCATCAACTACAAATGTACGGCCATAAAATTCCTCTACACCCGTTATATATTGTACAGGAAGCCCTTTCACATGTTCTTGAATAAAATCATCGAACTGCTGTTGCTGCTCTTCAGGTAGAACATCGTGCATCTTCATCATTAAACCCGAATAGCTTGTCTGTAAAATATGCTGCAATAAAATTCTTGCGGCATTTCCTTCGCGACCGTTCTTCTCTAAAAAAGAAGAAGCCCCATTCAGGGCCTCAAAAATGGTTTTATGCATCTTCATTTAAATTTGATAAGCGTGTTGCCTGCTCATCTAAAATAAGTGCATCGATGATTTCATCCAATTTACCTTCAACGATTTGATCAAGTTTTTGAATCGTCAAACCAATTCGGTGATCTGTTACACGGTTTTGTGGATAGTTGTAAGTACGGATACGTTCAGAACGGTCGCCTGTTCCTACTGCTGTCTTACGTGTTGCATCGATTTCAGCCTGTGCTTCTTGACGGTGTTTATCCGCTACACGCGCTACTAATATTTTCATCGCTTTTTCACGGTTCTTAATTTGTGAACGCTCATCTTGCATCGAAACGACAACGCCTGTCGGTAAGTGGGTCATACGAACAGCTGACATCGTTGTATTTACCGACTGACCACCCGCACCAGATGAAGCGAATGTATCAACGCGAATATCTTTTTCATGAATTTCTACATCTTCTACATGAACTTCCGGTAAACATGCAACCGTAGCAGTTGATGTATGGATACGGCCTTGAGATTCTGTCGCCGGTACACGTTGAACACGGTGTGCGCCGTTTTCATATTTGAATTTCGAATAAGCACCTTGACCGTTAATCATTAAGATTACTTCTTTATAACCGCCTGCCTGGTTTGGTGTTGCTTCCATTACATCCACTTTCCAACCTTGCGTTTCCGCATAGCGTGTATACATACGGAATAAGTCGCCTGCAAAAATATTAGCCTCGTCACCGCCAGCAGCTCCGCGGATCTCCATAATTACGTTTTTCGAATCATTCGGGTCTTTAGGAATTAATAAAATTCGCAGACGCTCTTCTAATTCCGGAACTTGTTTATTTAAATCATTAAACTCTTCCTTCATCATCTCCAGCATTTCTGCATCTTTTTCAATTTCCATTAATTCGCGTGTATCTGCCAGTTGCTCTTTCACCGATTTGTATACACGGTATACATCTACCATTTCCTGAATATCGGATTGCTCTTTCGAATATTCGCGAAGCTTATTAGAATCGCTGACGATATCCGGGTCGCTTAGCAATTCATTTAATCTTTCGTAACGGTCTTCAACCGCCTGTAAACGATCAAACATCTATATTTCACCTCTAAAAGTTATTTTGTTATTAGTTGTATTTCACTCGTCTTCTCACGAGTCACGTTAAAATGCACCTTTACTAGTATAAAGAAATTTTGCGGTTGTTGCTACATCTATGTTGAACTTTCTTCATATCATTTACACATTGGCACTCATATATTTAAATTTTGTTGTGTCGTTTCAATATCTATTCTTCACCTAAAATTATAGTGGCGGATTGGAATGACATTTGCGGCAAACAGGGTAATAACTATCATTACCCCCAATTTGAATTTGATCACCTGTACGGACTGGTTTTTTATTTTCATCTACTCGTAAATTCATCGTCGCTTTCTTATGGCAGAACCAGCAAATTGTTTTCATTTCCTCAATTTTATCCGCGTAAATCGTCATATAACGGCTGCCTTCAAACAGTTCGTTCTGGAAGTCATTTTTTAAGCCAAAGCCCATAACCGGAATGTTCAGCTCATCTACAATTTGAGTCAGCTGCAAAACATGTTCTTTTGTTAAAAATTGCACTTCATCAACTAGTACACAATATAATTTTCCTTCGTGTTTTTCCACGATTTCATATATATTTGTATCTTCAAAAACCGCAACTGCCGGACGTCTTAAACCAATTCGGCTTGAAACCGTTCCGACTTCATCGCGCGTATCAATTCCTGAAGTAAAAATCATTACCGCTTTATTCTGTTCTTCATAATTGTGGGCAACTTTTAAAATTTCAATCGATTTCCCGCTATTCATCGCCCCATGCTTATAAAATAATTGCGCCATTTATTTATCCCCGTTTCTAAATAAAATTACAAGTTCGTTTTTCACCAACAAAAAACCTTGAGCATGAAACCCAAGGTCAACTTTTCACTTCTTTTATCTTAGCTAGTTTTTTGCCATTCGTCTATTGCAAAAGGTCCTCTATTTATTAGAATATTTCTCTTTAGAAAAACATGTGCGAAAGTTTTCTAATATCTTCTAAATTCTTCTAATATATTTTTATTTTTTCTAATAAAAGTCTGAAGTTCTAATATAATATGTACATTTTCTACTATCCGGCGGAGGTTTTCAAATAAATGATTCAGATTTTCTAATAACCTGTAAAACTGTTCTAATACCTGCTCAATATCTTCTAATAAAATGAAATCAGTGCTTTAAAAAATTAAAAACCCATTTCCAGCAATGCGGAAATGGGCAGAGGTATTATTTCATACCATATTTTTTGTTGAAGCGATCTACACGTCCGTCAGCAGAAGCGAACTTTTGACGACCTGTATAGAATGGGTGACATTCGTTACAGAACTCGATTGAGATCTTTTCTTTAACTGAACCTGTTTCAAAAGAATTACCACAAGAGCAAGTTACTGTTGCTACTTTGTAATCTGGGTGGATACCTTGTTTCATATTCGTTTTCTCCTCTCGCCCTGAACCATCCGGAACAGAGTATTTTCGAACTGCACCTTACATAGCCCGAATATGTCACTACATACGTAATGTGTTGAGGTCAGCTATATATGTGCACGTTTCATACTTAAAGAAGTATAGCAAGTTTTAAAAAAGGTTGCAACTATTTTATATTATTTTACGAAATTGAATGTATGTAGTTCCTCACTAAATCAAGAACTTGATATCCATTCGCGCTCAATCTTCTAAAATCTATAACAACCCTTTACCGTTCGTAGCTTTCTTCATATCTGTATCAAGCTTTTCAAAGAATTCTTCGTTTGTTTTTGTTGTGCGTAGTTTGCGTAAGAACTTTTCACCAAAATCATGTGAATCGCTGAATGTTTTACGGATTGCCCATAATTTATCAAGCTGGTCTTTCGGAATAAGAAGCTCTTCTTTACGCGTACCTGAACGGCGGATATCGATTGCAGGGAAAATACGGCGTTCTGCCAAGCTGCGATCCAAGTGCAGTTCCAGGTTACCCGTTCCTTTAAATTCTTCATAAATTACTTCGTCCATACGGCTGCCTGTATCAACAAGAGCAGTCGCTAAAATTGTTAAACTGCCGCCCTCTTCAATATTGCGGGCAGAACCGAAGAAACGTTTCGGACGGTGGAATGCAGCAGGGTCAATACCACCTGAAAGTGTACGGCCGCTTGGCGGAATCACTAAGTTATAGGCACGTGCCAAACGTGTGATCGAATCCATTAAAATAATAACATCGCGTTTTTGTTCTACTAAACGTCGTGCACGTTCCAATACGATTTCTGCTACTTTTACATGATTTTCAGGCACTTCATCAAACGTTGAAGAAACAACATCCGCATTTACTGAGCGCTCGATATCCGTTACTTCTTCCGGACGCTCATCGATTAGCAGGACGATTAGTTCCGCTTCCGGATGGTTTGTCGTAATAGCGTTGGCAATTTCTTTTAATAAAGACGTTTTACCGGCTTTTGGCGGTGCCACAATTAATCCACGTTGACCAAAACCAACAGGCGCTACTAAATCCATAATACGTGTTGAAAGTTTTGTAGGTACAGTTTCCAACTTAATATGGCGATCCGGATAAAGCGGTGTTAACGCCGGGAAATGCACACGCTCTTTTGCAACTTCAGGATCTTCGCCATTTACAGCATCAACTTGCAATAAGCCATAGTAACGTTCATTTTCTTTTGGCGGACGAACTTTACCTGAAACTTTATCACCATTTCGTAAATCGAAGCGACGAATTTGGGAAGCAGAAATGTAAATATCCTCTTTTGAAGGAGAATAGTTAATCGGGCGCAGGAATCCGAAGCCGTCTGTAGGAATAATTTCTAAAACACCTTCCATGAAGAAGAAGCCTTCTTGTTCAGAGCGGGTTTTTAAGATTGCAAAAATTAGTTCCTTTTTATTTAGCTTACTAGCATTTGATAATTTGTATTGCTTCGCCAAAGCATATAATTCTTTTAATGTCATGCTTTCTAATTGAGCAATTGTTAATGCTGTCATACGTTTTCTCCAGTCTATTAAAATTTAATTTTTTAATTAAGTTATTGAAAGATGTTTAGGAATTTGTGTAAGAGAAGTATACTACACTTTATTTGAAAGATGCCCAGTTTTTACACTGGGCATTTATTATATTATAGTGTAAGTAATTTGAAAATGGGCATTTTCTATTTGAGGCTACTTACATTATACGGGAAGTTATATTTGGTCATACTTTGGTTTTTTATCAATGCTGTGGCGTCCTTCAATAAAGCGTACTGTTCCTGTTTTTGCACGCATAACAACTGAATGTGTAAGTGCATAGGAACCTTTATATTGAACACCGCGTAAAAGCTCCGAATCTGTTACAGCTGTTGCTGCAAAAATAGCATCATCGCCTTTAACTAGGTCTTCCATCATTAATACTTTATCTACGTCGACTCCCATTTTTACGCAACGAGCAAGCTGTTCTTCATCTTCAGGTACTAGTTTCGCTTGGAAATCGCCACCTAAACATTTTAACGCAACTGCCGCAATAACGCCTTCTGGTGCGCCACCCATACCGAACATAATATCGATACCAGTTTCATCGAATGCTGTGTTAATCGCTGCACCTACATCACCGTCTTGAATGAATTTAATACGTGCACCGGCTTCACGGATTTCATCGACAATATGCTGATGACGTGGACGGTCTAAAAGTGTTGCTACAACATCGGAAATATCTTTGTTTTTTGCTTTTGCCACTTGCAATAAGTTGTACGTAACAGAAGCGTTAATATCAACTTTACCTGCCGCTTCCGGCCCTACAGCTATTTTATCCATATACATATCAGGCGCATTTAATAGATTGCCTCGGTCTGCAATTGCCAGTACTGTCATCGCGCCATTTGTACCTTTTGCTACGATATTTGTACCTTCTAATGGATCTACTGCGATATCAACTTCAGGTCCGCCATTTCGAAGCCCTAATTCTTCACCGATATAAAGCATCGGTGCCTCATCCATTTCTCCTTCACCAATTACAACTGTCGCATGCATTGGGATTGTATCAAACATAACACGCATCGCTGTTGTTGCTGCGTCGTCCGCTTCGTTTTTAAGTCCGCGTCCCATCCATTTCGCTGATGCAATCGCTGCTGCTTCTGTTACACGTACTACTTCCATTGATAAACTACGTTCCATTTTGTGTTTGCCTCCTGTAATCGGTTAAAACCGATTTTAACAGCCTAAATTAACTGCTTTTTTGAATTGTATTATGAACTAACATATTTTTATTACCCAAATATATATTATCATACTCTCATCGTTGCGCGATTCGGATCACGAATTATAGCAAATTTATGCATTATTCTTTGTTTTAATGACAATGGACTCTTTACGAATATTTGCACCAATTGCACAAAGCTTTTCAATTAATGAACTATAGCCGCGTTCAATATGGTAGATATCGTGAATTTCTGTTTCACCTTTTGCGATAAGTCCAGCCAATACTAATGCAGCACCCGCGCGTAAATCTGTTGCCGTTACCGTGGATCCTTCCAAAGATGCAGGTCCTTGAATGATGGCCGTATTGCCTTCAACACGGGCTTTTGCACTCATACGTCGCAGTTCGTCTATATGCTTGAATCGGGCAGAATAAATTGTATCTGTAATCATCGATGTCCCTTCCGCCTGCGTCATTAAAACAGATAAAGGCTGTTGAACATCAGTCGGGAATCCTGGATAGACCAGTGTTTTTACATCAACCGCCTGCAGGTTCTTTTGCTTTGAGATGTAGATGCTTTCCTCATTCTCTTCCACAGTTACACCCATTTCGCGAAGTTTAGCTGTTACGGCTTCCATGTGAAGCGGAATGACATTATCGACAAGTACACCATCACCAATCGCTGCAGCCATAATCATAAATGTAGCTGCTTCAATTCGATCCGGTATAATTGTATGTTTCGTACCTTTTAGCTCATCGACACCTTCAATACGGATAACGCTCGTTCCTGCGCCTTTAATATTGGCACCCATATTTGTTAAAAGTGTCGCAACATCAATAATCTCAGGCTCTTTCGCTGCATTCTCGATTGTAGTTTTCCCTTTTGCCCGCACTGCTGCCAGCATAATATTAATTGTTGCGCCGACACTTGCAACATCCAGATAAATTTTCGCACCAATTAATTCATCTGCGCGTAAGTAAATCGCACCGTGCTCATTTGTTACTTTTGCTCCTAAAGCTTCAAAACCTTTAATATGTTGATCGATTGGACGTGGCCCTAAAAAACACCCGCCTGGCATGCCGATTACCGCTTGTTTAAAACGTCCCAGCATGGCACCCATCATATAGTAGGAAGCACGCAATTTTTTTACATTGCCGTTTGGCAGCGGCATCGCAACCATTTTTGATGGATCAATCGTCATCTTGCCATTTTCGAATGTTACTTCTCCGCCAATTTCTTCTAGAAGTGCTTTTAACGTCCATGCATCTGAAATTTCTGGAATTCCCCCAATGGTAACGGAAGAATCTGCCAAAATTGATGCAGGAATTAAAGCAACTGCGCTATTTTTTGCACCGCTAACGGTTATTTTACCTTTTAGACGATTTCCGCCCTGAATTTTATAAACATCCATTTTGTGTTCTCCCTTACGATTGGACAAATTTCATCTTCATTCAGCAGAAGTCTACGGACATCTGCTGAATGAAGATGAGCTTCTGGCAGATGTCACAGATTTTTTAAAGGATGTTTTAATGAGGAAGTCAGCCTAAAAACGTCGCCGTGCGACAACGGCTGACTGACCCACGTCCTGTAGGTCTAAACTCAAAAAAATCTGGACACAATTACGCCGAGGCGTAATTGATAATAAGTCAACTGCTGTGAGTTATTCTTATTATTTCCCTTCTCGCTTTGCCCAATCCGCTAAAAATCCTTCAATTCCCTTGTCTGTTAATGGATGATTAAACAGTTGCTGTAAAACTTTGTATGGAGTTGTTGCAATATGTGCGCCAGCTAATGCAGCTTGCGTAATATGTTGCGGGTGACGAATAGATGCGGCAATAATTTCCGTTTCAATTTCGTGGATAGCAAACATTTCAGCAATTTCACGGATTAATTCTACGCCATCTTGACCAATATCATCTAGACGTCCTAAGAATGGAGATACATAAGATGCGCCTGCACGTGCCGCCATCAATGCTTGGTTTGCAGAGAAAATTAATGTCACGTTCGTTTTGATGCCTTTTTCAGAGAAGTGTTTACATGCTTTTAATCCTTCTGGTGTCATTGGAAGTTTTACAGTAATATTCGGGTGAATCGCAGCCAATTCTTCCCCTTCACGAATCATTCCTTCTGCGTCTAAAGAAATAACTTCACCAGAAACCGAGCCGTTTACTAACTCAGCAATTTCACGTAAGCGGTCGTGGAAATTCACGCCTGATTCCTTTGCAACTAATGATGGGTTCGTCGTTACACCTGAAAGAATCCCCCAAGAGTATGCTTCTTTAATTTCGTCAAAGTTTGCTGTATCGATAAAAAATTTCATTATAATAGCCTCCGATTTACATTTGATTATAAAAACACATCTCGCTCATTTGTGAACGAGATGTCTTATGTTGAAAAACACGTGTTCACAAAGAAAAGTACGCATAGTTTGTGCACTTTTCTTTTGTGGATTCATTTATCCCGCTTTAACGGGTAGTAAAATTCTGCCTCTAAACTTAAGCAGGCTTAGGCTTTTCCAGAGCTGCCGAATTCGCGCATTTTACCGATTACTGTCGCTTTAATCGCTTCACGAGCTGGACCTAAATATTTACGTGGATCATATGTTTTCTTATCATTTTCTAAAAACTCACGGATTACTTTCGTTGCCGAGATTTGGTTTTCTGTGTTTACATTAATTTTTGCTGTCCCTAAAGAAATTGAACGTTGAATATCTTTTGTCGGAATACCTGTTCCACCATGTAGTACTAACGGAACATCTGTTAATGTTGAGATTTCTTCCATTTCAGCAAATCCTAAGTTTGGTTCGCCTTTGTAAGGACCGTGAACTGAACCTAATGCTGGAGCTAAACAGTCGATACCTGTAGCTTCAACTAATGATTTACATTCTTGCGGGTTTGCGTACATAATGCCACCAATGACACCGTCTTCCTCGCCGCCTACAGTACCAAGTTCTGCTTCAACAGATACGCCTTTTGCATGCGCATAGTCGACAACTTCTTTAGTCGTTTGGATATTTTCTTCGAATGGATGATGTGAAGCGTCAATCATTACAGAAGTAAAACCAGCATCGATCGCTTCTTTACATTTATCGAAGCTTGAACCATGATCTAAATGAATTGCTACTGGAACAGTTGTTTTGTAGCTTTCCATTAAGCCTTCAACCATTTTTACAACAGCAATGAAACCGCCCATATATTTCCCGGCACCTTCAGAAACACCTAGAATTACTGGTGACTTTTCTTCTTCTGCTGCTTGTAAAATGGCTTGCGTCCATTCTAAATTGTTAATATTGAATTGACCTACTGCATAACCTTCCGCTTTTGCTTTAATTAACATTTCTTTCATTGAAACTAATGCCATTATTAAAATCCTCCTCGAAGATACATAAATAGTTTGCTGCTAGAAAAACATAGTTTGCGCAAAATACTTTTTTTAAGTATTTTTTTCATCGTCTATTCTTTGCAAAATCACATGAATTGACAAAAACATTTAGATTAATCATAACAAAAACAGACAGTATGCGCTACTGCCTGCTCGCCTGTTTCATTTATATTTTTTCAGCCTTTTCTACTAGTTTATTAACTTCATCACGTACTTCAAAAATATTAAAAGGTTTTGTAAAGTATTTCAACACACCTAATTCGTTTGCAGTGTCCATCATATGCTGTTCAACATAAGCAGTCATCATCATTACAGGCAGCTCCGGGTGTTCTTCTTTCAAACGTGCTAAAATTTCCAGACCGTCCATTCCGGGTATTTTCATATCCAGTAGAACACAATCGAGCTCATTTTCCTGTGCAATTTTTATTGCATCAAAACCGTTTGCCGCTAAATAAGTCGTAAATCCTTCTTTTTTAAACACTTCATTTAGAAGCATCCTTATCCCCTGCTGATCATCTACTATTAGTATCCCCTTCAATGTGATCCCCCATTACAATAATAATTTATCCCGCATTAACGGGTAGTAAGACTCCCGCCTCTATACTTCTCAAGGGCGAAAAGGATAGGCGGTAGCTCAACTACCCATAAGTGCCCGATCGGTTCAGGCCAACACGATGTTGGTCACACAAGCATTGTCTCAGGACGTGACGGTTTTAGCTTGTGTTCCTTCTAATCAGTGGGCAAGAAAACCCCACTGATTGAAGTTTCACTTTATATAAGTTACATTCTATTACTAAATTGATTTCCCCTCTTTTATAGAGAGAGTTTGTGCTTTTGCTTTTTTATGTGCACAATTTTATAATAACTTTGAGGTGTAAATATGTCTAAAATTTTAACTACGCAATTAACAGGCCTTCTACAGCGCATACAGCAAACTGAAGAAGAATCAATTGAGGAAACTGCACGATTATTGGCACAGGCAGCAATCGGACAAGGAACAATTTACTTTGCGACATTTGGTGAAATGGAAGCTGTTGCGGTAAATGCAGAGCTTGGTGCAGGTACATTCACTAAATTTGCACGTTATACAGAAGAGGTCGAACTAATGCCTGCTGACCGTGTGATTATTTTTACGCGTCATGCTACAGATGAACAAGCATTAAAGCTCGCACAGCAACTGCATGCAGAATTCATTCCATTTGCGGCTGTCGCAAGTGAAGTGGCCAGTGACGACAATCCGTTAAGCGACCTTGCTTATACGTATATTTCATTAAAAGTGCGTGGCGGCATTTTACCGCATCCGACGAAGCTCGGCGAACGCATCGTTTTTCCACATATTATAGCAGCTTTATATATTTATGAAGCGATTAAGATGGAATTCGATGAAATGCTCGTAGACGATGATGAAGAGGATGACGAGTTACTTGACGACCATCCATCACCATTCGCATAATTTATTGGCGACTCTTAATCCATACTGGTATGGGGGTCGTCTTTTGTATTTTTGAATTTATATGCGCCTCTCTAAAGTAGGTATACAAATTAAGCAGCTCAAACTTTACTATCGTAAAATTGAGCTGCTTTTAATTTTGGAGCTACTTTTGCCCCAACTCTTTATTTTTTATTATTAAATGCTGCGCCAACAAACTCACGGAATAATGGTTGTGGACGTTGTGGTCGTGAAATTAATTCCGGGTGGAACTGACCCGCAACAAAGAATTTCTTCTCTGGTAGTTCAACAATTTCTACTAATTTATTGTTAGGAGATAATCCTGAGAATACCATACCTTCCGCTTCCATTGCTTCACGGAATTCATTGTTGAACTCGTAACGGTGACGGTGACGTTCGTATACTAACTCTTCACCATTGTAAGCCGCGCGTGCACGAGATCCTTCTTTTAATTTACATGGATATAAACCAAGACGTAATGTTCCGCCGATATCTGTATCTTCTGTTTGATCTGGTAAGAAATCGATAATCGGATACTTCGTATTTTTGTCCAGTTCTGTTGAATGTGCGCCTTCCAAGCCCATAACATTACGCGCAAATTCTACTGTCGCCATTTGCATACCTAGGCAAATACCGAAGAACGGTACATCGTTTTCACGTGCATAACGGATAGATTCGATTTTCCCTTCAACACCACGGTCGCCGAAACCACCTGGTACTAAAATACCGTCTGCTTGTCCTAGCAACTCATCAACATTTTCCGCTGTAACATGCTCAGCATTGATCCAGTCGATCTCGATATCCGAATTGTATACATAACCTGCATGTTTTAATGCTTCAACAACTGAAATATAAGCATCTTGCAATTCTACGTATTTCCCTACTAAAGCGATACGTGTTTTGTGCTCCAAGTTTTTCACTAAATGTACAAGCTCTTTCCAATCTGTCATATCTGCTTTCGGCGCTGAAATACCGAAATGATCAAGAACGATTTGGTCAAAACCTTGTGCATGAAGATTTAATGGAACTTCGTATAAATGTTCTGCATCACGTGATTCAATAATATCAGAAGGTTTTACGTCACAGAATAAAGCGATTTTTTCTTTCATGTCCTGCGGCACTGGTTGTTCTGTACGTAATACGATAATATTTGGCTGAATACCTAATGAACGCAACTCTTTAACAGAGTGCTGTGTCGGTTTTGTTTTCATTTCACCAGCAGCTGCAATATAAGGCATTAATGTACAGTGGATGTACATTACATTTTCATGGCCTAAATCACGGCGCATTTGACGGATCGCTTCAAGGAATGAAAGTGATTCAAAGTCACCTACTGTACCACCGATTTCCGTAATAACAACATCAGCAGAAGTTTCACGGCCAGCACGTTGTACACGGTCTTTAATTTCATTTGTTACGTGAGGAATTACTTGAACTGTACCACCATTGTAGTCACCGCGGCGCTCTTTATTTAGTACCGATTGATATACTTTACCTGAAGTAACAGTTGAGTGTTTACCAAGATTAATATCGATGAAACGCTCATAGTGACCTAAGTCTAAGTCCGCTTCTGCACCATCATCTGTAACGAATACTTCACCATGCTGGTATGGGCTCATTGTACCTGGATCAATATTTAAATATGGATCAAATTTTTGAATTGTTACTTCCAATCCACGATTTTTTAATAAACGACCTAATGATGCTGCTACAATCCCTTTACCAAGTGATGAAACTACCCCACCTGTTACGAAAATATACTTTGTCATACAAATTCCTCCTTCTTTTAAAACAAATTAGAAAAACACTCTATTGCTTCCTAAATGCAAGGGAATGTTTTTCTAATAAAGTGAAACTACCAATCATCGGGAATTTTCTCCATCCCCTCGGATTATTAGTTGAACCCTCTGGATTTTACGGGGAGTTGATCTCCCGCGGAGTCTTACCACCCGTTAATGAGGGATTAAAAACGCCTGAAAAAATAAAAAACGCTCCTCCTGCACTATTTTGCAGGGGGAGCGTATAACTTATACGGTCAATCTCCTTTTTAAAGGAGCCCAAGTAAAAGATTATACGGAACTGAAATAGAAGTCAAGCACTTTCAATTTCCAATGTGAAAATACTTATTTTAACTCTTCGTCTTCTTCGTCTAGCTCTTCATCTATTTCTTCTTCATCATCATCCTCGATAATAAATGTATCATCTTCATCGATTAGTTCTTCATCGATGTCAGGATCGATTTCTTCAATGTCTTCTTCAACGAAGTCGATGTCCTCATCCACTTCTTCCTCTTCTTCTTCGTCGTCAACGAATTCATCGTAATCTTCCTCGAATAAAACATCCTCTTCTTCAAGGTCGATAACTTCATCTTCATCTTCGTCGTCAACAGCTTTTGCTTTCTTCTTACGTGTCTTAATTGTTGGCGCTGTTTCTTCTTCGATTGTTTCTACTTTATACCACTCACGTAAACCCCAGCCATTTTCTTGGTTTAATAAAAAACGGCCTTCTACGTTTAAGTCAGTATAAAATTGCACTAAACGTGATTTTAAATCTTCATCCGAAATCCCATTTAATGCTTGAATACCTTTTAATAATTCATTTAATGGCATTGCTTGTTTTTTATCTTCTAATAGTGCGTATGCTAAGTCGATTAATGACTCTTCTGCTAATTGTTCATCTGTCATACCACGAAAGTTCAAATCGTGCACGTCCTTTCCATCCTTACATGTCTATTTATCAATTACGACTCGGCGTAATTGCGTCTGGATTCGTCTTCCAAATCCTTACCATCTGCCGAAGATCTTATACCCGTTCTGCTGTTGCTTGTACAACAACTGGATGGATATAAGCATAATACCCATTATATACAAACATGCTATCACTATGCTAGTTTCATTTCTTGTTTTTTAAATTTGTTACTTTTTTATAGGCAACATAAAATAAAATAAAGGATAAAAGCAGCAAAGGGATTGCTGCTAATTGTCGGTTATATAAAAAGAAGGTTGCAATTAGGCATGCTAAAATTAAAATATAATGTACATACTGTTGCACTATTGCGCACCTTCCTTCATCAGATCGTCCATGTATTTACTAGTATAACGAAAATTTCCGCACTCGTGGTATTCTAAGTTCATTTTTTTGCTTTTTTTTCAAATAACTAAGTAAAAAAGGCTTGTTATTAAGTTGTTTTCTGCAAGCTGCAAACAACAAATCTATCCCTTACATATTACGGCGGTATTGGCCTCCTACTTCATAGAGGGCCTGAGTAATTTGGCCAAGGCTCGCTACTTTAACTGTTTCCATTAGTTCTTCAAAAATATTGCCGCCTGTTTTTGCGACTTCTTTTAATTGATCTAGCGCTTTTTGACTATTGTCCGCATTCGCTTCTTTAAAGCCTGCCAAGTTTGCAATTTGTAGATCTTTTTCTTCTTTAGATGCACGTGCAATCTCCATGTTATTGATCGCTTCTTCAGATGTCGGATTCGGGTTTAAATATGTGTTCACGCCAATAATCGGCAGTTGTCCTGAATGTTTTAAATGCTCATAGTGCATCGATTCTTCTTGGATTTTTCCGCGTTGATACTGTGTTTCCATCGCACCAAGTACCCCGCCGCGATCATTCATGCGGTCAAACTCTTCCAGCACCGCCTGCTCTACTAGTTGTGTAAGCTCTTCGATAATGAACGCCCCTTGTAACGGGTTTTCGTTTTTCGATAAGCCGTGTTCCTTTGTAATAATCATTTGAATCGCCATCGCGCGGCGTACCGATTCTTCTGTAGGTGTAGTAATTGCCTCATCGTATGCATTTGTATGCAGTGAGTTACAGTTGTCCTGCAATGCCATCAATGCCTGCAGTGTTGTACGAATATCATTGAAATCGATTTCCTGTGCATGCAGACTGCGGCCCGAAGTTTGAATATGGTATTTCAGCTTTTGCGAGCGGTCATTTGCGCCGTACTTTTCACGCATGACAACAGCCCAGATGCGACGTGCTACACGACCGATGACTGTATATTCAGGGTCAAGACCGTTCGAGAAGAAGAAACTTAAGTTCGGTGCAAAATCATCGATATTCATACCACGGCTTAAATAATATTCAACATACGTAAAACCGTTTGCCAATGTAAATGCAAGCTGCGAAATCGGATTCGCTCCTGCTTCGGCGATATGGTAGCCTGAAATGGATACCGAGTAATAATTTCTTACTTTATGATCGATGAAATATTGTTGGATATCGCCCATCATACGCAGCGCAAATTCTGTTGAGAAGATACATGTATTTTGCCCTTGATCCTCTTTTAAAATATCCGCCTGTACGGTACCGCGCACTACTTGCAATGTCTGTTCACGCGTTTCTGTAAATTCTTCCACCGTTAAAGTACGGCCCAACTCCTGTTCACGCTTTTGTACTTGCTGGTCGATTGCTGTATTCATAAACATTGCCAAAATAATTGGCGCAGGTCCGTTAATCGTCATCGATACAGATGTAGAAGGTGCACATAGATCGAAGCCTGCATAAAGTTTTTTCATATCATCCAATGTACAGATGCTTACGCCAGACTCCCCTACTTTTCCGTATATGTCAGGACGTGTATGAGGATCTTCCCCATATAACGTTACTGAATCAAATGCCGTCGATAAACGCTTTGCATCATCATCTTTAGATAAATAGTGGAACCGTTTATTTGTACGCTCAGGAGTCCCTTCACCCGCAAATTGACGTTTCGGGTCTTCACCTTCTCGTTTGAACGGGAAAACACCTGCTGTATAAGGGAATTCACCTGGTACATTTTCTTTATACACCCAGCGTAAAATTTCACCGTAATCTTTAAAGTTCGGCAACGCGACTTTCGGAATCTTCAAGCCTGACAGAGACTCGGTACGTAAAATGGTTTTAATCTCCTTATTACGCACTTTCGTAATGAGTTCGTCGCCAGCGTAAGCTTCTTTTAATGCATTCCAATTTTTCAGTATACGCTTCGACTCCGCAGTTAATTCATTTTGAACCCCTTCCAGTAAAGAATCAATTGATGCAGTTAATGCTGTTTCACTTTCCGGAAGCAGTGCTTTCGTTCCTTCTAGCTGATACCACTTCGTTGCCAGTAATGCCTGCTGTTCCGCATGCTTATGATAATTTCTGATCGTTTCCGAGATTTCGCGCAAGTAATAGCGACGGTCATTCGGAATAACGATGTTTTGTTTTTGCGTTTTCACAAATTGCTCATACGAAGTTTCCCAATCTAATCCGAACTTCTCATTAATTTTCGCTACAAGAGCCGCAAATAATGAGTTCGTCCCTAAATCGTTGAACTGCGAAGCGATTGTCCCGAATACAGGCATATGATCAAGTGGTTCTTCCCATAGTTCACGTGAACGCTGGAATTGTTTCTGAACTTGACGCAATGCATCCTCAGAACCTTTTCGTTCAAATTTGTTGATCGCAATCAAATCTGCAAAATCGATCATGTCGATTTTTTCAAGCTGTGTCGGTGCACCGAATTCGCTCGTCATTACATACATCGAAAGGTCTGTATGTTTCGTAATTTCAGCATCCCCTTGCCCGATACCACTTGTTTCAACAAGGATTAAATCAAATCCTGCTGTGCGTACAACATCGAGTACATCACCAATCGAACTTGATAATTCCGTATGTGAGCCGCGTGTTGCCAAACTGCGCATGTAAACGCGATTATTAAAGATGGCATTCATACGGATACGGTCACCTAATAAAGCCCCGCCTGTTTTTTGTTTTGTCGGGTCAACCGATATAATGGCAAGCTTCTTATCCGGGAATTCTTGCAGGAATCGGCGGATAAGTTCGTCTGTCAGCGAAGATTTCCCTGCGCCGCCTGTACCGGTAATCCCAATAACCGGTGTGTTTAAGCTTTTAGTTCGTGCAAGCTGCAGCATTTCTTCAATTTCTGCATCCCCGCCAACTTCGGCAGCTGTAATTAAATTCGCCAAAATTTCCGGCGTATCGGTCGAAAGTTTTTCTAAAAGTTCTTTGTAATTTCCTTTTAGTGTAGAAAAATCTGCACCTTCAAGCTTTTTGTTTATCATCCCTTGTAAACCTAATTGGCGCCCATCTTCCGGTGAAAAAATGCCGGCAATGCCATAATCATGCAGTTCCTTAATTTCGCGCGGCAATATTACACCACCGCCGCCACCGTAAATTTTAATATGTGGTGCCCCTTTTTCGCGAAGCAGATCGTACATATATTTGAAATATTCAATATGACCGCCCTGATATGAAGATAGCGCCACCCCTTGCGCATCTTCCTGTATTGCAGCATTAACCACTTCCTCTACAGAACGGTTGTGGCCTAAATGAATGACTTCAGCCCCACTTGACTGTAAAATTCGGCGCATAATATTTATTGAAGCATCATGCCCATCAAAAAGGCTCGATGCTGTGACAAAGCGAATATGATTTTTTGGTTTGTATACTTCAGTTTTCCCCATTTTAATAACCCCTTTGTTATGTTGGAATAATGAAAAATCGCCATACGAAGCAAACTGTTTAACTAGTTGCTCTACATGGCGATTCTCCTTTCCTAATTTTCAAACTGCATAATGCCTTGTAAAAACATTGTTGTTTGCAAATTTATATATTGATCGATCGTGTATCGTTTTTGCAGTGCCCATTTGCGGAATGCCCAACTTTGCCCCTGTACGACGATGTGGTTTGCTGCTAAATAGATTGCATCTTCAGAAAGCGATAAATTACCAGCTTCCACACAGTCCTTTAATATGCGTTCAAAAATAGCGACCATTTCAAGTTCTTTATCGAGAATGTAATGCATCGCAGCTTTTTGCAATGACTTCGTTTCTTGATACATAATCGTAAACTCCTCAGGCATTTGATCAATCAGTAAATAATAATGACGGATCGCCTGTTTCAAACCTTCGATTGTACCTGTATCGGACGTGAAATCGGTTAAGCATTTCGTTACTTCATTGAAGATATTGTCGCAAACTAAAAATAAAACATCTTCTTTTGTACGAATATATTCATATAAAGTCCCGATAGAAAAACCGGCTGCTTTTGCAAGTTCCCTTGTAGTTGCACGGTGGAAGCCTTTTTCTTTGAAAAGCTTCACACCGGCATCGATAATTTGCTGACGGCGGGCAATAATTTTATTTTCATCTTTTATTGACGATTGGACGTGCAGCTTATCATTTTTCGCCATAGGCTATTTCGTGATCATACGCGAAATTACAAGGCGTTGGATTTCTTGTGTACCTTCATAAATTTGCGTAATCTTCGCATCGCGCATATAACGCTCTACCGGGTAATCTTTCGTATAGCCATAGCCGCCGAAAACCTGAACAGCTTCTGTCGTTACTTTCATCGCTGTATCACCCGCAAGCAGTTTTGCCATCGCCGATGCTTTTCCGTATGGTAAGTCATTTGATTCCAACCATGCCGCCTGGTACGTCAATAAACGTGAAGCTTCAATTTCTGTTGCCATATCCGCTAACTTGAATGATATCCCTTGGTTTGCAGTAATCGGCTTGCCGAACTGAACACGCTCTTTTGCATAATCAACCGCTGCATCCAATGCGCCCTGTGCAATCCCAACCGCTTGTGCTGCAATTCCGTTACGTCCGCCATCAAGCGTTTTCATCGCGATAATGAAACCTTGACCTTCTTCACCTAGTACGTTTTCTTTCGGTACACGGCAGTTGTCAAAAATGATTTCAGTCGTTGGAGATGAACGAATTCCTAGTTTCTTCTCTTTTTTCCCTACAGAGAAGCCTGGGTAGTCCGCTTCAACGATAAAGGCAGTCGTACCATTTTTCGCTTCCGGATCTGTTACCGCAAATACGACATAAATATCTGCCACTCCACCATTTGTAATGAAGATTTTCGAACCGTTTAAAATATAGTCGTCCCCGTCTTTTACGGCATATGTTTTCATTCCGCCTGCATCACTGCCTGAACCTGGCTCTGTTAAACCGTAAGCACCGATCTTCTTACCTTCTGCCATTGGACGAAGATATTTTTGCTTTTGCTCTTCATTTCCAAATTTGAAAATCGGCCAGCCTGCAAGTGATGTATGTGCTGACAATGTTACCCCTGTCGATGCACAAACACGTGATAATTCTTCAACTGCGATACAGTATGCCAAGTAGTCAAACCCTGCTCCGCCGTATTCTTCCGGCCAAGGAATACCTGTTAAGCCTAGCTCGGCCATTTTATCGAAAATGCCTCGGTCGAATTCTTCGTGCTCATCGCGGTGCTCTGCTGTTGGTGCTACTTCATTGATTGCAAAATCGCGAATCATTTCGCGTAATTGTTGGTGTTCTTCTGATAATTGAAAGTTCATATCCCTATATCCCCTTTAAATTAGATTACCCGTTGATTTCCGTTACGGTTACGCTTTCCGCGGGCACGAGGCCAACACGGATGTTGGTCACAAAAGCGTTGCCACAGGACGTGGCGTTCTTAGCTTTTGTTCCTAGTCTCTGGCGTCGTGCTTTTCCCGCTGGAGTCGAACCTCCACTTCAATCAACAATATTTTTAAGTACGTCACCCCATCACATTCTTACTAATAACGATGCGCTGGATTTCGCTTGTGCCTTCGTAAATTTGTGTAACTTTTGCGTCGCGGAAATAGCGTTCCACCGGATAGTCTTCGGTATAGCCGTAGCCGCCTAATATTTGTACGGCTTCTATCGCTGTATCCATCGCTGTTTGAGAAGCAAACAGTTTTGCCATCGATGCTTCTTTTCCGCATGACAGCCCTTCACTGCGCATGTTGGCAGCTCGGTAGACGAGCAGTTTCGAAGCTTCCACTGCTGTTGCCATATCGGCAAGCTTGAAGCCGACCCCTTGCTGCTGGGCAATTGGCTTTCCGAACTGTATCCGCTCTTTTGCATAGGCAGTTGCCGCTTCCAATGCTGCTTCGGCAATTCCTAAACTTTGAGCTGCAATGCCGATTCGTCCTACATCCAAGTTGGCCAATGCAATTTTAAAGCCATCCCCTACTTGCCCGAGCAAGTTTTCTGCAGGAACGCGCATGTTTTCAAATGTAAGCTGAACCGTACGAGAACCGTGAAGACCCATTTTTCGCTCGTCTTTTCCGATTATCAGACCTGGTGTATTTTTCTCTACGATAAATGCGGAAATCCCCCGAGAACCTGCTTCCGGATCGGTAGAAGCAAAGACGATATACACATCGGCTTCCCCACCATTTGTAATAAACACTTTTGCGCCGTCCAGCACATAATGTTCGCCGTCACGAACTGCCCGAGTTTTCAGTGAACCTGCATCACTACCGGCACTTGGCTCTGTTAAACAAAATGCTCCGATCGATTCTCCACTTGCTAGCTTCGGTACATACTTTTTCTTTTGTTCTTCATTGCCGAAATATAATATCGGATTTGTGCCGACTGAAGTATGCACTGATAAAATAACACCCATTACCGCACTTACTTTCGACAGCTCATGAATCGCTATAATGTAGGAAGTAAAATCCATTTCCGCCCCGCCATATTCAGCAGGTGCAGTAATTCCCATCAGACCAAGCTCACCCATTTTCGTCAGCAAATGCCTCGGAAACTCTCCCGCTTCCATTTGCTCGATAAACGGTTCAATTTCGGTTTTAGCAAAATCACGAACCATGTTACGCATCATCAACTGCTCATCAGTAAATTGTAAATTCATAGAAGTCCCTCAGCTTTCGTATATGTAGAACCCTCGACCGCTCTTTTTGCCTAACCAGCCGGCTGCCACATATTTGCGTAATAACGGACATGGACGATACTTACTGTCACCTAGTCCTTCGTGTAAAATTTCCATAATCGACAAGCATGTATCCAACCCGATAAAATCAGCTAATGTTAATGGACCCATCGGATGGTTCATCCCCATTTTCATCACATCGTCAATTGCTTCTTTCGACGCTACGCCTTCATACAATGCATAAATTGCTTCATTGATCATTGGCAATAAAATACGATTTGAAATAAAGCCCGGGAAATCATTTACTTCCACACCTGTTTTCCCCAGCTGCTTTGTCATTTCAGCAACCGTTTCATACACTTCATCCGCTGTTGCCAATCCGCGAATAATTTCAACAAGCTTCATGACTGGAACCGGATTCATGAAGTGCATACCAATTACTTGCTCAGGTCGTTTTGTCACTGCCGCAATTTCGGTAATCGGTAAACTCGATGTATTCGTCGCTAAAATGGCATGCTTAGGTGCAATTTCATCAAGCTGCTTAAAAATCGATTGTTTAATATCCATGTTTTCAACTGCCGCTTCAATGATAATGTCCGCGTCTTTTGCATCTTCAATCGTCAATGATTTAGTAATTCGAGCTAAAACAGCAAATTTTTCTTCTTCTGTTTTACGGCCCTTTTCAACATCGCGTGCCAAATTTTTCGTTATGGTATTTAAACCGCGTTCGAAAAATTCATCCTTCATATCATTCAAAATGACTTCATAGCCTGCCTGTGCACAAACTTGTGCGATCCCGGAACCCATTTGCCCTGCGCCGATGACCATTACTTTTTGAATTGCCATTTATTTCATCCCCTTAGTTTGTTACTTCGATTAATACCGCGTCCCCTTGACCGCCGCCAGAACAAATAGCCGCAATTCCTAGACCGCCCCCACGACGCTTCAGTTCGTAAGCGAGTGTTAATATAATACGGGCACCACTTGCTCCAATCGGATGTCCTAAAGCTACGGCACCCCCGTTAACATTTACTTTGCTCTCATCCAGTCCGCTAATTTGATTGCTTACAAGAGCAACCGCTGCGAATGCTTCATTAATTTCGATTAAATCAATGTCTTCCAATGTTTTGCCAGATTTTTTTAGCAACTCATTTATTACAAGTCCCGGTGTTTGCGGGAAATCTTCAGGTGCTACCCCTACTTCCGCATGCGCGAGAATTGTTGCAAGTGGCTGACGGTTTTCCTGATGTGCTTTTTCTTCACTCATTAGTACTAGTGCACATGCTCCGTCATTCACACCTGGGGCATTACCAGCTGTAATTGTACCGTCACTGCTGAATGCCGACTTTAATTTTGTTAGCGTTTCCAATGTTGTCCCTGCTCGCGGTGCCTCGTCCGTCTCAATACGAAGTGGTTCGCCTTTACGCTGTGGAATTTCCACTGCTACGATTTCCTCTGCAAATTTCCCTGAGTCCATTGCCGCCAATGCTTTTTCATGGCTACGTACCGCCCATGCATCCTGCTGTTCACGAGAAATCTCAAACTTGTTCGCTGTGCTATTACCGTAAATGCCCATATGCACTTGTTTCGGATGGAAGGCACAAGACAAACCATCATAAATCATGCCATCTACTAAACTAGCATCTCCCATACGCAAACCAAATCTACCTTTTGGCATATAGTACGGTGCGTTTGACATCGATTCCATTCCACCTGCCACGATTACTTCTTCGTCCCCTAATCGAATAAGCTGATCGGCAAGAGTAACACTGCGCATGCCTGAAGCACATACTTTGTTAATTGTTTCGGTTTTCACATTCCAAGGAATTCCCGCTTTTGTTGCAGCTTGCCGTGAAGGGATTTGCCCCTGCCCCGCCTGCAATACGGTTCCAATAATGACTTCATTTACCTCATCTGCTGATACATTGGCCTTCACCAATGCTTCTTTAATTGCAATTCCGCCTAAGTCACTTGCTGTTAATGAACTTAATGCGCCACCAAATTTACCGAATGGTGTTCGTGCGCCGTCTAAAATAACTGTTCTCGACAATCCATACACCCCTTTGTTTGAATTAATCCGAATTTTTTACATCGTCATCCGTATTGTGAAGTTCCTGCAGGCTATTAATCTATTAGTAACGATCCCCATCATTTACTAATAGAAACACTGTTTGCAGTCTGTAATTAGTAATTCGACTGAACGCTCGCTCAATCAATATTTAGAAAAAAATGAGAGTATTTACTACTCTCATTTCTTCGCTTACTTTCATTGTATTAAAACCAATTTGAATTCGCAACAAATTATTCAAATATACTGACTATAAATTTTATTCTCGTTAATTCTATTTTTACTTGTTTTGATCGTTATTTTCATTTTCAGCAGGTGCCGTATCTGTTGCCACTTGCTGCTCTTCTGTAAGTGATGAAGTTTCAACTGCTGATGCTTGTTTCTCAACTTCAATCGGTTCTACAGGTGCAGCAACTGTTTCTTCTACTACTTCTTCTTGCACTTGTTGAACTTGCACTTTTTCCGGTGTTCCGAATACTGCACGCTCTAAAATTTCAGCAATATCGTAAGTGCCTACTGTATCTTCCACTTCTTTTGCTTTCGTTCCATCCGAAAGCATTGTTAAACAGTAAGGACAGCCTGAAGAAATAACCGATGCCTGTGTTGCAATTGCCTGTTCTGTACGTGCAACGTTAATACGGTTTCCGACATGCTCTTCCATCCACATTAAGCCACCGCCTGCACCACAGCACATACCGTCTTCACGATTACGCTCCATTTCAACTAGCTTCACGCCTGCAATACCTTTTAAAATTTCACGTGGCGGGTCGAATACATCATTATAGCGTCCTAAGTAACATGAATCGTGGAATACAATCGTTTCATCCACACGGTAATCCATTGTTAAACGGCCTTCCTGAATCAGATCGTATAGTAATTCTGTATGGTGAAGTACTTCACCTTTCCAGCCGAAATCCTGATACTCATTTTTGAAAATGTTGTATGCGTGCGGGTCAATCGTTACAATTTTCGTCACGCCATTTTTCTCAAATTCGTCAATGTTGGCTGTTGCAAGCTCCTGGAACAAGAATTCGTTACCTAAGCGGCGTGGTGTATCTCCAGAGTTCTTTTCTTTGTTACCTAAAATGGCAAACTTAACGCCTGCTTTATTCATTAATTTAGCGAATGCCAATGCAATTTTTTGTGAGCGGTTATCAAATGAACCCATTGAACCGACCCAGAATAAATATTCCATTTCTTCGCCTGATTTTTTCAATTCTTTTACTGTTGGAACGTGTACTGTTTCGTCCATTTCTCTCCAGTTTTCTTTTTCTTTACGGTTTAAGCCCCATGGATTCCCTTGGCGCTCAATGTTTGTCATTGCGCGTTGGGCATCCGGATTCACTTTACCTTCAGTCATTGTTAAATAACGTCGTAAATCAATAATTTTATCAACATGCTCATTCATTACCGGACATTGATCCTCACAGTTACGGCATGTTGTACAAGCCCAGATTTCTTCTTCTGTAATAACATCGCCGATTAATGACGGGCTGTAAATGTCTTCAATTACTGCACCTTCAGCACCAGCAGCCATTGCCAATTGGTTACCTTGTGTATTATTAAAGAATGAGAATGGTACCCAAGGCTTTTTCTTTAGCTCAACTGCACCGGTAAATGTTAGATGGTCTCGTAATTTTACGATCAGGTCCATCGGTGACAGCATTTTTCCTGTACCTGTTGCCGGACACATATTCGTACAACGTCCACATTCTACACATGCATACAGATCAAGCATTTGCTTTTGCGTGAAATCGTGAATTTTTCCGACTCCAAGCGGCGGCATACTTTCTTCATCTTCCGCTTCTTCCAATGCAGCAAAATCGATTGGACGTAATGTGCCAATACGGTCTTGACGGTTGTAATAAACGTTGAAAATCGACGTAATTAAGTGGAAGTGCTTACCTTGCGGGATATAAACAAGGAATGCTAATAACGCCAACAAGTGTGCCCACCACATAACGAAGAACAAGACAGCAGCAATCGTCGGATTCATCCACTGGAATACCCAGGCAATTGCAGATGCTACTGGTTCAGAACCTGTTAAACTATGTTCCTGCCATATTAAATAAAAGCCGTTGCCAAATAATGTGGCAAACATCAGGATTGCTAAAAACATATACACTAAGCCATTTTTAAAACCTTGCTTTAAACGCGCAAGCTTTTCCATATAACGACGGTAAAATGCAACCGCAACTGCGATTAAAATTGTTAGTACAACTAACTCCTGTGTAAATGTAAATACCGGATACAGGCCGCCGAGCGGTAAATGTGAACCTGGCGCCAGACCTTTCCAGATTAAATCGATTGCTCCGAACTGAACCATTAAAAATCCATAGAAAAACAGAACGTGTACAAGACCCATCTTTTTATCTTTTAATAGTTTTGACTGGCCGAATACTTTCTCGACAATATCCGACATACGTTCAGAAAATTTGTGATTGAACTCTTCTTTGCGACCAAGCTGAATGTAGTCATAACGTGTTTTCAACAAATATGCGAATAACCCCAGCGCATAAAGTAACACGGCGAAAAATGCAATCCAGTTAATGATTAAAAATGTATTCATCCTTTTCCCCCCTAGAATACGAAGCTTTAAACCCCTTTGTTTATCTCATACACCCCGATAAACTATTTTTCCATATTAAACTATAAACCCATTGTAATAATGAATGAGCATTCAGTCAACAGATTTCGTCATTTATTCTGAAAATTAAATCAAAATATAAAAAATGCTAGTTAGACGATTTTTCCGTCTTAACTAGCATTTTTCGTTTATTTAAATACGTCGCCACTACGAATATATTCGACATCCTGAATCGATAATCGATAGTTTACAACACGTGCTGCAGCAAATAAATAATCCGATAATCGGTTTAAATATTTTTGTACAACTGGTGAAACATCTTCAATTTCTTTCATTAAAGATACAGTTTCGCGTTCCGCACGGCGGGCAACTGTTCGAGCGATATGCAGAGTAGCTGCTGCAGGTGCTCCCCCTGGTAAAATGAAACGTTTTAATGGTGGAGCTTCTTCGGAAAGTACATCGATACGGTTTTCCAAAACAGTGATTGGTTCTTCGGTAAGTTTGTAATGGCGTTCTTTCATTACATTTGCCAAGTCCCCGCCTCCATCAAACAATTCATGTTGAATGGCTGTTAAGTCGTCAATCAAATCCTTGAACTTTTCTTGCTCCAATTCACTGACAGCTTTACCGATAAATGAATTCAGCTCATCAATTGTCCCGTATGCTTCAACACGCAGATGGTCTTTATCAACACGTCCTCCAATAATGCTCGTCTTTCCTGTATCGCCTTGCTTTGTATATAATTTCATCCATCATCACCCTTTCGATTTAGTATTCTAGAATTTTTGAAAATTTCCTTTAAGTATATTGACACTCTTTTTCCATGCGTAAGCTTTTTCCTTTAAGGTTTTTCATTTATTATAATGCTGTTTATATTTCTTAATCGCTTCGATCGTCACTTCAAAAACGGCCCGGCCGATCAGTTTGCCGATTTCTGTAATAGGTCCGGCATACGGCATTTCTTCACCTTGTTGGGTAGCGGCAATTAATAAACTGTCCGTTGCGGTGCTTGTTGCTATCGTATTTGTTACTGCATCTTTTATTTGCTGATCTGCCAATGCTTTCGTTTTGGCTTCTGTTGCCGTAATCATCGCCTGAATAAATGCTTCATCTGTCAGCTTACCATTAATGATTACCCATGTATTAATCGTACCAATATGTGGCTCTTCTTCGCGCAAATATGTTTTCGTAACGTCAACACTGTTGCCTACCCCTGCTGTTACCATGACAAGGATTTCTGCATTATTTTTCGAAAAATGACGAATTGCCGCGCAGCTTGTTTCCACGGCTGTCAGCATGACGACCGTATTTGTTGGAGAAAACTTGCGCTCTTTCAAAAAATGCTCCGTTTCCTCTTTCACATTATAAATATCGTATTCAGGAGCAATGGAACGGTTGAGTAATGTGTCATACCAGCCTATGCCGGCATTATGAACAGCTGATGAAATTACTTTTAGCGGTGCCTGTGCCTGATATTCGATATAGTCTTTAGTTATTTGAAACTTGTTGATATGGATTGCCGCAGCTTTTCTTTCCATTTCATTCGTTGGCAGCATCGTAATTTGCGGTTTTGGCAGTTCCGGATGGGGATATGTCGCAATTCGAGCCTGATACACATCGGCAATCTGCTCTTGCAGCACGACTTCATGCGGTTCACCAAACGCCCGTACTTCACCATTTTCCAATAGCAGCAGCTCATCACAATAAAGCGATGCCAAGTTAATATCATGGAAAATCGAGACAACTGTCAGCCCATGCACCTCAACTTGCATTCGAATCATATCCAAAATCTGCTTTTGATGCGCGATATCCAAATGGTTTGTCGGTTCATCCAATAGAAGCAGCTCCGAATTTTGTGCAAGTGCCTGTGCAATAAATACCCGTTGCTGCTCGCCGCCGGATAAAAACTCCAAGTATTGATTTTTATATTTCGAAACACCTGTGCTTTCCATCGCCCGCTGTACCGTCGTTTCATCTTCTTCCGTCCAAGATGAAAAAAAACCGCTCTGATGAGGGTAGCGTCCTAACGAAACCGCATCATATACACTGTTCGTAAATGCGCTTGCATTTAATTGAGGGAGTACGGCCATCTTTTTCGCTAATTGCTTGTTATCATAACTTTTAAGCGGTTTCTCTTCAATGAAAATTTCGCCTGTTTCACATTTCAGCACACCACTGATCATCTTCAGTAATGTCGATTTTCCGCTACCGTTTGGACCAAGAATCCCGAGAATTCTTCCTTTTTCCACGTGAAACGTCATATTTTTCACAACCGTTTTCCCACCGTAACCGCCGGATAGATTATTTACTTTTAACATTATGCAACAACCTTTCTACGTTGCTTGAAGAAGATATAGGCAAAGACGGGTGCTCCAATAAAGGAAGTAATAACACCAATCGGCAGTTCAATAGGGGAAATAATTGTACGTGATACTAAGTCACAAATGACGAGCAGGCTTGCACCGTTCAAAAACGACAATGTCAATAAATGTCGATGGTCTGCTCCGATTAGCAGGCGAATCATATGCGGTACTACTAATCCGACAAATCCAATTGTCCCGGATGCAGCAACAGCCGCTCCTGTTAGAATGGAACCACCCGCCAATATCATATACTTGCTGCGCTTAACATTTACCCCTAAATACTGGGCACGCTCTTCTCCATAAATCATCGCATTCAATTCACGGCGAGTCAGCCAAATAATTGCCGTTCCAAGCACCATAAATGGCAGAACCATCCGGACATATGGCCACCCTCGCATCGATACACTTCCTAGAAGCCAGCCGATGATTTCTCGTAGCTGTTCACCAGTAAGTGCGACCATTAAGGAAATACAGGACCCTAAAAACGAGCTGAAAATAATTCCCGTCAAAATCAGTGTCTCCATTTTCATCGAGCGGTCAACAAGTCTGGCAAATGTCAGGACGATGATCATCGTACATGCAGCTCCAGCCATACTGAATACCGGCAATGTGAATACACCGAGCACCGGTATGGAAATGCCTAAAAAGATTGTCATTACCGCACCTACCGAGGCCCCTGATGAAATACCTAATGTGTATGGATCTGCCAAAGGGTTTTTAAGCAACCCTTGGAATGCTGCCCCCGCAATTGCTAAAGAAGCCCCGATTAATGCGGCTAAAATGACGCGTGGCATTCGGATTTTCCACAAAATACTGTATGCAACCGGATCTGTTGTTTTATCCCACAATGTCGAAAACGGAATATTAACAGACCCGAACGAAATGCCAATCCATATACTGCTTAAAAGCAATCCAATCGATAGTACATAGGCGATTGAATATTTTTTATTCATTGAATACCTCTGGATAAATTGCTTCCCCAATTGATTCAATACCTTCTACAATACGCGGACCTTGTCGACTTGTCGTATCGCTATCGACTAATTTCACATTGGCGTTTTTCACAGCATCCATTTCTGCATATGCATCATTTTCCTCGATTGCTGCCAAGTCGTTTTCATATGTTACTAAAATGATATCCGGATTGCTCTTTACAAATTGCTCCGAGCTGTACTGCGGCCACCCGAGTTCCGGAACGGCATTTTCTACATTTAATACTTCAAGCATTTCACTAATGAACGTCTCCTGTCCAGCAACATATAGTTGCGGATTTGTCCCAACAACAACAAATACGGACTTCTCTTCCAGGTCGGCTACTTTCACTTCAATTTCTTCAATCCCCTCTTTAATGGAGACGATCATTTCTTCTGCTTCTTTTTCTTTATTCGTCAGATTGCCAATTTGTTCGATTGTTTCATATGTTTCTTCAAATGTTTTCGCATCTTTTACAACAAATACAGGAATTCCTACTGATTCAAGCTGAGCAATCGCCTGTTCATTGAAGCTGTACAATCCCGATTCATGTGCGACAACTAAGTCGGGCTGCAGGCTGATTATTTGTTCTAGATTAAATTCCATGCCGCCAACTGATTCTTTAGATAATGCTTCTTCAGGATATGTATCATTGTCGTTCACAGCGATAATTTCATCGTTTAACCCTAGTCCGAATAAAATTTCCGTATTGGATGGAGCCAATGTAATAATGCGCTCTGGTGCTTTTTCAAGCGTGATTTCTTTGTCCAAGGCATCTTTTATAGTTACCGGGAATTGTGCTGCTTCAGTTACTTCTGTATTGTCTTTTGCTGATTGTTCATCTGTTGCTTTTTCCGAGTTGCATGCCGCCAATGTTAATGTAAGTAATGCTGCGGAAGATAGCAGTTGCCATTTTTTCAAAATAATAACCTCCAAAATTTCGTTGTATAATTTTCTACAAAAATAAAAAGCTTCCTACTAAAAATGAAGGAAGCTTTACGTATGCAAATAAAATTCAATGGAAAAAGAATTTATCCGCCACATCCTATCCTCGTAGGTTTATTTTAGGGCATTATAAAGGCAGGTCTCCTGGCTTATGCATAACGTTGTAAGCGCCTTCCCGAAAGTTTTTCAGTGGCATACTGCTCTCAACTAGCATTTACAGTGGCGGGACCGCATCGGAATTGCACCGATTTCCCTTTTACTCCTTACTCTATCAGTGAGCAAGAACCTTTATCGTCCATATAAAATTAATAGCTCTATTATAGCTGATATTCAGAAAAATGTGTGCTCAATCGCCAAAGTTTCAGATAATTCTTCTTATTTCGCTGAAATTACGAATAAAAGAACTGCTTACCCCTTTGCTTTTAAGCTTTTTCAATTGCCGTTTCAGCTAAACGTTTAATCGTAATGTCATCCATTGGCGGGTTGTGCAGACCTGCACGGACATCACGGTAATAGCGTTGAAGCGGATTTGATCTTTGCAGGCTTTTTGCCCCAACAAGACGCATCGCTTTATCGACAACTTCGATTGCTGTATTTGTCACTACATGTTTCGCAATATTGATTTCATTGACTAGTGTCGCCTTTTTAATCGGGTCATTATATAGTCCCGCAACTCCGTAAAGCGTAAAGCGTGCTCTCGTCAACGCCAAATCCATTTCGCCAATCAGCGTTTGTACATTTGGCAGCTGGGCAATCGTTCCTTGAATACTGTTCGGGGAATGGCTATTCGCAAAATTAACTGCGTAATCGCGTGCAGCCTGGGCAATACCTAAATAGGTTGCCGGGATAAGCAGCAACCAGCCGTTCAGTTTAAATCCGGTTGAATAATTCGGTAATTCCACTAAGTTTGTTTTATCAACTCGTACATTATCGAGCACTAAATCATCGCTTCCCGTACCACGCATTGATGCAACATCCCATGTATTTTCGACCGATACCCCTTCAGCCGTTTTCGGAACGAGGAAAAATCCTAGCTGTCCCTCATCTTCAATCCATGCCGAAACTAAAAAATAGTCGAGGTCCGGTGCACCGCTCGTATAGTTTTTACGTCCATTAATTACATAATAATACCCATCACGTTTTGCTGAAGTTCCCGGACGTCCGCCACGTACTGGACTTCCCATTGCAAACTCGCTTACCGCACGATTGACTGTCGCGCCATTTGCAACCTGTTTACCAAACCAGTCGAGCTTTTGTTCATCCCAGTAACGATTTTCGAAAATCTCGCCTACATTTTGAATTGTCCAAGAAACAGCCAGCCCGGTGCTTCCGCAATAGCTCGCCAATGTTTCCTGCAGTAATAGCGCATCATAGACTGTGAAGCCATCCCCGCCATATTCCTTTGGCAGCGTTATTTTTGTATAGCCGATTTCACGCAGCTTCCGGAAATTTCCAAATGGAAATGTTGCTTGTTCATCTGTTTGCTGAGCATTTACTTTCACGCTCTCTGATATTGTTTCTAACTTTTTCAGCCATTGTTGCTGCTCGTCGGTTTGAATAAATAATTCCTTGCTCATGGAAAGCACCACCTCATATTTATTGTCCTGTATATAGAAGTCAAATTTAATAGTACGTTTCGGGAAATTACAAGTCAATAGATATCCCCAGTTCCTTTATAGGGATTACACTAGATGCGTTTCCCTGTTTTGTAATTGGAAGGTTTGCTGGCGGAATTGGAACAAATTACGGAAAAAGGAGAACTGATTCAACTTAATGTGGAAAATAGCACCTCAAAAGGAGAACTGTTGCTCTCGAAACGTAAAACGAATCACGCTTAAAGTAGAAATCTCACAATCCTCAAAGAAAAAACACCCTATTTTCGTATACAGAAAATAGAGTGCTTTAAATAGTTGAATTACATTTTTTCAGGTGCGCTTACGCCGATTAGTTTCAGTGCATTCGCCAATGTTGCTTTTACTGCTGTGATTAATGCTAAACGAGCTTCTGTCAGCTCTTTGTTATCCTGGTTCAATACTTTTTCTGCATTGTAGAAGCTATGGAATGCAGCTGCCAAGTCTTGAATATAGTTTGCGATACGGTGTGGTGTGCGGTGTTTTGCTGCATCTGCCACAATTTGCGGGAATGCGCCGACTTTTTTCAGTACATCTTCTTCTTTTTCTGCTACTAGCAAGTTCAGGTTTTCCAATGAAGCTTCGAAACCTTGCTCGTTAGCTGCACGTAAAATCGATGAAATACGCGCATGTGCATACTGTGCATAATATACTGGGTTTTCGTTCGATTGTGATACCGCTAAGTCTAAATCGAAGTCCATATGTGAATCCCCTGCCGTTTTAACGAAGAAATAACGTACAGCATCCAAGCCCACTTCTTCTACTAACTCACGCATCGTTACAGCATTACCTGTACGCTTACTCATTTTGAATTTCTCACCGTTTTTGTACAGCTGAACCATTTGGATAATATCTACTTCCAATGTGCCGCGGTCATAGCCAAGTGCTTCGATTGCCGCTTTCATACGTGGAATATAGCCGTGGTGGTCAGCACCCCAAATATTGATCAGTTTATCAAATCCACGACGCAGTTTGTCTTCATGGTAAGCGATGTCCGGTGTTAAATATGTGTATGAACCATCGTTTTTAATTAATACACGGTCTTTATCATCACCGAATGTTGTTGAACGGAACCAAGTTGCGCCGTCTTCATCAAACACATGACCATTTGCTTTTAGTTTGTCTAACGCTACATCGATTTTACCGTTTTCATATAAAGATGTTTCTGAATACCAAACATCGAATTCAACACGGAAGTTTTTAAGGTCGTTTTGCAGTTTTGCCAATTCCAGTTTCAAGCCGTGCTCACGGAAAAATTTAAAGCGTTCTTCATCAGACTTGTCCAAAATCGTCGCACCGAATTCTTCAGCCAGCTTACCAGCGATTCCGATAATATCCGGACCGTGGTATCCATCTTCCGGCATTTCTGCATCCATTCCTAACGCTTGCTTATAACGTGCTTCCAAAGAATACGCCAAGTTATTAATTTGGTTACCGGCATCATTAATATAATATTCACGTGATACATCAAAACCAGCAAAATCCAGTACATTACACAATGAATCGCCTACAGATGCACCGCGCGCATGTCCTAAATGCAAGTCACCAGTCGGGTTAGCAGATACGAACTCGACTTGTACTTTTTCTCCTGCGCCTGCAATTGAACGACCGTAGTTTTCGCCTTGTTCAAATGTAGCTGTAACTACACTTGCCAAGAAGTCTTTACGTACTGTGATATTCATGAAACCTGGTCCGGCAATTTCAATCTTCTCAATATCTGTACCTTCAGTCGTTAAATGCGCTAAAATTGCTTCAGCTATTGCACGTGGTGGCTTCTTCGCCAATTTTGTCAATTGCATTGCGATATTTGTTGCGAAGTCTCCGTTTGCTTTATCCTTTGGTGTTTCTAAATGAATATTGATTTCCGTGCCTGCTTCTACTAGGCCTGCTTGATCGATTGCCGCTTTGAGTGCTGCTTTAATCGATTGCTGTAATTGTTCTACTGCGTTCATCGTTATACCTCCGTAAATTGAATATCTAATTTGTAATGGCCAACTGAGTTGCCACCTATGATAAGGTCATATTGCGTTTTAAATTGCCCTGACACTTTTTCGCTTTGTACTACTTCTATGGCTAACTGATGTGTATCGGTAACAAGAGGTAATGAGCCGAATGGACTTTCATAATGACCATTCTCGCGTAAGTCCGGATTTAAAGGCAAACGCATGTTCACACCGCCTTTTCGCATAATAAACGAATTCGCTTCATTCAGTTTAATCGTCGTTTGAATTTGCAGATCCTCCTGAACTTCCTCATAGCGCAGATAATGACTGTTCCCTTTTTCCACACAACTGCCTTCAAGCCACATTTCATATTGTTCAAGCTCGCCCTCGGTTGGAATGATTGAGGAAACTAGTTTAATTTTGACTGTTTTCCCGCTCTCGTTCGCCATAGCAGTCAGCTCCTATACATATATTTCTATAACCTTTTTATTATAGGATAAGTATATCTCTTTAAGCAACAACGAACTTAACTTTGCGCTTACTCCCTCAATCATCTTGATTTGGACAATTTTCCTTCAATTCCACTATTTTTATAGCAATTTCCGTTCATAACAGTAATGATTAGTGTATAAAGGAGCTTATTATGTTAATCGAATTACTATCTTACTTCTGTATATTATTTACGTTTACACTTTTAATTTATTGGCCATTTATCAACTACTTTAGACAGACACCATTCATCAGTCGAACGAAGCCTTATGTAATTGGATTGAAGTTTGGTGTAACCGGCCTTGTGCTGACATTCTCTGCTGTTCACCTTACGAATGATTTCATGATGAACATTCAGTATATTCCGGTGTTATACAGTGGTCTTTTAGGCGGGCCATTTGCTATTCTGATCAGTGGTCTGATTATAGGAATCGGACTTTTTTTCCTGCCATATTTGGCATGGGTACCGATGTTCCTGAATATTAACTTTATTGTACTTGTTCTGATATTATTCTTTGTCACAAGTAAATATAAAATGACGCAAAAAAATATATTTTTATTTTTTTGGGGATGCTTTATTGAAACATTTATCGCATTATTTCTCGGGCTTTGCTTCCATACTAAAAGCTATGAATACTTATTGCTTTATGGCATCTTTACGATTTTTTCATTTTATTTCATTTACTTTGTCATTCGCCAAATAAAACTTGCCAATGATACTGTACAACAGACCACTCATTTGAAAAAGATCGATTTTTTGACACAGTTGCCAAACAATAAGGAAAATGAGAAATTTGTCAAAAACCTGATGAAAAAGAAAACCTCTTTCAATTTATTGCTCGTCGATATTCGGGATTTTAAAATGATAAATTTACGGCATGGTTTTTCTACAGGTGATCTTGTTATTAAACAACTTGCCCAACACTTGATGGAATATGCCAATAAAAATGGAGCATATGTTGGCCGATTAGGCGGTGAGGAGTTTCTTCTCGTATTAAAGGATGTACCTCCTGCTATTGCGATTGTAGAGGCCAATAATCTAATTAATATGATTGCCCAACAGCCGTTCGAAGTATCCCAAGATTTATCTTTACATATTTCTGTTACGGTTGGAATTAGTTCATTTCCTGATAATGGGGAAACATCTTTGGAGCTCCTGGAAAATTTAGTTATGGCAAAACAGCAGGCAAAAACAAAACTATCTTCTTATTTCCATATAAATAATCTAAAATAAGGGGTAACGATACATTACCAAGGGGTGATGCCATGTTTTTGGAGCTGACAATCAACTTTTCGATTCTATTTTGCTTTACGATTTTAATTTTCTGGCCTTTTATACAATATGAAGATAATCCTTTCATCCATAAATACAAGTCCATTATCGTCGGTGTGACATTCGGATGTGCCGCCTTTATTTTAACTGCATTGGCTACTCCCTATGCTCACGGTATGCTAATAAACAATCGGATTATATTTGTACTTTTTAGTGGTTTGCTTGGAGGACCTGTTTCAATTTTCATTACAGGTTTTATGATTGTGATCAGTCGGTATGTTTTATTGTACACATCAGTATTGTCGTTCATTATCATGCTGAATACTTTAGTAGTGACAGTCATTACATGTTTTTTCGCATTCAAACGTCCGATTACCTATCAAAATTTACCGGTCTATTTTTTCGTTATAACGATCGAACACATTATCGTCCTCATTATTTATGACCGTTTTCAAATAAATAATCTGTTCTATTTAATCCTTTACTTTGCTGTTTCGACCATCACTTTTTTTGCAGTCAGAAAAATCTTAATGCAGCTTGAACATAAAAATAAACAAATCAGACAAATATACGCAATGCGGAAAACGGATTTGCTTACACAGCTGCCGAATAATATTGCGATTGAGCAGAAGTTATTATCATTTGTGAATGCAAAAATTCCATTTGAGCTCCTTCATATCGATATTCGTCAGTTTCGTGAATTGAATTATATGTATCACTATAAAGCTGGCGATGAGGTGCTTGTCCAAGTCTCAAAACTAATGAAAGACCAGCTGCCGAAAAATGCGCTGATCGGGCGAATTGATAGTGATGAGTTTTATGTCGTGCTGCCGCATTTGGTACCTGCAGAAGCGGTTACTTTAGCCAACGCAATCAATAAAGCTGTACAGCAGCTCACTTTTGAAAATTATCCATCCAGTCAGCTCGTTCTTGCAATTGGAATCTGTTCTTTTCCGCAAAATGGACAGAGCGTTAAAGAGCTTTACCGCTTTTCATACGAAGCCTTATTGAGAGCAAAGCATCAGGCAAATATTCAGATCTGCCACTACAACCAGATGAAACAGCGATACTAAAAAGGTGTGTTAAAAGTTTTCAAGACTTTTAACACACCTTTTTTCTTATTTTACCAAGCCTAAATTTCCATTTTGTAAAATGAAGTGAATTTCTTTTATGATTTATGACACCATAAGAATCCTTTATATCCGTGATTTACCGTTTATTTAACAATTACATAACGATGCTGTTACATTGCGCTATTCACACGAAAAGAGGGTATATAATGGGAGCATATTTTTTTAAGAGGTGGATTAATGAAGAAAAAACGGATAACGTGGGTGGATATTACGAAAGGATTCTTAATGATCCTTGTCGTCATCGGGCATTATCCAGGTGAGCTCGACTTTCCACTCGCGAAATATATTTATTGGTTTCATATGCCAGCATTTTTCATATTAAGCGGTTTGTTCTTTAAGCCGATTTTAGATAAAAAGGAGATAAAGCCGACGATTCACAAGCGTTTTATGCAATTAATCGTCCCTTACCTATTTTTCCTTGCAAGTATTACACTAGTCCGTTATGGAATGGAGATTTTTTCAGGCAATTGGAATTTAGAATGGTATCTTAATGATTTATGGACACTTGTCATAGGGGGGCGTTTTGTTCGAGGAGCATATGGTGTTTTCTGGTTTGTGACGACATTATTCTTCACCTACCTGTTATTCATGTGGTTGACGACCTACTTCAATCGGAAGAAACAGTTTATCATTCTAGGGCTCTTTTATGTTCTCGGAAATTTTGAGAGCATCGTCGCTATGAAAGTCATCGGCGGCAAACCCTCCGAAGCAGCGCAATCGATTCCAATGATTTGGAACCTCGATGTGGCGCTGATGGCAATCATCTATTTTGCAATCGGGTATTATTTCAAACATCTATGGATGGATATTTCAAAACGATGGATGAGTACGGCCTTGTTCCTGAGTGCAACGGCGGTATTGCTTGATCGAATTAATATCATCGATTACCGATTGAGTATGAAGTTCTTACGGTATGACCATTTTATATTAGATTTAGTCATTCCCATATCATTTACAATTGTATTAGTAGGATGCTTCCAGTTGCTCGCAGCAAAACTGTCGATTAACTGGCTGCAGAAAATAGAAAATCACTCGCTTTCCATTATGTATTTGCATATATTTGCAGATATTATACTAAATGATTATTTCACGTATGGGCTTATTGGTTACACAACGATCGGGATATTCATTCCTATCATTGTTTCAATTTTAATCAAAAATTTGCTACCGAACGGAAAAATTCTGCTTGGTGGGTTTTCAAACAAGAAAGAAAAGACACCGATTCCGACGTAAAAAAAGCTGGACCTCATCTCCGAGGTTCAGCTTTTTTATATTTGATTTTATTTTGAGCGAAGCCGATCGACCCAAACTTCATACCCTTTCCCATTTAAATGAAGCCCATCACCAGTGAACTGCTTATCCAGTTGCCCGTTTTTATCAGTAAAGCTCGAATGCAGATCGATATACTCAATTCCCTTATCATCCGCAATCTTTTGCAAAATAATATTAAACCGCTTCACTTTGTCATTTGTCACTTCATTTCCTAATAACCCGTTATTCACAGGCAGGATTGATTGAATAGCGAGACTTGTATCTTTTCCTTCAAACGAATCCACGATTTTCTCGACGTTACTTTTAAATACTTCGGCTTCCGTTCCATAACGGATATCATTGACACCGATCATTAAATACGCCTCTTTCGGGTTTCGGTCCACTACTTCCTGTATACGGTTCAATACACCTTCTGTCCAATCATTCCGGATTCCCCGATTCAGCACAACCTCACCAGGAAAGTATTCCTGGAATTCTCCGTAATCGGAAATGCTGTCACCAATGAATACTTTATCAATATTACTAATTGACGAATGTTCAAAGACGCTTTTTTTCGTAAAGTAATAAGCAGAATCCTTATTGGGAGAAGGTGTTGACTGCATTTTTGTTTTAACAACTTCAAGTCCACCGATATTTCTCACCACATAGCTCCCTGTTCCTAACAACAGTACATTTACTAGTAATGAAATTATTAATACAATATGACCCTTTTCCAACATAAACACTCCTATTTCTAACTTGGCTCTGGCATGCTATACCCGTTTAGTAGTCGAACAAATAAACAAAGTTCGCTACGTCCTGTTGCAATGTCTTATTTCCACGCCTCCTGCAGACCCCAATCAATCGGGCTTTTACTGACAGTTGACACCTCGTATATGATGCAATACTTTATGTATAATTTGGGGTTTTATCGATGCGTTATACGCTTCGTTATTAGCGCAATGCCTCGAAATACCCGAATCAACCGATTTCACTTGGTCATGGCAGCAGCATATCATTCTTTACCCCTTTAAGATTGAACTGTAACCTGGCACATTTTTTCGAACATAAGCATTTGTCTAAATGAAGATCAATGTATTCATCTGCTCTGTATCGTCCCAAATGGGATACCATGCTTTTTAGTATACTTTGCAAGTGTACTTTTGATTGTTTATTATTCCCTATTAATTTCTCCCCAGTTAACCATGATGTATGCATCAACACCTCCTCAAAATTCAATAAAAAAAGGTACTCCGTAGAGTACCTTCAAAATAACATTAGCAGTTAACCCCGCAATGCCTTACTATATCTATGTTTTATAAACCCGTGCTATTTTACCCAGCCTAAAATCATTTCACGAATCAATTTTGCAGCTGTATTTACTGTTATTTCGGAATGGTCGTAAATTGGTGCCACTTCAACTAGGTCAAAGCCGACAACATTTACTTCAGATCGTGCAATTTCATGAATTGCTGCTAAAAGTTCCTTTGGAGTAATACCGCCAGCATCAACCGTGCCTGTCCCAGGTGCATGTGCAGGGTCCAACACGTCAATGTCGATTGTCACATAAACATTGCGACCTTTTAATGTAGGCAATACTTGTTTTAATGGCTCGAAAACTTCAAATAATGAAATGTGCATGCCGTTTTCTTTTGCCCACTGCAACTCTTCTTTTAAGCCTGAACGGATTCCAAATGAATAAACATTGTCCGGTCCGATTGTATCGGCAATTTTACGAATTGGTGTTGCGTGTGAGTATTGCTCCCCTTCGTAATCCGTACGTAAATCTGTATGTGCATCAAAATGAATAATCGCTAAATCTTCGTACTTTTCATAGACAGCTTCCATTACCGGCAGTGATACTAAATGCTCCCCGCCCATCCCTACTGGAATTTTATCGTCTGCCAGTACTTTACGGACAAACGTTTTAATTTCTGCTAATGATTTTTCCGGATTCCCAAACGGCAGTGGAATATCCCCCGCATCAAAAAACGGTACATCTGCTAGCTCACGATCCAAGTAAAAACTGTATTCTTCTAAACCAACCGATACTTCACGAATTCGGGCAGGACCAAAACGTTGACCGGGACGGTAGCTAACTGTCCAGTCCATTGGCATGCCGTATAAAACGGCTTTACTTTCTTCATAGTTTTGGTGGCTTTTAATAAACATATTCCCTGCGTAAGTTTCATCAAATCTCATTTACAGTCACCTATACCTTTCTCTATTTTTAATTACGTATTTTAAACCGATTTCTTAATTTAGAATGCATAGCGATAGAAGAAGTTGCTCATACTAAATCTAACATATGAAACTTTTGTTTCGCTATTTTCGTATAATTAAGAGCAACTGACATAATTCGACATTATGGATTGCTTTTGTAATAGCTGCGTATACGACTAAATTCGTAAGGTGCGCTACGAAAAAGTATAGTTGTTTTCATTAAAAGTGCAATAGAATTTTCATTACTTTTTGTAATTGACTAAATTTAGTTTGCTCTCTATTAAAAAAGAAATGAGGTGGAAAAACTTGAAAAGACAGCAATTTAAAAAACGAAAAAAGCGAAAAAATTTCGCGAAAAAAATCGGACTCTTTATGATTGCCCTTTTATGTTTTTTCGCTGTTATGTTCCTTTCATTACGTATATATGCGCAAGTTGCCGGAGCACCTCCGCTTACCGTTCCGAAAGCTTCAATTTTTTTAGATAGCAACCATAATCAGATTGGTGACTATTTTACAAAGGAACGTCGCTACTGGACAGACCTGGATGAAATATCGCCTTACCTTATTGATGCTACTGTTGCTGTTGAAGATAAAGATTTCTTCGAACATAGCGGTTTTGACTTTTCCCGGATCGCGGGAGCCGTTTTAGCGGATATTAAAGCCGGGGGTAAAGTGCAAGGTGCCAGTACGCTGACACAGCAATATGCACGAAACCTTTATCTAACCCATGAAAAAACATGGAACCGAAAATTAAATGAAGCCCTTTTTGCTTATCGGTTGGAGTTATTTTACTCAAAAGAAGAAATTTTAGAAGGCTATTTAAATACGGTTTATTATGGGCACGGAATGTACGGTGCTGAAGCTGCAAGCCGTTACTTCTACGGCAAATCCGTAAAGGATCTGACATTAGCCGAAGCTTCAATGCTTGCTGGTGTGCCAAAAGGACCGACGTATTATTCGCCGATTAATAACTTGGAAAAGGCGACAAATCGTCAGCAAGTAATTTTGCGGTTGATGAATGAACAAGGGAAAATTACAGACGAAGAAAAAACTCATGCCACTTCAGAACATGTTGCTTTAAAAAGTGATGATTGGATTGCAAATAAATCAATCGCTCCTTACTTTTTGGATGTTGTATGGGAAGAAGCAAGCGATATTTTAGAAAAGAAAAACTTGAGTATTAGTGAAGGTGGATGGACAATTCAAACAACGCTTAACCAGGCACATCAACGAGCAGCGGAAAATGCGATCAAAACGAATATGCCCAACAGTGAATTGCAGGTTGGATTTGTGAGCATGGAAGCAGATACAGGGTTTGTAACAGCTCTTGTCGGCGGACGTGATTACAGTATAAGTTCGTTTAACCGAGTTGCGTTAGGTAACCGACAGCCTGGTTCTGCCATTAAGCCGATTTTGTATGCAGCCGCACTGGAAAAGGATTTCACACCTATGTCCTTCTTGGATGTGAGCGAAACGACCTTTACGTATGATAGTGGACGAGCAACTTATACACCGCAAAACGTCAATAAGAAGTATGCTGACCATGAGCTTTCCATGGCACAGGCATTGGCCATTTCCGACAATATTTATGCGGTGAAAGCACTGGAAAACATCGGCTACCGATCTTTCCGGGATGTCCAGAAACGTTTCGGGCTCAACTATTCCGAAAAGGATATACCTTCCATTGCACTTGGAACTGCCGAAAACTCGCTGTATGATTTAACAAACGCCTATAATATCATTGCTGCAGGCGGAGAAAAACGACAACCAATTACTGTATTGTCGATTACCGATGCAAAAGGAAAAGTCGTTTACAAATATAAGAAACCTGAAAAAGAACAAGTAATTTCTAAACAGGATGCATTTATTTTAACGCAAATGATGACAGGTATGTTCGATCCTGTGTTCAGTGATTATTCTCCGGCAACTGGTTTATCATTGCGTTCACGTATGAGCCACACATATGCAGCCAAATCAGGAACGACAAATAGTGACCAATGGATGATTGGGTTTACACCAAGCTTAACGGCAGGTGTATGGAATGGCTATGACCAAGGCAAAACATTATCTGTCCAGACAGATATGGCCGCATCGAAGCAAGTGTGGATAGATTTTATGGAAACAGCGCTTGATGGAAAAGCAAACGAAACATTTACAATGCCAAATGGTGTAGAGCCTGTAACGGTCGATATTCGAACGGGTAAACTGGCGCACGAGTCGTGCTCAAGCCAGCGTATTGTTTACATGAAAACTGAAGATGTACCAACAGAATCATGTGCATCATTCGATCTTTTCAATCAGGATTCATGGGGTAATTTCTTTGAATCATTGCCTTTTGAAGCATTGCGGAACTTTTGGGAATAAATTAAAAAAGCTCTTTCGTATCCGGTTCTAGTCCGTGACACGAAAGAGCTTTTCTATTGTGGTGAATGAATGGTTGAGAACCATGGGGCATTCGGCTTGGGAAGGTTCAAATGCCGCATACTGCTCAACCTGTTTCATTTCCCACATGTCCTAGCCTACTATTTCGCAAGCTTTAAATTCAGTTTACTTTCTTTTAGAACCAGTTTCAACTACGGATTTTGGTAGAATTTGAAATGTCACATATTGTTCACTGAATTTTGTAATATTATTGTAAGATGTTTATTTCGTTCAAGGTGCACCTTTATGCTAAATCCTGTCTCAATTTCTCATCACTGTTGTTCCACATTTCTTCGTTGTGGCTTTTCAGGAAGTCGGCCAGTATTTTCTTTGACGGCTCATCCATATGGTCTACAATAATGTGACGCTTCATTGATTTATCCATTCTGTTCACATGGTCTGCCAAAATTTTATAGCCTCGGCGTTTTTCACGGTTTACGACCATTTCACATGCTGTCACACCGGCAAAGTAAGCACCTGATTCTTTATGGTCAATTGTTACCCATACAAGCCAGTAATCTTTTCCGCCAGCTGAATCTTCACGGTTCATTGTAAACTTAATGCCGCGCTCTACTTCACTTTTCGCATGCATTGCTCCGATATCAACAATTGCTGTTCCTTCTGCGACATCGACAATGACCGGCGATACATTTTCCAAAGAAAGTGAACCAATACCGAATCCTTTATGCCCATCGGTAGGATCATTTTTTATTATCGTAAAACCCATTTTCGGTTTTGGTTTTTCTTCATTTGCCATTGTAAATCCCTCCAAATACGCTAATATAAATACTATACACTATATTTTAACTAGGAGGCGACTTTATGCCAATCGTTACAATTAAAATGATTGAGGGCCGCACTGATGAACAAAAACGCGCGCTCGTAGAAGAAGTTACACAAGCTGTTTCAAAAACAGTTGACGCACCAGTAGAAAATGTATCAATCATTATTGAAGAAATGTCTAAAAACCACTATGCTAAAGGTGGCGTACGCTATAGCGACCAATAATGGTTAAGCTAGCGTTGAATTTCAGTTAATTAATAATCGAAACACCTCAATCTTCTTTAGGGAAAAGGTGCTGCACCCCAAAAGTTAGAGTTAAAAAACTAACTTTTGGGGTGTTTTTCTATGGTTAAATATAGCGAAGAATTCAAATTGATGGTGGTTAAAGACTACCTGAGTAGTTCATTAAGTTATCGAGTAACAGCTAGGAAACATGGCGTCGCTGAAGAATCTCAAGTAAGACGTTGGGTGCGTGCTTTTAAAGAATTTGGTCAAGGTAGCCTATCGATTAAGAAAAAGAAGCAGTTTTATTCTGTTCAATTTAAATTAGATATATTAAACTTTATGAAACAAACAGGTGCTTCTTATCTAGATACAGCGATTCAATTTAATATGAATAATCCAAGTTTAATCGCAAATTGGTACAGTAAATTTTTAAAAGAAGGGATAGAGGGCCTGCAAGAAAAAGCAAAGGGGCGCCCATCTATGTCTAAAAAATCAAAAACTACACAAAAGAAGCAAGAAAAAGAACTGTCACGTGAGGAACAGTTAGAGCGCGAAAATGAACTGCTTCGTTTGGAGGTTGCGTATTTAAAAAAGTTGAAGGCTTTTCGAGAGAATCCGGATGCCTTTCTCGAAAAGCACAAGCAGCGATTACCTTTGGACTCAAAGAAGAAGGATTCCGATTGATAGATATTTTAAAACGAGTGGACATTCCAGAAGCAACGTATCATTATCATATCAAACAAATGAATCAGGAAGATCCGGATAAAGCATGGAAAACATTGATTTTAGAGACGTTTGAGAAACATGAGGGTCGATATGGCTATCGCCGAATTCACGCAGAATTAAAGGCAGAAGGACACATAATCAACCATAAAAAAGTACAGCGAATCATGAATGAAATGAATTTGAAATGTGAGAAATTCGGGCGTAAATCTCGTTATAAATCTTATAAAGGAACTGTGGGTAAGGTCGCAAAGAATCGATTAAACAGACGTTTTATCACACCAAATGCCCTTCAAAAATTAGTAACAGACATAACCGAATTTAAGTGTACAGATGATGAAAAATTGTATCTAAGTCCCATCATGGATTTATTCAACGGTGAAATACTCGGTTTCAGTATGTCGAAACGCCCTACACTCGATTTCGTAATGGAGGCACTTGACCAAACACTTCCGATTATTCATGAGCAGGCGAATTATCGAACAACGATTCATTCGGATCAGGGGTGGCATTATCAACATAACAAATGGGTGAAAACATTAAAGAGAAACAAGATTTTCCAAAGCATGTCTCGTAAAGCAACATGTGCAGACAATGCGGCCATGGAGAACTTCTTTGGCATACTCAAACAAGAAATGTATTATGGGGAAGTATTGATTTCCTATGAAGCGTTACAGAAGAAAATTGTGAAGTACATCAGTTATTACAATAATGATCGAATTAAACAAAAACTGGCCGGCATGAGCCCGGTAAAATACCGAACTCATACCAGCCAATTAGCTGCATAATAAAAACTCTAACTTTAAGGGGTCACTACCAAATTGGGGTGTTTTTAATTTTGCGGGTATTGACTTTTTTAACTGAGCGAAGGTTTTCCATCTATTCACTCAAACTATGGACCTTCCCTGCACCCGTTACGCTTCCTCAATGAGCTGTTTTATTTCATTCCGCAATGTAGCTGGAATCCGCTCGTCTGTAAATAACTCTTCCGGATAATACACTTTATGGTCGACTTTGATGCGACCGGCAATTGCTTCGACGATTTGGCTTTCCTCTGATAGTTCACGCTGCATACCGTCCTGCATTAGCAAGTAAATTGGCTTCTTCGTCCCTTCAATACCAGGGCGGTAAAAGTCATAAGGTAAATCCGATGTGGAATCGTGCACTAAATAATATTCCGGATCAATGCCAGCCTGCAAAAATAGACGTTGCAGCTGTGCATATACTTCAGGCTGCTTGTAAGGATTCAGATTCGTATATTGGAACAGTTTCCGATTGACGAATCTTCGGCATAAATCCCGTAAAATTTCATCGTCTTCTCCCATCCAAAATTGGAAGTACGCCAGCATAATGCTTTCATCGAGCGCAATATAGTCTTCCAATGTAACATTCCCTCTGAAAAAGGATAAAAAAGGCGTCGGTTCATATTTAAATGGATAATCATTTTTACACAGCACTTTCACTCGTTTTAAAATATGATTCAGCACGACTTCCGCACTTCTTGACACCGGGTGGAAGTAAATTTGCAAATACATTTGGTAGCGGCTCATAATGTAATGCTCGACCGCATGCATCCCGCTTTCTTTTATAACAACACCATTTGCACGTGGACGCATAACACGCATGATACGCTCCATATCAAAATGTCCGTAGCTGACGCCCGTATAATACGCATCACGCTGCAGGTAATCCATACGGTCTGCATCGATCTGACTGGAAATTAGGCTGACAACCAATTCATTGGGATACGTTTTTTCAATTACTTGCGCGACCTTTTCCGGAAAGTCATCGGCCACTCGACGGAGCACGGCATTTACCTCTGTGTCCCCCAGCAGAATTTGACGCGTAAAATATTCATGATCTGTTTCAAATACATTTTCAAATGCATGAGAGAACGGCCCGTGCCCCAAATCATGCAGTAATGCGGAACATAATACGAGTAGACGCTCAGAATCATCCCATTCTTTTCTTCCTTTAAATACATCATCCACGATTCGACGGACAATTTCATATACTCCCAATGAGTGATTAAATCGGCTATGTTCAGCTCCGTGGAACACTAAATACGTCGTACCAAGCTGCTTGATACGGCGCAATCTCTGAAATTCTCTTGTTTTGACCAAATCCCAGATGACTTGATCCCGAACGTGAATATAGCGATGGACAGGGTCTTTAAAAACTTTTTCCTCTTGCAGTTTTGTTTTTGCATATGTCATCAACATAGCCCACCTCCTTATCTCTTAACAACATTATAAGTGAGATGTCAGTGAAATAGAAATGAATCCGCCGAAAACGCAAAAAGGACGTGTTCTGAAAATCTTTCAGAACGCGTCCTTGTTACGCTGTTACTTTTTCAATTTGTCGAGTACCTTTACCATTAACTCCTCTTCAGTTAATGCGGCAACTGGACGGTTATTTACAAATGTAAATGTTTTTTTGCGGCCTGGACCACAGTATGAATGACAGCCAATTTCAATCGTTGCTTCTGGATCAATTTCTTTTAATTTTGGAATTAACGTCTTTAAATTAACGGCCTGACATTCATCGCAAACGTGGAATAAGTTTGCCATAGTGTCAACACCTCTCTATGTGCTATTTTCGCTGTTTTAACCTATTTGCTATTGTATCTTATTTTGCTTATTTCATTCAAGCTTTATCCTAGCAATTCCGTTCAAAGTTCTGCTAGGAACATATTTCTCATCATTCTAGCAACAATTTACGATATATTGAATAAATGTTTTCCTCTTTGGACATGATAGATTTACAACAACAAAACTATTATAATTCAGGGGGAGTTTTTTATGACAAAAACAAGACAAGACGCATGGGTGAAAGAGAATGATGAGCTGTTAGCAGAGGCTGTTTTACGCCATGTAAAAGAAGGTAGTACACAATTAAATGCATTTGAGGAAGCTGGGGATTTACTAAACAGAACAGCTGCAGCTTGCGGTTTTCGCTGGAATGCTGTAGTCCGACGCATTTATGAAGAAGATTTGGCACAGGCGAAAAAGGAACGCAAAGAACGTATGCGCATGATGAATACGGCTACAAAACGCAGAACAACTCCAGTATACTTACTGCCGTCAAACGAAAATCAGCCAACATCGATTCCATTATCGGCATTATCACTAGATATCGTCATTGCATACTTAGTACAACTGCAGCATACGAATTCAAATGAACAGGATTTATTGAAATGGCGCAAATTGACATCACTATTAACAGAACAGAAAAGCCAGCTAGAGCAACAGCTGACAGCACTGCAAAAAGAGAATAAAGCGATTAAAGAAGATTACGAGCAGTTTGTTTCTATTATGAACCGCGCAAGACGACTTGTAGCACTAGAAACAGATACTGAGGCCACGCCAACATTCAAAATGGAGCGTAACGGCAACTTGATTTCCCAAACATCGTTAAATGATTCAGGCGAAGCGCTATATTAGCACCTCGCCTCTTTTTTTTTCTTATTTGCTTAGCATCGACTCATTGCGTTTGAACACGCGTTCTAAATAGTAGTCGTACAATTCCATTTCCTCTTGCTCCAATGGCAGTTCGAACAGCTGTCCATTCCACTGCCTCAATAGGTTACGAAGCCTTTCATTCACTTCGAATACTGTCACATTTTGTCCTGTCAGTTGTTGAAGTGAAGCCATGACTTCCGGCTTTATATCCGGATACTCGAATTTCGTTTTCTCGCCTTGCAGACCATTTTCATAAAAACGTTTAATCAGTTCCGCACGCTCACTGCCACTGCCTTCCACACATAAATAAATTTGAACTGCAATTCCGCTTTTCATACGGCGCTGTGAAATACCGGCAAACTTTTGCCCATTAATACTTAAATCATATGAACCTGGACAATAAGAACCAACAATTTCATATGCTTCTATTTTCGTTGAAATTTCAGGGAATAACTGACGAATTAATGCAACCATCATTTCAAACGCATTATTAATACTTAACGGCTTGTCCTCATTTAACACAATCGAAATGTTTAAAACTCCTGCATCCAATACGACCGCCAGTCCTCCAGAATTGCGGACAATCGGATCATATCCACTGTTCTTCAATGTCTCCATTCCTTGCTCAATATAAGGCAAGCGGTGATCTTGAATGCCAAGAACCACTGCATCATGATGAACCCACGTACGTATTGTCGAATTGGTCATTTTCTGACCGACAAGATGACAAAGTGTATCATCCATTGCAAAGGACTCTAATGGCGAGCGTTTATTCGCGCTGATCGACTGATCGATAAAACGCCACATTGTTTGCTGCAAAAAATCATTCATATTTTATACTCCTAGCCTAATTTTTCCTCACTTTAGCATACCGCATTTTAAAGTCATGTCAAATTGGTGAATTGACGGATTTTGCAATGTTGAAATGATATTTTTTCCTGAAACTATGCTACACTAATTGTGAATCATTTTCATTTACAAGGAGTGTTTGAACAGATGAATGAAGCAGCAATTACATTAGACGGCTGGTACGCATTACATGATTTCCGCTTAATGGACTGGGCATCATGGAAATTAGTTTCAGCTGAAGAACGCGAAGCCGCTACAAAAGAATTTATCGCATTTTTGGAAGACTTAAATAAAGATACGGGTTCAAATGCTTTTTACTCAATTATTGGGCAAAAAGCAGATTTCATGATTATGACTTTACGTGAAACACCTGAAGAACTAAATGAAATCGAAACAAAATTCGCGAAATTGGCGATTGCTGATTTTACAATTCCAACGTATTCATATGTTTCCGTTGTCGAATTATCGAACTATTTAGCAGGTAAATCAGATGAAGATCCATATCAAAACCCGCATGTTCGTGCGCGTTTATATCCTGAACTGCCAAAATCAAAATACGTATGCTTCTACCCAATGGATAAAAAACGTGAAGGCAATGACAACTGGTACATGCTTTCTATGGAAGATCGCAAAAAATTGATGTATGACCACGGTCTAATTGGCCGCAGCTATGCAGGTAAAATCAAGCAAATTATAACTGGTTCTGTCGGCTTAGATGATCATGAGTGGGGCGTTACATTGTTCTCTGATGATATGCTTCAATTCAAGAAAATCGTTTATGAAATGCGCTTTGATGAAGTTTCAGCTCGTTACGGCGAATTCGGTGAGTTTCTAGTAGGAAACTTGCTGGACAATGAAAAACTAGAAAAACTTTTAGCAATTTAATGTCTTAACCCGTTCCCCCACTTGATGTTTGGCTTAACCAACTTCAAAAGTGTGGAACGGGTTTATTTTTTCCTGAAACATAAAAGATGAGCCGATTTATTTCGGCTCATCTTTTACGTTTGATTCATCCTGCAACTTTAAAATTATAATGATTGTATTAATGAAGAAACCGATGATGATTAGAAGAACCAATAAATACCAATGAATCGGCTGTTCATAAAATATTGCAACCGCAAAAGACAATAATGCGCTAATTATTATGCCTAACCAAACTCCTATTTTCATGATGTTCCACTCCTGCGCTTTTCGTCAACACCGGCAACAATCTCTTATTTATTTACTTTATCTTTCCCAATACATTGAAATTTATTACATATATCCGAACTAATTAACCTATAGTATGTCACCTGTTCAAAAAACAACACTGTTTTTGGTGTTCAACTTTTTTATTTATGCATATACTAAGTCGAAAAAGGAGGTCACATCGAACGCCTAAACTTCAAATAAAAGGTTTACATGCCGCCCTTCTTTCTTCGGTTACAGTGCGGCAGAAGGTGAAGCAAGTGTCCTGCTTATTGTAAACACAGAGAAACAGCAGCCATTTCTTCGTTTACTGTTTCTTACGCCGATGACTGCAGTATATTAAATTTCTTTATGAAAGGATGCAAAATTGACTTATTATTGGACGTCTCCAATGCAACAAATGAATCCTGCGACGGTTCCGATGTCTTCGGGTATACCAGGTATGCAAGGAGTAGGCTTTCCACGTGAGGAATCCTATATCGAGAATATTTTACGATTAAACAGAGGTAAACCAGGTACGTTTTATTTTTCATTTGATAATGCGGTAGCTGGCAGTAATACACGGGCGGTCCGTGGGGTTGTGGAAGCAGCCGGCCGTGACCATGTAATTTTACGTGATTTAAAAAATAACCACCGATTCCTGTTCCCGATGATTTACTTTGACTATGCGGAATTCGATGAAGAATTAAGTTATTTCACACAACAACCTTAAAAAAGTAAGGCGCATTTTTTAAGCGCCTTTTTTTGTTGCAGAAAAGCAGCAGACATAACTCAAAAACGTCATTTTTCTCAGGAGAAAAATGACGTTTTTTGCTGTAAATAAAAATATTAGCTTCTTACTACGACTACTTAACTCTTTTTCAAGCAGGTTTCCACTCATTTCACCCTTATGGAATGGATTATACTTTAAACTGCAAAATTTCCTGTTGGAGTGTTTGTGCATTATCGCTTAATGTCACGGCAACTGCATTTACTTGCTGCATTGTAGCGGTCTGTTCCTCTACTGCTGCCGCGATCATCTCTAAGTTGCCGCTTGATTCAGTTGAACTTTGAGCTATTTCATTAACCGATGCCGTCACCTGCTCTGCACTTGCAGAAAGCTCTTCAGAAGTAGCTGAAATTTCCTGGATTTGCATCGACATTTGTGTCACTGCATCTACAATCGTTGTAAATGAATCGCCGGCATTTGAAATAATCTTTACACCATCTTCCACAGAAACTAACGACTCCGATACGGCACGTTCTACGTTTTCCGTATCTGCTTTAATTTCAAGTGTTAAGTTGACAATTGAACTGGCAGATGACTTCGATTGCTCAGCCAGCTTCCGTACTTCATCTGCCACGACAGCAAACCCTTTTCCATGTTCTCCTGCGCGCGCTGCTTCAATCGTTGCATTTAATGCCAATAAATTCGTTTGATCCGTAATCGATGTGATTAATTGGGAAATATTATTAATTTCTTCTGTTTGTTGTGCCAGTTTTTGTACTAAAGCATTTACAGAGTTTGTTGATGAACTAATAATGCTCATTTGTTGTTGCGCATCATAGATAATTTGACCACCATTTTTTGCTGTTTGTGTCGCATCAACCGAATTTCCAAGCAATTTCTGTGTTGATTCCGCAATTCGTTGTACCCCTGCTGCTGTTTCTTCCATTGCACGGGCACTTTCATTTGATGCATGTGCAGAAATTTGCGCTCTTTCAGTCGTATCATTTACCCGCATCGTGACATCTTCCGTCGTTGCCGTTATTTCTTCGGTACTTGCTGAAAGCTCCTGTGCCGCCGCATTTACTTGCTCTGAGTTGACTTGAATATTTTTTATCAGGTTCGATAAATTATTTTTCATCGAATTGAATGCGTTGCCCAGCTGCCCAATTTCATCCTTTGTTTTCACATGAATATCCTGCTGCGATAAATCACCTGCTGCAATAAGATTCGCTTCATTCACAATTCCATTTAAAGGGGAAATAATTGTTTTACGAATATACATCATAACAAGTATACCAATAAGAACACTGATTGCTAAAGCAATTCCTGCAACTAAAACGGAGAAGCCAATCGCATCATCGGCTTTCGTTTTAATTGCATCAAGTTCTTTTTCCTGATGCTCAACCATTTGAGCTGTTGCATCGAACATTCCGTCATTTGCTGCGCGCAGTTTTGTATTAATAAAACCGTTTGCGAGTATTTGATCGCCCCGTTCGAAAGCATCCATCATATCAAGGTAACCGTAATTAAAGTCATCTCGGTACTTAATGATTTGTTCCATCAGTTCTTTCATCGTATCGCTTGAGACTAATTTCCCTAAATATTCAATCTCCTGATCCAGCAACTCGTTATACTGTTTAAAGCTTTCGACAGATTCCTCTTTTCCATCAAAAACAAGTGCACGTACATACATTCCTTGCATCGCGACATTAAACCGGATTTTGTCTACGGAACGAATTTGTTCAACCCGGTAGTCGAGTGCTTCATTCATATTTCCCTGTATATTTTTCAGACTAATATAGTTCAGTATTACTGTAATCATAATTAACACTATCATTATAATTAGTGCAGCATTTAATCTTTTCCCTACGCTCATATTATTCCTCTTCTCGTTGTTCAGTTAAAAGAAACTCCAATGTTGCCTGTCCTAAAACTTTTGCTGCGATGAGCATTGCACGTTCATCGAAATCAAATCGGGCATGATGATGCGGATATACCGTTTCCCAGTCCGGGTCTTTGGCTCCTGTAAAGAAGAAAGTTCCTGGAACGTGCTGCATATAGTAGCCGTAATCTTCCCCTATCATAAATGGAGAACAAACTGTTACCTTTTCAACACCCGGTGTTTCGTTCGCTATTTGTGCAACAAGTTGTGTCTGTTCTACATGATTTATTACAGGCGGATAACCATCAAAATAGTCAAATCGATAGTCAGCATGCATTCCTAAGCAGGTCGCTTTCAATAATAGTTCAATTTCCTCTTTCATTTGTCTTCGTACTTGTTCGTCAAAGGCACGTACAGTCCCTTGCATTTTCACTGTATCCGCTATGACATTGAACGGATTGATCGCCTCAAATTGCCCGAGTGTCACTACAGCCGATTCAAGTGGGGCGATACGGCGAGAAACAATCGTCTGCAATTGTGTAACAAAATGTGCACCAACAACGATTGCATCAACTGAATGCTGTGGTTCTGCACCGTGTCCACCCTTTCCTTGGATCACAATTTCAAACCGATCTGCTGCCGCCATAATAGCCCCTTCGCGTACAAGAACTTCGCCTAAAGGGGTCGGTGCCCATAAATGTGTTCCAAATATTACGTCTACTCCGTCTAAACAGCCATCTTCAATCATTGCCTTTGCCCCACCTGGAGCAAGCTCTTCTGCATGCTGGTGGATAAATACAATAGTGCCGGACAGTTGATCCCGCATCTCTGTTAATACTTTTGCCAGAACGAGTAATGTTGCCGTATGCCCATCATGACCGCACGCATGCATCACTCCATCATTTTTCGATTTATAAGGAACATCATTTAATTCCTGAATTGCCAATGCATCAAAATCAGCACGTAAAGCCACTGTCTTTCCTGGTTTTGCCCCTTTTAATGTGGCTACAACTCCACGCCCTCCTACAAATTCGCGAACTTCCAAGCCTAGCTCCCGATGGTAATTTGCAATGTATGCAGGTGTATGTATTTCCTGATGGGATAGTTCCGGGTGCTCATGTAAATAGCGTCGAATACTTACCATCTCTTCAAAATTATCTTCTAACTTTAATAATAATTGGTCCATTTTCCTTACCCCTTTACTCTCTTACTTTATAACTATACAATAAATTCAAATAATTTAGATAAAAGATTTGATTTTCCAATTAAAATAATAAAAAAAGCATATACTTCCAATTCATGAAGTATATGCTACAGATTTTATTGAGTCTTTTTTACTACTGTTATTATAACCATAATCCAGCCCACTAAAAAGAATACCCCGCCAATAGGAGTAATGGCACCTAGTATACCGATTCCTGTTAATGCTAATACCATTAAGCTTCCAGCGAAGAACACAATGCCTGCATTAAAGCAGAACATCGCAATTTTTAACTGCTTTACTTCACCGAAAATAGCTTTTGACATTAAAATACCGACCAAAATAAGTGCTGCTGCATGGAACATTTGATATTGGATTGCTGTATCCCAAATTCCTGCACTGTAATCATCGAGCAAATCTTCCAGTGCATGTGCTGCAAATGCGCCTAAGGCAACTGCTAAAAATCCGTGAATTGCACCAGATATAATTGAACCTTTCATTTCTTTTACCTCTTTCTTTTTCTAATACCGAATTCCCCTAACAAGGGGGTGATGTAAAAAAAGTCTTTTTACGCTTCTTAATTTTAATATCAGTTAAAAATCAAACAATGAGTCGCCGTTTGCATCGTCTTCTTCAAGCTTTTGTGCTGGAATTGCGACTGGTTGCGTGTATACCGGGGTCGAGATTGTTGTACTCATACTCATGCTATTTATGGAAGCAGGTTTTGGCGAACTGACTTTTTCGTCTAAAACGACATCACATAGTGCACGAATTGCCGTAAGCTTTTCACGGGCTTGTTGTTCTGTTGCCGCATGTGCTGCTTCTGCTGTCAATTTTTCAATTTGCTTAACAATCGATTCATACGTAATCATCGCGTTTGCCCACCTTCTCTATTTTTCGGTACGAATTTTAAGCAGTCCATTCCCGAAGACTGTTTTACAACGAGAGATGGCAGCTGCTTCGTTTTAAAGCCATATGCTGTACAACCGCGCGGATTAGACTGATCCCACGTCACACGAAAATACTGGCATTTAAAGCAATCTACTTTCATTTGCCGTTCCCTCTCTTTCTATCAATACTTTACCATGCTTTTGGGCAAAAGTTTAGCTGTTTCCCCATTTCTTCGTTAAGCACCAGTCAATCGGCTGTTGTCCCAATGATAAAAGCGCTTCGTTTGCTTTTGAATACGGTCTGCTTCCGAAAAATCCTCGGTGTGCGCTTAGTGGACTCGGATGTGGCGATTGCAGAATAATATGGTTACTTGAAATTTGTTCAATTAACATTCGTTTACTTTGCGCCGGTTTTCCCCATAATAAAAATACAATAGGCTGCTCACGTTTCGCGAGAAGTTCAATAACAGCATTCGTAAAATGTTCCCAACCTTGCCCTTTATGAGAATTGGCTTTGCCTGCTTGTACAGTTAAAACGGTGTTCAATAATAATACACCCTGCTTTGCCCACGATGTTAAGTCTCCATGCTCAGGTATTTCGCAGCCAATGTCCTGTTGCAGTTCCTTCATCATATTTTTAAGACTGGGTGGTAATTTTTGCCCTTTTTCAACCGAAAAACTTAATCCATGTGCCTGATTCGGACCATGATACGGGTCTTGGCCTAAAATGACTACTTTTACATTATCGTAATCCGTTAACTGGAGGGCATTGAAAATATTCTCCTTCTTCGGATACACTGTTTGTTCCATGTATTGTCTTTCTAAAAATGTTTCGAGAAATTTATAATACGGCTGCTCTTCTTCTCGAGACAATAAATCTTTCCAACTATTTGTTAACTGTTCCATCATAATTTCCACCTCATTTTAAACGCTATTGTATTTGCTGCAGAAGTTCAAGTAGTTCTTCTGGCATTATAGTTTTTTCGTTTTCTGACTATTTTTATATAGTCAGATAGGAGTTATACTTAACCTAATTATAATTCGAATATTCACTATAAGGAGATATGCTATATGACACTTAAAAAAACTTTAACAATTGCTGGTTCTGATACTTCTGCAGGCGCAGGAATGCAGGCCGATTTAAAAGCCTTCCAGGAACATGGCACATACGGAATGGTCGCATTGACTGTAGTCGTAACAATGGACCCGAAAACTTGGAGCCACACAGTAACACCGCTACCGACAGAATTATTGCAAAAGCAAATCGATACAGCCCTTTCAACAGGTGTCGATGCCATTAAGACAGGCATGCTTTCAACTGAAGAAATTATTCAAATGGCCTCAAAAGCGATCCAGGCTTCCGGTACAGATAAAATTGTTATCGATCCTGTTATGGTCTGCAAAGGCGAAGATGAAGTATTGAACCCTGGCAATACGACAGCAATGATTCAATATTTATTACCCCACGCAACAGTTGTCACACCTAATCTTTTCGAAGCAGGACAACTTGCAGGGACAACAACGCCGAAAACAATCGAGCAAATGCAAGCTGCCGCTGTGAAAATCCATGAGCTTGGCGCGAAAAATGTTGTAATTAAAGGTGGAAAAGCCTTAGTACATGATAAAGCCGTTGATTTGTTCTATAATGGAGTAGAATTTAAATTATTAGAAACAGAAAAAGTTTCTTCTACTTATAATCATGGGGCAGGCTGTACTTTTGCAGCGAGTATTTGTGCAAACTTAGCAAATGGTCTTACTGTTGAGGAATCGGTTATTGAGGCGAAAGAATTCGTTTCAGCGGCGATTAAACACGGTTGGGCTTTAAATGAACATGTTGGACCAGTAATGCATGGGGCAAAACCACGTTTCGGTGCACCTGAAGTTACGGTTACAACAATTCAAAACTATCTACATGCATAAAATCAACTGCGTCACACAAGAACTCGTTTCTTGTGTGACTTTTTCGTTTCACAGTCGAATATATTTGACTATACTATTAATAGAAAGATTCGAAAGGAGTTAATAAGAGTGATGAAGGAAGTAAATACTAACGAGCTCCAGGAGTTAATTAATTCTTTTGCGAACAAAGACGTTTTTATTCATCTAGAAACTACAAACGGCTCTTATGCAACACATTACAATGAAGGCTTTTTCAATGCAGGCGCATTTATCCGCAATGTACAAATACGCTATGAATTAGGAAAAGTTGTAGGAGACGCACCGCACCGTGTCGGACTTAAAATGCCGCATGGCTGGGTGTACGCGCAAGGAATTACACATTTTGAACTGGACGATCAGGGCCGATTACTAATGGCCGGTTTAGATAATACTGGAAAGCTGGCGGTTGCATTAGAAATCAGCGAAACGCCATTTGCTTATTAAGGAGGTTGCTTATATGACATTACAAGAAGAACGTCACGTTTTAGTCGTTTATCCGCACCCGGATGATGAAGCCTTTTCAGTTGCAGGTACATTACGCTTATTCCACAACATGGGAGTTCCTGTTACATATGCTTGTTTAACATTAGGCGAAATGGGACGAAACTTAGGAAATCCTCCATTTGCAACGCGCGAATCATTGCCGGAAATTCGCCGAAAAGAGCTGATGCAAGCATGTGAGGCAATGGGTATCGGGGATTTGCGTATGATGGGTTTACGTGATAAAACAGTTGAATTTGAAGATGATGAAAAAATGATCAAGCTCGTAAATGATTTAATTGTCGAGCTGAATCCATCATTAATCTTCACATTTTTACCTGGCTTCGCTGTCCATCCCGATCATGAAGCAACTGGACGCGCTGTCGTCGAAGCGGTACGTCGCATCGATAAACAGTACCGCCCTCGTATTTTAGCTTGTGCGTTTGCGAATGACACAGTTGAGAAAAATGGTGAGCCGGATGTGACAATCGAAATCCAATCCGTCAAAGCAGATAAGTTAAAAGCATTGAAAGCACATGCTTCTCAAACTGCCTGGATGATGCAGGACGCAGAAAAACGAGTAGATTCCGGCGATGTCTCATTAGATAACTGGTTAAATTATGAAAAGTTTTATACTGTAACATTTAATGATTAATGTATATTTATAATAAAAAGGACGTTTGCATATTTTTTTCATTTGCAGGCGTCTTTTTTCTATTATTCATCTTTTGTATTTTTATTCGGTTCAATTTTAGCTTATTTCTTCAAAATTATGATGTTTAGTACGTCTAAACCTTTCGTTCGCCTAATTATATTCATTTTTTAATCAATATAGTTTTCAGAAATATTAATCTTTATGTAAAACAGTAGACAAATGAATATTCACGTTTTATAGTGTATAAATATTCAAACTAACAATCAAAGAGGTTATCATATATGAAAACAAAATTTTCTTCTTATACTTGGTTTCTGTTTATTGCCCTTTCTGCACTTGGTGTATTCCTATTTATTACACCGATTGGTACAGAAGACGGCATAAAAGTACCGATTGCGATCCTTGCGAACTTTTTGGCAGGTAAAGTAGAGCCGTTCATTCATTGGTTCGCTCTCATCGTGTTTATTGTTGCGGCGGTAGGCTCTGTCGTAATGCAATTTATTCCGCAAAAAGGAGAACGTACGCTAGTTGATTCACTATTCCGTGTGAATTGGTTCTGGACAATTATGCGTGTGCTCGCAGTAATTTTTGCAAGTATGTTTATTTTCCAAGTCGGTCCTGAAAGCTTAACGAGTGAAGTCACGACAGGTGTGTTAATCGACCCGGCAACTGGTCTTGTAACATTCATGTTCGTATTGTTCTTATTCGCAGGGTTATTACTGCCGTTATTAACAGACTTCGGTTTACTCGAGTTCTTCGGTTCAATGATGGTGAAAATTATGCGTCCCCTATTCAAGATTCCAGGACGTTCTGCCATTGACTGTCTAGCTTCTTGGGTTGGCGATGGTACAATCGGCGTATTGCTTACAAGCAAGCAGTATGAAGAAAAAAATTATACAGGCCGTGAAGCTGCAACAATCGCAACAACTTTCTCGGTCGTATCGATCACATTCTGTTTAGTCGTAGTTGAAACAATTGGCATTGGCGACTACTTTATCGAGTTTTATGCTTCTGTCATTATTTGCGGATTAATTTTAGCATTCATTATGCCACGTATTTACCCGTTAAAACAAAAGGCGGATACTTTAATTGATGGTTCACAAGTTCCTGCAAACCGTGAAGATGTACAAGATGGATATAATGTATTCTCTTATGGGTTGCATAATGCTTTATCGAAAGCTGATTCTAACCGTAATTTAGGAAAAATGATCAAAAACGGTTTTATTAATGTATTGGAAATGTGGTTTGCGGTAACTCCTATTATTATGGCGTTCGCCACAATCGCATTAGTTTTAGCCGAGTTTACAAGCTTCTTCCGTATTCTAGGGATGCCATTCGAGCCGATTTTGGCGCTTCTGCAAATTCCTGAAGCCGGTGAAGCTGCACAAACGATGATCGTTGGTTTTGCGGACATGCTGTTACCTTCTATTTTAGGTGCTGGTATTGAATCAGAAATGACACGTTTCTTCATCGCAACAGTATCGGTTACACAGTTAATCTACATGTCGGAAGTCGGCGGACTGATTTTAGGTACAAAGCTTCCATTAAAGCTTTGGGATCTATTCATGATTTTCTTAATCCGTACAATCATTTCAATTCCAATTATCGCAGCAATTGCGCATCTTTTATTTTAATTAAAAAAGAAAGGGCTGCCGGAAAGTCAGATTCTCTACTGACGTTCCGGGCAGCCCTTTTTACTATTTACTTCGTGCTTGTGAAGCCGCCATCGATTCGAATAACTTCCCCGTTAATATACTCTGCTTTTGAAGTTAGCAGGAAGGTTACAAGCTCTGCTACTTCCTCTGGTGTACCTAAGCGTTTTTGAGGGATTCCACCAGTAGCATTTTCCTTCATTTGCGGATTTGCTTCATAAAAGGCTTTTACCATTGGTGTTTCAGTCGGCCCTGGTGCGATGGCATTAACGCGTAGCCCGTCTTTTGCGTATTCCGCTACCATACTTCTTGTTAAGCCGACAATTCCGTGTTTCGTTGCTGAATATGTAACAACGGAATCCTGTCCAATTACACCGGCACTTGATGCTGTGTTCACAATAGAACCGCCACCGTTTTGAAGCATTACTTCTGCTACATAGCGTACACCATAAAGTGCCCCAAGCAAATTAATGCCGACAATTTGTTCAATTTCCTCGATGGTAGTATCTAAATAGAATTTACCGCTTCCGGAAATCCCTGCATTGTTAAAGAAGTAATCGATCGAACCAAAATGCTTCAGTGTTTGATCCACATAGTTTTTTACTTCTTCTGCTTTTGAAACATCCGCTTTAATGAAAATAGCGTCTACGCCATGTGTTTTTACTTGTTCAACTGTTTCGTTTCCGCCTTTTTCACTGACATCCACTACTGCAATATTAATACCTTCCTGAGCCATACGGATGGCTGTTGCCTGTCCTAACCCGCTACCTCCACCTGTAATAATCGCTGTTTTAGTCATCCCTATTCCTCCTGATTATATGATTTTGGACGTTGCCAATAAGTTTTTCCTATCCGCAAAATTGTCCTGCCACAATAATTTATTTTTCCCTGTTACTTTTCAAATAAACATGAGAGGTGATTTAAACATAAGCTTTTCCTGTTCTGTTCTGTTCTGTTCTGTTCTGTTCTGTTCTACGATATGCTCTTCCAAGGAATTTAGTTGGCGTTTCAATTTGAAGGGATTTTTGTATGAATCCTTGCCTAATTTCTCTATTAAACCGCTTTCATTATGGCATATTGATGAATTTTCATAATTTACAGAATTTTTAAGCCATTACGACATAAATTTATGATAGAATAATATAATCTTTAATCAGATGACGGAGGTTACATGGAAATGGGAGTTACTCAACCGAATACGATTGCAGTCGAAAACGTATTAATCGCACATCATTTTTTAAAAGATGTTGTTGTACATACACCCCTGCAATTAAACGAATATTTATCAGAAAAATATGGGGCAAAAATTTACTTCAAGCGTGAAGATTTGCAGCATGTTCGCTCATTTAAATTACGTGGTGCCTACTATAAAATTAAAAAAATTGAAACTGAGGCTCGTGCTTCAGGTGTCGTCTGTGCAAGTGCAGGCAATCATGCACAAGGCGTTGCCTACGCATGTGCGAAGCTGGAAATTAAAGCAACAATCTTCATGCCGAAAACAACACCGAAACAAAAGATCGATCAAGTGCGGATGTTTGGAAGAAGCTTTGTGGAAATTGTGCTGGCAGGCGATACATTTGACGACTCTGCAGAAAGCGCGCTTGCCTATTGTGAACAGGAAAACCGCATTTTCATCCATCCATTCGATGATGCAGATGTAATGGCTGGCCAAGGAACAGTGGCGGTAGAAATTATGAACGACATCGAAGAGCCGATCGATTATATATTTGGCAGTATTGGCGGTGGCGGATTAATGTCAGGCGTCTCTTCTTACATTAAAAACTTGTCCCCTTCGAGTAAAGTTATCGGTGTAGAGCCTGCAGGGGCGGCAAGTATGAAATCTGCTTTCCAAAACGGAGCAGTGGTTTCACTGGACACGATCGATAAATTCGTTGATGGCGCTGCTGTAAAATGTGTTGGGCATGATACATATGAAGTATGCCGTCATTATTTGGATGATATTATCGCCGTTCCGGAAGGCAAAGTATGTACGACTATTTTAGATTTATATAATAAACACGCTATTATTGCCGAGCCTGCTGGAGCATTGTCGGTTGCAGCACTTGACTTTTACGCAGAGCAAATTCGCGGAAAATCGGTTGTCATCATTATCTCTGGAGGAAATAACGATATCGGGCGTATGCAGGAAATTAAAGAACGCTCACTCATCTATGAAGGGCTGCTTCACTATTTCATCGTAAGTTTCCCGCAGCGTTCAGGAGCATTACGCCAATTTTTAACGGAAGTTCTTGGTCCGAATGATGATATTACAACATTTGAGTATACGAAGAAAAACAACAAAGAAAGCGGACCGGCATTGGTCGGCATAGAGCTTGCACATCGCGAAGACCACGCAGGATTAATTGAACGTATGCGTGCAAACGGCTTCGAGTATAAGGAAGTAAATAACGACAGTACATTGTTTGCGTTGCTTGTGTAGATAATATTGTTAAAAAATTTAAAGACTCAATTTTCTCCAAGAGAAAATTGAGTCTTTTGCTTCTAAAAATTGATTTTCGTTATGGGGGCGCTTTCCGGGGGCGTGAGGCCAACACGATGTTGTTGGTCACAAAAGCGTTGCCACAGGACGTGGCGTTCTTTTAGCTTTTGTTCCTAGTCTCAGGCGTCACGCTTATCCCCCAGGAGTCGCCCCTTCTCTCCAATCAATTAATCAAGTTTTAATTCAAACTGATGCTTACTCATGCTTACTCATTAAAAGAAGTTCGATATCTGTCCGGAACTTTTCAATTACCCTAACAGCGCGCGGTCTGAGTTCATTTTTTCGCCGCGGATTTGTTCGAATTCGTGCATTAAATCCGGAATCGTCAAGTCCTGTTTGCGGTCTTCGCCGACTTCCAGAATAATCTGACCTTTATCCATCATGATGAGGCGATTCCCCAAATCGAGCGCCTGCTGCATATTATGCGTGACCATCAGTGTTGTCAGCTGGCTTTCCTCGACAAGCTCTTTTGTCAGCTTTGTAATAAGTTCTGCGCGTGATGGGTCGAGTGCTGCTGTATGTTCATCAAGCAGCAAAATTGAAGGCTTCGTAAATGTCGCCATTAATAAACTTAATGCCTGGCGTTCCCCACCCGATAATAGCCCGACTTTAGCCGATAAACGATTTTCCAAATTCAAATGCAGCTTTTCCAATGACGTTTTGAAAAACTCTCGACGCTTTTTATCAACACCAAAACGCAATGAACGCTTCATGTTGCGCGAGTAGGCGATCGCCAAGTTTTCTTCAATCGTCATCGTTGGTGCTGTCCCTGCCATTGGATCTTGGAAAACACGGCCGATATGGACAGCACGCTTATACTCCGGCAAACGGGTTAAATTATTGCCGTTAATTTCGACAGAGCCAAAGTCGGGTGTTAACGCTCCGGAAATCATATTCATCATTGTCGATTTACCGGCACCGTTACTTCCGATAATTGTAACGAAGTCACCAGGTGCCAAATGCAAGTTAATATTGTCCAGCGCAATTTTCTCATCGGGTGTTCCTTCGTTAAACACTTTATTAATGCCATCTAATTTAAGCAAGGCTCTTCCCTCCCTGCTCAATATCTACTTCTGCCTGCTGTAATGCGAGACGCTCTTCCAAACGTTTTGCTTTTCTCTTTTTCTCTTTATATTTCCCTACGATTTGCGGGATTACTAGCGCTAGAATAACGATAACCGCCGTAATTAATTTCATATCACCTGAGTCAAGCCATTTCACACGTAAAGCCAATGCGTAAATCATTCGGTAAATTATTGCCCCGGCAATAACTGCAAATGTGACACGAACAATCGACTTTGTTCCGAAAATCGCTTCACCGATAATTACAGACGCCAATCCGACAACGATCATACCAATTCCCAGTCCGACATCGGCAAACTTTGTATATTGGGCAATCAAGGCACCCGATAATGCCACCATACCATTCGAAATTCCCAGCCCTAAAATGACGAGTGAATCGGTATTTGCCGAAAAGCTGCGAATCATTCGTTTATTGTCACCTGTTGCACGGATTGCCAGACCGATTTCCGTTTTTAAGAACCAGTCTACTACTAGTTTAATAACCGCCGTGACAACAACCATTAAAATTAAAATTCCCCAAGTTGTTGGAACAGAAGCTAAGCCCATTGATTTCAATAGGTTTGTAATCGCGGAATCAATGCCTAAATTCGACCAGAAAGCTCCGAACGTCGAAAAAACTGTTTCCGAATTTAATAATGGAATATTTGGTCGTGTTACACCGGTATCTGAGCTTAACCCCATAATTCGAAGATTGATCGAATAGAGGGCAATCATCATTAAAATCCCTGCAAGTAGTGGATTAATTTTCCCTTTAGTGTGTAAAATTCCTGTCATGCATCCAGCAATAAATCCAGCAACTGTTGCAACCAATGTGGCAAGCAACGGATTATAACCAAGTACGATCATCATCGCTGCCGTCCCTGCACCCGTTACAAAGCTTCCATCAACCGTTAAATCCGGAAAATCCAGCACGCGGAATGTTAAATAAACCCCAAGCGCCATAATTGCATAGATGATCCCTTGCTCCACTGACCCAAACATAGCTGTAAACATCTCGAATCATCTCCTGACTTTTTTAAAAGTTTTAAGCAAATCAGCCCAAACATTTATACCTGTTTAGGCTGACTTGCTTTTTTTGATAAAGTGAATTATTGTACTTCGGCTTCCCATTCAGGCTTAATTTCCAAGCCTAAATTTTCTGCAGTTGCTTTATTGATTACTAATTTTAAGTTTGCCGGGTATGCAGCTGGAACTTCTGAAGGTGATTTGCCTTCTAATAAAATTTGTGCCGCCATTTGCCCTGCTTCATAGCCGATATCGTAGTACTCAAAACCGTATGCTGCTAAACCGCCTCGCTCTACTGAATCAAGCTCACCAACAACTAGCGGTAATTTGTTTGCATCTGCTACTTCGATTACAGATTCAAGTGCAGATACGACCGTATTATCTGTAATAATATAAAATGCATCTACTTTTCCTACTAATGATTCTGCTGCCTGGCGTACTTCAGATGAAGCAGATACCGCTGCTTCCACAATCGTTACGCCTTCTTTTGCTGCAATTTCTTTTACTGCCGCAATTTGTGCAACTGAGTTTTGCTCACCAGCGTTAAATACCATCCCTACATTTTTTGCCCCTAATTCTTTTAGGAAAGCAACTGTTTTCGGCATTGTTTCCGGATGTAAATCAATCGTACCTGTTACGTTAGAACCAGGTGTTGCCATTGACTCGATCAATTCTGCACCTACTGCATCCGTTACCGATGTGAAGATAACCGGAATATCAGATGTTGCGCTTTTTGCCGCCTGTGCTGAAGGTGTTGAGTTCGCGAAAATCAGATCTACATTATCCCCGACTAACTGCTGGGCGATTGTCATGTTCGCACTGTTATCGTTGTTTGCTGATTTATCTACGTATTCTGCTTTAATACCTGCATCTTCAATTGCTTTTTTAAATCCTTCTTTTGCTGCATCTAATGATGGATGCTCAACAATTTGTGTTGTCCCGATTTTAAATGTTTTTTCACTATCTGCATTAGCTGTATCTACAGCCTCGCCATTTGTTGTCTCATTCGAAGATGTCTCGCTCTCTTCCGCGCCACAAGCAGCTAATAATAAAAGAAGCCCGAATAATAAAAAGGACAGCTTCATTAAGTTTTTTCTCATCTTATTTCCCCCTAGTTTACTTTATCGGTTTAAAGCGCCGAACTTCATTTGGATGAAGTGTGTTGAAATAATATTACCGCGTCATATTTAGATAGTCAATAACATTTAGAATCTTCTGAATTTATTCTAGGTAATGCGCCTTATTTTAAATTTTACTTGCTACACTTCAAACCGCTATGCGGCGGGGTTTGTTGAACTTTTTACTCTTTGTAAATTTTTTGAACAATTATTGAAAAAAAAGACCTATAAATCTTTACTTTTATTTTCAATATTGCTATGATTGCAGTTGCTTTGCGTGGTTCGTAACCATCCCACGTTAAAAAACTAGGAGGAATTTCATATGAAAGTAAAGTTTATTGCAGCGAGTGCCATTATTGCAGCATTGTATATTGCTGTCACAATGCTTGTTGCACCAATTAGCTTTGGGCAAGTACAGTTCCGTATTGCCGAAATTTTTAACCATTTAGTCGCTTTTAACCCGCGCTATATGTTAGGTGTTGTTTTAGGTGTATTTATTTCCAATTTCCTGCTGTCTTCAATCGGTCCAATTGACTTAATATTCGGTGTGGGACATACGATTATTACACTGGGAATTTTCATATTCATTTGTAAGTTTGTGAAAAATATTTGGGCTCGTCTGATCATTAATACAACGCTATTTACGTTTACAATGTTTATCATTGCAGCACAGCTGAATATTGTTCTCGGCTTCCCGTTCTGGGAAACTTGGCTGTTTGTAGCATTTGGCGAATTTGTTGTATTGGCGGTTGGAGCACCGATTATGTACACTTTAAATAAACGATTGAATTTCAAAAAATTAATCTAGTATCGATTGTTTCACCAGCTGGTTTTTGAACGCCAGCTGGTTTTTTTATTTAGCGAAAACATTTTAGAATTGTTTGACATTTCATTTTTCAGTGTTAGAATAAAGCATATTAAATTGTTATTTACGGTAGCAGGTTGCGGGAGCGCGACCACCGTTTTCGTTTAGTTGAGCTTAGTTGAGTAAATTGTTGAATAAGAAGAGTAGCATTTATTGTTTTGTCCAGAGAGCGTATGGATGGTGAAAATACGTCAAAAGGTAAATGTGAATGGGCCTTATGAAAGCTGCTGGCGCTAGTCGGTGGACGGTACCCTGCCGTTATCAGGTTTAAGTGGAGGCATGGCTTTTTTGGCATGCTTCAAACGAGGTGGCAACGCGGTGCAGATCGTCCTCAGCAAAAGTTAATTCTTTTGCTGAGGGCGATTTTTTTTATTCAGCGAACTTTAATTACAAGATTGCTAAATAATCCGAATCGTAAAGGCGTAGTTTATTTCAAAAAAGGAGTGTTTCAAATGGTAGTTCAGCAACATTTTCGTACATCAATGAAAAAAGTAAATGGGGATTTACTGACACCGATTTCTATTTTCCAGCGATTGCAAGGTGATCGGAAGTTTTTATTGGAAAGTTCCTCTAAATATGATGGCAATGGACGCTATTCGTTCATCGGGGTCAATCCCCGCAAAACATATGTCGGGACAGATGATCAGCTCTTAGATCATACGCATCATTCAAAAAAAGCCTACACATATGAAGGCGAACTGATCCAACTCTTAAAACAAGCGATGCCGCGCATTTCGTCACATACGGAATATCCGTTTACTGGTGGCGGGATTGGCTATATTCATGCATTGCAAAAGCCATTGCCTGAACTGCAGTTTCACGTTTACGATACACTCGTTATTTTTGATCATTTAACAGATGAAATCGCTGTTTTCCATACAAATATTGAAGCAGAGCAAGTAGAGCCAAACATTAATCAATTGATTGAACAGCTGTTTACAACACCAACACCTGAACAGTCAGCCTACACATTGCAAAATGTCGAAAAAGATGAAAATGAACGTTATCGCGCACAATTTACAGGTGACGCCCTTTCTCTTTATCGAAAAATGCGCATTGAGCACGCTGCACCATATATGTACTATGTCGAATTTGATGATTGCACAGTAATCGGTACGTCACAATCAAACTACATGCAAGTAAGAGACGGAAATATTTCCGTTACGAATGATGCACCGTCAATTGAACGCTATAGTACGGAAAATTCAGTGCAACAACTTGCCAATGTTACAACAGGTACGTTAAGCCCTACCCTTCATGCAATCGATGTCGTGAAAGGGCTATTACCAGCACAAGGCTTGATCGGCTATATCGGCTTTAATGGGCAAGTCGATTTCACAACACCTGAACAGACGATAATAATTCAAGGAAATGTCGCTCAGCTTCATTCGAAAGCAGATGAAGAAGTGCCATTCCACTCTTTACTGAAAGGATGATGAACATGTCTTTACTTCCATACATTGAACAGATTGAGCGAAAAGAGCTCTTAGTTTTTGAGGAAATGCAGCAGGCGGCACAGCTTATTTTTAATGAGCAAACACCGAAAGAACAGATCGCCTCCTTTTTAACCGCCATGAGTGCAAAAGGAGAAACGGCACACGAAGTTGCAGGTTTAGCTTCTGTAATGAAATCACATGCCGTTGCCGTTGACGTACCAGAAGGCATTTATATCGATAATTGTGGCACAGGTGGTGACGGACTTCAAAGCTTCAATATTAGTACGACTTCCGCTTTTGTATTGGCAGGTGGAGGCATATCGGTAGCGAAGCACGGCAACAGAAAAGTATCAAGTGCTTCAGGAAGTTCGGATGTGTTAGAGGCACTTGGCATTACGCTATTGCCGAATATCGAGCAAACATCTGAATTACTCAAACAACATGGTATCGCCTTTTTACATGCACCGAATATGCATCCAAAATTAAAACGGATCGGTGAAGTGCGACAGGCAATCGGCAATCCGACGATTTTCAATTTAGTTGGCCCCCTGACAAACCCTGTTCCATTAAAAACACAGTTTGTCGGCATTAACCGACCGAACTTCACGATGGATTATGCGGAAGTGCTCCATATGCTTGGACGTGAGCGTGCAATCGTCGTATCTGGTGCACAAGGAATGGATGAAGCATCACTGGATGGTGAAAACACTTTTGTGCTGTTAGACCGCGGGGACATGATCCCATTTAAACTGCGTGCTGAAGATGTCGGCTTAGCCGCACAGCCACTTTCTGCAATACGCGGCGGCACTCCTGCTGAAAATGCGGACATTATGCGTGATTTATTAAAGGGAAAACAAAGCGTGTATTTCGATACAGTTCTCTTAAATGCCGGCATTGGCTTCTTTGCATATGGGCTTGCCGGGACGATGAAGGAAGGAATCGAAATGGCGAAGGACAGCATTTTGTCCGGACGCGCTTATGAAAAGTTAGAAAATATCGTTGCTTATAGCCAAAAACAGATGCAGGAGGAACCCGTAAAATGACGATTTTAGACCGTATTATTGACCAAAAAAAGACTGAGCTGCCACAATTGCTTTCGACAAAGCCTATGTTTTTATCAATTGATAAGGCCCGACCTTCTTTATATGAAACATTGATGTCAGCTAATTCATTGCAAGTAATTTCGGAAATGAAGCGTGCCTCCCCTTCCAAAGGTGATATTGCGACAGAAGTCGACCCTGTTGAGCAAGCTTTACAATATGAAGAAGCAGGTGCTGCCTGTATTTCCGTATTGACAGAGCGCGCATTTTTTAAAGGAAGCTATGCGGATTTAAATGCAGTTGCAAATGCCGTAAACATCCCTGTTTTATGTAAAGACTTCATCATCCATGAAGTGCAGATCGACTATGCAAAGGCAGCCGGCGCATCGGTTGTACTGTTGATTGTCGCAGCATTAACAGACGTTCAGCTGAACTCCCTACACGCCTATGCGACAGAAAAACAACTTGAAGTGCTCGTTGAAGTACATGATGCCGAGGAATTAAAGCGTGCCCTTGCCATTGGGGCAAACATCATCGGGGTAAATAACCGGAATTTGAAAACATTCGATGTTTCACTTTCAGCAACACTTGAAATTGCGCAGCTTCTTCCCCCATCACCGATTGCCTTTATTAGTGAAAGCGGCATTTTAGGTCCGGAAGATGCACAGTTTGTGGCGAATGCTGGCGCAAAAGGAATATTAGTCGGCGAGGCATTAATGCGGAGCGGAAATGTCAAAAAATCACTTAAAGCCCTACAAATCGACATAACAGCAAAGGTTGGCGAAAATCGATGACAAAAGTAAAAATTTGCGGATTAAAAGAAATCGAACATGTGGAAACAGCGGTCCAAGCAGGTGCTGATTTTATCGGATTTATGTTTGCGCCCAGTAAACGACGCATTACAGTAGAGGAAGCAGTGGAACTGGCAAAGGCAATTCCGAGTACAGTTAAAAAAGTCGGGGTTTTTGTCAATGAAGAGTCAGCCACTATTCGTCAAATTGCAAAAGAAGTCGGACTTGATTATATCCAGTATCACGGGGACGAGACGCCCGAACAAATTCAGGAGATCGGACTGCCGGCAATTAAAGCGTTTTCGATTCGTGGCGAAGAGGATGTGATGCGTGCGGCGACATATGATGTGGACTACTATTTGTTTGATGCGCCTGGAAGTGACTTCCGTGGAGGGAGCGGAAAATCCTTTGACTGGATGCTCCTCGATAAAGTGAAAATCCCGCTTGAAAAGGTTATTTTGGCAGGCGGATTAAATAATGAAAATGTTGGGCTGGCGATTATGCTTGTCGAGCCATTTGCGGTAGACGTTTCAAGTGGTGTAGAAGTAGATGGTCGAAAAAGTTCAGCAGCGATTACGAATTTTATTGAAACAGCAAAAGGAGAGTTGATTTTATGACGACAGTAAAAGGACGCTTCGGGCGATTCGGCGGTCAATTTGTGCCCGAGACATTGATGACTTCACTTGAGGAATTGGAGCTTGCATATGAGGAAGCAAAAAAGGACCCCTCTTTCCAGGAAGAACTTGACTATTATTTAAAGCAATATGTCGGACGGGAAACTCCACTTTATTTTGCGGAGCGTTTAACAAAAAAAGTCGGCGGTGCGAAAATCTATTTAAAGCGTGAAGATTTAAATCATACTGGCGCACATAAAATAAATAATGCGATCGGCCAAGCACTTTTAGCAAAGCGTATGGGGAAGAAAAAGATTGTCGCTGAAACAGGGGCAGGTCAGCATGGTGTCGCAACGGCAACTGCGTGTGCATTGCTTGATATGGAATGTATCGTTTATATGGGGGCAGAAGATGTACGCCGTCAGCAACTGAACGTTTTCCGTATGGAGCTGCTCGGGACAAAAGTTGTATCAGTAGAAAAAGGTTCCGCAACATTAAAAGATGCGGTTAATGAAGCATTGCGTCACTGGGTTACTCATATAGAAGATACGCATTACATTTTAGGATCAGCACTTGGGCCACACCCCTTCCCTACAATTGTCCGTGATTTCCAGCGTGTTATTGGGGATGAAACACGTGCCCAAATTTTACAGCAGGAAGGACGTCTTCCGGATACAGTTATTGCTTGTATTGGCGGCGGCAGTAATGCAATCGGAATGTTCTACCCGTTCGTGGAAGATCAGGATGTTGCATTATATGGCGTGGAAGCTGCAGGTTCCGGTGTTAATACCGACAAGCATGCGGCAGCAATTCATGTTGGAAAAACAGGTGTCCTTCACGGTGCGTTCATGTACTTATTGCAGGATGATAACGGTTTTGTTCAAGAAGCCCATTCAATTTCAGCAGGACTTGATTATCCGGGAGTTGGACCTGAGCACTGTCATTTACATGAAACAGGTCGTGCTGCCTACCCTTCTGTTACCGATGAACAGGCACTTGAAGGTGTGAAGCTGTTATGTGAAACAGAAGGAATCTTGCCTGCATTGGAAAGCGCGCATGCCATTTACTATGCAAGTCAATTTGCTAAGAACCGTCCTGCTGATGAAATTGTTGTTGTTTGCTTATCAGGTCGTGGAGACAAAGATGTTCATACATTAATGGATAAACTTGGAGGTGGCTTGAAATGACATTGCAAAAACAGCTCGAAGACGTATTAGCAACAGGGGATAAAGCATTTGTTCCTTATATTATGGCAGGCGATGGCGGGCTTGAAACGTTAAAACCTACTATATTAAAGCTGCAGCAAATCGGGGTTTCCGCAATTGAGGTCGGCATTCCATTTACCGATCCTGTAGCAGATGGACCAACGATTGAACAAGCCGGTGAACGTGCACTTGCCCACGGTGTGTCATTGAAAAAAGTACTAGCTGAACTGCAAAGCTTTGCACAGGAAATCCATATTCCGCTCGTTGTCATGACGTACTTAAACCCGATTTTAGCTTATGGAATTGAAGCATTTGCCGAGGATGCAAAACGCGGTGGTGTTCAAGGGCTGATTGTACCGGATATGCCTTATGAAGAAAGTGCTTTATTGCATGATGCTTTAAAGGTAAACGGCATTGCGCTTGTCCAGCTCGTATCATTGATGAGCCCACCTGAACGTATTAAGAAATTAGCCGCAGCAAGTGAAGGCTTCGTTTATGCCGTTACGGTAAATGGCATTACCGGTGAACGTGCAAGCTTTGCCGCGGAACTTGCCGGGCACTTTGCAAACTTGAAAGCAGCGAGCAATATTCCGGTTCTAGCAGGATTCGGTATTTCTACGACGGAACATGTAAAAAGCTTCGGCGACATTGCGGATGGCGTAATTGTCGGCAGTAAAATTGTTACGGCACTCGTTGAGCAAGACTGGGCAACAATCGAAGCCCTTGTACAGGCGACGAAGAAGACGGCGGCAATTTAATTGCCACTTATGATAAAGGATGCAACGGCTTGGTGAATAGGAGGTTTTCTCCTACCCAATCAGCTCATTTGCATCCTGCTTTCTTCTATATATTACATTTCCTTTATATGGTATCCTTTGATTAAATCCTATTTAGTGGAGGTTCAAAATGAATGTAAAGGACTTTTTTGCCGGTTTGTTTTTTATTGGACTGGCGGGTTATTTTATTTACGCATTAGTCGATAATATGTCGAACCTTTTTATTGAAAGTACAACTGCTTGGCAATATTTCGTTGCTTTCTTTCGTGTTGCACTGATCATTTTCCTATTCAATTTAGGACTCTCCCTTATGAAACGCTTTTTCGTAGGCGGGACGACGAAAAACGGGAACGCTCGGTAAAACGATGCGTTCCCGTTTTTGTTTTTCATTTACTCTTCTTCATTTAATGTTGCGCTAAATGCACCTTTAAAATCAGTATCTTTAATTGTAACATTAGCTTCTTTTAACAAACGTGCTTCTACTGTTTCCCACTCAGTATTCGCAACAATTCGCTCTCTCAATGTCTTTTTGATTTCTTCTTTTTGCTCTTCCAGTGAAGCATAGTCTTTCACTTCACGTTTATCTACTAGCTGAATAATTTCAAAGCCTAAAGTACTTTCCACCGGCTCTGATACTTCTCCAGTTTCTAACGCATTTGCCGCATCTGCAAATGTTGTCTCCATATCAGAAATTGACAGCCAGTCTAGATCGCCGCCGTTTTCAGCTGTTTCGCTATCCTGCGAGCTTTCTTTAGCAACCGATTCAAAATCGCCGCCTTCCGAAATTTGCTCATACAATTGCTGTGCCTCTTCTTCCGTCTCTACTAAAATGTGGCGTGTATGAAGCTCATATTTTCCTTGATCATAATAGGTCTCGATTTCTTCCTCTGTTACTTCAACATCTTCCATCGCTTTTTGCTGGAGCAATTGGAAGCGTATTGTGTCCTTGAATGTTTCTTCTGTATAGCCATTCGTCGCCAAAGCCGATTCAAAGCTTTCTCCGTACATTTCTATATACGTTTCGAGCTGTTCCTCTATTTCTTTGTCCGACACTTCATACTGATCCGTTAAAATTTTATCAATTACGACTTGTTCCAAAAGAGTTGTTCCGGCTATTTCTTTCATTTGCTCATAAAATCCGGATTTTGTAATATCCCCGTAAGCCGTTGTTGCGACAATCTCGTTATCTGTATTACCACATGCCGCCAACAAAAGCGAAGCCGTCAATGTGATACCGATTATAGTTTTTTTCATTATTACACTCCCTGTTTTTATGCTGTGAAGTTGCCGTCATAGCTTAACATTACTGCTGACGATACACCTTCCACTTTCGATAATGTTGATACGAAAGCGGCATCGTTCCCTTTAAGGCGTACTTCATATGTTACTTCCATTTGTTCATCATTCATTACCGATTTTGATTTTAATAAATAACGTTTTGAAGCTTCTCTCAACAATCCTTCAATGACTGTATTTGTTTCTTCATGCTCAAAACGTACTACAACTAAGTACGGGTTTTCGATTACAATTTTATTTTGGAAAACGATAATGACTACTCCGATAATGACTGAACCGATTACCGCTAGAGGAATAAATCCTGCACCACATAAAATTCCGACTACTACGGACCAGAACAGGAATATTAAATCCATCGGGTCTTTAATCGGTGTACGGAAACGAACGATTGATAATGCACCGACCATACCAAGTGATAATAAAACGTTTTGACTGATCCCCATAATGACAAGCGCTGTTGCCATAGCCATAATCATCAACGAAATATTGAACGAATGAGAGTACACAACGCCGTTAAATGTTTTCTTATATATGAAGTAAATAAACACACCTAATAAAAAGGCACTTGCCAGTCCAATCAATGCATCGATTAAAGAAAAACTGGACGTCTTTTCTAAGAAACTCGATTTAAAAATATCATCAAAATTGGTGATATTCGTTGCTGCTAATAATGTAAACACTTAAAATTCCTCCTATATTTAGCCGAACATGCGGCTTAACTGATATTTTGAGTACGCTTCATGGCGCGTATGAATGCCTTGCAGTAACATTTTAATAATTGCCGGCAAGTACTCGTCATACTTCACTTCCAAAATGACTTCATTTTGATCAAGTACATCGACCATTGGTAAGTTTTTGTCGAACATATCGGTATTGCGCAAGCTTGTCTGTACTTTGCAATCGAATGTTATACGCACATTGCCATGCTCATACAAGTAGGCTTCACGTTCATAGTCGACAACGGTCGTTGGTTTCAGGTGATAGAGTCTGATGTCTTTGTACAAATCTCGGATTAATGAACGCTCATCACCTTTCATCCATTCGAAATCATTTACACGCAATTGCTCAAATTCTTTTTTTGTCAGTGGACATTTGGATTTGTATGTCTGGTTATTGCGCTTCGATTTGCGCTCAAGATGAATAACCGCATCGCTTTTGTTGTATATTCGCACCCGGTATTTATCCCGGTTTAAAAAGCCTTCCTTCTTTTCATTCATTACCTTATTGTCGAAGTTGTCGAAATAACAGGAACGGATGAGATAACGCCCGTTTGCATTTGCATACGGATCGAGCTTCATCATATGACGCAGCTTCATTTTTAAAATTTGATAGTCAATATACGTAATCCCAAATTTCATTTCACTGCGGCCATTTGGATTATAGGATGTTTGTTTTCGCACCATGCTCACCCCTTTTTATATTTTCTTCTGCTTAGGATTACAACAGCACCGATTGCGATAATGACTGCTGCAAAGGAAGCTGCCAATATGATGATCGTTTGTTTTGAACTGCCTGTTGCCGCGTCGTTTGTACGTTGCTGCCCTGGCATACCATTCATTTGGGGCATGTTCTCGAAATTGGATAATTCTCCGTTCATTTCCGGCATATTCTCGAAGTTTGGCATCTCTCCGTTCATTTCCGGTGGTCCGTCTTGTGCTCCGTTTTCTCCGTTCGCGGGTAGCTGTCCATTTCTTTCTGGGCGATTACCGCGCCCTTGATTGGTATTCTCCTGCCCGTTGTTCCCGAAATCCGGTGGGGCTTGGCCGTTCATTTCAGGCATTTCGCCATTCATTTCACCGCCCGGAGCCCCGCCAAATCCTGATCCTGCACCTGATACACCTTCAATTTCACCGGCAAGTTGCTTTAAAATCGATTCGCTGCGCTGTTTTGCAAATTCCGGCAAGCTTTGTTCACCGCTTACTCCTGCCAGGAATTGCTCTGTCGTTGCAAATTTGGATGGATCCTCTTCTACTGCTTCCTGCAGCAAATCTTGTAATTTAGTTGTAATCGCAAGTACATTTTGTTCTGTTAAAATTTCAGCCGCTATTTTTTCTAAATAACGGTCATATAACGCCCGCGCTTCTTCGTTCTCTAAAATAATTTTCAATAATGGACGTGCATCAACGGTTGTTCCCGATACAGGCTCCGTAATACTGAAATTAATATTGGAGTCGGTCATGATCGTTTCGTTAAGCATCATACCGCCACCTCCCATACCACCGTTTATCTGTGGCGGATTGTTTGTGGGTTCTTCTGTTTGTGCTTCGTTATTTTGCACGGCATCGGCATTGACTTTCCCTTCCGGACGACCGCCCCCACCGCCAAATCCACCGAAAGACATGTTATAATCCCATGGAATAACCGAGAATTGTCCATTTTCATCTTCATATAAATAGTAGTTATGCTTGAATGAGCCCTGATAACTGTCCATGCTGACAAGCGCCGTATTTAATGCGAAATAGCGTGCTGCCTCGTCAATATTTACCGAAGAGGTGTCACCCTCGCTAATTTCTTTCATCATGTTGATAATATTCGAATTTTTTTCAGCCGTTTTTTTGTTCATTTTTACTTCATCAAAAATTCCGGCGTAATCATCTGTATCATCCGATTTATAGGCTAAATCACTGCCATCGCCTTCTGGTTTAAAAATAAACCCTTCTGTCGATCCGAAATTTGTTTTCGCAAAGGCTTCTCCAATTTCTTCAACGGCAAGCATCAGTCCGTAATATTCACCATTCACAAGCACTTTTACATAAGAGTGTGCTGGTGTCACGATCCCCAGTTGTTCCATCAGTTCGTATGAGACAAATTCCTTCATTTGTGTTGTATCTGAAAAGTTATTGTTTAAATTGATTTTCTCCAAACCGTAAAACGTCTGGTTCGTATCATATTGAGCAAAATCCACTTTTAGGCTGTAACGCTTTGAATCGCTGTTCGCCACACTTGATAATGAGGAGTTCCCTTTTGCACGAACACCTACATTGTCATATGCTTCACCGTTAATCGTTACTTTTGCTTCCACATATTCCTCGGCAGTTGGATTGTCCAAAATTTTATTCCAGTTGCTGTCACTCACCGTTATTTCTACGACTGCGAGTTTATCTTCCTTAAATAACTGCTCTTTATAGTCATAGCCTGCTGTTGATTTTTCTACGTTAAAATACTTCAGCCCATAAACTGCAGCTATCACGACGGCAACCGTTAAAATAATTGGCACAACTAGCCATCTTGTACGCACTTTCAAAGTCATTCCTCCTTACAAACGTTACAATACAGAGGAAAAATGAAATGAAAATGAAAAAATGGTCCGGATAAATAAAAAAACTCAATTTTCCTCCAGGAGAGAAAAGTTGAGTTTTTTGATTCATGTATTTTGTTTTGTTGCGGAAGACTTTTTAATAAGACTCCTCGCCTATTTTTGAACAATCGGCAATTCAACAGTAAATGCTGTCCCTTCGCCTAGCTCGCTTTTTACTGTAATTTGCCCGCCATGCAAATCAGTAATGACTTTTGCGATGGCAAGTCCGAGCCCCGTTCCTGATTTATTGCGTATTTTATCTGCCCGGTAAAACCTTTCGAAAATATGTGGCAAATCTTCCTCCGCAATGCCGATACCGGTATCTGCCACTTCGATTTTCACGAAGCTTGTTTCCTTATATGCGTGAACATGAACCGTACCTTCCGTTGTATAGGTCACTGCATTTTTCAATAAAATATAAAGCAGTTCCTCTACCAATATTTTATCCGCTTCAATCGTCAAATCCTCTTCAATATCGAGCTGAAATGATAGATGCTGCACCGTTTTGGCAAAGCGGCGTGTTCGCTGAATGAGTACTTTCGATAAATCCACTTCACTGATTGTCAACTGAATTTGATTTTGATCCGAACGTGTTAACGTAAGCAAACTTGAAAGCATGTCATTCATATAATTCGCTTCATTTTTCATATCATCCATCGTATCTGTTGGATAATCGGTTTCCTTTTGCTTCATCTGCGCTTCGAATAATTCCAGCGAGCTGTACAGTACGGCAAGCGGTGTACGGAGCTCGTGAGAAGCATTTGCTACGAATTGGCGCTGTTGCTCATACGATGTTTGAATTGGTGCCATCGATTTTTTCACTAGGAAATAACTTAATATCCCGATGCCGATACTTGAAACAGTCAGCAGCATGATAAGTAAAATAAGCACGTTTTGTAACAGTTCTTCATATGTCGTGACATCTTGGCCAACTGCGATATAGCCTAATGTCTCCCCTTTCATGCGCACAGCCTGTGTCATGACGAGCAATGTTTCGCCTTCGTAGTCATATCGTTTAAACTGTTTCGTTTCTACCGGCGTTAAATTTCCCTGCAATACTTCATTGAATCCGGCATGCAGCTCTTCTCCGTACAAAATCTCCAGATCACGGTTAACGACATAAAAGAAGCTCACTTGATCGACTTCAAGTTCAAAACGCTGAGGAGGCTTCGGTGGTCCGTTATAAATATTGAAAAACTTATCGATATTGTTAGCCGCATAGCTTTCAACCATATTTTCCTGTACTTTGTTCAAAATTTGCGCAAAGGATATATAGAAAACAGTTAAAAACAGCACGAGAAAAACAAAATAGCTGATGGCATTCATCCATGTGAGGCGCATTTTTATTTTTCTAAACATCGCTGTCCCTCAATTTATAGCCAAGTCCGCGAATGCTTTGAATATAGGACGGCTCATCTTCCATATCGATTTTCTTGCGCACTAGACGGATGAGTGCTGCCAGCGTATTTGTGTTGGCATTATCGTCAATGTCCCAAATATAGTCGAGCATCTGTTCATGTGTCAGTACTTGTCCTCTGTTTTCAATTAAATATTCGAGCAGCAGAAATTCATTTTTCGTCAGGCTTACTTCGAAATTCTCAATAAAAACGGTCCGCTTTTTTTTATTAAGCTTCAGCGAACCTACGCTGACTTCCTCTTCCACCATTTTGTTTTTCCGACGCAACAGTGCCCGGACTCTTGCGCGAAGCTCCTCCATTTTAAATGGCTTCACCATATAGTCATCCGCGCCATTATCCAATCCTTCAATAATGTCCTCCGTTGCATCTTTTGCCGTCAGCATTAAAATTCCACCATCAAATCCTTTGCTCCGTGCATACCGGCAAACTTCAATCCCTAAAGCTTCCGGCATCATCCAGTCGAGCACGAGCAGATCGTATTGATAGTAATCGATTAAATCCTTCGCTTCTGCTCCATCAAACACGGAATCAACCGCATGAAAATCGAGCTTCAATATTTTCGCGATGTTATCACACAATGTATGATCATCGTCCGCTACTAAAATTCGCAATTTCCGCACCTTCTTTAATTGAAATCAACTTGCCATTATTTTTGCACACCTTCCCTTTTTATTCTAGTAAAAATATAAAAAAGGAACGCCCGGTAATTAAGAGCGTTCCCATCATTTCAAATTACAGTTGAAGCTGTGGATAAATTTCATTCACATTTTCACGTAACTTCGCCTTTAAGAACTTCCCGACAGAAGTTTTCGGAATTTCCGTTAGGAAGACGATATCATCCGGCAGCCACCACTTTGCAAATTGGCCTCCCAAAAATGCTGTAAGTTCCTCTTTTGTTGTATTGGCCCCCTCTTTCAAGACAACACATGCCAGCGGACGCTCTTGCCATTTCGCGTGTGGAATAGCAATGACTGCCGCTTCAAATACCGCTTCATGCGACATAAGCGCATTTTCCAAATCAACGGATGATATCCACTCACCACCGGATTTGATTAAATCTTTCGTTCGGTCTGTTATTTTAATGAATCCCTCTTTTGAACGAACCGCGATATCCCCTGTATACAGCCAACCATCAGAAAAGGCTTCCGCTGTACGTTCATCTTTATAATATTCCGCCGCAATCCATGGACCACGCAGACGCAGCTCGCCCATTGTTTCTCCGTCCCAAGGCACTTCACCGTTTTCATTGACGATGCTCGATTCAATTCCTGGAACCGTTAAGCCTTGCATTGCGCGTGTTTCAATTTTTTCATCCAATGACCAGTCATTCATATGTGACATATCACGTGACATCGAAACAATCGGTGAAGTTTCCGTCATGCCGTATACCACAATATAGTTGACGCCCATTTCTTCGTACTTTTTAATAAGGCCTTTTGGTGAAGCCGATCCTCCACAGAAAATTTCCTGTAATGTGGATAAATCACGGGCTCTTTTTTCCTGTTCCTGCAATGCGCCAAGCCAGATTGTCGGTACACCCGCCGTTTTCGTTACATTGTACTGCTCAATGAAATCCAATATTAGTGCCGGGGTAAATTGAGGGCCGATCAATACTTGCGTAGCCCCTACATTCACTGCTGCAAACGGCATTCCCCAAGCGTTGACATGGAACATTGGAACAATCGGTAAAATCGTGTCACGTTCTGAAATTGCCATCGTATCCACCATTGAAATCGACATGGAGTGCAGCACGAGCGAACGATGTGTATACACAACCCCTTTTGGATTCCCTGTTGTCGCACTTGTATAGCACATGCTTGCCGGCGCATTTTCATCCAAATCTTCCGGGAATGCAAAGTTTTCATCTGCTTCTTCCAGCAATGCTTCATATGACAGTACATTCGGCAAAGTCGTTTCCGGCAATTCCCCATCCGCCATAATGATGTAATGCTCGATTGTTTTCAATTCCGATTGTACTTCCTCAATGAGCGGCACTAAATCTTCATCTATTAAAATTATTTTATCTCCCGCATGATTAATAATGTACGCAATATGTTCCGTTGACAGGCGAATATTGACCATATGCAAAATTGCACCTGCGCATGGAACCGCAAAATACGCTTCTAAATGGCGATGCTGATTCCAGGCAAATGACGCAATTTTATCACCGCGCTCCATGCCCAGCTTTGTTAATGCATGCGCTAGCTTTCTTGTACGCTTTACCCATTGCCCGTATGTAAGGCGATGAACCTTCTTTTCACTTGTACGTGAAATAATTTCTTTGTGTGCATAATACGTTTCTGCACGCTTGACCATATCTGTTAGAACGAGTGGTGTTTGCATCATCATTATATATTTCCCCCTTTTATGAGGCACTATCTTTACCGGCAATCCCCATTACCAATAAAGCGCCTCCTAATTTCTCCCACAATATCATTTTAATATAATATACTGAAAAATGAAAATATTTTGTCAATAATGCAACGATTTCATTTTACTAGAGAACCGAATATTACAGAATTTTGCTTTTAGGGTCTCCCACATCGAGGCTTTCCACCGGCACCTATATAAAAAAGCGAGTGAACTGCTTTTCAACAGTTTCACTCGCTTCTATAAGTTAAATCGCGTTTTGTGCTAATCGTACTTTTAGTTTTTCCAGCATATCGACCGTCATTTTTTCCAGATCGTAGCTAGCTTTGAAGCCCCATTCTTCAATCGCTGCCGATGAGTCGATTGCATTTGGCCAGCTGTCCGCAATTGCCTGACGGATCGGGTCGACATCATAATCCATTGTAAAGCTTGGAATATGCTTTTTAATTTCGGCTGCGATTTGTGAAGGCTCAAAGCTCATCGCCGAAATATTAAATGCATTGCGGTGCACAAGCTTTGCAGGGTCCGCTTCCATTAAATCAACGATAGCCTGCAGTGCATCCGGCATATACATCATATCCATATACGTACCTTCCGCAATATACGATGTGTAGCGTCCTTCCAAGATTGCTTTATAATAAATATCTACCGCATAGTCCGTCGTTCCTCCACCAGGTGGCGTCACATACGAAATCAGCCCCGGGAAACGGACACCGCGTGTATCCAGCCCGAAGCGTGTGTAGTAGTAGTCGCATAACAATTCGCCTGCTACTTTATTGACACCGTACATCGTTGTTGGACGTTGCAGTGTATCTTGTGGTGTATTGTCCTTTGGCGTAGAAGGACCAAATGCGCCGATTGAGCTTGGCGTAAAAAACTGCATATCAAGTTCACGCGCCACTTCAAGTGCATTCATTAAACCGCCCATATTTAAATTCCAGGCGAAAACTGGATTTTTTTCTGCTGTTGCCGAGAGTAATGCAGCCATGTGTATCATCGTGTCTGCACCAAAATCATGGGCAAGTGTGTGCATGCGTTTCCCATCTGTTACATCCAATACTTCAAATGGACCTTCATGCTGATCAATCTTTCGAATATCTGTTGCCAATACATTATCTGTGCCATACGTATGACGTAATTTCTCTACTAATTCCGAACCAATTTGACCTAAAGCACCGGTCACCATAATTTTCTTCACGCTGAAGCCTCCCTATCCTTTAAAAGACAATTTTCAGCCTGTTATCGCTGAATATACCGTCTATTATTTCTCATCTATTAAAACAAATGTCCTTGTGGAAAATACATAGAACCATCCGTAAAACTTGATGTTCAAACATTTTCATGAAATTCATTATATGGTGTTCTTTTCTAAAAAACAATATTTAATAAATATTCTTTTTCAGAAATACATTTGTACGTGTGAAATATTCGAATAGAAAGATTACTTTTATACGAGTGGCTCTGGTTGTAAAATCGTGAGAAATTTAATTTCTCTTTCTAACATTGGGTTGATTTCCATTCCGGGTCGGACGCTTTCCGCGGGCACGAGGCCAACACGATGTTGGTCACAAAAGCGTTGCCACAGGACGTGGCGTTCTTAGCTTTTGTTCCTTTTGCTCAGACGTCGGTGCTCCTGACGCTTCGCTTTCGTCGCAAAATAAATTTTGCTGTTCCCGCTGGAAGCTTGCTTGTAGCGAAAGGCGCCAGCCGTCAGCTAATGTTTTAGCAGTGCGAAAGGTGAAACCGTCAGCACGAACACTCGCCTCCCCTCCATTCCAATCAACTTACTTAATATCTGGTTTTATCATCTTATTTTTTATTGGACGATTAGAAAGTCTACTCATCCAAGAGTGCTTCATAAATATGGTGGAATTGAATTCTTTCGCTGTTTGCCAGCTTGACGTATTGTTCGTGGATGTTGATTTTTTGAATTGCTCCGGAAACTGTATAAAGGCCTGTTTGCTCCCATACTTTTAGTTGGATTGGGCAATGCTCTGTGTAGGCTCGCTGCAGATTGATGTTAATTTGTTCTAACTGGGCTTCGTCGAGTTGGGGTTGGGTAACAATTGTGTCCTCTTCCTGCCATTCACGTAATAGTTGGACATGCTCCGGCAGCATCATTGCGCTCCATTTAATTGTTCCTCTATCTTTGTTCATCGCCTTCACTCCTTATTGTTTATGCCCGCCTACTAATTTAGCCCGTGTCAGTGCAGTACCTGCTTCCGTATAGGAAACAGCACGCAAAATCGCTGTTGTGCCGTATTTTGTACGTAAACGGTCCATCGTTTCTCCGAGCTTGCGGTTGCGCCATCTCATCTCATCAAACAGACTGAGCTGCATCGAATATTCACTTTCAATATTGCTTAATGTAATCGTAACTTTGCGTGCCGGTCGTTCTGCATAAAATTCGTCGAGCAGCTGCTTGCATACTTCGAAAATTTTCATTGTATCGTTTGTCGGCTCATCAATTGTGCGGGAACGATGAAATCCGCCTCCGAAGGCATCTTTACTGTAGCTAAGCCCTAATGAAATCGTCCGCCCGATTTTTTTCGCTTCCCGCGCCCGCCTTGCCACGTCTTCACACATTTCCAGCAATACGACTAAAATTTCTTTTCGGCTGCGATAATCGCGCATCAGCATTTGGCCTTTCCCAAAGCTGATCTGCCCTTGCATAATCGGTGCTCCGACTGTCGAATGATCGATTCCCCATGCGTGGTAATAAAGCTGGTTGCCGAGAACACCGAAGCGCTTTTCAAGTAACGCTAAATCGGCATGCGCCAAATCATAGACAGAGTAAATCCCCATATGGTTCAGCGTTCTTTCCGTTCGGCTACCGATGCCCCACATTGTAGACAGCGGCATGATCGGCCACAGTTTTTCCGGTACATCATTATATGTCCATTTCGCAAATCCCGTCTTTTTTGCTTCGATGTCGAGCGCCAGTTTTGCCATCAGCATATTTGGGCCAAAACCGACTGCACATGGAATTTCAAATTGGTTGTAAACGAGCTGCTGAATGTATTTTGCCGTTTCTTCGGGCGGTCCCCATAACTTTTCTGTTCCGGTTAAATCGATAAAACTCTCGTCGACGCTATATACATGAATGGCCTCTTTTGGAACGAACTCATTGAACAGACGTGTAATTTCCATTGATATGCGAATAAATAACGACATCCGCGGTTCAAAAAGGCGAATATCCGGATGTGGCGGGATTTCGTATAATCGCGAACCTGTGCGAATATTAAAGCGCTTTTTCATCGGAGGGGACGCTGCAAGCACAACACTTCCCTTTTGCTGAAAATTTCCGACAATCGCAATCGGGACTTCCATTACATTTAAATTTTCAACCGATGCAATACAGCTTGCATAAAAACTGCGCATATCAATACAAATAATCGAACGTTCCGGCGCATTTTCATACATAAAGCTCATCTCCTTATATCGAACGTTTGTTCTTATATTAAAATGAGACGTGTGAGATGGCAAGTGGAAAGTAGTGGCTGTTTTGGTTGTTAGGGATTTTTTTCGGTATGAAAGAGTTATTTTGCTGCTTAATGCAAAAAAGCGCACTGGCATTATCCAGTACGCTTCTAAAATTTATTCTTTTATTACTTTTTCATAAAGACCTGGACGGCGATCTTCGTATACAGGAATGCGGCCGCGCACTTCATCGACCGTTGAAAAATCAACATCAATAATCGCCAGCTCCTCATCTTCTGCACCTGTCCAAAGTACCTCACCCCATGGCCCGATAATCATTGACTGACCATTAAAGTTTTCCACTTTACGGGCAATACGATTTACCGCAACGACGAAGCACTGGTTTTCAATTGCTCGCGCCTGCAGTAAAATTTTCCAGTGATCAATACGTGGTGTCGGCCATTGCGCTGGTACGAACAGCACCTTGGCACCATCCAATGCATGAGAACGCAGCCATTCCGGGAAGCGGATATCATAGCAAATTGCTCCGCCTGCTTCGAGCTCGCCTAATGCGAAACGGTTCATATCACTTCCGGATTCCAAATACAGATGCTCATCCATTAAGCGGAACAAATGCACTTTACTGTACTCGCCGACTAGTTCGCCATCGCGATTGTACGTGTACATTGTATTGTAAAACTTATCATCACGCTTCACCGATACCGATCCGCCTACAATATGTACCGCCAATTCTTTTGAAAGACTGCTTAAAAATGCTTTTGTACGTTCACCATTTTCGTCTGCCAGCTCTTCCAGTTTTTCGAGCGCATAGCCCGTATTCCACATTTCCGGCAATACGACAATTTCAGCACCGCCTGCTACCGCTTCGCGAATAAATTTCTCCGCGCGTTCATAGTTTTCATCTACCTTGCCAAAACCAACATTCAACTGAATACAACCAATTTTCATAACTGCCACCGCCTTAAAAATTCCGTGCGAATCAATTTTCGCTTATTCGTACTCATTGTAACATCTCACTTCAAGTTGTCAAAATCTTCACTTTACTTAAGTGAAGTTTTAGACTAACATTAACCTTACTATTTTTCAGAGGTGATAAAAAATGATTGAATTCTCGAAAAAGCTGCAACAGTTACCACAACAGTTTTTCGCAGCACTTGTAAACAAAGTGAATGAAGCGCTTGCTGAAGGGCGCGATGTCATTAATTTAGGTCAGGGAAATCCGGACCAGCCGACACCGGCACATATTATTGAAGCACTGCAAATTGCGGCAAACGACCCGCAAACACATAAATATTCCCCATTCCGGGGTATTGCGGAGCTCAAGCAAGCGGCTGCGGATTTTTACAAACGTGAATATAATGTAGACATCAACCCCGCTACAGAAGTGGCTGTCCTTGGCGGAACGAAAATCGGTTTAGTCGAACTTCCGCTTGGGCTCCTGAATCCGGGTGACTATATGCTCCTTCCAGATCCGGGTTATCCGGATTACTTATCCGGTGTCGCACTCGCAGATGTAAAATTTGATACGATGCCGCTTCAAGAGGAAAATCACTTTTTGCCAGATTACGAAGCATTGTCCGCAGACATTAAACAACGGGCAAAATTGATGTATTTAAACTATCCAAACAATCCGACTGGCAGTGTCGCAACACATGAATTTTTTGAACAGACCGTACAGTTCGCTAAAGAAAATAACATTGCGGTTGCCCATGATTTTGCTTACGGGGCAATAGGTTTTGATGGGGAGCGTCCGCCAAGCTTCCTGCAAGCACCAGGTGCAAAAGAAGTCGGTATTGAGCTTTATACATTGTCAAAATCGTACAATATGGCAGGCTGGCGTATTGGCTTTGCTGTCGGCAATGCAAAAATGATTGAAGCGATCAATATTATTCAGGACCATCTGTTTTGCAGCCAGTTCCCTGCTATTCAGCATGCAGCGGCCGTTGCACTGAACGAGGAGCAAACTTGTGTACAGGAGCTCCGTGCATTATATGAGCGTCGCCGCAATGTACTCGTTGAAGAGGCTCATAAAATCGGCTGGGAAATTACCGCTCCGAAAGGCTCGTTTTTCGCATGGCTCCCTGTACCTGCACCATATACAAGCGAGCTATTTGCCGACTATTTGCTGGAAAGAACAGATATTGCCGTTGCAGCCGGTAATGGTTTTGGTGAATACGGCGAAGGCTATATTCGTGTCGGACTGCTCGTCGATGAAGAACGTTTGCGCGAAGCAATGCAGCGTGTCGCAAAGCTTGGTCTGTTTGCGGAGACGGTTTTGAAATAACTTTCATTGTATGATTCTGCTATCAGAAATGCGGTGTTTTATTCGCCGCATTTTTGTTGTTTAATCCTCAATTCCAGTTAAATAATCCTCAATTCATACTCAATAATCCTCACTTGCTCTTACTTAATCCTCAGTTCACTATTTATAATCCTCAATATGCGCCAGATAATCCTCAATTCCATTTTTAATCCTCAAATCCACTTTTAAACCTCAACATATAAAAAAACTCAGCACCATAAAAACAGCGCTGAGCTTAACATCTTCTATTTAATTACTTCTAACTCGCGGCCTACTTTTTCATAAATCGCTAGTGCTTCATCGAGCATTTCTTTCGTATGTGCCGCTGTTGGCATATTGCGCACGCGGCCTGTTCCTTTTGGTACTGTCGGGAACACGATTGCTTTTGCGTACACACCTTCTTCGAGTAAACGTTTCGAGAATTGTTGTGTCAGCTTTTCTTCGCCGATAATACATGGTGTAATCGGTGTTTCCGAATCACCGATATTAAAGCCAAGTTTTGCTAGGCCGTCTTTTAAATACTGACCGTTTTCCCAAAGCTTGTCATGCAGATCAGTCGATTCCATAATCATCTCTACAGCGCGTGTAATGGCAGCAACATCCCCTGGTGGTAATGCTGTTGAGAATAAAAACGGACGAGATCGAACTTTTAGCCAGTCGATCAGATTTTTCTTCCCTGCCACATAGCCGCCAACAACACCGATTGCTTTTGACAATGTACCGATTTGGAAGTCGATATCATGTTGCAGACCGAAATGCTTCACTGTTCCGGCACCTTTACCTGTAACGCCTGAACCGTGTGCATCGTCTACATACGTAATCAAATCAAATTCTTTTGCGATTTCCACGATTTCCGGAAGCTTGGCAATATCGCCGTCCATCGAGAAAACGCCATCTGTAATGACCATTACTTTATTGTAAAGGCCTGATTCTGTTGCGTCTTTTGCTTTTGCGCGTAAATCATCCATATCCGCATGCGCAAACGGAATAATTTTTGCTTTTGATAAACGGCAGCCGTCGATAATTGAAGCGTGGTTTAATGCATCCGATAATATTGCATCATTTTTGTCCATAACAGCCGAAATTGCCGCCATATTACAGTTGAAGCCTGATTGATAGCTGATTGCTGCTTCTGTACCTTTAAACTTTGCTAATGTTTCTTCCAATTTTACATGTAGATCAAGTGTGCCGTTAATTGTACGAACAGCACCAGCACCGACACCGTATGAAGCGATCGTGTCTTGAGCGATTTTTTTCAGCTCATCGTTCGTCGCCAAACCTAAATAGTTGTTTGATGACAGGTTTACAAGCTGTTTGCCTCCAACTTTGATAATCGGGCCATTTGCTCCTTCTACCGGATCGATTTCGTTGTATAAACCTTGTGCTTGTAGTGCCAGTAGGTTTTCATCTAAAAAGGTATTTAATACGTTTGACATGCGCGTTCATCCTTTCGATATCTATTTCCACTATATTTTAGCACAGAGGGGGAATTTTTTATGTAAGCGGCTCTCCGATTATTTCCTCAAGCTTTCTTTTAAAGAAAAACAGTGAAGGCTGAATGACATAACCTGTGCCGAGCGCTAAAATAACCGTCCCAAAACCAACAGGACCACCAAGCAGCCAGCCGGCGCCAGTCGCAAATACTTCCATAACAAGCCGCCCTGTTTTCACAGAATAGCCTTTACTCGCAATAATCATCATAATCGTGTCACGCGGGCCTTCACCAAGACTTGCCGCAATATACAGCGCGCAGCCAATGCTCATCACAAAAAAGCCGGCTGTAAAATACGTAAGTTCCAGTACAAAAATACCTGTCTCTGGCAGGAGCCAATTGAACAAATCGATAAATGAACCAATGAACAGCATATTTAAAAACGTCGCAAGCTTAGGAATGCGCTTTAAATAAATCGATGTCCCGATAATAATCGTCAGACCCGTTAAAATGGACCAGGAACCGATCGTCAACCCAATTTGCTTGTAAAGACCAATATGGAAAACATCCCATGGTGCGGTCCCGACAACATTCCCTTTAATCGTCATCGTGATACCAAGCGCCATGATCATCATTCCTACAAAAAAACTTCCCCATTGCCACTTAAATTTTTTCGACACAACAATCCTTCTTTCTATCAAGAAACAATCGATGCAAATTGCCCGTTCGTTGCCTGTTGTAAATCTTCCGGTGCAAGCTTAATCTGCATCCCAATTTTTCCGGCACTGACAATTATATAGTCAAGTGCAGTCGCCGCTTCCTCAATAATTGTTGGAAACAGCTTTTTCATCCCGATCGGCGAGCAGCCTCCCCGAATATAACCGGTCAAACCGAGTAGCTCTTTTACGGGCAGCATCTCAATTTTCTTTTGCCCTACCACTTTTGCGGCAGCCTTTAAATTCAGTTCCGCATCGACCGGGATAACGAAAACAAAATAATTGCCCTTTCCTGCAGTGGCGACCAATGTTTTATAAACATGAAGGACAGGCTGGCCAATTTTCCCGGCAACAGTCAATCCATCCACCGCTTCCCCGTCATTGATTGTATACTCAAAAATTTCATGTGCGATTTTTTTTTGCTCAATTAAACGAACTGCATTCGTCTTTGCCTGCTTCTTCGCCAAAAAGACCACTCCATATTCTAAACTTTGGAAATATTATACCACTGAATGATTTGCTAAGTGCTGCTTAATGCAATTTTGTAATTTACTTAAATATAAAAAACCCACTCCATATGAGCGGGCTTATTTTCATGCAATTTGGGAAAAAACCGATTCCTCTGTCAAACGGTAACCGTTATTCACCATTGCAATATGAGCGCTGTATTTTTGTGCAGCTATGTTGAAGGAACGCTGAAATAACCGCTTTTCCAACTCTTGACCAAAGACCGTTTTCTCATCTGGATTACGTGCAAAATCTTGTTGGAACTTTTCCGGTATCGTAAAAGAAAGATTTTCGTTCGACAACGGAATTGCTTCCTCATCTTGTTCTTGCTCTGTAAGTTCTTTTTGAGTGTTTACCGGCGTTTGCGGAATGGAGGTTGAAACATTTACTGCTGTAAGTAAATCTTGAGATGAAGGGACAGCAGATGCTAGATGTGCATTATCCAGTGTTGGTGAATACGTGATGTCAGTTGGCAATGCAAGGTTTTCTGCCTGATCGGCATTGTCGCTTTTCAGCAAATCTTTTTCTGTTTTACCGGAAAGAAGGTTTTCAAGCACCTTCAGTAGCGGGTTTTTACTTGGATCTGTATATTGTGCATGCTTTTTATATACTTCGCCTGCCTCTTTGCGAAGCTGGGAACGTCTTCTTTCATCTAACTCTGAACTAAAGCCTCGTGCCAAGCTAGAAATCTTCATCTTCTTCACCCCATTTGTAAAAGTTGCATTAATTTTTTTATTAATATACCAACATATACCGCTTTTATATAGAAGATATTCAACAATTGTTCATATTCAGAACTTTCCTACCAACCTGTTCTGCATTATTCACCTATAAAATGGACTATTTGTTCATTAATATTAAGTACCCATTGCCTATAATGAAAAAACAATCTTTACACCGCCTTTATAATGCCAAAACAATTGCTGTTTACAATTAAGAATCATAAATAACTTCAGGTAGGAGCATTCCATGAAAACTTTAGTAAATTCAAAACCGAACTATCCGATCGACTTCAAGGAAATGATGCAGCGGTTTCTGTTAAAGAATAAAATGATCCGCCATCTATCCCAGTCAATAGCATTGAAAAATATCATTGCGCAAGAAGCGATGAATACATATTTCCAGCCTATTTATGATGTGAAAAGCAACACGACATTTGGTTTTGAAGCATTGAATCGTCCGATGGCACTGAAGCTTTTTCAGTCGGCCGATATTTTCTATGAATTTGTTGGACAAACGGATAAAGTATTTCTGTTTGAGTGTTTTTGCCGTAATCTTTCGCTCGTGCGCTATCATAAAAAATGGCTCAATTACAATAGGAAGAAGGATTTCACGTTGTTTATCAACATACATCCGAATGTTTTGCTCGATAAAAATTATCATAGCGGTGAAACGAGAGCTTTGCTGGAAAAATTGAATATTTCCCCTGAGCAGGTCGTTTTCGAATTGACGGAGCGCAGTGCTGTCGGGGACTTCGAAGAGTTTGCACGGGTCCTTTCCCACTACCGGTCACAAGGCTATCGCATTGCGGTGGATGATGTCGGTTCCGGCTACAATAGTTTAAAAACATTAATTTACTTAAAGCCGGAATTTATTAAACTGGATCGCTCACTAATTCAAAATATCGATCAGCATAAAGCACAGCAGCAGCTTTTAACGGTCATTTTAAATTATGCGATTGAATCGGGGACAAAGGTAATTGCTGAAGGGATTGAAACAAAATCGGAATATGAATTTATCCAATCAGTTGGCGTTCATTATGCTCAGGGCTATGCAATCGGACGCCCTCATCAAGATTTAATTGAAGGAAAAAATCCTTGCTATGAATGAAGTTCGGCAATATAAAATAGGTGACTGAATTATCCAAAATGGAGTTCAGCCGCCTAACATTATTGATTAATACCCATTGAAATTCACAAATTCCCCGACAGGTTTACGGTAACCACGGGCACGTACTTTATCAACACTTTTCCCTATCGTAATCATCATAATCGGCTCTAAATGATCCGGAATATTAAACTCTTTTCTTAGTTCATCGACATTATGGACATGCATTGGACATGTATCGAATCCGTAATGCTTGGCGCTCAGCATAAAGAGCATAGCGTGAATACCGGCATTGCGCACTAATTCTAAATTCAATTCATGCGGATTGTTTTTTAAGCCGTCACTATACCCTTTAATCAATTCCATCGTCATATCATACTCCACTTCATCCATCATCTTCAGCATTTTTAATGGACTGTAAATTCTTTCGACTTCCGGCATTTCAATGCTGTTCTTATTGCCCATAACAATCACAACACCGCTTGCTGTATGGATTTTATATTGGTTGTAGCTTAATTCTTTTACTCTTTCCTTCTTCTCTTGATCTGTAATGACCAGGTAATTCGTAAACTGCAGGTTGTATGCGCTTGGAGCCATTTTTGTCAGCTCAAATATATTTTTAAAATCTTCTTCTGTCATTTGTTCAGTTTCTATAAAGTTCATTGCGGAATGGCGAGATTTTACTAAGTCTTCAAAGTTCATACTGTGCTACCTCTTCCTTGTATATTTAGTTTGAATTAAAATATCTTTATTTCGAGATAAATTTACCATATTATGATTTTAGTTGTCAATAATTTCATATCTTTTAATCGGTTGAGAAATAATAGAAAGTCCATACTTTCTATAGGGAATTCAATAAGTTTAAAGAAACAGGAGATGCAGAATATGAAATTTGAAAACAAAATTATTATTGTCACAGGTGCTGCAGGAGGTATCGGTAAAGAGGTTGTAAGAAAACTGGTTAATGAAAAAGCAAAAGTTGTATTGGTCGATCTAAACGAAGATGCGATTAAAGCCGTTCAAACAGAACTTTCACTTACAGATGAAAACAGCTTAATTGTAAAAGCCGATGTGTCAAAAGAAGACAATGTAAAAAACTATGTGGATCAAACGATCTCGAAATTCGGCCGGATCGACGGCTTTGTGAATAATGCTGGTGTAGAAGGCCCCGCAAAACCCCTTGAAGAAATTACAGAAAAAGAATTCGACTTTGTATATGGCATTAATGTAAAAGGTGTTCTTTTCGGCCTAAAATATGTACTGCCGGTAATGAAAGAACAAAAATCCGGTTCTATTGTCAATACTTCATCAGTAGCCGGCTTAATCGGTTCTCCAAGTATGGCACTATATAATTCATCTAAACATGCAGTAATGGGTCTTAATAAGGTGGCCGCTTTAGAAGCAGCAGCGTATAATGTTCGTGTAAATACGGTAAATCCAGGTGTGATTAATACACAAATGATGCGTAAAATTGAAGCAAATGTTGCGCCGGGCGCTGCAGAGGCAGCTCAAGCAGCATACAATGATGCTGTACCGATGAAACGCTATGGTGAACCGGAAGAAGTAGCAAATGTTATTGCTTTCTTACTTTCTGATGAAGCTTCATATGTAAGTTCATCTTCTTTCACGATAGATGGCGCATTATACAATGTTTAAATTTAAAGAAAAGAAAAACCAAAAGAGCCCATTCTTTGATATTATCCCCTTTAAGTAGACAATGTTAAAAAACCTACAGTACGCTGTAGGTAAACATTTTACTTAAAGGGGATTTTTCTGTGTCGAGAAAAAATAGTATTTATTCAAACGAGTTGAAGTTAGAGATTGTACAAGCTTATTTAACAGGCAATGAAAGTATGCAAAAAATTGCGGATCGATATGAGATTCGTAATGTTTCTCAAGTAAAAGCTTGGGTGAAGAAATATAAAGAAGTCGGATCCATCGAAGCTTTTAATCGTATCGCATCTACAGGTTCTGGTGCGAAAGGTGAGAAGAATCCTTTAAAAGGAAAACGGGTCCACTTTAAAAATGTAGAAGAAGAACGTGATTACTATAAGGCACAGGTCGAATACTTAAAAAAGCAGTATCCAAATCTGTAAATGGAGGAATGCCTACTTATTCAGATCGTTATCAAATTATTGAAGAAATGAAAGATCGCTATCCCATTACATGGCTTACTAAAATGGCAAAATTGGAACGTTCAGGCTACTATAAGTGGCTTAAAAATGGCAAAGTATCGTTACGCAAACATAATGATATTGTTTTAAAGGAGCAAATTTTGGCAATTCATCAAACGCACAAAATGTATGGATATCCACGCATGAAAATCGCTTTACGAGACAAAGGCTTTCTTGTGAATCATAAGAAAGTCTATCGACTAATGAGTGAGTTGGGTATTCAATCGATTATCCGTAAAAAGCGTCGCGTATGGGGCAACCGTCTCTCACGTGTATTTGATAATGTGTTGGAGCGTCAATTTAAAGAACGTGTAGAAAATGAGGTGCTCGTAACAGATATTACGTATCTGCCAACGAAAAATGGATTTCTCTACTTGTCAGCTGTACAGGATTTATATAACAACGAAATTGTCGCTTGGCGTATTAGCAAGCGTAATGATTTAGAATTAGTCATGGATACCCTCCAGGAATTGACCGCAAAAAGAAATGTGTATCGAAGCATCATTCACTCAGATCAAGGCTACCAATACACATCCATAAAGTATCATCAAACAGTAGAGCAGCTTGGCATGATTGGCAGTCATTCTCGCAAAGGAAACTGCCATGACAACGCTTGTATTGAGTCCTTTTTCTCGCACTTTAAAAGCGAGTGCTTGTATCTGTTACATGATTATTCAGAGGAAACGGTAAGACAAGCTGTTGAGCAATATATCTACTTTTATAATTACCAGCGCTTCCAAAAACGACTCAACCATCTGGCACCGATAGAATATCGTCACCAGATGGCTGCTTAGTCTTTTTATAGGCTGTCTACTTGACAGGGGTAAGTCCACTTTTGGTTTTTTCCCTTTTTCATATACAAAACTTTTTCAACTCCTTCATAACCCGTCACCCCTGCCACCGCAAGTTATATATGTTAATATAAAATCGTTATTCTCAAGCATTATCGGAGGTTTATAGATATGAAGATAAATAAAGGAGTATTCTTTGTACTGCTAGGTGCAGGATGCTTTGGTTTTACACCTGTGTTCGCTAAGTTAGGGTTTGGGCACGGTTACTCACTTGGACAAATTAATCTTGTCCAAATGGTCATCTCCTTTTTGCTTTTGTGGTCAATCGCTTTCTTAAAAGGCGACGGGACTAAAGGACTGACTAAAAAGAATATCATTCCAATTATGATTACCGGATGTTTTATCGGTTTAACAAGTATTTTTTATTATGGTGCGATGCAGTATTTACCTGCTTCACTGGCCATCATTTTAATGTTCCAGTTCGTTTGGATCGGCATTCTGTTCGAATGGGTCTTCAATAAAATTAAGCCCGCCCCGATTACTATTTTTTCGATTGTGCTCATTCTTGTCGGTGTATTTTTCGCATCGAATATTTTAAACGGTGATATGCAGGGCCTTCCGATTAAAGGTTTTGTTATGGGCATATTATCTGCTTTTACTTATGCTGCCTTTATCTTTTTCAGCGGAAAAGTCGCCGTTGATGTCAATCCATTAACCCGTACTTCTTTAATGGTGACAGGTTCAACGATTTTAGTATTTATCCTATTTATGAAGGACATCCCTACTGTATTTCCCCTTGAAGGAAGCTTGGTGACAAGCGCTGCAGGGGTTTCATTATTTGGAGCTGTATTGCCGCCACTGTTTTACGCGGTCGGTGCACCGTTGATTTCAGGAGGTTTGGCGAATATATTAACTTCTGTTGAACTGCCTGTCGCAATTTTATCAGCGAGCATCATTTTGGCTGAAACGGTTAAAGCTGTGCAATGGCTCGGTATTGTGCTGATCCTCGTAGCGATTGTATTAAATGAAATCGGTCCAAACATCATTCGCATGAAAAAACGATCAAAAAGAACAATTCTTCATCAGCATAATAAAAATTAATTAGGATGCTAATCAACTGTGCAAACAGCCTTTGGTTAGCGTCTTTTTATTTACAGAAACAAAAAAGCTTATCAATAATTTTCTATTGATAGGCTAAATTGATATTTCGAGTTTTATATTTAATTATCTGAAGAGATTCAGCATTGCGCCTACTTGTCTCATCGTATTAATTCCATTAGTTAATGTCCCCACATGGCCCATCATTGTATTTAAATTATCCGAAAGACCGCTAAAGCGAGAACCCTGCTGTTGTTGCTGTTGTGGAAAAGGGTTGAATTGTTGTTGCTGCTGTTGTGGATATGGATTGAACTGCTGTTGCCCCTGCCCCTGTCTAGGATTCACTGGATATGGCGGATAAAAGGCTTCCCTCGGTCTTGCAAATTCATTGGATCGAGGCATTCCCATCTGCTGTCTGCCCATTTGCGGTGCAGGACCAAATTGTTGTCCATTTGGCGGAAACATCCCCGCTCTAGGATTTTGCCCAAAAAATGGCATGTCATTCACCTCCCTACTAAGTTTGACATCTAACCTAGTATATGTTCATGATTTTACGCAATATAGACATTTGAAATACTCGGATGAAACGTTAATTACTCATAGTAACGACCTCTTCACCTCCAATAAAAAAGTCGCATATGAATATAGAAAATGATTGGAGCAATGACATGAACAAATTTAATTCTGAAAGGCTGTCCGTTGAATACAGGGATGGTGTTACCGCAACAGATCCCGTTATTTCAAGACACCATACACTCACCCATTCTGATGACACCGGAGAATTATTTTTAACAATCGGAACACAGTTTGCGTGGGACAAAGTGAATATTGATATGAGAGATGAAGTAATCGGCGAATGGAAAACGAATGGGCACTGTATATATTACAATGCCTATGTAATGGTTAACAAAGAAGGTCAGGATTTCAATACAGCAATGCGGCGTTATGAAGTATTCCGGCGCGAATTGCCTCTCGCATTGACGGCAATCCGGTATGGTGACCGCTTTTTATTCAATGTCTATCCAGCTTTGGACAATGGATTAATCATCTTAAACTTCATATCCACATACCCCCAGTTATATAAACAAGAGATTTTTGGGACTTTCAGCAGTTTTTCCAACTCCTTTTAATTTTATGAAATGCGGTAAAATGTAATATTCAATTCCACTCCCTTTTATGGTATTAATTGTTAGTGCGTAATGCACGACACTTCACTTTACATGAGAGAGGGTAAAAGAAATGCTGCATTTAAAAACGATTACAAAAGACAATTGGATAAAAGCGATTTCATTAAAAGTGCGGGAGGATCAAGTAAAGTTTGTAGCATCAAATACGGTGTCACTGGCGCAGCTGAACTTTTTGGAAAATTTCCATGCAAAAGGAATTTACTACGGTGAAGAAATGGTCGGATTTACACTTTATGGTATTGATGAAGATGACAATGAATACTGGATTTACCGTATGATGATTGACCAGAAACATCAGGGAAAAGGATATGGGAAAGAAGCAGTTCAGCTCGTCATAGAGGATATTCGAGCAATGAAAGAGCCTCACAACCAAACGATTAGCCTTTCTTATGAACCTGACAATGAGCATGCAAAGCGCATCTATGAAAAAATGGGCTTCCGGGAAATAGACGGCTTTGTTATTGAAGGTGAGCAAGTAGCACGCTATACGTATTAGGAGAAACTCCGATGCGAATTATAACGATTGCGTTACTAGCGATTCCAGGCTTCTTTATTTACAGCAAACTTACTTATAATGAATTTCTCTTCAAACATCTGGATGAGAGAGCTGTCCGATTTTATTTTTCATATGATTCAGAGGATGAAGAGTCTATAAAGGAGCTGAATCAGCTAAAATCTCCAGCTGATTTGGAGCAGTATTTAAAAGAAATTAGGGGAAACTAGTCATCAAAGATGAAACCCACTTATGCATGAATAAATACGTTTTAAGTGGGTTTTTCATATGCAATATACGGATACTCTCTCTTGTATCCGTTTTAACACTTCTTCTGGTATTTCTCTAATTGTTATGTCCCCTCCCAGAAACAAAAGCCAGTTCGTTATCTCTACCAAGTCTTCTTGGTTCTCAGTATTAATAAAAGTCTCTAGAACTGCTGTAGTTTGGTAGGGATTTGTATAGGAAATAGAAAGTTTTAAAGGATGATATTTTTTGAACTGTGCGATTGCCTTTGGACCAAACTCCAGGATAAGGTTACTCTCTTTATCCCGTTCACTAAGCTTTTCTAAAATCTCCTTCTTACTGATTCTGTTTTTCCCCGAGTCCGGTTTCACATCGATAATATGCGAGACAGGAAAAATTCGATTCTTTTTCTCACCCACATCAAATCCTTCTATCAGCCAGTTACCTTTTTCATGATGAAGGTAAAAAAGATAAATTGAATATGTTTTAGTTAACTTTCCTTCTTTGACTGAAATGATTAAATAACGGTCAATCAGAAGTGTTTGTATAAGCTTTTCTATCACCGGATCAGGTAAATCGGATAAATCCAGCAAATCCGGATTATGAGGGTTCGTCCCTTCAAAAAGCAAGATCTGATTTAACAGAACAAGGTCGTCTTGCTGGTTTTCTGAAATCAAACCGAGTAATTTCTCAGCTAACGACTGACGACTTTTTAAATATGGAAGTTGTTGATTTCTTGTCGCCATAAAGGCAATAAAAAGAGCTTTAATTTCATTATCGGTAAAACGAACAGCGGGAAGGACAGAGTTATGTAATACATTATACCCCCCTTCTCTTCCAACTTCAGCGACAAGAGGCATTCCTATAGCTTCAATTTCTCTAATATCTCGTATAGCCGTTGATCGGGAGATATTAAATTCTTGCATGATTTCAGAAATGGTAAAGTGAGCACGATTGTTGATATATCGCATGATCGTATTAATCCGTTCAACTTTTTTCATTGGCACCTCCGAAACAGTATCATATTTTGACATGATTTATGGCTATTATAAACTTATCAAGTAAAAAAACAAATCTTGATTAAAACAAATTTGAAAGAAGGTTTATGATTTGCCAAATTATACGATTGAAGAAAAGGAAAGCTTTATTGTTTTAGGTTTTGGAACAGAACTAAAGAGCGATTACACAGACTATATGGGGATAAATAAAGAAAAGGCTGATTTTTGGCATGCAGTCAATCAGAATGGAAGGCTTGATACATTAAGGACTTTAGCTACAAACGATTATATTTTTATCGTAAACGAAGCAGTTAATAATAAGATGATGCATTATGCCGGGGTCCAGACTGAAGAAACATTACCAGAGGCAACTAGAGTCATTCAATTTCCTAAAGGGGATTACGTAGTTGTTAAAGGGGAAGCTCCTACTGCAGAAGAGTTGGTCAATACTGTTACAGGTATTGCCTTTGGACAAGTTTTACAAGAAGCAACTGATTATGCCTATGTAGGAGGTCCAAACACAGCAGTTGTAATGGGGCAACAAAATGGCCAAGTATATGGGGAAATGTGGATTCCGGTTATTAAGAAATAACAGGTAAATTGGACTTCAGAAAAATTAGACTTCAGAAAATGAAACGGATTAAAATTAAAACTGAGTCCGGTACGGACTCAGTTTTAATAAGCTTTTATTGAAATAATAATGTCTAACTAATGCTTTATGAAGTCAATTCATGTTGTAGGAGATTTCCATCTAAAGCCTTTTGCATAAAAGAACTTGGTCTCCCTACGCTATACAGTTGCAGTACGTGCATTGCCCTTGTACAGGCTGTATAAAAAATCCTGCGTAGACTTTCATCACCATATACATTTTCGGATGCATCATAAATAATGACCGCTTCAAATTCAATCCCCTTCGCTAAATACGAAGGAATGACTACAACCCCTTTCTCAAATTCTGCTGTACCGCTTTTTATTAGCTTAATCCCATCAATTTTATTCAATGCCTCAAATGCCGCTTTACTTTCCTCCGCTGATTTACAAATAACTGCAATACTTCCATAGCCTTCACTTTGTAATTCCGAAATTTTAGACAGTATGCATTGGTGCAAGTCTGTATGATTCTCCACTTCGGTCAACACCGGCAACTCGCCAGCACGGTCAAACGGGATAATTTTTTCTCCATTTGCTATCAGATTCCGTGTAAATTCGATAATCGGTTTCGTTGAACGGTAACTTCTTGTCATATTGATTACTTCTGTTTGTTCTTCTCCATAAAGATGGTTGAGCGTTTGAAAATCTCCCACTCCACTCGCATGAGCAAAAATGGCCTGATTAAAATCACCTAGCACTGTCATTTTGGCTGAAGGGAATAGGCGCTTCAGAAATTCAAATTGAAACGGTGAATAGTCCTGCGCCTCATCAATGAGGATATGCTTGATCGAACGGTTTGTTTGAAAGCCTTGAATCAATTCCTGCAAAAATAGGAATGGTGTCGCGTCTTCATAATACAGGGTTCCCGATTCCAGTATTTGAAGTGTATCTTCACATATAGCTTGCCACTCATCTGGCACTTCTACTTTTAATTGCTGTTGCATCAGTAATGGATCTGTAAATAGCTGCTTATAGATCCCTTCTAAATCAATAAAGTCCAGTGTTTGAATTTGTTTTCTCACTGCCTTCAATTTCAGGCGGACGATTACTTGAATAAGCGCATCCTGATCCATTTCATAATCCGCTTGCTCTTCTCTTTCAAAGCCATTTTTCTTTGCTAAATATTTATGAATTTTATGATACGTCTCATCGCTTAGTAGCTCAATTTCCTCTTCTACCCATGGCTGAGAACGTTCTACTTTTTCTATTTCTTTAATTTTATTCATTAGCCAGTCTTTCAGCTTTTCAAGTCTGCTTTGGAAACTCAGTGAAATATGCTCTCTATAAAACGTCTCCGACAATTGTTGTGAGGAAAAGATCATTTTCCCTCTGAATTTGACATCTTTAAATAGCAGGCCTGATTTTTCCAATGTTTCTCGATATAGTTTAATCGCCTCGAAAAATTTTACGGATGCTTTAAATTGAATGCCTTTAATTCTTGCGCTATATGAAGGGTTATTTGCTGCCGTCAGCACATATTCCAATTGATGATACGGGTTTTCCAAATGGAAATCTTTACTTAAGCGATGATCCAAATATTCCTGAAATGTAACTTGCTGCATATTCTCTTCACCGAGCTCTGGAAGTACGTTGGAAACATAGCTATTAAACATAGCATTCGGTGAAAATAATATAATTTGGTCTGCTTTTATACGGTCCCGGTATTTATACAATAAAAATGCGATTCTTTGTAATGCAGCTGAAGTTTTACCGCTGCCCGCTGCACCGTGCACAATAAGCATACGCCCTTGATCATGGCGAATAATACGGTTCTGATCCTTTTGAATCGTTGCTACAATGCTTTGCATATACTTATCCGCGCCTTTTCCGAGCACTTTCTGCAAAATCTCGTCACCAATCGTGAGACTTGTGTCAAACATAGACTGCAGTTTCCCGTCACGAATAACGTATTGCCACTTTTTCTCGAGTTCACCGTAAACCTTGCCCCCAGGAGTTTTATAGTGTGCTGGTCCAGGCTCGTAATCATAATAGACGCTTGAAATCGGTGCTCTCCAGTCATAAATTAGGAAGTCCTCTCCACTTGCATCCATTAGGGACGAAATACCAATATAAATTTTCTCCTGCTCTGAAAATCCTTCTTCAAGAAAATCTATTCGCCCGAAATAAGGTACTGACTTCATACGATGAAGGACAGCTAATCTTTTGGATGCATGGTGGTGTGTACTTTCACCAACAGCTAATGCCTGCGCTTCTTGTCTTAAATTAATAACGGTTTCCAGAAAGTCATCAAACGAATCCGTATTCACTTTGATTTCATCCCAAAAATGCTTACGAGTATTTACTACCTCGTTTCGGAGCTTTAACGTTTCTGATTCCAGTTGAAATGTTTGATCATTAATTACATTCAGAACACTATTTAAACGTTGTTGTTCGTCCAAGAAAACTGCTTTCATAACATTCACTCCTTGAAAATAGTTAAGAGTTGACTAATAAAGAATTTTTATATATAATTAGAATAGGGAATAATATACACAAGTATAATTAATTATGTATATCTATATAAACTTACCACGTGTCCGCATTTTTTACAATGCATTTGGCAGGTGTATTTTTTTTGCCTTTAAATAAGGTAGCAGAAATAAACAACGATTGCTTACTCATTGAAGATTTACTGTACATTACTAAATCTACATAAATTTTCGGTTTTAAGATTTATATTGGAGAAATTTCATTTTCTTGAAGGTATTAAAGAAAACCGCACTTACATATGATACGGTACATTTCCGTAATAAATTTAAGTGCGGTTTTCAGATATAGATTTAGATGAAGATGGAAAATTTATTTATCCACCAGGTAGTTCATTTGTAATTTTCTTAATTTCACCTAATAATCAAATAGTTAAAGCAGAAGTTGCATTCGGCTGGTTTGAAAAATTAAATATAGATGATAACTAATTTGTAAATCAGTTCATTCAATTGGGAATACCGTGCTTAGGTCTCCATGGTTTTTTGTTCACACAATGTTCTTCTAACTATCTAATGTAGACCAATCTTCTAAAGATAGTTGACCAACAATATCATAGCCGTTACCTCGCCCTTTTGGCTTAATAATAACTGTCCCCATATAAGGGATTGGACCTAATCCAACCTTTGCAGGGAAAATGTGATCAACAATCATTTTATTATTTCCCTTATCCGGGATATATTCTAAAATTGATTGAAGATTACTCAAAATTATTTGCCTATCATTACTCGGTAAATTTTCGCTTAACCTATTTATCTCAACCCAAAAAGGATTAATTTGAACATTACCACTACCAAATGCTAACTGTGCTGTTTCGATTGTCCTGCAATAGGGACTTGAGGAAACAGGGATTTCGAATGGTATTCTTAAATACCGAAGTATTTCTCCATAGTAAATTGCTTGCCTACGTCCCATTTCAGAAAGATTTCTCTGAGTTAAACAGTTTTGAAAGTTTAAGTTAGCTAAATCGCTTCCGACAGTCGCTTCTCCATGCCTTGCATAAAATATAAATCCCCCATTTCTAAGTGCATTAAGTAAGGTTTTATTCAAGTTTTGTCTCCTTTCCATAAATATCCTAGTATACTCCTAATGTATGACATGGGTTATTAGAAATAAAAAACAATCAGAAATAATTTATGTATTTTTGCACTGACCTAAAATAATGACACAAATAAAAAACACCTTTCGTTGAAAACAGGTATTGAATACCAAGAATCAACATGGAGGTGTTTTTTTATGGGGACAAGAGTATGTTATTCTGCTAAGGTAAAAATAAAAGCGATAGAAATGAGACATTCCCGTTAACCAGCGCTCCTCAGCATGATGACTTATATGCTGAAAACAAGCAAATTGAGTGCATCCGGTACTTGGTACTTATTTAACATCTTTTGTCCAATCGGCAACTTTAGCTTCATTTTCTTCAATCCATTTTTTTGCTGCATCTTTCGGATCCATGCCTTCCATAATATCATACATAACACTTTCTATATCTTCTGGCGTCCAGTGGAAATTATCGAGAACACTGTATGCCTCAGGATTATCCTCTTTGAATCCATTACGTGCAAATGTACCGATATATTCTTCAGTTCCGTACATCCCTTTAGGATCATCTAAATACTTCAAATCAAATAAGTTAAATTTCCAGTGAGGAGACCAACCTGTCACTATGATTTCTTCTTTGTTCTCAATCGCTTGTTTAAGGGCCCCTGTCATTGCTACTGAAGATGAGCTTAGTACTGTCCACCCTTCAAGATTTGGATATATCTCATACGCCTTTTCTGTAGTTCCTGTTATATTTGCACCTGGTTCGATGCCCGTTATCGTTTTACCCGCTTCATCTGTTAAATCTTCGATGGAATCCACATCCATATAACTAGGGACTACTAACCCAATTTTTCCGCCTAACAAATTTTCACCTAAATCATCTATACGGCCTTTGTACTTCTCAACTTGCGGGGCGTGCGTCTGCGGTAGCCAAGCTGAAACCATGCCATCAACCTCTCCATTTGCAAGAGCTTCCCACATAATTCCATTATCTAAAGGCGTCAGCGTTACATCATATCCTAAATCTTCTAGAACTTGTCCTACTACATGAGTGGAGGCAACCTCAGTCTCCCATTCAACATAGGCTAAGTTGACAGCTTGTTTTTCTGTACCTTCAGCCTCCGAAGAACATGCAGCTAATAATAAACTTAATACTAAAATTAATCCTAGCTTCGATAAACTAATGAGTTTCATAAAATCTTCCTTTCTGATTGTTTTACTTATATGTAAAAATTAACATCTAACAACTTATAATTATAAATAGGTTGTTACTTTTGTCAAATTGGCAATTAATACAGATGGTTTAAATTTTTAAGAATCAAAGGGGTTTTTGGGTTGCACAGTACAGGAAACAGCTGACTTATATAGGGGAAATAATAAGAGAATACCTTATAAATGTTCTCTCTATTAATTTTTCTTTGGTCTAACGTCTTTTTTTAGAAAAAACCACCTAATTCGTTGTATATCAACAATTAGGTGGTTCTTCAAAATTGTAATTTTTTTCGTAAAGGAGCGCAATCAGTTAGTATCCATCGGCAAAATGGGAGATGGTTTCTAATTCATCTTCGGTAAGTTCCCTTTTTACATAGTTTTCGTATTCCTTCACTATTGTCGGTAAATCTCCCTTACAGACCTCTGTATATTTGGCAATCGTTCTTAGAATGGCGACTTCTTTATCGAAAGCTACTTTTGAAATTGGTTGTTGATGTGAAGGGATATAGGTTTCCGCATCAAAAGTTTCTAATACATCTAATAACCGTAAAGTTTCACTAATTGTATAGTGTACTTTTTCGGCATACATTCTTGGATAAATGCAGTCCCCTAAGAAAAGAATCTTCTCTTCTTTTATATACACAATGACAGAATCTGCAGCATGGTCCCCTCCAACTTGTTGTACGATACAAGTCACATCACCAAGATTTATCTCTGCCCTTTTCTCTATTGTAATATCCGGCAAAGTAATTTTAATATTTCGATGATTCGTGTATTCTTCCTTAATCGCTTTTGCACAAAATTCAATTTCCACGCCTTCATTTACTCGCGCATCAATGGCTTCATCTGACCATGAAAATGGAATAAGCTTCTCCATTTCCCTTTCAGTCTCTTTGGAGGCAATTGAAACAGTATCGGGTAATGCGGAAAGACCAAATATATGATCCCAATGCCAATGTGTTAGGACAACTAAATCCGGATTAGGAACTCCCCTTTTTTGAAGTTCATTCAGAAAATAATGCATATGTTCTTCCGAGTTTCCTGCATCAATCATTAATGTCTTTTTACTGCCAACCACCATTCCTAAAATCGGGCGGTCAGTCAACGAGACTGGGGTGATATACCAAAAACTTTTACCTATTTTGTGTATAGAGTGCAAAAAGGTTGTCCCCCTTTCTTTTAAATCAAATGTTTATAGACTACATTCTTTGTTAAAAAGTCCAATTATATAGCAAGTATTTTTTTTAATAGTCTAAATTTCCAGTATAACAAATAAAGAATTTTCTAAATAGCTAAAAATACTACTTTTTATTAGTTTCATTCGAGTTCTTTTTCTGCTATTTAGACCATTGAACGAATGATATGATACCAAGAATATAAGCGCTTATATTCTAAAAAGGTTAATAAATTAATTACTTCTTTCTTCTTGAATACTGTTTCAAAAAAATTCACTGTCATTTAGGAGGTATTTATGAGGTCTAAAAAAGGTGCACTTGTATGGATATTGGTTCTTGTTCTCTCCCTTATAACGGTCACATTCACTGGTGCTAAGGCATTGTATGAAACAAAGCCAGTACCGGCAAAGGAAAGACATGACATTTCTGAAATTATTCATCAAAGCAGTAAATGGGAAAAGGTTGCTACAGGTAGTGGATTCATGGAAGGTATTAACTTTGATCGTAAAGGAAACATCTGGTTAGTTAGCCCGACAACTGGCGAAATCTTAACTATTAAAGGCGACAAAGTTGAAAAAGTTTTAGGAGATAAAGATAAATTAATGCCAATTGGAGCTAAGTTCCATAAAGATGGTCGCCTATTTATTACGGATGGCAAAGGTGAATTATATTCCTACAATCCTGCTACTGGCGAACGCAAAACCATTGTCAATTCTTACGACGGGAAACCTTTAAACGGTTTAAATGACCTTGTTTTTGACGAAACAGGTGGTCTTTACTTTACTGAGCCAATGGGTTCTAGTGCTACTCATCCAACAGGTCGCGTCTTCTACTTACCTCCTGGTAAAACTGAAGCAATCCTCTTCTCAGAGAATATTGCTTATCCTAATGGAATTGCCATTTCGGCAAATGGCCAACGCGTCTATATATCAGAGTTTGATAAAAATCAAATTCTATCCGTCCCTTCTGTAAATGCTGCAAATTCTCCTGAATCACCGTTTATTTTCGCTCGTTTTGAAGGTGGAATCGGTCCGGATGGGTTAGCTGTAGATGCTGAAGGTAATCTGTACGTAGCCCATTTCCAAGCTGGAGAAGTAGTAGTGGTTGACGCCAATGGTTTTAAATACGGAACCATTCGCCTTCCTGAAGATGCAGGAACATTCGCGACAAACTTAGCTTTTCATGATGGGTACCTGTACGTAACCGAATCATCAAAGAACGAGGTGTGGCGTATTCAAGTGAAAAAGAAGGGTCTACAGCCATACGGGTTAAACTAGACTCGCTTCTAATATAATGTAATGGGGCAATCACCAATTTAGTGATTGCCCCATTTTAAATTTTAATAGCTATTTACGAAGTAGTATTCCTGAATGAAAGCTCAAATTTAACGTTTTCCTTCTATTTCTTCATCTTCGCCCCAGCATTCCACCTCGCCTAAATTAGGTACGTTTTTCTTATAGAATACTGGATCTTTGCCTTGCTTCCGTTGAGTTAAATAATCATTAATAACCGGTTTGGCCACTTTCCAAAGTTGGAGAATAGCAATTAAGTTAATGATCGCCATAAAGGCCATAAACAGATCCGCTAAATCCCATACAACTTGTACCTTTGCAATGGAACCAAACATAACAAAAAGTACGACAAATATACGGAATACTAATAAACCAGTCTTTGAATCTTTTATAAAACTAATATTCGATTCACCGTAATAGTAATTGCCAATAACCGTACTAAAAGCAAACATAAATACAATGATCGCTAAGAAGCTGCCTGCCCAATCACCTAAACTTCCGACTAAAGAGGCTTGCGTTAAATTGACTGAAGTTGCGTCAGATTGAAGGTATGCATCGCCTAATAATACGATTGCCGCTGTTGCTGTACAAACGACTAATGTGTCTATAAATACACCAAGGGCTTGAATTAACCCTTGCTTTACTGGGTGTGAAACAGCTGCTGTTGCTGCTGCATTGGGTGCAGAACCTATCCCTGCTTCATTTGAGAATAATCCCCGTTTAATACCATTCATAATTGCTGCCCCAATCATTCCCGCAAAGGCTTCTTCCAATCCAAAGGCAGACTTTATGATAAGAAGAAATACATTCGGAATTTCGGAAATATTGAGGAATACAACAATAAGAGCAATTATAATATACAAAATTGCCATAACAGGAACAACTATTTGAGTAAAGCTAACAATTCTCTTTAATCCACCGAAAACAATAATCCCTGTTAAAGCAGCCAATACTAAACCTACTACAAATCGATTGGCACCAAAACTTTCTTCAAATGCAATGGAAATCGTATTTGCCTGGACAGAATTAAAAATAAAGCCATACGTAATTGTAATGACAACAGCAAAAAGAATACCCATCCATCTTTTATTTAAGCCTTTTTCCATATAATAAGCAGGACCACCACGAAACAATCCAGTACTCTTATCTTTCACTTTATATACTTGTGCTAATGTACTTTCAATTAGTGCAGATGCCGCTCCGATCAGCGCAATCATCCACATCCAAAATATCGCACCGGGACCGCCAAGAGCAATTGCCGTCGCGACACCCGCTATATTACCTGTTCCAATTCGAGAAGCAGCAGAAATTGTAAAAGCCTGAAAAGAAGATATGCCTTTTTTTCCTGACTTATCTGTTGGCGCCGATTCTGTTATAAGTTTAAACATTTCACCTATTAATCTAAATTGAATAAACTTTGTTTTAACCGTTAAAAATATGCCTGTTCCTACTAATAAAATTATTAATACATATGAATATAATATTGTATTCACTTCACCCAATATATTACCGAACCAATCCATTGTTTCACTTCCTCTATTTTTTCAACTTTTTCTGTTGGTATGTAGGCCGTGCTACTTCGTCAACTATTAAAATTCTGCACCAACATCTCCTAAATACAAAGTCACTTTCCTACACCCATGCTAACTTGTCCTATTTTATACTCACTTGAAATTTTAGTATACATTTTTATTAAGATGTATTAATTTTCTAGCATGACAGTTATCCCCCTCACTCCCCTATATTTACTCTCGTTTTTTTACAGGCGTTAAGTAATTTTCTTTTAAATAACAAGCTAATTGCATTTTCAGTGCATCTTCCTGTATTTGAAACGAGATATTTAATATTTGCTCAATTCGGCTTAATCGCTGGTACAAAGTGTTGGTATGAATATGTAAATGCTGTGCTGTTTGCTGAACGGAGCGATTAAATCTGAAATAGGCCAACAATGTTTCATACAGGTGACTTTTATTGGCTTTAGTCAATAACTCACCGATTTGGTCATGAATGAAGTTTGCCAAGTCTTTTGGCGGGACTTGTAAAATCAGCTGATTGAGACCGATTTTATCGTAGCTCGTAATTGTCCATTCATCACGTACATGTAAAAAGCGCAATGTTTGCAGCGCTTCTTCGTATAGAGAAGAAACTGTCTGTAGGGTTTTATATTGTTTACTGATTGCGCACCGAAAAAGCGGTTTATGCTGTGATTGCCACTTTTTTTGTAGGCGCGAGAGTGTTTCGTTTAATGTTGTAAGCATTGCTGGTGACGGCACACCGATTAAAAGAGTGATTTTGTTTTTTTCATAAAAAAGTAATTTCCGTTCACCTGGAAATTGTTCCTTTAGCATGGAGATGAACTGATGTAAATATTGTTCAACCGATAACATGTCGGCCGTTTGTTTGAACTCGAAAATACATAATCGGTAGTAGTCCTGCACATCTAGATCAAGTTGATATGCCATAGAAGCAACTGTTTTTTGATTAGGTGCATCGATGATCTGCTGGAATGTTTCCTGCATTCGTTTGTTATGGTGCTCCAGAACATTTTTATTGCGTAAAATTTGCAGTGTTAAAATATTGGCCCCCTGCTCCAGTGTTTGCTGATCTTTGTAGGAAATGATGCCTTTCTGTTCAATAATCATACTCCCTAAACAAATATCCAAATTATAGAGAGGATAAACAATAAAGCTGCGGTCATTTTTAAGCCGATACTCAAATGGCTTCATTTTCAAGAATAATTGTTTTTTTATTTTAGCTTTTGTGTGAGGGGGAATGGACTGATCATCTTCAAAAAACACATCATCATATGCATCATAAAAACCAATTGGTAATTGCGTTAAGTTTTTCAGTTCATTTAAAATGACGGAGATCGGTTCGTTTTGTAAGAGCAATTGATTTAATGTAGCATGCACATCATAGCGCTGTTTAAGAAGGGTATGTTTTGTCTCTAATGCCAGAGATAATTCGTGCGCTTCTTTTACTTTCTCAGTCATCTGTTCATAATACTGGGCTTTTTGAATTGCCACCCCTACCTGATCGGCAAAGGCTTGAAAAAATAATAGATCTTCTTGTGTGAGGTCTCTTTTCTTTTGAAGTTGGTGAAGGATCATGATGCCGATTGGCTTAGCATCAACAGTTATCGGTACACAAAGAGCTGCTTGCGGAACATGTGCGCTCTTTAATATTGTCTGTAAATTACGCGGGCTTACATTTTGATGGTACATAGCAGCCATAATTTCTTCGTAACTGTTAAAGAACTCACCGATTCCTGTCGCAAATACACGACCAGTAATGGCCTCATTCGGCTTTGTTTGAAATTGTTCAATAAGTGGCGGGAAATGAATATAGGTTTTCGGAATTAGACACTGTTTCTGTTCATCAAAAAGCATTAAATACCCTGCATCTGCTTCAGGAATAACGTTCAGTGCATGCCGCATGATTGTATGTAATACTTCATCAATATGAAGTTTGGAAGTGATTGTCCGGATACTTTCCACGAGGATAGATAACTGTTTATTTGAAAGTGTTAAGTGACGTAGAATTGCTTCTTGTCCATCTGACATAGACATTCCCCTCTTTCTGAAATATATAGAATATTCCATAATTTTATTTATAAATATAGAGGATTACACATTGTTTCGCAACAAGAAAACAAAGTATAGTATTAAAAAAACTGAATTGTTCGTCAATTTAAAGGAGGGGTTTTATGAACTTAGCATCAGAGATTATGGATCATCCGATTTTATGGGTTATAGCATTTGTCGTTGTACTCATTGTAATTTTCCAAGCCATTGTCTTTATACGGATTTCAAAGAAAGTAGCACCAGAAGTAGGCTTAACGAACAAGGAAGTCACTTCAATTATTCGAACAGGTGCAATTAGTTCATTAGGTCCATCATTTGCCATTATTATCGTGGCCATTTCTTTAATTACTTTAATTGGTGAACCAACGACAATGATGCGAATTGGTATTGTCGGATCAGCACCGATCGAAACAGTAGGAGCAAGTCTTGGGGCCGAAGCAGCAGGTGAAGAGTTAAGTGACAAAAGCTTCTCAGCACAAGCATTTACAGCAGCAGTTTGGACAATGTGTTTAGGCGGCATGGGATGGTTGATTGTTACAGCATTGTTTACGAAATCTCTTGGTCGCCTTCAAAGTAAGTTAACGAGCGGTGGCGGCAATCGGGCAAAATGGTTAAGTGTCATTTCGACTGCAGCAATGATTGGTGCTTTCGGATATTTTGGTGGTGGCCAGATCGCAAAAGGTATGAATGAAACGATTATTTTTATAGTCGCTTTACTTGTAATGCCGGTTATTATGTGGGCAGCTCAACGCTTTAACCAGAATTGGCTCCGTGAGTGGTCACTAGGACTAGTTATTTTAATCGGTATGAGCGTCGGGTATTTCTTAATTTAATTGAAGGAGGATGATTAAAATGGTCGTTTTAGAGCGTCACACAACAGATGCTTCACCTACAAAAAGCGAGGAAAACTTTGCAATGTTTCATAGTCAGGCACATTTCTGGGGTCGTCTTACTATTTGGAGTGTCATCATTTGTACGATAGCCCTTCCCCTCTATTTATCATTTGGTCTAGGGTACCATCCAGGTTGGTCTGTTATCTTAACAGGTTTTTTAAGTTACGGGGCCGTTGTATCGATCATCTGGTTTGTCGAGCCAATTAGCTACTACCCTATTTTAGGTGTGTCGGGCACGTATTTGGCATTTCTAACAGGTAATATCGGAAATATGTGCTTACCTAGCGCATCTATTGCCCAATCCATCGTAAAAGCAGAGCCAGGGACGCGCAAAGGTGAAGTTACCGCAACATTAGCGATTTCTGCCGCTTCCATTGTGAATACAACAATGCTTATAGCTGTGATTTTAGGGGGTTCTTACTTAATTAATGCGTTGCCTGTGTCAATCCGCGCCAGCTTCAGCTTTGTATTGCCGGCTATCTTTGGTGGAGTGCTTGCGCAGTTCGCATTAAAGAAACCCGTTTGGGGAATCGGTGCTATTGGATTGGGGATTTTTGCAGCGCTTGGCCCTATTCCGCCGTCGTTCCAAACCTTTATTTGTATTGCAGGAACAGTACTCTTTGCCGTAATTCTTGAAAAAATGAAAGCGAGTGAACAAACATCATGACAATTAAACAACAGTTAATGGATAAGTTAGCAGCACGGAACGATGAGATGATTGCCATTCGCCGTCATCTACACGAACATCCGGAACTCTCCTTTGAAGAACAGCAAACAGCACAGTATATCGCGGATTTCTATGCAAATAAAGACGTAAAGGTCCATCGCAATGTCGGCAATGGGTACGGAATTATTGTAGAAATTCAAGGGCAACATCCAGGTCCTGTCATCGGGATACGTGCAGATTTTGATGCTTTACCGATTGAAGAAAAAACAGATGTCCTATTTAAATCGAAAAACCCGGGTGTCATGCATGCTTGCGGTCATGACGGTCATACCGCGTATTTGCTCATTTTAGCAGACTGTCTCATCCAGTTAAAAGATGAATTGCACGGAACAGTGAAAATTATTCATCAGCATGCAGAGGAAAAACCGCCTGGTGGTGCCAAAAGTATGATGGCTTCCGGTTTACTCGATGACTGTGAAATAATTGTTGGGGCACATTTATTCCCAACATTTAAAGTCGGACATATCGGATATCGTGCTGGCGCTGCAATGGCCGGCCGCTCATTTTTCAAATTGGTCGTACATGGTACAGGAGGGCATGGTTCGTCCCCTCACCTGGCGAATGATGCAATTGTTGCAGCCTCGAACTTTGTAACGACTGTACAAACGGTTATTAGTAGACGGTTAAACCCGTATGATATGGGTGTCGTTACAATCGGTTCATTTGATGGAAAAGGAACGTTTAATGTTATTAAAGATGCCGTAACGCTTGAAGGTGATGTGCGTTATATGAACGACACTGTTCACGCTACGATTGAAAAGGAAATCAAACGGTTAGTAGACGGTTTAGAAGTCCAGTTTGGTGTTACTTGCACGCTCACTTACGAAAAGGATTATCCACCGTTAGTAAACGATAAGGACCTGACAAATTTTGTCGTTGAAACATTGGAAGCTTCGGAACAGGAAGAAATCATTGCGATTGAAGAAGCACCGTTGTTTTCAGGGTCAGAGGATTTTGCGTATTATGCACTCGCAAAGCCATCCACTTTTTATTATATTGGCTGCCAACCAACGTACTTAGATGTACCTTATATGAACCATCATCCAAAGTTTGATATTGATGAACGGGCATTATTAGTTGCAGCAAAAGCTGGTGCAGAAGTCGTTGCTAAATATTGCTTAAAATAAAGTTGCCTAAATGCCATTGTTCTCTAAGGAGAAAATGGTATTTTTGCTGTGTTTAAAACTAATTTCCTTCATCCAACAGGTCATACATACCCCCATCAAAAACATCCCTATCCGCATGATTTTGTAATGAAATGAAATTCTCCCTCTACAATAAAATCCCATGCATCAAAGCATTATAAATACTGACTAAAGCCTATTCCAAATAGAAAGTAATGACATAAACATATTAAAACAATCTGATTTCAAGGAAATAACTTTTATTCAACATAACATTTAAATGGGTTTTACTTTTAAGGAGGAATAACAAATGATGCATCCACATACAGAAATTCAATTTGTCAGTGAGCAGGTAGGCGTCGGTGTCTTTGCAACTAAACTAATCCCTAAAGGGACGATTGTTTGGATTAAAGATGACTTAGACTTGATGCTGACAGTAGAGTTTATCGAAAGCCTTGGTGATTTGCAAAAAGCGGATGTCTATAAATATGCGTACTTAGAAACTGACGGTATCTATGTCCTTCATTGGGATCACGCAAAATATATGAATCACAGTTTCAAACCAAATTGTGTCGATACAGCTTATAATTTTCAAATGGCCGCAAAAGACATTCAACCTGGCGAGCAATTAACATGTGATTATGGAACTTTAAAAGGTGTTGAGGATTTTCAGTGCATCTCTGAAGAAGGCACATCGAGAACTAAAGTAACGGCAAATGACTATTTAACCTATTATGAAGAATGGGATGAAATGGCACGGGATACATTCAAATATTTCAATGCCGTAGAGCAGCCGTTAAAGTATTTAATCAACAAGCAATACGTTAACAAAGTGAATGCCGTTGCGAATGGTACTGCGCCAATGGATTCGATTCTTACGCTATATTAGATGAATTTGAAGAAACTACAGTACCCATTTAAAACATAAAAACCGCACTTGTTAAAGTACGGTTTCCATTCCTGCATGTAATCAATAAAGCGAATTACTCATCAAATTTCATGCCTTTTAATAAATCCGCAAATGCGTTATTAATTGGCTCTACTTCTTTTTCTTGCTGCTTCAAATATTTTTGAACACTGCGTTTATCAACTTTACCGCCGCCTTCTTTTTTACGGCGCGCTTCGAATGCGGATAATTTTTCGCGGTAACCGCACTTACATACAAAAATTTGGCCTTCACCTTGTCCATGCAGCTCCAGCTTTTTCTTACATTGCGGACAACGGGCATTCGTTACACGTGAGACGTTTTTACGGTGACCGCACTCACGGTCCTGGCATACGAGCATTTTTCCTTTTTTCCCGTTTACTTCAAGCAATGGCTTTCCGCAATCCGGGCAGGACTTCGTTGAAATATTATCATGCTTGAACTTTTTATCGCTGTTTTTAATATCGGCAACGATTGCTTTTGTATGCTGCTTCATTTCATTAATGAAGACATCTTTTTTCAGCTTACCCTTAGCAATTTGCTCAAGCTTTTGCTCCCATTGTGCCGTTGTTTCCGGAGATTTTAGTTCATTCGGTACCAAATCCAGCAGCTGGCGGCCTTTTGACGTAATATGAATGTCTTTTCCACGCTTTTCAATAAGGAACGAATTGAACAATTTATCGATAATATCGGCACGCGTTGCAACAGTCCCTAGCCCACCTGTCGATTTTAATGTATCGGCAAGCGCTTTGTTTTGCGTATTCATATATTTCGCCGGATTTTCCATCGCTGTCAGTATTGTCGCCTCTGTAAAACGAGCTGGCGGTTTTGTTTGTCCAGATGTTTGGGCAAGTAATGTCACGTTTAGCACTTGTCCTTTTTCAAGACGCGGCAACAGCTGTTCCTTCACATCCTCTGAAGTTTCCTCGTCATCAAAACGATTCGAGTATACTTCTTTCCACCCAGCAGAAATAACCGTCTTACCGCGTGCGATAAATTTCTCTTTCCCGATTTCGGCTTGAACTGTTAATTGCTCATACTCATGTGCAGGGAAAAGAACTGCAAGGAAACGTTTTACGACCAGATCGTAAATTTTACGCTCTTTATCATTGAAGTTCGCAAAATTCACATATTCTTCAGTCGGAATAATCGCATGGTGATCGGATACTTTACTATCATCAACAAACGATTTACTTGCTTTAATCGGCTTTGTTAGTACTTTGTTTGCTAACGTACGATATTCCCCTACAGAACAAGCTTTCAAACGCTCAGGCAATGTGCTGACAATATCGGATGAAAGATAACGTGAATCCGTACGCGGGTATGTGAGCACTTTATGTGATTCATATAGCTTTTGCATAATATTCAACGTTTCTTTTGCCGAATATCCGAATAGCTTATTCGCATCACGTTGTAATTCAGTTAAATCATAAAGTCCAGGAGAGAATGTCTTTTTCGGTTTACGTTCAATATCGATGACTTTCGCATTTTGCTTATCTAATGTATGAACGATTTTGTCGATCTTTTCTTTATCAAAACTGCGTGCATTGCCGTTTTGATCCTGCCATGTCAATTTCAGCTCTTTCGTTTGAGCTTCGATTCCGTAATACGTTTGAGGTTTGAAATTCTTTATTTCATCTTCACGAGCGGCAACCATTTCAACAACCGGTGTTTGTACACGACCTGTATTAAGCTGTGCATTAAATTTCGTCGATAATGCGCGACTTGCGTTCAGTCCGATATACCAGTCAGCTTCACTTCGGGCAACCGCTGCATAATATAGATTTTCATATGCTTTCCCTGGCTTTAAATTCGCAAAGCCTTCTTTAATCGCTTTATCGGTAACCGAAGAAATCCATAGACGTTTAACCGGTTTATTTACTTTTGCGCGTTCAATAATCCAGCGTGCAACAAGTTCTCCTTCACGACCGGCTTATCTCCATAATAGTGTACATTATAAAAGTGTACATAAATCACATTCTCCTCTAGGTTATTTCAAGTAACTTCAAAGATCAAAAATTAAAACAGAAGATAAGGAGTGATATTTTGTCCAATATTATTTCAATTCAAAATGTAAATGAAAACAATAAATTTATGATTAACCCTGTTTGGATTGACTATGTTGTTGATGGAAATGGAAAAGTTAAAGAAAGGAAACACATTTGTTTGATTGCTTTAAAAGATATTGAAAAAGGAACATATATTAACCATCATTTAAGTAATTTCATCATAGATAAATGGGGATTGAAATCCTTCAATACACAAAAGAAACATGCAACAAATACAGTGAAATTCCTTAACTATATAATACATCACTATCCCGTACTAAAAATAAAAAACTTAATTGACCTCACAATTAACCAAGGCACTATATATTTGAATTGGTTGGGGACGACAGGTGTTTCTCAAGAAACTGTAAAAGATGCTGAAAGAACATTAATACATTTCTATGTATGGGGAATCAAAAAATCTATATTTACCGAAGTAAACATTACAGAATTTAAAGAACAACTATCTGAGCAAAATAAAGTATATTTTCAATCACCCTTTCAAGTAATTTATCCTCAAAGGAAAGTGAAGGAACTTGAACATGTGATTCCATTCGAATTTATACCAGTGTTTATAGAGATCGCAACTATACATGCTCCGAGAATTGCTTTGGGGATTTATCTACAGATCTTTGGAGGTCTACGTGTATCAGAAGTGCTTAACATAAAAAGGACTCAAATTACTAAAACCCTTGCAAGCAAAGAGTTCATTTTACAAATAGAAAACCAAAATTTTAGAACGGATTTAAAAGAACATGCATCCGTAAAAAAAACGCGTACTCAAGCTGTATTAGATGTAAATGGTTGGGGCTCAACTTTATTAAGACAACATTTAAATATTTATCAATCAAAATCCACCAACGCCCTATTCCTAAATTCAAATGATAGACCCATGTCTGGACGTAGCTACAGACAATATTTCGAGAAATGTAAAAACCTCTTTATTTCTCAACTAGAGTGCTCTGAGCAAATAGATCATCGAATCGTTGCACAACATTTAAAAAGTATAAAGTGGTCAACGCACATAGGGAGGGGAACCTTTACAAACCTTGTCGCTAATGAGGCTAGTAACCCATATGAAATTGCTCATATGAGGGGTGATTCAAGTTTAGAATCAGCGCTTTCCTATATGGTTTCAACATCTCGCATTCATCAAAAAATTGAAGATAAATTAGAAACTATGCATGAAACTTATATACCAAATTTACTTGAAGGGAAAGGAAATAAATCATGATTCACTTAGAAAAAGATTTATATACAATCAAAGAGGTTGCACATTTAGTAAATAAACCCGTATATGCTATTAATAATGCTATTTATTCAAAACAATCATTAGTTAAATTAGATGTAATTCGAAAAGAAGGAAGAATATATATTAAAAAAAATGAGGTGAAAAGATATATAGAATATTTTGAAGAAAGACAAACTTCAATAGAAATAGATAGTGTATATGCAATAAACAAACTTAATAGGCGAATGATGAAAATCCCCAAATTAAAGCAAACACAAGAATTATTTTTAGAATATGCACGAAATTATTTTAATAAAATGAAAGGTTCAAATTCCCATAAAAGAAATATAATTAATGAATTTGTAAATTTTCACAACAAATTAGTCACTGTTATAGAAGACGATATTTTCAAGCTTAGTTCAGATAAAATTAATGATTTATGTTTAAAAGAGGATTTCTTAAAAACTAAAGAAAGATTACTTTTTACAAGATTCATAAATTATGCATTTGAACAGAAAAAAATTCCTTTAAAAAGTAAGTTAATTGCTGCTCAAAAAAATACGAAATCAGAAAAAGAAATATATTCAATTGAAATGTTTAACCAAATCTATAGACATGTTCAAAATATTGAACTTCATTTGCAACACAGTATTAACGATAGAAACTATGCAAATATGTGGGTTTATACAACTTTACTCTGCTGCGATTTTATTAGAGGAAGTGATTTGATTTTAAACACACCTACGATGAAATTAAAAGATTTAGGGATTGAAAATGAAGATTTCCAAAGTGGAAATTTCGCTTTAACAGATGAGAAAATTCAGCACATTATCAAACAAATATACTTTTCTTTTAGAAGTAAGAGAGCGTCAAAGACCGGAGAATTATTAACTTTTTTAGTACCGGCAAGTCTTGAAAAACCTTTAGCTTATGCAATGATATGCTCTGAATATCTAAGAAATACTGATGAATTACAACTTGAAACCTTTATTCAAGGCAAATATAAAAAAATCTGTACACATGGAGCAGTTTCGCATTTAAAATTCTTCACTAACTATGAACAATTCGCTGACTTTAAATTTAGCAGTTTAATTATGAATCGTTCGATAGCTACATATTTATACGGTTCAATTACTGAAGATAGCGCATATGATTCAGAGTTAGCTCTAATATTAACGCAAACAGCACGCTCTCACAAAAATGAAGATAGTACAAAAAGTTATATTCAAATGATGAGTAAAGACGGTTCATTAGAAAGAGTTTCAAATAACCTTTTTAGAAGAGGTCCATTCGGGTGGCTTTATGATCAATTACTAAAATTTATATTTTCAGAAGGCTATAAAAGTAAAGTTTTAGAAACAAGAACAGTTGTAATTGAAAAATTAAAGGAATCTTTTTCACTTAAAGATATGGAATCTTTGGCTGCATATTCATTCAACTATTTAAAACCATATACTGCCGATCAAAATACTACTATAACTGAAGTAATGAACTTGATTTATGAAAAAAGGATTAAAGTTATCCATAAATTAATGCAACTGAACCAACAAGATATAAGTACTTTATTTAACCAGTTAGCTACACATTCCATGCCATCAAAGATTGAACACGCTCAATGTTTAATAGCACCAAATTGCGAGTACCCAGCATTAGTGAATTGTATGTATTGTGAATACGTATTACCTCAAAATTTAATTTTAATACAACTAAATCACGAATTATTGAGACTATTAGAAACTATAAATTCTACCGAAAATCCAAACATATTAAAAAGAGAAAATCGATTCCTTATTCAATGTTTTTTGATTTTAAGTGAAGCTAATAATACTTTTGGAAAAGAGCATGTTAAAGCCTATGTAGAAATAGATAAAGTAAGGTCTCTCATAGCAAAAACTGCAAATAAAATTGAGTTATAGGGAGATTATAATGGAAATAAGAAAAATATTAAATGAATCTGAATTCACAAAACTAGAATCAATTAGCCAAGTTTATCAAAATGACCTCACCCTAAAAGATTATCAAAAAATTTTCGATTATTTATTTGAAGTTAATAAAATTCGTAATTGTTCTTTTGAAGACCCTATTTGGTATATTTTCGATCCTCTATCTCAATTAGATATGCATATGAAATTTAATTTAATTAGTTTTCAAAAAATCAATTTACATTTAAAGTTTTATACATTACTCAGAATTTCATCTGGTAAAGCTGCTAAAACTGTATATGATGAATTAGCTTCTTTAAGAAAAGTGATTTTGTACTCTAACGGATTTCAAACTGTTGAGAAACTAAAAGAATTTTTCGTAGAAAGTTTAAACAACTATAAATACCTAGGGAATCACTTAATTATGGTCACTAAAATATTTATCGATTTCTATAGATGCGAGAATTATCAAGAAATCTTAGATTTATGTGAGAGTATGCCTAATTATAAAAAATTAGTTAGAAAACTCCCAAACTTCCAAGATGTTTTAGAGTTAGATGACATTATAAATCATTACTTCAAAAACAGTGATATTAAAGAAAACATTACTTACCTACCTATTCTAATTTGGTGGTTACTCACAAACATTTTACCTATGCGGCCAAGTGAATTTTTAAAGTTAAAAAAAGATTGTTTAATTAAGGATGAAAAAAATCAAAAGTTTCATATTTCTGTACCTCGAATTAAGAATCTAAATAGTGAACTCAATAATTTTATTAACTATGATTTAGTTGCAATTGATGAGGCTACTTATAAATTTTTAATGTCTGCAAAAGATCAAGTAAATAGTTTTTTCCCTGATACTGAATACTTGTTCCCTTCAGGTATTTTTAATATTAATGCAAAAAATAGTGGCGCTAAGAAAAATTCGGTACTAAACTTAAGGGATTTCAATGATTTAAAGGATAGATTTTATAAGGAAATCGTTGAGAGAAAATATGAAAGATATAATTTAGAACGCGTTAAAGCTGCTGATACCCGTCACTTTGCAATTATAAATATGTGTTTACAAGGTTTTAGCATGCATAACATCGCTACTCTAGCAGGTCATACAGAACTAAGAATTACACAGGGATATTTTAGCCACGCACAATCTTTTGTACAATCTTATGTGTACAAATTAACTCAATTGAAACTTGAAAGTGATATCAGTCATAGAATGAACACCGCTATCATTGGTTGGAAAAAATATTTAGTTCATAAATCTTATTTAGAGAAAAAGAATTTAAATGATAATCACGTAGGTCAAATACAATACGGTTTTTGTTCAGAACTAAAAGAAAATTTCCCAAATACTTGTATTGAATTTTGCGAATTTTGTCCTAAATACATTTTTGCACCAAGCGTAAATGAAAGTGAACAAGCGTTTAAGTGGTTAGCTTATCAATCTGAAGAATTAGATAAAAAGATTGATGAAGCATTGGGGCTATTAGAAAGTTTAATTTCGTTACCACAAAGATACGGTAACGATTTAAATACAGTAGAGCGTAATACCGCTGCACGTAAGCTACAGCATTTTATAGAGCTAAAATCAAGCGTTAATGCTCAGATTGAAGGAGAAATAAATGTACGAAATTAAACGAGGGAAACCACAGCAATGGACAGATGAGCAGCTACAGAAAATCGCTTTAGAAGTAAAATATAAATTACCTAATGCCAAACTCACTGCTTTACAGCTAGAAAAGGAAACTGGTATTGGACGAAATACATGGAGCCGACGAATGAAAGGTTTTATTAATCAATTGAACGCACCTGTACATGTACCTTCACTCAAAGAAGGTGGCATTATTACAATTGCAACTGTAGACGAATTATTTGAAAACTATGGTGACAATACAATTGAATTAAAAAATGAAATTGCAAAACTACTTAACATTATAAATGACTTATACAATGACGCAAAACAAGTTGAAGCACTTAAAGCGAATGTAACAAAACTTCAAACTGAACTTGATACTACTAAAGAAAAATTAAAGCAATCCGCTGAACAAAAAGTACATTTTGAAGTGCTTTATAATCAAATTGTTGCAGAAAGTTATTTTCCGCATTTATATGGGTGTTCGGAAAAGTTACAAGCAGCTAATGTTAAAGCGAAAATTATTCCTTTACCTCAAAGTCCAAATGAGATATTAAATATTACTGAACCTTTAAAAATTTATAATGCGAATTTAAAAGAAAATTTAATTAAAGATGGTGAAGAAAATGATTTAATAAAAAAGTTAAATAATAAATTTAATTTAGATTTTTAAAATCATACTAAAAGCTGCAAACTAAAAGAAATGCTATTCTAGTTTTTATGCAAATTTATAATCAAGCTCCGCTAGTATAAACCCTAGTACTTCAACCGTTTATGCCATATGTATAGAGAACTGTATAATTAATCATTTAAGGGAAAAGGCACAAATGTTGATTTAACAACATTCGTGCCTTTGTGTTGTATGCCCAAACTTGCGTTTGGGAACGTTATTTTATTATAAGCTGTATTAATTATACAAACTTTGATTTTAATTAATACATATTGCATTGAAATATTTGACTGACATAAGTAAATCTTTTATGTACAAAATAAACATTAAAAAGGAAGTGGAAAAGTGAAGAAAAAAATTATAACTCCTTCTTTTTTACTGCTATTTCTAATATCAACAACATTAACTTATGCTGAATCAGATTATTATCAGCCTGTTAAAGAATCTAAAGAAGAACGCATAATGGACATGTTTTTTTTACTACTATTACCAAACATCGAAGAAGCAGTTTCTAATTACTATTCCGATTATCTTACGGAAAGTCCTTTGGTGTATCCGTATCAAATAAAAATTTTAAATACGGAAAGAATTGATGACGCTTTTCAGTTTTCAGTAACCCTCGAAGTCACTCCAGTTTTGGGTGCACATAACCCAGTAGGTAGAGACCAACTAACATTTTCAATAGCTCCAAATGAAATTAAGCTTAAAAATTTTAAGCACATGGAAACATTTGAACTTCCACCACATTTGCAAATTTTCATAAAGAAAAAGTAAAAGATTGTACGATTTCAATCTGTTTAACTAAACTGGGGCAACACTTGAAGTACGGATAGTTCCCAAAGCGTCGTTTGGGAATCTAATTAAATAACAAGCAGCTAACATTTTATATTAGCAGCTTAATCGAACGTTCCCAAGCTTTGCATTTGGGAACGTTTATTCAGTTTGTTTTGTATACATTATTAGTACTTGTTGCACTTAAGAATTATAGTAACTTGTTATGTTAAATTGAAATATTTCAGTTTCAAAATTATATTTTTTAATAACGTCAGTTGCAAACTGTTGTACTTCTTTTTTGGTGTTTTCATCGAACTTATCGTGTGGTAATACTAATGATATTATAACGTTTTTGTCTGAAGATACGTCCCCCTGTACGGCAACATCATAGCCTAATTCATTTAAACTTAGCATGATGTCTCCCATTAAATCATTGTAACTTAGCCTTTTTGAAATATGATTCCCTTCTTTTTCGGAGTTATAAAAACTTTTTATGTTAAATTGAAATAAATCAGAATCAAAATCATTTTGTTTAATAACGTCAGTTGCTATTTGTTGTATATCTTCTTTGGTCTTTTTATCAATCTTGTTACTTCCTAATTTCACGATTATTTCAATGTTTCCGTTAGGCAAAACAGCATGGTCTAAAACAACCCCATAATTTTCGCCATTTAAGTTACTTTTTATCTGCCACATCAAACTCTTTAATTCATGTCTTTCCTCTTCGGATAACTGAGAACCCCTATTCGTACCTTCTTTTTCCTTGCCAGAAACCTGTATATATAAAAATAAGGACACTACTACCAACACTAGTGAGACCAAGCTAATTACACTAATTTTCCCTTTTTTATAACAACACCTCCCTTTTTTAAGGTATGCCATTGTTTTTTTAAAAAGAATTAAAAGCTCTTGCCTAAACTACCTTGCGACGTTTGGCAACCTAATTAAAGTAAAAAGCAACCAAGACTGTGTCTTAGCTGCTGAATCGAACGTTCCCAAGCTTGCAGTTGGAAACATTATGAGGTTGACTTCTGTATGCTTTATTAATCCTTGTTGCACTAAATGTCCCAAATTAGTTATTAAAATGAGTTAGCTATTAAAACGAATGTTTCAAGCGTTTCTTCGTTAGCTACTTTATTATAAATTCCAAGCATATACTGCAAATTATTTTTTTCAAAGACAAAAAAGTTAAATAGTTGATCTTCAAAGTAAATGGCTTTGGTACCATCTTGAAGTGTATATTCTTTACCATTTAAGTTCAGTTTATTTTTGAAGTCCAATTTGTTATTTAAAGGACGAATATCAATTTTATAAATATTATCACTTAAATCTTTGTTAACAAACCTTATTTCAAGGGAATCGTTTAAATTATAGTTCTTATCTTCTAAAAATCTTCCGAATTCATGTGTGAAAGAAATAGAAGGTAACATTTCAGGTAGCGTTACTTCACAGTTAAAATGATTTTCAAATTCTTTAATCGCAGCTTTTACAGATTTATATCCAACTTCAGTGAACTTTTCCTCAAAAGAAGGCTGAATATCATTCGAATTTGCATTTACTGTTCCATAATAATACAACCCACAAGTTAATAGACTTAATAAAACCATTAGAAGTGGGATACGTTTATCCAATTTCATTTTATCACCCCAATTATATTTAGGTTTAGTTTGTCCTGTTGGGTTACAATAATTCCTTATTCTCCTGCTGTGTTAGTTGAAAAAATGTACCATAAGCTACACTTGTTTACATACAATTCAAAAGTAGCTAAAAGCAAACAGCCCATTCTAATGAACGGGCTGTTTTGTTACCAAAGTGTCGTTTGGGAATATTGCTGATCCGTAACCTTGTAATGGCATTCGCTATTCCACAATCGGGCGCGATTCTTCAAAAAGAAGATCGCGTTTTTCCGTTAAAGGGCCAGATTGTGGAGCAAAAGTTTTTTATGTAATCTTTGGTTACATTTATCCTTACGTTATAATCACTTGTATAAGTATAAAGACCTTTGGAGGGCTGCATGGATAAAACAAGTTTATATGCATACATTAGTTTTACTGGTAAGGAAGATGTTGATGATTTTCCTGTAGAAGTAGTAACAGAGATGTTAGGTGTAAAACCAACAAGAATATTACGAATGGGTGAAAGAATAAATGATGTACGTACACGTTCGTTTACATCGTGGCAATATGAATCTGAAACATTAGAAACACTGGATATAGATGATGTTTTACTTCATATTTTAAATGTTTTCCAGGAAAAAACAGATTCAATTAACCGTATAAAAAAAGCATTGAATTTGAATGTAAACGTTGCATTAGTGATAACAATGATAGATGGTTTTACACCTGGTTTAGTGATCTACCCTGAATTTAGTAAATTTGCTTCCGATATCAATGCATGTATTGATATCGATATGTATGTGTATCCATTTAGTGAACCTGAAGAATAACAACTCATATTTATAAATACTAAATGAATTTTAATCTCAATAACGTTTTCAAATAAAAGTTTGGAGACACAATCAATCTTCAACAATAGGGCGCGTTTCTTCAATATGAAGATCTGAACTGCACCCCATTTGTTAGACACATCTAACAAGGAGGTGCCGTTTTTCTATCGCTAAAATGAGTGCAGAAGATAAATTAGCAGCGGTTCTACGATATGTAAATGGAAAAGAAAGTACAAGGGAAGTAGTGCAGATATAGAGGTATCCCTTCGTTACCTATTAACTTGGGTTGTTTTTGCAATTTCTACGGCTTTTTTAGCTTATGTGGGTTATACACGTAGGAAAAATATGATTGATAAGTTTGCTAAATTATTAGGCATAATTTTATTTATTATTAGTATAGTATTATATTTTTTAAAATAATGTGAAAAAAAGAGTAGCAATTACTGCTCTTTTTTATTCTTATCAACTCACCGTATTAATTTTCCGGTGAGTTGTTCTTTTTTTGCGTATTTTTTAAAAACTGTACACGGGCATCCAGACGATGGAGCGCTTGTTTCTGTAATTCTTCTTGGGTTTGCCAATTGTTTTGATCTTTACGAGCTTGGAATAGTGTGTTTAATTGTTCCTGTTCTTTTTTCTTCATGAACGTAGCCCCCTTTTCTTCAAAGGTTAATGATTCTTACTTTATTTAAAAAGTCCATTATATCTATATGTAATATGTCGGATTTGTTACTCGTTCAGATTTACAATAGGTGTCTAAACGGTCACCAATCCCTTTATCAATTACAATCGTCCTTAGGGTCTTATCGCTTTGTGGAAGTCCTTTTATACGCTCATGTACTCATTCATAAAGCATTTCCATTAGCATGGATACTTCATTCTGTGTGAATTGGGGGTGAATAACTAATGAATGAGGGATGATTTCTCTATTACTGCTATTCACATCCTTATTACTCTGTGTGACTTCATGGTGAATTACTGGTGAAGAAATGGTCACCTTTCTTGAATTAAAGTTCACATAATCAAAAATACTTTTATCTAAAGGTTCCGGCACTTAATCCCCCTTGTTCCCTGCTCTCCATATTCGATTGTATAATATTTATAACATCTTGTATGTTTCCATTGAACTTAATCACTATAAAATTTAGCACTAATATATGTATATTGAAAAAAGAATCCTCCAATTTTTGTTATTCATACTTAGAAACCACCTCAATTCAGAGTTTGATTAGTTTCTGAAAATTAATTCTTAGAATTTCTAACTGATTCCACCATTTTTATTACAATGAAATTCAATTTCTATGTTATGGGAAGAAACAATACCACTTTGTGAGTATTTTCCTCCAACAACAATTTTATATATAGTATCTCCATCACTTAAAGACTCATTATAGCCTAGCTGGGTCCAACTTCCACTAGTGTCTAAAGTTTTCGAAGAAATACTGTTAAAAGCTGAAAATAACTGTCTTCCCTTGGATGAATTTTTGTTTAATTGCGTATCAAAAGAACCTTCAAAAATAATGCTTGCTTCTTTTGAGCCTAATTGTAACTTTACTGTTTTTGGTACTGAAATCGGATTATAACGTTCATTATTGTCTAAAACAATAATTGATGCATTCGCTCGCTCTTTTGCTAGCTTTTCAAACTGGTCTACTTCAATCCAATCTTCATTGAGGAAATCTGTGATAGGCTCCAATTCCAACGTGAAATCTTCTTCGCTTATTGCATTTACTTTTTCTATTATAGCTACATAATTTTGATAATATTCTTCTTTTTGCTCTTGCGATAAATTTAAAGGAATCGGCGCAACTTCTTTTGTTTTTTCAGTATTAACCACGTTGTTATTTGCTTTTGATTGCTCAGCAAGCGATTCTTCTGTTACTTCTTTATTATCAGTGCAGCCTGATAAAGCAAATGCTCCTAGTAAAATACTTACGTAAAAATATTTTTTCAACATTCCCACCTCATTTAGCTCTATTTAAAACAAACTCAATAATACCATATATGGATTTTATTAGTTTTAAGATATTTAATTCTTAAAAAATATTTTCCACAACGTCTCATATATTTTTTAATAAAAACAGCGACGAACACTGATTTAACAGTGCTTGTCGCTGTTTGAAATGTTATCAATCTTTTAATTTGGGAACGTTTATTGATGCAAATTTATTTACATTATACAAAGTTAATTAGTTTACAACCATAATTACAATCTGTTTTATTTTTTAGTCAATACAATAACTTCAGAATTGTTGTTCCACTCTATTTTTGCTTCCATTGTTTTATCATCTTCAGTAATTCTTGCACAAGGTTCTGCGTTAACTGGAGGACCGGTACATTCAAGATTTCCAGAATTAATATTTTTATCTGGATGATTGAATCGCTCTTCTTTTCTTGTTAATTCCAACCATGTACTTTTTAAGTTATATCCAAATATTTCTGGTGCAGTTTCTTCTCCAATATATTCAAATGAAATATCATCCCATGTACGACCTTCACTTATTTCGGTTTTGTACTTCACCACCCAGTTATCATTTGTTCCGAAAAAATTATATTCTTCTTCACCTTGTGAACAGGCACTTAAGGTTAGCAAGATAAAAATAGATACAACACTTAAAATCATATTTAATTTCATTGTTACGCCTCCCAAACAATATACATTCTATATATTACCATTTTCAAATGATTTTATATAGTTTCTGTTTGAATGTGTTATTTTGATAGTTGATAAGTTACCCAAGCGACGTTTGGGTATTTTCTTGTACTTAACTTTGTGAACGCATAGATTTAATACTCCTAGTTATTCCACAATCGGGAGCTTTTCTTGAATTAAGAAAAGTGCTTTATTCAATTATAGGGCCATATTGTTGAATAACAATAAATGTTTCCAAAAGAGGCTTGGAAACTTGTTAAATTAGTTAGCATACAGAAATCACACGTAAATTTGCAATGTTTTTGCAAACATAGCGACGATTTTTAATTACACTTAAGAGAAGTAATCGCAGTTATTAAGTATTCCACAATGGATCTCGTGTCTGTAATATCTATCAGCTACTCGTTTTCTTTAAATGGCCAGCAGATTACTTAAAAAATTTGGTTAGATTAAAAAGCCCCACAGAATTACTAAATATAATTAGCTAATTCTGAAAGGCTTTTTATTTTTTAAGGATGCTTAATATTTGAAGATGATTTTTTATTCAAAGCTAGCAATAATATCATCCCTATGATACATGCTGTACCAACCCATTGAAAAAATTCAAAAGGCTCATTTAACCAAAAAACTGTTGTTAGAACAGCTGCTAGTGGTTCTAAACTACCTAAAAGGCTTGTTTCTTTTGGGGAAAGACTTTGTAAACTTTCTATATAAAACCAAAACGCAATCATTGTACCGAATATTGTAACGAATACTAAGTATACATAGGCTTCTACTGTTAAGCTTGTAAAGTCCATTTGCCAAGGTGGATGGATAAAACTTAAGGCAAAACCTCCTATAATCATAGCCCATCCAACAATGACAAGGGAACCGTATTGCTCAAGGAGAGGAACTGCATATAAAGTGTAAAACGCTAATGCTACTCCAGATAACACACCCCAAACGATTGCGGGTGTCGGTACAGATAGGCCCGAGAGTGAACCGTTTGTTAATAAGAAAAAGCAACCACCTAAAGCAAGTGAAACAGTTAACAAATCTTGTCGTGTTAATGCAGCTTGCTTACGTAAAATTAAGTAGATGATAATCATTACAGGTGCTAAGTATTGTAATAATGTCGCAACAGCTGCATTTCCATGATTAATGGATGCCATATATGTGTATTGAACAGCGAGCATGCCAAGTATGCCGAAAATAATCAGTTGAACAGCTATTCTTCTATCTTTCCAAACACCAAAAACTTGAGAACGGTCCTTTCCAAAAAAATGAACTGTTAAGAGTAAAAAACCAGCAATGAGCAATCGTGTCGTTACCAGCCAATTTACATCAATTGCGTATTGTTGAAAGAGCTTTTGAGCTACTGTACCACCAATACCCCAAAATATCGCTCCCATTATGACAAAAAATAATCCTGTTCTTCTATTTGGTCTATTCATAATTGATTTTCCACCTTTAATATAATAATAGTATTATAATAGATAAAAAAATGTTTTAATTATACTTATATTGTATGAAAAAATATCAGTATATTGAGGTGGTTATATGCAGATTAAAAATTTTATGGTTAATCGAAGTTTAAAAGAGCTGACCCAACATCGTACAGCTGAATTACCGATTGCATGTTACGAAACAGTGATTAAGGAAAATATATATGGCTATATTCCACTCCATTGGCATGAAGAGATTCAATTTGTTCTGATTATAAAAGGGGAAGCCATTTTTCAAATAAATGAAGATAAAATAGTGGTACGAGAAGGAAACGGTATTTTTATAAATAGTGGGTGCTTGCATATGGTGGAGGAAATGAAACAATCGGGCTGTGTCTATATTTGTTTAAATGTGTCCCCTCATTTCGTTTTGTCCCAAGAACTCTATACAACCTATGTAACTCCTTATATTCAAGCAACTAATTTATCATATGTTTTTGTAGATGCAAATGACTTTTGGGGGAAAAATATTTTAGATGCCATAATAAAAATCAAACAGTTGATTGAGCGAAAACCGCAGTACTTTGAAATTGATATAACCATGCAACTAACGATAATTTGGAAAAACTTAATCTTTAATGGTTTCCACCCAGAATACGTCCAAGCGGAAATGTTAAAAAGTCAGCGAATGAAGCAAATGTTAAGTTGGATACAGCTAAATTATACTGAGAAAGTCATGTTAGAGGATATTGCAAGAGCTGGTGGGTTGAGTCGTTCCGAATGCTGTCGATACTTCAAGCGAATTTTAAAGAAAACACCGTTGAGTTATGTAACCGATTATAGAATCCAAAAAAGTTTAATTCTATTGCAACAGGTAGAATCCAATGTTACTGAAGTTGCCTATCAAGTAGGCTTTAATAGTACAAGCTATTTTATTGAGAAATTTCGAAAGTCGATGAACATGACACCATTAGCATATAAAAAATATAAAATGGACGATTGTTAACTAAATTATGTTGGTGAAAAATGATTTGCCTTTCTTGCTAAACTAACCTGCTAATAGAAGCTAAGTGATCTTCAGCAATCGGGCGCGATTCTTCAATAAGAAGATCGTGTATTTCCGTTAAAAGGCCAGATTGTGGAGCAATATTTTTTAAGTAAGGTGAACCGGATCATAAAATACGGTCGATTTATAATAAAGTCACATAAAACAATTCAGTTAATGTTTTAAATGAATTTATTTTGTATGAGATTAATCATCTAATTTACTTTTATATTGAATTTCAATAATTTCCTTTGTAATTGAATAATAAGTTGCCTTGCAATTATCGTATTTTCCATCTTTATTATCAGACCACATAGAAGTTGTTAAATTTAAATTTTTATCTTCAAAATAGATGGAAGTACTTTTAGATGTACTTTCAATTGTGCAAGCACCTTCTACAGTTAGAGTATTATTTGTCCACTTCATAGATAATTCGAATACTTGTATCCCTGTAAAAATTCCAGCTATTATAAAAATGCTAACCGCTACAAAGAAATGATTAGAAAAATCTATGTTATTTTTTCTTTGCATTGAAAGTCTAATAATATAAAGAAGTGCTATAACCGTTATAGTGGCAGATACTACGGTCCAAAAAATAAAAGTCATTACAAAATATTAACGGGTTCGGTTGATGGGGAGAAAACATTAAATAGCAGCATATTTGGGACACCAATTCATATATAAATTGGTGTCCTTATTTTTGTTGTTATATCAGAATCCCTAATGATTTAACACCTTAATTAGCACAAAAATTCACATACAACTTGGAGAGACCACATAAATTTATGCGGTCTTGTTAAACTCTATGTCAAAACGGGTGTTAATTGTTCGCATAATATCAAACTGAATTCTTTCTTCTAAAAGGGGGATAGGAAATTTATGTTAAAATAATCATATGGTAAAATTGAACAATTCTGAAAAAAGTATTAGCGTTCGGGTGCATTTCCCCATCAACCAAACCTATTACTATTTTATGAGTCTTTTTTGCTTTGAAACTCGTATAACTGATAAGTAAAAATATTTTAAAAAAAGAAAGAGGGATGAGAATGTCGAAAAAAACATTGGTTATATTGCTTGGTGGGATAATATTGATTTTAATTTTGGTATTTACTTTTCTGCAAAAGAACAATAATGTTACATCGGAATGGGAAGGATTTTATCTAGAACAAACAAGCAAAACCAGTGCTACGCAATACGCGATCTATTCTATTGATGGGACGCTCGTAATAAAAAATTCATTTATGCACCCTCCTCGTATTATTGGTTCTACCAAAGAAGATTTCAACAAGCATTTTACAATCACTGAAACGGAACTAATCCCTGGAGAATATAAAAAATACAGTGTATTAAAGAACAAAGACACTTATACGATTAAAGTGAAGGGAAATCCAAAATTTAGTTATACTTTAAATAAAGTTGCACCAAGAAAATACAGAGGTGAAGATGGGATTGAATATTCAACTGGTTTTTATTTGGAATAACTTCCTCCAGGTAATTCCTCACTTCCCATCGGGTAGATGAAATTTAAATTAGCTAATAAAATACAGCAAAAAACGCTCAGAAACTGAGCGTTTTTTATTGTCAATTATAGTGTTAGTGTAGCTGTTGAAATATACGCTGATTAACCTGTTATTTACGTGGTTAATTGCACTTTTCTCCCCATCAACCGAACCCGTTAACAAAATATACTCCTTTGTTTTTTACAGTACGTACTTACGCTAGTTATAGAGAACAGTATGATAAGTAACGATATTCAACAATCGGGCGCTTTAATTGAATATCGCACTCCGAAATAATCAAACTTTTTTATAAAAACCAACTGTTTTAATCAATCTTTGTATCAAAACAGTTGGTTTCTCTCTGCATAAAATCAGCGTTTGCAACTTATTTTTAATCGAACTTTATTAAAAAGCTACTTCTATTTTATAAAAATAACCGTCCACATAGTTTATTCAAGATGACGGTTATTTTTTTCTAACATTAATTCAACTTCTTTAACAATAATGTTTGGTTGTATATTTAGTACGTCGCATATTATAAAAATCGTATTCAGACTAGGCTGTCTCTCTGCTCTCTCTAACATCCCAATATAAGTTCTATCCAATTCGCATTGCAAAGCTAACTGCTCTTGTGATAAATTAGCTGCCTTCCTATGCTTACGCAAAACGACTCAAAATGCTTTTGAAATTTCCACGTCATCACCTCTTAGTTTATTAACTAAGAAATGTGACACCTCATTCGACCGACTATAGTCATCAAAACTAACTGGTGATACAATATTATACAAATCTAAAATTCAATGGGAGCCTATTAAAATGACTTATAAAAAATACGAAGATGATTTTAAAAGAAAAATTGTAAATTTACATTTAAGTGGACATTCTGTTGCAGATTTGTCGAATGCACATAAGATTTCTAATACCGCAATTTATAGTTGGATTAAAATTTATGGTAAATCGGAGACTACGAAACAACAAATAAATCTTGAAATGTCTAAGGAAAATGAAAGATTAAAAAAGGAAGTTGCGATTTTAAAACAAGCCATGACCATTTTGTCTTCTAAGTAGGAGTAGCGAAATTAATTTAACCCTTTACTTGTGGTATATTTAATATTACAGATGTAGGTAAAGGAGTATAAAAAAATGGTAAAAAGCTTAGTAATTGCCGAAAAACCATCCGTTGCACGTGACATTGCAAACGTATTGAAATGTCTGAAAAAAGGTAATGGTTTTTTAGAAGGCGACAAATATATCGTTACATGGGCTTTGGGACACCTTGTAACATTGGCAGATCCAGAAGCGTATGACGTGAAGTATAAAACTTGGAATTTAGAAGATCTACCAATGCTTCCAGAACGCATGAAATTAGTTGTAATGAAGCAAACAGGCAAACAATATAATGCAGTGAAATCTCAATTAACTCGTAGTGATGTAAGCGAAATTATCGTGGCTACAGATGCGGGGAGAGAAGGCGAATTAGTGGCACGTTGGATTATTGAAAAAGCCAACATCAAAAAGCCGATTAAACGTTTATGGATTTCTTCTGTCACAGATAAAGCAATTAAAGATGGCTTTGCTAATCTAAAGCCAGGTAAAAACTATGACAACTTATATCAAGCTGCTGTAGCTCGTAGTGAGGCTGACTGGTATATCGGTTTAAATGCGACACGTGCCCTTACAACACGTTTCAATGCACAATTAAACTGTGGTCGTGTGCAAACACCTGTAGTTGCAATGGTAGCTGCACGTGAAGATGAAATTAAAAACTTCAAACCTCAAACTTATTACGGTATTGAGGTACAAACAAACGATAATTTAAAACTTACTTGGCAAGATGCAAAAGGTATTTCACGTAGCTTTGAAAAAGAAAAAATCGATGCTATTGTAAAAAAAATTAGTAATGACAACGCTAAAGTTGTTCAAATTGAACGCAAACCTAAAAAAACATTCGCACCAGGTCTTTATGATTTAACGGAGCTACAACGTGATGCAAACAAAATCTTTGGCTATTCGGCAAAAGAAACTTTAAACATCATGCAAAAGCTTTATGAACAACACAAAGTTCTGACCTATCCACGGACAGATTCAAGATTTATTTCAAGTGATATTGTTAACACACTCCCGGAGCGCTTAAAAGCATGCGCAATTGGTGAATATCGCTCTTTAGCTAACAAAGTGCTAGCAAAGCCAATTAAAGCTTCTAAAGCGTTTGTAGACGATTCTAAAGTGTCGGATCATCATGCGATTATACCGACTGAAGAATATGTGAACTTAGGAAACTTTACCGATAAGGAACGTAAAATTTATGATTTAGTTGTCAAACGTTTCTTAGCTGTTCTATATCCAGCGCATGAATTCGAACAATTAACATTACGTGCAAAAATCGGTGATGAAAACTTTGCGGCAAAAGGCAAAACAATAATTACTGCTGGTTGGAAAGAAGTATATGAAAATCGCTTCGATGATGACGAATCAAACGATGATTTAAAAGAGCAAGTTTTCCCTAAAATCGAAAATGGTGCAACATTGCAAGTACGTTTAATTGCTCAAACATCAGGTCAAACAAAACCACCTGCACGATTTAACGAAGCATCGTTACTTTCTGCAATGGAAAACCCAACAAAATATCTTCAAACAAACGATAAACAATTAGCTGATACATTAAAATCAACGGGTGGTTTAGGAACAGTAGCAACTCGTGCAGATATTATTGATAAGCTATTCAACTCATTTATGATTGAACAACGTGGTGGTAAAGACATTTATATTACATCTAAAGGTCGTCAACTTTTAGATTTAGTACCTGAACAATTACGATCACCAGCAACTACTGCCGAATGGGAACAAAAGCTTGAATTAATCGCAAAAGGTAAATTAAAGAAAGAAGTATTTATCAATGAAATGAAGCAGCATACGCAAAAAATTGTTGCTGAAATTAAAGCAAGTAACAAAAAATACAAGCACGATAATATTTCAACAAAATCATGCCCTGACTGCGGTAAACCAATGCTTGAGGTAAACGGTAAGAAAGGCAAAATGCTTGTGTGCCAAGATCGTGAATGTGGTCATAAGAAAAACGTGTCACGTGTCACAAATGCACGCTGCCCGCAATGCAAGAAAAAGCTTGAATTACGTGGTGAAGGCGATGGCCAAATCTTTGTATGTAAATGTGGTCACCGAGAAAAGTTATCTGCATTTGAAGCTCGTCGTAAAAAAGAAGGCGGCGGAAAAGTAGATAAGCGAAGTGTGCAGAAGTATATAAAGCAGCAGGAAAAAGAGGCCGAGCCGATTAATAATGCTTTTGCTGATTTATTAAAAGGCATGAAGTTTGATTAATTTAAAATAATTTATAATCAAAGGTAAGGCTGTCTTCTTGCCCCCTTACCTTTGATTAAATAATTATTTAGTACCTTTGACTATTTTAATAAGTGTTTTTGCTCTTTTATCACCAAATGAAATTCTTAAGGTATTATATAATACATAATAATCCCAATGCTTTAAACTATCTCTCATCAAAAAGAAATTTAACAGGAATATTTCATTTAATACACAAAGAAATAAATTAAAAAACTCATCCTTTTTAATTATAGTGTCTTGATAAAGATTCGAAAAATATTCAACACTCATTACAGGCATATTAGCAGAACCTGAATGTACTATCCCGCTTAATTTTTTATAATAAGTTAGGTTTCTCTCAATAGATTTATAATACTCATTAAATTGCTTCTTATCTACAAAAGATCCTATATCTTCAAGGAATTTTTTCTGCGTTTCATTAAATCTATAGTCTAAGTGCTCGAAAGTTAATGAAGAATCGTGTTCTTTCATAATCCTTCGTTCACACTCTAAAACGTATTTATAATTTGCTTCTTGTGCAGATCTTAGTAATAACAAAGAACTTCTACATTGACCAGATAATAAAGCATACGATGATTCTAAAAGTAATGAAAATGTCATGTTAAAATCAGAGTTAAAATACCTTTTTGTTTCGGCCCTATTTTTAAAAAAATTTATTATAAAAATACAACCAAATACTTTTTTTACTTCACTATGATTACTCGATATAAATTCTTCTTTCACATCTTTTAAATTTATAAGTTTTTCAAACTCACTATGAAATATATCGTTTAATGTTCTCAAGATTTTTTATTTCCTTTACTAACAGTATTGAACCAACCAATTACCTCGTCTTCCATACTACTATTATTTTGTGGCTTTGTTTTAATATCTTCTGTCATATTTTTATCATTTAAATATTCCATGATAGATTTTATTGAAGCTGATATTTCTAAATTATCATATTCTATAGAAATATCTTTAAGTAATCTAGATGCTAAATAAGGTCTAGCTTTAAAAAGATAATCACCATACTCTTTATTAAATATATGTTTTAGAAATCCTTCTAATTCCTTGTTTTTTTTAAAGATCGTTTTATTTGAAATTAATTGATAAAGTAATCCTAAATATAAACTTTTAGTTTGTTGAAGGGTGAACTTATTTTTATTTATTACACTAAATTCTTTTATAAATTTTTCCTTAACTTCAGTACTGTTCATAAATTAATTACCCCTCCTTTGCTGCTTCTATTGTCTCTACTTTCTTTGTTATTTCATGTACAACTCTTGAAATCGAATTCTTTAAAGCATCATGTTTAGAACCACTTTCATCATATAATGAGAATTTTAATGGTACAGATGAATGATAAGGAACCTCTGTATCAAAAAATGATTGAGGTATAGTTTTTTGAAGCCGTTCTTTAAGCTTACTTGCTATAGGCATTTCGTGAGTTAAAGTGAATAAAACTCCCAATGATTTAATAGGATCACGCATTAGATCTCGTCTGTACATTGAATACATTTTATAAATACCTGATCTTTTCTCATAAAAAGTAGTGTTAACTAAATTTTCTAACAAACCAATTCCTACACTAGAAAATAAATCTACCTTACTTGGAATTACATAGTAGTCTGAAGCAAATAAGCTTGCTTGAGTTAAAATTGTCCAGTTAGGCGGGCAATCGATTATTATGTAATGATATATACTCCTAAAATTGTATGTTTCAAAATGATCATCTAATACATTATGCTTTCCACTTGTATCACCATATAATGATTCAAATAAATCTAAATCACCTGGAATTAAATCTAGATTTTCCTTAATATTATAAATTAGATTTGGATTTTCTAAAGGCTCCACTATGCCCTCATTAGTGAATAATGATCTTACAGTCATTCCTTTTGATTTTAATTTATTATATATTAACTGAGCTGATATTTCTTTTTTATAATTTTCATCTTGACTCAAATCATCCGAAGCTACTTCGTCTTGAATTGTCGTTGCTGCAACCTCAGTTTCTTCAAATTTTTCAATTAATTCAGCTATAACATCTTTTAATATGTCTGGATTTATTATTTTCTTATGATATCTATATTGATGGTTAAGTAGTGCTTGAGTAGCATTAAACTGTGGGTCCATATCTATTACTAAAACATTGTATCCTTCTCTTGATAAATCATCAGCAATATTTATTGCAGTAGATGTTTTACCTACTCCCCCTTTTAAATTTATAAAAGAGATAACCTTAGAATTGATTTCTTCCATTTTATCACTCCCGATTTTAGTAAATTTTACTTTTTTAAGGTTGTAAAATTATTTATATAGAATAGGTACATTTATTTATTTTTTTAAAATTCATGTACAATTCAGATTATATCGTTACTAAATATTGCTGTATAGGACTCTTTTTAGTTTTTCTGGTGATATTATGAAATAGAAATTTATTGTACATAATATAATATTAATTATGTACAATTTGAAATTTGGTGATATAGCTATATTTATTGAAACACATAGATAATCAACATTTATGTACATTGACTTTTTATAGAGATACATCACAATCTGTTGCAATGATAATTTCATTAACATCATTACGTGTAAGCTGTGATTTTACGGCATTGTACTGTTTGCTTGTCTGCTTGATTGTTGTTAGTTTCAGACGTTCGGGCAGCATCGGTAAATCTGCTAAATCCCACTTCTTATATTTCTCGTCGTAGCTTTCCGGATCTGCCAGCGTTACTAAATGTCCTAAAGCCCATGTGACGATATATTTGTCTCCTTCTAAAAATCCATTACCTTTTTTATGACACTTCAGCACATTCGCAATATCCCGTGCAACTGAAGGTTTCTCTGCTAGTACTAAGCTTTTAACCATTGTAAACAATCCTTTCGTAACTCTTTGAACCAACTATACCATACATCAATAGTACCTAGACGTATTTGCTTTACGTCCGTTTTTGAATTGAATGTCACAATAAATTTGTATAAGAATATAATATGATGTTTAGCATTTGAAAGGACGGGTATATTAGTTTTAAGCAACAAATTATTCAAAAATGATTTTGGGTAGTTGATAACGAATATTTTTTAATAAAAGGTAAAAAAATTATTAAATACATAAATTTTTACTTATTATTCCTTTTAAACAATATAAAAGCACTATTAAATCGGTATATTCAACTCATACTATCCCTTCATTTGTACGAAAAATCAAAATTCTCTACTGTATTTCGAGAATTTTTAGTAGACATTTGGATAATGTTGTTATACAATAAACTTAATTAAATTGCTTAAGCTGTTTACGATCAATTCACATATTAAAAAAGTGAACGTGTACGCTCCCTTTTTTAATGTGTGAATTTTTTATACATTTAGCAATTCAATTAATTAATTTTTTGGAGGTTTTCTCTCATGCAACAAGGTACAGTAAAATGGTTTAACTCAGAAAAAGGTTTCGGTTTCATCGAAGTTGAAGGCGGTAACGATGTATTCGTACACTTCTCAGCTATCCAAGGCGAAGGTTTCAAAACTTTAGACGAAGGTCAAAAAGTTGAATTCGACGTTGAAGAAGGCAACCGTGGCCCACAAGCTACTAACGTAACAAAACTTTAATTCTAACGAATTAAGTTCACATAGTTAGTTGCAAGAAGCATACTCTATCGGGTATGCTTCTTTTTATAGTTTCATAATGATGAAAAAAATAGCCGTGCCGGAGATTAACTTTCGGCACGGCTATTTCTATTTTTTACACCTATTCATGTTTCGTTCGTTTCTTGAATAATATAATCGATTTGATAAACAGCTATTACTGCCCAAATCGCGATGATGATAAATGTACTTATTAACTCCGGAAGGTCCCCCTCCTACTTGTGAAAGTTCTGCTATTTGCGGTAACTGTGTGCTTGGCAACCATTCAACCACTTTCAAGAGTACATTTAATGAAGAAAGTTGATAAAGGCATCATATCGACGGTGAAATGTCGCAAATTGAAATTATATAGTGTAAATCAATGTATCGTATACCCTATTTCCCAGGAAATCCATTATAATCCGACATCTCTTTTAACTCCGTAATTTTTGTTCATGATAACGGCACTTCTGATTTATTTGTACTTTGAAGGGATAAGCTGTATGTAACTATTGCGAGTGTATGTAATTATTTCCCTTACTTTTTGCAAATTAACGATAGAGGAACGGTGTTAGTGGAAAAAGGTGAAATGGTGCAACGGTTTCTTAAGTTCACATATCCTTTTATCATTGTATAAATACACAGAATAAGAAAAGCTATCACTCGAATTTTTCCGAGCAATAGCTCCTCCACATTTTCTTATAATATTTCTGCTAAACGTTTAATACCCTCTTCGATCGTTTCCGGTGTTGCATTTGTATAGTTCAAGCGTAGTGTGTTAACTGATTCTTTATCCGTGTAAAATGGATTTCCCGGCACGAATGCTACTTTTTTCTCCATCGCCTCCGTAAACTTATCAAGCGCATTTACTCCTTCCGGAAGTGTGACCCACACGAACATACCGCCTTCAGGTTTTGTATATTTCACATATGGTGGGAAATATTTTTCTATTGCCGCCAGCATTGCATCTGCTTGAGTTTTGTATAGCGCTATAATTTTTTCAACATGCGCTTCATATTCATTATTCGTTAAATACTGATGCAAAATATATTGTGCAAAAATATTAGTATGTAAATCCGTTGCCTGCTTCGCTGTTTCGACATGATTTAGTAGTTCATGGTTTTTCGTTAAAATATAACCTAGGCGCATACCTGGTGTAACCGTTTTTGAAAACGAACCTAATACGACACTGTTCGTCATCTTCCCTGCTGCGATATACGGCAAGTGTTCACCAGTAAAACGAAGTTCGCCATATGGATCGTCCTCGATAAAAATGACATCTTGACCTTTTACTGCCTCAAACACTTCTTCACGGCGCTCTTTCGTATACGTTAACCCAGTAGGATTTTGGAAATTTGGTACTGTATATACCATTTTCACATTTGGCTGTTTTAGAGCATCCTTAAACTGTTCAACATTCAGCCCTTCTGTTTCCAGTGTGACACCGTAGAAACTTGGTTCACGTAATGTAAAAGCCTGGATCGCGCCTAAATAGCCTGGCTCTTCAATAACAACGCCGTCCCCTTTGTTCAGCAAAACTTTGGAAATTAGCTCCAATGCTTGCTGGGATCCTGTCGTAATAAGGACATCATCTGCTGTATAATTTAAATTCGATTGCTTATTATTAAGCTTGTCTGCAATATACTGACGTAGCGGCAAATAGCCTTGTGTCGTAGAATATTGGAATACCTTTGCACCATTCGCTTCAATCGCATCATTTACCGACTGTTTTAACTCATCAATTGGAAATGAAATTGGATTTGGCAAGCCTCCCGCAAATGAAATGACGTCGTACGCATCCGTTACCTTTAAAATATTGCGGATGAATGATGACGGGGTTTTTAAAATACTATCAGAATATTGCATAGTGGACTCTCTTCCTTTTTGTAATTTTCAAAATTTTATCACTTTTCAACTAAATACACAATAAGCATGTACCATTTTAGAAGATACATGCTTATTGCTAGTAAGATCCTGACATGAAGTTGTTATTCCGATTATTTACCTAAACTGATAAATTGTCATAACTTACGCTAGCTTTTGCTTTCTTCCTACTAATAAATAGTAAAGCGGGATACAAATAAGAATTAGCGGAATCATGGAAACGAAAATTGTTCGGTATGTTGTATGGGGTTCGATCATTCCAAGAATAAAAGGCCCTACCCCTAATCCTAAATCGTACAAAATAAAATATGTCGATGTTGCTAAGCCGAATCGATGAGGCTCCGTTACTTTAACCGCAATTGTTTGAGCAATGGAATTGAAGTTCCCGTAGCCAAAACCAATTAGGACAGCTGCTACTAAAAGCATCCAGCCTGCAGATGCCTGGCTAAACAGCAGCATACCTACAGCGAATACAGCAAGACATGGGTATACAATCACGTTAGGACCGCGAACATCCATTAATTTCCCTGTAAACGGGCGGGAAATAATGACAATTCCTGCATATGCCAAGAAGAAATAGCTTGCCGCTTCCACTAAGTTGATTTCTCTTGCATAAAACGTAATAAACGTCATGACGCCAGAGTACGCAAAACCGATTAATAAGGCAATAAATGAAATCGGAAGCGCTTTTGGTTCAATAAATTTTTCGATAAACGATAACTTCTCTGTTTGTTGCCCATTTTGCTTGTTCACTGGTGGTAAAGAGATTTTAACAAAGAAATAAGCAATTAGTAACATAAGCGAAAGACTGGTGTTCATATAGAAAATGACATCAAAGCCATTTTCAAGCTTCAGCATGAACATGCCGACGAATGGACCAATGGCTGTTGCCAGAACCGCGCTAAGACTAAAGTATCCAATCCCTTCTCCTTTACGTGAGATCGGTAAAATCATAGCAACAATCGTACCTGTCGCTGTCCCGATCGTCCCGACTGCAATCCCTTGCAATAGACGGATGATCAATAAATAGACAACGCCCCACTCCATTAAATAGAGTGTTGTTGTTACAAAAAATAAGACAAGGCCAATTAAAAGCATCTTCTGTGGCCCGATATTACCGATAAGACGCCCAGCCCCTAACCGGCCGATCAATGAACCGATAATAAAAATACTCGAAACAAGCCCCGCAATACTAGTAGAAACATGGTATGTATCTACTGCATAACTTGAAATAGTCACCATTAAAAGAAAGAACATTAAAATGGATACAAAGTTAATGATCGATACAATAATAAAATCTTTCGTCCATATAGGTTCTTTTATTTCCTTCATTCTAGCCCTTCTTTCAATATTTTCTCCATATCAGACAGCGCTTTTTTGAAAAGCTCCTGTTGTTCGTCTGTCAGGTTATTTAATAGCTGATCTTGTAGAAATTTAATTTCCGGGGAAATATTTTCATACAATTTTTCTCCTTTTTCCGTCAAACTTATATATTTTTCACGTCTGTCATTGCCTTGTTTCAGTTGGATAAGCTCTCGTTTCGTCAATGTCTTAACATTTGCAGAAACAGTTGGCTTCTCGACATCCCAATATTTCGCGATTTGACTCATTGTAGCCAGCTCTTCATTCGCCAAATATTGCATCAAAGACCAGTTGGCATTGGACAGTTCATGCCCTGCCAGCATACTAGTAAGTCGCTGCATATAACGTTTATGAAAACGGTGCAATTGTAAAAAGAAAGTCATAATTAGATTACCTCCCTTTATTTTCTATAATGGTTAGTTAACCTAACTAATTAAATAGAACTATACTTCATTTGTCAATCTTTTTTCGCTGAACAGAAGTGAATTTGAATGGTTAGATGCTTTTAAAAGCTGATAAATCAAGTTATACACGCACTTAAAAAATAGAGAACTATATTCGGCCAAATCGAGAAATTGAGAAAAACCTCAATTAGCGACTCCCTTTCCTTAAACAAATAAACACGCTTCATAGCCTTAAAGACTACGAGCGTGTTCATTCGTTTTAAAAGAATATTAATAATAAAATACCTACTAAAAAGCAGTAATACGTGAAGTAGTGGAGCTTTCCGTTTTTCATAATCCCCATGAACCATCGCATAGCGAAATATGTCATAAACAATGTCGCAAGGAATGTAACTGTATACGGAATGGCTAAATCCATTTTGTTTGGCTCATCGAGGAAGTCCGTAAACCCTAATACGACACCACCTAAACTTACCGGAATATACAGCATGAATGAGAAACGCAGTGCCGTCTCCTGTTTCATTCCAACAGCAATTGCGGAAATAATTGTTGCACCTGACCGGCTAATTCCCGGTGTTAATGCTACAGCTTGCCCAAAACCTACTAATAAGGCATCCTTTGCTGATAAATCCCCATCACGTTTCGTTCCGCGTAAATTTCGAATTAACCATAAGGCAATACCTGTCACAAACAGCATAATCGCAATCGTCGTCATACTCACACTATCTGCAATAACATCACTCAGCAAAACACCTAAAACACCTGCTGGAATCGAACCGATAATGACATACAGTGCAAAATAAAAGTCTGTACGGTATCGCGCATTTCGTGTTTTAATATACAGTAAAAATCCAGTAATTAATCGAATAATATCTTCACGGTAAATAAACATAATCGCAATCAATGATGCCGTATTCGTTAGAATCGCGAATGTAAAGCCCTGTTCACCCATTCCCAGAAGTTCACTTACAATCATGACATGCCCGCTTGATGACACCGGAATTGGTTCAGTTAAGCCTTGGACAATACCGATAATAAAATGCTTTAACACTAAAATTAAATCAAAATTTTCCATTTGTATCTCCTAAAAAAGTAGTTCTCCTCTGTTAGACGCAAAAGACGCCTAAATGTTCACTTCCTTACGATAATACTGTTCTTTGATGTGTGCAAGCGCTTTTGGCATTGTTCCGTCCGTTACTAAAAATAATTGGCGGGTCGCTCGAGAAGCAATTGTATACAGTAAATACGCATCCATCTCTTCCCGGTATGCATGGGCATTGGCATCTGCTACAAGAACAGTTGTAAATTCAAAGCCTTTCGCCATATAGCCTGGCATGATGAGCAGCCCTTTCATATAAACTTTCTGTTCTTCTGTAACGAGCTGAAGCTGTGGAAGAAGCGGTTTTAATTCATTGTATAATTGTTCGCATGCCAGTTTATTTTTGCATAAGATGACGAAGCTTTCCTCTTCTTTATAATGCGAACCGACAAGACGAGCAATTGTTTCACCCACTGATTTCGTTTCGATCATTTGTGGCTTATCTCCAGATACACCAAGCGACTCGGTTGTCGTGTTGTTCAAAATCGCGCTCATAAAATCGGTAATTTCATTTGTCGAACGATATGATTTATTCAGCTCGACAGCTTTGAAATGCTTGGACAATGGACCTGCCAGCGAATCCTTCATTTGCGGATGCACAACCTGGTTTTTATCACCCAGCAACGTGTAATGCGCTTTTGGATGCATTGCTTTAATCGTCAACAATTGCAAATACGAATAGTCTTGGATTTCATCAATGACAATATGTTTAATTGTATTATCCGTATACAAGCCTTTTACAACCGCTTGTATATACATGATTGGGGCCAAATCTTCGTAATATAATATGCGCTGTTTCAGCGTTTCAGTCGTTACAGCCTGAATCATTTGTGTTTTTAAATTATCGTTTTGGAATGTTAACGAATGAAGATACATTTTATTTAAATTCACAAAACCTAGCTGATGAATCGCATTTTCAAGTTTGCCGTACTTTTTTTGCAGCTTTTCATTTGCCTGTTGCTCTATTTCCTTATCTGTGCCGATATACGTATTGACCGCCTTTAATTCCTTCATTAATACTTTACGGTCTTTCTTTTTTTCCTGCTCTATTTTTTCCAGCAGTACTGTACGAATTTTTTTTAGGCGAAAATCTATATCCAATGTGCCGAACTTGTCATAAAACAGGTCGGTCAGTTTTTTAGCGGAAACAAACAGCTTTTCTTCCACCTTCAAATTATAAAATGGCATGCCACTCTTCTTTAGATTTTGAATATATTTCAGCAGTTGCTTTACGTATGCATGCGAGCCTTTGAATGCATAGTGCTCGCGTTCCTCCTTGCTCCCCTTTTGAAGACGTTCAATATTTTCGTAGCTTGTCTCTGCTTTGTAATAAGATAATTTCAAATCGCGCAATAAACGGTAATACGTCGTATGTTGAACATTATCCTCACCGAGCTCAGGCAATACGTTCGAAATGTAGTCATTGAACAAATCGGACGGCGAAATAAGCAAAATACTACGTGCATTCATTGTTTGGCGGTATTCATACAGTAGATAAGCAATTCGCTGCATCGCAACAGATGTTTTTCCGCTGCCGGGTGGTCCGAGTACGATTAAATTATCTTTATTTGACGAACGAATGACGATATTCTGGTCACTTTGAATCGTTGCGACAATTGATTTCATCTTTTCTTTTGCCGTATCCGACAGCAGGCTTTGCAGCACTTCATCGCCTACATAAATATCCGCATCCAGTACTTGCAATAGCTCATCGTACTTTACTTTATACTGACGGCGGCCTTGTATTGTAACCGGAATATATTCCCCGTCTGGAATTTGATAGCGCGCCTTTCCGACTTTATTTTCATAAAAAAGGCTGGAGATCGGTGCTCGCCAGTCATAGATCAGCACATCATCCGTTTTAGGTTCGCGGAATGTCGATAGGCCAATATATAAATGTTCACGTTCGCCTTCTTCATTTTCAATTGAGATACGCCCGAAATACGGACTTTTATATAAAATTTGCATTTTGCTTAATTGTTCGCTTGCATTCAGATACTCTCGTTCACGCAATTGCATCGTTTGCAGCATTTGTGAAAACTGGATGGCACTTTCTCCTGACACATCGTTAAACTCCGAAGATGCTTGTGAGCGTTCCTCAACAATGTCGCCTTTTTGCTTTTTTAAATGATTGGACTGAATCTTTATTTGTTGTTTTAGAAGTGCACTAATTTCCTTTAAATGTGTCTCTTCCTGTTGCCATATCGTTTGTTCCACTATCGGTTCGCCTCCAAATGCTCCGGAAGTAAAATCTTCTCTTTACATAAATATTCATGGTACTTCAAAATGACGTTGGATTCAATTGAAACTATTTACGAATCCTCCTCATTACAAATTTTAACAATCCTATTATAGCATCTTCCTAATCCTAAATTATGTTGAATAAAGAAATATATTATACGCAAGTTTATATACATGAATTTTTGAGGAGTTATGATGCATTTGCTGAGGGTAATAAAAAAGAAGCTTCCGTATTTAAACGGAGGCTTCTTAATGGTTATTGCATATCAACTGCTTGTTTTGATAATGTTTTTGTCATTTCGCAATATTGAACGAATACGCGTGCAAGTTCGCGCAGGCGGTTGTGTACATCTTCATCAATAATTTTATTTTCTTTATCGAAGTGGTCCGCATGTGTGTATACATAGTTTGGTGTAACTAGGCAGCGGAAGTAATCAAGAATCGGACGCAGCTGGTTTTCCAGTACTAAATGATGCTGGTATGTTCCGCCATTGCCGATAATTGCTGCCGGCTTGTAGCGTAACGCTTTTGGTGGAATCATATCAAAGGCATTTTTCAGTACGCCTGGAATTGATGCCTGGAAAATCGGCGACGCGAAAATGTAAGCATCTGCTTCTTCAAATTTTTGAATCATTTTTTTCATATCATCATTTAGCGGACTGCCATCTAAAATTTGATGCTGTAATTTCGAGAAATATAAAATCTCCAATTCTAGCGAAGGGTTGAAAGCTTGAATATATTGTTGAACCTGTTCCAAAAGAACGCCGGTTTTACGACCAAAAATGGTTCCATCGACAAGTAATATTTTCATAAATGTTCCTCCATGTAAATCATTGTACTCATATTGTATCAGAATAACATTGCTTTTTAATAGGTAGTTGCTTAGTTAAGTTCAATTTCAGTCTTTCGTCTTACATTGTTATATCGGGAAAGGGATTAGAATAATTTCCCACTAGCATTGCTAAGTTTAGTTACGGTTTCGTTTCTTGGCTGGTTTCAGAAATAGCGGATAAGATTAGCCTTATAACCAGCATTACTCCCTATTATTTGGGTTTTCGTTTTTCCGATTGACTTCTTCGTCCTCAATACCTACTGGCGATAGCACTTCTTCTTTGTATTTATCCCAGTTAAAGCTCACTTCTTCCTCTTCTAAAGCTTCCTTCTCTTCAATAATGGGCATTTGCATTTCCAGCAGTTTATCGGATAAGTATATCGCCACTTTTTGCTTTTTCCCGTGTAGTGCAATTACTTTCATTGCCAATGCAATTTGCGTTGCCGGAATGGAATGCATCTTTTTGAACGGTCCGACTAAGATTGGGTTCAGCACCTTTAATACTTTATCGCCTATTGTTTCTCCTAGACGGAATTCTTGGCGATCTCCTGTAATAAGTGATGGACGTACGATGGATAGTCGCGGGAAATCCATTTTAATAAGTTCTGCCTCCAATTTTCCCTTTACCTGACTATAATAAGCAAGTGCCTTCTCATTTGCTCCCATTGCAGAAATAACAATGAAATGACCAACTCCTCGGTTTTTTGCGATGGCTGCAATCGTTAATGGATACTCAAAATCGACCTTTTCAAATTGTTGCTTTGACCCGGCTTTTTTCATCGTCGTTCCTAAACAACAAAATACCTCATGAGCAAATTCAATATCCTTATCTGCAATCTGATCAAATTCACACAGCTTTACAACTAATTTTGGGTGCGTAAAATCAAGCGGTCTTCTCGAAAGGACATTGACAGCTGCATACTCCTCACTCTCGCATAATAACTTCACAAGGGAAAAACCGACCAATCCTGTTGCACCTACGACCAACGCTGAACGCATGGTTTTCATATGTTTCCTCTTTTCTTTATTTTGATGTATGTATATGTAGAAAGCTCTTTCATTCATAATTTCGGCAATCCCACCATATTTTATAGAGATAGTGGAAAGGATGGGATTTACGTGCAAAAAAGAAAAATTATATGGATTATCGAGCATTGTGAGATTAAAGGAACATATCCTTTTGAGCGTGCAGTAACTTTGGCAAATCTGTTGCAGGATGAAGAGGTCATTCTCTTTGTAAAAACTGCAAACGAACAGCTTCTTGATAAATTGGCCCAAACAGGCTTAAATATTGTAAAGTTTGATCGTTTTATCGAACTTAAAAAGAAAATGCGTGAATTGGAGCCTCATTTAATTATCCATGAAGGTAAAGATACCCAAGTTGAACAAATTGAAATGATTAAACCGTTTTGCTCGACGATTGTTCATTTTGACGATTTTGGCATGGGTGCACAGCTTAGCGACTGTCATATCGTTTCGTTGTTTGGGGAATCCCATGAAGAGCCGCATACACATGAACTGGCAGGCAGCTATGCGTTTGCCGTCCCGCCAAATTTAGAAAAGGTCGCACACCAAATCCTTGAAAAACCTGACAGCTCGATTAAAGATTCGCTACCCCATATTGTTGTCGCATTTGAAGATGGGGATAGCAACAACCTGACTTACCGCACTTTACGCCACTTAACACAATTGCAAATTCCATTAAAAATTTCAGTCGCGATTGACGATGAATACCATCATGACATTGATAGTCTAAAAATGATGGCACTAAGCCGAAAGAATACTGTCATCGTTCAAAAAGCTGATGCCCTGCTCGAGTTGATGCCACAAGCAGACTTGATTATTTGCAATGCCAACTATACACCATACAAAGTGGCAGCAGCCGGGATCCCTTGTATTACAACGGCCCAGCAGGATAATGAGCTGAACTATGCATTCACACGCGAAATGAACGGCTTTATCCATATTGGCCTAGGTCGGAAAATGAAGCAATCCATTATTCAAAATGCCGTGATGGAACTTTTACTTCATGAGCAGCGCCGTGAACGAGCTGTACGCAAGCAGCGCAGTCTTGAAATTTTAACAAATAATGAAATCCTCAAAAACCTGCTGCTCGATTTAGCTTATGCCCGTCATAATATGGCCCATATTTAACTAAAAAATTAGGCTTTCCCCATCACATAAATGTATGCATTATGTTACAATATGAAAAGATTAATTTCCGAAAATAAAGGAGTAATTAATGATGCTAACAAAAGACCAGCTTCAGCAGCAAATCGCCGAATTAAAGAATGATTACATCAATCTTCAAGGCGACATGGAAAAGCTAGAATCACTTGGCCATGCAGACTCAGTAAAACAAGCGCTCGCACGCCTTGAAAATATGGAAGCACGGCTAGCAGAACTAAACAAACAGCTCGCAGCACTTTAATGTTGCGGGTTTTTTAATGGATAAATTTTTTAGAAGAATCTAGTTGATTGGAATGCAGGCGGTGAGTAAAGCTTCCGCCAAACAATAATCAACGTTATTAGTAGCAAACACTTACACACTCGGAGGATTATATATGGCAATATTAACTGTTGAAAATTTAGGTCATTCATTTGGTGACCGTACGTTATTTAAAGATGTTTCGTTCCGTCTTGTTGAAGGCGATCATATCGGACTTGTTGGTGCAAACGGTGTTGGGAAATCAACATTGATGAGCATCATTACAGGGCAAGCAATTCACGATGAAGGAAAAGTGGAATGGCTGCCTGGCACACATTACGGTTATTTGGATCAGCATACGGTTTTAACTGCCGGCCGTTCAATGCGTGATGCATTACGTGACGCGTTTGCACCTTTATATAAGAAGGAAGAGCGTTTAAATGAAATTTCTGTGGAATTAGGCGAGCCTGATGCAGATTACGACAGCCTATTGGAAGAAATGTCTGAAATCCAGGATGCATTGGATGCAGGTGACTTCTATAGCCTCGATATGAAAATTGATGAGATAGCTCGTGGTTTAGGGTTGGATGCAATCGGCCTGGAGCGTGATGTTGCCGCATTATCTGGTGGACAGCGTACAAAAGTTTTACTTGCTAAGCTTTTACTTGAAAAGCCAAAAGTATTATTACTGGACGAGCCGACGAACTATCTTGATGAAGAGCATGTTACTTGGCTGAAAAACTACTTGAAAAACTATCCGTATGCATTCCTGTTAATTTCGCATGATACGGAATTCATGAACAATGTTGTCGATGTGATTTTACATTTAGAATTTGCTAAAATGACGCGTTACACTGCCACATATGAGAAATTTATTGAGCTTGCTGAAATTAACAAGCGCCAGCATATCGATGCATATGAAAAACAGCAGGAATTTATTAAGCAGCAGGAAGATTTCATTGCGCGCAACAAAGCACGTTACTCAACAAGTGGTCGTGCAAAATCACGTGCGAAGCAGTTGGATCGTATGGAGCGCATTGATCGCCCGGAAACTGCCGTAAAACCGGAGTTCAGCTTTAAAGAAGCGCGTACACCTGGCCGTTACGTAGTGGAAGCGGAAGGTTTGGTAATTGGTTATGATAAAGAAAAACCATTATTGCCGCCACTTACATTCCAAATCGAGCGCGGTGAAAAAATTGCGTTAGTCGGCATGAATGGTGTCGGGAAATCGACATTACTGAAAACAATGTTAGGCAAAGTTCAACCATTGGACGGTAAAGTGATTTTAGGTGACTATTTGGAGCCATCATACTTCGAACAGGAAGTAAAAGCAGATAAAATCACACCGATCGATGATGTATGGAATGCGTTCCCTTCTATGGAACAAGCACAAGTTCGTGCTGCATTGGCACGTGCCGGTCTGAAAACGGACCATATTACTCGCCCACTGAATTCCCTTTCTGGTGGTGAGCAGGCAAAAGTACGTCTTTGCAAGCTAATGATGGATCAGACAAACTGGCTGATCTTTGACGAACCGACAAACCACTTGGACGTTGATGCGAAAGAAGAGCTTAAACGCGCCATGAAAGAATTCAAAGGTACAATCGTTCTTGTATCGCATGAACCGGAATTCTATGAGGGCTTGGCTACGAAAGTGTGGAACGTGCAAGATTGGTTCACGACGCGCGAAACAAAGGAATTAAACGAATTTAAATAGTTTTTTAATGAAGCAGCGCACTCTTTTACGGAGTGCGCTGTTTTGAGTTTCGGTTTGTTTTACTCAGAATAAATGTGGCAAATATTTGAAAATCGCCTTTAGTATTCGGAATTTTACGCCAATAGAATAGCGCTTTGCAAGGACTTTTTAGTATAACTAACGAATATATTAAATGTTCGAGCATTTATTAGAAACACTGCCAATTTTATTGAAACAAATGCTGTTTTATTGGTAATCTCAGTTCAATATCCTCTTAATTTCAGAAAAAATTTTTTACAGAAAGTTCTATCTGGCATAATTCAGGAATATATTAAAAAGTCGCGGTATTTTAGAGCACTCTCCAACTACATATTAGAATAATTTCCTATTTAAAACTCACCGCGCCCAGTAATCCCCTCCCTCTTCTAATTTCTACTTTACAAAACTGTAATATTAAATTAGAAACTTTTTATAGTTTTATACGTATAATTTATTAGAAGAATGGGTAAACAGATATAGGGAAACATATAATAAACTTGTTGCATTACTAATAGCTTACTGGTAAGATATTATTATAAGTAAATGTCTTACAACTAAGCTATCACCAAATTATTGATTATGGGAAAGCGAGGAAATTAATTATGACAGTAACAATCTATACACAATCGAGCTGTTCCTCATCACGAAAAGCATTGAAATGGCTAAACGAAAATAATATTACTTATACTGAAAAAAGAACAACTTCTCAATCTTTGACTTTAGCAGAATTTAAACATATTTTAAGTATGACTGAAGATGGTACGGATGAAATTATTGCGACAAACTCGAATGATTTCAAAAATCTGGACATTGATATTGATCAGTTATCCATTCAAGAGTTGTACAACTTAATTCAGCAGCATCCTCGTATGTTGCGCAGCCCTATTTTACTTGATGAAAAACGCATTCAGATCGGCTATAACGAAATGGACATTCGTCGTTTCATCCCTCGTAAAGTGCGTGCATTTGAATTAAATGCCCTTCAAAAATTAGCCGTAGAATAGTGATAATATTTGGAGTTGACACTGATGAATGAGCATAAACGCGAGCAGTTAACCGAACTTTTTGAACAGATGACATCGTTGGAACGCAAAATTGCTAATCAATGGAACAGTCAAAATCAGTTAGGCTTCTCGAAATCACATATTTTAATTTTGGCTTATTTGCATACAGACGGACCAAAGCGCCCTTCTGCCATTGCAGAAAAGCTGAAAGTGACAACAGGTGGCGTGACTGTTTTGACGACGAAGCTCATTAAGGCGGGGCTCATTGAAAAAACACAAAATGAAACGGATCGCCGCGCTTCGCAAATTCATATTACCGAAGCAGGAATCGAAGTACTCGAACGCTCTCAACAGCAAGTAGACAATCTTTTCGAAAATCTGTTCGGCATGTTAACAGAAGATGAAATTAAAACTTTAACGGCAATCTTTGAAAAATGTACGAAGTTTTAAAAAAGCGAGCAGCTCTTTGCTCGCTTTTTTTTGTTGGAACAAAATGTTTGTTGCTCTGACTACAGTTTAATTTCTGCTTTATCAACTTATTTCCCAGAAAAATCCATTAGTCTTATAGATATAAAATAAAAAACGCATCTATTTCAATGCGCTTTTCGTAAATTTAACAAGTTCCTCATATTGGGCCTGAATTTCTTCAGTTGTCGTAGAATCATATAGATATAATTGCTCCGCTGTCGACTCGAATAAACCGATTAAAATTCGCGATGTACGTGAAGCATCAATAGTCGAACGAATTTCGCCTTTTTGTAATGCTTCATTCAATAAATTATACACCCACTCATAAAACGGCGCATATATTGATTCCCATTGTTTTAAATGTTCACTTTGTGCAAGACCTGCATATAAAATAGCAAACAGCTCTTTTTTCTGCTCATTAATTTGGAACACTGCTTTAATAAGTTGCTCAATTTTTTGGTCAAAAGACTCATCTAAATTAACATTTTCTTCGATACTTTTCATAATTTCATCTACAGCATATTTAGCAATTTCAGGCATGACTGAAAATTTTGAAGGGAAGTACAAATAAAATGTGCCTTGAGCAATTCCAGCGGCCTTAACTATATCTGAAATTTTTGTGCCTTCTACACCTTTATTTATAAATTGCTCAATTGTTGCTTCAATAATTTTTTGTTTTTTATTCAATACGCCATCCCCTATCTTGTTGAATGAAGTTCATTCAGAAACTACTTTCATGATAACGAAAGTTCAAAGAAGAAACAATGTACCAAAACAATAATATTATGCTATGAAACATATTTTAATCCGGAAACCCCAATAACAATCACAAACACAGCCACCATTCTTCCTATGCTCCTTGACTCGCCGAAAAAAAGCATATTAATAATGACTGCTGCTGTTGTTCCAAGACCAATCCAAACAGCGTAAGCAATACTTACCTGCAAATATTCAAAAGATGCATATAAAAAGTAAAAAGCACTACCGAATCCCGCAACAAGTGTTACTAGATCTTTCGGCTTCTTCGAGGTACTAAATTTCTTAAGTCCAATAACCCCAATAGTTTCTAATATTGCAGCTAAAATCACAAATATCCATCCCAATTATAGCGCCCCCTTTTCTACCTTTCGTTCAGACAATGTATCCGCTATATTTAACATCATCACACCTATTACAATGATACTTATGAATACAATTTTCATTGTTGTAAAGGATTCACCAAATAAATAAACATCCATCAATGCCGTACCAATTGTCCCAATAGCAGCGAAAATTGCATAAACTGTTCCAGTTGGCAATCCTTCACACGCTTTTGCTAAAAAATAAAAATCAACAGTGATAAGTGGGATAATAATTGCCCAATGCCATGACGCACTTGCTACATTGAAGCCGTAAATCCATAATAATTCGCACAAACTTGTTAACCCTACATAAATCCATGACTTTTTCATCTCTTACCTCCTACAATTAATGACTGACGTTCATTCATAATTTATCATATTATATTATTGAAAGCAAATCACGTATTAATAAAGGGTTGATCTCCAGGCAATCAAAAAAAGCTACGGCAACTTTCTGCCATAGCTTTCGTCCTATCTTTTACTAAGCCAATACTGCTTCAGCGACACCATTATCGGATAGTAAAATTTCTTTTAAGCGTGCTTTTGCGCGGAACAGACGAGATTTCACCGTACCGATTGACACTTTCATCAATTCGGAAATTTCGGCTAATGAGAATTGGTCCACATAGAAATACCATAATGTTTTTTGGTAAATGCTATCAAGCTGTGCCATTTTCTCCTGCACGATTTTTGTGATTTCTGTTTTTTCCACAAGTTCTTCTGTCGTAAAATCATTGTTGGGAACCAAATCTAAAATCGGTACGTCTAATTGTTCAGGTTGATTCATCATGTATTTACTGCGACGTACATTTTTGCGATAGCGGTCGCGGAATGTATTCATCGTAATTGTTGTAAGCCATGCTTTTACATGGTCTACTTTTGATACTGATTCTTCATAGCGTACAACTTTTACCCAAACTTCCTGCATTAAATCTTCTGCTTCGTTTTGATTGCGTGTAAGCTTTAAGCAAAGATGGTAAATGTAGCGGTTGTATTCATCATAAATAGTCGTTAATAATTCATTCATTTGAAAGTCCTCCGATAGATTTTATATGAAGTGTGCCCTTGGCATAATTACATCGTATGTGTATGTTAAATTTCCTTATGACCTTATTGTGCCAAATTAAACAATTACACTCTATCGGATTGGCTTTCAATTACCTTACAATGCTGTAAGATTGGTTGTAATCATTTGAACGAAATAAATGTTTCTGCATCCCCCGCATAGTCCTCCCCCTACAAAGTTTCCATTACATAAGTAAGCAATTCATTTAACTTTTTAAAATCTTTTTCAAAATTCGGTTGGATTGTGCTGATTTGAGCGATATTGCGTTCTCTTAAATATGCGCTGTCGCCATGCAGATAAAAACCATTTAATTCGCATGCAGTAAGGATTTCAGCCATTTTTGGGTGCTCCCATGTAGCAATCATCGGATAAGTTGCTGTTACATCAAGCGTTGAATTCTTAATTGCCTCCATCCGCTTTTCCAATACTTCAAAGCGCTCCGGATACAACTTTAATACATCGCTTACTGCCTCTACAAAACTATGCGGCAATGTGAACGGAATTTGCTTTTCAATATAATAAGGCAAATTCAAATACAGTGGTGCATCACTAGAAATCGGTTGTTCCTTACAGAAGATGAAAGCAAGTCCCGCCACCGTGCCAAGCGCCTTCCCGCTGACTGCTGTTGCATAGTGAAGCCCCTGCATCGAAAATGGTATGGAACCAAACGAACTAATACAGTCCGCACATAGCTTTATCTTATATTTTTCCGCCAACTTACCTAACGAGGCAAGCGGATTTAATGTACTGTTTGATGTTTCGCCATGCACAAATAAAATGTATCGATACCCCGCCTTTTGTAAATACGCTTCAATTTCTGCAATATCGAATGGATTTCCCCATCCAACATCAATCTTTTCAATATGTAGTCCCCACTGTTTCGCCTGGTTATGAAGACGTTGACCGAATTCCCCATTTACCAATACTAGTCCAGCTTCATGAGGAAATTCACTTTTCAGCTGGCCGAGCATCGCATCATTGGCAAGTGTCCCTGTACCGACAAGTGGTATAACGTAATTTGCCTTTGCAAGTTTACATAACCCGCTTTTCATATCATCAAGCTCCTGCTGGAATTTTACGGAGCGATGGGAAATGGTGGACGGAATCAGCGGATTTTCCAATGCAACTGGTCCCGGGAAAAACACCCTATTCTGTTCACGCAGACGCTCACGGAAAACCGCGCTGTCCTGCCGTGTTAAAACCATTGGCAAATAACGTGCTTCCTCAGTCCCAACAGCTGACGCAAATTGCCTGAACCCCATTTGCGTATACATTTTCTCTTCTCGGACCGTACCGGAAATGACGCATGCTGTATATCCTACATCATAAAAATAGCGGTAGATCGCTGTTGCAAGCTTCGTAAAAACACGCCCGTTCCGGTGATTCTTTTTCACCGCGAGCAGCCGGATTTCACATAAATGTTCGCAAACTTCTGCATCCAAGTATTTTTCTACATTCCCGATTTTTCGATCGATTGAAAATGGTCGTGTATCGCGGAATGCAACCATACCGACCATTTCCGTATTTTTATAGACGATTACATACACATTTTCATCATGAAATTTATCGATCAGCCGACGCAGCGGATTGTGCTCATGCTGAGGAATTTCCTCTACAAAAGTTTCATAGTTTAATGCTGCGATTGCATCAAATTCTTCATCTGTTGCTGCAATTTTACTCCAGTACATTTGGTTTCACCCTTTCTACAATACTATGACGCTGTTTCCAAATAACGAGAACAAGTGCGATTGTTACGATGATTCCTGCTTCTATATATACACTCATAATTAGTCCATACAAGATAAACCCGCCTGTCATACTAAGTGTTGCACTTTTTGTTACGAGCAGGCTCAATAAAAAGCCAGCTAAAAATACGAAAATCAATAACGGTGAAAAAGCGACCATTGCTCCAATTACCGTTGCGACTCCTTTTCCACCTTTTCCGCGATTCCAAAACGGGTACAAATGGCCAAGCACTACAGCAATAACAGCAAGTGCAATCGTCAGTTCAGGAAGCTCAAGCATTCGTCCTACAACTACTACAAGAAGCCCTTTCAAACCATCCCCTACTGCCACAAAGATAAAAGCCCACTTCCCTAATGTACGCCCGGCATTTCGTGCCCCAAGATTACCGCTATTCGCATGCTGAAGATCAATTCCTTTTACTTTCCCTAGAACGACCGCAAAAAGGATTGTACCGAGTAAATAACTTAGCAGTATATAGAACATTTTAATCACCCTTTTTGGATTTATTATTTTTATCGTAGCGTATTTGAGCAGAAGTTGCACCGATTGCTTTCCATATTTATCAAAAACACAATACAGTATTTCTTAACTTTAAATGGGTTTATAAAATGATTATTCGCGGGTACTCCATATAATCATTTAGAGAACAATTGAAAAAAGTGTACTTTTATATTTCCTGACGGAGCGTGCTTCCCTCTTTTTTCTAAAAATCATTTATACTAACTATTATCTATTCAAATTTGTTAGGAGTTTATATGAAGAATTTCGGAGGATTTATAGGCTTTATTTTTATCGGATTACTATTTATAGCGATCATCGGAATCGCAATTTCTGTGGAAGTAGGCATTTTACTGCTTGTCGGAATTGAATTTGAAGGTTGGGGAAACTTAATTTGGTTCATTCTAATTTATGGAGTCATTGAATTTGCGTTTGTTATGTTTTCTGATGTCCTGATTGAATTAAAAACAACGCAAAATCACCGGTTCCACAAGTACTTTGCGCACTTACTTATCTCCTTTACGCTTTTAATGACAATTTCACTCATAATGGAATCCATTTACTTGCCTTTATATGGCGGAATTGTCTTTGCGATTGCGACAGCGACAATGTATTGGGTGTTTGACGCAGGCTCAAAAAAAGAAAAGATGAGAAGCTGATTTCCAGTTGTTCTATGCTATAATTATTTCTACAACCGAAATAAAGGGAGGCACTCAACCATATGAGTCATTTAGAAAAGTTAGACGGTTACTTTACGGAAAACCGTGAACGTCATTTAGCGGAGTTAAACGAATTTTTACGTATTCCTAGTATTTCTGCTTTATCTGAGCACAAGGCCGATATGTTGTCAGCGGCAAACTGGCTGGCGGACCACTTAAAATCATTAAACATCGAAAACGTATCAGTAGATGAAACAGCGGGTCATCCGGTCGTTTATGGGGAATGGCTTCATGCTGAAGGCAAACCGACAATTCTGTTCTACGGTCATTATGATGTACAACCAGTTGATCCATTAAACTTATGGGAAACACCTCCTTTTGAACCGGCCATCCGCGACAATAAACTGTTTGCACGTGGTTCTTCGGATGATAAAGGACAAGTGTTCATGCATTTAAAAATGATCGAAGCGTTATTTGCGACAGAAGGTACATTACCGGTAAACGTGAAATTCATTTACGAAGGTGAAGAGGAAATCGGCAGTCCGTCTCTTCCGAAGTATACAGAAGACAATAAAGAAAAATTAGCGGCTGACTTAATCGTCATTTCCGATACAGGTCTATACGCAAAAGGAAAACCCGCAGTATGCTATGGCTTACGCGGACTAACAGGTGTGCAAATTGATGTGCGCGGTGCAAAAGGTGACCTGCACTCTGGCCTTTATGGCGGTGGTGTTCAAAACGCGATCCATGCACTTGCAGAAATTTTAGCTTCTTTCCGTGATGAGCACGGTACAATTCAAGTGGAAGGCTTCTATGATTCAGTTCGTCCCCTATCTGAAGAAGAGCGCCAAGCTTACCGTGATTTGAACTTTGATGAAGAAGCATTAAAAGAAGAAGTCGGTGTGAAAGAATTATTCGGTGAAGCTGGCTATTCTTACTTGGAACAAACATGGGCACGTCCAACATTGGAAGTAAACGGTGTATTCGGCGGCTTCTCTGGTGAAGGCATTAAAACAGTTTTACCTGCTGAAGCGGGTGCAAAAATTACATGCCGCTTAGTACCGGATCAAGACCCTGAGGAAATCGTTTCTTTACTGAAAGCGCATATTGAAAAGCATAAACCAACTGGTGTCGAAGTGACGATTTCTGAATTTGATAAAGGAAAACCTTACTTAACACCATTCGATCACCCGGCAATTCAGGCGGCAGGTCGTTCATATGAAAAAGTATATGAAGTACCTACAGCTTATACGCGCGGTGGCGGATCAATCCCGATCGTTGCAGCATTCGATGAAATTTTAGGTTTGCCTGTAGTGTTAATGGGCTTCGGTCTTTCAAGCGAAAACTTCCATGCACCAAACGAACACTTCCATCTTGAAAACTTCGACCAAGGCTTGCGAGTACTTGGCGATTACATGCATGAAGTAGCAACAATTAAATTTTAAAAACAAAAGTGCTAAAGCGCCAGTCCAACTCCTAGTGGGCAAAACGCCACGTCCCTGTGGCATGCCCCCCAATGACTCACATCGTGTGAGCCTCTTTTGGAGGGACCGAAATGTCTGAGGAGTTGGCGCTTTAGCCTAGCCTGGACGATAAACAAAAAAGACGCCAATGCTCACTACAGCATTGGCGTCTTTTGGAATCCGTACGGGACCATATAAAAATAGGGGGGTTATATGTTGTCGAAGTCATGTACGAGATTTATGAGTAACATAGCATATCAATGAGTGAGCAAGTTTGCCTTCCATGCACACCGCTCTACTTGATAAACCAATGATAGCATGTCTCCTTCAAGCAAAAAATACGTGGGCTATCATTGTCATATTATGCTCACATTTTCTGTTCACAATTTCTCAACAAGCGGATAGAAAATAATAATATTTTGATGTTTCTTAATTGATTTTTGATGAAATCCTATAATATATAAGAAAAGTCTATTCCATATAAGTATTTATTACTAAATAAAAAAGAAGATTATACAAGTGCTTAACCTATATAACAAAAAAGAGGTTGGGACAGAAGTGGAAATTTCATTAAATAAGGAGAAAATCCTTATTAAGAAACAGATATTTTATAAAATTGATTGGAATGGAGGGCGACTCCTGCGGGAATAGCGTGACGCCTGAGACTACAGGCTCAGGCCACGCCCGCGGAAAGCGTCCCGAAATGGAAATCAATTTTTAACGCTCAGCAAAAAAATGCTATTTTTCTCTGAGAGAAAAATAGCATTTTTGGGTTATGTCCCGCCCTCTTTTGATTCTACAACTTTAAAGCGCATTTAAAATCATGCCAACTGTTGCATAAATAAAGACTGTCCCAAATACAGCCATCATATGGAAGAGCGAATAACCGAACATAATATTCGCCCACTTCTTCTCACCTTGTTTTTTTGACGCAGCAATACTCATGCATAGCCAAATGACACCAAGGACAAGTGAAACGATTGTTAAACCTAAGCTAAGCGGTAAAAACAAAAAGCTCGATAAAATTAGCAGCACGAGATAAATATTCGACTGAATATATGTGCGCTTTTCCCCTTTTGCTACAGGTAGCATTGGGATATTCGCCGCGGCGTAATCCTCTTTTTTACGAATGGCAATGGCATAAAAATGAGGCATTTGCCAAATGACCATAATTAGAAACAGCGCCCATGCAGCCGGATGCCACAGATCCGGAGCGACGGCTGCCCATCCAATGAGTGGGGGCATAGCGCCTGAAATACTACCAACTTCTGTATTCCAGATTGTACGGCGTTTTGTCCACATTGTATAAGGGACAACATAGAAAAATACACCTAAAAACCCTAACAAAGCAGCTAACGGTGATGCTAAATAAAGCGCCGTACATCCTAGTATTAATAAAATCGTCGCAACGATTAGCACTAACTTCGCAGAAAGTTCTCCAGTAACGGTTGGACGAGTTTTTGTACGGGGCATAATTTGATCAATATCCCGGTCATAGACGTTATTATATGCACCTGCTGCAGCTATAACAGCCGCAGAACCAATAATTGCATAAATAATAGCGGGAATATGATCAATAAAATTTAATTCATACGTATACAGGGCGAGCATTAATGCCGCGATCATCGGAATTAAGTTAGATTTTATAATGCCGGTCTTCACTGCTTGCGCCCACAACTGTCGATTCGATTGCGTTTGCATGTTCTTAATCCTACTTCCTAATTAATCACTTTCTCTAGTATAACCTAATCAGGACGTAAAGGGTTAGCATCCAGGCTTTTTTTCTCATTTTCCCATTTAAAATGTCGTGATAATCCTGTCACAATTAATGATTGGATTGCTGGGCAGACAATTAACGAAACGGCTTATCATTCATTGTTGTACAGACTCTTCCCGCTCTCGGTAAACCCACTTAATAATAGGTAATACACATAAGAATATAAACAGCAAACGAAACAGCTGGAAAACCGTTACAACGGAAATATCCGCCTTAACCGCAGCCGCTAAAAGCCCCATTTGATCGAGTCCACCAGGTGCTGTACTTAAAAAGCTTGTTGCAAAACTTAAATCTAAAAACCGGGCGATGAGCAAGCTTGTGCCGTATGTGAGAATAATCATCGCAACCGTACTGGCAATCCCACCGATCAAAACATTCAATGGAAGACGCAATGTTTCCGGCTTTAATAACAGCCCGATATAGGCACCGATTAAAATTTGCGCAATATGAAGAACATCACTTGGCATTGTCGGCGCTTCAATTCCAAAGAATTTTAATCCGATAACAATGATGATTGGCGTTAAAAAGTGCGCGACAGGCAGCTTTAATTTTCTGCCAAGCGGAACGGCAACAGCAGCGAGCAAAATGACCAAGATCACTTGCCAAACATCCCATGTTAACGGAATACTCGCCCCCCCAACAACGTGACCAGATACTAAAAACGGAATGAGCAGCACGACCCCCAACACACGCACAATATGAAAATAAGTGACTGCTGTTAAATGGACGTCCCCTTCTTCTTCTGCAAACAATACAAGCTGAGATAATCCACCTGGCACATTGGCAGCGACGGCTGTTTTAAATGTAAGACCCGTTGATCGAGCAATCACCCATGCAATACCTAAACAAAACGCAAACAATAGAACATTCACGATGACCATAAAAAACAGCAAGGATTTGAAATCGGAAAATAGTGAGAAATCAAATTGCTGACCAATTGCGACACCGACGATTACAAGTCCTGTATTTCGCAAAACAGCCGGCCATCGCAGCCTATCTTTAATGAAAAACTGTGCAACCAGCACCGAAAAAATAGGACCGATCAGCCATGGAATCGGAAATGAAAGCGTGGAGAATAGAAGTGCCCCAAAAAGTGCAATGACGAATACAAGAAGCATAATTTCTCCCCTTTCCTTTTAATGAATACGTTCATTTTAACTTAAATTATTTCGTAATGCGAACAACTTATTAAACTGTAATACAATAGAATGTGTACAATTCCAACCTTATAAAACCACTAATTAAATAGAAAATATAACATATAATAAAAAATATTCATAAATATTTATGAATATTTATACATATAGTTCCACTGTATATTTTTGTTATATAATAACCACTTATTATAATGATATAAGGTTTAATCCACTTTTTTCATCACCTCACTCACCTAACTCCTCTGTATCAGTACATAAATAATTTCACCAAAAATGATTTTTCCATGCGATTTCATTTTACAAGTATAACGACATAACTAAGTATGTAAGCATTTTCATTTGCTATTTTTCGTACTTAGTTGCATAATGAGGACATAAAGTTACTATAACTTTAAAACAATAATAGAGGTGTTAATAGATGATCTATGCAAACCCTAATACTGCTGGTGCAGTAGTTAACTTTAAAGAAAAATACGATAACTTTATCGGTGGCGAATGGGTAGCTCCTGTTAAAGGACAATACCTAGATGTAAAATCACCTGTAACTGGTAAAGTATTTACTTCAGTTGCACGTTCAACTGAAGAAGATATTGAATTAGCATTAGACGCAGCACATGCAGCTAAAGGTGCTTGGGCACAAACTTCTGTTGCATACCGCGCGAATATTTTAAATAAAATTGCAGACCGCATTGAAGAAAATTTAGAAAAAATCGCTGTTGCTGAAACTTGGGACAACGGTAAAGCAGTACGTGAAACATTAAACGCTGATATTCCTTTAGTAGTGGATCATTTCCGTTACTTTGCTGGTGCGATTCGTGCACAACAAGGCGGAATTTCTGAAATCGACAACGATACAGTAGCATACCACTTCCACGAGCCAATCGGGGTTGTCGGTCAAATTATTCCTTGGAACTTCCCATTATTAATGGCTTCTTGGAAAATCGCACCGGCATTAGCAGCTGGTAACGTAATCGTGATGAAGCCTGCTGAACAAACACCAGCTTCAATCATGGTATTAATCGAATTAATTCAAGACTTATTACCAAAAGGCGTATTCAACGTCGTTAATGGTTTAGGTATTGAAGTTGGTAAACCACTTGCTACGAACCCACGCATCAACAAAGTGGCGTTCACTGGTTCTACTGGTGTTGGTCGTTTAATTATGCAATACGCTACAGAGAATATTATCCCTGTAACATTAGAGCTTGGCGGTAAATCACCAAACGTCTTCTTCCCAGACGTAATGGATCATGACGATGAGTATTTGGATAAAGCTATCGAAGGTTTAGTAATGTTCGCATTAAACTCAGGCGAAATTTGTACTTGTCCTTCACGTGCATTAGTTCACGAATCTATCTATGACAAATTCATGGAACGTGTATTAGAACGCGTTAAAGCAATCAAAATTGGTAACCCGTTAGATACAGAAGTAATGATGGGTGCTCAAGCTTCAAATGAGCAATTACAAAAAATCTTATCTTACATCGAAATCGGTAAAGAAGAAGGCGCTGAGCTACTTATCGGCGGCTACCAAAACCAATTAGATGCTGACCAAGAAGGCGGCTACTATGTGGCACCAACAGTATTCAAAGGTCACAACAAAATGCGTATCTTCCAAGAAGAGATCTTTGGTCCAGTTCTTTCTGTAACAACTTTCTCTACTTTCGAAGAAGCTATGGAAATCGCTAACGACACTGAATTCGGTCTAGGTGCTGGTGTATGGTCACGTAACATGGATACAGCTTACCGCGCTGTACGTGGTATCCAAGCTGGTCGTGTTTGGACAAACACTTACCACCAATACCCTGCTCACGCTGCATTCGGCGGATATAAAAAATCAGGTATCGGTCGCGAAAACCACTTAATGATGTTAGATCACTACCAACAAACAAAATGTATGTTAGTAAGCTACAACAAAAACGCTCAAGGTTTCTTCTAAGCCAAAGCGAGAAGCGAACTATTAGAGGATGTGCTTTTACAGTACATCCTCTTTTTTATAGGAGGATGCTTTATGGAAAAGTTAGTCGTGACTGAAAAAGCGATTGAGGTTATCGAGCTGTTGAAGGCAAAGCATGGAAACTTGGTGTTTGAGCAGTCTTCCGGTTGCTGCGATGGTACGGTGCCAATGTGTTTTACAAAGGACGGGCACTATATTAGCAGCCAGCTTGTACTTATCGGGGAAATTTCGGATGTTCCGTATTATATTGATAAGCATCAGTCGGAGTATTTAAAGCATATGCAAGTTCTTGTTGATGTAATGGAAGGTCAGGGCGCATCTTTTTCATTGGAGAGCGCAGAAGGATTTGCTTTTTTGATGAAATCAAAGGTAATGAAATAGTGTAAAACGCCATCCAGCAGCTTAAATAAAGCTTCTGAATGGCGCTTTTTATTATGATAAAACTGGGGGATAAATTGGGATAGACAATGTCACCAATGCCACACTTAATAATAATAGCGATAATTTAACGTTTTTCTTCATATTCCTCGTCTCCTTTATAATTAAATGAATTGGATTGCTTTTTCAAATTTCCTTTCTTGCCTGTAGTACTCGCCCAGTAAATAAGAAAACTGCTGGTGCATTTCTTTAAACTCTTCACTGTTTGCCGTAAACGGAATTAACCTCCCCTCCAAAAATTCCATTGCTTTCTTTTCTTGTCCACCTAGCAAATATAAATAAAAAGAAGCAAATAAATTAAAACTTAGTTTTCTCTTACTTTTTGCTTCTTCCTTTAACATAGTAAAGGTTTTGAAACTTTCTACTTTTTGATCAAGGCGAAATTGCGTCATGCCCAAATTATATAAACAAAATAAATAGTTATCGCTGTTATTTTCCATTAACGAAGCACTTTGCTCAAAATAAACGAGGGCTCTTTCATATTCGCCTCTCATTTGATATAAATCCCCAAGGTTATGATATATAGCAGGCAGTAACTGCTGTTGCTGCATCAGTTCCACATTTCTCAGGAGATGATCATAAATTTCGATTGCTTCATGGAATACTTTCCCCTGCGCGTAATAAAGAGCGAGCGACATGGAAGTATAAATAATCCGCTTAAAATTAAACTGATCCTTATAATAATGCAGTGCTTTTCTCCCATAAAGAATTGCCTGGCTCGGTTCATCCAGCCGGCCTTTTATTAACGAAAAGTGATAGTAAAACTCCCCTTCCAGTGACCCAAGTTCCGAGCTTGTCTTAAGTATATTAGTTAGTTCTACAGCTGCTTCTGCATACTTACCCCTTGTTATTAAAACTAATGCATAATAGTAAGAATGTAAATATCTCTCATGTTGGGAAAAATTCTGACGGTGGGCATTTAGCCACTTCAACTGTTGTTCCGCCAATTTATATTCGTTAATAAACACGTAGTAACGTAATTTATAAAGTTCATATAAATAGACTGATTCTGTAAAACCAATGATCTCTTCAAATTCTTTTAATAGTTCCATTGTCGCAATAGCTTTTTCATTTTCTAGGTAATTGATCTGTTTTTGTAAGTCTTTCAATAACTTTATGATATGGTGCTCGCTATTTTCGACGTCATGGCTATTAACGTTCAAGCGTTCCAAAAGTAGACGGATTGTCTCGCAGTTTGCTTCTTTATTGTTATTCTCGATTTTACTTAAATGTGGAATTGAGCAAATTCCCGCTGCAACCTCATTTTGAGTCATTCCCAGCTTTGTACGATAGTACTTTATTAAAGAACCTATTTTCATTCAAATACCACACCCCTTTAAATAGTTGGATAGTTTATCTAGTATACTTAATATTTTCCCAATAATCAAAAAACTAGTAATGTGATAAATTCAATATGTAATCCAAATATACTTTGAAAAGGGGTCAGGAAAATGAAAAAAGTGAAGAGTACATTATTCAGTCTATTGATTGCAGGATCATTAATGAGTCCGGCTAATGCGGCAACTTTAGGTAGCGAAGATAATTCAACAAACAATGTTGGCCAAGAAAAGTTCCGTGTGTACATTGAAGCAAACAACCAGTCTGCAAAACAATCAGCAAAAGCACAATATTCGGCTCGTTGGGAATTAACAGAGAACGGATTTTCAACGGAAATGAATGAAAAGCAATTCCAGGCATTACAAAAGAATAAAAATTTCACGGTCACAAAAGTTCCTGTCGTCTCATTAGATCCGATCAATCTGGAATTGGGCGAGGATTATACAACAGAAGATAGAACACCGGATGCATCTGCTTACGCAAGAGCTTCCCAGCAAGTACCATGGGGAATTAAAGCGATTTATAATAATAGTTCATTAACATCTACATCTGGAGGAAGCGGCGTAAATATCGCTGTACTTGATACAGGAGTTAACACTTCCCATCCTGACCTTGCCAATACTGTGGAGCAATGTAAAGACTTTACGACAGCGACAGCCGTTGTAAATAATAGCTGTACTGATAGAAACGGTCATGGTACGCATGTTGCCGGGTCAGCACTGGCTGATGGCGGAAGTGACCGAGGCGGTGTTTATGGTGTTGCTCCAGATGCAGATCTTTGGGCATACAAAGTATTAACAGACAGCGGTTCTGGCTACTCGGATGATATTGCTGCTGCGATCCGCCATGCTGCTGATCAAGCAACATCTACTGGTACAAAAACAATCATCAACATGTCATTAGGTTCTTCAGCGAATAACAGCCTAATTTCAAGTGCTGTCAACTATGCATACAGCAAAGGCGTACTTATTGTTGCGGCAGCCGGTAACTCAGGTTATGCACAAGGAACAATTGGCTATCCGGGAGCATTACCGAATGCTATTGCTGTAGCAGCATTAGAAAATGTACAGCAAAACGGAACTTACCGTGTAGCTGACTACTCTTCACGCGGGTATGCTTCAACGGATGGCGATTATGTCATCCAGCAAGGTGATATTGAAATTTCAGCTCCAGGTTCAGCGATTTATTCTACATGGTATAACGGCAGCTACAATACAATTAGCGGAACATCGATGGCTACACCTCACGTTTCAGGTTTAGCAGCAAAAATCTGGGCTCAAAACCCGTCTTGGTCTCACACGCAACTGCGCTCAAACTTACAAACACGCGCAAAAGCTGTAGATATTAAAGGCGGATACGGTGCCGCTACAGGCGATGACTACGCTTCAGGATTTGGGTTCGCCCGTGTTCAGTAATATAGAATGTAATAAAAAACGAAACACCGGCCGTGCTGCTGGTGTTTCGATTTTTCATTTAATTTGTTCTCCCCCTTTGCTTAACGGTATACACTTTTTAAGGTTGGTCGCAGTGTTCTAATATGTTCGAGAATGTTCTAATATAATTTTATTTATTCTAATAAAGTTGCAATTTTCTAATATAACTGTGAGTTGTGCTAATAAGTATCCGCTTTGTTCTAATATCCCCTTTTGATTAGCTAATATCTCTATAACTTTTTCTAATATCCGGTCCAATTGTTCTAATATAAATCTGATCGCATTACAGTTTTGCGAATTCAACCGCATACGAGACTAAAAAATAGATGAAACCGGCGCAACTTCTAATACCCTTCTGATTTCTTCTAATATCGCCTCAAATTCTTCTAATATCCCGCACCAATATTCTAATAAAACCGCCCAATAAAAAACAGCTTAAGCAAAATTTCACTTAAGCTGCTTCACGTAAATTATAATTCACAAGCCCAGCCATCTTTATCGCCGTCTCTTGCTGTTGCGTAAGCAGGATGCGATGAGCTGACACCTTTCGGATAATAAACCCGCATTTCTGTACAGTTTTTAAATGCAGTCGGTGCTCCTGGAATGACATATGTCCCAGAATTCACATCACCTTTTGGATTTTCAGGTGTCGTATTCGGCACGATGAACTCTTTCGCACTAATCGAGTAGGATTGACCGTTCGTTGTCACAACAATTGTTCCATCCTGTGCAGTTGCGTAAGCTTTTGTACCAACCGTTTTAATGTTTGAAAGCACTTCTTTATGAGGATGGCCATAGCTGTTGCCTTCTTCATAACTTAAAATAACCGCTTTCGGATTTACTTTTTGTAAAAATCCAAGCGAACTACTTGAACTTGAACCGTGATGACCCGCTTTTAAAATCGTTGCGGAAACATCATATTTCTTCGCAATTTGCTCTTCGATTCCTGCATCCGCATCGCCCATCAATAAGAAAGACATATTTTGATACGTCAGTTTTAATACGATGGAAGCATCATTCATATCACTTGCTTGTGCATTGACAGCTAAAACTTGAGTTTTCACATTTGAATCCAATGAAATCAAGTCTCCCGCTTTCGGCTCTGTATAAGGAATTTTTTTATCGACTACCATCTGCAGTAAATTTTCATATGTTACCGTTGTATGGACTTTCCCGCTGTTAATAAACTCGCCAACCGTAAAGCTTTCCAGTACTGCAGCTAATCCACCGATATGATCGGCATCTGGATGTGTTGCTACTACGTAATCAAGCTTCTTCACATTTTTAGATTTTAAATAAGCAACAACCTTGCTGCCGTATTCTTTCGTCCCTGCATCAATAAGCATTGTTTTTCCATTTGGTGCTTGAACGAAAATCGAGTCTCCTTGTCCAACATCTAAAAAGTGTACGTTCAATTTAGAAGATGTTGAGCCTAAACCTTCCTGATATTTCACTGCACGTGCTAAAAATGCAGAAATATGAGCACGCGTTAAATTATTCGCAGGCTTAAATGTACCATCCTCATAACCAGTTGTAATATTGGCTGCAGCTAATTGGCTCACTGCTTCATATGCCGTATGCCCTTTTTTCACATCTTTAAAGGTTTTCGTGCCATTCGGTAAATCAAATGCACGTGCAATAAATGCAGCCATATGACCACGTGTCACTTTTGTCGTCGGCTTAAATGTACCATCCGTATAGCCGTTAATGATACCGGCCTCCACAGCTGATTGAATATACCCGCTGTTTTTATGAGACTTCGGAACATCTTTAAACTTCGTAGCTCGCTGTGTGCCGTCAAGACCAACAGCCTTTGCGACCATGACAGCCACTTCTTCGCGTGTCACAATGTCCTTTACTCCGTATATCTTTTTATCGGCGCTAATAATACCTTTATCCAATAAAAAAGCTATATCCTGATAGTTACTATGCTTTGGCGATACATCGGTAAACACTTGTTCCGCACTTGTTGGTGTAGCATATAACATCGAGGATATAGTTAGAAGAAACACTAATAATAGACTAAATACTTTTTTCATTTTCTAACCTCCCTTATTTATTATAGATTTTTTAATAAAGAAAGAAAGTTATTTTTGAATAGTATTTAAATTATCTTTTTGGTAGTAATGGATTGTTCATCCTTTTCATGACCACTCAAAATTATAGTTGGGATTTGTCGCTTCTCCCCTTTTTCACAACAACCTCTATATCGTTAAACTAATATTCTATTTCAAGAAGGACTACGGACTATAAGAAATTTAAAATCCTTTACAAATAAAAAAAGCATGCAGCTTCTGCTACATGCTTAGAAATGACCCGTACGGGATTCGAACCCGTGTTACCGCCGTGAAAGGGCGGTGTCTTAACCACTTGACCAACGGGCCATGGCTCCGAAGGCAGGACTCGAACCTGCGACCTGCCGGTTAACAGCCGGATGCTCTACCAACTGAGCTACTTCGGAATAATTATATATGGTGGGCCTAAATGGACTCGAACCATCGACCTCACGCTTATCAGGCGTGCGCTCTAACCAGCTGAGCTATAGGCCCTATTTAAAAACTGGAGCGGGTGATCGGAATCGAACCGACAACATCAGCTTGGAAGGCTGAGGTTTTACCACTAAACTACACCCGCATATGGTGGGTTTGGACGGAATCGAACCGCCGACACTTAGAGCTTCAATCTAATGCTCTACCAACTGAGCTACAAACCCATAAATGGCGGTCCCGACCGGGATCGAACCGGCGATCTCCTGCGTGACAGGCAGGCATGTTAACCGCTACACCACGGGACCATTTGGTTGCGGGGGCAGGACTTGAACCTGCGACCTTCGGGTTATGAGCCCGACGAGCTACCACTGCTCCACCCCGCGATAATATTATGTTTGAACCTGTTTTAAGTACCCAGTTTGTAAAAATGGAGGAGGTAGAGGGATTCGAACCCCCGCGCGGTGTTACCCGCCTGTCGGTTTTCAAGACCGATCCCTTCAGCCAGACTTGGGTATACCTCCAAAATTTTAAAATGGCTACCGAGGGAGTCGAACCCACGACCTTTCGGGTATGAACCGAATGCTCTAGCCAGCTGAGCTAGGTAGCCATGATCAATAGTTATCTCTACTAGTTAAAGCAATGTAAGCTCTATCCAGTTAAGTTATATGGCGCGCCCGGCAGGAGTCGAACCCACAACCTTCTGATCCGTAGTCAGACGCTCTATCCAATTGAGCTACGGGCGCATATTGTTTAAATAAATGATGGTGCCGAGGGCCGGAATCGAACCGGCACGGTGATCACTCACCGCAGGATTTTAAGTCCTGTGCGTCTGCCAGTTCCGCCACCCCGGCATTTTTTGGAGCGGAAGACGAGGTTCGAACTCGCGACCCCCACCTTGGCAAGGTGGTGTTCTACCACTGAACTACTTCCGCAAAATGCTTAAGATATTTTTACTCTGACAGTATAAATAATGATTATAAACTGGTGAGCCATGAAGGACTCGAACCTTCGACCCTCTGATTAAAAGTCAGATGCTCTACCAACTGAGCTAATGGCTCTTGATTAAAATGGTGGAGGATGACGGGCTCGAACCGCCGACCCCCTGCTTGTAAGGCAGGTGCTCTCCCAGCTGAGCTAATCCTCCAAAAAAAATAAGCGAAGCGACGTCCTACTCTCGCAGGGGGAAGCCCCCAACTACCATCGGCGCTAAAGAGCTTAACTTCCGTGTTCGGTATGGGAACGGGTGTGACCTCTTTGCCATCATCACTTCACTTAATTATTTAGTTAAAAGAAATTTCATTCTTTCAAAACTGGATAAACGTTTCATTGAATTGAGCAATAAAATGTGGTTAAGTCCTCGACCGATTAGTATTCGTCAGCTGCATGCGTCACCGCACTTCCACCTCGAACCTATCTACCTGATCGTCTTTCAGGGGTCTTACTTACTTGCGTAATGGGAAATCTCATCTTGAGGGGGGCTTCATGCTTAGATGCTTTCAGCACTTATCCCGTCCATACATAGCTACCCAGCGATGCCTTTGGCAAGACAACTGGTACACCAGCGGTATGTCCATCCCGGTCCTCTCGTACTAAGGACAGCTCCTCTCAAATTTCCTACGCCCACGACGGATAGGGACCGAACTGTCTCACGACGTTCTGAACCCAGCTCGCGTACCGCTTTAATGGGCGAACAGCCCAACCCTTGGGACCGACTACAGCCCCAGGATGCGATGAGCCGACATCGAGGTGCCAAACCTCCCCGTCGATGTGGACTCTTGGGGGAGATAAGCCTGTTATCCCCGGGGTAGCTTTTATCCGTTGAGCGATGGCCCTTCCATGCGGAACCACCGGATCACTAAGCCCGTCTTTCGACCCTGCTCGACTTGTAGGTCTCGCAGTCAAGCTCCCTTATGCCTTTACACTCTACGAATGATTTCCAACCATTCTGAGGGAACCTTTGGGCGCCTCCGTTACTCTTTAGGAGGCGACCGCCCCAGTCAAACTGTCCGCCTGACACTGTCTCCTACCCCGCTAAGGGGCATGGGTTAGAAGTTCAATACAACCAGGGTAGTATCCCACCGACGCCTCCTTCGAAGCTGGCGCTCCGAGATCTCTGGCTCCTACCTATCCTGTACAAGTTGTACCAAAATTCAAT
>NZ_JBBOPD010000001.1:335000-572500 GCF_038003445.1 Solibacillus sp. FSL K6-1126 | reverse complement strand
CACAATTTAAACCGAAATTATTATCCAATAAAGCACATGAAAATGTCCTTTCATCACTTTTACAAGAAATGAAAACATGTAAAACATTCACCTTTTCTGTGGCATTTATTACTGAAGGCGGATTGGCTACAATCAAAACAATGCTATATGACCTTGAGAGAAAAGGCATTCGTGGACGCATTTTGACCTCTACATTTTTAAGCTTTAACCAACCAAAAATGTTTAAAGAGCTACTCAAATTAACTAATGTAGAAGTTCGGGTTACTGATGTAAAAGGCTTTCACTCAAAAGGCTATATTTTCGAGCACGACCAACATTATTCTTTAATCGTTGGAAGCTCTAACTTAACAGATAGTGCATTGAAGGCAAATTTTGAATGGAATGTTTATTTAACTTCTCTTGAAAATGGTGAAGTTATTAACCATTTTAAAAATCAGTTTGAACAGCAATGGAACAGTGCGATGCCATTAAATGACGAATGGATTGCACAATATCAAATTAATTATGAGAAGCCAGAATTTAATAATAAAGTAGCCTCTCCTCCTTTATATATAACGAATCCATTAAAAGAAAGTTTAAAAATACAGCCTAATAAAATGCAAACAGCCGCGCTTGAGCAGTTAAAGCTCCTTCGTCAAAGTGGTGCAAACCGTGGTCTCATTATTTCAGCAACCGGCACAGGTAAAACCTATTTATCTGCGTTTGACGTTCGAAATGCTGCACCAAAACGCATGCTCTTCGTCGTGCACCGCGAACAAATTTTGAAGAAAGCGATGCATGATTTCCGCAATATTTTATTAGGTGACCCTCAAGATTATGGGATTTTATCAGGAAATTCAAAGGATCTAAATGCACGTTATTTATTTGCAACGGTCCAGACTATTTCACGTGACCCTTATTTACAACAGTTTGCTAAAGATCATTTTGACTACATTTTAATTGATGAAGTTCACCGAGCAGGTGCGGAATCGTATTTAAAAATTATGAATTACTTTAAACCCCAATTTCTATTAGGGATGACGGCTACACCGGAACGTACAGATAATTTCAATATCTATGAACTATTTGACTATAATGTGGCGTATGAAATACGTCTTCAAGCAGCATTAGAAGAAGAAATGCTCTGCCCCTTCCACTATTTTGGTGTGACCGACTATGAGCTTGATGGTGAGCTCATCGATGAAACAGCAGATTTACAAAAGCTCATTCAACAGGAGCGAATTGACCATATTATCGAAAAAATTTCGTATTACGGGTTTTCTGGGGATCGAGTTCGTGGATTAATGTTTTGCAGTACGAAGGAAGAAGCACGTATCCTTTCCAATTTACTGAATATGCGCGGTTATAAAACGACCGCATTGACTGGTGACCACTCTCAAGAAGAACGTGAAATAGCGATTGCTAAATTAGAAAATGGTGAGCTAGAGTATATTTTAACGGTAGATATTTTTAATGAAGGTATCGATATCCCATTCTTAAATCAAATCGTCATGCTCCGCCAGACACAATCTAGCATCATCTTCATTCAGCAGCTTGGTCGTGGATTACGGAAGCATGATGTAAAAGAATATGTAACGATCATTGATTTTATCGGCAACTACAAAAATAACTATTTAATTCCGATTGCCCTATCTGGTGATAAGTCGATGAACAAAGATAATGTTCGTCGCAACACAGTAAACACGGATTATATTCAAGGGGTTTCAACAATTAATTTTGAGGAAATCGCGAAGAAACAAATTTTTGATGCGATAAATAACGCTAATTTATCCACATTAAAAATGTTAAAGGATAGCTATTCTGAGCTTAAAAATCGGATTGGACGTATTCCGATGCTTAAGGATTTTATTGAACAAAATTCATTAGATCCCGAAGTCATTATTAGCTACACTCCTACCTATTATGAATTTTTATTGAAAATGAAAGAAAATATCTCCTCAATTACCGATTATGAAAAGTCTGTCCTCTCATTAATAGGAAAGGACTTTTTATCAGGGAAAAGAATTCATGAAATTTTATTATTACAGCTTCTTTTAGAAGAAAAATCTATTACAGAAAAAAGCTATCTTTCAGCATTGCAAGCTCATAATGCTTATATTCATAATGGGACAATTGAAAGCATTGAAAATGTGTTTTCTTTAAACTTTTTCGTAGAGACTGACAATAAAAAATTCGGAAATAAACCGTTAATTATTAAATCGAATTCATGCTATATGTTTAATGAGGAATTGCAACTTTCACTACGAGACATAAATTTCAAACAATACTTTGTTGATTTACTTGAATGTGCCTTTATTAAAAACAAACAATTTAATAATTACGAGCCATTTAAACTATATGAAAAATACTCACGCCGTGAAGTATGCCGCTTACTAGACTGGGAAAAGAACGAGGAAGGTACATTAAATGGTGGTCGACCGAAAAATGGCGATTTCCCTATTTTCGTAAATTATCATAAAAATGATGAAAATAATCTTGAAACAAATTATATGGATGAATTTTTATCAGAAGATACATTTAAATGGTGCTCAACAAAAAATCGATATATCGATAAATCCAAGGAAATGCAAATTCTTATCCACTCTGTTGAAAATGGGACAAACGTGTACCTGTTTGTAAAAAAAGACAATGGTGAAGGTAAAGATTTCTATTACCTTGGTCGGTGTGCTGTAAATCCAGGCTCTGCAAAGCCCGAAAAAATTTTGGATAAAGGAAAATATTACCCCGTCGTTACAATGGAAATGGTACTCGAACAACCGATCCAATACGATATCTATCACTATTTAGTAGAGGAATAAAATAAAGCAAGGTGCTACCATTTAACTTTTGGCAAACACCTTGCTTTTTTATTAACTATTCATTACCCCTAAATATCTCCCGCTTATGCCACTTAAAATATTTCTTATTCTCTTCTACTCTCGCAACGCGCATTTTCTCATGAATCCCGTATTTCACGTAATCCATCTGGTCAATTTCAGAGGAAATGTGGATTTTCCCGGTTCCATCAAACGCGATATAGCCTTGGTCGTATAACGCATCATGATTATGGCAAAGTAGAATACCGTTGTATGGATCAAGTCGCTCGTCATTCGTTGCATCTTTCCATGGTTTTGAATGGCTTGCACGTAATAATCCAGGTAACGAGATGCCACATAATGCACATTGATTGTCCCATAATGGCATCAGTTGCTTTCTAAATTTTTGTTGCCCTTTACGGATTTTTACCTTTGCTTCTGCTTCTGTTTCGATTAAAACAGGCGCTAGCGTATTGCGTTCCTTTTGGGCAATGAGACCAATGGCAAATTCCAGCTGCTCTTCATTTTCCTCATAAATATTGGCATCACTCATAAGCTCCAGCAGCTTGATCGCGAGCATTTCATTACAAGGATATAAAAATCCTTGGTTGCCATCACCATTATGTTGGAACGGTGAATATTTTACTGGAAGTAGTGGCTGAATTTCATCAAAATGTTCTTTTATTGAAACCGGAAAATCTAATTCCTCGTATACTGCCGGGAATTGGTACCCAACTACTCCCGAATGATCAAGAGGATTCACACCTTCCCCGCAATCTTCCTGAGCGGTACTAATCGCGACGATTTCCCCTTTAACACAGTGAAAAATCGCATCGCCCTTCTTTACTTCCCTCATCCGCTCCCAAGAATGGGGTGTTTGTCCACTACTATCTAAAATTGAGCACCATACGACCTGCTTTTCCTTCGCCTCATCGTATGTACGCCCTTGCATTACTATATAAAAATTCATACATACACCTTCACTTCTTTGCTTTTTTTAAGTGTACCATTTCTTTTTTCTTACCATAACTAACATGTTTAAAAATAAATTCAACGTTTATATATTCTCTACCCGCATTACTTGAGATATAATTTCGTTTTTTTCCATTCCCTACTATTTCGCCCCTCGAAAAACTCCTAAAAAATGTTATAATCCGAGTAAGAATCATTTTCACTAACTAATACAACCGGTTGCACTCAGTTTTGAGTTGTTTAACAGAAAGGAACTACAATGCTAGCAAGATTTTTTACGTATTATAAGCCGCATAAGCGATTGTTCATTATCGACTTCTCGTGTGCGGTATTTGTGGCCGTTTTGGAATTGCTTTTCCCGATGGCTGTGCAATGGTTTATCGATGATTTGCTCCCGACGAACGATTGGGGCATGATTACAAAAATCAGTGCGCTTCTTTTACTGACGTATATTTTAAGTACAGGCATGAACTATGTCGTGAACTATTTGGGGCATAAACTCGGGGTCAATATCGAAACGGATATGCGCCAGCAGCTGTTCAATCATGTACAGCGCCAGCCGTATACGTTTTTCGATAATATGAAAACAGGTCATTTAATGAGTCGTATAACGAATGACTTATTCGATATCGGGGAGTTTGCACATCATGGTCCGGAAGATTTGTTCATCGCAATGATGACATTTATCGGAGCGTTTACAATTATGTTCAATATTAACGCGACCCTTGCGACAATTATTCTGATTTTCGTTCCGTTTTTAATTGCGGTCATGTATTGGAGCAACAGAAGGATGAAAAAAGGCTGGGCCGTTATGTATAGTGAAATCGCGAACGTCAATGGCCGTGTGGAAGACAGCTTCTCCGGTATTCGCGTCGTGAAATCATTTACAAATGAAGAATTCGAAACGAACCGCTTCAAAAACCAAAATGCTCTTTTCCGTAAAGCGAAAATTTACGCGTACAAAGTAATGGCAGGCACACATTCAAGCATTTATATTTTAACTCGTTTACTGACATTACTCGTGCTTGTTGTAGGGGCATGGCTTTCAAACAATGGTGATCTTTCATACGGGGAGTTCGCGAGCTTTATTTTATTCACAAATGTCCTGATCAAGCCAATCGATAAGATCAGTGCATTACTTGAAATGTATCCAAAAGGAATGGCTGGCTTTAAACGCTTCTGCGATCTGCTTGACCAGGAGCCGACGATTGTCGACCGCCCAAATGCAATTGATGTTGACCAATTAAACGGCGATATCGAGTTTAAAAACGTGGACTTCAAATATGCGGACAGCAAGCAAGTTCTGAACAATCTATCGTTTAAGGTGGAAGCAGGAAAAACGGTTGCCTTTGTCGGTCCGTCCGGTTCAGGGAAAACGACGATCAGTGCACTGATCCCACGCTTTTACGATATTACGGATGGTGCGATTACGATTGACGGATATGAGATCCGAGATTTAACACAGCATTCGCTCCGCAAGCAAATCGGTACAGTACAGCAGGATGTATTTTTATTTACAGGTACTATTCGTGAAAATATCGAATATGGTAAATTAGGCGCAAGCTTCGAGGACATTAAAGCAGCGGCAGAGCAGGCGAACTTGCTAGAATTTATCGAGAATTTACCGGATGGCTTTGAAACCGAAATTGGTGAACGTGGTCTGAAATTATCTGGCGGACAAAAACAGCGTCTTGCGATTGCACGCATGTTCCTGAAAAACCCGCCGATTTTAATTTTGGATGAGGCAACATCTGCCTTAGATACGGCGACTGAGCGGATTATCCAGCAGTCGTTGAATGATTTGGCGAAAAACCGGACGACATTGATCATTGCGCACCGTTTAGCGACCATTCGCGATGCGGACTATATTTTCGTTGTTACACCAAATGGCATTGAAGAGCAAGGGACATATGAAGAGCTTGTCGCAAAAGGCGGAATTTTTGCAGGGCTCCATCATGCATAAAGATTAGTATTAAGATGAGGTGGATGATTGCGGTCATTCACCTTTTTTCACCATAATGGAGGGGGTTTTTTGATGAATATTCCAGTAATTGATTTACATTGTGATGCATTATGGCGCATGCAGCAGGATGGTCACCGGTTTGACGATGGCCTGCTTGATGTAAATGCCGATAAACTTCGCGCAGGAAATGTAATGGCACAGGCGTTTGCGGTTTATGTTTACCCTACTTTAACTTTGGAGGAAAAACGGGCTGCTGCTTTTAAACAGATTGCGCATTTTCAGCAGGAAGTACTAAGTGAACAAGTTGTGCATATTAAGAAATGGACGGATTTTGATAAGCTCCGTCCAGGACAAACTGGCGCTTTTTTAACAATTGAAGGCGTTGACTTTTTCGGTGGCGACATTGATTTTTGGCATCAGTTCCGTGAGCTTGGCGTGTTGTCGATCGGGCTTACATGGAATTACTCCAATGAAGCAGCTGACGGCTTACATAGTACATCACAGATTGGCGTTACACCGTTTGGCAAAGAAATCATCAAGCTGAATAATGAGCACAGGCTGTTCACCGATGTTACTCATCTACATGAACGAAGCTTTTGGGATGTCATCGAGCATGCCGATTATGTAATTGCTTCTCATTCAAACGCAATGGCTATTTGCAATCATGAGCGCAATTTGAACGATGCACAAATAAGAGCAATGATTGAAAAAAACGCGCCGATTCATGTTGTGTATTATCCTGAATTTATAAACGGCACAAACAGAGCGAGAATGACGGACTTGATTCGTCATATTGACTATATTTGCTCACTCGGCGGGAAGCATTTGATTGGCCTTGGCTCAGATTTTGACGGTATTGATGTGAAAATCCCCCATCTCGAACATGCCGGGATGCATCAAAATCTCATTAATGAGCTGTTAAAGCATTATAGTGAACAGGAAGTACGCGGGTTTGCAGCTGCGAATTTTTTGAAGCATTTGCCGAAGTAGTGTGTAGTATCGGGTCCTCTATCATTTCATGCTATACTAAAGAAACTTATGAATGAGAGGACGTTTTACTATGAACGGCAAAAATCGAAGCGATGTCTATCCTGGCTTGGAAGTTGATATCGTACTAAAAAAAGACCAGCGTACAGGCAAAACAACACGCGGTATCGTAAAGGATTTACTGACAAACAGCAGCTCCCATCCCCACGGCATTAAAGTGCGGTTGGCTGATGGACAAATTGGACGTGTGTGTCAGACCTATCCGAAGTAAGTTTTGAGCTTTCCTCGCCCTAGTGACATAGGTGAGGATTATGAAGTGTAAGTTGAGGATTATTTGGAACTCACTGAGGATTATGTTATTGCAAATGAGGATTAAATTGTTAAATTGAAAATTACTCCACTACTTACATTCGTAGGTAGTGGAGTTTTTTCACCAGTTATCCCCCATTAGCATTGGGAAACCATTAAGATATTCCCATCCGGGTCTTTGAAATTAAAATAGTGGTTATGTTCAATTTCTGTAATTAATTCAACGCCTTTGTTCCTCATAAAGTGAAATGCCTGTTCGATGTTTTTCGTATTTAAGTGGAACGCTGGAGTTTTAAATACCTTGTCTACTGAATAAATTTTGCTATCTAACACAATTCCTGTACCTTCCATTGGTAGAACATAAAGATGACCAAACTGAATTTCTCCATCTGCTGTCACCCCTAAAATATCACAATACCAATCGCGTGCGTTTTCAATATTGCTTACCGGGATAAAGACTGTTCCAATTTGTTTTAAGATAGGATTATTCATAGAACACCTGCCTTTTCAATTTTGGGCTCATTAATTATTCGGCATTCTAAATAAAACTCCTTTTATTTTTAGTCTCCTTATTACACTAAATGCCCATAAAATGAAAAATGAGCCCCTATCCTGTTCAAGGATAAGAGCCATTTCAGTATTTCTATATTGCCAATCTATTTATAAAACTAAAGCACACTTAAGGTGAATTAGGTTGGTCTTTGTTTTTTGAAGCAGCATTTGCTGAATTATCGTTTCCCGATTGCTTCTGTTCATTCTTATTTTCTTTAGGTTGCTGTGATGCAGGGCTTTGGTTACCTTTATCGGAATTTCCATTTCCTAGTTCAGGGTTACTTGATTTCCCCTTCTCTACAGGAGTCTCCTTGGGCTTTTCCTTTTGCTCCCTAATTGGCTTTTCAACAGTTCCGTTCGATTTCTGAACTTTATTTCCGCTTGATTCCTTCGCATTTTCATTCCCGTTAACCTTCTCATTAGCCGGCACTGAAGGGATTGGTTCCTTATTGATAGGAGTCTCCATTTCTCTTTGCTTATTTGCTGGATTGTTTTTCATATCCTCATCAATTTCCGAAGACGGCTTTATTTCCTTCGCCGGATTAAATTGTTGGCTTTCCTTGAATTTATAAACCGACATTTCCTGCATATTGGCCATCGCTCTTTCTTCCGCTGTGCTTTCGCCAATTTTCATAGTCAAATCTTTATTTGCGCTTTGTACATCACGAACTGCATTTCCAACGATTTTTTGTACCTTCTGTTGGTTTTTGCTATTTTCATAGATAATTGTAATATTTACTTGCTCACTGATACCTTTTGCCGTTAATTTCTTCAGAGCTGTGTCCAGCACTTTACTGATTGAGTCACCTATCCAATGATCAGGGCTCTTTTTAGTCTCAACAGATGTACCATTCAAATATCGTAAAACAATGACCTCTCCTGATTCATTAATACCAAGTTCCACTGCCGTGTCTGATTCCAATTGAACGTAGGCCATCACTTCATCACCCATAGGAATTAAAGATGCTACGATAGAAAGAAGAAGGACTGCCGCTATCATAACTGTTCCAAATAATCGCGGCTTCACTCTTCCGCTAAAAAGAGAAGGCGTATTTATTAGATGAAAATCGACTTCATCTCCAATATTCGGCGGTCCACCAATTGGAATTCCACGTAAAAATTCGCCTTTTTCCGTTAGAAATACAGTATATTTTTTTTCTATTTCGAAAACAACACCCCTGTATGTCCGCATCATATAAGTTCCCCTTTTATATATTCCTTTATGTACACAAAGTGACTATTAAGCAGTAATACAACTGCGATTATATATTTCCGCTGTCGTTCGATCGTCTTTCTTGAAACCTCCACAGTCGATTCAAGTTCTTTTACCGGCAATTTTTTATTTGCAATAAGGTAATGATAGAATTCAGGTGTTTCTGCGATGATTTGCGCAATATGAATAGCCGTCTTCCTTGAGTCTATATGTTTTGGAGATGACATGGCCAGCTCTTGAAATGATAGACCATAATTCTTTAAAAGTTTGGTATATTCTATGATTTCTTCACGACGTTCTTCCGCCTGTTGTTCTTTTGAATAGGAGACGATTGACGATCGATCGAATACATACTGTTGGACATCTAAGCCAGTTGTTTTATCTTCATCTTTCAATAAATGAATGACATCGTTTCTCGTTGCTTCTTTTCGAAAATAATCGATAAGCCTCCGCTTTATGATCAAATGTGAAAATGTCGTTAACGATGAATCCTCTGTCGGATTGAATTCTAATACTGCTTCATGAAATCCACTCATCGCAATACTGAATTCGTCATCATGCTCATCAATGGATCGTTTGCATACGAAAGAAGCCGTTTTTTTCATAAACGGAGTAAATTCAATGAGAAGGTCATTCATGACCCTCTCATCCCCATTCTTTGCCTTCAATACAAGCTCATTCAATGATGCATATGATTTTTTATTGAATACTTCTTGCATGAATGACAAAAACATAGATTTCCCTCCGTTCCCATTAGTATCGATTGCCCTGATTTTAATGGGTATAACTTAAATTGAAAAGTAATTTTATATTAAAAATCTGCTTTTCTTTTCATTTTCCCAATTCTTTTATTATTCTTTATTCGCTTTACTTTCTTCTTTTAAAGCTTCACGCTCTGCTTTTTGAATTGCTCTCAGCTCTTGTCTTTGTTCTCTTTGTTGTGCATTTAATTGTGCTTGAGGAGCAGGAGCCTTTTCAGTTTTTTCAGCTTTCTCCTGTTTCACTTTAGCAGGCTGTTCTTGTTTTGACGGCACTTCTTGCTTCACTGTTTCTTGTTTTACCTCTGTTTGCTCAGGAACTATTGTTTCCGGTTGTTCAGGAGCTTCCACTTTTGGCTGTTCATTAGTTTCTGACTGTTTATTCTCCCATTTTTCAATGGAACGTTCCATATTCCGTTTAATTGCTGCTTTAGCAGTTGGATTTTGAACCTTTTCATAGGCTTTTCCAAGCGCATCCAGATTTCCAGCTGTATACCCTTCCGGAGCTTCTGGAAGCACATTTTCTTCTACTTCCTTATCTTCTGTCGCTTTATCTTCAGTTACTTTTTCATCTGTTGCCTTTTCTTCTGTTGCTTTGTCTGTTTCAACCTTTTCAACAACTGGCAATTGAACAGTTTCAATTGGCTCTTTCACTAAATCCGAAGTCAATTCATTTTCTTGTTGAGTCATTTCAATAGCTTCATTCTCTTTTTCATCAGCTAACGCATAGCTTGTCCCAGTTACCGCTAACCCTGCAATAAGTAATGCTACACTTGTTTGTTTCCATTTTTGCATTGTCAATCACCTCAATATTTTTTTGCCCCAATTGTGGACATACCAGTTATTCGGATAGCATTTACTTTTTTAGGGGGTCGGTAAATAAATTTTTATAACTAACCCTTTACACATATCATTGCCCCCCTTACAAATCTAAACAATATCTCAGAATTTCGTCCTTAACCGCTATCTTCGGTCGAAAATACCTATTTTTCTTTTAGTTACGCTGATATCATTGAAACAATTAGATTACTTTATTACACTAAGTTACGAAAAGTAATCAATTAGGTGTGACCTACATTATTGTAGATCACTTTATTTTACACCTTTACACTTACTTTTAATAAGTAATTTACAAAAAGTTATCAGGGGGATTTTTTTATGACAAGACAACAATGGGTATCATTATTTGTACGAGTGGTGTTTGGTTTTATGTTCTTTTACCATGGATTTGTTAAGTTTCAAGGAGGCATCGAGAATACAGCAGGTTACTTCGAATCACTTGGTTTAATGAGTGGTCTTGCATTTGTAGTGGCAATTGTTGAATTAGTCGGTGGTTTATTATTAATTATTGGACTTGGTACTCGTGTAATCGGCGCAGTATTTGCAGTGATTATGATTGGTGCAATCTTCACAGCTAAATTATCACTTGGATTATTTGGTGACGGTACTTACGCTGGATATGAATTAGAGGTTGTTTACGTAGCTCTAGGCATTTATTTCATGTTCGCAGATCGTTCTCCATTATCACTAGATGCTAAATTAATGAACAACGCAGATTAACAGTGAATAGAGAAAAGGAGCAAAAGATGTCCATAACAAGACTCTCTTGCTCCTTTTTAAGTTCATAAGGATACAAGTACCGTAAAAGCGGTTACGGCTTTTGGACTCATTTTCCCGTTATCTTTGAGTATCCAATGTGTCCCAGAAACTGATATCTGCATTTTCAATTGAACGATCTGCTATTGCTTGAACCGCAGCATCAAGTGTTGTAATCGTTTGTTTGATTAAGTAACCATTACTTTTTTGACCGATAACTGCCGATTCATTAAAGTGATCGGACATTCCGCGCATTTCAAATAGCAGTGTAGCAATATCATATTGAACTGCGGCACCATTACGGCCGATATTCTCACCATTACCGCCATTATATTTAGCTAAATGTCCCCATCCAGTAGAATCAACGGCATTAAATACAACGGCCCCCAATTTTTTCGACTTCTCTAGTACTTCCGGTTTTACTTTGTCATTTGTAGGATAAAGCATAGAACCTGATACTAATTTCCCGTCTCGTCTCGCTTGAGTGCCTTGGTGATGCAGGTCAATCATGTAATCAATTTTATACTTTTGTAAAACATTTTTATGAAGAGCCTGAGTTTCCGGGTGCACTTTATCAACATGATCACGATTTAAGTCTGCCCCTACTGCATTGTAGCGTGTTAAATTTCGTCCACCATCAGCGATGTAATCATCAAGTGAAAAATCGACATCTCCCATCGCACCATCTGCATTTAACATTGGCACAATAAGTATATTGACATTATCCAGTACGCCTTTTGTTTTACCTGTTCCAAGATGCTTGATAAATTCTAGTGCACCTTCTGTCGTTAATTGTTCATTACCATGCTGTTGTGTCAAAAATAGGATTGTCGGGTTATTTGGATTTTTAATATATTTCGCCATGTAAATATCTCGTTTTTTTACCGTTTGACCAATCACCTCAAGTTGCATAGCATCTTGTTTCGCATCTTGCTTTTTAAGATAATTAACCATTTCATCGTACGTATATAGGATTGACGTTTGAATCGATTCATTTCCACCATAGTTCGGTCCTTCACCTACAGCATAGGCAGTTAATGAAGCTGGTGTAACAGCTCCCAGTGCCAAAATACTGGTTAAGGATAGTGCTAACGCTTTCTTTTTCATAAGACCCCTCCATTACTTTAATTTTCAAAATTATTAAAATAATAATTCATACTATAAGAATATCCACCAATTCGATAATCGTATATAGAGGGAATCTATCAATTTAATTGCATCAAACATAGAACATTTGTTTTAATTTACCAATAATGGTGTATATTATTTTACTTACTATTTCGCTGTTCTTTTCAAGTTTTTATAGAGTAAAAGTCACTAAACTGTTGTATGGAAATTAAAAATGCGCAAAAAGCTGATCTGCTTTTTGCGCATGATTTTACAGTTTCACTTCAAACATAGCCTCTGTTTTTTCTTCCACATCCTCTAATGTCACACCATCCTGAAGCTCCACTAGCTGCATCTTGCCATCTTGAAAATTAAATACCGCCAGATCAGTAATTAACTGGTGAACAACGCTTTTTCCTGTCAATGGCAATGAGCATTCACGTTTTACTTTCGACTCACCGTATTTGTTCGTATGTTCCATAATGACGATGACCTTTTTCGCGCCGACAACTAAGTCCATCGCTCCGCCCATCCCTTTTACTACCTTTCCTGGAATCATCCAGTTAGCCAAGTCTCCTGCTTCCGACACTTCCATTCCGCCGAGAATAGCCAAATCAATATGTCCGCCACGAATCATCGCAAAGCTTTCCGCGCTATCAAAAAATGTCGCGCCCACTTTTGCTGTGACCGTTTCCTTCCCGGCATTGATCAGGTCGGCATCGACTTCCGCTTCTGTCGGGTATGGTCCAATTCCAAGCAGTCCATTTTCCGACTGTAGCATCACATTATAATGCTCCGGGATTTCATTTGCGATCAAAGTTGGCATCCCAATACCTAAATTCACATATGTTCCGTCCTGTATTTCCTTCACCGCGCGTCGGATAATTTTCATGCGTGCATCCATTATGCTTCCTCCCTTACAGTACGGCGTTCAATGCGCTTTTCAAATGACTCGCTATGGACAATATGTTGCACATAAATTCCCGGCAGATGGATTTCATCCGGATCCAGTTCGCCTGTTTCGACAAGCTGCTCCACTTCGACAATTGTCACTTTACCTGCTGTCGCACAAAGCGGGTTAAAGTTGCGTGATGCTTTACGGAACACAAGATTTCCGGAGCGATCGGCTTTCCATGCTTTCACAAGCGCAAAATCCCCTGTAATCGCGCGTTCTAACAAGTATGTTTTGCCGTCGAATTCCTTCGTCTCTTTCCCCTCTGCGATTGGCGTACCAACACCTGTTGCCGTATAAAATCCTGGTATGCCTGCACCACCAGCACGAATGCGTTCCGCCAATGTGCCTTGTGGAGTTAATTCCACTTCAAGCTCACCATTTAAAAATTGTTGTTCAAATGTTTTATTTTCCCCTACATAAGAAGCAATGATTTTCGTAATCTGCTTGTCTTGTAACAGAATGCCGAGCCCGAAATCATCGACACCGCAGTTATTGCTGACAACCGTCAGATTTTTTGTTCCTTTATCTTTTACCGCCTGAATTAGATTTTCCGGAATACCGCATAACCCGAAGCCCCCCACTAATAATACAGCTCCATCGTCTATTGCCTGAATCGCCTGTTGTACAGAAGCTACTACTTTGTCCATGTCCTTATCCCCTTTCACATCCATACAAAATATTCTACAAAAAGACTGGATTCCCTCTAAAAATCTGTTTTTCTATTGGGAGTGTCTGGCGTGCATGTTCTAATAAACTTCGAAATGTTCTAATATATTTTTATTTGTTCTAATAAACTGACGATTTTCAAATATATTCCCGAGATGTTCTAATAAGTCCGCGCTTTATTCTAATATCCTCGCTGCATTTTCGAATATCCCCCACCGTTGTTCTAATAACCCGCAACATTGTTCTAATAAAATCAGCTCCCGACTCCCCCTAGCACCTTTTCCGAACATAAATACAGTCTACACTGCCACGAATACAACCAATCTTCTAATAACCTCCCCGGACTTTCTAATAACACTCCCACTTCTTCTAATATTCCGGCCCATTGTTCTAATAAAATCAGTCCCGGCCTTCCTGAGCACCTTTCCCAATTAAAAATACAGTCTACGCTGACTCATTTTCTAATACTCTCCCCCAACTTTCTAATAACCCCTTCAATTGTTCTAATAAATTCCTGCTCCTGCTCCCGCCCCCACACAAAAAAGCCAAACCGCCCTAACGAACAGTCTGACTCTCCATTTTAATTTTGTTTTTCATGCGGTGCCTGATAAATTCCAATTTCTTTTGTATTCGGGTCGCGAACAATGCGCTGATCGTCTTGTAACGGAATAATATTCGGATCATCCACATCACCGCTGCGGCCAAAATCTCCTGCAACACTTGTATTCGGTAATGCTTCATATTTTTTCTCAGGCTCAAATGGTACAGGACGTTCATCCATTACCTCTTTGTTAATGAGGTTCGATGGATTAGAACGGTTTGTAATCCAGTCATCGAGTGTATGGCCTGTCCAATCTTCTTCATCAAATGGGTCGGTACCTGTTATGAGCAGTTTCCCGCCTTCTTCAATTATTTTTTCGTATTCAAGCCGCTTGTTTTCCGGTAAACCGAGGCGGCGAATTTTCTCTTCAATTGGCGATTCCTTCGTCAATGCTGTTTTCACTATACTGCGGACACCATTTGTTGTAATAAGTGACACTTGCTGATCGCGTGCGATGGAGTGAAATTCGTCCACATCTTTTGTTAAAACGTAAATATGTGTACCTTCCAATTCATTGTCCGGTCTACGTAATTCCTGGAGTTTTTCTAGCAATTCCTGTTTCGTATAGGCAACATCAATCTTCTGTTTCGGCTCATCAAAAAACATTTGCATCCCTCCATTAAATTATTCGTAAGTACCTTTTCCCCATCTCCCTCATACAAAACCTTTTCCAAAAAATGCATAAAGGATTTTTGCCCCAATCAATTCAAGTTAGCGTTTCAATTTTTTCATAAATTTCTTTCAGCATAATATCATAACGGTCTCCGTTTAAGTAAAAATTGAATACGTCGACATCACATTTGATTTCTGACAATTCCTCTCCCACTAGTATTTCATTATGTAAATAAAGCGTTGAATGTGAACCATTTATCAGATTTTGAAAGTGCAGTGTATCGTAAGTTATGTTTTCTTTCGTAAAAGCAAAATGCCCTTTCGCTGCACCATAATAGATGATTGGAATCAGTGCATCCTTATATATCTTAATATATTCATCCTGGGAAGCTTGTTCAAAAACAGTAGGCGTAATAAAAAGTGCATCATATTCCAAAGCCGGATTCGTAACCGCTTCTTCAAGTGTTTCAAATGTAATTTCTACAATATCTATATTTGTATTGTAACTGTCGTTGAACTCCCCTAAAACGGCAATTTTTAACGGCACCCCTTCATACGCGACTATTTCCTCCGAACACCCTGCCAATAATAGAAGCCCGAGCAGAAATAATACTTTTTTCATTTATATCTCACCCTTTCTTAGAAGAATTGTATACTACGTTACCATCAAACCTTCCAAATTATTCGGAAGAGAATAATTAAAGGAGCTGCCAGCACGATGTGGCAACTCCTTTTGCTTTTTACACTTTATACTTTATATTCTTTCACAATAGCGTCCAACTTCTCGGCCAGTTCAGCGAGTTGCTCTGTCGTTGACGCAACATTTCCCATAGTGGCACTTGTTTGAACAATTGTAGCCGTTGTTTCTTCTACGCTAGCTGTAGTTTCTTCTGTAATCGCTGAAATTTCCTGCATGGAATCATTGATATTCTGCCCTTCCTTGTTCATCGCTTGTAGCTGAACAAGCACTTGCTTCATAAACTGATCCATTTGAAGTACAGAGTGTTCGATTTCCCTGAACGTTTCGGCAGTACCTGCAAGCTGCGATGAACCTGCTTCAACTGTCGTAAAGCCTTGCTGTAATGAATTGCTCAATTCTTTCGTCCCATACTGAACTGTACCGACAATCGTTGTAATTTCCGTTACCGATTTGGCTACTTGCTCGGCAAGTTTGCGCACTTCTTCGGCTACAACGGCAAACCCTTTACCATGTTCGCCGGCACGAGCTGCCTCGATTGACGCATTTAATGCAAGCAGATTCGTCTGGTTTGCGACATCTTCAATAATTTTCACAAATGATGAAATCTGCCCAACCCGTTGTCCTAAATCCCCCATTTTTTCAATGGCTGTCTGCATCATGTCATGAATTTGTTCCATCTGGCCATTTGAAGTTTCCATCATTTTTGTACCTTCCGATGAAAGGGAAAGAACGTTATGCGATAGCGTTTCAAGTTTTGTTCCTTGCTCGGTTGTTTCCTTCAATGTTTGAGAAAAATCTGTTACCGCGTCATATACTTCGGTGATTTCATTTGTTTGAGTCTCAATCCTTCGCGACAGGGCTTCCATCGTTTCGGCAATCGCCAGTGCACCAGTAGATACTTCATTTGTCGATTGAGCAAGCATTGTACTTTGCGCTTTGACACTACTTGATGCAAAAGAAACTTCCGAAATTGTCCCATGCAACTGTTCCTGCATCACTTTCATATCCGTCATTAACCGGCCTATTTCATCGTGACGATTATGTTCGTCCAAACGCTGCGTCAAATCGCCTCTACTTAGTACATGCATCAGTTGTGATGTATGCATGATCGGCTTTGTTATTGAGCGACTAAAGAAAAATGCAACAAGGACAGCAAGAATGATTGTGATGATTAAAATTGCGACACTAATGTTGATCATGCTGGCCATTGCGGATTGCGTTTCTTCTATATTTTGTATGAGATGAATGCCGCCAATTACCGAGACTGCAGCCGGGTCTTCCATTGGTAAAAAGCTTTCGATTATATGGTCGCCATCATTTTTATACTGACTTGATTTTCCGGCAAGAACATCCGAAACTGCCTGACCGTTTAGCTTTGTGCCAATATTTGCTTGTTCGGATGATTCAACAATTTCACCCTCTCCATTAAGAAGTTGAAGTGACATACCCGGGAATAAATTTTGAACTTCTGCAATAAACTCATTGCCAAGGCCTATTTGCAATGTCCCGACGATTTGCTCATTCACCTCTATCGGGGCAAATGCTCGTACAGCCAATCCGCTTGAACCATACTCAAATCCGCTGTAAGCATTTCCTTCTAGTGCGCCTTGAATTGCGGGAATATCTGACTTGTCATCACCGAATTTTGTAGGGTTATGACCTCTTAAATATACCTTGCCTTTTTCATCGCCAATTTCCATGACGGCCAGTTTATGTTGCGCATTTAATTTATTAAACAGTGCTTCACCAGCAGATTGAACAGCAGCACGATCAGTATTCATGAGCAATTGCTGAATTTCCGGATCTTTGGCATACAGCTCTGCTAAATATTGCAAGTCGGCTGCGGTGTTCTCAAAATATTGTGAAACACCTTGTTCTATTTCATTTTGCTTATCAAATTGAATGTCTTCGAAGCTGTTTGATGTTGCAAAATAATTGTACGTAACCGTCGTAAACACAGGAATAATTCCAACTAACAACAAGATTATCATTAGCCGGGTCTTTAAACTTTTAAATTGCATAGTATCTCCTTTGGTGAAATCTCTCCGTATCCCCGAATGAATTTCTCATCTATTATTTTTATATACAACATTCAATTTTATAATGTAACTATCTCGATTCCCAATTAAGTATAAGTAAATAATGTTGCATAAATATAATATTTAAGTATTTGAGTAGGTTCCATAAAAAAATGCATCAGGAAGTCACCGCTTCCTCATGCATTCAATCCATTATTGGCCAAACTCCGTTACGAATTCAGAAAGGTCTTTTCGTGTTCTTACATTTGGAACATTATCGTAATAACCGAACTGGAACATCGAAATGACACGCTCATGTGGCTGTGCATTTAATGCTTCACGGAATTTCGGATTGTCTAAAAAGCCCGGAGTTTTCCAGCACGTGCCGATCCCTTTTTCCCACGCCAGCAGTTGCACATTTTGTAAATAGCAAGCGGCTGCCGCGTAGTCTTCCAACCGTTCTTTTTGACGAACATCTTCTGTCACAAGCACAAATGCATAAGCCCCTGCCAATGTGAATTTCTTCATTTGAATAGCAAGCGCATCTTCTGAAAGCTCCTGCCATTTAGGAACTGCAAGGTCTCGAAGCAGTTCATGTACTTTTGGCAGCTGCTCCTCTGCACCTACTACAATGCGCCATGGCTGACGGTTGCCGTGATTCGGTGCCCATTTTGCATCATCCAAAATTTCCATTACTGCCTTTTTGTCAACTTGCTGTCCGTTAAACAGTTTAATCGAACGGCGTTGTAATACTGCGTCTCTTACTGATAAAGTCATCGCCAAATCCTCCTTCAATTACTACTCTTACATTAGCATGAATGATCTCTATTTAACATATTACATTGAGGGAATTCTATTAAAAAGGTTCATTATAAGGCAGGTTTCCACAATTCGGTTAAGCCACGTATTAAACAGGCGGGGAAATTCCGCTTATTCCTTTCCCCTCCCTATAGCCCTTCAAAACTCATCTTCAATATGGTAATAGTAGTACTGCATGTTCGGAGTATAGGCGGTGGAGTCTTCATACGTATAGATGCGGTCGCTGCTGTTGGATGTATGGGCATTTACATACGGGACCCCCTGCTCAATTCGCGTCACAATTGTACTATGATCTATCCGACCATCCCCGGTAAAATCGTAAAAAATTAGATCCCCAAGCTGCAGTTCACTTGCAGAGCTTACCCTTGTCGCGCGTAAGCCTTGCGTCGACGTTTCCAAATACCAGCGAAGGGAGTGTGCAACAGACCAGCTATAACTCCAGCGCTCCGGTTGTCCGATCATCCACCAGCCTTGCCCACGATTCGGTGCCCCCCGCATTGGAGCCCCTCCAGCACGTAAACATTGGGAGATAAAGTTCGTACAGTCATCCCGAAATACCGGATATTCAGGATTAAAGCTGTCCCACCATCTATTTGCATAAGCCACAGCAGCCATCCGATTATAAGTAGGCAACAATCTTCTCCTTTTTTCACAGCGTATGTCGAGTACTTTCTAATTATGAAAGTGTTGTGAATGTAGAGCAAAAATCCCCTGTTTTTGTAAATCTTTGATACAATTATTTTATTGAAATTATGAAACGGTTAGGGGGAATTATGATGACACAACATGCAGAAAGGGAAATTTTTCTTCCTATAGCCCTTTGCGATAAAAAAGGTAATTTAAATCCGGAAGCAATCGGTTTTGCACGTAGACCTATTATCGACAGTAATTTGTCAGGGCATTTTATGCGCAAGAAAAAATGGAATTACTGGTGTGTATATGGTGAGGAAATTTTATTTTCCGCGACAATCAGTCATATGGATTATGCGGCTGTATGCTTTGTTTATTTCCTCGAATACGAGACACAACGTTACTTTGAAAAAACAATCTTAATTCCACTTGGGGCAAAAGTAAAAATGCCGACGCAAGTGCTGGAAACAATTCAATATAAAAATACGGAAATGTCCATCCAACTTACATACTTCAATCGCGAGACCCATTTAACAGTGACCGCGCCTGATTTTGATGGTGACCCTTTGCATGCAGAGCTCACAATTGCACATCCGAAAGGCGATGACTCCCTCAATGTGGTCATTCCATGGAATCGCCGTACATTCCAATTTACGGCGAAACATCACACGTTACCAACTTCGGGTTCTGTAAAAATCGGGAACCGCACCTTTACGTTTACACCGGAAGAAAGCTTTGCTGTACTCGATTATGGCCGCGGTGTTTGGCCTCGTGAAGCAACATGGAATTGGGGCATGGCATCACAAAGAGTTCGTGGTCAGCGGATTGGTTTGAACTTTGGCGGTAAATGGACGGATGGAACAGGCATGACCGAAAATGCCATTTTTATCGACGGGCATATGACGAAAATTCATGAAGATGTTCTGTTTCACTATGATCGCACCAATTTCATGCATCCGTGGACGATCAAAACGAAATTCAGCGGACGCGTCAACTTAACTTTCACACCATTTTTTGAACGTGTAGCAGAAACGAATGCTAAACTCATCGTTTCCTCTGTCCACCAAATGGTCGGTTATTATGATGGATTTATTCAGCTTGATGATGGCAAAACACTGCATATCCAGCAAATGCTTGGCTGCATTGAAGAACATGTTGCAAAGTGGTAACGCGTGAGGGGGAAATTTAATGACAGCTCAAGATTTTAAACAGGAACAACAGCGCCTGCACGAAACGATCCATTATATGGACCGGATATTAAATAGCTCAAAAAGAGATATTGAGACGGCACAGGAAAATATTCGTACTGCGATGGCCAATGTGGAATATTTGGATTCCAGTGACAGCTTCCTGAACATTTTAATGAATACCCGTTTTTTCGAGCTTGCCCGTAATCAAAAAGAAGGGTTGGAAGCGATTCGTCAAAAACCGTATTTTGCACGAATCCATTTTCAGCGTGAAAACGAAGATGAGGAATTTCTTTATATCGGAAAAACCTCGCTTTTCCACAGCGAAACACATGAACCAATCATTGTTGATTGGCGCTCCCCTGTCGCAAACGTCTACTACGATGGCCGGCTTGGCGATATTACATACGATGTCCGGGATGAAACACATTCCGGTCATTTGTTTGCCAAGCGCCAATATAAAATTGAAAATGGCGAGCTGATCAATTACCGTGATGTCGATTTAACAACAAATGATGAGCTCCTCCAGGAAGCGCTCGAAGGAAAAGCCGATGTCCGGTTAACGGAAATCGTCTCCACTATCCAAAAAGAACAAAATGAAATTATTCGCGCACATTTACGCCAGCCGATTCTTGTACAAGGTGCGGCAGGTTCAGGTAAAACAACAATTGCCCTCCACCGGATTTCGTATTTCCTTTATACGATGGGCGAGCATTTCAATCCAGAACAGTTAATGATTCTCGCACCGAACCGGTTATTTATCGATTATATTGCCGATGTATTACCGGAGCTTGGCGTCGATAAAATTTGCCAGACAACATATGCGCAATATGTGCTTGATGCACTGAACCTAAAATTAAAACTTCAAAATCCGAATGAACAACTCGAGCAGCTCATCGCAAACCCTTCCGTACAGCAAGAGTATGCCATGATTTCGAAAACAAAAGGCAGTGCATTTTACGAGCTCATGATGAACCGCTATATAGAGCACCATGAACAGCAGCTTGCTTCCTTGTTTGATGATGTATTCATTGAAAAATACCGGATTATGAAAGGCGAGCATTTACGAAAGCTGTTTTTGGTTGAATTCCATTATATGCCTGTGGAAAAGCGGCTTGAACGTATTAAAAAGGTGATTCAAACAGAGGTAAAGCGGAAAACTGCAGCAGTGCTCGCTACATTGAATACGCGCTATGAAGATGCAATCGGTCGTGCGCTAAATGGGATGCGTGACGCAGAGAAACGCCGTCGTACAGTGACAAAACTGATTGATGAAAGGGATGCCCGTGTTCCAAAAATTAAGCAGGAAGCAAAATCCGTTGCAACAGTTTATATGAAGAAGTTCCAAAAAGTGAAAGTGAAGCAGTTGTACCGAGAGCTTTTGACGAACCGTGAATTATTGGGTGAAGTGGCTCCGGAATGGCCCTTGGAAGATGTTGCTCATTTTATAAAGGCTCACCAGAAAGAACGGTGGGTGCTGGAAGATTTGGCTGCCCTTTACTTTTTGCAGGCAAAGATCAAAGGTATTGATGATAAGTGGAAAATGCGCGTCGTGTTTATCGATGAAGTACAGGATTACAGCTATTTTCAGCTTGCTGCCTTAAAAGCGGGGCTTGAGACGGATATGTTTACAATGGTTGGCGATCTCGCTCAAGGAATCCATAGCTACCGGTCCCTGACAGAGTGGCAGCCTGTACTTTCTCTTTTCCCGCGCGCAACGTATGCAACACTTCAAAAAAGCTACCGAACAACAATTGAAATTATGGATGTTGCCAATGAAATCCTGATGCAGATGGATGAGGATTTACCTCTAGTTGAACCTGTTGTCCGTCATGGAAAAGAGCCTGAATTTATTGTCGCGGAAGGGTTTGATCCCGCTATTATTCAAGACGTGCTTGTAAAAATCCGCGACAATCAGCATCAATCCATTGCGCTTATTTGTAAGACAACACATGAAGCCGTTCAGTTAATCGGACAGCTTCAAAACTCCGATGTTCCGGCTCAGTTACTCGATGAGAATTCAGCAATCGATCAGCAAAAACTTCTCGTCATCCCAAGTCACTTGGCAAAAGGGTTAGAGTTTGATGCGGTCATTCTCACGTCATTTGACACACCATATGATGACAACCCTCTTGACCGGAAACTGCTGTATGTAGCCTTAACCCGCGCCATGCACGAGCTTTATTTGATTGGCCCTTCGAAAGAGGCTTTTTTAATGAAGTGAACGTAGGTATGCGTTTATTAACCTAACAAATTAAAGAGTGTTCTCATATAGCTCTTTAGTTAATTCCGCTGTTCTTTGTGCCCGCCTTTATACCGTTACGCTAAAGAGGCGGGCTTACAGTGGAAAGCGCTGTATCCAATCCCCTTCACCCTTCAAGTAAAAGTAGTTTCCTTTAACAAACCTTTAATAAGCCTTGCTGATGCATAGCAAAGTTCACCATTATCTAAATTAATAGATCTTTCTTTTGAATCAATGTTTTTTATCTTACTTTTATTCACTATAAAAGATTTATGACAGCGGTAAAAATCAGGATGTAACCCTTCATAATTTTTTAACCGTCCGTAAAATTCAATATGTTCATTTTCCAAATGTAAGATAATTTTATGGGAGTCTGGAGAAGCTTCAAAAAAATAAATGTTTTGAAAATCGATATTATGCGTACGTCCCGTTGTTTTGATTTGCAGTTTTTGAATGTTGTCTTGTTCACCCAACTTTAAATAACGTCGATGAGCCTCTTTTAAAGTTGACAATAACTTTTCCTTTAACGAATCCGGATTATCTTTAATAATAAAATCTAGTGCAGCCAATTTATAAATAAACGTAAGAAAGCTCATTTCTGCATGTGTTGTAATATACACTAAGTTGGCAATAGGATCCTCTTCCCGAATTTTGCTTCCTAATGTAATACCTGTAATTTCGTCTTTTAAATTGATATCCAAAAAATAACAGTCCGCCTTGTCTTCTTGTAAAAATGATAAAACATCATGAGGGTTAGCTGTAGCAAGTACTACTTTTATTCCGTTATCTTCCATCATAGCGTAGTTCTCGATTATTTCTTTCGTTTTCTCCAATTGAACTCGATCATCTTCACAAATAACAATATTCATATAATCTACCCCTTTTTAAACTCCATTTCCTGAATAAAATAAGGAGGGCTAATTTTTGTATTTAAACTAACATTTTGTAATTTATTTTTCATTTGACGTAAATTAGCTAAGCCTATACCTCGACTCTCTCCCTTAGTTGAAAAACCCTCTTGGTAAATTTCATGTACTTTTATATTTGTAGATTCATCAAATTTGTTAGTTACGACTAATAAAATGGCTTCATTTATTTGAATAAAGGCAACGCGTACTTGGCCATTCTCGATTTCCCGTGCTGCTTCAATTGCATTGTCCAGCACAATACCTACCATACGATTTAAAATAATCGGATCTACCGGTATATCATTGATTTCTTCCACAATTTCAATATGAAAGGGAACGTGATGGGATTGTGCCTGTAAGATTTTTGTCGTTAATAACCCTTTCAAACTATTTATTTTTAGATTATTCAACACCATCATCGCTTGCTGATTTAATTGTTCCTGATGATTCGTTTCTAATATATGGCCATAAAAGTATGTATGGAGACCCTCATAATTTTTGTCATCAATAAATGTACGTAAAGAAGATAAGATATTAACGTAATCATGTTTAAACTTACGCATATCCTGATTAATTTGTTCAAGTGAGGCAACATAGGATTCGAAATTATTTATTTCTTGTTCCCGTTGTTCCATTTTAAATTGTTTAATTGCTAAAAAGACAATGACAAAAATACTGATTGTCAGTAATGCTAGATAAATCAAAAACATTGCCAAATTATTCTGGACGCTCTCATTAAAATTTTTATGGTCAATATTCATGATGTTGATATACATAAACACTACTGTAATTACACTGAGAAACACTAGTATATAGGATACGTAATGATGGAATACCCATCGATTAATCAAATATTTAGCAATGCGTTTATAACAAAAAGCAAAAAGTAAGCCCAATAAAATGAACAATATCGTAAAGCTGAAAAATGTTAGTTGTTCATTGTTGATTCCACCAAGCAAATAGAAAATCACTATACTTGAAATATTATCCGAAATAACTAAAAAAATAAGGGCCATAAATACATGAAAAATATGAATAACGACACGGGTTTTGCGATAAATCATTATTGCCAATATAGCTAAATAATATAAAATCGAGATTGCATCAAAAAATTGAAACAATATAAAAGTTGGTAAAAATATAATTAGTAAAATCGTTAGTAATTGTTTTTTTGACCATGACAGGTCCAATACATATGTGCTAAAAAATAGTAACATTATATATTGAATTATGAACAATAAAATGAATTCAATTGTAAGTCCATCCACTCATTACCACTCCGTTATAATTTTACTTTATATCCATTATATACTAATTAATAAAATTAAAAAGTTTTTCCAAAAGCTGCTATAGCTCTTGAAAAAACTCTTATAACCTTCTGTGATAAAGGAAAACCGAATACCTATTATTTAAATTGAAATAATTGTTTTATTGTTAAACTATCGGATTTCAGAACGCCTTTTGGATAAATTTTTGCAGCTACACCGGCAAATAAGGCAATAAATAAAATCATGATCATCAATGAAACGATAATTTCAACCGGAGCAATTGTATTATAGACAATACGAATCAATACGCTCATTGGTGCTGTAAATGGAATGTACGAGGTTACTTTTGTCAACGTCCCTTCCGGATAATCCATGACAAACAATATTTCTACTGTCAAACTGGCCATTAATAAAATCACGATTGGCATTGTTGCACTCGATAAATCATCCGGACGGCTTACCATCGATCCTACGATTGCAAACAAAGTCGCATAGATGAAATATCCAATGATGAAGAAAATGAGAATATATGCTGCTGTTTCCCAAGTAATTGTCTCTATTACAGCCTGGACAAATGAACCTTCAGGAATATTAAAAACCCCTAAGTTTGCCCATAACAGAAGGCCTCCGATAAAGATAAATAATTGAGCTAAGCTTGCTATTCCAATACCTAAAATTTTGCCGTACATCATCGGTACTGGCGCTACCTTTGTAATCATGACCTCCATCACTCGGGAAGATTTTTCAGAGGCAATTGCTGTTGCGACATTATTCCCGTATGTGGAAATGGCTAAAAACATAATCGCAATCAATCCATAGACAATAAGTAAGGCATTTGGCTCTGTTTCATATAATGATTCAAAGTTAGTCTGCAATGGTGCGTTTAATGCCTGAACAACTGTCGGATGAATGGATTGAGCTTCCACAATAGACGCCACTCTCTTTTGTTCAATATAAGATTCTAACGTGAGCAGTAGTTCATTGTTCACTTTTGGCATAAAAATATTTAGCTGCATTAAGTCCAATCGATCTTCCAATACAAAAAAGCCTGCGAGTTCTTCTGTTTTAATCTCTTCTTTTAGGCTCTCTACCCTTCCATCGTTTACAATCTGCCAATTCCCAACCACCCCAGATAGCTCTTGTTCGGATAATTCTAAAGATGTTCGATTCACAAGTTTATATGTTTCTTCTGAACTGTCCTTCGTGAAGCTGTTAAGAATCGACGGGGAGGCAAATAGCAATACACTTAATACGAGCATGCCGAGCGTAATATATATATATGCTTTTGTCTTCACAGCTTCTTTGAAAACGGTGCTGAATACAATATTGAAATTACGCAATGACATCGCCTCCCGTCCGTTCAATAAAGATTTCATGCAAGCTTGGATCTTTTAACGAAATCCCCTGAAGTTCGAATTTCTCGCCAAACTCCTGAATGAGCTGATATATTTTTTCGCTTCTTGGAATTCGTAACTTATAACGGTTGTTTTCCTCGGTGAAATCATATTGTTTAAGCGTAAGATAGTCCTTCAAGTCGGCAGCTGAAGTTTCCAGCTCCAAGTAACGGTAGTCATAGGAGCTCTTTACATTTGCCAACTTGTCAGAAACAATCATATTCCCATCCTTTAAAATACAGATTTGGCTGCAGAATGATTCAACTTGTTCCATTTGGTGGCTGCAAAAAATGATTGTTTTCTTTTTAGCGATTAATTCTTTTACGACTCTTTTTAACATATCTGCATTAACGGGATCTAACCCGCTAAACGGCTCATCTAAAATGATAAAATTCGGGTCATGTATTATCGCAGTAATTAATTGTACTTTTTGCTGGTTCCCTTTCGACAATTGTTCGGTACGCTTTTTCGCCGCATAAGAGATTTCAAGCTTTTCCAACCACTTTAGTGCCTCGCTTTTCGCCTCTTTTTTGCTCATACCTTCCAACATACCAAAGTAAATAATTTGATCTAAAACATTCATTTTAGCGTAAAGTCCACGTTCCTCAGGTAAGTAACCTATTTTCAAGTTTTTCTTTGAGAAAGGCTTTCCTTTCCATAAGATTTGACCACTATCCTTAGGAATCAGCTCTAGCATCATACGTATGGTTGTTGTTTTTCCTGCACCATTTCTGCCTAGCATACCAAGGATTTGTCCTTCTTCTAATTGAATGGAAATATTGTTCACTGCTTTTTTATTGCCAAAGCTTTTATTTAAATTTTTAATTTGAAAGGTCATTTGCACCGTTCCTCCCTTAGCTGAACATTTTAATAATAGAAATAACGACGACTCCAATACCAACTCCAACTACAGTTCTTAAAATATTTTTCATTTTTTTTGCCTCCTTTTATGTTTAACTACGTAATGATTTTCTGTTCAAATGCCTTACTGATCGACTCGATATAATTCGGTACTTTAAAATAGGTATTAATCCGATAAAGTGACTGATCAATTTCTTCTGCTGACATCCCCCGTTTATGCTGGATGAACTCAAATGTATGACCAACCGCTAAATCTCTTAGAATTTTTTTATCCAACTCTTTTAATGAAACCTCAAGTAAATTTGATATATTACTCTTAAACGATTCCATCAGTAGTACAAATTCGTCCAACCTTGTATTTTTTGTCACACTTGCCCAGCGTTCTTCATCTTTTAATAGATGGTAAACCTCCCCCATTCTTGAATCTACAAGAAGCATAATGTCTACTTCGGGGCCCTTCACTTTTTTTAAACTTTCAATAATCAGCGCAAAATGCTGGTTTGTTGTTTCAATTACCACTACATCAATACACTGTTCTTTAATCTTTTTCCGTAATGCCTGATTAAAAAGAGGAGCTTGAATGGCATAAGTATCTACTTGCCAAGCCGGGCGCTTATCACGAATCGCTATTTGTAATGCTTCGATAAACAAAGTAGACATTGAAACAATCAATACTTTCAAAATATCCCCCCTTTGGTAATTGCCTGATTTCACTATAATTTTGTTTGTCTGATTAATGTTTAAAGGATCTTCAAAACCAAGAAACCAATCATTATCGTTCTTTTTTCGCATAAAAAAAACGTTCATATAATCATGAACGTTTGCTTCGTAAGCACTTAAATCTACTGGCTTACAATCCAATATAAATATAATAATCAAGCTGGGATGACTTCATAAAACCGGCTTTTTCATATACATGAAGGGCTGCCATGTTTTCGACTTCCACATCGAGTAAAATTGTCTTGTCACCTGACCGAAGCGCATAATCTTTCACGAAGTTTAAAATTTGTGTACCGATTCCTTGGCGCTGTCTTTTAGGGGAAACAGCAAATGCCGTAATCCATTGTACTTCGCCTTCTTTACGAGTCGTCACTGTTCCCACAACTTCACCTTCAATTTCGGCTGTCCACATGACTAGGCCTTCAGTCGTTGTATTAAACTCGATCAATTCCAATGACTCCTCACGCATATCGCCAAACGCATCACTGAAAATCGTGACAAGTGCTTCGGTATCCTTTTGCATAAATGGGCGTAAGGTAACAGCTCCATCTGTTTGCAGAACTTCTGCACGGGCTTCCAATGTCGCTTCAGAAAAGCTGTATAAATACCCATTCTTTTGAAGAAATTCTTTGCCGTAATGAGAACCTTCCATGATTAATGCAAGTTCTCCTTCACTTTCACGCATCGCCATGCCATCTTTCAGCACATTCAAAATTGCCGTACCAATTCCAAGGTGACGGTACATTGGTGCAACGAGCATTGACCATTCATACGTATTTAATCCCATCATATCGACAGCAGTACCTGCTCCGACCAATAAATTCTTTTCATCATCATATACAAGAACATAAAATCCCCGTATTTCATAGCTTTTCGCTATCGGTAAATTCATTACTTGATTTAATACTACGCCATCACAGACGGCCGCTGTTTTACATAATTTCTGTAATTCTTCATATGTTTCTTCATCTAACGGAAACGACACTGTTATTGCCGATAAATTCATTCTTTCTACTCCAATTCTAACTACTATAATTTCTTTATTTTAGTAAAGCTATCGAAGTAACGCAATACTCACGCATGAATCCCTTCAAATTTATCTTTTCACAAATATTCTTTTCATTAAAAACAAAAAAACTTCATGATACAATTATTCTAGTAAAGATGCATAAATTTAACTACTTATTACCCAATAATAAGGTATAATAATCCTATGCATGATTAATTTTTACAAATAAAAATTCATCTTAAATGACTAAACTATGTTATTTAATTATAATTGCAATATGAATTAATTAATTAAGGAGACTTAACTTATGACAAAAGAACAAATCTATTCTACTAGTACTGAGCCACTACTAGATACCCCTTTCCCTTCTTTTGTACTCTCACCTAATGGCACACTCGTCCATGAAAATATCAGTCATTTGGACTATATATCAAAAGAGACAAAAGAACTAATAGGTAAGTCCATACACGACACGCTTTTTTCAGAAGTAGGTGACGATGTCATTGAAACCATTTTAACCGGTTCGGTAGCGTTATGTTTGCACAACATCCCTCTTTCATTAAAAGGACAATCTTCCAAAATATGTACCCTTTATACGAAGCCGACAGTTTTCTTAAATGAACAAGCGATTTCTGTTCTTTGTATTCCAAATGAAGAAGTTCGTTTAATGGATGAAGAACAGCAACATTTAGTGGACCTTAAAAATGGGATCCACCAATCATTCATGACTGTTACACTTGACCAGGACGGCTTTATCACTCAAACAAATCAGCAATTTTTAACAGCAAGCCACTGGACACCAAAACGGGTCATCGGTAAAACATTGTGGCAATTGTTCCCGCAAAATCCCGAATCAGAAAAAGTTGTTTTAGAAATTTGGAAAACATTGCAAAACGGACAAGTTTGGCAAGGTGAAGTCGAGCAATTGACAAAAGATGAGCAACTTTACTGGGTACATTTAACGGCCATTCCAATGATGGGTCAAACATCTGAAAAGAACGAGTATTTGCTGATTGAGCGAAATATTACAAAAGAGAAAAAAATTCAGTTTCAGCTGGAGAAAATCGCATATATTGATACAGAAACAGGAATGATGAATGTTCATCGTCTGGAACAAATTATCGGGGAAATGATTGAAGAAGACCGGCATTTTTCATTTGTTTACTTAAGTATTGATAAGTTTTACACAATTAAGGATTTGCATGATGGCGTAGCCGGAAATTCCCTTATCGTAGAATTTACGAAACGCATGAAAATGTATTTCCAAGATAGTACGATGGCTCGTATTAATGAAAGTGAATTTGTCGTAATTACACCATTGCCAGAATGGTTTACACAAGGTTTCCTGAATTATTTACAGCAAAATCCAATCTACAGCGGAAATGTGGCAGTTCCCCTATCATTAAGCGGCGGGATTACACGCTTCCCGGAAGATCAAATGACTTTCTCTCAATTAATGAAGGCATCATTGGCTACGATAGCTTCTGTACGCAGTGCGGGCGGTGACAGCATCGTCTCTTTATCAAAATCTTCACATGCTGCATTAAACCGCAGATCGATTGTTGAAAAGCGATTACTACTTGCATTAGATCAGAAAAATCTTCATGTTCTATACCAGCCTCAAGTTGATTTAAAAAGTGGTAATATTACAGCTGTTGAGGCATTAGTGCGTTGGGATGATGAGGAAATCGGCGCAGTATCACCTGATGAACTGATCCCTATCGCGGAAGAGACAGGTCTAATAAATAATATCGGTTCGTTTATGCTGGAAAAAGCATGTGAACAGGCGGTCCTATGGAAAAATGCGGGCCATGCAATTAAAGTGAGCATCAACTCTTCTGTACGCGAATTCCGTGATAAAAATATGGCCAAGTCAATTTTGGAAACACTTGAACGTACTGGCTGTCCGGCAAATTTACTGCAAATCGAAATTACCGAAAAGTTTGCATTGGAAGCTGAGGCCGAAACAGGAATTATTAAGCAAATGCGTGCACTTGAAAAAGAAGGCATCGTCTTTGTGCTTGATGACTTTGGAACAGGTTATGGCTCATTCCGTTACATGCAGCTTTTACCTATTTCCATTTTAAAAATCGACCAGACATTTATCCACTCGCTGAAATCGAAAAAAAACCAGCAGCTCGTAAACGGTATGGTACAACTAGGAAAATCAATGAATCTGACGGTCGTTGCTGAAGGTGTGGAAACAGAAGAACAAATGCAATTCCTGACAAGCATCGGCTGTGATTTCATCCAAGGTTACTTTGTAAGCAAACCAAGCTCTACAGAAGAAATTTCTTCGTTATTACTGTAATCAAAAAGCTCGTAAGGCAACTGACGATCAGTGCTTTACGAGCTTTTCTTTTTTATTTTAGTAAAGGATTGAATCGAAGTCCTTCCTTTTCTCATTAAACGCAAAATGATCTGCATTATTACCTCAGCAAATACAAGTCCCATCGCAATCGCTCCGGAAATCATAAATGCACGCATTCCATTTTCCAAACCTGCAATATAGTCGAGCTCCATCACATTTCGCATCGTGCTGTATGCAATGCCACCAGGGACAAGCGGAATAATACCAGACACACTAAATATGATCATCGGCATCCTAAACTTGCGTGCAAAGAAATATGCTACTAATGAGACGACAAATGCCCCAACAAAGGATGCTCGAACATCATCCAGTCCGCCTTCAAACAGAACATAATATACTGCCCAGCCTACAGCACCGACGAAGCCACATGCCGGGATCGTTTTGATCGGGGCATTAAAAATGACACCAAAACAGGCGGTCGCTATAAAACTGATAACGATTTGAGCTAAAACATGCTCCACCAACGAACGCTCCTTCCATTCGATCATACCTTGGAATGATCGCACTCCGAAATTGATTCACTAACTAGAGAGAAAGCACAAGTGCAACACCTGAACCAATCGCAAAAGCTGTTAAAAAGGCTTCGGCACCCTTTGCCATTCCTGCAGTGAAATGTCCTGCCATTAAATCACGGACTGCATTCGTAATGAGCAGACCAGGCACAAGAGGCATGACCGATCCGATTATAATCTTGTCGATTTCCGTACCGACATTAAAATGCACTGCTAGGGATGCAATAACACCTACCCCTACCGATGCTAAAAACTCGGAGAAAAATTTCACGCGGGTCATATTATGAAGAATCGTCACAATATATAAACCGACGCCCCCTGCAACAAAGGCAGCTGGGATATCCGATAATGTTCCTTTAAAGAGCAATAAAAAAGCACTGCTTGCTAAACATGCAGCCAAAACTTGAATGGAAATAGGGAGGAAATAATTTGTTTTTTCGATCTTCTTTAACTCGTCATACGCCTGCTCTAGTGTTATCATTTGAGATGTAAGCTTACGTGAAACATTGTTTACGAGCACAATTCGATGTAAATCCGTAATTCGTGTTGGAATCGATGTAATTTGAGTTGGCTGTGTTTTACCTAGAGAGAAAATAATACCTGTTGGCGTAACATAGCTTTGTGCATTCATCATATTTTGAGAACGGGCCATTCGTAGCATCGTGTCTTCCACTCGATATGTTTCAGCACCGCTTTCAATCATAATACGACCTGCAAGCAAAAAGCAGTCAAGCGCCAGTTCAGTATTTTCAGCATTCATTTAAGGGACCCCCTTCCACTTCTTAGCTCATATTACTTGAAGCACTCGGAAAATAACAGTCTTTTTTCATGCAATTTATGCTGACAGAACAGCGTATTTCCTTAATATTTACAGTGACCATCGTTTTGGTCAATATGATATAGATTACCCCATTTAGAAAGGAACCCGATGCATCATGACAAACCCTTACAGAAAACGGCGTGGTCCTTGGATTGATTTAACTCTTATTGGTGCTATCGGTTTTTTAGGTGCCATTATCGTTTTTTTAACTTTTTTAAGCGATGATCCGATTTTTCCGCACAGTGACAAAACATCCGCTAAAGAGCATACCATTACGGAGGAAGCATCAAAATTCCCGGGAATAAAAATTGTCACAGATCGTTCAGACAACAAAAAAATGCCTTATACCGTTCAATATCCATTAACGGAATATGAAGCTTTTAATAAAGAGATTACGACTTATATAGAACGATCAAAACAATATTACATAAACATGATGCGCCTGCAGCAAGAAACTAAGAAGTTAACAGGCGATCTGACGATTACTGTTGAAACATTCGAGCACGATCATTATTACTCCTTTGTTTTAACGAATAATATGATTTTAAATGCCGACGAGAAGCAAACAACGGTTGAAACATTTTTAATTGATTATGAAACAGGCGGGCTGATTGATATTCGCGCTCTATTAAATAAGGATTTAGAAAGTCTAAAAACATTTGCAGCACACATCCAATCGGAAATGCTTAAAAATCCGGCTTACAAAGAGTATGTATTAGAAAAAGAGCTTGCATTCGCGACAGAGCCGAAATGGCGTTTATTTAAACATTTTGCATTGAAAAATGACTCTCTATTCATTTATTTTAATGAAGGGAAAGTGACAAAACCGGAAGCAGGTATACCAGTAGTTGAAATTCCTTTATCATTCATCAACCCGCTTTTAGCATCTGATTTCCAAATAGCAATGCAATCCGAAAATACGATTATTCCTAAAAGTGATAAGGGCTCATCTAAGAAACGGATCGCCCTTACATTTGATGATGGTCCACACCCGGAAGTAACAAAACAGATTTTAGCGCTTCTGGAAAAGTACAATGCAAAAGCAACGTTCTTTATGCTTGGCAGCCGAGCACAATATTATCCTGGCTTAGTACGGCAAGTGCGTGATAGCGGTCATGAAATCGGCAATCATACGTGGACACATCCCGTTTTAACGAAAATGTCTATTACTGATATTGAAAAGGAGTACAATTCCACAGAGGAAGCAATTATTCATGCGATCGGTGAAAATTCTACAGTATTCCGTCCTCCTTACGGTGCCATTAACGATGATGTTCGTAACGCAATCCCATGTAAATCTGTCAACTGGACGATTGATACTCTTGACTGGAAATATCGAGATTCTGAAAAGTTGTTCCCGATGGTAAAAGAAGCATTGCATAATAACGCGATTGTGTTAATGCATGACATCCACCAATCGACAGCAGATGGACTGGAGCCAGTCCTTGCCTACTTACAAAAAGAAGGTTATGAGTTTTTAACGGTTTCTGAGATTTTGCCATATCATTAATTGAAAGTGAATTTTAAGAAGAGTGGGGGTTTATATTCGCCACTCTTTTTTGCGTTAATCCTCACTATTTCGGGAAAATCCTCAGATGCCCGCATTTAATCCTCACTTGAGGGCAACTAACCCTCATTTCCATCAAGATAATCCTCACATTTCACCTAATAATCCTCAATCCAACATTTGAACAAGCAAGTCCTCACTTAAATGAACGAAATGCCTGAACCGTTACCCCCTGCTGTTAAAATTCCTGACGTGCGTGTTTTGCGAATTGCACTGCATGCGCTCCGTCTCCATGCACACAAATACTATGTGCCTGGAGCGCTACTTTCGTTTGCTGGACAGAGGTCACTGTCCCCTCTTTCACCATTTCGATAATTTGTGTAATCGCTTTTGATTCATCAGTAATGAGTGCATTTGGCATAGTGCGGGTTGTTAATGTACCATCCGCCTGATATGTACGGTCCGCAAACACTTCATGTACTGTAAGTAAGCCCAATTTTTCACCGGCAGCAGTTAATTTACTTGATGCCAAACCATATAAAAGTAAATCCAGGCGGAGCAGGCTATTTTCAGCTGGAGCAGCAGCTGCGCTTGTTGGAAACCCTTTTGCAAAACTAGACATTTCTCAACTGTTTATTGGTACAAACGCTAGCTCCTTTAAAATTTTCGAAAATTTTTTCCTCTGAAATGTTTGAAGAAAGCTAATAAAGGTTATAAACCACTATCGCGAAATAATTAAAATAAGAAATAGGAGATGGACAGTATGAGTTTTCTTTGGTTTTTAATAATTGGTGGAGTTATCGGTTGGCTTGCAGGAGTCATTTTGGGTAAAGATATCCCAGGTGGAATTATTGGTAATATTATTGCAGGTATTATTGGTGCATGGATTGGCGGTATGCTTCTAGGAAGTTGGGGACCTAAAGTTTCTGATTTCTATATCTTCCCTGCTATCATAGGTGCCATTATACTTGTGTTCGTTGTAAGCTTTATTATGAAATCTATGCGTAGAGCTTCGTAAGCTTCATACATCTTTTAATTTATCTTTATGCGATTAAGTGAATTAGATGTAAGCATTAAAGCGGCCCTCCTCAATTTGGGGAGGGCCGCTTTTACTTTGTTCTTACTATACTTAACAATCCCCCACTCCGTGAAATCAATAAGTATCAATATAAAGAACCTATTACTTAGCTATAAATCGTTCCACTTTGACAATCTGATTCATTGTAATTTTTGGAGTAACACCCTGCATCCACTCATCATCAAAATTGCCTGCCCATTCTTTAGGACGACTCTCAAGCCAATCCAAATCAAATAACCTCTCCCATGTTTCTTCTATCTCATGTAATAAGTATCCACGTTTATCAAACTCATTATATTCTAATTCATCAAAAGTAATTGGACCTTCATTTAATATAGAATGCCACTCTTCAAACGGAGACCAAAGAACGTTCTCTTTCGGGATATCTAACTTTAAAATGACTCCTTTTGTTCCCTTTTTAAAAAGTCCCTGTTCATTGCGATTAACCCTTCGTTCCCATACCCAGATTGGCGGTACCTCACTTTTATAATTAGGAAGCCGCTTTTCCATTTGATCCATCATCCACTTATAGGCTTCTGGGAACATAGCGTATTTAAAATTTCCTGTTAAGTATCCCTGTTCTCGCATTAATTTATAGGTTGTTAGTTTTTGTACAGTATAAACAATCATAACTATCTCCTCTTATGTAGTCCTGTTAAATTTAATGTCACCTGCTCTATAGTTAATTTACCATAGTTTAAATAGAATACTATTTAACAATCCAGCCCGATTGTTGAAGTTATAATTCCCCTTTAATTTATATTAGTAGTCAATCTATTTTTAATCCTTTAACCTCCTGATTTTAATATTTGAGCAATGGATAATTATTTTGGTCTGTGAAAATAAAAAGATTTCAGGTTGTAATCTCTTTTTACTTAACGGAATAATTCCATCCTATCCCCAGTAAAACGGAATCCTTTTACTACAACTCTTAGTTCTGTTGATGGAGAGAAAAACCTTAAAAAGGTGTTATGAATATTTGTAGAAATAGCACCTAAAAAATATGGTAGAATTATACATTACGGAGGGGTGATGAATAGTTGAGAAAATATTTAAGTATGATTTCATTGTTGATGATCATATTATTTATTGTTTTTGGTTTTATTATCCCACAAGTATTGCATCCATTACCTGATTCATGGGATATATTGATACTAATATCAATGTTAATCGTTTCATTTTTCACTGCAATATTTAGTGTTAAAGGACGTTTAAAAACAATTACTGTACTTTTATCTTCACTAGGAATTTTAAGTTTAATAGCTATCACTATTAGAGGTTTTATTATCATGACTGGGTAGCTTATTCGCACCAGTTTTAGCATTTAATTAGCAAGGCTACATAAATTTGTGGTCTTGCTAAAAAGTGTATAAGTGCTCTGCTCTGTTAATTCAAAGATAACTCATAATTTGTTTAAATTATTAATAATAAAAATTTCCATTTTTTTAAATTAATTCCTCAATATGCCCTGTTATGAAAAATGAAAGGATCATTAATTAATCATCTTTTGTTGTAAAACGCTTTCTAAAGATATGTAGAGAAAAGGCTTTAAAAGCCCATTATAACAACAATGCAACCTCAAGTTGACAATTTGCATCCACCACGTGATAGAAAGAACGGCCATGTTTTTATACATTATAACTAACAAAATGAATGGAGTTGAAATAAATGGAATTTGGTGAAAAACTATTTAAGCTAAGAAAGGAAAAAGGATATTCTCAAGAAGCTTTAGCTGAAAAACTAAACACTTCAAGACAGGCAATTAGCAAATGGGAAAATGGTCAAGGATTTCCCGAGACAGAAAAGATCTTAATGATCGGAAATATCTTTGAAGTATCGATTGATTACTTATTGAAAGATTCTGTTGAGAACAATGAAGGAAATGAAGCAGGTTATTATGTAAGCAAAGAGATGGCAGAAGGTTTTTTGTTAAGCACTCAAAAAACCGCTAAACATATTGCGTTGGGTTTTGGACTTTTTGCATTGGCGTTTGAGCCGTACTTAATTATGGGGACAAATTCAATGCTTGGGGTTCTTTTAATTATTGCCATTGCGGCTCTAGGGATCATTTCTTTTGCGACATTAGGTTTTGATCAAGGGCAATATTCGATTCTCAAAAAAGAAGTTTTATTATTTGATTCCAATTATTTCAAAGAGCTATCAGGGAGATACGAGGGCTTTAAAAGGAAAAATTCCGGAATAATGGTGATTGGTGCTTGTTTACTGGCGGTGGGATTCTTAGCTTTTGCGTTAGAGAACAAATTAGAGATGGGAATTTTGGTTCCTTATTATCCGGTTTTTGTGTTTTTAATAGCTGTTGGTCTATATATATCGGTTCGTGGTCTTACAATTCTTTCCGCATATCAATTATTGGTTAAAAACGATGAGCATACAGGTCGGTTTGGTTTTAAATTAAAACAGAAAGCAAAGAAGAAATTTGAAGAGTTTTAAAGATAAAATTTCCTGTAATATCTAAAAATGAAGGTAAATAATATAAATATCCAATTTCTCATTGAAGGTTAAAAAGGACCAAACCATATAAAAATATGTTTGGTCCTTAACTTCATTTAATTATTTTCTAATTTGATCCACATAAAATTATTTCCAATAACATGCATTTCCATTTTACAATTCCTGTCTTAACGCCTGCATTACTTCAATTTTCGTTGCTTTACGTGCCGGGCGTAATCCGGAAATCATCGCTACTCCGATACTGATCGCTCCAGCAATGACTACAAGCTGCCATGGAATAGCTGAAAACTGTACATTATTGAAGCCATCTTCACCTGTTGCTGCTTTTAAAATGAGCGGCAATAGTGCATTCGCTGCAAAGCTTACAACATAAGAAATTGCAATGGCCAGAACTGTTCCAATGACTCCAATAAAGGTACTCTCCATTAGAAATAGTCGTTGAATCAGTTTCGGACTTGCACCAATTGCTTTTAATACCCCAATCTCACGTGTACGTTCCGTAACCGCCATTGTCATCGTATTAAAGATACCGATCGATGCGATCAGCACAGCAATTGTTCCAACGAAAACGAGCCCTGCTTTTAATACTAGGAAAAAGACATTCAACTCATCCAGCTGTTCTGTAACTGAATATACGCCGTAGCCTTTTTCACGTAACTCTTCTAAAATCGGCTTCACATACTCCAAGCTTTCCGCATAAATATCAAAACGCTCTGAAAACAGCTGGAAATCGCTTGCTCCCTTTTCTGTAACTACCTGGTTATAAGTATTTTCAACCACTTCCCGTTGCTCGTCCATCATATAAATTCGGTTTTCGATTGCCCATTCATAAGCCGGCTTTGGCATAACACCGACAATCGTATACGTCATACGCTCTGATAATACTTCCGGCTGTTCATGCGTACTTAAAGCAATCTCAATTTCCTTGCCGATAAGCGATTCCTTATAACCTTCATCAGCACCGTCGTAATAAGTACCTTCTGCTTCTGCTGCCTTTGATTTTTCCTCAATTATTTTGCGGTCTGCTTCATTTAATAAAGTTTGTCCAAAATGATATCCGACAACAATCTCATTCTCGTTTTCCGGATATTTCCCTTCCGCTAACGGTTTTGCTATCGATGCATAATCAGTAAAGTCCACTAAACGCAATGATGTAAATGTATCACGGTCTCCCATATAGCCCTCTACATTAGCATCCACACTCGTAGTTTTTAACACCGTCTGCACATTTTCCACCGCTTGTATATCCGCTACTTCCTCTGCTGTAAACAGCGCTTGACTACCGAGCACTTCTATTTGTGTCACCGTCTCACTTGATAGAATTTCATCTTCAATCGAATCTTGTAATCCAAATCCAATCGAGGCTAGCACAATTAAAAACGCACAGCCCATTGTTGCGGCCAATACCGTCATAAAAACACGCAGCTTATTTTTTCTAATATGCTGCATCACAAAATCCACCTGATCTTTAAATAGCATTGTGTTCACCTTCTTTCACCAATTGACCGTCATGCATACGAAAGCGCTTGTCCGCAATCATTGCCACTTCCTCATCATGCGTAATAATAATAAATGTCAAATCCAATTCGCGGTTCAGCTGCTGGATGAGCATTAAAATATCTTGCTCTGTCTCTGAATCAAGGCTTCCTGTCGGTTCATCCGCCAACAAAATCGGCGCGTTCGTCACAAGAGCACGGGCAATACTTACCCGCTGTTGCTGCCCGCCCGATAGCTCGTTCGGGTAATGGTCGGTCACTTCAGTTAAACCAACCTTTTTCATAATTACTTCAACTCGTTTTCTGCGTTCTGAAACGTTCATCCCTTGCAGCTTTAGTGGCAATTCAATGTTCTCAAATGCCGTCAAACTCGGCATCAGCTGAAAGTTTTGAAAGATGAAGCCGAAGTTTTCCAAACGAAATTTTGCACTCTGAATCTCATTAAATCCTGCAATTTCCTGTGCATTTACTACAATTGAACCGTGTTCCGGTTTCATAAAACCCGCCAAAATCTGAAGCAGTGTCGATTTACCTGATCCGCTTTTCCCGACGACCGCTACGATTTCCCCCTTTTCCACATCAAATGATACATCTTTAAGTACCGGAACCTGTCTTTCCTTTCCGCGTTTACCGATAGAAAATGTATGTTGTAAGTTCGTTACTTTAATCATCATCGCTCACTCCTTTTCACTTAACTTTAGTGTAAAGGGCAAATCTTAATATTTAGAAAGGCTAAATATGAAGAAATTCTTAAGAAATCATGAATACCCCTTTAACTTTTTTTCCGGACATGAAAAAACCACAAGCACAATTCCACCTGTGCTTGTGGTTGAGTCTAAATTAGAAACCTGCCATCTGTTGCTTTTCAAATGTTTTTCCGTTGTAGCTCGTCACTTTGGAACGAGATACAGTAAACAGCTCATCATCAATATAGAGTAGACGCTGTACGACATTATACGAATCTTCATATTGTTCACCAGGACGCGCCTTTTCGATCATGTCGGCTACAAGCTCAATCCCTTTTGGAGTTACCTTGTAAATATGAGCACCTGTTCCTTCATATTTTAGCTGCTCTTCCTCATCTGTTGGCGAGTAAATTGTAACAGGGAAGCCATAATAATTTTGGCGTGGATCTCTGAATAGAGCTTTATGGTCATATTGCACAGGAGAGTTGGTTCCGCGACCACCAATTACAACCGCCTGCTGTTCTTTCGGGTTATTGAAATCCGTCACATCAAACAGGCTCAGTTTCATGCCATTTGTATAGATAACCGGCTCTTTTGAACCTTCTTCCATCTTCACTTCCGTATCATAGCCAATACCAAGGAGGTGATTTTCGCCAATTGGATGCAAGTAATTGCTGAAGCCCGGAATTTTCAGCTCCCCTAACACTTTCGGCGCAGTTGGATTTTTCGTATCAATGACAAAAAGCGGGTCTGTTTCTTTAAATGTCACTAAATACGCTTTATTTCCCATAAAGCGAGCTGAGTATATGCGTTCTCCTTTCGCCAAATCATTGACCGCACCAACTTGTTTTAAGTTTTCATCCAAAATGAATAGATGGTTTTTCGAATTGGCCGTTGTTCCCCATGCACTGCCTTCTGTTGTAGCTATCCGTACATGCCCATCATGCTCATCCATTGAAAATTGATTCAATACTGACCCAGGCACTTTACCTTGCGCCGTCATCTTTACCGCAGTTTTATCAATTGAAATTTTGTAAATTGTCGTTTCATTATTTTGTTTCGCCGGCATTGTACTAGAAACCGTGTCATCAAGAGATGTGCGCTCGATTCCCGCCCAGAACCCGTAATGATTCATCGACGCAATATAGATTGCATTTTCAGACATATACAGTTGACCGCTGTTGCCTAGGAAGCTCTCTGTTTTCCATGCATTCGACTTCACATTGCTTACATCGATTGCAGATACGATCAAATAGTTCGGCTCATTGCTTTCAGGGAGCATACGAATTTTATCGACCGGCATAATGGTTTCCTTTTCCCCATCGTACGTGGATGGACGGAGCTCTACATCCGGTGTTTCCTGCAGCAGCCAGTAGTTCGGCATACGGCTTGATACAACGTACAAATAGTTGCCTGCTTTACGAATACTCGTAATATCCCCGTCATGCCCCACTTCGCGCACTAGCGTCGGATTTTTTGCATCCTTTACATCATAGAAAGCAATTTTCGTTACCGATTTCCCGTCATAATGCGGCTCTCTTTGTGTTTCTACATACTTTGTGTACCCTACAATTAATGTTTGGTCATGCAGCATTAAATGTGTTGGATAAATATCTTTGCCGATCTTTAAACGCTTCATCACCTGCAAATTTTTGGCATCAACAATGACTACTTTATTGTCGACAATCGTATAAATGGACTGACCGTCCGTTATTGTAATGTCCCCTTCTTCAATACCCTCCACCTGGTTGTTTGTAGTAGAATAACTCGGTCCGCCACTACTTAAATCACTTTTTTCCATCGACATTGCCGATTCCTCTTTTACCATATCATTAGAGAGACTAGATGCCGCATTTTCTTGCGCTACAAACGCCCTAAAATAATCTTTTAAATCTTCCGTTGACGTAAGTTTTTCCACTTTCCTTACAACTTCAAGTGCAACAGATTGTTCCTGCTGCGACTTTGCTTTCTTTACGTATGCTGTTTGCTTAATTTGGAGCGTATATTTCCCTACACTCAGTCCATCTACAGATATAGTAGTCCCGGCTTTATCAACCGACAATTTCGCCTTTGCGCTTTTATCATTTTCATCGACTACTAGAATGGACCCATCTGTTAAACTTTTTTCAGTAATTGGCTGCTTTAACGTAATGGAATACGTTTCCCCTTCAAATAAAATACCCGTTGCCTGCACTTCCGTGTTTTTAGCGAGCATAAAGTAACCGAGTGCTAAAACAGCAACAAGTGAAGCGACAAGCGCCATTCCAAAAAGTTTGCCTTTATTCATGTTAAATCCTCCTTTTCCATACTTTGTATTTAATTAGACTTAGGAAAAGTGTAAAAGTTACAGAATTTTTCAATTTTTATAAAGGAATCTTCTCTTTATAAATCATGTTTTGTATTTCTAACCGTTCACATTATCGTAATATTTATGACCTACTTATTACTTTACATGTAAATCACTAATAATATAGAATACTAAAAACAAAGTACTTTAATTAGAGTACTTAAACTTAAGATTGTATAAGAGAGGAAACAATACGTGAAATTTAAACAGTTTTTAAAATCAAAAGGGGCAATTGCTTCTATTTTTATGGGAATATTTTATGCGGTAGCGATGCTTGGAATCTTTTTACCTGGGTACACAGCAATCCCTGGCAATATGGATGAATTAAAAATTGCCATCGTAAATGAAGACAAAGGTGAATCAGGTAATCAGATCGCTGGGCAACTAGGCGAAAGCTTACCATTTAAGACAATCGAAACAGACTTAACAAATAAACAAGCTCTGAAAGATTTAGAGCACAATGAACTTGCATTAGTTATTCATATCCCTGAAAACTTCTCAGCGGATGCACAAAGCGGTAAAGGAACAAACATTGACTTCACAGTAAATGAAGCCTCATCTACAATGGTTTCCTCTTCTATGTCATCTGTAGTTACTCAAATTAATAATGAGTTAAGTGCAAATTTCTCACAACAAACAGCTCAAGGAATTTTAATGAACTTCAACCTTCCGAAAGAACAGGCTGCCGAAATGGCTGAGCAAATCGAAAATAGCTACACTGGTAACTATGTCATTATGAATGATGTGCCAACGGGAATGCATAATAGTATGCTGCCAATGTTTTTAACAATGGCTGGGTTTTCTCAAACATAAAAATTTTAGTGATTAACTCTAAATATTATTATACCAACGTTTTCGATGATTCTCATAGTGTGATTAATGAAAAAACATAATTTAACTGTTTTTTTTTTGCTTTTTTAGGGGTCCCGCCAGATTTATGCGGATTTACAACGATAAGATATACAACATTCTATGCAACAATGTGCCGAACGCAGCCAGCACAAAAACACGCTCAATCCATTGGCAACATTGGCTTTGTAGAAACGTGCATAAAATCCCGTATAAACAATATTCCAATGAAAAAGGCACAAACACTGTTATAACAGCGTTTGCACCTTTATGTTCCGTTTCCAAACTTTGATTTGGGAACGTTTATTAGGTTTAGTTTGTATGTTTTATAAATCCTGTTGTACTAAATCCATTAGTGAAATAAAAACTTCATTACCAATCTGGTCCATCATTTTTATCAGCTACTTTAAGATTAAAGGATTTGGAGTCTAAATTATTTATTTCAACTGCTTCAAAGAAAATCGATTTTACAGCTTCTTGTACTGATTCAGTTGCCTCTTTATTTAAGATATATTTCACCCGAATATCATCTTTTGAATAAACGGCAAGCAATATTTGAAATTCATAACCTTCTTCTTTTAATTGATTGTTTACCTGTTCAAAAAAGCCTCCCTCTTCATAGAGTAGGGTTGTAATTTCTTCTCCTTCTTTTAGTTTCTTTTCATTTTCCGCTTGTATTTCAGGATTTACTGAAGGAAGAGCTTCAGATAATTCTCCTTTAGTTGAGATGTTATAGAAACATAGAAAGGCTACAACAAATAAAATCAAAATGGTTGTTATTAAAAGGATTTTGCCCTTTTTTATTCTGTCCACTTCCTTTTTTACTTTAAATATATGACCGTATAAAAGGTTTTAAACTTACAACTAACCAGTTCCTTTCGTTGAAGAATAAACCTTCCCTAAGCGTAGTTTGGGGACTTACTGTTCATAAGCAGCCAAAACAACCCCTATTCAATTGAATGGGGTTGTTGGTTCCCTAACTTTCATTTGGGAACGTTATTTAGATTTGTTTTGTATACGTTATAAATACTTGTTTCACTAAAGCGTTAGTTAAATAAGGTTTATTTAGAAATCAATCGAATTTGCTATTTGGACGAGTATTTCAGGTGTTACTTCATCGGAAACATCTTCATCAACACTAAACACATATTGCCAATGATCTGTTTCGAATATCAACAATTTAAAACCAAGGAATAAATCTCCCGTATATATTGCATTATTCCCATTTTTTAATTTAATCTCTTTAGATTTATACTTTCCAAACGGGATTTTATGTTGAATAGGTCGCACATCAATCTTAAAGTGATTATTAGGAAAATGTTCACTTATAAATGTAACCTCAAGAGTGTCATTTGCTTCGCCATCTAAATCACTAAACCTGCCCCAGTAATGCGTAAAGCTAATTGGTGGTACTCTTATTGGTAACATAAGCTCTTGATTAAAATGTTGTTCAAAATCGTCGACTGCAACATCTACCGATTTGTAACCTATTTCAGGATATATTTCCTCAAAAGGTGGAGGAATATCGTTTGTATTTCCAGAAACATGTCCATCGTTTATTCCCAAAATTAAGAAACCTAATAAATATAAGAAAAGAGGAAAAATTTTTTTCAACTTCATCACCCTAAATTTTATTTAAGTTTATTTTGTCCAGTTTAGTTACAACAATTCTTATTCCGAGCTTATAGTTCCCAAATCGAGGTTTGGGGATTTACTGTTTATAAGCAGTCAAAATAACCCTTTATTCAATTGAATAAAGGGTGTTGGCTCCCAAAGTGGCATTTGGGAACGTTATTTTGTATAGGTATGTATAAGTAAATATTTATGATGGTACTGTTATTTTACTTTTTGGATACTAAAAATTCCTCCAAGTTTGGAGATTGTTTATATTTAATTGCAGCTTCCTTATCTTTTTCGATAATTGCCTTTGTTAAATCAATATTATTTACACTTGCAATAGCTATTGCGTAATGTATAACATCAACCAACTCTTTTTCTAAAGAAGTATCTAAGTTGATTTTCTTTCGACCTTCTAACTGGTTTAGTACTTCTGCAACTTCACCAATTTCTTCTACTAATTTCATAAATAATGCAGAAGAAGTGCGTCCTTCTTTGTATTTTAATGCTAAGTAGTTTTGTAGCTCACCAAATGTTAATTGCTCCATACTTAAACCTCACTTAAATGATATTTTCAATAAATATATCAATAAATTCCCATAATAGTAAGTTAAATCTGCTTAATAATCTTCCCAAAGCGCTGTTTGGGTGCATTTTTTCACCTTAACGTTGTAAATCCGCATAAATCTGGCGAGACCCTTTTTATAAAAAAAGGGGGAATCCCCCAGTTTTTTAATCATCATCAAACGCCCCTGTTTTACTTACTGCGTCCATAAATTTTTTAGCTTTCGCTGTTTTTATATCGAACACATTTTTAAGCCCTTGCTCCGTGCGCTGTGTTGCGTTGGTACTAGATACTAATACATCTTGGAATTTCTTTTGATAGTGTTCATTTTCTTTTTTTAAACGCTCGTTAGCTTTATTCGCCTCGTGTAATTCCATTTCTAGTTCTTCGATTCGCTTTTCTGCGTTCTCACAGATAGAAGCCTTATGCCAAAACCTTTGCATCAATAGCGTATAGGTACTTAAAGTGTCTAACAGCTCTTTTTTATTATCTATATTCTCCATTACTACTTCCCCAAGATTAGGGAGAGAAGTAAATGAACTATCAAATTTCTCCACCAAAGCCGTAGGCTCGTTAATTTCATCTAAAAACTCTTTCATTCTCTTTATCCAAACAGTGCGCTCGATACCTGTTTCTTTATGCAAAATGGTTGGTGTTACTTTTTGATAATTGTATTTAACCTTAATTTCTATAATTCGCTCTTTGAGGTAGTTATCAGTGTATTTTTGTGGTCTAGCCATTCTTTATTATCCTCCAATAGAATTTTAGCCTTAATTATAGCGTGTTGCTCTACAATTCGTTTAACTAGCTCTATCTGGCCTTTAGATTCGTTTAATTTATGTCTATTATCAATCATATTTGCTCGTTCTGTATTCGTCATTAAGGCTTTATATGTGGCTTCAAAGAGCGTTAAAGCATCTTCTTTTTGTTTTACTATTTTTTCATTGTATGCCAATAATGCTTTTTTGTGTTCCATCTTGTCTGACGAGAATAGAAAGAACTTGCAAGTTTCACAAGCCATTTGACAATTTGAAGGGAAATCTTTGTCTGTACAATAACCATTTTCAAGTTTTAAAAACGAATCAGTATCATACTTCATAAATTTACCTTTCTTTATATTTAGCTTAAACTGTGCGGGTAACCTTATATCATCCTCTGATAAAGTTAATTTCATTTTTATAATTTCTTCTCTACAAATATTGTCCGCAAGGACATTTGTAGCAGCTTCGTTAAAAATTTCAATGTGTTGGAGGTAATGATTTTGAGATCTGAGATCTGCATGACCTGCCAATCTCGCTATTGTCAAAGGGCTGAACCCTTGCATCATCATTCCGCATATTGCCAAGTGTCTAGTGTCCATGGGTCTTAACTGTTCAAGCTGGAGATTGTAGTCTTTCTCGATTATTTCCCTATAAAATTCTTTTAATAGAATTCCCATACCATGTCTAGATAAATGTTTCTTAGCCTTACTTTTTCGCGCTAAACTTCTGTTCCTTACTGATTCAACTTGAAATCCAAGATTTAGATAATACGGAAATAGGTATGAATTTTCTTCTTCACTATATAATTCCGATAACGTACTTTCTTCTTTATTTCGTATATATTCACGCATTAATTTCGCAACTTCTTCATTTATATTAAACTCCGTTTGAATAGGTAAAGAATATGCGTACGTAAATTTGCTACGCTCTAATTTTAGTACCGTTCCATGTGCTGTTTCTTTAATGTTTGCTTCTTTGATTGCAAGCAGCTCGGAGGTTCTCATAGGTATAATTTTGGATAATTTCCACCAGATAAACAAGGGTAAATAGCGCTTTCTTAAAAGACCTTCTGATTTCTCTTGAAAATCTTTGAAGCAGTGGTCAAAGTATAAAATATCTCGATAGTTTGGTAGTTCTCTTGTTTCTCCCATTACGAATGCGAATTCACTTAGAAATTCTTCATATTCTTGACACTTTGGAGGCCCTAGGAACCTCCAAAGTCGCTGACAGGAAGTTTGAATTCTTAGTTTGGCATGTTCCTTTTGTTCTTCAAACCATTTTTCAAATTCTTCAATTTTAGAGGTAGAATAATTATCTGTAAATGTAATAACTTTAAGAATAGCTGATATAGAGAGAGATAAAGTGCTAACTTTATATCCCTCTTCTAATTCCGATAATAAAAAACATTTCAGCTGTGTATTAATTTCTTTATCCTTGTGAGAAAAATGGAAATAATGATATTCATTGAAATATTCCATTTTCCATGTATCATCAGAAAAATCGCTCAATAAAACCTTATTTTCACTATGCTTCTTAGCCTTTTCTTTATAATCATTTACTTGTCCAAAATCAAAATATTGTTGAGGCGTGAATAAAATTTCAAAGTGTTCTGTATCATAAATTTTTTCTTGCAATTAGATTTCCTCCAATAGAATTTTATTTTGAATTTGGTTTAATTTCATTTGTAATTCATCTAGTTCAATGAAAGCGTTGATATACTCTTTACCAAACGTTTTACGTGCATCGCCTATTAAATTTAACCTGTTCAATACCAAATACATTGCTTTTTGCGTTATTGGCGATTCGGTAGATTCACAATTTTGCAGGGTTGTCAGTAAATCTTCGATTTCCTCTTTTAATTCTTGAAGCATGAAAACTTTCGGTAGCAGCAAAGGGCAATTTAAACAGTCAGATTTCTCGTTAATACATTTATCAGATAAACATTGTGCATTTGAAATTTTGGCGGGTTGAGTATCGTTATAAACAGCGTTTAGTTTCTCCAAAATACTTTGATTATCCATATTTATAACCAATTCAGTGATTTTATCCTGTCGCTGTCGTTGTATTTCTATGAACCGACTATTATTTTCAACTTGTATTGGTGTGAAGTATTTTTTTAATTTTTCAATTTCTTGTGTTTTTTCCTCCAAAGTGAACTCTTTGTCTGGATTGATTAAATCGACTAATAAAGAGTATAAATATCCGAAATGCCCTCGTCTAAATAAGTGTTTTGACACTTCCAGCGGGTGATTTACTTCATCCATACCAATGTATAGAGCGATTGTATTAGGGTCTTTATGTCCACGCAATCTTGAAGAAAGGACGTTACTAACACTACCTAAAGAGCTTGTATTTCTAGCTTCTCTATCGAGATTCGTTAACAAAGATTTAGTAACTTTTTTATAGGAATATTTAGGGAAATCATGGGGGAACATCGTGTTTATTTTTTTACTATAACTACCTGTACGTACTATGGGAAGTAAGTATTCTAACGATTCTTTTTGTCTATGCATTTCAGTTATACATAAGGCAGTTACGAATGTAACTAAAATATCTTGATGCACATATAAACTATTTAAAGCGCCTGTTTTGTTGATGATAAAATGGTTACTTTCAATTATCTCGTTGACTATTTTCTGAGAATCCGCAACTGTCAGTGTGTTGGTTTTAAACCATTCAAGTGTCACCTGTTCATTTAAGAGTTTTAAATTCGGGGAAGGGAACTCCCATAAATCTGTTGTTCTCCAAGCATTTGTAAAGTTCATACACAAAACAAACCAAGCTTGTGCGTAATTGTATTGCTTTATGGCTTTAGCTCTATGAACTTCTAAATTATTAACATAATCATACATATCATAAAATTCTTTTGCGGTGTACGTTTCACTTTCATTCGGATTCTGTTTCTGTCGTACCGTAGGTACATTATTGTAACTTACTTGTGGGGATGCCTGAGAAACCCACTTGAAAAATGCAGGAAGTAACCTTTTGCTTCGGTAGCTTTGACTATCACTTTTAAAAAAAAGTATAAGTTCGTTGTCACTTAATTCATTTACTTCTTTAGTGAGTGAATTAATTAGATCTTTATACATGCCAATGAAATCGTTTGCGAGATTTCTTTTCTTTTTCGCTTGAGAATTATTCACGTAAATTGTCGCGTATTGTAAATATAAATCCTTCGTAAGAGGGAATTTACTAGATAATTTGTGAGAATTAATTTTGTATTCGAGTAATTCAATTGGTGTTAATTCTTTTATTTTATTTTCTTGGTCATACATTTTTTGTATTTTAGGTATTTCGCCTTTATGGATACGAATATTACGTTTTTGTTTAATATGCTTAATTTTATCTAAACGTACGCTTATGAACTCAGGACTACATCCCACGTTATTACTAACAGCAGTTAAAGAGGAATATTCGTCTAACTTATTTAAAGGTAACTCTCCATATTTCTCTTTTAAATAAGCCTCAATATCGCTCTTATGGTATTTGAATGCCTTTGAAGTGTTAGCTTTAGGGTTAATTGTCAGATGTTTAACGCGTAAACTGTCAAAATTATTTTTACGAAAATCAGATGGTGTGATTAGGGGTTCGTATTCTTTTATCATGTCTTTTATACTCAAATAGTCTTTATTGAAATTATAATCATAATCTATGAGTAAAAAGTCGATCAGGTCACTTCCTTTAACGAATTTTTTACGTTCATGCCAATATGCGGGTACAGCAGCCTCTTGAAACGCTGTTCGTAGTGACAGAACATCTACTTTAAGTAGTTCTAATAATGAATTCACTCCATAACCTTTATCTGGACTAATTTCAAAATGTCCCATAAGAAATTGGATTTTTCCATTTGTTTCACTCATCATATTCTCCTCTATTTTCATACAGTTGTTCTATGGCTGTTTTTACTTTGTTTTTAACGTTGGTGGTGTTATCTATATATGCTAGGCTACTATCAAGAGACCTATCGCCTCTGGCTCTAGCCAATGTTAAAGGATTGTCCGTCGTGTCTGCGTACCAGTTTGAAAAAATACCTCGCCCGATATGTGTACTCCATTTAACGCTAGCTAGTTGCCCACCATAAGCGACCAGATTTGTGTTTTTGTGATTCAGCAAGAATTGGATAAACTCTTTTTTTAATTTATTAAAATAATACGAGTAGGTTGTGCCTGTCATTGCCAAACCGTTTTTACCAACAAATAAAGCGTCATTACCTGATTCGTTTGAATATGTTTTTAAATGATTCTCATATAAACCTTGTAAGATCGGAGAAGGGTGGATTACGGCATCTCTAAAATTTTTACTAGTTTTAACTGAACTTGAACCTGCTGAATCTTTAATGTCACTTCGCATTATATCCTGTGTTATTTTTACTCTATGTCCATTCTCACCTAGAACACCTAGTAATTGAACATTCTGTCGCTTAATATTCACAATCTCTCCACGCCTTAAACCACCGAAAATTTGATAGTAAACACCTAATGCGATAGGGTTTGCTACTTTTACAGCAAACTCAATAAAAGGGAATATTAATTCTCTCCGTAAGTCGTGTAGAACCTCGCTAGTGTCGTTATTGTACAGAACAATTTCAAAGAACGTAGTTCTGTCTTCGTGTTCTGTTACTCGTTTCCTTACATCATCGCTAGCTATATCATGCTCGACCAAAAACTCACAGAACATTATTAATGTTCTTTCGTATGTTTTCATCGTTGTCCTTGTTAATCCTTCATTATTCTTTTCATTTAAAAACATGCTCAAATGATTAATAGTTAAATTACTTAGTTTAACTTCTTTCATCCCTAATTTAATTTGATTATCTAGTAACCAATTAAGCAAACTTACAATCATTCCTGCATACTTTCTTTGTGTATTATATTCTAGCCTTTTCCATTTCTTAAATATCACCGAACTTATCAGATGGTAGTCTTTCAATCCTTCATGATTTTCTACTAGAATAAGTGGATATTTTACTTTTCTGTTAGCCACAATTGTAGTTCCCATACCTAAAATAAACTTGTGCATAGTTACCTCCATAATGTAAAATATTAATCACAATATAATATCTATTTATCGTTATTATATAATACTCAATTAATATTTTTAATCACAAAAATATTAATCACAAAATACGTTTGAGAATTGTTATGTAGGTGCAATGATTGCAGGAATGCAGTTAGTCGGTTCATTTAAAGCGAGCCGTGGTAAGGCGAGTAAAACAAAATTATTTTTTTATGTACAGTTGACTGCTTTAATAATTGCGATACTTTCAACTATCGCTTCATTAACTGTTGCCTTTCTAATTGCAGATGTCGACACATCGGTATTGTTACCTGTTGCCGGACAGCAGATTTTATTATATATGGCTGCATTTAATGTGTGTGCAATTCCAATCTTTATCCTTGGTGAAGGCGGTATGATTCTTAACATTCCGATTCTGCTTATGCAAACATTGGCGAACGGTGCTACGATTCCACGTGATATGATGTACGCACCATATGAATGGTTTAGCTATATTACGCCGATGTACCATTCTGTTCAATCGTATTTAGCGATTATGTTTGGTTCGATCAGCCCTGCCCCATACCTATGGGGATTAGCTGCAGTGGGAGTCGGAGCAATGCTTATTAATATTATCATTGTTTGGGTTTTCCATAAGCCGCTTCCAGTTGATGCACCAGCTGAACAACCAGCTTCTTTAAAAAAAGCGGATGAAGTTATGGCATAACTTTGTTAAACTAAGGAAAAATACAACTCGTGCTATTTTTAGCACGAGTTGTATTTATATAAGCGGAGATTAAAATGTATAAAGTATAGGAGAATACTATGTCCATCCAAATTTATATATTGAGCAAGTTAGCGAAAGAAAGCAGCTATCCATATAAACTAAAAAAAGAGCTGTCAGAACCGATTCCTTTTGATAAATTGGCGCACCTGACGGAAAGCAAGCTCTATTATCATTTTGAATCTTTGACAAAGCAGGGCCTTATCGAACCAACAGAGATCATTAAAGAAGAGAATCGGCCCGATAAGCAAGTTTTCACTATTACCGAACAGGGCCTAGCATTACTTCCACAAAAAATTTATCAGCTTTTTGAAAAAGCTGATTCTCTCTCAGATACAATTGTTGGATTAATGAATCTGGACTTTGTAGATCGTGCAAAAATCATTATGATTCTTGAAGAGAAATTAAAAAAGCTTGAAAAGAAAATAGATTATATTACAAGCTTGAATATGCAAGTTAAGCTGGAAGGTTCTAAAAAAGAAGGTGGGGATTTTTTAACCGGCTATTTTACAAGTCGTTTTAATAATGAAGGTGAATGGATTTCTTCACTGATCGAAAAAGTACGAAATGGATCTATTTAAAAAAGCCACGCATTCAGATGAATATTGATATTATCCCCTTTAAGTAGACAATGTTAAAAAACCTACAGTACGCTGTAGGTAAACATTTTACTTAAAGGGGATTTTTCTGTGTCGAGAAAAAATAGTATTTATTCAAACGAGTTGAAGTTAGAGATTGTACAAGCTTATTTAACAGGCAATGAAAGTATGCAAAAAATTGCGGATCGATATGAGATTCGTAATGTTTCTCAAGTAAAAGCTTGGGTGAAGAAATATAAAGAAGTCGGATCCATCGAAGCTTTTAATCGTATCGCATCTACAGGTTCTGGTGCGAAAGGTGAGAAGAATCCTTTAAAAGGAAAACGGGTCCACTTTAAAAATGTAGAAGAAGAACGTGATTACTATAAGGCACAGGTCGAATACTTAAAAAAGCAGTATCCAAATCTGTAAATGGAGGAATGCCTACTTATTCAGATCGTTATCAAATTATTGAAGAAATGAAAGATCGCTATCCCATTACATGGCTTACTAAAATGGCAAAATTGGAACGTTCAGGCTACTATAAGTGGCTTAAAAATGGCAAAGTATCGTTACGCAAACATAATGATATTGTTTTAAAGGAGCAAATTTTGGCAATTCATCAAACGCACAAAATGTATGGATATCCACGCATGAAAATCGCTTTACGAGACAAAGGCTTTCTTGTGAATCATAAGAAAGTCTATCGACTAATGAGTGAGTTGGGTATTCAATCGATTATCCGTAAAAAGCGTCGCGTATGGGGCAACCGTCTCTCACGTGTATTTGATAATGTGTTGGAGCGTCAATTTAAAGAACGTGTAGAAAATGAGGTGCTCGTAACAGATATTACGTATCTGCCAACGAAAAATGGATTTCTCTACTTGTCAGCTGTACAGGATTTATATAACAACGAAATTGTCGCTTGGCGTATTAGCAAGCGTAATGATTTAGAATTAGTCATGGATACCCTCCAGGAATTGACCGCAAAAAGAAATGTGTATCGAAGCATCATTCACTCAGATCAAGGCTACCAATACACATCCATAAAGTATCATCAAACAGTAGAGCAGCTTGGCATGATTGGCAGTCATTCTCGCAAAGGAAACTGCCATGACAACGCTTGTATTGAGTCCTTTTTCTCGCACTTTAAAAGCGAGTGCTTGTATCTGTTACATGATTATTCAGAGGAAACGGTAAGACAAGCTGTTGAGCAATATATCTACTTTTATAATTACCAGCGCTTCCAAAAACGACTCAACCATCTGGCACCGATAGAATATCGTCACCAGATGGCTGCTTAGTCTTTTTATAGGCTGTCTACTTGACAGGGGTAAGTCCATATATCATCAAAATGCGAGGCTTTTTAACTTATCAATTTTTAAAGAAAAGTTTTAATATAGGTGTTGTAATTTCTTCAAATGACAATGATTTCTTCCCTCGCCTGTTATACCACTTTCGAACGGTTTCAACTACCCCAATCGGCACGGATTTCCCGTCTATTAAATGATAGTATTGCTCATACCCTTTTTTTAAATGTTCCCATCGACAATCATTTCCTGACATCGTATATTCGGAAACATCGATTATTTTAGCTCTGCCGTTTTGCAGCAGTATATTTTTCAAATGAATATCACGCGGATTCAGGCCCTTACTGCGCGCATATTCTCTTGCTTCTTCGACATCATTTATCGCCTGTTCCGGAATATGGATGCCTTCAAGGATACACTCAAATAGCGTCTTCCCTTCCTCGTAACTTAATACGAGGCAATTGTCGTTCGAACCAAAACAGGTTGAAAAGAAAGGCGAATTGCCTAACTTCCGATAAACACTTTCTTCCACCATTACTTTAGCTGATTTGTCTTTCGCATATAGTTTGAATGCATAAGCCGGGGTGTGTTCGGACCAAAAAACTGCCGCGTCCGTCCCGATTCCTACACATTTCAAATTCTCTGCTTCACCAATAATCGTAACTGGCTCATTATTCGGATTGGATAATACATTTATTTTTGAGAGAGTTTCCATTACTTTTTCGAAGTCTTTTACCATATCATCTTTCCCTTCATCAGTGTTAAAAGAAAAATACATGATCCAATTACTTTTAAAGGGATTCTATATCGCTCATAATAAAATTCGTCTTTTTATATTCACTATATGTTTATTTATTGAGTTTAACATTAAATACACTAGTTCATGTAATTTACAGCTTTATTCAATATGTAAAAAGCCCTTCACTCCATTATGTGAAGGACCTTACCTATTTATTAACTAAGGCTTAATTATTTTTTGGGCTTTATTCCACAGGGGAAAGTTCACTTTCTGTAACCCATTTATGATGCGTTACTTCCTCACCTGTTTCAGTATCTTTATAGCTCACCATATATACGGTCGTTTGCTCAGCCGAATCAATTGTAGCGGCCGCGCCATCCATCCCGTCCATATGTTCCGCATTTAATACGACCTCTTCACCGGAATTGAATGGTGCTTCTCCAGCGTCTTCAAGCTCTTCATGAATAACCCATTTGTGATCTTCAACTGGCTCGCCACCCGTTGTTGGAGTATACGTAACCATATAAACAGTTGTATCAAATGCTCCGGTAATGGTTGCCTTTGCGCCATTCATACCGCCCATATGATCGGCATTAATTATTGCTTCGCTGCCAACTGGATATGTAGGGCTTTCCGCATTCGCCAATCCTTCAGGTACTTCACCTGAACTTGAATGGTCCATTTGGGCGTGTTCCATATTTGAATGATCCATTTCTTCTGTAGAGTTTGACTCTTCTTCATTTCCACCACAAGCCGCTAAAACGAGCGCTGTACTTAAAACGAGCGCACCTGTTACTAATCTCTTTTTTTTCATCGCTGCATTTCTCCTTTTTTTAAATTTGTTCCCCAACTTATTATACCCCTGCATGGTATTTTCATAACCTTACATTTTTTTAAGGATTATTTTATATTAGTTTACCCGACAAAATAACGGGAAAATTAGAGTGTACAAACTTAACGAGGAGGAATGGGAAATGTCACATGAACAACATCAACAATTGCTGCAAGCTTTACATGAGTGTATGGCAGCATGCAACCACTGTTTTGACGCCTGCTTAAAAGAAGATCACGTTCAGATGATGACGGAATGTATCCGTTTGGACAGAGAGTGCGCAGATATTTGCAACTACTTGGAACAGGCGATTTCTAGAGGTACACCATTTATTTCCGAACTGGCTGCCGTTTGTGCCAAAATTTGTGAAGCGTGTGGAAATGAATGCAAAAAGCACGATCATGACCATTGCCAAAAATGTGCGGAAGCGTGCTTTAAATGTGCAGAAGCATGTAAAAATGTTGCCTAAACATACGAAAAGTTGCTCCATTGGTTCCTTCACCAATGGAGCAACTTTTTATATGATTAAATTTTAATTTCCGCTGAACACTCTTCACAAATAAATTTGCCTTCCACATTCAAAAAAGCTTTGATTTCTGTAAATCCTTTTCGCTTCGGGTAACGCATTTGAACCAATACTTTTTCATCGTCTTTAATTTCATTATTACATTTCATACATTTTGGAATGATTAGGGCCACTCTATCCCCTCCCGTTATTTATACTTCAGTTACACTTGTTCTACCTTAGTATAAGGATATCCTGCCTTTTATTTTTTCCTAACAGGGAGCCAAATTTCACAGTAAGCATAATCCTTTTTATTTTCGTCCATTTTAGTAAACGAAAACGTAGGTGCTTGGATAATTTCATAATCGGAAGTAGGAAGCCATTCCGAGTATGTTTTGGCCATTGTTTCTTGTAACGTAGATGGAAACGGACCTTCATTTGGAAATACCGCCCACATACATGCTTCAACTTGCACTTTCTCTAATTGATCACTAACCTCATTTTTAGTCGTTAAGACACCGATCAAGTGCGTTAACTCCCCTTCTTCTTTCAGGAAATTCGCATCAGCATGATAAGATGCATTCACAATTTCAAAAGGCTCTATATTTTTAAGTGCACGCATTTCTTTTCTCTGCTCTTCCGTTATACTTTTGGCCAGCTCTACGATTTCCTGATTAACACCTTCAAATTGCATAGGCACACGTTTACTTACCCCTGCTAAACTGAACGCTTGTTTATCTTCTATTCTCCATTCCATCGAAACTCCTCCTTTTACAGTTATTACAAATGTGAGTTTAGGAAATGATTTGCTTATTTTCTTTTTGATGACATCTGAAGGTAAGCAATCACACCATTTTTTAAATGCTCTTGTAAAACCGTCGACGGACTGGTAACCATATTTAAATGCTACATCCGTTACCTTTTCGCCATTCAATAATTCCTTATTCGCTTCCGATAGTTTTCTGTTCTTTACATATTCATTTAACGTCATCCCAGAAAGATGAAAAAATACGGTTCTAAAGTGATAGTCGGAACACCCGGCATAATGTGCAATGCTTTCAAGAGACAAGTCATCGGTTAAATGATCTTCAATATATTCAATCACTTGATTTAATTCTTTTAACAACATATCCCTCCTTCATGGATACATATTAGCAAAGCAATTATAAAAATACTCGACATTTACAACCCCAAAAAATCGTATTAATATGGTTCATCCCCTGGCACATTTTGTTTATATAACGCGTAAAAGGGGTATTCACTTTTTTAGTAAGATATTTAACCAAACAGATTGTAGAAATACACGAGAGGAGTTGATACGTAATATGCGGTTGGAAAAGAAGTTAATATTGATTTTCAGTTTTATCGCGGCTTGCTTCTTATCTGCTTGTGCGGAAAAGGAAAAGCTTGCCGACGGATCAGAATTGATACATAAAGATCAGTTTGTTTTTGCTGCTTCTGGCGAGTTTAAGCCATTTAGCTATGTAAATAATGAGGATCTTACGATGTCAGGATTTGACATCGAAGTTGGCGAAGCGATCGCAAAAGAACTCGGTCTGGAACCGGTTCAAAAGCGGATTAAATTTAAAGGAATTGTAGAAGGAGTCAAAACTGGCCGTGCAGATGTAGCTGTTGCCAGCCACACGATTAATCCACAGCGAAGCAAACATGTTGCTTTCTCTACCCCCTATTATTATTCCGGACCGCAAATTTTTACCCGACCTGATAGTGATATTAAAACTGTCGATGATTTAGCCGGAAAAGAAGTAGCTGTAGCAAAAGGGTCAACCTATGCTGATACAGCCTCCAGATATACCGACAATGTTAAAACCTATGACAGCGACATCACAGCTTTACAGGCGTTAAACAGTGGTCGTCATGATGCGGTCATCACCGATTTTGTTACCGGAAAAAACGCTGCAAAAGAAGGATTTAAAGTAGAAGGGCAGCAATTAATCGAACGCAGTGAACAAGCAATTGTACTGCCTAAAGATAACCCTAACCTATTGAAGCGAGTTAACGAGGCGCTGGAAAAACTCCGGGAAGATGGAACACTTTCTCGGATTAGCATGGAGTATTTTGGTGAGGACATCACAAAAAAACCTGAATAATTCAATCCTCTAATAAGAAAGGAAGTAGGTACAGTGCCAAGTTTTTCACATTTTATAGAAGTATTAATCGATACAAAAGATGTTTTTCTTAAAGCCATGCTCTTAACATTGGAGCTGACGGTTGTATCCATCTTAATAGGTATTGTAATCGGGCTTTTCTTTGCCCTGATGAAAATTTCTAAAATAAAAGTATTAGAACTCATTTCAGATATATATGTCTTTTTAGTTCGCGGAACACCGCTAATTGTTCAAATCTTTATCCTCTACTTCGGACTTAGCGGGCTTTTCCTTCTTCCCGATTTTTGGGCTGCTTCACTTGCTTTGGCGCTTCATAATGGCGCATACATTTCTGAAATTCTTCGAGGTACTATCCAAGGAGTCGATAAAGGTCAGATGGAGGCTGGACGCTCTTTAGGGATGACTAAAGTTCTGACATTAAGAAGAATTATTCTTCCGCAGGCATTCCGCCGTGCGCTCCCTCCATTGGGTAACCAATTTATTATCGGTTTGAAAGATTCTTCGTTAGCCGCATTTATTTCGATGAATGAACTCTTTAATGTAGCGACAACGCTAGGATCTAATAACTTTGACGAAATGACCTATTTACTGATTGTTGCAATCTACTACTTAGTATTAGTGGCGTTGTTAACATTGATAGTAAACCGTTTCGAAAAGAGATTAGCAATTAGCGACAGGTAGGAGGCGTAAGCAATGGAAGCAAAAGAAATGATTAAAATTAATCAATTGAATAAGTCATTTGGCGACTTGCATGTATTAAAAAATATCGATATGACCGTTTACGAAAGCGATGTTGTTTGTTTAATAGGATCGAGTGGCTCAGGGAAAAGTACTCTCCTTCGATGTCTGAATTTTTTAGAAAGAAAAGATAGCGGTAGTATTACTATAGGTGGAAAAGAAGTCGACCCTAAAAATGATAACCTTAACAACATAAGGGAAAAGGTAGGAATGGTGTTTCAACATTTCAATTTATTCCCTCACAAAACTGTTTTGGAAAATATTATTGAGGCCCCAGTTATGGTTAAGGGCATTGACAAAAAGGAGGCAATCTCCAAAGCAAAACAACTTCTGGAAAAAGTCGGCTTGGAAGATAAGGCCGATGTCTACCCTAATAAACTATCCGGCGGGCAAAAGCAACGGGTAGCAATTGCTAGAGCACTTGCAATGGAACCGGACATTATGCTATTTGATGAACCGACATCTGCACTTGATCCAGAGCTTGTGGGAGAGGTTTTAACAACGATGAAAGAATTGGCTCAAGAAGGAATGACAATGGTTGTTGTAACCCATGAAATGGGATTTGCCAGAGAAGTGGCTGACTGGATCGTGTATATGCATGATGGGAAAATTATCGAGCGCGGCAACCCTGATCAATTTTTCAACCATCCGAAACAAGAGCGAACTCAAGAATTTTTAAAAACAACAATGCTGAAATAAACGAACGAGGGTCCTGTCTAAATATTAGGCAGGACCCTCTTTTTATAATTATACCGGGTAAACAGTCTTGTGATCACAAATAATTATACATTTACTTTCATCCTCCAAGAAATGGACATCCCCTTCTGATGAATAGAACCATGTTTTTTGATTTTGGTTATCTTCTTCTACATAAAAAATATTGAGTTCATCTCGGAATTTTAATAACGTATTGGCTGTTTCTTTATTAGTTTTAAAAGAAATTTCCCAACTGTTTTTTACGGGATTAATTTCATGTTCTGTAGTTTCGCAGAATAGTCTGCTGCCGACAGTGTGACGAACATATAGCATTTATCCTTCACCTCCAGGAAGATCAATTAAAAGGATAAATGCATCCTGTTTTGCTTTTAATGTTAACGAATGAAGTTCGGTGATTCGTGCATCATCACGTCTTTGTAATGTAACATCACCGTTAAGAGAAACTTCTCCTTCGATGACAAATACATATATTTTACGTCCTTCTTCTTGCTGGAACTGAATTTCTTTTTCCGCATCTATTTTTGAAAGATACAGCGTAACATCCTGATGGATCATCGCTACATTTTCCTCTGCATTATGAGATACAACCGGTAGCAGTTCATTTTTCAATTTTTCCGGGTTAAACGTAATGTCTTCATAAGATGGCGTTAATTGCTTTTGATTTGGCAAAATCCATAATTGTAAAAAGTGAGTATCCTCATCTTCTGTTGGATTCACTTCCGAATGAAGTACCCCCGTACCAGCTGTCATTCTTTGTACATTGCCGTACTGAAGTGTTCCCACATTCCCTAAATTATCTTCATGCATTAACTGCCCTTTTAAAACAATCGATACAATTTCTGCATCCCTATGTGGATGAATGCCAAACCCTTTGTTCGGTTTAACGATGTCATCATTTAAAACACGCAATGGACCAAATTGAATATTTTCTTCATCATAATACGGACCAAATGAAAAACTAAAGTGGGTTTCTTGCCATTCATTCTTTGCTGTAAATCGCTTAGTAGAAGGATTATGTACAATCACTTTGAATCACCTTTCCATCGTTGAAATATTTTATCTTGAATTCAAGATAATTATACAGTAAATAAAAGGAATCCGCTATATGTAGGCCATATTTATACGCTTAATATAGAAAATAAAAAAGCAGAACTATTATAAAGGTTCTGCGGAGTTTTCTAATTTATCTAGGCAAATATATGAGGATATGTGTATTACTTCTATTATATAAGGGGGAAATAATCAGCTTGGTACAGAACTGAAATGATCAATCCACTGTATCGTTAATAAATTCGGCAAGGTTGATATTTCATGGTGAATCTGAATATATTTTTTACACTTTACCGTTGCGACACATTCAATATAAGAATGGCTATCTTCAATCAATACTCTATAATTACCTATATCAGGCAGTGAATAATTCGGTAATAAACCATTATTTTTACAATACTTAGTTTGATAAAAGTCTCCTAAAAGGCTTGGCATTTCGTTTAGTTTCCGTTCTTTTAAGTGCTTTCGTATTAAAGATGAACTGATTTTTTGATTATTCCATTTCAGTTCTTCTACAACAGTCAGTCCTACTTGCTGTTCGGCCGCATACACTGCTAACGTTTCAACCGTACCACTGGCTTTTATTCCATATGTGTAATCAAAACCGCAAATAATCTCTATTGCATTTAAACCTATAATATAATCATTTAAAAAATCGCTGGCTTCTACTTTTGCTAATTTTTTTGTAAACTCTACGATATAAAAAATGTCTACTTCAAGATTTTTAAGTTTTTCAATCTTTTGATCTAGTGGTTCCAGATAGGCAACCTCTGCGTCAGAAAATATCACACTTTTGGGATGCGGAAAAAAAGAAAGAACCGCCAATGATAAATTCTGTGCATTTGCTTTTTCTTTAGCTGTTTGTATTACTTTTTGGTGTCCTAAATGCACACCATCAAAATAACCAAGTGCCATTGCAACATGGGGAGCTGATTGTTTAATCTCTTGTAAGTTATTAGCATTCACATAGACTACCTTCATCGCGATTCTCTCCTTTTCCTTATCGTGTTAGATTTTGTGCTACTTCATAAATTAAATCTTCTTGACCACCGACTGCTTTCATTTGTCCAATTCTCATTAAAAGATCCCGCTCATCGACACCGAACTGTTTTGCAGCTTTTTGTGCATGTAACAGGAAGCTTGAATAAACACCTGCATACCCTAAGGTTAAACTGCTACTAGTTATTTCTTGCGGTTGTTGCATGAGCGGTGCAATTACATCATTTGCTAAATCCATTAATTTATACAAATCAATACCAGTCTCATAACCTAGTCGTTCTAAAACCGCTACTATCACTTCTGTTTGCGTATTACCTGCACCAGCACCTAATGCACGCAAACTTCCATCAACATAAGTCGCTCCTGCTTCTACCGCTGCAACTGTATTCGCCATTGCCATCGATAAATTATTATGGGCATGAAAACCAATATCACACTGTAAATTTTGCTTAAGCGCCTCTATTTTAACCTTTACATCATTTGGTAACATTGCTCCCGCAGAATCCGTTACATATACAATTTCTGCTCCATAGCTTTCAAATAACTTTGCTTGCTCTACAACTTTTTCAATACTTGCCATATGGCTCATCATTAAAAAACCGGCAGTTTTCAATCCAAGGTTCCGAGCTAGTTCAATATGTTGTGCCGCCACATCTGCTTCGGTTACATGAGTTGCTACTCGAACCATTTTTGCCCCTAATTTTGAGGCGTTTTCCAAATCTTTCTTTGTACCGATTCCTGGAATTAATAACACAGCAACTTCCGATGTCGTACATTCTGATACAGCAACTTCAATAAGCTTCAGTTCATCTGTTTTAGATAAACCGTACTGTAATGAAGAACCCCCTAGTCCGTCTCCATGAGAAACCTCAAAGTAGCGAACACCCGCTGCATTTAAACCTTTTGCTGCAGCCCGGACTTGTTCTTCTGTAAATGTATGACGTACCGAATGGCTTCCGTCTCGTAAAGATACATCTAATATATTTAAGGTCATAAAGTGACCTCCTTTTCACGTTGTAGGTGACGTGCCATTTCATTGCCAACTTGTACCGCAGCTGCCGTCATAATGTCCAAGTTACCAGCGTATGCAGGCAAATAGTCCGCCGCACCATTTACTTCAACAAATACAGATACTTTTTTGCCTTCAAAAATTGGTAATGCTTTTAATGTATATCCAGGTACATAAGACTGTACTTCCTTTACCATCTCAAGAATCGATTTTTGAATTGCTTCTTCTTGACCTTCTTTCTCTACTAACACGTGAATTGCATCACGCATAATAATCGGTGGTTCTGCAGGGTTTAATATGATAATGGCTTTTCCTTTTTTGGCACCGCCAACTACTTCGATTGCTTTAGATGTTGTACTTGTGAATTCATCAATATTTGCTCTTGTACCAGGACCTGCAGAAAGACTTGCAATCGTTGCGACAATTTCCGCATAATCTACCGGCACAATACGGCTGATAGCATGAATTATCGGAATAGTGGCCTGTCCGCCGCACGTAACCATATTCACATTTGATTTTTCAATATGTTCTTTTAAATTTACTGGCGGAACAGTAAAAGGCCCAATTGCAGCTGGCGTTAAATCAATTACTTTCTTACCTTCAGCCATTAATAAATCACTATTATGTTTATGCGCATATGCACTTGTTGCATCATATACAATATCAACTAAATCAAGGCGTTCCATTAAGCCTTCAATTCCATTTGAAATTATTTCATAACCAAGGTTTTTCGCGCGTTTTAGCCCATCAGAACCTGGATCGATTCCTACCATAACACTCATTTCCAAAAATGGACTACGCTCAACCTTATACATCAAATCTGTCCCGATATTTCCAGATCCCAGAATTCCTACTTTGAGTTTTTTCATTTTTTCACCACTTCCTTCGAAATGATAGCGTTTACTTTTCCAAGTACACCGAAATCAGCCTCGAATTCATCGCCTGCTTCAAAGGGAACAGCTTTAGATAAAGCTCCTGACAAAACAAACATGCCTGGCTTAACAGAAATGTCATATGCACTCAGTTCATTTGCTAGCCACACAACTGCATTGAGCGGATTTCCTAATACAGCTGCACTTGTAGCCTCATCTAAAAACTCACCATTTTTCTTAACAATCATTGATATATTTGCAAGATCCTCTATATCTTCAAGCAACGTATGTTTTTTTCCTAAAATTGCACCTGCCGATGAGCCATTGTCTGCTACTGTATCTTCAAATTTTATTTTCCAATCCACAATACGACTATCGATTACTTCTATCGCTGGTACAACATAAGCAGTTGCATCAATTACATCCTGCACCGTCACATCTGGTCCTTTTAATTCGCTATTAAAAATAAAAGCAATTTCAAACTCTACTTTTGGTTGGATAAATGATTCAGTGGACAAACCTTCGAGCTCATCGTATAGCATCGTATCTAAAATAAAACCGTAATCTGGTGTATAGACATTTAACATTTCTTGCATTGCTTTACTTGTTAAACCAATTTTCAGTCCTTCTATTTTCGCCCCGGCTTCGACCTTTTGACGGATTTGCAATAATTGTACTGAATACGCATCAGCAACCGTAATATCTCCATAAGTTTCAGTTAATGGTGCAATTGGCTGTTTTGTTTGTTCAGCCTCCAGCAAAGCTTTAGCAACTGTTTGAATATTCATAGACTACTCCCCTTTTATGACTCTACTGTTTCCAATTCCGTTAATTTACGATACTTACCACCAAAGAACAGCAAAGGATTTTTTTCTTCAAGATGCAAATCTACTACTTTTCCAATGAATAATGTATGATCCCCTTCAACGTGCTCCGATACAACTTCACATGTGAGTTGAGCTATAGCTCCTTTTAATACCGGTTGCCCAGCTAATGTTTCAAATTCGACAGCTTCCCCCGGTCTGCCAGCAAAATGGCGTGAATAATGCTCTTGGTCTTCCGCTAAAATATTTACCGTATATTTTTGAGATTGAGAAACTTTCTCTAAAAATTTCGCTTTCTCACCAATTGAAATTAAGACAAGCTTTGGATTCAATGAAACTGACATGAAACCGTTCGCGGTCATTCCATGAATTTCTCCCTCATTTTCTGTTAAAAGAACTGTTACCCCCGTCGCAAAATTTCCCATTGCATTTCTAAATAAACGATCATCCATCTCCATTCCTCCATCTTTTTTTGAATTAATTTAATCATAAAGGAGTCAAATAAAAATTATCATTGTGTTTTTTATTGAAAATTCTGATAAAAACAATAAAAATTGTATGTCACCGAAATTGTGATATTTATTGACATTTTTTATTTAAAATCCAGATTTATCAGTATTTTGCGAGTGAATAAACCAAGGAAATTTCTTCCTGTTTTTTTCTAATTAATGTTTTATAATTTCTCGAAAGTACATATAAGCATTATTTTTTCATCTTGTAAAACTATTTTTTTTCACATAGAATTCTCTTCATGAAAGGTTTGGATTCGAATTTTTCTATTGGGCTCATTAGAGGTGCCTGAAAATTTTCAAGAAGGTACAAGCATTTAAAGCATTTTGTAAACGCTGTCAATTGTCTGGTGTATTAAGTGGAAAGATGAAAATGACCTCACTTTTTTAAATTTAATAGTTCAATATGAGGGTGAATGGAGGTGGGAAGTTATCCTAGCAGTTTATCGAAATTACTGGTGTTTTGTCTGTTAACAAGTTGATGGGAAATAAGACAATACAAGGGGGATTTATACATGCGTTGGGTTGTATTAGGATTTTTGTTCTTACTCTCTGTTTTAAACTATACGGATAAATCTGTTTTAGGATTAGCTGCAGAACCAATTATGTCCGAGTTAAATTTAACTTACGACCAGTTTGGTTTAGTCGGAAGCAGCTTCTTCGCTGCATATGCTATTGGAAGTATTGTTTTAGGTACATTAACGTATCGCTTCAACTCAAAATATCTATTAATGATGATTGCTGTTGGATGGACTATTTCATTAGCAAGTGCTTATTTCGTAGAAACATTAACACAACTAATAATTTTGCGTGTTGTTCTAGGTTTCTTTGAAGGTAGTACGCTTAGTATGTGCCTCGTCCATCTTGCACGTTGGTTTAATAGTTCACAACGAGGGCTCGCTACTGCTATTATGACTTCCGGTACAACGGTAGGTACGTATTTAGCTGCACCATTGTTAGTTATGGGTATCACGAACTATGGTTGGCAACATACATTCGCTTTGTTAGGTGTAGCAAGCTTCATCTGGGCAATCTTCTTCTTCTTTATGAGAGACGAACCAGAGCAACCACTAGTTGAAGACGTTAAATCTTTAGCTTCAAACAAAGAGGTACCATTTAAGCATATTTTAAAAGTATTCGTTAACCCTTATGTATTATCAATTTTAGTTGTAGGTTTCGTATCAATGTGGATTACTACTTGGGTACTTACATGGGCACCTACTTACCTAACTCAGATTGTTGGTCTTAAGCCGCAAGATATGAGTCTAATATTTGCTGGGATGGGTATTGCAGGAACAGTATTCGCAATTTGCGCAGGTAAATTTACAGATTCTTTATTCAAGAAAAATAAAAGTCTTATTAAATCTTATGACCGTGTACTAGTTACCGTATTACTTGTTGGAGCCGTTTCCTACGCAATGACAACAATTGTATCTTCTCCTGTCTTAGCATGTGTATTCTTAGGCGTAGGTTTAATAATGAATACAAGCTTACTGCCATTAAATGCTGCAATTAAGACATTAATCATTCCGAAAAATTTAGTAGGGTCTATAACTGGTATTTCTCTGTCTATCTCAAGTATGGCTGGTATTATCGGACCATGGATTACTGGTTACTTAATTACAATTGCAGGTGACGATGTCCGCTCTGGCTTCAATGCAGGAGTAATCGTTATCGTCAGTTTATATGTTGCAACTGCAATCGTATTACTAGTTACTCGCAAATTAAAAATTACAGCTACTGAAAAGGAAAATGAAAGCAGAGTTGCTGAGGATCAAGCAAAATTGGAAGTCGCTATCGACCAATAAGGTAGCTTAGGCTTTTTCGATGAAAAAAAGACTGTAAATAAACTCAAAATCGAGTTTTATTTACAGTCTTTTTTATATGAGCAGTTACCAACTAAATGATTTTTTTTATCGTCCAAATTCTTCAAAATTCAAGGTATCTGAAAGTATTAAAGCCTGAATGACTAATAATGTATACGCTGCAGTAGAAGCATTTTTCAGGGAAATTTGTAGTTGATCCTCGATTTGCTTTATACGATATTGAATACCACCAATTGATAATGCCAATTCATCCATCGTTTCCTTTAAGCGTTGGCTATTTAATAAATAAACGTAAAGTGTATGCAGTAATTCTTTTTTGCGGGGATCTTCAAAATTATATAACTCTTTCAAGGTCTTTTTCGCCATTTCATGTAACTGCTCAATGCTCATATGTTTTACAATATCGCCAAGCATCCCTAAATGTTCGTATGTCGTTAGTAGCTTTTGGTTAGGGAATCGTTGTGCTGTACGTGCTTCTTGCAAAGAGCTTTCGAAATCTTTAAAGTTACTAAATGTTCTACTAAGTCCTATTGAGTATTTATACTCACTATTTTGTTTTTCCATTTTATTAAATATTTTTGTAATTTTCTTTTCCCAGCCTTGCTTATCACTACTTAGCGAATTAAGGATCGCAATATCTTCCCCAAGTACTGCAAAGATACAAGGCAAGTCCCACTCTTTAGCCATCATTGACAGCTGCGTTAGTTGATCATGAATGTCAATAATTTCATTGTTTCTCTTTTTCTTTTTTACACTTATTATACCTGTAGAAAATGGTGGCTGAAATTTAAAGGGTAAGAATTTATAGTAAGATTCAATATCCTTAATATTACGATTATGAATTAAGCGTTCTAATAGCGAACTACGCATACGTTGCTGTTCTTCAAACTGCGCCTCCTCGTATAAAATGCATAACGCTACAACCGTGGAAATACGTTCTAAAAATAGATGGTCATTCTCCTCTATATGAATTTCATCAAAGTAAAATAGTGAACAAGTTGCATAGTTTTTTTTATTAATCAGAACAGGTGCTGTCAGCTTCCAATATTGATTACCCTTATACTGTGAAATATTGTGTTTACTATTGAACTCCGATAATTTCACCTTATCATTTTTTATTAATAATTGCTGTTCTTCACTAAAACCCATTTTACATAATGGATTACCATGAATATCTTCAATTAAAATTGGAATATTCAATAAGTCGTAAGCGGTTTCTACAATTTCATGCAATGAATGTTTTTCAGTTACTTTTTGCGTGAGTTGACCATGAAATATTGATATTTTTTCAAGCATCTGTTTGTGATGTAAAAGTGAATCATATGTCATTTCAAGCTCTGATAAAATATTATCATTTTGATAAAGGTGAATCAGTTCTTCTTCCTCTTCCATCCAGTCACGTTCCAGACGAACTTTAAACTCACAGCATGGATCCCCCTTTGCCACACACTTATATTCAATAGCAATAATTGATTCACCAAATTCATAGGTCAAGGCACCACTCGCAAAACCGCATAACATATGACAAACACATTCATTTGTCAAACCATAATTTTTAAGATGAAGTGCTGCTTCGAATGATTCTACCCATTGTCCCCAAGTATCGTTACATTCAATTGTACCATCAGGATGAGATATAATTTCCCCCATGAAAATAACATCTTTAACGTGACCTAAGCGCGAATGTCTTTTACCGACAAGATCTTTTGAACCTTTATTTTGAAGAGTATTTTTTGCAGATTCCATCCCAAATTCTTTGCCAAAACGGAATAAAAAGCCTTTCGTTTTATGGGAACCGATATTATTAACCAAATTGTTTTTTAATGTGTGGAAGGCATTTGCCGACATTAAAATATCTTTTGTTTTACTTGAATCGAATGCAATTTCACTCATTAAAGTCACATCCCCTTTGATTTTCTATTCCCCATAATACAAAAATAAAAATGATTTTTCAATAAATTTTAAAGATTACAACTATTCATTCAATAAAAATCACTATAACTTTTAAAATTATTAACAGGTATACTCAAAGCAGAAAATAACAATTTATCAGTACAAGGGGGTAAAACGATGACAATTTTTGAAGGATTTCATAATAGTTACGTATTAGCAAATGGTGTACGTACGCATTATTCTTGGGCCGGAACAGAAGGACCAGCTGTGATTTTACTACATGGAGCAGGACCAGGAGCTTGCGGCGCAGCAGGATGGCGTTTTATGCTTCCAGCTCTGGCTAAAGCAGGGTTCCGCGCGTATGCAATCGATCAATTATCAATGGGCTTTACAGATGTACGCCCTCATGCATGGCCGGTTAATGGACATCAAAGTTTGGTAGATCATGTACATGATTTTATTGAAGCTTTATGTCTAGATGAAGTATCGCTTGTCGGTAACTCACAAGGGGCTTACGTTGCAGCCAAATATGCAATTGATCACCCTGAAAAGGTAAATAAAGTTGTTTATATCGGCAGTAATACAATTTATCAGGCGATGCAAGAAGTACCTGAAAGAAAGCTCCGTTCGTTCTTAGAAGTAATAGGTTACGATTATACCGAAGAATCGTTACGCAAATTTATGTATCGCAATTCCAATGAAGATACAGTCATCCCAGAAGAATTAATTCAACTGCGTCATCAAGCAGCAACCCGCCCTGGCGTAAAAGAGTCCAATCAAGTATTTGATGCTTACTTGGCAAGAATGAATGAAGAGCCAAAACTTTGGGATCGCTATTGTATAAAAGATACGCTACCAAAATTAAAAGTCCCTGGCTTATTTATCTGGGGTAACCAAGATGCTGTTGCACCAGTTGAAACAGGTTATAAACTTGAAAAACTGTTACCTAACATTAAATTTGAATATATTGAAAACTGTGGTCACCAGGCGCAAACTGACCAGCCGGAAATCGTTAACAAACTTGTGATTGACTTTTTAGCAGTCGAAAAGGGTCAAAAGGTTACAGCACAATAAATTATCTTTGAAAGGAATGGTTAAATGGTTACAGTAGTGGAAAATAAAGATCTTTATGAAGAAATAATGCAAAAAGCAAAGCGTATCGGTGAAGCAGCAGAGCTAGAAGCCATTGAAGCCGATCACAATTCAACAATTTCTCCACGCATTGCGGATATTATCCGGGAAGAGGAAATTCACCGTTTAATTTTACCTAAAGAGTTTGGTTATCCACAACTTGATTGGCGCACATTCGTTGATCTGGTAAGTACAGTTGGTTACCATAACCTTTCAGCTGCATGGTTAACATACTTTTTCTCAGCCCATAACGCTTGGGTATGCTACTACCCAAAACACATTCGTGATGAAGTCATTAATCAGGGAGGTTTTGTAGCCGACGTATTTGCCCCAATAGGTAAAGTAGAAAAGGCGGAAGGCGGTTATCTTGTTTCCGGTAAGTATAATTTTGTAAGCGGTATCAACTATTGTGATTGGGTTGGCGTGGGCGCAATGATGAAATTTGATGACAGCGAAAAACCTGAACGTGTAGGGATTTTACTAAAAGTGTCTGACTTGGAAGTTGTAAAAACGTGGGATTCCCTTGGTCTTCGTGGATCTGGCAGCAATACACTAATCGTCGATAACATTTTTATAAAACCTGATGCCATTTTACGCTTCAGCAAAATTATTGAAAACAGCCATCCACCATATGAAGATTTCGACCAGGATTATTTATACTACAATACGCCATTCTACCCTGGCTTCTATGTAGGTTTTGCAGCAATGGCAGTTGGTGGTGCGGAGCGTGTACTTGATGAATTTGAAAAACACACAGCAGGTCGCGTACGATTCTCAGGCGTTAACGAGAAAGAGTCCCCTACCAGCCAACGTGTGCTTTCAGAGCTGAAGCTTGAATTGCTTTCTGCTAAAACGCTATTAAATGAATATATCAATATGATGCAAACGGATAAAGGTGGTTCCTACGAAGGGGCTAAATATAAAGCAATCCGTGCAAAAGTTATCGATAAATGTACACAGATCGGTGTAAAGTCATTACTTACATTAGGGGGTCATGCGCTATTAAAAGGTCATCCGGTAGAACTATTTTCTCGTGACTTAATAGCAATTGCAACCCACATTACTTCTTTATATGAAGATGGAATTTTAGGTTACGGTAGACATTTATTCGGTGTTAATACAAACATTCAAGGTTAATAGTAGAATTTGAAAAGATTCAGATGATCTTTTATAAAAACAAATATCTTATGAGGTGAATATAAATGGAAAAATTTCTTTACGCACCGGAAATCGCAAAATTAGGGCACGTTGCTTTAGTGTCAGAAAACCTTGAAAAATCTTTATGGTTCTTCCGTGACACAATTGGCTTGGAAGAAACAGAAGTTGTAGATGGTGTACACTATTTACGGGCTTGGGGTGATTTCGAACATCATACATTATCCATTAAAGCTGGTGAGACATCTTATATCGATCATATCGGCTGGCGTACAAAACGACGCGAGGATGTAGCAACATTTGCCCAGTTATTAGAAGCTGCAGGTACTGAAGTACGCTGGACAAAAGCCGGTGAAGAAGTAGCACAAGGTGAAGCAATCCGCTTTGAATTACCAAGTGGTCACCGTTTTGAACTATACTATGATATGGAAAAGACGCCTGCGGACGAATCACGAAAATCCGTACTTAAAAACCAAACGTATAAATCTTGGGCAAAAGGTGTTTCTCCACGTCGAATCGATCACGTGAATTTGCAAACTTCTCACGACAATGCTGAAATTGTGCAATATTTAAAAGAAGCATTAGGCTTTAATTTGCGCGAATATTTCGTCAATCCAGACGATGTGCAAGTTGCAAGCTGGTTATCGGTAACAAACTTAGTACATGATGTTGCAGTTATGTCTACCCCACGATCAAAAGAGCCAAATGAAATGCACCATATTGCTTACTGGTTAGACAATGCTCAAGACTTGCTGCGTGCTGCCGATATTTTATGCGAAGCTGACGTACAATTTGTAGGTCCTGGTAAACATGGAATTTCTCAAGCAATGTATATTTACGTAAAAGATCCAGGAAGCGGGTTACGCCTTGAAATCTTTACAAACGGCTACTTAATCTTCGAACCAGACTGGGAGCCAGTAAAATGGACATATGAAGAATATCTTAAAAACGGTTCAGCATACTGGGGAGACCGCCGTCGCGATGATGTTGACCGGGACGCACAAGTAAAAGAATTAGCGAAATCATAATAACAACACCACCAGTATTCATAATGATGAAAGCTGGTGGTTTCTTAATAATAATTATAGCTATGTATACTGCTATAGGAAGGGGTGTTACTGTTGAAGGCAATGCTAAAGGTGTTAATTTTATCTTTAATTGGCGGTTATATTTTTAGTTTGTTGCACATCCCTATTCCATGGATGCTCGGTCCCATAGTTATCGTCATGTTAGCACAATTCATTTATAAAGGACCGCTCAAATGGTCTGGTCAAATGCGGGATGCAGGTGTCGTCATTGTAGGAACTGTGATCGGTATACAATTTAACACTAATCTATTCGGCATGATAGGTTCTATTATATTTTATATGTTACTATTAAATGTTATTTTAATAGGCGGCTCAATCGGTATTGCTTATTTAACAAGCAGATGGGCAAAAATTCCAATGAAAGCTGCGATTCTGGGAGCTATCCCGGGAGGTTTAGGTCAGATTGTTATATTTGCTGAAGAAGAAAAGGTTGAGGAAATCGGCATTATATCTTATTTTCAAGTAATCAGGCTATTACTAGTCGTTGTATTTGTACCATTTATTGTCGCTGGGCAGGTTATAAGTAAACCTCCCGCAGATGCTAAGCTGACAATCAGTTTAATATTGTTAATTGTCCTGGCATGGGCATGTTCCCATTTAATGAAACGCATTCATTTACCCGTTGCATTTTTCATTACACCAATCATTTTATTAATTACACTGCAACTCACAACACCACTTGTAATGCCACAAGTACCAGGAATCGTTATGGATGTTGCTCAGCTTCTCATTGGTGCACATATTGGTTTAATGCTCAAGCCACATATGATAAAGCTACCAGTACGTGTACTTGTAGGTGGCATTTTCAGCGCATTGGCACTAATTGCGCTAACATTCGGATCAAGTTTCTTAATGTCCTTGGCATTGGATACAACATTTTCCACAAGTTTCTTAAGCACAGCTCCGGGCGGTTTAGATCAAATGGTGTTATTAGCTGATGCTGTTAATGCGGAAGTCTCGCTTGTTTCAATGTTTCAAACCTTTAGACTACTCTTCATATTTTTATTAATCATGCCTTTAATGAAAATATTTTACCGGTGGCGAGAGAAAAAAGAAATTGCTTACAATCAAGAAAACGGTGTCGTAAAGTATTGATATATAATAGAAGAAACTATACCTATTTTATTGGAACACTGACAAACGAACCCTTCACATTGATGTAGAATTTGGGTGTACAGGAAAAAATCAACCCTTTCCTGCACATCCAAATCATAGCTTTATACAAATCATTTAAATTTGGCGAGCTGCCTGGAAAATCGGAAAAGTCAATGAAAACAATATTGACACTCCCCCTCTATTGAAAACTTCTATTTCTGCTCTGTTCTTCATTAAAATTTTTATGCTGAATCTTTCTCTACCAATTCTTCACTTCTTCATTCTCCGCTTTTATTGATTTCCCGTTCATTGATCGGCTGAACAGGACGGTGATTATCCGGGAAAATTTGCTGGAATGCTTCTATTTGTGCTTTTGACATTTCAATCGGCTGCTCAAAAACAATCCATTGTACTTCTTCTGTACAAGGAGGTGTCGTTAATGAGCCGGCATATTGGAAAGTCGTTTCATTCTCTGGCAGTAAAGCCTGTAAGTCAATGATATGCTTTTCGGAATTACCTTTTGCCGTTTTATCTGTCGGTAATTCATTCCACATTGATGTAAACAGTTTATTTTCATTTCCTTCTTGAATCATCACCCCAATAACAGCCAGCTTTCCATCCTTGTCACTATGTACTAAATGCAGTTCCATATCATAGTTTTGCCCATTAAACTGGTGCTCGCTTGGTGTATGAAAATGAAATTGTGAAAGCTTGTACTCATTTTCTTCAATAATAATGTGGTTGCTTTCTGTTGTGGCATTGGCCTGTATCGTATGACCGTTATTTTCGAGTGTGTACGGTGTTGGTTCATAGTGAATCTCATTCCCTTTTAAATTTCCATCTGCTTTCACTTCGGGAAATTCAACATTAATCGGCGATTGTTCACTTCCATTCACACATGCTAAATTACTGGGATGGAGTTCTCCCCAGTGTTCAGGTCCAGTCGATTCCTCATAGGACCAGTCACTCTGATCAGCAGTTGTTGTAATTACTTCTTTCTCTTCACTTTTTTGTTCCGCGCATGCGGCAAGCATCAAACTTAAGAACATCGCTAAAAATAAGTATCCATGTTTCTTCATCTTCTGTAACCCCTCTTATCTCTAGAATAATAAAATTATTCCATATATAATTTTATTATCCAAATAAATATACTGAAATATCAAAATTCGGTTAATATAACCTAATCCTTTATCCATATATAGAATCATAATTTACACTTCTTTTAGTCATTTATACTTCATTTAGCATTCGCTCTTTCGGCTTATTTAAAACATTGATTGCTATTCGTTTTACAAAAAAAAAGCAAGCTCAGTATGCTAAGCTCGCCCTTTTCACTCTCAAAACACCCAAACACTATGTATAACCTTACGTATATTGTGCACTTATTTTTACTTCCAATTCGTTTACCTGTACTTGTGCCAGATGGGCAATCCAAATCACACCACATAAAACGACCGCACCCAGCACTCCCTTACTCTTCTTCCAATTAACCATTCCTATCACTCTCCACTAAAACTAAAGCAACTCCCTTAATTCTTCCGTCATTTCCTCCACTAATTCCGGTCTTCCATGAAACTGTGCAGGGGTATTTTGAAATAGCTCAACTTGCCAACCGTTGTCTTTTTTCACAGCGACTAGTGTTTGATGGGCATTTACTGCAGGTTCAATATCTGATTTTCCAGGAGGAATCATTCCTGCAATAGCATATAAAATTGCTGCATCAGTTCCCAGCGAACGTATCTCTTTTACTTTCGTTATAAAAGGAGCGGTTGGATGGTTTTCGAAAATAGTAAAAAGATGCGAAAAAATTTCTTCTTTGCCTATCAGTTTACTTCCATCAAATCCAATTTGGACTCCATGTTCTGCAAATGGATCAGACATCCCTTGAGCATCACGTCTATTCCAGGCATCAATGAGTTTGTTGTATAGGTTTTGAACTTCAGTATTCATATTTATTTCCCCCTTTGATTATCTTTACTGACAAAGCTATACATTTAAAACCATTCGCACTGTTTTTAATATATGTCCCTCAAAATCATCATCGAACTCTTTCAAAACCTGAAAGCCTTTTGCATCATAAAAGCTTTTGCCGATTTCATTGTCCCTTTCGACGTTTATATAAATTTCCTCTACGCCTTCCAGTTCATTAATTCCTTTTTGCAATAAAGCCGAGCCAATCCCTTTTCCCTGATATTCTGGATAAAGGTAGATCGCCCCGAGTTCCGTTTTCCCATCATCATTAACAGGAGAGAAATTCGCGAACCCTACAACATTACTGTCAATTTCAGCTACAAAAAGAAAAGAACGTTCCAATCGTTGTTTCATCCTGTCGTTATTGTAGGCAACTTTCAGGAATTTTTCTTGGATCTCAAAAGGAATGATTCCTTCATATGTAGCATTCCAAGATTTTTTTGCCACATCCTGAACTTGAGGTATGTCTTCAACATGCATTGTCCGAATTATTACCATTTCAAATATCCCCTTTAATACTGATTCATTATTTCAATTTTATACTAACATGAATTTCCAAATAGCCAAGACGTCTAATTTACTCGACAGTTTAAATTTATTGGCCCATTTCTAAGCAGTAATCGCCACTTGGACTGACTTACTCGTCACTTTCCTTTTCATATTCGTCATTTCACTTAACATAATCGTCAAATCCAGCAAGGTATTCGCCAATTTGAAATATATTAGCCGTATTTATTTTTTATTAGCCACTATTACCTTTATATTCGTCAATCCGGCCGAATCACCTGGCTGCTGCTTACAATATAAAAAAAGCGAAAGGTCTGCATAACCCTTCCGCTTCATGAAGTTATTCAAACGGCCAGCTTGGCAGCATCCGGCGTAATTTCTTATCCGCGCGTTTGCCAAGCACATAATCTGCCTGCATCATTGTATGGATTTCACGTGTCCCTTCATAAATGACCGGTGCTTTGGAATTGCGTAAATAACGGGCTACCGGGTACTCATCGGAATAACCGTACGCCCCGTGGATTTGAACTGCATCATCCGCAGCTTTATTCGCAAAGTCGCACGCCTGCCATTTGGCGAGAGATGTTTCCCTAGTGTTGCGGACGCCTTTATTTTTCAGCTCACCTGCACGATAAACGAGCAGGCGACTCATTTCATAGCCGGCTTCCATTTTTGCGAGCATTTGACCGACTAGCTGATGCTCACCAATCGGCTTCCCGAAAGTTTCGCGTTCTTTGCAGTACTTGACGCTCGCTTCGATACACGCTTGTATTAAGCCAACCGCGCCTGCAGCAACAGTAAAACGGCCATTATCCAGTGCGGACATCGCAATTTTAAACCCTTCGCCTTCTTCACCGAGCAAATTTTCTGCCGGTACTTTGACGTCCTCAAAAAACAGTTCACCTGTATTGCCTGCACGAATACCGTATTTGCCCTTGATCGCCTTTGAGCTAAACCCTGCCCATTCACGTTCAACGATAAATGCGGAAATTCCGTGATGCGCTTTTTCCTTATCTGTATACGCAAAAACAAGGAAATGATCCGCAATATCACATAAGGAAATCCATGTCTTTTGACCGTTTAAAATATAATGGTCCCCATTGCGCTTCGCAAATGAACTCATCGCCGCAACATCCGAGCCTGCTCCAGGTTCTGTCAGACCGAATGCGCCGATTTTCTCTCCCTTTGCCTGGGGGACCAAATATTTTTCCTTCTGTTCTTCTGTTCCCCATTGCATGAGCGTCATACTATTTAAGCCAGTATGCACGGAAACGGCTGTACGAAATGCCGTATCTCCGCGCTCCAGCTCCTCACAGACAATTGCAAGCGAATTATAGTCCATTCCTGCTCCTCCGTACTTCTCCGGTACACAAACTCCCATTAAGCCCAGTTCGGCGAGACGCTTCCATATTTTCGGGTCAAAACCACCGCCCGCATCCCATTCCGCAATATAAGGGATAATCTCTGCATCAACGAATTGCCTTACAGTTTTTCGTAAAAGCGTCTGTTCTTCTGTGAACTCGAAATTCATCGCTTCACCCCTACCACTTTACAATCATCGATGAACGGTGTGATGTTTCTTTAATGTCAACACCACGGCTTGCCATTTCCTGAATAAACTCACGACCTGGTACAACAGTTTCCGGTGCAAATACACCGCGCTCTCCAATCAGTCCTTTGCCGATCATTTGGGCCACGATTGAAATCGTATTTGCTGTCGCACGGGCCATCGCTGTCACATTTTGCTCTGTATCTTTTCGTACAACCATTTCATATTCATACGTAATTTGCTCTTCTGACTTTTCACCTGAAATAATTGCACGTAAAAGTACGGCATCGACATTATTGCCGATATCCAGTTTTTTCTCCAAAACTTCTCTTGTTACTTCTCGGACATTTACTTCACGACCGCCAGCTTCAACGGTATTGTTTTTATCAAGGAAACCTAAGTCAGCAAGCAGTTTGAACTGCTCGGCATGCCCTTTATAGCGGATTGTCTTGTATTCGAGTGTCTTCACATGAGGGAATGTTTTATATAACGTTGAAATTCCGCCTGATGTGTAGAATGCCTCCAATACTCCAAACTCGTCAAAGTAGATCGGCTCCAGTCCAGTTAAAGATTCAACCTCAGCAAGCATACCCTTTTGAATCATTTTCGAAGGCTCTGTATAGTGATCGAATACTCCATCCAGCGAGAACACACGAATATAATGTAATGGAGGCTGTGGTGTTGTTGGAATTCCACCTACATAAAGTTTGATCGACTCTACCGAATCAATCTTTGTCGCCCCATAACCTGTCAAAATATTAATCATTCCCGGTGCTACACCTAGATCCGGAATAATCGTGACACCTTTATCGACTGCCTGACCGTGCATTTCGAAAATAGATTCTGTAATCCCGCCAATGTGGCCTCCTAAGTCTACTGAATGTACCCCTGCATCAATTGCCGCTTTTGCCACACGTTCATTAAACTTATAGAACAGCGCATTCACTACTACATCGCCGTGGCTGATGACATCACGCAATGCTTTGTCATCTTCTGCATCAAGCTGTACAACTTCCACCTTATCTGTATTTAATGAATTAACGAATTCCTTTGCAGGAGCTGTTGAAACATCGGCTAAAAAGATCTTCTTCACATCTTCACTACGGACTAAATCGCGTGCTACTTCTTTCCCCATCAATCCTGCACCTAACACTACTACTTTCATGTAAACATCCCCTTTTTTATTAAGTCAATTACGCATCAGCGTGATTGCGTCCACATATTTTTTGAGATGCGATGATTCGAGTAGATGAATCATCAAGCGTTATTATCGATTTGGGCACGTTGCAACTTGCCGCTGTAGTCTACATAAATACTCTTCCATTCCGTATACACATCAAGCGCTGCCTGCCCTGAATCGCGGTGGCCATTTCCTGTACCCTTTGTACCGCCAAACGGCAAGTGAATTTCCGCACCTGTTGTACCAGCATTTACATAAACAATTCCTGTATCAAGCAACTGCTGTGCTTTGAAGATTTTGTTGATATCTTGTGAGAAAATTGAGCTTGATAAGCCAAACTTCACACCGTTATTTACTTCAATCGCCTCTTCCAAACTGCTAACTTCAATAATACTAATAACAGGACCGAAAATTTCCTCCTGTGCAAGAATACTAGTTGCCTCCACATCGGTAAAAATTGTCGGGGCATAGTAATAGCCTTTTGACAATTCGCCTTCTGATAAAATTTCTCCGCCAATCAGCAAGTTTGCGCCTTGCTGCTTACCGATCTGTACATAATGATTAATTTTTTCCAGTGCGGCCTTATTAATGACTGGCCCTACTTTAACTGAAGGGTCCAATCCATCTCCGATAGTCAGCTGCTTCGTTGCTCCCACAAGACGATTTTCCAACTCCTGTTTTACATTTTTATGCACGATTACACGGCTGCATGCTGTACAACGCTGCCCAGCCGTACCAAAAGCACTCCATAAAATACCTTCAAGCGCTAAATCCAAATTAGCATCATCCATTACAATGACCGCATTTTTCCCGCCCATTTCAAGCGAAACTTTCTTCAGATGTTTTCCGCCAAGCTCGGCTACTTTGCTTCCTGTCGTTGTTGACCCTGTAAAGGAAATCACACGGATGTCCGGATGCTCGACGATTGCTGTTCCCACCGTAGGACCGGAACCGAATACAACGTTGACGACACCAGGCGGTAAGCCGACCTCTTCAAATATTTTGGCAAGCTCGTAAGCCATGAAAGGTGTTTCGTTAGAAGGCTTCCATATAACCGTATTACCGGCAACGAGTGCAGGGAAAGACTTCCATGTTGCAATTGCAATCGGGAAATTCCACGGCGTAATAAGTCCAGCCACTCCAATCGGTGCGCGTACACTCATCGCAAACTTATTCGGCAATTCCGACGGGACCGTTTCTCCAAATAAACGCCTTCCCTCCGCTGCCATATAAAGTGCCATGTCGATTCCTTCTTGTACTTCCCCGCGTGCTTCTTCAATGACCTTGCCCATTTCCTTCGTTAATATTTGCGCAAGATGTTCTTTCTTTTCTTTCAGTTTAAATGCAATTTCATATAAATAATCCGCACGCTTTGGCGCAGGGACAAGTGCCCATTGTTTTTGGGCCTCCTTCGCCTTTTGTGCAGCAAGTTCGACTTGGAATTTTGTCGAAAGTGGTATCGTTCCTAACTGTTCACCATTTGCAGGATTGATCACAGGCATCGTTTGCAATGAATTGTCTTCTATCCATTCTCCACCAATAAAATTTAACAGCTTCATTTCTCCACCTCACAAATTCTCATTTACCTTTTTATTATTCGACATTCTCTACTTTATTCCCTTTTTCTCTCAAAAAGAATAACGAACGAATATTATTCATTGCCAAATATTATTTTCTCCGTTTTGAAACTTTTGGAATCTTCAAGCGTATCTATTATTGTAAATATTAAATTGAATTGTAAGGGGACATAAAAATGAAAAATCATGAAATCGACTACGTTTTACACGGCGATGATATGCAGTTTGTAGAAGTGGAGCTTGACCCGCAGGAGACGGTTGTAGCAGAAGCCGGAAGTTTAATGATGATGGAAGATCAAATCCAGATGGAAACAGTATTTGGTGATGGCTCTGCAAATCAGGGCTCCGGATTAATGGGGAAATTACTTGGCGCAGGAAAACGTTTAATTACAGGTGAAAGCTTATTCATGACAACGTTCACTAACAACGGCATGGGCAAGCGTAAAGTGTATTTTGCTTCTCCGTATCCAGGTAAAATCATTCCTATGAATTTAAGTGAATTGGACGGCAAAATCATCTGTCAAAAAGACGCATTTTTAGCTGCGGCAAAAGGTGTATCTGTTGGCGTAGAATTCCAGAAAAAATTAGGTACAGGATTCTTCGGTGGTGAAGGGTTTATTATGCAAAAGCTTGAAGGAGACGGTATGGCTTTTGTGCATGCAGGCGGTACAATTTATGAACGTAAACTTCAGCCAGGCGAAACATTGCGCATTGATACAGGCTGTCTAGTTGCGATGACACAAGATGTAAACTACAATATCGAAATGGTAAGCGGCATTAAAACGGCTTTATTCGGTGGAGAAGGTTTATTCTTTGCAACGCTTTCCGGTCCTGGTACAGTTTGGGTACAATCATTGCCATTCAGCCGTCTGGCAAGCCGTGTGTTTGCTGCAGCACCGATTTCTCAAGGCGGTGGCGGTAAAGATGCAGGTGAAGGCGGCATCGGCGGATTATTTGATCTGTTCAATAAATAAAGGCAAAAAGGAGCTGTCCCGCGCATATTATTGCGAGACAGCTCCTTTACTTGTTATACAGCTAAAACGATGATTAATATAAGTGCCAGCACAATTCGGTAAATCGCGAATGGCGTTAATTTCACTTTTGAAATCAGCTTCAGGAAGAATTTAATCGAAATAAGTGCAAATACAAATGCGCTTACAAAACCTACTACATAAAACCAAAAGTGATCGGCGTTAATTTGATCCCAGTTCTTAACAAGTGACAATCCGCTTGCCCCCGCCATAATTGGCACGGCCATAATGAACGTAAAGTCCGCAGCTGTTTTATGATCCAATCCAAGCAGTACTCCGCCTGAAATCGTTGAGCCTGAACGTGAAAACCCTGGCCAAAGCGATAGACATTGGATAAGCCCTATTTTCAATGCTTTACTGTACGAAATATCATCCAATGACGTAATTACCGGTTTTCTAGGACCAAACTTATCGGCAATAATCATAAAGATCGCTCCGATAATTAATCCTATAATTACGGTTTTGATACTGAATAAATTTTCATCGATAAAATCTTCAAACAGCACTCCAAAAATACCTGCTGGAATAATACCGACAATTACATGTCCTAAATTAAAACGCGTCTTTTTCTGACCTTCTATTTTATATAATCCAACTAAACTTAGTAATCGTTTCCACATAACGAAAACGACTGCCAATATCGATCCAAGCTGAATTACAATTTTAAATGTATTTGCCGAACCTGATCCTAAAAATTCCTTCGTCTGCAACCACATATCATCAACAATAATCATATGTCCTGTTGAGGAAACTGGCGCAAATTCGGTCATCCCTTCGACAAACCCTAAAATTAAAGCTTTTAATAGCTCAATCCATTCCATTTTCTGTTCCCCTTTTTGCTTTCTTATTCGCTAAATTTTACATCTATTACCCATAATTCGGAGCGACTGCCAATACGTGTCGGAGGCCCCCAAAAACCAAAGCCGCTCGAAACAAGCGCATGTAACTGCTCTTTTTTGAGAAGGCCGTAATCCAACTCAAAAGTTCTTTCTGTTATGAGGTGGTTTGGCCACATTTGACCGCGGTGCGTATGTCCCGAAACATGGAAATCCGCTCCTAAACGAGCCGGCTCATCCAAATCCAGCGGCGTATGGTTCATAACAAACCAAGGTAAGTTTTCCTTTTCGGGCTGCATCTCATTTAAGGCTAAACGGTTTTTGTTCGTCACATCTTCCCGCCCTGTTAAATAAAAACGATTCGCCACTAAAATTGTTTCATCCATTAAAATTTTAACGTTTGCTTCTGCCATTTCCTTTTTAAATTCCGGTATTTCATTACCGTAATATTCATGGTTACCCAGTACTCCGTATACACCATATGTCGCCTTTAAATTTTTCATCACTTCGCCCATGTCTTTTTCGACAAAGCGCTTTGGACTATCATCGACAATATCACCCGGAAGAAGCACTAAATCAGGATTTTGTTCATTTGAAAGCGCAACAAATTTCTCCAAATGTCCTTTCCCTGACAACAAACCGAGGTGGAAATCCGATGCCATCACGATACGCATATCATCTCCAGGTTTATCGATGTTGATTGTCGCATTTCGAACTACCGGTGAATAAGCAAAATATGTACCTGCAATCAATAAAACAACGAGTAAACCAACAACCCCTGTACCGACCATTTTCGTTGTAAGCGGTGTAAACTTGATGAGTAAGTTGGCGATGATACAAAGGAAGAGCCCGTACTGCAAAAAGAACATCCAATAGCTGCCGAGCACCGAAAAGGGCGTGAACAGTAGATGGAGCTTTCCTATAAAATAACCGTATGATACGAGAAACAGCACTGCCCAATAAATAATCGGCCAGCGAAATTGCTGAATCGACAACAGCCATGCCCTAAAATTCCAGCCAAGATAAAAAGTGAGACCACTGTATATCGCTAATGCTACTATGCCTAAAAGTAAACGCATCGGAATGTTGCTCCTAACTTATTTTTTATCTACAATGTGCTATTTTACTATATTTTGGGCTTATGGCGTTAGTCAATAATATTATCATCTTTTAAAATGTCAAAGACGATCAGTTGCGGTTTTCTAATAAATTCGGCTTTTTTCTAATATGGCATTCGCTTGTTCTAATAAAACTGGGGTTTTCTAATAGTCTCGCCGGATTTTCTAAAATGTGCATGAACTTTTCAAATAACAGATCCGAACTTTCAAATATCCGATCCACTTTTTCTAATAAAAACTTTTTTCTTCCAATATATCCCCACGCGCACCACCAAAATAAAAAACTACAGCAAGGCACACACCCCTCGCTGCAGTTTTCATTCCTTATTTATCTGTTGGAATACTAACCGTCACTTTAAACAGATCCCCATCAACTGCGATGTCCAATTGCCCGTCATGCAAATCAACAATTGACTGTGCAATGGCTAGCCCCAGCCCTGAACCTTCTGTATGACGTGATGTATCGGCACGTTTGAAACGCTCGATTAATTGGGACGCTTCCTCGTTCAGCTCGTATTTCGCAACATTTTTCACAGTCAATTCGGCATTCCCCTCATACGACTTCAAGTTGACGTAAACACGTGTGCCTTCCAACGAATATTTACGTGCGTTAATAATTAAGTTATCAATGACACGCCACCATTTTTGCCCGTCCACACGAGCATAAATCGGCTGTTCTGCGATATTGATACGTAAATCCAAATTGGCTGCTGCAAAGTCTTCTCCATGCTCACCGACCGCCTGCTGCAACAGTTGTGCTAAGTCGATGCGCTGTTTCGTAATTTCTACATTGCCGCTTGCCATTTTCGATACTTCAAATAAATCTTCAATTAATGTTTTTAAACGATTCGATTTCGCATCTAAAATGTCGATATATTTTTTTCGCTCTTCCTCTGTGATTGCTGGATTTTTCAGTAAATCCGTATACGTAATAATTGATGTGAGCGGTGTACGCAAATCATGGCTGACATTCGTAATGAGCTCTGTTTTCATCTGCTCACTTTTTGCCTGTTCATTCATACTGTTACGGACACCTTCACGAAGCCCATTTAAATTTTCGGCGTGTCTTGCTAAAGGAGATTTCCCTTTCACCTTTAAATCTTTTGTGAGACGGCCATGTGCCATGTTTTCAGTATGCTGCATAATACGGTTCAGGTAGCCCATACGACGCATGAACATATAGAGTGCCGGAATAAAGAACACTACAAATAAAAACATATAGAACAGGAAAACACCGAAACTGCCTGCTGTCATAACAACGGCAAATCCAAAGCCTCCAAGGAAAACAACAAGAAGCAATATTAGTGACTGCATCCCGATTGAACGATTTTCAAACATTGAGATGGCACCATCTACAAACTTCGCCGTAAATGTCTCCGGCCAGATTTTCTCCACATCACGCTGCTCTTTTAAACTTACCCATATTGAAACAACCATAAAGACGATTGCAACAATAAGTGCAAAACTGATAACGCCTGTCACGATAAAATCCGTAAGGAAACCCGAACGATTATCCGTATAGTGATAAATTAGCGTCTGTATGGATCTTGTAAAAGAACCATTAAATAAAAATGCAAAGTATGTTGCAATAAGAGTTGCTACGATTCGAATATCAATAGGGAAACGTTCAAATAGTTCACGTAGCTGGAACTGACGATTGAACTGTTCAAGCGTCGGTTTTAAAGAAGTCATCAATAAAACGAAACTGATAATTCCCCCAAGAATAATGCCGTAATACACATATTTCGTAATGATAAACGCACTTTTTTCATTGCTTATATGAGTGTTTGCGATCCAACTAGCCGGCACTGTTACAACACCCGAAATATCCGATAAATCCTGCTCAAGTGTATAGCTTTCTTGTAGAATACCAAGGTTATCATGCTCATAAAAATCAAGTGGATATATACCAGTAAGGTTTCCCCCTACGTTTTTAAATGTTTTTTTAAAGACATTCTTTTCACTAATATCGCCATTACGGTAAACTTCTCCGGTTTTTTCATCTTTAAATTCATAAGCAAAGTAATCGTATTTGCTCAAAACTTCTTTCTTTTCTCTTTCAATTTCTTTTAGCTTCTGCTGAATCGCTTTTTTCTTAATTACTAGTATTTTTTCTTTTACATACTCATCATCTTCAAAGTTTTTCTTAATGTCGGCAATTTTGGCATCACGTTCTTGTTCAATTGCCTCGATTACTTCCTGATCTTGTGTTGAATTTATTTCGCTTGAATACTGCTCTTTAATATTTTGAATTTGCTCAGCAAGGGAGCCGTAATATGTACGGTAATCGTCCATTTCCTCATCCGATACTGTTAAAGCCCCTTTAAATTCCTCTTCCGTCGGCGTGTTAAAAACATATTGCGAGAACTCGTATACTAAGTTCTCTGCCTCGTTGTTATAGTTTTGCGATTCATAAAAAGTTTTTCCTAAATAACGACCGCCATTAGTAAAAATTAAACTGACTGCAGTTGCTACTACAAATATAAGAAAAAGCTGGAGGTATAATTTATTGTTTTTCATTTTTTCTTCCTCCTCACTTAATTATAAAAAATATAGAAATTGCTTTACTAAAGGTACAAAACGCCCTGTCAAATAGTCGATAAAATATGTCCCGAGAAAATAAAAACCGAATACCGCGCCGAGTGCTCCAACCCAAGAGAGAATTTTACTTTTCAATTTTATAACCCAATCCCCAAACTACTTTTAAATAACGGGGGTTTTTCGGATCTGCTTCAATTTTTTCTCGGATTTTACGAATATGCACGGCAACAATATTTTCGGCATTATAAGCGGGCTCATTCCATACGAGTTCATAAATATCGCTGATCGAATAGACGCGCCCCGCATTCTTTAATAGAAGTTCGGTTATTTTATACTCAGTCGGTGTCAGTTTGACAGGTTCTCCGTCCACACGGATTTCCCGCGCTGCAGCGTCCAGCTCCAGTCCTTCAACAAGCGGAGCGGCTTCTCCTACCGTGCCGAAGTTGACATAGCGTCTTAGCTGGGACTTGACGCGTGCCATCAATTCAAGTGGGTGGAACGGCTTTGTAATATAATCGTCCGCACCTACTGAAAGCCCATGAATTTTATCGCTTTGTTCCGCCTTTGCACTGAGCATAATAATCGGGATATTGCGTTCTGCACGAATTTTGAATGTCGCGGTAATCCCATCCATTTTCGGCATCATGATGTCTAAAATCATACAGTGTACTTCATTTTGTTCAAGCAGTTCGATTGCCTCAAGCCCGTCTGCCGCTTTTAACACCCGGTAACCTTCATTTTTCAAATAAATTTCTATGCCGTCCCGGATGTCCTGATCGTCATCTGTTACGAGCACCGTCAGCTGATTCATCTTGCTCACCTCACAACTTTCTTGTTCTCCATCATAGCAAGTGGTTGATTTCCATTCCGGGTCGGACACTTTCCGCGGGCACGGCTCGAGCCTGTAGTCTCTCGCTCGTGCTGTTCCCGCTGGAGTCGCCTCCCCTACATTCCAATCAACCTTCTTATCATCTCCACTATTTAATGAAGAGCCAACTTTTTCTTATAAGTTTATAATAAAGCCCATTTCTTAACATCTAACTACTGTAAATCTGAAGAAATTCTTAAGATTTCTTATTTTACATTAAATGAGATTTTACTTTCGAGGAAGTATTGTCTAATAAAATTTGTGGTGCTACTTTATACTGGTTTTGTTCTACTTTCACGGCTAAAAATTCTGCTTTTCATTTAAAAGGTTCCACTTTCGGGCCAGGACTTTCTACTTTCAACTCAGTATCGGCTAATAAACGCAGCCACAGTGCCACATCAGTGATTTTTTTCACAACAAAGCAAAAAAACTGCCTCCTATGAAGCAGCTTTCTTTGTGCCGAATGTTAACACAATTATTCCACCTAATAATAGACTAACACCAATCCATGCAACAAATGTTAAATGTTCCCCTACTAAAAACACACCGAGTAATGCGGCTGTTAAAGGTTCAGCTAAGCTCAATGTTACCGCGGCCGACGAACTGATTTTCTTCAAGCCGCCTAAAAATAATATGTATGCCAAACTTGTTGCAGCAAGTGCCATAAAAAGAATCGGCCATATATTCACGCCTTCTGTCAGCCAGCCAAAACCGTCTTTTGCTGCAAGCGGCAATAAAAATAAGGCGCAAATTGAAAAAGTCATTGCAACAGCAGGCAATGTTTCTTCCCGTTTCATCAACTGCTTACTCACATTCGTATAAAGGGCAAACATGGAACCTGCAGCCAATGCTAACCCTATGCCAAGCGGGTTGATCGCCGTCTCACCTTGATTCATAAATAACAGCAGGCAGCCGACAATGGCGAGCACTGTTGCAATTGCCCATACTAGAGTTGGCCGCACTTTCCAAAAAACCCACTCGATGAATCCCGCAAATACAGGCGCGCTGCCGATTGTTACGACCGTTCCTACTGCAACTCCTGTAAAGCAGACAGATGTGAAAAACAGACTTTGGAATAGAGCAATCGTGATCGCCGCTAAAATGGTGCACTTCCATGACCAGTTACGAAAGGAAATTTTCCTCATCGCCAAAACCGCAAGCAGTAAAATGCCTCCGCCAATACCCGACCTTACACATGCTACCGCAAACGAAGAAATCCCTTCCGTTAAAAAGGTTTGTGTTGTTCCGACCGTCCCCCAAAGCATGGCGGCCAAAAGCACAAACAAATACGGTAAAATATTCACATCCTACACCCCATTTTTATTAATTATGCTATCATACGTTAGAAGTCCATACGAGATGAAGTTTTGTTGAAATCGATTTATAATAAGATTAACTTAAACTAAAAAGGAGGCATCATGATGTTTAAAACAGTAGAACAAACTGCAGCAGATATAGGCATGCCTGAACATCAGGTTTTACAGTACATTTATGCCGGTCGCATTAAAGCAGTACATGATGGTGAACACTTTTTAATTAATAGTGCGCAATTTGATACGTACCATCAGCAACTCGAACGAATTAAAGAAGAAATTGAAATTTGGAAAAACACTCCGATTCCCGAAGATGTCGATATAAAAGATGAGGACTAATAGAAAAGAAGCGAATTCGTTCATCGAGTTCGCTTCTTTTTAATCTCTTCTTATTAAATAGTGACTGTAAACCCTGCACGTTTCCCGATAATTTCAGCATAATCCTCTACCATTACACTTGCTGTCGGATACATCCCGGCGCCAGGCCCAATTACGGATAATGTTCCGATATAGTTTGTCTCCATCGTCACCGCATTGAACACATCATCTACAGGATAAAGCGGATGTTCATTGTTCACGAGTAGTGGTGCCACTTTTGCATGAATTGTACCGTCTTCGAGTTTTTCCACTTCTGCCACATGACGATAGCGAAGACCTTGCGCTGTTGCTTCCGCTACTTGTTCTGATGAAATTGTATCGATTCCGATCACTTCTACCTCTGCCCAATTTGGCTGTTCCCCAAATGCAAGGCTCGATAAAATCATCAGCTTTTTAAATGCATCCTGACCCGATACATCGTTAAATGGATCCGCTTCTGCATAACCTAATTGCTGTGCTTCTCTTAATGCTTGTTCAAAGCTCCAGCCCTCTGCACGCATCTTTGTTAAAATATAGTTTGTTGTTCCATTTAAAATTCCTTGAACGCAGCTTACTTCGTTGACCAGAAGAATATTTTTCATTGTTTTAATAATAGGCACACCACCTGCTACCGTTGCCTCAAAGCCGACGAATACACCATTTACTTTCGCCAATGCTTCGAGCTCCTCGCCCCGTTTTGCAAGCATTACTTTATTCGCTGTAATGACATGGCATTTTGCCTCAACAGCACGTTTTAAGTAAGTGAATGCAGGCTCTTCATTTACAATCGCTTCAAATACAACTTGCAGATTATTTTCCGCCAGTACGTCATCCATTGATTCCGTCATTAAATGTTTTGTGCCCGGTACACGCTCACGGCTTGCATCGGTTACTAAAATCTTCGCGACCTCCAGTTCAACACCCAGCTTTTCGCGAAGCTCCTGCCTCTTTTCATTTAAAATATGGTAAATTCCCTGACCTACTGTGCCAAATCCTAAGATCGCTGCCTTGATTGTTGCCATTGCCTTTCTCCTCCAAATTCTTAACACGCATATATTAACGAATAATTCAAAAAATTTATCTTAAAGAAAATTCTATCCTATATAATACATGAAAACAAGGATAATCTCGCCTAGAAGGACATTTGTTTACTGTAAACGGTCAATATTCATTCAAATTTTATTTTTTAAGAGCTAATTTGGAGACTATGATGTTAATATTTCCAGTCACTACTTGTGTTTTGGGCTAAGTAGTTGAGAGAGTTTTGTTATGTTCTAATATATTCAGAAATCGTCTAATATATTTTGAAATGTTCTAATAAAATTGCGATCTTCTAATATAACCGGTTAATGTTCTAAAATGGGGTCGCAATCTGCTAATATCCACACTCAATTTGCGAATATCGCTCACACTTCTTCTAATATCGCTCATCATTGTTCTAATAAATCGCAAACACCGGTTTCAACAACCATTTCCTGCCCGGAAAATAAGCGTACCCAACCTTCAAATTCACCCAAATTCTAATAACATCGACATTTCTTCTAATATCCCCAAAATTTCTTCTAATAATCGTTTTCATACTTCTAATAAACCATATACACCGTGTAAAAAAATCACCAAATAAAAAAACACTAGCAAGGGGGCTCGCTAGTGTTCCGGAATTATTTTATACTGCCACGTTTATATCATTATATGCCCGTAAACGATAGGCAGTTAAAATCTTGGTCATGACGATTTCCTCTTTTGCCGAGAAGTCAGGGACCGCGTATGGGCGCTCTACTAACTGAAATTCCCCATATTTTAAGAACCACTCTCTAGCTGGCGATAAAATATGGGCTGTACCATGAATTTTGTATTCCTCGGCAACTTCTTTTATAACATAACCCGCTGTGGCAAGATCGTGAGCTTGTTCTGAGAAAGCACTGTGTCCGAAAACATGCTGCCACATTGTATTCACATCCGCCAAAATTTGCTGGATCGCACAAGCGTTCACAAATTCCTTTACGTCATTTAGTTCATAAATAATATAGGCTGCAACGTTTTGTGCACTGTATACTTTCCCCATGTTGAACAACTCCTTTTCTTCCAATGATGCTGCAACATCACTTTAAATTTTTCCGGTTGGTAATATAATTATCCCAATTGTATTACTAGGTATTTAATTTGTCAATAAAACTTATAAAAATAGTAGGGATTAATTTTCTAAAAATTGCTTAGCTTTTCGAATGGGAAAAGCTAAGCCTTTTTTAAAGCATTATGCGTTTGTTTCTACTCCAATTTCCGCTGCAACTTTCGCTAATGCCTGCTCTAAATCCGCGATAATATCTTCCGCTGCTTCTAACCCGATCGATAAGCGAATGAGCTCTTCCGATACGCCGGCAGTTTTTAATTCTTCCGCAGATAACTGTTGGTGTGTTGTGCTCGCAGGATGAATAATTAATGAACGGGCATCGCCAACGTTCGCTACATGTGAGAACAATTCCACGTTATCGATTACTTGGCGGCCAGCTTCACGTCCGCCTTTAATTCCGAACGTAATGATTGATCCGAAGCCGTTTTTCAAATACTTTTTCGCTAAATCATGTGTCGCAAAATCTTCAAAGCCGTTGTAATTCACGTACTCCACAAATGGGTGGTTTCTTAAATACTCTGCAACTTTCTGTGTATTTTCATTGTGTCGGACAATACGCAAATGAAGCGTTTCAAGTCCTTGCAGGAAATTAAATGCCGCGTCAGCAGATAATGTTGGACCAAAATCACGCAATAGTTGAACACGAAGCTTTGTCGCAAATGCAGCGCCTGCTGTGTCAATTCCGTATCTTAGACCGTGGTATGAAGTATCGGGTTCTGTAAACCCTGGATGTCTTCCTTGTGTCCAGTCGAATTTACCGGCATCAACGACAATCCCGCCGATCGTCGTTCCATGACCGCCAATCCATTTTGTTGCAGAATGAATGACAACATCCGCGCCGAATTCAATCGGATTACTTCCATATGGGGAAGCAAATGTGCTGTCGATTAATAAAGGAAGACCATTGTCATGAGCGATGTTTGCTACCGCTTCAATATCCAGTACTTTCAAGCTTGGATTTCCGATAATTTCTGCGAAGATTGCCTTCGTTTTATCAGTGATTGCCGCTTGGAAATTCTCAGGATTTGATTCATCTACGAATTTTACTGTAATGCCGTAGCGAGGCAATGTTGTCGCGAATAAATTATATGTCCCACCGTAAAGTGAACCTGCCGCTACAATTTCATCCCCTGCACCGGCTACGTTTAAAATAGAAAATGCTACTGCTGCTGCGCCAGATGAAAGCCCTACTGCAGCTGTGCCCCCTTCTAATAAAGCAACCCGTTCCTCAAATGCCCCGACTGTCGGGTTCATAATTCTTGAATAAATATTGCCTGTTTCCTGTAATGCAAATAGACGTTGCGCATGAGCTGTGTCATTAAATGCATAGGCCGTTGTACGGTAAACCGGAACTGCAATTGCTCCTGTTTCCGGGTCTGGCTTTTGACCCCCGTGTAATAATAATGTTTCTGGTCTTAAATTTGTCATTTTAATACCCCCAAAAATTTAATCGATGGTGAAATCGGTGTTTTTGAGGAGGATTTTTTAAATGAAAAAAACCCTCTTCAGTTAAGAAGAGGGTTGCGCATGAGCAAGTTTGCCTCCTCTTATCTTTCAAAATGATTGTCCATTTTGTAGGATTTAGCACCTTAGTCAGTTCATCACTTACTGGTTGCCGGGCATCTCAGGGCCTATTCCCTCCGCCGCTCTTGATAAGAGTTATGTGATTTGTGTTCCATCGTTGAGTCTCAGTATAAAACATACTAATCCGATATGTCAACACAAAAAAATTAAAATTTTCAGATTTCTATTCTGATTACTCTTATCTGTATTTAACGATATGCAAAAATTTCCTCCCTATGAATTGAATAGACGCTTATAATCGACTTCAACTAAAATATTGACTAAAATAAGCTTGAAGGATATACCATTAAGATTTTTATTACATAAAAGGGAGATGTTCACGTGAATACAAAAGAATTATTACGCAGTCACACATCTGTTCGCAAATATACAGGTGAGGAAATTTCAAAAGAAACTGTCATCGATTTAATCGAAACAGCACAAATGGCGGCAAGCTCGCATTTTGTGCAGGCATACAGTGTTATCTGGGTAACGGATGAAGAAAAGAAAACTAAACTGGGTGAACTGTCTAAAAACGAATTCCAATTCAAAACAGCTGGTGCCTCTTTCTTATTTTGCGTAGATTTCAAACGTTTGCAGGTAGCTGGTCAAAAGCACGGAGTCGATATTTCTGCTGACACGGCTGAAAACGTGCTTGTAGGTGTAGCAGATGTTGCATTATTTGCGCAAAACTTTGTTATTGCAGCAGAATCAATGGGTTATGGCATTTGCTATATTGGCGGTGCCCGTACAAATCCTAAGGAAATTAGCGAGCTGTTCAATTTACCGGAATATGTTTTCCCGCTATTTGCGATGACGATTGGTACACCGACAAAACGCAATGAAACAAAACCACGTTTACCAGTAGCTGCGGTATTGCATGAAAATGGCTATGATCTTGATCAATACGATACGCTTCTAGATGAGTATGATGGCATTATGGAAGACTATTACAGCAGCCGATCTTCAAATCAAAAGACGGCAACATGGACGAAGCAAATGGCTGATTACTTAGTAGAACAAAATCGTCCACATATGAAAGAGTTTCTCGCTTCACAAGGTTTCACTTGGAAGTAGGCTTATAAACCAAAAATGCTATTTTTCTCTATGAGAAAAATAGCATTTTTTGCTGAGCGTTAAAAATTGATTTCCATTCCGGGACGCTTTCCGCGGGCACGGCCTGAGCCTGTAGTCTCAGGCGTCGTGCTGTTCCCGCCGGAGTCGCCCTACATTCCAATCAATTTTACAAAGTATCCGTTTCTTAATAAGGGTTTTCTTCTTATCCAGCGGTACTTCTACTTCTGCCCAAATTGCTTTATTTATTTCAATCCTTCAATTTGCAATGCTTTCACAGGCTGGAAATCTTCCCCTGTTTTCGCATACGTAATGGTCGCCTGATCGCCTTCTTGTAAGTAAATTGCAAACGGTGCAACTTCTGTAGAAACAATGAAGTTTTCACCTGTATTTGCCAGGAATGATACGATCGTGAAATCACCTACACGCTCTTTATAAACACGCACAACTTTTACCGTCGCCTTTGCTTCTTCAGCATTTGAAGTACCGTCTACCGTACTTCCGCCACGACTTAGCGCTGTTTTATAAAGTCTTAACGCTTCATTTGGTGTTGTACCATACGCCGAAATTTCAGGATTTGCTGCTGACACGATAAAGTAATTTTGCAGGAATCCGTTCGCATCGAGTACAGCTGACAGCCAACTCGCTTCACCGTAGAAGTTGTAAAGGATCGGCATTTCACCTTCCCATTCTTTTTCGATGAACTTTTTCTCGATAATTTCAAGAGCCCCTTGGGAATCCATATAAGACTCTTCCAGATTTCCGGTATAGTACGTCGCTTCACCGGTACGTGCATGTGTTAATGCATAACCAAGCATCGAGTCAACGCCCTCTTTCGGACTTGTAAAATCAGTGAAATAATACATTTCCCCATCTTCCATAAAGATTGGGCTTACATTTGCTTCCGTACCTTCATCGCTCGGCAACTTAACATCCTTTTTACCGACTAGACTGTTCCAGAACCCGTGCACATAGTTACCGTAATAACTATTTTGCAAACTTACCGCTTCCGGTGATACCGCACCATCGATAAATGCCGGTACATCTGCAATCGCGATTTTCTCTGTTGCACCCGTCTCTGCATCAACAAGTACAACCCCTTTTACATCAAAGCCGTTACGTGCCGAAATAAATTCCCCGTAAGAACGGATGTAATACGGTTTACCATCCTCATCAATTTCAAGCTGCGGATCTCCGTAGAAAATTAATGATGGATTTTGAAGACGAATATGACGCTCCAGGTTTTTATTTAAATAAGCAGATGGAACATAGCTCATTTCAGCCTTCACAAACTTTGGATTATCGCTTGAGTCTGTAGCACTCATCGTGAAATAACCAGGTGTTGTTTTTCCGTTGAACCATTTAAAGAATCCTGAAAACTCTACAGGTGCAATGTAAACATACTGATCATTTACTTTTTGAATTTGCAGGTTTCCTAATTCATAATAGCTCGTGTTTGGCACCTGTCCAAACGCCTTTTTCATTTTGTTTTTAACAAATTTTGGCGGTACACTTGCCGGTGTTTTCGTCTCATCAAACGACGAAATTTCCGTTTTTTCTTTCATCTCTGAAGATTTGAATTTTTCATTTGCATTTAAAAATGGTGCACTTACTAAATAGCCGATCCCAATAATGCCGACAAGCACGATGGCTGATTTAATTTTTTGCTCCTTACCAACAGCAAATATTGCCCCAATAATGGCTACAACAGGTATTACGTATAAAAAAATCGTCCAGCTTAGATCGATTTTTGAAATATATACTGTTAAGAATACTGATATAAAGCTTACAATAAATGTCGTAATGAATAAGCTCGTAAATGTTTTTGATGAAAGCTCCTTATTGCGAACTTTCTTTGATAACGGCATTAATAATAATGTGATCAAAAGTGATCCAATTGCCGTTATTAGCAATAATTGTCCCATAACAATCACCCTCTCTTACTTACTATGTACGAATAACCTCCCAAAAAGATTCATAAACAAGTAAAACTGCATAATTTCTGGCATAATAGAGCATATATTGCATTTTTATAAAATGATAGTTTGGTTTTACAGTAATTTTATATAAATATTTTTACTTGGGGGTTAATAGATGGCACGTAAAGTTCTGATTTTACTTTTCTTCGGGCTTGGCTTGTACTATGTGTTCTTTTTTGAAACGATCGATAGTTCATTAAAAATGGTCTTTAAGCTTTTGCCAATGATTTTCCTTATAGTGCTCGCATTTTTAACGAAAGTACATGTGAAATCACCATATTACTGGCTGATCTCTATTGGTTTAATTTTCTGTGCGGTTGGCGACTATACATTGCAGTGGTTCATTATTGGACTGAGCTTTTTTCTGGTCGGTCATATTTTCTATATTTTTGCTTTCCGCTCTACAAATCAGCAGAATACACCACTGTACGTAAAGGTTTTTTTAGCTTTATATGGTGCGGTTATGATGTTCTGGATTGCAGGAAGTCTTCTTCAAAAAGGAGATGCTGTACTCGCCATTGCAGTGACTGCTTATATTTTAGTAATTTTAACGATGGGATGGACATCGTTCCGAACAGGCAGTAAGTTTGCTGTCATCGGCGCCACCCTCTTTATCATGTCGGATTCGGTTTTGGCTATTAACCGTTTTATGTTTGATGTTGCCTATTCCCATATCTTGATTATGTTTACGTATTACGGCGCACAGTTTTTCCTCATGCTCAGCATAATTGATTATGATCGATTACGCTAAAGCGTAATCGTGTCCAGATTTTTTAGACCCACAGGATGTGGGTCAGTCAGCCGTTGTCACACGATGTGACGTATTTAGGCTGACTTCATTATTCATTTAAAAAATCTGTGACATCTGCCAGAGGCTTATCTTCATTCAGCGGGTACTTAAGTAGCCGCTGAATGAAGATAATTAGTTCAAATTCCGAAATAAAAAGTGTAGAATGAAAGCAATAAGTATTTAGGAGGTCTTTTTCGGATGAAAGAGAAAGTAATTGAACGTTTAGTACGCTATGCAAAAATTGATACACAATCAGATTTCAACTCTGACACAACCCCTTCTACAATGAAGCAATTCGATTTATTACATGTATTAAAAGATGAATTGGCAGCAATCGGTTTAACAGACATTACACTTGACGAAAACGGCTACCTTTTTGCAACACTTGAATCGAATACAGACAAAGACGTACCGACACTCGGCTTTTTAGCGCATGTTGATACAACATCGGATTACACAGGAACAAATGTACAGCCTCAGCGCATCGATAACTATGACGGTGAAGCGATTACATTAAATAATGGGTTAGTAATGGCACCGGACTACTTCCCGAACTTAAAGAACTATGTTGGCCAAACGTTAATCACAACAGATGGCAATACATTGCTTGGTGCGGATGACAAAGCCGGCATCGCTGAAATTATGACTGCGATGGAATACTTAGTGAAAAATCCGGAAATCAAGCACGGGAAAATCCGTGTAGCATTTACACCGGACGAAGAGATTGGGCGCGGTCCACACAAATTTGACGTCGAAAAATTCGGTGCGGATTATGCATATACGATGGATGGAGGTCCGCTTGGTGAATTACAATTTGAAAGCTTTAATGCAGCTGGCGTAAAAGTAACGACACGCGGTACGAATATCCACCCGGGTTCGGCGAAAAATAAAATGGTGAACTCGATTACAATGGCGATTGAATTCCAAAACGAAATGCCTAAAGATGCAGTTCCTGAAAAAACGGACGGCTATGAAGGCTTTATCCACTTAATGCATTTCAACGGCGGCATTGAAGAAACAACAATGTCTTACATTATCCGTGACCATGACCGCGCTAAATTCGAAGAGAAAAAAGCGTATATGGCAAAGGTCGGCAAAGAGTTACAGGAGAAATACGGTGAGGAAGCAATTACAGTAGCGATTGAGGATCAATACTATAATATGGGCGAAAAAATCGAGCCTGTTATGGAAATCGTCGATATTGTAAAAGAAGCGTTTTCTAAGTTTAATATCACACCGATTGTTGAGCCAATTCGCGGCGGTACTGATGGTTCCCAGCTTTCATACATGGGCTTGCCAACACCGAATATATTTGCAGGCGGCGAAAATATGCACGGCAAATATGAATTTGTATCAGCTGAAACAATGGAAAAAGCGACGGAAGTCATTATTGAAATCGTTCAGTTATTTGAAAAACGTTAATACAAAATGGAAAATTTCGAATGGAGCGATTACTTTCGCTTCATTTTTTTGTATACTTAATAGACAGAAAATTCAATACAATTAAGCGAGGTGTGTTATGAAGGAAATACTGATTGGCATTTTAGCGGCTTTATTTTTTGCGGTTACATTTGTATTGAATCATTCAATGGAATTGGAAGGCGGCAGCTGGCTATGGAGTTCTTCGCTCCGCTATTTCTTCATGCTTCCTTTTCTTATTGCCATTGTCGCGATTCGGGGAAAAGTCGGATTTCGTATTTTATCGAGTGAAATGAAAGAACATCCAGGTGCGTGGCTCATTTGGAGCTTTGTCGGGTTTGTATTATTTTATGCGCCGCTTACATTTGCCGCGGCATTCGGTCCAGGCTGGCTCGTATCAGGTACATGGCAATTTACGATTGTAGCAGGTGTATTGCTTGCCCCTCTTTTCATTACGACCATTGCTGGAAAAAACATCAGGGCAAAAATCCCGCTTATTTCACTCGGCATCTCAGGCATTATTCTATTCGGGATTTTGCTTATCCAAATTCCGCAAGCACAATCGGTTTCAATAGATAGCCTGCTCCTCGGTATACTGCCCGTTGTCGTTGCGGCATTTGCCTACCCTCTCGGCAACCGGAAAATGATGGAACTTTGCGGTGGTAGAGTGGATCCGTTTCAACGGGTTCTAGGGATGACAATCGCTTCCTTGCCTGCATGGATCTTGCTTGCAATCTATGCATTGTTTACTGTTGGCCTTCCATCCGCGAGCCAAGTGTATCAATCACTGCTCGTTGCTGTTTCTTCGGGCGTCATTGCCACGATACTATTCTTTATCGCTACAGACCGTGTACGCCATGACCAAGGAAAACTGGCAGCAGTTGAAGCAACACAATCGACAGAAGTTCTTTTTGCGATGGTCGGTGAAATGATTTTACTAAGTGTACCACTCCCGCAGCCAATTGCTTTAATCGGACTGGTGGTCATCATTATCGGCATGCTGCTACATAGCTATCACACAGTACTTATGAATAAAAGATTACAAACAGCAAATGAAAAAGGGTAGCGACATCTTTGTCACTACCCCTTTTCCCTACATTCCCCACTGCCAAATGCCGGTCGGATCTTTATACATTTTGAATACATATTCCCCAACAGATTCACGGTCATACTGGTAGCGTATTTCCACTTCCGATTCGGATAAATACGTAACATTTCGGTAAGATGCTTCCAAAAACAGTTCACCTAAACGGTTCGAATGCGGAAATGGAATGTCACTAGCAGTTAACCTTTCACTAATTGACCCATCTCCAAAAATCTGATCATACAAATAAAGATCAAAATATTGTTCTGGTGAATAGTCGTTTTCTAAACCAAAATAAATTGATGCTGTTGTACTTTGCTCTGCCAATGCTACGACTTCCCCGTAAATTTTATGCACAGCGGTAATTGTTCCCGCCTGCATTGTATTTTCTGCCGGGAAATGATTCACCAAAAAGTATTCACGCGCATTTAATAATTGATCGTAGCCTCCTGCAATCGTATTGCCGTTTTCCTCATACAATTCTTTTAATTCCGATCTTACAGGCTTCCCATTTACCGTTAGCTTGCCGTCCTGCAAAACGACACGGTCTCCTGGTACAGCGACTACTTCATAATAGGCGTTTTCGTAAATTGGTAAATGACTGCTCGTATTTGTCATCGTTCGTACAACATCGCCTGCTTCATATACAGCTTCATCAAATAAATTTTCCTGACGTTCTATCACTGTATGGTAAAGTCCCTTTTTCCCTGCAAGTGTAAAGGTTTCTTTATCTACATACTGTAAATCCGATAATTGTTCCAGCACTGGTAGCTGTGCAAAGGAATCATAATCGATTGTTGATAATTGCTTCTTTTTTTGAAGAGTAGCAATTTCCGCTAAATCATCAAGCGGATCATAAGGAGCACCCCGTCCTTCATTTCCCGAATTTTGCGTAAAAGGAACGGCCGTCATAAATAGGAATACCGCAACTGCTGCAACAGCTGCCGTCACTAATTGAACATGCCATGAACGTTTCTGTTTTCGGGGGGTCGGAGTCAATTCGGATTTCACACGCTGCTTAATACGACTTTCCTGCAAGCGTGTATCACCCATCATTTCATCCAGTTGTTTTTTAAATGGATCCATGCATCATTCCTCCAATCCCTCTTCGCTAAAAAACTCTTTCAATTGTTGCTTTGCTCGACGTAAACGTGTTTTTACCGTATTTTCATTCAGCTGTAAATACTGTGCAATATCGGCAATGGACTGTTCGTCATAATAAAATAAAATGAGCGGCTCACGATATTTCAGTGGTAGCTGGAATAACTTCTGTTCAAGTGATGCAAGATGCTCTTTTTGTATAACTTCTTCGTCCGTACCTTTTGTTTGAGCAAAAATCGTCTCAAAAACGACATCCTTTTTATGCTTCCATGAGCGTAAATAATCTTTTGCACGATTTGCTGTCATTTTTGTTAAATACGTTTTCAATGACGCCTCATTGCGAAACTGGTCGCTCTTCTGAAAGTATGTTACAAATACTTCCTGTACGATGTCCTCGGCGGTAGCCCAATTTTTAACGTACAAATAAGCGATGCGTACTAAATAACGCGTGTGCTCATCAACAATTGCATCAAATTCTCTCATGTAACGATTAACACCTTCTTATATTTCTAAGACCAGTTCACCCCCTTTACATAGGACGTGAACTGTTCAAAAGTTTTATTTTCAGTTATGCCGAATCGATTGACCTCATAGTTTGATTGCTGCATATTAGCATAACCTTCATTTGTCGTAAATCCGATTAACAGTCCTACTTCCTTCATCGCTGCGATCATATCTTCATCGTAATGACCGAATGGATACGCTAAAGAAGTCGCATTCTTCAGCATGTTAACATTTTGCTGCAAATCCATCGCAATGTCGGCAGAAGACATCTCTAATGCAATCCCTGCTCCATTGCTGAATTGATGCAAGTTATGTGTGTGCGCTTCGTACTGAAACACATCCGTCATTTGCTGCATCTCTTCGGCTGTGAAAAATTGGAGCGGTCCTTTGCTATCAAATACTTGTTCACCTTCAAAACGTCCTGTACGGGAAGATATAATATGCTGTACCGCTGAAAATCCATGTTCCTTTAAAATTGGATACGCATAGACCTTCGTCGATAATAAACCATCATCAAATGTAAGGAGAACCGAATTAATCGGTAAAATTTGGCGACCTTCCAAATAATCATAAAGCTGTGTTGTCGAAATTGTTGTAAATTGCTCTTCAGCTAAAAAGGCCATTTGCTGTTCAAATGATTGCACTGAAACCGTACTCGCATTTGTCACCATATCTTCTTTCGGTAAAATATGATGATACACTAAAACTGGAATCCCTTCATCTATTTCAATTGATGATTTATGTATATAACCGGCACGTTCTCCTACTTTGATGACAAACCACTCATCAACCTCCCCCACTATCGGGTAGCGAAACCCTTGTGAAAGCTGCAGCAACACACTGCTCGTAAGATTTTTTTCTTCATATACTTTTGTTTGTTCTGTCGTTTTGATTGAGTTTGTTATTTCTGTATTTACTAACGTCTGAAGCGATCGCTTTTCTACAGTGGCACTACCTTTTTTTATGAAGGCTGAAATTTTTCCGAATCGTAGTTCATAATAAAGCTCATCTTCACCTACAATTGCAAAAGAAGTATTCGGATGTCCCACTCCAATTTCAGTGAGCGTATTATCTTTTATATAAATCGGTTGTTCCTCATTCAGGACGATAACTTTTTCAAATAGATGTGTTGCCTGTTCTATTTGGGTTCCATTTTCTCTACCTGCCTTTTCTTTTTCGTTTGCAACCGCTCGTTCAATCTTTTCGCTTGAACCTCTATATTCAATTGTCAGGAATAATACGCATATAGCGATAAACCCTACTGCAATTAACTTTTTCATCATTTCCTCCGCCTACGTTTTTTATTGAAGCAACGTACAGACGGAGAAATTCAAAATAAGTTTCAAAAAAGTTTCAGAAATTTTTTTATACACAAAAATACCCGTATCTGTAAGCGACACGGGCAATGGGTCTCCCAACAAAGGAAGAAAAACTAGAAGAAAAATATAAAGGGTGAAAAACTCAGTGTCTGACACACAGTCAAACTTACATTCTAAATGAGGGGGTTTAGAACGCTATGGCTGAGCTAACAAACTCCTGGAGGAAAGTTGTTAGCTCAGACTTATTTGTACTGTATTACAAATAAGCTCTTGCTACAGTTATAATGATAATGATTATCAGTATCATTGTCAACCCGTTTCCAAAAATCTTTTTAACTATTTTTTAAAGAACGGCGATATTGGTACTGTTTGTATTGGAACAACATAAAGCAACCGATACAAAAGCCTAAAATTGCTACAAATGATGCAACTGCCACCATAATCGTAAAGCTATAGGCAACGACTGGCAGATTAATAGCAAACCCTGCTATTCCGCCTGCCAGACATAGGCTCGCAATCGCTGAATTGAACTTTTGCTGTCCGATCTCTTCAGGAATATATGACTTAACATCTTTCGTTAAAAACAATTTTGCAAAGCGCATAATTGGATTAAACCCGGTGAAAATCCCAAGTAAATTTGCAATTAACGGAATGCCCAAAATCCAGAATTGTCCTGACACCCATGTGATAACGACTGATAAAAATATTACCCACTGATTTACACGAACTAATGGTCTTGGTATAGAAATCGGTTTCGTCATTAAAAACCAACCTTTCTTATCTGTTTTATTCATTTTAGCGTTTTTCACCTCGTTTGGGAAGAGAAATGGTATAGTAAATATAAATATTTTTTTAGAAAAGGTGATATGTATGCCTGCACTTTCTTATGATCAAGTACGACAATTAAATTCCTATAGTATTTTTACCGAAGAACCTGACCGTCCATTATTTACATTGGCGAATCTACATAAAGACTTCTATTTGACGGATTTCCGCAATTTAATGATGGGCATTACAAATGCTGCTACAGAAGCTGCAGCCATTTCCCACTTCGGACGTCGCTACGGCATGTTTGTCGCAATGCAGTTTTATATGCTGACTACGTATGATGAAGTTTGGGACGGCAAGCCTGAAGATCTGCGCTTTGCTATTGTACAGGAGTTCGGCATTCATACACTCGGGATGTATATAAATCCAAATGATTTCCGCTATGTGGAAGATGATGAGCGCGAACGAGTGATGACGGACATTTTATACAAGACATCGGTCGTCATTGGCCAGTTGCGTAAAACAACGTCCATTTCGCCGCTTACTTTATGGGAAAATATTTTCGGATACATGCTTTGGCACTTCCATACATTACTCGAAAATCCGGCATTGGCTGACCGCGCTTTCGAGGACTTGGACATGCTTGAAGATAAAAATGTTTGGCGCTACTTCTCGGACAAATCGCTGTTTTTAAATTATACAGGCGGAAAAAGCCCTTCCGCTCTCATCAATCAGCCTGTCCGCAAAAGCTGCTGTTTTTCAAAAGACATCCCTGGCTTAATGGCTTGCGGATTTTGCCCGATGAAATAAGGTTTTGTTTTAAGTGCCGTTTAGTAATCGCGGCACTTTTTTATTTGGACCGGATTGCTGGGGGCACGTTTTCTAATATATCGCTTACTTTTTCTAATATCGCTTGAAAAATTCTAATAAACCCCTGATGTTCTAATAAAGTAAGCCGATGTTCTAAAAAAGGGCCGAGATGTTCAAATATAGGTATCCGATTTTCTAATAAGTATCTCCGTTTGTCTAATATCCGGTTCAACTTTTCTAATATCGCGGCAACCACTCAAGCGCAAAACAAAAACGATGCTATATACTTCATAGCATCGCTCCACTTTCTTATTTCATTGCACTGTTTTTCAATGTTGTTGCTATTACTTTGGCGCCATCAAGCAATGCCTTTGCATCAAAGGTCATTTTCGGATGATGGAGTCCAGGACCAAGATCTGCGCCAACGCCGATCATCGTTGCCTTCAACTCAGTATTTTTGATCGTATAGAAATGGAAGTCATCGCTTCCCGGTGTCATTACTGCCGGTGCTAAACTTTGCTCTCCAAGTGCTTCAACAATCGAGCGTTCTGCAATTGCAGCCGCTTCCGATGATACTTCCGCACCTGGTGTAACATCCATCCAATCCCATGCCACCCCAGTATCGAACATCTCCGCAATTTGTTTCAAGCCTTTATCAACTTCCTGCTGTACTTGCGCCAATACTTCATTTTTCTGTGCACGCACGTCGATCGAGAAGGTCGCATTACCTGGAATAATATTGACACTACCGCCATCTGCTACAATTTTCGTTATCTTCGCAGAGTAGACTTCAAATGGATCAACATGAATATTTTTCAGCATCTGCTGAATCGCTACGACGACATCAATCGCATTTTTCCCCTGATGCGGACGAGCGCCATGTGCATCAATGCCAGTAATTGTCCCAGTTAAGAATGCTGCAGCACCATGATAGATTGCAGGTGAAACTTTCCCTAATGGCAGCTCTTCCATCGGACGTAAATGAACACCGAATAAATGGGTAACATCTTCCATTACTCCGCGGTCAATCATCGCCAATGCCCCGCCACCTGTTTCTTCAGCCGGTTGAAAAATAAATCGGATTTTCTTTTTCAAAGGTTCATTCTTTAATGCATAGAGCGCACCTAAAACAATCGATATATTTGCATCATGTCCACAAGAGTGATTTGCCTGCATAACGCCATCCACTTCCTGCCATAGTGCATCAATATCCGCGCGAACCGCAATTGTTTCTTCGCCTTTTCCGATTTCCGCGACAAGGCCAGTCACATCGTTAAATTTTTTATAGCTTACGCCCATATCATCTAAAATTTCTGCTAATTTTGCTGTTGTTTTTATCTCTTTCCAGCTTACTTCAGGGTTTGCATGGAAATATTGAAACCAATCAAAAATCATTTGTTCCGTAGAATTAACCGCTAACATGAAACGCACCTCGAATATTATTTAGTACTTCTATTATACAGTACAATTTTCGCATACTACATTATTAGTGCCTAAAAAAACGACATCTATCCAAACAGTTTCGCTGGATAGACGCCGTAATATTTTTAAATTCATTTTAAAAACTCCTTTATAAGCTTGAGAAAAACCCTTGCGGATATTGAGTGCGTTCTTCACTTTCCGTTACCTCTTGCTGCTCAGCTAATTCAAATTCCATCTCTTCGTCAAATAAGTATGTTTCAAACGTCGACTTTAAAAGTGTTGACATATCATTTCTCCCCTTTAATTATTTGAATTTTTAATTAATTTAAATAATATAATGGATTTTCAAGAAAATCAACAAATAAATGCACTTAATGCATAAAAAGTATTAAATCTATCTATTTTCGAGATAAATAGAAAAGCGCCTGAAATTAAATTTCAGACGCTCTCTTTTTTATGAAATGGCCACTTTTGAACCGTTTTCTTTATTTCTAGTAACATATTGAATCACGAACATAATTCCAAATACAATAAGTCCAATTGTATCCGATAATGATTCAGGATAAATCATCGCTAAACCTGCTGCCAATAAAACAATGCGTTCAATCCAGCTCACAGGGCGATACCAGTAGCCAATAATTCCAACACCTATTGCAATCATACCCATGACTGCAGTAAACACTACCCATAAGATTTGCCAGATCGTTACATCAATCATAAGCAATGCCGGTGAGAAGACAATCATATATGGAATAATGAATGCCGCGATAGCAAGCTTCGCGGAGTTCACACCAGTACGAATCGGATCTCCTCCTGAAATACCGGATGCTGCAAAGGCGGCGAGCGCTACAGGTGGTGTAATATCCGCAATAATACCGAAATAGAACACGAAGAAGTGTGCTGATAGAACTACAATCAGTGGAGCTGCACTTGCCGGTACATCCGGTGCAAGTAATGCAATGATAGCCGGTGCAGCAATCGTTGATGTAATAACATAGTTTGCCGTTGTCGGTGCACCCATACCTAAAATTAACGAAGCAATCATTACAAAGAATAATGTAAGGAGAATACTGCCACCTGCTAATTTTACTAAGCTGTTTGCTAGAGACAGCCCTAGACCTGTCTTTACAACAACACCGACGATAATACCCGCACAAGCTGTTGCAGCAGCTACTGCTAATGCCGAACGTGCACCATCAACCATACCATCGATAATTTCTTTAAGACCGAATTTCACATCCGGATTAATAAACCCGACGATGATACAGGAGATAATACCGTATAGCGCCGCATGAATTACCGGTACACCTGACATCATGAGGATGATAATCAATACAATTGGAATAAGTAAATAGATTTTCTTGAATACTTTACTGCGATCTGGCATCTCTTCATCTTTTAAGCCACGTAATCCTAAACGCTTCGCTTCAAAGTGTGTCATGATCCAAATACCTGTAAAGTATAAAATTGCCGGAATGGCAGCTGCCTTGGCAATATCCCAATACGTAACACCGCGACCGATAAACTCAACCATTAAGAATGCTGCAGCACCCATAATCGGCGGCATTAACTGACCACCTGTTGATGCCGATGCTTCTACTGCACCAGCAAAGTTTTTATTGTAGCCGAGACGTTTCATCATCGGAATTGTATATGATCCGGAAGTTACTACGTTCGCTACAGAACTTCCTGAAATTGTGCCTTGTAAAGCAGATGAGAAAATCGCTACTTTGGCAGGACCACCTACTAATTTTCCGGCAACCGAAATCGCTAAATCATTGAAGTATTCCCCTACCCCTGTTTTGACAAGGAACGCTCCAAATAATAAGAACGCGAAAATAAACGTAGAAGATACTGCTAGTGGTGTCCCTAAAATCCCGTCTGTCGAGAAGAACATTAAGTTCACAATACTATCCAAGCTTTGCCCGCGGTGTGCCATAAAGTCCGGCATGTACTGACCATAAAATGCGTAAAGTAAAAACAGCCCCGCAATTATTGTGATTGGCAATCCGACCGCTCTACGGGCACCTTCCAATACGATAATTACCGCCAGAATTCCGATATAGAAATCCATTGTTTGAAGTTGACCTAAACTTTGAACAAGCCTGTCATAATTGATTACCCAATAACTCCCTACAACAATAGCAATAACAGCCAAAATATAGTCATAAAACGGAATTGTCCGTTTTGATAGCTTACGGCTTGCCGGGAATAATAGAAACACAAACGTCAGTGCAAATCCAATGTGAACCGTACGCTGGATTTGCGCTGGAAACTGTCCGAAAATTGCCGTGTATACTTGAAAAAGTGTAAATGCAAGCAAACCAAAATAGATAATATGCTTCATGAAATTTTGAGGGTTACGCTGATTCGATTCCAAATCGTATTTTTCCAATAATTCCTGCTGCTGTTCCAAAGTAAGTGATTCGTGTAAAGCTCCAGGATCTAAAGCCGCTTTTTTGTCAGTCATCTAATTCGACTCCTTTCATTTTGTCATATAAAGACAATCTTTGAATTGTTACTAAATAGGATTTCCCACGTACTAAATGCTTTTTTAAAGGAATGACTTTGCCTTTATGCTGAAGATTTAATTTATAGTTGACATTCCCAATATGTAACGTAAATTCTTCTAATTTTGCATCGTTGTATTGAAGTGTATAAACACCATCTTCATAATGAAGAGTCTGCCCTTCCTCTGCATGTCCGGGCATCCCAATAGCTACATCGGTGTATTCCATTGCAAGCAGCTGAAATTCGTTTGTAGGCAGCACTTTATAGCTCTCTGTCACATCCGTTAAATGTATGGAATGGGTGAAAACCAGCTGGAACTCATTTTCATTCTTTAACGGCAAAAAGTGTTGTACCGGCTTTTCTACTCTTGTCTCTGTAAAAGTTATGCTCCGTTCAAAAGGAATAAACCAAACGATAACACTTAGAAGAACAAGGATGATAAAAATCCATTTTTTCATTTGGATGATCACTCGCTTAAATATAAAAATACAACAAAGGCCTCTGAAGCTTTTTTTGCGACAGAGGCCCTTAGTTTTCCCTAATTACTTTACTTCGTCAAAGTATCTTTGTGCACCTGGGTGTACTTCAATACCGATTCCGTCTAAGCCTGTTTCAGCTTTAATAAATTCGCCTTTAGCATGACCAATTTTATCTGTATTATCATAGATTGCTTTTGTCATTGCATACACTAAATCTTCTGGCAGGTCTTTATTTACCGCTAACATTGCACCTACAGAAACAGCAGGAACTTCTGCTTCTAAACCATATGTGCCAGCAGGAATATTATCTACTGCATAGTAAGGGTATTTCTCGATTAATTCTGCTGCTTTGTCTGCTTCAACCGGAATAATGTGTACACCATTTGTAGCATTTAAAGCTTCTACAGCACCAGTTGGGTAACCAGCTGTAATGAATGCTGCATCAATTTGACCTGATTGAATACCATCAGTAGATTCACCGAAGTCTAAGTTTTGTGCTTGAATATCATCTTCAATTGATAATCCGTGGATTTCCAATAATTGCTCAGCGTTTGCATAAGTACCAGAACCTGGTGCACCTACAGAAACTTTTTTACCTTTTAAATCTGCAAATGTTTTAATGCCAGAATCCGCTAATGTGACTAATTGAACTGTTTCTGGGTATAAAGCTCCTAATGCTACTACAGAGTCAATTTTTTGTCCTTCAAACATTAAAGTACCTTGAGTTGCATAGTAAGCAATATCAGTTTGAACGAATGCAACTTCACCATCACCTGCAGCTAAAGCTGTCATGTTTGCAGCTGAAGCTTGTGATACCTCAGCAGTTGTTTTTACCCCTGTATCCGTTGTAATTAAATCCGCAAATGTTCCTCCTAATGGATAGTAAGTCCCTTGCGTACCACCTGTTAAAATACTTAAAAATTTAACATCCCCGAAATCTGCTTTTTCAGAACCAGAATCCGTTGTGTCAGTACCAGTTGATGTTTCAGTACCTGATGATGTTTCAGCCTCATCATCCGCACCACATGCAGCCAGAACTAAAATGAATGCACTTAGCACTAATAAGAAAAGCATATTTTTAGACTTGAACATGAAATTATCCCCCTTTTTACCTTATTATAGAATTCATTTTACATACACAAATATTCAAAAGTCAATTAATATCTTAAAAGTCTAATTATTCAGTATTTTTTAATCTTCTATTAAAAGCATAAAAGTGCTATAGAATGATGTTTTTCACTAACTCTTTTAAATTCCGAAATCAATTTCTTCTATCAAATTATGTAATGTTATGCATAATAAATGTATAAATTTATTTTTCTAATATATGATATCTACAACTCGAATTGCATCTCTACTTCTAATTTATTACTTAAAATAAAAAAAATACCTTTTCTCACTTTTGGAGAAAATGGTATTTTTCGTGTTTAGCATTCGATTCCGTGCTTTAACTATTACTTAACTACCCCACATACAATCCGAGCTCCCGAATTCCCTGATGGGTCTGTTTTATAATCGTCTGCTTTTTCGTGAATGACAACAGATGTGCCATCTTCATCAAACAGGGAATTTTCTTTCCCTTTTTCAAGTGTAAAATCGGCTGTCACAAAGTTTAATTCCACTTCACCTGCATCATCCACAGTAATATTCGGAAGATCCCCTAAATGTGGGCCTGCTGGATTATCGACGCCATGCTGCTTTTTCGTTGGATTGAAATGGGCACCTGCCGATTCAAAGCTTGGAGGTTCACACTTCCCAAACTCATGTAGATGGATTCCGTGATCACCCGGCGGTAAATTATTTAAAACAGCAGTCAGTTCGACTCCTTTAGATGATTCTTTAAATAAGATTTCACCAACTAGGTTGTTCTTTGTATCATACATCTGCGCCTTCGCAGATAATGCTTCTGGTGCACTTACCGGGACGGCTTCCTTTTGAAATAAATTACATCCGCTTAATAATAGTACACATACAAATAAGCTAATTACTCGCACACTATCCCCTCCTTGCAGCTAGTATTTCAATAAAGAAGGCTGATTATACAAAAAAGCCACCCAAAATTTGAGTGGCTTCTTTCATATTAGTCTAAAATTTTGATTGTTACTGAACGGCGGCCCCATTCGTAGGCGTTATCTAAATCCGGAATAAATACATCAATTTTATTTCCCTTTATTGCCCCGCCTGTGTCAGCTGCAATGGCTTCCCCATATCCTTCAACCCAAACTTTTGTCCCTAACGGAATGATTCGTGGGTCTACTGCAATTACTTTTAAATTTGGATTGGCGCGTAAATCGGTACCATTTGCCGTTGTACCTGAACATCCTTCACAATAGGCTGTGTATGCTGTCGCTTCAACAGTCATTGTTCTTCCTGTATCAGGAACTGAACTTGTTGAAGTTTTCGCTTGTGTACCGCCTGTCGCGCTTTTCACTTCACTCTTGGCATACTCCTGTTGAGGTCCGGATACTGTAATGGCGTCACCCGGATAAATTAAATCTGAATCGATATTGTTCCATTTTTGTAACTGATCAACTGTTGCATCATGGGCCAATGCAATATGGAACAACGTATCGCCTGGTGAAATCGTATATACTTTCTCATCATGACCACCAATTTTTAATGTATCCCCAACAAAAATTGTATTACTATTTAAATTGTTCAATTCCTTTATCTCTTCAACTGATGTTTGAAACTGTTTACTTATTTTATAAAGTGTATCTTCAGGTTGGATAGTATAAGTATCTGCAGAAGCTTGAGATGCAAATAGCCCCCCTGTAGCGAATACTCCTGCCAATAGAACTGCCATTAATTTTTTCTTTGTCAAATTTCTGTCCCTCCATATTTCCCAAATAAATTTAATTTGTTTTGACTCTGCTTTAACCTTACAGCAAATACATTGCAACACGATGACGCGGATATGAACCCTCCATTACAAGCACATTGCAGAGCTTTTGGATAATTATTACTAAATTTGAAGCGATTTATACATAGATTTTCCATTTTTTTGCGAAGTGACAGGAAAAGAAGAAATAATAAATGGGAATTCGTTTTCAGACTTATTACAAATCCGCCTATTCCTTTAATAATTCTTTCAATTTTGACGATATAAAGTGAAACTTCAATCAGTAGGGGTGTTCATCCCCTACTGGTTGTTAGTTGAACCAATCGGGCTTTTACGGGCTATCGAGCTCCCGCCTAGAAGCGGGAGTTGTACTGCCCGTTAATGCGGGACAAATGAAAAGGAGGGATTACTATGGAATTAAACGCCATCATGTCAGCTCAGCTTGCCTCGCTACAGCAAACTGTGCAGATGAGTATTTTAGACAAGGCAATGAATACCGGCGCGGCAACTGCTATTCAAATGATTGAAGCAATGCCCCAACCGCAAGCAACTCCAGCACCCCACCCTTATAAAGGACAAATGATTGACGTCCAGGTTTAGTTTTAAAAATAAGAAAGGACGCTCATCATTTTACGTGAGCGTCCTTTCTGTTTTTAAATACAGGTTTTGCATTTGGCAGGATTGAAGATATTAGAAGATTTTTTTAGTAATTAGAAATTAGACCTGTTATTGGCACTTCTGAATCACATATTAGCAAAACGAGGAGACATTTTAGAAATTCTTCATACTATATTAGATAATCCAACTTTAATTGGACAATCGAATACGCTTTTTTGAATTTTTTCATTTAATTAGAAAAACATCATCCCTTAATGTAAACCGCACGTTAAATTTCGGTTAAACACTTTTAAAAAATCATTTTTCGGGTATAACTAATAGTACAATGATGATATAAACAAAAAGGAGTGATTATTATAGGTATCCATACGTTTTTTACCAGTTTAAATGATTTAGAGCGTATCATCCGTTGTCCGGGCCGCTTTAAATTTGAAGAGCATAATGTGGCAGCACACTCGTGGAAGGTTTCGCAGTATGCGATGTTTTTTGCAACATTGGAAGAACGTGCAGGCAGTCAAATTGATTGGAAATCGTTATATGAAAAGACGATTAATCATGACTTTGCCGAAGTGTTTATCGGGGACATTAAAACACCTGTCAAACATGCAAGCGTTGAACTAAAGCAAATGCTTTCACATGTCGAAGAGAAAATGATGGAAAAATTTATTCTGGAAGAAATTCCGCTTGATTTACAGGATGTATTTTTTGACCGTATGAAAGAAGGCAAGGATCACACAATTGAAGGACGACTGCTTGAATTTGCCGATAAGCTGGATCAGTTTTACGAGTCATTTTCAGAACTGAAGCGAGGAAATACCGACAAAGAATTTGTGCATATGTATGAAACTGCACTAAGCAAGTTACTGTTGATCGATCTGCCGGTATCTGTAGACTATTTCCGCAACGAAATTTTATCGGATGTTGTAACGGAAAAGACAGTCATCGATATTGCACTTTTAACAGAAAATATTTTACAGCAGCATACAGAATAATAACGGAAGGCTTCCTAATATATAAGGAAGGCTTTTTTATTTTGGTAATAAATCCAGCTTTTGATTTCGAAAAACTTCAATAAAACCATTCAAATTATTTGACTTTTTTTTAAAAACATACTTTATTGCATTCCACATTAACTTACTATAAGATAACAATAAGGCTACGTTGTACGTACGAATATTAAGTTTTAACCTTTATACTTATACAGGGAGTTTTACATCGATGTTGGAATGGCGTGCCTGGACTCTTTTGACTTCAGGATAGACAGGATAGCATTTGCGAACACCCACTTTGAGGAGTGGTGGTTTAAAACTTTCTATAATAACTACGGCAATGTGGCTGCTTACATAAGCAATACAGCCATAACAACATACAGACACTTACACGAATTTATGTGTAGGTGTTTTTTTATTTTCCTTTTCCTGGTATCATCTGAATATAAAATCTATAACCTTGAAGGGACTGAACTATGCGCAGATGGCAATATTTTTTATCTAACTGATTAAAAAATATTGGAGGTAATTAAATTGATACAAGAACTGAATACTAAAAGATTGTATTTGAGAAGAATGAAAACTTCAGACTCACCCAGCTTGTTTAAAATATGGTCTGATCCACATGTAACTGAATTCATGAACATATCCAGCTTTACACATGAAACTCAGGCGAAAGAAATGATCGAACTGCTTGAGGATTTGGCTCAGGACGGTAAAGCTGTTCGTTTCAGCATGATTGAACGGGATTCGAATGAAATAATAGGTACGTGTGGATTTAACGCTATAGATTTTGACAATGCAAAGGCGGAGATTGGTTACGACATTGCCAAAGCCTATTGGGGCATGGGATTTGCTCCAGAAGGTATTAATGCGTTACTGGATTGTGCTTTTGAAGCTTTGAAACTGAATAGAATTGAGGCAAAAGTAGAACCCGCTAATGTCAATTCAATCAAGGTTTTACAAAAACTTAATTTCAAGTTTGAAGGAACTCTTAGACAATACGAAAAATCTAAAGGAAACTTTATCGACATCAATATGTATTCACGATTAAAAACAGACTAATTTAGTTCCCCTCCCTACTGCCTGTACCTTCAATAAGATATAGGCCTTTATTTTTAGTAACTCTGCAAATTTGCTCAAACAAAAAAAGGCTGGGACAGAAGTAGAAATTTCATAAACTAAGGAGAAAAACCTTATTAAGAAACGGATGTTTTATAAAATTGATTGGAATGGAGGGCGAGTGTAGCTGACAGCTACGCCTTTCGCTACAAGCAAAGCTTCCTGCGGGAATAGCGTGACGCCTGAGACTAGGAACAAAAGCTAAGAACGCCACCTCCTGTGGCAACGCTTTTGTGACCAACATCCTGTTGGCCTCACGCCCGCGGAAAGCGTCCCGGAATGGAAATCAATTTTTACGCTCAGCAAAAAAAGCCATTTTTCTCTAAGAGAAAAATGGCAATTTTGGGTTATGTCCCACCCTCAAATAATTCGCTATCCCTTATAGATCAATGACTCTTTTTCAAGCAGAATCGGTCCAGTACTCGTTCTTACTATAAAAGAAGAGTGGTTTAAGTAATCAGCTAAAACAACCGCCCCAACGCCTAAAATCTCCACTTGGACATCAACACGGTGAGCACTTTTACTTTTCTGCAGCTGAGAAAAAATTGGTGTCAACTGATCGAGTTCCTGCAACCTTTTGCAGTATAAAATAATATCAATATCACTGTTTTCATGGCAAACAGTGATTCCTGTTGCCATCGAAAAACCTACACTTCCGCCAATTCCCCATTTCAAACCATCCAATACCTTTTCGATATAAGTAAGCGACTGAATATGGGTCGCAGGATATGAATTTGCCAGAACATCAAACGGCCGAATTACTCGTTTAATGTTAGATATATTTGTAATCGCTGCAAATCGTTTAGATCGATTGTCCCCACGAAAGCCTATCGCAACTTTCCCGTCCTCTACTTTCATTCGTCTCACAACAGCAATGCCTTGAGCCATTTCATCCTCATTCATCCAATCAGGATATTGACCAAAGTAATCAATCTGATCCATGGACTTCAAAAACACTAGATCATGTACAGTTAGTTCCATTGTTGTGCGATTTTCCCACGTACAGCAATCGATGCCTTACGACCATTTTCAACCGCTATTGTTGATTGAATTCGATTTGCCAACGTTCTATCTCCGGACTGAATAATATCTTCTTTTGCCGATGTAATCGAATGAATGACTTTTTGAACTTGTTCATTAGTTGGTTCGTCTGCGTTAATACCGTCGATTAACTCATATAATGCACCTAGTGTTTTGAATGAATGGACATCATACGCCATCGATGGAACAGACTTCGCGAATTCGTCCAATTCTTCAACAGTACGCATTGTAACAAGAGCTGCAGACTTCTTGGACATTACATGTACTTGCACTTCTGAATCATCAAGCGAAATAATACGGTTTCCTTGCATACCGTGTGCCAGAAATGCCCCTGAAATTGCTTTTCCTACAACACATGTAACAATTGGGTGCCCACTTTGTCGAGCAACTGCATATGCCTCAACACTTGCTGCACACGCTAAATAAATGCCGAATAATTCTTCATGGTAGCCGAATGCCTGACCCGGAACATCGACAATTGGAACGATTAATCTCTTTTCTGCTGAATCCTTATCTTCTTCGATTGCCTGACGAACATATTTCGCAACCGTCCAGGCTTCCTGCAGACCAAACTCCCCATTGCGGGCACGGTAAAATTTATTTTCACTGTTTGGCACAACAGCAATGAAACGAGCTTTTTCTCCATTTAAATGGGCATCTGCCACTAAAACAGATGGCGTTTCTGAAATTGATGGTGCGTTATTTGTAAATGCATTAAACCACGTACGGCCTCTGCTTGTATTTTCCCCATCTGTAATCGTTGCTTCACCAGCTGCCAATTCCGATCGGTTACTTAAAATCTCCTGGGCTTCATCAGTACCGATTTTCTGTTCAAACTGCAAATGGTTCAGCGTATTTAAGAATGTATCGTACTCCATTGTTCTTTGTTTGAAGTTGTTATTTGTCCATAAGTTTTCCAGCGTATCTAAGTAATTGACAACATCATCCTCAATAACAGCATCGACTAATTTCGAATTGTAGCGCATTGATCCGCCAATCATTTTCCAAATGAAAGGTTTCTGTTTTGCATTTAGCTCTTGAATACCCGCTTCTTGCTGAACTACTTCAGGGCCATTCATACCAAGTCGACCTTCTCGTGTCATGATTAGAGCAGAACAAAGTCCAGCTGTTAGAGACATCCCTCCGAAAGAACCGACTTTCCCCGGAATAATGCCGATTACAGGTACATACTTTTTCAAAGCAACAATCGCCGAACTAATTTCAGCAATCGAAAGCAACCCGTAGTTTGCTTCTTGGAGACGAACGCCGCCTGTATCGTAAATGATGACCGGGTAAATCAGTTCCCCTGCTTCACAAGATTCATATGCACGCTCTAAGGCACCTGCAAATTTCGCCCCGGAAACTTCACCGATTCCCCCACCTTGGAAACTTCCTTCTATTGAAATAACTAATGAACGGCGACCTCGAATTTTCCCTAGCATTATGATCATCCCGTCATCACTTTGCGGTACGATATTTTGCGCTTCTAAATGTGGTGATTCAAAAAAGTCGAATGGACCTAATATTTCATTTGCTGTTCCTTCATCTAGTAGTAATAGTGCACGTTCTCTTGCCTTACTCTCTACTATACTTACAGGTAATTTAATAGAATTATTCACCGAAAACCACCTCCGCTGCCTGTGCAAGTCGTATCGATACGACACCTGGTGTTGCCCCGAAATCATTAATCTTAATTGAAGCCAATATATCTTGCTGTAAAACAAAACGCTCCACTACTTTTTGCCAAGTTTCAGCATAACCCGTAATACCTGTACGAACTTCTACTTTTGTTTCCGAGCCTTCGATTGGCTGGATCAGTATTTCTAAATCCCCAGATCCTACAACCCCAATATGTGCTTGCTTAGTAACCGGACGATTTGCCTGAAACGTGTAATTCAACTTTTCCATGCTGTGCACCCCTTTTCAGTTTATCTGACATATTAATTACGAATAATGTGGCCGCCAATAAATCAGCAGATCCCCCTGGAGATAACCAGTGCTTAATATACAACTCATCTAGTTTCTTCATATTTGAAATTGAAAAGTTTGTTAGCAGTTTCTTTGCTTCCTGTTTCGCAAACTCCAATCCTTCCAGACCGCCTCGATGAAGTAAACAAGTGTCGTTTAAATTTGCAATCAATACTAGTAACGTATGAAGTTTCGCATCTCTTAGCGACATCCTTTGAGCCGCTTGTAAAAATGCTGGCAAACTAAACTTTTGAATATGAGGGAACGCCTGCTGTGCTTCTTCTCTGGCACCTGGAATCCCATAATTCTCTTTCACTTTACTTCCGTTTGTTTTGGACTTTGGAATATATTGATCCGGAAGATTGGCCATTTCCGCAGCATCATTAAATACTTGCGGGAAGAGCACTTGGCCCTGTCTTCGAGCTATTGCGGAACAAAGTAATCCAATCGACCAGATTGCCCCTTTATGCGTATTACTATTTTCAGTAACCGCAAACATTTCCTTTTCACCATTCCGTCCAATTGCACCAAATTGTTCCCTTATTTCTACTGTTGGCTGTCGGTTGAAACTCAGCATTGCCATTTGATAAAACGTATTGTGCAAAGAATGTGCTGAATTCTGCATTTTTGTTAAAGATAAATCATGATGTGCACCATTATTTTCTGTATCTACTAAACCTGGCTTTGGTGTCAATTGAACTTCTTCGATTAATGCTGCAACAGCCTCATCAGCAATCCGTTTACAAATTACATGCTGTTTCATTCCTTCAGCTCCTTACCAACTTTTGAATTTTGATGGTGGCTCATATAATCCGCCAGACCATTGAACAAGCTCGTCAATATTTTTTGCTGCCAACAATGAACGGTTCGCTTCACCGCGTAAAATATTTAAGTCTTCCGGCATTGCCACTAAACCGCGCTCGCGAAGTGATTTTGTACGCTTTACATCATTTTCCATCCCTAGCGGCGTTACCCCTGCAATCGAAGCAATCATTTCTCTTCGTTCTGCAGGACTATCAGTTTTATATAGGTATGCAATCCCTTCTTCTGTCACAACATGTGTAACATCTTCCGCATAAATCATGACCGGGGCAACTGCTAAATTCGCCTGTTTCTTTACATCAATTGCATCTAAACGTTCAACAAAAACAGGTGTGTTGGCATCCTGGAATGTTTCGGCAACTTGTACAACAAGCTTTTTCCCGCGAGCCAATTCATCCTGACTCGTCATCATGTTATACCAAGCTTCCGTTGAGTGACGGCGTCCGCCCGGATCATGTCCCATATTTGGTGCACCACCATAACCTGCAACACGTCCCTTTGTTACCGTCGAAGAATTGCCGTATGCATCCATTTGCAGAGTCGATCCGATAAATAAATCAACTGCATACTGACCTGCAAGCTGCGCCAACGTCCGATTCGAACGAAGACTGCCATCTTTCCCTGTGAAGAAAATATCTCGGCGTGCCTGCACATATTTTTCCATCCCTAGTTCACCACCAAAACAGTGAACACTTTCTACCCAGCCTGTTTCAATCGCCGGAATTAATGTCGGGTGCGGATTAAGAACCCAGTTTTTGCATATTTTCCCCTTCAAGCCTAATTGCTCTCCATATGAAGGTAATAGCAGCTCGATTGCAGCTGTATTAAAACCAATCCCATGGTTTAATGATTGAACGCCATGTTTTTCATAAATACCGCGAATACACATCATCGCCTGTAAAATCTGAATATCTGTAATATGGCGCGGGTCACGTGTAAATAACGGCTCCAGCTCATATGGTTCATCCGCTTCAACGATGAAATCGACCCAAGAACCCGGAATATCGACACGTGGCAATTCATCCACAATTTCGTTTACTTGAGCAATTACAATTCCATCACGGAAAGCTGCTGCTTCTACAATTGTTGGTGTTTCTTCTGTATTTGGTCCTGTATATAAATTTCCGAAGCGGTCTGCTTTATCTGCTGCAACTAACGCTACATTCGGAATTAAATCGATAAATAATCTTCCATAAAGCTCAACATACGTGTGCAGATCCCCTAAAATTAACCTTCCATCCTCAATCATTTGGGCGATGCGCAAACTTTGCGGACCAGCAAAACTTAAGTCAATTTTTTTAGCAATGCCTTCTTCAAAAATATCTAAATGTTCCGGACGTGACACACTGGACATAATCATATGTAAATCATGTACACGCTCTGGATCGACCTTTACGAGTGCTTGAGATAAAAATGACGCCTGCTTTTGATTATTTCCTTCTAAAACAACCCGATCCCCCGGTTTAATAAGCAACTCAAGTACATCTACAATTTTCTCTGTAGGAATTGTTACACCCTTTACTAGATGCTCCACTTCCGCTAATCTCTTTTTCTTTCCTTCCAATCTTGTTGACCAAGAACGTTGCTGTTGAATTAATACCATATTTACACCCCTTCATTTTTTGCTAAATATAGACAATCATTAAACCCATTCTTTTCCACGCTATAACTATCCGCCTCTGGAAACGCATTTTTGGCAAGTTTTTTTAACACATCCCCTGGCGACATTTCAATAAATTGACGAACTCCATTTTCAAATAAGATCGAAGTTGCATCATGCCATCTGACAGGTAAAGCAATACTTTCAGCCAAATCCTGAACGATATGAGAAGGCTGGCGAAGTACCCGTGCATTGCGATTTGCAATCAACGGAAATTTCGGCCTTTGAAGCGTTATGTTCTCCAGTTCCATTGCTAATCTTTCCTGAACAGGTAGAAACAATGGACAATGGGATGGTGTAGAAACATTCAGCATCTTTGCTGAACTTGCCCCTTTTCCAGATACGTAGTCCAGTACATTTTGCATCGCTTCCTTATGACCTGATAAAGTCAGCTGCTGCGGTGCATTGCGATTTGATACATAGACCGGTTTTTGATCCGTATGGAATTTTTGCGTAATTTCTATAAGAGTTGATTCGGGTAAGCCTACAACAACTGCCATTCCATACGCCTCATCCTGCAAAGATTCCATCAGTTCCCCACGAAGTGAAACTAAATGCAGGGCATCTTTAAATGTTAGTACCTCACTCGTCACCGCAGCGGCAAATGCGCCAACCGAGTGACCTGCCAAATAGTCGGGTGCTGCGCCTTCATAAAGAAAGGCGCGGGCTGTTGCAACACCGGCCGTCAGCATAGTAAGCTGGACATTTTTTGTGCTCTTTAATTTTTCAGCTGTTGCAAGCAGCTTAATTTCTGTTTCTAAAACATCTGAAGCTTCATCCAAGGTTTCTTTAATAGTTGGGTGTGTAGGAAATGCATCTAAAAACCCGCCATATTGCGAACCTTGCCCTGGAAAAAGCCATGCCTGCTTCATTGTTGACTTCCCCCTCCCTTTGCTTTATAACTGCTTATTTCGGACGCTGAAAATAACATCCTCTGTATGCTTTCTTAATATGGATTTCAGCTGATCCAAGTCATCATTTTTTAAGCATTCATATATTTTTGTATGCTCGATAATCGATTTTTCAATAATTTCGTTATTGGAAAAATGGATTACTTGAATTCGCAGTAATGGCAGCGCAATTTTACTGTACATATCATTCAGCACAGGACTGTTGCTTAACTTGAATATAAGAAAGTGAAATTGATAGTTTAAGTGCGTATATTCTGTATAGCTTTTCGTTTTTGTCATTTTAGTTAATACGGCTTTCATTTCTTTCAGTGTGCCTTTTTCTTTACTTGGATTTTCTAAACGTTCGGCTGCCAGCATTTCCAAATGATTGCGCACATCCAATAGATCTTTCATATCATCTAATGTATAGCCTTTTATGAATGCCCCTTTTCTTGGAACACGTTCAATAATTCCTTCTGTCGCTAATAAATAAATTGCTTCTCTTACAGGGGAGCGGCTCGTTTCATACTGTTCTGCATATATCGATTCAACGACTTGATCTCCTGGTCTTAACTCGCCACTCAACACTTGTTCCAACAAGTTATTGGCGATTCTAATCGATAAGGCATTGTCCAATGCTCTCTCAAAATAATTCAACTAAACCTTCTCCTTTTAACTAATCATAGTCGACTGTATACAATACATATTATATCTTTAAAACGTAAATTTCAATCGTATAATCATTTTTTCTCTTAAAAAAATAATATTTTCCTTGCTTATGTAAATATTATTGTTTATTCTATATTCAGAATACAGTCGACTGTTCTAAACAATATAAAGGGGTGGAATTATGGTTATATATGGTGTTGCCATTTTAGCTGGGTGTTTCTTATTTGGAATGTTTTGCGGTGAATTGATCGGCGCTTTAATGGGGATTGATTCGAATGTGGGTGGCGTAGGTATTGCGATGTTACTATTAATCGTAGTCGTTGATAAATTACAGAAGAATGGGAAAATCAGTCTGCCTGCTCAAAGTGGCTTAGCTTTCTGGAATGCAATGTATATCCCGATTGTTATTGCGATGGCAGCGAGTCAAAATGTATTAGGTGCATTAACTGGAGGTCCTCTTGCGATCATTGCAGGAATTGCAGTTGTTCTTATTAGTTGGTTATGTGTTCCATTATTGAGCGGGAAAAAGGCGAAAGAGTCTGCCATTGAGTTCAATAAAAATAACGCAGCAACAGGGGAGGTAAACTAATATGTGGGATGCTCTTAAAACTGCGTTAGAATCTAACGGTTTAATCACAGGATTCGTCATTGTCGGTATTACAATGTATGTCGCATACTTGATTTCGAATAAATTAACAAAGGGACTTATTCATGGCTCCGCTATTGCGATCGTTCTTGGATTAGTATTAGCTTATTTCGGAGGAGTTTACAGTGAAGGAACTAAAGGTTTAGCTGATATTTCATTATTCGCAGGAATCGGTTTCCTTGGCGGTAGTATGCTTCGTGACTTTGCTATCGTTGCTACATCTTTCGGAGCAAACTTTGACGAAATTAAAAAAGCAGGTATTCGCGGAATTTCATCACTCTTTATCGGTGTAGCATTGTCGTTTGTAGTTGGTATTGTTTTTGCACTTATTTTCGGTTATACAGATGCAGTAAGTCTTGCAACAATCGGCGCCGGCACAGTTACTTATATTGTTGGTCCAGTAACAGGAGCTGCATTAGGTGCAAGTTCAGAAGTTATTGCAATCAGTATTGCAGCAGGGTTAGTAAAATCGGTATTAGTAATGGTAGGTACACCATTTATTGCAAGGTTCATTGGACTTAACAATCCATTAACTGCAATGGTTTACGGTGGATTAATGGGCACTACTTCAGGTGTTACGGGTGGATTAGCTGCAACGGATGTACGATTGGTCCCGTATGGCGCCGTTACAGCTACTTTCTACACAGGATTAGGCTGCTTACTTTGCCCTACCCTGTTATTCATCTTAACAGATATGATTTGGTAAGTTAATAATTCATACTCGATATATAAGGTGCAATTTTATATTTTCAAAAAGGTGTCACATTTTTCTCTATAACATTCCCCCAGAATTTTATAAGATAAATCCACCTTCTGAATATTAAAATTGTAATTAAATGAGTAAAAGATAAAACGTGAGTACATTTCCGTACTCACGTTTTTTGTCGTGCTTTTCAATAAAATCCGTTGATTTCCATTGCGGGCGGACGCCTTCCGCGGGCGCGAGGCCAACACGATGTTGGTCACAAAAGCATTGCCACAGGACGTGGCGCTCTTAGCTTTTGTTCCTTGTCTCTCCCTCGCGCTGTTCCCGCAGGAGTCTGCCGCCCTCCATTCCAATCAACTCCTGTTAAGCCAATGCAATTTATCAACAATTTACTTGAAACCTAAATTTATAAACTCATAGGGTAAATATTTTTAATTCTAGTTATTTTATGCCAAAATTTAGTGAAACACATATATTTGGAGGAAACGGATATGAAAAAAATTCTTTGTATTGGCGAATTGCTCATCGATTTTTTTACAACGCATACGGAAGTATCCATTATAGAAGCGAAAACGTTTGAAAAACAGGCTGGCGGTGCTCCGGCAAATGTAGCAGCAACCATCGCGATGCTTGGAGGACAGGCATATTTTTGCGGAAAAGTGGGCGACGATGCATTTGGCCACTTTTTGAAACAAACGTTGGAGCAAGCAGGTGTTCATACAGATCAGCTTATAATGGATTCGTCTGCACCTACTACTTTGGCCTTTGTTTCAAGACAGAAAGATGGGGAGCGGGATTTTATTTTCAATCGCGGTGCCGATGAGTCGTTATGTATCGAAGATTTGAATTTACAGCAGCTAATGATATCCGATATGTTTCACTTTGGCTCAGCCACTGCCCTTTTAAGCGAACCTTTCAGTAAAACATACGAGCAATTAATGCAAACAATGTTAATGCAAGATTATTTTATTTCTTTTGATCCGAATTACCGGGCTGACTTGTGGAAGCATGATACTGAACAATTTATTCGAAAATGCGAACCTTTTATTGAAGCTGCAAATTTCATTAAAATGAGTAATGAAGAACTGTTATTATTCGCAAGAACAGATAACTTCGAACAGGCAATTGAATGGCTGACACAGTTAAACGATAAAACAATTGCCATTACACAAGGCGCTTCCGGTACAATGCTTATTCAAAACGGGCAAATTACAACCGTTCCGGCATTTCCCGTAAATTCCGTTGATACAACCGGTGCAGGTGATGCGTTTGTCGGTGCTGTTTTATATCAGTTAAGTAAATATGAAGACACAAATCTCTCGTTTAATGAATGGATAACCGCGATTGAATTCGCCAACCGTGCTGCATCAAAAGTATGCGAAAAAGTAGGTGCAATCGAATCCCTCTCTTCATTAAAAGAACTTTAATAATAAAAAAGGGCGTGTTAAAAGTCTCAATTCCCCTTTAACACGCCCTCTTTCTATTTATTGTACATTTAAAACAACTGTCACTTTAGTTCCCTTCCCAAGCTCACTTTCAATAACAAATTGTCCCGCATGTCGGTTAACGATTTCTGTTACGATCGCCAAGCCTAATCCGCTGCTTTGACTCGAGCGCGAAGGGTCTACCCGGTAAAATCGTTCCTTTACCTTTTCAAGTGCTTGTTCTGGAATACCAATCCCGTTATCTTTTATCGTCACAAAAATCTGATTGTCCTTTTTACTGCAGGTTACGATAATTTTCCCTTTGTCCTCACTGTAACGAATGGCATTTGACAGCAAATTGTCCCATACTTGTTCCATTAACTGCTCATCTGCAAAAACTTCAACTGGCTCCAGCTCATATACTAACTCCATCTGCTTATCATCCAGTTTCCATCGCTTTGAAAATAGCCGTTCCTTCAACTGTTTATCTAATGAATAAGTCTTTTTTTGGACAGGTAAGTTTTTCTGGTCAAGCGAGCTTAGTAATAGCAATTGCTTTGTTAATGCGGAAAGTCGCTTTGTTTCCTGTTCTATAATTTCCAAATACTGTACACGTTCTTCTTCCGTATTTTCCGCATCCTTCAGCACATTCGCATAGCCTTGAATATTGAGCAAAGGCGATTGAAAGTCATGCGATACATTGTTGATGAAGTCTTTCTTGATCTGATCATTTTCAGCAAGACGATTAGCCATCTTTTGAAACTGTGTTGCAAGCTGCCCAAGCTCATCATTCCGATCAATCGTTAATTGAATATCGTAATTTTCAAGGGCAATTTGCTTTGTTGCCTGCTGCAATTGTTTCAATGGTCTTACCATCTGACGGGCAAGCAAAATCATCGTCAATAAAATTACGACAGCGGTAATAATAATAAAACTAACGATCAATAAATGCATTTCAGAAAAGAGTGTGGCATTTTCCTGCCGTATGAAAAAGGCATAGCTCTCATCATCTAGTTGAAACGACACACCAATTGTATTTTTAATATCGTTCGCGAAATGATTCATAAAGTAAGAAGAACCATAATAATCACGAATGCCGTGATACACTTCATCCTTACCGATAATACTTAACATTTCAGGCGTGAGATTTGTTTTTTTAAACGCACTTCCGTATGAAACTAAATTTCCATCGGGATAGATGACCCCTATTTGATAGCCAAGCTTTGCAATGGATTGAAAGTAGGCATCAGCACTTTCTTTTGGCATTGATTTTAAAATCTGCTGTACTTCCTGTGCTACCCCATAATTTTTGGCATCTGTATCAGGTCTGATTTGCGATTTATAAATTTGACCGATTAACAGCATGGACATCGTAATGCTTATAATAATTACAGTCAATGTCACGACAATATATTGCCTGTATAATGTTTTCATTTCAATTCCTCTATTTTATAGCCGATTCCTCGTACAGTTTGAATTTTCACTTGTGCATTCACTTCTTCCAACCGGCTGCGTAGACGCTTAATATGTGTTGTCAGTGTGAAATCATCCCCGTCATAGTCATAGCCCCACACTTGTTCCATTAGCTGGTCTCGCGTAAATACGACTTCCGGTCTTGAACATAGGATGCTTAATAGCTCAAATTCTTTTAAAGGCAGTAACGATACTTGTTCTCCTACCTTTACTTCATACGTTTGCCGGTCAATGAGCATATTGGCGATCTTTATTTGACTGCGTTCAGTTTTTTGAAAGCGGCGTAAAATTGCACGTACTCTAAACAGCAGTTCTTTCGGCTCGAATGGCTTCACCATATAGTCATCTGCCCCTGCCAAAAACCCTTTTTCCTTATCATCCAGCGTTGTTTTGGCAGTTAGCATCAATACGGGCACACCGATTTCGGCTAGGTTTTTCGTCAATGTTACGCCATCCATTTTCGGCATCATTACATCGACAATGGCCAAATCTACCGGCTCCTGCTGTAATAAATTCAGCGCTTCCATACCATCACTTGCAAACAGTGCTTCGAATCCCTCTTTTTTCAAATGGATGCCGATTAATTTTCGTATAAATGCATCGTCATCTACAACTAATATCCGCATTGGATCACCGCCTTTTATTTGAAGTTCCATTACATATAAATTTATTCTCATTCTATCCATAAAAAGAGACATCGAAATACTCGATGCCCCTCAATCTAACCATTACTTCTTGTCTTTTTCAAATGTTAATATCAACATTGGTAATAGCATACCACGCACTAGGAATGTATCAATAAGGATGCCTACTGAGACGATAAATCCGAATACGAATAAATCGGCAATTGGCATCGTCATTAAAGCCGCGAAAGTCGCTGCCAGAATAACACCCGCTGATGAAATGACACCGCCTGTATTGCGAATCGCGATTTCCAGCGCCTGTTTTACTGTGGCACGTTTGCGTTCTTCAAGGAATCGGGACACTAAAATAATATTATAGTCAATACCTAACGCAACTAGGAAGATAAATGCATAGACAGGTACACGCGTACTGATTGCATCGTAGCCAAATAATACGTCGACAAGGAATAACCCTAATCCCAATGCCGATAAATACGACACTAAAATTGTTGCCATCATGTAAATCGGCATTTTCCAAGACTTCGTAAGAACAAACAATAGTACTAAAATTAAAATCGTTTCTAAAACTACAATTTTAATGATATCAGCGTTGTTTACATTACGCTCATCCAGCAATTTAGCCGTTGTTCCTGCAAAGTGCAGTTCACCGTTAATCCCGGCTGCCGCTAAATAATCCGCGCTGTTGTCACGCATTTCTCCAAGTTTATCGATTGCTTCCGGATCATATGGATTTAGATCAAACGCCATTGATAATTTCATTTTTGTTTCATCGTCCGAAACGGCCGATGAACGTACCGAAGCTATTTCATCTTCGGCTAATAATGCTTCCATTAAACCTTGTTTTTGCTCTTCTGTTAAAGCCTGTTCACTTTCAACTAATAAGGAAGTCGGTGCAAGTTCCCCTTTATCAAAGCGCGACTCGACGATTTCATAGCCGACGCGGGATGGCAATTCTTCCGGGAATGATTTCACCGTGTCAAATTCATACTCTAAATTAAATACATTTAATGAAGTAATAATCATGAAAATCAGAACTAATCCGCCTGATAAATAAGGTTTGTTCACAACAAACTTGGCGATTGCTCCCCAAATTCCATGTTTCACTTCTTTTGATTCACCGAATTTCGGTACTTTTGGCCAGAATGCTTTACGGCCAAATAATGCGAATAACGCGGGAACTAATGTGATGGAACCTAGCATAATAACAAAGACCGCTGTACCAAAGATTGGCGCGAAGTTTTGATAGTCACGGAAATCTGCGAAGAATAGAACAAGCATTGCTGCAAGCACTGTACCACCAGCAAAAAATACTGGCTCGCCAGTTGCACGCATCGCATATTTCATCGCTTCATATTTGTTTTCGTAATGGTTTAATTCCTCACGGTAACGTGAGAATACGAATAACGAGTAATCGATTACTGCAGCAAATAACAGGATACTCATAATCGATGTTGTAGAATTATTAATTTCTAGACCAGCTGCCCCCATTAAAGCAACCGACTGATTTACTACTTGATAAACAATTACCGTTGCAAGCAATGGAATGATTGCTAATAGCGGAGAACGGTAAATAATAATTAGTAGAACTAAAATAATCCCGATTGTCGCGAATAACAATTGTAAATCTGCTTGTTCAAACAGCTTAACTGTATCGCCGGCAATCCCTGCTGGACCTGTAATATAAAACTTCGTATCGCCTGTTTTTTCAGCTGCTTCATTTCCAATTTCAGATGCAAAATCGTTAATTTCCGCATACTCTGAATTGCCAAGACCTTTTTCCAGCGTCATCGGCACGATCATAGTCGTCTTGTCTTCAGACTTGAAGCCCTCTAAAGCTTGCGGAGGCAATGTTGAAATATCGATAATCTGATCGATTCCTTCAATATCTTCCGCAATCATTGCATTTAAAATTTCTTTCACACTGTCAACATTAATTTCCCCATCTTCATTATGGAAAACTAATATACCTGGTGTACCTTCATCGTTCGGGAAATACTCGCTCAACTTATTTTCAGCGATAATTGACTGCGCATCATCCGGCAGTGACTGGAAGTTTGTTACTTTGTATTCGCTCAGCATCGGACCGGCACTTAACCCGATCATCAGCACAAGCCATACAATAAGCGTAATCCAGGCCCCACGTTTTGTTGAGACCCAATCTGTAATTGGATTTAATAACTTGTTCATCGAAATCCTCCTTTTTTACACTTCTGCATTATATAGGAGCTATATGAACTTCATATAAACTTCTTAGGAAATCGATTCAAAAAAGACCAAAATGTCCCTATCAACATTTTGGTCCTTTAAACATCGGTATATACGCTTTATTCTGTTATAAACACACAATTCATAAGCTGCTTTTTATCAATTTTACCGACAACTGTTTTCGGAAGTTCCTGGAGAAAATAAATTTGCTTCGGCACTTTATAATTGGCGAGGCGTTCTTTACAGTACTTTAAAAGCTCAGATTTAAGTTGCTCGGACGGATCTCCAGAAATTACAAACGCTACAACACATTCGCCCCATTTTTCATTTGGAATACCTATAACCGAAACTTCCTGCACGGCTTTATGGGCGATTAAACATTGTTCGACTTCTTGCGGATATACATTTTCTCCGCCCGTTATAATCATTTCCTTTTTCCGTCCGACAATATAATAATCACCGTCTTCATCAAACTTTGCCAAGTCACCTGTCTTTAACCAGCCACCCTCGAATGTTTGGCTCGTCGCCTCTTCATTCTTCCAGTAGTGCGTAAAAACATGGCTCCCTTTTAAGCAAAGTTCCCCAACTTCCCCTTCTGCACATAGCTGACCTGCTTTATTGATAATTTTCACTTCGTTGAAAAGCATACTTTTTCCGATCGCACCCTTTTTGTTCATCGCTATTTCTGCATCGATATAAAAGTTATTAGGACCTGCTTCCGTTAAACCGTAACCTTCTTTAAAAAAAAGCCCTCTTTTTAGGAAACACTCATAAACAGGCTTTGGACAAGGTGCCCCTCCCGATAAAAATAATTTCACTGTCGGAAAACTGGACTGCATAAAATAGTCTGTTTCAATAATGGATTGGTACATCGTCGGTACAAACAATGAAACGGTCGTTTTATATTCGTCAACTGCCCGAACCGCTCTTTCCGGATCAAACTTTTGGCCGATCACTACTGTCCCGCCTGCCATAAGAATAGGTAATGCAAGTGCATTAATTCCTCCTGTATGAAATAGGGGCATATAATTCAGTGTGCAGTCCTTGTCATTTAACCCCCAGCTAATGACGGTATTTATCGCATTCGTAGTGACAGCCTCATACGACAAGACGACACCTTTTGGTTTACCGGTCGTCCCTCCTGTATAAATCATCATCCATGGAAGCTGAGGTTCATCACGCCACTTATATGTAGTAGGCTCAATTAATTCCGAGCTACCGCATGTTAAGAACTTGGCTGGCGAAAGCTGCATTGCGCGTTCACAATGCGTATCATCCGTAATTAATAAAGCAGGTGTGCAATCGGATAAAACCACCTGTAATTCGGCTATAGATAATTTTGTATTCAACGGAACATAGATCAATTCGTTCAAGCGACAAGCAATTAAAATGGCAAAGCTTTCAATTGAATTTTCCATCAACGTTACGACACGATCTCCCCGCTGTAACTGCTGTTTGGAAAAAGTGCTGCTCCATCCATTCGCATGCTGCATCAGCTCTTTATATGTCCACGTCTCACCTGTTTCTATTTGAATTAAAGCCGTTTTATCCGGTGTTTGGCCCGCTCGTTTCGCAATCCAAAAGTCCACCTGTTGCATTAGCCATCCCACCTTCTACATCATAATGCCGCCATCAACTTGCAGAACATGACCTGTAATATAACTCGCTTCATCCGATGCAAGAAATAAATAAGCATTTGCGATATCTTCCGGTTTCCCTAATCGCTGCAAACTTGTAATGCCCTCCATTTGCTGGAGCACTTTTTCCGGCATTTTTTCGACCATTGGCGTTGCGGTAAATCCAGGAGCAACAGCATTTACATTGATCCCTTTACGTCCGAGTTCCTTTGCCCAAGTTTTTGTCATCCCAATAATGGCCGCTTTTGTTGCGGCATAGTTTGTTTGACCAAAATTACCGTATACACCACTTACCGATGAAGTACTGATAATTTTCCCTGACCCTTGTGCGATCATATGAGGAGCTACTGCTTGTGTGCAGTAGTAAACACCGTTTAAATTAATTTGAATAACCTTCTCAAAATCCTCTTCGCTCATTTTGACAAGCGTTGCATCACGGGTAATCCCTGCGTTATTTATCAAAATATCGATTTTGCCGAAACGGTCAACAACTTGCTCAACCATTTCCTTTACGTCAGCGAGTTTTGATACATCAACAGCAAAGAAGGCGACATTTTCCCCTAGCTCTGCTTCCATTTTTTCACCTTGTTGTTTGTCATAGTCTACAATGGCCACTTTTGCGCCTTCTTCCAAAAAACGCTTTACCGCTGCAAGGCCAATACCACCTGCACCACCTGTAATAATTGCTACTTTATTTGCTAAACGCATATAGTCCCGCCCCCTTTTAAGATAGGATAAACTCCTCTATTGCCTCTTTCGTTTCATCCAAACAATCGACTAGCGGCGAGTGTCCGCAGTTTGCCAGTTTCATTATTTGTGCCTGGCCTGCAAAATCCTCGATAATTTCGGTTGTCATCGCCCCAGTAACTACAAAGTCGCGATCGCCGTATAAAACAAATGTCGGAATGTGTATATCTTTCACTTGATTCGTTCCCCTTGCGACTACATTATCGACTGCACTTATATTGAATGTATTTAATGCATGGTACACATCCGCCAAGTTACGCTGTGTCAGCATGTCATCCACATATTGTTCATAGCGCGCTTCGTCCGGCTGGTTCTGTGTATAGATCACACTGTTCCATACAAACTTCAGGCCATCACGGTTTTTCGTGTCATACATTTGTTGCATCGGAATCGTTTTCACAGGATCCTGCTCAATTTGTTCAATTGTCGCTAAACGCTTTGTAAGATCCGGTGTTCCGTCCGCATTTGAACTATAAAACGGATACCCGCGTGTTGAACCCGAAGCAAATAATACGAGCTTTTTACTGTAGTCCGGGTAATCTGCACAAAACTGCATCGCCACATTACCGCCTGTCGACCAGCCAATGATTGTAAAGTTCTTCAACTCAAGCGCATCAACGAAAAGCTTAATATCATCGCTGAAGTCTTTAATCGATGTAATCCGTTTATTGTACGTGGATTCGCCAAAGCCGCGCATATCTACCGCATAAATTGTGAATCGTTCATCCATTGATTCCATCAGCAAATCCCAATGTTTCGAACTTGTCATATTGCCATGAACTAATAGCACAAGTTCATCGCCGCCTTCTCGCTTCCGATATGTTAAAGTTTCACCATTTGATAATTCCACATTTGCCAAAACGTCCAGCTTATTCATTTTAAGCCCCCCATTTTACTGTAATCGCACCCCATGCATAGCCTATACCTGCACTCACTAACGAAACAATTTGCCCTTCCTGCAGGTTCCCTTCCTTTCGCGCAAGACAAAGAGATAAAATTTGATCGATTTGCCCGATATGACCGTAATGCGACAAATAAATCGAATTACCCTCTGAAAGCCCCAGCTCTTGTAATACATAGTCATGTGCAGACTTTTTCATATGAAGCATCGCAACATAATGTAAATTAGCTTCTCTATAACCACTTTTCTGCAGCGATTGGCGAATTACCTTTAAAAAATTGCTTAATGATTTCTGCTCCAAACGAAGCTTCATGCCTTCAGGATCGAGAACATCCAATATATAGCGGCCTTCCTGAAGATGATCAACCGTTAACGGTTCCTTTGTGCCACCTACCGGAACAACAACATCTTCCGAAAATGAACCGTCTGTAATAAGCGAGGCTTCCAGTACTTCGTGCCCGCCCGCGTTTTTCTGTAAAATCATGGCACCCGCACCTGCACCTAGATTGAACATAAAGCGTGTCCGCTCGTTTTCATAATCGATAAAATCATGGTTGCGGTACCCTCCAGCCAACAGGACCGTCTTGACGGAATCATCCGCAAGCATTAAACTTTTTGCTACTTTCATCGCCATAATGGCCGTACCGCATCGAAGCTGGACATCAAATGCCCATGCATTCACTGCCCCGATTTCTTCCTGAATTTTTATGGCAGCCGTCCATAACGGGTACTCTTTATGCTCTTCCCCGATATAAATGACGACATCAATATCTTTTGCATCCACTTGCGCTTCGGAAATTGCTTCCTTCGCCGCTTTCACACTCATTTCAACTGGATGGTCATTTGGACCAGCAACTACTTTTTCAATAATGCCCATTTTCGTCTCAACGACAAAGGTTGGAATATTTGCTTTTTCTGCAATTTGGGCACCTGTCATACGTCCTTCAGGTAAATACATTCCTAATCCAGTTATCCCGATCATCGCTGTATCTCCTTTTCACGAAGCTTTACGGATGCCTTTGTTTTTTGCCCCTTTTTCAGCCTCCACTCGTGATAGCGCATTGATACCGTACCTACGATGCCTCGCGGGAAGAATATTACCGCTAAAATGTACAAAATACCGAAGAAAATAATCCAACGTTCAAAAATCGGATAGTCTCTTGCAAGACCTGATAAGTAATGTTGCGCAAATTCGATGACGCCTGCACCGATGATCGGTCCGATTAATGTTCCAACTCCTCCGATGATCGTCATCATCAGTGCATCCAGCGTAATATCCATCGTCAGCACACTCGTATTGACAAAGCGTAGCGATATGGCGTAAAGCGAACCTGCCAAACTTGCAACAGAACCGGCAATAACGGAAGCAATGATTTTGTACCCCAACGTTTTAAACCCGAGGGAACGTGTACGCTGCTCATTTTCACGAATCGCAACAAGCACTTTCCCGAACGGTGATGCAACGATTCGTTTCAGTAAAATGAAAATGACAACTAGACAGATGAGCACTAAAAAGTAAAAGTACAGTCGCTCACGGAACAGTTCCGGTGCTCGGAAAGTAAACCCGTCATTCCCTTTCGTTACCGTACGCCATTTTTCCGCCAACACTAAGAACAACCCTGAAATAGCTAACGTAAACATTGCATAAAAGTGACTTTTCAACCGAAGCGTCAATGCACCACTTATTACACTAATAATGGCGGATAGCACAATACCGACTACAATCGAAGCAGCAAAAATACCGATGGACGGACCATAATCGCTCAGCATAATTGCGGTCGTATATGCACCAATCCCGAAAAACATCGCATGACCGAATGAAATAATACCTGTGTAACCTAGTAAAATATCGTAACTCATCGCCAGTATTGCAAAGATACAAAACTGCGTTAACAAAATCGTCATCGTTCGAGAATCCAGCACAAACGGTAATACGGCCATGACTCCTACTACGACTGCATATACTAAATTCATTTTCGATAAAATTAATGGCTGTTTTAACATTGAATCACCCCTTCGCAACTGTGAATAAGCCTTGTGGACGGAAAATCAGAACACTTGCCATTAAAATCATGTTGACCGCAACGGATAAAAACGGCACATAATATGCCATAAAGCTTCCGGCAAGCCCTACTAAAATTGCTGCCATCAATGAACCTTGGAAACTCCCCATTCCGCCGATGACTACAACGATAAATCCTAAAATTGCATATTCCATTCCCATTTCCGCATAAACAACCCCTGAATACGGAGCCATCAGCATTCCGCCTAATGCCGCCAATGCCGCGCCGCACATAAAGACAATTAAAAATACACGCTTAATGTTGATACCCAAGGCCTGTGTCATTTCCCGATTCATAACCCCAGCCCGAACGACTAATCCGATTTTCGTCCGATTTAATATAAAGTACAGAACACCAAATAAAGCAAAACCTACAATGATAATAAAAATCCGGTATTTAATAATCGTTAAATCGCCAATTTGCCAGCTGCCTGCCAAATAAGAAGGAACTTTAACAGGTACACCATTTGGACCGAAAACAACTTTAATCATTTCCTGCAGCACGAGCATAAATCCGAGCGTAATTAGAATCTGCTGTACGTGATTTCCGTAAACCGGCTTAATAATAAGTTTTTCCGTAATAAATCCTAGAACAAGGCCTGTGAGAATCGCTACAACAATTCCGACTAAAAAGCTGTTGCTCCATAAATACGTGAATACCCCTGTATAGGCACCCCATACGAACAGTCCGCCGTGCGCAAAATTCAGTACATCCATTAACCCGAATATAAGCGTCAATCCGGCTGCCAGTAAGAAAATAAGCATTCCTGTCGCTAGTCCATTTATCGCTAAACTGATTATTAGTTCCATTCGCTTCCCCTCCTTATCCGATTCCTAAATATTTACGCTTCAGCTGTTCGTCTTCGATCAAACCTTGCATTTCTCCTGATTGCACTGTTCGCCCGTCATCAATCAATGTGAACGTATCACCGATTTTACTCGCCATCATAAAGTTCTGTTCGACAAGTACGATCGATGTATGCTTTTTCATTTCAGTAATGGCTTCCATCACTTTCTCAATCACAATTGGCGCAAGCCCTTTCGAAGGTTCATCGATTAACAGCAGCTTGCTGTCGTTGACGAAGGCCCTTGCCATCGCAAGCATTTGCTTTTGACCGCCCGATAGATTGCCCCCTTGCTTTTTCCAGAACTTTTTCAAATCCGGGAATAACTCTAAAATGTAAGCCTGCTTTTGCATTGTCGCATTCGTTTCGTTTCGAATTGCCACTTTCATGTTTTCCTCTACAGTCAGCTGGCCGAAAATCCCCTGATCTTCCGGTACATAGCCGATTCCACTGTTCGCAATATCATAAGGCGTCATTTTAGTAATATCTTTCCCGTCGAAATGAATCGCTCCTTTCGATGCTGGTGTCAATCCCATAATCGTGCGAAGTGTCGTCGTTTTCCCGGCGCCATTCCGCCCTAGTAAAACCGATACTTCTCCTGCTTTCGCTTCAAAATTGATACCTTGCAAAATGTGATATTGTGAAATAAACGTCTCCACACGCTCCAGCGTTAAAATATTATTCATACGCAAGGCCTCCTAAATACGCTTGTTGTACCGTTTCATTGTTCATAATTTCCTCAGGTGACCCGTCAGCTAACAGCGCTCCATTGAACAGCACCATAATCGAATCGGACAAATCGATAATCATATCCATTTTGTGCTCGATCAATAAAATCGTTTTATCTCCGCGCTCTTTAATCGAACGAATAACATCCAATATTGCAGGTACTTCCTCCAATGACATGCCGGCTGTCGGCTCATCCAACAATAAAATTTCAGTATCAAGTGCCAGTAACATCCCGATTTCCAGTTTTCTTTTTTCGCCATGGGAAAGCTGATTCGCCACCTGATGCATCTTTTCGGTTAATAGCACTTGTTCCAAAATTTCAATCGCTTCATTCGTAATTTCTTTGTATTTCAAAAAATGATTGAGCATATGAAAGCGCACTTTTCGTTTCGATTGCACGGCAAGGCGCACATTTTCCAACACGGTTAAATTCGGGAACACATTTGTTATTTGAAATGATCTTCCAATGCCTAATCGTGTCCGATCCACAGATGACTTTTTTCGAAGTGATTGGCCTTTAAAAAAGACATCTCCTTCAGTAGGCTCCAGCTCGCCGCTAATTAAATTGAAGAAAGTTGTTTTTCCCGCACCATTTGGCCCAATAATGGACTTAAACTGCTTTGCTGTCATTTCAAAATTAATACTGTCCACTGCTTTATGCTCGCCGAATTTAATCGATAAATTGTTCGTTTTTAAAAGCGGTTCCATCATCTCACCCTCTCGTTTTTCATTTACATGGCGATCCTTATAGCAAAAGGCTGTCTTGAAAGCTCAACACTTTTTAGACAGCCTCACTTATTTACTAGTTTAAAATAGGAGGTTCTGTTTCTTCCGGAAGTAATTCACGCAGTAATACTGGTACCGGATAATCAAATTCCGCTACTTTTTCAAGGCGGATTGCGTACATCGCCTGTAATGCCTGGTGATCCTCTTCACGGAATGTCATCGTTCCTTTCGGTGTTTCAAATGACATACCTTCCATTAATGGAATCAACGTATTTCCGTCCGCATCCCCGCCTGATTTTTTCAGCGCTTCTACAATCGCAACAGCCGCTGTAAATCCGCCCGGTGTAAATAGATCCGGCACTTCACCATTGAATCGTGCCTTATGTTCTTCTACTAACCAATCATTCACTTCATTTTTCGGTAGTGTATGGTGGTATACAGAGAATCCTTCCATTCCTACTAACGGCTCCATAAATTGAAGTGCAATAATGTCCGGTGCACCAGTTGAAATTTTAATGCCTTTTTCTTGCAGTTTTAAATCCGCAATCTGGTTCCAAGGAGAGTTTGCCCCTGCCCATACAACGAATAAAAAGTCCGGTTTTGCATCAATAATTTTTTGCAAGTTAGATGTAAAGTCTGTTGCAGCCGGGTCTGCATATTCTTCCAACACAATTTCAGCACCTAATCCTTCAGCTGCTGCCTTAAATGCCGATACACCATCCCAACCGAATGAATAGTCCGGTGCGAACGTTGCAATTTTTACACCTTCACCAGCGATTGCGGCTGCCGCTGCATAAGCATCCTGTGAAGAGTTACGTGCCGTTCTGAAAATGTACGGATTAAATTCTGAACCTGTAATACTGTCTGCTACTGCTGGTTCTACAATCATAATTTTCTCGTATTCTTCTGCTAGTGGAAGTACTGCCAATGTGTCACCTGAACTTGATGAACCAACTAAAAAATCAACCGCGTCATCTTCTAGTAGCTTCGTTGCCTTTTGAACGGCTACTTCCGGTTTCGTTTCTGTATCTTCCCAAACGATTTCGATTTTACGTCCTTCCACTTCCATCGTGCCGTCCGTCGCATATTCAAGACCTAACTCGAATCCGTTTTTCGTTTGCTTACCGTATGATTCAAGAGCTCCCGTTAACGATGCAAGTACACCGACTTTAATCGGAGTTGAGGATGCAGCTGTTTCTGTTGTCCCGCTCTCACCTTGCTCAGCTGAATTTGTAGTTGATGAATCATCGCCGTCTGTTGAATCACTGTTACATGCAACCAATAAGAAAATCGATAATACCGCGAAAATTAACCATAAACGCTTTTTCATTCAATGTCCCTCCTAGCAAAATTTTCAGCATAGCTATCTGCTTATTCGTAATGTAACATCGCGAAGTTACAAATGAGTTACATTCGGGGGGATGAGGGGAATGGCAGCGCGAATTACCGTGCAAAAAGTTCTAATAAAATTTGTTTTGTGCTAATAAAAGTAAATTTGTTCTAATAAAATGCCGATTTTCTAATATATCGTGCGGTTGTTCTAATATCACTGCGCATTGAGCTAATAAAGGTTCTTAATCTTCTAATATCACACCGACTTCTTCTAATAAGCAGTTCAATTGTTCTAATAAAATTACGGCAAAGCTTTTTTCCACCCCAACTACCGGCAATCCATTCCTCTTTTCAGTTCAATTTCAACCAACATCTAATATCCGCCACATTTCTTCTAATAAAGCAATAACTTCCTCTAATAACTCACTCATTTGTTCTAATAAAACGCTCTTCAGCCCCCACTGTACTCCAATAAAAAAAGCTATGCTGAAATACATCTTCAACATAGCGCTCAATCAATCTATTCACATTTTCAATACAAGCTCATACAGTCGCTCGGTTGGTTCCATCGGTGTAATTTTATATTGGTCGTCCAGCACATCTACACAGCGTTCATAATGTTTGATCGCTTCCCGGCGGTTCCCTAAATAGTAATGGGCAAGCATCAACAGCCGGTAGCCTTCTTCATGACCGTCATCAAGAGCAATAATTCGGTCTGCCCACCGAATCACCTTTTCAAACTGCTGCAGGCGAATGTAATTTTGTGCGACCCGTTCCAAAATGAGCAAGATTTTTTCATTGTAATGCGCCTGAAAAGGTTCCAGCCAATCCCGTTCCATGTCAGAACAAAATGGTCCTTCTACAAGCCGCATCGCCAGCTTCAGCCATTCATTTGAAAGCTTTGCTGTCTTTTCTTCAAATCCGCGCTGGACATAATACGTAAAATAAGCAACATCACTATGAATCCAGCGATCTTCCAATTTATATAAATGCTGATGGCGTTTAATAAAATTGCTTTCCTCACGCGCCGATCTTTTCGGCTCCAACGTTTTTAACATCGCGTTAAAAACAACTTTAAAATCCCGTTGCATCGCTTCTTCATCCTGCTGCCAAATCGCGTCGCAAATTTGCTGGCGTGATACAAACTGCTCGCGATGAATATATAAATAGAAAAATAGTTCCTTCGCTTTCAAACGCTTCCACTCTTTATCTTGAATCATTTCATGCTCACGATAGACTTGTACAGGACCAAATAGCGTCAATGATAGCTCCGTACTTGGTGCGGCATTTATATTTAACTGGTTAAATACGAGCATCTCCTGCTGCAACTGTTTCGCGAGTTGAACAAATACAATTAAATAACGCGGTCCGAAAAGGGTTTTCTTCTCCATAAAAAACGGATAATCATTTACACATAAATCCCAAAAACGACGATAATATGTTAACGCATCTTGCTGATTATTTAAATTAACAAAACAATACGCCAGCCAAAAGAAACATATCATCTGACCGTACGTATCCTCACTGCGCTCATAATAGGATAATGCCTGTTTTGCAGTATCGACCGCTTCTTCAAAATGGCTGTTTTCTGCCAGAACTTTCGTCAATGCCGTCAACAGCAACGCCGACATCCAGAAATCCTGTACTTTATTCGTTTCCCTCAGTCCAATTTGTGCATGGCGCTTCGCCTCATACACATTATCGCGGTGATACAAAATTAGTCCCATATAACACTCGGCAGTAATACGCTTTACGTGAATAAGATTGAGGAGATCAAGTGTCTCATCAAAACAGCCTTTTGCACGTTCAAAATCTTTCATCTCCATGTTAAGCAGCGCCAGCCCTTTACGCAGCTTTGTCAGGGCAAGTGTATACGGCATATCAACGAGCGCTTCTTTTCCACCCTCAATAATTCGGCTATATGCCTTCGTATTCTCACCCATTAACACATCGATCAAGACGAGCAGTAAATCGGTCGTGCGATGCGCTTCTTCCCATTGGAACGGTTTTGACACACGCGCATTCAGCAGCTCTTTCGCTTTTTCCAGCTGACCGTGGCGCAAATAAAGACGCGCATCAATATTATTAATGCTTAACTCCAGGTTTTGCGACTGGCTCCAGCGCAATGCCTCCCCCGCTTTTCCTAAATTAATCAGATTTTCGGTATATAAACTATTAATAAGATGACGTTCTGTATTACTCACATCTACTTCGTTCAATAAACTAATTGCCTGCTGCAGATGATGTTCCGCAAAAACAGGCTGAAGGGTATCCAAATAAATATTGGCAAGCCCAAACTGTGAGCGCATTAAAAACAACCGGTCCTGCTGCAGCTGCGCTTTTATAAAGCATTCATTGTACGCATTTTTTGCCCGTTCATATTGTGCACGGTAACGCTGGCATTCCCCTTCATAATATAAAAGCTGATACGGTTTCTCTTCCATCGCAAAGTCTTTCAGCCGTTCCAGTAAAAATTCAAATTGCCCTGCTTCAATAAACTGCGGTGAAAATTGCAGCAGTAACTCGATATAGTACCGGTTATTTTTCAGCTGGGTTGCATGTGTGACAGCTAATACACCTAAATTTTGATTGGCATAATACCGGGCTGCCTGTTCATGAGATTCCTCATGCAGATCCGGATAGTATTCGCTCAGCCGCTGCTGCAGAAACTGTTGGAACAGTGCATGGAACCGGTATTTTGTTCCTCCTGCCAATGGCGTTATAAACGCAAGCTCATCCAACTTCGGCTTTACTTGCTGGATCCATTCCACTCCGTATAGTTCCGTAATGACATCAAGGGAAATCACTTGATGGATGCCCAGCTTTAAAAGCTGAAGCCGCAGTTGCTCATCCAGCTTATCGAATACTTCCGCGGAAAGATATGCAAAAAAATTCCCGACCGATCCTTCTGCTATATCGATTAGCTGTTCCTGACTATATTTCGCTTTATAGCCAAGCAGCATGATCGCCATTGCCCAGCCTTCCGTCATTTGCATAATAAATTCGCTTTGTTCATTCGTTAGTTGCCGGTCAAAAAATGCTTCAAATAAATATTGAACATCTTCTTCTGCAAAAGTAAATTCCGGTTCTAAACATTCTATCAGCTGATTATTCATGCGAAGCGTCAACAAACAGCTCCACTCAGGCATTTTTCTCGTGGCGACAATGATATGAAGGTTGGCAGGCAAAAATTGAAGCAGCTGATTCATAATGTAGTTGATCGGAAATACATGTGACACATGGTGATAGTCGTCCATCACAATTAAGAAAGGCTCTTTTATATCGTGCAGCTCATTTGCAATTTGTTTTGAAAGCTGCAGTAATTCTTCCATATTGTGAAACTTTAACGTCTCATCCCATCCTTTTAATTTATCGCCGAACGACGGGAAATGCTGTTGAATACTATAGATAAAATGACGCAAAAACGGAAATATTGAGTCATCATCCGGCGTAATCTGATACCAGGAGGATTTTGTCTTTTGATCATTTAAAAATTGACTCATAAGCGATGTTTTCCCGTAACCTGCGCTACTATGTAAAATGGTACACTTTGCATGCGGCCAATCCGAAAGCTTTTTCATTAATTTTGCTCTTCTTAAATAGTTATTGACTGGTGTTGGAGGTATCAGTTTCGAAACAAAAATATGTTGCTCCATGCTTTCCACCCCATTTAGAATTAATTTACAAATATATTAACATAAAGCAGAAAATTATTCTTTAAAATACAGGATTTATATAAAACACGACTAATATATAGTATATTAATAATTCATGTTGAATAGTATAACTATTTAAGAAAAGAAAAAATCCTCTATTCCAAACTAGAGAATTTTGTCCAAAAGAATTAATACAATTATTAAAGTAGCTGCGATTGCCATAAAGCCGAAGAAAAAATAACCAATTATTCGAATAGGTTTAGGCATTTGCTTCATATTATTAGAACTAGGGGTACCCACATGCTTTTGAAAATGCTCATCGGCATCATTGAACGGTTTTTTCTCCACCAAAATCACTTCCTCTCTTTTATTATGTACTACTCGTCAGTAAAGAAAGTTTCAAAAAGTATTACCGCTATGAGATTTACGAGTAAACCACTCAGCTATTTATGTATGAAAATCTGTATGAAAACCATGTTAATAAATAGTGATTTTAGAGAAATGAAAGCGAAACCAATGCCTGCAAATATAGATTTATCGGTATTTACCGCTATTTTTCTAAGTTCATGCGCCTTAAAAAAGTACTTTACTTAATTTTCTGAATATTTTATAATTATGAAAAGGAGCTGATACACATGCCAAACTATACTTACATTGCATCCGACGAAAATGACGTATCTTACCTATACGAAGATAACAGTGATTGCTATGATCTAGACTGCTTTGACGATAATGATGTTTAAAGGAGTATTCAAACGACATGGACGGGATTAAATCGATAAAGGATGTGGCGAATAACTGATTATCGCCACATCCTTTATTATTTTACATATTGAATAAGCCAGTCCGGCCCATCCGCTCTCATCGATATACCGATAAAGCCTGATTTCAGAAGTTGCTGCTGTGCTACCGTATTATCCATTGGGACAAATTGCTCTTCAGCCCACTTATGCTCTTTATAAGGAAGTGACTTCATAAATACATAGCGCAATTTCCCGCCATACTTCAGTTTCAATGCTGCAATATGCATATGTTGCGAAAACTTATCCTTTAAGCTCGCAATATTGCCCGGCATAACCGTTGCACAAACGGTATGAAACTTCGATTCATCCACTTGCTGCATAATGATTTCAGCCATTGTACGCTGCAGGCCATGACCCCGATAATCTGGATGAACATTGGAGATTTCCTGATAAAGCACTTTTCGCAGTTCCTTCTCAGTTTTCAAACCAATATCATAGCCTAAATGTTCTTCATCAATCATTGGCTCCAGCAGTGCTCGAAAAGCGATTAATTTCCCTTCAACGAACACCCCGATCATAAGTCCGTTCCCACTTAAAATAAAGCTCAACTCTTCATTATCGAGAGGCTGCAATATTGCTTTGTTCGGCAGTGCATCGACCACTTCCTGCTGCAAAACGGTTAACTCCGGAATATGTGTTTCGTTCAATACCTGCACGACATATCGTTCATTCCCTAAAAATCCTGTCGCAATCATTTACTGCACCACACAATGGTCACGTGTTAATTCCGCTAAAACCGCTTCGTCAATATCGACACCTAAACCTGCAAGTTCATTCAACTGAATATACGGGACATTATATTGAAGGTTTCCGATATCTTTTGAGAATTTTAACGGTCCAGTTAATTCCACACTCGTAAATACTTTATTTGAAAAGGCAACATGGAAACCTGCCGCCGAACCGACTGAAGACTCGACCATTGAACCGATTTGGCATTCAATCCCTGCCATTTCCGCCATATGTGCTAGCTTCATCGCAGGATACATTCCTCCGCATTTCATTAACTTAATATTTACCTTGTCCGCTGCACGCTTTGCAATAATTTCGCGCATTTCACGCACACCGCGTAAACCTTCATCAATCATGACAGGAATTGATGTTTTGGATTTAATTTCAACCATGCCATCAATATCATCCGCACGTACCGGTTGTTCCAGCCAGTCGATATTCAATTGTTCCAGTTCACGAACTGCTTGCATCGTTGTTGAACTGTTTACCCAGCCTTGGTTGACATCAACACGAATCGCAATTTCCTTTCCAACACGTTCACGCACTGCTTTTATGCGGGCAACATCACTCGCTACATCGCGTCCGACTTTCATTTTGAATGAGTTGTATCCCATTTCTACACGTTCTGCCGCTTCATTTGCCATCTTTTCAGGTGTTCCGATGCTTAATACATGTGTAATCGGGAACTTTTCATAATAACGCCCGCCAGTCAATTGATAGGCAGGTACACCAAGTTTTTTCCCCGCCAAATCAAAGCAAGCGATATCAATTGCCGCTTTCGCAGCCGGTGCACTGTAGATGAGCGCGTCCATTTTGGCATGGATTTTTTCAAAGTTCATCGGGTTTTCCCCGATCATTGCCGGTGCTAATGTATGTTTCAATACAGCGTAAGTACCTTCCAGTGTTTCACCCGTCACATGTTCGTCCGGCACTGCTTCGCCCCATCCGACTAAACCGCATTGTGATGTTATCTTTACAATAATAGACGGCATGTTCGGATATGTCCCGTAGCTCACGATAAATGGTTCAATTAATGGTAATTCGATATTAAATAATTCAATTGTTTTAATTTGTATCATTTGATTTTTCTCCTTTATCCCGCATTAATGGATAGTAATTTATCTGCCTCGAAAGCTTAGCGTAGCGGCAGAGGCAAGACTCCCACATCTTGACGGGAGATCAACTACCCGTAAAAGCCCAATTGGTTCGGGCCAACATGATGTTGGTCACACAAGCGTTGTCACAGGACGTGACGGTTTAAGCTTGTATTCCTTCCAATCAGTGGGGATGAAAAATCCCACTGATCGAAGTTTCACTTTATTTAAAGCGGGCGCTCGATTGTAAATTGCTCACCGATTTTTGCATAGTCATTTCCCGCAAGACGGCTAATTGCACCAAGACCTTTTGGATCAATTCGACCATCCTCGTACAGACTTTCTTCTATATGATAGTAAACGACTTTTCCGACGATCAGGTCACAACCTGCATTTTCATCATCGCCGCCAAGTTCCAGCGCTTTTTCAAGGACACATTCCAGTCGGACTTTCGCTTCCTTTACACCCGGAACATCGATTTTTTCACTCTTTACTAATGACAGACCTGCAACTGCTATCTCACTTTCATCCGGTGGCAAGTTTGCAGCTGTTTTATTTACTTGTTCTACATTTTCAGTATCGACAATATGGACAACAAATTGCTCTTTTGCACGAATATTTCTTGCTGTATCTTTTGGCTCCCCTTTTTTCCGTTGGATACTTACCGAAATCATCGGAGGATTTGAAGAAACGATATTGAAAAAACTAAATGGCGCCGCGTTCACAACCCCATCTTCAGATATCGATGTAACAAAGGCAATTGGTCTTGGAATGATGGAACCTATCAGAAATTTATAATTTTCACGTTCTGATATTTGTTTTGGATCAATTTTCTTCATAAAAAACTCGCCTCTTTTCTTATCACTAATTTGACTTTAGAGAACTGATTGCAACACGTCAAATAGTTTTTCTGCATTTTAATTTAGGACAAATACTTTTATACATATTTAATTCGTTCCATATTTTGTGTGATTTAAAGGCTGTTTTAATAGGCTTTTTCAAGGTTATTGAAACAAAATCCCTCTACCTCCTCCTTGATATTTTTCTTTTTCAATCAAAATTCTTCAGCGAAACTTCAAAAATTTCCTATTCAACTAACTGTTATAAACAGTTTCGCCATTCTATAAGGAAAGTATAAAAACAGGGCTATTTAGATTAAAAAATTTAGCAAAAACGTTGATTTATCAGTGTATAAAGCTATTTATGAGTTCTTTTATGTGTATTAGTAACTGTTATATTATGAGTTCAAAAGTATTTTCCGTTAATCCATTTCGAACATTTAAGAGAAATTACTTGCACAACTAAGTATTTTTAGTTATTTAAATAGAATTTATTACAGTTTACAATATTATCCTATCCTTAACATATTGCTATATTAAACTAATACTTCACCACCGGCAAAACCTTGATTTATCAACGTTAAAGCGCATTTTTACCATCAAAAAATAATTGCCTTAAGTACAATTTTATTACCCAAAAGAGAAATATATGTTTTTTCGAGATAATATATTTTGTGAAATTCTACTTGCACAACATAATAAGTTAATGTTAAGTTAATGTACATGGACGTTCATACTTTAGACATAACTACTTCAAGTAGAGAAATGTCGTATAACCGATATTTATTTTCGTGTGAGGGGGAAATTTTTTGAAAAAGAATCGTTGGTTAATTGCTGCATCAGCAATCGCTATTCACCTTTCAATCGGTGGAGCTTATGCATATAGCGTGTATAAAAATCCAATTGCTGAAGAGCTTGGGTGGGATGCATCGCAAATTACAATCGCGTTTACAATTATGATGGGGTTAGCAGGTTTTGCTGCCGCACTATTTGGTAGTACAGTAGAAAAATTAGGTCCGAAAAGAGCAGCGATGGTTGCAGCGGTACTATTCGGTTTAGGTCAAGGTGGCGCAGGGATTGCAATCGCTATGGATTCGGTTGTTTTATATTGGTTGACTTACGGACTGTTAAGTGGACTTGGGATGGGTATTGGTTATATCGCTCCAGTATCTACACTTGTTAAATGGTTCCCGAATCGTCGAGGTCTGGCGACAGGTATGGCAGTATTAGGATTCGGGTCTGGTGCATTAATTACCGCGCCGGTAGCTGTAAACTTAATGGAGTCTTTCGGTATTTCAAACACTTACTTTATTTTAGGTATTAGCTATTTTGTATTAATGATGATTGGTGCACTTTATATTGCTCCGCCTAAACCGGGCGAAGTAGAAGAAGCCGTTGCATCAGGAAAAGCAAAAACAACTGAAATTGCACAAATGTCTGCTCGTGAAGCTGTTCGTACAAAGCAGTTCTGGATGCTTTGGGCAATGCATTTAATTAATGTTACATCTGGTTTAATGTTGATTTCTGTTGCTTCTCCAATGGCGCAGGAAATTGCAGGTTTATCTGTAGCTGCAGCTGCAGCAATGGTTGGATTAATGGGCTTATTTAATGGTGGTGGCCGCTTACTTTGGGCAGCTGGATCAGATTATATCGGACGTTCTAACGTATTCGTTATTTTCTTCACGATTCAATTAATTGCCTTTATTACACTACCATTCACTACTAACGCCATTCTATTACAATTGTTCATATTCTTAGTAGTTAGTTGTTATGGCGGTGGTTTCTCGAATTTACCAGCATTTGCAAGTGATTTATTCGGTACGAAACAACTTGGTGTTATCCACGGATATTTATTAACAACTTGGTCACTTGGTGGGATTTTCGGTCCACTAATCGCATCAACTGTTTATGAAGCTGCAAATAGCTATGTACCATTGTTTTACTTATTCAGTTTCTTAATTGCAATTTCATTAGGAATTTCTTTATTAATGCGCTCGAATGTCAACAAAATGAAAAAACAACGCGCAAAAGAAGAAGCAAGTACAAAACACAAAGGGAAACAGGGAGAACCTGTTCATTCATAAGGGGTTCTATAGAGATGAAACGGAAGTATCAACTTTCGGTTCATCTCTTTTCTTTTTTCTCTTATTTCTGCGGGTATTTTCTCTATTACTCTTGAATTTAAGAATGTTACAATTACTGTAAGGGATTTTTTTCCAGGGGGGATGTTCATGAACCGTCAACATTTCAGTATCATTTTAGGAGGTATTTTATTTTTAGCGGTTGCAATGGGGATTAGCCGCTTTGCCTTCACGCCGATTTTACCGTTCATGCGTGTTGATGAAAATTTATCTTTTACACAAGGCGGTTGGCTCGCTTCCAGCAATTATATCGGATACTTCATCGGAGCTTTAGGGGCAGGGTTTGTTAATCGGTCGAAAAAGAATTTTCTATTATTGAACGTATTCATAAATGTCTTTTCAATACTTTTGATGGGATTGATTGAGTCCTATTTAATATGGATACTTTTGCGCTTTATCGCCGGATTAACGAGCGGTTTTATATTTGTACTTACATCAAGTATTGTAATGGATTATTTAGCGGCAAATTTATTAACACGCTGGAGCGGCTACTTGTTTAGCGGGGTTGGATTTGGAATCGCATTATCAGGACTTTTCGTGCCATTCTTTGAAGCGAGCTTTAACTGGCAAGGATCCTGGCTTGGACTTGGCGCATTATCCGTCTTATTTTTGGCGACGACGATATTTTTATGGCGGCATTTAAATGTCAAGAATCACATAAAGGAACCAAAGTCAGCGGACAACAACATTTGGCGCGGGTTTATGCCATGGTTGATCATTGCATATGGATTGGAAGGACTCGGCTATATTATTACAGGCACTTTTTTAGTAGACATCATTTATAATATCGAATCATTACGAGCCTATGCCGGATATAGTTGGGTACTAGCCGGTTTAGCAGCCATTCCATCTGCACCGATTTGGATGAAATGCATGTCCCGTTTTTCAACAGTTTCCATGATGAGTCTTGCCTATTCAATGCAAATTATCGGCATTTTGCTTCCGGTTCTATCGCAATCGGCATGGAGCGTACTATTGTCGGCGATGTCATTTGGTTTTACGTTTGTGGGACTCGTAACGATGTCGACCGCTTATGCTAGGCAGCTGTTTCCAAAGCAAAGCAACTATATCGTATCAATACTGACTACGTTTTATGCGATCGGACAAATTATCGGGCCGGTTATTGCGTCTCGTCTGGAAACTCACTTCCGCACGTTTAAAGCCCCCCTGCTGTTTGCAGGAGGTACAGTTACACTCGCGCTTGTACTGTTACTCGTCGGGTATTTCTACAGCAGGAAAAGCCCTGTTCATTTAGCTGCGGATATAAAACATTGAACCTCAATCACATCTCATGAAATTATGGAGATGTGATTTTTTCGGTTTTCCAAAATAATTTACCCCTATCCCCCATTAATGTTACGATACCGATAACATTGTACTTCGGAGGACATCCTATGGAAGAAAAACATTATTCAATTGGCGAGGTTTCCAAACTGACGAATATCTCTATCCAAACGTTACGCTACTACGATCAGATCGGCTTATTCAAACCTTCCTATGTCGATCCTAAAACAAATTACCGCTACTACAAAGACTCACAATTTTATCATTTGGATATTATCAAATCATTGAAGTATATCGGTGTCTCATTGGAGGAAATTAAAGCAGCGCAGCAGTTTACCCCTGCTGAACTTCTCTCCTTTTTGAAGCAGCAGGAAAGTGTCATTGAACAGCAAATGAATCGCATGTACGAAATTCAGCAGTCTTTATATAAAACAAAAAGGCAAATGGAAGAACAGCTGGCAATCGATGTAATGGATACGGTCTATTTCAAAAATGAAGAATCGGTCCGTATTTTATCAATTAAAACAAATGAACTGACACCGTACTATATTCCAAACACGTACTACAGCTCATTAATTAAAACACTGGAAGTCGAAAACAGCTTGCTGAGCAATCGGTATGGGTGCATTTTTCCTTACCAGCAATACGACAGCCTGGATGAACTGCATTACAGTCATGTTTTCACACCGCTCATTACAGACCGGTATATTACGCATTTAACAACCGATATGGACGTGAAAACAATACCTGCCGGACGCTATGTATGCATTGCGTTCATTTTTGAACCGGACGCGTATTTAACACAATACCAAAAGCTTTATCATTATATAGAAGAACATCAATTACAAGTTTTACCGGTTGTCTATGAAATTTTTATGCCTCTAAACTATTCTCCAAATGGAGAAGACCAGTTCATCGTGGAATTAAAAGTTAAGCTGCTCTAACTAATTTTTACAAATACTTTAAACAGTTCTATTGACTCTATAGCTACTGTAGGGTTTATGTTAGATAGTGCGGATTAACGATTTTTCACAACGTAATAAGGAGCAATAACAATGAAAGACTATAAAATAACATTAGGGTTACTATTATTAAACCTGTTCATCGCCTTTCTAGGAATCGGTTTAGTCATCCCGGTACTTCCTACTCTAATGAATGAACTGCAAATAAGCGGCACCGTTGTCGGCTATTTAACAGCAGCATTCGCAATTGCACAACTGATTGTTTCACCACTCGCTGGTAAAGCAGTTGATAAATATGGACGTAAAATTATGATTGTCATCGGATTATTTATTTTCGGTATTTCAGAATTTCTGTTCGGTTTAGGGAAAACGATAGAAGTTCTTTTTATCTCCCGTGTTTTAGGCGGAATCAGTGCGGCGTTTATCATGCCAGCTGTAACAGCGTTTATCGCGGATATTACAACAATGGAAACGCGTCCAAAAGCGCTTGGCTACATGAGTGCGGCAATTAGTACCGGTTTCATTATCGGGCCGGGCATCGGTGGATTTTTAGCTGATTTCGGTACACGTGTGCCGTTCTACTTTGCAGGGGCGCTCGGTACAACGGCAGCAATCTTATCTATTATTTTACTGCGTGAACCAGAACGCAATATGGTAAATGTAGAAAATGCACCGGTACAAACATCCGGATTTAAACGCATTTTAGAACCAATGTACTTGATCGCCTTTATTTTAATTTTTGTCGCATCATTTGGACTCGCAGCATTCGAATCGTTCTTTAGCCTGTTTGTCGATCATAAATTCAGTTTCACTCCCACAGATATCGCAATCGTTATTACAGGTGGAGCAATTGTCGGCGCGATTGCACAAGTTGCGCTGTTTGACAGGCTGGCCCAAAAATGGGGAGAAATTAAGCTTATTCGCTACAGCTTAATATTATCGGGCGTTCTAGTATTTTTAATGACCGTTGTCAGTTCATATTTTGCTATTTTACTCGTAACATGTATCGTATTTGTCGGCTTTGACTTATTCCGTCCTGCCGTTACGAGCTATTTATCTAAAATTGCCGGCAATGAGCAAGGTTTCGTCGGCGGGATGAACTCGATGTTTACAAGTTTGGCGAATATTTTCGGGCCGATTTTAGGCGGGATGTTATTCGATATAGATATTAACTATCCATATTACTTTGCAACGGTTGTCATCTTCTTCGGTATTCTGTTAACATTAATTTGGAAGAAACCTGCATCGTATATGTAATTTTTTCTGTCTTTTGCAATGGATTTATCTGTTTTACAAGTAAATTTGCTTAAGGAGGTTCATCATGACAACTAAATCAAAATCAGAACAACTTATTTCAACTACGGAAAAATTCGGGGCGCACAATTATCACCCACTTCCGATCGTAATCGAAAAAGCAGAGGGTTCCTGGGTGACAGACCCTGAAGGCAACCGTTATTTAGATATGCTCTCGGCGTATTCTGCTTTAAACCAGGGTCATCGCCACCCGAAAATTATTCAGGCGTTAAAAGATCAGGCAGATGCGGTGACACTTACGTCACGTGCATTCCATAGTGCGACATTAGGTGTTTGGTATGAAAAGGTCAGTAAGCTAACAGGCAAAAATATGGTACTGCCGATGAATACAGGGGCTGAAGCTGTGGAGACGGCGATTAAAACGGCCCGTCGCTGGGGATATGAAGTAAAAGGCATTGAAGCAAACAAGGCGCAAATTATCGGTTGTAACGGCAATTTCCACGGCCGTACAATGGGTGCTGTGTCGCTATCCTCGGAAGCGGAGTATAAGCGCGGATTTGGCCCAATGCTTGAAGGCTTTACATTAATTCCTTACGGTGATATTGACGCATTAAAGGAAGCCATTACACCGAATACAGCGGCATTTATCGTGGAGCCGATCCAGGGAGAAGCAGGTATAATTATCCCGACAGAAGGCTTCTTAAAAGCAGCGTATGAACTATGTAAAGAAAATAATGTTCTGTTTATTGCAGATGAAATCCAAACAGGTTTATCACGAACAGGAAAACTGTTTGCCTGTGAATGGGATGATGTTACACCGGACGTCTACATTTTAGGTAAAGCGCTTGGAGGCGGAGTTTATCCGATTTCAGCAGTTGTCGCGAATGATGATATTCTTGGCGTGTTCAATCCAGGGTCACATGGCTCGACTTTCGGCGGTAACCCGCTGGCGTGTGCCGTATCGATCGCAGCGATTGATGTATTACTAGATGAAAAGCTGACAGAGCGTTCATTGGAGCTTGGCGACTACTTTAAAGCACAGCTTCAGACAATTGAGAACCCGGTGATTAAAGAAGTGCGCGGGCGCGGTCTTTTCATAGGCGTTGAGCTTCACGAATCAGCTCGCCCCTACTGTGAAAAACTGGCTGAACGCAAATTGCTTTGCAAGGAAACACATGACACAGTAATCCGATTTGCCCCACCGCTAATCATTTCAAAAGAAGACTTAGATTGGGCAATCGAGCAGATTAAAGCGGTTTTTAGTGAATAGGTAGTATATTAAGAGGGCGCTGTGTTATGCATGGTGCCCTTATTTTATTGATGGTTAGGCAAAGGAGACTTATGATGAAATCACTTTATATTACGGGCTACCGTCCACATGAACTCGGGATATTCAATGACAAGCATCCCGGTGTCCCGGTTATTAAAAAGGCGCTGGAAAACCAGTTGCGCATCCTAATAGAAGACGGACTGGAGTGGGTCGTGATCAGCGGCCAGCAAGGTGTTGAAACATGGGCAGCACAAGTTGTACTGGAACTGAAAAACGACTACCCTCAACTCAAATACTCCATTATCACCCCCTTCTTGGAACAGGAAAAAAATTGGAATGAGCATAAACAAGAGACCTTTATGCATATAGTAAGTAAGGCTGATTTTGTTACAAGCGTGACGAAGCGCCCTTATGAAGCACCATGGCAATTTATCGAAAAGGACAAATTCATTATCGATAATACAGATGCGACATTGCTCGTCTACGATGAAGAAAATGAAGGGTCCCCAAAGTATGTGCTTCGCCTCATCCAAAAGTATATGGAGCAGCATGAGGAATACGAGCTATTGATGATCAATGCTTACGATTTACAAATGGTAGCTGAGGAAATGCAGCAAGGAGATGATTGGTAAAAATTATGTAAATATCTAAATTTAGTAAATATTCTGACTACAGTTGTTCGTTTTGGGGTATAATTTATTAAACAAATTATATTTTACTATTAAAGGAGGCCACATTATGAACCAATTGACGATGATTAATGAAACAACACCAATCAATATACCGCACCATACCTATAAGCGTGAGTGCCGATATACGAGAGGCATCAACATCCCTCTTGCAGATATCGAAAGAATTTTATATGGGCTGAGCGATGATGCACTTCATTATTTTGAGTTCCATAATATCGCGAAAGAAATTAAACAAGGAACATTATTAAATGGCTATGCGGGGCTTGCTAATATTATTTCAGACTATTATAAGAACGAAAAAAATATAGAGATTCCTGAACTGACAAATGGCCGAGATTTTTATGTAAAAATAGTCTAACAAAATTAAGGGGATGACTTCCTAAGTGAATACCGAAAATAACAACGTCTAAAGTATCCTATCGGTTCGGTGCTTTCGGCGTTGTTTTACATATTGGGAGATTCAGCAAATTGAATTTTCTAAAAATTTGTTTAATAAAACTATTGACTTTCTAATTGATAAAGATTATCATTATCATTGTAAGGTTGGTAAAACCTTTTCGATACTGTTCCCCCCAGTTCAGATTCGAAACTCATTAATTACTTTTCTCATATTTCGAAAAGATTAAATGGATTGATCTTTTCTCCTGGAAGAATGGCAAATCCCCTCACACGATTTGCCATTTTTTCATGGAAAATTGGGTATACATATATTAAAGGAGATGATTTAGTTGGAATTCCGTATTGAAAAAGACACTTTAGGTGAAATTCGTGTACCAGCAGACAAAATTTGGGGTGCACAAACCCAGCGAAGCAAGGAAAACTTCCAAATTGGGACAGAAAGAATGCCGATTGAAATTATTCGTGCCATGACCATTTTGAAAAAAGCAGCGGCGATCGCCAATAATAAGTTAGGCAAACTGTCCGATACGAAAAAAAATGTGATTGTGGAAGCAGCAGATGAAATTCTTGCGGGTAAATGGGATGAGCACTTCCCTCTTGTCGTCTGGCAAACAGGCAGTGGTACACAGACAAATATGAATGTGAACGAGACAATTGCCCACTTAGCCAATGAAAAGCTGGCGGCGGCCGGATCGCATGAAAAGGTTCACCCGAATGATGATGTCAACAAGTCACAAAGCTCGAATGATACATTCCCTACTGCGCTACATATTGCTGCAGTCGAAATCGTAGAAAACTATTTAATGCCACGCTTAAAGCTGTTACAGGCGACATTAAAAGAAAAAGCGCTGGCATTCAACGATATTATTAAAATTGGCCGTACGCATTTACAAGATGCAACACCGCTTACACTTGGACAGGAAATTGGCGGCTGGCATCATATGCTGTTAAAATGCGAAAAAATGATTATGGTGAACACACAGTTCATGAAGGAGCTTGCAATTGGCGGTACTGCTGTTGGTACAGGCATTAATGCCCATCCGGAATTCGGTGCCCGCACAGCTGCAGAAATCAGTAAACTAACAGGCATTGAATTTACATCTGCGGAAAATAAATTCCATGCACTGACAAGTCATGATGAAGTTGTGACAGCACATGGTGCATTGAAGGCATTGGCTGCAGATTTAATGAAAATCGCCAATGATGTGCGCTGGCTGGCAAGTGGTCCACGCTCAGGTATCGGTGAGATTACGATTCCTGAAAACGAACCAGGCTCATCGATTATGCCGGGGAAAGTCAACCCGACACAAAGTGAAGCGATGACAATGGTTGTGACACAGGTTGTCGGTAATGACGCAACAATCGCATTCGCAGCATCACAGGGTAATTTCGAACTGAACGTATTTAAACCGGTGATCATCTACAACTTCCTGCAATCAGCACGCCTCTTGGCCGATTCGATGAAATCATTCAACGACAATTGCGCAGTCGGTATTGAGCCGAATATGGAAGTATTGGATGCTAACCTGAAAAATTCGCTGATGCTTGTTACTGCGTTAAACCCGTATATCGGTTATGAAAATGCGGCTAAAATCGCGAAAACAGCGCATAAAGAAGGCACAACATTAAAAGAAGCTGCTATTGCATCGGGTCTTTTAACAGAAGATGAATTTGACCGTTATGTTGATCCAAAAACGATGATTTATCCAAACGCCGAATAATTTTTAGCTATCCTACACAACCTTCCAACAAGTTTAGTCAATTACTTTTATCAGTAATAAACTAATGTTGAGGAGGTTGTTTTTATTGAAAAAAATTCAATTTGTAAAGGATGGTTATGAAATCGTTGTAAATATTCGCAGAAATATACAGAGCGAAACGACTAAATACGTTGAAGCAGATGCCTATTATAATGATTTTGGCAACTACCGGATATTAGTTTTAGCAGATACCGTGGAAAAAGCGGTAGAAGTGGCAACATATGAACTATTGACCAATCATCCATTTGAGAAAATCATATTAGATTATTAAGTCATATTAAAAGGGATGCCTTGAAAATGAATTCAGGACACCCCTTTTTATCGTTATAGTAAGTTTAAATACAGATCAATAAGCTGGTCATCGTAAAAGTAAACGATGATGGCGGCAATAGCAATCGACGGTCCAAACGGTACAGGTGTTTTGCGCCCTTTTCCACGGACCTTCAATATGATGATGCCGACGATCATCCCGATTACTGAAGCTAAAAATAATGTTAATAAAGTATTGAACGTTCCTAATACTAATCCGATCAGTAAAAACAGCTTAATGTCCCCGCCGCCCATTCCACCTTTAGAAATGACCGCGATTAATAATAAGATTGAAAATCCGATTGCAGCACCGATTATACTATCCCACCATGGATCAAGCGGCGAAAGAATTCTTGCGACAATTAATAGCGGCAGGAAAAACAGTAAGATTTTGTCCGGAATAAGCATGTACGCAATATCCGAAACATTAATGATGACTAATAATGAAATGAAAAGAAGCGCTACTGCCAATTCCCATGTGATGCCGAGCTGCCATGTAGCAAACGCAAATAAGAGTCCTGTTACCAGTTCCGTAAATGCGTAAATCGGCGACACTTTCACACCGCAAGTCCGGCATTTCCCTCGTAAAAATATGTACGAAAAAACAGGCACGAGTTCAATAGCGCTTAAACGTCGATTGCAATGGACACAGTGAGATGGCGGTGTCACAATCGACTCTTTTTTCGGCACCCGTAACCCGACTACATTGTAGAACGAACCGAAAACCAATCCGAAAATCCCCGCAAATATTGTATACATAATCTCCATTTTAGATGCTCCTTACTGTACCTGCTATATATCAAGTGGTTGATTTCCATTCCGGGTCGGAAGCATTCTAGTGTCAACTCAGCTCCCCATGAGAAACTTAATCCTCAGTTTGGGGCAGATTATCCTCACTTGATACAGATTAATCCTCAATAACGGTATCTTAATCCTCAATTGCCACCACTTAATCCTCAATCGTGAGTCTATAATCCTCAAATGCATTTTTAATCCTCACTTTCAAAGGGGACATCATGCACAACTTAGAACAAAGACAGTGACTTTTAATTTCTACACAATTATATATTCGAATAAATACCTACTCGTAGTAGAAAGTTGTGACTTGAATATCGGCTGTTACGATTTCCGATGCTTCTTCCGTAAATTTGTCTTCTTCACCTGGAAGCGCAAAATCAATAATATCGATTCGCATCACGCGTTCTTTCTTTTCAATTTCTTCAACGAACTGCAGCAAGTTTACGTCATTTGGTGCAGCCACATTGATGTTAAATGTAACTAACTTTAATGAAGGCGGTAATGTTTCTACAGCGATTGTGGAAACAGGCAATTGTTCTGACGCCTCCGTGTCCTCCGCTTGATTCGTGCTTTCTGTTGATTCCGTTTCTACTCCCTCTTCTGTCTCCGGTGTAGAAAGCGGGTCTTGAAGCCCGGAACTAGATACGAGGGCATCATAGTTGTTGAAATCAATACTTTGAATACGTGAATCTGTTACATACTGCATTTCCTCTATCGATAAAATTAGCTCATCAATTTCCCGGTTATCCGGCACTTTTTTGCGTAATGCAAATTCATTTACATTCGTTTTAGACTGCTGTGACTCATTTGTTGCAATTGTTTCCTCTATTGCTGCGATTTCTGTATGAAGGCTGTTAATCTCGGAACGAATCATCTGTTCCTCATCCTGTTTCGGTTTAACGACATAGTAATACATTGCAAACAGCAAAGCCATCGCCAATGCAATTACGATGAGTAGTGTACCGTTTTTACTACTTGAGATAGAATTCATTACTCTTCACCTCCAGCAGCTACATGCAATTGGTCGATTACGAGGAAAATCTCCACGCTATATCGAGGTACTTCCGTGAATTGCTGTGTATCATTGACCTCTTCACCAGTAGGGTTGAGTTCAAAGTTTTGGATTGTACCTACTTGAACATCATCAAAGTACTGACTTTTTTCCAGATGACTTACATATACTGAAATAGCATTTAATGTTTCGAAATCCACTGCTACTTGTACGCCTGTCTCAGAAAAGGCATAAGAACGCAAATATGTATCTGTCGGCAATAAATTTCTCGTCTCGATGATAATCGGCGAGACGGGATATGAAACACGTTCAACAAAAGCGACCGATTCTTCCAATGAACCTTGACTCCCTGTTTGTGCTGAAGCTAATTCCGCATTTAATGCGTCTCTTGTCAGTATTAAGGAATCACGTTCAGGAATGGCACTCGCAATTTCGCTTCTCGTACCGAAATAAGTGATCGCCAATAAGCCTATAGTCAATACCGATAAAATCCCAACTAATATAAAGGCGAGCTTTAAACTCGTCGCACCCTTTTCAATTTTGGGCAGAAGGTTAATATCCGGAATCATTCGTTAACCTCCTTTAGAGCAAGTCCCAGCAAAGTCGCATGCTTTGCTTTACAGGTTGGAAAATACTCGTTGATTACCTTATCATCGACAATACTTACCGGTGTCGGCAGATTTTCATTAAGCAGTGCTTCAATTGAATGTAGTAACGGGTGATCCCCCATAACGACGATTTCATCAACTTCTCTTTCGCCTTTATGAAGCGAGAATTTAAAGAAGTTCATCATCCGGTCAATTTCCAGCACTTGATCAGTCGTTGCTGCACGGAAATCATCCAAATCAGCTGTATAGTTAAATTCAACCCCTTCATTTTCAACAACAGTTTGCTGCCAATTTTCCGAATCAGTATCAATCGTCTGGAATCGCAGAAACTCTACTTCCCCGTTTGAATAAATGCAGATCGACAATTCATTGATTGACCAGTCTGTCACTAAATATGTACGGTTCGTATCGATAAACTCGATATGCTCAAGCAATCGTAAATTACATAAAGCCCGAATATCGGCCACTTGCGGATGCATATGGTTGTCCAACAGCAGACCGATCATCTTCCCGACTTCATCTGGCGGTGCGGCAAACAGAACAGCTTTCCCGTCCCCTTCAATCGAGTCATGTACATCAATAAGCGGCTCCTGGAACGGCAGATGAATCGACTGGCCGACTTCCATTTGCACATATTCTTTCAGATTTTTACCGCTGATATCAGCAGGATGCTCGAATGTTTTCAATAAAATCGATGTATCCGGCACAAGGAAGCGAACATTTTGCTTTCTTCCACCCCAATTTTGAACATTTGATTTAATTAAATCATACATCGCCATCTCATCGAGAATAACCCCTTCCTGGACCGAAGTTTTCGGTAAGGGCGTTTCGTATATAACGGGCTGATCCACTGTTGCGCCTTTTAAAACGAGTGCACGCATTACATAATCACTGATTACGATGGATACATGCGATTTTCTTTTCATATTGAACATAGAGGGACCCTCCTCTTTAACCTTTAATGTAATGCCTATTTTGAGAAGCGCTTGTTTAAATGCGCCATCATCACTCAATGGAACACCCAAGCGCTGTTGGGTTGGGTGTTCTTTGGGGGATGATTATTCACCTACTTTCTTAGTACCCCAACTAAATTTCTCTCCTACTTTACCATTATCAAGATCTAATTCTGACAAAGTAGCTGCTTCTATAGAGTATGCTTTACCACCACTTTTACCTGAAGTTGTAACAGTATTCCCAGTACCTACTTTTGTCACTGTAAATGATTCTATTGTACCTAAATCTGTAATATAAGGTGCCCATTTACTTTCATCTGTAGCAGGAGCTGTTCCAGTAAATGTCTCTTCTTCTGGATTTTCTAAAAAGAAGATTTGACCCGCATTTAGTACATTTGCAGCATCCGCTTTAGCCGCTTTTACTCGCGAACTTTCAATAATATTCCCAATCGCTGGAATAGCAATTGCCGCTACAATGGCCAAAATAACAATTACAGCTAAAAGCTCAACTAAAGATAAACCTTCCTCATTTTTAATACGTTTTTTTAATGTATTAAACATATTAAATCCTCCTCTTTATTTTAAAATCAAGTTTTTGTTTTTGCACTGACGCTTTGTATCGCTTCGATGCCTCCTTGCAAAATGTCTTTTAATTTTCCATTTACATTTGTTCGTAAAGACTAAACATTGGCAAGAAAATTGCCGCTACGATTAGACCTACTGCTCCCGCCAATAATACAATCATTAACGGTTCAATCAAAGATTTTAAAGTATCCACGTTTCTATCAACTTCTTCTTCATAAAAGTCCGCAATCTTTTCAAGCATATAATCAAGCGATCCTGTAGACTCACCAATCCTTGTCATACTCGTTACCATAGGCGGGAAGATCCAGCTTTTTTCAAGGGGCTCTGTCAGCGAGCTGCCTCGTTCCAAGCTTGCCCGTGCATCCATTACGACTTTTCCAATAACCGGGTTGCCGGAAACCTTTTGTGAAATCGTCAATGCCTGCAATATTGGCACTGCACTGCTAAATAAAGATGATAAATTGCGCGTCAACCTTGCAATTGCTGTTTTTTGTAAAAGTGGACCAAATATCGGCATCTTCAGCATCAAATAGTGGATGGTGTAATTGAACTGTTCATTGTTCCTATATAAATATTGAAATACCACAACCCCAATAGCCAATGCTCCAATAGGGAACCACCAGTATTGTCTCAACCAATCTCCTAAAGCTACTGTCCAAACCGTTAAAGTCGGGAGTTTGGCATCCATCGATTCAAACGATTCAACAAATGTCGGTACAATGAAAATCAGCATGAAAAACACGACAACTACAATCATTATTAAAAGCATCGCAGGGTATGTCAGCGTCGACTGCACTTTTTTGATTAACCTGAAAGATTTTTCGTACGAATTCGCCAGACGCTCCAGCGTGTCATCGATATTCCCTGTTGCCTCCCCCGAACGCATCATATTGACGAACAGTTCAGGAAACGCTTTCGGATGTTTCCTGACCGCATCCGAAAATGGAATACCTGAACGAATATCTTCTTCTACTGCTTCAAGCGCCTTTTTCAATGGCTTGCTTGTCGCCTGCTTTGCTAAAATATCCGTCGCTTCTACGAGTGAAACACCTGCCCGAATCAATGTCGCAAACTGACGGCAGTATATAACAAAATCCTGTGTTTTTACTTTTTTGCTGCCCAAGCTGACTTCCATATGCAATAGACTTTTCGACTCTTCTAATTCTCGAGGATTGATACCCTTTTCGCGAAGCTTTGAAATGGCGGCTGCTTTATTCGCTGCATCAATCGTACCTTTTTGCGTTGCCCCCATTTTTGTTCGTCCTACATATTTAAATACGGTCAACTGTAATCACCCACATTCAAATATGGCCGTACTTCCTCCAACGAAACTTTTCCGGAAGAAACAAGCGCTTGTATGGATGTCTCTAACGTATGCATCCCTATCGTTCGGTTAGTCTGCATAATACTTGGAATTTGATGAATTTTTTCATTTCGTATCAAATTTGTTACAGCTGGAATACTTACCAGAATTTCTGTTGCGGCAACCCGACCTGCTTTGTCTTTGCGAATGAATAATCGCTGTGAAATAATCCCTTGCAAAACGTTTGCCAATTGAATCCGAATTTGCCCTTGCTGATGAGGCGGGAACACATCGATTATACGGTCAATTGTTGTCGGTGCACTTGACGTATGAAGTGTGCCAAATACTAAATGCCCTGTTTCCGCTGCCGTAATCGCTGTTGAAATTGTCTCTAAATCTCGCATTTCCCCAACTAGAATAATATCGGGATCTTGACGGAGTGATGCACGTAAACCATTCGCAAATGACCCGGTATCGACTCCAATTTCACGCTGGTTCACTACCGATTTTTTATGGGAATGCAAATATTCAATCGGGTCTTCCAGCGTAATAATATGTTTTGATTTTGTTTCATTAATATAGTCAATCATTGCCGCGAGTGTTGTTGACTTACCTGAACCAGTTGGACCAGTTACTAAAATGAGTCCTTGTGGTTTTTCAGCTAAATCGTACAGCACTTTCGGCATATTCAATGATTCAATTGTCGGGATTTCACTCGAAATGAGACGAGCAGCAATTGCTCCGACATTTCGTTGATGATACGCATTTACACGAAAACGGCAAAAGTCTTTCAATGAATAGTTGAAATCGGTTTCGCCCTTTTCTTCAAACTCGGCTGCTTTGTATGCCGGTAAAATATCTTTTACCATTTGCTCAATCATTTCCGCCGTTACAATTACATCGCCATATTGCTTCAACTGACCATTTACTCGGTAAACAGGAGGGATGCCGGTAGTAACATGCAAATCAGATGCATTTTCATCATACGCATGCTGCAATAAATCTTGTATGTTCAATGTCATGCCCATTCCTCCCTAGTCAATCGTCGCTACACGTAGTACTTCTTCTGTTGTCGTGACACCGGAAAGCACCTTCAATAAACCGTCCTGCAATAATGTGTTGTGCCCTGAATTTTGCATATAATCGCCAATTTCATAGCTGCTTGCCCCATTTAAAATGAGATCTTTCAATCCACGGTCAACAGGAAGTAACTCATGAATAGCAAGTCGTCCACGATAGCCTGTATTTCCACATGCCGCACATCCGCGACCTTTTCGAATCTTGTTAACTTCCAATCCATTATTCGCAAAAATCTGCTTTTCCCTAATTGTAGGCTCTATCTCTGTCGTACAGTCCCTACAAATTTGACGAACTAGACGCTGTGCCATTATCCCGACAAGCGAAGATGAAATGAGAAACGGTTCAATTCCCATGTCCTGTAACCTTGAAATCGATTCAATCGCACTGTTTGTATGTAATGTACTTAATACAAGATGTCCTGTTAATGAAGCACGAATTGAAATTTGGGCGGTTTCCAGATCACGTATTTCCCCGATCATGATAATGTCCGGGTCCTGACGTAAAATTGAACGTAATCCCGCTGCGAATGTTAATCCCACTTCTTCTTTTACTTGAATCTGGTTGACACCATTTAATTGATATTCGACCGGATCCTCAACTGTAATAATGTTAACTCCTTCATTATTTAAATTCGAAAGCGCTGCATATAACGTGGAAGATTTCCCTGAACCTGTAGGACCTGTAATGAGCACAATGCCATTCGGTTTCTCGATCATCTTCCTGAAAATTGCTTCGTTATTTTTTGTAAATCCTAGATGCGTTATCTCTGTTGCGGCATTGCTTATGTCCAATATACGCATAACTATTTTCTCGCCATAAACAGTCGGTAATGTAGAAAGACGAATGTCGACACTTTTGAACTCGATATTCACTTTAAACCGGCCATCTTGTGGAATACGGTTTTCCGTAATATTCAGTCCGCCCATGATTTTCACTCGGGCCGTCATCATATTTTGCATATGCTTTGGCAGAGAACGTTCTGTACGAAGCACCCCGTCGACACGATAACGAATTCTGTATTCGGTTTCATGCGGATCAAAGTGAATATCGGATGCACGCTGGGCGACCCCATTATTGATGATCTGGTTTACGAGCCGGACAATAGCTGAATCTTCATCCGTAATTTCCTGCTGTACTTCCGGTGTATTCACTTCAATTTCCGTTAACGCTGCGTCCATTGAAGCTTGCAGATCATAATATTTTGTAATCGTCCGGTACAGGTCGTCCTTCGTGACAATACTTGTCTCGATTTGGCAACCTGTTGCCATGCGGACTTCTTCAATCGCAAAGTAATCCATCGGGTCTGCCATCGCTATAAGTAGCTTGTTTTTGTCCCGACGCACCGGCATAATATTTGCACGTTTTGCCAGTTCCCTCGGTACAAGCTGCAGCAGCTCTGGTGATATGACATAGTTACTTAATGTCATATGCGGAATACCTAGTTGGAACTCCAGTACTTCAATTAACTGTTGTTCCGTCAGTATATTTTCTTTTATGAAAAAATCCCCGAGTTTTTCATCCCGGCTTTTATTTGCCAGTGCATAAGTAAGCTGTGATTCGGTAATAACACCTGACTCCAAAAGCAAGTCGCCTAAGCGTTTTCTCGATTTCGCCTTCATATTTTACGTCCTCCTTTATTTTGGAGTAATTAAATTTCCTCCTTTATCGTAATAGCTGCCAGGTGGAAGAGTTTCCTCTTCAGCGCCGTCGTTTGTGAAATTGTTTGATCCAGAACCTTCAGCATTGTTAGATTCATTTGAACCAGTATTTTGGGACCCGCTAACTGGAGTAGTTAATCCATTGCTTTGTCCATTTCCGTTCGTAGTTTCACCATCCGGGAAACCGTCTCCATCTAAATCAACTTGATAAGCAGGGTCATTGTTCAGATTTTCTGTTGTTGTCTTCACTTCCAGTTGTTTGGAAGACTTCAAAATAATCCGGTCAACAGGCGGGTAATAATCTCGGCTCACAAGCTTCTGCTCATCAAAAGCTGTACGATATACCGAGACACGTAAGCCTTTTGCACCTTCCTGTACTTGTTCAATCTGACCAATTGCCAGGTTTGCGGAATAACGTGTAATTGTACGGGGCTGGATTTCCTCATCCTGGGAAACTGTCACACCTACTTCCGTTTCCTTTGCAGGTGTATATACCTCAGTCCTCAAATTTCCTTCTTCCATAATCAGTTTTAAAACAACTGGATTGGATGAACTATTTGCGAATTTGAGATCCTCACTTGCAAGTGGATCCACCTTTGCTTCTAAGCCAGCTTTTAAATAGGAAGGGATTTCATTTTGCGAATGACGTTCCAGTATTTCCGCATTAATACTCAATGCTGCATTATATAGATTTGATGCAACAAAATTAATAGCTTCACGGTTCGCCAAATTTATCGTATCACCCAGCTTTTCAATCATCGAAAAAGCCATTTGCGGTTCTATTACCGTTTCATGAAGTTGAAGAACAAGTTCATTTATCCCCATTGCCCCTTCTGGCATAGGTTCGACTGATAATGAAATTCGGTCTGTTTCCAGTACCGATACATCTATGACAACCGCTTCAACAGGATTTGTTTTTAAATACGCGGCATTCAGTTGTACATTGCTATACGTTAAGTCCGTATTCCATGACGAAACATTACTAATCTCGTTTTTCACTATTTCACTAGGAGAAACAATTAGTGGGAGATGCACTGTAGGTTTATCTTTCCAGAATGCATACCATGACTTATGTACCTGATTTTCATAGTTTGCTACTGTACTTTCAATATCAAACTGGAATGTGGATGAGTTCAATTCAATTGAAGTGCCCCCGCCAGTGACAGTTAGGTTTTGGGTGTACCAGTCTTTAACAGCATCAGTCAGCAATACTTTTAACTCCTCCCCCTTCAAGTCATCTGTCTCTATCCCTCCGATTGTGGAACCGGCTGCATTATTATCAGCGGATGCAACCGAACTTACTATAAAGTTCGGAATCCAGATTGATAAAAGGACTACCAGCAAAGTTATTGGGATTATTGACCTAAAGATAATTTTCATTTTCTCACCCCGTCTAATCACTCTAATTTATCAACTCTTATAAGTAAGAATTTTATAACTATAAACCATTTCTACTAGTATTTTAATACAAAACTTTAATGGAATATATTACAATTAATTCAATATATTATCTCATAAACTTCTATTTTTATACTAATTTTTATCCCTTTTACCAACTATCTACTTATGTTACTATTATAATACATGATAGATTACTTTGTGACTATGTATTTTTTATTAAATATAAATTTTTATTTATGTACGTACCATTTTACCTATTTAAAATAGTTTTATAATTCAAATATTAGTATTTCTACATATGAATAATATGAAGGAATGACTTGTTTACGACTGATTAATTAATTTATTATTTAGAACCCATGAGAAAAAGGAGGACATAATTTGAGATTATTGAAAGAAGAGCGGGGGATTTCTTTAGTGGAGGTAGTCGCTTCGATTGTATTGATTACGGTTATTTTACTTTCATTTTTCAGTCTATTTCTCCAATCAAAAAAAACACATGTTGCTTCTGAATCTATTATAGATGCGACTTATGTTGCTCAGCAGGAAATGGAAGAATTATACGGCTTTATTTTAGATCGGAATGATTCTTGGTTTAAAGACTCTGCAAATACAACAATTACCTTACCCAATTCTAATATGAAATTTACTTATACAACGGAATGTGGAAAGGATTGCAAAAAGTTTGTATATATTTATTCAGACAGTAATGGGGTTTCTAAATATAACGAAAAGCATTGGATACAATTAGAAAATAAATCTAATAAACTAGTACATGTTTTTATAAATGTACCCAAAAAAAATAGCTCTTCACCTGTAAAAATGGAATCTATTTTCCGTTGGGGGAATTAATATAATGATGCATTTAAAAAGTAATCGTGGCTTAACCTTAGTTGAAGTTATAGCTATTACATTAATCACTTCTATTATAGCAATTTTAATATTCAGTATTATTCAAACTAGTGTAAAGCAGAAAGAACTTCAAACACAAGAAACCCAAGATTTATTTGACATAACTTATGCTCTTAAAATAATAACAAAGGAAATTCGATATTCAACAGCGATTGAAGTCAAAACATCTGAATTAATATTAACAATTCCAAATTCTACATTTGATAAAAGCATAACTTATTTAATAAAAGAGAATCAGTTAATTAAGAAAATTAAAATTATAAGTAATGGTAATGTAATAAATCCCGAAAATGTAGAAATAATTACAGATAGTTTAGGTTGTGGAGAGTTTAAACTTGATGAGGATAATATTAATGTCGTAATGATAACATTATCGAATACGAATAGTTGCGCAAATGGTCAAAATACAGAAATTCATTTAAGAAAGGGGCATTAATATGAAAAACTTAAGACAAGAAAATGGGTATTCAATGCTTCTCGTAATTTTCGCTACAGTACTTATTTCTATTTTGGGTCTGACCCTAATAACAATAAATACAAATTCATTAATAACTTCAAAAAACGAAGAGGTTGATCAATCTGTTTACTATGTTGCAGAAGCAGGGTTAAATGTAAAAACAGAGAAATTAATTAGCATTATTAATTCTGCCTTTAAAGATACTATTAATAATAGAAAAGTAGATTTTAATAAAGAACTTTATAATTACGAAGTCAACTACAAAAAGAATTATTCTACAAATAAAGTTAATTATTGCGGTTTTATATATACCTACAATTTTAAGGAGAATTATAAATCTTATATCGAAAATCTCTATTTAGTTAATACCAAAAATTTACAAGAACAATTTACCGATTTCAAAAACCCAGATTCAATAGCAAATTTTTCTATTAAAAAAAAAATTTATAATGATGAACTTACATTTGATATTGAGTCAACAGGTTCTTTACAAGAAAAGACACGTACTCTATTAAATAGTTTATCTATAGATTTCAAAAGGTATGGTATCAATACTGTTGTTGGAAATTGTAGTGGCGGAAACACTACCCCACCCACACTTAACGGGATATTACTTCCCCCTAAGGGCAGTTCAGAACAAGGAATTCTAAGTATCTACGTAGCCGACAGTGAAGTTAATATTAATGGTACAGGTAATCAAAAGCTCATTATCGGGAACATCGATATTAATAAAATAAATAACTATTTACCATCATCAACAAAATATAAAAATATGATAAAACAGTTAGTAGAGTCAGCTAAAGAGAATTATAATACGACTAAGAATTACGGTACGTATAAACATAATTTAACGACACAGAATTTCACAGTTAACAAGAACGATACGTTAACCCTTATCGTCACAACTGAGCAGTTTAAAAATATTTCTACTTTAACTGTCAAAGGTGGAGGTATATTAAATATTGTTGTAACTGAAGGAAATCCTGAAATTAAAGGTACGATTAACTCTAATGACGGATCAAAAATTAACCTTATTATAGAAGAAACTCCTATCCTTTATACAAACGAAGGTTTCAATTATAATTCTACAAATATTATTGCTTTAAACTCAGGGAATTTAATTTTAGAGGCACAAAAAGGGCACGTAAAAAAGAACTTAAATGGGGGAAATATTATTTCCAACACTAAAAATATTTCATTAAACGCTAGTAAGGATTACCCTAATGCTGGAATCTGCACACCGTTTGCATCTTACAGCAGTAAAGGTAAACAAACCTTGACTTCAATTGTGGTTAATAAGATTAAAACAATTAATGGATTTTCATCCAATATATTCAATCCGAATGGTAATCCTTGTGATTTAGGAAATTTCTTTGATTTTATAGATACTACGCCTCCTGTAATACCTAACTTAGATGGTCTAAACGAAGCCTTTGATTATGTATTGGAAGATATACGAGAAATCTAATAACCTTATTTTAATTTTTCGAAGTTTAAAAATCTCTCTCTCTTAATTAGATAAATAAATTTAAAAAATCTCATGGCAAAGCTAATACTATATTTGAAGTGACCCCTATAAGTTAGACACGGTTATTTCGTTTAGGCTGCTTGGGTAAACTGAGTTCGGTATTCTACCGGACTCAGTTTTAATTTTGCCTTTAAACGTTTTGTGTTGTAATACGTTATATATTTTTCAAGTTCCATTTTAAAATGTTCGACACTTTCAAATTCCTTTAAGTAGAGGAATTCTGACTTCATGATACCGAAGAAATTCTCCATGACAGAGTTGTCATAACAGTTTCCCTTACGTGACATACTTTGCACAATACCTCTTGATTCAAGAACGTGGCGATATTGGTTCATTTGGTAATGCCAACCTTGATCTGAATGCATCAGTAATTGATGTTCCTCTGGCAACCTCTCTAGTGCCTTATCCAACATTTCTGATACAAGCGAATATGTTGGTCTATGACCAATTGTGTACGTAATAATTTCGCCATTAAATAAGTCTAAAACAGGCGATAAATAGAGCTTTTGATCAAACAGCTTAAACTCCGTAATATCTGTAACCCATTTTTCATTCGGTCCTTCTGCTATAAAGTTCCGATCCAATATATTAGGCGCAATCTTACCGACTGTACCTTTATATGATTTGTATTTCTTCATACGCACTAAGCACTTTAAACCTAATTCTTTCATGATACGTTGAACCTTTTTATGATTCACTTTTTGCCCACGATTTGCTAGCTCATCACGAATACGTCGATAACCATAACGACCTTCGTGTTCGTTATAAATTTCTTGAATTTCGGCCTTTAACTCGGCATCTGTATCTTGGCGATCCATCTTCTTCACTAAATCATAGTACGTACTACGTGGAATGCCTGCGAATGCCACAAGCGCTTTCACCGAGTATTTATGCCTTAATTCATAGACGACTTTTACTTTGTCTTCTTTGGTGATTTTTCCTTGGTTTGAACTAAGGCGTTCAACTTTTTTAAATACTCATTTTCCATACGTAGACGATTGATTTCCGCTTGAAGCGCTTCAGGTGAGCCTTCTACTGGTGTTAGTTTTGAATGTTTGTTCGTTTCTTTTTTCATGGATGTACGCCCCTTTTTCTTTGATTGAAGGGCATCGAATCCTTTAGTTTCAAACTGTTTTCGCCATTGAAGTATGGATGATGGTGCTGCTATACCAAAGATAGCCGCTGTTTCATTTAAGGACGTACCGTATTCAATCATATAATTTAGTACGTCTAGTTTAAACTGCGCTGAGTAATTTGTATATCGTTTTATAAAGGCGTCTGCACCATTATGTTCATATTGTTTGACCCATATATGAATTGATTTATTATCCGTACCTATCGACTTTGCGATTGAAAGATAACTCTCATTACCTTTCAAAGCTCGATTCACTGCCTCGAGCTTTTCCTCAGGACTAAATTTAGCCATAGAAAAACTGCACCTCCAATTGTTAGATGTGTCTAACAATTGGGGTGCAGTTCAATTTTGCTATGGGATTATTTTATTTACCCCATATTTATTTAGGATATAGATAATACATTTGGTAACCAGCCATCACTGAGTATGAAAGAATTACCCTAGGATAACGCCGTGAGTCAAGCAACATTTCGGCTATTTTAGAAGGGATTTACCAATTAAGTACACCGCATCACCCTACTCACTCCATTTAAATTAAACCAATTACGAAAGAAACGGTAATGTTCCTCATACGAAACTATTGTCGGTTTACGAACATTCAGTGCCTTTTTCCCATTCAAAAATACTAAATACTCTATACGAATTATCATACGTAAACTTATATATTTCTGCTTTCTCTTCAAAAAATCAAGTTTATAAACTTTTTTACACAAAAAAATCGCCTACCTTAACTAAATTAATAGTTAAAGTAGGCGACAACGTTCTAATTCTAACAAGAAGGTGGGATACTCATTAGAACCTTCTATTTAGTTTGCTTCCCCGACATGCATCGGATCAACACGCTTCGTCCCGACCATATTAAACAACACATTCAAGAAAATCGCCGTTACAGACCCTGCAACAATCCCATTAGAAGTCAAAATCGACATCCAAGAAGGCAGGTTTTCGAAAATGCCTGGTACTGTGGCAACGCCGATTCCTAAACCAACGCCAAGTGCTGCTACCATTGCGTTTTCCATTGATTTCGCGATTTCTGGTGCTAGCATTCTAACACCTTGTGTAATAACCATACCGAACATTGCAAGCATCGCTGCACCAAGTACTGGTGTTGGGATAATAGTAGTTAATGCTGCTAATTTTGGCAGGAATCCAAGTGCTACCAGCATACCGCCAGTAATGAAGATGACTTTGCGGTCGCGTACGCCTGACATTTGGATCAGTCCTACATTTTGTGAGAATGTAGTATACGGGAAGGCATTGAAAATACCACCGATGATCGATGCTAGTCCTTCAGCACGGTACCCTTTAGATAAATCTTTTGAAGTTAAATCTTTTTTTGTAATATCACTTAATGCATAGTAAACACCTGTTGATTCAACTAGTGATACCATCGCCACCAATGTCATCGTTAAAATAGCAGAAGCATTGAATGTTGGTGTTGCCAAGTAGAATGGTTGCATAATGTGCAGCCAAGATGCTTCAACAACCGGGGCAAAATCAACTTTGCCCATGAAAATACCGATTACTGTTCCTGACACCATACCTAGTAAAATTGCAATCGCACGAACGAAGCCAACTGTGAAGCGGTAAATTACTAAAATAATTAATAATGTAATAAACGCTAACGCCACATTTGAACCTGATGCAAAGTCTGCCGCCCCTTGTCCGCCAGCCATATTGTTGATAGCTACTGGGATTAAGCTGATTCCGATAATCGTAACGACCGAACCTGTTACAACAGGCGGGAAGAATTTAATTAATTTCCCGAAAAGACCACCGATTAATACGATAATCAAACCAGATGCGATAATCGCGCCGTAAACATCACCTAAGCCGCCGCCAGAACCGATTGCAATAATCGGGCTTACCGCTGTAAATGTACAGCCTAATACAACCGGTAATCCAATTCCTATCACTTTACCTTTCCATACTTGGAACAGTGTTGCTACCCCACACATGAAAATATCGATTGCGACTAAATACGTCATTTGCGCTGAACTGAATCCTAATGCCCCACCGATAATTAACGGTACTAAAATGGCTCCTGCATACATTGCCAACAGATGCTGAATTCCAAGCATTGTTGCTTTCGTGTTATTCATAAAAAGTTTTCCTCCAATATATGTGTACTCTTGCTGAGTCAATTTACATCGTTTGAACTTTATTACCTTTTAGAAATATGTGCTGCTTAATTAATCGTAAAACTCTACTTTGCCGTTTGCCAATGATTTAATATTCGCCAATGATTCGATGCGCAGTCCTTGCTCGCGTAAAATTTTTCCGCCCTCTTGGAAGCCTTTTTCAATTACAATGCCGGCTCCGACAATTGTTGCACCTGCCTGGTTCGCAATATCGATTAAACCTTTCAACGCTTCACCATTCGCTAAAAAGTCATCAATGATTACGACATTATCATCCGCCGTAATAAACTTATTCGATACCGAAATTTCGTTCGTTTCGTTTTTCGTGAATGAATGTACTTTCGATGTGTACAGGTTGTCGGTTAAAGTAAGTGATTTGCGTTTGCGCGCAAAGACAACAGGTGCACCTAGTGTTAACCCTAAAAAAGTTGAAGGGGCAATACCAGATGATTCGATCGTCAATACTTTCGTAATGATTTGGTCCGAGTAACGCTTCGCAAATTCGTCTCCGATTTCTTTCATTAATAACGGGTCAATCTGATGATTTAAAAATGAATCTACCTTTAACACTGTATCTGAAAGCACTTGGCCCTCTTTTTCTATTTTTTCCTTTAAAAGCTTCATGATAAAAGCTCCTTCCCATTTGAATGTAATCAAAAACAAAAAACTCGAAAGGCAAGCTCCCTACGATGAGTGGAGCAAGACTTCCGAGTAAGTTCAAAAGTAATAACAAATGTTTTGTGCAAATATATAATAATTGGACAAATACATTCATTAAGCATGCTTCACTCATAGTCGGTTTATTTACGGTAAACCGGTAGAAACTTGCAAGCCTTATCCTTGCTATTATATGAGTGGCGAATATTTAATTTAACAATATGAATGTTCCAATTATAATCATGGAAATGCTAGTTTGCAATAACATTTAAATAATAAAATTATTCTTATTTTTCGGAAATTTAGTTAAAAAGTAAATTTTATTAGGGATAATGTTCGGTTTTAAGCATTTTTCTGTAAAACTTTTGATAAATTTTCTTTGAATTGTTCGAACTTCGAACCATCCGTACTGAAGTAGCTCATGCTGCGCGTAACAAAAATCATCACCTTTTTGCCATCTTCATATACCATTTCCGCAAACGGTCCGGTCTGTTCGAGTAATTGCACTTTTGTTACATCTTCATTATAAATGACTAAACGGTCAGCATACCGCGCTTTAAATTGCTCGTATGCGGCAGTCCCTTGCAAAATAATAATTTCCGGCTGAAACTCATCCATTACTTCTTTAAAAATGAGATTTCCCCGCTCAAAATTAGCGGTATCCTCTTTTTTCGCTACTTTCGCTTCATCGGCTGATTCCAGCTGATATGTATTCAGCGACGTATAAATGAGCGATTCGTGATGATTGTTTTCCAGCCAATTTTCAAACTGCAATGAACCTTTAAATTCACGGGGTGCCCCTTTAATTTCACTTAAATATAGATCCTGGAAAAGATCTCTGTTCACTAATGAATCTGCAAAAGTCTGCTCACTACGGTCTTCCACTTTAAATAGCGGCACCGCATGCGAGCTTACTAGGAAAATACGTGATTTGTACGGGTTCCCTTTTGTGAGAAACGGTCGATACATCACCTTTTTATCATCTTCCCCTGTTAACCAAGGATAGACTTTTTTATAGAAACCTTTTGAAATAGGCATGTTTTCACTTCCTTATTCTTCAGCGTTACTCATTTTTTTATTTCTTTTATAATACCACTGTTGCAGCAATCGTACTCGGGAAATTTAATCCTCAGTTATATACTGGTTGTCCTCAATCAGTCTAGCATAATACTCAATCACTCTCACTTAATCCTCACTTTCCCCTATATATTCCTCACTTGAAGACAAATAATCCTCAATACAACAAAAAACGCAATGAAAGCCTATAAGCTCACATTGCGTTTCAGAAATTAATTATTTATTTGATAAGTCGCAGTCCTGTAAAGGAACGATTTTCGTTTTATGTTTAAATTTGTAGCCAAACCATAAAGCGGCAAACAATGGTAAGCCGATATATGAAACGACGACACCGTACCAGTCAATTGTTCCACCCGTAAATGCCATATAGTTTTGACCTAGCACGACAATCATACATAGGGCAAACGCGAATAGCGGTCCGAATGGGAAGAATTTGGATACATACGGTAAATCCCTCAATGAATGTCCTTGTGCGACATATGCACGGCGGAAGCGATAATGACTGATGGCAATACCGAGCCAAGCGATGAACCCGGACATACCGGACGCATTCAACAGCCAAATGTAGACAACACCGTCACCGAAAAAGGATGCCAGGAATGCTAACGAACCGACTGCTAATGTAGCTAAAAGTGCATACATTGGAATACCACGCGATGTTACTTTCATGAAAAGTTTCGGTGCTTTTCCATCTACCGCTAACTGATAAAGCATACGACTAGCTGCATATAATCCTGAGTTCCCTGCAGATAACATAGCCGTTAAGATAATGGCATTCATAACAGATGCCGCAAACGCCACACCTAGGTTTTCAAATACTAATGTAAATGGACTTGTCGCAATATCTTCAGATAAAAGACGTGAATCCGTATACGGGATCAGTAATCCGATTGCACCGATTGCGAAAATGTAAAACAACAGAATACGCCAGAATACTGAACGAACTGCTTTTGGAATGTTTTTGCCTGGATCATCTGTTTCCCCTGCCGTTACCCCAAGCATTTCCGTACCTTGGAATGAGAAACCGGCTGCAAGGAAAATACCGAACAGTGCAAGGAAACCGCCATTAAACGGTGCATCATCTTTGAAGAAATTCGTAAAGCCGACCGGATCGTTCCCGCCTAAAATTCCGAAAATCATTAAGAAGCTGACAATGATGAAGACAATTACCGTTGCAACTTTAATCATCGCAAACCAGTATTCCGCTTCACCGAAAGCTTTTACAGACGCTAAGTTAAATGATAAAACAACTACGATAAATAAAATGGTCCATAACATTGAAGAACTGTCCGGGAACCAGTATTTCATAATTAACGAAACGGCCGCAATTTCTGCTGCAATTGTAATCGCCCAGTTGTACCAATAGTTCCAGCCAAGCGCAAAGCCTAAAGCCGGATCAACAAATTTTGTTGCATACGTACTAAACGAACCGGATGTTGGCATATAGGCAGCCATTTCCCCTAATGATGTCATTAGGAAATACACCATAACGCCGATCAGCGCATATGCGAGCAATGCCCCACCAGGACCCGCCTGTGCAATCGCACCACCTGATGCTAAGAATAAACCTGTACCGATCGTTCCGCCAAGCGAAATCATCGTTACATGGCGACTTTTTAAACTTTTTTTCAACCCGTTATTATTACCGAGCTGATCTATTTTAATCTCACTCATGAATATAAAACTCCCTTTTTGTTTTGTTGGTGAAGTGTAAAAGAAAAACCACCACAAGTTTTTGTGATGGTTATAGTTACACCTCATCAAACTTGAAAGATAGCTCAACACATGCTCACACATGTGACAGTTCTGTTCCTTATCGGAAACAGCCCCAGCATTATTTTCAAGAAGAAAAATAACACTTCGGCAACCATTCCTTTCATAAAGCTTCACCGATTCTTCCTAATCTCAGCTATACTAGTCTTAATGATTGCGACCTCTACCTCATAATTTACATGAGGTAATGTTTTATTTAATTTAATTGAATCAATGATTAAAAGTCTAACATAACATTTTTTTGATAGCAATGGCTTCACCTTTATTCTGTTTTTTATGAGTATTCACACTACTCTAACATATATCAACATACAAAAGGAGAATCGAAAATGGACACACAACAAGTAAATCAAAATAGCAAAAAAATACTATCCAACCGACCGCTCATCTATTTTATGGTAGCCGTATTTTTATTTGCGACCACATTACGTACACCGATTACATTGATCGGCCCGATTATTTCATTTATACGTGAAGGGCTTGGGATATCGAACTTTCTTGCAGGCTTTTTAACGACCATTCCTTTAATTGCCTTTGCGGTTGTATCACCATTTGCACCACGCATTGCCCGTAAGTTTGGGATTGAATGGACATTATTTTATTCCGTCATTTTACTTTGTGCAGGGATTTTACTGCGTTCGCTAGGGGCAACGTCTTTACTCGTTATAGGAACAATATTAATCGGGGTCGCAATTGCATTCGGGAATGTTCTTATCCCTAGCTATTTCAAATGGAAATTCCCATTACATATCGGATTATTAACAGGGATTTATTCCGTTTCAATGAACATTTCTTCCGGAATTGCTGCAGGCTTCAGTTATCCTATAGCGGCAAACGCAGGATGGCAAATCGCAGCAGGTATTACAATTATTTTAGGGATTCTTACATTACTAATCTGGCTGCCGATTTTGCGCCAGGAAAAAATTGCATTAAATATGCCGACATCGCAGACTAAGAAAACGCAAATGTGGAGGTCACCGCTTGCCTGGGCAGTCGCTGGAGCAATGGGATTCCAGTCGTTCATATTTTACTGCTCGTCTGCATGGTTGCCGGAAATCTTCATTAGCCAGGGCCTTGATGCTACAGCGGCCGGGTGGATGGTATCCGTTATGCAGTTTGCACAAATTCCGATGACATTTATTATTCCGATTCTTGCAGGGAAAATCGCTTCTCAACGTCCAATCGTCATTTTCTTTACGATTTGTTACTTAGTCGGTTTTACTGGTGTCTTAATGGAATGGACAAGTCTTGCTGTCGTATGGATGATTTTATTAGGCTTTGCAGGAGGGGCTTCGTTTGGTTTAGTACTGATGCTGTTTTCATTGCGCACAAAGACAGCCTATGATGCAGCTGAACTTTCCGGCTTCGCACAATCAATCGGTTATTTTGTTGCCGCAATCGGGCCAGTTTTGTTCGGCTTTGCACATGATTTGACGGACAGCTGGACAATCCCGATTGTGCTGTTCATTCTCATTTCTGTTCTATTGTTTTTGGCTTCCTTTATGAGCTCAGACAATCGTACAATATAACCAAACGTATGTACCCTTTTATGATATAATAACCGTAGTAAATAAAAGGAGTACAGAACTATTGCGTAAAAAGAGAAGACGGAATAAAAAACGCCTGCCAGTAATCCCGCTATTTTTCATCGCATCGGCTGGTACAGCTGGTTTTTATGTAACGAAAACATCTGAAGGCATCGGTATGGGAATTGTCGCTTATTTCGTTCTATATATCGCGTTTAAAATTTGGCTGAAATCGCTGAAGACGAGGAAATTGCGGAAGTCCGGCATTCGCGAAGTCGATAAAATGACCGGTGAAGATTTTGAGAGATTTTTAGGCGAATTATTTAAGCGCCGCGGATTTAAAGTGAGCTATACCGCTACGAGCGGTGACTACGGTGCCGACCTTATTTTAAAGGACGGAAAAGATATTATTGCAGTCCAGGCAAAACGCTATTCCGGTACTGTCGGTGTAAAAGCGGTACAGGAAATTATCGGTGCGGTAAAAATGTATGAAGCAACAGAGGCATGGGTTGTCACAAACAGTCATTTTACACGCCAGGCCGAAAAACTTGCCGACATCAATGACGTTTATTTAATCGATCGAGATGAATTGATTCAAATTATGTTAAATAAAAGGTAAGAAATAGGTGTGCAGAGGCTTTCGCTTTCTGCACACCTATTTTTAATATGGCTGCTGCTGGTATAGGTAGTTTGGTTTTTTAATCGTGTTGGCAATCGGTTCATGATACAGGTCGGTCGTTGCAGGAGATAATGGCGGGACAAGCCATACCCAGTTCCCTGTTACTTCCCGGCCGCTTGCATGTTCCTGCTTTTGAAACAGCTGAAACTGCTGGGCAGCGGTATGATGATCAACAATACTTACGCCCGCTTTTTTAAACGAATGCAGCACCGCAACATTCAGTTCTACGAGTGCACGGTCCTTCCAAAGCGACGCATTCACTTCAGTATCCAGTCCCATTGCTTCCGCCACTTTCGGCAGGAAATTATAGCGGTACGTATCCGCCAAATTGCGCGCCCCGATTTCCGTCCCCATATACCACCCGTTAAACGGCGCTGCCTGAAAATCAACGCCCGCAATATTAAAACGCATACTCGAAATAATCGGTACTGCATACCATTTCATATTTAACTTTGAAAAATCATAATCCGGATGGGTAATTGCTACTTCCAGCACATGCTTTTCAGGAATTTCAAAAAACATTGGCTCCCGGTTATCTACTTGAATGACAAGCGGTAAAACATCATAGTTTGAACGTGCACCTTGCCAACCGAGATTTTCACATATTTTCGTAAACTCAATCGAGTCCGAATCTCCAACAATCCCATCATCTGTTTCATAGCCAGCATAGCGAATGAGCTGGTGGTTCCACACCCGTACACGTTTCGGGTCAAACAGTGTAATGGCAGGTCTGATTTTTCCGTTGTTTGTCGCAAAATCGATATGGTGTAGAAGCGCTTCATAAATTTCGACCTCATTTAATAAATGGCGCTGATCAAACACATTTAAGCTATTCCAAAACAGGCGTCCGATACATTTATTGCTGTTGCGCCATGCAACCCGTGCACCGTGCGTAAGCTCATCTGTCGTTAAAGTGAAATCAGGAAGATGCGCCTCTTTCTTCCGTTCTTTCAGCCACTCTTCTGACTGCTTTGTTTCTTTTTTATATAAAGTTAGGAATTCTATTCGTTCATGCAATACTGTAGTCGTTGTTGCCATTGTTTCATCCCCTTCTAATCCCATTTTGGCGCCTTCGATAGGGAATCTCAACAATACAACAACCGGTTAAAACATGTATTTTTCATATATGACTAAAATTGTTCATAATGTTTATCTTTTATAAGGCGAATTAAAATCTTACCTTGATGCTTTCTACTTTCGATTAGGCGATGCGCCTCCTGAACTTCCTCCAAATCAAAGACTCGCGCAATTGGAACGCTTAATTCTCCACCTTCGAACAATGGAATAATCCGTTCAACAACAGGAGCGAGTCGAGCAGGAGCTTCTTTACGAGTTGTACCTAAGCTGAAACCTTTTATGTTTCGGCAGCTATTGTGCACATCGCTTGTTGATATTACACCAGCTTTTCCACTACTGTTTCCAAACTGCACTAATGTGCCAAAATTAGCTAAGCATTCAAGACTTGCCTTTGTAACATCACCAGCGACCGAATCAAAAATCACTTGTGCCCCTTCACCATTAGTATGTTGCTTAACGCCATCTACAAAGCTGTCGTAAGTAAACACATCATCAGCACCTATACTCAGAACATAATCTTTCTTACTTAAATCACCGACAGTTCCAATGATTTTTGACACACCATAATGTTTTGCCAACTTCACAAGCATTGTCCCCACACCACCAGCAGCGCTATGTACGACAATTGTATCTTCCTTTTGTACATCTCCAATTTGTTTAAGTAATATCTCAGATAATATTGTCACGGTTGGAAGTGCTGCGGCTTGTAATGGATCGATTGTTTCGGGAATTTTAAAGGTTAATGATTCCTTCGCGGCTACTACTTGCTGATAAGAGCCCCCATTAGGGAATGCGAAAACATAATCTCCTTTTTGAAATACAGAACTTTTACTTTCGATGACGTGCCCTACAATATCTAAGCCTAATGTAATCGGAAATGTACTCTGACCTTTACTTCCCATGCGCGTTTTAATATCTGCATAATTTACACTCGTATATAGCCCCTGTATTAATACTTCTCCCTTTTGAATGGCAGGTATTTCTACATCCTCTAAAATTAAAACATCTGCCGTTCCTGCTTTGTATTGACGTACACTTTTCATTTCACGCACTCCCCTTTATTTATTTCAAATAAAATAGCCGCCCGGATTCGGACGGCAACTCTTCGTTCAACAACACTTAGTAGCTTAACTCATCCTTCTTCATTAATAATTACATTTTTCCCACGTAATTTCATAAGAATCGGAATCAGTATCCATAAAACTGCAATAATTAAAAAGACTAATGAAAGTGGTTTTGCTACGAAAATACTGTATTCTCCATTGGAAATTGTTAATGCGCGACGCATGTTGTTCTCAATCATTGGTCCTAACACAAGCGCTAAAACTAATGGGGCCACAGGGAAATCATTTTTCGCAAAGAAATAACCTGCAATTCCGCATCCTAATAATAAGAATAAATCAAATGTTGTATACTGAACTGCATATACACCAAAGAATGAAATGGCAATAATAATAGGCAGTAAAAATCTTTTCGGAGTTTGGATAATTTTAGCGAAAACTCGAACTAGCGGCATGTTTAATACAAGCAGCATTAAGTTTCCAAGGAACATACTCGCGATTAATCCCCATGCTACATCCGGATGTTCCTCAAATAGTAATGGACCTGGCTGAATATTGTACATAATGAACGCACCCATTAATATAGCTGTCGTTCCTGATCCCGGGATTCCTAATGTTAAAAGCGGAATCATCGCTCCACCCGACGCCGCATTATTTGCAGATTCCGGCGAAGCAACCCCGGCAATGTTTCCTTTACCAAACGATTCCGGGTTTTTGCTGATTTTCTTTTCTGTAATATAAGCAAAGAATGAAGCAAGCGTCGCTCCTGCACCTGGTAGCACCCCTAAAAAGAAACCAAGGAATGAGCCACGTGTAATTGGTGCCGCGCTGTCTTTTAAATCCTGTTTTGTAGGTAAAATACGATTAATTTTCGCGATAGGTTCATCGTTGCCATCCTTCTCAAAAATCGTTTTAAATACTTCACCTAATGCAAATAAACCTACTGCAACTGTTAAAAATTCAATTCCACTAAATAAAACCGGTTGGTCATATGTAAATCGGGCAATTCCTGAAACAGCATCTATTCCAATCGTTCCTAATAATAGGCCCAGAACCGTCATAATTAATGCCTTCGTAATCGATTTACCCGCTAAACCACTTACCGCTGCCAATCCTAACAGCATTAGTGAAAAATATTCTGCCGGACCAAAATTTATTGCTACTTTAGATAATGGTCGGGCTAATAAAACCAATCCGATTAACGCAATAATACCTGCGACAAAAGACCCGATTGCCGCAATGGATAAAGCGGCTCCAGCTCTTCCTTGCCGTGCCATTTGATATCCGTCCAGCGTCGTAACAACTGAAGAAGATTCGCCTGGTGTATTTAATAAAATAGATGTTGTAGATCCACCATACATTGCACCGTAGTATACTCCCGCCAGTAATATGATTGAACTAGTTGCAGCCATTTCTATTGGTAACCCTGACGTTAATGTAGCCGTAACAGGAATTAATAATGCAACCCCACTCATTGGGCCGATTCCTGGTAGTACGCCTACAGCTGTTCCAATAATTACACCTAATAATGCGAATAAAATATTATGCCATTGAAAAGCAATAGCAAAGCCATCTAATAAGTACTGTATCGTTGACAAATTAGCTCCTCCTTTCTATTTAGAGTGGGAATTTAGGCAATGATCCGCCTAATACGTTGACGAAGCCGAAGTAAATAATTGCTGAAAATGCGGCTGCCACTATAATTGAGCTAACCCACTTTCCTCGTTCAAGTGTTTGAAATGAGATTAATAAAAATGCAAAGGTCGTAACTAAATAACCTAGTTTTTCAAGCAAAAATGCATAAGCAACCGCTGAAATAAAAATAATCAGGAATCGCTTATAATTAGAGAAGCTCTCCCCTTCCTTATCTTCAGCAATTTTATACATTGCCTGATGACGAATCGTTTCAAAAAATAGTAAAATACTTAATATAATTAGAGCGATTCCTAATCCAAACGGAAATGTACTCGGGCCAATTTGAGAGCCGTACGCACTTGTAGAAATTTTTTGGGATTCGACGATAATAAGTATTCCTAGCACTAAAAATACAACACTAGCAACACGGTCAAATTTTAAATTCATCGTTGTACACCTCCTATAAAGAAGATATGGGCAATAAATTTGCCCACATCAAGGTTTCATTATTTTTGCATACCTAAAGCTGTTAAAATTTCAGTAATCGTTCCTTCTTGTTCTTCAAGGAATTTCACGAAATCATCACCTACACGGAAATCTTGAGCCCAGCCGTTACGCTCTAATTCTGTTTTCCATTCCTCTTTATCGTTTAACTCTGTTAGTTTTTCGATCCAATAATCCTTTGCAGTATCAGACATATCTTTAGGTCCGAAAATACCGCGCCAAATTGTGAACTCTGCTTCAATCCCTAAGTCATATAATGTCGGGATTTCTTCCAAACCTTCAAGTGCTATCTTTTCCGGTGATGTAACTGCCAATACTCGAACGTCACCGCTCTTCACATAAGGTGTTACAGTTGAAATATCTGTTCCGATCGCATCGGCATTATTCCCTAATAATGCGGCCATCGCTTCCCCGCCGCCGTCATAAGAAACATATTTTACGGCTTTTGGATCAATGCCGTATTCATATGCAGGTAAAATTGTAACTAAGTGGTCCATTGAACCTGGAGCGGAACCGCCAGCCATTGTAAGCGCTGTTGGATCTGCCTTAATAGCATCCAATAAATCGGTTAACGACTCGTAAGGAGAGTCAGCACGAACAACAATTGCACCAAAATCCTTCGTTAGCTGTGCTAAAGGTGTTGTATCTTTATATCCGTAAGGGCTATTCCCTTCAGCTTTTAAGTTATTAATTAAAATCGGCGGTGATTTTACCATTAACATATGGTCGTTTTTTGCTTCTTTTGTCGCGTATGTTGCCATGAATACGGCACCACCGCCACCTGGTTTGTTTTCTACTGTTATCGGTTTTTCGATTAATTTTGTTTCATTCATAACTTTTGCAATCGAACGAGATGTTAAATCCCATCCCCCGCCAGCCCCGGATGGCGCTACGATTGTTAAGTTACTTGTTGGATAGTCTTTATCGCCTGATGATGTCCCCTCACTATCAGTACACGCTGCCAATGTCAGTGTTAACGCCGCTGCTGAAAATAAAGTTAACAGCTTCTTTTTCATTGTCATAAAAATAGTCCCCCTTCTGTCTCACGCGTTATGTAAGCGTTATCTTAATTAAAAAGGATATTGTGTCTTTTTTATATATAACGAAACTATTGTCTTTTATTTTCATAGTGTCTATATTGTTCATATTGTTCACGACATAAAAAAGAGCATGTCCCTATTACGACATACTCTTGTTTGTTATTTTTTTATAAAGTACCGGCGCTCTGGTCTGCCGACGTAGCCATAAATATGCTCAACAAAAATTACTTTTTCATCCATTAGATGCTCCAAATAACGCCTCGCTGTAGTTCTGCTGATCCCTATTTCTTTGCCAAGTTTTTCAGCAGTAATTCCTTCATCGCAATTTTGAATATAGGTCACCACTTTTTCTTTTGTAACAGAATCAATGCCTTTAGGGTTGCTTCCCTTTTCCAGTTCACTCGCATATGTAAGGTTATTCCACAGTTTTTTTATATCCTCAGCCTGTAAGCGGTCGGTTGAGCTAAGTATTGTTTTTTTCTCTTTATATTTGAGAAGGCATTCTTTAAAACGCTGTAGTGTTAAAGGCTTTAATAAAAAATCAATCACACCGCTCGCATATGCCTTTTTTACAATTTCAACCTCCGCTGCTGCCGTAATTAAAATAATATCGGTATCCATATCCTTTTGCTTAATATAATCGATTAGTTCTGTCCCCAAGTTATCGGCAAAGTAAATATCCAGCAAAATCAAATCCGGCTTTATTGTATCCAGCCAAATTTTTGCTTCTTCAATTGTATGGGACATTCCTATCGTTTTAAAACCATCAATTTGCTCAAGAAACTTTTCATGTATTTGAGCAATCCGCATATCATCTTCAACGATTAGTACTTCAATTGTATTCCCCATACGACTCACCCCTCTTTTGGAATTGAAAAAATGAATAGTGCCCCACCCAATTCTCCACTCTCAATTGCAATTGATCCATTTAATTTTCTCAGGTTTTCATCGACGATAAACAAGCCATAACCCCGATGCTCTTTGTCTTTTGTTGACTGCTTTTTTTCAAATATATTGTTGATCACTTGTTGATCGATTCCATTCCCTGAATCTTCAATTTCACAAATGACTTCTTTTTCATCCTCGTAAATATAAATTCGTACGATACGTTCTTCTTCATCTAAATGCTCTACTGCTTCAAAGGCATTTGTTACCAAATTCCCTAGGACTGAAATAAGTAAATGCTTTTCAAGATGTTGACCCAGTTTCCCACAAAAACTATCTTCATCTAGTAATAACGTAACCTTTAATTCTTTCGCTCTATTATAAAACCCGATGATAAGACCGCAAATAAACGTATCTTGTATTTTTTCGTTTAAAAAGGATATTAACGCATGATTCCCAAGTCGCTCAGAATGAATCAAGTAGAGGGCTTCATCATATTCCTTCAGTTGAATCAACCCTGAAATCGTATATAAAAAGTTATTGTATTCATGTGTCTGTGCCCGTAACGATTCGATATACTGTTTTACTTGTGACAGCTCATTGGCAACTAAATCAATTTCTTCAAACGGTCTAAAACTGGACACCGCACCGGTTACTTCGCCATTATTAACAATCGGAACACGGTTTACTAATGTTTTAACACCATTAATGGTCATCATTCGGTCTAATTGTTCATGACCGGATTCCATCACTTTAATTAAATGTGTATTCGGAATTACTTTACTAATATTTTCGCCTATTTCAGAATCCCCGCTCCTTAAAATCGCCTTCGCAGAATGATTAATCAATGTAATGGTCCCTTCTCGATCAACCATAATAATTCCTTCTCGAATCGATTCCAATATCGCATTTCGCTCGGACAATATTTTAACGATTTCCTGAGGTTCGTAATCCAATAATTGTGCTTTTGTTTTATTGGAAAAATAAGTGGAAAGAATAATAGATAAAACAATCGTAATGAAAAATATTATGATTAAATACTTGGAATAAATGATATTTGCTGAAAAGATATCGGCAAATAAAAAGCCAACTGAAACGACACCAATGATTTCCCCATTTTCATCTTTTACAGGTGCCTTGCCGCGTAATGCTTTACCTAAAGTACCTTCCGCATTTGATATGTAAGCTTCTCCATCGATAAGCGCTTTAGCATTATCGTCACCAACCATTTTTTGACCGATTCGTTCTTTTACTGGGTGGGCATACCGGATTTCCTTTTCATCCCCAATGACCACATATTCGGCATTAACACTTTGCTGAATTTGCAATGCAATTTTTTGAATTTCTGCTGATGTTTGGGGTTGCTTCAGTCCCTCTATAATATCCGGGTGCTTCGCAGCGACTTGTGCTACGCCAAGTGCACGCTCACCTATTTCTTTTTCCACGATTTCCCCAATAATAAAATAGGTTGAAACTAAACTTACTAATAAGATCATGGCGGCCAGAATCGTATTGTACTTGAAAAAACGAAAATTTAATGAGCTTCTTTCCATATGCTATTACCCCTATTTTGGCAGTTATTACTTTAGATGATTATAGCATAAGAATTTTCTCTTAATTCTAACAATTGGCAAACTCCTGCAATATATGCAAAATGAGCTCAGGTTATACGGAATGCTGCCAAAAGCGAATAGCCACTTGACGCCGAATAATTAAGGCGCCAAGTGGCTACATTGTCGTTTTAAAAGTTATCTATTTAATATAGTGATCAATACACTATCTCTTCCATTTATCGCTAGCTTTGAAATTATAGACCGGAGTCACGTGCCTTTGGATTGTCACCGTTTCTCCGATTTGCTCAACAATTTCCTGCATCGGCTTATAGGCCATTGGTGCTTCGTCGAGCGTTTCCTCACTTACCGAAGTGGTCCAAATTCCTTGCATCGTCTGTTTGAAATCATCCATCGACAGGTTTTTCATTGCGGCTGTCCGTGAGTAAATGCGGCCTGCTCCATGTGGGGCGAATTCATTCCAGTCGACATTCCCTTTTCCGATACAAATAAGCGAACCGTCCCGCATATTCATCGGAATGACGAGTTTTTCATCCTTTGCCGCACGCACTGCCCCTTTACGTAAAATCATGGCATCCGTATCAATGTAGTTGTGTACGGAATCAAACTGCTCCGCGAACTCCCACTTCATATGTTCGGCGATTGTCTTGGCAATATGCATACGGTTTTCATATGCAAAACGCTGCGCCAGTTTCATGTCGGCAATATAAGCCTGGAACAGATCACCTTCTAAATAAGCTAAGTCCTTTGGCACAACCGGATTTTCGTTCTTATATGCTTTAATCATTTTCTGAATGTCCTTGCTGTTACCGGCTTCTTTCAGTGCTGCAATTCTTTCGGTTAAATCTTCGCGTTGCAACGATTCGAATGCACGCTTCTGATGCCAGTTCGCCACCTTTGCCCCGACATAGCGTGAGCCCGTATGAATCAATAAATAATGAATACCGGTCTCATCTTTTGCAAGCTCAATAAAATGATTACCGCCGCCCAATGTACCGAGCGAGCGTCCTGTATACTCGTTTTGCAAGCCGCGTGCGATGAAGTTTTCGTTCTCAAAACGCTCTGCGTCCTTTATTTTTATCGCCGTTTCATGGATTTCATTGCCACTTGGTACGAAACGTCGGATTACTGTATCGAGTTCATTAAAGTCAATTGCGTCTTTGCCGATTTCCGAAACGAGCACCCCACACCCTACATCAACACCGACGAGATTCGGTACGACACGGTCATTCAGCTGAATCGTTGTGCCGATTACACAGCCTTTCCCGGCATGATAGTCAGGCATTATTCGAACTTTTGTCCCTACCATAAATGACTGATTGACGAGTTCATCAATTTGCTGAATCGCCGCTTCCTGTGGTGTATTCGTATAAATTTTAGCGTTTGTATACTTTCCGTTAACCTTAATCAATGCTGTTCACGCCTTTCCTTTTTAAACTGAGTACAGCGTATATAAGAAGCGCTACCCCAATGTAGCTGCCAAGCAGAAATGTCGGAAATCCTTGGTTAACAAATCCGAAGGTCAATTCGGATTGCAGCACAACTGTATCCGGTGCAAATTGCGGTTTGTAGAATAAAGTTTGAATCAATCCGATTAACAGCTGTGCGGCAAAATATAGAATATGTAACATTAGTGCCCCGATGAATGCGAACAGGATTTTACGTTTCATGCCGAATCTCCTTTTGCGAACATAATTGTTACTATTTACGATTGGGGCAAGGAGAAGTTTCATAAATTTTCCTGTATGGCAGAGGCAGTCAACTTTTATTAGAAGAAAGCGGAATATATTAGAAAACTGGTGGACGATATTTGCAAATTCGGACCATATATTTGAAAATCGGGGACAATATTAGAAAATCGGTATGCTTTATTAGAAAATAGCCATTTTATTCGACACTTGGGCACGGATATTAGAAAGAATCGCAAACTTATTAGAAAACACAAGCCTTCCTTAATAAAAAATGGACCGTTCGAAAAGCGTATAAACTTTTCAAACAGCCCAATTTATTACTTCTTCAAATGAACAAACCTCGATACCATCATTGTTAAAAACGCGTATACGCCGGCTTTTACTGTTTGCAGTTCCTTCGTATCACGATGCGGGTCAATACAGACGAAATCCATACCTTTTACGCTGTCGTATTTCCCCACTTCATACAGCAAATCAAACAGCTCATCTGTCCGCATGCCACCTGGTGTAGAGGCAGGGACTCCCGGTGCATATGCAATATCAAGTACATCCATATCTACTGTCACATACACTACATCTACTTTTTCAGAAAGCTCCTTCATTACATTTGCTATTACCGACTCCGCGCCACGACGACGGAAATCTTTTAATGTAATGCGGTTTACCCCATAATGATCCGCAGCACGTAAGAGACTCGGGGCATTGTAAAAACCGTGCAGCCCGATGTTGTACACATCTTCGCCCTTCACTACACCAGCATCAAGCAACTGGCGGATTGGTGTACCGTTTGTCGGGCCATCCGATTCTGTTGTCCGTAAATCCAGATGGGTATCGAACTGTAAAATACCGATTCGTTGCCCAGAAGAATTGGCAAATGCTCTCACAACAGGCGCAGTAATCGAATGATCCCCGCCAATTTGTACATAGAAGCTTTCAGGACAGCCATTCAATACATCCGTCATCGCCTGTTCGATATTGTCATGACATTGCAAAATATTCGTCCCGTGCATTTTCACATCGCCGACATCAGCAATCCGAAGTGCTCGAATATCTACATCTTCATCAATCGAATACGTTGTGAACAGATTCCAGCTTTTGCGGAAAAAATCCGGATATTCCGAAGCTGCTGAAGCACTGATTGACGAACGGGACAGTGGGACCCCGGTAATGACCACATCAAAGGATTCCGAAAGCTCCCCATAACTTGGTTCAACCCAGTCTTTTACCTTCATGTCTTCAGATTCCACTCGATTCCAAGTAGTTGCCGGACTTACAAGAAACTCGCTCACAGTAAGCTGCCACCTTTCACAACGACATCTCCTGCTTTAATTACAGTATCTGTATGATTCATTCCGTAAAAATATTGAAGCTGCTTATAATTCGGGACGTCTAAAATCAGTACATCTGCCTGTTTACCCTTTTCTAGTGTACCGACTTCATCTGCTCGTTTTATCGCATGAGCAGCATTGATCGTTGTTGCACAAAGCACTTCTTCCATCGTCATTCCCATGTTCATGCACGCCAGATTTTGAATGAACGGCAAGCTGATTGTCGGAGACGAACCTGGATTAAAGTCCGTTGAAATGGCTACAGGTACACCACTATCAACCATGAGGCGACCTCTTGCATACGGTGCGCGTAAAAAGAATGCGGTTCCCGGCAAGAGTACTGCAATTGTCCCTGCCTTTGCCATTGCAGCAATCCCTTCATCCGATGCAACGAGTAAATGCTCTGCGGAGATGGCACCGACTTCTGCAGCGAGTTCCGCCCCTTCATATGGCTCGATTTCATCTGCATGGATTTTCGGTATCAGTCCGTATGCTTTGCCTGCTTCCAAAATAAGACGGGATTGTGCAGGTGTGAACACTCCTTTTTCGCAAAAGACATCATTGAATTCTGCTAGCCCTAACTCCGCCACTTTTGGAATCATCTGCTCTATTATAATTTTCACGAATTCATCTTCATTGCCTTTATATTCTTTCGGAACGGCATGTGCGCCCATAAAAGTCGAGACAATATCCACCGCATGTTCTTCCTGCAGCTTTTTCACAACATACAGCTGTTTGATTTCGTTTTCAAGATCAAGACCATAGCCAGATTTCGCTTCAACCGTCGTAACGCCATGGCGCAAAAACTCGTTTAAGTGCTGAACGGTTTTATTATATAAACCATCAAAACTCGCTTCACGTGTTTTTGTCGTTGTATAGTGAATCCCGCCACCTTCATTCATAATATCCATATAGGACCTTCCGGCAAGACGCATATTCAGCTCATGTTCACGTGTTCCCCCATGCACTAAATGTGTATGACAGTCAACAAGTCCAGGCATCACAATCTTCCCTCGTGCATCAATTACCTCGGCACTACCTACTAGATGCGGATATTCCTGTTTTATTTCATCAAGAGGCGCAATCATTGCGATGCGATCTCCTTCGATTAGTACACTTACCTCTGTTTTCAGGCCGAGCTCGCTCATCTGCTCACGACGGCGAGGTAATTTTATATCACTTTCCATTGTTAATACTTCATTTGCATTGTTTATTAAAATAGCCAAAGTTCATCATCCTTTTAGCATCGGCATATTGATACCTTTTTCTTTTGCTGTGCGAACTGCAATGTCGTAGCCTGCATCGGCATGGCGTACAACCCCCATACCCGGGTCTGAAATAAGCACGCGATTGATTTTTTCTGCTGCTAGCTTTGTGCCGTCAGCAACAAGTACTTGGCCGGCATGTTGGGAATACCCCATTCCTACACCGCCACCATGATGAATGCTCACCCAGCTCGCACCGCCTGCTGTATTGACGAGCGCATTCAATAACGGCCAGTCTGATACAGCATCTGATCCGTCCTGCATCCCCTCTGTTTCACGGTTTGGTGAAGCGACTGATCCGGAGTCCAAATGGTCACGGCCGAATACAATCGGCGCTTTCAATTCACCGTTTGCAACCATCTCGTTCACTCTTAGTGCAAATCGGTGGCGGTCACCATACCCCAGCCAGCAAATACGGGCAGGTAATCCTTGCCATTTCACCATTTTCTGTGCCATATCAATCCAGTTTACTAATGCTGTGTCCTCAGCAAACATTTCTTTTGCCAAAGCATCTGTTTTGTAAATATCCTCCGGGTCACCTGACAGTGCTGCCCAGCGGAACGGTCCTTTTCCTTCACAGAATAACGGGCGGATATATGCCGGTACAAATCCCGGGAAGTCAAAAGCGTTTTCCACACCCATTTCCTTTGCGTAGGCGCGGATATTGTTTCCGTAGTCAAATGTTTCCGCTCCTGCCTGCTGGAATTCAAGCATTGTTCGCACATGCTCTGCCATCGTTTCCTTTGCACGGCGTTCGTATGTTTTCACATCCGTTTTGCGCAGTTGAAGTGCTTCTTCCAACGTCATCCCGTTTGGAATATAGCCATTAATCGGGTCGTGGGCAGATGTCTGGTCTGTAACAAAATCCGGAATCAAACCACGATTCAACAGCTCACGGTTAATATCCGCACAGTTTCCTACTAAACCAATTGACGCAGGTTCTTTAGCGGCTGTTAACTTATTTACAAGCTCTATCGCCTCATCTACTGTTTCGACAAGGTAATCACAGTAGCCTTCATTTATTTTTCGTTCGATTCGCGCACGGTCCACTTCAACAACTAAAATGACCGCACCCGCCATTTTTCCTGCTAATGGCTGGGCACCACTCATGCCACCCATACCACCAGTTAGTATCCACTTACCACGAAGGTCGGCTGTTCCAAACTTCTTTTTCCCTGCTTCCACAAAACTTAAATATGTTCCTTGGAGAATTCCCTGTGCCCCAATATAAATCCAGGAGCCTGCCGTCATTTGCCCGTACATCATTAAGTTGCGTTCTTCCAGTTCATAGAAATGGTCCCAGTTCGCCCAGCCAGGCACTAAATTTGAGTTGGCGATCAGCACGCGCGGTGCATTTTCATGTGTTCTAAATACTGCGACCGGTTTACCTGACTGCACAATCATTGTTTCATCATTTTCCAGTTCTTTTAATGTCGCAATGAGCTTTTCGTAGCTTTCCCAATCACGTGCCGCCTTCCCGATGCCGCCATATACGACTAGCTCATCCGGATTTTCCGCTACTTCCGGGTCTAAATTGTTCATCAGCATGCGCATTGCCGCTTCCTGTGTCCAACCTTTACATGAAAGCTCTGAACCACGTGGTGCACGGATGTTTGTTTTATATACCATAAGAAATCTCTCCTTTAATTTGAAGTTAGAATAAGATAAATGCTATTGGTGTGACGAAAATGAGTGTTAAGACAACGCGCTCAAACCAGATAATGATCATTTGGCGTATTGATAACGGAATGTCTGTCGATAGAATTACGGGAATCACAGCTGAGAAGAATAAAATAGCTGAAATTGAAACAACGGCTACAATAAACTTCGTTACAAGAACCGCCTCCGTTACAATCATCGCCGGTAAAAACATTTCCGCAATCGATAATGACAATGCTTTTGCTGTCAGCATCGGATCCGGAATTTGCAGTAAATACGTAAATGGCGCGAAGATGTATGCCAACCAATCAAATAGCGGCGTATAAATTGCCAATACCATTCCTAATAAACCAATTGATAATATGGAAGGAATAACACCCATCGCCATAATAAAACCGTCTTTTAAATGAATGTATAAGTTTCTAGACAAAGACGGGTTTGATTTTGTCGCTTCCACCGCTTCTGTCCAGGCTACTTTTAGACGGTCATTTTTTATAATCTTTTCAGGCTGAGGAGTTGAACCTTCATAATATTCATCTTTAATTTTATTTAACGGATAAATTCGGGCTGTAATCGCTGTAACGACGAATGTCACAACTAATGTCACCCAGAAAAATAAGTTCCAGTATTCCATTAAATCGAGTGTTTTCGCAACGACTACCATAAAAGTAGCTGACACTGTAGAGAAGCCTGTCGCAATAATGGCTGATTCTCTCGCTGTATATTTCCCTTCCTTATACACACGGTTCGTCAATATTAAGCCAACCGAATAGCTGCCAACAAATGAAGCTACCGCATCGACTGCTGAACGGCCCGGTGTTTTGAAAATCGGCTTCATTACCGGTTGCATAAGTACCCCTATAAATTCAAGCAAGCCATAGCAAACGAGCAATGCTAAGAAAACCGAACCAATCGGAATGACCAGCCCCACCGGCTTAATAAGTTTTTCTAATAAAAATGGACCGATATCCGGATTAAACAACCATGCAGGACCAAATCCAAAAATAAGCATTACCCCTGCGACCAGTCCGCCTATTTTAAAAATTGATAGCACCATATTTACTTTTGAGGTATTCCACTTTTTCGTGACAAATGGATAAAATGCTCCGAGTACTAAAAGAATCAACACATACCCGTTTACTAATGCTGGTGTGAATGTTGTGAATGCACTTACGATATGGTCGATTAAAATCGACGTTTTTCCATTCCATTCAAATGTGATAAAAAAACTAAAAATTCCGATTAAACTGCAAATCACCATTTTAATGAAAATGCTCATTTCAAACTGTCCAATTTTCGGCAGTTCTTGTTCTTCCTGGTACTTTGTCATTCAACCACCCCTTTGTTATTCTCAGTTTAATTTTCTTTCAATTCCGAATAAATAGAATAAAAACATCAATTATAGTAATATTTGAATAAAGTAAACTTATTTTGAATGATTTTTAGAATTTATATATTAAATAGTAATTATTAAAGGTGGTGTTCGATTGAAAGTCTTAATTGCTGAGCGGGATTTTGAGGAAATTGCAGGAATTGAATGGTATTTAAAAAACTATTTTATGCGGGATATTGAAGTAATTGGCGTAATAGATGGCAGTAGAATAATTGAAGCTTTTGAAGAAGCGAGGCCGGAAGTACTACTTATTGAAGTGGAACTTGTTTCTCCATCCATAGAGCAATTTTTACAAAAGCAGGCGATCCCTGTTATCGGAATAACAGCGGAACCTATTTTTCAGCAGGCAATGAAAGCAATCCGCTTAAAGGCAATCGATCTTTTTGTGAAGCCCGTTCCATTGGAGCAGCTAAAGTCTGCATTGCTGAAAATCCCTTCGACTAGGCGGGCAGAAACTTCAAGCAGTACCATTCCAGTCGAAACGCAATTATATTCGGATTTATTTTTAAATAAGCCTGGGAATTTCTCATTAGATGGAAAGTCTTTCTTCTTAATTGAGTGTGCAGACTACGAGCATAACTTAATGCTGTATGAGTGGCTCATTGAATTTCCTATTTTTCATAATCTGTTAGCCCTGCCGCTGCAAAACCGTGTGATTTGTATTGCTGAAATCGATGTTTTTACCAATCTATTCAGGCAGCTTAGAATCATGAGCCAGGAATGGGAGAAATTTAGCGGTGAATCGCTGAATATTGCTGTTTATGACGGCGAGGAGACAACTTTGCTGACAATGTATCAGGAATGTAAAAAAACATTGGCTCAGCGCTTTTATAAAGGGTATTCCCATATTTTTAAAAGCTCACAAACACTTCATGTGACAAGGCTTGATCCGCTTTTAACCCCTGAAGAACAGCAGCTTTGGATTACGAGTCTTGAAAACGGTGATTTAAAAGCAATTAAGACTTTTTTATATATGCTGACAACGAGTTCTACCTATTACCACCAGGATGATGTGCGTATCCATTTGACGAGTATTTTAGCGCAAATTCGCCGGTTCATGATGAAGTATCATCTGCAACAGCAAGCAAAAATCGAACAGCAATACCGCGCACTGTTCCACTTTATATTAGAGCATCCGATTTTATATGCGATTGTACAGGAGTTTATTTTGTTTACACAGCGGTTGATCGATGCGCGGAAAAATTTACAGCTACAGCAAATTGCTGACTATACGGAATTGGCTGTCGAAATAATTGAGCGCGACTATGAAAATGCTGAACTGACATTACAGCATGCAGCGAATAAATTAAATATAAGCACCAACTATTTGAGCAATGTATTTTCAAAAAAACGAGGTATTCCGTTCCGGAAATATTTACAGCAGTACCGCGTACAGCAAGCCGAAAAGCTATTAATAGAAACGAGTTTAGGGATAGGGACAATCGCGGAAATGGTCGGTTTCACGGACGGCAATTACTTCACTAAAGTATTTCGGGAATACTATCAGTTAACCCCCTACCGCTACCGTCTGCAGGTGAGGAAAACAGTCGGCTCAGCCAAAAATTGATTTCCATCCCGTGGACGCTTTCCGGGGGCGTGGCGTGAGGCCAACACGATGTTGGTCACAAAAGCGTTGCCACAGGACGTGGCGCTTTTAGCTTTTGTTCCTAAGTCTCAGGCGTCACGCTTATCCCCAAGGAGTCGCCTCTCCATTCCAATCAATTTTAATATCCGTTTCTTACTTATAGTTTTTTCTTTATTCAATCAGTTTTTTCTTTCTCCCTCATACAAAAAGAAATCAATCCTTATAGCAATTGATTTCTCCGGTTTTCAATAATTTAATTGAATACTATTGAGAAATAAAAGAATTTATACAGACGCCGTAGCGCGGACAGATAGGCCGAAATCCATATCAGCTGCTGCTTGTTTCAAATTATAATAGTCTCTTAACTTTTCAACAATTTCCGTTGGGGGTTTTTCGTTGTAATAGCCTACACGTGTCACCGTCATACCGCTTATCTTCTGCAGATCAACAAGCGATTCACACATTTTAATTCCTGTACCAAAAGAATCGATAATCGGGACATTGCCGACATGGTGAATATGATGGGTTGCCAGGAAAATATTCATCGGCCCTTCACCAGGAATAATAACATCCGCACCTTGCGCAATAGCTATTTCAGCAGCAGCAATAAATTTATCGATAATTGGCTGAGGATTTTTATAGCCTTCCATAATATCGTAGAAGCCGATATCCGCCTGTACGATCGGTCCAAGCTTTTGTGCCAACCCGTATTGCTGTGCATTGAAACGCAGCTGATCGGCTAACGGTGCCAGGAAGTTAACAATCCCTATTTTCGATCCAAGCATTGATGCCATATGCATCGACGCTTGACCGTAACCAATTACCGGAATATCAACAAGCGCACGTGCCTCGATTAAGCCAACGTCCGGAATCGTGCCAATAAACACTGCATCATAGCCAGCTTTTTCCGCGATTAATGCATTGCGGATAAACTGCTCCTTATGCAGGCTTTGTAAATAGTTGTACGTAATATAGTGACCGGGATAATTTTCCGGGTACGTATCATTCGTCATACCGTGAAGGACGACATCTACATCTGGACGCGCTATTTTTAAAATATGCTGAATGACCGCATCGCGATATTCCGGAATATCTTCAATTGATGTTAAGCTTTGGTGCCAAATTTTCATTTAAGTACCTCCTGCTTTTTTGCTTGTATTGCTGTTCTTGCAGCTATGCGGCCGAAAATTGCGGCTTTCCCTAAAGAACTGCCCGTCATATAACCCGCTCCGTGGAAACCTCCGACCATTTCGCCTGCTGCATATAAACCTTGGATTGTTTCACCGAATGGATTGAGCACATGCGTATGTTCATCAACTTGGACACCTGCATACGTAGCAAGCATCGCTGTTGCAGTTTCCATTATATAAAACGGAGCTGTTTCGATTGCCGTTGGTATACCGAATTTATGAGTGAGCGATGTACGGCCAAATGCTGTATCATGCCCTTTTTTCACATCCGAATTATATGTGGAAATCGTTTGTTGCAGCGCGTCTACCGGTAGACCTGCTTTCTCTGCTAACTGTTCAATTGTGTCAAAGCTTTCAATTAAATCTTCTCTGTAAAGTAAATCAAAATCATAAAGTGCATCATTTGCGACACCTTTGTCCATGATTGTCTGGTCCCATACTTGATATGTCCGGCAATTCGGTTGTTGTAGTGCTGCATCACCAAGCAGCTTATACGAAATGGATTCATTCACGAAGCGCTTACCAAGCTCGTTCACAATGATGCCGCCTTTATAAAACGTATGGGCCTGACGTTTCTTATCATTTGTCGATGTTGGGTGGAAGCCGTATGTGCCCTTCAAATAACTAAAATCTTCGAGCCATGCACCTGCCGAAGCAGCAAGTTTAATCCCGTCGCCTTTATTACCCGCCCCACCGAGACGAACCGTATTCGCTAACTGCGGAGCAAACTGTGCCAGCAGCTCTTCACTTTGAGAAAAACCGCCCGCTGTTAACAGGACACCATAATCCGTAGTAAGTTCGATCTGTTCACCGTTCTCTTCGTATACAACACCAACTACTTGCTCATTATTCTTTACTAAACGTACAACGGGTGCATTGGTTTTAATTATTACGCCATTTGCTTCAGCATTTGCACGTAATTGGCCAATTGCCTGGCTAGGAATGATCGTATGTCCGCGCGGGTTGGAATGTCCGCTTACAGCTTGGCATGTTTGGAATTGGACATCCTGTTCGACAAGCCAGTTGTATGTAGCAAGCTGATGTTTACCGTATGCTTCAATGAGTGTACGTTTGTTTTTATATTGACCTACAGCAAGGAAATCTTCCATTAAGCTTTCTGTCGTATCTTCAATACCGAGCTTCTTCTGAAAATCCGTCTCGGCAAAGGCCATAAAACAGCCGCTTAATAAGGAACTGCCGCCAAGTTCAGCTTGTTTTTCCAGGACGATGACCTTTGCGCCAGCAGCAGAAGCCTCCACTGCTGCACAAAGTCCTGCCATACCCGCACCAACAATTATAAGATGGTCACGGCTCATCCGCACTACGCCTCCTTAACTGTTTCGGCCAATAGTTCAAGAGCGGCTTCACAAACTTGCATATCATGTGTATAGTGACCGCCGCTTACACCGATTCCTCCGATGCATTCACCATTTAATTGAATTGGATAACCCCCTCCGAAAATAACGAGGCGATTTGTATGAACAAGACCTTCCATTAGTGGCGGATCATCTTTTAAACGGTCGTACCATTCATGTGTAGCACGATTATATGCTGCCGCCGAGAATGCTTTATTTTGTGCAATTTCCAACGCTAATACCGGTGCACCGTCCATAGCTGAAAATGCTTTTAAATTTCCGGCTTTGTCCACGATTGAAATTGCGAACTTCATGCCTAGCTCTTTCCCTTTTTCCTCTGCTTTCTCTAACATTTTCTTCGCTAAATCTAAAGTCACTGTGTTTTGCTGGAATGAGTACGTTAATTCTGTCATTTTAATATCCCCTTTTAATTATTATTTAGCTAATCCAACTGGTGCACCGAATCCGAATGCCTCTACTGAAGTGGCAGTAATCGCGCGGCTCTTCGGCAGTACAAGGTCCACGATGACATTGGCAATATCAATGGCATCCAACCAGCCGTCTTTATTCAAGTTTGCTCCAAGTTCATTGGTCATCTGTGTATCAACCGGGCCTGGGCAAATGGCATTTACTCGTATACCGTATGGCTTTAACTCTTCACCCAATGCTTTTGAAAAACCGATTACCGCATGTTTGGACGAGATGTAGGCACTACGGTTCGGACCACCTTTCGTCCCCCATATTGAAGAAATATTGATGATCGCACCTGTACGTCTTTCAATCATTGACGGAACCGTTTCATAGCAGAAGTAATAAGGGCCATGTACATTAATATCGTGCATTTTGATCCATTCTTCGGGCGTCGTTTCCGTAAATGGCTTTAATGCCATCGCTCCTGCATTATTGATCAATATATCGATTGGTCCAAGCTCCTTTGCGACAACTGCTACAGCTTCCTGGACTTGTGCATAATCCGAAACATCGCATTTAATTCCGATTGATGGGACATTATATTTTGTTTCAATCAGCTGCTGCACTTCTGCGCACTCTTGTTCATTGCGCGCACAAACAGCAACTTTCGCACCTTTTGAAGCTAGTAATAAGGCAGATTCTTTACCGATTCCCCGACCGCCGCCTGTCACAAGCGCTACTTTACCTAGTAATTCCATATGAACCTCCCTATTGATACGACTTTTCTTTTTCCCCGATATACCGCACTGCATCATGCCCTGCTCGGCGACCGAAGACTAAGCAACGCAGTACCGATGTACCACCCGGGTATTTGCCGTAGTAAACACCCGAAGTTTCGCCTACAGCATATAGACCAGGAATCGCTACTTCATCACCCGTTAGGACACGCCCATTTAAATCTGTAGCTAACCCGCCATTCGTAAATACGTTGCAGCAAATAATCGGATACGCAATAAACGGACCTTCGTTAATCGGAATAGACCAGTTCGATTTGTTTAATGCCAAGCCAGTTGTTGCAAGCCCATCGACCCGGTTGTAGATAAATTCACCTGTCGGGCAAGCTGCATTAAATTCATCAATTGTGTGCTTTAAGTTTTCTGCATTCACACCGATCTGATTTGCGATATCTTCAATCGTTTCTCCGATGATTGCCGGAATATCGGTTTGCAGTGCCTCTTCATAATTCGGGATGTTATACATTTTTTGATCGGTAATCATGTAAGCAATATGGTCTTCACATTCGTAAAAAATTTTGCGTGCTACTTCTTCATACTGTTCATCAATTGTTGTAACCCCTTCGTCTGTAAAGCGTTTCCCCTGCTTATTCACGAGGATGGCATACGGGAACAACATGACGCCCGCTTCTTCGCGTTTACTGCGCGGGTCTACTGTTTCAGCATGGAAAGCATCAAACTGCCCTTTTCCGGCAGCACCGATATTTAACGCCATGCGGATTGCCTCGCCTTTATTAAACAGGCCACCTTCAGAGACCGGCGGAATTTTATGTGCATCCCGTCCGATATACTGTGCCATCATTTCTTTGTTCCCTTGGAAACCACCTGCACCTAAAATGACCGCATTTGTTTTCAGAACGATGGATGTCCCGTCAGCCATACGTACTTTGATGCCATTGATCGCCCCATCACCATCGAGCGTTAAATCCCATGCTGTTGTTTCATAAATAATTTCCACACCTAAAGCACGTGCTCGTAAAGTGAGGGCATCGATAATGGCACGTCCTCCACCAACCGGTAACAGGCGCGGTTTGGATGCAGTCAAAAACATTGTGGGAAGAAAATCAAAATCAACACCTTTCGACTCTACCCAACGTAATGTTTCTCCCGCTTCATCACGTAATGTTTCGGCATATGCACGATCCATAAATGAATCAGAAAATGTGACCATATCTTCAACGATGCCATCTGCCGGCTTATCGATATTTTCCATTCGCATATAAGCAGCCGTCCAGCGTGTATTTCCACCACGCTGTTCAAAAGGTGCACGCTCTAAAATAGCAATCGTTAAGTTTTCATTTTGATCCTTCGCTTGTTCAGCTGCAGCTAATGCAGACGCTGTTCCAGCTGCACCGCAACCAACAATGACTAAATCATAGTCCACTCCACTCATATCTACACCATCTTTCAGAATATTAAGAATATTGTTTTTCCAGTTGTTGAATTTCTTTTAACTTAAACAATTCTTGGCGTTGTTCCCATGTGCAAATGACATCATGAATGTTTTCCTGACTTTCATCCCGCATTAAAATTTGCATTGCATCGGTAGCACCTTTAATCGCACCGCGTAAAGCCGAGTTGGCACACAGCATAATCTGGAAGCCTAAATTTTGCGCTTCCTGACGTGATACTAAAGGCGTTTTACCACCTTCTACAAGATTAATAATATGCGGGATACCAGGTACCTCTTTTGTAATACGGGACAATTGCTCATACGTAGTTGGCGCTTCCACAAAAATTGCATGTGCACCTGCCTCTTTATAAGCATTTGCTCGTTCAATTGCTTCATCGAAACCAAGGACACCTAACGCATCCGTACGCGCAATGATCGCTAGCTGATCATCTGTACGTGCATCAAGAGCAGCTTTAATTTTGCCGACCATTTCATCCTTTGATATTACTTCTTTCCCGTTGAAATGACCGCATTTTTTCGGCATGACCTGGTCTTCAATCTGCAATGCAGCTGCACCAGCTTTTTCCAGTACCTTTACTGTTCGCTGCATATTGATGGCGTTGCCGAAGCCTGTATCGGCATCAACGACAATCGGAACCGTTGTCACTTCACTCATCCAGGAAACAACCTGGGCGATTTCCGTTAAAGTCGTCAGTCCGACATCCGCCCAGCCAAGCTGCGCATTTGAAATGCCGGCTCCTGTTGCATAAATGGCCTTAAACCCGGTTTCTTCGATAATGCGGGCCGTCATTGCATCAAAGGCGCCCGGTAATATAAATGTGTCTTTACTTGTTAATAACTGTTGAAACATCTCTGTTTTTTTCAAGTTTAACCAGCCTCTCAACTAATTTCTTGGTATTTTTGGGTTGCGCGTTGATGAAAGTAAATCGAACAGTCATCAATATTTAAATCATGGTAAAAAATAATATCCTCGGTATTCTTCACATACACTTTTTGCGAGATAGCGCGCTTGCCTGCTAAAATCGTGACATAGTATTCTCCGCATTGAGGAAGTGTATAGTAATCGTGTAATCCGTTTTTCATCGAATATTGGACGCTGTACGGCTTTCCTAATAACGCTGTTACTTCTTCGACATAGCCCCGTTTCAATTTTTCCCGAATGCATGTCGAGCTCACCTTTTTACCTGAAATGGAAAAACGCTTCACAATATCGACTATAATTTTGCAATCACTGTCAGAGTAAATCGTAGCAGTCGTACCGGCTCCTCTAACTCCGTACGTATAGTCAAAACCTGCTACAGCATACTGCACTTGAAGCCCCACTAAATATTGCTGTACAAATTGCTTCGGCTGAAGAGCAGCAAACGATTTCGTAAAATCCACAATATAGAACAAATCGACACCTAATGATTGAAAGCGTTCGGCCTTTTTCTCCATCGGCATTAAATAGTCCACTTCTTCATTTGAAAAGACCGTTTTCGGATGGGGGAAAAAACTCATCACAGCCAATTTCAAGCCATTTTTCCGGGCTTTTTTTCGGGCTGCTAAAATTACTTCCTGATGGCCTTTATGCACACCATCAAAAAATCCTAATGCCATTACTGCCGGTTCGCTATTTTGCTGGACAATCGGTAGATTAATTTCATTTACGAGAATTATTTTCATGCTTCTTCACAACCTCTCTAAGATGGCGTAATTTAGTGGTTTATGCTTTTTAGGCCTTACCTTGCTTCAATCGTAATATTGTTTAATTCTTTATCCTGCACACTGTCGCCCCAATATGTATTGCTTAAGGCACGTTCTTCCAATGTCCACTCAACCGGTTCCCAATCTGGTTCAAAAATCAGGTAACCCCCCGAAAATAATTCCACACGGCAACCACTTCCCGGATCCATTACATATAAATAGATCGCCTGAGATACACCGTGTTTACCTGGACCGATAAATGGCAGATTATTTTCTTTTAAAATATCTGCAGCACGTAAAATATCCTGTGTATCATCAAGCCAGTAAGAAATATGATGGAGTCGGGCTGGTGTTGGAAGCGTTTCCTTTTTTATCATCGCCACATCATGCACAAGTGGTGTCACACTCATCCAGCCGGCCAATATACCGTCATCGCCACGTACATACTCACGCATATTGAAACCGAGCACTTCCATTAAAAATTCATAGGATTCATCTACATCTGTCGTCGTATGAATGTTTACATGATCAAATCGACGAGGCGAAATCCCTTTATTCCATGATTTATATACTTGGTTTTTTAGAATCGAAGCTTTATCTGATGCAGCCTTAGATTTTTCAACCTCATAATAAAGTTCAAATGTATGTCCGCTTGGTAATTGAAAACGGATCGAATCACCGATGCCCGGTGTTGTGCCTTTTGGATATTCCTGAACAGCTATCCCTTGCTCGTCTAAAAGTCCTTTGAATCCTAGAACACAGTCAGCTGTTTTTGTACGCCAGCCAATATGCTTTACGTGAGCATTTTCACCGGCTTCAATGCTCAATGTATGGTGCTGGAAATCACTGTAAGCACGTAGATAGTGAACACCGTCAATTTCCGTTGTTTCTTCCAAACCAATAATCTCTTTAAAGAAAACTAATGACTTTTCCAAATCTGTTGACACTAAAGCAACATGGCCTAATTTAGCGATTTCTGGTGCCACTGTAATTCCCCCTCAAACTGATGGATATGAATAACTTCTTATTGTTTTCAATGTTACAAAATGTACTTTTTGATATCTAGGAAACTTTTATTCAGAAAAATCTAACTTTTAGTAAAAAATTATTGAATTTTACTAATCGTTTCCGCTGCTCGCCAACATAAACTCGTAAGGTAATACACCTGTCGTTTTTAACGGAAACTGCAGTAAATAGCCTGCTAGCGGCTCTTCTTTTATACGCGCTTCCGGCAAAGATTCATAAGCTGTTGTTACAAATAAGTTGTCCAAATTTTTCCCGCCGATTGTGCAGGAAGTGACATGGGAGACGGGTATGATAAATTCTTCTTTGATCTGCTGGTCTTGTGGATTAATACATACCACACGGGTTTGTTCCTTACTTGTTTTTGCCATAAGACCGCTTTTAAATAATGTTACATACAAATTACCTTCACTATCGATCGTCATACCGGCCGGATATCCTTCGACCATTTTGAACGTGTAAACAACTTTTTCAAAAAGCAGCTGTCCCTTTTCTGTTAATTCATATTGAAAGATTGCATGCTTCGACGAATCAATGTGATAAAATTTATTTGTTTTGCGATCCCATTCCAAACCATTTGATATCGCTACTTTCGATAGATGCGTCTGAATTTCGCCTTCTGCATCAACGGAAATTAATTTCGCATTTTCGAATGGATAGTTAGAAAATGCAGTTTGCGGTGTTTCTTTAAACTTTTTAAAAAAACCGTCTGAAGAGCCCACCCATAGTCGTCCATCTGGTCCACATTTAGAATCATTTAAAAAATGTAATTCAGACAGATCTGGCGGCAAAACAAACGGTTTTTTCAGGCCTAATTTAAAATTGATTAAATAGAGGCCGTCTTTATAAACTCCAATAAACTGACCATCTGCTGTCGGGATGATTGATTGAATCCAGCCCATTGCATCATACACATCTTCTTTTTCCGTTTCCGGGTTAAAAGTTATGATTTTTTTATTCGCAATATCGAGCCAAACCACACCGTATGCCTGATGCCAGATTGGGCCATCTGCAAATTTCGCGCGGTATTTCCCACAAATCTTCATGCGCTCACCTTCTTTATCTATAAAAGTATTTAAAAATAGTTGATGAATAAAAAGCTACCTCATTTATATTAAGGTAGCATTCAACATTATTGGTTTATTTCATTTATCATCGTAATATCAACAGAGCTTTTCATTATTTCCGCAAACTCTGTGCCACTTCGTAAATTAAATCTTCCTGTCCGCCGACTGTTTTACGGCGTCCCAGCTCAACTAAAATATCGCGTTCATCTACACCGAATTGTTTGGAAGCTTTTTCTGTATGGAGTAAGAAGCTAGAATACACGCCTGCATAACCCATAATTAAGCTCGAACCTGAAATTTCCTGCGGACGCGGTAAAATAGGTGCGACGATGTCATTTGCGACATCGATAATATTGTACAGATCAACACCTGTTTGAATGCCCATCCGCTGCAATACAGCAACCAATACTTCGGTTTGCGTATTGCCGCTGCCTGCCCCCAATGCACGCAACGATCCGTCAATATAAGTAGCGCCCGCTTCAATTGCTGCCAAAGAATTGGCCATCGCCAGTGACATATTATTATGTGCGTGAAAGCCGATTTCACAGCCGATGTTTTCTTTCAGTGCCCGAATACGTTCCGTGACTTGGTCTGGTAAAAGGTAACCTGCTGAATCCGTCACATATACGATTTCAGCACCGTAGCTTTCAAATAATTTTGCCTGCTCGACAATGACACTTGTCGGCGCCATATGTGCCATCATTAAAAACCCGGCAGTTTTCAGTCCCAATTCACGACTATAGGCAATATGCTGTGCTGAAATATCGGCTTCTGTCACATGTGTTGCAACACGTGCCATTTTTGCGCCTGCATTCACGGCATTTTTTAAATCATCCTTAATCCCGATGCCGGGAATAAGTAAGACAGCTACTTTTGAATCGGTACATTCATTGGCAGCTGCTTCGATTAACTTCAGTTCGTCTACAGCAGATAGACCGTACTGCAAGCTCGATCCGCCTAACCCATCACCATGTGCGACTTCAAAATACTCTACTCCTGCCTGATTTAATCCTCTGGCAATATCTCGTACTTGCTGCTCGGAATATTGATGCTTCATGGAGTGACTGCCGTCTCGTAACGATACATCTAAAATATGAATGTCTCTCATCGCACAACCGCTCCTTGCGCTATTAGATTTTTGGCTAATTCATTTGCTACACGTGCAGCAGCTGCCGTCATAATGTCCAAATTTCCTGAATAAGGCGGGAAGAAATCGCCAATCCCTTCCACTTCTAATAGAACTGATACTTTATTGCCTTCAAAAATTGGTTCACCGCATAAACGATAGCCCGGGACGTATGTTTTTACTTCTTCAATCATCTCTTTTATAGAAGCGCGGATTTCTTCTTCTTTCCCAGTCTCGGCTACGAGCGCATGGACGGTATCACGCATCATAATTGGTGGTTCTGCAGGATTTAAAATGATAATTGCTTTCCCTTTTTTCGCACCGCCGACCACTTCGATTGCATTTGCCGTTGTCCGTGTAAATTCATCGATATTTGCACGTGTTCCCGGGCCCGCACTTTTACTTGCGACTGTTGCGACGATTTCGGCATAGTCAACAGGCACAACACGGGAAATCGCTGCCACAACCGGAATCGTTGCCTGACCGCCACACGTTACCATGTTGACATTGTCTTTTTCAAAGTGCTCACTCAAATTTACTGGCGGAACAGTGAATGGCCCTATTGCTGCCGGCGTTAAATCAATCATCTTTTTACCTGCAGCTTTAATTACCTCGTAGTTTTCTCTGTGAGCATAGGCACTCGTCGCATCAAAAACGATATCAACTAGATCTAACTGTGATTTAAATCCTTCAATACCATTTCCGATTGCTATATAGCCACGTTCACGTGCACGTGCCAAACCTTCTGATTGCGGATCAATACCAACCATGACCGCCATTTCCAGTGCATCACAACGCTCAATTTTATACATTAAATCCGTACCGATATTCCCTGAACCGATGATGCCTACTTTTAATTTCGTCAATTTGCTCACCTCAATCCTTAATCTGTAAATCGTACTTTTAGCTGTCCATACTTACCGAAATCAATTTCAAACTCGTCATTCACTTCGAAAAATACTGCTGCTGTAATTGCGCCTGCTAAAATGAATTGACCTGCTTTCAGTGAGATATCATATTCACTTAACACATTGGCAAGCCAGGCAATTGCTTTCGCCGGGTTCCCCATTACTGCGCTGCTCACACCTTGATCAATCACTTCGCCATTTTTCTTCACGACTATCGGAATGTTCGCGAGCTCTTCAAAAGATGGTAAATCAGATGGTGTGCCAATAATTGCCCCGGCAGAAGAACCATTATCCGCTACCGTATCTTCAAATTTAAATTTCCAGTCCATAATGCGACTATCGATGATTTCAATTGCTGGTGCAATCGCTTTTGTTGCTTGTAATACTTGTTCAACAGTCACATTCGGCCCTTTTAAATCTTCCTTTAACAAAAAAGCAATTTCGAACTCTACTTTCGGTTGAATAAATTGTGATTTCGAAATGGTACTGTTATTTTCATATACCATCGTGCTCAAAATATGGCCAAAATCAGGTGTATCTACATTAAACATTTTTTGCATGACTTCGCTCGTTAATCCAACCTTCATGCCCACCAATTCAGCTTCCTTCAATTTCTCCTTAATTTGTAACAGCTGAATATGATAAGCGTCGTCAACTGAAATATCAGTTGACGACGTGAAAGGTTCAATTGGCTGTTTCGAACGTTCAGCAGTTAATAAGGCACTTGCAGCTTGTTGAATATCCAATTTGAATCCCCCTGTTATACAGTTATTGTTTCTAATGAACGGTAATTGCCCGCGTAGAATAATAATGGCTCTTTCGAATCATCTAGCTTAATATCCCGTACTTTGCCGATGAATAATGTGTGATCACCTTCGACATACTCCGATACAACATCACAGCTGATCTGTGCGATGGCCCCTTGTAAAACCGGTACCCCTGCTAAACGCTCGAAAGTTACCTCTACTACTTCATCTTTCTTTTGACCGGCAAAAACCATTGAATAATCTTGTTGATCTTCAGCTAAAATATTTACACCGAAAATGCCGCTCTCTTTAATTTTTGGCAGGCAGCGTGCCTTTTCTCCGATTGAAATTACAACCAGTTTCGGCTCTAAAGAAACAGACATGAATGCATTCGCTGTCATACCATGCTCTTGTTTATCGTGCTCTGTTGTAATGACGGTAACACCTGTCGCAAACTTACCCATCGCATTTCTAAATAAACGATCATCCATCATAATGAAGCCTCCTCTGTAAATATTTTATTTTCACTTCGTAAACTATCCGCTTTGCTGCGAGACACTTTTACGCTTTAATTGTCGGGTTATTTTCAGGGTTATTGTCCATTTGATCGCCCCAATAAGTGAAACCTAAGCTCATCTCATCTAATGTCCAACGAATTGGCTCCCAATCCGGCTCGAAAATTAAATAGCCGTTTGTGAAGATTTCCAGACGAACTCCACTACCAGGGTCAATTGCATAAATGTACATTGCCTGTGAAATACCGTGTTTTCCTGGACCTTTAAACTCAATACCGTTTTCCTTTAAAATATCCGCTGCACGTAATAAATCCTGTGCATTATCCAGCCAGTATGAAATATGGTGTACTTCGTGTGTAGATGCGGAATGCGGATCAAAGCTAAATGCAATGTCGTGTACAAGTGGTGTTACACTTAACCATGCGCCTAAATAGCTGCCGTCCGGTGCTTCCACATATTCACGTAAGTTAAAGCCTAAGTGTTGTATCATAAAATCTGAAAATTCATTTGCCGGTATAGAGCTTAATAGATTCACATGGTCAATACGACGCGGTGATACTCCTCTATTCCATGATTTATGCGTCTGATTTTTTAATACAGAACGTGTTTCCGGTGCAGCTAATGTTTTTTCCATATCAAAATAGATTTCAAATGTATGTTTACTAGGAAGCTGGAAGCGGAATGCTTTTCCTTGACCTCTTTCCGTGCCTTCCTCTACCCAATTGATTTCGATTCCTTCTTTTTGCAGATTTTCAGCAAAAGCATCTACATCTTCAGGACGTTTTGTACGCCATGCAATATGATCAAGGCGAGACTCTTCACCAGCACGAAGCGTTAATGTATGGTGCTCGAAGTCACCCCATGCACGTAAATAGTGAACACCGTCTGCTTCTTCTGTTTCTTCAAGACCAATTACTTCTTTAAAAAACCAAAGTGATTTTTCTAAATCTGTACTTACTAAACCAAAGTGGCCAAGTTTTGAAATTTCCGGATTTGTCATAGTGCATTCCCCTTTTTTTGATTATTTATTTATCTATGCGAAATATGTGTTTGGCTCTAGATCGACCATTAAACGTCCATGTGTTTCAAGTAAGCTTGACGGTGTAATGAATGCGTGTAAATGCATCGTAATAAAGTCGCGGTAAAACGCCTGGAATACGTTGCTATTGTAAGCAAATACCGAACCTGATCCCGCAAGCATCAAATCATACGCTTCCTTACATAATTGGTTGGCATAGCCGTACTGTGCCTTAATGCGAATACTCACTTTTTGCGTAAATTCTTTGCCGCTCGTTGAATATTCGTCCAAAATTTTAATCGCATTTTCGAATAACGATCTTGCGCACTCCAACTTCAGATCGATTTCCGCTATTTGTAAATGTGTCAGCGGGGCATCTGACATTTTGTTGTAGAATGTATTGCCGATCCCTGCTTTATTCACACGTTCCATATGGACATCAAATCCGCCAAGAGCTGTGCCTAATACCGGTGCTGCAATTGATAATGTCAGTGACGGTACGAATGGTGTACGGTATAACGGATTGTCTTTTAATTCATCGATCATATAATGACGCTGCTGAGCTAAGCGGTCTAATGAAATGCGGTGATCCGGGACAAACACTTCCTTAATGACAATACTGTTACTGCCGGACCCTTTTAAACCGACTACATCCCAGTCGTCCAAAACCGTTACATCCTCACGAGGTACGATTAAAATCGCCATTTCGATTCCGCCATTGCCATCGTCAACCGGTGCGCCACAGTAGAACCAGTCAGCATACGGAGCACCCGATACGAAAGGCCACTGTGCGTCTTTAATGAAGTAACCGCCATCAACTTTTTCAATATCGATACGGATCGGTTTGAAGTTACCTGCTAAAATCACATCATTATCACGGTTTGGCCCAAAAATCTCTGCTAGCGCTTTTTCGCCGTATACATAGGAAATCATGTAATCGCGAATATTGCTTAACGCTGTGAACCATCCGGCAGACGGATTTCCGCGACTGATTTCAGTTACGACATCAAAATAGTTTTGCATGCTTGTTTCATGTCCACCGAAAATTTTTGGTCGTAAAACTTTCAATAATCCTTTTTCACGCATTTCCTGAATGATTTCATCTGGAATTTGGCTGTTTTTATCAATTTCCAATGTTGCTTCACGTAATTTCGGTATGAGCTGGCGAGCGTTCTCAACAAGCATTTCGCTTACAGATAATGTACTTACTACTGATTCTCCCATGATATAGCCCCCTTATATGATTAAGAATGTACTTCTTTTTTATCCTTTGTGAAAAAGTGCTTTGTCGCGTGTAAAAATTCTTCACGCTGTTCGATCATTGCCCAGTGACCGCATCTTTTTAAGATGTGCAGCTCTGCATTTGGTAAATGTTCCAGCGCATAAAGACTGCTTTGTACTGGCACGAAACGATCGTGGTAGCCATGGATTAATAAAAATTCATTTTGCATACGCTCCAGTGCCGTTTGCGGAATTTGGAATTCTATCATTGTTGAACGTGTAAAGTTTTCACGGTATGAACGTTGGATCTCCGGACGTTGGAATGCTTCCCAACGCGCCTCTACTACTTGGTCTACAAAGTCCTGCATACGATCCAGGTCATAGACGAACCAGCTCAGTAAGTTGCGCAAGTTTTCTTTTGTCGGGTCTAAATGGAAGTTTGCCAGTTTTGACAGTTCCGGTGTTGGCTGTGATAACGAGACACCTGCACCCATCAGAACAATTTTATTGAAGCGCTCTGGAGCAGCCATGTTCAAATATGTTGCTACAACGCCGCCTAAAGAGTTCCCAATCAGATTTGCTTTTTCAATGTTCAGCTCATCCATTAAGTCGAGTACTTGCTTCACGCGTACCGACATCCATTGGACGCCGTTTTCCGGATATTCTTCCGGATGGTCCGTGTTGCCGAAACCGAATAGATCAAGGGCAACTACATGGAAATCTTCCGCATATTCATCGATGACAAATTGCCAGTTCGCTTTACCATTTGCTCCAGGGCCAGATCCGTGGATTAAAATAACCACATCTTTATTTCCGATGCCGCCCTCCATAATAAATGTTTCGTAATCGCCTGTTTTTACTTTGCGCTCAATAATAGTCATAATAACTTCCTCCCTAAACCGTCATTTTTTGTTGGCTATACTTTGCGGCATGTTCCCCAGCAATGCGTCCAAATACTGCACCGGAAGTCAAGCCGGCACCACCCGGATAATTGTCATAATACAAACCGCCGACAATTTCACCTGCTGCATACAAGCCATCTATCGTTGTGAAATCATTATGAATGACTTCCGCTTTTTTCGAGATTTTCAAACCGCCGTACGTAAATGTAATACCGCACCCGATGGCATACGCTTCAAATGGACCTTCTTCAATCGGGTTTGCCCAATTGGATTTTGGAACGTCCAAGCCACTAGTTGCTTTGCCGTCCAATATATTCGGATTGAATGCTGTATCGCGGCTGACCGCTGCATTAAATGCATGAACTTCCTGCATGAAACGGTTTTTGTTGATACCGTCCATCTTTTCCGCTAATTGTTCCAGCGTTGGCGCGGACACTTTTGACACGTGACGCCCTTCATATTCTTCCCGAAGGAAAGGTTTTGTTTTTGCATCGAAAATTTGCCATGCACACTGTCCCGGCTGCTTTAATATTTCACGTCCAAGCTTTGCGTACGTATAATTCCGGAAATCGGAGCCTTCATCTATAAAGCGTTTGCCTTCATTATTGACTAGGATGCCAAATGGATAGCTTAATTTTTGGAAGCCTTCTTTATAATCCGGCAAATAACGGTCGCCTCCAACCGCGTGTGCACCAGACCAGTTTCCTGTTGTGCGGGCTCCGAGCTGCATTGCCATTCGCAAGCCATCTCCCACGTTATATTTACATCCGCGCGTATGAACAGTATCCCAACCAGGTCCTAAATATTTCGTTCGCATTTCCACATTTGCATGGAAGCCGCCGCTTGCCAGTACAATCGCCTGACAATCAATCTGGCGTTCTTCACCGGCATGACGGACGATAATCCCTTTTACTTTGCGCTGTTCCGTTAACAGATCAACAGCCGCCGTATTGTAATGGATTGTAATACCTAAACGATTGGCTTCATTATGTAACGCATCAACTAAGCCTTTTCCGCCGCCGACTGCTTCGATGACCATGTTGCCCCAAAATTTGAATTTTCCGTCTATTTTATATGCCTGCCGACCATAGATCGGGATGAATTTAATATTGTGATTGAGTAACCATTGCATCGTTTCAAAGCTTTTGTCGGTCATGACCGATGTTAAATCGTAATCTGTACGAAAGTTCGCCATTGTGCATACGTCATCAAAAAACTGTTCGCTTGGATAGCTGCCGAAATCCGTCATCGCAAATTCCTCGTCCGTCATATCCGGTAGCAATTGCCTAACCTCTTCACCATCTTTAAAAGCAAAGCGAATTGATCCGTGCGTATATGTCGTATTGCCACCTTTTTCTTCTTCAGAGGAAATTTCCAGTACCGTTACTTTCGCGCCATGTTCTGCTGCCGAAATGGCCGCGCATAACGCAGCATTTCCGGCACCTACTACGACGATATCTGCTTGTTCATTTAACATTTTCAAATCACTTCCACTTCATTTTGTAAGCGCTTTATTATCATTCAGCGGAAAACACTCAGAAAGACTTAAATTTTACGGTTGAAGAATTGTTGAATTAAATAATTGAACGACTCTTTTTTCTCGATTTGTGTCCAGTGACCGCATTGAGGGAATACATGCAATTGTGCGTTTGGAATATGTTCTGCTAAATAATAGCTTGATTCGATTGAGCATACTTTATCGTTTTGACCATGGATTAATAAAATCTGATTGCCGATGCGGTTTAACGCTACGACTGGAATCGGTACAGCTGCCGTCGAGAAAATCGAGTTATTTGAGCGCTTTACTTCTTCTCGCATCGCATTGGCATAGCGTGCATCTGTTAAACCGTCAATAACCGGTTGCATCGCATCCTTGTCGTAAACGAACCAGCCCATAATTTGCTGTAGGCGTTTTTTAGAAGGATTGTCATAGAACGATTTTGCGCGTGCCAACTCTAAGCTTAGTTTCGTATTAGGTGTGCCGCCTGGACCCATTAATACAACGCGGTCAAAACGTTCAGGATATTCAAGCAACAGTTCTAGCGCAATGGAACAGCCTAACGAGTTCCCTACTACATGGGCTTTTTCGATTTCATAGTAATCTAGCAGCTCAATTAATTGCTCTACCCAGCAATCCATCCACAATTGGCGATTCTTAAGCGGTTCATCCGGATGATCACTATCGGCAAAGCCGTATAGGTCAGGTGCTAAACAGTGGAAGTCATTCCCACAGTCATTTAAAGCATAACTCCAGTTGGCGATTGACGTTACACCAGGACCTGAACCGTGTAAAAATAAGATCGTTTCATTTGTCTTTGAACCTGCCTCATGGACAAATGATGTATATTTACCTGTTTTCACGTGACCTGATTTAATTTTCACTTCATTTGCTACTGTCATTTTCCATCCTCCTATACTTCTAATGCTGGAACTGCTTTTGTCTCTTTAATCCCTGTGGCATCAATTGTTGGCACGATAAGCGGATTACCTGTAATGCTGTCCCCCCAATAAGTGTTTCCAAATGCACGTTCTTCGGGACGCCATACGATTGTTTCCCAGTCTGGCTCGAAAATTAAATAACCGCCTGTAAACAGTTCCACTCTGCAACCACTTCCAGGATCAATTACATATAAGTAAATTGCTTGTGAAATGCTATGTTTTCCAGGTCCTATAATTTGCAGTCCGTGCTCCTTGCAAATATCCGCAGCTCGCAGTAAATCGCCTGAGTTATCTTGCCAGTAAGAAATGTGATGGAATCGCGCTGTTGTTTCAAGTTTTTCATGAGATACTAAAGCGACATCATGTACTAATGGTGTTACACTCATCCAGCCGGCTAAAATATCCCCTTCTTCTGTTTCAACGCATTCATTGATCCGGAAACCAAGTTCTTCCGTGAAGAATTTATAAGTGACACTTGAATCCGCATCCGTATGAATATTAACGTGGTCAAGACGTCGAGGAGAAGCGCCCTTGTTGTATGATTTATAAGTTTGGTTTTTCAGAACAGAGCGACGGCTTTCTTCCACAACCGGTTTTTCAATATCATAGTAAAGCTCCAGCCGATGACCCGATGGTGCCGTAAAACGGATTGCTTCACCGATTCCTGGTGTTGTCCAAGCGGCGATATGCTCAATTTCATAACCTTTGCCGCCTAATTGATCCGCAAATAAAGCAACATCCTCTCTGCGCTTTGTACGGAAACCGATATGGGTTACTCGACCTGCTTCACCTGGCGCAATGGACAGTGTATGGTGTTGGAAGTCTCCCCACGCCCGTAAATAATACGTATCTCCAATCTGTTCTGTTAGCTCAAGGCCGATAACATCTTGGAAAAAATGCAATGATGCTTCCACATTCGAAGACTGTAATGCGACATACCCTAATTTTGCTATTGCTTGTTTCATTCACTTAGCCCCCTTACTTAAAAGTAACTGTACTTTACTTCACAACTATCAAACTACAAGAAAACTTTTTTGTTTTTTCTGAAAAATCCGTAAATATTTACTTAATAACGAATTTGATTTGGCTGTAAACCTGCTAATTGTCTGCCATAGTTTTCTCTCGTAATAACCGGTGACAATGAACGGTGGGAGTTTAATGTTAAGAAATCACGAAGGAGACGTTGCATCGGGCTCGCATCATACACAAAGCCGGATCCGCTCGCTCTTAAAATTGCCTGAACCGCGTCATTCAGCATTTCATTTGCGTAGCCAATATCCGCCAACGCTTTCAGACGTAAATCTTTTGGCATAATCTCCCCTTTTGCTGCCCACTCATCAATCGATTTTGCTAAATTCATAAAGTAAAGTTCAGCAGTTTCTACTTTTAACTCGGCTGTTGCTAATAAATGATGTGTGCTCGCCGCATCTTTAATCATTTTCACACCCATATGCTGAGCGGTACGATAAGGCAATGATTGTTTAAAATTATCGAGCATCTCTTTTACAACACCTAGACCTGGTAAACCTAAAGATAAAATTAAACATGGGAATAATGCAGAATTATATAACGGAATATCGCGTAAATGCGGTGACTGGAAATCTCCGTCTAAAATTTTCACAAATGATGTAACACGGTGTTCCGGTACGAAGACGTTTTTCATTCTCACAGCATTACTGCCCGTTCCACGAAGACCTAGTGTGTGCCAGTCATCTTCAATTTCCAGTACATCAAATGGCACTGTCATTAACAGCTGCTCTAAAATGTTGTCGTTCTCATCTTTTGTATACATGCCAAAGTAACCCCACGTCGCATGCAGTGAACCAGAACAGAACATCCAGTGACCTTCCTCTACAAGGTAACCGCCTTCCACTTTACGGACCGTACAAGATCGTGGTTCGTAAACACCCGCAAATAATACATCTTGCGGATTGTCAGAGAAAATTTCCAAGTGTGCCTTTTCATTGAATGATTCCGCCACCATAATATCGCGTATCGCACATAGAGAAGCAATCCATCCAGTTGAAGCACATGCTTTCGATAGTTCAATAATGACCTGGCTGTAAGTTTCGACACTTGCCTGCAAACCGCCGTATCGTTCCGGACGTAAAATATACATTAAGCCAGAATCTTTCAATTCCTGCATTGTCGCTTCTGGTATTCTTCTAATCTCCTCTGTTTCCTTAACACGTTTACGAACATTCGCTGCAATCTCCTGCATTTTATTCATTACTTCAATTTGTCTTTCTGTAAGCGCTGTCGTCATCATTTCAACTCCTTATATTTGTTAAATCCAATATTACGGTTTTAAATTTCGAATAATATGGTGAATATCTATGGAATTTACAATCAAATATAAGTAAAAATTAACGAATCTTGATCAGACAGCAAACGTCCACTCGTATAAAAAATACGGTTTTTATGGATTGTGCAAATCTTTTTGTTTCATCTTTATGGAAAACGATTTTCAAATTAAAATAAACGTTTTTCTGTATAAAGCCACTTTCCAACATAATAATTCCCTTTAGTTATATTACAAAAAGCAGGAATAACAGACCAAATTTAAGTTTTTTATAGAAAATAATATTAAGTTGGAAATAGTAATTTCTTTACTAATTTTCAATAAATATTAAAAAGTATCTTCTCATTTCTATGTAAAGTATGGTATGTTTCATTTTAAAATAGATAATATTCCGAATATTCAGGAGGTTTAAAATGGCTGGCTCATCTTATGTAGATAAAGCGTTGTATACTACTACTAATACATTTGGAATTTTAAGGAAGGAACTGATTGAAAGCTTAGGCCTGGAATACGCAAAATTTTTTTTACAGCGTTATGGCTGGAATATCGGTATTACTCATGCCAAAGAAGTTGATTATTTACCACTCACATTAACCGAAAAATTAAATAGTGCTGTCGGATACCACCTTGCATCCGGGCAAATTACGGATCTTCTTTCAGAAAGAGTCTTACACTTAAACCCTGATGATACGGTGAAGTATATGTACGCTAAAGGAATTTGGGTAAATTCTTATGAAGTTGAAGAACACCTGAAACATTTCAGTCAAAGTGATTCCTGTATTTGCCATACACTGGCCGGTTATTCAAGTGGCTATACCTCTTATTTAACGAAAAAAGAAGTATATATTGTAGAAATGACGTGCCGTGCCAAGGGCGATGAACATTGTGCATTTGAAATGCGCATGTTGGAGCACTGGGATCCCGAAACTCAAGCCGACTTAAGGAAAATTAGTCAGACACGTATGATTGATGATTTGAACAAAACATATATGGAGCTTTTCGAAGAGAAGAAACATACAGAAAAAGTATCAACTTTCCATAACAACCTAACACTTGGTATTTCACAAGGAATGCACATCGACCAGATTTTAGAAACAATTTACAATACGCTGAACATACCTGCTATCGTACAGGACTTAAGCTTTAATACACATCACTCGATTGGGATGACACAGGAACAGCTGGAATTTATTAAAGAGGATTTTATTCAGCAAATGCCCCAAACAAAGTCAGGAAAAATTTTAATTCAGCCAATCGACCCTATGCAGCCAAGTCAGGTAGATTGTCCGAATCATACGCGGCTAATTAGTCCGATTATCGTACAGAAGCAAATTATTGGCTATATTTCCTTCATCTATTTTTCGAAGGATACAAATTATAAAGAAGAAATGCATTATTTACAACGCTCAGCCGTTTCCATCTCCCTCTGCTATTTAAATGAAAAATCGAGTCTGGAAGCGACTGAAAATATTAAAGCATACTTTTTTGAACAGTTACTTCAGCAGCAGTATACTTCTAAGAAAAGTATGATCAGCCGCAGTTACCTCCTACAAATTGATCTAAATGAAGATTTTTATATCGGCAATCTTGGCGTCTCCAAAAAGGGGATACCTGTTCATGAAGCTTCCACTATTTCTAAAATTATTCAGTCCGTCATCGTCTATTTGGAAATGCATCAAACATCGATTTTCATTACAGAATTCCAGGATGAAATTGTATTTCTGTTCCCTAAAAAGGATGATACCGAGGATATTTATCAAAATATATTGAAGCACTTACAGCGTAAATTCAGAAATTATGATTTCCGCATTGGTTTAAGCCGCGTAATTAATGATATTGATGACATTGCGGAAGCACATCGACAGGCAATTTCGTCGTTAAATATCAATAAGCGAGATACAATCGTATATTTTGAAAATACGAATATACTTGGCTCATTAATTAACCATCAAAACAGCGATATTATTGTGAAATTGGCCCAACGTGAGCTGGATCCTATTTTGTCATTAAAACCAAATAAAAGAGACGAATTTTTGAAGACTTTATACACATTTTTAAATCATAACGGAAACCTTAATCTGACGATGGTTGACTTGAATTTATCGATGAGCGGGCTTGTTTACCGTATTCAAAAAATTGAGGAACTGCTTGACCGGAACCTGCGCAGCTCAAAAAACCTTTTTGAATTAATTCTTTTAATAGAGTCGTTAATCGTTCTAGGTGAAATTGAAATAGAATAACCGAATTTCTAGTACAAAACAGCGGAATTTCCGTAGTTTTGTACTTTTTTTATTAATTGTTAATTTCATACGCCAAAAGCTGATTCAGCCAACAATATTTTTCCGGTATTTAACAATTTTTGTTTAATTAGAAAATACTTTTCCGTAAATTATTATCGTTCCTGTGAAAGGGCTTACATGATAATATCTGAATATTCAATCGATCGAGGGGGGGTATTTTGCACAACATGCTGTGTTTTTAAGTTCCAAATAAATAAAAAATTAGGGGGTATTTCATGTTTCCAACATCCAACAGAGGTTTTTTAAAGTTTTTAATTGTCCTGATTGCCTTCCAAGACGTAGCTGCTGGTGTAGCTGGATCGATTATGGCAGACCTTATTGTAGCCTTCCCGGAGTTCAGCCCTACTACTGTTATGTTAATTGCGACAATACCCGGGTTGCTTCAAATTTTCCCTTCCCTTTTCTATGGTAAGCTAGCGAATAAATTTTCAAAACGTGCATTATTAACGACCGGGTTAATCTTATTCATCATTGGCGGAATCATGCCATTCTTCTTAAGCAATCTATTCGCAATTATTGTTTTCCGTGGTATTTTAGGCCTTGGTGTTGGTATCACTTTACCTTTATCCATTGATATTATTACTGGTTTCTTTGATGGCCGTGAACGTGATTTCCTGATCGGATTCGGTACATCGACAATCGCATGTGTTGGTGCAATCTTCTTCCAAGTAGTTGGTGGTATGCTGGCAGACTCTTATGGTTGGAATTATGGATTCCTAGTGTACTTATTCCCTATTTGGATTTTAGCTATTACGTTCATGTTTTTACCGGAACCGAAAAAACAGGATGTACCAAACGCGTCAATTAAAGATGTTTTATTTAAAGCACCTAAAACAGTTTACGGCTTTACAATTGGACAGATCATTTTTTCAGCATTCATTTTTGGCTATGTAACAAATATATCAATCATTATTCAAACTGAAGGTTTAGGAAATGCGACGGAAGCTGGTTTGGCAATATCGCTCTTTACAACAGGTACATTAATAACAGGCTTCATCTTCGGCAGATTGCGTTCTATGTTGCCAAACATGATCGTACCACTAGGTGTACTGTTAACAGCTACGGGTATTTTATGGTGTTCTGCAGTAGGTAGTCTAACGATGATCTTTGTAGCAAGTGTACTTGGCGGCATGGGCTTGGGAATCGTTCTACCCGGCGTATTAGCACGTGTATCGGAGTTATCTAACTTGGCAAAAGGGATTTCCTATGTCGGTATCGCTGCTGCCGGTCAAGGTTTGGGCGGTATTGTGAGCCCTTACATGTTTGCCACTCTTTTAGGTATTTTTGGCTTAGAAGGCGGGCGTTCTACTTTACTTGTATCTTCTATCGGTCTGTTTATTTTAGCCATTGTCTGGGCGGTTATTGCAACAAAAAAATCACCCCTTCCCATTCATGAAAGTGAAGGTCAGACTGAAGTTGCTTAGCCTATTAAAAGGCTGTTCCTATGAGTTTACCTCATAGTTGAACAGCCTTTGTTTTATTTTTTCATAAGTTTTTATTGATTTCCCCATATAAATCCCTAAATTAACAACTAACTATTTTTTACTTTTTTAATTACAATTACGGTACTTCACTATTTTAGGAGGGCTTTCAATGGGAATTAAATTAGTACGCTTTCAGCAAGATGATGCGATTCAATGGGGTGTTTTAGAGGATGAACTTTATGTAGTCAATGGTTCTTACCGAACATTACGGGATATTTTAACAACGGGCATGGAGAATGTTGTTACTGCCAAACAAACAGGTCAAATCGTCAATCAATCTGACATTACCATTCTTTCGCCTGTAACAGATGATGCAAATATTTACTGTCAGGGTACAAACTACAGCGCACACCGTGTGGAAGCCGGTTTTTCACAGCAAAAGCCGCCATATAATCTACTATTTACTAAGGCACCAAGTACGTTAACTTCTGCAACAGCAAATATCGTATGCCCTGCACATGTTCGCTTACTCGACTATGAAATTGAGCTAGGCATTATTATGAAGCAGGATGTAACGGAAGCGGTTGTAGTGACGGATCATAATTTAAAAGATTATATAGCAGGTTTCGTTATTACGAATGACGTTTCCGCACGGGATGTACAAATCGTTGAACAACAATGGTTTAAAGGAAAAAGCTACCGCGGCTTCTGCCCTACTGGACCGTATATTTATTTACTGGAAGACGGCGAAATTGATTATTTAGAAAGGCTAGAGCTCCATTTATCTGTAAATGGTGAAACGCGCCAACAGGTGAAAACAGATCAGCTATTGTTTAAACCGACTGAAACATTAACCGAAATGTCGAGTATTTTTGATTTGAAAACTGGTGACCTTGTTTTAACAGGTACTCCTGCTGGTGTAGGTCTACGTCTGAATGCTGAGATTTTAGGAATCATTTATGATAACTCCATCCCTTATGAAGAAAAAATAGAGGCGTTCTACAATTCTCAAAAAGATAACGGCTATTTACAGCCTGGTGATGTGATGCGCCTTGAAATTAAAAGTGAAGATGGTGTCATTGATTTAGGCGTACAGGAAAATAAAATTGTACAGGCTGTTACAATAAAATAAAGAGGTATTTGAATGACAATCCCATTCAAATACCTCCTTTATACCGACTAAAATGGAAACAGCAACGGTACTGCAATCATCATGACGATAAACATAATAACCTGTAATGGAACACCGACTTTGACGAAATCCATAAATTTATAGCCGCCCGCTGTTAATACAAGAGAGTTTGTCGGAGATGCAATCGGTGTCGCAAATGCCATACTCGCAGCAGTTGCTACCCCTATCATAAATGTATACGGGTTCGCATCCATAGCAAGTGCTGCAGTGATGGCAATCGGCGAAAACAGTACCGCTGTCGCAGTATTACTAACAAATTGCCCGAAAACAACTGTTAATAAATAAATCCCCATCAATACACCATATGATCCGAAATCTCCGAGCAAACTGATAATCCCTTCCGCGAGAATCGTCATTCCCCCTGTCTTCTCGAGTGCTGTCGCCATCGGAAGCATTGCCGCTACGAGCACAATACTTTCAAAGTTCATTTTGCTGTAAGCATCATCCATATTGCGCAGACAGCCTGTAATAATCATAAGAACGGCCCCGATTAATACAGCAATTACGGCGTCAAACACTTCAAATACCATGAGTCCGATCATCAGCAGCATGATGATACCAGCAATCGGAGCCTTTCCGTTTGCTGCAATTGCTCCCGCTAACTCGCGTGGCTGCCCCACTACGACAACATCATGCGTTTCTCGGGACAACAGCTCGATTTCATCCCATGTTCCCTGCACTAAAATCGCATCTCCAAAACGCAGCTTCTGGTCGGCCATGTTTTTCAATAAGTAGTCACCTTTACGGTTGATTCCCAGAATATTTAAATTGTACTTTTCACGGAACCCGATTTTACTGACAGATTCCTTAATAAGACGTGACTGCGGTGTTAGCAATACTTCCGCTACACCAATTTTTTTCGTGACGAGCTCTTTTGCATGATCTTCGAACGGCTGAACCGTCAACGCAAAATCATGGGCAAACCGTGCTACATCATCGGCAAAACCTTGAACATACAATTCATCTCCTATATGAATAACACTATTCGGACCCGCAAGTTCCTGGTACGTCATCGGCCGTAAATTAAGCCCTTCCTGCACAGCACCGTGTTTTATTTTCATAATATAAATATGATAGGTTGCCGGAAGTTTCAAATCAGCAAGCTTTTGTTCCGAAATGGTCGAATGCTCGCTTACGACTACGCGGAACAATTTATCATGTATATCATATTCCTTGGCAATTTTTTTGGGAGAAAGCTTATACCCCGCACTTGATTGCGAACGGTTATCCTCATTCGGCAACAGCACATTGCGTACTAATACTAAATAGATAATGACGGTAATCGTTGCGATAATTCCGATTGGAGTTATCGTAAAAAACCCTAGTTTTTCAAAGCCGTGATCAACGAGTGTTTGCGAAGCAATCAGGTTTGTCGGCGATGCAATTAATGTCATCAGCCCCGACATGCTCGCAATGTACGAAAGCGGCATTAAAAATTTGGACGGGCTTACTTTGATGCTGATTGCTATCGAAACTACAATCGGCAGCATTAATGCAACCGTACCTGTATTGCTCATAAACGCCCCGACAATTGCGACAATGACAAGAAGCAAAATGAAGAGACGGAGCTCATTATCCCCCGACCATTTCAAAAGAAGGTTTCCTGCCATTCCTGCAAGACCCGTCCTTAAAATACCTGCCCCGACAACAAATAGTCCTGCTATCATAATGACGACAGAATTCGAAAACCCTGCCAGCGCTTCAGCGGGAGTCAAAATATTTAATATGACAAATGATAATAACGCCATTACTGCGACAAGATCTGCCCGCAATCGATTCGTCGTAAATAGAAGAATCGTAACTGCTAAAATAATAAAAGTTAATGTTAGTTGCATGCTTATGTCCTTTCGTAAAGTAATTGCCTCTACTATATAGGTAATAATAGAAGAACTACCCATATTTGTCGATAAACAAATAAGAAGTGATTATTGACCAAAAATGCGGAGCAATCTTTATCTTTCTAAGCTGGAAAAAGGTATAATTTACTAGAAAACTATATTGTCGGAATTTTCATTAATGTCCATATATAATAACCAGTTCTTTAATATAAAGATTACTTAAAAAGAATTATTATAATCTAGTAGAAATTATGATTTAGATTTGTTATATTATTTATGAAGAGTTTTTCAAAAAGATTTAGGAGGAACTATACATGACAAACGAACGTTTAACAACAATTACTGGTGCTCCAGTAGTATCGAACGATGATTCGCAAACAGCTGGTCGCCGTGGCCCGATCTTATTACAAGACGTATTCCTAATTGAGAAATTAGCGAATTTTAACCGAGAAGTAATTCCTGAGCGTCGTATGCACGCAAAAGGTTCTGGTGCATTCGGTACATTTACTGTAACGCATGACATCACAAAATATACAAAAGCAAAAATTTTCTCTGAAGTTGGTAAGAAAACAGAAATGTTCGCACGTTTCTCAACTGTAGCAGGTGAGCGCGGTGCGGCTGATGCTGAGCGTGATATTCGCGGTTTCGCATTAAAATTCTACACTGAAGAAGGTAACTGGGATATGGTTGGTAACAACACACCTGTATTCTTCTTCCGTGACCCATTACACTTCCCGGATTTAAACCACGTAGTTAAGCGTGATCCAAAAACAAACATGCATAACGGCAACTCGAACTGGGATTTCTGGACTTCATTACCAGAAGCTTTACATCAAGTAACAATCGTAATGTCTGACCGTGGTATTCCAGCAGGTTACCGCAACATGCACGGTTTCGGATCTCACACTTACTCAATGATCAACGAAGCTGGCGAACGTGTATACGTGAAATTCCACTTCCGTACACAACAAGGTATTAAAAACCTGACTGGTGCAGAAGCTGCTGAAATTATCGGTAAAGACCGTGAATCTTCACAACGTGACCTATTCGATTCAATCGAAAAAGGCGATTTCCCGAAATGGAAAATGTACATTCAAGTGATGACTGAAGAGCAAGCTCGCAACTCTAAGGACAACCCATTCGACTTAACAAAAGTTTGGTACAAATCTGAGTACCCATTAATGGAAGTTGGAGAGTTCGAATTAAACCGTAACCCGGAAAACTACTTCGCTGATGTTGAGCAAGCTGCATTCGCTCCATCAAACGTTGTACCTGGTATTTCATTCTCACCAGACCGTATGCTGCAAGCCCGTTTATTCGCATACCAAGATGCAACTCGTTACCGTTTAGGTGTTAACCACCACCAAATTCCAGTAAACACACCAAAATGCCCATTCATGGTATATCACCGTGATGGTCAAGGTCGTGCTGATGGAAACCGTGGTTCAGCAATTACTTACTATCCAAATAGCTATGGCGCATTACAAGGTCAAACACAATATAAAGACCCTGCATTAGCTCTTGATGGTCCAGCTGACATCTACGACTTCCGTGAAGATGACAACAACTACTTCGAGCAACCAGGTAAATTATTCCGTCTTCAAACGCCGGAACAGCAACAACGTTTATTCGAAACAACTGCTGCAGAAATGAACGGTGTTGAAGAATTCATCAAACGTCGTCACATTTTACACTGCTACTTAGCTGATCCAGCATATGGTGAAGGTGTAGCTAAGGCAATGGGTCTTTCATTAGATGGTATGGACCTTTCAAACCCATACTCTAATACGGTAAGTATGTACTAAGATGTACTCTATGAATTTAGCTTCTTGCTCAAATTGTTAAATTCACTAGCTTTTCATTAATTTAGTTTTACTAGATTACGAAAGCGTTATTGATATCCAACTATAATCGCTTACAGCCGCAAGTATCTGAGGGGATACTTGCGGTTTTTTTATGGAAAAAGGGCTGCCACATAACCCAAAAACCCATTTTTCTCTATGAGAAAAATGGGTTTTTTAGCTGTGCGTAAAAATTGATTTCCATTCCGGGACGCTTTCCGCGGGCACAGCGTGAGGCCAACACGATGTTGGTCACAAAAGCGTTGCCACAGGACGTGGCGCTCTTAGCTTTTGTTCTTAAGTCTCAGGCGTCGTGCATTTCCCGCTGGAGTCGCCCTTCATTCCAATCAATTTTTAAAAGTATCCGTTTCGTTTTAACCTATTCCAATCAAACTTGTAATTCTATTTGATTCCCTTTTCTAAGCAAATAAAATCGTCGATAAGTAAATAACAAACGTCACGGTTAAACAGCTGATAATCGTTGAAAACAGTACTGTCTGGGCAGCTGTTGCCGATTCAATATCATACTCCAGTGCTAAGCTGGAACTGTTTCTTGATGTCGGGAATGCACTTGCGATAAATAGCGATTGTGCCACTACTCCGTCCAGACCCAATGCAAAAATAATAACAAGTGCTGTTGCAGGGCCGACTATTAATCGTGTAAAGCAGCTGACAAAAATCGTTTTATTGAACATCGAGCGCATTTCGATTGTAGAAAGCTGCGCACCTAATGTTATAAGTGCAACCGCCACAAATCCGTCTGCAATATGCTCCAGCGGAATACTAAACGTTTCAGGGATCGGTACACTAAAATAATTTAATGCCGCACCAATAATTAGCGCATGAACGATCGGCATTTTCAAAAAGTCCCGGACAATCGCTAATCCTGATTTTGTTGATGAGATTAAATTATACAAGCCATATGTATACGTCGTCATATTTTGAAAAATAACAAGAATAACTTGAATCGCTACCCCGATCGGCTGGGTTGCGAAAATCATTTGTGCAACCGGGATTCCATAGTTACCAGAGTTTATAAGGACAACACTGTTTTTGAAAACGGCCGATTCCTTTTTATCAAGTTTTAACAACTTTGCGAGCAGCTGACTTAACAGCATTTGCGCACCGATAAACAAAATAATAAAAATCGTAATTTGTCCAAGCACACTCATTTCAATGGATGTTTCATAAATATTGATAAATACCGCAGCCGGCATGAAACAGTATGTAATGAGGTGGGATAATGCTTTAAGGTTAAACTGAAACTTGCGCTGTAAAATAGCACCTATAATAAGTAAAATTAAAATCGGTGCAACAATTTTGAAGAAAATCATCGATAAATAGACCATGCGAAAACTCCTTTTGTGCATGTGTGCTGTAGTAGTTAATTATAGCGTAATTGTATAGGAATTGTCAGAAGTTCCTACGAATTTTCCATTTTCAGCTTAGCAGTCAACCTATTATTGCTAATCTTCCACTCTGTGCGAGACATACCCCAAAAACCTCCTTTTTCTTTGTGAGAAAAAGGAGGTTTTTTCGATGTGCGTAAAATTGATTTCCACTCCGGGACCATTCAATTTTATAAATAGTCGATTGCTATTAACGCATTGTAAATAAGTTCGGCAAACTCGCCGCGTGATAATATTTTCTCAGGATTAAATGGACCTTGCCCATCGACAACACCAAACAGCTCCAGAATTGCAATGCTTTGACGCGCTTCAAATGTCAGGTTTGCAATATCCGGATAGCTAATGTTTAATTCATTGTATACTTTCGCCAAATCCTGATTTAAATAGCGGTACATGTTGGCAATAATAATGGCTGCTTCTTGCTTTGTCACCGAAGCATTAGGTGTAAAACGGCTCGATGTTGCACCACTCATGATGCCTGCTTCCAATAATCCCTGGACTAGTTTTAATTGCTGCGCATTTGCTATATCCAGATATTTCGATTTGGCGTTACTTGATAAATCCAGTGCCGATGCAATCATTATCGCTGCATCGAGTTTGCTTACTTGTTTATAGGTTTGAACTAGACGGCTTTTCGTATTAAATAGAATGCCGCGCTTTGCCAGCTCTCGAATGGCACGTCCTTGGTCAGTGTTTGGAATATCCGTATAAATAACGCTGCTATTCGCTGCTTTAAATGTACCACCTGTGGCTGTACGGATAATGAATTTCGAGCCATCTACCTTAAATGATGCCGGTGATGTACCAGTTGATAGAACACGTTGAATTACTTGTGAAGTATTCGCCTTTAATTTAGAGACCGGAACATGAACTTCTACTGTATTTTCAAAAGTTTTTGCACGATTTCCTTCTGTAAATTGGAGGTGAAGCTGATTATTGGCTACATTTACAGACACACCGACTGTAGCTGTAGAAGACTGTATTTCCGATGTAGGAATAATGATTTCAATATCTCCCGCTTTTAAACGCATATTCCGGTCTGTAATATTTTTTACTTGAGAAGTAGTTATTTGTGTTGTATAGCGGCCATTTTGATAGGTCATCGTTTCATAGTTTGACCAAGTTGCTGTTTTCGGAATTGTTGTCACAACTGTACTTGCTGAATCATCCGGAATGTAAAGCGGATCATATGCCGGCTTCTCGATGACTACTCCGCCCGGCTTTATTTCATGAATATAATCAGGATAGTACGTATACACAAGCTCAATATAATATGGATCTCTCCACATTGTTTCAAGACGAACAAGCTTTTCCCACGATGTTACATGTCTTTTCGCTTCTGCCGATAAGTTGTTGTATAGTGATCGGGCTTTCGCAATTTCCTGTGTTGTCGAGCTGCGGCTAATATCGTTCATATATATATCAAATGCGTTGGCATCAAGCTTTGCCTGCTTCACAACAGTATTTTGATAAATAATATAATTCTCACCATCAATTAAAATGTGGAGGTTTATTACAGACGACTTCGCAAGATCACTCAGCGCATTGTACGCCATACGTATACTTTTAATTTGAGCTTCTGTATATTTCAATTTGTCGATACGATTAATGCGGTCCATCACGACTTTCGCTTCTTTTTCAGCTTGTGCCTTTTGAACAGCTAACCGGCTTTCGAAGTATTCAAGGTTTGTAACTACTTGTTTCTCGATTGGCTTTTTCGCCTCGCTGTTTAATGCTTCATATGCTTTTCGTGCTGCACTGATTTCAGTAGGCGTCGACTCGTCGTTTAACGTTTGAATCATTTCTCTGACTTTATCTGCTGCGACAATATCAGACGCAGCTGCCCCCTCTGCCTCTACTTCCCCTATCATCCCAATACTTACCGGGATTGCGGCCAATGCAGCTAGCATTAACTTTGATTTATTCATATAGATCACTACCTATTCTCATTTTATATACCATATCTATTATATCGGCTCTTATCCCATATTTTAGAATAAAAAGTAAGTGGAAACTGGAGGTAGTCATGGTAAAGTAAAAATAATCCAATTATAAAGAGGAGGTTTTTTTATGAAACGCTTCTACTTCACAATTATCTCTATTATTGTAGGGCTGTCTTTTTTTATTTCTCCAACCAACTCGGTGGCAGCGAAGCAAGTGTTTAAAGATGTCCCGACAAACCATTATGCGTATGACGCAATTAAATGGGCATATGATTTTAATATTATAAACGGCTATGCTAACGGTACATTCCGTCCAAACCAACCCGTCACAGAACAACAATTTGCTCAAATTTTAATTAGCTATTTTGATTTGGAACCTGTCTCGGAAGAACTGGATAAGTTCACAAAGAAAGAGATTCCATCCGATGCAAACTATAATACGCTTGCCGCCTATCAAGTACCTTTAAACGGCTATTTCCATAACAGTATTCGAGGTGCAGCTGTAAAACGGGGAACTGTTGCACAGGCGATTGCCTATATAGCGGATGGACAAACGACTTTAAATAAAGCAATCCGTTTTTTACTGGATCATGATATTTCTAACGGACAAAACGCAAAGTATGAGCAAACTAATTTACAGCATTTTTTCGGTACAACAAATAATTTAACACGTGCACAGCTTGTTCTGTTTTTCTATAACATGCAAAATAAAAACTTCTTTTATCGTTCTGACATGGCAGAAGAGAGCTTTGCTAGTAATAGCCCGCTTTATGAACGTGCTTCTTCCGCCCGCAGTATGCTTGATAAATCATTACGCACAGGTGCAAACTGGTCCCCTACTGCCGACAAGAAGCCAAATAAATCTTGGAATGGCGAGTATACGTATTTTCATACTTACGGTAAAGGGGACCTTGATTCAAAGGGGCGTGTATTAACAATCTCTAATAGTACGAAAACCGGTTTCCAATTGATCTATTATACGTATGACGGCTGGGCATCCGGCACGATTGAAGGAACAGCGACATTCACAGCCGATACAAAAGCGCGGTTATCCAAAACAGCGGATGGTGATCGATGTGTTATTGAATTCGAACGGCTTACTAATAAGACAATTAAAACAACCGAGTTTTATTGTGAAGCCGGCCGTGATAAAGGAACGACATATAGTGGAACGCTCACTTTAGAGTAGCAAAAAGGTTCTTGTCTAATAAGGTGGCAGGAACCTTTTCAAGTTGTAATTTACCACTAAAAAATATTTATTTAATTTTGAAACTTATTTCCAAATAATCCGTCTGTACGTTAATTCCAAAATAAAGAAAGGATTTAACCTATGAAAAAAATCATTATTACCTGTGCGTTAATGCTCGTTTCTATTATCGGATTTTGCAGTTCTGCAACTGCTGCACCATATGAGACATACAAGAATTTCTATTATGTAATTTTTACAGCTGAAAATGGAAAACAAGAGGTACGAATTATTGGCTCTTCTGCACCAAAAAACTTAACTATTCCCGAAACAATCGCCGGCTATCCTGTAACGGAAATTGCGGATAATGCTTTTGCGATTGATACAGAATGGTTTAATTATGATGCTCCTGATTATGAAGAGAGAATCGTCCATACCGTTAGTTTTCCGAAAACGTTGAAACGAATCGGTGATGGAGCATTTATAAACAACTCCCTTCAAAACGTTACATTACCAGTCGGACTTGAAGAAATCGGGACAGAAGCCTTTATGGGGAATTCCATTTCATCCCTTACTGTTCCGGACTCCGTCACAACAATTGGCGCATCAATCGTCGGCGCTCTATACAGCGATCGTAATGTAGATGTGACATTACCTGCTCATTTGCAAAGTAAGCAGGATCACCAATATGAAAATTTATATTATGCCATTACCGAATATAACGGTAAACAGGAAATTAAAATTACCGGCTTTGACGAAAATGCAGGCGCTGAGTCATTCAATATTCCGGCTGCCATCAATGGCATTCCCGTTACCGAAATCGCACCATTTGCCTTTACAACTAAACACTCCATCATTCCGGCTACTAACACAGCAATGAATAAAGAGCCATTTAGTGTAACATTGCCAAATACAATTCGTGTTATCGGACCTTATGCATTTGCATCCGTTAATTACGATAAAAACAAGCCGCTTCAACTCCCTTCAAGTCTGGAAGTGATCGGCAACAATGCATTCAGCTTCAGTGAAAATATATTCGGAGGAAAAACACTTGTCTTACCGGACAATTTGAAAACAATCGGTAAGGAAGCATTCAGCAGGAATAAAATTGCCGGCGTCACGATCCCGGACTCTGTTACGCACCTTGGCAAAAAAGCCTTTTACGCAAACCGCTTGTCACAAGTAAAAGTCGGCAAAGGCATTAAAACCATTCCAGCCTTCGCTTTTGCGAACAATACCATCACAAGTTTAACCTTGCCGAATTCATTACAAACAATTGATGACAGTGCATTTCAGTACAATAAGCTGCCGCGCCTATCATTACCGAATAGCGTGACAAATGTAGGACAATACGCATTTGCCAATAACGGGTTAACTTCGGTAACATTGTCAAACGGGTTAAAAACAATTACGCCTTATTCTTTTTCGTACAATAATCTAACAGATGTAACGATCCCAAAATCTGTCGTCGTCATTGAAAGTTTTGCTTTTCATACAAATAAACTTAAATTTGTGAAATTCCCGGCAACATTAAAGATAATCGGTGAGCAAGCGTTTGAAACAAATAAACTAACATCGTTAACACTACCGGAAAATGTGCAAAATATTAAATACGGAGCCTTTAGCGACAACGAATTAACAAATATAACCATTCCATCAAAGTTAACTAAAATTGAAAGCTTTGTATTTGCGGATAATAAGTTAAAGAATGTGACGATTCCTAAAAACATTAAAGTTATCGAACAATATGCATTTGTTAACAATGCTTTGACATCTGTTTCATTAAAATATGGATTAACCTCAATCGGCCAGCACGCGTTTGATACGAATAGATTAACTACTATCATTATTCCGGACAGTGTGACAGCAATGGGACCATATGTATTTGCAAATAATAAATTAAAATCTGTTCAAATTCCTAAAAATATAAAAGTATTAAAAGAAGCTGCGTTTGCGAACAACGCGCTGAGCTCAGTTACGATCCCTTCGAAAGTAACGACAATCAGCAATGGTGCGTTTTTCAATAACAAGCTGAAAAAGCTGACAGTTCCTGCAAATGTCCAGTCATTAGAGTTCAGTTCAGTGCTTATGAATCCGCTGAAAACCATTACATTACAAGGTAAGAAAACAACGATCATTAAATCCGCCGACATTAATAAAGCATCTGCTATATATGAATTTGGTATCAACACAAAACCGCTGAACAATCTTTATACAACGAGTAAGTATACAAAAGCTTTCGCAAAATGGAATCAACCTCAAACGACTCCGACGACACTTTATGTGAGATGGAAATAATACGCTATAACAAAAACAGCTGCCTCTCCCGGGCAGCTGTTTTCATTTATCAATCAAACTTGTAACTGAAAAACACCACTCCCCGTTCCGTACCTCACGCACAATTAAACCGCGCTGTTCTGCAAGGAGCGTTAATCCAATAATTTCAGAAATCATAAATGTAAAATATTTCGCAAACCGCTCTCCGTATACAGCTTCCCCTAATTGTTTGGCAGTTTGATGGCCTTCACCTATTTTGGATACAACCTTTTGCAACTTGTATTCTATTTTACTTAAGCTTTTTTCCATCACTTCACTCAAGTTATCATAAATCTCTTTATGACCTGCAAACACGGTACGAACATGGTAAGCTTTCATTTTTTCTATCGAGTCTAAATATTGGCTAATCGGGTTTGTAACGTTTCCTAAATGGTCATGATCGATTAAAGCATTCGTCATACCAGTAGCCAATAAAAAATCCCCCGCGAATAACCATCCTGTCTCCTCATCAAACAAACAAATTGAGTCCGGTGAATGCCCAGGAGCAGCCATTACGCGTAATCCTCCGATTGCTTGCCCGTCTTCCAGTTTCATAATCGGCGGATAGATCATCACCTGTTCTTTATTTTGAAGGGTATTCTCCATTTTTGCCATTCGTTCACGTCCAAATTCTGGTACCCCGTATTGCTCATACAAATCATAGTAAAAGCTAAGCTTCTGCTGTAAATAATCATGCTCACACTTCAAACGAGGAATGGCAATTTCACTGGCATAGACAGGAATCGGGTAATCATTCGTAATTTGATTTACTACCCCGATATGATCATTATGAAAATGAGTTAAAATAATACCGGTAATTTGATTAATTTCTATATTATATTCTTTCAATTTACGATAAAAAAACTGCTCAAATTCCTCATTTTTAATGCCCGCATCGATTAATGTATAGTCTTTTCCATTTTGGTAGACATAACAGTTAATACTCCCCAATCCACTATAGTCAGAAGGGAAAATAATCGGATAGACTGCTTTATTCCCTGTTTTTATTATTGCATCCACTTTTCCACCTGCTTCCACTGTTTTATACGCAGAAAGGGCATGCCCCGAAATCCATTCCAGACAGCCCTCTCTATTGTATCTTTATAATACCTTACTATACGCACATCAAACAGTGGATACTTCCGACTCTTACTCTACTTTTTGCGGCTGTACCAATTCTAAATGACGCTGCATCTGCCCTACGTGACTTTCAGTATGCAAAATAATTAGATGGTTGATTAAAAATGATAACGGCTTGCCATCAAAATTCGGGTTGTAGCTAGGTGCAGTTTTTTCTAAATCTTCCTGTTGCACTTTTGCAAAGCTTTCGTTCACTAAAGGAATGAGCGCATTGAGCCTTTCAATCGCTTTTTCCTTTGAAACAGTCGCTACATAATTTTCATCTACCGCAGCTAAACGACGGACATGTTCATGGTTACGTCCCCATTTCGCTCCTGGTACGACTAGGAGTGCCTCTAAGTCAGCTACCCAAAACTCGATTGCTTCGATGATGTGTGTAGCGATTTGCATAACCGACCATTTTTCTTTGGATGGTTTTTTATACAGCACTCCCGTCTCTGTTATACTTATTAGATCAACCATACTATTGATGCTTTTCTCAAAACTTTCAAACTTCTTTTCCATAACATTAGTTTTCATGATATAATCTCCTTATTTTGAATGACTTTTTAAGAAAGGTGAATAGAATACTATGTCAAGCAGTACTACAATCGGATCATTAGCATTAGGTATTCAAATTATCGATGTCGTTGCGCAAAGCGACCACCCACTACGTTTTTCCGATATTCAGGAACAAACAGGCATTTCTAAAAGTAATCTCTATAAATATTTAAATACACTTATCCAGTTAGATTTGCTTTATCGTGATCAAAAGACGGGTAGCTATTCACTCGGCTATAAATTTTTGGAATACGGGAATGCTGCCATGCAAAACGACGATTTTATCGAACGCCTTACACCCTATTTTAAAGAACTTAGCAATCTCACAAATATGACGACATTGCTATCGCTTTGGGTAAATGATTCCCCGGTTATCACAAATATTTGGAATACGAATTTTGGCTTAAGTATCGGTGCGCAAGTCGGTACGAAACTGCCGATTAATTCATCTACAGGAAAAATTTTTGCGGCCTATGCTAATTCCTTGGAAATTACGAACTGGATTGAAGCTCAGCAAAATGAACTTGCCAATTTTGATGTTGCGGCTTTTCAACGCGAGCTGAAAGGAATTCGCAAAAACGGGTTTTCGTTTGCACATGAGCCTCTTGTCCGTCATGTTTCCTCTATCGGTTTACCAATACTCAATTACAAAAATGAGCTTGTCGGTGCCATCACAGTTGTTGGCTTTGAAGAGGACGTACCTACAGACACTTCATCTGAAATGATGCAGCAAATTATTGATATGAGTAAAGAAATGTCGACTGTATATGGCTTTAAAGAGAAAGGGAACTAATCCCCTTTCTCTTTTTAATTTTCCGTTATTCAGCTCTTAACTTCACTTTTGCGTGTGTTGAAGTAATTATATAAAAAGTCTGCTACATCATAGTTTGTTTCCTTGTGACTGCCGAATAAATGATCACGTAACAACACAAGCGCACGGTCAAGGTCGTCAGCTGTATCTGCATGAATAATTTCACCCCAGCGACGTGCTGAATTTTGTACCATTGCTGAACGCGGTTGGCGCTCTTTTTGATAACGTAAAAATGCTTCATTGTACGTTGCTTCATTTTCTAAAGCTTCTCCTAATACATATGCATCTTCAAGTGCCTGTGCACCGCCTTGTGCTAAATATTGGAGCATCGGGTGAGCTGCATCTCCCAATAGTGTTACATTTTCATCTGTCCAGTTTTCTATTGGCAGACGGTGGAACATCGGCCAGCGGAATTGAGTCGAAATATACTTTAACGCACGCTCTACATCCGGATGTGCACCTTCAAAGCGTTGTTGCATTTCTTCCGGAGTCCCCCAGTCGCCTTCCGGTTTATAGTCATATGTTTTGAAAACAACGACTTGATTATATAACTCACCGCGACGAACAGGATATTGTACTAAGTGTAAGTTCGGTCCAATCCACATAATCACATCATCCATTGCAATATCGCCTTCAGCAGTAATCTCTTCAATCGGTAATGTCCCACGGTATGCTACATATTCCGAACAGATCATTTCGTCTTGAGAAAATAGCTTACGTACATTTGATTTAATACCATCTGCCCCGATTGCTGCTTCTGCTGTATAGGACTCACCACGTTGGTTTGTAATCGTTACTTGACCTGGCGTTTGTGATACTGTTTGGATTTGCTCATCGTTTTTAAATGAAATACGGTTATTTTTCAAACATGCTTCATATAAAACACGGTGTAGATCCGAGCGGTGCAATACAACGTACGGCTGCTTGAAACGCTCCTGGAAACCGTCAGTCAAATCAAGTACAGCTAATTCCTTTGCCGTATAAATATCTTTTAGCACTAAGCGCTTCGGTACGACCGCTACATTTAATATTTCTTCTTTAACACCTAATTGGTCCAATACATGCAGTGCGTTAGGTGCTAATTGGATACCTGCTCCTATTTCTCCGAATGCAGGTGCTTGTTCTAATACTGCTACCGTTTTATCTGTGCGTTGTACTATTGAAAGCGCTGTCGCTAAACCGCCAATTCCCCCACCAACTACAATTACATCACTAATATTTGTCATATCATTACCTCCGATTCTATAAATAGAGAACTTTGTTTACTTATAATGAAAATGTAACGTAAAAGAGAAACATTTGTCAATAATATTTCTAAATTTACTGATAATTAATTGCTTTTAATAGGTCCTAAATCACTTATTTAAAAGATTTTTCTGAAAAATATTGACTTTACTACCTAAAGTACTTTATATTTTCTTTAAATAGAGAACTTTGTATTCTATTTCGATAAAGGGGGATAATTATGAAATTAGTCAACTATACAGTGAACGGTATTACACGTGCTGGAGCGATTGTGAAGGAACAAGTAATCGATTTAAACCATGCTTTTGAAGCAAAACTTCAAGCAGAAGGTGAATATCGTTATAAGGAGATTGCCCATGCTTATGTGCCGGCAACTACAGATGGTATTTATGAAGGCGGGAAAAAATCTATTGAATTGGCGCAACAAGCTGTCGACTTCATTTTAGAGAATCCAAACGCTTCTATTACAAAAGCGGTTTTTGATCGTAACGAAGTACATGTTGGAGCACCAGTATTAAATCCAGGAAAGATCATTTGTGTAGGTCACAATTACCGTGAGCATATTCTGGAAATGGGCCGTGAGTTACCAACACATCCAGTTATTTTCGCTAAATTTGCAAATACACTTTTAGGGCCTGATGATGATATTCCATTCTATCCGATTTCTGAACAGCTTGATTATGAAGCAGAGTTTACATTTGTTATTGGTAAACAAGCCCGTAATGTTTCAGAAGAAGACGCCCTGGATTACGTAGCCGGCTATACAATTACGAACGATGTGACTTATCGTGATATCCAACGTCGTACATTACAATGGCTGCAAGGTAAAACAGTAGACGGTTCTGCACCGATGGGACCTTATTTATTAACAGCTGATGAATTACCGGATCCATCAGGGTTATCTGTTGTATTGACAGTGAATGGCGAAGTACGCCAGCAAACGAATACGGCTAACTTAGTATTTTCTGTACAAAAGCTAGTTGCTTTCCTTTCTAACTTAATGACATTAGAGCCGGGTGATGTAATTTTAACAGGTACTCCAGGTGGGGTTGGCGTTGCTATGAATCCTCCGACTTTCTTGAAAGACGGCGATGTTGTCCGCATCGAAATTGATAAAGTTGGTGCACTGGAAAATAAAGTAGCAGCTGCAAATGTGCCAGTAAGTGTATAACCTTCAATACGGTCTAGTATTCTTTATGCACAATTACTATTAAAGGAGTGAAGATGTATGGCAGGAGTATCAGAAGAAGTAAAAGAGTTTATGAAAAGTGACACGGTAAAAGATTTTACGAAAGATATTGAACAATATCATTTAGGTCCACTTTGGGAAGCCATTCCGGAAATTATGAATCATACACCAAAGCCACAAGCACAAGCTTACCTTTGGAGTGATGAATTAATTAAAAAGAAAATGGGCGAAGCAGCACAAATCTTTACACCAGATCGTGGCGGAGAACGTCGTGCAATCTATTTCCAAAACCCGGGATTAACATATCGTCAGCCTTGGGGGTGGGCATCAACTACACAAACGATTTATGTAGCCGTACAAATGCTGCTGCCGGGTGAAAAAGCCCCTTCTCACCGTCACTCTCAATCAGCGTTGCGCTTTATTTCTGAAGGACAAGGCGCCTACACAATTGTACAAGGCGAACGTATTTTCATGGAGGAAGGCGACTTTTTAATTACTCCTAAAGGATTATGGCACGGTCATGAGCACGTTGGCGATGAGCCGATGCTATGGACAGACGCGCTGGATATCCCGACTTTATACGGAATCGGCGGTACTTTCTTCGATCCTTATGAAGGCGGTTTGCAAGAGCCGAATATTCCGGATAATTTCACGGAAAAGCGTTATCGTGGAGGAATGGTACGCCCTGTCGGTGATGACAAGTATACAGTAGCACCACTAGCCAACTACAAATGGGATCGTACGGTTGAAGGAATTAAAGGCTTAATGTCATTTGATCCAGACCCGCATCATGGTTTTGCTGTTGAATATATTAATCCTTCTACAGGTAAAGCAGCCAACCCGACATTAGGTACACGTATGCAGCACTTACCAGCTGGCATGCATACAAAAGCTTTACGCCATACGCATTCTACTGTTTATCAAGTGCATAGAGGTGAAGGCTATACAGTTATTAACGGTACACGCTTTGACTGGAAAAAAGGCGATTACTTTGTCGTTCCAAACTGGGCTTGGTATGAGCACTATGCTTCAAAAGATTCGTACTTATTCTCTGTAAACGATATTCCGATTATGGATCGTTTTGAATTAGAGATCGAGCAAGCGTATGAGTCGAATAATGGTCACCAGGAAGTGACTGGAGAATTTAAAGCTGCATTCCGTTAATGCAGCATCTATAAAAATTCTGCCCAATTTTTATAGAACATAAAATTCATCATTTATAATCACATAGTATAACAATTGAACTTTGAACAATTTTCCACGCATCCCTTTTATAATATATCTCAAAAAACATCCTACATCGATAAATCGTCCATGCCGAAAGCGATTTGTCTGTAGGATGTTTTTTATTAAAGTATAAAGTTGTAATAGCTGTATGATTTACTATTTGTATCGCTCATTACAGCTGGACAGTCTATCAGGTAACCTTCATTTTTATTGATGGCCCTTTACTAAATAAAAGGCTCTGTTAAATTTAATTGTTGACTTTGAAATAAATAATTAGAGGAGCTCAACAAATTAAGTTCCTCTAATTATTTTCCTTTCATGACAATACTCATACTCTAATTTAACCTTTAGTTTTCTACACGAATAAAGCACTTTTCATATATTTCAATGGCTTCAATTTGTAAATCATTTAAATTAATCTTCAATTCAACTTCAAGGTCTTCATTTTCTTCTCCGTCCCAGCAGATGTATATTTCACAAATATCACCTTTCGGGAGCAATTCTTTTAGATAATGACACAAATCGAGAAAATTTTTTTGGATTTTTCATAGTTATGTGGAGAATAAGCCTTATTATAGTCCGTCAATTCCCAAATAGGATTTGCAAATTGTAAAATCTCAAAGATATAGGGTGTCGTAAAATGCTTTTGTTTAACTATGTTAAGATGTTCTGCATCGGGGCAAACATAGTCAACTTCATATTCATGTTCTACATCACCTTCATTTAGTTTTATCGGAAAATTAAAGCCTATATAGACTATCATACTCATTTCTTCAAACTCCTTAACATTCAGTATTTCAAATAATTCCCTATGTTGAATTCATTTTTAAAATAACAAAAAACACATTGCAAAATCTGCAATGTGTTTTCTTTCAAGTGTATATGACCCGTACGGGATTCGAACCCGTGTTACCGCCGTGAAAGGGCGGTGTCTTAACCACTTGACCAACGGGCCAATGGCTCCGAAGGCAGGACTCGAACCTGCGACCTGCCGGTTAACAGCCGGATGCTCTACCAACTGAGCTACTTCGGAATAATACTATGGTGGGCCTAAATGGACTCGAACCATCGACCTCACGCTTATCAGGCGTGCGCTCTAACCAGCTGAGCTATAGGCCCATAGTATGGTGGGTTTGGACGGAATCGAACCGCCGACACTTAGAGCTTCAATCTAATGCTCTACCAACTGAGCTACAAACCCATAAAAAAAATGGCGGTCCCGACCGGGATCGAACCGGCGATCTCCTGCGTGACAGGCAGGCATGTTAACCGCTACACCACGGGACCAACATCTAAAGTAAAAATATTAAAAATGGAGGAGGTAGAGGGATTCGAACCCCCGCGCGGTGTTACCCGCCTGTCGGTTTTCAAGACCGATCCCTTCAGCCAGACTTGGGTATACCTCCAAAGGGAATAAAATATAAATGGTGGAGCCTAGCGGGATCGAACCGCTGACCTCCTGCGTGCAAGGCAGGCGCTCTCCCAGCTGAGCTAAGGCCCCATTAATAATGGTCGGAATGACAGGATTCGAACCTACGACCCCTTGGTCCCAAACCAAGTGCTCTACCAAGCTGAGCTACATTCCGAATATGTCAGTAAAAATATATTATGGCGCGCCCGGCAGGAGTCGAACCCACAACCTTCTGATCCGTAGTCAGACGCTCTATCCAATTGAGCTACGGGCGCGCATTATTAGAGATAAGAATTATAAAATGGTGCCGAGGGCCGGAATCGAACCGGCACGGTGATCACTCACCGCAGGATTTTAAGTCCTGTGCGTCTGCCAGTTCCGCCACCCCGGCATTTTGGAGCGGAAGACGAGGTTCGAACTCGCGACCCCCACCTTGGCAAGGTGGTGTTCTACCACTGAACTACTTCCGCAAAATGCTTAAGATCTATTTATTCTGACAGTATGTATAATTTTATAAAACTGGTGAGCCATGAAGGACTCGAACCTTCGACCCTCTGATTAAAAGTCAGATGCTCTACCAACTGAGCTAATGGCTCTCTAAATGGTGCCGGCGAAAGGAGTCGAACCCTCGACCTACTGATTACAAGTCAGTTGCTCTACCAACTGAGCTACACCGGCATTTAGAAATGGTGGAGGATGACGGGCTCGAACCGCCGACCCCCTGCTTGTAAGGCAGGTGCTCTCCCAGCTGAGCTAATCCTCCAATATTCTAGCGAAGCGACGTCCTACTCTCACAGGGGGAAGCCCCCAACTACCATCGGCGCTAAAGAGCTTAACTTCCGTGTTCGGTATGGGAACGGGTGTGACCTCTTTGCCATCATCACTTCACTATAGTGGGCTTTAAATAAGCCTATGTAAAAGAATTTCATTCTTTCAAAACTGGATAAACGTTTCATTGAATTGAGCAATAAAATGTGGTTAAGTCCTCGACCGATTAGTATTCGTCAGCTGCATGCGTCACCGCACTTCCACCTCGAACCTATCTACCTGATCGTCTTTCAGGGGTCTTACTTACTTGCGTAATGGGAAATCTCATCTTGAGGGGGGCTTCATGCTTAGATGCTTTCAGCACTTATCCCGTCCATACATAGCTACCCAGCGATGCCTTTGGCAAGACAACTGGTACACCAGCGGTATGTCCATCCCGGTCCTCTCGTACTAAGGACAGCTCCTCTCAAATTTCCTACGCCCACGACGGATAGGGACCGAACTGTCTCACGACGTTCTGAACCCAGCTCGCGTACCGCTTTAATGGGCGAACAGCCCAACCCTTGGGACCGACTACAGCCCCAGGATGCGATGAGCCGACATCGAGGTGCCAAACCTCCCCGTCGATGTGGACTCTTGGGGGAGATAAGCCTGTTATCCCCGGGGTAGCTTTTATCCGTTGAGCGATGGCCCTTCCATGCGGAACCACCGGATCACTAAGCCCGTCTTTCGACCCTGCTCGACTTGTAGGTCTCGCAGTCAAGCTCCCTTATGCCTTTACACTCTACGAATGATTTCCAACCATTCTGAGGGAACCTTTGGGCGCCTCCGTTACTCTTTAGGAGGCGACCGCCCCAGTCAAACTGTCCGCCTGACACTGTCTCCTACCCCGCTAAGGGGCATGGGTTAGAAGTTCAATACAACCAGGGTAGTATCCCACCGACGCCTCCTTCGAAGCTGGCGCTCCGAGATCTCTGGCTCCTACCTATCCTGTACAAGTTGTACCAAAATTCAATATCAGGCTACAGTAAAGCTCCACGGGGTCTTTCCGTCCTGTCGCGGGTAACCTGCATCTTCACAGGTACTATAATTTCACCGAGTCTCTCGTTGAGACAGTGCCCAGATCGTTACGCCTTTCGTGCGGGTCGGAACTTACCCGACAAGGAATTTCGCTACCTTAGGACCGTTATAGTTACGGCCGCCGTTTACTGGGGCTTCAATTCACAGCTTCGCTTGCGCTAACCGCTCCTCTTAACCTTCCAGCACCGGGCAGGCGTCAGCCCCTATACGTCACCTTACGGTTTTGCAGAGACCTGTGTTTTTGCTAAACAGTCGCCTGGGCCTATTCACTGCGGCTTCTCTAGGCTATGCACCCAAAGAAGCACCCCTTCTCCCGAAGTTACGGGGTCATTTTGCCGAGTTCCTTAACGAGAGTTCTCTCGCACACCTTAGGATTCTCTCCTCGACTACCTGTGTCGGTTTGCGGTACGGGCACCTCTCACCTCGATAGAGGCTTTTCTTGGCAGTGTGAAATCAGGAACTTCGCTCATACGAGCTCGTCATCACAGCTCAACGTTATAGTATGCGGATTTGCCTACATACACGCCTTACTGCTTGAACACGCGCAACCAACGGCGTGCTTACCCTATCCTACTGCGTCCCCCCATTTCTCAAACGGTGAGGAGGTGGTACAGGAATATCAACCTGTTGTCCATCGCCTACGCCTATCGGCCTCGGCTTAGGTCCCGACTAACCCTGAGCGGACGAGCCTTCCTCAGGAAACCTTAGTCATACGGTGCATGGGATTCTCACCCATGTTTCGCTACTCATACCGGCATTCTCACTTCTAACCGCTCCACCAGTCCTTCCGGTCTGACTTCAACGCTGTTAGAACGCTCTCCTACCACGCATACTCAAAGTATGCATCCACAGCTTCGGTGAATCGTTTAGCCCCGATACATTTTCGGCGCAGCGTCACTCGACCAGTGAGCTATTACGCACTCTTTAAATGATGGCTGCTTCTAAGCCAACATCCTGGTTGTCTAAGCAACGCCACATCCTTTTCCACTTAACGATTACTTGGGGACCTTAGCTGGTGGTCTGGGCTGTTTCCCTCTTGACTACGGATCTTATCACTCGCAGTCTGACTCCCGTGTATAAATATCCGGCATTCGGAGTTTGTCTGAATTCGGTAAAGCGAGATGCCCCCCTAGTCCAAACAGTGCTCTACCTCCGGTATTCTCAATCACGAGGCTAGCCCTAAAGCTATTTCGGAGAGAACCAGCTATCTCCAGGTTCGATTGGAATTTCTCCGCTACCCACACCTCATCCCCGCACTTTTCAACGTGCGTGGGTTCGGGCCTCCAGTGAGTGTTACCTCACCTTCACCCTGGACATGGGTAGATCACCTGGTTTCGGGTCTACGACCACGTACTAATTCGCCCTATTCAGACTCGCTTTCGCTGCGGCTCCGTCTTCTCAACTTAACCTCGCACGTAATCGTAACTCGCCGGTTCATTCTACAAAAGGCACGCTATCACCCATTAACGGGCTCTAACTACTTGTAGGCACACGGTTTCAGGATCTATTTCACTCCCCTTCCGGGGTGCTTTTCACCTTTCCCTCACGGTACTGGTTCACTATCGGTCACTAGGTAGTATTTAGCCTTGGGAGATGGTCCTCCCGGATTCCGACGGAATTTCACGTGTTCCGCCGTACTCAGGATCCACTCTGGAGGGAATGAACTTTTGACTACAGGGCTTTTACCTTGTTTCGCGGACCTTTCCAAGTCGCTTCGTCTAATTCATTCTTTTGTAACTCCGTATAGAGTGTCCTACAACCCCAAAGAGCAAGCTCTTTGGTTTGGGCTCTTCCCGTTTCGCTCGCCGCTACTCAGGGAATCGAATTTTCTTTCTGTTCCTGCAGGTACTTAGATGTTTCAGTTCCCTGCGTCTGTCTTCAACACGCTATGAATTCACGTGAAGATACTATCCGATTAAAGATAGTGGGTTCCCCCATTCGGAAATCCCCGGATCAAAGCTTACTTACAGCTCCCCGAGGCATATCGGTGTTAGTGCCGTCCTTCATCGACTCCTAGTGCCAAGGCATCCACCGTGCGCCCTTATTAACTTAACCAAAAGTTAACACTTAGATCAGAGATCTAAGATTTAAGTTTACACGTCAATTGCTTGACTTGTTTAAAAATCTATAAAATAGAAATTTGATTTATTGCT
>NZ_JBBOPD010000001.1:240000-332500 GCF_038003445.1 Solibacillus sp. FSL K6-1126 | reverse complement strand
GTCTTTATGAAGAAGTTAAGAAAGAATATGACGAGTCCAAGAAAATACCGGCTGAGGAATTTAAAGCTTACACCATTTTAAAAGCAAAATCAGAAGCTGCTTGGGAAGATGCAAAAGGAAAATCGGATTTCCAGATTTTCTTACCGTACTTAAAAGAAGTAATCGATTATCAAAAGCGGTTTGTACAGTATTGGGGAATTAAAAATGGTTCGGCCTATAATACATTATTAGATAAATACGAACCGAATATGACGACAGACATGCTTGACGAGTTATTCGGTGAGCTGAAGGCAACAATCGTTCCTTTAGTTAAGGCAATTGGTGATTCAAAAAACAAACCGGACACTTCTCTATTATTTAAACACTTCCCGAACAGTGGACAACATGCCGCTTCATTAGAATTATTGAAACAGCTTGGGTATGACTTTGAAGCAGGACGCTTGGATGAAACGGTCCATCCGTTCATGATCGGTTTAAACAGCGGAGATATCCGGATTACAACAAAGTATGATGAAAAAGATTTCCGATCGGCTGTTTTTGGTACGATTCACGAATGCGGGCATGCTTTATATGAGCAAAATATCGATGCCTCATTAAACGGCTTACCATTATCTACAGGTGCCTCGATGGGAATCCATGAATCCCAATCATTATTTTATGAAAACATTATCGGTCGGAATGAAAGCTTTTGGAAACATCATTACGCCATTTTACAAAAGCATTCCCCTGAACAATTCGGGAATGTCCCGGTCGATGCATTTTTAAAGGCGATTAATTTCTCGGAGCCTTCGTTAATACGTATAGAGGCAGACGAACTTACGTATCCGCTTCATATAATGATCCGCTATGAAATTGAGTGTGAGATTTTCAATGGCGATTTGCAGGCGGAAGATTTACCGCGCGTTTGGAATGAAAAATACGAAGAATATTTAGGAATTCGTCCACAAAATGATGCGGAGGGTGTACTGCAGGATATGCATTGGAGTGATGGAAGCTTTGGCTATTTCCCAAGCTATGCGCTAGGATTCATGTATGCGGCGCAATGGAAGCATGCAATGGATCAAGACATTCCGAACTTCGATGAGTTATGCGAACGCGGCGAATTGGCACCTATTAAAGATTGGCTGACTGATAAAGTACATCAATATGGTGCATTGAAAAAGCCTAACGAGTTAATTTCAGAGGGTACCGGAGAAGCACTTTCAGCAAAATATTTGGCAGATTATTTAGAAAATAAATACTCGCAACTTTATAATCTGTAGTTTTTTAGCAAGCCTTTTCTTACAAAGGTTTGCTTTTTTTATATAAAAACACTCGCTACATTAAAAATGCAGCGAGTAATCACAGAATTATGAAAATATTTTTTGCAACAGTTGATAACCTAAACCTTTAAATGCAATATCTAAAGCTGCAGCAATTACAATCGCTACAACAACTCCTATATACAACATCTTTTTCCCTTTCATAAATGCCTCCTGATTCTTCCCTTATAATGAGTCCCTGATCTTTATATTGCTCCACTCCAGCTATCTATGGTTCTTCTTCATCTACGCGTCAACTTTAGGACAATACATTGATTTTACCATAGGATTTGCATATTTTCCCTCCTCCTCAAAACTATTAATAATCTAAGTAAAACAAAGGAAAAGACGTCTCCCCGGTAGTAGGAAGACGACAAATTTTTTATTTTAATTTTTCTATAAAATGCTTTAATAAACGTGCAGTTAAACCCCATATTGTGTAGTTTCCATATTCATAAAACCATTCTTCCATCCGGCTTGAGCGCCACTCGTAATTTTCGCCATTCGCAATTTTATCGTACGGGAAATCAATCGGAGGCTTCGGTTCTACCGGAACATAATGCACATACGGTTCATGTGTCAACAGCCAGTCTAAAGGGACCGTAAACAGCTCTTCTACTTCATCCTTATTAAATGTATCCAGTTCCGACTGCTCGATAATTCCGATGAATGGATAGACAACAAAAGCTGGTGATATAACGAAAGGACTGAGATTGCCTATTAGTTCAATTGACTGTTGATCAATTCCGAGCTCTTCATGCGTTTCTCGAAGCGCTGCAGCGAGCGGCGATTCATCTGTCTCGTCGATTTTCCCGCCCGGAAAGCTAATATCGCCAGGTTGTTTGCGCATCGTAAAAGCACGCACCTCAAACAAAATATGCCACGCGCCCTGTTTTTTCACAAGCGGGATAAGCACGGCCGATCGGAATGCAGTCTCTTCCCCTAAAAACAAAGGCTGCGGTTTTGCAAGCTGTCCTTTCAGATGATTTATATCCATAACATTCTCCACCTTACTAAATAGTTATCTTTATCGTACCATGACCGACTTCTATGGTGAAATGGAAATGTGGAAGTAACACCTCTCACCCCTTTACTGCATACGATACTACAACACTATTAAAGAAAAGGATGACCAAATGAAATGGCTTAGAATTGCCCTTTTCGTTGGGCTTTTATTGTTGTTGGTCGGCTGTGGTCAGAAGGATTTGCAGGAAGTAAAAGTTGGTGAAGTAACCCGTTCCATTTTCTACGCACCTCTTTATGCAGCGATTGAAGAAGGATTTTTTGAGGATGAAGGTTTATCGATCCAACTATCCACTATACCTGGTGGAGATAAAACGATGACCGCGCTTTTATCGGACGGGATTGATATTGCGTTAATTGGAGCTGAAACATCGGTTTATGTATCTGGGCAAAATCCGAACGATAAAGTAATTAACTTTGCACAACTTACGCAAACAGATGGAACATTTTTAGTCGCACGTGACCAGAATGTCGACTTTAGCTGGGATGCTTTAAAAGACAGCACATTTTTAGGTCAGCGTGTTGGAGGTATGCCGCAAATGGCCGGCGAATTTGTATTGAAAAAACAAGGGATCGATCCACAAAATGATTTAACATTGATTCAAAATATTGATTTTGCCAATATTGCGAACGCCTTTGCTTCAGGTACAGGTGACTATGTACAACTTTTCGAACCGACTGCAAGCATTTTTGAACAGCAAGGCATCGGAAAAATCGTCGCTTCATTCGGCGAAGAGCTTGGCGCCATTCCATATACGGTATTTATGGCGAAAGAAAGTACATTCTCGGAAAAAGAAATGATGGATAGCTTTACGAAAGCTCTTTATAAAGCACAAAAATGGGTGTACGAAGCATCAAGCACTGATGTGGCAAAAGCGATTGCCCCTTACTTTGAAGATACAGACCAAAAAATTATTGAGCAGGTTGTGACGCGTTACCGTGATCAGGAATCTTATGCAAAAGATCCGATTATCGATGAAGACGAATTCCAAAATCTACTTGATGTAATGACCGAAGCAGGCGTACTGGAGTTTGAGCCAGCTTACAAAGATTTAGTAAACCGGTCATTTGCCGATGCGGTTGTGAAGTAAATGACTTATTTGGAAGTAAAACAGGTTACCCATCATTTCTTTAAAGAACAGCAAGTGGCAACAGCTCTTGAAGATGTGAATTTCACAGTTGCTTCAGGAGAATTCGTTTCCTTTTTAGGCCCGAGTGGCTGCGGGAAATCCACATTACTTTCTTTGCTGGCAGGCTTATTGAAACCGACGACCGGTTCGATTAATTTTGCTGAGCCCGATGTTGAAATCGGCTATATGCTTCAACAGGATTTCTTGTTCCCATGGAAAACAATTGAGGATAATGTCGCACTCGGTTTGACACTGCAAAAAAGGAAAAACCGTGAAATCATTGACGAACTGCTCGAACAATTTGAATTGGCCCATACGAAAAAACTTTACCCAACGCAGCTTTCCGGGGGTATGCGCCAACGTATCGCCCTTGCCCGAACACTTGCCGTAAAACCAACATTACTTTTACTTGATGAACCGTTTTCTGCGCTCGATTTTCGTTCCAAACTGTCCCTTGAAAACTTTGTATCGAATACATTGAAGCAGTTTTCAACGACGACCATTTTGGTGACGCATGATATTAGCGAAGCCATTGCGATGAGTGATAAGGTATTTATCTTTAGCCCTCGTCCGGGATCGATTGTGAAAAGCTTCATCATCCCACAGGAAATTCGCGAACTGACACCATTCGAAGCAAGAAATGCCCCTGCTTTCCAAGTACTATTCCAGGAAATATGGAAGGAGCTTGATTCGGATGAATATTGAACAGTTGCAGCAGCAATATAACGAAAAGCGGCGACGTGAAAAACGAAAAATTTTCTCTTTCCAACTAATGCTCCTTGTCGGTCTTCTTCTATTTTGGGAAATTACGACCCATTTCCGTATATTGGACCCGCTGATTTTCAGCAGCCCACGCGCAGTGGGAAGCCTGTTTATTACAAAAATAACGGATGGCAGTTTATTCCCTCATATTGCGATTACGATGTTTGAAACCGTTGTCGGCTTTATATTAGGAACCCTTTTTGGAACATTGCTTGCAATCTCGCTATGGTCCTCCAAAACATTTGCCAATGTGATGGACCCCTATCTTGTCGTATTGAATGCAATGCCTAAAGTCGCAATTGGACCGATGATTCTCGTGGTTTTCGGACCGAATATGCTCGCAGTTCTCGTAATGGGTGTGCTCATTTCGGTTATTATTTCGACCATCGTTATTTTTTCCGCATTTCAGCAAGTAAACGAAAACTATATTAAAGTCATGCAGCTTTTCAGGGCATCCAAATATGAAACATTCCGGCATGTTATTCTTCCTGCCTCTACCCCGACGATTATTTCTACTTTAAAGGTAAACGTCGGCTTATCATGGGTTGGGGTTATTGTCGGGGAATTTTTAGTATCATCAAGCGGCCTCGGTTATCTAATTATTTCCGGGTTCCAAGTATTTAACTTTACGTTAGTATTCTTGGCGCTTCTCATCATTATTGTATTGGCAACGATTATGTATAAAGGCGTTGAACTGATTGAACGAAAGGTATTGGAAAAGCAGTGATTAGTGAGTTGAAAAAGTCGCCAGGGCAAATTGAAAAACATCCATTTTTCCTCTGTGGGGAGAAAAGTGGATGTTTTTGTACTTTTTAAAGAGGTTGCGGGCTAAAAGAAAAAAAGTTCTTCTTGTTGACCTGGCGTGCTCCTGCTTCTATTAACTACGACCCTGCCTCAAATAAACAAATTTACGCAGTAACCATTCGACCGGTCCAATTGAAAAGCGTTTTGTATAAATTCCTGAAATATAAAGCTGCACGATGTACACTACGATTGCCAACAGTAATCCAACCGCTACACCTAGCTTTCCAAATAGGCCAAATCCATATCCGTAGAAAATTGATGTAAATATAATAGATTGCATTAAATAATTGGTTAGTGATAAACGTCCCATACTGACAAATGCTTGTGCAAGCTTCGTTTCATCCTTCGCTAAATAAATTAGCGTAAATAAAGCAATATAGCCAATCGCCAGTAAATATGTTCCCGTACCATAAATCAATTTTCCTGCAAAATGATCCCAATATAAGAATGACTTACACACTAAGCCTAGTGGAACAAGCAACGCTAAACGTTTTAAAAGCTTTGTTCTTAGCCTAATATGTGTAAAGAAATCCTTCTTCGCTGCTGCCATCCCCAACAACACAAAAGGACCAATTGTGAAAAAGGCCAACAACACAATAAAAACAAGTGCAATTGGTAATCCGATTAAGAAGAAGATTAATGGAACCTCTTCTGTTAAACCGATCCGTTGTTGCACAACTTCCCAATAGGTTCCATTCGCTAAAACGGCCGTTGATTCTTCTAATCCAGCAAGCAACAACACATCCGTTTTCAATATTAAAAGCGGGATCATCAGCACTGCTAATACAGACGCCCAAATAAGCAAAGTTTTCACCTTGCGCTTAATGAACGATATGATAATGATAAGACCTGCACCATATGTCAATAAAATATCGCCGTCCCATACAAATGTAATATGTAAGCTTCCTAAAATTATTAACCCTATCACCCTGCGCCATAAAGGACCGGGCGTCTTCAAGTCTCGATTTTCCAACGCACGTACAAATAAAATAATTCCGTATCCAAATAAAAATCCAAAAATCGGATAAAACGATGCCTCTATAAATATTTTTGTGAAATAAAATGCCACATTATCCCACCATGTTGTAGGCTCAATTGTATTTATCGTTATATCTCCATATTGGAAATACAGCATATTCGCAATCAAGATACCCAGTAAAGAAAATCCTCTCAATGCATCCAATGCTTCAATTCTGTTCTTCATCTTACACCTCCTAATAATTTCTACGGATTGAGGTCAAGGAAGTTTCAAAATTACTTGCTTAGTATAGTAATAAATTTGTATTGCCCTTTAGCTGGCTTATTTCCAATTAATTTTCTGCTGTAAAAGCTATTTGGCACTCCATCATGAATAAGAGATTTTTAATAATCACTACGTAAATAAGGTTTCTTTATTATTTATTTTATATTCGGTACTAAGAATTCAGCTGTTGGTCGTTCACATCCCAACTCTACGCTCCGTTTGTTGCGAATCAGCTTCAATCCTTTTATGCTAAATACAGTAGGAGGGAAACGAATGGATAATGAAAAAATTGGCCAATTAATTTATACATTGCGTAAGGGAAAAGAGATGACACAAAAACAAGTAGCAGATGCACTGTTTTTATCAGACCGCACCATTTCAAAATGGGAAAGAGGGATCGGATGTCCTGACATTACACTTCTCCCTCAGCTCGCTGCCCTCTTCGATATTCCAATAGAAAATTTACTGACAGGTGAAATAAATCAAAACGATTTCGTAGGAGGCAATATGAAAAATTCAAGCTATTATGTATGTTCAAGCTGTTCGAATATCGGTTTAGCAACAGGAAATTTTACCGTTTCGTGCTGCGGACGGAAATTAGAGCCGTTAACTGCTGTAAAAGCTACGGACGAACAAAAACTAAATGTAGAAGAAATCGATATGCAATGGTCCATTTCTGCAGACCACCCAATGACGAAAGACCATTACGTATCATTTATCGCACTGGCAACAGGGGATCAGATTCAATTGTACAAGCAGTTCCCTGAATGGGCTTTGCAGGCAACAGTCCCGCGTAAAAAACACGGGAAACTAATTTGGTTCGATACACGTGACGGATTATTTTATCAGTATATTTAATTCTTTATAAACAGTCTCCAACTATTAGTCAGCAGCTAATAATTGAGACTGTTTCTTTGCGCTCAATGGTTATACTACCTGAATAATTGCCTTCAACCCTTCATCCAAAAACGGAATTCCCTCTTCCCTGCCTTCAAGCATAATCGAGAAAATATAATCTCTCCCGCTTTTTCCCGTTACATAGCCTGACAATGTATTCACTTCATGGATATAGCCTGTTTTGGCGAAAATTTGCTGTTGCAGTTCCGGCTCTAAAAAGCGGTCTTTTAACGTCCCGCCAACCAGTCTGTTTGTATTTCCTCCGACAGGCAAGGATTCGAAAAAGTTCTCGAAATACGGTTCTTTTTGCAGCTTACACAATAGCTCGGATATACCATTTGAGTGCAGACGGTTATGATGAGACAGGCCAGAACCATCAGCGAATTGCCATGTCGCAAAATCGATACGCAGCTTTTCCAAATAAGCTCGCACTACTTTTAGGCCATGCACGTAATCGCCTATTCCATGCTTTTGTTTCCCCATCGTTTTCAGGAAAATATCGGCGATGCTGTTATTGCTTAGTTTCATAAATATAGAAAACATCTCTGCAATTGGACGAGACTCGTGCGTGTGGATTAGCTTGGCATGCTTTGGCGTCGTGCCGCTTGCAATGGTATCTTCCTGTTCAAAGCGGATGCCTGCATCTTTGCATAGTTCTTTGAAAAACAGCAATGTGTTTTTTGTAGGATCCTGGTGGGACACCCATACTTTCGCCGTTTCTCCTTCTGGTAGTTCACCGGTAATCACGATATGATTTGTATTATTAATTCGGCGGATTTCTAATGTATTTTCAGCATTTTTATCTACTGTTTTCCCTTCATTAGAAATTAGCAGACCACTTAAATGCGGGATGACATTAAACATCGGCTTTTCCCCGATATTCCCCGAAGCTGCCTCGACGATAATTGTGCTCGCATCAAAATCATCATTCGGTGACATCGTAATAGGCGAAATACGTGCACCGTAATAATGCGTCTCCCCTTCATCATCAACACCAGGAGGCAATGTTTCACCCGAAAAATATGTATCATCCCCGATTAACTTACCTTTCACATGTCGGATGCCGTATTCCCGCAAAACTTTTACAAAATGCTTAAGTGTCGCTTCATTTATTGTCGGATCACCGTAACCCTTCACGTAAATATCCCCGTTTAACGTGTGGTCCTCAACATTTCCGTCGATAAAAATTTCTGTTTTAAATCGGTAGTCCAGTCCAAGCTCCGAAATTGCAGCTGCCCCTGTAAGAATTTTCATGTTGGATGCAGGACGCATTAAATGCTCCCCTCGATATGTATACAGAATCTCTCCAGAAGTTTTGTCCCGCAGCGTAAAAGTTGCCTTGTCCTTCCCTAAAATTGTCTCCACTACCTGTTCCAATTTCGTGATTGTATCGCTATTTAAGTTCTTCTCTTGAATCTCCTCCATACTCTGCCCCCTAAATTGTTAGAATTTACTGTAAATTTATTCTAACAGAAATATTTATTTACGGTTAGCACGAATTGAAGTAGGCGAGATTTTCTAATATAAATGAAAATGTTCTAATATATTTTTATTTGTTCTAATAAAACTGTGATGTTCTAAAAAATCATTCCAATGTTCTAAAAAGTGTTCGCTTTGTTCTAATATTCCTTTAGCATTTGCTAATATCGACAACACTTTTTCTAATATCCCGCTTAACTTTTCTAATAAAAACAGCCCACACAAAAAACGCACTTCCAAATTGAAAGTGCGCTTTGAATCAAAAATTATTGGGCTGTATATCCACCATCAACTGTTAAGCTGTTGCCAGTCATGAATGAAGAATCGTCACTTGCCATAAATAATACAGCTTTTGCCATTTCTTCTGCTTGTCCAAGACGTTTCATTGGTGTCATTGAAGCTAATGCCTGTTTGCTTTCTTCCGGAATAATCGGTGTGTCAATGAAGCCTGGGCATAGTGAGTTCACACGAATATTTTGCTCTGCATATTCAAGTGCAAGTGAGCGTGTTAAGTTAATAACCCCACCTTTTGCTGCATTGTATGCTGCCGATCCTGGTGAACCAACCCAGCCGTACATAGAAGCGGTATTGATGATTGACCCTCCGCCAGATTTCAGCATTTCACGGATAGCTTCACGTGCTACCAAGAATACACCATCCAAGTCTACATTAACTGTGTTGCGCCATTCAGCATATTCCAATTCATGTGAAGGGAAAACACGGCCGATGCCGGCATTGTTAAATACGACATCCACTTTTCCAAATGCTTCAATTGTTTGTTTGAATATATTTGCTACTTCTTCTTCACTTGTAATATTTGCTTTAACAAATACTGCGTCCGCGTTAAGTGCTTTCAATTCTGCTTCGAAAGCTTTACCTTTTTCTTCATTTAAATCAACTAATACGACTTTAGCACCTTCAGAGACAAATAATTTTGCTGTAGCTGCACCAATACCTGACGCACCACCAGTGATGACTGCTACTTTACCTTGTAATTTTCCCATCTTTTATTCCTCCTATATAATGAGTCATCGAAAACATACATATTTAAGTTAAATTGAACAGAAATAGCAGAAATATGCGCATTTTCTTTACACTTCAATTTTAACAATTCCAATAAATACATCAATCATTAGAATATTGTAAAATGTATAATAAGTAGACACTTACTATTATTTTGTCTTTTTACATGGAGGGAATGTAGTGGAAAATGATACATCCAAAAGAAAAAACCGAACAAAAGAACATTTAAAGTTGGCGTTAATTGACCTTATCAAAAAGAAAGGCTACCATGCGATTTCCGTAAAGGATATTGTCGATCATGCTTCTTACAATCGCAGTACATTTTATGTACATTACCAGGATAAATTACAATTGGCAGAGGATCTACTTGAAACAATGCTTGCGGGATTAGAAGAATCTGTAGGAAAACCGTATTCTCCTGGTCAAAAAGTATATACGACAAAACTAAGCGAACCCTCTTTTAATATTATTTCTTACATTTATGATAACCGAAATTTCTTTGAACTGATTAAATACGATGATACATTAACAGGCTTACATACAAAATTTCCTCAAACGATATTAAAAATATACGGGGAGCAGTTTATATTTCAAACAATCAATAATATCCCGGTAAATATGGATTACTTTAAACGATATACTGCATACGGATTTTACGGACTTATTCAAAATTGGATTAACAGCAATTTCAAAGAATCCAAAGAAGAGTTTATTGAAGAAGTCATTGCTTTATCCCAAACACATATTTATTCACTGGAGTTTGTGGGAAAACAAAAGAAATAACGGTATTCATGAGCTTTAACATATGTGTCTTTACCCAAAAATAAAAACTAACCCTATTGCAAGGTTAGTTTAAAAATATTAGATGTTTATCGAATATATAACGCTTATCTGCTTCCGATTAACATCTTTTTTATTTTTTTGTTTTTATACATTTTCTGATCGGCTTTATTAAATAATTGTCTCATTACGCCATATGAAGAAGGTGAATACTCATAGCCGATTGAAACTCGAATAGGAGAGAACGGTAAGCTATTAGAAATTCCATTCATTTCCGAGTGTACTTTTTCGATATATTGTTCAACTTCTAAAGCACACTTATCCGGAATAATAACTGCGAATTCATCTCCGCCAATTCTCGCAACAATCATTTCTTTATCGGCATATTTGTTTAAACAATCGGCTGCTGCAATAATTAACCGGTCCCCCATTTGATGGCCATATTGATCATTAATTTCTTTCAAGTCATCTAAGTCTGCGATAATAACAGTTATAGGGATCACCATTTCATTAAATTCATTCTTTTTCAATTGGAAATACTCTCGATTATATAAACCTGTTAATCCATCATGAGTCGATTTGTATTCCAATTGTTCCTGTAAAATATGTTGACTATGTATATTTCTGAAAACACCTTGTACCGCTATAACTTTCCCGTCTTTATAAACAGGAGTGGCATATTCTTCAAAACATATATACTGTCCTAAATGGTTTTGAAACCTTACCGTTATCGGTTTATCAAAGTTAAGAGTTCCCAATTGCTTCTTCCTTAAAATATCGAGGTCATCTGGGTGAACAATTCCGAAAATTTTGTCCGGATTTTTCAAATGTTTTTCCAGCGAATTTGGCCCTAAAATACTGTCTAAATTCGGACTTAAATAAAGATACTTTAGTTTCGGGTATACTTCACAGTAATATACTATATCCCTGATGCCCTCAGTCGTTTCAATCATTGGTTTAAATAAGTCTATTTTTCGTTGCAACTTCGCCTTTTCATTGTGCAGACGTATACATAATACGATGAGGCAGATTAATATACCTCCTACAACAATACCCATAAAAATGACCCGCTTTCAAATTAACTCTCCACTATCTTACATAGTATTATTTTACTATAATTTCAAATGGGTTGTATATATTAAACTCCCTAATAACAAGTACTTTTTGGTATTTTTTTGTAGAGGAGATTATTATAATCCACCATTAATTTTCTCATTACCCTCAACAAAAAGCCGCACTTCCATCGAAATGGTAAGTGCGGCTCTAAATTTTTTAAGCAATCCAGTCCTCTTTCGGAATATCCTCTGCTTCTTTCCTAATATAGTATCGCCCTTTTGTCGTCAACCCTAAAATGACAGTCAGAACTGCTGCCATCAGCGCTGCGAAAAAGGCGGCAGTATTTTGCAGGAATGTGCCCATATATCCGAGTGCTGCAATTGTGCCGATTATAGTTGGAACAATCAATGCAATGACACCAACCGGATTCCATTTAAACAGGTTTTCCTGTCTGGATTCATAATAACGCGGACCGATTTTCAGCCATTTTTTGAGAACGAGCGCTTCCGTTACGAGAATGGCTGCCCAGCTCATCAGTGCTACACCTTGGAAAGTCATCGCAATTTGAAGATGATCGACAATACCTCCAAGCATTAAAATCATGGCAATAACACCACCTACTACAACCCAAAAACGGCGTCCCGGTTTAAAGCCAAACATGTTTTCAAAAAAGTTTGAGAGGGAAAGTGAGCTGCTGTAAATATTCGTTATATTAATACGAACTTGTGTCAGTACCGTAAATACGACACCACCAAGCCCTAACAATGTCACGATATAAACGCCGGGATTTGCTTCGGCAAATTTTACACCGAACCAAATGCCAAGGCCGCCCATTACACCAAAACAGAAGATTTGCGGAATAAATCCGATAGCAATTGAACCGATTTTCAAGTCTTTCGGTTTTAGGAAACGTGCGTAATCCGAAGCAATTAAAGCTGTAAGTCCCATTATACCGTGTTGCATTCCGATACATAACAGTAATGCCGTACCGCCTATTTGAACACCTTCAGGCATATAGGTCCAGAAATTTCCGGAGTTAATTGATGGGGTATTAAAAGCAATAACAATGGCTGTAATAAGAAACATTCCAAAAATAGGCAATGACCATTTTTGAAGTTTGTCCAATTGTTTAATGCCAAACCAGTTTAACGGAATTACTAAGGAACCAAAGATTACAATTAAAAGCCAGATCGGAATCGCCGGAAAAAATGCATGAACTGCAGCGACTAAAATCATACCTTCAAATGCACAGTACATAATAAAATTTGATGCGTAAATTAATGAGGTTAATGAGGCTCCGATATAACCGAATCCTCCGCGGGATAATAAGTTGACGTTCATGCCGGACTTAGCCGATAAATAAACAATGATGCTTCCAAGGATACCTGCAACAATGATTGCATAGCCAGCAGAGATGAGCGCATTGACTGCTCCGAACTGTAGTGCCATCACACTGCCCATTTGGAAATAGAAAATGGCAGTTGCTATACCAAACGTTATATTAGTAATACTTAACCAGCCCATTTTGCGTTCTTCGCGCGGAACTCGGTCAAACGTATAGTCACTAGTTGCTTCTTGACGAGAAAAGTCTTGTTCTCTTAATTTCTGATCTGCAGTAATCTCAGATCTCATTCAATCAAATCCTTTCTGTACTTATACTTCTTTTGTTTCAAAGGAACTTTTATTAGAGGTGGGTGGATCTTTTTAAGGGAAAGGTCGGTTACGGTAAATCATCTGCAATTGATCCCTCAATTCAGAAACAAAAAAAGAAATGATTTTTTACCGCGCAGATAGTTGTGAGCGTAAGTTAAATAGCTCCATTAGATATTTTAACATAATTTAAAGCAATTATTTGCTATCTCACCCCAAGTCATTCTTTAGGGCTACAATAAACCCACTCTTTTCCAAGTAATAAAAAAGCTCGAAAAACATAAAATGCTGTTGTTTTCCGAGTTATTTAACAGGTAGGTATGGCTAATATGACCATCTGTTTCTTTTACATATTTTTTACAATCACCGCAAATGGTTATTTAGCAAATAAATTATTTCGGGCGGTTTCCCTCTCCACTTTACTTCGTAATCTCTCCGGTAAATTTTCAAATTATACCCACTCTTTAAAGTCTTAATTTTCATAAGCGACTTTTTTAGTTCTGCCTTTCTATAACAACCTCATTAGAACAGTGAATAAAACTGATAGCCCATATATAGTGCCATTATCCAAATAATTATGGCAGATATCTTATTAAGGGAATTTAAGAATTTCCCGTTTCCGTCAATTTGTCCAATCTTTCTCCCGACAATGGCAAGTGACAGAAACCAAATCCACGACACAACTATACAGGCCAATGTAAACATCCATTTCTCATAACCTGTATAAGCTAATGAACTTGTTCCTATTACCCCGATTGTATCCAAAATAGCATGGGGGTTAAGTAGCGACACTGATGCAGCAAACGTAATTTGACGTCGCGCTGAAAAACCTTTTTCTTCTCGGTGTGCATTTACTGATGGATTGTCCTTCCATATTACCCATCCCATATATGCCAAGAAAAAGAACCCTGCTAAAAAAAGCGATATTTTCAACCATTCAAAACTAAAAACAATTACCGATACCCCCGCTACTGCCAAATAAATTAAAATCGTATCACAGACGCCTGCTGTTACTATTGCAGGCAATGATTTCGTAAATTTCCGGTGTGTTGCACCTTGATTAAATATAAATACATTTTGAACACCCAGTGGCAAAATTAAGCCAAATGCCAATAAAATTCCATGAATTAATGGTTGCACGTTTATTCCCCCGTTTCCATTATTTAAGAATACCGATGAAGGAACAATTTGTCTCCATCCAATTAACAGATTCGGCATACACAGGGAACTTATATAAACAGATGCTCCTACTGTAAATTAAGAGCATCTTGACTTACCATTAATTGATAAACTAATGTAGTAAATAGAACATGATAGGCGTGATTCGCCCTTAACCGCCTATAGATGAATGACTCCTGTCAGTTTAATGAACTGGTAGGAGTCTGTTTTATTTAAGGAGGTTATTGAATATGCCAATGATTTTAATAGGTATCGGTGGTGCTATTGGAGCCGTATTACGATATAGCATTTCCCTGCTTTTGATAACAAACGAGACAGCTGCCTTCCCTTTTGCGACGGTTGCAGTGAATTTAGCAGGCTGCTTTCTTTTAGGGTTGCTCTCTTCCGGTTTCGAACAGAAGATAACAGCAAATCCTAACTATTTATCTGCATTAAAAACAGGTTTAATCGGCTCGTTTACGACCTTTTCCACATTTAGTGTCGAAGTGATCCAGCTGCTGCAGCATCACTCTTATTTTTTTGCCATTCTCTATATTTTCATTAGTGCCATCTTCGGTTTCCTTTTTGTTGCTCTTGGTATGAAAGCCGGTAGAAGCCTTTGGGAAAGGAAGGAACCAGTATGATGAATTTCTTGTTAGTTGCCGTTGGTGGATTTTTCGGGGCAATTTTGCGTGCTGTTATTTCTAAGCTGCTCAATCATACATACCGATTTGTTCATTTCGGTACTTTTGCGGTAAATATGCTCGGTTCTTTTACATTGGGAATTTTAGTTAATATGCATCTCCATACAACTGCAAACCTGATTCTATGTATTGGATTTTTAGGTGCCTTTACTACATTCTCAACTTTCAAATTGGAAAGTCTTACACTTGTTCATGCAAAACAATGGAAGCAATTTTTACTCTATTCTATACTCACATATTCGGTCGGTCTTTCCTTTGCTTTTGCCGGCTTTTGGATGGCAAAGGTATATTTATCTTAATGTTTCCCCTCCCCATCTGGATCCGTTTCAACGTGTCATGTTTACAATCAAATGACACGGGTAAATTTACATTGTGCAACATTTAGATGAGGAGGATGATAGAAATGGTAAAACATATTGTGGGGTATTATGATACAGAATCAGAGGCAATTGATGCAATCGAGGATCTGAAACGACAAGGTTACCGTACTGAAGATATTTCAGTTATCAGTAAAAGCCGATCAGATGTTGATACAATTACCGATGAAACAGGTGCAAACGTTGCAGAAGGTGCTGTCACAGGCGCAGCTGCGGGAGGTGCTTTAGGCGGAATTGGCGGCGTACTTGCAGGTCTTGGCGCATTGGTAATTCCAGGTATCGGTCCAATCGTGGGAGCTGGTCCAATAGTTGCCGGAATTACAGGGGCTGCAGCTGGTGCAGGTGTCGGCGGCTTGACGGGAGCTCTTATCGGAATGGGGATTCCAGAAGATGAAGCGAACCGTTACAATGAACAATTTGAATCAGGTAAAATTTTAATTATGGTAGATGAAAATTCACGCGGTACAACACTTTTATAATAGAGCAGCAAAAAGTCATTCCTGATTTATCAGAATGGCTTTTTTTCGTTATGCTTTCCCCCTTCCCTGTTTCCTCATGTTTACAAATATTCCTCAAGGGTAAATTTTAGTATGTGAAAAGAGAATTTGAGAGGATGAGGGAAATGGTAAAACATGTCGTAGGATATTATGATACAGAAGCAGAAGCTATTGAAGCAGTTGAAGACTTAAAGCAACAAGGATACAGTGCACAGGATATTTCAATCATCAGTAAAAACGTATCGGATGTAGATGCAATTTCCAATGAAACCGGCGCAAATGCTATGGAAGGTGCCATTACAGGTGTAGCTGCTGGCGGCGCATTAGGCGGACTTGGCGGAGTTATTGTCGGACTTGGTGCACTTGCAATTCCAGGCATCGGCCCTGTTGTTGCAGCGGGACCAATCGCTGCCGGATTAACCGGATTAGCTACCGGTGTAATGGTCGGTGGAATCGTCGGTGCTTTAGTCGGTATGGGAATTCCGGAAGACGAGGCAGAGCGCTACAACGAGCAATTTGAAGCAGGCAAGATTTTAATAATGGTGGCAGAAGATAAACGTGGAATCGAATAATAAAAATATACCTGGAACAATATTTATTTGATTTTAATATAGAAAACTTAATGAGGCTGGGACGTAATTGTTTCGGTTAAGACCAAAAGGGAAATTGCACTATGCAATTTCCCTTTTGGTCTTATAATTTCGGAAAATCCGATAAAGAGTTGACCCACCACCAAATATCCCCTTAAATAATCCATTTTCGATATCGTTCGTTATCAACCTTCGATTTTTCATCAACCGAAAATTGCTTGAAACTATAACCCTTCTACATAGTTTTATAATTCGGAATCTTATTAATAAAATATATATTGCAATATTTATCTAATAGTAATAAAGTATTATCGATATACATTGATTTCTATACTATTATCCTAAACAGAAAAGGAATGTTATAATTTTGAACTTTTTTACTAAGTGGTCCATTAAATTTCGACTTGTTTTTGCATTTGCAATAGTACTCTTAATACCAACCTTAACTGTATCTTTTTTTTCATATAACAATACAGAAAACCTGATTTTTGAAGAGCATGAGTCAACTGCTGAACAAAATTTAAATTTATTAAATTCAAAGATTACTGAAACAATTCAGCCAAAGCTTCAGCAAATGTCATACTTTTCATCCTATATTTCACAAGATACTCTGGAAAATGATAATAAAATTAATTCACTATTCGATGAATACCTCGCACTTCACCCAGAAATCAACATAGCCTATGTAGGGACAGCTGATGGTCAAATGCTACGTCGCCCCGCACATCAATACGAAGCGGGCTACGATCCACGGGAACGTCCATGGTATATACAGGCAATTGAAGCAAAGGGAGAAGTAATTATTACCGATCCTTACATTGCAACAAGTTCCGGTACTCTTGTTGTAACGATTGCACAACAATTAGCGGACAAGTCAGGCGTTATCGGGATTGATTTGGCGATTCAAAAATTAGCTGAGATTAATGATTCAGTAGTGATTGGCGAGAAAGGCTTCACCATGCTTTTGGATAGCAAAAACAATTTTATGGCAGCACCTGATATTGAAATCGGTTCAGCAGCCGGGGAGTCAATCAGTAATAATATTAATGAAAACAATGGTGTTATTAAAGATGATCAAACCAAAACTTTCTACGTTAAAAATGAACAAACAGGATGGACCGTGCTTGCGAAAACATTTGATAGCGAAGCAGAGGCAGTTGCAAATAAAAACTTGCTTAATGATTTAACAGTTGTCTTTATTGCCTTTATTATCGCAGCAGTTTTCGTCTATTTGATTATCCGGTCAATTAATGGACCACTTCAGGAATTATCTAAAAAGGCAACCCTTATTAGTGAAGGTGACTTATCCGTAAAAGTAAATATAAATTCCCAAGATGAAATTGGACATTTAGGAAAAGTATTTAATACAATGCGCGAGAACTTAAGTACTCTAATACAACAAGGGTTGCATAGTGCGGAAGGTGTTCGAGAAGCCGCCTCCTCATTGAAAGAAAGTACAAATTTAACAATCGAGGCGACGGAGCAATCCGCACACGCAGTACAAGAAGTAGCCATCAGCACTGACGAGCAACTAAAAGGTAATGAACAAAACGCACAATCAATGAATCAATTAGCTCAAAATATTATTGAAATTGCAAATCGTTCACACGAGGTCACTTCTCTATCGACTAATGCAATCGGTACAGTAAACGAAGGAAATATCGTCGTTCAAAACACAGTGAATCAAATGAATTCAATCGATGATTCGGTTTCACAATCAGATGAAAAAATTCGCGCATTATCAAAGCGTATTGATGAAATCGGAAGTATTGTAGATGTTATTAATAATATTGCAAACCAAACAAATTTATTAGCGCTGAACGCGGCCATTGAAGCTGCTCGTGCGGGGGAGCATGGAAAAGGCTTTGCCGTTGTCGCACAGGAAGTTCGTCTGCTTGCAGAGAACTCACAGCAATCAACAGAGCAAATCAATCTATTAATTAAAGGAATTCAGGAAGACACGGCAAATTCCGTTGTATTGATGAACCATGCGAAGACAGATGTTCAGCAGGGTATACAGCTGACAAACGAGACAGCCGGGAAATTCCAGCAAATCTTAGAGGCACTGCAAACTATCGCCCCTAAAGTGGATGATGTTACAGCAACTTCGCAGGAAATGGCGGCTTCTGTCGAACAAACTTCCACTACAGCAACTTCATTAGTGACCCATGCACAAACGACTGCTGCTGCGGCTGAAGAAGTGGCGGCTACAACGGAGGAAATCCATGCTTCTATGGAAGAAATGGGTGCCTCTGCTCATGCTTTAAATCAGATGGCCGATCACTTACAGCAAGTAATGCACAAGTTTAAAATATAAATAATACACGGGCTGTCAATTAGAATTGCGCCACGGACCTTATACAAAATGAAAAGCATCAATTTTCTTTATCAGAAAATTGATGCTTTTCTGCTTGCGGGAATTGAATTTATCAGCTCTTCGTTTTACTTCTATTTAATATATCACCCTTTGAATTTCATGGTATATTATTGAAGTTACACATTCAGATTATCATTACGGTTATTTATTTAAATGGAGGTTTGAAAATGCTCAAAAATCTACAAGATACAACAACTTTGAATAACGGTGTTCAAATGCCTTGGCTAGGGCTCGGTACATATTTGGTAGAGGAAGGTCCAGAACTGTTAAACGCGGTGAAGTTTGCGATTAAGCACGGTTACCGCAGTATCGATACAGCTGCCGTTTATCAAAATGAAGAGGGCGTCGGCGAAGCAATCCGTGAAGCAATGAAAGAAACCGGCATCTCAAGAAAAGAACTATTCATCACTTCTAAAGTGTGGAATACAGATTTAGGCTATGAAGAAACGCTTGCGGCGTACGAAACAAGCTTAAAGAAGTTAGGTCTTGAATATTTGGACTTGTACCTGATTCACTGGGCTGTTGTAGATAAATACAAAGATGCATGGCGTGCGATGGAGACACTTTATACAGAAGGTAAAGTAAAAGCGATTGGCGTTTGTAACTTCCAGGTTCATCATTTAGAAGACTTGATGAAAGATGCGGAAATCAAACCGGTGATCAACCAGGTGGAATACCACCCTCGCTTAGCTCAATCGGAAGTAAAAGATTTCTGTGAAAACAACGACATTCAGTTCGAGGCATGGTCTCCGTTAATGCAGGCAAAATTATTGGACAACCCTCTACTAAACGAATTGGCTGCCAAATATAATAAAACTGTTTCTCAAGTCATTCTAAGATGGGATCTGCAAAACGGTGTTGTAACGATTCCAAAATCAACGAAGGAACATCGCATTGTAGAAAATGCCGATATTTTTGATTTTGAACTGACTAATGAAGATATGGAACTGATTAATGGCCTTAACCAAGATTTGCGTATCGGGCCGGATCCGGATCACTTCAGCTTTTAATTAAACACTTCATTCAGCAAGCTGTCCTTGTCTCTTATTACGAGGACAGCTTTTTTTACTAAAAAACACATACTTGAAATTTTTTTCGAAAACGAGTAAACTATCAAAGTGCTCATTTAACCAAGTTAATAGTAACTGTATAACCTCAAGAATATGGCTTGAGGGTCTCTACCAGGAACCATAAAATCCTGATTACAGAAAATGATTTTTTTCATTTTTTGTAATCAGGATTTTTTTTATTTTTTATAAGAAAGGAAGTAAGACAAAATATGAATTTCAAAGTTTTAATACTCGCATTATCAACAGTTGCTGTCGGGTTGGTGGAACTGATCGTTGGAGGCATTCTCCCAATCATTGCAACTGATATGAATATTTCAATAAGCACTGCCGGACAACTGATTACCGTATTTGCCCTTATTTATGCAATCGCCGGTCCTGTGTTATTAGTTTTAACGAGCAAAGTTGAACGAAAAAAGTTATATCTTATTTCGTTGTTTATTTTCTTCATCAGTAATATCATGATGTATTTCAGTGTGACATTCACATTTATGATGGTTGCCCGTATTTTAAGTGCAATGAGTACATCACTGATTACCGTGCTTTCGTTAATCCTGGCTGCAAAAGTAGTTTCACCGGCGCATCGTGCGAAGGCACTTGGTTTCATTTATATGGGAATTAGTTCTTCCCTTGTATTAGGGGTACCACTTGGCATTTTAATTTCCGATTACTTCGGATGGCGTGTAATTTTCCTAGGCATTGCAATTTTATCGGTAGGCTCATTTATTCTCATTTCAATCTTTTTAGAGAAGGTACCAGGAGAAATGACCATTCCACTTTCGCAACAATTAAAGGCAGTTGCCAGTTCCAAAATCGGCAGCGCTCATCTTGCAACGATGTTTATGCTAGCTGGACACTATACGATGTACGCGTACTTCACACCATTTTTGGAAACAGAACTAAGTCTGAATTCCAGCTGGATCAGTCTCTGCTATTTATTATTCGGGATTGCTGCAGTAAGCGGCGGCGCATTTGGCGGAACGCTTTCGGATAAAATTGGCGCACCTAAGAGTATTATTTTCGTTATTATTTCATTTGCAGTCGTATTATTCATACTGCCATTCACGACCTTCTCTCTTATCATCTTCATACCGATTATGATGATTTGGGGAGCGCTAAGCTGGAGTTTATCACCACCACAGCAAAGCTACTTGATTCAGACAGATCCTGCTACTTCCGATATTCAGCAAAGCTTTAATAATTCGGCTTTACAGATCGGTATTTCGATGGGATCAGCGTTTGGCGGAATCGTAATCACTCAAACAGACACGATTTCACATGCAGCTTGGTATGGCGGTGCACTTGTACTTGTTGCGTTAGCATGCGCAGTCTTTTCTTTAACGAGAAAAACAAATGGAAGAGAAGAAAAAATTTCCACTGCTCATCAATCGAATCTGTAAGGTTAAAGGCAACATCCGGTTGAATACCGGATGTTGCTTTTTCTCTTTATAGTTAAAAAATGTATATTATGTTATGATAAGCAAGCCTATAACACTCTCGGATAAAAGTCATATTATTGGAGAAAACAAATGGAAAACCTAAATTTATTACTAGAAAAAAACAGTCATCTGGAAAGCGAGCGTCTTTTTTTACGTCCGATTTCTATTGAGGATACTGAAGATATGTACGAATATACTGCGGATGAGGAAACGACGAAATTTCTTTATCATGCACACAAAGATCTGGAACAAACGAAGAAGATGATTGAAAATTATTTTATGAAAGAACCTGCCGGGAAGTATGCGATTGTATTAAAAGAAAGCAATAAAATGATCGGTGCAATCGAGTTCCGTGTACATGAATGGAATAAAAGCGGGGAACTCGGCTTTACATTAAACCGCAGCTTCTGGGGAAAAGGCTATATAACAGAAGCAAGCAAAGTAATATTGGACTTAGCCTTCAATACACTCAGCTTAGAACGTGTATTTGCTGAATCACACGTTCAAAATGCGGCCTCCGCTAAAGTTATGCAACGTTTAGGGATGACCCATGAAGGAACGATGCGAAAAAATCATATAATTAAAGGTACTCTCGTAGATAGTGTTTATTACTCTATATTAAAAGAGGAATTCTAATCGCTTTTACACCCTAAAATAGAATTATTAAAAAAAGCCCTTCAGTCTGCAGCAAACAGAATGAAGGGCTTTTTCATATTCAACAGTTATGAAAACCGGTCCAAGATTAGAATGGATTTGTATTCATTAATGTCGCGTTTTTAATGTACATGCGATTGTTCAGCTTTAATTGAGCAATAATATAATCCGCAATATCTTCAGGGTGCATATATTGATCTCTTTTTTCATCAGGCACTAAGTTCAGTGCATCCGCCAAATCTGTTGCAATCGTACTTGGCGCTAATGCTGTTACGCGAATATTGTTACGGCGCACTTCTGCAGCAAGTGACTCGGTTAAGCCGATGACACCGAATTTAGAAGCACTGTATGCACTTGATGTTGCCGCACCGTTTAAACCGTTTGTTGATGAAATATTAATAACATCACCCGCGTTTTTCTCGATTAATTGCGGTACAATTGTGTGCGATACATAAAAAGTACCCATTACGTTGATGTCGACAATTTCTTTAAATTCTGCCGGATCCATGTCCACGAGCTTTTCAAATTTCCCGACACCTGCATTGTTAACTAAAATATCCGTTAACCCCAACTTTTCTTTTAGATGGGTAGCAGCCTTCTGTACTTGTTCTAAATTCGAAACATCCGCCACTGCATAAGCAGCTTTAACGCCATGGCTTTCAATTTCTTTCGCTACTTGCTGTAGTGCCTCTTCCGAACGTGCAATGATCCCTACGTTCACACCCTCTTTTGCTAATGCTACCGCTACCGCTTTACCGATTCCGCGTGCAGCACCTGTTACAACCGCTACTTTACCTTGTAATGACTGACCCAATTTTATCGTCTCCTTCAAACATTATTTCAATAAAATTTTAACATAGTGAACTTCCATACGTCTTATTTTGCGATTGGACGATATAGATATACTTTTTAATTGCTACGATTAGATAAACCTACAATAGACTCAATTCGTCCTCTGTTATAACGTTGCGTCATAATAAATGGGACGTTGGCGAAGAGTGCATAGGCGATGTTAATCCAGCCTGCCCAAACAGGATTCCATATGAAAAAAAGGGGCGCTGGCAAAATTAGCAGCCAATGCGTTATCTCCGCTCTTTTTGTTTCAGCTGCAAAAATCTTTAAATCTTCCCGCTTTGTACCGTGCAAATGGCTTTTATTATAACTTTTCTTTGCAATCGAAGACCCATCAATTAAGTGCCTTTTCCATTTCTTCACTAAAAATAACCGGTTCCATATCTTCCCGTTTTCCTCCCACTCTGCAATACGGAGAAATACAACATCCTTCAAAAAATAGCGTAAAGGAATTTTGAAACAGAGCGCTGAAATCGAAAAATGAAGAACAAGCCATACCATTATATTAACAATGAGAAGCCAAATTGCATTTATGACTGTCATACCTCTCTCCTATTACACTTTGATTTTTCTGCCTTTCCACATGACCGAATGTAAAACATGTGTGCGATATAATGAATATAAAAATACGGCTGTAAAAAATAAAACAAAAAAAGGATAGAACAAGAACATCATGAGATGAAAATTCCCTGCTCTTCTCGCCAGAAAATACACATGCCCTCCGTATAATAAGTAGACAATAATTCCGCATAAGAGCGCCACAGAAGATTCCGTCAAAAAAGCGAGAATTGTTGCCGACACTGCCATTATGACACCAAAAATCCAAAGCTGAATGAGCATCATAACAAATCTATGAGTAGACTGTGAAGCTGTTGCCAGATTTTTTGTCCAGCCTTCCAATAATTGTTTCGTTCCCTCTTCATACATACGCATATTAATAATCCCTCTGCCGGCATAATTGGTTACCGGTAAGTCTTTAGCTAAAAAAACATCACTCAGTGCAAAGTCATCCATAATCGACTCTTCCGCTGCCTCATGCCCCCCTGTTGAAATATAGCTCTCCTTATCACAAAGGATACATGGTCCAAATGATCCTGCCGTTGCAAACTTTCCTTTCCAAACGGTAAATACATTCATTCCTGTCAGCACAATAATATTAAATATTACGGATAAATTTTCGTAACATTTTAAAATCCGGTGATACGGTTGAATGGATAAGATCCCTTTTCCTTCTTGCTTACTGAAGCTATTCATCATGCGCTCAAGGCTGTCCTCATCGGCAAGCTGAACATCCGCATCTAAAAACAGCAGCCATTCTCCTTTTGCAGATTGTGCCCCGTACGCACAAGCATTGGATTTACCTGGGCTCATTCCGCCTACTTGTTTACTATTTAATACCTTCGCTCCGTATGACAATGCAACTTCAGCAGTATGATCCGAGGAACCATCATCGACTACAATTATTTCAAAACGCTTCCAACTTTGCTGTTGGAGTGATTTTAACAATGGCGGCAACCGAAGCGCTTCATTTCTGGCTGGTATGATGATCGACAATGCAGGTAATGGCTGATTCCCCTCTTTTGCTGGTGGTTTTCTTGTAGACCAAAACATCAGCACACCACATAATAAACCGAGTAAGGATAGTATTTGCACAACCAAATACAAAGTTTCCATTGATCATGTTCCTTCCATTTGCTTTTGTCTAATAGCTAATACGCTGTCTACTTCAGCCTGTCTCTTTCGATTAGTTTCTTCGCCACCTGCTGCCCGCTAAGCGTAACCATTGGCATGCCGCCGCCTGGATTGACGGTTCCCCCGACGAAATATAAATTGTCATAACGTTCACTTTGCTTCGGATGTTTAAATCCTTTATTCATTTTCTTATCGGATATGGTTCCGTAAATTGCCCCGCGGTCTGAAGAGTACGTTCGTTCAATATCATGCGGTGTCCACATATCCTTTGTGACAATACTTTCTCTAAGTCTGTCCAATCCCATATTTTCCAGCTTGATTAATACCTTTTCAGCAAACTCGGTATACTCCTGTCGAGTTAGGGGCTTCTCTTGAAGGTGAGGAATATGTGGAAGAATTTTCAGATTCTCATGGCCTGGCAGTGCTTGTTTTGGATCAGTTTTATTCACATTCACTAAATAAATGACCGGGTCATCAGGAAGTTCATGCTTATCAAAAATCAGATTCATTTGTTTTTTCATATTGTTGGAGAAAAAGAAATTATGATGGGCAAGTTGCGGATAGCTATTTTTAACCCCTAAATGTAAAACAAGCCCCGAGCTTGCGGGTTCGAATTTTTTATCTAATTTATCGGTATAACTTTCTTTTTCTTCTGTTAATTGTTTGTACGTTGGGATGACTTCCATATTGGAAACAAAATAATCGGCAGTCAACTTCATTCCATCATCTGTATAGGCAGCTGTAATAACTCGTTTGTTTTTATCTAATTTCACGATCTTTTTCCCAAGATGGAATGTCACACCAATCTCCTCTGCTAACTTCACTAAAGCATTTGCTAAATTATGCATTCCACCAGGTACATACCAAATTCCCTGGGCATGCTGCATGTAAATCATCATATTTAGAACAGCCGGCGCATGATAGGCGGAAGATCCAACATATTTTACAATATAACTTAGCATATCCCGGAATTGCGGGTTCTTTATTCTTTTATCAATTGCATCAAACATTGTGGAAGATAAATCAAATTTCCGCAATGATTGAAACGCACCGTGATATTGGAGCACTTCCTTTAAATTGTCTAACCCTTGATTAAAGTACCCTTGCTCCGTTATTTCATATAATCCTTTAGAATATTCCAGTAGTTTTTTGTATTGTTTAATGTCTTTTTTCGTTAGAGAAGGATTCAAGTTCTCCATATCCTGTAAATTCTCATATAAATCAAGTGTATTACCGTCCGGGAAAAATGAGCGCCATTGATGCTCCAATCGCTGAACCGGAACATAATCGCTCATTTGTTTTCCGCTTTGCTGAAATAAAGTTTCGAATATATGAGGCATCGTTAGTATGGATGGACCCAGGTCAAAACCAAAACCATCCTGCTCCAAACGGTTCAACTTTCCGCCTAGATGATGATTCTGTTCGTATAGGTCAACATTGTATCCTTTTTGCTGAAGTGAGATCGCAGCTGATAAACCACCAAGCCCTCCGCCTATTACAATCACCTTTTTCTTACCTGACATATTGTTTCCCCTCCCCTTATCTTTTTGTTAATGCTTTAAACTGCCCTAACCGTCCATGCAATTGCACTTGCCATTCTTGCAATAACCAACTTCAATAATAATTATTTTTATTCATTTACATTTTCGTTTATCCTCATTTATGTAGGTGGATTGTTTTTTTGCTTCTTATCACATTTGTTTTGGTTTTAAAACATTATACATTTACAGTGATTCCTGTACAACCTTATATTGGACGAATTTTCTGTTTTTTATTTTCCTTATATTTATTTACCCTTCAGTCCTTGTTTTCAATCCTATATTACTGGACCTCATCGATTTTCCTATGTTCCAAATTAAAAAGTCTGAATTATTTTATAAATGCTATAAAAATCATCAATTTTGTATAACGTTTAAATAGAGATAACAGAGTAAAAAATGAAGCGGTTAAAATTCTATTAATTTTCAATTCGAATAGTATTCACAAACATTTTAAAATTAGCAATAAAGTAATACTCAGTGGTAATATGTGGTTAAATTTTCAATTGAAAGCGGTTAAATATAATTTTCTTAATATTTTTTTGGAATTATACTCCCAATATTATTAATTTTAATAAAACCTATAAGCCGATTTCCCTATAATTTCTTTCTTTTACGACAATTTTTGTGCTATATTTATCAATCGAGAGTAGAGAACTATAAGGTAATTTAGAGGGGATGAACTTTTAAACTATTGTGTTCAAATTATATAATATAATTATAGGAGCAAATAATGAATTTACCCGCAAATACTTTTAACATATTCAAAAAAAATATTAACAATACTTTCGGATCCATAAAAATTGGGATATGGGATTATGATGTAGTACAAAATAAAGGAGATTGGTCTGATAATGCCTATGAGATATATGGTATCGATAAAAGGGAGAATCCTTCTTTTCGAACTATGTATAGTATAGTCCATCCTCAAGATAAAGCAGTTTTCTTAGAAACATGCACGGACGCAATTCGTAATCGAAAAGAGTGTAATGTGGAATACCGAATTATCAGAAGAGACGGTTCCATACGTAAAGTTACAAGTTATGCGAATATACAACGAAACGAAAATGGAAAAGTAGTCCGAATCACTGGAACAACTGTGGATATAACCGAGCATGACTTTTTTAATCAGCAATTCGTTCAACGGATCGATGAACTTTCTAAAAACCTCGATATCGGCATTTGGTCCAAAGATATACACACAAAGAAAATGGAATTTTGCTCCGCTAGTATTGAAAAAATTACTGGTTACACTTCTAAAAATTTCACAGAGGACGGGGTAGCATGGACCGATCTCGTTTACAACGAGGATTTAAAGACATACTTAAATAAGCTAAAAAGATTAAATTTAAACAAAAAGGTAAACCATGAATACAGGATTCTTCATAAAAACGGAGAAATCAAATGGATTCGCGATGAAACGTTACCTGTTTTTGATATGGGGGGTGCCCTACGTCGTTTAAATGGGATTGTAACGGATGTGACTTCCCAAAAAAGGGCAGAAGAAAGAATAACATACTTAGTGAATCATGACTATCTAACGAATTTACCTAACAAACGAATGTTTGATGAAGAATTATACAAGTTAATGCACATGGTAAAAGACAATCAAAACTTAGAAGAATTTGCCGTCATGCTTTTAGATTTGGATGGGTTTAAACGCATCAATGATAGTTTCGGTCACACAATGGGCGACAAATTATTACAGATGGTGGCTTATCGGCTCCAGCAATGTATATCCAACGATGAACAAGCTATTGTTTCCCGGATTGGAGGAGATGAATTCTCTTTAATTATCCGCAATTTTGTTTCATGTGAGCAATTAGACAAAATGGCTCAAAAAATTATTGCTGTTCTAGAGGAACCTTTCTTTATTGAAAAAATAGAATTATTTATTACAGGAAGTATGGGGATTGCTCGTTTTGATAAATTGACCGATATTGAACCAACCTCACTATTTAAAAAAGGTGATATCGCTCTACAGAATGCAAAATCCAGCGGAAAAAACAACTATAAGGTTTATAATGAAACGATGGAAAAAGAAAGTTTGATAAATTATAATCTTGAGCGTGATTTAAAAAAAGCCATCAAGAATAAAGAATTATTCTTACATTATCAACCAAAAGTTGATGCCAAAACAGCGGAAATTGTTGGAGCAGAAGCATTGATCCGTTGGCAGCATCACAAAAAAGGGATGATTTCTCCAGGAGAGTTCATTCCCATTTCAGAAGAAAACGGATTTATATTTGAACTCACGGACTGGACATTTCGTGAAGCCTGTAAGCAGCTTAAAGTTTGGGAACAAATGGGTCTTCCTGTTGTGCCTATTTCAGTTAATATTTCACCAAGACGTTTTTTAAAAAGTAACCTTGTCGATGTTTTCTTTGAAATTATAAAAGAGACAGAGGTAAATCCAGAGCTGCTGGAATTGGAAATTACAGAAACCGCCATTATTGAAAACGATCAGATTTTCGTAGAATATTTAAAAGAACTTAAGAAATTAGGCATCAAAATTTCCCTCGATGATTTTGGGACCGGTTATTCATCGTTAATCTATCTCAAAAAATTCTTGATTGATACAGTAAAAATCGACCAATATTTCATCAAGTCTTATCTAACTGAAAATACATCGCCTATTGCTAAATATACGATAAAATTAGCACATGAACTTAATTTAACCGTTGTAGCAGAAGGTGTAGAAACAAATGAGCAATTAGAATTTTTACGCCAACACAACTGTGATCAAATTCAAGGTTATTTGTTCAGCAAACCTGTCATTGCAGAAGAATTTTCACAACTATTAGAGAAAAAATATTTATAGTTTATCGAGGATGTCTACTATCTTTGAAGAGATGTCCTTTTTAGATTTGATAACCTCATTCTTTTCTAGCTAACGATTATTCATTCAAATAGTTCGAGATTGAAATATTGACTCTATGCCCTCTCAAATGTTTCCTAAAGTAATATATTTATGAAACTCCCTATATTTATATATCATAATCTGAATACCTATAAAAAGAGTAATTATCCTTTCCTCTTGCCTTTACTTTATATAAAGCACTGTCAGCATTTTCTAATAGTTCATGTGGCGTTAGACCATCTTGTGGATAGAATGCCACCCCAATACTTGTAGTGGTAGTGAATATATGCCCTCTAATATACCAGGGTTTTCGAAGAAATTCATTAATTCGCTCAGCGATTAACTTTACATCATTTTTTTCTTGAATTTCGGGAAATAGCACGGTAAATTCATCGCCACCTCTCCTTGATAAAGTATCACTTTCACACAAACACTCTTCCACTCTACCTGCAAATTGTTGCAGGAGTTTGTCGCCTACTGCATGACCCAAGGAATCGTTGACTTGTTTAAAGTTATCTAGGTCCATATACATGACAGCCATTTCATGTCCGTAACACTCTGCTTCCTTAATGGACTGTCTTAAACGTTCCCGGAATAGTCTGCGATTCGGCAATTCGGTTAATGGATCATGATAAGCAAGATGCTTCAAATTTTCTTCATATCTGATTCTTTCCGTAATATCACTTGAAACTATTAGAATCTTTTCAAGAGTGCCATTCTCAGCAAAAATAGGTGAAGCTTTTGCTTCAAGCCACTTCCATTCCCTTCTATTGTTCCCATAGCGAAAACGAAACGTACACTCTTTATTCGTTTCGATTAGCCGTTTCAAACGACGAGCTACTATATCAGCATCATGAGGATGTAACCAATTCCCAGCATATTCACCCTGCAATTCTTCCGGATAAATTCCTAAAATGCGTGCATGAGACGCAGAGACGAATTCACAGCGACCTTTTAAATCAATAATCGAAATTAAATCTCGCATATTCTCTGATAAGATTCGGTAATTCTCTAGCATAGACTGGAAATCATGTTCTGTTTTGGATAATAACAAATCCATAGTGACTTTATACCTCCTTTCTTCTAACTTTTAATTATGTGCTTTGTTGGTTCAACTTTAATTATGCGCTGACAAATACTTCGATATCTGAATCTACACGATTTCTTTAACCATTTGTACAGAGTTTTAGTTTAAAGATGTTGATGAATATGTATGAAGTAGATCAGGAATTTTTTAAATTTATATCTTCAGAGTGTTGTACAATCATTGTATAAAGATTGTATAACATTTTAAAGGATAATATGTCAAATATCATCTATTAATAAAGCTAAAATTATTATCTATAAGTTGAACATTAGAACCTAATACAACGGCAGTCAATTACACCTTGTTTACTCTAGTTCTGCCAGCTGATTAATTGACGAACTGCGGGTATGATTTGCAGTGTACTCCAGAAAAAGAAATTATGAATCACACTGTCTTTTAACCATTTCCATAAACACTTCAATCAGATTCAACTGTGAAATACATGGTCGTAAAAAGACATGCTTCAGCCGATTTTTATGTGCCTTTAAGAGTTGTCATGATTTCAGCCAATTCAGCAAGTTGTTCAACTGTTAAACGAGGCGGTTTATCCGTGTAAATGCCTATGCGTAAGCCCGTAATGCTGTCTTTTTTGTAAGCTTTTATGTATTCACCGACAGTTGCTCGATTGCGTTGAATAATCGTTGCAATCTCAACATTATTTTTTCCGTTAGGTGCAAAAAATGCAGCTTGATAATTTCAACTAGTCGTTTCTCTTTTATTTGTCGCATGGCTAATCGAAGTTCTTTTAGTTGTTCATTTCACATTATGTCGGTTAGTCCTTTTATACCATAAATAGGTTAGTACCCTTTACCCACTTTGAAAGAGTTATAAACTTTTATTCAATTTATATAAACAGCAATAAATAAACACCTCATTCAATTGAACGGGGTGTTTTATTTCTTAACTTCCATTTGGGAACGTTATTAAGTTTATTTATGTATATGTTATAAATCCTTGTTGCACTAAAGCACTTTGTTCGAACCATAGTGTTCCTTATTCAGCAAAACGACTAAGGTTGAATAATGCTAAATCTTGTTTGCTTTCTCCGTAGATGGCTAACTCAGCCAACGCCTCGCCAACAGCACTGCTAAATTTAAAGCCGTGCCCTGAAAAGCCAGCTGCTACCATTACATTGTGATGTTCCGGTAAAAAATCAATAATGAAATGCTCATCAGGTGTCATCGCATATTTGCATGTTTTTCCAAACTTTAAGTCCCCTTGCTTTGGCATAAATTGAGATACAAAATTTTGTAAGTCCACTGCATCTTTGTCGTCAAATGGATGTAGTGGTTCATTTGGATTCACAACGTCGCCGCCATCATGCCGGCCCATTTTCAAGCCTGCACCGTCAATGCTCGGAAAACCGTAATAGATGCCGGAATTCAACTCAAAGCAATAGGCAGGAAATTGCGGTTCCCCATAAAGGCTCTCATCCGCTTCAAACCATGCAAACGTTTTGCGCGTCGGTGTAACGGGTATCGATACATCCATTGTTTTTAAAAGCTCTGTTGCCCAAGCGCCCGCCGTGACAATCAGCTGTTTGGACGCATACTCCCCTTTTTCTGTTTGTACAAATACCGTATCACCGGCTGTAATAGATTGTACTTTTTCATTCGTATGAAGGACTGCACCTGCCGCAAGCGCTAACTGTTTATAGGCCTCAATGCAGGCTTCTACTCGTAACACACCGGCATCCGGTTCAAAGCACGTCAAGAAATGATCCGGTAATGCTAAACCCGGCCACTTCTCCATTGCTTCAGCAGCCGAATAAGGTTCAATTGGTAAATTGTAAAACTCGGCACTAGAGACAACGTTTTTAATAAACAAACTTGATGCATCACCGATATTGATCACGCCTGTCTGTAAAAATAACTGTTTCTTCGCCTGCGCTTCAAGTTCCTTCCATAGTTCACCAGCCCTTTTTGCAAAAGGCACATAGCCAGCACCTTCCCCATAGGCAAAACGAATAATTCGTGTCTCTCCGTGGTGGCTTCCTTGCTCATGAGGCGGATTAAATGCGTCAATCATCAGCACATTTTTCCCGGACTTTGCCAAATAATAACCCGTTGCCATACCCATCGAACCTGCTCCAATTACGATTACATCATACAACATCTAAATCCCTACTTTTTTAGTGTATTTTAACAAAAAACAGAACAATAAACAATAAACTCAGAAAATTCAGATGATAAAGATGTTATCATTAGCATTTTGACTAATTATTTTTGACTAATAAAATAAAAAAAGAGAGATTCCATGTGAAAAGTTAATTACGATCCATACTTTTACACGGGGAATCTCCGGGTTTTTAATACCATTCGTTTGGTTCATCACCAAAAGTGTACGAATAAGCCTTCAAGAAAATTAAAATATCAGCTATTTCTACTATTCAACAAGATTGCTCTTGTAGAAGACTTCATATGTTATTAAGTTCTTAATGTATTTTCATTATAACAGCTCATTTAATCGAGCTTGTAAATCCGTAAATGCCACTAAGATTTCCTCAAAAGTTGGATTCTCTCCAAACAGCATGTTCTACATACTATCGTTTTCACTTTTCAGCCCTTTTATCGATGTTGCATCTGTCGGTACTAGTACAAGTTCATCGATTAATGCCTTCTCATACTGTGCCCAATTTAATCGGTAAAAGCGTTGCTAAAAATCAATAACCTTATTCTTTTCATCAATAGCTTCCCATACAATCGTTTTAGGGATAAATCAATGTGGAGGGGTGACGTTTAAAAAATTTATAATCTAGTTATTTATGCATTTAAAGTGCATTAAAATTAGCCTTTCTAACAAAAGAAGGGCTAGTAGTAAGGATACTGTAAATATATCCTCTCTCCTAAACTCATATAATAGTACTTTACTATATTTTACATATTTATTGAATTCAGTCACCGATGAAATTCGGTGATTCTTTAAGACCAAATTGCCATTCGATTGGCAGGGTAGCAAAAAGAAGTTGGCGCGTAAAGCTAGTGAAGGAGAGGCGTTTACAATTGTTTTCTGTGTTAATAAATTCATAAATAATTAGATTAATAGGTATAAGTATAGTAATAACCAATCTTTTCTTGAACAGAATCTTAGTTGCATTAAATTTTATAAAAGAAAAACTAATCTCCCTTCGCCTTCAACGTCGAGAGATTAGTTTCCATTTTTAGTAAATTATTTGTAATTTCAGTATTATCCACTTTTTTCAGAAGGATACTACACCATAAACAATTTATGGACTTACTATATATTTGGCTAATGCCCTATTACCATACTTGTCTTCAACAACAATAAATATAATATCAGTCGCGGTAAATCCTATATTATTAAAGAATTGTGGTTTAGCACGAGAATCAGAAATTTCTACAGTACCTTTCCCTTTAGCGAGCGTATTGATGACTGGAGCATCGCTATTTGGTCTGTCCACTGTTTCTATTACATCTCTTATAGTAAACTCATTTGAACCCTTTGTAACTACTACATAATAATAGTCTAACTTTTCGTTCCCTTCAAAAGTTGTTGTAGAAGGGATTGATATTGTTGCGGTTGCTTTCTTTTTATCAGTTACACTTGCGTATTCAAAATCTGAAATATTGATTGAAAAATCTCGATATATATACTGCCCAATTTTATTAATATCAAATGTATTTTTCCCTAAATAGTCATAAGTTGTATCTTTCATTTTAATATTAATAGATTGGGTTGCATTTGAAGTTCCTATAGGTTTAAATACTAATTTTGATTCACTAGTTGTATTTGCTCCTACTGAATAACTAACAAACTCATAGTTGCTATCTAAATTTCCACCTGTGAAATTGTTAATGTTTTCGAATAATTCTGTCAAATTGTATAATCTAGTATTTGGAATTATGGATTTATTATATTTATCTAATGTTTTTTGACGCATTATTGTTTCGTTAAATGTAATAGTAAACGTTTCACCATCAATATTCTTTCTAATCACACCATTATTTCCAATATAAGGTGCCACTCCATCCGTATAAGCATAGCCAATCATTTGATCACCATTTGGTTCATTTTGCGACGGTGGATTAGTTTGGTCATTACTATTACTACGTTGGAAGATTGTAAAGTTACCTGTCTTCCCTTTTGTATCATCGGCAGCAATATAGAACCCGTATTCTTGGTGCACATTCAACCCATTTATATTAATATTTGAGTTAATTCCTTTATTGAATTTAACCTTTTTCAAACCGCCTGCTTCGTTAGCCAGTGTAGTAAAGGCTGTTCTTTGCGCATCGGAACTTGTTGTAGGATATATATTTGGAATCGGCTTTAATACAGCCTCGCCGCCTACCATTTCGAAGAACTTACTATTTAAAATATAGTCCCCGTCCCCATTTAAAATATATTTCCTCACAGGAATTACTAATAAATCTCCAGCTTCATCTGCAGTAAAACTAATTGTAACACCATCATTTGATTCTTGTTGGGTCACCACGTCCAAATTTGAAATCAACGGTGCTTTAGAATCAGCAACAACTTGCATACTTACAATTTCATTTGCCACTAAACCCGCTCTGTCTTTTAATACCATATAGACCGAGTAACTCTTGAATGGATTTAGACTATCAAAATCAATATTAATTGACTTTGAATTTAAATTTAATTCTGCCGGGCCAAATTGATTTAATAGATTGCCAGTATAATCCTTACGCCCTTTTTCACCAAACTTTGTTGTTGCATTAATATTTTTAGATTCAAATTCATCAACAAAGTCTCGTGGAGTGATTCCTTTTCCATTAAAATCGTAACCATCTTCCAAAATCATATAGTAGTAAGTACCAGCTTTAGATGCTTCGAATTCAACTAAATTCCGAGTACTTTCAATCACTACTTTTTTGATTTCCATTTTAGGAATTTCATTATCGACATGCTCATAGTATGCTTCGTTACGCGGTGCATTTTCAGTTGAAGGGAAGCGATCGATATGCTCGAATTCATTTTCAGCTAAATCCAATACATTTTTTGATACAGTTACACGAATTGTATCGCCTTTTACTAATGCATTGAGAGCGGGAATTGTTAGCCTAACTTTTGTACCACTTACTTCTACTTTCGAAGGATTTATCGTTTTTTGTCCACTAACATTTAATATCCCCGTACCTGACAACGAGTAATTATTTTTATCGAGAGCAGATTCAGGATCTAACTGCTCAGATACAGTAAACTCAAAAACCCCATTCTTTTCGTCTATTAATTTTAGTTCCGCATTATTAGCTACATATGGTTGGCTTAAATCCGGCACTGCTGTCTTAATTTGCTTAGCCTCTACTAAACGCATTTTGTTCCCCGTCAAATCGACCATTACTGCATACACGACATAATCTGTACTTGGTTGAACTGGATTTAATCTAGGAGATGTACCATATTCTCTCACTTCAAATACTTGGTCTCCAGGTTGCGCGACTTTTCTGCTTCCCGTTTTATTATTGATGACATAGTCCACCGTTATATTTTTATCAATTTCTTTTTCTTGACGTACTAAATAGAAAATTTCCCCGGGCTCGCTCATCTTGTCTATTGTAAATTCAAAACGTTTACCACCTGGTTTCGCATCTAGCTTAGAAATACTGAATGTCGGTGGCCGGTTATCAATTGTCGAGAACTCCTGCTCTTCCTTCTCTGAAACATTGTCCGCATCATCAATAACAATCGCATAAATGACATAGTCCGTCATCGTTTCCAGGCCGGATACCGTAAATTTCACAGGCTCGTCCATTACGAGTGGGCCATTGCCGTTATATTTTGTACCGCCTGTTTTAATCTCGCTGATCGATGGCGCTTTTTCATTGGCCTTTTTAATGACATAGTAGTACGTTCCATCTTCATCGGCTGTTAATGTCACATCGGCTGTCGATCCGCCTGCTGCAACATCCAGTTGTGTAATGGATGGGGACGTTACATCTGTTATAATCGTATTTTCCACAGGGTCACGATCAACCGGTTTTCCGTTTTCATCCTCTACATAACCAATGTTCGGATCATCGATTTTATAATCGTCAAACACATCATTTACTGTTTTGTTGTTTGGGATAATCGCTTTAGAAATATAGGCATGTGTACCAAGATTCGTAAAGCCGTTGCTTGATGTAATGTAATAATAATCATACGTGCTGTCTGTATTCAGATACACATTTTTCAATGTATTTTTGTAGACATATTGAATATCATGTACGCCATAAATAGAGACATTATAGTCTGTATCGATATACATCGCTTTCGGGCTTGCATACAGCTCCATATTTGCAACATTTCCCTGCACTGTCATCCGGTCGATATCATAGTTGGCCTTTAAAAATGTTCGGTCCGCTGTTACATATAGTTGACGTATATCGGAGTTTTCAAAGTCCACATATTTCTTTACATTGGCCATACGTTCTGTGTACTTTTGCAAATGGGGCGGCTTTGTCGGATCAGGCTTTTCCTGCAAATCCTCATTTTCACTAGGGTTCAGGAAATCCTCATTATCCGGATTATTTGGCTTTCCCCAGTCGATAAACGATGCGAAGCTTCCTAAACTTGCAATACGTACATTTTCCAATGCGCCAAGCGAGCGTCGTGGTGCTTCCGCTACTTCCACACGTCCTGTAAAATTGATATTTTTGAAGCGTAAATAACTGCCATGAATGACAAGTTCCCCTGCAAAAGAAGAATAGCCCCCATCAAGCGCCAGTAAACGCGAGGAAGTTCCGCTTGCATTGATTGTCAGCTTCGAAATGTTTTGAAGGGTCTTTCCTGAATAGCTTCCTTCAATGTAAGCACCTTTTAATACATTTTGATTTCCCGCATTAATAATACTGCGTAAATGGGATGCCACCGTGTACGCGACACCGTTTATGTATATTTGATTCCCTACAATATCCCCGACTGTGTAGACAGGATTGCCGCGGTCCGCTTTTTCCGCACGCCAAATAAATGTCGCCATCTGTCCGCGTGTTACGGTATTGAACGGATCAAATGAAACAGGCGTTTTCCCTTTTGTTACATTCAAATCGTAAAGTGTCTGTATAAAATACGCATTGGCATTTTTATTTGAAACGTCCTTGAAACCGTGGTTAAGTTTTGTTGAAATGCCAAACTTGAAGCCGAGTGTTAAAATTTTCGCCATTTGACCACGTGTTATCGGCTCTTTTGGTTTAAAGGTTTTATCTGAATAGCCATTAATGACACCAGCCTCTGCCAATGCGGCGATATAACGGTAATTCGGATTATTTACCGTCACGTCTTTAAAGCCCGGATTTTTTGGATTTGTTGTATTTACATCAATCGTCAATGCCAGCATTTTTGCGGCATCTTCACGAGTAATCGCTGTATTTGGTTTAAATGTGCCGTTTGAATAGCCTGTTGCAATCTTACGGTTGGCTAAATCGATAATCGGCTCATAATAATCTGCATTTGGATTTAAATCACTGAATGAATAGGCGTTTGCCTGATGGGGCATTGCCACTAGCACACCGCTTGTCGCCAAAACCGTTGCGACCGCTGCCTTCGAGAGTTTTTGTGCTTTTTTCGAGTCCATGTTAGAAAATCCCTCCCTTTTGAAATGTCGTAACATGTTCAATCTAGTAAAAACTTCTACTCTTTATATCGGCTAGCGGTGTGCAAAACTGTATGAAATTTATGGAGTTTTTCATTTTAATTCTGGATTTCTATATTTGAACAAAAAAAGGAACGACCCTGCTCCGACTTAAATGTCTAAAGCAAAATCGTTCTTATAAATAAATAGCCAACCATCCATACTTTACCCTAGCTAAAAACTTTCTAATCTTTAATAGGGTTTCTATACTAGTTAATATTCACTAAACTTATATTTTATTCCTCATTAGGGCTATTTTTTTTTAAAAAAGAATAGAGAACAATCTATGTAAGTTTGTTTTTTCTATATTTCTGCACAATTTGCTTATTTTCGCACTATAATTTTCAGAGTATTTAAAATATAATGGATAATAGAGAACGAGAAAATAAGGGGACTCTTTTTCTTATATTTATATTTTATTGAAAGCGTTGGCGTCATCTGCTATTTTATAAGCTCTTATTTTGGCGTTGGTTCTACTTTTCATTCAGAACTTTCCACTTTGACACCAATGCTTTCTACTTTCACTTAATTTGATTCAACTTTTGCGCCAAAAAGTTCTACTTTCCGGCAAAGGGTTTCTACTTTCCACACTTAACATTCAATATTTCTTACAAAAACAACTGTTCAACACATAAGGGGGATGGGTATGACTATTTTAAATGGGTTAAAAGTTTTGGATTTTTGTTCGCTATTACCGGGACCGCTTGCGTCAATGATGTTTGCAGATCTTGGGGCAGATGTTATTCATGTGGAATCAGAGCGCCGTGTTGATTTAATGCGGATTATGCCGCCGTATGATGAAGATAAGGAATCTTACTTCCATCAGCATTTAAACCGCTCAAAAAAATCTTTGCAGCTCAATTTAAAGTCTGCGGAGAGCATTGAAATTATTAAAAAGCTTATCCAAGATTATGACATTGTCATTGAAGGGTTCCGCCCGGGTGTGATGAAGCGTCTTGGAATTGACTATGAAACATTGCGCGAATTCAATCCGCGCCTCATTTACTGTGCGATTACAGGCTATGGACAAACCGGGCCATATGCAACACGGCCAGGCCATGATAATAACTACTTATCAATTGGCGGAGTGCTCAATCATTCCCGTTTAAAGGATAAAAAACCTGTTGCAATGGGAATTCAAATCGCGGATATTGCCGGCGGGACAATGCATGCTGCTGTCGGAATATTAGCGGCTGCTTTTCACCGTGAAAAAACAGGCGAAGGGAAATTTATTGATGTCTCGATGACCGATGCGGTGTTTTCTATGAATGCTTTATATGGCACACAATATCTCGGAAGCGGCCGTCCGCCTCAGCCAGAAGAGGAAATTTTAAACGGCGGAACATTTTATGATTACTACCGTACGAAAGACGGGCGCTATTTTTCAGTCGGCAGCCTGGAGCCTCAGTTCCGTAAACTGCTATGTGAAGCGCTTGGCATTCCGGAACTGATCGACAGCACATTTAATGACTCCTACTATACACAGCAACGCTTTAAGGAAGCGGTTACCGATGCGTTTTGCTCGAAAACATTTAATCAGTGGCTAGAAATTTTCAATGAAGACTTCCACGGATGTGTGGAGCCCGTTCTTACATTTGACGAAGCTTGCGAACACCCGCAAATAAAAGAAAGGAATATGCTTGTAGATGTTCAGAAACCGGATGGATCCTCGCAACGCCAAATTGGAACTGCCCTGAAAATAAGCGGAGTTGAGCCGACTTATAAACATGTCGGGGCAAAAATGGGTGAACATACCGAGGAAATTTTAGCTGCATATGGCTATAGTAAAGAACAAATCGAGCAACTAACCAAAGCAGGGGTATTACAGTAAAATAAAAAGGTGAGGCATGCATCGGCATTGCTTCACCTTTTCTTTTTTAACATAGAGCTACACGGCGCTCAATAAATAGGCGCAAATCTTGGAAATGATGCGGTATAATCAAATATTTCTTATAGACCGCTAATAGTTTCTCCACTAAAAGATCTTCTTCTGCCCAAAACAGTATTTTCAACAAATTGCAAATATGCTGTGATGTCATTTCAGCAACACGATAATAAGCGCTGCCTTTTTTTAAATATTGCTGTTGCCAAATAATGATCGATTCCCTGATATTTTGTGGCGAACCATCAATGAATAGAGCAATATCGCGTTGAACAGTCGCTTCGATTATATGTAGCATCGTTTCCGTTTCATCGGCATGCAGCAGCTGAAATACCGCTGTACATGACGCGAGCTCATTATTTTTCAACAGCTCCATCCCAAGCCCAAACTGCTCCTCTTTTACAACACTATTAATCAGTTCATAAAAGACATGCTCCAAGTAGTTTTCCCGGTAATCTTTCACAAGTGTATCAGGCTGCGGGTTCATGCTGCTCAACACGTCAGCATATTCAACGACAAGTTCAATCGCATGATTATTAATCCGCTCTTCTTCAATTAAATACATACCCTGCAGTAAAATACTCCGATAATCTCTTTTATAAACCGCCTCCTGAAATAACATATAGCCAAGCAATGTTTGCTCTTTCATATTTAATGCAAACTTTCCGGTCGACCAATTTTCCAGTAATGCGTGAATGCATTTTCGAAGCTTCAGCATATGACGTCGTCCACTTGTAAAATGCGTTCGGACATTTAATAGATGCAGCTGCTTTACTTCATCAGATTTCGGATTTTCATAATCAATCTTTTGTACGAGCTTATGAATAATAGTTGCAATCCGATTTGCCGTGAATTGTCCCGCAAGCAATGTTTTAAAATGTCTCATTAATTCAACGGGTCTTGTAATGTTCCTTAAGGGTACTTGTAAAAACAGTGAATAAATCTTCTTCGCCCCAATTATTTTCCAGTACTTTTCATTTACAAAATAAATTGGTTGCACAAAAAATTGATTGTTTACTTTGTACACATACATTTTCTCAAGTCCTGTTTGTTGACGAGATACAGGAACAGGTTTTGTATAAATAAATTCAATCAGCTGGTCAAATGCCACTTCCCCTTGTGTATGTAAAAATGAAAATAACGCTTTTCTGTTTTGCTGCTCGGCAAAATACTGCTTCATTTTTTCATTCACTGTATTCGTCTCGTGAACTGAATCATTACTATATAATTCTAGTTTACCCCAATATTTTTTGATTAACTGAAAGCAAAACCTCTCTGCACAATCCTGTTCCAACAAAAATTCATTACTTTGTACAGGTGCACCCCAAATTGCAGTTTGTTTTACAAATAGAAAATCTTCCTCCAAAGCTTGCTCTAGCTTTTTTCCTGTTTGTCCGTCCGTCCGTTGAAAGAGCTGCTCATCAAATGAAAGCAACAACAAAGATCCCTCCATATATTCCACCTTATTTCTATACAAAAATATACCAAAAAATAATTGTGTATGTAACGTTTTAATTTTTTTACTTTTCTTGCACAAAAAAAGCATATCGTTTCATTTGTTCCAATTCGTATGAAATATTGCTTAGAACATACAAACTGATAAATAGAAAACGATATGCCTCTTCACTATTCATTATGCATAATAGAGGTCACGATAATTTTTGATGGATTGGCTTGCACTGGTTTACTTTTCGTTGCACGGTCATAAAAAATGAACAGCATCTTTCCTTCCAAATCTTTCTGATCAACGCGCTTTCCCACCAAATCCACAATTTCCGTTTTTTCATTAACATGGAGTTTAAGCTTCAGCTGATCACAGTAAAGCACCCGGTCAAATGCACCGACACATACCTCGCCCTCTTTATCAAACTGATCAAAAATAATGAGCAATGGTGTCGTATGTGGCGGGGAAACCATTGGCAACGGATTTCTGGAATCAATAAAGGCAATAATTTTCGCCTTAACCGGAATGGCAGATGCCCCAATTTGGTATCCGTCCTTTGTCATTAAAGGCGTTTTTGATGTAATTTGGAATATGACTTTCTTATTGCCGTCTTTTTCACTTATTGCTTCAATAATACCAATACCGGACTGAACGCTAATCGAGATGACAAGAGCTTCTATCTTCTTGATCAATGGCTGCATCGCTTCATCCCCTCTACTTTTCTAGTAATTTCCTAATTCCCGAAAAATAAAGAACAAAAACTTATCTAATTAACTATGATTTTACTGCTTTTTACGACTGATCAACGAAATTCAGTCATACTGGCGTTTAATGGTTTTAAACAGTCTCGCTTTTTTCAGAAGTGTTTTCGGCATCTGAACCGTAGCCGTCACAACACCCGGGTGCCTTCCTATTTCAATTCCACCGGTAATGGTTGCACGATTTCTCACTTCTTCCACTGTTAGCTCAAATAATTTTGCTGCTCGATCGAGTGCATTTTCTGTAGCCACGTTTAAGTTAGCTCCTGTTCCTACTATCGACAACGGGAAACTTTCCTCAACTTGCTTCACACCGAATTCTTCAGCCAACTCACGTGCAATGCGTTTTTCTTCTTTCGTAAAAGGTTTTGCAGTATAAGGCAAATCCTCTACATTCGGCAGCAGAATTGGACCGTCCAAATTTACTTTTTTCAATACACTTACCTGAAGCTGTACGATACCCGAGACATCTGTCGTATGTCCGGCAATTTCTCCATCACCCTGCATTGCATGCATATCTCCTACGTATACACCGCCACCAGGAACTTTTACAGGGCAAATGACAACAGCCCCTTCACGTACACGATTAATATCCATATGTCCATCTGTACGGTGAATATTCAGCTCGTCTTCGGTCATCGTAAATTCATGTGGTGCTCCGATTAAAAATGTTCCGAAATCACCGGCATTATGAGAATCCGGCATTGCTTTTGATGGCGTTGTTCCAAGCTGTCCAACAAACGGACGCATTCTTGCAAGCACTCCGATTAAATCACTCGGAGCGAATGAAGTAATTGGATTTTGAACGGAATTTTCCGGAGTTCGCATATAGTTTTTGCTGTCTTGAGCAATCCGGCGTGCAGCCTCTTTTCCGACCGTTAATCCGACATTCCCTTTTGAATTAAATGTCATCGTATAGCCGTTTGAAATTTTAAATGGTGTTGTATCCGTCCCGCATGTCATACATTTTACCGATTCCTGACCGATACCCTGGACAATTGTCGGCGGATGGAGCTTCCCGCACCCCGGGCATTTCACTTTCACAAAAGGATCTCCGATAAAACGTTCATTCTGAGCTTCGTCTGTTCCTGAAGAAGTCGCAATCGATGTCACTTGAATCGACTTAATCTGAATAACAATTGCATCTCCGACTTCCGCACCTTCCACATATACCGGCTTCGTTACTTCATGTCCTCCGCGAATCGTCGGTGTAATCATTGGGCCCCAACAGCCAGGAGCTGTATTGGCAATAATCGTCCCCCCATCTTTTAATGGTCCTAACATCGGTGCATTCGGATTTAATACACCATCTGTAAATTCATTGACGAATATTGTTTCAGCAGCCTGAATGACTGGTTTTTCCCGGTATACCAACTCTCCTGTTATTTCTCCACTCACTGATGTTAGTTCATTTACCATCGGAATCCCTCTTCCCCTTTAATTTTAAGTAAATTCAGTAAATTTTGAAGCTATCTACATTATACAATTTTTTACACTATAAGTTTGGTTTGCCTTTATATAAAAGCAAAACTTTTCTCTATCTTATATAATGTGAACAACTAGTACATTATGCAAAAGTGGAACGGGAGGAGAAAATTTTATGGATCAGAAGAAGACGGAAATCCTTTGGCGTGAGGAAAAGTATAATGTGATGTTTCACAGCCAAAATTACTATAATGCAATTCGACAGGCGATGAAAGACAAGGGCGCTTACGAAGAAATTTCAGCGCTGATCGAACAGGCATTAAACTTAACGCCAACAGAAGGAAGCATGCGCAATGCTTGCCAACATATGTGGGGCTATTTTAAAAAGGTTGCAACCGAAGAAGAGAAAAAACAGTACGAACAATTGATACAAACAACAAGCTTCAGCGAATTATTAACCTTTTTAAGACAATTGGCAGAGAAATATGGAGTAACATATTTACTGGAAAGCCGCGTTTTGGAGCGTTAAAAGAGGGAGATTAATGAGGATAAAAAATCCCCTTAAAGATTTTTTTAAGGGGATTAATAATTAATATTTATAAGACTGCCCACCGTCAATTGGAATAACTGCTGCGTTGATGAAGTCCGCTTCGTTTGATAAGAGGAATGCCACTAAATAACCGACTTCTTCCGGCTTACCGAAACGTCTCATCGGATTCGGCTTTACAAACTCCTTACCGACTTCCTCCCAGTTATCGCCACCCATTTGGCGCAGTGATCCTTCTACCATTGGGGTCATAATTGCACCAGGGGCAATTGCTTTAATCGAAATCCCGTATTGGCCGTATTCAATCGCCGAGTTGCGCGTTAAACCGACAACGCCATGCTTACTTGCCGCATAGCCTGACTGGTTACCCACACCACGGATCCCGCCAACCGAAGCCGTATTGACAATCGAGCCGTATCCTTGCTCCTTCATTACTTTAAGCACATATTTCATACCATAGAAGACACCGTTTAAATTGACGGATATGACTTTATGAAATTCTTCAATTCCGTAATCACCAGTTAAATTTTGCTTTCCTTCAATTCCTGCATTGTTAAAGAAACCATCAATTTTGCCGAACTTCTCAACCGTTTGATTGACAAAATTTTCGACTTCGCTCTCTGTAGCTACGTTTGCTGTCACTAACAATGTTTCAGCATTCGGTGCCACTTCTTGCACTTTTTTCTTTGTTTCATCCAGTCCAGCCTGGTTTAAATCAACGAGTACAAGCTTTGCGCCTTCCTTTGCAATTTGCAATGTCGCAGCTTGTCCTAATCCCGAACCTGCACCGGTAATAATTATAACTTTCCCTTCAAAACGATTCATGAGTTGTCCTCCTTTGTTATGAAAAGCTCACCATCAGCATACAGTATTTTCTGTTTGAGTAAAATTTATAGCCCCTAAAGAATTTAATATTCTGTAAACTTTTATGTTATTTGGAAAAAGTATTTATAATATAGGATATATCATCACAAAAGTGAGGCATGGACCCGATATAGATTCGAATCCATGCCTACTAAAAATGTTATTTAAATCAGAAAAGCTCAAAAAGCCCGGCTGTTCGTTTATTGAATTCATCTAAGTTGATAGCAGCATCTACTGCTTCACGTACTTTCCTTTCTTGTTCTGCGTATTTTGCTGCAAAATGTTTTGCACCTGCCATCGTTGCTTTGTACTTTTCTACGATTGCTTCAATATTCTTTGCTTCTACTTCTGTCGGATGACAATGCTGAGCAATATCGAAAATTTCATCACCAGGACGATTTCCATCAGGAAAATACACGTGCGGCTCCGTACTGTCAAAAATACAGAATTTCAATTCAGGGATAATGACCATATCAATCGAATTGGAATCCAGTCCGCACCAAACGAGTTGTACATCAAAGCCTCTGCTTATCGCTTCATTGGCTAATTTCTTCATCATCGAAGATTTCCCTGTTCCGGGATACCCTTTAATAAACAATCTCTTTTCAAGGTTTTGCGTAATGCTTTGTACTGTGTCTTGCGCTCCTGTTGGGGTTAATGTTCCGAGTAAGCGATGAGTAAGCTGGCCGGATTTCTGCCGATTCGTTTCGCCAAACAGATCGTTCGTCAACTCCGCAAACTGCTGATCCAACCCGCTCCATTCCATTTGCTTTCTCGTTTCGACTTCCCAGTCATCATGAATGTGAATAGCATCTGCAAGCTTGGCGAAGCATTGGTCATAATAGGCTTGTTTCGATTCGTTTACCGAAGACAAATTTCCATACAATGAAATGTATTGTTCATCCAAACAGTCATTCAGGGAAATGACATGATCCCGTATCCCCGGCAGTACCGGTTCTATTGACGGGTTTGTCGCTTGAACAATTAAAATCTGATGAGGGGCTTGAATATAAACAGCCTCGACCGTATTTTCAAATAAAGGATCATGGAAAAGCTCAATGTGGGCACCTTTTTCACAGTAATGAGAGCCAATTTTCTGCAGTAACTCAGAAACTTTGAAACCGTGTGCTCCCTTTAATAAATACACAGCTTTTGCTTCATCCATTAGCTCTTTATAAATATTTTTAATACCCTGCCCTGTCATTGCCTGGCCGAAGAAATGTTTTGTCGTGCTAATAATGTCATCCTTCCATAACCTTGTTAACCTTATTTTTATGTTAACCGGCAAGAAAAGTTGCCATATACATTTTTACCATTTTCTATTTATGCCTTAGCAGGCCCGAAAAACAGTTTACGGACTTGGATAATAACTAATGGCACCAAAGATAACCCATAAATCATTAAATATTGGTTACTCGTCAAATTAGCAACCTCAAATAACCCGTTGATTAGTACAAAGTTCAGTATTGTAAACCCAAGTAAAAAGGCGATCCAAACTGCCAAATTTGAGAAAATTCCTATTTTAAAAATGGATTCTTCCGATCGGCAATTAAATCCATGCAGCAACCTTGATAAACATAATGTTGCAAACGCCATCGTTGTTGCGACTGCTGTATCGCCTGTTGATAAGCCCACTTGGAAGGCGATAATTGTGACTGCTGCAATAATCAGGCCTTCAAAACCTACTTGGGATACGAATTTTTTATTTAGGAGTGACTCATTTATGTGACGCGGTTTTTCCTTCATCAATTTCTTATTATGCGGTTCCAAACCAATCGCAATTGCTGGAAGACTATCCGTTAATAAGTTGATAAACAGCAGATGAATCGGCAGAAACGGCGCCGGCAAAGCGAAAAGCGTCGCATATAAAACAACGAAAATCGCCCCTGCATTCCCGGACAAAAGAAATTTAATTGCGTTTTTAATATTGGCATAAATACTTCGTCCGTTGGAAATCGATTTGACGATTGTTAAAAAGTTATCGTCGGTTAAAATCATTGCTGACGCATCTTTAGCCACTTCTGTTCCTGTTTTCCCCATTGCCACACCAATTTCAGCCTGTTTTAACGCCGGGGCGTCATTTACCCCATCCCCCGTCATTGCGACAACATGTCCCTTTTCTTGCCAAGCCTTTACAATACGGATTTTGTGCTCTGGAGATACACGAGCATAGACAGAGAAGCTTTCCACCTTATTTTTCAATTCCCGATCCGAAAGCTTTTCAATTTCCTTTCCTTCAATTGCTTCATCAGGACTTTTTAATATACCGAGCTGTTTCGCGATCGCAATTGCTGTAATTTTATGGTCCCCTGTAATCATGACAGGTTTAATTCCTGCTTCAATACAATCTGCAACTGCCTGTGCCGATTCATCGCGCGGAGGATCCATCATCGCGATTAGACCGACAAATGTTAAGCCTTGCTCGTCCTTTTCACTTATATGAGAAGAAAAGACATCTTTATACGTAATTGCAATTACGCGTAACCCGGCATTCGAAAATGCGGTATTCGCCTGATTAATCTTTTCTAGCTGCTCGTTTGTAATAATTGTACTGCTGCTTGAATCGACGCGACTAATACGGGGAAGAAGCTCGTCCACTGCCCCTTTAGTAATCATGACATTACGGTTCCCCATACGGTGAACAGTACTCATTAATTTTCGAGTAGAATCGAAAGGAATCTCTCCTACACGCGGATGAAGCCCGCGTATCAGTTGCTCACTCATTTCAAATTCATGTCCTAACTTTACAAGCGCAAGTTCTGTTGGATCTCCTATTGTTTTATCCCTTAGCATCATAGAATCATTGCAAAGAATCGCGAAATCGAGCAGTTTTTTATGATTCGGATTGGCCGGCTCCAGCTCGCTAGATGAGAAAAACTGCTCCCCCGTATAAATTTCCTGAACAGTCATCTTGTTTTGTGTCAGCGTCCCTGTTTTGTCTGTACAAATAATCGAAACACTTCCCAAACTTTCTACTGCAGGCAATTTGCGGATAATCGCATTTTCTTTTGCCATATTTTGAGTCCCTACTGCCAAAACAATCGTCACAATCGAACTTAACGCTTCAGGGATTGCCGCAACTGCCAATGAAACTGCAAACATAAAGGAATCAATCATCTCGCGCCCGCGAATAATATCCAGTGCGAAGATAATAATACAAATAAAGATAATTCCAATCGCAAGACGTTTCCCGAATTTATCAAGATTAACTTGCAAAGGAGTTTTTTTCTCTTTCGCATTATCGATCAGCTTAGCAATTTTTCCGATTTCAGTATTCATTCCAATCGAAGTAACAGCCACCGCTCCACGTCCATTTGTTACAAAGCTGCCGGAGTACACCATGTTTTTTCTGTCTCCCAGTGCAAGCTCTGTTTCATGAATAGTATTGGCTACTTTATCGACTGCCAAAGATTCGCCTGTTAACGAACTTTCATTTATTTGCAAACTGTAACTTTCAACTACTCGTCCATCCGCACTAATAGAATCGCCCGCTTCCAAAATGAGCAAGTCCCCTACAATTACATTTCTAGATGGGATTTCCAAAATCTCTCCATTGCGTTTTACTTTTGAAACGGGTGCCGACATTTCTTTTAAACTGTTCAATGATTTTTCAGCTCGTGCATGCTGAACGGTTCCCAGAATGGCATTTAATATTATGACAACTAAAATGACAATGGAACTGTCCATATCTCCAAGGAATATCGAAACAATTGCCGCAACAATTAAAATGAGTACTAAAAAATCCTGAAACTGCTCCAAGAAAACTTGAAAAATATTTTTCTGTTTTCCTTCTTTTAATTCGTTATATCCATACTTTTTCTGTCGGCCACGAACTTCGTAATCATTTAACCCATATTGCGTCACATCTAACTTTTTCATTACCTCTTGTACAGATGTTTGGTAATATTCTGTTACTTTCATTTTAAACCTCCTTTAAGTCATTTGAATGGTGCAAATAACTATTTTGAGCAATCCCATTTAAAATAGAATAACTCTCCCAAAACACTGTATGAGAGTTTCAGTATGAAAATGAAAACTTCACAACAAAAATCTCTTAAAAAATTTTGTTTTATACATAAAAAAACGTTAATCTAAAAATAAGATTTGATATTATCCCCTTTAAGTAGACAATGTTAAAAAACCTACAGTACGCTGTAGGTAAACATTTTACTTAAAGGGGATTTTTCTGTGTCGAGAAAAAATAGTATTTATTCAAACGAGTTGAAGTTAGAGATTGTACAAGCTTATTTAACAGGCAATGAAAGTATGCAAAAAATTGCGGATCGATATGAGATTCGTAATGTTTCTCAAGTAAAAGCTTGGGTGAAGAAATATAAAGAAGTCGGATCCATCGAAGCTTTTAATCGTATCGCATCTACAGGTTCTGGTGCGAAAGGTGAGAAGAATCCTTTAAAAGGAAAACGGGTCCACTTTAAAAATGTAGAAGAAGAACGTGATTACTATAAGGCACAGGTCGAATACTTAAAAAAGCAGTATCCAAATCTGTAAATGGAGGAATGCCTACTTATTCAGATCGTTATCAAATTATTGAAGAAATGAAAGATCGCTATCCCATTACATGGCTTACTAAAATGGCAAAATTGGAACGTTCAGGCTACTATAAGTGGCTTAAAAATGGCAAAGTATCGTTACGCAAACATAATGATATTGTTTTAAAGGAGCAAATTTTGGCAATTCATCAAACGCACAAAATGTATGGATATCCACGCATGAAAATCGCTTTACGAGACAAAGGCTTTCTTGTGAATCATAAGAAAGTCTATCGACTAATGAGTGAGTTGGGTATTCAATCGATTATCCGTAAAAAGCGTCGCGTATGGGGCAACCGTCTCTCACGTGTATTTGATAATGTGTTGGAGCGTCAATTTAAAGAACGTGTAGAAAATGAGGTGCTCGTAACAGATATTACGTATCTGCCAACGAAAAATGGATTTCTCTACTTGTCAGCTGTACAGGATTTATATAACAACGAAATTGTCGCTTGGCGTATTAGCAAGCGTAATGATTTAGAATTAGTCATGGATACCCTCCAGGAATTGACCGCAAAAAGAAATGTGTATCGAAGCATCATTCACTCAGATCAAGGCTACCAATACACATCCATAAAGTATCATCAAACAGTAGAGCAGCTTGGCATGATTGGCAGTCATTCTCGCAAAGGAAACTGCCATGACAACGCTTGTATTGAGTCCTTTTTCTCGCACTTTAAAAGCGAGTGCTTGTATCTGTTACATGATTATTCAGAGGAAACGGTAAGACAAGCTGTTGAGCAATATATCTACTTTTATAATTACCAGCGCTTCCAAAAACGACTCAACCATCTGGCACCGATAGAATATCGTCACCAGATGGCTGCTTAGTCTTTTTATAGGCTGTCTACTTGACAGGGGTAAGTCCAATTAACGTTTAAAAGGAGCTTTTTATTTATAAACTAAATATGCTATTTAAATGATTCTCTTCTAGCTTTGGCTGCTTTTCTTTCTTTAATTTGTTCTTCTAGTTCGGCAATGGCTGTTCTGCGACGCGCATTTTTCTCTTCAATATTTTCCAGTTCATCAGGAAGTGCAAACTCTTTACTAATTTCAGCTTCGTGTATATTTTCTTTTGTATTGTTAATCATTTTCCCTAAACTTATTGCATTTTCCGACCCTTTGTTAAACACTTCATGTCTGTTGTTTTTCATCACTATTCCTCCTTTTCGATGATAAATTTAGTTTGTTTTCCTTTACTTTATTTATTCCAACATAATTTTGCTTTATTTCGTCACAGATGTCATATTTTTGTTATACAAATACAATATAATAATAATAAAAAATGCATAAAACACCTTCAAAACCTTGATACAATAGGTTCTTTCATATAATTTGCTACTTTACATCTTAATTACATCTTTATTAAAATGACATTTTGCTAATAATTATGCGCTATAGTATGGATAAGTTCAAAACAAGTAGTTAGCCTTCATCATGATTCCACCTTTGCAGAAAATCACAGCTGCTAGCATGAGCGAACGCATAACTATACATAATTAATTTGAACAAATTTGACTAACACCTCTTTGCCGATTACGTCACAGCGTAATTGTATCCAAACGTTGGATATCCACCCGAGGTTTTAACTTCATTTAGCGAGTGTTTATAACACACACTTGAAACAATATAGACACTTCCTCCAGCCATCTTGCAACCTTTCATAGAGGTGGGAAGATGCTACTAAAAGAAGTTAAACACAAAAAAGCTCCAGCTATTTCCCAATAGTAGCTGGAGCTTTTGATATTTTATTCTTTTTTACCATAGCGTTTCGGTGCCTGCATAATGGCATCCCACACGCCGCTAAATGGCGGTGCATACGCTAAGTCCAAATTCAGTAGTTCCTCGAAGGTCATTTCATTGTATAGTGCTGTCGCAAATACATCGATGCGTTTATCGACGCCGTGCTTCCCGACAATTTGAAGACCCACAAGTTTGCGGCTATGTTGTTCAACGAGCATTCGTAGCTTCATCGGCTGGACATTCGGATAATAGCTCGCAATATCATTTACTTCCATTACATACGCTTCTACAAGTGCATTTAAACGATCTGCAGCTTCATTACTTAATCCTGTCATGCCGATGTGCAGGTCGAAAAACTTCAAAATGGATGTTCCGACAATACCGCGGAACTTCTGATTAAATCCGGCTATGTTCAACCCAGCAATTCGCCCCTGTTTATTTGCTGTAGTTCCAAGCGGTAAATAATCATCCTTTTGGTTTACGCGATTAAAATGAGAGGCACAGTCCCCAGCCGCATACACATTGGGAATCGAAGTCTCCATTTGCTCATTGACGATAAGTGCACCATTTTCCAGCTTGGCAAAACCTTGTGCAAACTGTGTATTTGGACGCACTCCTGTTGCGACGATAACGAGGTCTGTAGTATGCACACCACTATTTGTCCGAACAGCCTCCACAAATTCGGTTCCTACGTAGCCAATCGTATCTTCATTTAATAAAACTTCCACACCGTTTTTGATTGCTTCTTCATATATAAGTTCAGTCAGCTGCGTATCTAAAATCGACATTAAGTTGCTTCCACGTTGAATGAGACGTACATCGAGACCTCGCTCCCGTACTGTTTCGACAACTTCCAGACCAATATATCCTCCACCGATGACCGTTACGTGCTTCACATTCGGTAACTGTTCCATCAGTTCATTCATTTGCGGAATTGTTTTTACTGTATGAATCCCTTTTAAATGGGCATTTTCGATTTTCGGCATTGTCGGTGATGCCCCTGTGGCGATGAGCAGTTTATCGTATATAAATTCGAATGGCTCATTGCTGTTTACATCAATCCCACACACTTTTTGCAGTTTCGTATCAACTGCAGTCACTTCATGGAAAATGCGGGCATCAATTCCGTATTTCGAACGAAACTCTTCAACATCCCTTGCAATCAATTCTCCTGCATGAGGGACTTTTCCGTTAATTACGTAAGGCAATCCGCATTGTCCATACGAATAGACCTCTCCTTTTTCCAATACGACAACATGGGCGGACTTATTGTTACGCACGATTTCCATAGCCGCACTCATCCCCGCCGCGTCGCCGCCTATAATTACAACTTTCATAGCTGATCCACTCCTCAATACACTTTTCTCTTTCTTTATAAAATGCCACCGAAAATTATTTCTATTAATAGCATACCATTACTATTGTTTCGTAATCCTATGTATTCCCAAAATATGTTACACTAACTATCAGAAAAATCCCATATTTCTTTCGTCCGGCATACACCGGACGAAAGAAATAAAGCCTCCGGCTGATGTCATGGATTCGATAAGGACATCTTTGCGCCGGGGCGCAAAGCCGAATCTAGACGCAATTACGCCAAGGCATAATTGTAAAAAAAGGAGAATATTGAATGACTAAAACAACGATTGGCATTATCGGCACTGGTGTTGTCGGTGAACGCATTATTAACCAGGCACTGCAAAACGAACATTATGAAATTGCGGCAATTTTCGATACAAATGAAGCACGTACAGCGCAATTGGCATCTAAATATAATGTACCCACTACTAATGATTTACAAGCGTTATTAAATTTAAAACCGGACTGGGTGTACATCGGCACACCGCCTGTCAGTCATGCAACACTTGCCGCAGAAATTGCGAAACATGGATTACATATTTTATCGGAAAAACCGCTTGCCCATGATGCAGCAGACGGAGAAACAATGGTACGCATTGCAAATGAAGCAAATGTTCAAACAGCGATGCACTTTCCTTTAATGTACGGTGCAGCAGTCTATCAGCTAAAACAAGAGCTGGCAACAGGTATGGGCAATATTACACGTATTGAACTACATACGTATTTTCCTGAATGGCCTCGTAAATGGCAGCAAAATCCTTGGATTGCTTCACGTGAGCAAGGTGGCTTTATTCGGGAGATTTTCCCGCATTATTTGCAATTAACACATCATTTATTCGGTGATGTTGATATTTTGGCGCATGAAACTACTTACCCTGAAAATGAAGCACTTTGTGAAACTGGGGTATCTGCATTAGCAAAAACAGCAAGTGGTATTCCAATGGTCATGAACGGTCTTGCAGGTATTGGACAGGAAGAGCGCATCGACTTTAAAATTTTCGGTACAGAAAAAGTCGTAACATTGCGCAACTGGTCCGAAGTTTATATCAGCAAAGCATATGAACCGGAAGTGAAAATAACATCTGACGAAACTCCTGAAACAATGCTCGATGCATGCCGAAAAGTCCTTTTAGGAGAGGAAGCATTTGTCGTACCATTTGAGGAAGGCCTAAAAGTGCAGCGCTGGATTGATGAATTGCTGAAATAACAATTGGTATTATGGAGCTGTTTGGAAAGCGGATAACTTTCCAAACAGTTTTTATTTCGGATTCTGAAATATTTAAATTGTAAATACCCCTCTTGTATACTAAAATAATTTTAATATTCTTTTTATTATGTCATTAAAATTAAAAGGGGAATTATTTGTGGACTTTTTACATTATCCGTATCCAAGTAAGCGGAATACGGTCATCGCCAATCGAGGTATGGTCGCAACATCTCAGCCGCTCGCAGCACAGGCAGGACTGGATATTTTAAAAAAAGGCGGCAATGCAGTCGATGCAGCGATCGCAACAGCGGCGGCACTAACTGTCGTTGAGCCTACATCAAACGGAATAGGCGGCGATGCATTTGCGCTCGTCTGGATGAAGGATGAACTCTACGGGTTAAACGCTTCAGGACCTTCTCCTAAGTCGTTTTCCAAAAAAGCCTTAACCGAACGCGGACTTGATCAAATTCCGATGCATGGAGTTATTCCTGTTACTGTTCCAGGTGCTCCATCAGCATGGGCGGCCTTGTCAAAGCGGTTCGGGAAGCTGTCACTGAGTGAAGTATTAGCCCCTGCCATTTCGTATGCAGAAGAAGGATATCCGATTTCTGTAACGCTCGGACACTACTGGCAATCGGCCTATAAAAAGTATAAAAAGAATTTTACATCCGAAGAATTCCAGCACTGGTTTGAAACATTTTCCATTGATGGACGGATGCCGGAAATTGGTGAAGTGTGGAATTCACCAGCACATGGAGATACGTTGCGCAAAATCGCCAAAACAAATGGGGAGGCTTTCTATAAAGGCGAAATTGCAGACAAAATTGATGCTTTTATGAAAAAACATAACGGCTTTCTTACAAAGGACGATTTGGAAAGCTATGAATCGGAGTGGGTAAACCCGATAAAAGTGCATTACAAAGGCTATGATGTATGGGAAATCCCGCCGAATGGCCAGGGCATTGTTGCACAAATGGCGCTGAATATTTATCAGCATGCCGAATCGAAGTGGCATGATGCCGAGACACTACATAATCAAATCGAAGCGATGAAGCTTGCGTATACGGACGGTAAAGCATTTATCACAGAAACAATTGATATGCCGATAAATGTCGAAACACTATTATCTAAAACTTACGGAGAATCACGCTTTGCCGAAATAAGCAATACAGCACTCGAGCCAAAACCATTCGATATTCCAAAAGGCGGCACGGTGTATTTGGCAACAGCCGACGCAGATGGGAATATGGTATCGTACATCCAAAGTAACTATATGGGCTTCGGTTCAGGCGTGGTCATTCCGGAAACGGGTGTAGCACTTCAAAACCGCGGCTATGACTTTTCATTGGATGAAGCACATCCGAACTTCTTAAAGCCTGGAAAACGAACATTCAATACAATTATTCCAGGATTCTTGACGAAGGATAATGAAGCGGTCGGACCATTTGGTGTAATGGGGGGTTATATGCAGCCTCAAGGGCATTTCCAGGTCATTACATCCACAGTCGACTTCGCACTCAACCCGCAAGCAGCACTCGATATGCCGAGATGGCAATGGATCGGTGAAAAGCGCGTTGAAGTCGAGCCACACTTCCCTAATTATTTAGTGCAGGCATTGCAGCGGAAAGGGCACGACATTCGAGTTGCAGTCGACGGCGGCAGTTTTGGACGCGGCCAAATAATTTGGCGGGATCAGAAAACAGGCGTGTTATACGGTGGAACAGAGCCACGAACAGATGGCGCAATTGCCGCTTGGTAAAAGATATTCATACAACAAATCAGGCGTATCCCATTGAATTGGTTTTACGGGATTGGTTCAAGTCAGTTTAAAACGAAATATATAGACTAAAAAAAGGTAGCGAATGCGCTACCTTTTTTATGCAGATTATTCAGCTTCTGTTTCACTAGAATCAGCAGATAATTCCTCTTTGCAAAACGCCAAAATCATTGCTTCTTCGTCTTCTTCCAATGCAAAATCCAAAAACTCATTATTTGCTTTATCGATAATAAAATAGTTCACGATGCGTACGTTATCGTCAATTACCCCTACAATTACTCGAATTTCTAATCCTGCAGCGGAATACAGTTCATCTTCCTCATCCACTTCTACATCTAATAAAAACTCATAGCGTTTACCTTCAATAATCTTTGTCGGATCTAAAATTTCTTCTATTGAAAATTGCGTAATATTCATATTCATGCTCCTTCCGGGAAATGCTTCTATTTTATCATAAACGAAAATTGCCCCGCGTCAAATAACAATCATTATTTACACCGTGACAGCAACGTTTTCATATGACAAACTAGAAATTAAGGAGTGATGGACTTTGAAAAATCTATTATATTACAAAGATGCAATGATGAAGGAATTTACGGCACAGGTTGTGAAAACAGGCAAAGATGACACGGGAAACTTCATCGTATTAGACAATACGGCCTTTTATCCTACAGGTGGCGGACAACCCCATGATACCGGCTGGATTAATGATGTGGAAATTATCGATGTTGAGAAAATTAATGAGGAAATTCGTCATTATACGGCAGCCGATGTGTCGAATATTTCCGGGGAAATATCCGGGAAACTTCATTGGTCGCGCCGATTCGACCATATGCAACAACATGCGGGGCAACATATTTTAACAGCGGCCTTTGTTGAATTATTCGATATGGCGACAGTGAGCTTCCACCTAGGAACAGAGCTTGTCACCATCGATTTAAATGTTGGTGAAGTATCAGAAGATCAGCTGGCAGCAGTGGAAAAACGGGCTAACGAAATTATTTTGGAAAACCGACCTATTGAAACAAAGTGGGTAACAAAAGAAGAATTAGCTCAATATAACCTGCGGAAAGATGTAAAAGTCGACGAAGATATCCGTTTAGTCATTATCCCTGACTATGACTACAATGGCTGTGGCGGTACACACCCTACTTCTACCGGACAAGTAGGCTTATTGAAGATTTTAGCTACCGAGAAGATGAAGAAGCAGATTCGCATACATTTCGTATGCGGTAATCGCGTATTACAGCAGCTGGCAATGCGCAAACAGGTATTAAGCGATGTGGCACGTCAGTTGAGTGCATCGGAAGAAGAAGCAGCTAATGCGTTGCGCAAATTCACGAAAGCAGCAAAACAAACAGAGAAAAGTTTAACGGAAGCACAAGATACCCTTCTTGAATTCGAAGCAAAAGAACTGGCAAAAGAAACCGTTGCAGCCGCGACTTTCGAAAACCGTTCGATCCAAAGCCTGCAGAAGCTTGCCCGTTTTATTACACAGCAAAATGGTGAGGCAATTGCCCTGCTCGTTGCCAATAATGAAGACAAGCTACAATTTGTTGCGGCACGCGGAAGTGAGCAAACGAAATCGATGAAAGATATTTCTGCAGCTGCTTTACCGCTTATTAATGGTAAAGGCGGCGGCAATGATGCGCTTGTACAAGGTGGCGGTGAGAAGGCAATAACTGCAGAAGCATTGATTAAGGCAATGAAGGAAGCCGTTCAATAAAGTGAAATTTCAATCTGCGGAGGTTTTCCTCCACGGATTGTTAGTTGAACCAATCGGGCTTTTACGGGGAGAAGATCTCCCGCATCTCCCTTTGCCCTGCCTAAATATGAAGGCTGGATCTTACTAACCGTTAATGCGGGATAAAACGAAAGAAGAAGCGATAGAGGGTACCCTCTATCGCTTCTTCTTTTTATTCAGCACGCAGTCCATTCATCCCGCGACGAATGTTTGTTATATCGGTATAACCGAGCTTTACGAGTTCCTTGCACGCTTTATTACTGCGTGCACCGCTTTGACAAATGACAACAATTGGTCGATCTTTCGGCAAATCTCCTAAATACGTTCCAAGCGGACGATTAATAAACTGAGGAATATGAGCCTCTTTATATTCTTTTTCCGTACGGACATCCACAAATACATATTTCTTATCATCCAGTAAAGGCTGCAGTTCTTTTGTCGTCATATATTTCACACCTTTTTTCGGCATAAAACGCACGATCATTACAATGATTCCCACCATTGCAAGTAGTGTAATAATCCCTTCCATTTGCATACTCCTAAGATCTGTTTTCACTTATTTTACGATAATCTGCATAAGCTTACGAATATTTTGCGCTTTAAGAACGGGAATGCCGTCCTTTATTGAAGGTTTGGAAATATATTAGAACTTTTTGCAGATTATTAGAACAAGGGAATACTTTATTTGAAAAGTTCACCAGGTTATTAGAAGAACAAGGGCCTATTTTAGAACTTCTTAATAATTTATTAGAACACTCACATTATATTAGAACTTATTCGACTTTATTAGAAAACCTGCAGCATATATTAGAAAACTACTAATTAGTCTTTCCTTCTCAACTCAACCACGTAAATTTCAGGCAGATTAAAGATTCGGTAAGGAAACAGGCTGTTCCCCAACCCCCTATTTACTATCATTTCCGTGTCCTGCTGTTCATAAATACCTGCTGTGTATGTTGGCATGAAACCTTGAGTTGGCGCAAAAAGTCCGCCGATAAATGGCAGACGAATTTGACCACCATGTGCATGCCCTGTTAACACTAGGTCAATGTCCTTTTCAACATATGTTTCAAACACCTCAGGACGGTGTGACAATAGCACTTTAAATGCATCCGGATTCATATTGTACAGGGCTTCATCGATCGACAGTCCCACTTCTTTCCCCATTAACGGGTCCTCAATACCCGCAATGACAATGTGCTCTCCATTGCGCTCCAACTGTACCGCGTCATTCGGTAACACATGGACGCCCAGCTCATTTAAAGCCGCATAAATTTCATCTGTTAAATTCAATGCAACTTCGTGGTTGCCCAGAACATAGTAAACATCCGCAATATCGACTAACTGACGCACAGCCTGCAAGCTGTTTTCCAAGTCATAGCGGCGACTATCAACTAAATCACCCGTTATGAAAATAGCATCCGGTTTGGTAGCCCGCACTTTTTTCACTAATCGCGATTGATTTTCCCCAAATGTCGCATCATGCAGATCGGTTACTTGGGCAATCCGGTAGCCATCAAAGCTCTCCGGAATTTTCTCTGATTCATGTACATAATCGGTTGTGACAAGCCAATTATTATTTATATATAAAAATAGATAGACAACACCTATAAAAAGGATTAATTTCAATAACTTTTTCAATTTATTCGCTCAATTCATTGTGAGTTTTAAGCAGCGACTAATACCACCCATCTTTATCAATAATATTGAACTGTTTCGGAACATTCAAGTGTAAAATCCGTTTACCAATTAATTCGTTGAGTGGATTATTGTAGCTTTCGTACTCAGTAGAGTTTAAAAGTTCCATAGATAAACGCATTGATTTCGCTGTTATTTTCGTTTCGGTCTCTATAATGTATAGTTTATTGTCATCCCACTCGATTTTTGGTGCTTTAACATATGGCGAAATATAAACACGATTCAAATAAAGCGGTGTTTCGTAATAAGAAGCCTCTATTTTATTTTCGGCTGAATCCGTCCATGAAATAACGACCGGTAAGTAATAGCTGGTTTCATTACGTATGATTTCAATATTTTCTTCTTTCGCTTCAAATGTTTCCGTAAATTTTAAATGCTCTTCCTTTAAGCTTTCAAACCGGCGATTTTTTAAATCTTTCTCCAGCTGTTCGGTTTCCTCCATTTGCTCCTTTAAAACCTTATCTGAAGCTATCTTTTCCACATTGCCCGACACAAACAGCAAATATATAAACGCCATAATTCCACAACTAAAGTAAACAGCCGCAAACCAAAACGTACGCTTCGGCTTCCAGATTCGTATTTTTGTAATTAACAGGCTAGTAAAAATCATAACTATACCTAGTATTAGAACAAGAAACATAACCCCACCTATCATTGGCGTGTCACCTCCCTTTTTCGACGGATCAACGCAATTAGAAGCCATAAAATTACGACATAAACAGCACTTCTCCCAATAATTTGCATTGTTCCATCACCAAAAACAAATTGCCATGTATCAAATGTATATTGACGAATTAGTAAGAACATACCGACAGCGAGTATGATAAAAGCAATCTTTGAGAAATTGAACACGGCATGCAAAAAATAGCCGACTGATGCAGCGAGTAATGTACAAACAATAAAACCGATAATTGCAATAAATGAAATATTAGAGTCGTAATACAAACTCTGATCTCCTGTACTCAACAGATTGATTAAAACGGAAATCGTTAAAGTACTAACCGCTGCTGCAAGTGTAAAAACACATAATACTATAAGGAATATTCCGGTTGATACAACTTCCGTCAGATTTGTCGTGACAATCGAGTAGTTTTGCCGGGAAAGCTGCTTTGAAGCGAGCATCCATCCTAAAATCAGCATTAGCATGATTGTATAGATAAAAAATCCGTCCAGAGAATAGAATCGCTCCTCATAATTAACAAAGCTGACGCCTCTTCCTACAGAGCCGCTCATACCACCTGAAAGTAACCCCATTAAAATATATACAATCAGCACCGTACTGAACATTGAACTGTACGCCTTACATTTCCACTTCACCTGCTCATAAATATTACGCATTGGACTTACTGTTACGATAGATGTCATCAACGGAACCCCCTTTCGATGTCGTCAACACTTTACATACATCACTTGCCGATAGATTTTGCATTCTTACTCCTTCAGGTAATGGGAACTCACTGTTTTTAACAATTGCTTCGAAAATTGGGCCGTTTTCATATGTCGCAAGCACTTCATACGCTTTTAATGGCGGCTCCACATTCTCTTTTTGCCCTACTAGCTTGACCGCAAGCTGCTGCACTTCTTCAACAGATGAGAATAACTCCACTTTCCCTTCATGCAACAGTAAAATGTCTTCGATTAAATGCTCCATTTCATTTAAATAATGGCTGGAAATGATCATTATACGTGGATATGCCAGGAAGTCCTTTAAAATAACCCGGTACATATCATCACGGATTGTCTCGTCCATGCCGTTCATTGGCTCATCCAGCAAAGTAATCGCACAGCGGCTAGCAATGCCGTAAATTAAATTGAACACCGCTTTTTGACCCTTTGAAAGATAGTGGTGGTGATTTTTGTCGGATATGCGGCTAAACTTCAATAGTTCAAACGCTAAATCCGTTGCAAAGTTTTTATAGAATTTTTCACCCGACTTCAAAATTTCCTCTAAATTCATCACAGAAGGAAATGTCATTCCATCTTCGATAAATATCGTATTCGCGGCAACCGTTAAGTTTTGAAATGGTCTTTTACCAATAACTTCTGTTTTCCCAGCCGATGTTTTTACATGACCTGCCAGTATTTTCAGCAATGTCGACTTGCCAACACCATTGCGCCCAATCAGCCCAATAATTTTCGGCTCTGTAATTTCAAAAGACAACTGTGTCAAAATCGTTTTCCTGCCGTATCGTTTTTCCACTTGTTCGCATACAATCATTCGCTCACCCCTCCTTTTGAATATGTTTGATCAACTCAATCAAATCTTCATCCATCACGCCTAAACGTTTTGCCTCTTCTACGATTTCCTTTGCCATCTTCGTCAATGTATCACTTCGTCTTGTTGTTAAAATACGATATTTTGCATCCCCGACCACAAACATTCCAAGCCCTCTCTTTTTATATAGAATTTCTTTTTCAACTAAAATTGTCAGGCCTTTTCCGGCAGTTGCCGGATTAATATTAAAAATTTCAGCAAGCTGATATTGGGAATAAACTTTCCCTTCCGGTAGCAGCCGATCGGCCAATATCTCATTTTCGATCCATTCCGCTACTTGCATATAAATAGGCATTGTACTTTGTGTATTAAAAATCAAAGGGATCCTCCTTTCAAAGTTATCCAGTACATTAGTGTTGTAATGTACTATATAAAAAACGAGCTTATTTGTCAATAAATCGAGAAATATTATCCACATATACTATTTATCCACAAAGTTATACACATTAACGTCAATTATCCACAATTTAATCACGATTTTTCAACAGGTTGCAATCAACTTATCCACATATCAATATCTTGAAATTCTATTTTAGAACAAGATATTAAAAAAATATTCGAATATATATTCATTTGTTCTATAAAATGTCACATTTTTCTACAATAAACGTAGCCATTTCATATAAAAAAGGGATAATTTTAACTTTACGTATTAATCTTTCGCAAAAAATATTAAACCGCTCCTTTTCTATTGATATTTACAAAACTTTATCTACAAGTTATCCACACCTCTTTCTTTTTTATCCACTAAAAAAAGCATTCTAAAAGTGACATGCCATCACTTTTAAAATGCTTTTCCATTCATTATTTAATTTCTTTCAATGTAGCTTCTACTTCTTCTTTCACTTGCAAATTTTCTTCGCCAAACAAGATTTCATTTAATGCATCGTCTCCAGAACCTTCAGCTAGCGGTACGCGTGAACGATATGCCGCGCGACAGACTAAATGCCCGGAAACTGGTGCTGTAATAAATACGAAGATAATCCCTAAAATGAGGCGAATACTCACATAGCCATCATGGATCCAAAAGTAAATGAACCCACCGAACAAACAAAGCAATACAGAGAGTGTCGCACTTTTCGTTGCAGCGTGTGAGCGTGTGTACACATCTGGTAAACGGATCATGCCGAATGCGCTAATGACACTCACAATTGCTCCTAACAAAATCAGAAGTGCCGCCATTAATTCAATCAGCTGATTTACGTTCAACAATGACACCTCTTTCGATATATTTCGAGAATGCAATCGTTCCGATAAATGCTAAAATCCCTAATATTAAAATGGCTTCTAAAAATGCCTTTGTTTTTAAAACAATTGACACGATGGCGATCGCAGAAATTAAATTAACACCAATTGTATCAAGAGCGATTGCACGGTCAGGCAGTGACGGCCCCTTTATCACACGAAATAAGGATAGACCGATTGCCACCATAAATAGAACAAGTGCCGCCTTAAGAATCAAATCGATCATTGTGTCACCTCCAAAATGGCACGTTCAAACTTGCCGATTGAACGGAGTACCGTTTCTTTCGATTCTTCTATATCCATCGCGTGAATATAAAACGTACTGTTATCTTCTGAGACTTCCATTACAACAGAACCCGGAGTTAACGTTAATAACAGGGCCAATGTCGTTACTTGGTAGTCTCCTTCTAATTTTGTTTCATAAGTGAAAATACCTGGTGTAAAATTCATCTGTGGATCTAGCACTTGTTTTAATACAGAAACACTTGATGAAAGCAGCTCTCGAATAAATATTAGGATGAGCTTAATAATCTTTAATACACGACGCAAGTAAAACTGTGTTCCGAAAAATCGGTGCATAGCATATAAAATCAATGTTCCGACTAAAAATCCTGACATAAATGTCGTAAAGTCTGCAGTTGGATCATCCTTTAACAAAAACCAAAGCGCCGCAATAAATAAATTAATAATAAATTGACCTAACAAGTGCTCACCCTCCTTTATTTATTCGTATTTAAAACCGCATCAATGTAAACAGCAGGGTTTGATAATGTGTATGCTGCATCATTAACATAGACCGCCAGTCCTTCTGCGCCAACTCCCAAGCCAACGATACAAATCGTCAATAGTATGAACGATACCATCGCACCACGTGGCATCCGAATTTTGTCCTCTTCATTAATCGATGTTTCTCCAAAAAATGAAGCAAGGAAAATACGCAATAATGAATAGAGTACGATGATACTCGAGCCAAATGCCAATGCCAATAAAATATAGGCCTCTGCTTCAACAGCACCTTGGCCGATCAATACTTTCCCGATAAATCCGCTTAACGGCGGAATTCCGACAAGTGCACACATCATAATAAAGAACAGCCAGCCGAATAATGGATAAATTCGAATTAAACCATTCATATTTTTTACGACAATTTCCCCTGTTAATAGCACCATTGTTCCAATAAGTAAAAACAGTAACGCCTTACCAAGCATGTCATGGATTAAATAATAGACCGCTCCTGCCATTGCGGATTCTGTTCCAATCGCAAGTGCCACCAGTATAAAGCCAACACTAATGATGACGTTATACGTAGCAATTGTCCGAACATCTCGTCCGGAAAATGCGCCCATACACCCCGCTATAATCGTCAGCCCTGCCATCACACCGATGGCCGTATGCGTAATTTCCGGCTGTAACGGGAACATGAGCGTGAACGTACGGAACAATGCATACATGCCGACTTTTGTTAACAATGCCGCAAATAATGCCTGTACTGCTGTTGGCGGCACACTGTATGAACCAGGCAGCCAAAAGAACAGCAGCAAGCCTCCTTTTAAAGCAAAAACAATTAGGAAAACAAGTGCGACAACCGTTAATAACGGGTCTTGGCCGGCTTCTGCAACACGCTGTGCAATATGCGCCATATTAAGCGTCTTTAGCGTTCCATACAAGAATGCCAGTGCAACGAGGAAAATCCAGGATGCGACAACATTAATGAGCACATACTTGATTGACTCGCGCAGCTGTATCTTTCCTCCGCCAAGAGCAACAAGGACGTATGACGCAAGAAGCATTACTTCAAAACAAACGAATAAATTGAAAATATCGCCTGTTAAAAACGATCCGTTTACACCTGCTAGTAAGAATAATACAAACGGATAGAAGTACATTTTTTCATGACGCTCGCCGATTGTGGAAAAGGCATAAATTAAACAGAACATCGTCACAAGACTTGCCGTTAAAACAAGGAGTACCGAAAATGAATCGGCAACAAATAAAATACCGAACGGCGGTGCCCAGCCACTAAAGTCTATACGCATAATACCTTCTGTCTGAATAAGCTGCAGCAGGACAACAGAAGTCCCCACTACGAAAATCATTGTTACTAAACTTACTACCCGCTGAAGTTTTATATTATTATTTAAAAATACTAACAATGCGGCCGTTATAATCGGCACGATCATTGGTAAAACAATTATATTATTCATCTGATGACCCTCCAAGTTCCCCTAGATCATCGGTTCCGTTCATTAAATACATTCGATAAGCCAGTACGAGTAAAAAGGCCGTAACAGCAAAACTAATAACGATTGCTGTTAAAATCAATGCTTGAGGCAAAGCGTCGGTATATGGTGCAGCCGCCTGACCTAATAGCGGCACACTCCCTTTTTTTAACCCGCCGACCGTCAATAACAATAAATGAACGGCATGAGATAAAATGGCGGTGCCGACAATCACGCGTATGACACTACGAGAGAGGATTAAATAAGTAGCGACTGCGACTAGAATGCCGACAAGTACAATCATTAATGATTCCATACTAATCATCCTCACTTATATTTAAAATAATCGTTACGAGTGTACCGACAACCGTCATTGCGACACCTGCTTCAAAAATCGTAACAGTCGACAAATGCTTTTCTCCTACCAACGGGAGATTATAATAGCCAGCTGTCTGTGTTAAAAAAGGTACGTCAAAGAAAATCGAGGCAATTGCCGAACCTGTCGCCAGCAATACACCGATTGCCGCCACTTTTTTAAAATCGAACGGCATTCCTTTATGCACCGTTTCAATATCGTACGTCAAATACAACAGGACAATCCCCGAGCCAAGCACTAATCCGCCGATAAATCCGCCGCCCGGAGCATTATGCCCTGCAAAAAATAAATACATACCAAGCGTAAAGACGATGAATACAACGCCTCGTACGACTGATTTTAAAATAACATCATTTACTTTCAACGTCTGCATCCCCCTTTTTCGCCTTAAGCTTAATAAGTGTGTAGACGCCAAGACCTGCAATGAAAAGTACAACTACTTCAAGCATCGTATCAAATGCACGGAAATCGCCTAAAATCGTATTGACGATATTTTTTCCACCTGCCAGATCATACGAGTCCTCAAAGAATTTCGAGATTGGTTCAAAACGATCGTAATTCATTACCGCTAATCCAATCAGTGTCACAGTTGCACCGACCGCAATAGAAATTGTTACCTTCGCAAAACGCCAGCTTTTCGAAATATACTCATTTTTAAGCTTCGGTAAATATTTAAATGATAGTAAGAACAGTGCTGTTGTAACCGATTCAACGACAAGCTGCGTCAGCGCCAAATCAGGAGCTCTAAATACTACGAAGAAAAAGGCAACAGAATACCCGAGTACTCCATTCAACAGCACGACTGTAATACGCTGCTTTGCAAAAATAATCGCAATTGCAGCCGCAATCATAACGAATACAAGAACTAATTCATATGGCTCAATCACCGAGTCTTTCGAAGGATTCCAGCTGAATACGTCCGCATAAATCATATACCCTGCCAGTAGCGTTACAAAAAATACATAGATATAAACGAAATAATACGTTAAATTACCGTTCATATAACGGTTTGTTACACGTCCTGATACACTCTCACTTGAATTAATCACACGTTCATAAATCGCATTTAGCGTAAAGCTTTGCGGTATCCACAGATAGACAGGACGCCATTTTTTTAATGTACGGTATAAGAAAACCCCTACAACAATGACACCAAACGTCATAATAAGTTCCGTATTTATATAACCATGCCATGCTGCGATATGAGGCGTCATTTCCTCTACAGATGGGAACATTGGGTAAATGCTTGCCATCGCCGGACTTAAAATATAATGTCCCAAAACATTCGGGAATATAAAAATTCCAATCACGAAGGCAACTAAAATAAATGGTGAAATTAACATACCAAACGGCGCTTCATGTGGCGGCTTTTCCAAACGATCCGGCTGTATTTTCCCGAAGAATGTACGCATGACGATAATGACACAGTAAATAAACGTAAATACACTGGCCACCCAAGCGATAATCGGGAATAAAAGACCGATGCTATCAAGTGAGAAAATATCAAGCTGTGTAATTTTTAATGTAGCTGTAAAGAACATTTCCTTACTTAAAAAGCCATTGAATGGTGGTAACCCTGCCATTGAGGCACTTCCGATTACGGCAATCGTGAATGTAAACGGCATTAACGACATCAATCCGCCTAATCGACGAATATCGCGTGTTCCTACTTCATGGTCGACTATTCCGACCATCATAAAGAGCGCGCCTTTAAATGTCGAGTGGTTGATTAAATGGAATAATGCAGCAAATGTAGCCTGCGTATAAATTACCGACTGTGTTGAATAACCAAAATGCAGTGCTGCTGAACCAAGACCGAATAAAGACATAATCAGTCCAAGCTGACTAATTGTGGAGTATGCTAGCAATGCCTTTAAATCATACTGGCGGACCGCATTGAAGGAGCCCCAGAATAATGTAAGAAGACCTACCCCGCTCACTGCCCAAAACCATACCTCGTGCCCGCCAAAAATCGGTGTTGTACGAGCTACTAAGTAAATACCCGCTTTTACCATCGTTGCAGAGTGTAAATAAGCGGAAACAGGTGTCGGTGCCTCCATTGCATCCGGCAACCAAATATGGAACGGGAACTGTGCCGACTTCGTAAACGCACCTAAAAGTACAAGACACATTGCCGGTACAAAATAAACGCTCGATTGAACGACATCCAAATTCGCAATAATTTCGCGAATACTAAACGTTCCCGATGCAACATATAACATTAAAAAACCAGCGAGCATCGCAACACCACCAGAAACCGTAATGGTCATTGCTTTTCGTGCGCCTGCACGAGATGCTTTACGATGATGCCAAAATGCGATTAATAGGAATGACGATACACTCGTTAATTCCCAAAATACATAAAGCACCATTAAGTTATCTGAAAAGACGACGCCTAACATCGCGCCCATAAATAATAGTAAGTAGCAATAGAAATGGTGTAATGATTCTTTCGTTGATAAATAGAAAATTGAGTAAAGTATTACTAAACTGCCTACCCCAGTAATGAGTAAGCTAAAAATCATACTCAAGCCGTCTAAATAAGTAGTAATATTAATACCGAAAGTGGGGATCCACTCAAATGTCCTAATGAATACTTCACCATTGGCAATTCGAGGGATATATGTAGCTAAAAGCGAAAATAAAGCAACAGGAACAAGTAAAACGAACCAACCTAAATGGATATTCTTAAATTTCCTGTATATTAATGGGATTAATGCTGCAGCAAGAAATGGGAGCATAATCGAAAAAGCAACAACCAAAAGCGATAACCTCCTAACCGAGTGAGCCAATAAAAATATGTAAAGTTCGGCATTCGAACAATCACACTTGACTATCTATATAACTATCTTCATAATAATGTGGCATATGGGGAATATATTTTCCAACAACAGTAATTTAATAAAAATTACAAAAGCAAAAATATAACATAAAATTTACTGAATATAAATATGCATCATAGAAATAAGTATACAATAATGATGAGTGCATTGCACTGTAATAGCCTTCGTTTTATCTCAATTATGCTTAGTTTCTCAAAATATATTCGGATTTAATTCATTATTATAGGATAAGAAAAAGAGGTGCGAACTAAAATGAAACATGTTAAAGGCCGATTAGACGAAAGTATTTTGGTTTGTGTATATTACGGACAAAATGGTGAGCGTTTAATTCGCCGAGGACACAAGCTTGCTACATTACTTGACTGCCCATTATATGTGTTGACTGTTGATTCAAAGCCAATTGATGCATTTGATGCGGAAAAATCCGGCTATATCGAGCAGTGGAAAGAACTGACAGATGAGTTGGAAGTAGAACAGTTTATTATTAAGGATAATGAAAAGCGTCCATTCCATAAAGTCATTACAGAAATTGCAATGGACTTTAACATTACCCAAATCATCGTGGGTCAGAGTGCCCAAAGCCGCTGGGAGGAAATCACAAAAGGTTCCTTCTTGAATGTTCTCTTAAAAGAAGTACCATTCGTCGATTTTCATATAGTATCGGTAAAGCGTCCTTCCGAGGATGAACTGATCGATGTTTACGAAAAAGGTGTACGTGCTTATATAATCCAGGAAAATGATTATTATAAAGTCGTGTTTACATGCCCTAAAATTATTGCTCTGGAAGGGATTTTCTTTAAGGAGATCGGGACAGACTTCGATAATGGTATATTCAAGTTTAATTATAATGGGAAACTTTTAGAGGCTGATATAACAGAAGGTACTGTTAACAACCCTGAAATTCTTCCTAAAGATCGCTTTACATCATTAAAACCTTAATACGAAAGCTGTTTCCAAGTTATTGGAGCAGCTTTTTTTAGAATTTGCGAATAGGAAGGATTAATAATATGAAATTTGAAGTACCAAAAACAAAAAAACTATATGAACAAATAGCCGCTATTATAGAACAAAAAATTACGAACGGGGATATTTCACCTGGCGATAAACTGGATTCTGTTGAACAGCTTGCAAAAAACTTTGAAGTTGGCCGCTCTGCTATTCGTGAAGCCTTAACAGCTCTTCAGGCTCGCGGTATTATCGAAATCCGCCAAGGAGAAGGAACTTATATCCGCAAAGTAACGGCCCAGGATATTTCATTGAACATTCCTACATATGCCTCCTTTTCACAGCAAGATTTACAACAAATATTTGAAGTACGAAAAATTCTAGAATTAGGTTTAATTGAAAATGCCGCAAAGCGCAGAACGGCTCGCCACCTTGAACAATTAAAAGAAGCGCTCATCAAAATGAACGATGCCTTGATCGATCCTGATACAAGCAGTAACGCCGATATGCGCTTTCATGCAATCATCGCTGAAGCAGCGGACAACCCTTTACTCGTTTCGATGCTACAAAGTGTTTCAAAGCCGATTGCACGCCAAATCCAGCATACCCGTTCCATTTTATCCACTACAGATCATGCGGCTTTATACAATTTGCATGAGGAACATACCGCTATTTATAGCGCTTTAGTAAATGCAGATGATGTACAAGCTAAACAAGCGATGGCAAAACATCTTGAAACAGTCGAATCATTACTTTTCGACAAATAATGTTTTAATTCAATATAATTCTCTTTAAATACTAATTTACAAAGTCATCAGATGACCTGTTGACTTAATTATCAGAAAGTTGTAAATTTAATGGAACAGGGGGGATTGGATGAATGTATCATTATTCGCTACATGTTTAGTCGATATGGTTCAAAGTAATATCGGGAAAAACACGGTTGAGTTGTTGGAACGCTTAGGTTGTACAGTAAGCTTTCCAAAAGGCCAAACTTGTTGCGGTCAACCAGCCTATAATAGTGGCTATGTAAAAGCCTCTAAAGAAACGATGAAAAATACAATTCAAGTATTTGAAGACGCAGAAGTCATCGTCTGTCCATCAGGTTCTTGTGCTTACATGCTAAAAGAATATGTTCATATTTTTAAAGATGAGCCGCTTTGGCATGAAAAAGCACAACGAATCGCAGACAAAACATATGAACTGACACAATTTATTGTCGATGTACTTAAAATTGAAAATGTCGGAGCAAAACTAAACGGAACGGCTACTTATCACCCTTCCTGTCATATGACGCGCTTATTGAAAGTACAGAAAGCTCCCCTCACATTGCTCCAGCATGTAGAAGGCCTTGAATTGCTGGAAATGCCTTTAAAAGAAAATTGCTGCGGTTTTGGCGGGACATTTTCTATTAAAATGGGCCAAATATCTGAACAAATGGTAGATGAAAAGATTGCTTCTGCTGAGCAGATTGCTGTCCACTACTTAATCGGGGCTGATGCAGGCTGTCTTATGAATATCGGCGGACGGATTGACCGGAAAAACATTGACATTAAAACAATGCATATCGCAGAAATATTGAATAGCCGTTAATAGAGAGGAGGATGTGTATCAAATGGCGATGAAAATCAGTCAGCAAAAATTTAATGAACGCCTTTCGTCCAACTTGGAAAATGATTTTATGCGTGGTGCCGTAGCCGGCGCACAGCACCGTTTTCAAACGAGACGAAGCGCCGCTGTAGATTCTTTAAACTGGGAAGAATGGCGCAATCATGGAGAAGAAATCCGGCAGCATGTACTGGAAAATCTCGATTACTATTTATATGAATTGAGTATAAACGTCGAAGCGCGAGGCGGCCATGTATTTTTTGCACAAACTGCTGAAGAAGCTACTGAATACATTTCAACAATTGCCAAACAGAAAAGTGCTAAAAAAATTGTGAAAGCAAAATCGATGGTAACCGAAGAAATCAATTTAAACTCACACTTGGAACAACTTGGATGTGAAGTGATTGAAACGGATTTAGGCGAATATATTTTACAGCTTGATGACCATGACCCGCCTTCCCATATCGTGACACCGGCACTTCATAAAAACAAAGATCAGATCCGTGAAGTATTTGAACAAAAAATTGGTTATACAGCTTCCTCTCAACCTGAAGAACTTGCACTGCATGCCCGCAAAGTTTTACGCGAACATTACTTAACGGCGGATATAGGTATTACGGGCTGCAATTTTGCCGTTGCTGAAACGGGTTCTGTTTGTTTAGTAACAAATGAAGGCAATGCGGATCTTGTAACAGCCTTGCCGAAAACACAAATTTCCGTCATGGGGATGGAGCGTTTAGTACCAACATTTGAAGAAATGGAAGTACTCGTCGGTATGCTAACACGCAGTGCAGTTGGCCAGAAGCTGACGAGCTATATTACCGTCTTGACAGGCATAAAAGAAGCGCTTGAAGTCGATGGTCCGGAAGAATTCCATTTAGTCATTGTGGACAATGGACGCTCTTCGATTTTAGGCGGCGAATTTCAGTCAATTTTTACAATGCATCCGTTGTGCTGCCTGTATTAACACATGCCCTGTTTATCGCCATGTTGGCGGCCATACGTACGGTTCCATCTATTCGGGTCCAATTGGGGCGGTATTATCACCGTTATTAGGAGGATATGATGATTATAAAGAGCTGCCTTACGCTTCCACTTTATGTGGTGCATGCACAGATGTATGCCCAGTGAAAATTCCGCTACACCAATTGCTTCATAAGCATCGGGAAGTAATCGTTGAACGAGAAGGCCGTGCTCCGATTAGTGAAAGTCTACTGATGCAGGCATTTGGAATGGGAACTTCATCGCAATCAATCTATAAGCTAGGTACTAAAGTAGCCTCAACGGTTATGAAGCCGTTCACGAAGAACGAGAAAATTACTAATGGTCCTGGTCCGTTGAAAAACTGGACAGCGTATCGCGATTTTCCATCATTACAAAAAGAGCGTTTCCGTGACTGGTTTGAACAGCATAACAAAGGAGGCAATCCCAAATGATTCAAAATCGAGAATCGTTTTTACAGTCAGTCGCTGCTCGTCTCGGCAGATCCACTCCTTCTTTAACCAAACCGGAGCGAAACTGGAAGCATCTCCCTCAACACGAAGTATTGAAGGATGCTTCGATGGAAGAACTTATCGAAGTGTTGAGAGAACAATGTTTGAACATCCACACTACATTAAAGAAATGCACAAAGCAGCAACTGCCTGAAATATTAAATGAAACAATTGTAGACTATGGTGGTGGGCGAGTAATTTACAGCAATGATCCGCGGTTTGGAGTATTGAATGTGTTACCGGTTTTCGAGCAATATGAACATTTAAAGTGGCAATCTGCAAACGGTAAGGAAAATATCGATTTTGCTGAACAGGCCAATGTCGGTGTCGTAATCAGCAACGTGACATTAGCAGAATCCGGCACAATTATGCTTCAAGCGTCACCGGAAGTTGGCCGAACAATTTCATTTTTGTCTGAAAATTCGATTGCCGTTATACCGAAAAGCAGTATCGTTCCACGCATGACACAAGCTGCCCAGTTTTTACGTGAGCAGTCACATGTCTCTTCCTGCATTAATTTTATTACAGGACCAAGCAACTCCGCAGATATCGAAATGAACTTAGTTGTCGGCGTACACGGACCGGTGAGAATGACGTATATTTTGGTGGAGGATTATTAAAAAAGAACTTCGGACAATAAAATCCGAAGTTCTTTTTATTTCCCTAATCCCCTACTCGATCGCGTGGCAGTAAAAACGCTACGAGCAATAATAATGTCAGTACCGACACAGCATTCATTGTGAAATGAATGCCCATTTTGTCTATGAGCATCCCGATAACAATCGATCCAATTGCCCCCATCCCAAAGGCAACTCCGACTGTTAAACCTGCCATTGTCCCAATTTTCGATGGGACAAGTTCCTGTGCATAAACAACCGTAACGGTAAAGCTAACCATAATCAGCAATCCGATAATAATAAGTAATACCAATACAGCAGGCAAAGGAACAAATGGGAGTGCCAAACAAAATGGAATCGGTGCAATTACCGACAGCAATATAACATTTTTTCGGCCGAAGCGATCTGATAATGGACCACCAAAAAAAGTGCCTACAACCCCAACTGCCATGAATATAAAGATAAACAGCTGACCGCGCTCAACACTCATCCCATATTGTTCCGATAAATAAAAGACATAGAAACTTGTTATATTCGTAACGTAAAACGAACGGGCAAATATAATGAACAGCAGCACAAGTAAAGCCATTCCAACTTGCTTTTTCGTTAAAGGAGGCAAGGACGAAACCAGCATTTTTTTGATTTTCGATCTCTTTTCCGCTTCGAGCTGACGTTTATACCACATCGATATTTTCGTTAATAAAAAGATGCCGATTGATGTAAAAATAAGAATAACGGAAACCCCGTACATCCCAAAAGGCAAAATGATAAATGCGCTTAGCAATGGGGCTAATGCCTGTCCGCTATTACCCCCTACCTGGTAAATGGACTGAGCTAAGCCGCGCTTATTGCCTGCCGCCATAAACGATACACGTGAGCCTTCGGGGTGGAAAATGGCTGAACCAAGCCCCAAGAATAGAACCGACACTAAAATCATCCAGTATTCGCCTGCCAATATGAGCATTGTCAGCCCGATAAAAGAGCTCACCATCCCAAGCGGCAATGCATACGGGAATGGCTTCTTATCTGTCATAAATCCGACGGCCGGCTGCAGCAGGCTGGCGAACATATTCAGGACAAATGAAATCATTCCAAGCTGCGTAAACGTCAGTCCTAAGTCGCGCTCTAATAATGGGAACATTGCCGGTATAACCGCCTGCATCGTATCATTAATTAAGTGACATACCCCAATGGAGACCATAATAGGATAGACAGGGTTTGATTGTTTTACTGTTGTAGTCGACATTTTTTCACATTCTTTCTGCTAGATCAATACATTACTCATAATTTTTAATTCAGCAACTCGCTAATTTTATAAAAATACCCCTCAATTTTGCCTCTCGTATTGAATGCATTAAGGGTGCATAGATTATCGCATTTTATTCATACTACCCTTTATAAGGAGGGATTATCATAGAACTGAACCTTGGCGAAATGATTTTACGTGCAAGCTTTTCCTTTTTCGCGATATTAATACTCGCCCGCATCATCGGTAAAAAGCAAGTGAGTCAGCTCACTTTCTTCCATTATGTCACGGGGATCACTTTTGGTTCGATTGCTGCCGAAGTCTCGACTCAAGTGGAAACCCCTTTTTTAGACGGCATGGTTTCTTTAATCGTGTGGGCTGCATTAACAATTATCGTTAGTTATATTTCATTCAGATCTTCAAAAGCACGTATCCTTTTTGACGATAAACCGTCGATTGTCATCAATAACGGTGTCATATTAAATAATGAATTGAGAAAAGCACGGCTTCATCCGGACGAGCTCGCTATGCTGTTGCGTGAACAGAGCATTTTCTCATTTGATGAAGTACTATATGCCGTTTTTGAAACAAATGGAGAATTAAGTGTCCTGAAAAAGCCGCTTGCCCGGACTGCAACAAAAGAAGACGTATCAGTGTCTGCCCCTGCCCCGCAATACTTTCCTCTGGAATTGATTTCGGACGGGAAAATTATTCAAAAAAACTTAACGGATCTTCAGCTTACTGAAGACTGGCTCAGAAAAAAATTAGCAAAGAAAAATATCCACGAGATCGATAAAGTTTATTATGCGCAAATTTTAGAAAATGGATCACTTTATATTAGTATTAAAAATGCTAGTCCACCTTCATAACCATTTGAAAAGACATTTAATCTTCATTATATTACCAATTTTCTTGAAAGTTAATACAAAAAAGCAGAAATCAATTGTAAAACAACGATTTCTGCTTACCATTTATACTTTTAAATAACGAATATTGTTCTTGCTCATTTTAATGCCAAGCAGTACGATGACAAAAATTAAGATGAGGACAACTAATAAAGTATACCAATAATTTTCCATTAATACGCTATCTGTCAGAAGGCCTGTTCCGTATTGTGCAAGCTTCCAAGGTGTCACACTCCAAAAGCTGCCGATTAATGTATCAATAAGCAGACCGACTGGGATGAGAATAATTGTAATCGCAGCAGCGACCGATGTTTGGAAGGCTGCACTCATCGCAACAGTAAGCGCCATAACTAGCATCAGCCAAACACAATACGTACCGAGCATTGCTAAAAATTTTGATAAATCAACAGTCCCGTAAAGCAGTACTGTATAATACATACTCCCCGCATATCCCGCCAATGCGCTGAGAATAGCAATCATGCTTGCAACAATCCATTTACTGAAAAACAACGCAGTAAAAGACATTGGGCGTACATAAAGAAGTGTCGCAGTACCATTCTGACGTTCACGGCTCACGGAACCGATAAAGGCAGTAATTAATACAAGCAGTCCAATTGATTGAAATTGCCCGGTTGATGCCATAAGCAGATCAGCAGGCTGAAGTTCAGGCATTGTCATCATAAATCCATCGGGCATATTACCAACCGCCTGCAAAATATCTTCCATAAAGTAATTCATGAGCGGATCACTAATTCCGAGCAATACAAAAACGAGCGGAATCCATATAATTTTAAAGCTACGAACACTTTCACGCCATTCTTTTAAAAGTAATGCCTTAAATTGCTGCATGCTTTCCCGCCACCTTCATAAAGATTTCCTCCAGGCTTGCCGTTTCCCGCTCTACTTTTACAACTTCAAGTGGTGAGGCCGCCAATTGCTGAAGCAGCTGTTGCATAGATGGACGTTCATCTATAACTTCCACATATGCTGCTATACCATTAGCTACAGCTCCTAATGTAGACTGACTCGCAAATTGAATCGCCTCATCCGCATGCTTGAATGTAATTTTATAACGCGGTTCCTCAAACTTTTGCTTCACCTCTGTTAATGAACCTTGCTCGACAAGTTTACCGTCTCGTAAAAACAGCAGCTGATCGGTCATTTCCTCTGCATCATTTAAAATATGCGTTGAGTACAAAATCGTCGTTTGCTGCTGCACTTCCTTTAACAAGTTCATCACTTCCCGACGTCCAACCGGATCAAGTGCGGATACTGGTTCATCCAGCAATAGAAGTTTTGGTTTATGAACTATTGCCTGGGCAATACCTAAGCGCTGCTTCATTCCTCCTGAAAAAGTCTCGGTCTTTTTGTTCATCGCATCATGCAAGCCCACAAATTCCAGCATCTTTTTACATTCACTTCTTAATGAGCGTTTTTCAAGACCGCTTAAATTTGCCACCATCTCCATATATTCAAGTGCAGTCAGCCAGGAATAGTACTGGGGATATTGGGGTAAAAAGCCGATTGCACTGCGTATATCTTTTACATCCGGCATCATGATTTTGCCGCTTGTCGGCTCAAGTATATTGGCAAGCATCGAAAGGGCCGTCGTTTTCCCCGCGCCATTCGGACCGATCAGCGCTGTAGATGTATGCATCGGTAATGTGAATGATAAATCCTCTACTACTTTTTTTGCGCCAAACCGCTTTGTGAGTCCCTTCACTTCAATACAGATCATTGGCTTTTCCGTCCGAATAGAAAGTAGGCGATCGGTCCGAGTGTATTAACAAAGAGTGATACGAGCACCCATACCCATTTCGGGCCGCGCGTCTCATAACTGCGTACAATATCCACTATGGCAACCGCCCCAAGCACCAATTGCAATACTAATAACGGCGCAATAAGTCCCCAAGGAATATTCGATAATTGATCCATTATAAATCCCCCTTAAATTTTTAAATGATGTTTTAAATTGACAAGTAAACTTTTATAGCGCGTATCGTTTTGCACACTTGCCAACATCGGGTTTTGGGCAATGCTTTCATAAATTGATTTTTTGATTGTTTCTTCATCACGTGGTGTTTGCGTGCTCAGTATAACTTCCTTTGCGATCCAGCCATCCAGCAAGTAGAAATAATCATCCCCTGTAATTTGAAATGGAAATTTGATTTGCGTACAAATTTTTACATAGCGCTCAATACAGCGAATTGCTTCTTCTATATTATTTTGTGTTGCATATCCGCTCGCTGCCTTTATATAAAACAGCAGTGTGTTGTGTATATTCAGTTTATTTAAATGAAAAGTGTCTATTATCGTTTCAATTCGGCTGACCGACTGTTCGAAATAAGATACATTTCCTATTTCCAATCCAAGTGCTTCATTCGCATTCGTAATCATATACAGCAAATGCTGGTACATGTTGACCTGGTGAATTTCCTTCGCCTTTTCTATATTGCCCAGCATCGTTTGTGCCGTAGCGATAAGCTGTTCAGTCCCAAGCTGAACTACAGCATCTTCTCCTAATAATTCGAGTACATGCTGAGGTTCTCCTCTTAAAATATACGTATACGCCTCGAGTAAATTCGCCTCGTTTTTCAGCCGGTAATTTCCGCTGAACTCCTTTACACGTTTACAGAGTTCCTGTATTTTGTCCGCAGCGGCTTCTTTATTCTGTGCAAGATTAAAGTAATTGACGTAAAGCTGCGCCATCTTCAGTAAAAACGGGAAACAACTATAATATTCTTCAATGAGTTGATCAATTGTTGCGTCCACTTCAGCAAATGGTTCCTTTGAAAAGCGCTTTGCTAATTCCGCATACATTTTCAAAATCCGTTCATCCGTCAATTGAGGCTCATAACCGAGCAGTGCATCAATTGAAATATTGAAAAATGTTGCAAGCTTCGGCAATAGTGCGATATCCGGATAGCTTTGCCCCTTCTCCCATTTCGAAACAGCTGCCCTTGATACCCCGACATGCCGCGCAATTTCCTCTTGTGTCACTTGTAATTGTTTACGGCGCTCTGTAAAAATGGCCGCAAATTGAAAGTTGGTCATCCCCCTCACCTCTTATTCTTATTATAAAAGAACTTTGGCTGATTAATAGCGACTAATTCTTTCGAAATATAGACTTTGTCAACTGATGGTTTCGTTTGGCTGTGGTGGCTGGGATTGTGGAGGCAGGATATTCTAATAAAATGGTGGAAGTTCTAATATATTTTTATTTGTTCTAATAAAATCGCGATTTTCTAATATAACCGTTCATTGTTCGAATATCCGGATGAATTGTTCAAATATCGCTAAGGTATTTTCTAATATCGTTCCTACTTCTTCTAATATCCCGTACCATTGTTCTAATAAAAATTAAAACGCCCTTCCTTCTCCTCTATTCATGTTTAAACGAAGACCTTGTCACTCGGAATTCCCCCTCATTTTCTAATAACACCACCCGTTGTTCTAATAACCATCTAACTTCTTCTAATAAACGGCTTCACTCTTCTAATAACCACAACCCAAACTTGCGCTCAACAAAAAACTGCCTCCAAAATGTAAAACACTTCGGAGACAGCTTGCTCTATATAAAGTTTATTTAATTAAATGCTTAATTTCCTCGAAGCTTGGCAGTGCCGTTAACGCACCTGCTTTAGTAGCAGCCATTGCTCCCAGCTTGTTGCCGAATGCGACACAGCTGATTAAATCTTCTGTTACTGTAGGTAAACCATTGAAATGAACATAACGGAGTACGCCTGCCATAAATGCATCACCAGCACCTGTCGTATCTACAGGGATTACCTGTTCAACCGGAACATGTGTTACTTCACCGTTTAATACAGCATATGCTCCATCAGCTCCAACTGTAATTAACACGATCGGTACTAACAGCTCATCCAACTTTTGGAGGCCTTCTTCAATTGTTGTTGTTTCTGTCAGGAAATATAATTCCTCATCGGTAAGCTTTAAAATATCGGCATCTTCAAAAAATGAAGAAATCGTCTCACGGCAAATTTCCTCGGATTCCCAACGAAGCGGGCGGATATTCGCATCGATTGCGATAATCGCTCCTTTATCTTTGGCCATATCCACTGCAGCACGTGTTGTTTTTAATGCGGTTTCTTCAAACATCGTTCCTGAACAAACATTTAAAACGGAAGCACGTTTAAATGCTTCTTCCTGTAACTGCTCAGGTGTTACTTGTAAACTCGGCGTCTCATCGACATAATCTTTAAATACTCGCTCACATTTTTCAGTTAAATGCACATATACACCACTTACACGCTTCTTCGCATTAAATACAGCGAAATCAAGATTCACACCTTCTTTTGCGATCTCCTGACGGCAAAATTCCGAAGTTTCATCATCGCCTGTAATTGTAATAAGTGCTGACGGTGCCCCAATACGACTAATCCCTGCTGCAACATTGATTGTTGCGCCACCTAAATACTTCGTAAATGAAGTATTGGTCTGATCATTTGCAATATAATCAACGAATGCATCTCCATAAACTAAGATGAATTCTTTGTCTATTTGACTCATTAATTGTCTAACCTCCGACGTTGTATGTTCTTACTAATTTACCATAGAAAAGATATATTTATAAAACTTTATACTATTCTGAAACTAATGCTTTCTTCGCGCATGAAATTAATTTCTGTTATACTGTGTTCGGTAAGGAGATGATTGTTAATGAATGTTACCATTCGACAAGCAGAACGAGATGACGCGAAAGCTGTCGCCCCTTTAATTTATGACGCAATCGGAGACATTGCAAACAATTTGACTGGTGAAGAGGAAGTTTCGCAGATTTTAGCTGCTTTAGAACAGTATGTCACAGAAACGACAAATCGACACAGCTATTTGAATACTTTTGTAGCGGAACAGCAAGGTGAAATAGTTGGGATTGTCGTGCTTTATGATGGGCGTCTCGGGTACAAGCTCGATCGCCAGCTTGAACAACAGCTAGCCAAAAAAGGAATACAGACTACATTGGATATTGAAGCACATATGGATGAATATTATATCGATACAATTTGCGTCTCAAAAAATGCACGCGGACTTGGCATCGGTACGCTTCTTTTACAATTCGCCGAGCAAAAAGGCAAGGAACTTGGCTATGAAAAAATTTCTCTAAATGTGGAACTAGAGAAACAAGATGCACGACGCTTGTATGAAAAAATAGGCTACCGTACAACCGAAAGCTGGACAATAATTAATGAGCCATTTCATCATATGGTGAAATCGCTTTAGAATAGGAAGAAGTAATAAATGAAACAAAACTGGATTTACCCGCTATTAATCGTAATAGCGGCTAGTAGTTATGGAGTATTATCAACAATCGTAAAAGTGGCAATGCAGCACGGCTATACTTCGTCAGAAGCTGTTACTAGCCAGTATTTCGTTGGATTTTTACTCGCACTCGTACTTTTTGTAGTAACACAACGCACATTACCGAAGCTTTCAAAAAAAGGCGCTATCACTTTGCTTTTAGCCGGAACATGTACAGCGATTACCGGTATTGTTTACGGACACTCCCTTAATTATTTACCTGCTTCATTGGCAGTTGTTATGCTATTCCAATTCACATGGATTGGGTTGTTTATGGACTGCTTCCTGAAAAGACGTCTGCCAACTCGTATTGAATTAATTTCATTAGTATTTTTATTTGTAGGTACGATTTTAGCAGCTGGTGTGATTGATGTAGATTTATCGCAGATTGCTTGGCAAGGATGGGCACTAGGTTTACTCGCTGCCTTTACTTTTGCAGCATTTATGCAATTTAACGCTCAGCCTGTTGAAGGGGTGACGACGATTGGACGTACATTTATTTTATCTGTTGTGTCACTGATTATCGTATTCATCTTCTTATCACCTGAAATTGTATGGAACGGCCAATTAACTGGCGGTCTTTGGAAGTTCGGTCTGGCACTCGGACTCTTCGGTATTATCTTGCCGATTTTACTATTTTCGATTGCCGCGCCAAAAGTCGGTGGTGCACTTGTCCCAATTTTAAGTGCAATGGAGCTGCCAGTAGCAATTACAGTATCCGTCATTGTATTAAATGAAAGTTTAACACTTCTACAAATTTTCGGTATCGTATTTGTACTATTTGGTATGGTATTGCCATCTTATTTCGCTTCAAAAAAAGTGCGTGTTATCGATCAAAAACAACAGCTGCCCTGAATTTAGGGCGGCTTTTTTTCTTTTATTCCGGTTAATTCACTTTATTTATTTGAATTGATAAAATTTTCTAATAATTGTAGAATGAGAATATTAGGTAGTAGTTTCTATCATTTGATTGGAGGCCCATTCAACATGTTCTTTCAGAATTACCGCAATTTAATAAATGAAAAAGAAGGAATTTTATTTCCTTCCAATAGTTATCGTCAAATGGTTTTACAGCCCGCTTACGATGAGGCACGCAAGCATTTTTTGGATGCGATGCTTCAAATTCATATTGCCCATTTAAAGATGCTAGAAGAACAGGAATTGGTTACCTCAGAAAATGCACGTCGTATCGGTCAAGCTATCCAAAATCTTGATTTGGAATATTATAAAACGCGTGATTATAACCCGCAGTTTGAAGATTTATTTTTTCGTATTGAAAACAAGCTAATCGAACTGGGTGGCGATGTTTCTGGAAATTTACATATTGGACGCAGCAGAAACGATATGGGAATCGCCATTTACCGCATGACACTACGTAAAAAGATGCTCACGCTCATGCAGGAACTTTTGAATTTACGTCAATCGCTAATCGTCTTTGCCGAAGAGCATGTAGAGACGATTATGATTGGCTATACACATACACAGCAAGCACAGCCGACAACGTTTGCCCATTATTTAAAGGCCGTTATTGACCAGCTTACTAGGGACTATAAACGAATGCAGGCCGCATATAATACGATTAACCGAAGCAGTATGGGCGCGGCTGCTTTAACAACTACAGGGTTTCCGATTAGCCGCGAACGGGTGCAGGAGTTGCTTGCCTTTGATGATTTAATCGAAAATGCTTGGGATGCGGTAGCCGGTGCCGATTATATCGCAGAAGCTGCCAGTATCGTACAGCTTGCCGCACTTAATTTAGGGCGCACATCTCAGGACTTTTTACTATGGGCAACACAGGAATTTAATGCTTTTAAGCTGGCCAGTCCATATGTGCAAATCAGTTCCATCATGCCTCAAAAACGCAACCCTGTTTCAATTGAACATACACGTTCACTGCTCTCATCGGTTGTCGGGGATGCGGCAACTGTATTGCAGATGGTTCACAATACACCATTTGGAGATATTGTCGATACAGAAGATGATATGCAACCTTATTTATGGCGGGCAATCGACCGGTTAGTCGGAATTTATAAGCTATTTGCAGGAATGATTCTCACGATGGATGTGAATAAGGAGAATTTACTGAAGCGTGCACAAAACAGCTTTGCCAATGTAACAGAGCTTGCCGATTCCCTTGTCCGCTCCGAAGGTATTTCATTCCGTCAATCACATAAAATTGTTAGCCTTTGTGTGCGGGAGCTGATGGCAAATAATAAAGAATCGCTTGCAAGCCTGACATGGAATTTGGCAAATGAGAAATGTGTGGAAGTTACAGGAAAGACGCTTCAAATTAATGAGATTGCTTTTTACCAGGCCATTCAGCCGGAATACTTCGTTAATATTCGTACATTAAAGGGAGGTCCTGCGCCTGCAACAATGCGAAAATCACTTAGCCAGGCACAAGATGATACTGTCCATCTTGAAAATTGGCTGAGAGAAAAAACAGAGGCAATTTTAAAGGCCGAAAATGGATTGGAACAAATTTTAAAGGGGTGGACGGAACATGAGTAATCGTTATGTATTAGCCGTTGATGGTGGTGCATCAAAAACAATAATGACTATTCGCTCTACAGATGGCCGTGAACTATTTACCGCAACTTCCACAGGCTCAAATTACCAAGCTGTTGGAATCGAACATGTCCAACATGTATTTACCGGCCTGCTCCGGAGTGCAGCAGCTCATTTACCAAGTCTGTTTATTGATATCGCGATATTTGCACTTGCCGGCATTGATACAGATCAGGACAAAAAGATTATCGAAGAGATTATTGAAGAAAGTATCGCCCGCTCCCCTTTTACATTCGGTCAAATTATTATAGAAAATGATGTTGAAGCAACTTTAAAGGGGCTCGGGAAAAACAATGTCAGCCTGCTAATTTCCGGTACAGGGGCTATTTGCTACAGCCTTATGAATGATCGGATTAGCCGCGGCGGTGGCTGGGGTCATCGGATTGGCGATGAAGGAAGCGGTTACTGGATCGGAAAACATATTGCAAAAGCAATTTTCCGCGCTGCCGACGGGCGAAATAAACCGACTTTATTAACAGAGCTTGTTTTAGCTGGTCATCATGTCAACAGCACAGATGAATTGTTCAATCTCATTTATTCAGCGGATTATACAAATGCGCGATTGGCAAGCTTCAGTTCCTACTTACAACAGGCAGTCGAAATGGAAGATACTGTTGCACAAAAAATTATGCAAAAGGCAGCAGATGAGCTTGTATTATTGGCAACAACGACATTGAAAAATGCCGGTTACTCCAATATAGCCCATACACTTTTTTTAAATGGCGGAATACTAAAAAACAATCCCTTGCTTGTTGAGTTAATAACTACACAGCTCCAAAAAACACATCCGAAGATAACGTTAAAGTTATGTGAGGAAAAGCCGATTGAAGCTATCTTTAACCGCGGCTTACGTGAATTAAATGGGGCACAACCCGTAAAGTAGACATAGAAAATCCCCTTTTGCAGTAGTTGCTGAAAGGGGATTTCTTCTTTTATTTCACTACATTCTCCTGGCTTCCAAGCTTTGAATCGATTAACCCTTTTGCCTCATCCTTCATCTCATCTGTAATCGATAAATATACTTTTCCAAGTGCAGTTAAAATAATAAATGCATCATCCGTCAAACCGACTAAAGGGAGAAAATCGACAACTAAATCGAATGGTAAAATGAAGTACCCCAGCGCTCCTAAAACAATGAGTTTACTCGATTTAGGCATGTCCGGGCTACGCAGGGCAACGTAAAGTGTCGCCGCTGCATGCACCGCTTTATAACCTAAACCTCCACCGAAGTTTTTCAATTTATGCAGAAACTTTTTATCTGAATAATGTTGGTCTTGACCTTCAACCATTTTTTCGAAATTATATTGTTCGCTCATACTCATGCTCCTTTCCTTGCTATTACATTAGTATTCCTCAAATATGCGACTCGTAATCCTATACGTTTTCGCTATTAGAAAAGATTCATTTCGTATTTTGTCTTTTATGTAGGAAATTTATCCAAAGTTGCTGAAAAATTTTCGTTGGATTCAATACTTCATCGTAGTAAATGATTGAATTTTTCCGGAGCTTTGCATGACCGATCGGCACCTCGTATACAGGAACTTTTCGTCTTATCGCCTCTATCAGCATATTCGTGTCATAGTGATAAGACTCTCCTTTCACTTTACATAGCCATGGCAGATGTTTTCTTGGAATATAACGTAATCCTGTTTGAATGTCGAGCAAACGTTTACGAATAAACAGTTCAAACATCATCGAATAAGCACGATTTTGAAGTTTGCTAATGAACGGGTAGTCTGAATCTTTAAAATCACGAATCCCTAAAATAATCCCATCCGAGAAAATTTTAGTACTTGATAGCACTTGCTCAACATCCAACACCGAATGCTGACCATGTGCACCTACTGTAATAATTCCCTTTGTACGCAGTCGGGATTTTAGAATATATTCCATCCCTGTTTTAAGTGCGCGGCCTTTCCCTAGATTTTGGTCATGTGTTAATACATCGCAACCTTCTTGCTGTAATTGTTCAAACAGACGGTTATATTTTTCTTCACTGCCATCATTAATGACAATAATACGAGCGATCGGCAATGCACGCAGTTTCCTGACAAATTCCAGAAGGGCCGGTAAAGGGTTTAGCGCTGGAATCATAATAATGACTTGCTCCATTTTACATGCTCCTTAATAAAATATTTATGGGAACTATATAGGTTAATGCGATTGATCGGACTGTAAAATCTCAACAGGAATATGCCGGAATTTTTTAACATCAAACAATCCTGTATCGGTAAGCTTAATGTCAGGGATTACCGGCAGTGCCAGAAATGATAATGTCAGAAACAGATGATAATCGAGCATAGGATGAATGGTATGCAGTCCTTCATGTAATTTTTTCAGCTTTTGCTTCGCCTGTTCTGCAGGAATATCTGTCATAAGACCTGCGATTGGCAGACTAAAAGAAGCAATCACTTCCCCATCATTAACTACGACTAGTCCGCCTTCTATCTCTTGAAGTGCATTAAGTGCGATTAGCATATCTTCATCATTTGTTCCTACGGCAATCGCATTATGTGAATCATGGGAAATAGTTGTCGCTACAGCACCGCTTTGAATACCGATACCCTGTACAATTGCAACTGCTTTTGTCCCAACATGGTGGTGGCGCTCTACCACTGCTAGCTTCAATAAATCCTTTTCGATCGATGGTACAAATTGTCCGTTTTCTACATCTACTTCCACTTCTATCCGCTTTGTAATGAGTTGGTTTGGTACAATTTTTATAACATTTGCCCTGTTTCCTTTAAACCGCAGGCGTAAATCTTCAATTGTAAGTTTTGTTAAGTGCATTGACTGTAAAATAGATCTCTCCACAGTAGATTTTTCTGGGGCTGGTGAAAGCATTTCTCCACTTTCCGCAACTTTTCTTCCATTTTTCCATACAGCGCGTGCTTTCATCGTCTTTAAATCATCAATTATTATAAAATCTGCGTCATAGCCTGTAGCAACAGCACCTTTATTTACTAAACGGTAGCATTCCGCAGCATTTATTGTAGCAAGCTGAATCGCCAGTAATGGGTCCATTCCTTCTGAAATCGCCAGTGCCACTGCATAATTGATGCTCCCTTGCTCCATCAGTTCATCCAAATGCTTATCATCCGTACAAAAGGCAAAACGACGCGAATTAGCCATTGTTACAGCAGGTAAAATGGCTTTAAGGTTTTTGGCTGCAGAACCTTCCCGGATCAACACATACATCCCCTGCTCCACTCGGTCCAATGCTTCTTCAGCTGTCACACATTCATGGTCCGTTGTAATGCCGGCCGCCCGGTAGCCACGTATTTGTGCACTTGTTAAACCTGCACAGTGCCCATCGATGACCATCCCGTTTTCTTGAGCAAGCATTAACTTTGCGAGCATTTCCTTTTCCCCATTTAGTACAGCAGGAAAATCCATCACCTCGGCCAAACCTAGTACACTTTTATGTTGAACAAATTCCTCTAAATCCTTTGCAGTCAGCACTGCACCCGCGTTTTCAAAAGAGGTGCCCGGTACACTGGATGGCAACATATAATAAATATCCATTTCCACATCTTCTATATCCTGCAGCATAAATCTCAGTCCAGCTTTTCCTGCGACATTCGCAATTTCATGCGGGTCTGTAACAACAGTCGTTACACCATGGGGAAGCACGATTCGGTTAAACTGTTTTGGTACCACCATAGAAGATTCAATATGAATATGTGCATCAATAAAGCCTGGCACAATATACTTTCCGTGCGCATCTATTATTTCTTCTGCTTCAAATTCACCCGGCTCCGAAATCGCAACAATTTTTCCTTCTGCTACTACAACATCCCCTTGTCGCCACCGTAAATTAAAGACATCTGCAATTTGTGCATGTTGAATAATGAAATCCGCTTTTCCCCGTTTTTGGGATTGATCGATGATTTGCTTCATATGCCACCTACCCTTTTTATTTCAAACTATCATACAATATTTTCTATTAGTAACTAAATAAAAAGGGAACGCTCATAAATTGCACCGTCCCCTTTTCAATATTCCCCCGAATCGCTATATGCTTTCCGGGCAATCTTTTTAGCTTTGTACCGTAGCTGCTTCTAATTGTTGAAAGAATACTTTTTTAGCTTTTTCGATATCGACTTGAAGCTGTTGCTCTTGCAATGCTTCACCAATCACAGCAATTGCCTGCTCCAGCATTTCCGCCGTCGTATTCCCCATATGTCCGATTCGGAATGCTTTTCCTGCTAAGTGGGCTAAAGAACCCGCTACAATAACGCCGCTTTTTGCCAAGCTTGCTCGGAACTTGGCATCATCAATACCTTTAGGATATAAAATACAGCTCAATGTCGGTGCTGCTACTTCCTCATTAGCCAATGGTGTCATCCCGTACGAATGCAGTGCAGCACGGATTGCTTTACCAAATGCGATATGACGCGCTTCACGTTTTTCCATACCCTCTTCTAATACAATATTTAATGCAACATCATATGCGTAAATTAAGTTCACTGGAGGCGTCGCAAAGTACATTGCCGGGTTATCCATAATAGCGCGCCAGTTATGTATATCCGCATAATAAGCTGGCACTGTCCCGATCTGTTCACGGGCAGCCAGTGCCTGTTGACTGAAAGCAACAATCGCCAGCCCAGGAGGAATACCAATCGCCTTTTGGGATCCTGTTAACACAATATCAATTTTATAGTCGTCTTCACCGTAAGCTTTACTCATATCCTCTTGCAATGCTGCTGTTGCGACAACACCATCGACAATAACAAGTGCCCCAGATGCTTTAATAATCGGTACAAGTGTCTCTAAATCGGACATAACCCCTGTTGATGTATCCGCATGTGTAATTGTAACCGCCTTATAATTGTTAGCCTTCACTGCTTCCTCAACAAGCTTTGAGTCTACACGCTCCCCCCATGTTGACTGTAGTACATCGACTTCAATTCCAAACGCCTTTGCAAGTGGTGTAAAACGGTCACCGAAGTAACCGTGACTAATAACAAGCAGACGTTCACCTTTTGCAATAGTATTTACTATTGCCATTTCCATTGCCAATGTTCCTGAACCTGCTACAACATACACTTCCCCATCTGTATTAAATAGCTTTTTTGTATTGGCAAGTGCATTTTTAAATGTTTCCACAAACCGAGGATCCGTATGCCCTCTCGTTTCACTTGCCAGGGCGTCATAAATCTTATCCATTACCGGTGTCGGCCCTGGTACTAATAATAATTCTTTATTTTTCATTGTAATTACTCCCTTTTCACAATAGTAAAAATATTCTATCTATATAATATTCTCTATATAAGATTAGAACTCCTTCATTTTTAATAAATAGAAAATGCCTTTCTAGCCCCATCCAAGCTAAAAAGACATTTATCCTTTATAAAAACCCCTAAGTTTTCCTTATATGTTGGGAGGCAACCCCATACTAAACCGCGTTCCAATTCGATTTAGTAATTATCGTAGTAGTCAAGCTGTTCAAGTTCAAAAAGTTATTCCCCTTCTCCATCCTACGTTTCTTTCAATAACCGCTTCGGCATAACGTCTATTTACTAAGTGCACATTCCCCAATGTCACTTGAATCGATATGATAGAAGAAAAGGAATAAGTTAATCCGTAAAAGCAGTTCCCCGTTTATGAATCTATTCATAACACTGCCTATAAAATCTTAATCTTATACAAATTGCTCTGTTTCAGTAGAACCTGACATCGCAGTTGTCGATGATGTACCACCTGAAATTGTTTGTGATACTTCATCAAAGTAACCAGTACCTACTTCACGTTGGTGACGAGTAGCAGTGTAACCTTTACTTTCAGCAGCAAACTCAGCTTGTTGTAATTTAGAGTAAGCAGCCATACCATTATCTTTGTAGTCATGCGCAAGCTCGAACATACCAAAGTTTAAGCTGTGGAAACCTGCAAGTGTGATGAATTGGAACTTGTAGCCAAGTTTCCCTAATTCACGTTGGTACTCTGCAATTTCCTCATCCGATAATTTAGCTTTCCAGTTGAATGATGGCGAGCAGTTGTACGCTAACATTTTCCCTGGGAACTCAGCGTGGATTGCAGCAGCAAACTCACGAGCTTCTTCTAATGATGGGTGAGAAGTCTCACACCAAATTAAGTCTGCATATGGTGCATAAGCTAACCCGCGTGCAATTGCTTGCTTAATACCTGGTTTAGTACGGTAGAATCCTTCTGGAGTACGTTCACCCGTTAAGAACTCTGCATCGCGTGGGTCAATATCTGACGTTACCATGTCAGCAGCATCCGCATCTGTACGTGCGATTAAAATTGTATCAACGCCTGCCACATCAGCAGCTAAACGTGCAGCAATTAAATTACGTACAGCGTTTTGTGTTGGTAATAATACTTTCCCGCCTAAGTGTCCGCATTTTTTCTCAGAAGCTAATTGGTCTTCTAAATGGACACCAGCTGCACCAGCTTCAATCATCCCTTTAACTAACTCAAATACGTTTAATGGACCCCCAAAGCCTGCTTCCGCATCAGCTACAATCGGCGCAAACCAGTCAAAGCCATCGTCGCGGCCTTCTGCATGGTCGATTTGGTCAGCACGTTGCAGTGCCTGGTTAATACGCTTTACTACTGCCGGTACAGAGTTTGCTGGATATAAAGACTGGTCCGGATACATTTGACCAGAAAGGTTTGCATCAGCCGCTACTTGCCACCCCGATAAGTAGATTGCCTGTAAACCTGCCTTTACTTGCTGTACTGCCTGATTCCCCGTTAAAGCACCTAAAGCATTAATGAAAGGCACTTCGTGTAATGACTTCCATAAACGAGCTGATCCTCGTTTTGCTAATGTTTGCTCCTGGATGAATGAACCTTGTAACTTTACAACCTCTTCTGCTGTATAGCCACGCTCAATTCCTTTCCAGCGCTGGTTTTCTGCCCAATCCTTTTGTAAAGCTTCGATTCTTTCTTGACGAGTTGACATAATAAATTTCCACCTTCCCCATTGTGTATGGATATTCTGTTAGAAAAATTTGTAATTGCCTGTTCCATAACAGAACATCTTGCTGTAATATAATGTATAACAGAATGTTTAACTTTTCATTATTTTCTGACAAATTAACTTTAATTTAGGATGAATGTGTATATTTGGAGGATGAATTGACATTTAGGCAATAATACAGAGGGAGTGGATTTGCATTGTCACTACAAAATATTGAGATCGAAAAGAACATTTTAAAACAGTATAAAATTATTTTAGAAGATTGGATTCCTCAAGATGCATCGATAGCAATAGCAGTAAACAATTGCTTTATTTATTTCAGTACAGGTCATCACCATTTTTCATTGAAAGTAGGTTCCGATGTACCGAAAGACAGCATTGCTTATAAAGTACTTCAAACAGGTAGAAAAGTAGATGCTGTTATGGAAAATACACTTTTTGAATCACCTTATTATGCAATCGGGTATCCGATTTTGGTAAATGGCGAACAAGGTGCTTTAGTTGTCGTCTTGCCCCCGTTATTTAAAGTAAAGAGTTCAGATATATATCAGTTTTTAACAGGTAAACAAATGGAAGATTGGATACCGATTTCAATCGACCAAATTTCGCATATTGAAAGTCTGCAAAAGCGGACATGGTTTTATTCCAAAGGAGAACAATACAAAACAGCGATTACATTAAAGGAGCTGCAGACTCGATTGCCAAATAACTTTCTTCGCATTCATCGTTCCTATATTATTAATATTTGCTATATAAAGAAAATCTCTCGGGATTTGACTTCCAATTTTATTGTACAGCTGAATGATGGTGTGGAATTGCCAGTTAGTCAATCGTATATAAATAACTTGCGGGCCGTTCTGGAGTTTTAATATATGATGGATTTTAGAGTGGGCATTACAGGGTTTTAAAAGTTGAAATTCAATAAAATAAAACGAAAAACCCACTGATTACTCAGTGGGTTTGCGTTGTGCGAAGCGACGTCCTACTCTCACAGGGGGAAGCCCCCAACTACCATCGGCGCTAAAGAGCTTAACTTCCGTGTTCGGTATGGGAACGGGTGTGACCTCTTTGCCATCATCACTTCACTATTTTCGGCTTCCAATACACGGCGCTATCCTTCGTCAACTTCCTTCGTTCTTTCAGTCACGTACTTAAGTACGCTCCTTCAATCACTCAGTCGTTTCCTCGACTAGCTTGTATCTTGAAACCCTTAGAAAGATCATTCTTTCAAAACTGGATAAACGTTTCATTGAATTGAGCAATAAAATGTGGTTAAGTCCTCGACCGATTAGTATTCGTCAGCTGCATGCGTCACCGCACTTCCACCTCGAACCTATCTACCTGATCGTCTTTCAGGGGTCTTACTTACTTGCGTAATGGGAAATCTCATCTTGAGGGGGGCTTCATGCTTAGATGCTTTCAGCACTTATCCCGTCCATACATAGCTACCCAGCGATGCCTTTGGCAAGACAACTGGTACACCAGCGGTATGTCCATCCCGGTCCTCTCGTACTAAGGACAGCTCCTCTCAAATTTCCTACGCCCACGACGGATAGGGACCGAACTGTCTCACGACGTTCTGAACCCAGCTCGCGTACCGCTTTAATGGGCGAACAGCCCAACCCTTGGGACCGACTACAGCCCCAGGATGCGATGAGCCGACATCGAGGTGCCAAACCTCCCCGTCGATGTGGACTCTTGGGGGAGATAAGCCTGTTATCCCCGGGGTAGCTTTTATCCGTTGAGCGATGGCCCTTCCATGCGGAACCACCGGATCACTAAGCCCGTCTTTCGACCCTGCTCGACTTGTAGGTCTCGCAGTCAAGCTCCCTTATGCCTTTACACTCTACGAATGATTTCCAACCATTCTGAGGGAACCTTTGGGCGCCTCCGTTACTCTTTAGGAGGCGACCGCCCCAGTCAAACTGTCCGCCTGACACTGTCTCCTACCCCGCTAAGGGGCATGGGTTAGAAGTTCAATACAACCAGGGTAGTATCCCACCGACGCCTCCTTCGAAGCTGGCGCTCCGAGATCTCTGGCTCCTACCTATCCTGTACAAGTTGTACCAAAATTCAATATCAGGCTACAGTAAAGCTCCACGGGGTCTTTCCGTCCTGTCGCGGGTAACCTGCATCTTCACAGGTACTATAATTTCACCGAGTCTCTCGTTGAGACAGTGCCCAGATCGTTACGCCTTTCGTGCGGGTCGGAACTTACCCGACAAGGAATTTCGCTACCTTAGGACCGTTATAGTTACGGCCGCCGTTTACTGGGGCTTCAATTCACAGCTTCGCTTGCGCTAACCGCTCCTCTTAACCTTCCAGCACCGGGCAGGCGTCAGCCCCTATACGTCACCTTACGGTTTTGCAGAGACCTGTGTTTTTGCTAAACAGTCGCCTGGGCCTATTCACTGCGGCTTCTCTAGGCTATGCACCCAAAGAAGCACCCCTTCTCCCGAAGTTACGGGGTCATTTTGCCGAGTTCCTTAACGAGAGTTCTCTCGCACACCTTAGGATTCTCTCCTCGACTACCTGTGTCGGTTTGCGGTACGGGCACCTCTCACCTCGATAGAGGCTTTTCTTGGCAGTGTGAAATCAGGAACTTCGCTCATACGAGCTCGTCATCACAGCTCAACGTTATAGTATGCGGATTTGCCTACATACACGCCTTACTGCTTGAACACGCGCAACCAACGGCGTGCTTACCCTATCCTACTGCGTCCCCCCATTTCTCAAACGGTGAGGAGGTGGTACAGGAATATCAACCTGTTGTCCATCGCCTACGCCTATCGGCCTCGGCTTAGGTCCCGACTAACCCTGAGCGGACGAGCCTTCCTCAGGAAACCTTAGTCATACGGTGCATGGGATTCTCACCCATGTTTCGCTACTCATACCGGCATTCTCACTTCTAACCGCTCCACCAGTCCTTCCGGTCTGACTTCAACGCTGTTAGAACGCTCTCCTACCACGCATACTCAAAGTATGCATCCACAGCTTCGGTGAATCGTTTAGCCCCGATACATTTTCGGCGCAGCGTCACTCGACCAGTGAGCTATTACGCACTCTTTAAATGATGGCTGCTTCTAAGCCAACATCCTGGTTGTCTAAGCAACGCCACATCCTTTTCCACTTAACGATTACTTGGGGACCTTAGCTGGTGGTCTGGGCTGTTTCCCTCTTGACTACGGATCTTATCACTCGCAGTCTGACTCCCGTGTATAAATATCCGGCATTCGGAGTTTGTCTGAATTCGGTAAAGCGAG
>NZ_JBBOPD010000001.1:175000-235000 GCF_038003445.1 Solibacillus sp. FSL K6-1126 | reverse complement strand
AATTTCACCGAGTCTCTCGTTGAGACAGTGCCCAGATCGTTACGCCTTTCGTGCGGGTCGGAACTTACCCGACAAGGAATTTCGCTACCTTAGGACCGTTATAGTTACGGCCGCCGTTTACTGGGGCTTCAATTCACAGCTTCGCTTGCGCTAACCGCTCCTCTTAACCTTCCAGCACCGGGCAGGCGTCAGCCCCTATACGTCACCTTACGGTTTTGCAGAGACCTGTGTTTTTGCTAAACAGTCGCCTGGGCCTATTCACTGCGGCTTCTCTAGGCTATGCACCCAAAGAAGCACCCCTTCTCCCGAAGTTACGGGGTCATTTTGCCGAGTTCCTTAACGAGAGTTCTCTCGCACACCTTAGGATTCTCTCCTCGACTACCTGTGTCGGTTTGCGGTACGGGCACCTCTCACCTCGATAGAGGCTTTTCTTGGCAGTGTGAAATCAGGAACTTCGCTCATACGAGCTCGTCATCACAGCTCAACGTTATAGTATGCGGATTTGCCTACATACACGCCTTACTGCTTGAACACGCGCAACCAACGGCGTGCTTACCCTATCCTACTGCGTCCCCCCATTTCTCAAACGGTGAGGAGGTGGTACAGGAATATCAACCTGTTGTCCATCGCCTACGCCTATCGGCCTCGGCTTAGGTCCCGACTAACCCTGAGCGGACGAGCCTTCCTCAGGAAACCTTAGTCATACGGTGCATGGGATTCTCACCCATGTTTCGCTACTCATACCGGCATTCTCACTTCTAACCGCTCCACCAGTCCTTCCGGTCTGACTTCAACGCTGTTAGAACGCTCTCCTACCACGCATACTCTAAGTATGCATCCACAGCTTCGGTGAATCGTTTAGCCCCGATACATTTTCGGCGCAGCGTCACTCGACCAGTGAGCTATTACGCACTCTTTAAATGATGGCTGCTTCTAAGCCAACATCCTGGTTGTCTAAGCAACGCCACATCCTTTTCCACTTAACGATTACTTGGGGACCTTAGCTGGTGGTCTGGGCTGTTTCCCTCTTGACTACGGATCTTATCACTCGCAGTCTGACTCCCGTGTATAAATATCCGGCATTCGGAGTTTGTCTGAATTCGGTAAAGCGAGATGCCCCCCTAGTCCAAACAGTGCTCTACCTCCGGTATTCTCAATCACGAGGCTAGCCCTAAAGCTATTTCGGAGAGAACCAGCTATCTCCAGGTTCGATTGGAATTTCTCCGCTACCCACACCTCATCCCCGCACTTTTCAACGTGCGTGGGTTCGGGCCTCCAGTGAGTGTTACCTCACCTTCACCCTGGACATGGGTAGATCACCTGGTTTCGGGTCTACGACCACGTACTAATTCGCCCTATTCAGACTCGCTTTCGCTGCGGCTCCGTCTTCTCAACTTAACCTCGCACGTAATCGTAACTCGCCGGTTCATTCTACAAAAGGCACGCTATCACCCATTAACGGGCTCTAACTACTTGTAGGCACACGGTTTCAGGGTCTATTTCACTCCCCTTCCGGGGTGCTTTTCACCTTTCCCTCACGGTACTGGTTCACTATCGGTCACTAGGTAGTATTTAGCCTTGGGAGATGGTCCTCCCGGATTCCGACGGAATTTCACGTGTTCCGCCGTACTCAGGATCCACTCTGGAGGGAATGAACTTTTGACTACAGGGCTTTTACCTTGTTTCGCGGACCTTTCCAAGTCGCTTCGTCTAATTCATTCTTTTGTAACTCCGTATAGAGTGTCCTACAACCCCAAAGAGCAAGCTCTTTGGTTTGGGCTCTTCCCGTTTCGCTCGCCGCTACTCAGGGAATCGAATTTTCTTTCTGTTCCTGCAGGTACTTAGATGTTTCAGTTCCCTGCGTCTGTCTTCAACACGCTATGAATTCACGTGAAGATACTATCCGATTAAAGATAGTGGGTTCCCCCATTCGGAAATCCCCGGATCAAAGCTTACTTACAGCTCCCCGAGGCATATCGGTGTTAGTGCCGTCCTTCATCGACTCCTAGTGCCAAGGCATCCACCGTGCGCCCTTATTAACTTAACCAAAAGTTAACACTTAGATCAGAGATCTAAGATTTAAGTTTACACGTCAATTTCTTGACTTGTTTAAAAATCTATAAAATAGAAATTTGATTTATTGCTTTCAATGTCGTTTTATCCAGTTTTCAAAGAACGAAGCAGCTGACTTCAATCACATCGTGAGAAGCTTCACTGATTTTGCTTCATGCAGCTTTGCGACGTAAGCGCAAGCGTCAGGAGCAAGGTTTGAAGTATTTCATTCAATTAAGAATGAACCTTCAAAACTGAACAGCAACCGTTAATGTTTCATTCCCCGAAGGAATGATTCCGAAAAATCCTTAGAAAGGAGGTGATCCAGCCGCACCTTCCGATACGGCTACCTTGTTACGACTTCACCCCAATCATCTATCCCACCTTCGGCGGCTGGCTCCATAAAGGTTACCTCACCGACTTCGGGTGTTACAAACTCTCGTGGTGTGACGGGCGGTGTGTACAAGGCCCGGGAACGTATTCACCGCGGCATGCTGATCCGCGATTACTAGCGATTCCGGCTTCATGTAGGCGAGTTGCAGCCTACAATCCGAACTGAGAACGGTTTTATCGGATTAGCTCCCCCTCGCGGGTTGGCAACCGTTTGTACCGTCCATTGTAGCACGTGTGTAGCCCAGGTCATAAGGGGCATGATGATTTGACGTCATCCCCACCTTCCTCCGGTTTATCACCGGCAGTCTCCTTAGAGTGCCCAACTGAATGATGGCAACTAAGAATAAGGGTTGCGCTCGTTGCGGGACTTAACCCAACATCTCACGACACGAGCTGACGACAACCATGCACCACCTGTCACCGTTGCCCCCGAAGGGGAAACTATGTCTCCATAGTGGTCACCGGGATGTCAAGACCTGGTAAGGTTCTTCGCGTTGCTTCGAATTAAACCACATGCTCCACCGCTTGTGCGGGCCCCCGTCAATTCCTTTGAGTTTCAGTCTTGCGACCGTACTCCCCAGGCGGAGTGCTTAATGCGTTAGCTGCAGCACTGAGGGGCGGAAACCCCCCAACACTTAGCACTCATCGTTTACGGCGTGGACTACCAGGGTATCTAATCCTGTTTGCTCCCCACGCTTTCGCGCCTCAGTGTCAGTTACAGACCAGACAGTCGCCTTCGCCACTGGTGTTCCTCCAAATCTCTACGCATTTCACCGCTACACTTGGAATTCCACTATCCTCTTCTGCACTCAAGTTCCCCAGTTTCCAATGACCCTCCCCGGTTGAGCCGGGGGCTTTCACATCAGACTTAAGGAACCACCTGCGCGCGCTTTACGCCCAATAATTCCGGACAACGCTTGCCACCTACGTATTACCGCGGCTGCTGGCACGTAGTTAGCCGTGGCTTTCTAACAAGGTACCGTCAAGGTAGCGCCAGTTACTACGCTACTTGTTCTTCCCTTGCAACAGAGTTTTACGAACCGAAATCCTTCTTCACTCACGCGGCGTTGCTCCATCAGACTTTCGTCCATTGTGGAAGATTCCCTACTGCTGCCTCCCGTAGGAGTCTGGGCCGTGTCTCAGTCCCAGTGTGGCCGATCACCCTCTCAGGTCGGCTACGCATCGTTGCCTTGGTGAGCCGTTACCTCACCAACTAGCTAATGCGCCGCGGGTCCATCTTATAGTGACAGCCGAAACCGTCTTTCAACTTTCAAACATGTGTTAAAAAGTATTATTCGGTATTAGCCCCGGTTTCCCGGAGTTATCCCAATCTATAAGGTAGGTTACCCACGTGTTACTCACCCGTCCGCCGCTAAAATTTTAAAGGTGCAAGCACCAATAAAATTTCCGCTCGACTTGCATGTATTAGGCACGCCGCCAGCGTTCGTCCTGAGCCAGGATCAAACTCTCCATAAAAGTAGTTTGAAAGCTCATTTGCTTTGCTAGCGATCCAACTTCGTTAGAAGTTGAAATCTATTGTTTGCTTCATTTAAGAAGCTTGTTTCATTAACGTTGCTTGTTCAGTTTTCAAGGTTCATTGCGTTGTCGTTGTGACAACTTTTATATCTTACCATTTTCACGAATCATTTGTCAACAACTTTTTCAAAAAAAGTTTCAAACTCATAATCACTGTAAATTCGGTAACTCTTATACTTTACCACTCTAAAGTCGAAAAGTAAAGAACTTTGTAGTTTAGTGCGCCGCGTTTTAGCGACAAGAGATAATATACCACCCCTACAATTATATTGCAATAGTTATTTTAAAAAATATTATATTTTTTTATAATGTTTATTGTTTCTCCTATATCCACTCCAATATATAGAAAGGAATGACCATTCTTCCCACAATACATCTGTATAATCCCCCAGGAATAATTTATACGCCGAGACTCCCATCGTTCACCTCTGCCAAGCAGCCACTCTCATCTTCCTATAATAAAGAAAAGAGCCTTGCGAATAGCGCAAGGCCCTAATTAAACTAAACTTATTTTGTTGTATGGCGCATTGTCGGGAATAACAATACATCACGAATTGATGGTGAGTTCGTTAATAACATTACTAAGCGGTCGATACCGATACCTAAACCACCTGTTGGCGGCATACCGTATTCTAATGCTTCAATGAAGTCATTATCCATTTCATGTGCTTCGTCATTTCCTGCCTCTTTTTCGGCCATTTGAGCTTCAAAGCGCTCGCGTTGATCGATTGGATCATTTAATTCTGTAAATGCATTAGCGTGCTCACGGCGAACAATGAATAGCTCAAAACGATCTGTGAAGCGTGGATCTTCAGGATTTTTCTTCGCTAACGGAGAAATTTCCACAGGGTGACCTGTTACGAATGTAGGTTGTACTAATGTTTCTTCTACTTTTTGCTCAAAGAATTCATTGATGATGTGACCTACTTCATGTGCATCTTTAATTTCCACGCCGTGTTCAGCAGCAAGTTTACGTGCTTCTTCTACAGTCATCGGAGCCCAGAAGTCTACACCCGTTGCTTCTTTAACTGCATCTACCATATGCACACGTTTCCAGCCAACACCTAGTTCAATTGTATCTTCACCATATTGTACAGATGTCGTACCAAGAACATCTTGGGCTACATGTGCAATAAGGTTTTCTGTTAAGTCCATAATATCGTTGTAGTCTGCATACGCTTCATATAATTCAATCATTGTGAATTCCGGGTTGTGACGAGTTGAAATTCCTTCATTACGGAATACACGGCCGATTTCATATACTTTTTCCAAGCCACCAACGATTAAACGTTTTAAATGCAGCTCGATTGCGATACGCATATATAATTCCATATCCAATGCATTGTGGTGTGTAATGAACGGGCGAGCCGCAGCACCACCTGCAATTGTATGCAGCATTGGTGTTTCCACTTCCAAATAACCATTGTTATCTAAATAGTTGCGGATTGCTCGGATGATTTTTGAACGTTGGATAAATGTTGTTTTTGATTCGTCGTTTGTCATTAAGTCTACATAGCGTTGACGGTAACGTTGTTCTACGTCTGTCAGACCGTGGAATTTATCAGGTAACGGGCGTAATGCTTTTGTTAGGAAAGTGAACTCTGTCGCTTTAACAGACAGCTCTCCAACTTGCGTACGGAATACGTTTCCTTTTACCCCTACGATATCACCAAGATCTGCTTTGTTGAACAATTCATATGCTTCTTCACCAATTGCATCTTTACGTACATAAATTTGGATTTGGCCTGCTAAGTCCTGGATATGCGCAAAACCTGCTTTACCTTTACCGCGCTTTGTCATAATACGTCCGGCGATTACTACTTCACGTGGATTTTCTTCTAACTGTTCTTTATTAAATTGCTCATTTTCTGCAATAACTTCGTTCGATAAATGTGTGCGTTCAAAACGGCTGCCGAATGGGTCCATACCGTTTTCACGAATATCTGTCATCTTCTGGCGTCTCACCAAAAGTTGGTCGTTTAATTCTTCGATATTTGACACGTATTTCACTCCTTAATGTTTTTGCGCTCCAAAACGGCACAATAGTCCATAATGTTTCTATTGTACAGTATTTCTTTTGTTGATTCACCTGTTTCGAATTAATTTTAAATATCAGATAATTATGACAAGTGATTTTTCTTTACATAAGAAAAAGGCACCATCGTCTGATGCCTTCAATGATTTTTATACAATTACTGCTTCTTCTTCGTATTCATCTGCAACACTGTTTAGAAGAATACGTAATTCTTGCTCGGTCTCCGTTAAATTGATGGCATTACGGATCTTTCCGTTTCCACGAATACCTTTTAAGTACCATGATGCATGTTTACGCATTTCTCTAACCGCCACTTTTTCACCTTTAAGTGCTTTTAGACGTTCAAAATGCAATAAACAAACATCCATTTTTTCACGAACTGAAGGCTCTGGAATTTGAACACCTGATTCCAAGTATTTTACCGTTTGATAGATCATCCATGGATTTCCTAAAGCAGCACGACCAATCATGACCCCATCTGCCTTTGTATGTTCCAGAATGCGCTTAGCATCTTCCGGTGTTTCCACATCCCCATTTGCGATAAACGGGATGCTAATATTTTTCTTCACTTCGGCTAAAACGTCCCAGTTTGCTTTACCTTCATACATTTGCACACGAGTTCGGCCATGCATCGCGATAGCGGCTGCGCCTGCACGTTCTGCTGCCTGGGCATTTTCCACAGCGAATACACGCTCTTCATCCCAACCGATACGCATTTTTACCGAAACGGGTTTATCAACTGCATCGACAACTGCTGAAACCATTTCGTAAATTTTATTCGGATCAAGAAGCCATTTTGCGCCAGCTTCACATTTAATAATTTTGTTTACAGGACATCCCATATTGATATCGATAATGTCGGCTGTTGTATGTTTGTCTACAAATTTCGCTGCCTCTACTAAATTTTCTTTGTCTCCTCCAAAAATTTGCAGCGTCATCGGGTTCTCCCGCTCGTCAATATAAAGCATGTCCAATGTTTTTTTGTTGCGGGTGTTCAACGCTTTATCGCTGATCATTTCCGCATAGACTAACCCCGCTCCAAACTCTTTTACCGTTAACCGGAAAGCAGAGTTGCAAATTCCTGCCATCGGAGCAAGAACGACCCGGTTATCCATAATAATATCGCCTATTTGGAATGGCTTTTGGTCGATGTTTGACACCTTTTTTGTTCCCTCCACTCGGTTACTCACCTTTTAATTCTTTTATATCTATTTGTAATACATCTGCAATTGTTTGAAGTTGTTCTTCAGAGGGTTTCTTCTCGCCTCGTTCAATTCGCCCTAAAATTGTTACAGATATACCAATATGTTTTGCAAATTCGGTTTGCTGAATTCGTTTTAGTTTTCGAAAGGCACGAATTCTGCGACCGTATTGATTTTCTTCCACAGATTGACGCCTTCTTTCTCTATATCAAGTGCATGTAACGCTTTTTGCACGCCTACAAGCATATCATAATTTTGCGTCATAATCTCCTCTAACGGTACAAGCACAAATGCACGCTCGTACATACGAGGATGTGGAATTATTAATTTTTCGGTTTCATACTGTTGTTGACCATACAACAAAATATCCAAATCGATTATTCGTGGTCCCCACCGAAATTCACGGACACGGCCAAGATTATTTTCGATTTTTTGGCACTCCGCAAGAAGCTCATAGGCATCGAGTTCCGTTTCAAGAGCAACGGCGATATTCAAAAAATCTGCCTGATCTGTATAGCCTACTGCTGCTGTTTCATAAATTGAAGAAATCGCTGTTACAGATATTGTCTTATGTGTGGTGAGCAACTTTACCGCGTCTTGCAAGTTTTGCTCACGCTCACCTATATTTGTACCGATCGATAAGTACGCTGTCGTCATCATACGAATTGTCCTCTTGTAATTTCAACCGCGACTTCTTTGTAATGTCCCGGAATTGGAGGGTCAGGCTTAATAATTTCGACGCGGCACCCAAAAATCTGACCTTCATATTGCGTTAAAATGCTTGAAGCAACTTTTTCCGCTACTGCTTCAATCAATTTAAACGGCTTCCCTTCAATTACTTCTTTACAAATATCATAAACGCCCACATAGCTAACCGTCTGATCCAGCTCATCCGTCTCACCTGCACGTTTCATATCAACAGCAAGCGAAACATTAGCCCGAAAGCGTTGTCCTAATACGTTTTCTTCCGGTAATACACCGTGATAACCAAAAAACTGCATTTCTTTTAAATGAATATAATCCATTGCAAACTCCTTAATGTCTCGGTGCCAATTCACCTTGTACTTCAAATTTCCCTACAAGCGCATCCATCATCTTCACTGTACGCGCCACTTCCTTTACATCATGAACACGCATCATATGGCAGCCCTTTTGGACACCAAATGCACAAGTAGCGGCTGTCCCTTCCACTCGGTCATCTACGGGTAGTTCCAAAATCGATCCGATCATACGCTTGCGTGATGTCGCAAGCAATACTGGATAGCCTAATGCAACAAGCTCATCAAGGCGCTGCATCGTTTCAATACTTTCACTTAAACTTTTCACAAAACCGATACCAGGATCAAGGAAAATATGCTCGTCACGTACACCTGCTGCTTTTACAATTGCAATACTTTCCTGCATATCGGCCATATAATCGTTGAAGTAGTTATCGTACTGATCTGACAGGCGGTTATGCATTAAAATAATCGGCACATCGAGTTCTGCCGCGACACTTGCCATTTCCGGATCCGCCTTTGCGCCCCATATATCATTAATAATATGTGCCCCTGCTTCAATTGCAGCACGCGCAACATTCGATTTATACGTATCAATTGAAATAATCACAGGTACTTCTTTTAAAAGCGCCCGAATTACCGGTACAACACGTGCAATTTCTTCCTCATCTGAAATCCGTGTATAGCCAGGGCGTGTTGATTCCCCGCCAACATCGATAATTTTTGCGCCATCTGCCACCATTTTTTTTGCCTGTGCAACTGCTTTTTCAACTGAATTGAACCTGCCGCCATCCGAAAATGAGTCCGGTGTTACATTTAAAATGCCCATCACGAATGTTTCTTTACGAAAATCCAGTTCGATCCCATTTATTGTGAGTACTTTATAGTTTTCTAACATGACGGTCTCCTAAACACATAACAATTTTTTGTAAATATTTTTGATGCAACTTTTTATAAAGTCTGCCTTCACTGCCCGCAAAGCGTACCTCCCCAATACGGGAAATCGGTACGAGCTCCTGTACAGCTGTTGTAATAAAGCATTCATCCGCCTGTTCCAATTCCCATGCCATAAAGCGGCCTTCTCGTACCGGAATTTGGAGTTCTTCAGCGAGTTGAATGACTTTTTTACGTGTAATACCCGGTAAAATACCTAAATTAGTAGAAGGCGTATACAGTATACCATCTTTTATCCAAAAGACATTTGACGTAATGCCTTCTGCGATAACACCGTTCTGATCGGTAAAGAAACCTTCTTGAGAAGCTAAACTCGGTAACTCTAACCGCGCTCGTACATTATTGCCGTAGTGATGGCTTTTATAGCGGGTCTGCTGTTCCGGAGAGTTACGGGCTGTTTTCAGCCACACCGCTTCTTTTTCTGTCCCGCGTACCATTTCTGGCAGTTCTTTACGAAACAGAATAACGGTCGGTTCGGTATACTCGGAGGGTGCAAGTCCAATTGGATGCACACCGGCTGATACATTTAAACGAAAATACCCTTCTTTGCCGTCCTGTGCATTGAGCTTTTCAATGACCTCTTCTATGTTCTGTAACGTATACGGAAAATGAATACGGTATTCTTTTAATGCTTCAAGCAGACGGCTGAAATGTTCATGCAAATAGACAGCCTTTCCCTCATATGTACGAAATGTTTCAAAAAAACCGAGTCCATATAAAAAACCGTGATCAAACGGAGAAATTTTCAAATCTTGTTCATCGATATACTGTCCATTCATCCAACATAGCATTGCCTTTCCCCCTAACAATACGACTCAATAAATGTGCGTAACAGCTGCTTGCCGTCTTCGGTCATAATTGATTCCGGGTGATATTGAACCCCTTCAATCGGATATTCTTTATGTCGCAGCCCCATAATTTCGCCTTCCGCTGTCCAAGCTGTCACTTCCAGACAATCCGGTAAAGTTGTCGGTTCTACAATCAGTGAATGGTAGCGTGTTGCCAAAAATGGGTTCTCATTTTTTCTATGCAGACCAATCCCCTTATGAAGAACAGGGGAAGTTTTCCCGTGCATCAATCTCTCAGCACGCACAACATCGCCGCCAAATACTTGTGCAATCGCCTGATGACCTAAGCACACACCTAAAATCGGAAGCTTGCCTGTGAAATGTTCGATGATACGGAGACTTTCTCCGGCATCGTTTGGTGTACACGGCCCTGGTGAGATGACAAGCATCATTGGCCGAAGTTTTTCAATTTCCTCGACCGTAATCTCATCATTGCGCTTTACGACCAATTCATGACCGAATTCACCGAAGTATTGCACTAAGTTATATGTAAACGAATCATAGTTATCAATCATTAAAATCATTTGCTCACCTCTTCTGCCATGGCTTTTGCCTGCCACATTGCCTTCGCTTTATTCATCGATTCAATATACTCGTTTTCCGGAATGGAATCGATGACAATACCGGCACCCGCCTGAATGTACGCAATACCATCTTGAATATACGCTGTACGGATAACGATATTTAGCTCTAAGTCACCTGTGTAGCCAATCCAGCCGATTGATCCTGTGTAAAGACCACGGCGTACCGGCTCCAGCTCTTCAATAATTTCCATCGTACGGATTTTCGGTGCCCCTGTAATCGTACCACCGGGGAACATTGCCCGAATGACATCCGCATTTGTTTTTCCTTGTGCAATTTCCCCGCGCACATTCGAAACAATATGCATCACATGCGAGTAATGCTCGATAACCATAAACTCATTTACTTCTACCGTTCCGTATTTGCTTACTCTTCCTAAATCATTGCGCTCTAGATCAACTAACATGACATGTTCTGCACGCTCTTTTTCATGCTCAATCAGTTCATTGGCTAAAGCCACATCCTGTTCTTCCGAAGCTCCGCGCGGACGTGTTCCTGCAATTGGTCTTGTTGACAGCTCATTGTTTTTACGTTTTACAAGCAATTCCGGCGAGCCGCTAACAACCGCAAAATCCTCACTTTCAATATAAGCCATATACGGTGAAGGATTAAACGAACGAACTGCCTCATACATTGCAATCGGTGCTGCAGAAAGTTTTTTCGCCTGGCGCACCGACAAGTTGACCTGGAACACATCACCTTGTTCAATATAGTGCTGAATTTTATGTATAGCAGATTCAAATGCATCCCCACTGAAGGAAACTTGTAATTCCGCTTCATCCTGCTGCATGTTTTTAGCTGTTTCCTGATTAAAATGACGCTTTTCCAACCCGGATTCGGCATGCTGTTGCCAATCCGATTGCCATGAAAGTAAATCGACTTCACTAGTAGACAACTTCATCAATGTTACTTCTCCTGTTTGGACATTCCGGACTGCCCAATGATCAAACAAATAAAAATAAAGATCCGGTACGTGTAAGTCATCTTCGGCATTATTTGGAAGAACTTCAATCGTGCGAGCATAGTCATACGAAATAAATCCAATTGCTCCACCTTGGAAATCAGGCAGATTCGGATTCGCTTCAAGCTTATACTCTGCGATTACTTTTTCTAATTCCGCCAGTGCCTCACCTGTTTTCAGTTCTGTCTCTCCATTTTTCCACTTCAGTTCCAGACCGTGTGCCACTGACTTTGCTGTTGCAATTGGCTGCCATGCAGCAATTGAAAAATGCCCGCCCCTGCCGCTTTCCAGAAACGCACGCTGTTTTTCCATTGCCGTCTGTTCCTGGAAACTATAATAAAACTCATCTTTTGTCATGTAAAATGTATGTGTTTCTAGTTGTTGCATCAATTTACACCTGCTTTACCTTTTTCTTAATTAAACTCGATAACGCTTTAAAAATCCATTTTTAACTTAGCAGTTTCTAAGAAAAAAAGCTATTTTACGAGGTTAAACTCGCAAAATAGCTTTTAAAATCACTTAGGTAAAATTTAATTAGTCTTCAAATTGGTATAAAGGCGTTGATAAGTAGCGCTCACCGTTTGATGGGATAATTGCTAATACGTTTTTGCCTTTGCCTAAACGTTTTGCTGTTTCGATTGCTGCATAAATTGCTGCACCTGAAGAAATACCAGCTAAAATGCCTTCTTCACGCGCTACTTTACGAGCATATTCGAATGCCGTTTCGTTTTCAACCGGTAATACAGAATCATATACTTCTGTGTTTAATACGTCCGGAATGAAACCTGCACCAATACCTTGAATTTTATGTGGACCAGGGTTACCGCCTGAAAGAATTGGAGAATCTTTAGGTTCAACCGCAATAATTTCAATTTCAGGGAATTTGCTTTTCAGTACTTCACCTGCACCAGTAATTGTACCGCCAGTACCTACACCAGCAACAAATGCATCTAATTTTAAGCCTTCTTGTTCGAATGCTTCCGCAATTTCAGGACCTGTTGTTAAACGGTGAATTTCTGCGTTTGCTTCGTTTTTGAATTGTTGTGGCAAGAAGTAGCCTTCTGATTTTGATAATTCTTCTGCTTTTGCAATTGCACCTTTCATACCTTCTGGACCTGGTGTTAATACTAAATCAGCACCATAAGCACGTAAAAGGTTGCGACGCTCTAGTGACATAGTTTCTGGCATTACTAAAATCGCTTTATAGCCTTTTGCTGCAGCAATCATCGCTAAACCGATCCCTGTGTTACCAGAAGTTGGCTCGATGATTGTACCGCCTGGCTTTAATGTGCCGTCTTTTTCTGCTGCTTCAACCATCGCTAAAGCTAAACGGTCTTTTACTGAAGAACCTGGGTTAAAGTATTCAAGCTTTACGTAAACTGTACCTTCATTTTCACTTGTTGCATTGTTTAATTTTACGATTGGTGTGCGCCCTACTAAGTCCGCCACTGAATTTGCTAATTTACTCATTTTATCCATTCCTCTCCAAATCCCTACCAAATCAATAGGTTTTACTTAATTTGTATCTTATCAATTTTTCATAGTACTTGTCAATTAATTGAAACGAAATTTTTGTAAAATTTCTGACTATTTAGTTTTACTTATTAAATAGGAAAAAGGGCAAAGACAGTTAAAAGTTCCTCTTTCACTTAAACTTTAACTTCTGTCCTGGCCCATATAAATCTGGTGTTAATTTTTAGATTCTCCGTAGATCCATGTTGCATTAAATTCTGCCCAGAAAGCTTCCGGTGTAATGGAAGGCGACAGCTGTTCCAAAGCGAGCTGACGTTTCACATGCCCTTCTACTTCATCAAAGCTGAATGACTGCCCTTCCATGTTCTCAGTAACCTTGACGATTGCATAGCGCCCATCGCTTAATACAAAAGGTTTGGAAGTTTCCTTTTCCTTCAGCTTTTCCACTTCTGGTAAAATGGCAGGATCCACTGCCGATTGACTTGATGAAATAAAGCCAATGTCGCCACCTAAACTTGCCGATGCTGTATCCAATGAATGCTCGCGTGCCAGAACCGCAAAATCAGAGCCGTCCTTCAGCTCTTTTTCCACCCGTTCCGCATCCTCTTTTGAATTCACGATAATGATACTTGTTCGGTGTGTAGTTGGAATATTATAGATCGACTTATTATCTTCGTAATACTTTTTAGCTTCATTCTCTTTTACTACAATATCATTTGTCAGTACTTTATCTAAGATGAGCTGAGCCCGCATTTTTTGACGCAGTTGCTCTGGGGATAAACTATGTAGAGTTGAATCATTTGAATCTTGTGCCGAACGTAATAAGGCTATTTCTAAATCAATCTCTTCCTCTTTTACATCGAGTTTATATTTTTCCGCCGCTTTTTCCATAACAGCTTCATTTACTAAACTCTGCAATGTTTCTTTTCCGTAACGGTTTTCCATTTCAGCAAGCCATTGTTGGCGTGTAATTGGATCTCCCTCGACGGCAGCAATTTTTTCGCCGCCGTCTTCTTTCTCTGATGTTGTTTCATCAGATGGGAGTAACCATAACACAAACCAAAATAGATTTCCGATTAACAATAGCAGTAATAACAGCAACGTAGGTTTTGTTTTTAAGCGTCGTTGTGTATACGGTAAATTATTTTGCGGTGGTTGTGGTGTTTTGTGTAAATTACGATTGGATTTCATTCACAAAGCCTTCAAGTTCACTTTTATCGAAGTGATAAGTTTCTAAACAGAAGTGGCATTGCGCTTCTGCTTGGCCATCTTCGTCAATCATTTCCTGAATTTCACCGACACCTAAACCGATAATTGCCGCACCGAAACGCTCTTTTGAACATTGACATTGGAACTGTACAGGCATTGTTGAAAGAATTTGAACATTGCCTTCGCCTAATACTGCTTCTAAAATTTGCTCAGGTGTATATCCTTTTTCAATCATTTTAGAAACAGGCTCAATTGATGATAAATGCTTTTCAATTGCTTCGATTGTTTCTTCTTCACAGCCTGGCATTAATTGAATAATAAAGCCGCCCGCTGCTAAAATTGTATTATCCGGATTTACTAACACACCTAAACCTACTGATGAAGGTACTTGTTCAGATGTAGCGAAGTAATATGTGAAGTCCTCAGCAATTTCTCCTGAGACGATCGGTGTTTGACCTGAGAACATATCACGTAAACCTAAGTCTTTAACAACTGTCAAAGCACCTTCAGAACCGACACCAGCACGTACATCCAGTTTTCCTTGTTCATTTAATTCAAAGTGAACATGTGGATTTGTAACGAAGCCACGCACATCTCCTTTGGCATCTGCATCGATAACCATTGGACCGATTGGACCGTTCCCTTCGATTTTTACGGTAATTTTGTCGTCACCTTTTAACATCGCACCCATCATTACAGATGCTGTCATTGAACGGCCTAACGCAGCAGATACAACAGGCCATGTATTATGACGGCGTTGTGCTTCTCCTACAGTTGCAGTTGTATTTGTTGCAAACGCACGTACCTGTCCGTCATATGCAATTCCTCTTACTAAGTAGTCTTTCATGTTGAAATTCCTCTTTTCTATTGATTTCTTTTATAAATCGTTGCTAGTCCCTTGAGCGTCAAAAACGGATCGACGACATCAATCATCTGGGTTTCATTCGCAATCAATTTTGCTAGTCCCCCAGTTGCAATTACGAGGGGCTCTTCTTTACTTTGCGCTTTCATACGACTGACGATGCCTTCTACTTGTCCTAAAAACCCGTAAAAAACCCCTGCCTGCATAGCAGCTACCGTATTCTTTGCCACAACTTGCGATGTATGGGCAATTTCAATTCGAGGTAGCTTTGCTGCACGTGTATAGAGCGCCTCTGTTGATATGGCAATACCGGGTGCAATGGCGCCCCCTAAATAATCGCCTCGTTCATTAATAAAGCAATACGTAATCGCTGTACCAAAATCGATAATAATCAGTGGTCTCCCACTATATTGCTGTAAAGCGGCAACCGCATTTACAATACGGTCTGCGCCTACTTCACGCGGATTTTCATACTTTATATTCAAGCCTGTTTTTACACCGGGTCCCACAATCAAAGGCTGGATATTGAAATACTTTTTACACATTAATTCAAGTGCAAACATAATAGGTGGCACAACTGAGGATATAATAATCCCTTTTACTTGTTCAAATAAAATGCCTTCATGAGAAAAAAACGCCTTAAATTGCATCGCATATTCATCTTCAGTTTTTCGTATATTTGTCTCTGTCCGCCAATGATGGATAAGTTTATCTTGATCATAAATACCTAAAATGATATTGGAGTTACCCGCATTCATTACTAAAATCACAAGTGGCACCTACTTTTCTTATACTGAAAAAAATCATACCATATTTGGCCATCTACTATACAGTATTCAGTATTTTTAGTCGGCAATCATTCCCTTTCAACTAAAACCTGTTGATCTCCATAGGGGTAAAGGCTTTCCGCTAGAGTCTACCACCCTCCTTTTCAACCAACTCACCAAATCGCGTTATATTTAAGGCAAGATTTTAAGAAGAAAAAACTGACTATCTCCTTTTCCCAGGAAATAGTCAGTTGTGTTGTATTATTTTGGACGGTCTTCATCGATGCCTTGCGGGCGATCATCTGACACGTCTTTCGGTAAATCTTCAACTGTTGGTGATTTCTTTTCACCTTGAACATCTTCATTAATCGATGCATTACCAGCCGTTTCAATTGTTGGTGTTGCTTCTTTTTGATCTTTTTGTTGAAGCTCCGATTCTACTACCGCCTCTTCAGGAGGTAATATACCGTGGTCGCGTAAATGTTCGATTTGCTGTGCATTTAACGTTTCTTTATCAATTAACGTATTTGCGATTAAATCTAGTAAGTCACGACGCTCTGTTAAAATACGTTTCGTACGAGCATATTGCTCATCAACGATACGCTGAACTTCTTTATCGATTTCATATGCTACTGTATCAGAGTAGTTTTGATCTGAACCGAAGTCACGACCTAGGAATGGATTACCGCCTTGGTTTGAACCGTATTGAACAGCACCAAGACTATTGCTCATTCCGTATTCTGTAACCATTGCACGCGCAATGCTCGTTACTTTCTGGAAGTCATTATGTGCACCAGTAGATACTTCACCAAGTACAATTTCTTCCGCAACACGTCCGCCTAGTAATCCGGCGATACGGTCTAGTAACTCTTGCTTCGTTGTGAAGAAACGCTCTTCTTTCGGTAACATGATGGCATAACCACCTGCTTGACCACGAGGGACAATCGTTACTTTATGAACAGTATCAGCTTCATCCAATTCAAGACCGACAACTACGTGACCGGCTTCATGGAATGCAACAAGCTTTTTCTCTTTTGGAGAATACACACGGCTTGCTTTTGCAGGACCGGCAATTACGCGGTCAGATGCTTCATCAATATCAGCCATGTTTATTGATTTTTTGTTTTTACGAGCTGCAACTAAAGCTGCTTCGTTTAACAAGTTTTCTAAATCTGCACCTGAGAATCCTGGTGTACGTTGTGCAACAGCAGCTAAATCAACTGTATCTGATAATGGCTTATTGCGAGCATGTACTTTAAGGATTGCTTCACGGCCTTTTACGTCTGGGTGACCAACCGTAATTTGACGGTCAAAACGACCAGGACGTAATAATGCTTTATCTAGAATATCAGGGCGGTTTGTTGCAGCGATGATAATAATACCTTCGTTTGCACCGAAACCATCCATTTCAACTAGTAATTGGTTTAATGTTTGTTCACGCTCATCGTGACCACCACCAAGACCCGCACCACGTTGACGACCTACCGCATCAATCTCATCGATGAAAATGATACATGGGGCATTTTTCTTAGCGTTTTCAAATAAGTCACGAACACGAGATGCACCGACACCGACAAACATCTCTACGAAATCAGAACCTGAAATCGAGAAGAATGGTACGCCCGCTTCACCGGCAACAGCACGTGCAAGTAATGTTTTACCTGTACCAGGAGGACCTACTAATAGAATCCCCTTCGGAATACGTGCACCGATATCAGTGAATTTACGGTGATCTTTTAAGAAATCTACTACTTCAACAAGTTCTTGTTTCTCTTCGTCGGCACCTGCCACGTCATTGAAACGAACTTTTTTCTTCGTGTCATCAAATAGCTTAGCTTTTGACTTCCCGAAGTTCATCACCTTATTACCGCCACCTTGCGATTGGCTTAGTAAGAAGAAGAATAAAATAATAATGATGACAAATGGAATGATGCTCGTAAGGAATGTTACGAACCCACTTGTTTGTGGTTGTTCTAAAATTTCCACTCCTGGATATTCACCGTTTGCAACTTGTTCTTCAATTTGCAGAATACGGTCTACAGTAGTTTGGTCATTTTGTAAAACGTTTACTGTGAAAGTTTCGCCCTCTTCAGCGCCTTTCATCTGACCTACAATTTTATACACGCCTCTTTCAGGCTGTATATCCATAGAAGCAATCTCATTGCTCTCTAAAGCCTCAAAAAACGCATAGTAATCAAGGTTTTCAGTTGTCTTTTTTCCACCATTAAATGTTCCAAAAATCCCGATAATCACGAGAAATATTAGTAAATAAAATATGGTGTATCGAAATATTCGATTCATCCCCAGCCTCCTCACAACGTTACAGAAAAACTATAAGTAAAATCTTAACATACGTTGAAATTTTCATACAATAAAAAGCACCACACATTTTAAACGTTGAAACGAATTATGACAAAATCCGCTCAATTACTGCTTATGCCTAAATGCTCACCTCAAAATTGAAGGTTTGTACAGTCTAGGAAATATTAAAATGAGTATACTTCGCGTTTTAAAATTCCGATGTAAGGTAAGTTACGATATTTCTCTGCATAATCTAATCCGTAGCCCACAACAAAACCGTCCGGTACTTCGAAGCCTACAACATCTGCATTCAATTCCACTTTACGGCCAGATGGCTTATCCAGTAATGTTACGATTTTAATCGATTTAGCTTTACGGTATTTAAATAAATCCACCAAATAGCTTAATGTTAAACCACTGTCGATAATGTCTTCAATAATAATGACATCGCGACCTTCCACACTTGTATTTAAGTCTTTAAGTATTTTTACTTCCCCAGATGAAACAGTTGCATTTCCATATGAAGTAACATCCATAAAGTCCAGTTCCACATATGAATCGAAACGTTTCATCAGATCCGTCATAAATGGCATTGCACCTTTTAACACTCCGACAGCTAATGGGAACATTTCTTTATATTCCTCTGTCAGTTGAGCGCCAAGCTCTTTAATACGTTCCTGGATTTGTTCTTCTGTAATCATTATTTTTTCGATGTCATTTTGAATCATGAGTAGATTCCTCCTTTTATTGTTCAAACTTTCTAAAGACGTTCATTGCTATCGACAAGAAGCACCATTTCATGCTCCGCCGACTTTACATTAGAAAATTTATTGTTAACGCGTACAGCTACTATCGCTAAAAGGTCATCATTAGCATCGACTAACAACGGCCAGCTAGCTCTTTTGGTGAAAGGAATCTTGTCATCAATAAAAATGCGAGATACTTTTTTCTGATGCTGCATACCTTGTAGCAAAATACGATCCCCTTGTTTGGGAGCCCTTACGAATAAAGGAAACGAAACAGATGATGCGGCGAAAAAGTGATGCGGATACTTTTGAAGTAAGTCCTCATCACATTGTGCAAGTTCCCCAATATATATGCGCATCGTTCCAAGCACACACCACTCATTCAAAGCGATTTGTTGTTTTGATGTTCGCAAGTTTTGCTGCTTATATTCAAATACAACTTCATCGTATTGTTGACGCGCAATAAAATTCTCCGGTAAATCAAGTGCACGACTTCCATCCGACATTGAGAATAACGTCAAAATCGTCGTGCAAAGTGCGTAGCTTTGAATCGTATTTGAATCGTTATAAAGATAACTTAATAGTATTAAAATGAGCCTTCTTTGTAAAGCAAGTGGCTCTTTTTGTAATTCTGAAACCTTGACTTTATAACAATTTTTATCAACTTTCAGAAAAAGCTTTGAAAAACGCTCTTCTGCAAGCTCCATTAAATACGTATCATCCTCTAAAAGCTGCTGGGCAATGTGGACTGCGTGTCGGGAAACAAGGGGGTTTTCTTCCTTTAAAACTGGTACGACATTGTGACGGAAACGATTGCGGGTATAATCATTCTTTGCATTGCTCGGATCTTCACGGTACAAATGACCTTTACTATGTAAATATTCCCCAATTTCGTCTTTTGTAACCATCAAAAAAGGACGAATTACAGTAAATTGTTGAAATTTACGGGAAGGTAATATGCCTTTTAATCCGTTTAGTGAACTCGCTTTCGTCATGGCCATTAACATTGATTCGAGCTGATCGTCCGCATGATGGGCAGTTACTAATTTTGTAAACTTATGTGTATGCATGACGGTTTCAAAGAAATGATAGCGTTCCTTCCGGCAAATCGCCTGCATGTTTCCGCCTTCTTTTTTTTGGATTTCCGCAATCGGAATCGCACAGCTATAAAAAGGAATAGCCCAGTCTTCACATGCCTGCTCAACAAATTGGCGGTCTTGAGCAGATTGTTCGCCGCGAAGCATATGGTCAACATGCGCAACGGCGAGCTCAATATTAAAATAGTGCTGAAAATGATAAAAAAAAGAAAGAAGCGCCATTGAATCAACGCCTCCTGAACAAGCAATTAATAGTTTATCTCCGCTTTTAATAAGCTGCTGCTCTTTTATATACGCTAAAACTTGATGCTCTAAAGTGTGCATTTACTCACCTCATATTACATTTCAATGTGTGATTGCTGGTCTGAATACTTGCCACGGTTTTATGACATGCTGCAAACGGAATAACATCACAGTGCAGTCGTCTGCAATCGGGTATTTTTGTTTGAATTGCGTCATGACATCAAATAGTACAACCTGGATGGAAGCACCATTTTCCAGCCCTTGACGAATCAGCCGGATAAATAATTGTTCCTGTGCATCCCATTGTGCAGATGGTGAAAATAACCCGTCGGAAATCATTAAAATAACGTCCTCTGACAATAATTGTGTCATTTCTGTATCGATTGCGAAGTTAGGCAAAAAGCCAATTGGAGCACTTGTACTTTCTATTTTGAATAAATCATTCCCTCTTAATACATATGTCGTCATGCCTCCCGCTTTCCAACACCATAAATGGCCGAACTGTAAATCGACAAGTGCAAAATCCATTGTCGCATACATGTCCGAATCATTTTTAAGCGACATGACATAATGCATTGTGTGCATCGCTGTTTCAGGATCCATGTTGTACGTAAGACAATCCTGCATCATTTGAATTAAGCGTTCACTTTCACGATTTGCTCTCACATTCGTCCCCATACCATCCGACAGCATGATCGCCATAAGTCCTGGATGAATCGGAAATACCCGGTAAGAATCTCCGGAAATTGCATGGTTTGCATGGGAATACGTATATATATCATACTCCAACTGATAACGAATTGCTGAAGTAAACTTAATTTGGCGATAAAAAATTGGCGAGTGCTGCTCGTAAATCTGTTCACCTTTCAATGGTTCATGCAAAAATTCAAACAGTTGCTGTTCTAATTGCTGGATAACGACATGTGCATCACGATGATCTGCGACATAACAAACGAACTCTCGATTCCCTATTTCATTTTTTATCCACTGAATATGCAAACAATGAATATCATGTTCCTTTAAAAACTGCTGCATCTCCCCATCCATTTCCGATGTGCCGATTTCTAATCGCTGGCTGTTTAACAGCTTTTCAAAGTGGCTGCTTAAATCCCGAAGCTGTAAGGCAATCATTTTTTTACCATGATAGAACTGTCTCTCCATATGCTCTTTGTGTAAAGCCGACTCTAGTTCTTCCAGCAATTTAGAAGATTTAATGCATTTCCCTTTCAGCTGCTCTTCTACCCGAATCCAGCTGACTGGTTTCGTACTTCTTTTCGCTAACCGCCAAGAATCAATAATTCCTTCCATCTCCCCGTTTCTCCCCCAGCACTCTTCATATTTGAAACAGCTGGAGCAAATTAGAAACGGTTCTGCAGTTGTCTTACTTTTAGTTTTATTTTGTGTAAAATGATCAAACACAAGCTCCTTCATAAAAGATACAAATTGCTGAAATTGCTTGAGCTGCACTTCCACTACTTCATTGCGGTTCACCTGGATTATACTAACCGTATTTTGTTTGTAATACATTTTGCAATACTCAAGTATATTTTTCGGCATAAGCAGGAAAATAATTGCGCCTGTAAGCATCGACATAAAATAAACGCTATCGATCGGTAATGTTGCATCATAAAAGAAGAAAAAAATACTCGGCAGAAAACTAAAAAGCGCAACGGCATAACGTCCCTGGTTTTGTACAAAAGCGGCGACCAGCCCTGTACATGCATATAGGATCATCATACCTGTGAATGATAAATTAGCTAAGCCTATAAAAAAGCCAAGAGATAATGAAAAAATAACCGTAGCTCCAACTGTCGAGGCATAGGCTACAAGGCAGATGAGGAAATGAAGAACGATCAGTGACATTGAAAAGTAAAATAGAGTCAAGCTTTCCATGCCGATTAGCATACCGGCCAAAACGACAATAATTGCCGTTATTTTTTCTCTTGTCCATTCAATGGTTCCGTTTTCTTTACTTGGAAATGTCAAAATACGCATAAAGAATAAAATCGAAACTGCAAAAAGACATTCATATACGATATAAAATAATGTCATGACAGATGGCATACCACTATGAAGCAGCATTTGCCATGCTAGCTGAATAGCGATAATTGTACTTCCTAGTAAAAAGTACGGTGATAGTTTTATAAACTTAAAACGGACGAGACATTCCATGAAGAGTAACTGCACTAACACAACGGCTGCCTGTCCAAACCCAATAAAGAGCGTTCCGAGGATTCCCCCTAGTAAAGCACTCTTTTGAAATGAGGCAAATCTCGTTCGAATAACAAGCCAAAAAGGTAAAAACAACGGAGTAACAGCTTCAAAGAATACCGCCTGAGCAAAACAGAAAGCTGCAAACGCTATAACACTTGCTATTATTATTCTCGATTTTTCTTTATATAAGAATAAGTCTAAGTTTAGTGTTTGAAACTCATTTTGATTATTTAATGTCACCATTTTTACTATCACCTTTTCTTTTTAACGCTATTATATAAAGCTGAAAAAGTGAATTTTGTCTGTTTGTAGGATTGACACCGAAAAATTGTTCGACGGTTTTTTTACGGTAATATGCGCGTTTTTACGCTTTTTTTATCAGTAATTACAAAAAATAATACGCAGTAATTTCCTGCATATTATGATAGAGGAAATAATTAAAAAATAGTATTGACACTATATAGACTGCAATGTATTATTAGTTCTGTTGTTAAATTTGGCGGTGTAGCTCAGTTGGCTAGAGCACTCGGTTCATACCCGAAAGGTCGTGGGTTCGACTCCCTCTGCCGCCACCATTTATAGGCCCGTTGGTCAAGTGGTTAAGACACCGCCCTTTCACGGCGGTAACACGGGTTCGAATCCCGTACGGGTCATCTCAAAAGCTGTTTAGGAACTTAGTGTTCCTAGGCGGCTTTTATTTTGTTCTTTTTTCTATTCTGTAAATTCCTGACACACTTTCTCCCTTATCCATTATACTTGTAACTATAAGAGGAGGCGTTTTTTTTGGTCCAAAACTTTACATATTTAGCTTTTCTTTGCGGTATTAGCATGCTTCTAGTCGTTGGAGGCGTCATCTTGACAAACTTGCCGCTCGCATTGCAGATTCTTATGATTACAATCGGATTAATCGGAGGTATTTTTTGTTTTATTACCCTTATCCGTGTACTCATAAGGCATAATACTGAAAAAGAATAATTTGATTTCCCACTCCAACACAACATTTTATTAATGAAAAAAAGCGATGGATTGTAAGATATACACTTACAATCCATCGCTTTATCATCTATTTGACACTTTTTCTACGTTCAAACAGCCAGCAAAATTATCCTCTGCGAGCTCCACGGCCACCGCGCTTAGACTCAGTTGCACGCTTTAATGTAGTTAAACGCTCATCGCTATCTTTTAAGAAACGCGCCATCTTCTGTTCAAAGTTCTCTTTTGGTTGACGATCATTACGATCGTTAGAACGGTTGTTTTCGCGACGAGGACGCTGTGGACGCTCTGGTCGCTCAGCTTGAGGCTTTGCTTTACGAATTGAAAGACCAATCTTTCCATCCGCTTCAACATTCATCACTTTAACTTCGACTTCATCGCCTACTTTAAGATGCTCGTTAATATCTTTTACGTAGTTATCTGCCACTTCACTAATGTGAACTAAACCTGTTTTCCCATCTGGAAGCTCAACGAATGCACCGAAATTTGTGATTCCTGTTACCTTACCTTGTACTTTGCTGCCTACTTCAATTGACATAAAAAAAATGCTCCTCCTTAAATTTTAAGAGACTCTTCGATTGAAAAGCCATTTATCAATTATAATGAAACTTTTGTTCAATAGCTTCTTCTCTAATTATAGCTAACATAAAAAGAGTGTCAACAAGACACTCTACCTAAAGGCAATTAATACCAAAATTTTTATCACGAAATTACCATGCTTACTGGTTTTTTATTATTTTTTAAAGTCACATTTTTTTCTTTTATTATCGGATTAAAATTATTCTTTGTCATCTTCAGGCTTGTCTTTATTTTCTTTATCCGATTTATTCGGTATTGTAAAAATAATTTCGCCCTCTTCAGAAAGGAAAAATTCTTTTCTTGCCAGCTTCGCAATATACTCATCATCTTCCAGCTTCGCAATCTGCAAATTTAGTAGCTCTTGTCTGTGAAGCGCTTCTTCCAATCGTTCTTCCACCGCCGCTTTCGTTTCTTCCTTTGCGGCGAGGCGTTCACTTTGGACCATGTTAGCTTTTACTAATCCTGCTATTACTACAGTTGCTAAAATGAAAAATACTGCTAATCTTCTGCGACGACGTACTGCAATTTTTGCTTTTATTTGAGCTTTTGCTTGCGGATTTGAGCGGACATAATCGTTATTCAACGACTGGACATTTTGGTTATGTAGCTCTTCTTGCACATTTCTTCTTCCCATTTTCCGTCTCCTCCCTCACAATCAATAGTTGTAATCATTATACGAGTTCACTGCTGTGTTTTAAAGTTTTTTAACAAATATTTCTTGAAAAACTTAATAAAGGGACGACAGATAAATAATACAATCCCTACCAATAATTTTATAATACTTTTGACCATTTTAACTACTACATGTCCAATGAAAAAAACCGGCTTCACAAATAAATTTATACATACTCTTCCAACAAAGCGGATAATTTTTTGGAACAGCAATTCATATGTTGCAATTCCGGCGATTTGGGCAAGTGGATCAACTACCCGCCATTGCCCTCCTTTTACTAAAAATAATAAATAAAACGTAGTAACCCCTAATATTAACCAGACAATCCATTCTAAAATCCATGTAATACGTCGAATATTTTTTAAAGGGATACGATTTACATTAATTCGGATACAATCGATTATTGCACCTACAGCAACTCCGCTTATAAACATGACAAGAATGCTTATAAGCTGCGCACTCATCATCATCCAAACAATTTATGAAGGAAACTTTTCGATAAGCCACTCTCGCTTTCATCGTATTGGAATTGCTTCACTTCCCCTTCTAACGTCAGTAATCCCTTGTCCACATCTAAATGAACAATACGCAGTTCCTCACCACGAATCAATAAATGACCCTGTGATGTGTTCACATAAAATTCTTCCTGATCGAACCGTTCGATACTTTTAACAGATGTCATGTCCATCCGTTTACGATTACGTACCGTTACTAAGTGATCCCCAGACGAAATGGTATAGCGTGCGCTTTCTTGATGAATAGTCAATGCAAGTCCCCCTTTGAGCTTATAGTTGTACACTATATGCATCAACGGAAGGAAGCATGACTCAAAAGTTGGTCATGCCCTAATCTTCATCATCAATAAATTCTGGTTCAACTTTCTCTAAACGCTCTTCTTTTATAATTGTAAACATTTTTAAAGCATCTTCTTTTTTCACATTTTCACGAATTTCTTCGACACGTGCCGTTACAATTTTTTGACCGAAACGAATTGCCAGCTCATCGCCAACTTTTACAGTACTGCTGGCTTTTGCCACTTTATCATTAATCGTTATACGGCCCTGCACCGCCACTTCCTTCGCTAATGTACGACGTTTAATTAAACGTGAAACTTTTAAAAACTTATCTAAGCGCATCCCATTTACTCCCCTTTTTCTATTTGTTTTGCTTCATTCCAAAATGAATCTAACTGCTCTAATGTAAAATCACTGAATGCCTTGCCGCTCTTTGCTACACTTTGCTCAACGTAATGAAAGCGACGTGCAAATTTTTCATTGGCATGTAGCATCGCTTCTTCCGGTGAAATTTTATAAAATCGTGCGATGTTCACAAGGGTGAATAATACATCCCCGAATTCATCGGTACGGCTTAATTCGTTACCTTGCTTTATTTCATCCTGAAACTCTTGCCATTCTTCCGTAAACTTCTTCCACGCTTCGTCAGCATTCGGCCAATCAAAACCTACTGTCGCTGCTTTTTTCTGGTAATTGTACGATGTTTGAAGCGATGAGTAAGGACTATATTCGTTCTTTAATAGTGGTTCGCCATCTACATTGCCTTTTTCCTGCTTTTTAATTGCTTCCCAGTTAGCTACAACCGTTTCTGCATCTTCTGCAGTCACATCCCCAAAAACATGCGGGTGGCGGCGAATCATTTTTTCGCTAATCGATGCAAGCACTTCTTCCAATGTGAAATAACCATTATCTTCCCCGATTTGCGCATGCAAAAACACCTGTAAAAGGACATCGCCGAGCTCTTCAACCATAGCAAAATCATCTTCGGCATCAACCGCTGCTAAAAACTCATGTGCTTCTTCCAATAAGTACTTTTTCAATGATTCATGTGTTTGCTTCTGATCCCAAGGACAGCCATCTGGACCTCGCAATGTCGCTATGATTTGACGGAATGTTGTCCAATCACGCAATGCTTCCTCATCAGATTCAACAGGCGGTACATAGACAGTCGTTAAATTGTTGATTTCTGCTGCTTGATCAAGCTCATAAAGCGGAACAGTACGCAATGATTCCTGTGAGGAACCTGCTGCTGTCACAATTGTTACCGGGTAATCATCACGGTATTTTTCCATTAGCGTGAGCTTTACTTCTGACGCACTGAACGAATCATAGACTTGGGCTATTAAAATGTGCTGACGCATATTCATATCATGGATGGACATGCTCGTACCGTCCAACAGCTGAAACCCTTCAATCGGGTCAATTTTTAAGGCGCCGAAAATCGGATCCAAAAAGCTTTGCCCGCCTTCAATTACAAGCTTAATCTGCCCGTTCTGGTCCGCTTCAATTAAGTGCTGGACGGTCTGCTCTGCTACGAGCGGATGTCCCGGCACAGCATACATAACATCTTCCTGTGAAACGGCTTCAATAAGACGCTGTGCAATTTCTTCATAAACAGGACCGAACGAACCATGCTTAATATACACATCATCAAAGCTCGTAAACTCGATACCTTCCAGTTTTAAGTCTTGAATGACAGGATGGTCCTCTGTTCGGACATATATTTTTTTGGCTGCTTTAATTTTTTTATAAACACCCATTTGCATTTGTTCAAAATCGGCTGCTCCTAAGCCAATAACGGTTAATTGATTCAAGTTATACACCTACTTCTTTCGATTTAACATTAGTTGATATGCAGCCATTCTCCTGCCGAGTGGGATTAAAAACCAATCCTTTTCTGTCAATACTCGCATTTTTGCGACTGCTGTTATAAAAGCACCTGCGCCAAGCATGACGAGCACCCCACTGTAAATGAGTGCATCAAAACGACTAAACAGGCCGGTAAACAGACTGTTTAAACTGTAAACAGCGCCTTGTACAACGACTATCATAATGAGACAGGCGATGGACAGTTTTTTATAAAACGTACGATTCGCCAGGCTGATAGACGTCAGTTTTTTTAAATAAACGATAAGGGCAGCTGCTGTAAAAATCAGCCCGATATTACTCGCAATTGCCGCACCCATCACATCATAACGCGGAATAAAAATAATGTTCCCTATATATTTTAATACGATTCCGACCCCTAAAAATACGGCAGGTCCTTTTAATTTACTATAGCCTTGTAAAATAGCTGTAAACGTTAAAATTATCGATAATGGAACAATCTGAAACGAATAAAGCTTCAGCACATTCGAATAGGCATCTGTCTTAAACAGCATTTGATTTACATATGGCATAACAAGTATTAATCCGAGTGCCGCAGCTACTCCGAATATGAGGGAGCTCCGGAATGTTAATTGAATAAACGGCTTTGCACCACGACCGTTTGGCTGATTTGCCTTTAATGCAACGAGCGGTACAATAGCCAGCGATAAAGAAGTTGCAATTACAATTCCGAGCTGCACAAGCGGTTGGCCGCGGTCATAAATCCCCTTCACTTCCATCGCTTCAAGCGTATTCATCCCTGAATGGACAAGCATTTTGTAAATCGTAAAGGAATCCACAAGCTGGAAGCATAATAATAGCAGTGCACTCATACTGATCGCGATACTGTATATTGTGACCTCTTTTAAGATTGGCCAGACTTTTACATTGGCTATTTCTCCAGTTGGCTGATACTGCCGTTTCAAAAAGTAAAGCAGTAGTACAATCCCTGCTATTTCCCCTACAACTGTACCGAGCATCGCCATTTTCCCGGCTGCGTAAACAGATTGTGTATATTGCAGCAACACAATTGTTCCGACTAATATAATCGCTACCCGAACCATTTGTTCGAACACTTGCGCATAAGCAACCGGCTGCATCTTACTTTCCGATTGAAAATTACCCTTTAAAACAGCAAGCAGCGGCATACATAACGTAATGAATGAGCCTACTTTTAATAGCCCCGCAAGCTGGGGATCTTCCATCAAATTAGCTAATGGCTGTGCACCAAAGAATAAAAGACAGAAAAAGATAAGGGCTAATGCTGTTAAGTAATAAAAGATGATGCGCGATACAGATCGTTTTTCTCCATATGTACCACCACGCCCTTCAATATCCGCGAGCATTTTGGAAATGGCAACTGCAAATCCGCTTGATGTCCATACGACAAAAAACGAGATAAACGGGTAAACCTGCTGATATACATAAAATCCTTGGTCACCTACTAAGTTTTGATAAGGGACACGGTAGATTGCACTTAATATTTTTACTAATAGCGCCGCAACTGTCAGGAGGAGGGCACCCTTCATATAATTTTTCATACCAAAACTTTGCGAAGTCATTCTATTTCCTTCCTCTATTTCATACAATAAACTAATTATATCATGAAAACCATTTGCTAATTTTACTCGAGGAATTAAAAAAACGCCCATTAATATGGACGTTTTAAAGTGATTTTAGTTTTCCATTTGCTTTGCTAAAAAATTGGCTGCTGTTTCAGCAGTTTTTTGTTCAACTTCACCGATAAAATGGGCCCGTGATATTAAATAAATAGCACCAATCGGATCTCCATTCGAAACGATCGGTACGATGCAATATGATTTCACTTGTTCATACTGTCCTGCTACAAGTTCAATCGACATCTCCAGCTTCTCACTTACAAGTGACCTGTTTTTAATAATATCTTCTGCAAAAACTGTTAAACGTCTCGCCACATAATCTTTTTTCGAAACGCCTGCAACGGCTATTACTTCATCTCGGTCACTTATTAATGTTGGAGTACCTAATGTTTCAAATAATGATTCCGCATATTGTTGTGCAAATTCGCCTAAATCATTAATTGGCGAATACTTTTTTAAAATCACTTCTCCTTCGCGGTCCGTATAAATTTCAAGGGGATCCCCTTCACGGATACGAAGTGTTCTTCTGATTTCTTTTGGGATAACAACACGACCTAAATCATCGATGCGGCGAACTATTCCTGTTGCTTTCATCGTTCATGTTCCCTCACTTTCCATCAATTCACAGCATGATGCTCCTAGTATGGAAAGAAATACATGAAACTATGCATTGTTCGAAAAGGATAAAATAATATTTCGTATATTTATGATGAAGTACCTATTTTCCCTCAACATGATATAGGAAATTACAACGTTTTCGGTCATTTTATGTTTTGTTTTTATGAAAGAGGCAATAGACAAAATAAAACAATCTTTTTGGAGGTGCAGTAATGGTAAGAGTCGATCGTATTACGTCAACACCAGATGCATATCGCCAGCATCAATATTATGCTGGTACTCATTTAGCCTATTACCCGGATTTATCGAAAGAGCGTTCTACTGTTATTTCAAAATTTGAAAACGGTATTTTCAAACGTTATTTAGAAAAGCCAAATGGTCAGCGCGATTTAGTTTCTGCTTCCACTACAAGAGAGAAACAGCTATTGGCAAAGCGTGAAGAACACCGTAACCGCGAAGAATTGCTCCAACGTTTAAATTATTCGAACGGAGTACATTATAGTGTGCAACAATCTTTCTTATAATTCATATGTTGTATCCAATCGAAAAGAGAGGAAATATTAAAAGCCCAAAACTTTTAATATTTCCTCTCTTTTTTTATGAGTCTTTTTTTGCAGATGCGATAATTTGCATCATTTTTTCTACTACCTCAAATGGCAGGTGATTTCCGCATTTGTTGTAATCTATTGTTATTACAAGCTGTGTCCCTTCCATTCCAAAGCCGACCGCCCGACCAAACTCCATCGACTGCTCGACAATCTGTGCACCATTTGTATTGGCCGTTCCTTCTTCTGAAAGAATAATAGATACAACTTGCTGCTTTTCTTTTATTGAAAGCACATTCGCTTCCTTCGCCCAAACTTTCATACGGGCCACACGCATCAGACGCTCTGTTTCAACTGGTAAATCTCCAAAGCGGTCTTGCAGTTCATCGATAATTTCCGAATAATCTTCGATGCGTTCCATTGCCTTAATCCGTTTATACATCTGGATTTTTTGGTAGCCATCGGGAATATACGCATCCGGAATATACGCATCAACATGCAGCATAATCTCGACATCCTGCTTCTCTTCTCTCTTCACACCTGTTCGACGTTCTTCCACTGCTTCTTCCAGCATTTGCGAATACAAATCAAAACCGATTGAATCGATAAAGCCATGCTGCTGAGCACCAAGTAAATTCCCGGCACCACGGATCGATAAATCCCGCATCGCAATTTTAAAACCTGAACCTAATTCCGTAAATTCTTTTACGGCCTGCAAACGCTGCTCTGCGACTTCAGTAAGAACTTTATCACGTTCATACATGAAATATGCATAGGCAATTCGATTTGAACGCCCTACGCGTCCCCGCAGCTGATACAGTTGAGAAAGTCCCATACGATCTGCATCATGAACAATTAATGTATTTACATTTGGAATATCTACACCGGTTTCAATAATCGTTGTCGTGACAAGCACATCGTACTCACCTTCAATAAACGATAAAATAACCGATTCCAGCTTCGCCTCCGTCATTTTACCATGTGCAAAAGCGACTCGTGCATCCGGAACAAGCATCTGAATTTCTTCTACTCTTCTTGTAATATCCTCTACACGATTATATAAATAAAATACTTGTCCACCGCGCGCCATTTCACGCTCGATTGCTTCACGTACAAGTGCTCCGTTATGCTCCATTACATACGTTTGGACAGGGAAACGGTTTTGTGGCGGTGTTTCGATGACCGATAAATCACGCACTCCAACCATCGACATATGAAGGGTACGCGGAATTGGTGTTGCCGTTAATGTCAGCACATCGACATTCGTTCGAAGCTGCTTAATTTTCTCTTTATGCGTAACACCGAAACGTTGCTCCTCATCGACGATAAGTAATCCTAAGTCTTGATACACTACATCTTTCGATAAAATACGGTGTGTACCGATCACTATATCTACTGTTCCTTCTTTTAGACCTTTTAACGTCTCTGTTTGCTGCTTTTTGGAGCGGAACCTACTGAGCAGACCTACATTGATTGCATAGTCTTCAAAGCGCTTCGAGATCGTTTCATAGTGCTGCTGCGCCAAAATAGTAGTCGGCACTAAAAAGGCAACCTGTTTGCCGTCTAAAATGGCCTTAAATGCTGCACGAATTGCAACTTCTGTTTTTCCGTATCCTACATCCCCGCAAACGAGGCGATCCATTGGACGTTCTCGTTCCATATCTTTTTTCACTTCGGCGATTGTGCGTAACTGATCTTCTGTTTCTTCGTACGGGAAAGCAGCCTCAAAGCCCCGTTGCTCATCGGAATCCGGAGAAAAGGCATAACCTTTTTCTGCTTCGCGCTTTGCATAAAGTTTGATTAAATCGTCCGCAATATCCTGTACCGCATTCGAAACTTTCTTATGTGTTTTCTTCCATTCCGTACCACCGAGTTTATGAAGTTTCGGTTCCTTTTCGCCTGAAGGCACGTAACGTTGAATCAGTTCAATTTGATCCACAGGTACATATAACTTATCGTCCTCACGGTAACGTACATGCAAATAATCTTGATGTGTACCATTCACAACAAGTGTTTCGATGCCAATATATTTCCCGATCCCATGATGCACGTGTACAACATAGTCGCCTGATTTAATTTCTGTATAAGACTTAATACGCTCAGCATTAGTCATCTGCTGTGGTCGTGATTTTTTCTTGGCCTGTTGTTTAAAGAGTTCATCATCTGTAACAACCGCTATTTTTTGTAATGGTAGCTCAAAGCCAGAAGACAATGCCGTATTGACCAGATAAATACCCGGTGCATCGGCATAGCCGATTGTTGACGCAATATGGTAGTCATCCAGTAAATTTTGCATGGCCTTTATCCGGCTATCTGAATTAGCCGTAAATAACACGACAAATTTTTCATGCGTCCAACGCTCAATTTCATTTTGCAGTAAAGCAATTTGTCCGTGGAATTGCTGCATCGGCTTACAGGAAATGTTAACTGTCTTTTTAAGAGTGACACCTGCAAATGTTCTTGTAAATAATGCGAAATACATTTTCTGCTGTTTCAGCATTGAAAGCACTTCTTTTAATGAATGGGAGGGCTTTACATCATGAAGCATTTTGCCCCCCTCAATCAATGAAATAAACCATTCATTTTCTTCGCGTTCCCAAGCTTCCATCACTTCCTGAATGCGACCTAGCTCATCAAATAGGACAAGGCCGTCCTCCTTGAAGTAATCACCTAAAAAATACGGCTGATCAAATAATAACGAGCCATATTTTGCAATATGATCCGGTAGATGACCAAGACGCAGCAGCTCAATATCGTGCTGAATGTTTTGCATGAGCAATTCCTGTGTTTCCTGTTTACGGACCTTTTTTAAACTCACTGCCAATGATGCTTCAAGGCGTTCCGCAAGTTTTATGCGCTCTTCTTTTGTTAAAAGAAGCTCTGTCGCAGGGAAAATTTTGATGTCCTTTAACTTTTCAATCGAGCGCTGATTATCGGCAGAAAACGTACGAATCGAATCCACTTCCGTATCAAATAATTCAATACGGATCGGATCTTGTGCATATGGCGGATAAATATCCAAAATTCCGCCGCGCATTGCAAACTCACCTGGTGTTGTAACCATTTCACTTCTCGTATAGCCCATTTCAACAAGCTTATCTAGCCAAGTATTGATGTCGACATCTTGACCTAAAGAAGTAGAAAGTTCATATCCAAGCCACTTTTGAGGCGCATTTAGCATACTGCGCATTCCTGCTACCGGAATAATGTAGATTCCGCGTTCCTGATTAACTAAGCGCCCTAAAGTTGCAATACGCTGTGCACGCAGCTCATGGGAAGAAGTCGTCATATTTGCAGCGATAAATTCCTCGGCCGGGTAATAATGGACATGCCCATCACCAACTAACGCAGTCAGATCATCTACTAATTTTTGTGCCTGCAATAGGTTTGAGGACATAATATAAATCGATTTATTTGTCTCTTGATAGATTGTATGGATCAGCGCAGGTCTTGCACTTCCCGTTAACCCTGTAATAAGGTGATCGTTTGCTTGATTTTTTCGAATTTGCTCTATCATATTATCAATCTGTTTATCTTTTATAAATATTTGATGTATCGTATCCACGTCTAGTCCCCCTTCTCTTTTTCGATAAATGAAAACGAAAATGGAAAAAGCCTTGGCGCATTTTATGCGACCAAAGCAACTCCTCTACTGTAACCATCTTTTTAACGCATAGTAATCGGGAAACTGACGCAATGATTCTTCACAATGCTCACAAATGCTGTAAACGGTCGTTTCTCCCCGTTCATTTTTTTTAATGAATTCATCGATTTCACCTATTTCAAACAAGTGAAGCTTTTGAACCGTTTCTTCTGCATCGAAAGGCAAAGTACCAATCTCTACCTCACAATGTCTACAGCGGTAGCGTACAGGCATCTCCCATGGCCTCCTTTAAACACTTATGTATATTAAAGTCTAACCATTTTTTGATTAATTTATGCGCCGTTAAATTTGTTCATCACTTCTAAAAACGGCTTTGTTAAAGCTGTTTCTACAGCATCACAGCTCTTTTCAACAGCTTCTTTTACGATGGGCTGATCCTCTTTTGAAAACTTTGCCAATACATAATCCGCAACTTTCATACCTGCTGGCGGGCGACTTACTCCAACACGGATTCGGTTAAATTCCTGTGTCCCTAAGTGCTGAATTAATGATTTAATCCCGTTATGTCCACCAGCACTTCCTTTGCTGCGTAATCTTAACTTACCCGTTTCCAGATCTAAATCATCATAAATAACAATAATATCTTCAATTTCTATATCAAAATAATCCATTAGAGGTCTAACACATTCTCCTGATAAATTCATATATGTTAGTGGCTTCAATAAAATGACTTTTCCCTCAGGACGATGAACCGTTGCATACATACCATTAAATTTAGTTTGGTTTAATGGCGCATTCCATCGATTGGCTAATTCATCAATTACATCAAAACCTATATTGTGGCGTGTATGTTCATATGGTTTTCCCGGATTTCCTAAACCAATAATTAATTTCACTAGTAATCGCATCCTTTTTCTCTAATCGCCTTTATTTTATCATATATCCTCATGAAAAGTATGTATCGTCCACTAGTATGACGCCAATGATTTCTCGCGCATTTTCCTTACAATATAAAGTACTAAAAAGCCTACTGCAGCAGAAAATCGAACTGCTGTCGATAAATACATCGCTGTTTCCATCGAGTAAGTTTCGAGCAGCCATATTCCTATTTGCGGAGAAGAAAAAGCAATGACTGCAAGCAGCACATTATAAGTCGTAATACAATAAGTGCGCACTTCCTGCGGTGAATTTTCAAGCAATAAATTAAATAATATTAAAACCGTTCCTGAAACAAACAACCCTGAAATAAAGGACATCGCGACTAAATAATAAAGATTCGTCGATAAAACCATCAGTAATGGTGCTGTTGACATCCCAAAGGCAACCCAGACAAATACACTCATATTGCCATATTTTTGCGACCATTTACGCCAAAATGAAAATGATAAAATTTGAGCAATCATATTTGCCACATTGAACATACTAATCCAAAAGATCGTCGCTTCCGCATACCGGACATTATAAATATTAAAAATCCCCCACGCCATTTGCCAGCCAAAGTTAAAAACAAGTGCAACAATTAAAAACAGGACATATTTATTGTTTTTAAAAATTGACCAATCCATTGCACGTTTATTTTCTATATTCCGTTCACGTACCGGTTCATCATGCTTTAATAGAAAATACAGCTCAACAACCCCGACGACAAAAGTAAACATGAATAGTATTTGATAAGCAATTCGATTGGCGGTTATATCTTTCATGACAATACCAATCGTTAATGTAACGAATAAGCCTACCACTGTCAGCAAGCGATTACGGTCACTAAAAAATTGGGCCCGACGTGTTTCCTCAATAATATTACCGATAAAAGATTGCCAGCCCATGTTCGCCATCGTATTCGGCACACTCATTGCAGCGATCAGTGCCAGCAGCAACCAAGAACCAAAACTTCCTGGTACATAACTAATAAAGGCAATTAATAGGAATACAAAGCGTGCTGCCAAGACTGAAAAAGCAACGAGCCTTTTTTGTTCGAATGCTCGATTTAGTAAAATAGCAGCCGGTAATGTCATTAGCAATGTAATTAACGGTGGCAAAGAACTGATTAACCCGACCTGATAATTTGTTGCACCAAGAATCGTCATCGCAAAAATCGGAATGTAGCTGTTTGATGTATTTTGTGCAACAGCAGATGCCATCCCGTGGTAAATACTCATTTTTTCATTATGTGTTCTCATAAAGACCTCTAATTTTTCTTAATATTTACTCATCTCCATATTATTATACTGATTTCCTTTCGGATGTCGAAGTATTTTTTTACACTAAAAAAACCGCCCTAATAAATAGGGCGGCCCGTCCAATTTCTTAATCTTCTCTACCTGGTTTTTCAGGCGATAATTTTTCTCCCGTTGCATCAAGATCATCGGCTGTTACATTTTCTGCATTTGCATCGACATCTTCAACTGGTGCTGCTGGCGGTGTTACCGTTGCTAATGTATAGTCGTCATTATCTACAATCGTAAACGCTGTAAATTGATCACGAACATTACCCACAGATAACGATTCACCAACTGCTAAATCGGATACATCGATTTCAATTGTGTCTGGAATTTTGCTTGGATTCACTTTAATCTTCAATGTATGGTTAGGTTGAGTAATTACTCCACCTTCTTTTACACCAACTGAAGTTCCGATAAATGCAATTGGAACATCCACTTCAAGTTCTTCTTTCATATTGATAGCAAGGAAGTCAACGTGCTTCACATGTCCTTTTAGTGCATCACGTTGGATATCAGTAAGTACTGCATTTACTCTTTTCCCGCCTACTTCAATTTTAAACACGCTAGTTGTACCATATGTTTGAACTGCTTTAGCGGTATCTCTATAATCCAACGATATTGGTGTTGTTTCTGTTTCATAGCCATACAGCACACCTGCCAGTTGGCCTTCGTTCCTAAGTTGGGATAGTATCGAACGTTTCCCAGTTTCTCGCTTTGTTGCTTGTAATACTGTAGTCATATTCCATCGTCCCCCTTAAATAGTTATACAAAGATACATTTACCCTACCTTAGTCCACACTAAACATAAAAATTGTCAGATTTTTTTGCAAATATCCGCATATAGAAATACGAGGAATGAAAATTTAGTTGCGACAGCCGTAGAGATTTCATGAGAGAGGTTATAAAAAAGGGGCTGGGACAGAAGTAGAAATTTCATAAGCTAAGGAGAAAAACCTTATTAAGAAACGGATATTTTATAAAATTGATTGGAATGGAGGGCGACTCCTGCGGGAATAGCGTGACGCCTGAGACTACAGGCTCTGGCCACGCCCGCGGAAAGCGTCCCGAAATGGAAATCAATTTTTACGCTCAGCAAAAAAATGCCATTTTTCTCTAAGAGAAAAATGGCATTTTTGGGTTATGTCCCACCCTCTTGCTTTTTTGCAATGGATTAGTCGAATAATGTACTAACAGATTTATTTTCATAAATACGAGAGATTGCATCTGCCATTAATTTCGCAACTGATAATTGCTGAATTTTTGGAGAAAGTTTTTCTTCAGATAATTGAATAGTGTTTGTTACAACTAATTCCTTAATTGGAGAATTTTCAATACGCTCAATTGCTGGACCTGATAATACAGGGTGTGAACAACATGCGTAAACTTCTTTAGCACCGCTCTTAATCAATGCCTCTGCACCAATCGTAATCGTACCTGCCGTATCGATAATATCATCAATTAAGATACAGATTTTGCCATCTACATTACCAACAATGTTCATTACTTCTGCCACGTTTGGTTTTGGACGACGCTTATCAATAATAGCAATCGGAGCTTTTAAGCGCTCTGCTAATTTACGCGCACGAGTTACACCACCATGGTCTGGAGAAACAATAACTAGTTCCTCTTCATTGAATCCTTTTGTCCCGAAATGTTCAGCAAGTAGTGGTACAGCCACTAAATGGTCGATTAAAATATCAAAGAAACCTTGGATTTGAGGTGCATGTAGATCTAATACGATTACACGAGTTGCACCGGCAGTTTCAAGTAAGTTTGCTACTAATTTAGCAGTGATTGGTTCACGCGCTTTTGCTTTACGGTCTTGACGTGCATAGCCATAGTAAGGCATAACAACGTTTACTGTACGAGCAGATGCACGTTTAACAGCATCAATCATAATTAAAAGTTCCATTAAATGCTCATTAACAGGCGCAGAAGTAGATTGAACGATAAATACATCCATTCCTCGAATACTTTCTTCAATGCTAATTTGGACTTCTCCATCACTGAAGTGTTTAACGGATGATTTCCCTAGTTCTAAACCCATTTCATCAGCAATCTCTTTGGCAAGTGGATTGTTAGAATTTAATGAGAAGATTTTTAATTTTGAGTCAGCGTATTGATACGGCATGATGGCCTCCTGTATTTTAGTTAATTTTATTTTGAATTTAATTTACTCACATAGCCTAATTTGTTTTCCTGACGAGCACGCGCAATCGCCAATGCATCTTCAGGAACTTCTTTAGTAATTGTCGATCCTGCTGCAATAAAGGAACCTTTTTTTAATGTTACCGGTGCAACTAAATTTGAATTACACCCAATGAATACATCGTCTTCAATAGTTGTTTTATATTTGTTTTTACCGTCATAGTTAACAGTGATTGAACCGCAGCCAATATTTACGTTCTTGCCGACTTCTGCATCGCCAATATAGCTTAAATGAGAAACTTTCGTATCATCACCTAATGTACTCTTCTTCACTTCAACGAAATTACCGATTTTTACATGGTTTCCTAATGAAGATTCCGGACGTAAATGTGCAAACGGACCTACTGCTGTTTCATTGCCCACTTGGCTGTTTAGCACGACTGAACTATGAATCGTAGTTGCATTGCCAATTTGACTGTCCACAATATGACTATTCGGACCAATTTTACAATCTTCGCCAATAACCGTTTTACCTTCAATAATCACTCCAGGTAAAATAACCGTATCACTGCCGATTACTGCGTCTGCACTAATATGTGTAGAAATTGGATTAATAATCGTTACACCATTACGCATATGACGTTCGTTAATACGTGCACGCATTAGTTCCTCTGCTTGAGATAGAGCAAAGCGATCATTTACGCCAAGCGTTTCATCAAAGTTTTCTGTTACATAGGCTGCAACTGTTTCACCTTGCTTCTGTAAAATTTCAATAACATCCGGCAAATAGAATTCACCTTGTGCATTTTCATTTTTAACGAGCTTAAGTGCCTCAAACAGTGCTTCATTATCGAAGCAGTATGTTCCTGTATTAATCTCTTTCACAAGCTGTTGTTCAGATGTTGCATCTTTTTGTTCAACAATTTGCGAAACTTGACCATGTTCGTCACGTAAAATACGACCATAGCCTGTCGGATCATCTGTAACCGCTGTCAAAATAGTTGCTTTTGCATTTTGAGAAGCATGCTGATCCAGCAGTGCCTGCATTGTTTCAGGGCGAATTAAAGGGGTATCTCCACATACGACAAGCGTAGTTCCGCTAAGTCCGCTTAAAATCGGCTCTGCCTGTTGAACCGCATGCGCTGTGCCTAATTGCTCTTCTTGTAAAACATATTCACTCTTATTTCCAAGTGTTTCTTTTACCAGCTCTGCACCATGTCCTACAACAGTTACGACACGTTCAACATTTAATGAACTGATATGATCAATTACATGTTCCACCATTGGCTTTCCGCATACTGGGTGGAGCACTTTATATAATTTGGACTTCATTCGTGTACCTTGACCAGCCGCTAACACGACCGCAAAAATATTCGTCATATTACAAGTCCTCCAATTTAGCTCATTTTCTCTTATGACTATAAAGCAATTTCACAATCTTTTCAAGGTATTCAGACTTGACAAATCTTTGAATTTAAAATATCTATAATAGTTTGACACATTTTCTTTTGTGTACTAATTCAGCAAATTTTAACGATAAAAAGTAAATAATCAGTATTTTTCCGACCATATTCTCATTTTTCCTTTTCTGTTATAGAACATTTCTGCCTATAAAAAAAATTCATAAAAAAAAGAGCCTCCTCATATGAGTGACCCTAATTTATATTAAACATTCACTTCTTCTAATTCCAAAGTTTCCTCTGTATTTTCCTCAGCAGATGCATGGAAAGCTTCCAAAACGATTTCCTGAATTTTGTTGCGCGTATTTGAATTAATCGGATGCGCAATATCGCGGAATTCGCCATCTGGTGTTCTTTTGCTAGGCATTGCTACAAATAAACCAGTATTTCCATCAATTACACGAATATCATGGATAACAAATTCATCATCTAGCGTAATTGAGGCAATCGCACGCATACGCCCTTCTGTTTGAACACGTCGTAATCTTACGTCAGTTACTTCCATTATTTATACCCCCTGTAGTTTGATGTGTTATTTTTAGTATTCGGGATGAAAGTATAGATTCCTTCTATCATCCAGTAAATTTCTAAAAATTCATCATTTATCAATAGAATACAATATAATGTAATTTTTTTCTATCTACAATTTTTATAATTATTAAAATAAACTAAATATTCTACTTATTTATGAGGATTTTCTTAATAATTGCTGTAAATAGAGTCAAAATATTTTTTTAATAAAAAAAATCCACGCCTTTTCTAAAGTCCGAAAGCCGTGGATTTAAGCTATAACTAATATAAATCAAAATAATTATTCCTAATAAAATATTATTTCACTAATGCAATGACTTCAATTTCAACTTTTACATCTTTTGGTAAACGAGCAACTTCCACTGCTGAACGAGCTGGCTTGTGCTCACCAAAATGACTTGCATACACTTCATTCATTATAGCGAAATCATTCATATCTTTCATAAATACTGTTGTTTTAACAACTTGGCTTAAAGAAGAACCGGCTGCTGCTAAAACTGCCTTTAAGTTTTCGAAAACTTGGTGAGTCTGTACTTCAATATCGCCTTCTACAAGTTCCCCTGAAGCTGTCAGTGGAATTTGGCCAGAAGAATAAAACATATTATTTACTACAATACCTTGTGCATATGGACCGATTGCTGCTGGTGCATTTGTTGTTGAAACAGTTTTCATTTTAATTTCTCTCCTTTTGAAAAAAAGTTACCTTCACTTAATGCAATTGTGCGATCTTTCTCATTTACTTCTTGTAGTTTTACTAAAGAATAGTAATCATCTACTAATGTTACATCAGCATGCTGTGCTTCTACTAATACAGCAATACCTGCCAACTCACATTCGAATTCTTCCAATAAGTTCTTCATACCATTCATTGTGCCTCCGACTTTCATGAAATCGTCGGTAATTAATACACGCTGGCCACTTTTCATACTACGTTTTGATAAAACCATCGTTTGAATACGACGAGAAGATCCTGATACATAATTAATACTCACCGTTGAACCTTCAGTCACTTTACTGTCACGACGCACAACTACAACCGGGACATTCAAATGTCTTGCAATCGCATGTGCTATTGAAATCCCTTTTGTTGCAACAGTCATAATGACATCAATTTGCCGATCTGCGAACACGCTTGCAAATACTTTACCTACACGATTCATTAATTCCGGATTTCCTAAAAGATCCGTCATAAACAAATAGCCACCAGGTAACAGTCGATCGGATTGACTAAGTTCTCCCATAAATTCCCTAATTATATCACGAACTTCTTGTTCCGCCATTTTAGGGATATATTTAACACCGCCTGCTGCCCCAGGTACAGTAATTAAAAGCCCAATTCCTTTTTCTTCGAATGTTTCCTTTACAATTGTTAAATCTTCACTAATTGAAGATTTTGCAGAACTGTAAAGCTCAGAAAAATAAGTTAGCGGGATCAACTGATGTGGATGCTCAAGTAGATAATAAGTCATATCCACAAGGCGTTCACTGCGCTTCCATTTCATGCGACCCTCTCCTAAACATTAATTATTAAAATACGAATATTTAATAGTCAAATTACCATAATTATACGTATTTATGCAAGTGGATTTCGTTCCCCTAACATACGTACTACATAAACTTCCTCACAAAAACCACGTAATCCATTGTAGATTCTGCTGACACGTGCTTCATTTTCCACCAGCCCAAATACTGTCGGACCACTGCCGCTCATAAGTACTGCGTCAGCACCAAAACGTTGCATTTGCTCTTTAATGGTAATAACTTCCGGATGAAGATTAAATGTTACAGTTTCCAAAACATTTCCAAGAGAATTGCACATTAGCTCATAATTTTCTGTTTCAATCGCCTTTATCATTTCACTCGTGTTTGGATGTTGTAGCCCTTCAATATTCAGCCCACCATATACATCAGCTGTCGATACGCCAATTTTCGGCTTGGCCAAAACAACCCAACAAGTTGGAGGTGCGGATAGTTCTTTAATCTTTTCTCCGCGCCCAGTAGCCAATGCTGTACCGCCATAAACGCAGAAAGATACATCAGAACCAATTTTCGCTCCATGTTCCGCCAACTCGTCCAACGTTAAATTTAGATTCCAAAGCTCATTTAAACCGCGCAATGTAGCCGCTGCATCACTGCTTCCACCCGCTAGACCCGCCGCTATAGGAATTTGCTTCTCAATTGAAATAGTTACGCCTTCTTTAATACCGTATGTATTTTTTAAAAGCTCTGCTGCCTGGTAAGCAAAATTCCGCTGATCATCCGGAACAAAATTATCTGTCGAAACAATTTTAATTTGGCCATCTACTCGTGATTCTAGTCCAATTCGATCGGCCAAGTCGACCGTTGTCATAATCATTTCCACTTCATGATATTGATCTGGACGTTTATAAAGCACATCGAGTGTTAAGTTAATTTTTGCGGGTGCTTTTACGTATAACATTGAAAATTCCTCCTACTGTATAAGGCACGCATAATATGTAATACGCGATTAAAATTCTATTGCCCCTATTTTACCATATGAAAGCGTTGTATTATGCACGAAAACATTCACTTTTCTTTGCAATTTATTGTTAAAATATGCATGCTGCACAATCCAGTAGTTAGACTTTTTAAGTAAGCTGAGTAAATCGCTTTACCTGCAAGCAAAATAACACCACCGTAAGCGAGAACCTACGATGGTGCCATCTTTGTGTCAACTTATTTTTGGTTGTTCTGCGATTGTTTAGCTAAGTTTTCCTGAGCCATTTCAACCGCACGTCTTACCATGTTTCCTGCATCACGGGCTTTAATACCGCCCCAACCCTCACGTTGAACAACGTCGTAAAATCCAAGTTCTTTTGCAATCTCTTCCTTTAGACGACTCGACATGATTTTTTGTCTTGCCATGCAAAAAACCTCCTTTTTGTTGACGCTTTTAGCATGTGCAAAAAAGAAAAAAACACTCACTTTAAATGAGCGCTTTTTTTAAAAATATTAAAATAAGTACTAGAAAAACTATTTGATGGTAGCTACAGCATCATCTAAAAAAGTAATCTCTACTGCTTCAGTAAGTATATCTGTGTAACTGTAAGATACGCGTTTACACGCATTATCTTCCTGCTTTAGTTCAATGACGAACACTGCATGGTAAGTGTCACTTAAGACGCCTTCGCATTCAATTGTTTTCTTGCGACCACCATTTGCTTTTAATTGCAAACGTTTACCCAAATGACTATCCAATGATTTTTTAATGTCTGCTAACGTTTTTGGCATTTTTGCATACACCTCACTATAAAACAGTATACCATGATGTAGTTAAAATGTCAATAAAATATAATATTTTATCACCGCAATACAAAGTCGTCAACTTTTTTCTTAAGATTTCTTAAAATTTTTTAATGGAAATTCACTTTATTGTCGTACACAAAAGTGTGGATATAAGCAGTCCGCTAATTTCCCAAATTCTTGAATTGACAATGTTTCGCCGCGGCGTGAGGGCTCAATTCCGGCTTCTTCTAATGCTTTAAGGATCAGCTCTTTGTTTTGCTTTCCGTTTACAAGTCCGTTTTGTAAATTGTTTAAAATTGTTTTACGTCGTTGCGCAAAAGAAGCACGGGATACTTCAAATAAAAAGTCCTCGTCAATTACTTTCACCGGCGGGTTTTCATGTTTGATCAAACGGATTACTGCTGAATCTACATTTGGCTGTGGCATAAATACCGTTTTCGGTACAACCATCGCGATTTCCGCTGTTACGTAATACTGAATAGCAATTGATAAGGAGCCATATGCCTTCGTACCCGGTTTTGCCGTAATACGATCCGCTACTTCCTTCTGCATCATAACGACAAAACCGCGAATCGGTAAACGATCATTTAAAAGCTTCATTAAGATCGGCGTTGTTACGTAATAAGGTAAGTTAGCTACAACCATAATATCTTCAATACCTGGCATTTCTTCTTCAATTACTTGCGCAACATCCGCTTTTAAAATATCCGAATGGACTATCTTTACATTGTCATAAGGGCTTAACGTATCCTCGAGTACAGGTAAAAGCCTTTGATCAATTTCAAACGATACGACTTTTTTTGCCTCGCGGGCTAAATGCTCTGTCAATGCACCAATCCCAGGTCCAACTTCAATTGCTCCGCTGTTTTCCGTCAAATTGGCGTGGCTGACGATATTACGTAAAATATTCGGGTCGATTAAAAAGTTTTGCCCTAAGCTCTTTTTAAATGAAAATCCGTATTTTTCTAAAATTTCTTTTGTACGTACCGGTGTAGCAATGTCTTTATGCATGCGTATCCTCCTGATCTAATTGCGAAATTGCCTCTGCAAACTGCTCGATTGTAATTTGAAACATCATCAACCGTTTATGAAGCTGTTTACCATTTGTCATGCCAATATTTAAAATTTCACCTAACTGGTCACGACGTTTTTTGGATTGCGGGTGTCCTATCAGTTTGGCTGTCATTAAATCTTCCAGTGTAATTTTTTCTTCAATTTGTGAATCCGCCAATGTATAAACATTGCTTAATGCTTCACGGATATCCTTATCGTTTGCGTGTTCAATCCCTAAACCTTTACCGTTTTTGGCGATTGTTTTCGCCTTTGCTAAAAACGCATGCTTCACACCTGGTATCCGTTCTTCTATAATCGCACGAATACGGCGGCCTGGGTAATCAGGGTCAGTGAATACAATGACGCCTCTTTTTTTCTGGGCATGTGCGATACGGCGCAGTACTTCGTCTGAAATGGCAGAGCCGTTTGTTTCAATAGTATCTGCTCCTGTTGCACGCTTAATCGCTGTTGTATCGTCTTTTCCTTCAACAACAATAATCTCTTGTATATCCAAGAAACGTTCCTCATTTCCAACATAGTCTTTCGCTATTTTACCATAGATTGCACTTTCTTTCCGCTGTGCTAACTTCAATGAAAAAAGCTCCCTCGCCATCAGTCAAAAAGCGAGAAAGCCATTATACATTTTGGATTGTTGATCTTATATAAAACAACTAAATAATCAATTACGCTGAAGTTGAAACGAACAAAGGCACTCTTCACCCACCTACAGAGGTGAGTGTTTTTTGTACCTGCCGCTACTCTTTCGACACAAAAACAATTTGCTGAATAAAGGTAAATTTTATTTCAGTACTTTAATACGCACTTTTTTACGTCCCCAGCTTTTTGCCTTGGACGTTGTTGGTACTAAAACATCGATTTTATTACCTTTTATAGCACCGCCAGTGTCAGCAGCTACAGCATTCCCGTAGCCTTCAACCCATACTTTTGTTCCTAATGGAATAACGTTAGGGTCAACTGCAATGACTTTCATATCCGGATTTGCGCGCAGGTTAAGACCTGCTGCTGAAATACCCGAGCAGCCTGCACAATTTGGTGTATATGCTGTTGCAGTTACATAAAACTCTTTCCCAGAACTCGGTTCACTAGAACGGGAAACATTGGCAGTAACAACTTTTGTCCCTACAGATACAACTTTTGTTTTCGGTTTTTTAATGACTTTTTCAGAAGCAAGTTTTTTCGAGACAACTTTTCCGTTCTCTTTTACGATAGAGTATGTACGCTCTACCTTACCTTTTTTACCTTCTGAAACAACCTTTTCTTTGCCCTTTAATAAAGAAGAATCATTTTTCTTTTCAATTGCGAAATCTACAGATTCTTCCACTACATCGGTAACCTTTTCTACGCGAACAACTGCGATTTTATCATTTGGAGTGATAACTTCCTCCAAACCTCTGTCGACACGATCCGATTCACCTAATTGAACCTCTTGTTGTTTTAAAAAGTTAGCGACCGTAGTCGAAGTGGACCATACTTGTCTCTCTTTTTTGCCATCGACAAGCGTTAACTGAAACGCTTTTTGAATATCGATTTTGTTATCGGCTCCTACTTCTGTATCTAAGCTTTGTGATACAAGATCATGCTCTGTTACTTCAATATTTGCTTCTTCCAAAATGTTCTTCACTACATTTTCAGTTGTCCAAACTTTAGACTGATTTCCATCAACTGAAATTACTACTTCTTTTGCCTGTTCCCATTCTATTGACATTCCACTATCAATACTGGTACTCAGTGAGGGTGATACTTTATCGTATTTTGTATAATCTATATTTTGAGCTGTCAGAAGCTCATCAACCGTAGTTGCGTGTGTATAAATTTTTGTGGTCTCCCCGTCTGCTGTCAACATAACGGGAGTCTTAGTTCCGTGGTATAGAACAAATGCAATTACAGATACAAACAGGATTACAGAAACAATTCGGACCCCTGTTTGCTTACTCCTCAATGAATCTAAGAACTGGCTTTTCATGGATTGATTTGACATGAAAATAACGCCTCCTTAATACAAAGTTGGATTATACGTACTAGTTTTCTTACTGTCAATAAAAAAGAATTTATCAAAAATTGGGCATTTTGCTTGAACTCGTACTGCAACTAGTATTGGAGGCGACTTATCATGGTAAAGTTTTTGCACTTTAAAAAACTAACCTAACGAAAAAATCCCGAATCTATTTCTACGGTTATTTTAATAGTTTCATTATTGAATTTTAAAAAAGCGTTTTGCATTTTCCGTCGTTTTATAGGCAACTTCTTCCACAGGTAATTCCTTTAGGCGAGCAATCTCCTCTGCTACCAAAGTAACGAATGCCGGTTCATTCCGTTTCCCTCGAAATGGATGCGGTGCTAAATACGGCGCATCGGTTTCAATCAGCAAATGCTCAAGTGGAATTTCTGCCGCGACTTCTTTTGGCTGACGTGCATTTTTAAATGTCACCGGTCCTCCAAGACTAATCATGAAGTTCATGTTTATGCATTCATAAGCTGTTTCAACACTCCCGCCGAAACAATGCATAATTCCGCCAACAGCAGCTGCGTTTTCTTCTTTTAAAATCCGTACGACATCCCCTGTCGCATCACGATTATGAATTATTATTGGTAATTCGAGTTTTTTTGCTAAATGAATCTGCTTACGGAACCAATACTGCTGAACATCTTTCGGAGACTTATCCCAGTAATAATCCAGTCCTGTCTCACCTATTCCGACAACTTTCGGGTGCTTTGCCAATTGTTCAATCCAGTTTAAATAGTCATCTGTGCAATCAACTGCATCTACCGGGTGCCAACCAATTACTGCATAAATAAAATCGTAATCCTCTATTAGCTGCATCGCACGCTCTATCGTTTTTTTATCAAAGCCGATTACAACCATCTTTTCTACATTGGCAGCAATAGCACGGTCAATTACTTCCTGTAAATCTTCATCATATTGATCTGCGTTTAAATGGACATGTGTATCTATTAATGTGCTCATCTTCATTTCTCCTATCGTGTATTGTACTCATAGATCATATTTCTTAGTTTTCAGTATTATTACATGTAGGTTACAAAATATTCATTTATTATTGTGTACTTGTTATAAAGTTAGTAACGAGGTACCATAAAACCACTTATCATCCTTTTTCAACCATTTATAAGTTATATTAGAATAGTTTTATTTTACTTTTATTTACAAAATAATGAAAAAGTCTGCTGAACTTTTCTGGTCCAACAGACTCTTTTCAAATTACTTCACTTGTGCACCGTTTGCTAATTTTGGATCAACAGTGGCCAACGTTAAAACTCCATCATGTGAACCTGCTAAAATCATCCCTTGAGATAATTCGCCGCGTAATGTAACAGGTTTTAAATTGGCAACGACTATTACTTTTTTACCGATAAGCTCTTCCGGTTTATAATGCTCGGCAATACCTGATACTACTTGACGTTGTTCATAACCTAAATCAACCTTAAGCTTTAATAATTTCTTTGCTTTTGCTACTGGTTCACATGCCATTACTGTTGCAACACGTAAATCTACATTCATGAAATCATCAATTGTAATTTCTTCTGTTTCAGGTGCTTCAACAGTTGTAGTTTCCTCTTCCTGCGGTGTTTTTACAGAACTTTGCATTTGTTCACGAATGTAAGCTACTTCCACTTCCGCATCAAGACGCGGGAAGATTGGAGTACCTTTTTCTGCAACTTTTATGTTTTTCGGAATAACATTCCCGAATGTTTCAATCGTGTCCCATTGTAATGATTTCTCATCAAGGCCTAATTGTTCAATAATTTGTTTTGGCGCATTAGTCATGAATGGCTGAATCATCACTGCGATATGGCGTAAGCTCTCTGCCAAATTATTCATAACAGCAGCAAGCTTGTTATGATCGGCTTCGTCTTTTGCCAATACCCATGGAGATGTTTCATCAATATACTTATTAGTGCGTGAAACTAAAGACCATAATTCAGAAAGTACGACACTAAACTGCATTTTATCCATACTTTCTTCATATCTAATACGTACACTTTCAGCATGTTCTTTTAATGCTTCATCAAATTGTGTAGCTTCCAAATTTTCAGTAGGAATTACCCCATCAAAATACTTGTTCATCATGGAAACTGTTCTGTTTAAAAGGTTTCCTAAATCGTTCGCTAAATCGAAGTTTGTACGCTCAACGAATGATTCAGGTGAAAATACGCCATCTTGACCAAACGGCAGCTCACGTAACAAGAAATAACGTGTCGCATCTAAACCGTAACGCTCAATTAACATTTCCGGATACACAACATTTCCTTTAGATTTCGACATTTTTCCATCTTTCATCATGATGAAACCGTGTGCAAAAATTTTCTTTGGTAATGGTAAATCCAATGCCATTAAGAAAATCGGCCAATAAATTGTATGGAAACGGACAATATCCTTCCCTACTACATGGACATCTGCCGGCCAATATTTATTGAACAGCTCTGCATTGTCAGAACCATATCCTAAAGAAGTAATATAGTTCGATAATGCATCTACCCATACGTAAATTACATGCTTCGGATTTCCAGGTACTTTAATTCCCCAGTCAAATGATGTACGGGATACAGACAAATCTTCCAGCCCCGGTTTTATGAAGTTATTGATCATTTCATTTTTGCGAGATTCCGGCTCGATAAACTCTGGATTATTTTCATAATAAGCAAGCAGGCGATCTGCGTATTTCTTCATATTAAAGAAGTATGACTCTTCTTTAACCTTTTGCACATCACGACCACAATCCGGGCACTTTCCATCGACTAATTGTGTCTCAGTATAATAAGACTCACAAGGTACACAATATAGTCCTTCATATTCGCCTTTGTAAATGTCACCATTGTCTAAAAATTTCTGGAAAATTTTCTCTACAGAATCTGTATGACGCGTTTCAGTGGTTTGAATAAAGTCATTATAGGAAATATCCATAGTATTCCATAATTTTTTAGCACCTTCTGCAATTTCATTTACATAATCTTGTGGATGCATATTGGCTTCTTGTGCTTTTTCCTGAATTTTTTGTCCGTGTTCATCCATGCCTGTTAAAAAGCGGACATCAAAGCCTTTTAAACGCTTATACCGCGCTATTGCATCAGATGCAACCGTCGTATATGCAGTACCGATATGGAATTTTCCACTCGGGTAATAAATAGGGGTTGTTATATAGAATGTTTGTTGTTCACTCACGAAAGTGCCTCCATTTGTTTGTTAAAGTATAATCCTTATTCTAACGAAGTACGAAAATTGTTTCAATGAAAGTTTATTGGAATTCAGTTTTGTCGAAAAATCGATAACTAAATGTTGGTAATTGGTTAAATCTTTCCGACTATTCTAAATATTAAATGATAAGTTTTTTTTATAATTTCCTTAAAAAGTACAAATATGACAAAAAAGTTTCTTAAATGAAGAAAATATGAATACTAATTTATTGACGTTTATGGTATTAATTGTTATGATTTTAACTAGATCAAGATGAATGTCGAATTTTGACGAATTTAAATAACTTTTATTATATAGGAGGAAGTATTAATATGAAATCAACAGGTATTGTACGTAAAGTAGACGAATTAGGACGTGTAGTAATTCCGATCGAATTACGCCGTACATTAGGTATTGCTGAAAAAGATGCTTTAGAAATTTATGTGGATGACGACAAAATCATCTTAAAAAAATACATGCCTAACATGACATGTGCAGTAACTGGTGAAGTTTCTGATGAAAACATGCGTTTAGTAGGCGGTAAATTAATCTTGTCTTCTGAAGGTGCAGAAGCATTAATGAAAGAAATTCAAGAAAACTTAAAAAAATAATATACTTATTTACACAAATAAAGTGGTTAGGGTTTACTAATTTATCCCGTATTAACGGGCAGTAGTTTATCTGCATCGAATGCATAGCGGCAGAGGCAAGAATCCCGCCTCTGGACTTAAGCATGGCGAAAACCCCGCAGTTTGAAGTTCCACTTTATGTAATGTAAAGTATTATTTTACCAAATATAAAAAGCGTTGAAAAGTATGTCGACTTTTCAACGCTTTTTTATTGGTGATATGCCTGGTAAACGTCACGTTTTGGTAAGTTTCGTAATTTGGCTACTTCTTTTATAGCTTCTTTTGAAGATAATTGAGTTTCTTCTATTATATAAGTAACATGCTCATCCAATGACATTGTCGTCCAATAAGCCTCTTCTTCTTCTTCGACTTCACCGGAAGTATTGCCTTCCAGTACGATGCAAAATTCACCGCGAATTTCATTTTCACTTGCCCAAATGATCGCTTCTTCTATTGTGCCTCGCAAAAACTCTTCAAACTTCTTCGTTAATTCGCGCGCCAATGTAATTTTACGGTCACCTAATACGAGCTGTAAGTCTTTTAATGTTTCCTTTAAACGATGTGGTGCTTCATAAAAAATCAGCGTCTCTTCTCTCTTTGACAATTTTTCCAGCTGTTCTCTGCGTTCTTTTTTGTTTCGTTTTAAAAAGCCGAAGAAATAAAATGGCTGCGGAGAAAGACCGGATGCAATTAAAGCAGTTAACGCTGCATTTGCTCCAGGAATCGGTACGACAGCAAATCCTTCAGCAATTGCTTTTACGACAATATCTGCACCTGGATCCGATATACAAGGCAAACCTGCATCACTTACTAATGCGATGGATTTTCCCTCTTGTAAATAGCCAAGCAGTTTTTCGCCGCCTACTTCAATATTATGTTCGTGATAACTAATGAGCGGTGTTTGAATATCGAAATAATTACATAGCTTTTTCGTATTGCGTGTATCTTCTGCAGCAATAATATCGACCTCTTTTAAAATACGCAGTGCACGCATCGTCATGTCTTCTAAATTGCCAATTGGTGTCGCTACTAAGTAAAGACAGCTCCCTTGTTCATGTTGGCTACTTTTTTGTGAGTTCATCTGTAGCACTCCTTATATACTTTATTTTTTGGGGACGCTTTAATTGTTTAAATGCATATTCAGCAGACATTGCCTGCTGTTTTGTTTCAAATGTTTCAAAATAAATACACGTTACCGGACCGCGTGCCCGTGTATACTTTGCCCCTTTACCTGCATTATGTGCCGCAATTCTCTTTTCTAAATTATTCGTATAGCCTGCATACAGTGTTGCATCACTACACTCTACCACATAAAAGTAATGTTTAGTTTCCTTCTCCATATAAAAGCGCCCTCACTTCTGGCGTATATTCATTATTATCCTCATATACGTATAATGGTGGCAATACTTTTAAATCCGGCTTGCCGTCTTTAATTGCTTCAATCAGTAATGTATTCGCTTCTTTCCCCCGTTTTGGATAAACAAACTGAATGCGCTTTGGCTCCAGCCGATTTGCGCGCATCGCACTTACAATGTCCAAAAGCCTGCCTGGTCTGTGCACAAAGGCCGCCTTTCCGCCTTGTTTTAATAGACGACTTGTTGCTTCGACTGCTTCATCCAGCGTTAAGTACAGCTCATGTCTTGCGATTGCATAATGCTCACTTGTATTTTTTTCGCTCAACTCATGTGCTAAAAAATAAGGAGGATTACATGTCACAACATCATATTTTTCAATACCAAGTTTTCCAGGTGCATCTTTCACATCACCAAGCTGCATGTCGATCTGTTGTGCCAAGTTATTGTATGCGATACTGCGTGTTGCCATATCATGCAACCGCGGCTGTAATTCAACACCTGTAATTTTTGCATTTGTCCGCGCACTCAAAAATAATGGGATTACCCCATTGCCTGAACATAAATCAATAATATGTCCTTTATTTTTCGGAACTTGTACAAATCGCGCCAATAATACTGCATCCAATGAAAACGAAAAGACGGACGGGCTTTGAATGATTCGTAAATCCTCCGCCAGTAAATAATCTAATCGCTCATCATCCTTCAACCATTGCTCCACTATTAAATCCTCCACTTAACTGCTATTATAATCAGTCTTTTCTAAACAAAAGACTGATATCTACTTTAGCAGATTCAGCCTTTTGTTTTTAACCATTTTGTTTATTTAAAAATGATAGACAGAACAAACAATCTTCACCTTTACGTGAGCTTCCAAAATGCACATGGCATACATGGAAGCCTTCATTATAAAGCCTTGCTAAATTATCGTACCCTTCACCAATATCTACTGGTTCTTTTTTCAGCTCTTCTACTCGTTTAATTGCAGTTGCTTCATTCGCTAATAGTTCTTCTAAGCGCGTACGTAGGTGAAGGTTTTCTGTTTGAAGCGTCTGGTGCTCCTCCATCATATGCGCAACAAATTGCTTAAGTGCGCTAAATTGCTGTTGCATTGATTCAAGCTGTTGTTCGAACTCCATAACAGTATCCAAAAAATTACGGTCCTTCACTCAAGCCACCCCATTAATTTCTATCTATATCAGATTTTTCTCATATTGCATAAGCTCTTCAAGCGTATATTCAACCATACGCTCCTGCTTCGTCAAATATACTTGAATGAGTCGCTCTAATACATTTAATCCGACGACTTTGCCTTCGCCTTCTGGTGTCATTGATAAATCACCGATGTCTGGCATACCTTCTTTTGCAATCTCATAATCATCATTTTCGTATTTTAGACAACACATTAAACGCCCGCATAACCCGGATATTTTTGTCGGATTCAGCGATAAATTCTGATCCTTTGCCATTTTAATCGACACAGGCTCAAAATCACCTAAAAATGTCGAACAGCAAAGCATTCTTCCACATGGACCAATTCCTCCAAGCAGTTTCGCTTCATCACGAACACCAATTTGACGTAGCTCTATTCGTGTACGGAAAACGCTAGCTAAATCTTTTACTAATTCCCGGAAATCTACACGCCCTTCTGCTGTAAAATAAAAAATAATTTTATTGCGATCAAATGTATATTCAACGTCAACGAGCTTCATATCCAACGAATGCTCAACAATTTTCGTATTCGCTAATTCAAAGGCACGTTTTGACTCAATAGTATTTTCTTCTACCTGGAAACGATCACGTTCATCGGCTGGTCGAACTACTTGTTTTAATGGTAAAACAACGTCATTCTCCCCGACTTGCCGCATCGGCACAACTACTTTGCCATATTCAATTCCCCGGGCTGTTTCTACGATTACATATTCGCCAACTTCCAAAATATAAGCGGCTGGATCAAAATAATATATTTTACCCGCTTTTTTAAAGCGAACTCCGACTACATTATACAAATGTATACCCCTCCTGAAGATTCAGCATAAGCTGTTCCATCAATAACGTACGATTCATATTACGATTTAAATTCGTGCGGGCCTGCAAAATAGATTGCATTTGGCGTGACAGTTTTTCATATGTCAATACGAGTGCCAGTTCATTAAATCGTTGATACATATCGGGATACGTGCACTTTGCTTGCTGGTTTGCTTTAATCGCTACTATATCACGGTATGCAAATAGCAACAAATCCAGTGCTAGCTCCATATCTTCTTTTTCTTTGAAGAGCGGGAGCCATTCTTCATGAATATATAATAGTGCTTCATGAACATTTTGATGAACAATCTCTACTAATTTTAACACTGTTTTTCGTGCAAGTACAAATTGCTCATCATTTGCAAGTGCAATAGCTGTTTCGAGATCATTTGTCACCATGCTTGTTGTCGATGCCATTGAATTTGTAATTCCCTGTTCTACCAGTTGCTCCATCATAGTAATACGGGGTGCTTTTGCAAATTTAATATGCTGACAACGAGAACGGATCGTCGGAATAATAGATTGAATTTGCTCGGTTAATAAAATCGCCACGACTTGTCCGTCAGGTTCTTCTAAAAACTTTAAGAGCATATTAGCAGAAGCAATATTTAATTTATCTGCATGATGAAGCACATAAATTTTCTTGCCCTTCTCTACACCTGTCATCTTCATTTCCGCAACTAAATCTCTTATTTGATCAATTTTAATAAATTGTCCATCAGGCTCTACTTGCCAAATATTCGGGTGATTTCCCGAATCAACTCGTCTGCAATTTCGACATGTTTCACATGGAACATTTTCTGACAAATTTCCGCAAAGAAGAAGTTTCATAAAAAAAGAGACGACATCTCGTTTACCCGTACCTTTTTCACCTTCGAATATATAGGCATGTGCTAAACGATCTTTATCTACAATTGTTTGTAGTTGCTTCATCACTACAGGTTGCAGCTTCGTAAGCTCTTCAATAGTTCGTGTCAATTCCCTCACCTTTTTCATTTCCTGCTTCTATTTATTTGAATGCCCTATGTACAATTCAAACAATATATATTCTGCTTGGAAAAATGCCCGTGTCTAGTGCACAACAAAGACACGGGCATTTTTCACATATACAGATTTATTAAAAGTCCCTTAATCTCGCCAATTTTCGCCAATAACTCAATAGACTCTTTTTCTTCATTTAGAATATCTTCTGCCAATTCGACAAGACGCTCATCAATTGTTTCGACAATTTTTAAGCGGCGCCCTTCTCCAAAACGGTTCCATGTATGTGATTGCTTCATCTCAAGCCCATAATCTACTGCTTCCTGTAAAAAACGTTTCACAAGCATTTTAAAGCGAGCTAATTCACGTAAATTCCGTGATCGTGCTACTCGGTCACCCGCTGTAGAAATATCACCCATTAATCTCGTGAGTTGCTCTGACTGCATTTTCGACTCTTGCTTTACAATCATGTCACCAAAGCGATTCCCGTTTTGATTTGCCGGACGCAAATCATTGCGATTCGCATTCAAATTTGTTCGGAGATCTTGATTAATCTTCATTTACCATTCGCCTCCAAAAAAATAACGCCCCACTATACTTACTATCGAACTCGGTTTTATACGCGCAATAATGATGGCTGCGTGAATTTAACATTACCGATTGGGGCTTTAATTTCCTTCAGTCTGTTGAAAGAAATTAAAAATGGTGGAATTGTTCGATTGGTAATACAAATACAATCGCTCCTCCAACTTCAACTTCTACAGGGTACGGGATGTAAGAATCTGCGTTCCCCCCCATTGGCGATACAGGAGCAACCATTTGCTCGCGTGATCGACAGTTTTCACGAATAATCTCTAATAACCTTGGAATTAAAGAATCATCCGTACCTATTAAAAATGTCGTGTTTCCCGATCGTAAAAATCCACCTGTACTCGCTAATTTTGTCGCACGATAGTTGTTTTTCGTTAATGCATTCGATAAGCGGTTGCTATCTTGATCTTGCACTACTGCTACTACTAACTTCATCCGTACTCACCCCTTCATTGAATTGGTTCCTCTATTATATCATCAATTACGCCTCGGTGTAATTGTGTCCAGATTTTTTTTGAGTTTACTCAAAAAATTTCCATTAAAAAATCTGTGACATCTGCCAGAGGCTTATTTTTATTCAGCGGGTGTTCTAGAAACCCGCTGAATAAAAATAAAAGGTACACTTCATTTACTTTTACCCTAATAACGGATTTAAAATCCCCCACACTTCTTCAATCACCTGTTCAAGAGCCTGGTCTGCATTCACCATTTTAAAGCGCTCCGGGTAACGTCTTATTGCTTCCTCGTACCCTTCATATACTTTTTGATGGAATGCCAAACCTTCAGCGTCTAATCGGTTAATTTCATCACTACGTGTCGCATGAATACGCGCTAACCCTCTTTCCGGTGCAATATTAAAGAAAATAGTTACATCCGGCAGACGCTTTCCTATCGCAAATTCATTAATAAAAAGTACATCATCGACTCCGATTTCCCGTGCATAGCCCTGATATGCCAATGAGGAATCAATAAACCGATCGCATAATACATGCTTTCCTTCTTCCAATGCAGGCACAATTTTTTCATAGAAATGCTGTGCACGTGCTGCAGCATATAATAATGCCTCTGTCCGCTCATGCATTTCTGTATGTGCCGGGTCTAAAATAATCGTCCGAATTTTCTCGGCGATTTCAATCCCGCCTGGTTCACGTGTTAGTAAAGCCTCAATACGCTCTTCTTTTAAACGCTCCCCAATTGCCTTTAGTACACTTGTTTTACCGGCACCTTCCCCGCCTTCAAACGAAATAAATAAATTCCTTTGCATTTTTATATTCTCCCTGCATCTATATTATGACTTGTATTAGTTTTTCCTGTAATCGGTGATCTCCCTGGAACAGTGCACCGATAGCGAGCAGCTCTTCCAACTGACCAATTTGTGCTTCCGTAATTTTCTCACCTTGGACCAGTAATGGAATTCCCGGTGGATACGGAATAATTGTATTAGCTGCAATTCGCCCGATAGTCAGCTTGTATGGAGTCCACTCTTTTTCTGCCTGCTCTATTTCCTCAAAGCTATATTCCGGTTGCGTAATTGCTATCGTCTCAAAGCTTTCTGTATCATCTATATATTCATTGCTTTCGCAGAGTTTTAAATGAGTATTTGCTTCTTTCATACGGTTACATAAATTCGTAATCGAATAACAATATCCTTGCTTCAATAACGGTAAAATTAAAAGCACTTGTTTTGCATCTGCCAACTCAACATACACATGCATTTTTTCCAATGCCTCTTTTAATTGAAAACCTGTGTAACCAGGGGCACGTACTAATAGTTTTAATGAATCATTCACTTCAATAACCTTTAAATCCGTTAAAGTTGTCAATGATTCAATAAATTGCAGACGCTTCTCCATAAGATACGCATAGTCAGCTGCCGTATAGTTGGCTACATAACTTCTTGCATCATCAAGGGAAGCTAAAAGTAAATACGATGGACTACTCGATTGTAACATACGTAAATAACGGTTTACTTTCTGTTCGCTTACTAATGATGATTTCATATGTAAAAAGGAAGCCATTGTCATAGCGGGTAATGTTTTATGGGCTGACTGGACGACAATGTCTGCACCTAGCTCAAGGGCCGAAGCGGGCAGATCCTCCGATACGGTTAAATGGGCCCCATGCGCCTCATCAACTAGAACAGGGATATGATACTCATGGCATAATTCAATTTGCTCTGCAAAATCAACTGCTGTCACCCCATAATAAGTCGGATACGTAAAGATAGCGGCCTTGGCATGCGGATAAGTTGCTATCGCTTGCTCTAATGTATCCAAATCAATACAACCCGCAGTCTGACTTTTTATATCCCACTTTGGTGAAACATATACAGGTTTCACCCCAACAAGTTCCAATGCATGAAAAATAGATTTGTGTGCATTTCTTTGAACAAGTACAGTATCTCCTTTTTCACAAGTTGCATAGATCATTGCTAAGTTCCCAACTGTGGAACCATTCACTAAAAAGAAACTCCGATTTGCCCCATATGTAGTTGCGAGGAGTTGCTCTGCCTGTTGAATGGCTTCTTCTGGATGATGAAAATCATCTAACCCTGTCAGTTCAGTTACATCATATTTTAATGCCTGTTTTATTTCATCAGGCAAATTCGACAGCAACCCATTTTTATGTCCAGGCACATGAAAGGATTGCGGCTCATCCGCAACAAACTTTTTTAATGCTTGAACAATTGGTCGATTACTATTCACCATATTCACCTCATTTTCCATTGTTCCTCTATTATAAGACGTCTCGACCGCTCAAACCACCATTGGCGTTAGAAATGAAAAACTAGCTAACATTGATCATTAGCTAGTCATAAAACATATATTGGTACTTAATAAATTTTTAAAAAACTACTATTTTTTCTATAACAATATCTACATTCGTCACTGCATTTAGACTTTGGCATTTCATATGTCTATGTTCAATTATCAAAATTTTCTTTGCTCTCGGTCTTTGTGCTTGCTTGAATTTGCATACTCATGGTTACAGCGCATACAGATTTTAAGTAAACAAAAAACCCACTGATTACTCAGCGGGTTTGCGTTGTGCGAAGCGACGTCCTACTCTCACAGGGGGAAGCCCCCAACTACCATCGGCGCTAAAGAGCTTAACTTCCGTGTTCGGTATGGGAACGGGTGTGACCTCTTTGCCATCATCACTTCACTATTTTCGGCTTCCAATACACGGCGCTATCCTTCGTCAACTTCCTTCGTTCTTTCAGTCACGTACTTAAGTACGCTCCTTCAATCACTCAGTCGTTTCCTCGACTAGCTTGTATCTTGAAACCCTTAGAAAGATCATTCTTTCAAAACTGGATAAACGTTTCATTGAATTTGTGCAATAAAATGTGGTTAAGTCCTCGACCGATTAGTATTCGTCAGCTACATGCGTCACCGCACTTCCACCTCGAACCTATCTACCTGATCGTCTTTCAGGGGTCTTACTTACTTGCGTAATGGGAAATCTCATCTTGAGGGGGGCTTCATGCTTAGATGCTTTCAGCACTTATCCCGTCCATACATAGCTACCCAGCGATGCCTTTGGCAAGACAACTGGTACACCAGCGGTATGTCCATCCCGGTCCTCTCGTACTAAGGACAGCTCCTCTCAAATTTCCTACGCCCACGACGGATAGGGACCGAACTGTCTCACGACGTTCTGAACCCAGCTCGCGTACCGCTTTAATGGGCGAACAGCCCAACCCTTGGGACCGACTACAGCCCCAGGATGCGATGAGCCGACATCGAGGTGCCAAACCTCCCCGTCGATGTGGACTCTTGGGGGAGATAAGCCTGTTATCCCCGGGGTAGCTTTTATCCGTTGAGCGATGGCCCTTCCATGCGGAACCACCGGATCACTAAGCCCGTCTTTCGACCCTGCTCGACTTGTAGGTCTCGCAGTCAAGCTCCCTTATGCCTTTACACTCTACGAATGATTTCCAACCATTCTGAGGGAACCTTTGGGCGCCTCCGTTACTCTTTAGGAGGCGACCGCCCCAGTCAAACTGTCCGCCTGACACTGTCTCCTACCCCGCTAAGGGGCATGGGTTAGAAGTTCAATACAACCAGGGTAGTATCCCACCGACGCCTCCTTCGAAGCTGGCGCTCCGAGATCTCTGGCTCCTACCTATCCTGTACAAGTTGTACCAAAATTCAATATCAGGCTACAGTAAAGCTCCACGGGGTCTTTCCGTCCTGTCGCGGGTAACCTGCATCTTCACAGGTACTATAATTTCACCGAGTCTCTCGTTGAGACAGTGCCCAGATCGTTACGCCTTTCGTGCGGGTCGGAACTTACCCGACAAGGAATTTCGCTACCTTAGGACCGTTATAGTTACGGCCGCCGTTTACTGGGGCTTCAATTCACAGCTTCGCTTGCGCTAACCGCTCCTCTTAACCTTCCAGCACCGGGCAGGCGTCAGCCCCTATACGTCACCTTACGGTTTTGCAGAGACCTGTGTTTTTGCTAAACAGTCGCCTGGGCCTATTCACTGCGGCTTCTCTAGGCTATGCACCCAAAGAAGCACCCCTTCTCCCGAAGTTACGGGGTCATTTTGCCGAGTTCCTTAACGAGAGTTCTCTCGCACACCTTAGGATTCTCTCCTCGACTACCTGTGTCGGTTTGCGGTACGGGCACCTCTCACCTCGATAGAGGCTTTTCTTGGCAGTGTGAAATCAGGAACTTCGCTCATACGAGCTCGTCATCACAGCTCAACGTTAAAGTATGCGGATTTGCCTACATACACGCCTTACTGCTTGAA
>NZ_JBBOPD010000001.1:117500-170000 GCF_038003445.1 Solibacillus sp. FSL K6-1126 | reverse complement strand
TTATTAAAGAAACACCGACTGAACAATTCTTTTTATCGGAAACTTATTTGTCCAACCTCATTGAGAAAAAATACTATTCCACACCTGAAGTAGCCAGCTGGTTTAATGTCACTGACGCACAGATACGTTACTATATTAAACCGTTTGAAGAATATCTTTTTGATGATGAAGCGTCAAATCCTACTACAGCATCTGTTATTCGTTTAGACTTTAAGGCCGTTATAAAACTACGTATGATTTTACTGTTAAAGGACGAATACCGTGTAAAAGGGTTAAAGCAGCTATTACGTATTAATAAAGATGGCCATATTATCAAAAAAAGAACTCCTTCCTCAACAGAAGTAGGAATGCCCGATAATATTGAGTACAGACTCAATGCCATGAGCCAAGCACTTGAGCAAATTATGAAAACAGGTTTGTTTAAAATGGAACAAGATGAAGAGAGCCAGCAAATGCAGCTAAGTTTGAACTATGATTTCTTTAAACAGGAGATCAAAGCCCTCCCTCCGGAACATTCACAAGAATTGACGGAGATCCAAGTGGCTACAAAAAAACTTGAAAAGGAAAATACCGAATTGAAAAAGAAAGTCGAGGAAATAATGGCTTCCAATAAAGAGGATATTGCTATTCGAATTAGAGAAAAGGCAATCGAACAAATTGTGCTCAACCGTTTGCAAAATGAAGCAGTGCAGCAGTATTCGCAACAAAGAAAAATAACCCTTTTCCAGAAACTTTTCCGTTCTGCGCAAATGGAAGTAGATAAGAAGCTGTATATCGCAGCTTATATCGAAGAAAAGTTTCCAAAACAATTAACCCAGGCACTACTTGAATACCATGAACAATCTATAAGTTACCAAAATGAATAATCTAAACGCTTCCTTCCATAAGGGAGCGTTTTTACTTTGAAAATGACATTTATATAAGTTTTATATTAAAATATAATCTATGTGTGTAATTAATAAATTACAAAGTAGAAATATTATTTCCATTCTACTATTCCCCGTATTCTCTAAGGTTTCTTATTGCAGCAAAATTTGAGAAAAAATGAATGCTGATAATTTTATTTTCTCTCTCAGGGAAATCACGGACTGATTTATATAGAGAACTAGGTGGGGAAAAGTTTATAAACGGAACCTCGGATTATAAAAGGAATTCATATTCCACACGATTCTAGATGTTAAATATTAAAATAAACAAGTCAAATTCCTATTTAATTTAAACGACAAAAAACCCACTGATTACTCAGTGGGTTTGCGTTGTGCGAAGCGACGTCCTACTCTCGCAGGGGGAAGCCCCCAACTACCATCGGCGCTAAAGAGCTTAACTTCCGTGTTCGGTATGGGAACGGGTGTGACCTCTTTGCCATCATCACTTCACTTAATTATTTAGTTAAAAGAAATTTCATTCTTTCAAAACTGGATAAACGTTTCATTGAATTGAGCAATAAAATGTGGTTAAGTCCTCGACCGATTAGTATTCGTCAGCTGCATGCGTCACCGCACTTCCACCTCGAACCTATCTACCTGATCGTCTTTCAGGGGTCTTACTTACTTGCGTAATGGGAAATCTCATCTTGAGGGGGGCTTCATGCTTAGATGCTTTCAGCACTTATCCCGTCCATACATAGCTACCCAGCGATGCCTTTGGCAAGACAACTGGTACACCAGCGGTATGTCCATCCCGGTCCTCTCGTACTAAGGACAGCTCCTCTCAAATTTCCTACGCCCACGACGGATAGGGACCGAACTGTCTCACGACGTTCTGAACCCAGCTCGCGTACCGCTTTAATGGGCGAACAGCCCAACCCTTGGGACCGACTACAGCCCCAGGATGCGATGAGCCGACATCGAGGTGCCAAACCTCCCCGTCGATGTGGACTCTTGGGGGAGATAAGCCTGTTATCCCCGGGGTAGCTTTTATCCGTTGAGCGATGGCCCTTCCATGCGGAACCACCGGATCACTAAGCCCGTCTTTCGACCCTGCTCGACTTGTAGGTCTCGCAGTCAAGCTCCCTTATGCCTTTACACTCTACGAATGATTTCCAACCATTCTGAGGGAACCTTTGGGCGCCTCCGTTACTCTTTAGGAGGCGACCGCCCCAGTCAAACTGTCCGCCTGACACTGTCTCCTACCCCGCTAAGGGGCATGGGTTAGAAGTTCAATACAACCAGGGTAGTATCCCACCGACGCCTCCTTCGAAGCTGGCGCTCCGAGATCTCTGGCTCCTACCTATCCTGTACAAGTTGTACCAAAATTCAATATCAGGCTACAGTAAAGCTCCACGGGGTCTTTCCGTCCTGTCGCGGGTAACCTGCATCTTCACAGGTACTATAATTTCACCGAGTCTCTCGTTGAGACAGTGCCCAGATCGTTACGCCTTTCGTGCGGGTCGGAACTTACCCGACAAGGAATTTCGCTACCTTAGGACCGTTATAGTTACGGCCGCCGTTTACTGGGGCTTCAATTCACAGCTTCGCTTGCGCTAACCGCTCCTCTTAACCTTCCAGCACCGGGCAGGCGTCAGCCCCTATACGTCACCTTACGGTTTTGCAGAGACCTGTGTTTTTGCTAAACAGTCGCCTGGGCCTATTCACTGCGGCTTCTCTAGGCTATGCACCCAAAGAAGCACCCCTTCTCCCGAAGTTACGGGGTCATTTTGCCGAGTTCCTTAACGAGAGTTCTCTCGCACACCTTAGGATTCTCTCCTCGACTACCTGTGTCGGTTTGCGGTACGGGCACCTCTCACCTCGATAGAGGCTTTTCTTGGCAGTGTGAAATCAGGAACTTCGCTCATACGAGCTCGTCATCACAGCTCAACGTTAAAGTATGCGGATTTGCCTACATACACGCCTTACTGCTTGAACACGCGCAACCAACGGCGTGCTTACCCTATCCTACTGCGTCCCCCCATTTCTCAAACGGTGAGGAGGTGGTACAGGAATATCAACCTGTTGTCCATCGCCTACGCCTATCGGCCTCGGCTTAGGTCCCGACTAACCCTGAGCGGACGAGCCTTCCTCAGGAAACCTTAGTCATACGGTGCATGGGATTCTCACCCATGTTTCGCTACTCATACCGGCATTCTCACTTCTAACCGCTCCACCAGTCCTTCCGGTCTGACTTCAACGCTGTTAGAACGCTCTCCTACCACGCATACTCAAAGTATGCATCCACAGCTTCGGTGAATCGTTTAGCCCCGATACATTTTCGGCGCAGCGTCACTCGACCAGTGAGCTATTACGCACTCTTTAAATGATGGCTGCTTCTAAGCCAACATCCTGGTTGTCTAAGCAACGCCACATCCTTTTCCACTTAACGATTACTTGGGGACCTTAGCTGGTGGTCTGGGCTGTTTCCCTCTTGACTACGGATCTTATCACTCGCAGTCTGACTCCCGTGTATAAATATCCGGCATTCGGAGTTTGTCTGAATTCGGTAAAGCGAGATGCCCCCCTAGTCCAAACAGTGCTCTACCTCCGGTATTCTCAATCACGAGGCTAGCCCTAAAGCTATTTCGGAGAGAACCAGCTATCTCCAGGTTCGATTGGAATTTCTCCGCTACCCACACCTCATCCCCGCACTTTTCAACGTGCGTGGGTTCGGGCCTCCAGTGAGTGTTACCTCACCTTCACCCTGGACATGGGTAGATCACCTGGTTTCGGGTCTACGACCACGTACTAATTCGCCCTATTCAGACTCGCTTTCGCTGCGGCTCCGTCTTCTCAACTTAACCTCGCACGTAATCGTAACTCGCCGGTTCATTCTACAAAAGGCACGCTATCACCCATTAACGGGCTCTAACTACTTGTAGGCACACGGTTTCAGGGTCTATTTCACTCCCCTTCCGGGGTGCTTTTCACCTTTCCCTCACGGTACTGGTTCACTATCGGTCACTAGGTAGTATTTAGCCTTGGGAGATGGTCCTCCCGGATTCCGACGGAATTTCACGTGTTCCGCCGTACTCAGGATCCACTCTGGAGGGAATGAACTTTTGACTACAGGGCTTTTACCTTGTTTCGCGGACCTTTCCAAGTCGCTTCGTCTAATTCATTCTTTTGTAACTCCGTATAGAGTGTCCTACAACCCCAAAGAGCAAGCTCTTTGGTTTGGGCTCTTCCCGTTTCGCTCGCCGCTACTCAGGGAATCGAATTTTCTTTCTGTTCCTGCAGGTACTTAGATGTTTCAGTTCCCTGCGTCTGTCTTCAACACGCTATGAATTCACGTGAAGATACTATCCGATTAAAGATAGTGGGTTCCCCCATTCGGAAATCCCCGGATCAAAGCTTACTTACAGCTCCCCGAGGCATATCGGTGTTAGTGCCGTCCTTCATCGACTCCTAGTGCCAAGGCATCCACCGTGCGCCCTTATTAACTTAACCAAAAGTTAACACTTAGATCAGAGATCTAAGATTTAAGTTTACACGTCAATTGCTTGACTTGTTTAAAAATCTATAAAATAGAAATTTGATTTATTGCTTTCAATGTCGTTTTATCCAGTTTTCAAAGAACGAAGTGTTTTGAAGTATTTCATTCATTTAAGAATGAACCTTCAAAACTGAACAGCAAACGTTAATGTTTCATTCCCCGAGGGAATGATTCCGAAATAATCCTTAGAAAGGAGGTGATCCAGCCGCACCTTCCGATACGGCTACCTTGTTACGACTTCACCCCAATCATCTATCCCACCTTCGGCGGCTGGCTCCATAAAGGTTACCTCACCGACTTCGGGTGTTACAAACTCTCGTGGTGTGACGGGCGGTGTGTACAAGGCCCGGGAACGTATTCACCGCGGCATGCTGATCCGCGATTACTAGCGATTCCGGCTTCATGTAGGCGAGTTGCAGCCTACAATCCGAACTGAGAACGGTTTTATCGGATTAGCTCCCCCTCGCGGGTTGGCAACCGTTTGTACCGTCCATTGTAGCACGTGTGTAGCCCAGGTCATAAGGGGCATGATGATTTGACGTCATCCCCACCTTCCTCCGGTTTATCACCGGCAGTCTCCTTAGAGTGCCCAACTGAATGATGGCAACTAAGAATAAGGGTTGCGCTCGTTGCGGGACTTAACCCAACATCTCACGACACGAGCTGACGACAACCATGCACCACCTGTCACCGTTGCCCCCGAAGGGGAAACTATGTCTCCATAGTGGTCACCGGGATGTCAAGACCTGGTAAGGTTCTTCGCGTTGCTTCGAATTAAACCACATGCTCCACCGCTTGTGCGGGCCCCCGTCAATTCCTTTGAGTTTCAGTCTTGCGACCGTACTCCCCAGGCGGAGTGCTTAATGCGTTAGCTGCAGCACTGAGGGGCGGAAACCCCCCAACACTTAGCACTCATCGTTTACGGCGTGGACTACCAGGGTATCTAATCCTGTTTGCTCCCCACGCTTTCGCGCCTCAGTGTCAGTTACAGACCAGACAGTCGCCTTCGCCACTGGTGTTCCTCCAAATCTCTACGCATTTCACCGCTACACTTGGAATTCCACTATCCTCTTCTGCACTCAAGTTCCCCAGTTTCCAATGACCCTCCCCGGTTGAGCCGGGGGCTTTCACATCAGACTTAAGGAACCACCTGCGCGCGCTTTACGCCCAATAATTCCGGACAACGCTTGCCACCTACGTATTACCGCGGCTGCTGGCACGTAGTTAGCCGTGGCTTTCTAACAAGGTACCGTCAAGGTAGCGCCAGTTACTACGCTACTTGTTCTTCCCTTGCAACAGAGTTTTACGAACCGAAATCCTTCTTCACTCACGCGGCGTTGCTCCATCAGACTTTCGTCCATTGTGGAAGATTCCCTACTGCTGCCTCCCGTAGGAGTCTGGGCCGTGTCTCAGTCCCAGTGTGGCCGATCACCCTCTCAGGTCGGCTACGCATCGTTGCCTTGGTGAGCCGTTACCTCACCAACTAGCTAATGCGCCGCGGGTCCATCTTATAGTGACAGCCGAAACCGTCTTTCAACTTTCAAACATGTGTTAAAAAGTATTATTCGGTATTAGCCCCGGTTTCCCGGAGTTATCCCAATCTATAAGGTAGGTTACCCACGTGTTACTCACCCGTCCGCCGCTAAAATTTTAAAGGTGCAAGCACCAATAAAATTTCCGCTCGACTTGCATGTATTAGGCACGCCGCCAGCGTTCGTCCTGAGCCAGGATCAAACTCTCCATAAAAGTAGTTTGAAAGCTCATTTGCTTTGCTAGCGATCCAACTTCGTTAGAAGTTGAAATCTATTGTTTGCTTCATTTAAGAAGCTTGTTTCATTAACGTTGCTTGTTCAGTTTTCAAGGTTCATTGCGTCGTTTAAGTGACAACTTTTATATCTTACCATTCTACGAATGTTATGTCAACATTTATTTTAAAATGTTTTTTCGATATTCGTTGTCGTCGTTGCGACTTATAATAATATATCATGATATTATTCACTTAGCAATAGTTTTTATTATTTTTATTTAAATAATATTAATAAAGTTACGCACATCATACCGGGAATGCCTAGAATAGCGATTGTAAGGACTGAAAAGAAATTGATCGGTACATAAAAAAGAAACCCTGCGGCTCCAATCATTAAGTTCCCTAAAAACAAGACAACGATAACTACCGCAATTTTAAACCAAAACCAGGCAAAGTACTCCCACACTTTTCCTCTTGCGTTCTTGTTTAATAAAAAAAGAAACAAGACAACAAAACAGACCATAGCTAAAACTATGTATTGCATAGCACCATCCTTTTTTATTTAGTGGTAACATATGCAACTGCTTCGCTTCTTATTTCTAAAAAATTATTTAATTAGCACATGACGTACACGTGCTTCTTTATATAAGTAGTAATGTATGCTCTCGGCTCTTTTTCGTTCGGCAATTACATTTAAGTTATAATCGGCGGTCAACTCTTCAATTACCTTCGCACTTTGTAAAGCTTCTTTAGTCTCTTTAATAGAAGAAACTAGTTTGTCATCAAATTCTTTTTTGAGTTTCCCTTTCCGAGAAAATAACATGGGGCTTCCTCCTAGATTACAACTCGCGTCTACCTTCCAGCGCTTTTGATAAGGTTACTTCATCCGCATATTCTAAATCTCCGCCAACAGGTAATCCGTGTGCGATACGTGTAGTGCGAATTCCTGATGGTTTAACAAGGCGGGAAATATACATTGCCGTTGCTTCCCCTTCTATTGTCGGGTTCGTCGCTAAAATTAACTCTTGTACACGCTCGTCATGTAAGCGCCCCAATAGCGAAGCTACATTAATATCTTCAGGTCCTACACCGTCCATCGGTGAAATTGCACCGTGTAACACATGATAGAGACCTTGATAGTCACGCATCTTCTCCATAGCTATTACATCTTTCGGATCCTGCACAACACAAATTGTTGAAACATCACGTTGTTTATCCGAACAAATATGACAAGGGTCGATATCCGTTATATGACCACATTGTGAGCAATACATTAAATTACGTTTTGCATCGACAAGCGCTTTCGCAAATGTCGATACAGTATCTTCCTTCATTGTTAGTACGTGAAATGCCAGTCGAGCTGCTGTTTTCGGACCAATGCCCGGCAGTTTCATAAAGCTGTCTATTAATCGAGATATCGGCTCTGGATAATGCATCCTGTTCCCCCTCCTTTAAAAAGGCACATCCCAATGCTTGAGATGTGCGCTACGTTCTACTTGATTCAAATTAGAAAGGAAGGTTCATTCCTTGTGTAAATTTGCCCATTGTAGAATTTGTTGTTTCTTCAACTTTTTTCAGTGCTTCGTTTGTTGCAATAACGATTAAATCTTGCAGCATTTCGATATCTTCCGGATCTACTACAGACTCATCTAAATTCACTTCAAGCATTTGACGTTGGCCGTTCATTACTACCTTCACCATACCGCCACCTGCTGCACCTTCGAATAACTGTGCATTTAAAGCTTCTTGTGCTTCCATCATTTCTTTTTGCATCTTTTGCATTTTTTTCATCATGCCTTGCATATTACCCATACCACGCATCTTATTTCCTCCTTAAAATGTGTATTTACTCTTCGATAACTTCAACAAAGTCTTTTCCAAAACGTTTTTCAGCTTCTGTAATAAGCGGATCTTGCGCTTCCATTACTTGAACATCGTCAAGGAAATGGGGCTCCTCTATTAAATCTTCCACCGCATTCATATCATCCGATGGTGATTTCTTTTGATTTAAGCCATTTTCATTTATAAAGTTTTCACGCAGACGAATCCAAGCCGGCTCCGGGATACATAAAAGTTCATATTGAATCCCTACTTCCGAAGCAATCTGCTGTGTAAACAACGAAACAAGTGCATTGTTGTCAGCTACCATTTGACAATGTATATCATACTTGAATTTTATCACAAAAGCACTTGCATTTGCGGCTACAGGCTCTGCATCCGCCAATAAAGCTGCATGTGATTTTTGTAAGCTTGCTAAACCGCCTGCCCATGCAGATTTCACTTTTTGCAGGTCTGGCTTTGTTGCAGTTTTTAGTACTTCCTGAATACGGCCAGTCGGGGCATTGTATTGATTCCCCTGCGGACGTACTCGCTGTCGGGCCTGTTCTTTTTGTTGAACAGGTGCTCCCCCTCCACCACTTTCAAGCTGTTGAGACAGTTGCCCTAACCTGCTTTCAAGTGACGCTACCTTACCTTCAATAGCCGGATCGACTGCAGCGGCCCCTTGTGGTGAAGCTTTATATTGTGCCATTTTTAAAAGGGCAGTTTCTAAATATATTTTCGTATGATGCGAAAAGCGCATTTCCTGCTGGGTCTTCGCTAAAATATCAATAAAGCCGTAAAGTGTATTAGCTTCAAACTGTTCCGCTAATGACAGAAACTTTTCATCCGGTGAAATAAACTCCAATAATTCCTCTAACGTACCATCCGTCTTTAATAGAAGCAGATCCCGGAAAAATGTAATAAAGTCTTCTGCAAGGCGTAATGGTTCTTTCCCATCCGCAATTAAATTTTCGACACTGCCTAATACTTGGGCAACATCCTTTTGCTGTAGTGAAATCGCAATATCGTAAAATGCATCCTGGCTTACAGAACCTGTTACAAGAAGTACATCGTCCAATTGGACATGCTCATTACTAAATGAAACAACCTGATCAAGTAAACTTAATGCATCACGCATACCTCCTGCTGCAGCTTGAGCAATTGCCTTAAGCGCCTGCTCATCATAACCCATACCGATATCTTCCAATACAACCTTCATACGCTCTACTATATCTATAGAAGAAAGTCGTTTAAAATCAAATCGCTGACAACGGGAAATAATTGTTGCTGGTAGCTTGTGAGGCTCAGTTGTCGCTAAAATAAATACCGCATGTTCAGGTGGTTCCTCAAGTGTTTTTAATAATGCATTAAATGCACTCGTAGAAAGCATATGCACCTCATCTATAATGTACACTTTGAAACGCGCATTTGCCGGGGCAAAACGAACTTTTTCGATAATATCACGCATTTCTTCCACTCTTGAATTGGAAGCAGCATCAAATTCGATTACATCTGTATGTGAACCTTCAGTAATACTTAGACATGTAGGGCATTCATTGCATGGCTCACTTGCCGGGGCATTTTCACAATTCAATGCTTTCGCGAAAATTTTAGCTGTACTCGTTTTCCCTGTTCCTCGAGGACCGGAAAATAAATAGGCATGTGTTGTCTTACTTGCGAGGAGAGCATTTTGAAGGGTCCTCTTTACATGTGTCTGACCTGACATTTCTCTAAATGACTGGGGTCTATAAACACGATAAAACGCTTGATATGTCAACCTTTCCCCTCTCCCTTCCATTTAAAAATACATACATTCAGTATAGCATAAAGTAAATATAAACTCTTTTGAAATAAGATGAATAAATTATGCCTCGGCGTAATTAAGTGGAGATTTTTCAGACCCACAGGATGTGGGTCAGTCAGCCGTTGTCACATGATGCGACGTTATTAGACTGACTTCTATTCCCTTAAAAAATCTGTGACATCCGCCAGGTGTTTATCTTCATTCGGCGGGCTCTTTAAAAGCTCGCCGAATGAGATAAACTCTCTTTTTCATATAAAAAACGCACCCACCAATAAATGATGGATGCGTTTGAAATGGTAATTTAATACCGTGCACCTTTCTTCGACTGCCGCACATAAGCGTTACTCTTGTCGCCAGCTCGGGTTAGGCTACCCCGCGGCACATAAGTGATACCACTTAATGCTGCTTCCTTCCGGACCTGACATGGTTCATGGGTACTTATTGCGCAGGACCCAACCGTCAACACTACGTGCAAAAGGCAGACCAAACAATACGGACAGCCTCAGAAAAGGAATTCAATCTTGCTAGAGCGGATTGCAAGTTACAGGGCACCGCTACCTCCCCATCTAGCACGGCAAGTATTAGTATACTAAGCAAGCTATTAAATTGCAATGAATTGCTTCAATTAAATTTTCCCAACGCTAGCAGAACTATACTCTAGAATGTCCTTTTAATATTTCACATCATCACTTTCACTTGATAAATTGGACTTTCACTTCACCAAGCGTATTAAATGATGCTGTAAATTTGTCACCAGGCTCTGCTACAACAGCAGCAGATAAAGCCCCAGATAAAATGACTTCACCAGATTTTAATGTAACGTTGTATTCATGTAATTTATTCGCTAACCAAGCAACACAGAATGCTGGATCCCCTAATACATCCGTCCCTTTTCCTTCATTAATTACTTCATTGTTTTTTATAAGTTCCATATGAATTGCTTTTAAATCAATATCGTTCACATTAACTTTCTTTGACCCTAGTACATATAATCCGCATGATGCATTATCCGCTACTGTATCTACAAGACTTATTTTCCAATCTTTAATTCGGCTATCTACAATTTCAATGGCCGCTATTACATAATCTGTCGCATCTAAAACATCCTCAACTGTAACATTTGGTCCTACTAAATCTTTTTTTAGTACAAAGGCAATTTCACCCTCAATTTTTGGTTGAAACAGTTTACTAAGTGAAACGATGCCTTCATTCGGAACTTCCATTGAGTGAAAAAGGTGCCCATAGTCTGGCTGGTCCACTCCTAGTAAATTTTGCATTGCTAAAGATGTTAAGCCAATTTTTTTCCCTGAAATCACTTCACCCTTGCTTGTAGCTGCTTCAACTCTCTGAATCTGAATGGCATAAGCCTCATCAATTGTCATCATAGGGTTTAATATAGAAAGAGGTTCTGAAACGGAAGTATGCTTTTCATAAGCCCTATCTAATAATTCTATAGCTTTTGACATCAATCCCTCTGTCATATTCACTACTCCTTTCATTTAAATTGCTTTTGATGGAACCGCTTTTTCAACTTGCTGCAACCAGTGAATAGAAAAAATCCCCTTTGGCAGACGTCTTTGCCGTTCCATTCGTTGGATTTGACCTGCTGCATCAATTGAAATATATGTTCTTAATTGTTTATTCGGCAGTTCTAAAATCACTTTATAAATACCTGCAGATGGCAACATTGTCTTTTCAATTTGCTGAAATTTATTACCGTCCCAATGCACCTTGGAATTAAAGTGATCTCCTAAGAAGTGTGGGATTTCATGAACAGCGGCCGCAAGTAAACGTTGACGAATCGCACTTGAGCTGATTTTTTCACCATCATAATCAATGCATTCTACTTTCGTAACCGTGATTTCCCCATTGGAATCAGCCACTATTTGCGAGAGTTTAGCTACACCCTTCACACCGTAGGAAAAATCAAATCCTGCTACTGCATGGACAACATCAAGTTTCATTAAATAATCTTCTACAAATTGACTAGATGTGAGCGCAGCAAACGCCAATGTAAAATCCACCAGATAAAATAAATCAACACCAAGCTGTTTAAGCCGTTTTTCTTTTTCACAAGGAGTTGTTAAGTGCGGTACTATGCTTTGCCCCTTAGATAAAACATTGATAGGATGTGGACGAAAACTCATTACTGCTAATGGTAGTCCGCGCTTATTCGCTTCTTCACGAGCTGTCTTTATCACTTGCTGATGTCCAAGGTGGATCCCATCAAAATAACCGAGTGCCATTACGCAAGAAGTTGCCTGTTTTTGAATCAAGTGCAAATTTTGACTATTAATAAAATGCGTCTTCATCCAACAACCTACCTTTCTACAATCTAAGTTTATTTTTAATAGATTAAGCCTCTACTAATGTACTTAAATTACGATATTTACCTGCAAAGTATAGCAATGGATCGCCATCTGTAATCGTAATATCATTTACCTTACCGATAAATAATGTATGATCACCTTCAATATACTCAGCTGATACCTCGCACGAAACTTGTGCTAATGCTCCTGGAATAACAGGAACATCTGCTAAACGTTCAAATGAAACTTGCTGGTCTTTAATTTGCCCAGCAAAGATTTTTGAAATATCTTCTTGATTTTCTGCCAAAATGTTAACAGAAAATTTCTTTGAATCTTGAATCTTAGCAAGCATACGTGCATTTTCCTTAATTGAAATAACAACTAATTTCGGTGTAAGTGAGACAGACATGAAAGCATTAGCTGTCATACCATGTGGCTCACCCTCTGTTTCTGTTAGAATTACTGTAACACCTGTCGCAAACTTCCCCATTGCATCTCTAAATAAACGATCATCCATTTTTGTAACCTCCTCATTTAAATTTAAGATTGTATATTTGAATATAATTTCCAACTTCTAATTAAGCTTTCTGTAACTCTGCTGCAACTTCCAAAATCATATCTTCCTGTCCACCTACAGCTTTCCGTCTACCGATTTCCATTAAAATATCCCGTGAATCAACACCGAACTTTTCGGCTGCTTTTTGGGCATGTAATAAGAAACTTGAATACACTCCAGCATAACCAAGTACAAGACTGCCTCTCGTAATCTCTTGTGGTTGCGGTAAAATAGGCGCAATGATTTCCTCTGCAACATCCATTATTTTATAAAGGTCCACCCCTGTTTGAATGGCCATTTTATCTAGTACGCTAACAAAAACTTCTGTTTGCGTATTACCGGCACCCGCACCTAAGCAACGAATACTACCATCAATACGTTCAGCACCGGCTTCAATTGCTGCCAATGAATTTGCAACAGCTAAAGATAAATTATTATGCGCGTGGAATCCTATCGGGACAGCAATTTCCTGTTTTAACGCCTGTACGCGATCCATTACTTGATTTGGTAATAAAGCACCCGCAGAATCTACAATATAAATGACATCTGCTCCGCCATTTACCATAATTTTTGCCTGTTCTACAATTTCCCTTGGCTCTGCCATATGCGACATCATTAAAAACCCCACTGTTTCCAAGCCTAACTCTTTCGCATAAGCAAGATGTTTTAAAGATACATCCGCCTCTGTGACATGTGTTGCTACACGTACCATCGAAACACCTAAATCGGCTGCTCGCTTAATATCTGGCTTCGTTGCAATACCAGGTAATGATAACACCGCAATTTTTGCATGCTTTGCTGTTTCTACTGCCGCTTCAATTAATTTGAATTCATCTGTTAAAGAGCGGCCATATTGAATCGTTGAGCCACCTAATCCATCACCATGTGCAACTTCGATATAAGGTATATTTGCTGCATCTAAACCAGCAACTGCAGCACGCACCTGGGCTTCTGTGAATTGGTGACGCATCGCATGACTGCCATCTCTTAAAGCGACCTCTGTTAGTATGACATCTCGTTTCATCAGTAATCCCTCCCGTTATAATAATGCTTTTGACTTCGCCCATTCCTCGGCAATTTTAATCGATGCCGCTGTAATAATATCTAAGTTTCCAGCAAAAGCAGGTAGGTAGTCTGCAGCACCCGCAACTTCTAAAAATACTGAAATTCGATTCCCCTCCACAAATGGGCGAGACTTAAGACGATAGCCGGGAACATACTGCTGAACGGCTTGTTCCGCTTGAACTAGCGCTTCATAAAGAGTATCTTCCTCTACAGGTCGATCCACTAATAAATGAATGGTGTCATTCATCATAATCGGCGGTTCCGCAGGGTTTAAAATCAGAACGGTTCTTCCTTTCTTAGCACCACCTACAAGCTCGATTGCCCGCGAAGTTGTCGCTATAAATTCATCGATGTTTGAACGAGTTGCAGGACCCGCACTTTTACTTGCAATAGTTGCCACGATTTCGGCATACTCGACATTATATAATTTGGAAACTGCATGAATAATCGGTATTGTCGCTTGCCCTCCACATGTCACCATATTTACATTGTCTGCATTTGGATGAGCATGAAGGTTAACAGTAGGTACAATTAGCGGACCAATTGCTGCAGGAGTTAAGTCAATGGCACGGATGTTACGTGCCCGTAATTGTTCAGCATGCTTTATATGTGTATAGGCGCTTGCCGCATCGAATACAGCATCAACTTGCACACCGGCATCCAAAAATCCGTCTAACCCTGTGTGAAAGGTTTGAAATCCAGCTTCACGCGCTTTGCGTAAACCATCTGATTCTGGATCAATACCAATTACTGCTACTAATTCTAAGTTGGATGAACGCATTATTTTTTTCATTAAATCCGTACCGATATTACCTGAGCCTAAAATAGCAACTTTTAAATTTGACATTCATTAATCCTCCTTTTGTCAAAACTATTAAGACATATCATTTGTAAACGCTCTCAAATTTAAGTTGAAAGTAGCATTTACGTGCCTTTTAATAGATGATATTATTTTAAATATTCAAAAATTTGAAATGGAAACAATTCTGGAAAATTAGTTTCCACACTTTACAGGTTAAAACTTTCAATACATAAATCCCCTAGGTCCAAAAAACTCAACGTTTAGAACTTCACAAATAAATGATAGCATAGCGAAAAGAAAGAATATTCACACATTAAATAGCTAATTCTGATTTTTTTTAGCGTAAATCGTTTAAAAAACTTAATTAAGCCAGGGGGATCATTATGAATTTAAAGCAAAAAAATTTAAATGATGTATTTCATTTACCTAAAGATGAGGCTTTAACAGCATTTTATGATCGAATGATAACAATTCCAACTACTGCAAGAACAGCATTAAAAAAAGAACTACTGTCAATTATAGGAGAAGATCGCTCGAAAGGCGTTTTTGTTCGATATGGTTGGCATTGTGGTGTTAGCGATGCTAGAAAAGCAAAGTTATACCACTACGAGGATGAGCTGGAATTGATTTTAGGCGGTACAAAATTTCATATGTTACACGGCTATGTTGATCGAGTAAGCGTATCTGACATTCATTATGATGAGAAGAATTATTTAAAAAAAATAGACGTTATTTGGGAGAATTCTTTTGAGGCCGATGAGTTTTTGGCAGATGGGAACTTAAGTGATCGTCCAATTTGCCATACACTATGTGGTTATGCAAGTGGCTATTTATCCACGGTATTAGAAAAGACCATTCTTGTAAAAGAGGTGGAGTGTCGTGCAATGGGGTATGAGCAATGTAAAGTAATTTGCATGCCTCTCGAAGAATGGGGTCATCAAGAACACGAATACAGCTATTACCAGTCAACTAGCATAATTCAAGAGCTAGATGAAATAACAGCAAAACTGAAAATAGAGCGTGATTATTTAAAACAAGCAAATGAAGTTCAACGAAAATTAACCCATGCACTTTTATCAAAGCAAGGGCTCCAAAAAATCGTCAATCTATTAAATGAATCAACCGGTTTACCAATATTCATTGAAAACGAGACGAATGAAGTAATTATAAAATCAGCAGATGTCATGATCGATTTTGAGTTGGAAAAAATTGAAATTGATACTACTGAATTTATAACTATTACACCTGAACTGGGAATAGAACCCCTATTTATTTTGAAGAGCAAATTAAAGGTTATTGTTCATTTATATATCAGACGGGGAAAAACCCAACGGAATTAGAATACATGATTATCGACAAAACTGCTTTAACAGCATCTGTCATTTTACTAAATGAAAATATTAAAATTGGTACGGAACAGAATATAAAGCGAAGTTTTTTAAGCGATGTATTGGATGGTAAATTAGAGCAAGATGAAATTTATAAAATTGCTCATTACCTCAATTTTCCGCCTACTGAATCGTATTGGTTGCTTACATTAGAAAGAACATTAAATCATTCTAATATCAGTGATGAAATAGAAGTAAACGAAGAGTTGATCAGACAAATTATCCTATTTTTAAATGAAAGAAATATTAATGCCCTTGTCTCGCAAAAGACCGATAAACTCATTATCTTAATTGAATATCCAACATTTAAAAGGTTAAATACAGTGCCCCACACATTTATAAACCAGTTACTAAAATACTGCTTACGTCGTTTTAAAAGTTACGAATTTTATATAGGAGCAAGTACGGTTATAGAAGATTTGAGCCAAATCAATATTTTATACAACGAGACATTGGCAGCGTTAAAGGCAAAAAACCCAGAAAAGCATATTTGTTTCTATGAAGATCTGGAAATTGAAGGCGTACTTTTCCAAATTAAAGACGAGGTTCTAATCGATCGCTTTGTAATGCAACAATTAGGTAAATTATTGGAGATAGACAAAGATTACGATTTAACAAAAACGATTTATACCTATATTGAGAATGGCATTAATATCAATAAAACAGCGAAAGCTCTTTCCATGTCTATTAGTGGATTAAGGTACCGCTTATCTAAAATCAGCGAAATTTTAAATATTGGCTTAGATGATACAAAGCGCCTTTTCTCTGTCTATATGGCATTAAAAGTATTAAAAGTTAAAAACCAAATTATATTTTAAAGTCCCCTTACAATTAATTTAAAAGTTCTTAAAGCCTTAGAAAGTAGCATTTTTTACTTTCTAAGGCTTTTTTTAAAAAATCAGTAAAGAATATTAACAGCATGAATAGAGCGTTAAATAACTATTATTACTCATTCCCCCAACCCCAATAAAACGCATTTAGTCTAAATATTCTAAAAAAAAGCGTTTTTCCGTATTTTAAATAGCTATCTCAATAAATTCAGATAATTATAATAATAGATAACCAGTACGACAAGATGCTGTGATAACGCTTACAAATCAAAAAGGAGGATTTATATGACAATTAATTCTTTGGCACTTCTTGAAAAGACATTGAATCGTGAAGAACTACTCCAAAAGGCAAAAGAAGTAGGTGAGTTAGCAGAGAAATATGCAGATCAAACTGATTTTGATAGAAAATTACCGGATGAAGTCATGGAAAAGGTAAAAGAAGCCGGCTTCCACAAGTTACTTAGACCAAAAGCATATGGTGGGCAAGATTTAGACTACTATACATTTGGGGATATTATCCGAACTGTAGCGAACTATAATGTTTCAGCAGCATGGTTAACATACTTTGCTATTATTCATGAAACTTGGCCAGCTTTTTTAGACAAACAAGGTCGGGAAGAGCTATTCGGCACTGGGGAATTAATGGCCGATGTATTTGCTCCGATTGGTAAGGTCGTAAATGATGGTGAAGGATATCGTATATCAGGAACATGGAACTTCTGCAGCGGCATTCCTTACTGCGACTGGGTTGCACTAGGCGCTATTCATCAATTGCACGATGGGACAGAACCAGAATTTGGCCTGTTTATTGTCCATAAAAAAGATTTTGAAATTGTTGAAAACTGGGATTCCCTAGGTTTACGGGGAACAGGTAGCAACGCTGTAAAGTTAGATAATGTCTACGTTCCAGCAAATTATGTTTTTCCGGTAACTCGAGTAGTGAATGGGGCAACTGCACCGGACGGTAATTACGAACCGGATTACCAAATTTTCAATGTTCCCTATCTTGCATTCTTCTTAGCTGGTTTCTCACATGTGGCAATTGGTGGTGTGGAACGCTTAATACGAAACTTTAAAGAAAAAACAGAACATCGTGTTCGTATTTTCAACAATAATACAAATGAAAAAAATGCAGGTACGGCACAGCGGACACTTGCAGAATTAAATATACAACTAACTGCTTTAAAAGCTTTAGCAAAAGATTATGCAGATCGCTTACACCGTTACCAGAATGAGGGCATCCGCGTTTTAGATGAGGAAGAACGCGAACAGTTATTTGCAATTCGCGGCTATATTGCAAAAACTTCTGCAGAAATGGCCACTCGTATTTTAATCACGCTTGGTGGTAACTCAGTCTACAAGAGTGATGGAACAGAAAGATTTGTTCGAGATATTCTTACCGTTGCTGCTCACCCAACACATCAATACGAAGATGCAATGGCCGGATACGGAAGCGCAATTCTTGGATTCAAAGGACATCCGACTTGGTAAATTCAAAACTATGAATTTTACTATAAAAAAATAAACTTATGAAAAGTGGAGGAATTTAATATGACAAAAGAGCCTATGTTTGACGTTGCACAACTTGCACACTTTGAAATTTACAGCCCTAAATTAGAGGAATCAGTAGAATTCTTCAAAAATATTCTTGGTATGGATGAAGTAGGTCGTCGAGGTAACTCAGTTTATATGCGTGCTTACGAGGATCATTACCATAACACGTTAATCATTACAGAAAATGATGAAGCTGGTTTAGGTCATATTGCTTTAAGAGCTACTTCTGCTCAAGCATTAGAGCGCCGTGTAGCTGAAATCGAAAAAACTGGATATGGGATTGGTTGGATTGAAGGAGATGTTGGTCACGGTCGTGCATACCAATTTACAACTCCAGACGGTCATAAAATTGAGCTTCTATGGGATGTTGAGTATTATGAAGCCCCTGAAGACCAAAAAACACCATTATTAAATCGCCCGCAAAAACGTCCAAATCGCGGTGTGCCGGTTCGTCGCTTAGACCATATCAACTTATTAGCAAGCGATACTGACAAAAACGTTGAGTTCTTAAAAGAGGTGCTTGGTTTTAACTTACGTGAACGCATTGTAGCGGACGACGATTCTTCCATAGCTGCATGGTTAAGTGTAAGTAATTTAGTACATGACATTGCAATTATGGGCGATGCATTAGGTGAATCAGGTCGCCTGCACCATATTTGCTATTGGTACGGATTCCCTCAGCATTTATCAGATGTTGCAGACCTATTAATTGAAGCTGGCTATAATATTGAAGCCGGTCCAGGTAAGCATGGCGTAACTCAAGCTGCATTCTTGTATGTAATGGAACCAGGTGGAAACCGTGTAGAATTATTCGGTGACCCAGGCTATCAAATTTTTGATCCTTCTTGGAGAACTGTGGAATGGAAAGGTAAAGATTTAGAAAAATCTATTATTTGGCATGGTTCTACCTTACCGCAGGAATTCTTCCAATATGGTACTCCTATTAAATCTGGAGAACTTGTTAAACCTTAGAAATATAACTTATTAGAAAGATGGAACTTGTTTTATTCTTTCTAATTAATTCTCAATACAATTAACAAAAAAGGAGTGGCTGAATTGAACATTAGTTCAAACTATTTAAATATCAATGGTGTTAACACACACTATCATGAAGAAGGTACTGGAAGTGAAACAATCATTTTAATACATGGATCAGGACCTGGTGTGTCTGCACTTGCAAACTGGCGTTTAGTTATCCCACGTCTTAGTGAATCGTATAGAGTTTTAGCGCCGGATGTTATCGGCTTTGGTGAAACAGATAAATTAGCAGACCAGAATTACAATATTGAGCTATGGGTGGAGCACTTAATTGGCTTTATTGAAAAGGTTGCTGATGAACCCGTTTATTTAGTTGGTAATTCATTTGGTGGTGCATTGTCTCTTCATATCGCATATCGCAGACCAGATTTAGTAAAAAAATTAATCTTAATGGGTAGTGTTGGCACAAAGCATCCAATTTCTGATGGTCTAGACCGTGTGTGGGGCTATGAACCAAGTTTAGAAACAATGAAAGAGCTTATTAAATTGTTCTCGTACGATCAAGCAGCTGCAAATAATGAGGAACTTGTTCGCATGCGCTATGAAGCGAGCATGCGCCCTGATGTAAGAGATGCGTTCTCGGCAATGTTCCCGGAACCACGTCAGAAAATGTTAGATGAAATGGCTTTAGAAGATGAGCAGATTAAGCAAATTGAAATTGAAACATTAATTTTCCATGGCCTGAATGACCAAGTGATTCCAATCGAAGAAACAAGCTATCGATTAATTCAATTACTACCTCACGCACAACTACATGTATTTAATGAATGTGGGCACTGGACTCAAATCGAAAAAACAGAACCATTCATTGAAAATATTTTAAGCTTTTTAAAAAATTCATCGAATAAAGTTTATGCCTCAAAAAAATAAATCAATAGTAAAACGAGACATCCTCTATAAATTTGGATATCTCGTTTTCTCTATTTAATCAGCTTATAATTTTCCCGAAAAAATTATTGACGCAAATCTCATTCCGTGGTAAATTAATCTTTGTCGAAAAGACATCTTATATTTTGGAGGTATACCCAAGTCTGGCTGAAGGGATCGGTCTTGAAAACCGACAGGCGGGTAACACCGCGCGGGGGTTCGAATCCCTCTACCTCCTCCATTTTTGAACTTTCATCCGCTGCATTAGTTAAGCGGTTTTTTTTATAGCAAAATTCACTTTAAAGTACTATTTCAATTCATTGGAAATAGTACTTTTTTGTATTTGTAGACGACTTTCTTGTACAATTAAGTACTATGTCATGTATGTAAAGGGCGGTATATTAAAATTGGAATCGACTCAGCCACATATTAAAACAATGAAACTTTTCTTATTTATGCTACTTGTCGGCTTATTGACCGCCATTGGTGGCGAAATTAAAATAATTCCGTTTGAAGAAGGACCTTTTCGTTTCGGATTAGGGAGCATTATTTTCTTTTTCGCTTTACTGATTCGTCCATTACCGATTGTATCTACAGGTTTATTGACTGCACTGATCGTCATTGTCGGTCGGTCGTTACTGGATATTTTTATTTATGGACAAAGCTTCGTTACTCATATTGTTGAACATTTGCCGGCAGGAGCTTTTTATACAGTCTTTGCACTATGTTTTAAATTAATTCCACTGGACGAATTAAAAAAACAGCCGCTTATGCTCGGTTTATTAGCAACAGCATTTGAAGTACTCTCCAACACGATCGAACATGTATTAACGGATATTCTGCTTGTTTCTGATCAGGAAACATTTACTTCTTTTCTACTGTTCATCCTCGTTGGATTGTTACGCAGCTTTTTTGTTGTCGGCATTTACAGCATGATAACAATGTCAGAACAGAAGAAACAGCTAAAACAGCTCATGACGATTCATTCGGAACTATATGTGGAAGCATTGTATCTTCAAAAAACGATGACCCAAATCGAACAGCTAACAGCAAAAAGTTATCAGCTTTACAAAAAACTGAAAACAAATGAAGAGCAGCTAGCTTCTGAAGCTTTACATATTGCCCAGGAAATCCATGAAGTAAAAAAAGATAATGAACGGATTCATGCCGGACTCTCTAAAATAACAAAGAGAAACTACCCGTCAAATTTTCTGTTGTCTGAGTTACTAAGTTTTATTATTGAGGCTAATGAAAATTATGCCGCCTATTTAAATAAATCGATTTCCATTACTCTTATTTGTCCAGATGATTATCAAACAAAAAACCACATTGCACTATTTGCTATTTTAAATAACCTAATGGCAAATGCTGTGGAGGCAATTGAAGAAAGCGGATTTATTACTTTGAATGTTGTAGCCGAACAGGATATGACTTCCTTTATCGTAGAAGATAATGGAGTTGGTATTGATCCGGCACTCATTCCAATTATTTTTGATGCAGGCTATACATCCAAGTTTAATGAACAGGGCCAAGGTTCTACAGGAATTGGTCTTTCCCATACAAAAACAATTGTTGAAAATCTTGAAGGGAATATTCACGTAACAAGTGATTCCTCAACTTGCTTTGTTGTGCAAATCCCTACAGAAAACATTCAAAAGGAGAATGACTAATGCGTTACTTTATAGTAGATGATGACCGGGCAAGCCGGATGATGCTCAGTAATATTATTAATGACTGTGAACTCGGAGCTGTCATTGGGGAGGCAAAAAACGGTCTGGATGCCATTCCCCAAATTTTAATGATGCAGCCGGAATTTGTTTTAATCGATTTACTCATGCCGAAGTTGGATGGAATTGAAACAATTGAACGACTACAACAAAATGGCTTTAAAGGCCAGTTTATTATGATTTCACAAGTTGTAAATAAGGAAATGGTCGCTGAAAGTTATTCGAAAGGAATTGAATTTTTCATTCATAAGCCTATCAATAAAGTTGAAGTACAAATGGTATTAAAACGGACAACTGAGCAATACTTATTAAGAAATTCTTTGCAAGTTATTCGCCAGTCCCTGACAAACTTTGATATTACAGATGTAACACATACAAAAAAGACGGCGCGAGAACATATTCAGTCCATCTTAAATGATATGGGAATTGTCGCTGAAGTTGGCAGTGAAGATATTATTAAAATTATAGAACAGCTATTAATCGAGAAGCATAAAATTGCACCGCTTCCTCCATTAAAGGAAGTATATGAACGTGTTGCAATGCTGACGAAAAATACGCCGGACGAAATTGTAAAAGAGAGTAAAGCAATTGAACAACGTGTACGCCGGACTATATTAGCTGCCATGATTAACTTGGCGAACTTAGGGATTGTCGATTACACGAATTCTGAATTTGAATACTATACCCCCCGCTATTTTGATTTAACGGACATTCGTTATTTAATGAATCAAATAGAGAATAATGATCAACGTAAAGCAAAAGTAAACATAAAAAAATTCATTCAAGTATTGTATTCAGAAATTATTAGTAAAGTTGATTAGTCGGATTTTGTCGGATTTTGTATGTATCTAATAAAATTAGTTTTAGGCTAGTCCTGAATCTAAATTTTTAGGGGGAACTATATTTGAAAAAGTTTAAAATTAGTTTAGCCGCGCAAATTTTAATCGGTCTTGTACTTGGTGTTATCGTAGGTGCTGTGTTCTTCGGTAACGAAAATGTACAATCATACTTACAGCCACTTGGCGATATTTTCTTAAACTTAATTAAGATGATCGTAGTACCGATTATTATTTCGACACTGATTGTTGGGGTTGCCGGAACTGGTGACATCAAACAGTTAGGTCGACTTGGCGGTAAAACACTTATTTACTTCGAAGTTATCACAACAGTCGCGATTGCTGTTGGTTTATTAGCAGCTAACCTATTCCAACCAGGTGCTGGTATCGATATGAACGAGTTACAGAAATCTGATATTTCTTCATATGTTGAAACAACGGAAGCTGAAGAGGACAAAGGAACTTTCCAAATTATTGTAGACATCGTTCCTAAAAACATTATAAATGCAATGGCAGAAGGCGACATGCTTGCAATTATTTTCTTCTCTGTAATTTTCGGTTTAGGTGTGGCAGCAATTGGAGAACGCGGAAAACCAGTGCTCGCATTCTTCCAAGGTACGGCAGACGCCATGTTCTGGGTCACAAACTTAGTAATGAAATTTGCACCAGTCGGCGTATTTGCACTTATCGGTGTAACCGTTTCCAAATTTGGTGTAGAATCCCTTATTCCATTAGGGAAACTGGCGATTTTAGTATATGCAACAATGATTTTCTTTGTAGTCGTTGTTTTAGGTCTTACAGCACGTATTTTCGGTATTAATATCTTCAAATTAATTCGTATGATCAAGGACGAGCTTTTACTGGCATTCTCTACTTCTTCATCAGAGACAGTATTACCTCGTATTATGTTAAAAACAGAAAAAATGGGTGCACCGAAGGATATCGTTTCATTCGTTATTCCAACAGGTTATTCATTCAACTTAGACGGTTCGACACTTTACCAGGCGATTGCGGCAATCTTCATTGCGCAAATGTACGGTATCGACCTTTCAATTGTGGAACAGATTACATTAATGCTTGTATTAATGGTAACATCTAAAGGAATCGCCGGCGTTCCAGGGGTATCTTTCGTGGTACTTCTTGCAACATTAGGCACTGTAGGTATTCCGCTTGAAGGTTTAGCATTTATCGCAGGTATTGACCGTATTTTAGATATGGCTCGTACAGCTGTAAACGTAGTAGGTAACACATTGGCAGCACTTGTAATGGCGAAATGGGAAAAACGTTTCGACGAGAAGCAATTTGCTGAGTATCAAGCTGCGAACTTAAAATAAAATTAGAAAATGGCGTAGTGAACGATTTCACTACGCCATTTTTTATTTTACTACTTTTGCTAAATATGCGCGGATTGATGCTTCCCCATTATGTAATGCTTCATGTGCCCGCTCTTCATCTTTTGCTACTTTAGCTTCCGCTGCCTCTATAATCTGCTCCATATCCTTCTGAGGGATAATAACGACCCCATCACTATCACCAATTACATAATCACCTGTTTGAACAGCAACATTTCCTACAGATACAGCTATACCTACTGTCCCGCCACCATGTTTATTGCCTGCTGCTACTGTTGTACCTAATGAAAAGACCGGAAAATCGATTTCTTTTGCAGCTGCTATATCGCGTATAACCCCGTCCACGACAAAACCTTGAACACCGACACCTTGTGCTAGCTGCATAACAAAGTCACCCGCTACAGCACGATTCGTATTGCCTTTAGCATCGATGACTAATATTTCCCCTTTTTCTGCCTGACTAATTGCTTCAAGTACCGCACCATTTTCCCCATCTGGCAGGCGGACCGTTCTCGCTTTCCCTGCAATTTTGAAGTGTTCGGCAAGCGGTTTAATTGCTGATGCCACATTCGTATGTCCCCCTGTTGCATCGGAAATTGCTGTCGTTGGTAATGCACGTAAGCGTTCTACCATTGATAAAGTCATATTCCCATCCCCTTTTCGCTATAATGTTACAAATCATTAAAATTTGTAATTACTGTTAGCATAAACGGTACAACTTATTGTTCGCAATATTTTTTAAAATCGTTAAAAACTTTTCTATGTTGGGAATACTGGAAATAAAAAAAAGGAGGAATATACATGAATAATCCGCTTATTGAAATAGTAACGGATGAAAGCGGGAACACAACTTATAAGATGAAGACCTTCGATATCAAAGTTATTGCCCGGCTGACAGGTGGTCTTGCTCCTACAATTACGTATATGCACCAGGATAAAGACGTTACAGATGATATACGGGCGATTCGCTTTCATTTTGAAAATCCGGCGTCATACATCGAAAATTATGCTTCTTTTCAGAGGATGCTTTATGAAAGGGAACAACGCGCAGTGAATGAGCTATACGAATCCATCAGTATGAAGCCTAAAAATATGACGACAGGTAAACAAGTTTTATGGAGCTTTTTTGTCTTTCTGCTCATTATGACACCCATTTTTGTTATTGTTTGGACGAAATAAAAAAGACTGATTTCCGTTACATATAGAAATCAGTCCTTTTTATTATTTTCGTAAATGGCTTGTTTGTTCTAGCATATATCCGATACGTGCAACGACATCCTCAACTTGTGCAGGATTTTTCATTAGATCGTAATCGTTAATATCAATACGCAATACTGGACATGCATTGAAATTGTTAATCCAGTCTTCATAACGTCCGTGCATTTCTTCCCAGTACGAATGAGGTGTTTGCTGCTCCATCTCGCGTCCACGTTCGTGGATACGACCAATCACATCATCAATCGGACCTTCCAAATATACAAGCAAATCCGGGTGCGGGAAATACGGTGTCATCACCATCGCATCAAACAAATTTGTATATGTTTCATAATCTGTCGGTGTCATTGTCCCTTTGTCATAATGCATCTTTGCAAAAATACCTGTATCTTCGTAAATAGAACGGTCTTGTATAAAGCCTCCGCCATATTCAAAAATACGCTTCTGTTCTTTAAAACGTTCAGCAAGGAAATAAACTTGCAAATGGAAGCTCCACTTTTCAAAATCGTCATAGAATTTATCTAAATAAGGGTTTGTATCAACCTTTTCATAAGATGTACGGAAATTTAAGCTCTGTGATAATGCTTTAGTCATTGTTGACTTTCCGACACCGACTGTTCCTGCTATTGTAATCACTGCATTCGCAGGAATATTGTACTTCTCTCTTAAGTTCATTTCTGATGCAAACTCCTTTGTTGTAACTTTTCCTCTACTAATCGTAGTACGTACTGTAAATCTTCTTCACTTTTCACAAAATCAAGCTCATCCCCATTTAATGAGATAACAGGAATTTCTGGATGCATCTTTTCAAAATGTCCGATAAATTGATGATAATCGCTTGAAAGTTGTTCCATATATTCACGGGAAATATTCTTTTCCACTTCACGACCGCGCATTGCGATTCGTTTCATTAATGTATCCAAGCTTGCATGTAAATAAATGACCATATTGGGCTTTGGCATATCAGCAGTTAAAATTCGGTAGATCGACTCGTACTTTTCATATTCTGTCGGCTTTAAAGTACGCTTTGCAAAGATCAAATTTTTAAATATATGATAATCAGCCACTACAGGCCCTTGTGCTTCAATAATTTCATGAATATCAGATAACTGTTTATAGCGATTGCACAGGAAAAACATTTCCGTTTGGAAGCTCCACTCACTAATATCTTCATAGAACTTACCGAGAAATGGATTTTCATCTACAATCTCTTTTAATAAATGATAGTCAAACGTTTGTGATACGGCCTTAGATAATGAGGTCTTCCCAACACCAATCGGACCTTCTACTGTTATAAATGGCACAGACATTAGAAGTGCTCCTTCTCTTTTTATAGTCAATGCTTTTAATTTTATCACAACGCTCTTTAGACAACAAAGCAAACAATTCTATTTTACCGAATTCATGCATAGCCAATTTCTAGTAATTAAATTGTGCTAGTGCTTCCTCTTGTAGTTCAAATAATTTTTCACGCTGTTTATCATAGTCTGCGGTAATTTTTTCTTGCTGAGCAAGTACCATTTCCTGAAGAGACTGTTCTTTTTCCAATAGGCTTTGTTCTATTTGCTCATATTGTTTATCTGTTTTTTCGGCTAAATCCTGTAACGCCTCGAATAACTGGTCGTCTAGCTGGCTTTGTGAAGCTGCTTCATTATCAATTAGGTTTTCGATTGCCTCATCACGTTGTAGAACCAGTTCATGGCAGCATTCTTCAAACTGTTGTTCGGCTTCCTCGAATTGCTGTTTATATTTAATCAAGATGTCGGTTAACTCCTGATATAAATTATCCATTGCCTGTTCCATTGCCTCTGTCAGATCTGGAGCTTGTTCAATTTGTGCTAATGGCGCTTGTTGCTGATCATGGTAAAATTGAAACTTCCTGCGTTCTTCCGTTTGTTTTTGCTCTAGTAGTTCAATTTTATTGACGTGATGGTTTTTTCTTTCTTCTTCATAAGTAATTTTATAGTTTTCCAATAGGACTTTTCTTTTATGGTCGAATAACTTTCTAATTTTTTCGATCGCTTGTTCACGATTATTGTTAAGTTTGTTTTCTTCGTTTTCATGCTGTTGTGCAATGGCTACCTTTTGCTGTTCATATTGCTTTTGCAATGTGTCAGTTACTTGTTGTTCATTTTTCTCAATCGTCAACAATTTTTGTTCATACTCTTTATGCAGATCAGCCAATGCATTATCAAAATACTCATCTACTTCTTCCTCTGTTTGAAATGACTTCATCGCAGTACTCCTTCAAACTTTTCTTTCATCATAGCATGATTTATTTCTTGTCGCCCAAGTATTCACCGGCATGCTAAACTAGGATTTAAGGAGTGATAGATGAATGCTCGAAAACAATGATCACCAATACATGCAGGAAGCATTGAAAGAAGCAAAAAAAGCAGCTGCCCTTGGGGAAGTACCGATCGGCGCAGTTATTGTATATAAAGATGAAATTATTGCACGTGCACATAATTTACGCGAAACAACCCAAAATGCACTGACACACGCAGAAAGCATGGCCATTCAAGAAGCCTGCAAAAAAGTTGGCAGCTGGCGTTTAGAAGAAACTACTTTGTACGTCACGCTTGAACCTTGCCCGATGTGTGCAGGGGCTATTTTACAGTCGCGCATACCTCGGGTTGTTTACGGGGCACGGGATATAAAGGCAGGCTGTGTCGACTCATTATACCGTCTGCTGAATGATGCGCGTTTTAATCATGAATGTACTGTAACAGAAGGTGTGATGGCAGAAGAATGCGGGCAAATTTTAACGGACTTTTTCAAGGCGCTACGCGAGCGTAAAAAAGCAGAGAAGTTGGCGAGAAAACAACAATCCGAAAAGTAAGGTGATGGAATGAATGGATTTACCATTTTCGATTCGATCCATATAATGTGGCTTATTTTTATTGCCGGTTTTTTAGTTGTTTCATTATATGTTTATCATTATTTCTCTCGTGAAAAACAATATGTTTTTCAAAAAACGGTATTCTGGCTGCTGTTGTTTTCAGAAATAGCAAAGCAACTTTATTTACTCATAACGGACCAATATTCGTATTGGAGTCCCCCGCTTCATTTATGCGGCTTTGGCATTTTCATTATTGGCTGGCATACGTATTTTCCAACACGGACAACAGCTACATTACTATACACGCTTACGTTGCCCGGAGCTGCAATTGCACTTTTATTCCCCGGGTGGACAATTGATCCGGTTGGCGGCTTTTTGCATTTTCACAGCTTTCTATTTCATGCACTGCTCGTCGTATTTGTTGCGGTTTTGATTTTGGAAAAACAGCTGATGACAACTTTTACGGATATTTGGCGAGCTCTCTTGTTTCTGCTTATCACAGTTCCGCCAATTTATATATACAATGCTCATTTCCGTACGAACTTTATGTTTTTAAATCGCCCTGTAAAAGGGAACGCCTCTTCAATGGCTATACGATGCATTTGGGGCAGCTGGCTATTTATTAAGTTTAGCCGGAGTTATAGTTAGTATTTGGATAGTGCTTTATGTACTTCTTGCTATACAAAAACGGCGAAACATTACAGAGTGAACTGCTCCCTGTCAAGTAGACAGTGGAAATAATAAAAATGCTTTAAGCGGCTTGAGACCTGAACTCTTTAGGACTCAAGCCGTTTAATGTTTCTTGATATCGTTCGTTGTTATAGAATTTTATATATGTATCAATCGCATGTTTTAACTCTTCGTACGTCTCAAACTTATGTAAATAATACTTCTCTACTTTTAGAGTCCCCCAAAACGCTTCTATCGGTCCATTATCAATACAGCGGCCGACTCTCGACATACTGTGTGTCAGATTTGCTTTCTCTATGATTCGCTTGAATTCTTTTGATGTATATTGATATCCTCGATCACTATGTAGGATAGGAAACTCCTTTTGATTTAACTGGCGTATAGCTGGTTTAACGGTCTTGAAAACTAAATCATTATTATTTAAATGTCCTAATTTGTAACTGACAATAGACTTGTCATATAGATCAATAATCGCACTTAAATAAGCCTTTTTACCATTTCCATACTGGAATTCAGTTACGTCTGTACACCATTTTTGATTTGGCTTTTTGGCCGTAAATTCGCGTGCTAATACGTTCTCAGCTGTGTAATCTGGTGTTACCTTACGGTACTTTTTTGGACGACATCGAATAACTGCCTGTAAATCGGAAATCTGCATCAGTCGATAAATACGTTTTTTATTTACTTTATTTAAGCCTTCTTTTTCGCGCTGACGATTGATTGTCATAGTGATTCTACGATAGCCGTAAATACCATTTACTTGTTTATATAAATGATTAATGGATGCTACTAACTGTCTGTTTTCCAATTCTTGCGATGTTGGCTGGCGGTTTAACCATTTATAATAAGCTGCTCGTGATACGTTAGCTAATTTACAAAGTAATAGAATCGGAAATTTTTCTTTTTCTGCTAATTCTTGAATAGCTAAATAATGACTCTGCGTACGAATTTTACTTAACGAAGCCTCCTTTCGATTTCCTCTAACTTTTTTAAAAGTAAATTTTCAGCACGTAATCTTTCATTTTCACGTTCTATTTGTTGGATTTTTAACCGTAATTTATCTTCTGGTGTACGTTCATCCGCTGATTTCATTCGCCCACGGCGATCTTCAAGAGATTCTTCGCCACCAACTTCAAACTTCCGTACCCACTGGTAAACTTGTTGGTAAGTCACATTATGTTGAGTTGCCGTTGTTTTATAATCCTTTTGATTCTTTATACAAGTTTTCGCAATTTCAATTCGTTCTTCTAGAGTAGTGTTTCTTCCCTTAGTCATAGTTTGGCTCACCCTTTTATTCGAGTCTTTTAAATCACTATGACTATTATATTTTTTTAACCACCTGTTGAATACATTTTGACCACTGATTCCATATTTGGCCATAATCTCGTGCTTTGAATACTTACCTGTTAAGTAATCTTCAATGGCATTTCTTTTCAACTCTTGAGGGTAAATTTTATTTTTCGCAGGACGAAGTAATGCGCTTGTGCCCCCAAATTGATATTTAGCTCGCCATTCGTATAATCTAGCTACATTCACATTAAACATGCGACAAATTTCTCTTACCGAGTAACGACCTTCCTCTAAATATTTAAGAGCCAAAATCTTAGTATCTATTGAAAATGTTTTATTAGACAAAAAAATGCCCCCATTCGACAAACAGATTTTATTTTTTATCTGTCTACCTAATGGGGAGCATATCAAGAGTAGATGTTTCACCGTTTTTATTATGTTTTTTCATTAATCCATTTTAATAATAATTCGAGAATTATCGCCTGTCGCTAATAGATCAAAGCCTTCATTTATTTCATCGAGCGTAATAATATTTGATAACAGCTGATCGACCGGCAGCTTTCCGGTTTTCATCATATGCAAATAATGCGGAATATCTCTTAATGGCACACAGCTTCCTATATATGAACCTTTTAGCGTTTTTTCTTCTGCTGTCAATGTTACATAAGGGAAAGAAAACTGATGTTCCGGATGTGGCAGTCCTGTTGTCGTTGTTGTACCGCCACGCTTTGTAATGGCATATGCCACTTCCATCGCTGGAACGACACCCGCAGTTTCAAAAGCATAATCAACCCCGCCATTTGTATAGGCTTTCACTTGTGCGACTACATCAGCATCCTTCGAATTAAAGACGGCTGTTGCCCCCAATTCCTTTGCCTGCTGCAGCTTCTTTTCATTAATATCAATTGCGATTACTTCACGGGCACCAGCTGCAATGGCCCCGAGCAGCGCACTTAAGCCAATTCCGCCTAAACCGACAACAGCAACTGTTTTTCCAAGCTGGACTTTCGCTGTATTTACGACAGCGCCTACCCCTGTAATAACTGCACAGCCAAAGAGCGCCAGTTTTTCAAACGGCAAGTCCTCTTCCACTTTTACGAGGGAATTCTGCGATACGACTGCATACTCCGAGAAGGCAGATACCCCAACGTGATGCCCAATCTTTTCAGTCCCTGCATGTAAACGGACCCCGCCACCGATCAATGTTCCGTCTCCATTTGCCTTTGCACCCGGTTCACATAATGCCGGACGTCCTTCTGCACAAGGTACACAATGCCCGCAACTTGGTACAAATACGCAGATTACTTTATCTCCTTGCTTAAAGTTCATAACACCAGGCCCTACTTCTTTAACGATTCCTGCTGCTTCATGACCAAGAGCCATTGGTAAAGGACGTGGACGACTCCCGTTAATGACTGACAAATCCGAATGGCAAAGGCTTGCCGCTTTTATTTGAATCAATACTTCCCCTTCTTGAGGAGCATCCAACTCAATTTCTTCGATATGGATCGGCTTGCTTTCCGCATAGGGCTTAGTTACACCGGATGAGCGTAATATGGCAGATCGAATTTTCATGATGATGTCCTCCTTAAATTAACTTAATTCCTATAAATTTTAAATCTGACATCCCTTCAATTGCATAACGTATTCCTTCTTTTCCAGTACCGCTCTCTTTTATCCCGCCATATGGCATATGGTCAAAGCGTCGTACCGAAGATTCATTAATCCAAACGCCTCCTGTTTCCAGCTCCTCTGCAAACTTTAAGGCACGGTTAATATCTGAAGTAAACACACCTGCCTGTAATCCGTAATCTGAATCATTGGCAGCGGCCAACACTTCGTCCTCTTCAGTAAATGGTATGAGTGCAACCATCGGGGCAAATACTTCCATACATACGACCTGCATCGACTTTGTAACATTTTCTAAAATGGTCGGCTCGAGTAATGTGCCGTTCCTCTTTCCGCCCGTACGAATTGTTGCCCCTTGTGATACTGCTTCTTCAATCCAGGTTGCTGCACGGATTGCCGCGTCTTCTGTAATCATTGGCCCCAGTTGTGTTTGTTCCTCAGCAGGATTCCCTATTACCAGCGCTTCCACTTTTTCCTGTAGTAATTGTGCAAACTGGTCATAAACAGATTGCTCGACATATATCCGCTGTGCAGAAACACATGCCTGACCGGCAAATGTAAAACCGGACATCGTAATGGCAGACGCTGCGTACTCTAAATCGGCATCCGCAAATATAATGTTCGGAGCATTGGAGCCAAGCTCAAGAGTTACCGGCTTCTTTCCTGCCAGTTCATGAATATGCCATCCTACTTTTCCGCTCCCCGTAAAGGTTACTTTTTTCACAAAAGGATGTTTTACCAGTGGCTCAACTAATTCCGTGCCTGGCCCTTGAAGGATATTTAAAGCTCCTTTTGGCAATCCCGCATCCTGCAATAATTCATACAGCAAAATAGAAGACAGCGGCGTTTTTTCGGCTGGTTTCAAAACAACTGTATTTCCAACAGCAATGGCCGGAGCAATTTTATGCAAAGCTAGGTTTAAAGGGAAATTAAATGGCGTAATGGCAGCAATTACTCCTAAAGGTACACGTTTTGCAATGCCAATTTGACGTTCGCCGCCAATTGCACTATCCATCGGAATCTGGTCTCCTGCCAGCCGCTTTGCCTCTTCACTTGCAAACAGCAGCACTTGAACCGCTCGTGTTACTTCTCCCCGTGCCTCATTAATCGGTTTCCCTGCTTCCAAAGAGATGGTTTTCGCAAACTGCTCGCTCCGTTCTTCAAGTAACAATGAAGCTTTACGTAAAATACGGCTACGTTCATGTGCAGGCATTTTGCGCATCGTTGCATTAAATGTTTGCTGTGCGACTTCAATTGCTTCATGTACATCTTCAATTGAGGCACAGGCAATTGTTGCAATCAGTTCCTGATTAAAAGGATTTAAAACATCCATCGTCTTTTCTTCTTGAAGACGGTGCTCTCCATTGAGTACAGATCCTATTTTTTGCATATTCTTCCCTCCGTTATGACAATGACACCCTAAGTAAGGCTTACTTAGGGTGCAAATTTATTATTCGTAATAGCCTTCTGTCGATTTGATAAACGATTTAAATTGCTTTGAATCATGTCCGAACCAAATTTCAGAGTCATTATGTGTAGCAAATTCTCGGATTCTTTCTACAGTAGAGTTGTAACCTACTGAATCATACAAAATTCCGGGCGGCTTAACTGGTGGACCATAGCTTTCTTCTGTGTATAATGCATCGGATGCAAGTAAAACATTTCCGTGACCCGGGAGTTCAATGTGCAAGCCCAACATACCGTAAGCATGCCCTGGACCAAAGTTTAAAATTTTAATGCCTTCTACTAGTGGCACTTCTTTTTCATGAGGTTTAATAGTACGCCAGCGCAGTTCTTTTTGAATCCAAGCCATGACATCGCCCCAAATATAGGCACCCATATTTCGTGTCATCGCAAATGTTTTCATGACATTTGACAATTCCGTATCATGAACGATAATTTCTGCGTTTGTAAATAACTCCAGGCAACCTGCATGGTCTAAATGCAAATGTGAGGCAATGACATATTTGATGTCTTCCGGGCGAACTTTCAATTGTTCAAGTCGATTGATCAAATAGCATTCTTCACTTTGGAAGGCAGGGAACAGTTGCTGAACCCCTTCCGGCCAACGCCCATCGTCTCCCATTCCTTCCGGGTTACAGCCTGTATCAAATAAAATTTTTCCTTCTGGGTGGTCAATCATTACTGCATAAACGGGAAACTCGACAAACTCGGCTGGCGGATTTGGATTAGTGATGCTTGCTGGATTGTGCATGGCAATCATATAGTTTTTATCCATTTTCATTGTCCCTGTATCAAGCACGTATACTTTTTTATTACACATCGTAATTCCTCCCATAATGTTTTTATTTTTTTACAAGACTTCTATTATTTTCAGCATTGCAAGCGTAAATCCACCGTCACCACCTTTCAAGATCCATACTTTTAAGTCGGAATGATCGTGGCACGTGTAACCGTACGTTTTGTGGATTCATCCAACGCTATTTTAATTTCCTCAAAACTAAAGCTTGCATCCAATAATGTTTCAAACGGGTAGCGGTCAATATTGCGCTCCAGGAAGTCGAGTGCCTTTTTTAAATACCATGGGTTGTAGCGCAGAACGGGAATAATTTGAATTGCTTTACGCGTTAAATAACCAGGATCAAATTCCACCGTTTGTCCAGGTGAGATATTGCCGATTACAATGTAACGGCCGCCAGTTCGAATATACTCCACACCTTCAGCAAAAGCCTGAGGAACACCTGCTACTTCGAGGGCAACATCCACTCCTTGATTTCCTGTCAGACGCATAATTTGTGCAACGCGCTGTTCAACTGTTGGAAAGTCCGATATTAAAATTACTTCATCTGCACCAAATGCCTTTGCCTGATCTAAACGGCTTTCAACACCATCTACTACAATGACTTTCAATTGCTTTTCTTTCGCAACAGCAATCGCATTCAATCCGAGTCCGCCCGCGCCTTGAATGAGAATTGTTTCCCCTGAGACAACATTTCCTTGCTCCAGCCCAAAATACACCTGGGATAATGCACAGTTTGCGCTTGCTGCGACACTGTTTGATATATTGTCTGGTACTTTATAAAAATACTGATCGGAATGAATATAATAATGCGTACCGAATGTCCCATGGAAATGCGGTGCTTCCTCTGTCGGTAAACGCCAATACTTATAAGCATTTTCACATAAGTTAAATTGTCCATGCTGACAAGGCGGACATTTACGGCAAGTCAAAAAGTAAGCACTTACAATTCGGTCCCCGACTTTTACAGGGGTACCCGCAAAATCAGTCTCGACTCCTTCACCTAACGCATGAATTTCACCTATCATTTCATGTCCTAAAGCCCCACTGCGAATGACCGGATGATGCCCTTTCCATATATGCAGTTCGGATCCGCAAATATTTGTTTGAATGATTTTTACAATTACCGCTCCTGGTGCCGGCTCCACCAATGGATACTCTTTAAAAACGAGTTCCATCGGGGATGTCATTTCGGCAACTCTTCCCTTCGTCTCACACATGCGCTCACTCACCCTTCATTTTTCTGAAAATTGAATAGCTACTACACAATCGAAATATGCTCTACGGGGTGTAATGTACGGATTAACTGCTGTACTTGGATCGTTTCTAAATGTAATAAGTCATGAATAATTTTTTCTTTATGTGCCTCTTCTAAAGGCACTAAACTATTGAACTTATTAATAAAGTCCTGAGCTGTTAATGCATTTTCCGGATCTCCTTTAGGAAATCTGCTTTGCACAACGTCACTTGAACCATCCTGCCAATGAATTTGAATTTTCGCTCCCCACTCTTGCGGATATTGACTGTTAATATTTTCATCTACAGATACGGTCAGCTTTTCCATCAGCTTTCGAATGGTTGGGTCTTGCAATGTATCTGCATTGAAGGCATCGAATCCTCCTTCACCGGTCAATAACGCTAAAGCAACACAAAATTGCATACTGAACTTTGCCGCATAGATTGTTTGCGGACTTTTTGCATCCGTAATATCCAGCGCCACCTGATATGCTCCTACTTCGACTGACTTTATAAAATCGATGCCACTTTTCTCTACTTTTTTATGCAGTTCAATCGCCAAGTCCATTGCGGCATGTGTATGACGACAAGATGCATGGACTTTGAAGGCATTTTCGGTAATTTTGTATTGCTGACCTAATTTTTCGGTCATACGTGTTACATCGTACTCGTCACTCATTGCTTCAAAAAATCCTCTACGCCCTTCCAAAATGGCTGTTGCTCCTGTAAAACCCTGCTGTGCTAACAGAGCACTTAAAATACCATTCATCGCTGCTTTACCAGGATGCAATTGCTTGCTCATGGCACCATCTTCGATAAATTCCCACAACCCTGCAGCTTGAGTGCCGGCAGAACCAAATGCTTGGACAATTTGTTCTTTGGATAAATCCAATAACTTTGCCACTGCTGCTGCCGCGCCGAATGTTCCGCAGGTTGCCGTATTATGAAAGTAGTAATAGTGGGAAGGCGTCACCGTTTCTCCTACGCGAAACGCCACTTCATATCCCACAATAATGGCCTCGATCAATTGTTTGCCGGATAATTTTTTCCATTCTGCAATGGCAATCGCTGCAGGCATAATAACAGTTGCCGCATGCACAATGGATGCTTTATGAATATCGTCGAGCTCTATTACGTGACTCGCGCCGCCATTAATGAACGCTGCATTTGTTATGCTCGTCTTCAACCCCGTTACTGCCGTTGCCTGTTGTTCTCCGCCTATTAATTGCGCTACTTGTTCCATCATCCGAACAGGTTCTGCTTCCTGACCTTTCAGTAAAGACGAATAATAATCGACAATGCATAGCTTCGTAAACTGTACAACATCCTGCGGTATATCCTCGAAACGTACATCCACAATATATTGTGCCAACTGCTCACTTAATGTCATGAACATAATCCCTCCCTAACAGTTCTTCATTATGCTCCCCTAACAATGGTGCAGGGGCGGTAGGTGTTATATCACAATTTGAAAACGTTAGAGGAATTCTCGTTGCATACATTTCCTTATCACGTATATGTGGTAGACGTACAATCAGTTTATTTTCTATTTGCTGCGGATCCACTATTACATCTTTCATTGTTTTCACTTGCGCTACTGGTACACCGCCAGCTTCCAGTGCTTGAATGAGTGCCTCGCTTTTTTCCGTCATTGTTATTTGTTCAATTTCCTTACTAAGAAGTAAACGGTTTTTAACTCGTTCTTCGTTCGTATGGTAGAGGCCATCTTCAATCCATTCGTGTTTTTGCAATACTTCGCAAAGTTTTTCGAATAATTTATTGTTCGAGATGCCGATCATGATGGCACCATCTGCAGTTTGAAATGCCCCATAAGGCGCAAATGCCCCATGATTGGAACCTAGTTTTTCGGGATTTTCACCTGTTAACTTTGTTGAAAGTAAATGATAGTTCGCCCAAAATACCCCGGTCTCATACAAAGAGGTCGACACAAGGCTGCCCTCATCTGTTTTATGACGTTGTAAAATGGCTGATACAATACCAAGCGCCCCCCACATGGCACTTCCCTGATCAATTAATGAAACCGGCACTCTTGCTAAATCAGTACTTCCTGTAATACTCATAATGCCTGTTTCAGCTTGCATAATGGCATCATAGCCCGGATATTTTTTCTTTGGACCGTTTTGGCCATAGGCGGATAGCGAACAATAGATTAGTTTCGGATTGATTTTCTTTACCGCTTCATAATCGATGCCTAGTTTTTGTGCTACACCCAACCGGTAATTTTCCACGAAGACATCTGCTGTTTTTATGAGTCCCATTAACTTTCCGCGGTCAGAATCTTCTTTCATGTTGAGGGTGACCGATTTTTTTTGCCTGTTAATGTTCAAAAAATACACGCCATCTTCCTGATATTTAGGCTCCATCTTCCTCGCTTCATCGCCGCTCAGCTTTTCTACTTTGATCACTTCGGCGCCTAAATCGGCTAAAATCATTGTTAACGTCGGCCCTGAAATATTTGTTGTCATATCGAGAACACGTATCCCTTGTAATGGTTTCATTTCAGCCCTCCTTAAACTAAACTGTAAGCGAAATTTGCCACGTCCTTTAATTTTTCCTGGTGGATATTTGTTTCTACTTCCATTGCTTCAAACAGCTCCACCACTTTCTCTGTTGCTACATTTCCAGTAGCCCCAGGTGAGAACGGACAACCGCCAAGACCAGCAATCGAACTATCAAACTTCTCAATTCCCGCATTTAATGCGGCAATAATATTTGCATAGGCAAAACCGTTTGTATCATGGAAATGAGCCACGAATGTTGTATCCGGAAAATCTTTTTTCAATGCGCTGAACCGTTCATACACAATGCGCGGATTTGCCTGTCCATTCGTATCACCAATTGAAATTTCATCAGCCCCGTCATTTACAAATTGCGCTACGACCCGCTTAACTTGCTCATAGGAAATGGCTCCTTCATACGGACAGCTAAAACACATCGACACATAGCCACGAATAAACTTTTTCTGAGCTTTTGCATGCCGGAACATTTCGCTGCATTCTGCCAAAGACTCTTCAATGGAACGTTTAATATTTTTTTGGTTGAATGTCTCACTTGCCCCGACGAATACCGCAATCTGCGGTACACCTGCATCTATGGCACGCTCCAGTGCTTTCATATTTGGGGTTAAAGCGATATATTCCATCCCCAGTTCATTGCAAAATGCCGTAATTTCCTGTGCGTCCGCCATTTGCGGGACAATTTTCGGATGAACAAACGATGCCGTTTCAATACGCTGAAAGCCCGCTTCATATAATTGCTTGATTAACTGTTTCTTTTCCTCTGTTGGCACAAAGCGTGATTCATTTTGCAAACCGTCGCGTGGACCTACTTCAATAATTTCAACTTGCTTTGGAAAGTGCATGATTTTCACCTCAATAAGATTTTGGAAGTTTTAATATATGTTCTCCGACGTATGATAAAATCAGGTTTGTTGAAATTGGAGCTACTTGATAGAGCCGCGTCTCTTTAAATTTCCGCTCAATATCATATTCTGCGGCAAAGCCAAAGCCGCCATATGTTTGAATGGCTACATTGGCTGCCTCCCATGATGCATCTGCAGCGAGTAACTTCGCCATATTGGCCTCTCCCCCGCAAGCTTGCCGGCGATCATAAAGTTCCGCAGCTTTTATGCGCATTAAGTCTGCCGCTTCAATATGGATATGCGCTTGGGCAATCGGAAATTGTATTCCTTGGTTTTGACCGATTGGACGATCAAAAACAACCCGTTCTTTTGCATAATTTGTTGCCCGTTCAATAAACCAGCGACCATCACCGATACATTCCGCAGCAATTAAAATCCGCTCGGCATTCATTCCGTCCAAAATATAGCGGAATCCTTTTCCTTCTTCACCAATCAAATTTTCTACCGGCACTCTTAAGTTGTCGATAAATAATTCTGTTGTCGCATGGTTCATCATTGTTTTGATTGGGCGTATTTCTAAACCATTTCCAACTGCTTCATTCAAATCAACAATTAACACAGACAAGCCATCACTCTTTTTAACGCATTGGTCTTTCGGTGTTGTACGAACTAGTAGAATCATTAAATCCGAATGCTCTGCACGGGAAATGAATACCTTTTGACCATTCACGATATAATGGTCGCCATCGCGTTTCGCAAACGTTTTTAAGTTTGTTGTGTCCGTGCCAGTATTAGGCTCTGTCACCCCAAATGCTTGTAAACGAAGCGATCCGTCCGCAATCTTCGGCAAATATTTTTCCTTTTGTGCCGAAGAACCATGCCGTAAAATTGTTCCCATCGTATACATTTGTGCATGACATGCGCCCGCATTCCCGCCTGAGCGGTTAATCTCTTCTAAAATTACGGATGCTTCCAGTATTCCTAAACCCGATCCACCATATTGTTCAGGTATTAAAGCTCCTAAAAAGCCCGCCTGCGTAATCGACTCCACAAATTCGGTCGGATATCCGTCGATCTCATCCAACTTCCGCCAGTATTCACCATCAAAACGTTTACAAACTGCTCTTACACCTTCACGAAGTTCTTCTAAAAAAGCCAGATTCTCTGTTAACATCATTTGAGTTCCTCCTACCGTCCGATAAAATTAGGCTTTCTTTTTTCGTTAAATGCTAAAATACCTTCCATTCGATCCTCAGAAGAAATAACCTCGTTGTAAGTTTCGATTTCAATACGGAATGCTTCAGATGCTTCCAATGAACTGACTTCTGCTACTTTCTTAACACCTTGAACTCCTAAAGGTGCATTGCCTGCAATTTTTTCGGCTAACTCAATTGCGGTATTCATCACATCTTCTGATTCGACAATTCGATTAAATAACCCTGCGTTCTGTGCTTCTTCTGCGGATACAATCCTTCCTGTAAATAGCCATTCTTTTGCGATATGAAGCGGTATACGTTTTGGCAGTAGACGTGCTCCCCCTCCGCCTGGCATAATACCTCGGCTGACCTCTGTTAGCCCTACTTTTGTATTTTTACCAGCAACGATTAAGTCCATATTCAATGCAAGTTCAAACCCTCCTGCAAGTGTATAGCCATTGATCGCAGCAATGGTAGGTTGCTTGCAATTGGCTACTGCCTGGAACATTTGTTCAAATAAATGATGCTGTTTTTTCCACTCTTCCTCACTCATCCCTTTCCGTTCTTTTAAATCCGCGCCTGAACAAAAGGCATCTTCAGTGGAGGAAGTTAAAATGACGACGTGTACCGGCTGCTCATTGAATGACTGAAATACAGTTAACAGCTGCTTCGCCATATCCGTGTTAAATGCATGGCGCATCTCCGGTCGGTTTAACGTAACAATCGCAATTTTCTCCTCATATTCATATGAAACTTGAATATATTCCATTCGCTCACTTCCCGTCCTGTGAGATTACTTGATCGATCAAAGGCTTCATGATATTTGGTGCATAGCCCTTTTTATAAATCATCATCGTGCGTTTAAAATGAATGACAATTTGCCCGTCCTGATTGTAGCCGGTTGTTTTCACTTCGATAATTCCGACGTTATTCCGCTTAGCACTCTCCCTTTTCGATAAGATTTCTGTATAGGAGTAAATAGTATCGCCTTCAAAAACTGGGTGCGGAAGCCGAACTTCATCCCATCCAAGATTGGCCATTACATTTTGGGAAATATCCGAAACAGATTGTCCCGTTACAAGAGCAATGGTAAATGCGGAATTCACAATTGCCTTTTGAAACTCTGTTTGCTTTGCGTAATGGTGATCAAAATGAATAGGGTTTGTATTTTGCGTCAGCTGTGTAAACCAGCCATTATCGGTCTGCGAAATTGTTCTGCCTAACACATGTGCAATTTTATCGCCTACTTCAAAGTCTTCATAAAACCGTCCTTGCCATCCAATTTGAATTTGTTGCTCCATCACAACATCCCCCTTTAAAGTTTGCATAGTTTTCCTGTATATTATATATTGGATCCAAAATACAACACACAATGAGGTGTTTTTATGAAATTTGATCATGATTTAACTGCTGAAACATTACCCTCGAAAATTTACCGGATTCTGCGTGAAGCAATTATTAAAGGTCAGCTACAACCTGGCGAACGCCTAGTCCAGGATGAATTGGCGAAGACATTAAACGTTAGCAGAATGCCAATCCGGGAAGCGATAAAACAGTTGGCTGCTGAAGGCTATGTCACAGTTGAGCCGCATAAAGGGGCTGTCGTTAAACAATTTACAATACACGAACTGGAAGAGATTTATTTTTTACGAGCAAAATTTGAGCCACTGGCGGCTGCCGAAAGTTTGAAAACGATGTCATCACAACTAGTAAATCAGTTGCGTAATCTTAACGAGAAAATGAAGAAAACGGATGATACAGATGAATATATTCAGCTTAATATTCAATTTCATCATCTGTTAATAAAAGACTGTCCTTGGGGGAAATTAAATAATATTATTGAAAATTTGTGGACCGGTTTCCCTCAGCAAACACCACATCTTTTACCTAACCAAATTGCTACTTCCATTAGTGAACACGATTTAATGGTGGAAGCTTTGGCTAACAATAACATCGAGCTTACATGCCAATTACTAGAGCAACATATTACACGTGCAAAATATGATGTCCTTAAAAACTTTATTCAATAAAATCTAGGAATCTTTAAATATTGTATCCAATATCCTATTTTCTCGAATATAACAAAATATTCTCGTTTTGTAAAACAAATTACTAAATATCACGAAATATCTTTACCGCAGAAAATAAAAAAAGTGTGTTGAAATTTTTATTTCAACACACTTTTTAATTTACTTAAATTATTTTGCAATAATGACTTCTACGCCACCCATGTATGGACGTAATACTTCCGGAATAACAACAGAACCATCTTCTTGCTGGTAATTTTCCAAAATTGCCGCTACTGTACGACCAATTGCTAGACCTGAACCGTTTAATGTATGAACGAATTCCGGTTTTGCTCCTGCTTCACGACGGAAACGGATATTGGCACGACGCGCTTGGAAATCTTCGAAGTTTGAACAAGAAGAAATTTCACGGTACATGTTTTGGGCTGGAATCCATACTTCTAAATCGTATTTTTTCGCAGCTGTGAACCCTAAATCAGCTGTACACATTTTTAATTTACGGTATGGTAATCCTAAAAGCTGTAATACTTTTTCAGCATGACCTGTTAAAATTTCAAGTTGCTCATAAGATTCTTCCGGTTTAACGAAGCGAACTAATTCTACTTTATTGAACTGATGCTGACGGATCAGTCCACGTGTATCACGACCTGCAGAGCCTGCTTCTGATCGGAAGTTAGCGCTGAATGCAGAGAACGCTTGCGGCAGCATATCCGCTGATAAAATTTCATCACGGTAATAGTTTGTTACCGGTACTTCAGCAGTTGGAATCAGGTAATAATCCATTTCATCTTCTTCACGAACTAATTTAAATACATCTTCTTCAAACTTCGGTAATTGGCCTGTACCTGTCAGTGAATCGCGGTTAACGATTTGCGGTGGCAACATTTCTGTATAGCCATGCTGGTCTGAATGAAGATCCATCATGAAGTTCAGTAAAGCACGCTCTAAACGTGCGCCTAAACCTTTATAGAACAAGAAACGGCTTCCCGTAACTTTAGCTCCGCGCTCAAAGTCTACGATATCTAAATCTTTGGCAATATCCCAATGTGCTTTTGCTTCAAAATTAAATGCCGGCACATCGCCCCAAGTGTACTCTTCCACATTATCATCTTCTTCTGTGCCAACAGGTACTGATTCATGCGGGATGTTCGGCAAACGCATCATCATATCTTTAAATTCATCTTCAATGGCATTTAACTCGGCATCCAATGCTTTAATTTCATCGCCTACTTCGCGCATACGTGCAATTACTTCTGATGCATCTTCTTTGTTGCGTTTCATAACGGAAATTTGCTCTGACACTTTATTGCGCTCTGCTTTCAATACTTCTGTTTTGGCGATTAATTCACGACGCTTCGTATCTAAGCTTTCGAAGTTGTCCAAATTCCCTAAATCTTCATTACGTGTAAGAAGCATACGTTTTACTTCTTCAAAATTGTCACGGACGCGTTTAATATCTAACATAGTTTTTTCCTCCTAAAATTTATGAAATGATGATCTTGAGCACTTTAATACATTAATGTACTAGCGGATTAAATACAAAAAAGCCCTCAATCCCTATGAAAGGGACGAGAGCTACCCGCGTTGCCACCCTAATTGAATAGAAAAAATCTATTCCTCTTAACAATTAACGACTTTGGTAAGCCGGCTTCCACCTACTATTATTTCGGAAAAAGCATCTCAAGGACGGATTCACAAGTGTATTTATCAGCTTCCACCAACCGCTGACTCTCTGAAAAAAACGGGCTTGTTACTACTTCCTATCATCGAATTCATTTATAAATTTAACCATACTGTACTATAAAACCATATACATTTGCAAGTTCCGATGAAAACATTCATTAATTTTCTACAACATGCTATACTTTTCTGACACCATCAATATTAGTTAAAATTGAAATTTCATTAAGGTTACATAAGGGGGATAAGAAAATGCTTTTCTTTCAGCTTCAAAAGGACCATACGATACCACTATATGAACAACTGTATATCGGCATAAAAAATGCGATTACTAACAACCAGCTGGCTGTAGGTGTGCGTTTGCCTTCTAAACGGGAACTGGCGGATTTTTTCAATATAAGTCAAACAACGGTCGAGCTCGCCTATTCGCAGCTGTTGGCGGAAGGCTATATTATATCAAAACCGCGTGTCGGTTACTTCGTTGAAGAAATAGATTCATTACCTTACCGCCAAAGTGATATCGCGAACAAAGAAATTAAAAAGACAACAGAAACTATGGAATATAAAATTGACTTCTCCTCTGCAAAAATTGATGAGGATGCTTTTCCTTTTACGATATGGCGTAAGTATGCAAAGGATGTTCTGGATAGACCTTTCAAACATTTACTGCAAACTGGGGAACGTCAAGGTGAGCATGCACTGCGTATTGAAATTGCAAATTATTTACACCAATCGCGCGGGATCGAGTGTGAGCCAGAGCAGATCGTCATTGGTTCCGGTACTGAGCAGTTACTGCCTATGATTTTAAAAATTTTAGATACTAATTCCCAGCTCGCCTTTGAAAATCCAGGTTATTCACCTATTCCACGTCATCAATTAGGGCAGCTCGCTATCCCGATTTCTGTTGATACGGATGGAATTGTTGTTGAACAATTGCAGAAAACGAATGCCAATGTCGTGTATATAACACCTTCGCATCAATTCCCGACTGGTGCGGTTCTTTCAGCTAACCGACGGACACAATTATTGAACTGGGCAGCAAAAGCGCCAGATCGTTTTATAATTGAAGATGATTACGATAGTGAATTTCGCTATATTGGAAAGCCAATTCCGGCTCTTAGAGGACTTGATGTAAATGATCGTGTCATTTATTTAAGTACCTTTACAAAATCATTGATGCCATCATTGCGCGTTGCTTTTTTTGTCTTGCCGCCGACACTTGTTCAACGCTATCAGGAGCATTTCAATTACTATTCTTCTACCGTTCCGCGGTTTGAACAGCACATTTTAGCGAAATTTATGAAAGACGGACACTTTGCCAAACATTTAAACCGTATGCGTAAAATTTATCGTAAAAAGCATGATAAATGCATTGAAGTCTTTTCAAATCATTACCCCCAAATCACGATTTCCGGGGATGCTGCCGGTACAAACATACTTGTTGCCTTCCGCCATGAGAAATCAGAACGGGAACTGCAACAGGTTGCACGCCAGAATGGTATTCATATTTTACCGTTATCGAATTATTATTTAACAGAGCAGCATTACTCCAAAAGAACGTTTTTATTAGGATTTGGCAATTTGCAGCTTCATGATATTGAGCCGGACATTCATCAGCTAATGGAAATTTGGGGGATTTCTAAAAAGTTAATATAAAAGGGATTTTTAAAGAGACGTTCCGTATGGGAACGTCTCTTTATGTTGTAATAATATTGATGCGGTATTGCTCGACCCATTCATGTAATTGTATAAAGTAGGCGATGAGCTGAGGCCCCGCCATTAACTGGCCAAACCAAGGAATTTGAAACGATTGGCCATTTGTAGCTAATAATTGCTCTAACTGCTCTTTTTCAAACAATTCATGGAGAACTGAGTGTTTCTGCCTTAAAATTTGCTGCAGTCGCTGATGAACGAGTTCTGTATATTTTGGGTGGTACGTTTTTGGATACGGATTTTTCTTACGTTCCACAACTTCCTTCGGTAAAATATCCTGAAATGCCTTTCGTAAAATCCCTTTTTCCATGCCGCCGCTATTTTTCATTTCCCAAGGAATATTCCATACATACTCAATTATCGTATGATCTGCAAACGGTACCCGGACTTCCATACTTGCGCCCATTGTCATCCGGTCATTTCTCTCCAATAACGTCTGCATAAAAAACTGGTTATTTAAATAAAACAGCTGCTGACGTTCCTGCTCTTCTTTACTTCCTAAAAATGCAGGCATTCCCTTAACTGCCTCTTCATAAGTACTTTGCATAAACTGCGGCAATTGCAGACGCTTTTGCCAATCTGCTTTAAATAACTGTTCACGTTCCTTAGTGGAGCGTAGCCACGGGAAGAGTGTTCCCTTTTTTCCTTCATAAAACCATGGGTAACCACCAAATACTTCGTCCGCACATTCACCGGATAACGCTACCGTATGTTCTTTTTTCATCTCTTTGCAGAATAAATAAAACGAGCTGTCAATATCCGCCATACTCGGCATATCTTTTAAACGCATCGCCTGTTCCAGAGCTTCTACTAATTCTTGTTGAGTCAATGTCACTTGTCGGTGTTTTGTCTGAAATGCCTGTTGCATTTTGCCGATCCAGTATTCATCCTGAGTCGTTTGAAATGAATTTTGCATAAAGTGTTGGTCATTTTCTTCAAATGCTACGGAATACGTTGATAATGTTTTCTGTTCTTTCGCTAGTTGCCGGGCAGCAACCGCCGTAATGATACTTGAATCAAGCCCGCCTGAAAGCATTGTACTGAGCGGCACATCACTTATTAATTGACGGATAATCGCATTTGTTACGAGTTCCCGGACATTCTCAATCGTTTCTGCCTCTGAGTGCTCATGTTGTTTACTTTCTATATCCCAATACTGCCAGCTTTTCCTGAAATCCTTCCGCGCTATCATTGCATATGCGGGTTTAACTTCCTTAATCCCTTTAAATATGGCATGCCCTACAATACGGGAAGGACCAAGACTGAATAATGCGGCAAGCCCTTCTGCATCAACTTCCGTCTTTACAGCAGGATGTGCCAGGATCCCTTTTATTTCAGAGCTGAACAATAGCCCATCCGGAAGCTCATAGTAAAATAGAGGCTTTACCCCTAGCCGGTCACGACATAGAAACAACGAGTGCTCCTGCTCATTCCATACAGCAAAAGCAAATATTCCATTTAAGTACTCCATACAGCGTTCTTTCCATTCAACATACGCCATTAAAATGACTTCTGTATCGGATGATGTATGAAAGGAATGGCCTAGACTTTTAAGCTGTTCGCGAAGCTCATTTGCATTGTAAACTTCGCCATTGTACACAATGGTCAACTCACCGCGTGTCATTGGCTGGCTTCCCGTCACTAAATCGATAATTGCAAGCCGTTTATGGCCTAATAAAGCATGTTTGCTTATAAAGTACCCTTCACTATCCGGACCTCGGTGTAAAAGCGTCCTCGTCATTTTTTTTATCATCGATTCCTCATTTACTAAATGAGTCGAGAAATCAATCCAACCTGATATTCCACACATGATTATTATCCCTCCATGTATCAATGTATGTTTTGTATGGATTATCGACAAATTGTCCCATTCGAAAAAATTCCTTCTGGTAAAAAAAAGAGCCTTTCTACAAGTGTTTACTTGTAAAAAAGCTCATTTATTATTTAATTAAATTACCTGCAAATCCGAATACACCATCCCATAGGTTACCAAAAAAGCTTCCGATACCTTGGAACATTAATGATATTTTCCCTGCACGTTCTACTGGTTCTGTCGTCACAACATCTGCAACAATACCATTGCCGTCAATATAGCCAAAATCTACACCTTCTGTAGGTGCAAGTACAGCCTGTCCGACAACTTGGTCTTTCTCAATACCTGCTTCAATTTCTTTCTTGTCCAATGTTAATGTCGGAACGTATGAATCTTTTTCGCTTGTTTTCACCATTACAGAAACTGGCTCTTTTACAGCAATTTTGACAGAGTCCTCTTTCCCTTTTATAACAGGAATTGATTTTTGCTCTTCAAATACATAGTTTCCTGGAAGAAGTTCTACTTTTGAAAATTGACCAAATCCATAATCGAATAACTTCGCTGTCGCATCAAAACGTGCTTTATAAGAACCTACACCATTTGAATCCACTGCCTTCATAACAACAGCAATTAAACGTGTATCTCCGCGTTTAGCCGTACCTGTAAACGTATGACCAGCAAAATCTGTCGTACCCGTTTTTAACCCGTCTACGCCTTCATATTCATATACAAGGCCTGGTAGCATGAAGTTCCAGTTGGACATACTAATTGCATCCGAAGTTCCTTCACGGAATACTTTCTTCGGAATCTTTGCTGTTTCTAACATTTCAGGATGATCTTTTAATAAGTTGTATGCTAACTTTGCTACAGAACGAGCAGGCATAACGTTTTCATCCTTTTCTCCAGTACCTTCTGGATGCATGCCTTGTAAGTCAGCATTATTTAAGCCTGTTGCGTTTACAAACTTGTAATTTTCCAAACCAAGTTCTTCTGCTTTTTTATCCATCAATTTCAGGAATTCTTTTTCTGTACCTGCAATTGTTTCTGCAATCGCAATTGTAGCAGCATTTGCAGAATAGATTGCCATCGCTTCATATAATTCTTTAATCGTATACGTACCATCCGCACGTAACGGCACATTACTCAATAAACGATTTTGGGAAACTTTATATGTATACTCTGTTACATTATATTCCTGATCCCATGAAATTGAGCCTTCTTTGATTGCATCAAGTAATAGATATTCTGTCATCATTTTCGTCATACTTGCAATACCTAAAGCTGTTTCCACATTTTGCTCATATAAAATTTTTCCTGTATCTGCGTCAATCAAAATTGCTGCATCTACCGTTAATCCTAAATCCGTTGCTGCATTTGTCTTAGCAGGTGTCATCGCCAGCATGCTAAGTATTAAAATCGGGATTAAGGCAATACTTAAAACCGTTTGCTTTTTTACCTTCTTCACAAAGCTACCTCCAAATTTTTAATCTTGTCTAACGTCATTTTATCATACATAAGTAGTTGTATGTGACCTTCTGTTAATAAAAAAACGTTACTATCTTCAATTTGACGATAGTAACGTTTGAAAGTTTCCTAGCAATTATTGTAAAGAGTAGTTTGGTGATTCTTTTGTGATTTGTACATCATGTGGATGTGATTCACGTAGTCCTGCACCTGACATTTTGATGAACTGTGATTTTTCACGTAATTGTTCTAAATTCGGTGCACCGCAGTAACCCATTCCGGCACGTACACCACCAACTAATTGATGAATTGTATCTGCTAAAGGCCCTTTGTATGGTAAACGTCCTTCAATTCCTTCTGGAACGAGCTTTTTCGCATCTTCTTGGAAGTAACGGTCTTTAGAACCTTTTTCCATTGCACCAAGTGAACCCATTCCACGGTATACTTTAAAGCGACGTCCTTGGAAGATTTCTGTCTCACCAGGAGATTCAGACGTTCCGGCTAATAATGAACCTAACATTACAGTATGTCCACCTGCAGCTAAAGCTTTTACGATATCTCCTGAATACTTGATACCACCATCAGCAATAATTGTTTTACCTAATTCACGTGCAACTGATGCTGCATCGTAAACAGCTGTAATTTGTGGTACACCAACACCTGCAACAACTCGAGTTGTACAAATAGAACCAGGTCCGATACCTACTTTTACAACATCGGCACCAGCTTCAAACAGTGCACGTGTCCCTTCAGCAGTTGCAACATTGCCTGCGATAATATCCAAGTCCGGATAAGCTGCACGAATATCTTTGATTGTATTTAAAACTCCCTGAGAATGACCATGTGCTGTATCAATAACAACGATATCCACCTGTGCTTCCACTAACTTAGCAATACGCATCATTGTATCTTTTGAAACACCAACCGCCGCTCCTACAACTAATCGGCCGTGGCTATCTTTCGCCGCATTTGGAAACTCAATTACTTTTTCGATATCTTTAATTGTGATTAAGCCTGTTAACTTCCCAGCTTCATCAACTAGCGGTAACTTTTCGATCTTATATTGCTGAAGGATTTTTTCTGCATCTTCTAAAGTTGTCCCTACAGGAGCAATGATTAAATCTTCTTTTGTCATTACATCATCAATTTTTAATGAGTAATCTGAAATGAAGCGTAAATCACGGTTTGTAATAATACCCACTAACTTCTGATCTTCCATGTTATTTACAATAGGGACACCTGAAATGCGGTATTTGCCCATCAAATGCTCTGCATCGAATACTTGATGTTCTGGAGTAAGGAAGAAAGGATTTGTAATAACGCCATTTTCAGAACGTTTTACTTTTTCGACTTCTTCTGCTTGTTCATCAATACTCATATTTTTATGAATAATACCAATTCCACCTTGACGAGCCATGGCAATTGCCATTTTTGATTCGGTTACAGTATCCATACCTGCAGAGATCAGCGGAATGTTTAACTTAATGTTGTCAGTTAGATTTACAGATAAATTAACATCTTTCGGTAACACTTCAGAGTGTCCTGGCACTAATAGTACATCATCAAAAGTTAAACCTTCTTTAGCAAATTTTGTTTCCCACATTGTTAAGAATGCCTCCTATTTATAAAAGAATATTATTGTAAGGTTACCTCCGAGGGACATCACTGTCAAGAATCTTTAAAAAATAAAATAATTCGGAATATTATATTATTTGGTTTTTTCTTCGTATGTACGGAAATTAAGTAGTTTATAACAAAAAACCCACTGATTTCTCAGCGGGTTTGCGTTGTGCGAAGCGACGTCCTACTCTCACAGGGGGAAGCCCCCAACTACCATCGGCGCTAAAGAGCTTAACTTCCGTGTTCGGTATGGGAACGGGTGTGACCTCTTTGCCATCATCACTTCACTATTTTCGGCTTCCAATTCACGCCGCTATCCTTCGTCAACTTCCTTCGTTCTTTCAGTCACGTACTTAAGTACGCTCCTTCAATCACTCAGTCGTTTCCTCGACTAGCTTGTGTCTTGAAACCCTTAGAAAGATCATTCTTTCAAAACTGGATAAACGTTTCATTGAATTTGTGCAATAAAATGTGGTTAAGTCCTCGACCGATTAGTATTCGTCAGCTGCATGCGTCACCGCACTTCCACCTCGAACCTATCTACCTGATCGTCTTTCAGGGGTCTTACTTACTTGCGTAATGGGAAATCTCATCTTGAGGGGGGCTTCATGCTTAGATGCTTTCAGCACTTATCCCGTCCATACATAGCTACCCAGCGATGCCTTTGGCAAGACAACTGGTACACCAGCGGTATGTCCATCCCGGTCCTCTCGTACTAAGGACAGCTCCTCTCAAATTTCCTACGCCCACGACGGATAGGGACCGAACTGTCTCACGACGTTCTGAACCCAGCTCGCGTACCGCTTTAATGGGCGAACAGCCCAACCCTTGGGACCGACTACAGCCCCAGGATGCGATGAGCCGACATCGAGGTGCCAAACCTCCCCGTCGATGTGGACTCTTGGGGGAGATAAGCCTGTTATCCCCGGGGTAGCTTTTATCCGTTGAGCGATGGCCCTTCCATGCGGAACCACCGGATCACTAAGCCCGTCTTTCGACCCTGCTCGACTTGTAGGTCTCGCAGTCAAGCTCCCTTATGCCTTTACACTCTACGAATGATTTCCAACCATTCTGAGGGAACCTTTGGGCGCCTCCGTTACTCTTTAGGAGGCGACCGCCCCAGTCAAACTGTCCGCCTGACACTGTCTCCTACCCCGCTAAGGGGCATGGGTTAGAAGTTCAATACAACCAGGGTAGTATCCCACCGACGCCTCCTTCGAAGCTGGCGCTCCGAGATCTCTGGCTCCTACCTATCCTGTACAAGTTGTACCAAAATTCAATATCAGGCTACAGTAAAGCTCCACGGGGTCTTTCCGTCCTGTCGCGGGTAACCTGCATCTTCACAGGTACTATAATTTCACCGAGTCTCTCGTTGAGACAGTGCCCAGATCGTTACGCCTTTCGTGCGGGTCGGAACTTACCCGACAAGGAATTTCGCTACCTTAGGACCGTTATAGTTACGGCCGCCGTTTACTGGGGCTTCAATTCACAGCTTCGCTTGCGCTAACCGCTCCTCTTAACCTTCCAGCACCGGGCAGGCGTCAGCCCCTATACGTCACCTTACGGTTTTGCAGAGACCTGTGTTTTTGCTAAACAGTCGCCTGGGCCTATTCACTGCGGCTTCTCTAGGCTATGCACCCAAAGAAGCACCCCTTCTCCCGAAGTTACGGGGTCATTTTGCCGAGTTCCTTAACGAGAGTTCTCTCGCACACCTTAGGATTCTCTCCTCGACTACCTGTGTCGGTTTGCGGTACGGGCACCTCTCACCTCGATAGAGGCTTTTCTTGGCAGTGTGAAATCAGGAACTTCGCTCATACGAGCTCGTCATCACAGCTCAACGTTAAAGTATGCGGATTTGCCTACATACACGCCTTACTGCTTGAACACGCGCAACCAACGGCGTGCTTACCCTATCCTACTGCGTCCCCCCATTTCTCAAACGGTGAGGAGGTGGTACAGGAATATCAACCTGTTGTCCATCGCCTACGCCTATCGGCCTCGGCTTAGGTCCCGACTAACCCTGAGCGGACGAGCCTTCCTCAGGAAACCTTAGTCATACGGTGCATGGGATTCTCACCCATGTTTCGCTACTCATACCGGCATTCTCACTTCTAACCGCTCCACCAGTCCTTCCGGTCTGACTTCAACGCTGTTAGAACGCTCTCCTACCACGCATACTCTAAGTATGCATCCACAGCTTCGGTGAATCGTTTAGCCCCGATACATTTTCGGCGCAGCGTCACTCGACCAGTGAGCTATTACGCACTCTTTAAATGATGGCTGCTTCTAAGCCAACATCCTGGTTGTCTAAGCAACGCCACA
>NZ_JBBOPD010000001.1:0-112500 GCF_038003445.1 Solibacillus sp. FSL K6-1126 | reverse complement strand
ACGGCTTTGTAAACGGTATTCAGATTCTGGTGTACGTTTACCGTAACCATTTTCAGTGACAACTAAAATTTCCTGACCTGGTTCAAGAATTTCCATACCTACTACAAAGTCACCTTCACGAAGTTTAATACCGCGTACCCCGGCAGCTGAACGACCCATTGAACGAATATCGTCTTCTTTAAATCGTACTAACATACCATCGCTTGTACCGATAATAATTTCCTTCGTGCCATCCGTTAAGTGAACAGAAATTAAATCATCGTCTTCACGTAATGTAATGGCGATTAAACCATTTGTACGGATATTAGCAAACTGATCAACAGGTGTACGTTTTGTTACCCCTGTTTTCGTAGTAAAGATAAAGTAAGCATCTTCTTTAAACTCTGTTACGCGAATCATTGCAGTAACATGCTCACCTTTATCAATATTAAGCAAGTTTACTATTGGTAAACCTTTCGCTTGGCGACCAAACTCAGGAATTTCATATCCTTTTGCACGGAACACTTTCCCTTTGGAAGTGAAGAACAGAATTGTATCGTGTGTAGAAGTGAATAATAAATGTTCTACAAAGTCATCTTCATTCGTTCCCATACCTTGTACACCACGGCCACCACGTTTTTGTGAGCGATACGTGTTCGCAGCTAAACGTTTAATATACCCGTTATGTGTTAATGTCAGTACCGAGTTTTCACGAGGAATTAAATCTTCGTCTTCGATCATTTCTAAGCCGCCAGCTGTAATTTCAGTACGACGCTCATCACTGTAGCGTTCTTTAATATCCGTCATTTCTGTACGGATAATTTCGACTACTTTTGCTTCGTCAGCTAAAATCGCTTTTAATTCATCGATTAATTTTAATAGTTCCTGGTACTCAGCTTCAATTTTTTCGCGTTCCAACCCACTTAAACGCACAAGACGCATATCTAAAATTGCCTGTGCTTGGCGTTCAGATAAATTAAAGCGCTCCATTAATTGAGGTCTTGCTTCTTCCCCGCTGCGAGATGCTCGAATAATAGAAATAATTTCATCGATATGATCAAGCGCAATACGTAAACCTTCTAAAATATGTGCACGTTCCTCTGCTTTTCGAAGTTCGAATGCAGTACGACGTTTAATAACTACTTTCTGGTGTTCTAAGTAATGATAAAGCACTTCTTTTAGACTTAATACTTTTGGCTGCCCGTCAACTAGCGCAAGCATATTTACACCAAAGCTTGATTGCATCGCTGTTTGCTTGAATAAATTGTTCAATACGACATTTGCATTTGCATCACGGCGTACTTCAATTACAATACGCATACCATTACGGTCTGATTCATCACGTAAATTAGTAATGCCATCGATTTTTTTGTCGCGAACTAACTCAGCAATTTTTTCAATTAGTTTCGCTTTGTTAACCTGATATGGCAATTCGTGTACTAGAATTGTCTCTTTGCCGTTAGAAGCTTGCTCAATTTCTACTTTAGCCCGAATGGTCAGTGAACCACGGCCCGATTCATATGCACGGCGAATACCGCTGCGCCCTAGAATAATTCCCCCTGTAGGGAAATCCGGACCTGGAATGATTTCCATTAGCTCTTCTGTCGTAATGCTTGGGTTATCTGCCACTGCTAATACGCCGTCAATTGTTTCTCCAAGGTGATGAGGCGGTATATTTGTAGCCATACCTACTGCGATACCAGAAGCACCATTCACTAATAGATTCGGATAGCGCGCCGGCAATACTAAAGGTTCATTTTCACTACCGTCATAGTTCGGTCCATAATCAATCGTATCTTTATTAATATCGCGCAACATTTCCATCGCGATCTTTGACATACGTGATTCCGTATAACGCATTGCTGCTGCACCGTCACCATCAACAGAACCAAAGTTACCGTGGCCATCGACTAGCATATAACGGTAGCTGAAGTCTTGCGCCATACGCACCATTGCATCATAAATTGATGAGTCACCGTGAGGGTGGAATTTACCCATTACGTCCCCTACAATACGGGCACTCTTTTTATATGGCTTATCTGAAGTATTTCCTAGCTCCTGCATACCATAGAGGATACGACGATGTACTGGTTTAAGCCCATCACGTACGTCTGGTAAGGCACGCGAAACGATAACGCTCATCGCATAGCTTAAGAAAGATGATTTTATTTCTGTTGTAATATTTCTAGATTCAATATGTCCATGCTGAATGTCAGACAAAATAAGGACCTCCTTCCAATTGCACTAACTAATCAATTATGCCCGAGCATAATTGCATCTTTCAGCGGGTTTTCAAACCGCTGAAAAATGTTAAATATCCAAGTCTTGCACGTATACTGCATTTTCTTCGATAAAATCACGACGAGGTGCAACTTCATCACCCATTAAGTGATCGAAAATTTTATCCGCTTCAATTGCATCATCCAATTCTACTCGAATTAAAGTACGGTGCTCTGGATCCATTGTTGTATCCCATAATTGTGTCGCATTCATTTCCCCTAAGCCTTTATAACGCTGTACATTAGGTTTCGGTAACTTCGGCAGACGGTTTAAAATATCTTCTAACTCCTGATCTGAGTAGCAGTATTCAACATGTTTCCCTTGTTTCACCTGATAAAGAGGCGGTTTTGCTGCATATACATAGCCCGCTTCGATTAACGGACGCATGAAACGGAAGAAGAATGTCAGCAATAGTACACGAATATGTGCACCATCGACATCGGCATCCGTCATAATTACAATTTTATGATAACGTGCTTTTTCTAAATTAAATTCTTCACCAATACCGGTACCAAATGCTGTAATCATCGCTCGAATTTCGGCATTTGATAAAATACGGTCTAAGCGTGCTTTCTCAACGTTAAGGATTTTTCCGCGCAATGGTAAGATCGCCTGGAAATGACGGTCACGTCCTGATTTAGCAGAACCACCGGCAGAGTCACCCTCTACGATATAGATTTCAGATTCGGCAGGGTTTGTTGAAGAACAGTCTGCTAACTTACCTGGTAAGCTTGAAACTTCCAATGCAGATTTACGACGTGTAAATTCACGAGCCTTTTTCGCTGCTACACGAGCACGTGCCGCCATTGTACCCTTTTCAATAACTTGACGTGCTACCGATGGATTTTCAAGCAGGAAACGTTCAAATCCATCTGAGAATAAAGCATTTGTAATCTGGCTTACTTCAGAGTTCCCTAGTTTTGTTTTTGTTTGACCCTCAAACTGAGGTTCCGGGTGTTTTATTGAGACAATTGCCGTTAAACCTTCACGAACATCTTCGCCTGTAAGGTTGGCATCCGATTCTTTAATTAAGTTTGATTTGCGGGCATAGTCGTTAATAACACGTGTTAAGGCAGTTTTAAAGCCCGATTCGTGGGTACCACCCTCATATGTGTTAATGTTGTTCGCAAAAGACATTATATTCGAGCTGAAACCTGCATTATACTGCATGGCAATTTCAACCGTAATGCCTTCTTTTTCACCCAACACATCAATTGGCGCATGAATCGCTTCTTTATTTTCGTTAATATGCTCAACATATTCGCGAATACCGCCTTCAAAGTGGAATGTCTCCGAACGTTCCTGTCCTGTACGCTCATCTGCAATCGTCAGGCTGATGCCGCGATTTAAATAGGCTAATTCACGGATACGTGTTGCTAAAATATCGTATTCATAAACTGTTGTTTCTTTAAATATTTCGCTGTCCGCTTTAAATCGAGTTGTTGTACCTGTATGGTCTGTTTCGCCAATGACTGTTAATTGTTGAACAGTATGACCGCGCTCAAAAATAATTTCATGGATTTTACCATCTCGATGTACTTGAACAATTGTCTGACTTGATAATGCGTTTACTACAGAAGCACCTACACCGTGAAGACCACCTGATACTTTGTAGCCTCCGCCTCCGAATTTACCGCCGGCGTGCAGTACTGTCATAATTACTTCAACAGCAGGCATACCCATTTTTTCCTGAATATCTACGGGAATACCACGACCGTTATCTTCTACGCGAATCCAATTGTCTTGTTCAATTGTTACTGTGATTCCTGTACAATAACCTGCTAAAGCTTCATCAATACTATTATCAACAATCTCCCAAACTAAATGGTGCAATCCTTTTGAACTTGTTGAACCAATATACATGCCCGGACGTTTTCGAACAGCCTCTAATCCTTCTAATACTTGTATTTGATCCGCATCATAAGATTGCTGGACTTTATTATCTTCTAAAGCCACTATTGTTCACCTACTCTTTCATAACTATCAGTATGCTTCTTTTTTACGTATTTCAATGCACTTACGGTTGTTCAATTGTTCCTTGTGTGACACGGAACAATTTTGCGTGCTGTATTGTGTCATGGTGAATGCCTTCTACACTCGTTGTTGTAACGAATGTCTGGACCTCACCTTGAATTGTATTTAATAAATGTGATTGGCGATAATCGTCCAATTCAGATAAAACATCATCCAATAAAAGAATCGGTGTTTCCTTCGTTTCCTGTTTGATCAGTTCAATTTCGGCAAGTTTTAAAGATAATGCCGTCGTGCGTTGCTGCCCTTGTGAGCCATATACTTGAACATCATAATCATTGACAAAAAACTGCAGATCGTCCCGATGAGGCCCTATAAGTGTTACGCCTCTCTCAATTTCACGCTGCTTCACTTCTTCTAGCTTCTTTGTTAAGTAATCCGCCATTTCTTCGGCAGTCCAGCTTGCATCCATCCCGGTTACAGGACGGTATTTTATGACGAGCTTTTCTAATCCCCGCGAAATACCAAAGTGAATCGGTTCAGCCCAATCCTGTAAAAGCTCGATAAACTGAAATCTTTTACGAATAATTTGAATTGCCGCCTGCACATATTGTTCAGTATAAATTTCAAACATCACATCGGATGCGAGTGATTGTTTACCCATATTCTTTTTTAATAAATGATTACGTTGTTTCAAAATCTTTTGGAATGTTAGTAAATCATGTAAGTAAACAGGGGAAATTTGTCCGATTTCCATATCGATGAATCTTCGGCGAATTTGGGGGCTGCCCTTTACGATATTCAAATCTTCAGGTGCAAACATTACTACATTCATCTGTCCGATATAATTGCTTAGTTTCGTTTGTTCAAGATGATTGATTTTGCCCTTTTTGCCTTTTTTTGAAATCGTCAATTCGATAGGAACGCCACCGTAACGCTTATTTACCACACCTTCTATTTTACCATAATCCGCATCCCAACGTATTAATTCTTTATCGTTCGCGGTACGATGAGATTTGGCCATCGCTAGTACATAGATTGATTCCATTACATTTGTTTTTCCTTGGGCATTTTCCCCAATAAAAACATTAATTTTATCTGAAAAATCCAGTGTTAACGATTCGTAGTTACGATAATTTGTTAGCTGCAAGCGCTCGATGTTCATGAATTAATTTTCTCCGTTTTCAATAAATGCATCGACAATTTTGTAACGTCCTACACCAGGAATATTAACTACATCTCCATGACGCAGTTTTTTCCCGCGGCGATCTTCCACTTCTCCATTTACAAACACTTCATGTTCACTTAAAAACCACTTTGCCATACCGCCAGAGCTAATTGTATCTGTCATTTTCAGCGCTTGACCAAGCGTTATAAATTCTGTATCAATTACTAATTCATTCAACGTAATTCATCCTCCACTTAAATAAAGTCTTATCATTCTATCATACCTAAAAATTGTCCATAAGTAAAAAAGGAACGGTCTCAATAACAAGTTAAGACCCTTCCTTTTAGAATTTTTATTGAATTTTAGTAAGTACGTACCGGTAAAATCAGCTGCAATATTGCATCATCCGCAACAGAACGTAAGATGAACGGGCGCATTGCACCTGTAAATTCAATGACTACATCTTGTCCATCGATCGCTTTTAAGGCTTCCATCATATATTTCGCACTGAATGAAATTTTCAAATTTTCGCCTTCTAAACTTTCCACTTGGATCTGCTCTTCAACTTTACCAATCTCAGGTGAATTCGATGAAATTTCGACCGTTTGATTTTCAAGTGTTTCAAAACGGACAACATTATTGCGATCTTCACGAGCTAAAAGTGAAGCACGGTCAATTGCCTGCAATAAAGATTTTCCGTTAATAGTGATCATTGTTTTAAACTCTTCCGGAATTAAACGTGATGTATCCGGATAATTGCCTTCTAAAAGACGAGAGAAGAACAGGACATCATCTGTTTTAAATAATACATGCTGATTTGTTAATACGATTTGAACCGGATTATTTGTGTCTTCTAAAATTTTGTTCAATTCATTTAAACTTTTACCTGGAATTACGACTGAAGTAATATCATTTGGTAAATTTTCAAGATTGACTTTGCGGCGTGCTAAACGGTGACTATCCGTTGCAACGCATATTAATGCATCGCCTTCAACTTTCCAGTTTACACCTGTCAACACTGGACGGCTTTCCGATGTCGCTACAGCAAATACAGTTTCTCTAATAACTGATTTTAATAAATCGGTTGGAATCGTAAATTGTCGGTCAGCAGCAATTTCAGGTAGTTGTGGATATTCTGTTGCATCTAAGCCGATAAGGTGGAATTCCGATTTACCTGAACGAATGATTGTTGCATAGCCGTTCGTAATTTCAATTTCAACTTCATTTGTCGGCAATTTACGGATAATTTCATTGTACATACGAGCTTGTAGCACAATAGAGCCTGTTTGAGTAATATCCATAATTTGTTCGCCATTTTCTTCTACCGGGATGAAAGTCTGGATTGTAATGTCTGCATCACTACCAGTTAACGTCATACCTTCGTTTGTAACATCAATTTTAATTCCCGTTAAAATAGGAATCGTTGTTTTGGAACTTACAGCTTTCATTACATCGTTTAATCCTGCTAAAAGACGATCACGTAAAATAGTAAATTTCATTAGTTTACCTCTCTTATATAATTAATTATTTATTTAAAGATATTAATAGATATAGTAATAGGGCCTGTGAATTTGTGGATAACCCCTAATTTAAACAGGCAGAGCACGCTATCCACATGTTGATAAGCTGTGAATAGGTATGTGTGAAAAACATAAAGTTATACACAGAGATTATTTACCTAACATACTACGTATTTGTTTAATATCCTGCTGAAGCTGCTGATCTGTTTTAAGTAAGGAAGAAATCTTTTCATGGGCATGGATCACTGTTGTATGATCACGGCCTCCAAACTCCTCACCAATTTTAGGTAATGAGTAATCTGTTAGCTCACGCGATAAATACATCGCCACTTGACGAGGATAAGCAATCGATTTTGTCCGGCGCTTAGCCTTAAAATCTTCCAGACGTATACTGTAATGTTCACCAGTTGCAGTTTGAATATCTAAAATCGAAATCATGCGCGGTTTTGAATTTGGCATAATATCTTTTAAAGCTTCTGCAGCAAGTTCAGGCGAAACATCCATATTTACTAAGGATGAATAGGCCACAACCCGTATTAATGCCCCTTCAAGTTCACGAATATTTGTATCAACCTGATTGGCAATATAAAGCATGACTTCATTTGGAATATCGAGTCCATCAGCTTTGGCCTTCTTACGTAAAATAGCAATACGTGTTTCCAAATCTGGTGGTGCAATATCTGTAATTAGTCCCCACTCAAAGCGTGAACGCAAACGGTCCTCTAAAGTAGGGATTTCCTTTGGAGGGCGGTCACTTGAGATGACAATCTGCTTTGATTCTTCATGCAGTGTGTTGAATGTATGGAAGAATTCCTCTTGTGTCGATTCCTTACCAGCCAAAAATTGAATATCGTCAATTAGCAGTACATCAACATTGCGGTATTTATTTCGGAAATCGATTGTTTTATTATCACGGATGGAGTTAATGAACTCATTTGTGAACTTTTCGGATGATAAATAGACGACATTTGCTGTCGGATTATGTTCTTTTACATAATGGCCAATTGCATGCATTAAGTGAGTTTTTCCTAAACCTACCCCCCCATAAATAAAGAACGGGTTGTAAGCTTTTGCGGGTGCTTCTGCTACAGCTAAGCTCGCTGCATGGGCAAAGCGGTTACCGGAACCAATAACGAATGTATCAAATGTGTACTTTGGATTGAGCATACCCGGGGTAATGTCATGGTGTTCACTTGATTTTGCTTGAGTAATTGGGGGCGGTAGTTCAAAGTCGTCTGCCGTCTGATCTTTCTGGACAACAAAATTAATGACTAGATCCTCTCCAGTTAACTCGTTTAATATTCCTGTAATCATATGGATGTAATATTGTTCAAGCCAATCGCGGGCAAAAGAGTTAGGCGCGGAAATCGTCACTTTTGTGCCACTATGCGCAAGAAGTTTTGTTGATTTCAGCCAAGTATCAAAGCTCGGTTTCGAGATTTTCTGTTCAGCTTGGGCAAGGACGGCATTCCATAGGTTTTCTAAATGTTCCAAGCTCTTTCTTCCTTTCATTAATTCATTTCACATTCGATTCGTATATTTAAATGACAAGGCTCATACTAACGAAAATTAGATGAGAGTCTTTTTTATGTGAATTTCCTTACAATGCAAACTTTCTTGCTTACGAAAAAAGAAAGGCTCTGTTAAATGATTAATAGTAAACAGAGCTATAAAATATATATTTTATAATTAAAAAGGAGTTCATACACATAACCACAAGTTGTGGATAAAGGTTGTTCTAGAGTATGGGAAATCTTTGTCCACAGATTATCAACAATTGTGGATAATATATTTCCCAGAAAAGAATTCCACAAAGTAAAACACAGTTATCGTATCAAATAAAGTTAGGTATTTCAATACTTAAACGATCTTATCCACATAATCATATGTTATATACATAACAGTTGTCCACAGGTTTGTTATATGTGAAAAACCTGTAGATAAGCGTTGTGGATAATTTTTAAGAGCAAAAATACTATTCACAGCATAAATGTAAATTAATTTTATAAATTGTGGATAACTGAGAGTGTGAATCAGGAAAGGGATTTATATGAGGTTTATATAGAAAAACAGAAAAATTATAATGAGGCATTGACAAACAGGTTTTATTCTTTATATAATATCATGGTCTGTATGTAGAGATAGATATAGTAACGCTCGAATTCAGGAGGTGTATATAAATGAAACGCACGTACCAACCTAAAAAACGTAAGCACTCTAAAGTTCACGGTTTCCGCGCTCGTATGAGCACTAAAAACGGCCGTAACGTATTAGCTCGCCGTCGTAAAAAAGGAAGAAAAGTATTATCAGCATAAGTCCACTGAGCCACATCAGTGGTCTTTTTTTTCTTTTATCGTTGTTGAATGAGCAAAAAAAGTACCAATGATTAGATGGAGCAGGTGAATGGATCATGAATAAACGCCAACGTATAAAGAAAAATGAAGATTTTCAAAAGGTGTTTAAAAAAGGTAAGTCGTTTGCGAATCGCCAATTTGTTGTATATTGCTTGAAGAAGGAAGAACAACAGGCGTTTCGTATTGGCTTATCAGTGAGCAAAAAAGTAGGAAATGCGGTCACTCGGGTTCAAGTGAAACGATATATTCGCCAAGCTTTTCTGGAATTAAAAGATGAAGTAAAACAAGATATGGATTATGTTATTATCGCCAGAACGCAGGCGGCCACACTGGATTTTCACGAAACAAAAAAAAGCTTGCAGCATGTTTTAAAGGTTGCAAAGGTTGCAAGAGTATATAAAGGATAGTTCCATAATTAATTGTTTATCATTCATTACTTGAAACTTTGAATATACAGAACAATTAGTAGTGTACGAACGTCCGTACATGGTAAAATATTGTCATAAAAATTGAATAGGTTTGCTTTAGGAGGAAGAAGGTTGAAGAAAAATCTATGGATAATGCTGTCACTTGTTTCAGTAGTATTACTGCTATCAGGCTGTACAGAATTTGACCAACCAATTTCATCTGAAAGTAATGGCTTTTGGAATGAATATATTGTTTGGCCATTAGTATCATTTATCAAGCTTTTTGCTGATATGTTTGAAGGTAATGCCGCGAATTATGCATTTGCAATTATTATTGTAACTGTTATTATTCGTCTAATCATTCTGCCTTTAACTATTAAACAAGTAAAAAGTTCTAAGAAAATGCAGGAAATGCAACCGAAGTTAAAAGAGCTGCAAGCAAAATACAGCTCAAAAGACGCGGCAACTCAGCAAAAATACCAACAGGAAATGATGCAGTTAATGCAGACTTCAGGTGTTAACCCATTAGCTGGATGTTTACCGATTCTTATTCAAATGCCGATCTTAATCGGTTTCTATCATGCAATTAGCCGTATGAATGCAACACCGGATGCATTTGAACTAGGGACATTTTTAGCGGTTCCATTAGCGGAGCCAAGTATTGTATTTGCTGTAATCGCAGGTCTGATCCAGTATGTTGTATTAATGACTGGTCCCGCTGTAGATAATCCGCAAATGAAAATTATGATGTACATCATGCCATTAATGATTGTTGGTTTCGGTATTATTTTACCTGCCGCTTTATCATTATATTGGGTAGTTGGAAACTTTGTATCTGTATTACAAAACCTTGTTATTTACAAACCTTGGAATAAAAATAAACCGGATGCTACCGATGCAAAAGGAGCGAAATAAGTGAAACAAACTACGCAAATAGGCGCAACAGTAGAAGAAGCGATCTCATTAGCGTTACAAAAGCTTGGCCATACTCGTGAACAAGTTGATGTGGAAGTTTTACAAGAGGGTAAAAAAGGATTTTTAGGTTTTGGAGCACGAAATGCTGAAGTTCGTGTAACTGTAAAGGAAATTGTTCAGCAGCAAGTGGATCAAGAGACGACTTCAGATTCTGCACCTGATGTGGAAGAACAACCAATTGTCGAGAAAACAATCGAGAATGAGCCGGTTTTAGCTAATGAAGATCAACCAATTCACCATGAACAACAACAAGTGGATCCTATTGAAGAAGCAAAAGAGTATTTAACGAATATTGCTTTAGGGATGGGAATTACAGATTTAACAATCGACCATGAAACAGATGGTAAACATGTTTCATTTAAGTTATCGAGCGAGAAAGCAGCATTATTAATTGGGAAGCGTGGTCTTACATTAAATGCGCTTCAACATTTAACTCAGCTCATTCTTAATAAAACAGCCAAATCGTTTATGATTTTACAAATGGATGTGGAAGATTATCGTGAGCGACGTCAAGTTGCCCTTGAACAGCTGGCATTACGCATGGCGGACAAGGCTCTTCGAACACGAAAACCCGTATCATTTGAACCGATGGCATCTTATGAACGAAAAATTATTCATAATGCCTTGGCAAATCGTATAGATATTGAAACGCACTCAGAAGGTGTCGAACCAAATCGATATTTAGTCATAGAGCCAGTAAAATAATATACAGACAGTTTTCGACCTATTCTTTTGGATAGGTCGTTTTTTTAATGAAAGATGGAACCAAATCTACATTACTTTAGATTTTAATTAAAATATGTTAGTCTAAATTGTTAGTTAGTATAGCACGGATGTGATTTATCCACATGTGGATAACACTGAAATAGGAGGATATAAATGGAATTCGATACGATTGCTGCGATTTCCACTCCAATGGGAGAAGGAGCTATTGCGATTGTTCGTCTGAGCGGCGATGAGGCGGTAGCGATTGCAGATAAAATATTTAAATCACCAAATCATAAGCGTTTGACGGAAGTTGCGACACATACGATCCATTACGGACATCTGATCGACCCGAAAACGGATGAAGTGGTAGAGGAAGTTATGTTGAGCTTAATGCGCGGACCGAAAACATTTACGCGAGAAGATGTTGTCGAAATCAATTGTCATGGTGGTATTGTGTCTGTTAACCGAGTATTACAGCTTGTCTTACGTTACGGTGCACGTTTAGCAGAGCCTGGGGAATTTACGAAACGTGCATTTTTAAATGGCCGTATCGACTTATCACAGGCAGAAGCGGTAATGGATTTAATTCGTGCGAAAACTGACCGCGCGATGAACGTTGCGCTTGGCCAGATGGATGGAAAGCTTTCTCGTCTCATTACATCTTTACGCCAGGCATTATTAGAGACGTTGGCACAAGTGGAAGTAAATATTGATTATCCTGAATATGACGATGTAGAAGAAATGACGATTCCTGTACTTCTTGAAAAATGCGGTTGGGTACGAGAGGAAATTATTAAATTACTTCAAACATCATCCCAAGGTAAAATTTTACGTGAAGGTTTATCTACCGTTATTTTAGGACGTCCAAACGTAGGTAAATCATCTCTTTTAAATAGTTTAGTTCAAGAAAATAAAGCGATTGTAACCGACATTGCAGGTACAACTCGTGATATTATTGAAGAATACGTAAATGTACGTGGAGTTCCTTTACGTTTAGTTGATACAGCAGGTATTCGGGAAACAGAAGATATTGTTGAACGAATCGGAGTTGAACGTTCGAGAGAGGCACTAAAAGATGCCGATTTAATATTGCTTGTATTAAATTACGGAGAAGAGCTTACAGAAGAAGATGAACGCCTTTTTGAAACGATTCAGGCGATGGATTATATTGTCGTTGTCAACAAGACAGATATCGAACGCAAAATCGATTTAAACCGTGTTCATGAATTGGCTGGAAAACATCGTGTCGTAACGACTTCGTTATTGAAAGAAGAAGGTGTAATCGAGCTGGAAGAAGCGATTGCAGCATTGTTCTTTGAAGGGCAAGTAGAAGCGAATGATTTAACATATGTATCAAATGCGCGACATATTGCGCTATTGCATCAAGCTCAACAGGTGATTGAGGATGCGCTTGCTGCAGCTGAGTCAGGTGTACCTGTCGATATGATTCAAATCGATGTGACACGTACATGGGAAATTCTTGGTGAAATTATTGGAGATACTGTACAGGAAAGCTTGATCAATCAGCTATTCTCGCAGTTCTGTTTAGGGAAATAAATCGGAATAAAAGAGAGGAAGAACAACATGTCAATACAATACGAAGCAGGTAATTTTGACGTAATCGTTGTTGGTGCAGGACATGCAGGTGTGGAATCTGCCTATGCAGCTGCGAAAATGGGTGCTAAAACACTCATGCTTACAATTAACTTAGATATGATTGCGTTTATGCCTTGTAATCCATCAGTCGGCGGACCTGCAAAAGGAATCGTTGTTCGCGAAATTGATGCACTTGGCGGTTTAATGGGACGCATTATCGATAAAACACATATTCAAATGCGCATGTTAAATACCGGGAAAGGTCCAGCAGTACGTGCTTTACGTGCACAAGCCGATAAATTCCAGTATCAGCATGAAATGAAACGGGTTTTGGAAGAAGAAGAAAACCTTCAAATTCATCAGGCAATGGTCGATGAACTAATTGTAGAGGATGGCGAAGTAAAGGGTGTTATTACACAAGTTGGAGCAATTTACCGTGCACCGGCTGTCATCATTACTACAGGTACGTTTTTACGTGGGGAAATTATTTTAGGAAATCTGAAATATTCTTCAGGTCCAAACAACCAGCAGCCATCAATCAAATTAGCGGATAACTTAAAAGAATTAGGATTCGACTTAATCCGATTTAAAACAGGGACACCACCACGTGTAAACAACCGTACAATTGATTATTCTAAAACGGAAATTCAACCTGGTGATGATGTACCCCGTGCATTCAGTTTTGAAACAACAGAATATATTATGGATCAGCTACCTTGCTGGTTAACTTATACAACAGAAGAAACACATCGTACAATTGAGGAAAATCTGCACCTATCCCCAATGTTTTCAGGGATGATTAAAGGGACAGGTCCACGTTACTGCCCATCCATTGAAGATAAAGTAACACGCTTTAACGATAAGCCGCGTCACCAGATTTTCCTTGAGCCAGAAGGGCGCAATACACGTGAAGTATATGTCCAAGGTTTATCGACAAGCTTACCTGAGCATGTTCAAAAGAAATTAATTGCTTCTATTCCAGGGTTGGAAAATGCGGAAATGATGCGTGCTGGCTATGCCATTGAGTATGATTCAGTCATTCCTACACAATTATGGCCAACATTAGAAACGAAAAAAATTCAAGGTCTTTATACAGCAGGTCAAATTAATGGTACTTCAGGTTATGAAGAAGCAGCAGGCCAAGGTTTAATGGCCGGGATGAATGCAGCAGCAAAAGTTTTAGGCCGTGAAGAAATCATTTTAGACCGTTCAGATGCTTATATCGGTGTATTAATCGACGATCTAGTTACAAAAGGTACAAATGAGCCTTACCGTTTATTAACATCTCGTGCAGAGTACCGTCTTCTGTTACGTCATGACAATGCAGATTTACGTTTAACGGAAATCGGTTATAAAGCAGGGATGATTACAGAAGAGCGTTATGTGAAGTTCCAACATAAAAAAGCACAGATTGAGCAGGAAATTGCCCGTCTGCGTGAAATTATTATTAAACCAAATGCGACAACGCAGGAAGTAATCCGTAATGCTGGCGGTGCGGAGCTAAAAGATGGTATCCGTGGAGCAGACCTTTTAAAACGAACAGAAATGACGTATGATTTAGTTGCTTCCCTTACTCCATCGGAAATCGAACTTTCGGATGATGTGAAAGAGCAAATTGAAATTCAATTAAAATATGAAGGGTATATTCAAAAAGCGCTTCAGCAAGTAGAGAAAATGAAGAAGCTTGAGGATAAGAAAATCCCTGAAAATATCGATTATGATGCCATTCCAAGCTTAGCAACAGAAGCACGTATGAAACTGAAAAGTGTTCAGCCGCTTTCTATTGCTCAAGCATCGCGTATTTCAGGTGTTAACCCTGCAGATGTTTCAATTTTACTTGTCTATATTGAGCAAGGTAAAATTGCAAAAGTAACTACGAACTGAATGATGTGAGCGTCTTTAACCAGAAAGACGCTCATTCTTTAATATGGAGGAATCATTTTATGAACGAAAAGCAATTTATCGAAGCATTGAAGGAAAAGGGTATTGAGCTATCAGAACACCAGATTGCGCAGTTTAAAAAATATTTTGAGCTATTGGTTGAGTGGAATGAAAAAATGAATTTAACGGCGATTACGGATTTGGAAGGTGTTTATTTAAAGCACTTCTATGATTCAATCAGTGCGTCTTTTTATTTTGATTTTACAAAGGTGACAACGGTATGCGACGTTGGTGCAGGTGCAGGCTTCCCAAGTATTCCGATTAAAATTTGCTTCCCTCACTTACAAATTACGATTGTCGATTCACTTAACAAACGAATTACATTTTTAAATCATTTAACAAATGAGTTAAACTTGGATCATATGACATTTGTTCATGCCCGTGCTGAAGAGTTCGGTCAAAATGCAGCATATCGTGAAAAGTTTGATGTTGTAACAGCCCGCGCGGTAGCACGTCTTTCTGTTTTATCAGAGTTATGTATTCCTTTAGCAAAAGAAGGCGGTTATTTTGTTGCATTAAAAGCTGCAGCAGGTGCAGAGGAATTAAAAGATGCGACAAAAGCCATTTCTACGTTAGGCGGAAAATTAATAGAGGAGTTTGCATTCCATTTACCAGTTGAGGAAAGCGAACGTTCACTTTATGTATTTGATAAAGTAAAATCGACACCGAAAAAATACCCGCGTAAACCAGGTGTTCCGAATAAAACACCAATTAAATAAATAAATTTACGAAATTTGAAATATATCCGTCTTTTGCTGCATATATATTTATATTTATGTTTTTTTAGTGGATAGAAAAATATAAGTTTATTTTGAAATACAAATGGGTATAGACACTATTTTGTCCTATTTTAGGCGAATTCAGTCTATCACCTAAATTACTATTCATTGAACACTGTACATTTTTGATTGAATCAGAAATAATATTGTATATGAGGTAGACAGTTTCCTAAAGGTGGTGCCACACGGATGAAAAGTACTTTTTCACGTTTTTTCGGAGGCGGGAGCAAAGAGCCAGAAGTAAAAAGTGAAGTAGAAGTAATAGAGAATATCTCGATGGCTTCAGAAGAAGTAGTTAAAATTCCAATAGACAAAATCATTCCGAACCGTTATCAGCCACGTACAGTTTTTGATGATGAGAAGATTGAAGAATTAGCAAGAACGATTCATACACACGGCGTCATTCAACCAATTGTGATTCGTCCAATAAATGATGACGCGGATAAATATGAAATAATTGCCGGTGAGCGACGTTATCGAGCGATGAAATCCCTACAATGGACAGAAGTACCTGCTATTGTACGTAATTTAAATGATCGAGAAACGGCGTCTATTGCCCTTATTGAAAACCTTCAACGTGAGGAATTAACAGCAATTGAAGAAGCGCTTGCTTATCAACAATTATTAGGATTGCATCAGCTTACACAAGAAGCGCTTGCACAACGTCTTGGTAAAGGACAATCAACAGTTGCTAATAAATTGCGTTTATTAAAGTTGCCTCAATTTGTTCAGGATGCTATTTTAAATCGTGAAATTTCGGAACGTCATGCCCGAGCTTTAATTGTAATCAAAGATGAGCAATTACAAATGCAGCTCATTGCAGCGACAAAAGAGTTTGATTGGAATGTTAGACAGCTTGAAGAACAAATTCAAAAAATTCTAAATCCCGATGAGCCTGAGATAAAAAAACGTAAACCAAGCAGAAAAGCGATTAGCAAAGATGTACGTATTGCCCTTAATACGATCAAGCAGTCGTTATCAATGGTGACGAAAAGTGGAATTAATGTTAAAACGGAGGAAGAAGATACAGATGATTACTACCAAATCACTGTAAAAATTCCGAAGAAAAAATAAATTAGTGAACTGCCCGAAAGATAACGACTTTCTAGGCAGTTTTTTTAGTAGATTAGTAGAAGCAGCAAGTTTTTTGAAAATAAATTTAGTTTCATAGCATCGTTTTCTAACATTTTTTGTTAAGATAAAAGAAACAGTATTATAAAAGGAAGATTTAATCATCCAAGATTTTTAGACTTTAAAAATATACCTAAATTGAAGTGATGAAAGCAGGTGCGGATATTGGGACGTATTATTGCGATAGCCAATCAAAAAGGTGGCGTTGGAAAAACGACAACCTCTGTTAACTTAAGTGCATGTTTAGCTTTTTTAGGAAAGAAAGTATTAATAATCGATATCGACCCACAAGGTAACGCTTCAAGCGGATTAGGTGTTCGAAAAGGTGATTTGGAAAGCTGTATATACGATGTATTAATTAATGATGAAGATATTAAAGGCGTTATTCAACAAACAGATGTAGAAAACTTATATATTGTCCCTGCTACAATCTCATTGGCGGGTGCTGAAATTGAGCTTGTTTCCACAATATCGCGTGAAGTTCGACTGAAAAAGTCATTACAGGAGATTAAAAATAACTTTGATTTCATTATTATTGATTGTCCGCCATCACTTGGCTTATTAACTATTAATGCGCTGACTGCCTCCGATGCACTGATTATCCCGGTACAATGTGAATATTATGCATTAGAAGGGCTGAGTCAGTTGCTTTCCACCGTCCGCCTTGTCCAAAAGCATTTGAACAAGGAGTTAATGATTGATGGAGTGCTACTCACAATGCTGGATGCCCGTACGAATTTAGGGCTTCAAGTTATTGACGAAGTAAAGCGCTATTTCCAGGATAAAGTATATCGCTCGATTATTCCGCGTAATGTGCGGTTAAGTGAGGCACCGAGTCATGGGAAACCGGTAATTTTATATGATTCAAAATCACGCGGGGCAGAAATTTATTTAGAGTTTGCAAGGGAAGTGATTAAAAATGGTTAAAGGTTTAGGTAAAGGGATTGATGCGCTTTTTCGTGAAGAGGCCGTACATAAAGAAGACCAGGTACAGCAAATTGCAGTCGGGAAAATTTTAGCAAACCCATTTCAGCCACGTAAAATTTTTGATGAGACTGCAATCGAAGAATTAGCTAGCTCCATTCATGAACATGGTATTATTCAACCGATTGTCGTCCGTAAAAACGGAAGGAAATATGAAATTGTAGCAGGTGAACGCCGTTATCGTGCAGCGGTTAGTGCAGGTTTGACAGAAGTCCCTGTCATTGTAAAAGATTTTAACGAGCAGCAAATGATGGAAGTTGCTATTTTGGAAAACTTGCAACGCGAAGATTTAACACCAATTGAAGAAGCAGAAGCGTACAACAGTTTAATTGTGAAACTGAATTTTACACAAGATGATTTAGCGAAACGATTAGGAAAAAGTCGTCCACATATTGCCAACTTAATTCGTCTGTTGCAGTTACCGGAAGATATTCGGGACCTTGTCAACGAAGGAAAGCTTACAATGGGGCATGGGCGAGCATTGCTTGGTTTAAAAAATAAACGACGCATACCTGAAGTGGCTCATAAAGTTATAAAAGACCACCTTAATGTCCGTCAGTTGGAAAAGTATATTCAAGATTTAAATGAAGCTGTTTCACGTGAAACAAAGCCTACAAAAAAGGATATTCATACCCAGGCAACAGAATCTCAACTACGCGACTATTTTGGAACACAAGTACAAATCAAAAAAGCTAAGAACAAAGGTAAAATTGAAATCGAGTTTTATTCAGATGATGATTTGCATCGCATTTTGGAAATATTAAATATGGAACAACAATAAAAAGGTGCTGAGCGAAAAGTTTCAGCACTTTTTTTATGAACAGTTATAATATAAAAAAGACTAATACTTACCTAATACATAAAGGGAGTCTTGCCTCTGCCTCGATTCTTCAGAGGCAGTCAAATTACTATCCGTTAATAAGAGTTAAAATTGAATTTGTTGGACAGCAAATAGAAAGAGGAAAATTTCATGGTATTACTAGGTTCTCTGTTAAATGCATTATTTATCATAATCGGTGCATTGGTCGGCCGTATTTTTAAAAATATTCCAGAATCCATGCAGCAGACAGTGTTATCCATTATCGGGTTAGTTGTTGCGCTATTAGGAATTCAAATGGGACTGGAGAGTACGAATTTTATTCTCCTTATAGTCAGTTTAATCATTGGTGCGGTCATCGGTGAATGGCTCGACCTTGAAGGAAAGTTTAATCGCTTCGGTCAATGGATTGAGTCCCTTTTTGGAAAACGTGCACAAAAAGGAACGATTGCAGAGGGGTTTGTTACTGCAACGCTCATTTTTGTTATTGGTTCAATGGGAATTCTCGGTGCTCTTGATAGTGGCTTGCGCAACGATCACAATATACTCATCACTAAAGGGATTATTGATGGATTTATGTCCATTATATTAAGTTCAACTTTAGGGATCGGTGTCATATTATCAGCAATTCCTGTACTTTTATATCAAGGCTCGATTGCATTATTTGCAGGTGTTATTAGTACATATATTCCTAGTGAAGCACTGGATCTATTTATCACAGAAATGACAGCAACGGGCGGTATTATGATTATGGCAATCGGTTTGAATATTGCCGGATTAACGAAAATCCGTATAGCCAATTTGCTGCCAGCGATTTTGATGGTCGGGATACTCGTTGCGATTATTTTTCCGTTTCAGTAAGTGACGCTGCCATGCCAAAACAAGTGCTCGAACAATTTTATCACTCATAGAATACGTAACATGCAGTCTCGTATTTTGTAATACTTTAGCTTCCATAAAGCCTCCGACGTTAACAATTCCTTTTACAGAAATATTACCGATAGGGGGCAACTCTTTTTTCACGGCCTTTCCGGGATAAAGAGGGCCCTGTTGGATTAGAATAGAACCAATCGCATTTGATTCACCTAAACAAGCATCAATGGCAATAATAAAAGGTTGCTCTTTTTCATTAATCAACTGCTCGTAACGCTCTACAATATTGAGGGCATGAAGTGGTGCCTGCAAAGTTCCAACAACCGGAAATGGAAATGAGAAAGTTTGGTGCAGCTGGCTGCCGATAATAGGGCCTAATGCATCTCCTGTAGATCGGTCTGTACCGATACAGCAAAAAATAAGTTCTTCATGATCAAACGGAATCGTTTTTAAAAAGATTTCGCTCAGCTCCCAAACAGCGCTCGTCTGTTCGTAATGTACACTATAATTTTGAGGACAGGCTTGTGTCATATTATCACTCCTTTAATTTTTAAATTTAAATAGATTACTCGAGAAATAAGCTAAAATACGATATATTTATGCAGTATATTCAATTTTAAAGTTTGTTATACAAGAGGTGGTAAATTTGGAAAAAGATTTGAAATTAGATTTAGAGGAATTTGCTGAAACGGATATTAAAGGACTCGCACGCTATACGACTAAACTTTGGGAATACGTCACAAGTGCGGAATTTTTGGATAAGATCATTGTAGCCAGCGCGAAAATTCTGGCGATTATCGTTATTTCGTATCTTGTCGTTTTTATCGGCAAGAAGGTCATTCACCGAGTGTTTATGCTGCGTGTAAGAAATAATGAGCGTCGACAGCTTACGATTGTAAAGCTGCTGCAAAGCGTATTGAGCTATTTAGTGTACTTCTCCGCCATTATGGGAATTTTATCGGCTATGAATATACAAATTGCCGGGTTACTGGCAGGGGCAGGTATTGCTTCTGTCGCCATTGCCTTTGGTGCGCAAAACTTAGTGAAGGATGTTATTACAGGATTTTTCATTATTTTAGAGGATCAGTTCGGTGTAGGGGATTTTGTAAAAATTAATACGGCAGAAGGTACTGTGATGGAGATTGGTCTTCGTACAACGAAAGTGAAAGGGATAACAGGAGAGCAATTTATTATTCCAAACGGCAGTATTGTAGATGTTATCAACTATTCTATCAACAACTCAAAAGCTACGATTAATATGCAAATTCCGCTTGATGTCAATATTGAAAAAGTTCAAATGGTTATACAAAGCTATCTGGATACATTACCGGAAAAGTATGAGGAGCTTGTCACTGCTCCGGTTTTTCTAGGTGTAACGAATACGACAAGCACAGAAGCGACAATTGGTATTACGCTGGAAACATTGCCTTTACAGCAGTATTCCATTTCCCGTATTATCCGAAAAGATGTAATGGATATCCTGACTCGTAACGGCATTCCTCTTGCTGTACCGAAAATGATGTTTTATGAGCGAAATCAGGGAGGAGAATAATAGATGGAAGCAAAGCAGTACAGTCTTAATGACGTTGTGGAAATGAAAAAGCAACATCCTTGCGGCACGAACGAATGGAAAGTAATTCGATTAGGCGCCGATATTCGTATAAAATGTGAAGGTTGCGGACATAGCGTTATGATTCCACGCCGCGAGTTTGAGAAGAAAATGAAGAAAATTTTACGCCAGGCAGAAGAAGTCTAAAAGCAAAATAGACTTTTATGCGCGCAATCAATATAATAGACAAGGTTGTAAAATTTAATGGACAGAAAAATCCATAAAAGAATTAATAATAAATTTAAATGAACTGAACATAGAAAGGTTGTGTCAATATGGCATTAACAGCTGGTATTGTTGGTTTACCTAACGTAGGAAAATCGACTTTATTCAACGCAATTACAAAAGCAGGTGCACTTGCGGCTAACTATCCGTTCGCAACAATCGAACCGAATGTTGGCAGCGTAACTGTTCCGGATGAGCGTTTAGACAAATTAACAGAATTAGTAGTACCAAAGAAAACAGTTCCGACAACTTTTGAGTTTACTGATATCGCGGGTATCGTAAAAGGTGCTTCTACTGGTGAAGGTTTAGGAAACAAATTCCTTGCCCACATTCGTGAAGTGGATGCAATTTGCCAAGTTGTACGTTGTTTTGAAGATGAAAATATTACACACGTTTCAGGTACAGTAAATCCTATCGATGACATTGAAGTAATTAATTTAGAATTAATTTTAGCGGATATGGAATCAGTAGATAAACGTATTGCACGTGTAGCAAAAATGGCAAAGCAAAAAGATAAAGAAGCAATGGTAGAAGAGCCAATTCTTCAAAAGCTTAAAGACGTATTAGAAGCTGAAAAACCTGCTCGCGCGGCAGATCTATCAGATGACGAGAAAAAAGTGATCAAAGGTTTACATCTATTAACGATTAAACCAATGCTTTATGTTGCGAACGTTTCTGAGGACGAGGTAGCAGATCCATCTGAAAACAAGTATGTAAAAATGGTACAAGAATACGCAGCAGCTGAAGGCGCACAAGTAATTACTGTTTGCGCGAAAATTGAGGAAGAAATTTCTGAGTTGGAAGACGATGAGAAAAAAGAATTTTTAGCTGAATTAGGAATTGCTGAATCAGGATTAGACCAATTGATTAAAGCTTCGTACAGCCTATTAGGTTTGGCTACTTACTTTACAGCTGGTGTGCAGGAAGTTCGTGCATGGACATTCCGTAAAGGCATGAAAGCACCACAATGTGCTGGTATTATTCACTCTGACTTTGAACGCGGCTTTATCCGTGCTGAAACAGTGGCATATACGGATTTAGTAGAATACGGTTCAAAGCCAGCTGCAAAAGAAGCAGGCCGAGTACGCGCTGAAGGTAAAGAGTATGTTGTACAAGACGGCGATGTATTAGAGTTCTTATTTAACGTATAATTAGTAGACGCTTTGTGAGTATAAATATATTCTCACAAAGCGTTTATTTATATATGAAAATAAGCTATTTCCTTAATATTAAAAGACGTAGCCAGTTGCATAGAAATAACAACTATGATACAATTCATTGATGTGAGTAATAGAAGTTACTTGCTCCTTGCTCCCTATTTAGTAGGAGAGCCCAAGTCCATAAGGAGGTGCAAACACAAATGAGAAAGTACGAATTAATGTACATCATCCGCCCAAACATTGAAGAAGAAGCGAAGAAAGCTTTAGTAGAGCGTTTCCAAGAAATCTTAACTTCAAATGGTGCAGAGATCACAGAAGCAAAAGATTGGGGTAAGCGTCGTTTAGCTTACGAAATCAATGACTTCCGCGAAGGTTTCTACCAAATCGTGAAAGTTAACGCTGGTACTGAAGCTATCAACGAATACACTCGTCTAGCTAACATCAGCGAAGACATCATCCGTCACATCGCAGTACGCGAAGAAGACAAATAATTTTTAAACTTAAATGCTGAAAAAAGGAGGGTGCATTGATGATTAACCGTGTCGTATTAGTCGGAAGGCTTACAAAGGATCCAGAGCTTCGTTACACACCGAGTGGAGTTCCAATGGCACGTTTTACGATTGCCGTAAACCGTACATTTTCGAGCCAGTCGGGTGAACGCGAAGCAGATTTCATAGGCTGTATCGCCTGGAGAAAACAAGCTGAAAACTTAGCAAACTTCATGAGAAAAGGGAGTTTGATTGGTGTAGAGGGTCGTATTCAAACAGGTAGCTTTGAAGGACAAGATGGAAAGCGTGTGTATACAACAGATGTCGTTGCTGATTCAGTGCAGTTCTTAGAACCACGTGGAGGAGCTAATGCATCACAAGGTGCACCAAGCCAACAATACGGTGGAGGGCAAAATTATGGTGGTCAGCCATCTTATAATCAGCCTAACCAACAATTTGGAGGCGCGCAATCACAGGATTCTTACGGTTCTTATCAACAGCCAGCTCAAAATCAGCAAAACTATACACGTGTAGATGAAGATCCATTTGCAAACAGTAAAGGACCGATTGAAGTTTCTGAAGACGATTTACCGTTCTAAGAATTTCACATCTATAATTAAAAATTAAAAGGAGGAACACGATAATGGCACCACGTCGCGGAGGCCGCAAACGCCGTAAAGTTTGCTACTTCACTTCAAATAACATTACGCACATCGACTACAAAGATGTAGATCTTTTAAAGAAATTCATCTCTGAGCGCGGTAAAATTTTACCACGTCGCGTAACTGGTACTTCTGCTAAATACCAACGTAAACTTACATCTGCAATCAAAGTTTCACGTATTATGGCATTATTACCATTCGTAGCTGAAGAAAAATAATTTCTTAAAATGTACAGCAAAGGCTTAATTGTCTTCTGCTGTACTTTTTTTATTGTATAAAGTTTTTTATAGATCCATAAACAAAGGCTGCCACAAAACAACTTGTGACAGCCTGAGAAGTGCAACAGCCCATTTGCAGGCTGTTGCATACATTATTATTTTGTAATTAAATCAAGATTGACTGGAATAACTTCTTCAACCGTTTCACCGTTTAAATAAGCAATCGCTGTTTCCATCGCGATCTTTCCAATCTCATCAGGTTTTTGTGCAACGGTTGCAGCTAGATTTCCTGCTTTTACAGCAGCCACCGCATCGTCTGTTGCATCAAAGCCGACTACTACAATTTTCTTACCCGAAGCTGAAATTGCTTCCTGCGCACCTAATGCCATTTCGTCATTGTGTGCAAATACTGCTGTAACATCCGGATTAGACTGCAGGATATTCTCCATGACTGTTAAGCCCTCTGAACGGTTAAAGTTCGCTGTTTGCTTTGCAACGACGTCTAAGATGCCTGTTACAGCTTCATTGAACCCCTGTCCACGATCACGTGCAGCAGATGAACCTGCGACACCTTCCAACTCGACGACTTTGGCACCTTCACCAACCAACTTTGTAATATATTCTCCTGCCAGTTTTCCGCCAGCTACGTTATCAGAGGCGATATGCGATACGACTTCTCCACCTTCAGAAGAACGGTCTACCGTAATGACGGGAATATTTAAAGCATTAGCAGATTCAACAGCAGTTGCAACAGCAACAGAATCTACAGGGTTAATAATGATCAAATCAACATTTTGCTGGATTAAATCTTCAATATCGGAAGCTTGTTTAGACGCATTATCTTGAGCATCTACAATCGTTGTATTTACACCAAGTTCTCTTGCTTTTGCTTCCGCATTTTCACTTAGCGTCACGAAAAATGGATTATTTAAAGTTGAAATCGATAAACCGATTGTCAATGTATCATTACTGCCTTTTGTAGATGTGGCAGATGTTCCGAAAGAAGGTTCCAAAGAGAAGCCAGGTTTTACCGAACAAGCCGATAGCATCACAGTGGCCAAAAGTGCCATTAATAATATTAATTGTTTTTTCACGCTTATGACCTCCATCTACGCTGTTTTTTTACGGTCAATTAACACCGCGATTAAAATAACAATCCCTTTTACAACTTGCTGGAAGAATGAAGAAACGCCGATTAAGTTCAAGCCGTTATTCAATACTCCGATAATTAAGGCACCTACTAATGTACCGAAAATCCAGCCTTTACCGCCTGTTAAACTTGTCCCACCTAAAACAACTGCTGCAATTGCATCCAACTCATAAGATGTACCTGCTGTTGGCTGTGCAGAGTTTAGACGAGATGTTAAAATCAGTGCGGATAAAGCTGCTAACATACCAGTTAATGAGTATACAGCAATTTTTACACGGTCCACATTGATTCCTGATAATTTAGAAGCCGCTTCATTGCCGCCTACTGCATAAACACGGCGACCGAATGTTGTTTTATGCATAATTACATATAACGCAATGAAAGCTAGAATCATTGTACATACTGGAACTGGAATACCGAAGAAGTATCCTTTACCTAACATCTGGAATGTAATTTCATTTCCTAAGTCAGAAACAGGGCGACCATCCGTATACACTAACGTTAATCCACGGTAAATTGTCATTGTTGCCAATGTTGCGATGAATGGTGCTACTTTTCCTTTTGCAATGATGACACCATTTACAGCACCAAGAATGGCCCCTAATATTAAGGCCGCAAGAATCGTTAACACAGGATCTATTCCTGAAGCAAGCATTGTGGCAGCAACTGCTCCTGTAAGGGCTAATGTCGAGCCAACCGATAAATCGATGCCGCCGGTTAAAATAACAAAAGTCATACCGAATGCAATGAGCGCACTAATCGATACTTGACGTAAAATATTTAAAATATTATCTGTTGTCATAAAGCTTGGATTTAAAATCGTAATGACAATTACAATTAGAAATAATCCTAAGAGAGGACCTAGCTTTCCTAACATTTCTTTTGAGCTAGTTTTTAACAACTTCTTCTCCTCCTGTTGCGTAATGCATAATAGTTTCTTGTGTTAAGTCAACGTTGTCTAAAATAGCTGTTTGACGTCCTTCGTGCATGATCATTACACGGTCCGCCATACCTAACACTTCCGTTAGCTCTGAGGAAATCATTAAAATGGCTACACCTTGCTCGGCTAACTGATTCATAATCGAGTAGATTTCTTTTTTTGCACCGATATCAACACCGCGAGTCGGTTCGTCCAAGATTAAAATATCCGGTTTTGTACTTAACCATTTCGCAATAACTACTTTCTGCTGATTACCGCCGCTTAGTGAGCCGACAGCCTGTGTCGCATCACTGCAGCGAATATTTAACTGCTCAATATATTTTGCAGCATGTGATTCCTCTTGTTGTGGTTGAATAAAGCCGCTTTTTGCAATTGTTTTCAAGTTTGTTAAAAACATATTTTCCTTAATTGAAAAATCTAGTACAAGACCTTCTGTTTTACGGTCTTCCGTTACAAAGCCAATTCCGTACTTCATTGCTTGAATTGGGTTTTTAATCGACACCTTTTCCCCATGGATGAAAATATCCCCTTTGGACTTTTTAAGGTTACCGAAAATGGCCTGTGCCACTTCTGTACGGCCTGCGCCCATTAAACCTGCAAACGCTAAGATTTCCCCTTTACGAATCTGGAAGTTAATATCTTTGCATACCGCGGGACATGTTAGCCCTTTTACTTCTAAAGCAATGTCCCCAATTTTTGCATTACGGCTTGGATAACGTTCACCAAGTTCACGTCCGACCATCATTTTTACAATTTCATCAAAAGTTGTTTTTGGAATTTCACGAACACCAACATACTCACCATCACGTAAAATTGTAATACGATCACAAATTGCAAAAATCTCTTCCATACGATGTGAAATATAGACAAACGAAATACCTTTTGCTTTTAGTTCTCTAATCGTTTCAAAAAGTGTTTCAATTTCACGATCTGTAAGGGCAGCTGTCGGTTCATCCATTACGATATATTTTGCTTCTGAATTAATTGCTTTGGCAATTTCAATCAGCTGTTGTTTTCCGACAGATAGCGAACCGGCAGGCTGGCGAACATCAATATGCAAACCGAGTTTTGCTAATAGTGTCTGTGCTTCTTTATTCATTTCACGGGTACGCAGTAATCCTGTACGACCGACTGTTTTTTCTTTCCCTAAAAATAAGTTTTCCGCTACCGATAAATGCGGCAGAATATTTAATTCTTGGTGAATTACGTGAATGCCTAAACTTTCTGCGTCTTTTGCTGAAGTAAATGTATACGACTGACCGTCAACTAGCACGTCACCATTATCACGCGAGTAGATGCCGGCCAAAATTTTCATCATTGTTGATTTACCGGCACCATTCTCACCCATTAAGGCATGGATTTCCCCGTTTAACAGGGTGAACTCAACATTGTTTAAAACGACGTTTCCATTGAATGCTTTTCTTATGCCCTTCATTTCAATCATGTTCCGTCACCTACCTTAAAAAATTACGCCGCTTTGTAGCATGATATTGGCGTATGGTGTTATTTCACCTGTACGAATAATGACCTTTGCTTCGCTCGACATCTTCTTGAATTGTTCGTGGGATATATATGTAACCGGTTCCACTTTTTGCAATATAGAAGAATGAATAGTTTCGTTAGCAGTTTTTATTTCTTCGGCTAAGTAACTATGTTCTACTTTTAAATCTTCTAGAACAACTTCTAAAATCGCGTTAAATCCTGGTTCTCCCAGTTTGTATGCTAAATCGATACATGTAACACCGTCCGGAATTGGTAAGCCGCAATCGGCAATTACAATTTTGTCAGTATGACCTAAACGTGCAAATATACCGGCTAATTCCCGGTTTAAAATGCCTTGTTTTTTCATTTTGCGCCTTCCTTTCGAACAATTACATCTTCTAATTTTGGCATCCCACCTTGGGCTCCAAATTTTTCAACGGACAATGACGCTGCTATATTCGCAAAAAATACTGCTTCTTCAATCGATTGACCGTTTGTAATAGCATGTGCAAAGGCACCGTTAAATGTATCACCGGCACCTGTCGTATCGACAGCTGTTGTGTTGAACCCTTTTACATGTACATGTTTTGTCCCATCAAAGTAGCGTGCACCATCTTCACCTAATGTCACAATTAACTGATTCGGATATTTTTCCAATGCTGCTTCAACATCATCTCCAAATAGTAGGGCACATTCAGTTTCGTTCGGTGTTAAGTACTTAATATACGGCATCCATTCAATGTCGAAGTTTGCTGCTGGAGCGGGATTAAATAGTACTGGTACTTGAAGCTCTTTACATAAATTCAGGCTATACTTTATTGTTTCTACTGGAATTTCAAGCTGCATTACAACTAACTGACTATTTTCAATAACAGTTTTTGCAGAAGCAATCACTTCTGGAGATACTTTAGAGTTGGCGCCTGGTACAACGACAATACGGTTGTCCGATTCGTGGAGTAAAATATTTGCAATGCCTGTAGCACCACTTGTATTCATAACTAAGCTCGTATCTATATTTTCTTCATTCAGATTCGCACGGAGTTCCGTACCGAAGCTATCCGAGCCGACAGCGCCTAACATTTTTACTTGGCTGCCTAAACGTGCAGCTGCTACTGCCTGATTCGCACCTTTTCCGCCTGGAACCGTTGTAAATAAGCTCCCTAAAACGGTTTCCCCTTTTTTAGGGAATACATCCATTTGAACGACTAAGTCCATATTGATACTTCCAATTACCGTTATCATTTTGCAGCTTCCTTTCTTGTCGTCCCTCGCACAATTAATTGCGGATCTATATTTAATACCGTTTGTTTTATTTCTTTGCCTTCAATCTGTTCGATTAACATTGTTGCGGCTGCAGTACCCATCTTGTATAAATCCTGACCGACCGTTGTTAAAGGCGGTGATACCATCTCACCGAGCGCAATACCATCAAAGCCAACAATTTGAAGTTCTTCTGGTACGCGCTTGCCAAGCTTATGTGCAATGTGAAGTGCAGCAATGGCTAATGTATCGCTGCTTGCAAAAATACCATCAATCTGCGGATTTATTGCTAAACACTGTTCAATCGCTTTAGCAGCAACTTTAAAATCAAATGACGATGTTATAACTATTGGAGCTAATCCATGTTTATCCGTTGCTTCTAGAAACCCTGTAAGACGGTCATCCGCCGTTTTTAAACCGTGTGGACCACCTATACATAATAAATTTCTCGCACCATTTGTGAGTAAGTACTCACCCCCAAGCCTTGCTCCTTTTTGGTTATCGGTTGTCACGGTCGGGACAGTTGCATCGATTATTCGGTCAAGGGCAACAATTGGTGTATTGATGGATAGATATACAGAGGGATCTAATAAGCTTGTTGCCACAATTAAGCCGGCAACATAAGTTTGTGATAAGCGCTCTAAATATAACAATTCCTTTTCCATTTGGTCGTCTGAATTACAAAGAACAACTGTATAGCCATAAGACCATGCCATGTCTTCCACAGCACGCGCCAATTCTGGAAAATACGGATTTTTTATATCAGGAACTATAAGGCCAATAATATTGGATTGTTTTTTACTTAATGAACGTGCAACGCTGCTTGGTTTATAATCCAGCTCACGAATTGCCTGTTCAATACGTTCTGATGAATTTTTACTGACATAACCATTTTGGTTTAAGTAGCGTGATACTGTTGCTACAGAAAGATTTGCAACCTTTGCTACATCTTTAATGTTAACCATTTATCCGCCCCCTAAAACAAAATGTGTTACCGGTTACATAATATATGCTATACAATACAAATTGTCAACGAAATAGATGACATAAAGAACAGAAAAAAGGCTTTTTATACGTAGAATCTAGTTATTCAAACGAAAATTACTCCATATTAAGTTATACTAAAAAAATTATAATGACATACTATTGGTTTCTTTTGCATTTTAACCTATGGATTTCAATCCTATTTATTGGTGGTATTCCAGTATTTACATGCTCTCGCACAGTTTTGGAGGGATACAGATTTGGTAAGGAGAGGAGAAGTCAAAGGGGATATCATCATCTATACGTTTAATCATTCTTCTTGTCATGACGGTTATTTTGTTTGGGCATGCAAAAATGGTACAATAGAAACGTGAGAAAAGTTGAAAGTAGACTGGTCAAAAAGCCGACCAAATGTAATAACTATGTTTAAATAATCGTTGCATTATAAAGTCTTACGAACAACAGATAAGGAAGGTTCTCCATGCAAAATAATCAAACAAGAAAGTTGGCACATGGTGCGATGATGATTGCGCTGTTCACTGTGCTGATGGCAATCGTATTTTATATTCCATTGGCGAATATCATCGCGGCGATTATTGCTCCATTACCGATGATTTGGTATAGCGCAAACTATAATCGAAAGTCATCGCTTTTAGTCGCAGTGATTGCTGTATTTATTACCTTTTTTATAGGTGGACTGCTTTTACTACCCGCTTCATTAATCTTTGCAGCAGCAGGTGTAGCGATAGGGGATGCTATTTATCATAAAAAAAGTAAAGTATTTATGTTTATCTCAACGAGTATCGTCCTGCTGTTCACATTTGCAATTCAGTATTTAATTTCTTTGCGTTTGTTTGAAGTAGATTTTATTCGAGATTCTATCGCGCTCATGAAGACGAGCTATATGGAGTCGATTAAAATGACCGAAAATCTGACTGGACAACCTGTGCCCAAAGAAACAATGGATCTGGCGAATACTATGTTAGATACGTTGGAAATGACAATTCCGGCTTCCATTACATTTGCCATGTTATTTTTGGCATTTATTATTATTACCGTTAATTTACCGATTTTAAAGCGTTTAAAAGTAGACGTTCCAAAATTTGCGAAGTTTAGTGAATTACGTTTACCCCGAGCGGTATTATGGTATTATTTAATCGTTTTATCGGTGAATTTATTCATTCGTCCAGAGGCGGATTCGTCATTGGCTATTATCATCCTAAATATTTCGATGGTATTATGGGTATTATTAACAATACAAGGTATCTCATTTATTCATTTTGTCATTGATGTGTTTGGCTATCCGAAGTTTTTAAAAGTTTTAAGTACAATTTTGGCAATACCTCTCTATTCGTTTGTCATTTTAGTAGGTATTGTTGATTTAGGCTTTAATGCACGTAATTACATTCAAGAAAAGAGTCAGAAATGAGGAGCTGATGGGAATGGGGATTTTTCGTAAAAGACCAATTCGATATCCACTATTAGTATTATTTTTACTTGGTGCAGTAGCAGCTATCCTTATTATGATGTGGAATGTATGGGTGGGAATAGCCTTTATAGCTATTTATGCAGTAGCAGCTTACTACACGGTAAAAGTTGAATTATTAACATATGTAGAAACTGAAAAGCATATTCAAACACTTTCTTACCGGATGGAGGATGTTGGAAAAGAGGCATTTCTGGAAATGCCATTCGGAATCCTTTTAATGAATGATGAAATGACGGTGGAATGGGCGAATCCGTTTATGCTTCGCGTCCTACAGCAAGAATCGCTAGTCGGATATGAACTGGAAATGATATCAGAAGAGCTGCCTATACTTGTTAATCAGGAACAAAAAAATGAAACGGTCATTGCTATTAATGATCGCAAATATCATATTTATTACAAAGAAGAAGAGAAACTTTTTTACTTCTTTGATATTACAAAACAAGTACAGATTGAAAAGCAATATATGGCGGACCGTACAGTACTTGCAATTTTATTTATCGATAATTATGATGAGCTTACTTCGGGCATGGATGACCAGGCACGAAGCGTCACCAACACGATGATGACATCGATTATTAATGAATGGGCAGCACATTATGATATTTTTGTTAAAAGAATTGCATCGGACCGTTACATGGCTGTGTTAAATGAATCGATTTTATCGGAGCTTGAGCAGAAGCGATTTTCAATTTTAGACGTCATCCGGGAACGAACGTTGATGCAGAAAAATTTATCATTAACATTAAGTATCGGAATTGGAGCAGGTTCCCAATCACTTGTAGAGCTTGGGCAATTAGCACAGTCGGGACTTGATCTAGTTCTAGGTCGTGGTGGTGACCAAGTTGCCATTAAGCAGTCCAATGGTAAGATTCGCTTTTATGGGGGCAAAACAAACCCTGTTGAAAAGCGCACAAGAGTACGTGCACGTGTAATATCACATGCGCTAAGTGATTTAATACAAGATAGTGACCGTGTTTTCGTGATGGGTCATAAAAGCCCGGATATGGACTCGATAGGAGCCTCTGTCGGTGTACGCAAAATGGTTGCGATGAACGGGATTGAAGGCTTTGTCGTAGTCAATTTTGATGAAGTTCGAGGAAGTGTAGACCGCTTAATGACCGAGTTGGAGCAAAAAACCGATTTTTACGATCGCTTTATTACACCGGACGAAGCTTTATCTAAAATAACTCCAAAATCACTTGTAGTCATTGTCGATACACATAAGCCGAGCATGGTAATTGATAGCCGAATATTAAGCAGAACAGATAAGGTTGTTGTCATCGATCATCACCGTCGCGGAGAAGAATTCATCAATAATCCGACGTTAGTATATATGGAGCCATATGCATCATCTACAGCAGAACTCGTTACGGAGCTGCTAGAATACCAGCCTCAAAATGAAAAGTTATTGCCGCTTGAAGCAACAGCATTATTGTCTGGTATTATAGTCGATACAAAAAGCTTTACATTAAGAACAGGGGCGCGTACATTTGAAGCCGCTTCGTATTTACGAACATTTGGTGCTGATACCGTGCTGATTCAACGTCTGTTAAAAGAAGATGTAGAAACATATGTCGCCCGTTCAAAAATTATTCAAACTGTTGAATTTCCGTTTGCAGGAATTGCGATTGCAAATGGTGAAGATTCAAAAATATACGATTCCGTACTAATCGCACAAACGGCAGATATTTTACTTACAATGAAGGATGTCGGTGCCTCGTTTGTCATTGCTCATCGCAATGATGGATTAATTGGTATTAGTGCACGTTCATTAGGAGAAGTAAATGTCCAGCTTGTCATGGAAAGGCTTGGCGGTGGAGGTCATTTAACAAATGCCGCTACCCAAATGGAAGCACAATCCATTGACGAAGTGAAAAAGTATTTATATGAAGCAATTAATGAAGTAATTGAAGGGAGTAAAGAATCATGAAAGTAGTATTTTTAAAAGACGTAAAAGGTAAAGGCAAAAAAGGTGAAATTAAAGAAGTAGCAGAAGGTTATGCACGCAACTTTTTAATTAAAAACGGTTATGCAAAAGAAGCTAATAACCAAGCAATTAGCGAACTGCAAGGTCAAAAGCGATTAGAAGAAAAAAATGCGGCAGCAGAGTTGCAGGCAGCGAAAGATTTAAAAGAGCAATTAGAAGCAATCACAGTAGAAGTAAAAGCGAAATCAGGTGAAGGTGGTCGCCTATTTGGTTCGGTATCTACAAAGCAAATTGCAGATGCACTACAAAAGAAACATGGTTTTAAAGTAGACAAACGTAAAATGGATTGTAATGAAGGACTACGTTCATTAGGATTTGCCAATGTACCAGTGAAGTTACATCAAGATGTAAAGGCTACTTTAAAGGTACATGTAATTGAAGAGTAAGGAGCGACAACAATGAACGAATCCATGATGGACCGTGTTCCTCCACATAATAGTGAAGCGGAACAATCGGTCATTGGAGCCGTTTTCCTTGAACCACAAGCTCTAATAACAGCATCCGAAATTGTTATAGCAGATGATTTTTATCATATTGCCCATCAAAAGATTTTCCAAACGATGCTGAACTTGAGCGATCAGGGAAAAGCAATTGATCTTGTCACTGTAACGGAAGAATTATCAGCAAAAAAAGAGCTCGAGGATATCGGCGGATTAAGCTATATTACGGAATTGGCGAGTGCTGTTCCGACGGCTGCCAATATTGCACATTACGCAAAGATAGTAGAGGAAAAGGCGATTTTACGTCGCCTTATTCGCGTTGCATCTAAAATTGCAGATGATGGATATACGCGCGAAGATGAGGTAGAAATTCTTTTAGCAGAAGCTGAAAAGAAAATGCTTGAAGTTTCGAACCGTAAAAATGCGGGCGATTTTAAGCACGTAAAAGATGTACTCGTTCAAACATTTGATAATATTGAACAGCTCCAGTCACGTGAGGGGGATGTGACAGGTATTCCTACCGGTTTCCGTGATTTGGACAAGATGACGGCCGGTTTCCAACGCAACGATTTAATTATTGTGGCAGCCCGTCCATCGGTTGGTAAAACAGCCTTTGCCTTAAACGTAGCCCAAAGTGTTGCTGTAAAAGCCCGTGAAAATGTAGCGATTTTCTCTCTTGAAATGGGAGCAGACCAGCTTGTCATGCGTATGTTATGTGCAGAAGGTAATATCGATGCACAACGCTTGCGTACAGGCGCTTTAGAAACAGAGGACTGGAGCAAGCTGACAATGGCTATGGGAAGTTTATCAAATTCCGGTATTTACATCGATGACTCTCCGGGTGTGCGCATGACAGATATACGTGCCAAATGCCGACGATTAGCTAAGGAAAACGGTTTAGGAATGATTATGATCGATTACTTGCAGCTTATTTTAGGTAGCGGTAAACCAGGAGAGAACCGTCAGCAGGAAGTATCGGAAATTTCCCGTTCATTAAAAGGTTTAGCGCGTGAACTAAAGGTACCTATAATTGCCCTATCACAGCTGTCGCGTGGTGTAGAGCAACGTCAAGATAAACGACCGATGATGAGTGACTTGCGTGAATCTGGTTCGATTGAGCAAGATGCCGATATCGTAGCCTTCTTATACCGTGATGATTACTACGATAAAGAATCGGAAAGTAAGGATATTATCGAAATCATTATTGCAAAACAACGTAACGGTCCAACAGGCACGGTAAGCTTGGCATTCCGTAAAGAGTATAATAAGTTCTTAAATCTAGAATTTACCCCACCTCCACGAGAGGAATAATCCTTAAACACGAACGTTTCACATCAGTTGAATGTGTACGTTCGTGTTTTTTGTTGACATTTAGGATTTGAAATTGTTAAAATGTTCATGTTTCATCATTAAGGAATTAAAAGGTAAATTCTTATGAAAAAGAATGAAATACTTAATATATAATTTTCATTAGGTGAATCATTCGTCGGAGGTGCACATAGATGACAGCTGTAGTTGTAGTAGGTACGCAATGGGGAGACGAAGGAAAAGGTAAAATTACAGATTTCCTTTCAAAAAGAGCAGATGCAATCGCACGTTATGCTGGTGGGGATAACGCGGGTCACACAATAAAGATTGGTGAAGAAACATATAAATTGCATTTAATCCCTTCAGGAATTTTTTATCCGGAGAAGCTTTCGGTTATAGGAAATGGTGTTGTTCTTAATCCGAAATCAATTGTAACGGAATTAAAAGGACTGCAAGCTAGAGGAATTGATACATCGAATTTAAGAATTTCTAATCGTGCACATGTAATTTTGCCGTATCACATTTATCAGGATATTGCAGAGGAACAGGCACGTGGTGATGAAAAAATAGGCACAACAGCAAAAGGAATTGGTCCATGCTACCAAGATAAAGTTGCCCGGATCGGGATTCGTGTAGCAGACCTATTAGATAAAGAAACATTTGAAAAGAAATTACGCGCAAATTTAACATTAAAAAATCGCTTATTTACAAAGTTTTATGAAGTAGAAGGATTACAATTTGATGATATCTTCGAGGAATACTTTGCTTATGGGCAGGAAATTGCCCAATATGTAACGGATACATCGAAAGTGCTGAATGATGTTATTGAAGAAGGCGGTAAAGTGCTGTTTGAAGGGGCACAAGGGATTATGCTTGATGTCGATCAAGGTACTTATCCATATGTAACTTCTTCAAATCCAGTGGCAGGCGGGATAGCAATTGGATCAGGAGTTGGTCCAACAGCAGTAGAACGTGTCGTTGGCGTTTGTAAGGCATATACATCTCGTGTTGGAGATGGTCCATTTCCTTCTGAACTTCATGATGAAATTGGTCAGCAAATTCGGGAAGTAGGCCGTGAATATGGTACAACAACGGGCCGCCCACGTCGTGTTGGTTGGTTTGACTCGGTCGTTGTTCGCCATTCACGCCGAGTTTCTGGAATTACGGATTTAGCATTAAATTCTATTGATGTATTATCAGGTCTTGAAACGGTTAAAATTTGTACAGCGTATGAATATAACGGAGAACAAATTACAGAATACCCGGCGAACCTGGAAATCATTAAACAGTGCAAACCTGTTTATGAAGAACTGCCAGGTTGGTCAGAAGATGTGACGAACGTTCGGACATTTGATGAGTTGCCTGATAATGCGAAAAATTATATACACCGCATTGTAGAGCTTACAGGTATTTCATTAATGACATTCTCAGTTGGCCCTTCACGTGAGCAAACGAATATCGTAAGTGAAATCTGGAAATAACCGGTTTGAATATAAAAGTGTATTAAAGGTCTAACAGGCTTTTAATACACTTTTTTATTATTTCTAATAAAATGAAAAAGAGGATACTAAGAGGGTGAATATACTATTTTAACTAATAAAAATGTAACAAATTTTTAGATAATAATACATTTACATTACAAAAAGACTGGAGCGGTTCATTTGAAATGTGAAATATGATACATTAGCGAAGTGTGTTTTTTGACCATTGCGAGTTATTAAAAGAATATACAAACATTTTTTTATAGAACAGATCTAGTCGAAAGGAGCTTTATCATGAGTTCAAAAGGAAACAAGTTAGACTTAAAAAAACGTAATCTAAGTCTAATGAATCGTCATAATAGAAAACTTAAAATGGCAACATTATTTGCATTACTTGTTTCTACAGTGACATTCAATATAGGTTTCGCGAATGAAACAGATAAAGAAAAATTCGCTAAAGTTTTCCACGTTTATGTAGCTGATACATACGTAGGTTCTGTTGCAGATGAAGCAACAGTAAATGAGATTGTCGAGCAAAAAGAACAAGAGGCAAGCGAACAATATGAAGATTTAACAATTGACGCTGGCGCCGATATCTCAATCATCCCAGAGCAAGTATTTACAGTCGAAGCTAATGAAGAGCAGACATTAAAAAACCTTCAGGAAGCAATAACTGTTCAGGCAAAAGCCCATTCCCTAAAAGTAGGGGAAACAGTCGTTGCATCAGTGAAGGATAGAGAAGAGTTCGAAGCTGTAATTGACGGATTAAAGCTTCAGTTTGTGTCACAAAACGATTTAAATGAATTGCAAAACATTGCTACTAAAGATTCTATACCCGAATTGAAGGATGATGAAACACGCCTGGTTGATCTTACATTATCAGCTCCGATTACAGGAAATGAAGTGTTAGCCGAGCCGGCGGAGATTGTTTCAGCCAAACAAGCGGTACAGCTTTTACAAACAGGTGCATTAGAGCAAAAAGTATATACGGTAAAAGCAGGAGATGTGTTAGGTTCGATTGCAAAAGCCCACAATTTAACAACTGCTGACTTATTAAAAATCAATCCCACACTTAAAGCAGACACTGTCCTGCGTATAGGCGAACAAGTTAACGTAACTGTACAAAAACCGTTTGTTACGGTAAAGGCAGTTTATGAAAAGAAAAAAGTAGAGGGAATCGACTTTGCGAAAATCGTTAAAGAAGATGAAACAATGCTTAAAGGCAAAAAAGTAGTTAAGCAGGAAGGCGAAAAGGGCAAAAAGGAAGTTTACTACTTAATTACTGAAGAGAATGGTGTCCGAACGGAAAGAATAGAATCAGAGGCAAATGTAGTAGCCGAGCCTGAAGATCGTGTTGTTGTTGTCGGAACTAAAGTAATCCCTTCTGTTGGTACAGGTACCTTTGCTTGGCCTGCAGTTGGTGGCTATATATCAAGTAATATGGGAGAGCGTTGGGGACGTTACCACTACGGAATCGATATTGCCCGACCATCAAACTATACGATAAAAGCATCGGATAACGGTGTTGTTAAAACTGCAGGTAAGCATTCAACATACGGAAATTATGTTGTGGTTAACCATAAAAACGGTTTTGAATCGTTATATGCTCATTTATCTCGTATTGACGTAGAAGTTGGACAAGTAGTTGAACAAGGTTCCGCTTTAGGGCAAATGGGTTCAACAGGACGTTCAACAGGTACACATTTACATTTCGAAATTCATAAGAACGGTACAGAAGTAAACCCGTTATCATATTTAAATTAATTTTTAGCAGTCCAAGCGGAGTTTTGGGCTGCTTTTTCTATAATATGACCATTAATTAATTTAATGGGTAAAATTCAAAAAAATTCTTATATGGGTGGAATATTTCCCGGAAAATAATCATAGCAATATAGCTGTATAATGCACCAAATTGCAAAGCATGATAGAGTAGTTATAGTAAAAATAAAAGATAACCTTTCATAATTATATAGAGAATTTATGAGAAAAGAGGAATTAGATGATGGATAAAACGATATTAGTTGTAGACGATGAAAAACCGATTGCAGACATTTTGCAGTTTAATTTAATAAAAGAAGGTTATCGCGTCATTTGTGCATACGATGGGGACGAAGCGCTTCAAAGAGTAGAAGAGGAACAGCCGGATTTAATGTTGCTGGATATTATGTTACCTAAACGTGACGGCATGGAAGTATGTCGTGAAGTGCGCAAAAAATATGATTTTCCAATTATTATGCTAACGGCAAAAGGGTCGGAAATCGATAAAGTGCTAGGACTGGAAATGGGTGCTGACGATTATGTAACAAAGCCGTTCAGTACACGTGAACTAATCGCCCGTGTAAAAGCGAATATGCGCAGATTAAATGTGCCTGCTCAAATAGAAGAAGCACAAGCGGAAACGAATGATATTGTAGTAGGCTCTTTAACGATTCAGCCAGATGCCTATTTAGTATTAAAGCGCGACGATTCAATTGAATTAACACACCGCGAATTTGAATTACTGCATTATTTAGCAAAACATATTGGTCAAGTAATGACACGTGAGCATTTGCTGCAAACAGTATGGGGTTATGATTATTTCGGTGATGTACGAACAGTGGATGTAACAATCCGCCGTTTACGTGAAAAAATTGAAGATAATCCAAGTCACCCTTTATGGATTGTTACGAGACGAGGAGTAGGCTATTACTTACGAAACCCTGAACAGGAGTAAAATACATGCAAAAAGTGAGCTTTTTTAAGTCCATCCATGTAAAGCTTGTATTGATTTATGTCCTATTAATTATTATTGCTCTTCAAATTATAGGCATTTATTTCTCAAAGCAGCTGGAGTCGAATTTAAAAACGAATTTCCAAGATTCGATTCGCCAAAGAATAGAGCTTGTGCATTATAGTGTACGTGAAGAAATGTTAAAGATACGCGATGAAAATACCCCGCCTTCATTAGAGGATAGTTTAAAACCGATTTTGCAGGGGTTTTCTACAGAAGATATTAACAAAATCAATGTAGTGGACCGTCACGACCGTATATTGGCTACTTCCGAAGATGACCAGGCAATTGTTGGTCAGCGTATAAATGAAGAAATTATACAACAGGCCGCGTCTTCCGAAACACTGTTGGATAAGATTTCATTGGATCGGGATACAGGACAGCGCATATGGATATTAGCTGTACCTATTATGGATAATGTAGGATCTAAAGGGGATTTGAAAGGCGTCATTTACGTTCAATCGAATATTGAAAAGGTATACGAGCAACTAAATGAAATTAACCGGATTTTTGCGGCAGGTATTGCAGTATCGCTTGCTATTACCATTATTTTAGGAATTTTAGTTGCGCGAACTATTACTCGCCCTATTTCCGATATGCGAAAACAGGCGCAGGCAATGTCAAAAGGAAATTATGCAAGGAAAGTGCGTGTATACGGAACAGATGAAATAGGTCAGTTAGCCATTGCCTTCAATCATTTAACCAATCGTCTGCAGGAAGCACAATCCACGACAGAGGCTGAACGCCGAAAACTGGCAAGTGTACTTAGTAACATGACAGATGGTGTAATAGCCACAGACCGCAAAGGGAAAATTATATTGATTAATGATCCGGCATTGGAATTGCTTCATGATTCACGTGAAACAACGTTAAACCGCCCGATTGCATCGGTATTACGCTTAGACCAGGAGTATAGTTTTGAAGACTTGATTCATATGAAAGATCCTGTGAATCTTGATTTTAGTATGAATGATGCACCTTATGTGTTACGTGCAAACTTTTCTGTAATTCAAAAGGAAACAGGTTTTGTAAATGGTCTGATTACGGTATTGCATGATATTACCGAACAGGAAAAAATTGATATGGAGCGTCGTGAATTTGTTGCGAATGTTTCCCATGAATTGCGTACGCCGTTAACGACGATGCGGAGTTATTTAGAAGCACTTGCGGAAGGTGCATGGAAAGATGAAAATATAGCGCCGACATTTTTAAACGTCACGCAAACTGAAACAGAGCGTATGATCCGCCTTGTAAATGATTTGCTACAATTATCAAAAATGGACAGCCAGGAATATGAACTGAATCTGGAGTTTGTTGAATTTAATAAGTTTTTCACGCAAATTATTGACCGTTTTGAAATGTCGAAGTCACAGAATGTAGAATTTATCCGATTGCTTCCAGAAAAGAGCTATTTTGTTGATATTGATACCGATAAGCTTACACAGGTGATCGATAATATTATTTCAAATGCATTGAAATATTCTCCGGATGGCGGCAATATTCGTTTTGGTTTTACCGTTCATGATAATATGATTCGCGTTATGATTTCAGATGATGGTATGGGAATTCCGAAAGAAAATGTGACGCGAATTTTTGATCGCTTCTATCGTGTAGACCGAGCAAGAGCAAGGTCGATGGGTGGAACAGGTTTAGGTCTTGCAATTGCTCGTGAAATGATTGAAGCACACGGCGGGAAAATTTGGGCAGAAAGTGAGGAAGGCCAGGGCACTACGATATTCTTCACATTGCCATATGAATTGGATGAAGCGGGGGATTGGGAATGAAATATGTTGAACAGATAAAATCTCTTTTATTAGCATTCCTCGTTTTACTCAGCATTGTGTTCACACTTCTTATTTGGAATTATAAACCGGAATATGAAACGATAAAGGAGACCCAGATTGAGGAAGTACTTGTCGGCAAACCGAAGGACTTACAGGAAGTAATAAAACCATACAGATTGTTGTATCGCCAAAATGAGCAATTTTACGGGACAGTTTCTTCAACACCTTTGAAAGGATTATACAGCCACTTACGTTCGTGGCAAGTTTACGAGATGGATGTAATTAACAGTGACCTTTCAGACAGTAAAATGAACGAAATGCTGCGGAAGAATAATCGTATAACAATGTTTTTTAAAGAAGAAATTCCTTTGCGCGTTTTTTCAAATATCTTGTCATTTAATGATAATGAAATACCAGATGTAAGCTTTACACGTCTTATTGTAGACTGGTCAAATGTAGAGAATAGCGATCAGCTACAGTTGCTTTTCCTAAACACAGAAAAGCGATTATTATATAGAGCGTATGCGAGCGTGCCGGATAAAGATTATTTCATGGAGAAAGTAATTGAACCAGCAAATGATTATAGCCAATATGTTGAAGTTGAACGGGATGCTCTAAGCTCTTTATATGTGGCCAAAGATCCTATACAATCAGCAAGGTACAGATATTTAACTGAAGAGATTAAACCTGATTTATTTAAAAAGATTCTGTTCACCGATTTAAAAATCGTACAACGGAATATTGAAAGTTCCCAATCTGAAAGGTTTACTGATGGGACATCGTTAATGACAGTTGATAGCCAAAATCGGATTATAAATTATGTATACCCGACTGCAGAAAGTATTGCACCGATTCCTTCCACAAGATTATTTATAGACAGTTATAATTTTATAAATGACCATGGTGGATTTACAATGGATTACCGCCTTTCTTCTATGGACATTGATAGGCATATTACAGAATATCAGCTATTTGTACAGGGTCTTCCTGTATACAGTAATGTTACGGCAACGCGTCTCGTAACTACTTGGGGTGAAAACCGTATTTTCCGTTACCGCCGCCCTTATTATTCAATGGGTACTAATATTGAAAAGGTACAGAGGGATCTGGAATCAGGGGAACAAATAGTTGAGTTGCTTCGTACCAATGATAATAAATTATTTAATGAAACAGAGGAAATCGTTGTTGGGTACGAATTAACGCTTGAAGAATCAGAGCAGGATACGGATTTAGTCCTCGTATTGGAGCCAAAATGGTTTGCCGTAACAAACAATGTATGGACACGCCTTTCACCCGAGGAAATAGGGGGTGATGAAGTTGGATTGGAGTAGAACGAAAACTATTTTTATATGGGTTTTTCTAGTATTGAATATCTTTTTATATACGCAGTATTTAGAGAGCTATAACGAAGGCCAGGAAATAGATGTTTTAGGGGAAACGATGGAAATTGAAGCACGTTTGAAGGGAGATAATATAACGTATATTGCCCTTCCGAACAATAAGGAAAGTGCAGCATATTATTCCGGACAAATTAAAAATTTCTCTCCATCTGAAGTGCCATACTTTAAGAATCAAAGCGCAAAGATAGAAAATAACAATAAGCTGATTGTGACGATGGACAAGCCTGTAAAGCTTCAGAAAAGCGATACCCGAGATTCCTATACTGACTTTGTCCACAACAATGTATATGAAGGTGATTCCTATGTGCTTTGGGATATCGATAAAGAGAAAAAAGAAGCGACATTTTTCCAGAAGGTGAATGACGTAACACTGTATTATAATGTGCGTGGTTATGTAAAACTTTATTGGGATGATGAAAACCGCATTGTTTCCTATGAGCAAACAATGCTGGAAAAGCATGAAAAGTTAGATAAACAGCAAAATCTATTAACTGCAAGACAAGTATTGCAGATTCTATATGGAAAGAATTTATTAAAACCCGATTCTCAGATTACGGAAATGAATCTAGGCTACTCTACAATTGTTCAATTAACGCAAACACAAGTATTTGCACCGACATGGGAAGTACGGGTAAAGCTGACTGATGACACAGAAGAAATACATTTTGTGAATGCGGTACAAGGACGAATTGTGGAGATCCAAAATGACTTATCCGAAATTGTTGAGCAGACAGAGGATTTGGAAGAGTAGGGAGTTTTAAAAATGCGATTTAGCGTTTTAGCAAGTGGCAGTACAGGAAACGCAGTCTACGTAGAAAATGATGAACATTCATTTTTGATTGATGCAGGCTTAAGCGGAAAGAAAATGGAGCAACTGTTTGCTAATATAGATCGTGATATGAAAAATTTATCAGGTATTTTAGTAACTCATGAGCATAGTGACCATATTAAAGGGCTTGGTGTCATTGCACGTAAATATAATATTCCTGTCTTTGCAAATGCAAAAACATGGACAGCGATGGACGGGCTCGTAGGAACGATTCCGACAGACTTATGTTTTGATTTTAATATGGAAACAGTAAAAACATTTGGCGGGCTGGATATTCAATCATTTGCCGTTTCTCACGATGCTGCTGAACCGATGTTCTATACATTCTATGAGAACGGGCGAAAGCTAGTTGTCATTACAGATACAGGCTATGTCAGTGACCGGATGAAGGGATATATCTCAGCAGCAGATGCCTATGTATTTGAAAGTAATCACGATGTGAGTATGCTTCAAATGGGCAAATACCCTTGGAGTATTAAACGCCGTATATTATCGGATGTAGGACATGTATCGAATGAAGATGCTGCAGTGGCAATGGCTGATGTTGTAGCAGAAAAACCGACGCAAGTTTATTTGGCGCATTTAAGTAAAGACAACAATATGAAAGATCTGGCGCGGATGAGCGTAGAACAGACATTGCAGTCTTGCGGGATTATGGCAGGGGAATATCTGCATCTGCATGATACCGATGCAAATGAGCCGACAAAGCTTGTGACAGTTTAATTTCAGCAAGGCATAATTGAAGTAAATATGGGTAAAAGATAGGTGTGTTAAAAGTTTCTACTTTTAGCATACCTTTTTAATTTTATTGACAATTTTTAATTAGGTTTTATGAGATTTTCATCTAATTTTAATGTTAAGTGTGTATGCTATCAGTAAGAAGAAATAAGGAAGGATGAGCGATATGGGATACTATCCTGAAGACGATAAGAAAGAAACCCAAAATGATCGTATTGCAGAGCTTGAGGCTCGTTTAAAAAGAGAAGAAGAAGAAAAAAAACAGCGGCAGAATAGAAAAGAAAAAAAAGGCGGCAGTAAAGGCGGGTACTTTTTATCTGGCTTGAGCGGTGTTGTCGTTGGTGCTTTATTATTATGGCTCCTGCTTCCCTCGTTGGCAAATCAGTTGCCAGGGGGCAATGAAGTAAACTCGATTACAAAGGACTCCCCAAACTCAACGATTAGTCAAACTGCTACAGAGGTAACTACAAATGTAACAGATGCGGTGGAAAAAGTATCAAGTGCCGTTGTTGGGATTACAAATATTCAAAATGTAGCACCGAACTTCTGGAATCAAAGTACAGGAGAAGCTCAAGCGGTAGGTAGCGGTTCAGGCGTTGTATATAAAAAAGAAGGGAACTTTGCCTTTATCGTTACAAATCACCATGTTGTAGATGGTGCAGAACAAATTGAAGTAACTTTAGACGATGGTGAGAAAGTAAAAGCAGAGCTTATTGGTTCTGATATTTGGACAGACTTAGCAATACTTTCAATACCAAGTGAAGGAATTGAAACAGTAGCTAACTTCGGAGATTCGGATGTATTAAAACAAGGTGAAACGGTAATCGCCATCGGAAATCCATTAGGCTTAGATTTTTATGGTTCGGTAACAACAGGTGTAATTTCAGGGAAAGATCGGTCTGTACCAGTCGACTTAAATGAAGATGGTGCGGAAGACTGGTCAACAGAAGTATTACAGACTGATGCAGCGATCAATTCAGGGAACTCTGGTGGCGCTTTAGTCAATATTGCCGGAGAATTAATCGGTATAAATTCAATGAAAATTGCCCAGTCTTCAGTTGAAGGCTTAGGATTTGCGATTCCGATCAATTCAGCAATTCCGATTATTGAACAACTCGAAAAGCATGGGGAAGTACAACGCCCAACAATGGGAATTTCCTTAGTCGATTTAACGGAAGTACCGGCTTATTATCAACAGCAAACATTAAAATTGCCTGAAGAAGTAACAAATGGCGTTGTCATTTCTCAAGTTGTACGAGGTTCAGCTGCTGATAAAGCTGGTTTGCAACAGTACGATGTCATTGTGGAGATGGATGGCGAAAAAATTGAAAATGCAATTGAGCTTCGCAAACATTTATATAATGAAAAATCCATTGGCGATACACTAAAAATTAAAGTATATCGTAACGGTAAAATAGTAGAAGCTAATTTAGAGTTAGTGGAAAATGCACAATTGTAAATGTGGATAACTTAATTAAAGAGTGAAATTGTACACAACGGGTAGAGAAGAAAAAGGCTTGTCTTTTCTACTCGTTTTTTGTCTGTTACAATGGGTTGTGGATAACATTTCAAAAATTGTGAATAAGTTTGTGGAAATTTCAGAAAAGAAAGAAGGTTTAAAAATGAAGATATACAGCTGTGAAACCCATATAGATCATGCGTTAGATATGCATGTGGCAGAAACGGAAAAATTCCCTATGATGGATTTTTTATCGGAAGAGGAAAAGTTATCAACAACTTGTTCTTACTGTGAACAGTCAGCAACATATGTTGTATCAAGTAAATAACTTTACACAATATATAGTTTTTATTTGTGGATATGTGCATAACTTTTGTGGATAACTTGTTTGTAAATGGAACGTAAAGGTGGATAAGTTGTGAATATTACTATCGTCTCGGTTGGTAAATTAAAAGAAAAGTATTTAAAAATGGGCATCGAGGAATATGTGAAGCGATTAGGCGGCTATGTAAAAATCGATTTAGTAGAAGTCCCGGATGAAAAAGCACCTGAACAGTTAAGCGATGCCGATATGGAAATCGTCAAACGAAAAGAAGGTGACCGTATCCTTGCGAAAATTAATGATGGTACATATGTCATTGCTTTGGCACTCGACGGTAAAATGAAAACGAGCGAAGAAATGGCGGCAGATTTAGAGGCGCTGATGACTTACGGGAAGAGCAAAGTTGCGTTTGTTATAGGCGGGTCATTAGGGTTGCATACGGATGTACTTCAGCGCGCGGATGAAAAGCTGTGCTTCGGAAAAATGACGCTGCCTCACCAGTTGATGAAACTCGTGCTAGTAGAACAAATATACCGCAGTTTTAGAATAATTAAGGGTGAACCGTATCATAAGTAAGTGCGGTTTTTGAAACAGGCACATTCGCTTCATGCGATTGTGCCTGTTTTTCTACTAAAGTATAGGTTGTAACTAAGTAAGCACTTTAATTGGCAACTTTTCTGAAAATTCATCTCTATCTGCCAAAAGATAAACCGGTAGCAATGATCGATGTAGAATTAATTTAACTTTTGTTTAATTGATCACTTCTATTCTGATGTATTTTGTTTTTGGTCTAATTGATGACTAAAGAAAGTTAGCAGACTTGCACAGACGGCAATTATCCCACCGACCCAAGCTACATTCATTAAATTTCCTTGATGGTACACAATTCCACCTAATGCAGAACCAAAAGCGATGCCTACGTTGCTTGCCACTGGCATTAGTGAAGCGGCGAGTCCTGTTGCTTTTGGCTGATAAATTCCTGCAAGGTCAATTAAATATAGCTGAGTAGATGTTGTTAAAAGGATAGCCATTAACGACATTAATCCAATATTTATTAATCCTAAAACAAATTGATTGGTAGTCCAAAATAAACTTGTTAGAACAACTGCTTGCAAGAGAAAAACAAACCGAAGGCGACCGATTGCATTTTGGCTAGCAATTTTACCAGCGAGGATGTTGCTGAAAATCGAAATAAACCCATAACTAAATAAGATTATACTAATTGACTTATTTGGTGTTCCCATTTCTTTCAAGATTGGTACAAGGTATGTAAAGACTGCATAAGTTGCGCCAAATCCGAGTGCAGGAATGAAAAAAGCCATTAATATACGAGGCTTGGTCAATAAAGAAAACTGATCACGTATCGAACTGCGTACTTGGCTGAGTTTATGAGGTAAGACAAAAAAGGATGCCAAAAACGCCAATCCTCCTAGGAAAGTGGTTAACATGAAAGTGGCATTCCAGCCGTAATCTTCGGCGATAACAATACCAATTGGCACTCCAACGACATTTGCAAGTGTGAAACCACCGAAAACGAATGAAATAGCAAGTCCGCGTTTTTTAATCGGTATGGTTTCACTTGCTACAATCATGGCTAGAGAGATTAAAACTCCTGTTACAATCGCTGTCATAATCCGTAGTGTAAGGAGCATGATATAGCTCGTCGAAATTATGCACAAAGCATTTAGAATGATGAAAGATGCTATTAAAAACAACATCCATTTTCGCTTTGGTAAATGACTTGTTACTGACATCACCAGTGGTGTAGCGATGGCAAACGTAATTGCAAACGCAGAAACGAGTGTGCCGGTTTTTGCATTAGTCATATTAAGACTTGAAGAAATATCTGTTAAAATTCCGACAATAACAAATTCACTTGTCCCGAGAACAAATGTTAATAAAGAAAGTGTTAAGATCAGCAACCAATGTTGCTTTGATAATTCTGTGGAGTGCATAAATACCTCTTTCTTAGATGAATGTAAATGTGTGACATAGTAATTACACAACCTTAACATCATACCAAGAATAGAACAATTACGGGAAGTTATATAGTTAAGAATAGATTATTCAATGATATAACTGGAATTATAATTAATAGAGTTTCTAGTATTATATTTTTATAAGCATATCTACCTAAATGTACAAGTAATGGTATTCTTAATAGATTGAATGGAATAACAAATAAATTGCAAATGGTGGCTTTAAAAAAATGGAAACTAGAAATGAATATATATATAATTCGCATCAAAGATGTCTTGATAGGAAATTGGATCCTTATAAACTTCCTATTCCTGGAGGGAAATTGTCAAAAAGTGAGTTGGTACAAAAAAAGAAGGTGCTTGAAGATACCATTACAGTGGCGAGAAAATTTATGACAAAGATAATAGCTGAACTTGATGGGACAGCTGTTTTAATCGTTATCACTGATCATGAAGGATACATTATTGAGTTGTACGGAGATGAAATGATTAAGTGCCAAAGTGAATCGTTAGGTTTATCTACCGGAATCAGGTTAAAGGAAGAAGAAGCGGGAACGAATAGTATTGAAATGGCACTAAAATTAGGGGAATCTGTCCAACTCATTGGATCAGACCATTTCTTCCATTGTTTACATAAAAGTGCTTGTTTCTCTGTACCATTCAATTCGTTAGGTAAGATAGGCGGGACTATTTCGGTGATGATGGCTGCTCATCATGCAAGTTCATTCCATTCAGGATTACTTCAGTCTGCGGTGGATTCTATAGAACGAGAGGTTAAAGTTAAGCAGCAGAATAAGAAATTATTAATCTTAAATCAAGTGCTGATGGAAAACAGTCGAAACGGGGTCATTATGACCAATGAGGACGGAAAAATAATTGAGATAAATGCTTTTGCTGAGAAAGTATTATCTTGCAATAAAAAAGAAATATGCAATCGCCCTATTACAGAAATCGCAGTAATTGGCGGGTACATGGAAAATGTTTTGAGGGGGAGTAAAAAGTACGAAGATATTGAAATATCTATATCCAATAAAACGTATTTATTTGACTCATTTCCAATTTATAATGAATCCAACCAAATAAATGGAGTATTTGGCCAGTTTAGAGATATTACAGAAAGACTCGTATTAGAAAGGCAACTTATGCTAAGTGAGAAATTGTCAGCAATAGGAAAGATCAGTGCCGGACTTGCTCATGAGATTAGAAATCCTCTTACTTCAATCATAGGTTTGTTAGAAGTCTTTAAGGTAAATTTAAAAACAGATAATGACAAGCAAAAAGAATATTTTAGAATCATCTTCAGTGAATTAGAAAGAATAAAAAATCTTGTTCAGCAATTTGTAATGATGGCTAAACCAGATGCAAAAGAAGTCTCTAAATCCAGAGTGAGTATACATGAAATTATAGAAGATATCTTAACGTTAATGGAAAATGATTTTAAAAATAAAAATATAAAGGTCCATTATAAGGCTACTTTTAAGAATAAAATTAATGTAGATAAGGATAAAATCAAGCAGGTTTTTCTAAACGTCCTACAAAATTCCTTGGAAGCCATTGACTTTGAAGGCAATATATCAATTGCTGTCAATCAAAATCAATCTGATGGTGAGGTTGAAATTACAATCCGAGATGATGGATCTGGAATGGATAAAGATACGTTAGAAAAACTATACACTCCTTTTCATTCAACGAAAAAAAGCGGGTTGGGACTGGGATTATCGATGAGCTATCACATTATTGAGTTGCATAGAGGAAGAATAAAAGTAAAAAGTGAGAAGGAAAAAGGCACAATCTTTACAATTTGGTTGCCGCAATCTTAAAAATTCAGAACCATTATTGGACTGTAAGAAAACAGATATGAAAAAGCTTAGAGGAGATTAACTTGTTTCGGAAACAAACAAAAAAGCAGCATCCCACTTGGAGATGCTGCGGTAGAATTCTTTGTTCCTGAAGAACTCTAATGGGTTTGGCACCCAATAATGCTGATTTAACAATCTTAAATTAACATTTTCGATGTCAAAAATACTACTATTTCAATATAACATAGTAAACCGTGGAATCATTAATAATTATGTATTCTGTGTTTAAGTTTATAAGAAAAATCATATTCGATAAAAGAGGAAACAAACCATATTATAAGTAGGGGCAGTTTTAAATAAATACCACCTGGAACGTTGATTTGTCATCGTTCCAGGTGGTTTTAATTTTTCATGCTTGTCTGTTTTAATATTCGTACTCAACTGGATTTTTTATTCTATAGTCGTTTTATCCTGGACATTTTCAACATACATTAAAAAAAACTTGGAGACAAAGGGGGAATTAGTTGCTGCTGTTCATTATTCTTTTCTCCATTTGCTGTCTTGCTTATGGACTAATAAAAAAACGTTTCATCGCTCTCACCTTTCCAGTAATAGGACTTATTATTTTAATGGTTGTTAAGGTGATTTTAGTACCGCTTCCGTTAAAGGAAACAATTCTTTTTATTTTTGATTTACGATAAAAATTAGAAGAAAGAAGGTCTAGATGAAAAAAATTGACAAAAAAGTTGCTGATGCCTATTTCCGTGAGAAAAATACGTACATGGCTATTTATTTTGTTATTTGGTTTTTAGTGTCTTTTGTTATGGTAGCGCTTGCAGACTCATTAACTGAAGTTCAATTTTTAGGGTTCCCATTCCACTATTTTATGGGGGCAATTGGAGCTTTACTTACTTTCATTATTTTACTTTTTGTAAATGCAATTGTTGGAGACAAAATTGATAAAAAGTATGGAATTAGTGAAGCGCGAAATGAAGAGATAGGCGCAAACAATATGATGAATCACTAATGAAGGGAGGTAATTTATGGATACTCAATTTATAGTGTCAATGTTAATTATACTGGCAACATTTGCTTTATATATTTGGATTGCAGTTTATAACACTGCTAAACAAACATCAGACTTCTATGTTGCTGGTCGTGGAGTGCCACCAATTTTTAATGGGATGGCAATTGGGGCAGACTGGATGAGTGCAGCATCCTTTATCGGGATGGCTGGTACGATCATGTTACTTGGCTATGATGGATTGGCTTATATTATGGGATGGACTGGCGGATATTTATTTTTAACGATATTACTTGCACCGCAGCTTCGTAAATTTGGTCGCTATACTGTGCCAGAATTTATTGGAGACCGTTTTAATAGTAAAGCAGCACTAATAATAGCAGCTCTATGTACAATTATTATAAGCTTCACGTATTCAATCGGACAGCTATCAGGTTCTGGTGTAGTAATTGGACGTCTCTTTGAAATTGATGCGAAAATTGGAACGCTAATCGGCGTTGTGCTCATTGCATTTTATGCTGCATTTGGTGGTATGAAAGGTATTACTTGGACTCAAGTAGCACAATACGTGATTTTAATTATCGCATATTTAGTACCTGTTATTTTTATGTCATTCCATTTGACTAGTAATCCCTTACCATGGATTTCCTATGGTGAAATTTTAACGAAAATGGGTGAACTCGACCGGGAACTCGGTATTTCGGAGTATTTTGCACCTTTTACAAATGGAACTAAGTGGCAGTTTTTAGCTCTTATGTTTACGTTAATGTGTGGTACAGCAGGGCTTCCGCATGTAATCGTACGTTTTTATACAGTAGGTACTATGAAGGCAGCTCGTTGGTCAGGTGCATGGGCATTGGTTTTTATCGGGCTTTTATATTTTAGCGCACCAGCTTATGCAGCTTTTGCTCGCTTTATTTTAATGACGGAAGTGGCTGGTAGAAAAATTGCTGAGCTACCGGCTTGGACTCAATCGTGGATTGATACAGGCAAATTAGGGATAGCCGATACGAATGGTGATGGCATTCTTCAATGGCTAGAACTGCAAATAGCCAACGATATTGTCGTAATGGCAACACCTGAAATCGCAAACCTAGGTGTGTTTGTTATTGGACTCGTGGCAGCGGGCGCAATGGCAGCTGCATTATCTACAGCTGGTGGTTTAATGATTTCTATATCCTCGTCATTTGCACACGATATTTATTATCGCATCATCAATCCACAAGCATCTGAACAAAAACGCCTGTTAATAGGACGTATTTCAATTGTTGTGGCAACACTGTTGGCTGGTATTATTGCATTAAACCCACCTGGTGCCATTACTCAAATTGTTGCATGGGCATTCGCGCTTGCAACAGGTACCTTCTTCCCAGCACTCGTTTTAGGTGTCTGGTGGAAGCGTGCTAATGCAAAAGGAACAATAGCAGGTATGCTTGTCGGTTTAGCGGTTACACTTATTTACATCTTTAGTGCGAAGTACGGTGGCTTTACGATATTAGGCATCATTGATACAGGTGCTGGTGTTTTCGGAGCAATTGCTGCCTTCGCTACTAATATAATTGTTTCACTTTCAACACGGGCTCCTTCACAAGAACTTCAAGATGCAGTTATAAACCTGCGTTATCCAGAACAAATGGTTTATAAAGATGGCGAAGTTTATTTAAATGACGGATCATCGAAGGAGTAAAATATTGAGAGGGCAGTTCAATGTTTTATTACAAAATCACTAATATTCAAAAAGCCAAAACGTTAATTCTACGTTTTGGCTTTTCTATTGGTTGCGTTTCTCCCTAATTCCAAGGAGATCTAGGCAGGTTATTCATTTTAGATGACGTATTACTTAGGAATTTTAATAATAATATCACTAAGTTCGATTATTTCCATTTTTAAATCGCTATCAGGATTTACCCATTTTACGCCGTTTTCATCGATTTCCGCCTCCATCAATTTGAATATGGGAGTGAATATTAAAGTTTTGGCATCCGGGTGTAGTTTTTCATATGTGAATACATATTCCATAAACCCCTGCCCGTTTCCTGTGCCGCCTGTTAACCTTGATGTATACGTATTGCCTAAATCATCCTTTACATTTAAATCGGAAGAAATAACGTCCCATTTCTCTTTTAACATCTCATTTTTTTGCGTTTCTGTATAATTGACGATAAAGGAGATCGGTGTGTATATAACTTCATTTATTTTAATACCTAGAGCAGCTTTTTTTGATGCAGGTGCTTCCACAATTTGAACTTTATTCTCAGTAGCTTTGGCATCTATTTCAAAAACCCAACTACCTTGAACCATTTCTTTTGTATTCCGATTGGAAAGACTGCTAATGTGGAATTCGAAATTCGCCTGTTCCAATTGATTAGATAAGTTCAGAATTGCTGTTGTTAAGCCGGCATATTTGTTTGGTCCGACCTTTTCAATTATATGCTCTGTATGAAAGAGGGCATGCTCACGACCATCCATTTTAAATGTAGTTTCTATTTCCGGATGCTCACCTAAATCTCTGTCTGTTTCAATATAATAGCCAACTAAAAACTTTTTACTGTCAAATAAGCTTTCATTTACCGTAATCGTTGTGCCATTGCTTTCTGCTACAAGATGCTGCTGATCCGCAAACTCCTCATAGCCTGAAATTATCTTGTCCTTGGTCGAGAAGAGTTTGATAATACTGTTTACTATCGGAATTTCATGAGCAAAGGTGGTATAGGATAGACCTATAAGTGATGCGGTACCGATACCGAGCGAAAGGCAGACAGCCGCAACTCCTTTCATCCACTTTCTGTTTTTTGTTTTGGATACTTGTCTTTTCAAGTCTCTTTTAAACTGAGCCTTTTCAAATTCTGTTACATCAGCTTCTTCAAATTCATTTACATCAATGTCAATATCATTAAAGTGTTTAAACAGATTTTTCAATGGGCATACCCCCTAAATCTTTTTTTAGTTTTTTTCGACCATGGTAAAGGCGGTTATCTATTGCCGATTTTGTCATCTCCAACTGACGAGCAATTTCTTCTGTATCAAAATCTAACAAGTATCTCATTATAAAAATTTTCTGATCGACGGGCTTTAAACTAGAGATGATTACCTGAATTTCCTCCTGTTCTTCCAGGAAGGAGTTTTCATACATTATGGATTCGGCCTGTGTCAGTTCTATGTTCAAAGAAGGGCTTTCTTTTTTCTTCATTTCCATCCGGTAATAATCGATTGCTTTATATTTAGCAATAACGCAAACCCATTTCTTAAAATCAGCTGCATCGCCATGGAACTTTTTTGCATTTTTCCAAATAGATAATAGAATATCGTTACAGCATTCCTTTGGGCTTTCATTAATGTCTAGCGGACCTAAAATTTTTAAAACAACACCTTTTATTAATGGAAGATAGTGGTCGATTACGTAATCAAGAGCATGTTCTTTGCCGGCTTGAAGATATTTTATAAAATTTTGCTCATCAATCTTCATATCGTTCTCCTTTTTATAGTATTGTTACTGCAAAAGCTTTTACATTATATATAACGTATGGTGATGACCTTTTTTCGCAATAAAACCAAAAAAGTTAAAATATTGAAATATATATCGGGCTTATCTAAAAGAAGTTAAATAAAAAACGTTATTTTGCGCTGAATGCAAAATAACGTTTTTTAATATGTTAGTTCTGTTGTTCTTTAACTTTTACCGGTTTGAAAATAGACAGTAAGAAAATAACCAAACCTGCAATACCAATTCCTAAAATTGTGTTAAAGGATGCGCCTGTGTAAAATCCGCTGCCAAAGTAGAAAATTTCTCGTAAACCTTCAGAAGCAAAGCGAATTGGTACCCAAGGACGAATGAAGTTTACGAAGAAACTTGGAAGCATTTCCTGTGGTGTCATAAGAACACCCATACCTAAAAGCATGACAACCATGAATAATGTAATGGCCGGTTTGCCGATCCATGCGGTAATTGCTGATACTAATAAGTAGAAACAGAATGCCGCAAATGATACAAAGAAGGCAACTAGGAAGTAGCTTGGCATGTTAATACCGGCGATCTGTGCAAGTGTTGCAACAGTAAAGCCTGAGAATAGGGCGATAATAATGCCGAATAATACTTGCCCACCGATAAGGCCTATTGTTTGTTTACGTGTTAACAGTTCTTTCTTAAAGATGCCTGATGTTGCTAAAAATACAATGAATCCACCGATTAACGCACCTACCCATGCAGGTACTGCCAATAAAGTTGGAGCACTACCATTTGCAGTAGAAGCTGTAATAGCATTGTATATTTTTTCTTCCGGAACAATTGGATTTACTAAAACAGAAGCCTGTGCAGCATCAATTTTTTCAGTGCCAAGCTGAGCTAGGAAATTGGCGGAATATTGACTATTTACCTCATTTACAAAACCGTTTAAAGCAGTTTTTGCAAAGTTTGCACCTGTCATATTAAAGCCTTGGTTAATATATATTTGAAGTTTTGCCGCTTCATTTTTTGTTAGTGCATTTTGTAATGTGTCATTGTAGCCTTCAGGAATGACAATTGCTGCATAATACGTTTTATCTGCAAAAAGTGCCTTGATATTTTCTTCATTCTCATTTGTAAATGCTATAACGGGTTCTGCACCGTCTATACCTTTACTCATTTGTTCAACAGCCGCGCGAACAGTTTCAACGTGTTGCCCCTCATCGTTAACAATAAGAGCAACCGGCAGATTTTTTACTTGTGGATTTCCTTGTGCGAATAAGTTTACCGAAAATAGTGCAATGATTAATATAACAGCAATAGGAGCAGCCCATGCTAATTTTTCTTTAAATAATCTCAAATGAATTTCATCCTTTCTCAAATTTCAACATGTTGTTTATTATTACTCGTTTATTTTATAATTTAAGGGGAAATCAAAGCAATCAACAAAATAAACAGATTGTTCATTTTTGGTGAAAGAGGGTGTTTTTTTGAGCGTTTATACAGAAAAAAATCGAAGAACAAAAGAGCTTATTCAAAAATCATTTATGGAGATGCTGGAAAAGAAAACTTTCGATTCAATTACAGTAGGGGATATTGCGAAAACAGCCAAGATTAATCGTGGAACGTTTTATTTACACTTTATCGATAAGTTTGATTTGCTGGATCAGATTGAATTACAACTGTTTGAAGAGCTAGGGGATCATATTGATGAATTGCAGTTAAACTACTCATCTACACATACGTTTGAAAAAGGACAAGAGCAAATAGCTTCCGCATTATTTAATTCGATAAAAATGCAGGCACCATTTTTAAAAATCTTTTTAAGTGAACATGGAAGAGCGGGTTTTCATCTTCGGTTTAGAGCAGCCTTTTCAGAAAAAGTGCGTGTAAACTTGGAGGGGAATAAAAGTTTTAATGCAAATTTAAAGGTCCCGATGGAGTACTTTTTAGCCTTTATCACATCTGCTTTTTTAGGATTAATTGAACAATGGGTTCAAAATAATTTAGACAAGACTCCTGAAGAGATGACTGCATTGTATATTGATATTATTTCCTTTATCCAAAAGAAAAATAATTAGGCTGTTGTGTAATTAGCGCAATAAAAAAAGAAGGTATAATACCTTCTTTTTTAAATACTGCTTGTACGTTGCTTTTTAATGAATCGAACCGCAACGATAATGGCGGCAATTGCAATAATCACATAAAATAGTTGTCTATATTGCTGTGAGACAGAGATAATTCCAAAAGAAATAGAGGCTAATACAAGTCCATAAATCATGTTACCAATTGTAGTAGCTGAGATAAAATAAGATATTTTCATTTTGCTTAAGCCGGATACGATGTTAATTAGATTCGTAGGAAGGAATGGCAAAATACGGCCTGAAAGAACAAATAGAAAGCTGTTTTGATTGATTTTCTGCTCATATTTTTTTAGTTTTTCCGAAGTAATCAAATTTGCAAAAAAATAGCGGATGGAAATGAAAATCGATGTACTTCCAATAACACTGCTGAATGTACTAAAAAAATAACCACGCCAAAACCCGAACAATGCAATATTAATTGTGATAACTAAAATTAACGGAATAAATGTAAATAAGTTTTGCAGGAGCATTAATAACATCATTATTAAAATAACGATAGTTAGATTATTATGAGCAAGCTCTAAAATAAGCTGGGGTGACAGATCGGAAACAGAAATACCGCTTTTGTAAAGTGCAAAGAATAAACCTGTTAAAATTGCTGCAAATAGAGTTCCTCGTATAAACAACGATTGTTTTTTCATTTTGTAACCTCTCTTAATATAATTCCATTCGATAGTTTAAATGTATTTTATGAAAATTGCTATTAACAAGATTTGAAAAAAATGAAAAACGATTACACCTTCTGAGTTATATCTCGTAGTCACCTTTTTTAGTACTAATAAAGGTAAATAATTTGATATGATATTCAAGTATAAATCTGGAAACTATAATTTAATTTTCCTTAACAAGATATCGGGAAGGGGGAAGATGCCATGAGTAAAAAAGAAGAAGCATTAACACAAATTGAACAAGTATTGAAAGAATTGAAAAACGGTGAGGAAGAAAGTGCTGCCACAGCGGTTATAGGACAGCACAGAGGAAACGCCAATATTTCCGGAGCAATATTTAAGGTTATATTTAAATTTTGGGGATTTAAGATTTTATTAATTGCACTGCTCCTAATCCTCATTACCTTTGGAGGTACTTGGTTATTTTTCGGAAATACATTGAAAAAAGATAGTACAGTATTTGTAGAACAGGTTCAGGAATTAGCAACGCTCGCAACGGCTGAAGCACATGTGAAAGTAGTCATTGAACAAAAGGATAATAAGCTGTTCGGAAATGATATTTCGGTTAATTTACCAGGTACAAAAAGGGAGCTATTATTAATTGTCCCTGCCACAGTCATTGCAGGTGTTGATCTTAAAGGAATAACTTCGGATGATATCAAAATCAACGAAGATGATAAAGAGTTAGAGATTGTCCTGCCACGAGCAACACTGATACAGGATCCTGCTATTCAAATGGAAGATGTCAAAACCTTCTCGGACGAAGGATTATTCCGTGGGGAAGTGAAGTGGGATGAGGGATATAATCTGGCAGCAGTAGCGCAAAAGCAAATTAAAGATGAAGCCATTGAAATCGGGTTGCTGGAATCAGCAGAAAAAAGTGCGGAGAAAGTTCTCGCAGGTTTTTTCCGAAATCTAGGCTATGCTGTGAAAATAACATTTAAATAGATTTTAATTATACCCGATTAAACAAGAAGATATATTTTGCTGCTTCAAACAGTCTAATTACTAAATTAGGCTGTTTTTTATTTTCTTAAGTACAGAATAATTTGAATAATATATGAATCATTTCTAGCAATTTAAAAATTATATTAAAATTATTATTCATTTATCATGAATATTATTATATAATCACTTTGTTAATGTTCGTGAAAATAAAATATTTAATCTATAAATCACTTATTATAATTAATAATATAGTTTATATACGAACTATATTTATTTATTTCTAATTAAAGTTCGTGTTTTGGGTTAAATGAATAATGAGGAGTTTTAATGTGGGAAAGTTTGAAAACAAGTGGATGCGTGCTGTCATTCCGGCTTTATTGATTCACTGTAGTATTGGTACAGTTTATTGCTGGTCATTATTTAAGGGTGATATTGCCTCTTACATCGGAAAACCTGTCAGTGAAGTGGAATGGGCATTCAGTATAGCTATTTTTGTTCTTGGTATGTCTGCTGCTTTTGGCGGGAAATTTGTTGAAAAAGATATTCATAAGTCATCCTTGCTTGCGGCCATATTTTTTGTTGTAGGGATGGCAGCAACAGGATTCTTTATTTATCAAAAATCATTAATGGGAATTTATATTTCATATGGAGTTGTTATGGGGATTGGGCTTGGAATCGGCTATTTAACACCTGTAAAAACACTGATGCTTTGGTTTAAAGAACAAAAGGGATTAGCAACGGGTCTTGCTGTTGCAGGATTTGGCTTAGCAAAAGTTATTGCAAGTCCATTAATGGAAAAGTTACTTGGTGATCGCAATAGTGAAGGTATTTTAGTGAATCCGACAAATATCTATATTATGTTTTATATTTTGGCAGCAATCTATTTAGTAATGATGGTTGTCGGACACTTAATTTTAAAGAAACCGGCTGGATATGAAGAAGAAAGTTTACAAATGCAAAGCTTTAGTTATAGAAAAGTATTAACGAATAAGACATTTATCGGTATTTGGCTGATGTTCTATATTAACATTACATGTGGCTTAGCGTTAATTTCACAGGAAAAAGGCATTTTAGCTTTCATTGGATTTGGAGCGATTGGTTTAGTTAGTTCGCTCACAGCTATTTTTAATGCAGGCGGACGAATTGCATTTTCTTCTTGGGGGGACCGTTTAAAAGATCGGAACTCCATTTATAAAATTATTTTCATTTCTTCCATTGTCATTATTTTATGTACCGTTATATTTGATGGAATAAATAATTCCATGGCCATTCTTATCATTGCCTTACTTTGTATTGTGAATGCAGGTTACGGGGGAGGATTCTCATCGTTGCCGCCACTGTTATCAGACCGCTTTGGTATCGACAGTATCTCAACTGTGCATGGCTTAGCCTTATCTGCATGGGCGTTTGCAGGATTGACAGGCAACCAGCTAAGTGCCATTATTCTTGAAAAAACCCAATCTTATGACATGGTATTATACGTAATTGCAGCTTTGTTTACGCTTGCTACTTTAATTAGTATATTCGTTGTTAAACCTGAAAAAGTGAACTTGGAAAACGAAGAGTTTAATAAGAAAAAAGAAATAGTAATAGGATAAAGTGTGAAGGGGTGCTGGTGCTTTAATAAAAGCATCCTTTTTCTTCGTAGGACAAAAAAGCCAAGTTTAGGCTCCATCGGGGATGAAGCTTAAACTTGGCTATATTAATTAAATTTCAAATTCGGTAACTTCATTGTTCTTTTTAGGAACTTTACCGTTGCCATTGCCGTTGCCATTGCCGTTGCCGTTGCCATTGCCGTTGCCGTTGCCGTTGCCATTGCCGTTGCCATTGCCGTTGCCGTTGCCGTTGCCATTACCAGGCTTTACAACAGTCACGTCAAACGTTAATGTATGCTCACCATATGTTACTGTAACAGAAGTAGTACCTTGACCTTTTCCTTTTACAGTGCCTGCTTTAACAGTAGCAATCTTCTCGTTTTCAACTTGGTAGTTTGCAAGGTTTGTAACATCTTTTTCTGTTGTTTCACCGTTCAATGTTGATACTTCAGTAATCTTAACCTTAACTTCTTTACCGATGCTTGTCTCAACTTGAGTTTGGTCGACTTCCAGTGTTACAACTGGCTCTTCTATTACAGGAGCTTTAACTGTTACAGTTACTGTTGCTACATTTTCACCATGTTTAACAGTAATTGTCGTTGTGCCTTCCGCTACTGCAGTTACTAAACCGTTTACAACTGTAGCAACATTTTCGTCTGCCACAACATACGTAGCTTGTGAAGTTACGTCTTCTTCTGTTGCATCGCCTTCAGCAGGTGTTGTTGTTTCCGTTACCGCAAGCTGTGCTGTTTCACCAGATGTTAAATCAAGCTCTGTTGGACTTACAGAAAGAGTGACAATTGGTTCTACTAATTCTTTTTCAAAAATTACTGCTTCGCCGACATTTCCGGCAGCATCTGTAATGACTACTGTTACAGCATTTGTTTCTGCTGTTACCGGGAATGTAAAGCTACCATTCTCATTTAAATCGAATGCAACCGGTGCTTGTACTTCGCCGTTTACAGTCGCAACATATGAAGCTTTTAATTTATCATTTAAATTGTAATCTAAGCCGTATAAATATAATTCTTCATTGTAGTCGATATACTTATCTGTTACTTGTCCTGAAACAATACCTTCAGCTACTGAACCTGTAATTTCCGGCTTTGTCGTTTTTACAACGATTGGTCCTACATAATCCGAAACTATTCCTGTAGCTGCCATACCAGTAAAGTCAATTGTATATAGACCATCCGGAATTGTAGTTGAAGGTGCACTGCCCCAAGGTTTGTACTGCCCGCCAACATTCAGCGTATAAGATCCTTTTCCTAGTGCAGAACCTGCATGCAGATATCCGATATAACCGTCCCCATATTCTCCGCCTTCCGGATTCATAATGTCCCAAAGCTCGATATAGTTTGTTGTAACATCACCAGTCAGGGTAAATGAAAGTACCGCTGAATCTTTGATGCCATCACCGTTAAATGACAGGTCTGTTTCTGTAATGTTGAAATCTTTAATTTCAGTAGCTGCCGCGCTGCCAAAGTCAGCTGCGAAAGGTAATGAAGCTTCTGTAGATCCACCGTTTATATGGATAAAACCTAAAATTTCAGAGCCATTTGGTGCCACAGCTTGTGAAGCAGTTAATGTAATGTTTAACAGCTGCTCACCAGCTAAATTAAAGGTAGACTGATCGACTGTAACAGCTGCATCGCCAAATGTTTTTGTCACATCAACGGATACGTTGTAACTGCCGCCATTTCCTTTCATATCTTTTACTAATACTTGTTTCGTTACAGAAATGTTTCCGTCTTTCAATGATTGAGGACCAAAAGTAACCGTCCCTTTTTTGTTGTCTACAACAGCACCTGTAGCATCTAAAACTGCTGTATCAAGTGCATACGCAAGAATTTCCGGGTGAGCCGCTGCATAGGCATTTACGCGTCCCGCACCTTGAGAGAACACATCATATTTTGCTGTATCCAGCACTTTTGCTGTATTCGAAAGGGCAACTTTTACATCGAAAGCATCCCAATCTGGATTTGCTTGTTTTACTAATGCTGCAATACCTGCAATATGCGGTGTTGCCATAGAAGTACCTGTTTTACGAGCATACGCTTCGTTGTAAACTGCTTCAGGGAAGTCCACTTTATACATAGGAATCGTTGACATAATATTTGTTCCAGGTGCCGTGACATCTGGTTTAATATCGAAGTTTGGTGTAGAAGGTCCACGTGAACTAGAAGAGTTTACATCATCTCCAGTTGTCGTAGTTGAAGCAAACTTGCCGAAGCTTACTTTCCCTGTTCCACCTGCCAATACAGTGCGAATTGCATTACCGTCTGTTACTGACATATCGAATGTTGGCAGGAACTCAAAAGAGTCACCAAGGAATGTGCCTGAAATGTCCGGTGCATTCGTTCCACCGGCAAAGTTATGGATAATTGTAGCGACTGCACCGTTTGCTTTAGCATTTGCAATTTTATCAACAAATGCAATACTTCCGCGCGAAATTAATGCCACTTTACCTTCAACATCAATTCCTTCATAATCTTTCACTTCCCCGTTTCCAGGAATCGCAACTAGATCAAACTCACCTTGAAGCTGAGCTGCTAAGTTTTTACCAAAAGTTGTTCCCATTAAAGGAAGCTGTTTTGTAAAGTTATAGTCGCTAACTGTAATATTAACCTCTCCGTTATACATTGTTTCCGGATTTGTTGTGTTACCGACTGCAATCCCTAAGCGGGCAGTTGCAGGTGTGCCCATTGTTCCACGGTTTGGACCTGAATTTCCTGTTGCAACAACACCGATTGTTCCAGCCATCATTGCGTTATTGATCGCAAATGATCCTGCATCCGTTTCAGTGTTAGCACCACCACCAAGTGAAAGGTTAATAACATCCATTTCTTCTATAACAGCTGTTTCAATTGCTTTAACAATACCTGATGTCGCACCGCTTCCGTATGCTCCAAGAACGCGGTAAGCATAAAGGTCTACTTTTGGAGCAATTCCTTTAATGCCGAATTCGTTAGCGCCAATTGCCGCTATTGTCCCGGCAACATGCGTTCCATGAGAAGTATAGAACGAGCTTCCGTTTGCATTGAATTCAGGAGTACCTGCTGGGCGCTCTGAAGGTAATGTTTCCGATGCATCGTCATCTGCACGTGGTTTAGCGTAAGTTGAAGAGTTAGGAATAAAGTTCTTCCCGCCTTTATAAATATCAGCAAATTCAGGGTGGTCTGCATCAATACCTGTATCAAGTACTGCCACTTTTATCCCTTGTCCTTCAATTCCTTCATTCCAAAGATTTTCAATACCAAGGAAAGAAATACTTGTATTCATTTGTGCTTCCAATTGCTCATCTTTAATAAGTTCTGATGATTTCGATTTTGTTGTAATTTCTTCTGATGCGTATACCGTTGCATCCGGTTCAATTAAAGTAATTCCTTCTACTGATAGCAGTTTTGGAATGTCATTTGCTTTAATTGTTGCTGCAAACCCGTTTAGTACCGTATCAAAAGTGTATCCTTGAGTCATTTGCACCTGTTTGGCAGTTAACTCTTTTTTTACTTTTGCCTGTTGTGCTTTTACATTTGCGCGAACTTCATTTGCGCGGGCATTAGAAAATTTTTTGCCTTTAATTTGGCTGATTCCTTGCTCTAAAGCTACCGGTTTTTCAGATAAATGAACGATAACTGCAACCTCTTGATTGCCTGAAATATTTTGCAGGCTTTCATGAAGAGTTGGGCCATCTTTAGACAAGGTTAGCTGTTCAGCAATCGCCGCTTTTAGCTGGAGGGTACTTTCACTCTGTCCATCCTGCTTGAATGGTTTTAATTCCTCAGCACTTGCATTCGAGAATGGAACTAATAAAGAGAGCACCATAACGAAAGCTAGAATACTGCTAAAGAATCTCGTAAATTTAAACTTTTTCAATCCTCATTTCCCCTTTGTATTAAATTTTCGCACTATTCTGTTTAATGCGGTATTACCAATTTATCACAATTGAATTTATCCGAATATCGAAATTTCTGTATTTTCAAAAAGATTGATAAATAGTATCAGTATGGTAAATATAGGGTAAATCTATCTTCCTAGTAATTTGGTAAAATAGTAGAACTTTCATACGAGAGATAAAAAAAGGAGGGAACTAATTCACTAATTAGGGAAAGGAGATTGTATATATTTTTAATAAAAGGAAGTAAGAGTGGTTAAACTTTAAAATGAAAAGTATAAAGGGGAAAAGATTTTTATACTTTTCAAATAAAAATCAATGGAGGATGGCTATGTCAAATATGGATTTTAAACGCAACTATGCAAAAGCAAGTCGCAAGCAAAGTGCGAATAAGCTAGAAGTAAATCAAAATCGTAAAAACTCCAAGCAAGAAGAGTTTGTATCAGAACTTGATTTTATTTTTAATGCAGCTCCAGCAAAAGAAAGCAATGTTCCTGCTAAAAGAAATAAAACAGGCATGAACGAGGCTGAAAGTGAACGAACTGCCTGGAACTAATTTATATTTGACATCTATTTTGTACATTGAATTAAAGAACTAAGGCATAAGCCTTAGTTCTTTTTTATTGAAAGTTACTTTTCATATTGCAAACAGGTTATATCATTTAACATTTTGGTTCGGCAATTACAAGCTGATTGATTTAGTAATGATTTTCCTTATTTACCTTCTTTTCATTTTCGTCAATTTCTTTCATGTATTCCTGGTATTCTTTCTCCACTTCCGATGTTGAGGGGAGAATGTGTTCCTTAGATGAGTCGATCCGCTTTCCATAACGAATCATCTTATAAATTATCATCCCGTTATTTGGTTTTCCGTTAAATGTGGTCATTGGAACTGCATCGAATAATACATAATAAAATGCATAAAAAACAAAGCGATCCCAAAATGTTTTATATTCTTCAATCACCCCATTAGCAATTAGAAAATTAATCGTAAGACCTACTATAAGATTGATTAAAATAGGTCCCGAATAAATGCTAATATAGGCAAACTTATTTTCATGTTTTAATTTGTCATACGAAAACCAGCTATAAAAATGATAGCAACTGCGGATATCGAACATACCAAACTTAAAAACTCTGCGCCCGGATCCGATCGTTACTCTTGGTTTAATTACTCCGAAAAGCCAACTGACTATTACGTATCCCATCTCCCGAATAAATACAACAGCAGGCAGGATAATAAATGCAGAAATGACAAGTGAAATGAGATCGGATATGCCAAACATATTACTATCCCCTCCCAACGAATACTTGTAAGTTGATACCCCCGATTATCAATTCAAAACATAAGCAATCGCTTGATTAACAACACTTGCATCCAATTTGTTTGGGGAAAAAATAGTATAGAGAAATAGTAAAAAAGTATTGGACTGTATAAATCCAATAAAGAAACACAAGCCCTCATCACTCATTTTGGCGATTATATCGACCTATAAAAATTTTTTGCTGAATAATTTATTGCTACTTCATCATGAATTTAACAATTAATTAACAAAAACACTTTTGGAAAAAGAAAAAAACGGGTAAGGATAAGTTGTATTTAAAAATGAAAGGTGTGGAAGTGGAATGTCTGAAAAATTATTTACTGCTATTGCAACTGCTTCAGGAGGACGTGAAGGGAAAGTACAGTCGGATGATGGGGTAATTCAATTTGAAACAGCAATGCCAGGAACACCGCGAGCGAAAAAACTTGAAAATGCAACAAACCCGGAACAATTATTTGCTTCAGGTTATGCTGCTTGCTTTGATAGCGCTCTCCAATTAACGGCAAGTAAAGCCCGTATTAAATTCACTTCTGAAGTAACAGCTAATGTCAGCTTATTGAAAGATGAACAAGATCAAGGGTTTAAGCTTGGTGTTGTGCTTCAGGTGAAAGGCACAGATATAGAGCGCGATCAATTAGAAGAACTGGTGCATAAAGCACATGAAGTATGTCCTTACTCAAAAGCAACAAGAGGCAATATTGAGGTCACGCTTGAAGTGATTTAAATAAAGTGTGCTGGCTTATAAAGATTACAAAATGCAGGTGCTTTTAACCTATTTTGAAAAAATAGTGTAATAATAAAGTTTTGTTTTTACTATTTTTTAGAATATTTTGTTTAATTTTTACTGAGTGGGGTACGTATCAATTGAACCTAATTAATAAAATATTAAATTCCAACACCCTTAATCTCTCTTCTATTATTTGCTAGGTAGTGTGAGGGTGTTTAAATCAATTGAGAATAAAGGACAGCATAAGAAGTTATAAATTCTACCTAGCTAATGAAGAGTAATTTTATGAAAAGTTACCATCATTTCATTAAAAATCAGCAAGACAGCAGTAAATATTTACAGCTATGATTCGCTGCTTAAGAACGAAAGGATGAGATTTCATTTGAGAAAGATATTATTTATTTCCGATCATGGCGACCCTTTAATTCCACTTGGAAGTAAACAAGCAGGTGGACAAAACAATTATGTAAAACATTTAGCCCTGCAGCTTGATGGGCTTGGGTACAGTGTTGATATTGTTACCCATTGGAGTAGTGAACAAAAGCCGGCAGTTGAACAGCTGGGTGAGCGCAGTAAAGTTTACCGCTTTGCAGGTGGTCAAAAAGGCTTTGTTGATAAGCGTCAGATGTTTACTTTACTTCCTCGTTTATACGAAGAAATGACCGAAACACTGGATATAAGCAGCTATGATGTTGTTCATACCCATTACTGGTTATCAGGAGTACTTGCATATAATCTGCAAAAAGAATATTCATTTTACTGGTGCCATACAAATCACTCCCTTGCCATTGCAAAAGAGCAAGGTACAGGCTTTATAGAAAGTAAGCGTAAGCACTTTGAAAAACTAATTATGGAGCAAGCGGATGTAGTTATTGCGACTACTCCAAATGAAAAGCAACAGATTGAAGTTTTTACAAAGAAAAAAAGTGCAGTATCTGTTGTGCCGGTAGGAGTTTCACCAGTGTATCTGACATCCCCTGAGGAAGTGGATCAGTTTGCATTTCCATACTATTTTTATGCCGGCCGTTTAGAAACTTCAAAAGGGATTTTTGATCTTTTAGAAGGATTCAGACATATGCTGAAAAAGTATGATGTCCCGGATAACGTGAAACTGCTTATTGCAGGTGGCTGTCCGGAATCAATTGATATTAAAAACTATTGCCCAAAAAGCGAACCGCTAAAAGAAGCAATTAAAGGAATGGAAGATCGTGTATTATTCCTCGGCCCCAAAAATGAAAAACAGTTAAAGAACCTTTACGGTGGTGCCTTAGCAACCATTATGCCTTCACATTATGAATCATTTGGTATGGTAGCTGCAGAAGCGCAGGCTTGTGGCTGTCCTGTAATTGCGACACATGTAGGCGGACTAAAAGATGTCGTCAAATCCGGAGTGACTGGCCTTCATATACCAAAAGCAAATGTGCAAAAATTGAGCGAAAGCATGGCGTATTTCTTAAAGAGCTCGCCAAAACTATTAAAAATGCGTCGTGATGCAAAACAATATGCAATGAAAGAATTTAACTGGTCTCTCATTTCCCGCAAAGTAAAGGAGCTGTATGAACGAAAAAATGCTTACATTTCCTTACCTTAAACCTCGTGTTTTAGCAACAGATTTAGATAATACGATTGTTAGCGATAAGGTTCCACATACCGATTTGTGGGAAACGCTGGCACTTGAAAACACATCTCTTATATACATTACAGGAAGATACAGGCAGTCGGCGATTGATTTAATTGAACGCGAACAACTGCCAAAGCCGGACATTTTAATATGTGACGTTGGAGCTTCGATCTACCTTGGTCCTTCATATGAGCTTGATCAGGAATGGGCGAGCAATATTAAGCAGGAAGACTTTGAACAGGTTAATACGATTGCAAAATCCATTGATATCGCCAGACAGCCAATTGATACCCCTTGGCGATTGGCCTATTTTGCGAGTGAACTGCAGGTTCAAATACTTAAGAAAGCGATCAAGCAGCATAATTTAGCAGTTGATCTTATTTTTAGCAGTGAAAGAGATGTAGATATTCTCCCTGCAAATATTAATAAAGGTGCTGCTCTGAAATATGTACTTAATAAGTGTAACTATGATGGCGAGGTAGTTGTAGCGGGGGATTCGGAAAATGATCTCAGTCTTTTCAATCTCGGCTATCCTGCAATTGCAGTTGGAAACGCATGTGACGCCATATTAGCATTATCGCAAAATGACCATATTCATTATGCAAAAGGGCACGCATCAGCCGGTGTAAAAGAAATATGGGAAAGACTTTACACGCCATTATCACAAAAGATTCAATAGGTTTTTACTAGACAAATATTTTTTGACTTTACTTCACTATTTTTGCAGATTACAGCCTATTCTTTAAAATTTGTTTCTAAACAATAGGCAAGTAAATAGGTTATTCCGAATTCCTTTCATACGTTAGTAAAGATACATCAAGATGAAGGAAGGAGGATAAAATTGGTTAATAGAAACTGGTTTAATTCTTTTAATGATGAAAGAGGTCAATCGTTTTTCAATAATGCACAGCAATTACCAACACAAACAGGACCAACTCAGTATGCATCACCGCAAGTATCGCCAACGAGACAATATGTTCAAAGAAATATATCGAACACGGTGGTGCCACACGTTCATCCATCACATTTAACAACGGTCAACCAACATTATATTAACAACCAACACTATTTCCCTCATACACAATCTGTTGTGAATGAGTGTTTCGAAACTAATACAATGTGTGGAACACCGTTTAGACCACATGGTGACTGTGGTTGTTCAAAAAGAAGAGGCTGGTAGTCGTTCTTCAATAATTGCATTTAAAAATTAATAAAAAAGATAATAGCACCGTCCTGTTAATGGATAGTGCTATTATTCATGAAAAATAACATAAATATTCCATTTATTTCTGTATATTTTTTTGGTTTTATCAATACATTGAAAGAAAATAACTCATATAAGGAGAAATTACTATTCCAAAAATCGCTTCAGTAAGTACGCATACACCGCCTTTCGCATTAGCTCAGTCGAATATTGAGCAATTGACGAAAGAGCTTTTCCAACATAAAATTCCAAAGTTAGAACGGTTATTAAAAGTTTTTGAGAATGGTGAAATAAAAACAAGAAATTTATGTGTTTCACCTGACTGGTATCGTGAAGATCATACATTTGAAGAACGCAATGAACTTTATATAAAACTGGCTACCGAGTATAGTGTTGAAGTCATTCAAAAATGTTTAACAAATCGTTCCTTTTTACAACAGGACATCTCTACTGAAGATATAGATGCTATTATTTTTATTAGTAGTACAGGCATTTCAACACCAAGTATTGATGCACGTGTTATGAATATTCTACCTTTTTCAAATGAACTAGTCAGAATCCCGTTATGGGGGCTAGGCTGTGCAGGGGGAGCCGCAGGTATTAGTAGGGCTTCTGACTATTGCAAAGCGCACCCAAAGGCAAAGGTACTTGTCGTTTGTGTGGAACTATGTAGCCTTACATTCCAAAAAGATGATTATTCTAAAAGTAATCTCGTAGGTACTTCATTATTTGCTGATGGAGCGGCTTGTGCCCTCGTGTGCGGCGATGATGTTGAGCTAGAGCAAAATGTACCAATCCCATATATTAAGGGAAGTGGCTCAAAGTGGATGCCGGATTCTGAAGATGTAATGGGCTGGGATGTAAAAAATAGCGGTTTGCATGTAGTATTTTCAAAAAGCATACCGGTCATTATTTCAAAGTGGCTTGGACCATTTATCCATGAGTTTTTAAATAAGTACGATGTTTTACCTGAACAAATTGTAAACTTTGTAGCACATCCTGGTGGAAAAAAAGTATTGCAAGCATACGAGGAAACAATGAATTTAACAACGGAACATACAGATGTTTCACGTGAAATACTTCAAAAAAATGGAAACATGTCTTCTCCTACAGTTCTGTATGTTTTGGAGCAATTTATGTTAAATGAAAAAAGAGCGGATACTTTAGGTTTACTAGTGGCTCTAGGGCCAGGTTTTAGCGGAGAAGTCGTATTATTGGAATGGAGGGAGTAAGCTGATTTTTTATATTGTACTAGCTTTTGTAATTATTCAAAGATTAGTAGAGCTGGTTATAGCAAAAAGAAATGAAAAATTAATGCTTGCTAAAGGAGCATATGAAGTAGGTGCCTCTCATTATCCATTCATGATTGTACTGCATACTGGCTTTTTTGTAAGCCTTCTTATTGAAGTCTTATTTTTCAGTGGACAGTTTACACCGCATTATATATGGCTCATTTTATTTTTATTGTTGCAGATGTTAAGAGTATGGTGTCTAGTTTCATTAGGATCTTTCTGGAATACAAAAATTATTATTTTACCAGGAGCAAATGTAGTAGCGAAGGGGCCGTATTCTTTTATCCGTCACCCAAACTATTTAGTTGTATGTTTAGAGATTGCTGTATTGCCACTTATGTTCCAGGCATATTTTACAGCTATCTGTTTCACAATTTTAAATTTCATTATCCTTTCTATTCGTATTCCACTGGAGGAAAAAGCGTTAAAAGAAGGGACGAACTATACTGCCTATTTGGAACGTAATAATGTTAAGCAGCCATAAATAAAAACACTGATTCTTTAATAAAGGATCAGTGTTTTTTTAGCTGTAAATAGAATACACAATGGCTGATTTTATGTCTATTTTCTCGGCTGGAGGGTATATAACTTACAGAATAACTTTGACGAAGTTTCATTCTAATACTTTATCCAACAGGAGGGGTCTTTTTGAAAGCAGTAACGTATCAAGGTGCAAAAAAAGTAGAAGTAAAAGAAGTTCCGGATGCAAAAATTGAAAAGCCAGATGACATTATTGTACGTATTACCTCAACGGCAATTTGCGGGTCAGATCTCCATATTTATCGCGGGGCTGTTCCGGCACGAGAAGATTTTGTTATTGGACATGAACCTATGGGAATCGTGGAAGAAGTCGGACCTGATGTGACAAAAGTTAAAAAAGGGGACCGCGTTGTTATTCCTTTTAATGTTGCTTGCGGAGAATGCTTCTACTGTCAAAATCAATTGGAAAGCCAATGTGACAATGCCAACGAAAATCCGGCGATTGATTCGGGTGCCTATTTTGGATATACAGAGCGCTATGGTAACTTCCCGGGTGGACAGGCAGAATACTTGCGTGTACCGTACGGGAACTTCATACCATTTAAAGTACCTGACAACTGTGAACTAGAAGATGAGGCATTGCTGTTTATATCTGATGTATTGCCGACTGCCTATTGGAGTGTGGAACATTCGGGAGTTAAAAAGGGAGATACGGTTATTGTATTAGGCTCTGGCCCCATCGGCTTAATGGTACAAAAATTCGCATGGATGAAAGGTGCGAAGCGTGTAATGGTAGTAGACCCTTTAAACTATCGTTTAGAACATGCAAAACGTACAAACAATGTAGAAATATTTAACTTTGATGATTTCGATGATGTAGGAAATCATCTTCATGAGCTTACACATGGAGGTGCCGATGTAGTAATCGACTGTGTAGGTATGGATGGTAAAATGTCCCTTGTAGAAAAGGCACAGCAAAAACTAAAGCTTCAAGGTGGAACATTGAGTGCGATTGATGTTGGAATTAAGGCTGTCAGAAAATTTGGTACAATTCAGCTGACAGGTGTATATGGTTCAAAATACAATATGTTCCCATTAGGCAATATTTTCGAGCGCAATGTAACAGTGAAAACGGGACAAGCACCGGCTATTCATTATAGTCCAATGCTTTATGAAATGGTTGCTGAAGGGAAGATTGATCCAACAGAAATCATTACCCATAAAGTGCCGCTGTCTGAGGCTAGTGAGGCATATAAGAAATTCCATGACCATGAAGATCAAAGTATTAAATTTATTTTAAAACCTTAGTTTTTCTGTCGAATTTAAATAAAAGCATTTTATATAACATCTAAAACATTGCGGCTGCAAGGTTTTAGATGTTTTTTAATGAAAACGCTGCTCCCAATTGATGCTCTAATATATATATCCGTAGTATGATGGAATTAAGTTGGAAAAAGGAGATGAATGTGAATGAAGAAGTATTATCAAATAGTTTTATTTACCGTGCTAATCGTCATTTTAGCTGCATGCGGTAAGGAAACGGCGGAAAACAAAGAACAGGAAACCACTGTAAATTATGCTGAAGAAGTTACAGAAAATCCAATTGTTACGATCACAATGGAAAATGATGAAAAGATCGTTATTGAGCTAGAGCCAAAAACAGCTCCTAATACAGTGGCCAATTTTATCTCCCTTGTAGAAGATGGGTTTTATGATGGACTAATTTTCCATCGTGTCATTCCCGGTTTCATGATCCAAGGTGGAGACCCGGATGGTACAGGTATGGGTGGACCTGATTATGCAATTAAAGGGGAATTTACCTCAAACGGATTTGAAAATACGTTAACACACGAGCGAGGTGTAATCTCGATGGCTCGTTCCCAAGATCCGGATTCGGCGGGCTCACAATTCTTTATAATGACGGAGCAAGCAACGCATTTGGATGGTGACTATGCAGCATTCGGCAAGGTAACTGAAGGAATGGAAACAGTTGATGAGATTGTTGCTGCTGAACGCGCGGAAAATGATAAACCGCTGGAAGATCAAAAGATAAAAACAGTTGAAGTTGACACGAAAGGCTTTGATTATCCGGAGCCAGTCATTCAAAAATAAATATGTAAGGGAGCAACCGTAAATAATTATTCGGTTGCTCCCTTTTTCCATCCTGCACCCTCTAATAAATAAAGTGAAGGCATGGAGAGGAGTTGTTTTACATCATAAGGACCTTTCTTTTGTAAAAAGGCTTCAACTAATCGATACCCCGTACAATACCCAATCCAAGGGGGTAAATTTAATGCCGAGTCCCCGAATAAAAAGGCTTGATGTTCATGCAAACCTGACACATGCAATGCTTGGGTGAAATGAGTATCCCAATAACTTAATACTTCCTCCATGGAATACCGTTTCGTCCATGAACTTAATGCATACTCTCCATATAAGCTTTCCACCGCATGCTCGGCCAGTCCCTCCATAAGCAATGAGTCAAGTAATGTAGGGGGTTCTATTAAAAACCTGCGCCTGCAAATATGATGATATTCATGGGTAAACAGTGCATGAAGTTCTTTTATTGTGACGCGAGGGGATACATACAAACAAATGCCATTAGGATAGGCAACACCATTTTTTACAAATCCGTTTTTTATTGGCAAAATGGCAACAGGTATATCCGGACCGTTCCATAAAAGTATTAATTCCTCTAAAAGTCTTTTTGATATTTGCCAAACATCCAATGTTATGCGGAGTTCCTCATGTTGAAGCAGCCCCTGCTGTAAAAGTTCAAATTGAACGGCCTCAGGTGGAAATCGAGGGAAAATGGATTGGATGATTGGATAGGCTGCCAGCTCACGATGCTCCGTTTTTTCAAATAATAATTTTGTCTCCAGAATGGGCATAATTTTCTCCTTTTTCTTAGTGTATGAATTAGACGAAGCGCTCGTATGTGCGAATTGCTTGAACATATAGTAGAAAAAAGTAAGGAAAGGAGTGAAATAGATGCATCCAAAAGAGGCGTATGATTTATGCTGCAAATATCAAGGGAAGCGGGTAAGGATTACAGATAATCAAGGTAATCTGCATGTAGGTAGAATTACACAAGTCGATAATCGCCAAGTATGGATTATGCCCGATAGAAATGGTTATGGTATTGGATTTTGGGGCTTTGGCGGGGCTGGATTTGGTTATGGCATTGCTTTAGGAGCGATTACCGGTATTGCACTTGCAGGGCTTTTTTTCATTTAAGTAAAAAAAGCTGTCTAGAAAGTAATTTTCTAGGCAGCTTTTACAATGTATACTTATTGTCCCGTAAAGAAAATAGCAATTGTGCCTCGACCGACATGTGCACCGATCACCGCACCAATTGTTGTGGTTTCAATTGCCTTCGGGTGTAATGAATCTGCAATTGCGGCTTTTATTTCTAGCATTAATTCCTCATCATTACTGTGGGAAATACCGACAACTTTATTCGAAAAGTCTCCTCCACGTTCTTTCATAAGGGCAATCATACGTTGGGTAGCCTTTTTAAAGCCACGTGTTTTTTCTATTGGTACAAGCTTACCATCATCCATATTTAAGATAGGCTTAATATTAAGTAATCCACCCATAAAAGCACTCGCTTTTGATACACGACCGCCTTTTGCTAAGTGGTTTAAATCGCCAACTGTAAATAGATGTTCCATTGAATTAGCCATTGTTGTTAGTTTTTCAACGGCTTCATTAAACTCAATGCCAAATTTATTTAAACGTACGGCTTCTTTCACAACTAAGCCTTGCCCGAAAGAAGCACATTTCGTATCAATAATTTCTAATTTCAAGTTCGGATAACTTTCTAATACCTGATTTTTTGCTAAAATTGCTGTTTGGCATGTACCAGACAATTCAGATGAAAAGGCAATATAAACTCCTTCTTCACCGGATTTTGCTAATTCTTCAAAAGCGTTGATAAATACTTCTAATGAAACTTGTGATGTTTTAAGTTGCTCACCTTCAGCAATTGCCGCGTATACCTGGTCTGTTGTGATGCCAATAATGTCATCATACTCAACACCTTTCACTAACACGCGTAACGGAAAAAGATGTACTTCTTCGTTATCAAAAAATGATTTCGGTAAGTCAGAACCACTATCCGTATAAATTTTCATAAACATCCCCCTTATCTCACTCAGATTTGATTTTAGTTTAATTTAAATTATGAACTATTTACATTTGTCATGTTTTTCCTATGATGACTGTATTTATTATATAGTTTATGCACAGAGCGATGCCTACTATTCTTACAAAATATTGACGATATTTCAAGTTGATATTTATAGAAATTCCATTTAATGAAAAGTATAAGCTTCTCATTGTAGCATAACGTAAAATAGACAAAATAGTTAGAAAAAAGTTGTTAGAAAATAAAGAAAACATAAATAAATAATTTTAAGCTTCTACAAAATATGCTCATAAATGTTTCGCCTATTCTCGCAAAAGACAACCTTTTCACTTGCTTGCATTGTCTCGGTTTGTATATATTTTAATCTTTTCACAATTGTGTTACACTACAATAAGGTAATAAATGATATAGAATCAATGGAATCGTCTCCTATAAAGGGTTGTCGATAGTAAAATAGAGCGCTTACATTATTCTAAAAATCTTAATATATATGTAAGGGAAGGTAAAAATGAGTAACAAGCATATCAAATCAGACGTTATCTTAATTGGTGCCGGAATTATGAGTGCTACTTTAGGTACAATGCTTAAAGAATTAGCACCGGATTGGAAGATCAAAGTATTTGAGAACCTAGCTAAAGCGGGTGAAGAGAGCTCTCACGAATTAAATAATGCCGGAACTGGGCATGCTGCTTTATGTGAGCTTAACTACACAAGCGAGAAAAAAGACGGAACAATCGATATTACAAAAGCGATTAACGTTAACACACAATTCCAAGATTCACTACAATTTTGGACACATTTAGTTAACACAAAGCAAATTGAAAAACCGGAAGAATTCATTATGCCATTACCACATATGAGTATGGTACAAGGTGCTAGCAATGTTGAGTATCTTAAAAAGCGTCATGCAGCAATGACAGCAAATCCATTATTCGAAGGTATGGAATTCTCGGATGATCCTGAAACACTAAAACAATGGATTCCTTTAATTATGAATGAACGTAAATCAAGTGAACCAATTGCTGCAACAAAAATCGATTCTGGTACGGATGTTAACTTTGGGGCGTTAACTCGTACGTTAATCACGAACTTACAAAAGCAAGATGTAGATGTAAACTACAACCATAATGTTTTAGATGTAAAACGTTTAAAAGATGGTTCTTGGGAAGTAAAAGTTCATAACAAAGAAAACGGTAAAGTCGAATACCACATTGCGAAATTTGTATTCCTTGGAGCTGGTGGTGGTAGCCTTGAGTTACTACAAAAATCCGGTATCCCTGAATCAAAACATATCGGTGGATTCCCGATTTCTGGTTTATTCTTAGTGTGTAACAATGAAGAAGTAGTTAACCAACACCATGCAAAAGTATATGGTAAAGCAGCGGTTGGTGCGCCACCGATGTCAGTACCACACTTAGACACTCGTTATATCGATGGTAAAAAATCATTATTATTCGGACCATTCGCAGGCTTCTCTCCGAAGTTCTTAAAAACAGGTTCAAATATGGACTTATTTGCATCGATTAAACCACATAACTTATTAACTTTACTAGCTTGTGGTGTGAAAGAAATGTCGTTGAGCAAATATTTAGTTTCTCAATTAGTTCTTTCAAAAGAAGCACGTATGGAGGAATTACGTCAATTCATTCCAACTGCCAAGTCAGAAGACTGGGAAGTTAGTGTTGCAGGTCAGCGTGTACAAGTAATTAAAGACACAGACGCTGGTAAAGGGACATTACAATTCGGTACTGAAGTTGTAACTGCACACGACGGATCTATCGCAGCATTATTAGGTGCATCTCCAGGTGCTTCTACAGCTGTATCTGTTATGTTAAAAGTAATCAACCAATGCTTCCCAGAAGAGATGAAAGCTTGGGAACCAAAGATTAAGGAAATGATTCCATCTTACGGTGAAAACTTAGTTGAAAATACAGAACTTCTTAAAGAAGTACATGAAACAACAACGAAAGCTTTAGGTTTAAACAAAGCATAATTGTTAATAGAAAGAACCTTTAATCATTGTCGGATTAAAGGTTCTTTTTTTAATAAAGAAATTACGCTATAGTAAATTTGGAGAAGGGAAGGAGGAGTACAATGTATAAATTAGATTATGCTTCACCAATTGGCGTTATTGAGATTGCAGGAACTGAACATTTTATAGCATCGGTATTATTTGCAGAGCGAGAAGAAATTATAAACTTCCCAGCTAATGATACCCCTCAGCTTTTATTGGACTGCAGTACAGAGCTGGATGAATATTTTAAAGGCCGACGCAAAGATTTTTCGATACTTTATAAATTGCAAGGAACAATGTTTCAAACAACGGTATGGCAAGCATTAACAACAGTTCCTTATGGCAAAACCGCTTCCTATAAAGAAATTGCCCAACAGATTGAAAATGAAAAAGCTGTCCGCGCTGTTGGAATGACAAATAGCAAAAATGTGATAAGTATTATCGTCCCATGCCACCGGATTATCGGCAAAAATGGTAAACTTACAGGGTATGCAGGCGGTTTATGGAGAAAACAGTGGCTGCTTGAACATGAGCTTAAATATAGCTTCAATTTAGATTAACGTTATAGAAATATATTTTTTTAAACTAGTTAGTGAGGTGAATGAATGAACGAGCAGCAATATGATCATATGCTAAATATCGAAACAACCGGCTATCAATACGGTTTTCCCAAATTAGCAAAATACCATCGCTATGAACCTACACCCTATAGCGGACTGGAGCAATTATTCGAATCCTACGAGCTACCCCCTAAAGCACATTTTCTGGATATCGGCTGCGGAAAAGGGCGTGTTCCTATTTATATATATCATCGCTTCCATATTCCCGTTATTGGCATTGAAATGGATCAGAAGTTTTTTACAGAAGCGGAACATAATGCAGAGCAATATTTAAAAAAGGTAAAGAAGAAACAAGCACCGATTCAATTTTTGAACATCATCGCCGAGACATATGAAATTAAAAAGCACGATAATGTCTTTTTCTTCTTCAACCCCTTTTCAGTACATGTATTTCGTGAGTTTATAAAGCATGTTATGGATTCCATCACGTTATACCCGCGAATAGTAGATATTATTTTATATTATCCATCCCCTGACTATATGGATTTCCTGCAACAAGAGCAGTCACTACATTGCCATTTAGATATAAAATTACGCCATGAAAAAAATGAAAATGAACGTATCGTCGTTTTTCGTATTCCGAAACAATAAACGGCGTTTTTTTATTATCAGAAAATAGTAGACTGTAAATTTAGAATACATAAAATTAACAGAATAATCGTACTAGACTAATAATTGGTATTCGATTACAATACAGAAGTTGGAATAATTGTTTATATTATTCTCGTAGATTTATTCTGAATATTGAAAATTTAGATTGTGCGAATGTAAGGTATTGGTTATAATTATCAGAAATATCAAACATTTGTAGTATGACTAAGGGGGAAATGATGATGACAAATCACAAAAAGACAAAAAAGTATGGTTCATTATTCATGGCAACAGCTTTATTAACAGGGGTGTTAGCTGGTTGTGGTACAGATGAATCTAGTTCTTCTGGATCAGGAGACGGCGGCAACGCAGCTGGCGACACGATTAAAATCGGAGCCAACTTAGAATTATCAGGTGCTGTAGCTTCATACGGATCATCGATTAATGATGGAGCAAAGTTGGCGATTGAAGAAATTAATGCAGCAGGCGGTATAGATGGAAAAAAACTGGAGTACATTCCAGTCGACAATAAATCAGAAACAGCGGAAGCAACTTCTGCTGCCATGAAATTAGCAGAACAAGAAAAAGTAGTGGCAATGTTAGCGCCGGCTACTTCAGGGAACTCCGTTGCAACAGTACAAATCGCAAGTCAGCATAAAGTTCCGATGGTGACAGGGTCAGGTACTGCACCAAATGTAACAGTAAACGATGACGGAACAGTAAATGAATATGCATTCCGTACTTGTTTCATCGACCCATTCCAAGGGACGGTAGCAGCAAACTTTGCGACAAATGAACTACAAGCTAAAAATGTGGCAATTTTCGCGGATAATGCTTCAGATTACGCGAAAGGTTTAGCCGCATCATTTAAGGAAACTATTTCTGCAAATGGCGGTTCGGTAGTCGCAGAAGAGGCGTATGTTGCAAAGGACGTAGACTTTAAATCTCAATTAACTAATATTAAAGGGAAAAATCCTGATTTCATTTTCATCCCTGGCTACTATGAAGAAGTAGGGATTATCGTAAAACAAGCACGGGAATTAGGTATTACCGTACCGCTTATGGGTGCTGATGGTTGGGATTCGCCAACACTAATTGAATTAGCGGGTGCTGATGCGTTAAATAATACCTTTATTACTAACCACTACTCATCTGAAGATCCGGATTCAAAAATTCAGGACTTCGTTACAGCATTTAATGATGAGTACAGCAAATCACCGAATGCTTTCCATGCATTAGGTTATGATTCGATTTACTTTATCGTTGATGCGATTAAGCGTGTAGATGGAGACATTACAGGCGAAGCAATTCAAAAGCAGCTTGCATCAACGAAAGATTTAAGCTTAGTAACAGGTACTTTCACAGTTGACGAAAACCACAACCCAGTAAAATCTGCAACAGTTCTAGAATTCGTAGACGGCAAACAACAGTTCAACTCTAAAGTTAATCCTTAATTTTTTACGAGTAAGGGGGGCGGAACTAGCCTCCCTTTTTTTTTCATACATTAATAGAGAAAAAAGGAGTGAACTGTATGGAATGGATCCAACAATTAGTGAATGGTATTTCGCTAGGTAGTATTTATGCACTAATCGCACTAGGCTATACGATGGTATACGGAATTATTAAGCTCATCAACTTTGCCCATGGTGATGTTTTCATGCTTGGTGCTTTTATCGGCTTTTATGCCATTGCACGTTGGGAAATGAATGTCTTTTTAGCCCTTATTATCGCGATGATATTATGTGCCGTTATTGGAGTAATAATCGAGCGTGTCGCCTATAAGCGACTGCGTAATGCAACGCGAATCGCAGCTCTTATTACGGCAATCGGTGTCTCACTGTTAATTGAATATACGGTAATTTTCTTTAGAGGTCCGTCACCAGAGGCGTATCCGTCTGTATTTGCAACGAAGAATATTGAAATTTTCGGTGCCCAGATCAGTACACTGGCGATATTCATCTTATCTGTTTCGATTTTCTTAATGATCTTATTACAATTCATTGTTCATAAAACAAAGATCGGTAAAGCAATGCGTGCCGTATCCCATGATGCAGATGCAGCTCGCTTAATGGGCATTAACGTAGATAATACGATTTCAGCCACATTCGCAATTGGTTCCGCACTGGCAGGAGCTGCGGGCGTAATTTTTGGCATTTACTATACACGTATTGATCCGTTAATGGGGATTATGCCTGGTATTAAAGCATTCATTGCCGCTGTATTAGGTGGTATTGGCATTATTCCAGGGGCAATGGTAGGCGGTCTTGTACTAGGGGTTGTTGAAACAGTTGTTTCGGCTCTCGGATATTCATTATGGCGAGATGCAGCCGCATTTGTCATCCTGATTTTAATTCTAATATTACGTCCAGCGGGTATTTTCGGTAAAAATACGCGCGAGAAAGTGTAGGTGAACAGCATGAAAAAATCGAAAATCTTTTGGGGTTATGCCGTCCTAGCACTTGTGATTTATGCAGTTATTCAATTATTGATTTCCAACGGTGTTATCCAGTTCTACTATCAAAACATGTTCATCGCAATGTGTATTAATGTTATTTTGGCGGTAAGTTTACATGTCATTATCGGGGTTACAGGTCAGTTCTCGATAGGGCATGCCGGTTTTCTAGCTGTTGGAGCTTACATATCGGCTATTTGTACAATGAAATTTGGCATGCCATTTATTACAGCCATTTTAATTGGCGCTATTGTCGCAGCACTTGCCGGATTGCTTGTAGGAATTCCTTCACTTCGTTTAAAAGGCGACTACTTGGCGATTGCTACGCTAGGGTTTGCTGAAATTATTCGAATTGTATTTGTGAATACTGACTATGTGGGTGGTGCAGCAGGCTTGCAAGTTGCCCATCAGTCAACATGGACATATGCATTTTTTGCGACATTCATTACAATTCTCGTCATCTCGAACTTTACGAATTCACGTCATGGTCGTGCGTGTATTTCCATACGTGAAGATGAAATTGCGGCTGACGCAATGGGCATTAACACAACCTATTACAAAGTTGTCGCATTTGCAATCGGTTCGTTCTTCGCTGGAGTGGCGGGTGCCATCTATGCCCATAACTATTATATTATTCAGCCGACAGCATTCGGGTTTTTAAAGTCATTTGATATTTTAATATTCGTCGTATTGGGCGGATTAGGCAGTTTATCTGGTTCTGTTATTGCAGCAGTATTACTGACATTCGTCTCTACGTATTTACAGGACTTCCCGGAAACGCGGATGATTATTTACTCACTGATTTTAATATTAGTTATGCTTTATCGACCTACAGGTTTATTAGGTTCAAAAGAGATCACAGCATACTTCAAGTTTGGTAAAAAAGGAGGTACACGCGTATGAGCAGTGCACTTCTAAAAGTAGAAAAGCTAGGTATTCAGTTTGGGGGTTTAAAGGCTGTTCAAAATGTAGAAATGCATTTGAATCAAGGAGAGTTGATAGGTTTAATCGGCCCGAATGGTGCAGGGAAAACAACCACATTTAATATGCTGACAGGGGTATATACACCAACGGAAGGGACAATTATATTCAACGGAAAAGCAATTGGCGGCCTGGATCCATATAAGGTGACACGCCAAGGTATTAGCCGGACATTCCAAAATATTCGCCTATTTAAAGAGTTGTCTGTACTGGATAATGTAAAGGTCGCTAACCATGGTTTGGCAAAACATAATTTAGTTTCGAGCATTTTCAGGTTGCCAAGTCACTTTAAAGGCGAAGAGAAAATGGAACAGGAATCATTAGCATTCTTGAAAATATTCGGGCTTGATGTATACCGTGACGAGCTTGCGAAAAATTTGCCGTACGGAATGCAGCGACGCCTGGAAATAGCCCGAGCGTTGGCTGCTGCACCAAAGCTATTATTATTGGATGAACCGGCAGCCGGGATGAATGCAAAGGAAACGCATGATTTAATGGAGCTAATTGCTTTTATTCGTAAGGAATTTGATTTAACGATTTTATTGATCGAACATGATATGAACTTAGTTATGGGTATTTGTGAGCGAATCTACGTACTTGACCACGGACAGTTAATTGCCGATGGGACACCTGAAGAAATCCGTTCAAACCCGAAAGTAATTGAGGCTTACTTAGGTGAGGAGGTTACAGAATAATATGCTAATAATTAATGATATCGATGTATTTTATGGTAATATCCAAGCATTGAAAGGAATCTCCCTCGAAGTAAAAGAAGGCGAAATTGTAACACTGATCGGTGCCAATGGAGCAGGGAAAAGCACATTGCTAAAAACAATTTCAGGTTTACTGAAGCCAAAGCGGGGTTCGATTGAATATTTAGGTGCGGCAATCGATGGAAAGCCGGCACAAACGATTGTAAAGGCAGGGCTTTCCCATGTACCGGAAGGACGTCGCGTATTTTCGAACATGACAGTGGAAGAAAATCTGGAATTGGGTGCCTATTTACGGAATGACCGAGAGGCTATAAAAAAGGATTTAAACCATGTGTTTGAGTTGTTCCCTCGTCTGTTGGAACGACGCAAGCAGCTTTCAGGGACTTTATCAGGCGGAGAACAGCAAATGCTTGCGATGGGCCGTGCTTTAATGGCTAAGCCGAAGCTGATCATTATGGATGAGCCATCAATGGGTCTAGCCCCTCTTATGGTAAAAAACATCTTCAACATTATTGAAATGGTCAACAAAGAAGGTGTGACAGTATTGCTTGTAGAGCAAAACGCACATATGGCATTATCGGTTGCCCACCGCGCCTACGTTTTGGAAACAGGCAAAATCGTCCTAACAGGTTCAGCAAAAGAACTGCAGGAGAGCGATGAAGTAAGAGCCGCTTATTTAGGCGGATTATAAAATAACAAGTCCGCTACTTTCATATCGAAAATAGCGGACTTGTTCTATAAAGACTCTAACAAATGCTACCAAACAATGGATTCGTTATCTGATATTTGTATATTCTTATTGCTTTGGTGTGTAGTTCAGTAACTGAAATAGTTCACTTCTTTCTTTATCTGTAAGGTCACGCCACTGTCCGACCTTTAAATTGCCGATATGAATATTCATAATACGAATGCGCTGTAATCGCTGTACAGAATAGCCAAGTGCAGAACACATTCGGCGAATTTGGCGATTTAATCCTTGTTCTAAAATAATCTTAAACACTTTAGAAGACACCTTCTCTACTCGACAAGGTAATGTCGTTGTATCTAAAATTTCCACTCCCGAGCTCATATCGTGAATAAATTGATCGGTAATCGGCTTGTCTACCTGTACGACATATTCCTTTTCATGATGATTTTCTGCTCTTAAAATTTCATTGACGATATCTCCGTCATTTGTAAGAAGCAGTAAACCTTCTGAATCTTTATCCAAACGTCCGATATGGAAAATACGAAGCGGATGATTTACAAAATCCACAACATTTCCTTCAATTTGTTTTTCTGTTGTACTCGTAATCCCAACAGGCTTGTTCAGTACAATGTAAACTAATTCTTCCTGTCTTTTTACAGGCTTACCGTCAACTAATACTTCATCGCCTGTTTCAACTTGGCTGCCGTTTGTTGCAACAACCCCATTGATTTTTACACGTCCATCTTCTACCCATTTATCTGCACCGCGACGGGACACGATGCCGGTTTCTGCTAAAAACTTATTGATTCTCATAATTTTTCACCTACTAATAGAATATCTTCAGTATACAGGAGTCTATCTGTACTTGTAATACTTCGTTCGAAATGACAGTTGATTATCCAATGGATAAACTTATCTTTACTGGAATTTACCCATTTTATACATTTTTATTATAGTAATCTCTTCATTTTCAGTATAACAGAATAGGGAATAATAAAATAATCTGAAAATTGTAGTTTAATATTTGAAATGATTCAACTTTTCTGACAATATAATAGATGAAGATACCTCTCACAGAAAAGTGAGCTTTACAGCATGGATGTCAGCACTGCCTTTTTATGAGAAGGTATGGTCACCACAATTTGTGCAAAGGGGAGAGATTTCAATGGCAGCAGTGTATCAAAATCCAAACACGGATGGCGCATTAGTAAATTTCAAGGAGCGTTATGACAACTTTATCGGTGGTAAATGGACACCGCCAGTAAAGGGGGAGTACTTCGACAATGTTACTCCTGTTACGGGCAAAGTATTTACCCAGGTCGCGCGTTCTACGGAAGAAGATATTGAGCTTGCTTTAGATGCAGCCCATGCGGCAAAGGATGCCTGGGGTAAGACATCGGCAACTGAACGCTCGAATATTTTACTGAAAATTGCAGATCGTATGGAACAAAATTTAGAAATGCTGGCCGTTGCAGAAACATGGGATAACGGTAAGGCAGTACGTGAAACTTTGAATGCAGATTTACCTTTGGGCATTGATCACTTCCGTTATTTTGCGGGTGCTTTACGTGCACAGGAAGGATCACTTAGTCAGATTGATGAAAATACAGTGGCCTATCACTTCCATGAGCCGATTGGTGTAGTTGGACAAATTATTCCATGGAATTTCCCGCTATTAATGGCTGTATGGAAACTGGCGCCTGCACTTGCTGCAGGAAACTGTGTCGTATTAAAGCCGGCTGAGCAAACACCAGCATCAATTTTAGTGCTTGTTGAGCTGATTGAAGATTTACTTCCACCAGGTGTGCTGAATGTTGTAAATGGCTTCGGTTTAGAAGCAGGAAAGCCGTTAGCATCGAATCCGCGCATCGGTAAAATAGCATTTACAGGTGAGACGACGACTGGTCGCCTTATTATGCAATATGCATCTCAAAATCTGATTCCGGTTACTCTGGAATTGGGCGGTAAATCACCGAACATTTTCTTTGAAGATATTATGGATGCAGATGATGCATTTTTGGATAAAGCGGTTGAAGGCTTCGTATTATTTGCTTTAAACCAAGGTGAAGTATGTACATGTCCTTCTCGTGCACTTATTCAGGAATCAATCTACGAGAAATTTATGGAGCGCGTATTAAAGCGTGTTGAAGCAATTAAAACAGGCAACCCTTTAGATACAGATACAATGATGGGTGCACAGGCATCATCGGAACAAATGGAAAAAATCCAATCCTATTTACAAATTGGTAAAGAGGAAGGCGCGGAATGCTTAATCGGCGGCGAGAAAAATGATTTAGGCGGTGATTATGCAGACGGCTACTATATTAAACCGACTGTATTTAAAGGTCATAATAAAATGCGTATTTTCCAGGAAGAAATTTTCGGCCCGGTTGTTGCTGTAACAACATTTAAGACGAAAGAAGAAGCGTTGGAAATCGCAAATGATACATTATATGGATTAGGATCAGGTGTATGGACACGTGATATGAATACTGCTTACCGCTTTGGCCGTGGTATTCAGGCGGGACGTGTATGGACGAACTGCTATCATGCATATCCGGCACATGCGGCGTTTGGGGGCTACAAAATGAGTGGTGTTGGTCGCGAAAACCATAAAATGATGTTAAGCCACTATCAACAAACGAAAAACTTGCTAGTAAGTTATGATGAAAACCGCTTAGGCTTCTTCTAAGAGAGGGGGTGCAGAATTTGGTTGATCGCGTTATAGCAACCGAAGCAGCACTACAGTTGATCGAGAAATTGAAAGAGCGCCACGGCCCGGTTATGTTCCATCAATCGGGAGGCTGCTGTGATGGTTCGTCTCCAATGTGCTATCCGGATGGCGATTTAATTATCGGCAACCAGGATATATTGCTCGGTCATATTGGCGGAAGTCCATTTTATATGCACAAAAACCAATATGATTATTGGAAGCATACACAGATTATTATTGATGTCGTCGATGGACGTGGCGGAATGTTTTCGTTAGAGGGCGTCGAAGGAAAACGCTTTTTATCTAGATCACGGGCTTTCACAAAAGAAGAGCTTGATGAGCTTCAAGTATAAAGTTGTAAAAGAGGAATGCTGGTTCAACAATCAGTATTCCTCTTTTTTGTGGAGAAAAAATCAAATTTTTTTCACTTTTAAATTTTAGGCGTATAATCAAGGAAAGGAGGGTGTACTGATGGAGCAAACAACTTTTATACAATTACTTAAAAATAATAATGAGCGGATGGAGCTTTTTTTCGGTGCGGACGTACAAAGTGCTGCCAGGATACCATTAGCGGTACAATTTACATTTTCACGTGAAACATTTAATGGCCCTGCATTTGAGAAGAATGTAAAAGAAATACATAATCAAAAATCAAGGCAATCATTTTTCGAGTTTTTCTCTACACCATCAAATAATTCAGTTTTAACATATAAAATGTTAGCCCATTTCGCATTGCACCCACAACCTGAGCAGGAGCTTCATCGTTTAAAGTTAAATGAAAAGGCATTATTGAATGCAGGGTTTAAATCCAACAGCTATCAAAAAATCGCAGCCCTTTTTTTAGTGGATGAAGCACATGCTGGAAAAGCAAAAGCATTACATGATGAAATGAAAAAACATCATTTTTTCCTGACCGGTAAAGATGATATTCCATATGCAGTTTTACTGACAAAAAAGCAAAATAATACGGTTAAGCTAGCTCAAACAATGCGGAAATACTATGATGCCTTGCACGGCAAAGGTTTTAAAAATGGGGATGCCTTGCAAGCAATGACACAGCTATTGCCATTGTATGATGAGGAGTTTCAGCCGGTATTAGTTGATTATGTAGTCGCGATGAAGCAGTCATTTTTAAATAATGGTGTGAAAGTGAAGAAAAGGTCTTATCCATACTTAGCTTTGCTGGCGTTAGTAGGGGCTTCATCGGAAGTTGTCGATGAAATTGTTGAAATGGAACGAGCACTCGCTAAGCTCCCGATGTTTACTGGGATGCAAGCGTATGCTTTAATGACCGCTGCCCAGTATGTGCTGAAAAGGTTAATTGAAAACGAATTGTTATCTCATTTCAATGATAGTTTATTATTTTTGCAGGCTCTTGAGATGAGCGATTATATAGATGATATCCCAATTTTACTTGCCATCGATATTCTCGATATATTTTTTTAATTTGGGTAAACAATAGTAAGGAGTGAATAAAATGAAACAGACAAAATTATGGATTAACGGCATTTGGGAAAGTACAAATGAAACAAGTAAGTTAACGGCACCTTATACAGGAGAATTGCTTGCAAATGTAGCAAAAGCATCGGCAGGGGACGTGGAGCGCGCAATCGAAGGCGCACATCAAGCATTCAAATCATTCAAAAATACGACTGCTTATGAGCGCGCAGAAATTTTATACAAAGTCGTGGAAATCATGCGTGAACGTAAAAACGAGCTTGCAGAAATTTTAGCAGATGAAGCGGCAAAACCAATCTCTGCAGGGCTTACTGAATTGGATCGTACTATTGCGACGTATCAATTTGCTGCAGAGGCGGCTAAACAAAGTACAGGCGAAACGATTCCGATGGATGCAGCACCAGGTGTAAAAGATCGAATCGGTTATACAAAGCGAGTACCTTTAGGCGTAGTTTCGGCAATTACACCATTTAATTTTCCATTTAATCTCGTAGCGCATAAATTAGGTCCAGCCTTTGCTGTAGGGAACACAGTTGTACTAAAGCCTGCATCTCAAACCCCGTTAAGTGCACTTGCGATGGCGGAAATTTTCAAAGAAGCAGGTTTACCGGACGGTGCATTGCAAATCGTGACAGGTAGCGGCGGGGAATTGAGCGAGACACTCGTAACACATCCGCTTGTGAAAAAAGTGACGTTTACGGGTAGTGGTGCGGTTGGCTTGAAGATTAAAGAAAAAGTCGGCTTGCGGAAAATTACACTAGAGCTTGGATCAAATGCGGCACTCATTGTTGAGCCTTCAACACCGCTTGAAAAAATTATGAAACGCTGTGTAGGCGGTGCATTTGGATTTGCTGGACAAGTATGTATTTCATTGCAACGAATTTATGTTCATTCTTCAATTTATGAAGAATTTACAAAGGCATTTGTAGAAGAGACAAAGAAACTAGTTGTCGGTGATCCGCATAATGAAAAAACGGATGTGAGTGCAATGATTCACCCGGATGAAGTTAGCCGTATAAAAGAATGGATTGAACAGGCGAAACAGCAAGGTGCAACGGTTGCAACGGGAGCTGAATTTACAGAGCGTACTTGCTCCCCAACTGTCATGACGAATGTGAAGTCCGATATGAAAATTGTTTGCCAAGAGACTTTTGCGCCGATTGTCTCCATTGTGCCATATGATACGCTGGACGAAGCAATTGCACTTGTAAATGAATCGGAGCTTGCGTTAAATGCTGGTATTTACACAAATGTATTAACAGATGCAATGAAGGCCGCGGAAGAAATTGAAGCAGGTGCGGTCATCATTAACGATATTCCAACATTCCGTGTAGATAATATGCCGTATGGGGGCGTCAAAATGAGCGGATATGGTAAAGAAGGCATTAAGTATGCAGTAGAAGAAATGACCGATTTAAAATTTATTACAATGAAGTTGAATTATGAATAGTTTGTACTAGCACTTCCATCTTCCGAATAGTAACATGGAGTGTAGTCTAGAAAGGAGGAAGATTATGAAAAATACTCTGCCAATGAGCTTTTCAAAATCTATCCAAACACGATTAGTACTGCCTCCTGATACAAATCATCATCAATCGATATTTGGAGGGAAAGTGTTAGCATATATTGATGAAATTGCTGCGATTGCAGCAATGAAACATTGCCAAGGTGAAGTCGTTACTGCTTCTTTTGACTCAGTAGACTTCGTATCTTCTGCCTATGCAGGTGATATGATTGAACTGGAAGCTGTTGTATCTGGAACAGGTCGTACTTCGATGGAAGTATATGTACGGGTTGTATCAAGAAATATTAAAACAGGTGCAAAGAAATTAACGACTGAATCTTTCGTAACGATGGTCGCAATTGACGAAAATGGCAAGCCGAAAGAAGTGCCGGGAGTTGAACCGGAGACGGATTTCGAACGTCATTTATTTGAAACAGGCCCAATTCGTCAGGAACATCGAAAACAAAAACGTGCATTATCAAAAAAACGTCGTGCATAAAAAAAGGGGATATCAAAGGCGAAATGCCAGTTGATATCCCTTTTTGGTATTAAGCAAAATTAATCATGCAGTTCCTGGACAATGTGCAGCAATGAATCTGATGATGTCATTACATCATTCGTTGTATGTGTCAAACCGGTAATAACAGAAGAAATGGCATGAATGTCTTCATTCGTGTTTTCATATTGCGTTTTGATTCCATGTACCGCTTCTGTAATCGATGTAAAGGAATCCGCCAGGCTTTTTTGCGTATCAACACTCATTTTTACTTGCTCATCTACACTAGAAACAGAGTCAGACATTTGTGAAATACTAAGTTCGGTTTCTTTAATTAAATGAGAGACGTTTTGAACCGCATTTTTAGTTTCTTCAGCAAGCTTTCGGACTTCATCAGCTACTACGGCAAACCCTTTTCCGTGTTCACCTGCACGTGCTGCTTCAATCGATGCATTTAATGCAAGCAAGTTTGTCTGATCAGCAATACCTGTTACCAATCCTACAATTTCGGCAATTTTTTTAGACGATTGACGGAGTTTAACCATTGACGATTCAAGTGTATCCACACGATCCAAAATGTTGGTCATGATTGCTGTCTGGTTAATTAAATATGTAGTACCTGTTGTTGATTTATTTTCTGTTTCCGCTACTAAATTTAAACCTTGTTTTGTATTGGAAGCAATTTCTTCTGATTGGCTCGCAATTTCCTGTAATGATGCATTTGTTTGATCACTAATATGCGTTAACTCTTGTGCAGTATGTTGAATTCGCTCTACAATTCTGTATTTTACATCTAAACTTTCAGTACGAATTCGTTGCTCTTCTTTTTCATATGCTTCAATGACAAGCTGTTGCTCGAAGTTAATGAGTTTTGAAAAAGCATCAACTGCTTTAGCCATGTCAATATTCGACATTTCTATTTTACTGATGAAGTCGATAAACGTTGTCATTAGCGATTGGAATGAAGCGATATACCACTTGGATTGAAGTCCGATTTTGACATGGACATGCGCAATCGTTTGTCGCTCTTCTATATAATGTGAATTGATATTACAGTTGAACATCGCTTCTAAATGCTTCGTTAATGTACCTTTTAGACGATCCATTCGAGCTGAACTCCCAATAATATCTACGAGTTCCGGACTTAAACTGATTGCACCGTAAAACTTTTCCACCATATTCGGGACAACCTGTTGTGCAAAAGGTTCTAACTGTTTAATTACAGCTAAATCCTCTTTCGTTAATTTTAGCAACTCAATCTGTTTGTGTAAGTTAGGATAGGTTGAAACATCCAGATTTACTTGCTGTGCATAATTAGCTATATCAAAATATGGCTTGTTTGAAACTTTTGTCGCTCTTGAAAACAGAATACCCATGTTCTTCCTCGTTTCGTCTATTTATTAAATAATACTCTATTACTGTTTATATCGGATCATATCAGTATTATTCTATAAGGATAAAAAATTTACAGTAATTTGTATATGAGGTAATATAATAACTAATTAAAATGGATGCAGTAAATAGTGAAAGGCGTTGTATTAATGAAGTTTCATAAAGGGCGTTTGAAATTTGTTATACCATTGTCACTTGGGGTGGCGATCGCATCGTATATTATGCTTGTAAACAATTATGCAGAAGTAGGCGACCGTGACCGAATTTTAATAGTTATAGGAGCAACCATCTTAACGGCGATTATTTCCTACTTCTTATTTCCACAAGAAGGGGACAACCCGAAAGATAGAGGCCCATATTGACCAAATACAGACATGACCGGAAATCTCGAAATAAAAATTCGGGATTTTTTGCCCTCTCTATGAAACTTTTACGAATATTATCCGTAAATAAGCTAATAAACTAAAGTGAGGTTGATAACAAATGGAATCTAAATGGTCGAAAATCATCATTCATGCCAGTGCATTCTTTGCGCCGTTCCTAGTACCGATTCTGTTTTTCTTAATAAGTTCTGAAGATGAAGTAAAGCGTACCGCGATTCAAGCATTGCTTTTCCAAATCGTATTCGGTATCTTCATAGCGATTGCAGGTGTCCTTTCAGTTATATTAATTGGTTTACCATTCCTGTTAGTATTTTTAGCCATCTTCTGGATTGCACCGATCATCGGTATTGTTAAAGCATTGTCTGATCAGCACTGGAATTATCCAATCGTCGGACGCTGGGTATAATTTATCCTCGTCTTGGCAAAGTTTATAAAAGCGGTAAGGTTTGTTTAAAAAACACCTTACCGCTTTTTTACATAAATAGGGATTTATTAATGTGAAAATAGGGAAACCTAAAACAAGAGTGATTAGTTGCATTTCGAAAAATAAATATTGTATATTTAAGTCAAAGATAGTCAAAGTCAGTTGATGAGAGGTGAGAGACAGCATGAGGAATATATCTGACATAATTGAAGGGTATTTGAAGGAAGTTATTGAATTAGAGGGACAGGGACATATTGAAATAAAGCGAAATGAATTAGCAAAGCAATTTGCCTGTGCTCCTTCCCAAATCAATTACGTTATCAATACGCGTTTCACGACCGAGCATGGCTACTATGTAGAGAGTAAGCGGGGTGGTGGCGGTTATATTCGGATTTTGCGTGTAACAATCCACTCTAAGAAAAATTTACTGGACGAAATGGAAACACAAATAGGTAACGCCATAGCCCAAACTAATGCTGAGCGTATTATTTTCCGTTTATTGGAAGAGGATATCATTACAGAGCGAGAAGCAAGCATTATGAAGGCCGCTTTAGATCGTGTCACATTACAGGTAGCTTTACCATTGCGTGATCAGCTAAGAGCGCGGATTATGCACGCAATGCTACAAACGATTTCTTTTGAAAAGTAGAGGTGGATTATTATGATATGTGAGCATTGTAAACAGCGTCATGCCAATGTTACCGTTACTCAAGTTCACAATGGTCAAAAAGTCGAGCGTCACTACTGTGAAGTATGTGCAACTCAATTTCATCCATTTCAATTTGACGTAAATGAAGAGCCTGCATCTCTTCAGCAGCTTATTTCAAATTGGTTTAATTTTGTACCTGTGAATGCAAAGAAAGAAAGCACGACAACAAATACTGCCAGCCCAAAATCCTGCCCATCCTGTGGGTTTACGTACCGACAGTTTTTAAAGCAAGGCAAATTTGGATGCGGTCAATGTTACGAAACATTTAGTGAGCAATTACCACAGCTACTTGAACGTCTGCAGGCAGGTACTCAGCATGTAGGATATGTGGAAGAAGGACCTTCAAAAGAAAAAGTGGAACAACAAATCCAAGAGCTCCGTTCATCACTGCAGCAAGCAATTGAGGAAGAGCGTTTTGAGGATGCAGCTTCCATCCGTGATGAAGTTAGGGAATTGGAAAGTAAAATAAAACAGGAAGGTGAGGGGAACGCATGAACATCGAGCATTTTTTAACGAATGCCAGTCCCAGCTGGATGCAGCACGAAAGCGATTCAGATATCGTCATTAGCACGCGCATTCGGCTTGCTCGTAATATTGCCAATACTCGATTTCCGATTAGTTTTACAGAACAGGAAGCACAAATGATCGAAGAAAAAATGATGCAGTCATTATTATCTTTAGATGACAACCCGTATCAGTTTTCTTATTTCCAAATAAAAGATATGCCCGTTTTACAACGCCAAATTTTAGTGGAGAAGCATTTGATCAGTCCGAATTTGGCACGAAGAAAAAAAATTGGATCATTTTTTTTAACAAAAGATGAATCCATTAGCATATTAGTAAATGAAGAGGATCATATTCGTATACAGAGTCTTACGCAAGGAATGAATTTAAAAGAAGCATTTGATAAGGCTCGTAATATTGACCGCTACTTAAGTAAGTCAATTAATTACGCATATGAAGACCGCTATGGTTATTTGACAAGTTGCCCAACAAATGTCGGAACAGGGCTTCGAGCATCTGTCATGCTCCATTTACCTGCACTCACAATGATGAAACAGATGAATCCATTAATTCAGATGATGACACGATTAGGAATGGTTGTGCGGGGTATATATGGGGAAGGCAGTGAAAATTTAGGCAATATTTATCAAATCTCGAACCAGATTACACTAGGTAAATCAGAAGAAACGATTTTACAGGAGCTTCAGGATGTTGTCGAGCAAGTTATCAAAAAAGAAGAGCTTGCACGCAAAAATTTATTGATGCGTGCCCCCTCCGCGTTGGAAGACCGTTTAAGCCGTTCACTCGGTACGTTAAAGTACGCAAAAATTTTAACGAGTGAAGAAGCGGCAAGCTGTTTATCAAATGTGCGTCTTGGGGTAAGTTTAGGATTATTAGAAGCAATTTCACAGCGTAAACTAAATGAGTGCATGCTTATTATGCAACCTGGACTCATTCAGCAATATATTGGTACTACGTTACAACCAGCAGAACGCGACATGTATCGTGCGAAGCTGTTGCAAGAAAAGTTAAACGAGCAAGATGAAGCTACAAACAATGGGGAAAAAGGAGAGGATTTTCTATGATGTTTAATCGATTCACACAACGTGCTCAAAAGGTATTACAACTTGCTCAAGAAGAGGCAATTCGTCTTAAGCATAAAGAAATCGGAACAGAACATATTTTACTTGGCTTAATTCGTGAAGGTGGCGGAATTGCCGCTAAAGCTTTGGAAGCAATTAATATTAGCCCTCAAATGATCGAAACCGGCATTGAGGAACTTGTTGGGAAAGGCACAGAAGATGTAGGTCCTATCGTTCACTACACACCACGTGCTAAAAAGGTAATCGAACTTTCATTGGATGAATCCCGTAAATTAGGGCATGCATATGTCGGAACAGAGCATATTTTATTAGCTTTAATTCGTGAAGGTGAAGGCGTTGCTGCCCGCGTATTGGCGAATACAGGTGTAAGTATCAATAAAGCCCGCCAACAAGTTTTATTGTTATTAGGCAACAATGACTCAAACACTAGCGGTAATTCCAGTATGACGCAAACAGTAAATACACCAACACTTGATAGTTTAGCCCGCGATTTAACAGCGGTGGCGCGTGAAGGTTCACTTGATCCGGTTATCGGCCGCTCTAAAGAAATTACACGTGTTGTAGAAGTACTATCACGTCGTACAAAAAACAACCCGGTACTAATCGGGGAGCCGGGTGTAGGTAAAACGGCCATTGCAGAAGGATTGGCACAGCAAATCATCAATAATGAAGTACCTGAAACATTACGCGATAAACGTGTTATGACGCTCGATATGGGAACAGTTGTTGCAGGTACAAAATATCGTGGGGAATTTGAAGACCGTCTTAAAAAGGTGATGGATGAAATTCGTCAGGCCGGCAATATTATTTTATTCATCGATGAGCTTCATACATTGATCGGTGCAGGTGGTGCAGAAGGTGCGATTGATGCATCGAATATTTTAAAACCATCATTGGCACGAGGCGAACTGCAATGTATCGGCGCAACTACATTGGATGAGTACCGCAAATATATTGAAAAAGACGCAGCATTAGAGCGTCGTTTCCAACCGATCCAAGTTGATGAGCCATCTGTTGAAGAAACAATCCAAATTATTAATGGCTTGCGTGACCGTTATGAAGCACATCACCGTGTGAAAATTTCGGATGAAGCGGTAGAAGCAGCAGCAAAATTATCAGATCGCTATATTTCGGATCGTTTCTTACCGGATAAAGCAATTGACCTAATTGATGAGGCTGGTTCAAAAGTGCGCTTACGCTCTTATACTGTTCCACCTAATTTAAAAGAGTTAGAAGATAAGCTGGAAGGCATTAAGTCTGAAAAGAATGCTGCTGTTTCAGGACAGGAATTTGAAAAAGCTGCTGCATTGCGTGATACGGAGCAGAAGCTTAAACAAGAGCTTGAACAATTGAAAAAAGAGTGGAAAGAAAAACAAGGCAAAGAAGAATCTACAGTATATGTAGACGATATTGCACAAGTGGTAGCGATGTGGACGGGAATTCCTGTTTCGAAAATTGCTCAGGCTGAATCTGCGAAGTTATTAAATCTTGAAGAAGAATTACACAAACGCGTAGTTGGTCAAGGTGAAGCAGTAGAAGCAATTTCCCGTGCAATCCGTCGTGCCCGTGCCGGCTTAAAAGATCCAAAACGTCCAATCGGTTCCTTTATCTTCCTTGGACCTACTGGTGTCGGTAAAACGGAACTTGCACGAGCACTTGCTGAAGTAATGTTCGGTGATGAAGATGCAATGATCCGTGTAGATATGTCCGAGTATATGGAGAAACATTCGACTTCTCGTTTAGTCGGTTCACCTCCAGGCTATGTAGGATTTGATGATGGCGGTCAATTAACAGAAAAAGTTCGTCGTAAACCATATTCAGTTGTACTGCTGGATGAAATCGAAAAAGCGCACCCGGATGTATTCAACATCTTATTACAAGTGTTGGAAGACGGCCGCTTAACTGACTCAAAAGGCCGTGTAGTTGATTTCCGTAACACAGTTGTCATTATGACATCGAATGTTGGGGCAGATGCACTGAAATACCGCAAACATGTTGGCTTCGGCGCCGGTTTAAATGCATCGAAAGATAAAGACATGAAGAGCACAATGCTGGAAGAACTGAAAAAGGCGTTCCGTCCAGAGTTCTTAAACCGTATTGATGAAATGATCGTATTCCATTCATTAGAGAAGGATCACTTAAAAGAAATCGTATCATTAATGGCGAATTCATTAAAGAAACGTCTAAAAGAGCAGGATATCGAACTGCAGCTTACAGATGCAGCGCTTGAGAAAATTTCAGAAGAAGGTTATGATCCACAATATGGTGCGCGTCCATTACGTCGTGCATTACAAAAACATGTGGAAGACCGCTTATCCGAAGAACTGTTAAAAGGTACATTGGATAAGACTCAAACAGTCGTACTTGACTATGTAAATGATGAGTTTGTCGTACGTACACAAGAAAAAGTAGCAACAAATTAGTAAAACCAGACGAGTCGGGATAGTTCCTGCCTCGTCTTTTTTATGCAGACTGAAGTTGCTGGGTACTGGTGGCATATACAAGCGAAACGCGCCGGTTACACATACGCAATTAAACGGGATGTACAGGAATTGTTATATGTATGAGAAGCTAACCGAAAAAGAATTTTGCGACGGATTAGTGGGTATTCAATTTTGTTTCGTGTACAATTATAGGAACAAACATTCGAAGGAGCTAGCAAAATGGCAAAAAAGAAGTCTAAATTTATGTGCAGCAGCTGTGGCTATGAAGCAGCAAAATGGATGGGGCGCTGTCCTGGCTGTGGCGAATGGAATACGATGAATGAAGAAGTCGAAGTCATCTCAAAAGGGCCACGCGGGGCGTTCCAGCATTCTACAACGGCTACAAAAGCAACCCCTATTATCCATGTGGAAGTACAAGAAGAAACACGTATCGCTACAGAAATGAATGAATTTAATCGTGTACTCGGAGGCGGTATTGTACCAGGTTCACTCGTGCTGATAGGCGGTGATCCGGGTATCGGGAAATCGACATTACTACTGCAAGTATCTGCACTTCTTTCTAATCAGGGGAAACGTGTTTTATATATATCCGGTGAAGAATCTGTACGTCAGACGAAGCTGCGTGCTGAACGTTTAGGTGTCCATACACCAGAGCTTTATATTTACTCGGAAACGAATCTGGAATTTTTAAATCAAACAATCGATGAAGTCCAACCGAAATTTGTCATTGTCGATTCGATTCAAACGGTGCACCATCCGGAAGTTACTAGTGCGCCGGGCAGTGTGTCACAAGTACGTGAATGTACAGCAGAATTAATGCGTATTGCAAAAACAAAAAATATCGCTATTTTCCTTGTTGGTCACGTTACAAAAGAAGGACAGATTGCCGGTCCGCGTATTTTAGAACATATGGTAGATACGGTGCTTTACTTTGAAGGGGAACGTCACCATAACCACCGGATTTTACGCAGTCAGAAAAACCGTTTTGGTTCTACAAATGAAATTGCAATTTTTGAAATGCTCCATGGGGGATTAAAGGAAGTATTGAATCCGTCCGAGCTGTTCTTACAGGAACGTTCACAAGGTGCCCCTGGTTCAACAATTGTTGCATCGATGGAAGGGACACGCCCAATTTTGGTAGAAATACAGTCGCTTGTTACACCAACCAGTTTCAATTATCCGAAGCGTATGGCAACCGGGGTTGACCAAAACCGTGTTCAGCTTTTAATGGCGGTATTGGAAAAACGTATGGGCATGATGCTTCAGGCACAGGATGCGTATATTAAAGTTGCGGGTGGTGTGAAACTGGATGAGCCTGCGATTGATTTAGCTGTCTTAACAAGTATTGTATCAAGCTTTAAAGATCAGACAGTACGTCCGACAGATTGTTTTATCGGTGAAGTGGGTTTAACGGGTGAAGTACGTCGTGTTTCCAGAATTGAGCAACGTGTACAGGAGGCGGCAAAGTTAGGGTTTAAACGCGCCTTTATTCCAGCTTCTAATATTGGGGGCTGGGAATTCCCGCCGGACATACAAGTCGTCGGTGTCGAAACAATCAGTGATGCACTGCGGGAATCTTTCCAAAATTTATAGTGAACGAATTCATAATAATCCGCACAAGAAAGAGGCATGGGAAGTTAAAAATTTCCATGCCTCTTTAAATTATGCTTTTACTGTTTTTTCTTTCTTTAAAAATGCTTCTCTTGTGAAAATACCAAAAGGCTTTCCAATCGGTAAGAAATTGAAGCCGAAATGCTTGTTCAATACATTAGCACCTGCACCGTAAAGTGATAAAAGAGCAATGATTAATTCAGAGTAGGCTGCTAATAAATGCATACCGTGCTCCATAATGCCAAATGAACTTAATGCCAGACCAATAAATAAGAAGTCGATCATTACAAAGATCGCGAATAGAACTTTATTTGTTTCAGCTGCACCAATCGTCATAAATAGGGTAAAGATTAAATAACCTAAATACACAACACCGAGCTGAGATGTATCAACAGATGCCTGTAATGTTGCACCAAATACACCGGCTTGAACGAACCAGCTCATACCTACACCCATCCAGAATAAACCGTATGCGCCGAATGCAGTCGTACCAAATGTATTATTATGTTTTGAGTCTAAGACAGATGCGTAAAATTGTGCAATACCACCTAAAAATATTGCCCAAGGAATAACCAAACCTAAGCCCTCTGTCCAGCCTAACTTTTGAGTGGAAGCAACAAATGTTACAATCGCCAAACCGAATAGACCGATTGCAGACGGATCAGCAGTAGTAATTTTTACTTCTTTTGCAGTATTCAAAACGTATTCTCCTCTTCTATGTTAAAATTTTCTATTATATTAATATAATATATTCATTAGTTTGTTTAAGCTACAGGGAACGGAAATTTAGAATGAAGTACGTCATTATTGAATTAATATCGCGCAAATCTAACTAAAAAAAATAGGGAATAATCTTAAAAAATGGGTAAAATCCTAATATTGGAATTCAATTGGCGTTTGTTGTTTATTTACCCTTGCTTTTGGTACCTGGGCTTCGCATGAATGAAACTTTAGATGTATAATTATTACTTGGAGGTGAAACAAATGTTGAAGAAAATAATTCAAGTAGCATTTTTATTTATCGGTGGAGCATTAGGCCTCATTTTCTTACCGCCATTATATGCATTCATGAACTTATCATCCAATCCTTGGCTTAATAATCCATATTTCAGTGTTGCGATAGGTGCTGCTTTGTTATTCGTTTTATCGTTTGCATTATCTGATTACTTTGTAAAATTAATTACTTGGTTAGAGGAAGTATTATTCAAATTGCCTGCAGCGGATTTATTATTTGGTACGCTCGGTTTAATCGTAGGATTATGTGTAGCAACATTGGTCGGTGTCGCGATCAATCAAATGAACATTCCGGTTATTACCGCTGTTGTTCCTGCTATTTTATCCATTGTTCTTGGTTATCTTGGTTTCCGGCTAGGTTTTAGTAAACGGGATGAGCTGTTGCAGATTTTTTCCGGGAAATCGACGAAAAAGCGTCAGAGTGACGGTTCTGTCAAGGAAGTTCAAGATCAGGAGCAGTATAAATTACTTGATACAAGTGTCATTATTGATGGCCGTATTGCTGATATTTCAGCAACAGGGTTTGTTGAAGGGGTTTTAGTTGTACCTCAGTTTGTTTTGACGGAACTACAGCATATCGCGGATTCATCTGATACATTGAAGCGTACGCGTGGTCGCAGGGGTCTAGATATTTTAAAAAGGCTTCAGGACGAACGAGCGTCGAAAGTACTTATTACGGAAGTTGATTTTGAAGATGTGTCTGAAGTGGATTTAAAGTTGGTTCGATTAGCCAAAAACATGAGTGCCCAAATACTGACGAATGATTTTAACTTAAATAAGGTCTGTGAACTGCACCGTGTACAAGTATTGAATATTAATGATTTGGCAAATGCGGTGAAACCGGTCGTAATTCCGGGTGAAGATATGCAAGTCGTAGTCATTAAAGACGGGAAAGAACACAATCAAGGTGTGGCCTATTTAGATGACGGTACAATGATTGTAGTAGAGGGCGGCCGAAGCTATATTGGCCAGGCGATTACAGTGACGGTAACGAGCGTACTTCAAACATCAGCAGGGCGTATGATTTTCGCCAAGCCAAAAGAGGATTAGGATGTGAAGCATTTTGCGTTATGAAGTCGTTTTGCCGGCAGCAGGAAGTGGAAAGCGCATGGGTGCCGGGCAAAATAAATTATTTTTAAACTTAGCGGATAAACCGATTTTAGTTCATACACTTCTTGTTTTTGAACGTGATGAAAATTGTACAGGAATTTGGCTTGCCGTAAAAGATGAGGAACGGCCATTTATCCAGGCGCTCATCGAAAAACATAATATTACAAAAGTAAAAGGCCTGCCGACAGGTGGTGAAGAACGCCAACATTCAGTGCATTCGTGCATAAAAGAAATGAGTGCAGTGGATGTTGTCCTTGTTCATGATGCTGCAAGACCTTTTATTACTATTCCGAAAATTACCGAACTTGCAAAAGTCGCTTATGAAAAAGGAGCGGCTATTGCAGGAGTTCGTGCGAAGGATACGATGAAGGTCGTCCATAACGGTCTTATTAAAGAAACCGTTGACCGGGAGTCTTTATGGATGGTTCAAACACCACAAGCGTTCCGTTATGATTTACTGGCAGAAGCTGAGGATGTAGCTGAAAAGGTGGGTTTTTTAGGAACGGATGAAGCGATGCTCGTGGAGCGTTTAGGACATGATATTCATATTGTGGAATGCAGTTATGAAAATGTAAAAATGACAACGCAGGAAGATCTGATTTTTGGGGAAGCTATTTTAAAACAACGAAAATAGAAGATACCTTGAAAAGAAAATAGGTTTGCGAGGCTTTTTTCGGACAAGTTGATTATACTAATGATAATGAGATTACCAGAAAGAAGGTGAAGGCTAGTTTACTTTGTAGGCTAGCAACGATATGTTTCGAATTGGACAAGGGTTTGACGTTCACGAATTTGCAGAAGGACGTCCATTAATTTTAGGTGGTATTACAATTCCACATGAGCGCGGTTTAGTAGGTCATTCAGATGCCGATGTACTTTTACATACAGTAACAGACGCGGCATTAGGTGCAATTGGTGAAGGGGATATCGGCCGTCACTTCCCTGATACAGATCCGGAGTGGAAAGATGCAGATTCAGCGAAGTTACTTGAACACATCTGGAAGATGGTTGAAGAGCGCGGATATAAATTAGGCAATGTGGATTGTACGATTATGGCACAGCGTCCGAAAATGGCCCCATATATTTCACAGATGCAAAACCGTATCGCACAACTACTGAATGCCGAACCTTCGCAAGTTAATGTAAAAGCGACAACAACAGAGAAGTTAGGTTTTGTGGGCCGTGAAGAAGGAATTGCAGCAATGGCAACGATTCTTTTAGTAAAAGCATAAAGTGCGATAAAATTGAGGGCGTGTGTCAAAAATCGGCACACGCTACTTTAATTTAATAACTTACAGTGGTAGAATGGTTAAAGTTTAAAAGACATCTATTGTGCCGATATTGGACAATATAATGTCCGTTCATATCCATATAAAAGTAAATTTATTATATTCGGAAAAGGTCGAGCGTTTTGACGCTAAAATTAGGAGGCAATATTATGACGAAAACAGTTCGCGTTCGTTATGCACCATCGCCAACAGGATTCTTACATATCGGTGGCGCACGTACAGCATTATTCAATTATTTATATGCAAAACATCACAACGGTACTTTTGTAGTACGTATTGAAGATACAGATATTGAGCGTAATGTAGAGGGCGGGGAAGCTTCTCAACTTGATAACTTACGCTGGTTAGGCATTACACCGGATGAATCGATTGATATCGGTGGCCCATATGCACCTTACCGTCAAATGGAACGTCTTGATATTTATAAAGAGCATGCAGAAAAAATGCTGGAAAACGGACAAGCGTATAAATGTTTCTGTACTTCAGAAGAGCTTGAAGCATCACGCGAAAAACAAAAAGCACAAGGTGTTGCAGCACCTGCATATGATGGAAAATGCCGTCATTTAACAGCAGAGGAAGTTGCTGAAAAAGAGGCTGCTGGTATCCCGCACACAATTCGTATGCGTGTTCCGGAAAATGTTACGTATCAGTTCACTGATTTAGTTCGCGGCGAAGTATCGTTCGAATCAAAAGATATCGGCGACTGGGTACTTGTAAAAGCAAACGGTATTCCAACATACAATTATGCGGTAGTACTGGATGACCACTTCATGGAAATTACACATGTATTCCGTGGGGAAGAGCATTTATCAAACACACCAAAACAAATGATGATTTTTGACGCATTCGGATGGGAATATCCGCAATATGGTCATATGACATTAATCGTAAATGAAGAGCGCAAGAAATTATCGAAACGTGATGAATCAATCATCCAGTTCGTTACACAATACAAGGACCTTGGTTACTTACCGGAAGCGATGTTTAACTTCTTTGCATTGCTTGGCTGGTCACCGGAAGGAGAAGAGGAAATCTTCTCACATGACGAATTTGTAAAGCTGTTTGATGAAAAACGCTTATCAAAATCACCATCTATGTTTGATAAAACAAAACTAACATGGATGAACAACCAATATATTAAAAAAATGTCTCATGAAGAGGTAGTTGCTTTAGCATTGCCACACTTGCAAAAAGCGGGCTTACTTCCAGAAGAGCTGTCAGAAGAGCAACATGCATGGGCTTCTGATTTAATCGCGCTTTACCATGAGCAAATGAGCTTCGGTGCAGAAATCGTAGAATTATCGAGCCAATTTTTCACAGAAGAAATTGCATATGATGAAGAAGCAAATGAAGTGTTAGCGGGTGAAACTGTGCCGGCTGTTATGGCTTCATTTAAAACTCAATTAGAAGCTTTAGAAACTTTTGATGCCGCTTCAATTAAAGCAGCGATTAAAGCTGTACAAAAAGAAACGGGTGTAAAAGGTAAAAATCTGTTTATGCCAATCCGTGTTGTGACGACTGGTCAAACACATGGTCCGGAATTACCGAATGCCATTGCTTTAATCGGCAAGGAAAAAACAATTGCCCGTGTTGAAAAATTTGCAAAGTAATTCATTTTGTAAATAGGGAGCTTACTTAACAGTTCTCTAGAATGGATAAAATGATTGATTTTTCTGAAAATAGATGTAAAATGAATATAATTCTATAAGTGATAGCACGTTGAGAAGGAGAAGTACGCTGCGCACCCCTTATTAGAGAGGATCACCACCGGCTGAAAGTGATCCAGGTTAAGGCAAAGCTGAAATGCACCTTTGAGTATTTAACTGAATTTGAAGTAGGTTAAATCGATTTGTCCACGTTACAGGACTTTAAGCGGAAAAAGTATGGCTACTTTTTCAACCAGAGTGGAACCGCGCATCTAGCGTCTCTGTCACCTTCTTTAGGTGATGGAGACGCTTTTTTCATTTTAATGGCAAATTAACCCAATACACACCGAAAAGAGCAATATGAAAAAGGAGAGGCAATATGACGATTCAAATCTTCAATTCGTTGACAAGACAAAAAGAACCATTTATTCCGTTGGAGGAAGGCAAAGTAAAAATGTATGTATGCGGACCGACTGTATACAATTACATTCATATTGGGAATTCCCGTCCGGTAATCGTCTATGATACAGTACGTCGCTATTTACAGTATGCAGGCTATGAGGTGAAATTCGTTTCGAACTTTACCGATGTGGATGACAAAATTATTAAAGCAGCAAATGAATTAGGTGAAGAAACTTCTGTCTTAACAGATCGCTTTATCGCTGCTTACTTTGAAGATATTACGGCGCTTGGATGCCAAAAGGCGGATGCCCATCCACGTGTAACAGAGCATATGGATGATATTATCGAGTTCATAAAAGTGCTGATCGACAAAGGCTACGCATATGAATCCCAAGGCGATGTTTATTATCGTACGCGTAAATTCAATGGCTACGGTAAGTTAAGTCACCAATCTATCGATGATTTAAAAGTAGGAGCACGTATTGAAGCCGGCGAGAAAAAGGAAGACCCGTTGGATTTCGCATTATGGAAAGCGGCGAAAGCAGGCGAAATTAAGTGGGCATCACCATGGGGAGAAGGACGTCCAGGATGGCATATTGAGTGTTCTGTAATGGCACGTGAGCATTTAGGTGATACAATCGATATTCACGCAGGCGGACAGGATTTAACATTCCCTCACCATGAAAACGAAATTGCCCAATCTGAAGCGCATAATGATAAAACATTCGCGCGTTATTGGATGCATAACGGCTATATTAATATTGATAATGAAAAAATGTCAAAATCACTGGGCAACTTTATATTAGTGAATGATATCCGCCAGCAAATTGACCCGCAAGTGTTGCGTTTCTTTATGCTGTCTGTTCATTACCGTAATCCGATCAACTTCGCTCAGGATTTAGTGGAAGCAGCTAAAAATGGTTTAGACCGTATTCGTACATCTTATACGAATGTGGAGCACCGTCTCACATCTTCTGCAAGTTTAGGGGATAACAGTGAGCAATGGCTTGAAAAAATTGGTCAGATTAAAGTTGATTTCGAAAACGCGATGAATGATGACTTTAATACAGCAAATGCGGTTTCGGCGCTATTTGAACTTTCCCATATTGCCAATGTGTATTTAAACGAAGCAAATACGGATAAAGAAGTATTGCAGGCAATTTTAACGATGTTTGATACAATTGGAAATGTACTAGGTATTCATATAAAAGTAGAAGCAGGCTTACTCGATGAAGAAATTGAGGCATTAATCGAGGAACGTAATCAAGCCCGCAAAAACCGTGATTTCGCTCGTTCAGATGAAATCCGTGACCAACTGCTGGGCATGGATATTGTGCTTGAAGACACTCGTCAAGGTACACGCTGGAAACGAGGACAGTAAATGCAAAATTTAACACCACATGATGTCATACAGCTAAATGCACTGGCGCTCGCTTATATGGGCGACGCCGTGCTGGAACAAAGAATTCGGGAACATTTAATATTGTCGGGCCGCGCAAAGCCTAACACATTGCATAAAGAGGCGACAAAATATGTTTCGGCCAAGTCCCAGTCCAATATTGTACATCGTATGATCGAAGAAAATTACTTAACAGAAGAAGAGCAAGCTGTTTTCCGTAGAGGACGCAATGCCAAATCAGGATCTGTTCCGAAAAACACAGATGTACGCACATATCGTAATAGCTCAGGATTTGAAGCGGTTTTAGGCTTCTTATTCCTTAGCAAAGAACATCATCGCGCAAATGAAATAATCGATTACGCAATCGAAATTGTCGAACAGGCAAAAGGAGTGTAACTATGGCAGAGAAAAGACAGCAAAATCGTAAACCAAAAGATTTTAAAGGGCGCGATAAAAAAGCAGATACTTTTAAAACTCAGGAGAAAAAGCAACAAGAAAAGCCGCAATCTGCCCAGGAAGAACTATCAGGAGAAATGATTGCAGGAAAAAATCCGGTACTTGAGGCACTTCGCGCAGGCCGAGAAATCAATAAGTTATGGATTGCTGAAGGCGTTAAGAAAACAGGTGTACAGGAGTTAATGGACTTAGCGAAAGAGCAAGGTGTCCTCGTGCAGTTTGTACCAAAGCAAAAAGTTGATAAGCTTGCAGAAAATCATCAGGGGATTGTGGCATCGGTCGCGGCATATGACTATGCAGAATTGGACGATCTATTTGCCGCAGCGAAGGCAAAAAGCGAAGACCCGTTCTTTTTAATACTGGACGAGTTGGAAGATCCGCATAACTTAGGATCGATTATGCGTACAGCAGATGCGATCGGTGCACATGGTATCATTATTCCGAAGCGTCGCGCAGTCGGTTTAACAGCAGTAGTTGCTAAAGCATCCACAGGTGCTATCGAGCATGTACCTGTTGTGCGTGTGACCAATTTGGCCCAAACGGTGGATGAGCTAAAAGACCGCGGTGTATGGATTGCCGGAACAGATGCAAAAGGTTCGGCAGATTATCGTAAAATGGATGCAACATTACCGCTTGCATTAATTATTGGTAGTGAAGGTAAGGGAATGAGCCGTCTTTTAAAAGATAAATGTGACTTCTTATATCACTTACCGATGGTTGGTCATGTAACATCATTGAATGCTTCCGTAGCAGCGGCATTACTTATGTATGAAGTGTACCGCAAACGACAAGAAGCTAACGGATGAGGTCATGCAGAACATATTGCTAGTAGACGGCTATAACATGATCGGTGCATGGAGTGAGCTTCGTCCGTTACGCGAGCCTCACTTCGAAGATGCACGTGATCGGTTAATTGAACGAATGGCGGAGTATAAAGCGCATACAGGCTGGCGTGTTATTGTTGTATTTGACGCGCATCTTGTTCCGGGCACTGAACAACTTTATATTCAGCATGCCGTGGAAGTGCTTTATACACGTAAAAACGAAACAGCGGACGAGCGCATTGAAAAATTATCGAACGAATTAAAAGGACGAAAAATCCAAATACACGTCGCAACATCCGATATGACTGAACAAAATGTTGTATTTGGTCATGGTGCATTAAGAAAATCGGCACGTGAGCTTGAAATTGAAATGCAAATTATTCAATCTAAAATTTCATCCAAAGTAAAAGAATCGACCGACGAAAAACCGGCCTCAAGAATCAAGCTATCAAAAGAAGTGGAACTACAGTTTGAAAAATGGAGAAGAGGGCTCAAGTAATAGATTGCCCGTTATTTCCAATTAAGTTATACTATTCCTAATTATTCTAGCGTAACTGAGGTGATTTTCATTGCTTAAAAGTGAGAAGTTACAAATGGTACTACGTTTTGAACATTTGACAGATGAAGAGCTTGTAGAACAAGTGCATCTAGGCAATACAGATGCGTTAGATTTTTTAATTTCAAAATACCGATTGTTTGTTAAGGCGAAAGCGCGGTCGTATTTTTTAATTGGTGCGGACAAAGAAGATATAATTCAAGAAGGAATGATTGGCTTATATAAAGCGATTCGGGATTTTAAAGAGGACAAGCTTGCGTCATTCCGTGCCTTTGCAGAACTTTGCATTACACGGCAAATTATTACGGCAATTAAAACAGCTACTAGACAAAAGCATATTCCGCTAAATTCATATGTTTCTTTAGATAAGCCAATTTACGATGAAGAATCAGAGCGCACACTGATGGATATTATTACGAGTCCTATTTCGGACGATCCTGAGTATTTGATGATTAATCGCGAAGATTATCTTTATTTGGAAGAGAAGATGGGTGAAGTATTAAGCGAACTCGAACAGCAGGTGTTGGTTCGTTATTTGGAAGGACAATCCTATAATGAAATTTCTGAAGAATTGGATCGACATGTAAAATCCATTGATAATGCATTACAGCGGGTGAAGCGCAAATTGGAGCGTCATCTTGAACTAAAAGAAATGACTTAAACACCATGAGCCTTTATTGACAGTGGGAAATTTAGGTGTTAGTCTTTAAAGGACAAACTGCCGAAAAGGTGATAAACATGGCAAAGAAAGTCGTTTTAAGTTGTGAAAAATGTGGTTCAAGAAACTACAGTGTCCCGAAAAAAGAAGGGGCAAGCGAGCGTTTAGAACTGAAGAAATTTTGCTCTCACTGTAATGAGCATACAATGCATAAACAAACGTTATAAATGAAAATAGATTAATTCGTTGTTCGGAGGTTAGGCAAAGATGAGTAAAGTAACAAACTTTTTACAAGAAGTCGGCTCAGAAATGCGCAAAACAAGTTGGCCGAAAAGTAAAGAGTTAACGAAGTATACGGTAGTAGTAGTTTCTACAGTTATCGTAATGGCGTTATTCTTTACAGCAATAGATTTAGGAATCTCAGAATTATTCCGTTGGTTCTTGTCTCTGTAAGCTATATCATGTTAATATTTCGAAATAGCCCGTCCATGCCATATAACGGGTTTTTTCATTTGTTAAAAAATGCTGACAGCTTAATTTAAAGAAATAGATTATTGAAGTTTTGTGATCAGGGAAATATATACCCTACACACATAATGTAAAGGAGGGACGGACGATTTAGTCCTACCTATATGGAGAAAAATTGGTATGTAGTTCATACGTATTCCGGTTATGAAAACCGAGTAAAAGCAAATCTTGAAAAACGCGTGGAAACGATGGGAATGCAAGATAAAATTTTCCGTGTAATCGTAGCTGAGCATGAAGAAATCGATGTAAAAGAAGACGGCAAGAAAAAAGCGGTAATGCGTAAAATCTTCCCAGGTTACGTTTTAGTAGAATTGATTATGACAGATGACGCTTGGTATGTCGTTCGTAATACACCTGGTGTGACAGGATTTATCGGTTCTTCGGGCGGCGGTGTAAAACCAACTCCTTTATTACCGGAAGAAGCGGAACGTCTGCTTGCACAAATGGGTATGAACGAATCCTTATTAGGTGAAGTTGAGATTTCTGTTGGTGAAGTTGTAGAAGTTCTAGAAGGACCATTTGCACATTTCCAAGGTCGCGTAGAAGAAGTAGATGTCGACAAAGCAAAATTAAAAGTTCTTGTTGATATGTTTGGTCGCGAAACAGTAATGGAGCTAGACTTTAACCAAGTTCAAAAAATATAGAATTATTTATACTTGATTAAGCAATTTAAAAGTGTTATCATTTCAAAGGTCAGACTGTCCAAGTTTTGGGCGTGTGATTATAATTAGTTTTAATGTTATCGGCAAGTTAGCTGACGAACAGATATTTGAGTGGGAGGGGTAACCCAATTACCACATCACGGACTTAAGGAGGTGTGTCTCGTGGCTAAAAAAGTTATTAAAGTTGTAAAACTTCAAATCCCTGCTGGTAAAGCAAACCCAGCGCCACCGGTTGGTCCTGCATTAGGTCAAGCAGGTGTAAACATTATGGGATTCTGTAAAGAATTTAACGCTCGTACTGCTGATCAAGCTGGTCTTATCATTCCAGTTGAAATTTCAGTATTTGAAGACCGTTCATTCACTTTTATTACGAAAACTCCGCCAGCTGCAGTATTACTTAAAGTAGCTGCTGGTATCCAATCTGGATCTGGTGAACCAAACCGTAAAAAAGTTGCAACGGTTAAACGTGATAAAGTTCGCGAAATCGCTGAACAAAAAATGCCAGACCTTAACGCTGCTTCAGTTGAAGCTGCTATGTTAATGGTTGAAGGTACTGCGCGAAGCATGGGTATTACGATCGAAGACTAATCCCATCTTCAACACTTGATGATGTTTTTGTTTTTGGAAGGTTGCTGCACTCGGATACTTGTTTGATGAGTGCGCAACCTTTATTCGTGGGAGGTCAAATCCGTTACAACCACAATCAAGGAGGAAATTATAATGGCTAAAAAAGGTAAAAAACTGCAAGAAGCAGCTAAATTAATCGACCGCGCTACTTTATACTCTGTTGAAGAAGCAGTAGCATTAGCGCAAAAAACAAGCACAGTAAACTTTGATGCAACTGTAGAAGTAGCATTCAAATTAGGTATCGATACTCGTAAAAACGACCAACAAATCCGTGGTGCGGTAGTATTACCACACGGTACTGGTAAAACTCAACGCGTATTAGTTTTCGCTAAAGGCGAAAAACTTAAAGAAGCAGAAGCTGCTGGCGCAGACTATGTAGGCGATGCAGAATACATCCAAAAAATCCAACAAGGTTGGTTTGATTTCGATGTAATCGTTGCAACTCCTGACATGATGGGTGAAGTTGGTAAATTAGGTCGTGTATTAGGTCCTAAAGGTTTAATGCCAAACCCTAAAACAGGTACAGTTACATTTGACGTAACAAAAGCAATCGAAGAAATCAAAGCTGGTAAAGTAGAGTACCGTGCTGAAAAGTCTGGTATCATCCACGCACCAATTGGTAAAGTTTCTTTCGAGACAGAAAAATTAGTAGAAAACTTCTTAGCTGTATTTGAAGTAGTTCAAAAAGCTAAGCCAGCTGCAGCAAAAGGTACTTACATGAAGTCTGTAAACGTTACAACTACAATGGGTCCTGCTGTAAAAGTTGACGCTGCTAACGTAACAGTTAAATAATTTCCGGTTTTTTAAAAATCGTAAAATAAAATTTGTTGACAACGCACCTCTTACTTGGTAAGATGAGTGCTGTTGTGAATCATCCATTTGTACCGTAGACAGTAGGGGTGCCATACGCACTTAATGATCCTACCGAGGACATAGGAGTTCGGATTCTTTTTAAGATGATGTACTTTCAGCCTCTATGTCTATTTTGATATAGAGGCTTTTCTTTGTCGGTATAAATGACTCATTCTAATAGGAGGTGTCATCATGAGCAAAGCAATCGAAACTAAAAAAGTTCAAGTTCAAGAAATCGCTGATAAATTCTCTGCTGCTGGTTCTATCGTAGTAGTAGATTACCGTGGTTTAACAGTAGCACAAGTAACTGAATTACGTAAGCAATTACGTGAAGCAGGTGTTGAGTTCAAAGTTTACAAAAACACTTTAACTCGCCGTGCTGCGGAAGCTGCTGGTTTAGAAGGAATCAATGAATTCTTAACTGGTCCTAACGCTATCGCATTCTCTAACGAGGACGTAGTAGCTCCTGCTAAAATTATTAACGAATTCGCTAAGAAAAACGAAGCGTTAGAAATTAAAGCTGGTATTATCGAAGGTACTGTGGCATCAGTTGAAGACGTTAAAGCTCTTGCAGAACTTCCATCTCGCGAAGGTCTATTATCAATGCTTTTATCTGTACTTCAAGCTCCAGTGCGCAACTTCGCACTTGCAACAAAAGCTGTTGCAGAACAAAAAGAAGAGCAAGGCGCTTAATAGCAGCCTCATAACTTCAAAAATCAGGCAAACTGCCTAAAACTAATAAACATTCCATAGGAGGAAATTAAAATGAACAATGAGCAAATCTTAGAAGCTATCAAAGCTATGACAGTTCTAGAGTTAAACGATTTAGTAAAAGCAATCGAAGAAGAATTCGGTGTAACAGCTGCTGCTCCAGTAGCAGTAGTTGCTGGCGGTGCTGCTGCAGCTGAAGAAAAAACTGAGTTTGATGTAGTATTAGCTTCTGCTGGTGGAGAAAAAATCAAAGTAATCAAAGTGGTTCGTGAAATCACTGGTTTAGGCTTAAAAGAAGCTAAAGAAGTTGTTGATAACGCTCCTAAAGCTCTTAAAGAAGGCGTTTCTAAAGACGAAGCTGAAGCTATCAAAGCTAAACTTGAAGAAGTTGGCGCTTCAGTAGAAGTTAAATAATTTTAGTTTAACTTTAATCGCTAAGCTATGAGCTTAGTTTAATAAGGAAAGCTCGTCACAATTTTGCGGCGGGCTTTTCTTTATTAACTTTTGTGGATATGAAAATATTGATTTTTATAGTAACCCACATGAAAAGACATCATTTTGCACAAATTAGCGCAAAATGTATTTTTTCTAAGGAGGCGTGTTGCATGTCTGAACATTATTATTCAAATAAGCCTCAAACTGAGAGTAAACCACGCCAATGGAAATTCACTTTATTAGGCAATACATTTACGTTTGAAACGGATACGGGTGTATTCAGTAAAAGCGAAGTAGATTTTGGTTCCCGTGTACTAATCGATGTGTTTGAAATGCCTAAAATTGATGGTGTTTTGCTTGATGTAGGTTGTGGCTATGGACCAATCGGATTATCGATTGCAAAAAACAACCCTGATCGTGAAATTTACATGATGGATATAAATTCACGAGCGGTTAGTTTGTCTCAAAAAAATGCCCAGCTTAACGGGGTTCAAAATGTACGTATTTTTGAAAGCGATGGATTAGCGGCTGTCGAACCTGGGACGAAAGTAGCTGCTGTATTAACAAATCCTCCGATTCGTGCCGGTAAAGAAACGATCTTTAAGTTTTATGACGGTGCATATGAATTATTGGAGGAAAATGGTGAGCTGTGGATTGTTATTCAGAAGAAGCAAGGCGCTCCATCAACTATGAGTCATTTAGAAGAAATGTTTTCAGAAGTAGATGTCGTTGAGAAGAAAAAAGGATATTGGATTATTCGTGCAAAAAAATAAGTAAGATTAGTTTCCAATATTGACTTGACAAATTGAATATGATAACATAATAAAATGCAAAATTATTATTTTGAGGTAGTATGCCCTTTTGCATTAAATATTCAAAGTTACGGGTATACTGCTAAGAATAAGTTAAGTTTAACCGAAAATGAGGTTTAAAAAAAGTCTCGTTTTCTTTTTGTCTTTCGAAATCATACACTATTTGTATGTTTTTGCAAAGACCTATTATCGCTTTATTGAGGGGTGAATGAGTTGACAGGTCAACTAGTTCAGTACGGACAACACCGCCAGCGTAGAAGCTTTGCGCGTATTAGTGAGGTGCTGGAACTTCCGAATCTAATCGAAATCCAAACAGCATCTTATGAGTGGTTCCTTGAAGAAGGGTTGCGCGAGATGTTCCACGACATTTCTCCAATCGAAGATTTTACAGGTAATCTTTCATTAGAATTCGTCGACTATACTTTAGGAGAACCTAAGTATGATGTGGATGAATGTAAAGAGCGTGACGTTACTTATGCTGCACCATTACGTGTAAAAGTACGTTTGCACAACAAAGAAACAAACGAAGTGAAAGAGCAAGACGTCTTTATGGGTGATTTCCCATTAATGACGGAAACAGGTACGTTTATTATTAACGGTGCTGAGCGTGTAATTGTTTCACAGTTAGTTCGTTCTCCAAGTGTATACTTCCACGAAAAAACGGATAAAAACGGTAAAAAAGGCTTTGGTGCAACGGTTATTCCAAACCGTGGTGCATGGCTTGAATATGAAACAGATGCTAAAGACGTTGTTTATGTACGTATCGATCGTACACGTAAATTACCAGTAACGGTGCTTTTACGTGCATTAGGTTTTGGCTCGGATCAAGAAATTTTAGATATCATTGGCGACAATGAATATTTACGTAATACGTTAGAAAAAGATAACACGGAAGGTACTGAAAAGGCCCTTCTTGAAATCTATGAACGCTTACGTCCAGGTGAACCACCAACAGTTGAATCTGCGAAGAACTTATTATATTCTCGCTTCTTCGATGCAAAACGCTATGATTTAGCGAATGTTGGTCGTTACAAAATGAACAAAAAGCTTCATATCAAAAATCGTTTATTCAACCAAACGATTGCAGAAACGTTAGTGGATCCTGATACAGGGGAAATTATCGTAGAAGCAGGTACATTATTAGACCGCCGTAATCTGGATAAGTTAATTCCATATTTAGAAAGTGGTGTCGGTTTCCGTACATTAAACCAAGTTGGTGGTGTATTGGAAGATGATATTACAATTCAGTCGGTTAAAATCTTTGCACCAAATGATGAAGCGCAAAAAGAAATTAATGTTATTTCAAACGCCTATGTAGATGAAGAAGTGAAAAATATTACTCCAGCCGATGTATTGGCATCAGTATCATACTTCTTCAACTTATTATATGACGTTGGTAACACAGATGATATTGACCATTTAGGTAACCGTCGTTTACGTTCTGTTGGCGAATTACTACAAAACCAATTCCGTATCGGTTTATCTCGTATGGAGCGTGTAGTACGTGAGCGTATGTCAATTAACGACACAGCAGCAATCGTACCACAGCAATTAATCAATATCCGTCCTGTTATCGCTTCAATTAAAGAGTTCTTTGGTAGCTCTCAATTGTCTCAATTCATGGACCAAACAAACCCGTTAGCAGAATTAACGCATAAGCGTCGTCTGTCTGCATTAGGGCCTGGTGGTTTAACACGTGAGCGTGCTGGTATGGAAGTACGTGACGTTCACTACTCTCACTATGGTCGTATGTGTCCG